>CAVXXY010000001.1:0-760510 GCA_963765905.1 uncultured Actinomycetota bacterium
CGTTGCTCGTGATGTGGTGCGTCGCGAAGAGGCCGCTGTTTGTGAAGCCCGCGACCCCAGTCGAATCGCCGGCCTTACGGAAGCCTGCGAACCGTTCGGTGGCGGCCAAGACATCTGGCTCGGAGAGCACGGACTGGAGCTGACGTTCCGCCTGCTCGACGGCCAGCTCGATTGGCTGCGCCTGCGGATCCGGGCCGAAGATGTGCATCGTGCCTCGTGAGTCACCGCTACGACGAGCTGGATCTGAGTCTTTCCCTTCCGTGCAGCAAAGAGATCACGCAGCGCCTGACGCGACGGCTGGATCACCGCCGACGCGACGGCCACCTGAAAGCCACCGAGCCGGTGCGGGTCAGGCCCAAGGTAGACCTTCTCTGTCGTTACGCCAGTGGGCGCGGAGGCGTCGTTCCAGGTGATGACCTTGTCTGCGGTCAGGCGCACTTCGACATCTCCTCCGATCGACAGGCGCTACCACGCGCGCTCAGTCCGAACCCTAGCGACACTGCCCGCCAGAAACCGGTGCAAAATGCGCGAGGGGAGTTGTGTGCCCGACTGACCGAGCCCGCTGTTATACCCGCTTGAAGCCCCCGGGCGCCGGGAACCAGGCGTCGTCCTCCGAGTCCCCAAGGTAGACGTACGACCAGTCCCCGGCGACGCCCACCGGGGCGAAGATCTCGGCGCACTCGTTGATGAAGAACCGACCACCGGACTGTCCCTTGAACTGGCCCAACCGGGTAGCGAGGGCGCGCGATGCGGAAGGTGGGACGAAGTCGGATAGGAGCACGGTTTCACGACGGCGCCCGTCGACGTTCTCGTAACGGATCTCGAGAGCTCCGGCCGAGAGCACGTACGGGATGCCAACGTGCGGGCCAGGCCAAGGCTCACCCGGTTCGAGGTGGTCGGGCGCCCGCGGGGTCACGAAGAGCGAGCCCTCTTCGAACTCAAGCTCATCGTCCTCGTAGTTGCCAGCCCAGAAACACGGGCCGCCCCTGCCGTCGGGGACCAGGACGTCGCGGTACTCGTTGATGTAGAAAGCCCCACCTGGCTGGCCGAGCTCGTCGACCTTGACCTTGTTGACCATCTCGGCCAACCGCTCGTGCGCGGTCGTGGTTGAGCAGAACGCGCACGCGTTTGCTCTCCTGGAACTCGAGCTTGATCTCGTTGCCTGTTGTCACGGAGTACTTCGCGTCTTTGGAGACGCGCATTGGTGAGAGTCCGGTGTAGCGCGGGTGCTTCACAAGCCCTCCTCTGGCTCGGGCCAGGCGAAGCCACCCGGAACGTCAGCGAGGAATCGCCGGCCTCCCTCAGCTTCGTACCAAGCGTGGTCCTGCTCGTTGACAAAGAACTTCGACGTGGGTTGGTCGAGTGTGGTCCAGGCACTGAGCACGGCTCGGGCGTTTTCCGCAAGTTGGGAGTCGCCATCAGCCGCGGCGTACTCGCGGCCTCTCTTGACGCTCCGCTCGATCTGGCCGCCGCCACGTTGGCTGATCTTGAACGTTCCGCCGGTCTTGTCTGAGGACCCTGGGTACGCCGAGCCGGCCACCAAGTCTGCCGCGCCGAGCTCAAGGGTGCCCTGAACTTCGTCAGCGACAACGAAGGGCTCTTCGATGCGGCCCAACAACCAAGGCGTGGGCGAGTCCCTCGTGACCTCCCAGACAATGACCAGCCGGTGCTCGGGCGTGACCCGGAACCGTCCGCCTGGTCTCCCCGGAAGCCCGCGATCATGTCCGCGACTCCCTGCGGGTTGGCGATCAGCCGCTTGTAAGCGTTGTGGACCACGCCCGTTGTCGTGACGGAGTACTCCTGTCCGGTGACTTCCCCGGGCCAAACCGCTGGCAGCGTTGCGTCCTTCAACTCGTCCCAGGCATGGGACTCCGTTGGTCGTGGTGTCATGGGAGGGCCTGGGAGTTCCTCGGGCTGGTCAACTCCGAGCTTCCACTGCCAGTACTTGTTGGCGCGGTCACCGGTGAGGTCGGCCCAGTCGGTCTTTCCGTAGATCAGGTCGTCCACGGTGTCGTTGACGTAGAGCAGGTGCATCTCCGACGCCTTCTCCGCCTCCGTCCTGAGCCCGTCGCAGGACCCGCCCGAGTGCTTGGACCCGTTGCCGAACCGATGCGCTGGAGGCGACCGACACGCCGGTGTCCGCGGCAGGGACGTCGATGCCTTCGATCAAGGACTTCACCGAGACAAGGACGGCCGCCCGTCCTGACGCGAAGTCGGCGAAGCCTGCCGACGCCTGTTCGCCCAGGCGCGAGTGCTCGAGGACGACGTGGACGTGCGGCAGCGCATCGGTCAGGTAGCGCCACAGTCGTTCGGCCTCGTCGACGCGCTCGTGGAAGAGGAGCATCCGTGGAGGACGTCGAGACGATCGAAGGTTGCGTCGCGAGTCTGCCCGCCACCCGCTCTCGCTCTCGAGGCTCGGTACAAGAGGTCCTTGCGCTGTGCGGTGAGCTGGACCCACGTTTGAGGCCTGGCCAGGTCCTCAGGACGCAGTGGCAAGCTGCCGTCTCGCGACCTGGCTCCCCCCCGAGCCCCCTGATCTCGTCCGCCGCGTCGTCCACTTGTCGGCTCACGGCCTCGTAGCGAGCCCGTTCCTCGTGGTCAGCGTCACGGCGTGGTGATGGAGCGTGAAGACCGGGAGCCAGCCGGCGAGCCTCGCCTCCTTGAGCCCGAAGGAGAAGACGACCTCACCCAGCCCCAGCCCCACGGCTTGCTCGTCATAGGCCATCGGCTCGCCGTCGTCATCCAGCTCCTCCCGATCCGGCGTCGCGGAGAGACCGAGCCGAAAATCAGCCGGCGCTCGAGCACGTCCTTGAACTTCGGGGCGCCCGCGCGATGGCCTCGTCGACGATGAGCATTAAGGGTTGATTGCGGGCAGCCATCTGGGGAAGCGTCTTGGCTGCGTGTTGAGCACCGAGATGACGACTCGGTGGTCATCCAAGGAGTTCTTGCGGCCGGCACCGAGGACACCGATCTGCTCCCTGGGTATGTCCGTCATGGCCTCGATGACGTCGGCCCACTGACGGGCAAGCGCCGTGGTCGGCACGACGACAGCAACCTTGAGGCCAGGTGCCGTCTGGGAGGCGCGCTCAACGCAGGCTAGGGCGATCACTGTCTTTCCGCCACCGGTGACGACCTCGATCGTGCCCGTGTGGTCGTTGCGTACCCAGGCGTCCACAGCAGTCTGCTGCCAATCGCGCAGCGTGACGTCGCGCAGTTCCATTAGACAGGCGGGCCCGGATCGCCTCGGTCACGGCCTGCCGGATGATCGGCTCTATCCGACGATTACGTCCGCAGTGATGCGATCAACGGGCCCTTCCTCGGGCGCAGCCGGCGATGAATCCAACCTGTCCGTCACGCTGAGCAGTTGGTCAAGGGAGAACGCCTTCTGCACCTCCGGGGCCAACCGCATGGCCTCCTCGTCGCCGAGGTCGTCGTACCGCTGCTCCAGGTCGCGCAGCTCCTGCGGCGACATGTCCAAGGCCACAGCGAGGGCGTCGAAGGCTTTGCCGGACACCGCTTGGTGCCGTTCTCGATCTCTGACAAGTAGGGGTAGCTGAGGCCGGACATCTCGGCCAGGTCACGCCCTCGAGGTCCCTGGCCTGGCGTTCCAGGACGAGTGCAAGTCCGAGGCCGGTAGCGCGCTTCCTAGTTCGGGGTTGCGCAGCCATTGCGGTTCCTTCCCATCGGGTATATCGTTACTCGTAGTTTCCAGCGTTACGAATCAAGAGTCGCTTATCAACTGATCTGAATATAACAACAGCATCTCACAAAACGTTAAGAACGAAGGGAAGTGCAGCACGTGAAAAATAAGCACAACGCGACCGATAAGAAGCTGACTCGCAACGGCGTGGACGCCGGCGTCAGTCGACACCGTCGAGGCTTCGTCCCGGCTCAGCGCGACGTGGACCGCTGTCACGAGATCATGCGCGTTGTCCAGGTGGCGCATCGGTTCCTCAAAGCCGGGCGGGTCGTCCTCGCCGATATTCCCTTCCGGGAGTGCGACGACAGCAAGTTCCGTCCCTCCATCGTGCTCCGCGTCATCGGCCAGTTCGTCGAGGTCATCCCCTGCACCTCATCGCGTGAGGCGTGTCGCGTCTCGGACATCAGCATCGTCGACCTCACCAAGGCAGGGCTCACCAAGGCGACCAAGGCCCGAACCGGCCACGTCGTCCGCATCGATCGCAGCAAGATCGTCGACCTCGTGGGCTACCTCAGCCCTCAGGACATGAACGGGATCCTCAACTCCAAGGAGGTGGCCTAATTTGGGCCGTCCCCGCAGATACTCCCGCCCGTTTCCGCCACCGGTAGTGCCACTCAGCCCGACATTCTCCGCTGGCAGGGCCACTGTGCCAGCGTGACCGACGCCGAAGTCTTCTTCGATGATGAACGCGTCGAGGAAGCCAAGTTCGTCTGTGGCGGCTGCCCATTGAGGGACATCTGCCTAGAGCACGCCGTCGCGCACGAGAACCACGGTATCTGGGCCGGCACCACACCCCAGGAGCGCGACGTCCTCCGCGGCACGACGCTCTTGGCCACCCCGGAGGATGCCCGCTGGGCCGACCACATCCGCGATCGCGTCGCGCATGGCGACTTGTGGGCTCAGATCGCCCAGGACGAGCGCGTCAGCGTCCGCTCCCTCGAGCGATGGGTTGCAGCAGAACTCGTCAGGGCTGCCGCGTAGTCGCCGCTCATGGACGCGGGAACCCCTTCGGAGCCACGAACCACGAGCTGTCTTCCAGGTGCCCGATGTAGAGAAAGTCGTAGTTCTGCGCGGCCACTGGTGCGAAGAGCTCAGCGGCCTCGTTTATGTAGAAACGGCCGCCGGACGACCCCTTCACCGCGGCAATGCGAGCGGCGGTGGCGCGGGCCGCACCTGCACCGACTTGGTCTGAGAGGCGGACTTCTGTCGTCCGCGCGCCATTCTTGGATTCGTACTTCACGTCCGCACCGCCGGCGCAAAGTGTGTGCCTGATTCCCGGGTGAGGACCCTCCCAGACATCGCCTGGCTCCAGCCCCGGAGCGGCCCTCGACGTAAGAACACCGCCGTTGAAGGCGAATTCAAGTCTCTTGTCGTAGTTGCCGGCGAAGTACGAGCCGCCGACCCCATCCGGGACGAGCACGTCGCCGTACTCGTTGACGTAGAAGGCACCCCGGGCGCGCCTGCGACCTGCACTTTGATCTGGTTGACCATCTTCACCAACGCTTCGTAGTCGAGGCCTGGAGCCGTGAGCAGCTCCTTCTCCCGGGGTCCTAGTCTGAACACGAGCCGAACGTCGCCAGCGGCTGTCACGGTGTACTTTGCGTCCTTGGAGACGTTGGTCTGGTTGTTGCCGGTGTAGGGCACGAGCGTCATCTGAACTCCTCCGCTTAGGCTGCGGTCCTTCTTCGATGCCGATCATGGTCGAATTGCGGCGGTTCGGGAACCCCAGAGCCGGGCGGCCCGCTTGCACGCGCCGCGCGCCTTGAGCGATCATCCGTAGTACCCGGCCAGCGTGATCAGCGGGAGGAAGCAGTGACCTCGAGGACACCCCCGCGGACGCCTCACAGCCCTTGCGCATCAAGCTTCCTGACGACCTCGAGGAGCAGACGCTTCGTTCGACGCTCGGACAGGTCGCTACAACTGATGGCTCGTGACCTGATCGACCTCTGCGGCGGCCTGTTGGAGGACCAATTCGGCGCGGACTGGCACTTCTACGTCGTACCCAACGGCAAGCCCTACGAGGCGCCGGATCCGCTGTACTGGTTCAACCTCCTCAAAGGCACCACGTCGCCGGCCTACGACGCGCTGGGCGCACGCCCTGGCCAACTCGATCTCCAGTTGCACCGGATGCGCCAGATTCGCAACGAACTCTTCCACTTCGCGTTCGACTACAAGGTGCTCCGAACCCAGCAGCACCTAGGGCAGCTGCGGGACCTTGCGCACCGATGTCGGCTTCCCTGCAAAGCCGACATTGATGACGGCTCGACGGCGGCTGGAACTCCTGCGTGCGGGAAAGGTCACTCCTCCGCCCACTGCACAGGAAGTGCTCCAGGCCCTTGCTCTCATCGAGAAACTCGAGCTTGAGCGAGACCAAGCGGCCCGGCGACGTGAAGAGAAGGAGAACGAGCTAGAGAAGCTACTGGAGGCGTTCCAAGCCGAGAAGCTCGCCCACGAGCAAGCGCTTGCCGACGCGGTCGCCGAGCACGCCGCTGAGCGATCCGAACAGTCCGATCGGTTGCGCGCGTTCAAGGAACAGATGGCGCTCCTGGAGGACGAGATCGCCGATCGAAAGCGGCGCGAGGAGGCGTACGCCAGCAGCTTGGCGGAGGCAGACCCGCCCGCTCAACCACTCCTCGCCGAGCCGATCGAAGCAGCCGGTCGTGCCTTTCTTACTGTTGCCGTCGGGTTGGCGCAACTGGCGCGGGCGTCAAGCGAGGTCGCAGCCCTCAGCGACCACCTGGCGGCGATGGACCAGTCTCGGGACCAGGTTAGTGCCTTGGTCAGTGACCTCCCCGCGCCTGAGCTTCGCAATGGATCGCGTCGTCAACACCTCAGAGACCTTGAGGACGGGCTGGTCGTGGCTGTGCAGCAGCTCGACGCCGCCAAGAAGGACTACGCGCACGGGCTCGGCCACGACGATGCGAAGGAGGTGCGTGCCTCCCTGGCGCCAATTCGGGACGGCGTCTCAGCTGCGCGGGAGCTGATTTTGAGCAGGTGAGTCCGCTCATCGAAGAACCATCGGCCGAGCCAGAATCTGTGCCTCTGCGAGAACGAGTGCCCCCCGGATCGGAATGGACCTGGCCCCCAGGAGACGATGTTTGGTTCCTGTCACTACGTCACAAGCGGCTGCGCAGACCAAGGTCCAGCGAGGTCGGAGAGTTCGGCGAGCGGTTCGGGGCAGACATCGAAACGTCACTGGTCGAGGGCTGGCTGACGGTCAGCCCCGAGGGTGGCCGCGGTCCAGCCATCGACGAGGACGGGGATGCCTGCATGCTGAACAGAGATGGCCACTACGTGTACCTCGGGCGAGTCCCGGATTCTCACTCGCTACCGAGCCAGGCAACGAGCAACCCGGCCGTAGTTGACGGCGTAAGCGTCGGGCGCAGGTCCATCTGTAAATGCCTCCGACTGACTGGGCTACTACTGGACGATCTTGAGCGCCTTGCGCAGCACCTTTTCTGAGTACGCCGAGTCCGCTCTCGAGGACCATGGGCGTGCCCCTCCGCCAGCCGACGGATCAGCTCCGCGTCGTAGTCGCAGGCCTCGGCAACTAGCTCCCGGCGTGAGCAGGCCAGGCTTCACTTTCTCGAGGTTCAGGAGAGCCCGCACCGCGGGAGGCATGGTCGAGAGGACCGGCGGTGCACCAATGAATGTGTGACCGGCGACCCGGTGAGCGAGGTCCCTGCTGTTGCGCTCCGTGAGCTCGCACATCATGGCGAGAGTGTGTCGCAACGCCGAGGGAACGAACGGCGCCCCCAGCAGATGCGTCTCCGCGAGGATCCGGTCGTCCCTGAGGCTGAACTTCACGCCGGGGTTGTCTCGGTTGAGCACGCCCACCTCGAAGGCGGCCCGCTCGAGGTCGGTCACGCCGATCGTGATCTCGGCGAAGATGCGGATCATCGGCCGGTCGGGCAGCAGCCGGACGAACGCCACGCCCGTGCCGCACACCATCCCGATGTCGCCGTCGGCGTCGCGCGTCGGGGGGTGCCCGATCATCGGCACCAATGCTTCCTCGATGAGCCGGTTGAGGTGGGGCTCGTCGATGGGAAAGACCGCCAGCGGCTCATCGTCCTTAGAAGGCTCGACGCTGGGCAGGAACGGGTCTTCACCGATATCGAGATCAGTGACCAGGAAGGCGGGGTGTACGACGCCGAACACGTCGCGCAGCGCCCTCACCATCAGATCGGCAGCCTGCTCGGCACGGGACAGATCCAAGTTCACCTGGAAGTTCTTCGACGTACCGTCGCTAGGGTCGTCCCCAGCCCAGCTCGCGAAGCTGGCGGCGGGCGTCCTTGCTGAGCCGGTGTGACTTGTGGAGGTACTTGTTGCTCGACACCTCGGCCACGAGCGACTCACCCCACCACGTGACCTGGACGTACGGCGCACAGCCCTCGTCCCGGCTCTCCAGCCCCGGCGCCTCGACCTCGATCAGGAGGTGCTCCCCCGGCCCCCGAGCTACGATCCGCTCCGCCACCTCACTGCGGAACCTCTTCCACGCCTGCTTCGTGCTGCGTGTCACGTCGATCTCAGAACTGCTCATCTCGACCCTTCCCTACCGCCTTGTGACTCCAAGGTAGAGAGGGGGCCCAACCGAATTTTGCCGTCATACCCGGGACCCTACCCTGGAGGAGGAATCGGGGTCGGCGCGAACGCCGACCCCGGGAAGTGCTCAGGCCCGATGACTGTCAGACGGCCTCGGGCATCGAACCGAAATCGTCCTCGCCCTCTTCGCTCGGAGCATCGTCGTCGACGGCACCAAGCGCGGTGAGTGCCTGGTCAAGCAGTCGGCGGATGGCGGTGTTGATGGCTCGGACTGGCTGTCGATCTTCTCGGCGTTCTTGATGATCAGGCCGGCCACTTCTTGATGTCGTCGATCTTGCCAGCTGTCGATGGCCTCGCCGATCTTCTCCTCGGCCGTGGCGATCTCCGTCGCCCCTGTCCGTGCACTGGCCGCGATCGCGGCGGCGCGCAGCAGCATCACGACGGTCCGCAGCAGGCTCGGGTCGTCGTGCTCGGGGTCGAACGCCATCACGATCCGACTCGGGCCAAACACGCGAATCGCTGGCCCCCGTTCTGCTCGAGCGTCCGGACCAGCCCAAGCGAGGCAGCGGCGTCGCGGTTGCGCTCGGCCTCGTCGAGGTAGTCGACCCAGCCGTGCGCGGGGAGTCCGTCATCTCCAGGACCACTTTGGCGCGGCGCCGGGCACGCGAGCAGCCCGTCGCCCTTCTTGCATCGGGCGAGGCGGCCGACGATCGTCCCGGTCTCGGCGTACTCGTCCCTCAGCCCTGCTGCGATGCTGTGCATGCAGCGCGTGGACCTGGTCCTCGTAGGAGCCGCCCTTGATCGGGGTCACGTTCGCGATCTTGGTCTTCGCCTCCTGGACCTGAGCGGCGGCGGTGAGCTCCTCGATCTTCTCCGCGAGCTCCGCGTACTGCTTCTCCATCTCCGCAGCGTGAGCGTCACTTGCCGGGCGTAAGATCGGCGGCGTGCTTCGCGATCGGCGAGGTCGGGTCGCTGGGGTCGAACTGCTTGGCCGCCTTGGTGAGCAGCTCCTCGGTGCTGCTGCGCACCTTCTCGTCAAGGCCGGCGCCGAACTTGTCGAGCAGCGGGGAGCCGCTCGAGCAGCTCCGGGCTGTCCCCGCCAAAGATGCGCCGGACCTCGGCGCGAGGTCACTGCTTGGTCGTCGCAACCGCCTCGGTCAGCTCCTTGCGGGTCTGCGCGTCGGCCTCGGTGAAGGCCTTCTTGGCCTCGCGGCGGCACGGCTGACCACCTCGGAGGCGTCCTTCACGACGCGATCGGTATCGGCGACCGCCTTCTCGGTGGAGTCGGCGGTCTTCTCGCCCACGCTCCTTGAGCATCCGCTCCAGAGCCTTGGTCTCCTGGGCCTGGCCGGTGACGGAGAGCGCGTGGGAGCCGATCCGGATCGCCTCGACCACGAAGGCCGTCAGGTCGGCCTCACCCAGAAGGTCCGGGTCGTCGACGAGCGGGCCGCGCTCCCCGTTGGTCCAGCGCTGGGCCTCGCGGACGGAGTCTTTGTCGGTGATGGTCAGGTGGTCCACGACCACTGCAGTGGCATCAGTGTTGAAGTGGGCCCCGACCTCCGCCGGGGTCGTGTTGGCGTCGTGCTGGTGAGTTCTCGGAGTTTGTCATGGCCGGACCTTCACCCGCGTACGCGACAAAACTCGTACGCACGAACTGGATCGCCCGGCCAGGGTGCTCACAGCGACCTCTGCACCGTTCACTTCGAGGTCATGAGCCTCACGAGCGAAGGTGGTGGCTGCCTGTAAAGGCCGTCAGATTCCACGCCCCTCGCAGAGCGCAGGTCGACGGCAACACCCCGCCGATCGACACCCGATGACTCCCGAAGGTCATCCCAACGCTGTTGCACCAGGCGCAATAAAGCCCGTTCGACTGGCGCCATGGCGTGAACCTGAGTGGCGTGTTCAGTGCTAAGAGCGCCCGGGACTTCGGCTCATCGGATGTATGTAGTCGAGAAGGAGGACGCTGACGTCTCCCGTGGCCACCGCGATCGACAACGCCACGGCGAGTCCGAGGAGCATCGCGAACAGCCAGATGCGGTGCTTCTTCTTCATCGTCGGTGCGACGCGCTCGTAGAGCTTCAAGAGGATGCTCCCGGCAAGGGTGACCGTGAGCAGGAAGACGATCATGGAGACAGCGCTTCGGCCATCGGAACTCCTGTTTGATTTCACTTCTTTGGAGCGCTCAGGAGTCCATCGACAGCATGTGCCAGCCGACCGCTTGAGCGCTTGATGGGTACTTCGGCTCAGGAAGTGTCGGCCCCTCGGTGACAGAACTCGTCGGCGGCGGAGAGGGTGTGAATCAGGACCGCTGGATGGGCGGCCGGCGCCTGGTGTGGTCCCGGCGGCGTAGTGCTTCCAGGTGGCTCCGGCCTCGGCGGCGATGGCCTCGGCTCGCTTGGGGGCGTAGCCGAGCATGCCGGCGACGACGGAGGGTGGCGCTTGGAGGAGCATCTCGCGCAGCGCGCGGGAGCGGCCGTTGAGGTTCGGGATGCCGAGCGTCTGAGGCGTCTGCGGATCGAGGTGGGGTGCAGTGGTTGTCCTGCCCGGCGGCCGGGGAAGAGCCAGCGGCTGTTGGGGTTGGTCGCGGTGGTCAGGTTCGGCCGGGCGGCCAGGTACTGGCTGATCAGCGCGTCGAAGGAGGCGGGACGGGTGCGGGCGGGTCACCGAGCCGGATCAGCATCTGGCCGTTCTCGACGCTGATGTCGTCGAGGGTCAACCGGGTGACCCTGTTCAGCGATTGGGCGTAGAGCAGCACCAGCAGGGTGACGACGCGTTCGGTGAGGTCCATGCCGTCGCCGGTGTGGACGCGTCGGATCAGCTCGAGTCGCTGCCGCGGTCCGATCGGTGAAGGCAAGCTCGTGAGGAGGGGGGCAGCTTCAGCCGGGGCATGCGCTTGCCGTTGATGGCCCAGCGCAGGAACGGACGCAGCGCGGTCTTGCGGGAGTCGGTCGCGTGCGCGAACCAGCGATCGAGTTCACCCTGGCTGCAGTCGGCCAGGGTGACGCCGTGGTCAGTGAGGTGGTCGAGGAAGGTCGCGGTGACGCGGAGCTGTGTCGGGCGTTCTGGTGTCGGTAGTGCCCGATCGGTCCGGTCGCGGATGTCGGCGCGTAGTCGGCGCAGTGTGTGCCAGGTCGCGTAGCGGTGCAGGATCTTGCGGTGCTCGGGATCGGGGATGTCCTCGAGCCAGCCGGGCAGCCATTGCTCGAAGAGGAAGAGGAATCGGTCGACCGGCGGCAGGACGCCGGAGGCGACGAGCAGGTCGCGGACGTGGATGACCGACCGCCAGGGCGACAGGGTGGCGATGCCCTGGTGGGTCAGCGGCACCTCTGCGTGGGCGAGCGCCCGGAGGATAGGTGGGACGTGTGGTTTGGTCAGCCACAAGATCCCAGAGCGGGGTCTGTCCATGCCACGACCAGGTTGAACAGTGGGACCAGCTCGGGGCGGATCTGTCCGGTGCCGTCGTCGAGGGCGAGGGCAAGTCGTTCTGTCAGGACGCAGCGGCCGCAGACGCCCTTGTAGTGGTTCCAGCCTTCCTGGCTGCAGCGGGTGCAGGTGAAGTCACCGATTCCGCCGGCGCAGCCGGTGCACCAGCGTTGCCCGGCGGGGCCGATCCCGGGCAGCAGCCGCTCGGTGCCGCAGCCCTCGCAGACGCCGTAGGTCTCACACGCCTTGGCGAAGCAGCCAGAACAGATGCTGCCTTCGGGCCAGTTCCGGATCGCCACCCAGACCCGTCCCCGCGGGTCCGGCGCCGGGGTCGCTCCCGGTGCGGGTAGGCGAAGCGGCCGGTGGCAGCGTGCGCACTACAGCCCGGCATCGGCGTGACGCCCCCAGGCGTCGCCGGAGGTTCGGTGTTCACGCCTCGCGGGCGGGTGATCCGGGCGCGGATCGGTCGCAGCTGGCCGATGTCGGTGACCGCCGCGGTGCGGGCCGGTCTCCGGCGGCGGCCTTGCGGACCCCGACGCTGGTGGCATCGGTGAGGATCAGCTCGGCCGGGGTCGACCGCGAAGATGTCGCACAGTGCGGCCAGGATCGGCAGCGAGAGTCGCTCCGGGGTGCTGGTGACCAGTCGGTGCACCTGGGAGGCGGACAGGATGATGCCGCGTTCGGCCAGCAGCGGCACCAGCTCGGTGGTGGCGTACATCTTGTGCTCGGCCATCACCTCCCGCAGCCGCCACTGATAGGACACCGCGCCGTTGCCGACGTCTGCCGGGTCATGCCGGTCCTCCCATCGCGTCGCCGTCCCGCCTGTGGCCGGCGCGAGGGCATGGGTGAGCTGCCGTCCAGCACCCGCCGCAGGGTCCGGGTGCGGAAGTCCGAGGACACGCACGTGTAGATCGAGGTCGTCGAGGCGTGGTCGTGACCGACCTGCTCCTGGACGAACCGCGGGTCCCAGCCGTCCTCGATCAGGTGGGTGACATAGGAGCGGCGCAGCGAGTGGAAGTCCAACCCGGGCCCAACCCGAGCGCGTCGCGGTAGGTCGCGAACCGTGGTTGAGACCTCCAGCCCACCCGGGCACCGCGCTCGGAGGGCCAAGCGCCGGATGCCCATCGACACCGAACAGCGGCCGGACCTCGGTGAACCACTGCTCGAGCACCTCGGTGATCCACGGCCAGACAGTCAGCACGCTGCGCCGCTTGGGCGGCGAACCCTTCTTCGCCTTGCCGAACCGGACGTAGACCACGCCGTACTCGCCGAACTCCGGCGCCGTCGGGGTTGCGGCCGAAGTCGGCGACATCCAGCATCCGGGTCTCGTTGCGGCGCAGCCCGTACGCGTAGGCGACCTTGAACATCGTGGCGTCCCGGAACGCCGGCAGCCAGCCCTTGCGGCCCAGCGCCCGCTTCCTCGACCTGCTCGTCGGCGTAGTCGAACAGCGCCTGCAGCTCGTCGCGGGTGAACGCCCGCTTCGCGGTTCGGCCTCGCTGTCGGCGACGTGCACGGCGGTGTTCACTCGTGTGATCACCTGGACCGGGTGCGTCCGAACCGCGTCTCGCACTCGCCGGCCCACCCGTAGGCCGGGTCGATCAGGAAGTCGCAGAACCGCGGACCGCGACCTGGTAGGCCCGGACCGTGGACCGCTGCAGTCCCGCATCGCCCGCAGATCGGCGAACCACTCATCAGCCATCCCGGAGACCACTCCCACGGAAACGCGTGGGCGTGCTCGGCGAACGCCCGCACCGCCGCTCCCGGCCCTGACCGTCGAGCAGGCCAGGTTCCGGGCGAGCATCTCGTCGCGCCAGCCCTCCAGCATCGCCTCGAACACCTGCGGCTCCGGATGCAGCAGCGGCACCCCATCGACCAGCCTCAGGCCCGCCACCCGGGCCCAGCCCCCACGATCCGTCAAAACCGGCTCCTCAGCCACTCGCATCAGACGCGAACTATCGCATCAGATGCGATAGGCTTGCGAACCCCCAGGTCAGCCGCTCGGGGCGCCGAGCGACCCTGCCGCGAGCGGCTCGCCAGAGCTGCGCGTCGACCCTGATCGAACAGGCCAGCGACCTGCAGAAACACGTGGTCCCGCGGCCTTGGTCAACCACCATGGCGAGATCGCATCGGATGCAATTCGCCGGCCTTCACCGGACTGGTGCAAGAGGTGTGATCGTCTCGTTGGCTCCTTGGAGCCGTTGGGCATCGTCCTGGGGTCTGTCGGTACGAACTGCCTCGTGATGTCGTCATCGAGCTTGTGCAGTTGGTGGCTTGATGCCATTGGTGCAACATCAGATTCCGGTTGATCACGCCGCCGAGCGCGAACGCGCATGCGATGCCTCCGACGCCTCGCGAGCCGAGGATCGGCGAGATGCCACAACCCGGACGCCGATCGCGAGTTATCCACAATCTCAGGCCCGACCTTCCTCGACCGACCGGAGCGCGTGCTCGACTCACCCGAGACACACATCTCGGGACCGCTTGGAGGACGAGGCAGTGGCGACCACTTCAGAGAGCAGGGCCGGCTGGACCGCGGCTGCCGGTGTCGGCGTCGTTGCACTGACGGCAGCGGTGATCAGCTTCACCCACGTCAGGCACCTCGCCCTGGATGCCGGCGAGACCCAACTCGCGTCCTGGCTGCTGCCGATCTCGATCGACGGCGCCATCGTGGCTGCCGTTGCCGTCATCCTGGCCGACTCGCGGGCAGGTAGACAGTCGGCTGCGCTGACGTGGGTGCTGCTCGGCCTAGGGCTGGCCGGGTCGCTTGCCGCCAACATCGCATCTGCCGAGCCTTCGCTGACTGCTCGCGCCGTGGCCGCCTGGCCGCCGGTCGGCCTGGCCCTCGGCATCGAGGTGCTGTCCGGCCTCGTGCGCCGACAGCAGCTCACGCGAGCGCCGGTCCCGGCAGGTGTCACGGCGCAGCCACGGATCGGCGCTGTGGCAGCCTCCCTGCCGACGCAGCGGATCTCCAGCGGCGTCGCCGGCGCCGGCAGCCCTGCCGCCCGCCAGCCCGCGGTTGCTCGGCGTCGGCAGTTGGCCGATGCCGATGCCGTTTCTGTCATCCGGCAGCTCGATGATGCGGCCCCAACAGGCAGAGCCTCTCGGCTCGCGATCCAGCAGCGGTTGGGTTGTGGGGGCTCCAAGGCTGCTCGCTTGGCCGCCCTGGCCAGGCAGCAGCCTTCGCGTCCGCCAGCCAGTTGAGCCTGGCTCGACCCAGGCGACCTCGAACACACGTTCGAACATCTGCCATCATGGACTCGTGGCCGGCGGGATGAACAGGAGGGGCGCTGGACCGACGATGGCCGAACGCGTTGCCCGGACTGGGGGCATCGACTCGCCCTGTCCCATGCGCCACGTCTGGGTTGCCGACGCAGCGACGGCGCCGGAGTCAAACGTCCCGGACTCCTGGTGACGTGGCGCAAGACGGATTCAGGTTCCGGTTGGGAGGCCCTCGTCTTGTACGGCGCGGAACTTCGGCCTGGCCAGTGGGCCGTCGTCCAGGAATGGGTTGGGGAGGCCCTGCTCACTCGTGCCTAGCGAATCTCGTGCGCCCGTCAGCTCAGCCTTTCAGCAACGCCAGGTGGGCTTCAAAGGCGGCGACCAGGTCATCGAGCACGAGTCGCCCCTTCTCCTCCGTCGCCAGCGACGGCCTCCCGACCAGGCCCGAATCGGTGTAGCCGGCAATTCCGACGATGTGAAGGTGGGTGCGCTCGGGAGCGACGTGGTCCGAATTCTCGAACCCAGGGCGAACCGACTCCGGACTCGCATGAAGCAGGATCGACGTCTCCAGCTCACCGCCATGCATGTCCTCATGGCCGCTCGTGGTGAGCCCCCCAGCCTTTCGCGCGTGATCCCAGTCGTCCCGGTGCGGGAAGAGAGCCATGCGGTGCTCAGCGACATTCGCCTCCTGGACGATGTTGCCCAGCACGTAGTTGCCGCCGTGTCCGTTGACCAGGACGAGCTTCCGGATGCCCTGCTGCTCGAGCGAGGTCTGGATGTCGCGGGCCACGTGGTAGAGCGTCGCTGCGCTGATGCTGACGGTGCCCGTGAACCCGGCATGCTCGTGGGAGCAGGCGATGGTGATGGGCGGCAGCAGGAAGAGTTTGTACTTCTCGGCGATCGCCTCGGCGATGGCGCACGCGACGATCGTGTCAGTCGCGAGTGGCAGGTGGGCACCGTGCTGTTCGAAGCTGCCTACGGGGAGAACGGCCACCGAAGGATTCGCTGCGGCGACTTCGGGTGAGGTGGTCTTGGGGAGCGTGTCCATGGTCTCCGTCGCCTCCGTCACCCGAGATTGGTCAGCTCGTTCCTGAACTCCGATACCAGCGCAACTCGATCGTACGGCGCAAGCGTGCGGTTCAACGAGACCAGGGCGCCGCGCGTGCGTGCGGAGTCGGCGACCTCGGCGACTGCGATGGCATCGTGGCCGACTGCGCAGGCGAGCTCGAGATTTCCCCGAGCGGCCTCGACCACGGCAAGTCTCGCGAGGCAGAGGCCCTGGTCTCGGGTGAAGCCGTCCGGCCAGGTCGCGGCCGCCTGAGCGAGGCGCTCCGCTGCAGCATCGTGGCGGCCGAGCTGGAAGGCGCTCACCCCTGACTCCATCGCCACGTACGACGGCGTGCAGTAGGCGAACTGGTCCTCGAGCCCAGCCGCCGATGCGACGGCCACCAGCGCTCGGTCGACGGCCTGCTCGCTCGCGTAGGCATCCTTCGCAAGAGCTTGCGAGATCGCCACCTGACGCAGGCTCAGCGCCTGCACTGTCCGGCGCCGGGAGAGCGGCGACTACGAGTACCGGTTCGAGGCGGGCGTCGACCCGCTCACCGGGAAGCGTCGTCGCCCCAGCCGCTCGGGCTTCAAGACCGAGGACGAGGCCTGGAAGGCGCTGCGGAAGTCGATCCTGGCCCACGAGCAGGGCCGCACGGTTCGCGCCTCGACCCGCACCGTCGAGCAGTTCCTCGAGGAGTGGCACGCGGCGATCAAGGTGACCGTCCGGCAGACGACCTGGGTGAACTACCGCAACTACATGCGGCTCTACGTCATCCCGCACATCGGCCAGACCAAGCTGAAGGACCTCACTCCGGTCCGGCTCAACCTGCTCTACGGCCACCTCCTCGACCACGGCCGTATCCGGACCGAGGGAGGCCTCGCGGCCAAGACGATCGTGAACGTCCACCGGATGCTGCACCGCGCTCTGCGCGACGCCGTCCGTTGGGACATGGCCCCGCGGAACGCCGCCGAAGATGCCCAGCCGCCGCGGTCGCGTCGACCGAAGCTCACCGTGTGGGAGCCCGAGGAGATCCGTCGCTTCGTGGAGCAGGTCCGCGGGGACCGGTTCTTCGCGATGTGGATGCTCGCGGCCACCACCGGGATGCGGCGCGGCGAGCTCGCCGGGCTGCTGAGCACCGACGTCGACCTGAAGCGCGCCCGGGTCAGCCCAAGCGCCCCGCGCGTGTCCGTGGACGGCCAGGTCTCCGAGTCCGACACCAAGACCGAGGCCGGCGTCCGCGTGATGGCGCTCGACCCGCAGACGCTCGAGGCGCTCCGCGCGTTCATCGAGGAGTGGCGCGAGGAGCGCCGGCTGCTCGGCCAGGCCAGCAAGCTGCTGTTCGTCTGGCCCGACGGCACCCCGATCCACCCCGACACGATCACCTCGCTCTTCCACAAGCACGTCGCCGCGGCCGGGCTGCCGAAGATCCGACTTCACGACGTCCGACACTCCTACGCCACCGCTGCACTGGCATCCGGGGTCTCCCCCAAGATCGTCAGCGAGCGACTGGGCCACACGAACGTCGCCTTCACGATGCAGACCTACATGCACGTCATCCCGCACATGGACGAAGCCGCCGCCAATGAGATCGCGAAGCTGATCCTCGGGACTGTTGAACATTCGACGGACGCAGATGCGGACGCAGAGGACGAATCATGAGCCCAGAAATGACGAATGACCTGGACAAAAGCCCAGGTCAGACGCTGTTTTCGATTTGTAGCGGGGGCAGGATTTGAACCTGCGACCTCTGGGTTATGAGCCCAGCGAGCTACCGAGCTGCTCCACCCCGCGTCGGTGAGGACTAGGTTACGGGACGCCCCGCACTAGTCCAAATCGGGGGTGGCAGTCGGCGCTAGCCGGCGTTCTGCTCCGCCCTGGCCGCGCGGACCGCCTCCTGGATGAGATCGGTGATCTCCTCCTGCAGCTGCGCGTAGCGAACCAGGTTGCCGTTCTTGAGCGCCGCGTCGGCATCTGCCTGCTTGTCCTCGATCTGCTCGAGGAGGTCCAGGACGTCGGCCTGCGTGGGCGGGTTCGGATCCGGCTCACCGGGGTCGGGGGTCGGCTCGGGAGTCGGCTCGAGGGGTTCCTCCTGACCGCGGATGTTGGCCAGCGCGGCGTCCAGGGTGCGGCCGATCCCGGCTCGGTCGCCAAAGGTCGCCATGACGTACCTCAGCACCGGGAAGGCGCCCTCGGTGCGGGTCTGCGAGGCGTAGACCGGCTGCACGTAGAGCAGGCCGCCACCCACCGGCAGCGTCAGCAGGTTGCCGTTGCTGACCCGCTGGTTGAGCTTGATCGGCTGGAGGGTGTTCTGGATGTTCTCGTCGGCAGCGAACTTGTTCGCGATCAGCGACGGGCCGTCGACCTGCGTGCCGGACGGAAGTGTCAGGATGCGCATCCTGCCGTACTCGTCGCTCGCGGCGTCCGAGTCGACCGCGATGAACGACGCGAGGTTCTTGCGGTTGAAAGGCACGAAGATACTGGTCAGCGAGAAGCGCGGCGCCACGGCCTCGGTGCTCTCGTCACCGGTCTCGCGGGGCATCTGCACCGAGAGCCGGTACGGCGGCTGCTTCTTGGTCTCCGAAGCGTCGGACGGGTCCGGCGGGACCTCCCAGCGGTTGGTGCCCTGGTAGAAGTCCTGCGGGTCGGTGACGTGGTACTGCGCGAGCACACTGCGCTGCACCTTGAACATGTCCTCCGGGTAGCGCAGGTGCTGCTCCAGCTCGTCGCTGATCTCCTCCCGCGGTTGCACGAGGTCGGGGAAGACCTCCATCCAGGCCTCGAGGATCGGGTCCTTGTCCCACTCGTACAGGGTCACTGTGCCGTCGTACGCGTCGACGGTGGCCTTGACCGAGTTGCGCACGTAGTTGATCTGGTCGGTCGGCAAGGTCACGAACGACGTCGCGGGACGCAGCAGGTCCTCGGTCATCTCGCTGAGCGACTCACGCTGGGCGTTGGGGTAGCGGTCGGTCATCGTATAGCCGTCGAGGATCCACTTCACGCGACCGTCGACGATCGCCGGGTAGGGGTCCTGGTCGACGGTCAGCCACGGCGCGACCTTCTGGACCCGCTCACGTGGGTGGCGCTCGTAGAGGATCTTGGAGTTGCTGTTGACGCGCCCGGACAGGACGATCTCGGGGTCACCGAACTTCAGGGCGTACATCAGCTGGTTGAAGATGCCGCCCACACCGACGCCGTCGGCTCCGTCGTACGTCGTGGTGGCGCTCTCGGGGTCGGCCGGGTCGTTCGCCTCGACGTCACGCCCGCCGCCGCCCCTGCCGACAATCGAGTAGCTCGGGCTCTTCTCGCCGAAGTAGATACGACGTTCGTACTGTCCAGGGGTCAGGACGCCCTGCTGATCGAGGCCCTCCTCCGCCCACGCGGGCTCGTCCGCCTGCGAGAGGGGCACCACCTTGTCGTCGGCATCCCGGTTGTTGCCGAAGGCAGCGATGACGCCATAGCCGTGCGTGTAGACGGTGTGGTCGTTGTTCCAGTTGCGCTGCGCCGGGTCGAGACCTGCCTGGTCTAGCTCGCGTACGCCGAGCACGATGTCGCGGGTCTTGCCGCCCACGTCGTAGCGGTCCACGTCGAGCACCCCGGCGACGCTGTAGTAGCCGCGCACCTGCTGGAGCTGCTCGAAGGTCTGGTTCACGAGCGCCGGGTCGATCAGCCGGATGCCGGGCAGTGAGGCGGCGTCCTTGTCCTGCTGCGCCGCGGTGACGTTGACCGTCGCGTCGAAGCGCTGCTCCTCCACGTCCGTGACGCCGTAGGCCGCACGAGTGGCGACGATGTTGCGGGAGAGGTACTCCGCCTCCTTGTCGGCCTCGGTCGGCTTGACCTGGAACTGCCAGACGATGCCGGGCCACACGACACCGAGCAGGATGGCCGAGAGGACGAGCAGGCCAAGCCCGATCGTCGGCAGCATCCAGGTGCGCCGGAGGATGTTGGCGAAGAACAGGATCGCGCAGATCACGGCGATGAACATGAGGATGTTCTTGGCCGGGAGGTGCGCATGGTCGGCGGTGTAGTTGATGCCGGTGAAACGGCGACCCTGGTCGATAGTCAGGTCGAACCGGTCGAGCCAGTAGTCGACGGCCTTGAACAGCACGAAGAGACCCAGCAGCACGGACAGCTGCACTTGCGCGGCGCCGCTGAGCTTGTCGCCCTTGGCCTGCAGTCGGATGCCGCCGAACAGGTAATGCACGATCGCGGCGGCCACCAGGCCCAGCACCGTCGCGGTCATCGCGACGTTGACGACGTAGTGCAGCCACGGCAGCTCGAAGACGAAGAAGCCGACGTCACGCTTGAAGTAAGGGTCCTCGACGCCGAAGGTCTTCTCGTGGCGCCACATCAGGAAGGTGCGCCACTCCCCTGCGGCCGAGCCGCCCGCGAACAGCGCGAGCACGAGGCTGACGCCGATCGCGATCCACTTGCGCAGCGGCTCCACGACGTCGCGGTAGCGGTCGAGGTTGGCCTGCTCCGGCGAGGTCGGCCGGAACAGCGGCCGGGTGCGGTAGGCCGCGAAGATGTTGGCGAAGACGAAGCCGCCGAAGAACAGCCCGAACAGCACGAACAGCAGCACCCTGGTGCCGAGGATCTTGGTGAAGACCTGACCGGCGTCGATGCTGTTGAACCACAGCCGGTCGGTCCAGATGCCCGTGAACGAGGACAGCAGGAAGAAGAAGACGATCATCACCACAGCGGTGATCGCGAGCGCGCGGGATCGCGGGCTGGGCCCGGACTGCACGGGCCGTCGCCGCGGCTGCTCGGGCTCGTCGTCGAAGAATCCGCTCACGTGGCCTGCCGATCTATGCTCGTGGTGGTCAGCGTGCTCAACAACAACTCTAGAAGGGTGGGCACAAGGTCGGGCGCCTCGAGGACCGAAAGGTCGTCGTCATGGCTCCGCAGCCGCAGCGCGCAGTACGTCGAACCGGCCCGCGTCACCCCCGCGACGATCCTGACCTCCTGCCGGTCGGGATGCTCGGCGGCGAAGGCCCTGGCCTCCGCGTCGGTCTCGGGGATCGCGCCCTCCGCGGACGGCGGAAGCACGAAACGCTCCACCACCGCGGCGCAGCCGGCGACCTCGTCGGGCCACTCGATGCCGAGCAGGGTCTCCTCGAGCCCGGCGGTCGACAGCTCCTCCTGCTCCACCGCCGAGAGGCTGCCCGAGTCGGCGGTCAGGCCCATCGCGGCTGCCAGCCCGGGCTCCCGCACGACGAGCTCGGCCGTGTCGACCAGGGCGTAGAGCCTGGCCGCCTGGTCCCAGCCGCTCGTCGCGGCGTGGGACTCCAGCTCGCGTACGACGTCGCGCAGGCCGGTGTCGACCGGCCGGACCTCCTGCCACTCGGTCATTGCTCGCCCGCCTTGGGGCAGGCCGGCAGCACAGCGGCCTTGTCCTTGGCGTAGGCCTCGATCGACTCCACCGCGGAGTGCATCGTGTCGGCACGCACCAGGACGAGGTCGGTGTCGGCGATGACCGCCTCGTCGCAGTTGGCCGGCGGAACCAGGAACAGCTCGGCGCCGTCGGCCTCGGCTCCCGCGATCTTCTGCCGGATGCCACCGATCGGGCCGACCTTGCCCTGCTCGTCGATGGTGCCCGTGCCGGCGAGCTTCGCGCCGCCGGTGAGTGCGCCGGGCGTGAGCGTGTCGTAGATGGCCAGCGAGAAGATCAGCCCCGCGCTCGGCCCACCGATCTGCTCGGGGATGTTGACCCGGACGTTGAAGGGGAAGTCGTAGCCGTTGCCCAGGAAGATGCCGATCGCTGCCTTCTTGCGGTCACTGTCGGACGGCTTCGTGGTGAGCACGAAGGTGCGCGGCTTGCCCTCGCGCAGCACGTCGACCGTCGCCTTTGCACCAGGTGCCAGCTCGCCGACGGTCTTGGCGACGGCGTCCGAGCTCGCCATCGGCTTGCCGTTGATGCGCATGATGGTGTCGTGCGGCTTCAGCTTGCCGTCTGACGCGCTGCCGGGCACGGTGCGCAGCACGGCGGGGCGTGGCTTCAGCTTGAACCCGAGCTCGGTCAGCGCCGCCGCGATCGCGTTGTCCTGTGAGGACACCATCTCGATCTGGGACTCGGCGCGCTCGTCCTCGCGGGTGGTCTCGGGCGGGTAGATCACCTCGTAGGGGTAGAGGTCGCGGTCGGGGTCGGCCCAAGCGGCGAGCGCGTCCCACAGCGGGACGTAGCGGTTGACTGCCGTGGAGGAGACCGTCGTCATGCGCAGCTGGCCCGTGGTCTTGTACGTCGCGTGACCGGTGACCTCCACGATCGGCTCCGACCCCGGCTGGGGGCTCAGGAGGTCGACGGTCAGCCCTGGCTTGAAGCGCACGTAGGGGACCGTCGAGAAGACCGAGGCCGCACCGCAGCCCACGAGCAGGAGGAACGCCGCCACGATGGCAGTGCTGCGACGGTTCACGCCGTCACCCTCTCACCTCGGGCAAGAACAGGCTCAGCCGGCCTTGCGCGAGGGACGTACGGCGATGCCGGTGGACCGGTCCGGAACCGCAGACGGGCGGGGGCGGCCGGCGGCCGGGTGCTCCTTGGCGATGGCGCTCGCGAACCGCGCGTAGGCGGCGTCCGACCGGTCGCGCTCGTCGCGCTCGGGGCGCCCGGCCCAGGTGACCCAGAGCATCGCGAGCGCAGTCGCGACGATCGAGGGCACGAGCCAGAGCAGGATCTCCACGCCGCCAGGCTAGTCGGGGCACGCTGCGGAGTGGTCTCGACACGCTCGCTCCGCTTCGCGGCTCGACCAACGCGGCTAGGGCGTGCCGACCCACTCGTCGGTGCCGTCGGTGAACAGCTGGTGCTTCCAGATCGGCACCGTGGCCTTGAGGTCGTCGATCAGCGCCCGCGAGGCGTCGAAGGCCTCACCGCGGTGGCCGGCTGCCGCGGCGACGATCACCGCGATGTCGCCGAGAGCGAGCTTGCCGACCCGGTGTACGGCGGCGATCGCCTGCACGTCGTACTTCTCGGCGATGTTGTCGAGCACCCGCTGCAGCTCGGCCGGCGCGGTCGGGTGGGCGGAGTACTCGAGCCCGGTCACGCCCTTGCCGCCGTCGTGGTCACGCACGCGACCGACGAACAGTGTGACGCCCCCGGACGCGTCGTCCCCGACGGCCGCGAGGACCTCGGCGACGTCGAGGGGGGTCTCGCGGAGGTCCGCCAGGCGTACGACGCTCATCACACCAGCGTAGTAGGCACGCCCTGCGGCGATCTTGGCGCCCGCGAGTAGTTTTGACCTATGAGCAGCGACCCCGGCGACGAGACGCCGAACCCGTTCAAGGGCACACCGTTCGAGCAGATCTTCTCCCAGCTCGGCGGTGCGTTCGCGGGCGGCGCGATGCCCGACCTGTCGGGGATCATGAGCCAGGTGCAGGCGATGATGGAGCCGCACGAAGGCGCCGTGAACTGGAACCTCGCCAAGGACATCGCCCGGCGCGCCACGGCCGAGACGGCCGACCCGTCGACCACCGGCAGCGACCAGACCCGCATCGCCGATGCGGTGCGCCTGGCCGACCACTGGCTCGACTCGGCGACCGAGCTCCCGTCCGGGGTGAGCACGACCGCGGCCTGGAGCCGCGCGGAGTGGATCGAGGAGACCATCACTGTCTGGCAGCGTCTGGTCGAGCCGGTCGCCGAGCACGTCGTCGGCGCGATGGGCACCGCCCTGCCCGAGGAGGCCAAGTCGATGGCCGGTCCGCTGATGGGCTTCCTCGGCCAGGCAGGCGGCGCGATGTTCGGCACCCAGGTCGGCCAGGCTCTGGCCGGGCTGGCGGGCGAGGTGCTCACCGGGTCCGACATCGGCCTGCCGCTCGGTCCCTCGGGCAAGGCCGCGCTGCTGCCAGCCAACATCGACGCGTTCGCCGACGGGCTCGACGTCCCGGCCGAGGACGTGCTGCTCTACCTCGCCCTGCGCGAAGCCGCCCACCAGCGGCTCTTCGCGCACGTCCCCTGGCTGGCCGGTCACCTGGTCGCCGCGGTGGAGGACTACGGCCGCGGTACGACGATCGACGTCTCCAGGATCGAGGGCGCGATCAGCGGCATCGACCCGACCAACCCCGCAGCGCTGCAGGAGGCCCTCGAGGGTGGGCTGTTCGAGCCGGAGAAGACGCCGGCCCAGGAGGCCGCTCTCGTGCGCCTGGAGACCCTGCTCGCGCTGGTGGAGGGCTGGGTCGACGAGGTCGTCGGCCAGGCCACGGAGCAGCGCATGCCCAACGCGTCCAAGCTGCAGGAGCTGGTCCGGCGTCGTCGTGCGGCCGGCGGTCCGGCCGAGGCGACCTTCGCCGCACTCGTCGGGCTGGAGCTGCGGCCACGGCGGCTGCGTGACGCCTCCGCGCTGTGGGGGTCGTTGCGGTCGCGCAAGGGTCCCGAGGCGCGCGACGCCGTGTGGGCCCACCCCGACCTGCTGCCGTCCAGCGCCGACCTCGACGACCCGCTGGGCTTCCAGGAGGGCGAGCCGGAGGTGCTGACCGACGACGAGTTCGACGCCGCTCTGGGCAGGCTCCTCGACGAAGAAGGCGAGTGAGTCCCGACGGGCGGCCCGCAGGCTCGCCTGCCCGGTCGCCCCTGAGCGCCGACGCTCTGAAGGTGGTGTCCGCACTGCCCGGGTCCCCGCTTCGCGACAGGTACGTCGAGCACCTGCTCGCGCACGAGGACGGCGTCTACCGCGAGTGCTCCCCCGACCACCTCACCGCGTCGGTCCTGGTCCTCTCGCACGACCACAACGAGGTGCTGCTGACGCTGCACGCGAAGGCACGGCAGTGGTTCCAGTTCGGGGGCCACTGCGAGCCCGGCGACACGACGCTCGCCGGCGCGGCGCGGCGCGAGGGGCTGGAGGAGTCGGGGCTCTCCGCGCTCGCGCTTCACCCGGTGCCGGTGCACCTCGACGAGCACGCGGTGCCGTTCTGCAGCGCAGGGCCGGACACGCACCACCTCGACGTACGTTTCGTGGCCGTCGCTCCCGACGACGACGCCCACGACGTCAGCGAGGAGTCTCTCGACGTGCGGTGGTGGCCGGTCCGCGACCTGCCGACCGACGAGCCGTCGATCATCGAGCTCGTGCGGGCAGCGCTAGTCGTGGTCGCTGACGTCGACGTCGTCGCCACTGATGCCGAGGTGTGACGCGAGCGCGACGCCCTCGAGGAATCCCTTGGCGCGCTCGGCCTTCGGGTAGCGGTCGACCAGCGCCCAGAACCTCTTGGTGTGGCCCGCCTCGATGAGGTGCGCGAGCTCGTGCAGGAGGACGTAGTCGATCACCCACGACGGCATGCCCTGCAACCGCGACGAGAGCCGGATCGCCTTGTCACCGGGAGTGCACGACCCCCAGCGGGAGTTCTGGTTGTCGACCCAACGGACGGACTCGGGCCTGGCGACGCCGTCGAGGTACTTCGCCGACAGCTCGGCCGCCTTGCGCTTCAGCGCCGCGTCGGAGGGGCGGCGTCGCTGCTCGGACTTCTCCAGCCGCTCGAGCATCGTGGCGACCCACGACTCCTCCTCCTTGCGGGAGAGCCGGGCCGGGATGAGGACGACGACCTTGCCGTCCTCGCGGTACGCCGACACGGTTCTCCGCCTGCGGCGGCTGCGTCGTACCTCGACCTCGGGGGTCCCCATGTTCGGAGGCTACCTGCTGTTAGCCCAGGTGAGGAGGCGGTCTAGCGACCAGGTGTTGACGATCCGGTCCTCTGGCACGCCGAGGCGCGTCGCCCGCTCGGCGCCGTACGCCAGGAAGTCGAGCTGTCCCGGCGCGTGCGCGTCGGAGTCGATCGAGAAGAGGCAGCCGATCTCGACGGCCAGCGCGAGCAGGTCGTCGGGCGGGTCCTCGCGCTCGGGCCGGCTGTTGATCTCCAGCGCGACGTCGTGGTCCCGGCACGCCTCGAAGACGGCGACCGGGTCGAACTGGCTCTGCGCCCGAGTGCCACGGCCGCCCTTGACCAGTCGCCCCGTGACGTGGCCGAGCACGTTGGTGTGCGGGTTGCTCACCGCGCCGACCATGCGGCGGGTCATCGCATCGCGCTCCATCTTGAGCTTGGAGTGGACGCTGGCCACGCGTACGTCGAGGCGGTCGAGCATCTCCGCGGTCTGGTCGAGCGACCCGTCGTCGAGGATGTCGACCTCGATGCCCTTGAGCAGCCGGAAGCCTTCACCCAGGTGTGCGTTGACGGCGTCGACCACGTCGAGCTGCTGGGCGAGCCGCTCCTTGCTCAGGCCGTTGGCCACCGTCAGGCGTGGCGAGTGGTCGCTGAGCACGAGGTACTCGTGCCCGACCTCCATCGCGGTGAAGACCATCTCCTGGATCGGCGAGCCGCCGTCGGACCAGTCGGAGTGGGAGTGGAGGTCTCCCCTCAGGCTCGCCCGAAGCTCCTCGCCGCCGCGGACCAGCGGGCCGGATGAGCGCTCGAGGTCGGCGAGGTACTCGATGTCGCGGCCGGCCAGGGCGTCGGCGATCACGCCCGCGGTCGCCGTACCGACCTTCTCCAGGGTCTTCAACGTCCCCGCCTCGGCGTGTGCGTAGAGCTCGTCGGGGTCGGTGCGCAGAACAGTCGCGGCCGCGCCACGGAACGCCTTGACCTTGTAGGTGTCCCCCAGCCGGCGCTCGAGCAGGAAGGCGACCCGGCGCAGCGCGTTGACGGCCACCGACGCATCTTTCTGGGTCACAGCACCGAACTTTCTTCCATCCACAGCAGGGGGACAACATCATCGCTGCTCACCCGCGTGTCGCGCACCGCCCCGCGCGTGTCGTACACACCTTCGTCCCCAACCCCGTCCACAGGCTGTGCGGCGCGTTCCACAAACCGTCCACAACCTTGTCCACAGGCAGGGTCCTCGTCGCGTTGACCCTGACCTGACCGACCCTTAGGTTTCAGTGCAGATGAGGCCCTCGGCCGGTTCGGGACGACGTTCGCAAGGGGAAGGCAAGCGGCGTACCGGAGCGGTTGAGGGCCTCTTTGCGTCCCCATCTCACGGGGCACGATCCGTCGTGCGACTGGTGTGCTCGTCGAGCAGCCGATCGATGAGTTCAACCGCCGGTCTGGGGCTTTGCTGGGCAAGGTTCGGGTTCCGCCGTCGGATGACGAGATCGACTCGCTGTTCGCCGCGTGGCGTGGCTCGATCCCGCAGGCCCGCAAGCGCCTGCCTGCGGCCCGCGACTACTTCGCGGCGTCGCTGTGGCGAAGGCTCGGGTTGCGGATCAACGAGACCGTGATGCTTGACATCCGCGATTGGCGTCCCGACCTGGTCGAGTTCGGCGCGCCACCCGCTACCTGAAGACCGTCGAGCACCCCGACCTTGCCATCGAGGGCGATCGGATCTCCGTCCCGTGAACGCAGCCCTACACTCGGGTTGTGACCGCCGCGCCGGCCCGGGTTCGCCTCGCCGAGCTCGTGGCAACCATCTCGCTGGGCACGGATCTGGGGCTGGGCCAGCCGATGGAACACGTCATCCGGCAAACGATCATCGCGCTGCGCCTGGCCGACCTTCTCGATCTGAATGAGCAGGAACGCGTGGTCGTCTACTACTCCGGGCTGCTGGCCTGGGTGGGCTGCCACACCGACGCCTACGAACAGGCCAAGTGGTTCGGCGACGACATCGCGATGAAGCGCGAGAGCATGTTCACCGGCGACAGCGCTGCCGACTTCGCCCGGTTCCTGATCCGCAATCTCGGCTCCGGTGGCACGATCAGCGACCGAGTGAGCAAGACCGTCGCCTTCCCGGTGACCGGCTTGCGTTGGTTCTCCTCGATCCTGGAGAGCCACTGGAAGGCCACCGACCTGCTGGCCGAGCGGCTCGGCCTGGGTGAGGACGTACGCCGCAGTCTCGTAGAGAGCTACGAGCGCTGGGACGGCCGCGGCGCCGCAGGGCTGAAGGGCACGGATATCCGGCTCACGTCCCGGGTGGTGTACCTCGCCGATGTGGTCGCCGCATTCGAGCGGCACGGCGGCGCCGACGCCGCCCTGCGCATGGCCCGAGAACGCGCCGGCGGGCAGTTCGACCCCGACCTCGTTGACCTGTTGAGCGCCCACGGCAGCGAAGTGCTCCACGGTCTGGACCGCAGCAGCCACTGGGACGAGATCCTCGACCACGAGCCCGGGCTGGCGCGGACCATCAATGAGACCGAGCTCGACGACTTCCTGGCAGCGATCGGCGACTTCGCCGACCTCAAGTCCCCATACTTCATCGGCCACGCCCGCACCGTTGCCCAACTGGCCGCGCAGGCTGCCGCCGGTCTCGGTCTCGACGACGACGTCACTCGGGTTCGCCGAGCCGCACTGCTGCACGACCTCGGTCGCCTCGGCGTCTCCAACAGCATCTGGGACAAACGGTCGCCGCTCACTCTCGCCGAGCAGGAGCGGGTCCGCACCCACCCCTACCTCACCGAGCGGATGCTCGCCTTCTCCCCGCACCTGGCCGAGCTCGGCGCCATCGCCGTGCTCCACCACGAGCGCCTCGACGGCTCCGGATACCCCCGCGGCCTGTCCGGTGCCACGATCCCCCTACCCGGTCGCGTCCTGGCCGCGGCCGACCGATACGCCACCGCAACCGAGGACCGACCGCATAGACCCGCAGCCGACCCCGACGCAGCAGCGGCACTGCTCCGTAACGACGTACGCCAAGGCCTGCTGGACGGCGACGCAGCCGAGGCGGTCCTCAGCGGAGCCGGGCACCGGGGCCCAAGACGCAGGGCCTGGCCCGCCGGGCTGACCACCCGCGAGGTTGAAGTGCTGCGCCTGCTCGCCCGTGGCCTGAGCAACCGTGAGATCGCCTCTCGGCTGGTCCTCTCGCCCAAGACCGTCGGCACGCACGTCGAGCACATCTACGCCAAGACCGACGCCAACAACCGCGCCACCGCCGGGCTCTTCGCCATGCGGCACGGCCTGATGTCCGACTTCGAACCGGCAGACCCGACTTAGGCTCCTTTGCCTGACCCGTCGGGTACCCACAGCTCTGTCAGGAGAGCCCTGGGTGGGTGGACAATCGACTTCGTGGCCAACCGGCAGCGGTCGTTCACCCGCGAAGGACGTCGCATCACTGTCACCGAGATCGGTGCCGGGCCAGTCTTGATGTGTGTGCCCGGCGGGCCCGGCTTGCCGGGCACTCATCTGCAGGGCTTGGGCGGACTCGATCGAAGCCGGACCTTGCTCCGGCCGGACTGGCGAGGTGCAGGCGACTCCGATCCACCAGCGGTCGACGGGCATCGCCTGAACGACTACGTCGAGGACCTCGAAGCGGCCAGGACATTTCTGGGGCTCGAGGACTTCGACCTTCTCGGCCACTCCTTCGGCGCCCTCGTGGTCATGGCGTACGCCGCCGCATTCCCAACGCGGGTCCGTCGGCTCGTGGTCGACGGTCCGCCGGACTGGCGCGACCAGGAACGGATACTCACCATCGAGCTGCCCGACCACTTTGCTGTGTGGGACGACGCAGCACGCGCTTACGCCGCTGACCTCCAAGCCCAGTGGTACTGGCCGGCCATCAACTGGTTCGTCCAACACGACTTCGAGTCGACAGATCCAGCCGCGGACATGGCGAGAGTGCGGGCAGAGACTCTGGTGCTGACCGGCGAATACGACCCCACCTTCGGGGAGGAGTGCGCGGCTCTCCTCGCGTCCTACTGCGATCGTGCCCAGTCTGCTGTCGTCCTCGGGGCCGGGCACTTCACCTGGTTCGAGCAACCCGACCACTACACATCGCTGGTGCGCGGCTTCCTCGACACCGACCGCAGACCCTGAGCCACCCACGCTGACCGGTGACGACCGGACCTCGCAGAAAGATGGGGCGTTCACCCGATCCGCCGCCCGCGCGCGCGTGCCTACCGTGGCAACACCACCTCCGAAGGAGACAGCCATGGCCGCCACCGCCGCCGCGTCACGCACCGGAACCGTCCACGCCAACGGGATCGACATCCACTACCTCGAGGCCGGTTCGCCCGACCGGCCCGACCTCGTCCTGCTCCACGGCGGCCTGGTCAGCACCAACCCGCTCTGGGACGCCACCCCCCTCTCCTACGGCGCACACCTGGGCGCACTCAGCGAGCGGTTCCACGTCATCGCGCCCGACCAGCGGGGCTGCGGCAAGACCCGCCACCCAGGCGGCGAGCGGGTATCGATGAGCCTGCTCGCCGACGACGTGGCCGCCCTCATCGGGGCACTTGCCCTCGACCGCCCCGCGGTCGCGGGGTTCAGCATGGGCGGCATGATCGCCACGATCATGACCATCCGGCATCCAGGCGTGGCCCGGGCACTCGTCAACGACGCCGGGTGCGACATCTTCTACCCCGAATCGAAATCGTTTCCCATGCTCCGGCAGAGCTTCGGCGGGAGCCCGGACGCGACCGAGGCCAATCCCGAGGCCGTGGAAGCCGCATTCGGAGCCGACCCGGACATGCGCGGCTTCCTGGATCTGATCAGGGCAGACCACGACTCCGCCGGGGGATCCGGCTACTGGAAGACCATGCTGCGGTGCTTCTTCGAGGCCGCGCAGCACTGGCCGGGCTACGGCTTCGAGGACTTCAGCAAGATCGACGTACCGGCACTCGTCCTTGTCGGCGACACTGACGAGCACTCCCCGGTCGAGGACTGTGTGCGCGCCTACCGGCACCTGGCCCACGGCCACCTCCACGTCCTGCCGGGAACCGGACACGTGATCACCGACGCCAAAGTCGCCGCGATCATCGGTTTCCTCGACTAGCCGCCGCCGCCGCTGAGGAGAAGCGGGTTCCCCGAACCTGAGCACCCACGCATGCTCTGAGCACTGTGAGTGCTCAGGCTCGCGCCGAAACCGTCAATTTTCATGCGAACTTCTAACCTGCTCCCGCGAACCCTCCGTTCGTGCGAATCGCGGGACAACTCGACGCCGCTGGGAGGCAGTCGCGGGACAACTCGGCGGTGCTTCAGCTGCCCGTGAAGAGCGGGGGGCGCTTCTCCTTGGCGGCGGTGACGCCCTCCTGGAGGTCACGGGTGGCGAGAGTGATCGGCTGAGCGAGGGCCTCCCACTGGATGCAGGACTCGAAGTCGGGGTGGCCGCCGTCGAGCAGGGCGACCTTGGTGAGCTTGCTGGGGATCGGCGCGGTGGCGGCGATCTCCTCGGCGGTGGTCAGCACGTCGTCGAGGAAGGTGTCGGCGGGCGAGACGCGCGAGAGCAGCCCGATGCGGAGCGCCTCCTCGGCGTCGACCGTCCGGCCGGTGAGCAGGAGGTCGCGGGCGTGGGCGGGGCCGACGACGTTCGGGAGCAGGTACGTCGCGGCCATGCCGGCGTGCATGCCGAGCCTGACGAACGGGACCGAGAGCTTGGCGTCCACCGAGCCGTAGCGGATGTCGGCGGCGAGAGCGACGCACATGCCGGCGCCCACGGCGTGGCCGTTGACCGCGGCGATCGTCGGCACCTCGAGCTTCCGGATCGACAGCCAGGGCCGGTAGAAGTTGATCATCCGGGTGCGCAGCTGGTCGACGGTCGCGTCGGGCTCACCGGCGATCCACTTGGGGTTGCCGCCGGAGCAGAACGCGCTCCCGGCGCCGGTGTAGACGACGCAGCGCACGGTCGGGTCGCCCGCGAGCTCATCGACGGCCTGGGCCCACGAGGCCGTCATCTCATCCGACATCGCGTTGCGCTGGTCGGGGTTGTTCAGGGTGATCAGGGCGACGCCGTCACGGGGGCGCTCGACAAGCAGGTGTTCCATGTCGCGGAGCCTAATGAACGACGCCCGCGGCACGCCCGCGGGTGAGAGAAGGATCGCACCGTCCGCAAAATCACTCTAAACCATCTTAATTCGGGCACCGCTGAGCGTGAATCCCCGCGTGGCGGGGGCGCCTACGTGGTTATCCGCCCCGCCTGGCGTAGGGTCACAGACGGCTGAGAGACAACGGCCCCAGGCGGGACTTCCCCCTTATGAGTCCCCGCCCGGACGACCAGACAAGAGACGAAGCAAGGAGGCCGTCATGGCGGAGACCTGGAGCGGCGAGTTCTACTGCGTCAAGTGCAAGGAGAAGCGCACCGCTGATGGTGAGGTCAAGGTCAACGACAAGGGCACCCGGATGGCGAAGGCCGTCTGCCCCGTCTGCGGCACGAACCTGAACCGCATCCTCGGCAAGGCCTGACGCAACACAGACGTCCGAGAGGGGCGGGATCCCGATGGGGGTCCCGTCCCTCTCGCATTCCTGTGGACGGCCGTTTGAGGTCGGCGCCGCGCTCGGGCAGCCTCGGCTCATGACCTCACCGCGGCTTGCTCCTGGCTTCCATGTCCTGCGCCGCGGCGACCAGCATCTCCAGGTCGGCCTCGGCCGGGAGCGAGCCGTCGTCCTCCCCGATACCCCGGAGAACCGCCGGCGGCTGAGTCGTCTCGCTTCCGGGGACCTCACCGACGCGAGCGAGGTACCCGACCGGTTGCGTCCGCTGCTGGCCGGCAGCGAGGCGTCGCCGGTAGCCAAGGTGGCGGTCGTCGGCTTCGGCCACCCGTACGGGGAGCCGATGCGGGAGCGGCTGCGCAGCCTGTTGCAGTCCACCGGCCTCCGCTCCGGCCGCGCGCAGGCAGACGTCGCGGTGCTGGCTGGTGTGGGCGAGCCTCGTCGGGACCTGGCCGACAGTTGGGCCCGAGCCGAGACGCCGTACGTCGTGGTGCGGCTCGTCGAGGGGCACGCCATGGTCGGGCCGTTCGTTGCTCCGGGCCGCACGGCCTGCCTGCGCTGTGTCGACGCGACTGCCACCGATGCGGACCCGAGCTGGCCGCTGCTGCTCGAGCAGTACGCCGGCCTCGCCGAACGCGACCGGCGCGACGGTGTCGGCGAGCCGGTCGACCCAGCGCTGGCCGAGCTCGCGTGCGCGTGGGCTGTGCGTGACGTGAGGTCCTACCTCGCCGGACACCGACCGTCGACCTGGTCGGCGACGATCGAGCTCGACCCACTGCTTCAGGACATTCGGGTCACCTCTTGGCTACGGCACCCGGATTGCGGATGCACATGGACAATGGGCGAGTGACCGATCTCCCTCGCAAGGCCGTCACCCGCACGGCCAAGCTCGCTGCACTCCCCGTCGGGTTCGCCGGGCGGCGTGCGGTCGGTGCGGCCAAGAGGCTCGGCGGCGCGCCCGCCGAGGCTGTGATGGCCGAGGTGCAGCTGCGCACGGCGGAGCAGGTCTTCAAGACGCTCGGGGAGCTCAAGGGCGGAGCGATGAAGCTCGGCCAGGCGCTCTCGATCCTGGAGTCGGCGCTGCCTGAGGAGCTGGCTGCGCCGTACCGCAAGCACCTGACCAAGCTGCAGGACTCGGCTCCCCCGATGCCCTCCTCAACCGTCCATTCCGTGATGAGCCGCGAGCTGGGACCGGACTGGCGCTCGAAGTTCGCCGACTTCGACGACCGGCCGGCGGCTGCCGCCTCGATCGGCCAGGTGCACCGCGCCCGCTGGCACGACGGGCGCGACGTTGCCGTCAAGGTCCAGTACCCAGGCGCCGGCGAGGCCCTGATGTCCGACCTTCGGCAGATGGGCCGGCTGGCGCGCACGTTCGGTGGCCTCTTCCCCGGCGTCGACATGAAGGCGCTGGTCGAGGAGATGCAAGCGCGCGTGGCCGAGGAGCTCGACTACGCGCTGGAGGCCGACGCCCAGCGGCACTACGCGGCCGCCTACGCCGACGACGAGTCCTACCGCGTGCCCGACGTCGTGACCAACACCGACAAGCTGCTGGTGACCGAGTGGATGGAGAGCAACGGCTCGTTGGCCTACCTGATCAGCGATGGCACCCAGGAGGAGCGCAACCACTACGGCGAGCTCTACGCCCGCTGGATCTTCGACTCACCCGCCAGGACGGGCATGCTGCACGCCGACCCGCACCCGGGCAACTTCCGCATCGTGCCGTCGGTCGAGGAGCTCGGGCCGCTCGGGGTGCTGGACTTCGGCGCGGTCGCGCGGCTGCCCGAAGGCAAGCTGCCCGACTACATCGGCACCCTGCTGGGCATCGCGCTGACCGACGACTACTCCGCGGCCGAGCCGCTGCTGCGGGAGGCCGGCTTCATCCGGCCCGGCATCAAGGTCAACCCCGATGACCTCGCGGCCTACCTGGGTCCGTTCATGGAGCCGGCCCGGGACTCGACCTACAAGTTCTCGCGGCGGTTCATGCGCAAGCAGTCGGCGCGGCTCTCCGACCCCCGCAACGAGGGCACCAACATGCTGTTCCGGCTCAACCTGCCGCCGGCGTACATGCTGATCCACCGCACCTGGGTCGGCGGCATCGGCGTGCTGTGCCAGCTCGAGGCCGAGATCCCCTTCCGGCAGATCCTCGAGGAGTCGCTGCCGGGCTTCGCGAGGAGCTAGGTCCAAAGGTCGCCAGGTAGCGCTTACCAGAACTCTGAGTCGAGCTTGCCCTCCATGGACCGTAGGTGCTCTCGCGAGCACCGGTCGCAGTAGACACGGTCGCGGCCGTTCTCCACGGCGGTCGACCAGGTCAGCGGAAGCTCCTCCGCCGTCGCACCGCAGAAGTCGCAGGTCACCACGAGTCCACTGTAGACAGCCCCGGACCGTCGCTGGCCCACGACGACGGAGAGCCCCCGTCCTGGTGGACGGGGGCTCTCCTGGGTAGCGACCTAGCGGTCGGGCTGAGCGGCGGCGCTCACGACTCTGTCCTCGTGAGCGCCGAGGCTCAGTTGGACAGCGAGCGGGCGAGCGCGAGACGCGCCTGCTGAGCCGCACGCTCGGCGCGGCGGGCAAGCCGGCGAGCGCGCAGGATCTCGTGCTGACGCTGCAGCTCACGCGCCTCTCCCAGGCGCTCGGCCATCTGTGCTCGGGCCAGGTCTTCGTGAATCATCAGGTTCATCATGGTCTTACTCCGGTTCTCGTAGGTCTTCATCTGTGCTGATCCGTTTCTGGTTGGAGCCCTGACGGGCCCGTGATGGTACAGGTCGCGGTCGGGGAAGGTTCAGGCCGCAACCTCGTTCTTGCGCGGCCGGCCCCGGGGCCGCTTGCGCGGAATGACGACGCCCTGAAGGAAGAGCTCGCCACCCCACACGCCCCACGGCTCGCGACGGTCCAGTGCTCCGGCCAGGCACTCTGCTCGCACCGGGCAGTCCAGGCACAGAGCCTTGGCGAGCTCGACGTCGGTCGGGGACTCCGCGAAGAACAGCTCGGCGTCGTTCGCACGACACGGCAGCTGCTCCTCGTCCAGACCGGCGCTGAACGGCGCGTCGAGGACGCTGATACTCATCTGTTCACCTCCAAGTGAGCTGTTTCTTGTTGCTGCTGTCTGTTGACGGGTCTTGCTTTGAGAAACACAAAGGCCGCGGATCCCGGGTTCGGGTTCCGCGGCCTGGAGGCTGCCTGTCTGAGCTGTGGCTCAGGTTGGCGGACTCCAGACGGAGGTACCCGGGAGAGTGCTGTCGTTGGCGAAGCGGTGCTTGGACACACCAGTCCCCTGGACGGCGACACCCGTGCCCATGGCCAGAACTGCCTCACCCGCGGTCATCGGGAGGGCACGCGTCGTGGCCGTGGTCCAAGCAGTGCGGACACGAACAGAAGACGGCATGCCGAAGCAGCTCGGGGTCTGGGTGTAGATGGCGTTGATCACTGGTGCACCTCCTTCATTTCCTCGGGCGCTGGCCTTGTCAGAGCCGTGAATGCGCGGTCCCCGGATTCGGGTGAGATCACCTTACTCAGCGCGCGGTGTAAGGAGCAAACAATTTTTTGACTATTTCACGAATTCGTTATCGAGGGCGCGAGATCCTGCCGCGGAGCATCGAATCACCGTCAGGAGTCCGCGCCGACAACGGCCAGAACCGCTTCTCCGTAACGGTCCCACTTGTTCTTGCCGATGCCGCTGATGGCCAGCATCGAACGCTCGTCGGTCGGCTTCACCTCGGCGATCGCCTGCAGGGTGAGGTCGGTGAAGACGACGTAGGCCGGGACGCTCGCCTCGTCGGCGGTGCGCTTGCGCCAGTCACGCAGCCGCTCGAACAGCGCCTCGTCGTAGGAGGAGACACAACCCTCGTGCCGGCCGATCTTGCGCTCGGCCACGGTGGTCAGCGGTTGCCGACAGACTCGGCAGGTGGACTTCTTGCTCGACCTGCTCTGCCGCGGCTCGTCGGAGGCCACCTGCGGCCTGAGCCCGTCGAGGAAGCGGCTCGGCTTGCGGGTGCCACGACCGCCAGGGTTGCGCGCACGCGCCCAGCTGACCGCGAGGCTCCGGCGCGCCCTCGTCATGCCGACGTAGAGCAGCCGCCTCTCCTCCTCGACCGAGGCCGGGGTGTCGGCGTAGACGATCGGGAGCGTGCCCTCGTGGGCGCCGACCACGAAGACGGCGTCCCACTCCAGCCCCTTGGCTGCGTGGAGAGTGGCGACGGTGACGCCCTCGGCGACCGGCGCGTGCTGCTCGGCGGCCCGCCTGTCGAGGTCGTCGACGAAGTCGCCCAGCGTGCCGGAGAACGACGACGCCTGGTCGACCAGCGCCTGCAGGGACTCCCAGCGGTCGCGGGCGTTGCCGCGGCCGGTGGGCGCCTTGTCGGTCCAGCCCATGCCGGCCAGGACCGCGCGCACCGACTCCACCAGCACGCCGCCGTCGGCCTCGCCGGACCGGGCGCTGCCGCGCAGCAGGGTGACGGCCTGGCGCACCTCGGCCCGCCGGAAGAACCGCTCCGCTCCGCGCACGACGTAGGGGATGCCGCGGGCGGCCAGAGCCTCTTCGTAGGCCTCGGACTGGGCGTTGATCCGGAACAGCACGGCCGTCTCACCGACCGGGGTGCCTTCGGCGCGCAGCTTCTCGATCGCGGCAGCGACCGCCTCCGCCTCGGCGACCTCGTCGGCGTGCTCGGAGTAGGTGACGTCTGGCCCGGCGTCCTGCTGCGACCGCAGCCGCACCCCACCGGTCGAGGTGCCGGCCATCAGGTGGTTGGCCGCCTCGATCACCTGCGGCGTCGAGCGGTAGTTGCGCACCAGCTCGATGCTCGTCGTAGCGCTGTGTCTGCGCGGGAAGTCGCGCAGGTAGTCGGCGTTGGCACCGGCGAAGGAGTAGATCGTCTGGGCCGGGTCGCCGACCACGCAGAGCGAGTCACGGCCACCGAGCCAGAGGTCGAGCAGCGCCGACTGGATCGGCGAGACGTCCTGGAACTCGTCGACCACGAAGTGGCGGTACTGCGAGCGGACCTGGGCGGCGGCTCGGTCGTCCTCGCTCAGCACGGCGGCACAGCACAGCAGGACGTCCTCCATGTCCATGCGGGCGGCGTCGCGTTTGAGCTCCTCGTAGGTCGCGAAGACGTGCGCGACCGTTGCCGCGTCGACACCGCTCACGCTGCGTCCGCGGCCGGGAGCGACCCGGGCGTAGTCGTCGGGGCGGACGTTGGAGACCTTGGCCCACTCGATCTCGCTGGCCAGGTCACGCAGCGTGCCCTGGTCGGTCTCGACCCGGTTGCGGCGGGCGGCCCCGCCGACCAGGGGCAGCTTGGACTCGGTGAGCTCGGGAAGCTCGCCGCCGTAGACGCGAGGCCAGAAGTAGCGCGCCTGCCGCAGCGCCGCGGAGTGGAACGTGCGGGCCTGGACCCCGTCGGCGCCGAGGGACCGCAGCCGCTGCCGCATCTCGCCCGCGGCTCGCGTCGTGAACGTCACCGCGAGCACCTCGCTCGGGTTGAAGACGCCGGTCGCCACGCCGTAGGCGATGCGGTGGGTGATCGCCCGGGTCTTGCCCGTGCCGGCGCCGGCGAGGACGCGCACCGGCCCCCGGAGCGCCAGTGCCACCTCTCGCTGCTCGGGGTCGAGGCCCGCGAGGAGGTCCTCTGCGGAACGGTGTGACGCGGACAACACAGACATTGCGGGAAGAGGAACCCTTCGACGGTTGTTACGGATTGCGAACAGACTACGTGCGCGAAGGGACAGTCTTGATGGGCGCATCCACAGCGTCGCCGGCAGGCTCGGTGACGATGTACTCCACCCAGTGGTGTGGCTACTGCCACCGCCTCCGGAGCCAGCTCGACCGCGAGGGGATCGCGTACGACGTGGTGGACATCGAGCACGTCGACGACGCAGCCGTGCTGGTCGCCCAGATCAACAACGGCAACATGACCGTCCCGACGCTGGTGTACGCCGACGGCTCGGCCCAGACCAACCCCAGCGTCGCCGAGGTCAAGGCCAAGCTCGCTGCGCTGAATTGATCTGGCCGATCGTGTCTCCGGCAGGATGGGCCAGAAGGCTCGCAGGCTCGCAGCGGCCCGACAGCCTCTCGCCACGCTGCCGGCGGGCAGCGGCCCGACAGCCTCGCGCCACGCTGCCGGCGGGCCGGCTAGGAACGCCGGGGCCGGAAGAGCAGCCGTCCCAGGACGATGACGAGGGCGGCGACGAGCAGCGCGCCGATGACTTTGAAGAGGTCGGCCGCGAGCACGTCCCACATTGCGCCGACGAGGGCGCCGTCCACGGGAGTGAGCGCGCTCTCCACCGCCTGGTCGCGGACCCAGAAGAGGGATGCGACCAGCAGCAGGAGGGTCGCGATCGAGCCGTAGGACAACGTGCCGAGCACCGCTCGCCGCGACGGCGCCATCAGGAGTGCCAGCACCATCAGCCCGACGGCCACCCCGAGGACCCAGAGCCCGGCGGCGTCGGCGACGGCGTAGGCGTCCTGGGCGTCGCGGAGGTCCTGGGACCGCAACAAGGGGATCGTCGTGTCGAACGCGCTGAGGTCGACTCCGGGAAACGACCCGCCTTCCATCACCTCTTCGAGCAGCGGCCCGAGCTCGAAGCCGATCACGCCGTCCTCGGTGGTCACGCCGCGAGTGTCGCCTTCGAGCACGGCGATGATCTGCGGGTGCATGGTCCGGTTGCCGGCGCGCCAGGCCGGCTCGAAGTCGGGACTGGCGACCACCTGGGCGACGGCCGCGTCGATGAGCCCCTGCCCCAGCGAGGCGATCGGGACCGGGCTGACCTCGTCGATCGTGCGCGCGACGAAGGCCGAGATCCAGTCCTCGGTCGCCTGCTCGACCTCCTCGTGCTCGGCGATCGGCCCGACCTTCTCGACGTACTGGTCGGTGTCGGTCACGACCAGGTCGAGCCAGCCGGAGACGAGCCCGAGGGGCAGCACCAGGCAGGCCGCCATCGCCAGGAGGTGGGCGAGAAGTCGGCGCACGGTCACCACTGACCGGGCAGCGCGTCGCCGTACCAAGCTTCGACCAGCGACCGGCTGATCGAGATGCCTCCCGGCAGCACGAGCGTGCCCGCCTCCGCCTGCTCGCGCATCTCGTCGCGGCTGAACCAGCGGGCGTCCTGGATCTCAGCCCCGTCGACATTGATCTCCGTGGTGACCGCGCGGGCGAAGAACCCGACCATGAGGCTGCTCGGGAACGGCCAGGGCTGGTTGCCGAAGTACGTCACGTCGGTCACCTCGACGCCGACCTCCTCTAGCACCTCGCGTGCGACCGCCTGCTCGAGCGACTCCCCCGGGTCGACGAAGCCCGCGAGCGTCGAGTAGCGGCCCTCGGGCCAGATCTCCTGGCGGCCCAGCAGCGCGCGGTCACCGTCGGTGACGAGCATGATCACCGCGGGATCGGTGCGCGGGAAGTGCTGGCGCCCGCACTGCTCGCACTTGAGCACGTGGCCGGCGTCCAGAGGCTGAAGCCGGCCGCCGCAGCGCGGGCAGTGGCGGTGGGCCCGGTGCCACTCGGCGAGAGCGGTGGCGTGGATGAGCAGGCCGGCGTCCGCGCGGTCGAGCCCCGGTCCGGCCTGGCGGAGGTTGGCCCACTCGTGCTCGGTGTCCGGCTCGCCGGCCAGGACCGCGAAGTGCGGCACGTCGTCGTGCACGCCCAGGAAGATCCGCTGCCCGTCGGGACTCGCGGAAGGCGGCTGCCACTCGACGTGACCGTCGACGACGGGGAACTGTCCCTTGGCGAGTACGACGACCCGGGTGCTGTCGTCGGCCCACACCTCGTCGAGCCAGGCCTGGTCGGTGCGCCGGGTGCCGGCTCGGTCGTGGCTGTGCCAGGACAGCGCGATGTCCACGGCGTACGGCGGAGGGAAGTGAACGTCGCTGGGCACGACCTGACCCTATGCTCGCAGCCATGAGCACTCACATCGGGGCAGAGCCCGGAGCCGTCGCGCCGTACGTCCTGATGCCGGGTGATCCGCTGCGCGCGAAGTGGATCACAGAGACGTTCCTGCAGGACGCGAAGTGCTACTCCGAGGTCCGCGGCATGTACGGCTTCACCGGCACCTACCAGGGCCAGCGAGTCTCCGTTCAGGGCTCCGGCATGGGCCTCCCGTCGATGTCGATCTACGCGACCGAGCTCTTCGCCGAGTACGACGTGCAGGCGATCGTCCGCGTGGGGTCCTGCGGCGCCCTCTCCCCCGACCTCGCCCTGCGCGACCTCGTCATCGCCAGCGGCGCGTGCACCGACTCGTCGATGAACCAGATCCGCTTCGAGGGTCTCGACTACGCGCCGGTGGCCGACTTCGCGCTGCTGCGCGACGCGGCTGCTGCCGCCACTGACCTGCCGGTCACCGCCCGGGTGGGCCTGATCTTCAGCAGCGACTCGTTCTACCACCCACGCCCCGAGCTGACGACGCGGCTGGCGGACTACGGCGTGCTCGCGATCGAGATGGAGGCGAGTGCCCTCTACACGCTGGCCGCGAAGTACGGCCGCAGGGCCCTGGCCATCTGCACCGTCGCGGACCACATCGTCACCGGCGAGGAGACGACCGCGGCCGAGCGGCAGGAGACGTTCGGCCACATGGTCGAGGTGGCGCTGAAGGCGATGCTGGGCTGACGTCAGGGCGACGCGGGTGCGGCGCGGTCATCGGCCGGGGAGAGCCCACCCAGCAGCACCTCCTCGAGCTCGTCGCGGCCGGGCAGACCTGACGGCTCGACCAGCTCGCCGTCACGGACGTAGTAGAACCCCGCGCGGATGCGCTCGACGGGGACACCGGTCAGCTCGGACCACGCGACGCGGTAGATCGCCAGCTGCAAGGGGTCGGCGCTGTGGGTGCGGTTGGTCTTCCAGTCGACGACGAGGTAGCCGGTCTCGCCCGAGGGCAGTGTCTCGGTGAACACCGCGTCGATGCGTCCGCGGACGACCTGACCGGCCAGCACCAGGGCGAACGGCGGCTCCACCGTCACGCCACCTCGCTCGGCGAACGGGCCGGCCAGGAAGCTGTCGATCAGCTCGCCCAGCTCGCTGTCGTCGGCGATGCCGAGGTCACCGCGACCAGGTAGGTCCTCCGGGTCGATCAGCAGCTCCTGCCGCTGCGCCTGGAAGTGGCTCTCCACCCAGGCGTGGAACCGAGTGCCGAACCGGGCGCTGGGCGAAGGCTGGCGCGGCATCGGCCGGGCCAGCGACTCGGCCAGCCCGGCCGGGTCGTCACGCAGCGTCGCGAGCGTCGTGGCCGACAGCGAGGAGGGCAGCGGCACCGCGACCTCCTCTGCACGGCCGCGCCTGGCTTCCTCGAGCAGCCGCTCGAGCTCGCCGTCCCACTCGGCGACGACGGCTGCCTCGGTCAGGTCGAGCTCGGGCTCGGGCGGTGCCTCCCCCGCCTCGATCGCGGCGATCTCGCTGCGGACCAGGTCGGCCGCGACCGCCCGACGGAGCAGCTCCGGCGTGTGCTGCTCGCCGGGCCAGAACGCCGACTCCGGGGTCTCGGTCAGGGGGTTGGTCGCACCCTTGTCCGGCTTGTCGCGCCAGCTGGTCACCTGGCCTCCCCAGGACTCGACGGCCTGCTTGAGGATCAGCTGGTAGGGCGAGGGGCCCATCGGGGTCTTGCGCGAACCGGCCCAGAGGTAGGACGAGACGCTCAGGTGGTGCTCGGCGCGGGTGAAGGCGACGTAGGCCAGTCGCAGCTCCTCGCTCTCGTCGTGCGCCTTGGCCGCGATCGCGTAGTGCTTGAGGCCCTCGTGGGTCAGCTCGCCGAGCTGGGGCAGGTCGTGGGCGTCTCCGCGCAGCGGGCTCGGCAGGACCGCGGGAGAGGTGACCCACCGGCTGCGGCCGCGGGTGTTGGGGAACTTGGACTCGCACGCCCCGACCAGGAAGACCGCGGCCCACTCCAGCCCCTTGGCACGGTGCACGGTGAGCAGCTTGACCGAGTCGGCTTCGCTGGGCGTGGCGACGTCGAGGCCGTTGCCGAAGTCGTCCTCGGCGGTGAGGTAGGCCAGCAGCGCGGGCAGCGTCGCGTCGCCGTCGACCGCCTGGAACTCCGCCACGGCCTTGACGAAGAGGTCCAGGTTGTCGCGTCGCGCCTGGGCGGCCGGGCTCACCGACGACGCCAGCTCGATGTCGATGCCGGTGGTGTCGATGATGCGACGGACCAGGTCGAGCAGCGGCTCACCGGCGTGCCGGCGCAGGGCGCGGAGCTCGTCGGTGAGCAGGCCGAAGCGCTCGCGCGCCTCGGAGGAGTACGGCGAGTCGCCCGGCTCCTCCAGGGCGTCGCAGAGCGACGGGATCTCGGTGAGGTCGGCCCCCTCGACCGCGGCCGCAAGCTCCTCGGCCAGGGGCCGCTCGGCGTCACGACCCGCGCGGTCCGCGAGCTCACCCGCCCGCCGGCCCAGGAGCGCCAGGTCGCGGGGACCGATCGCCCACCGCGGGCCGGTGAGCAGGGTGAGCAGCGAGTCGTTGGCGGTGAGGTCGTGCAGGAGGTCGAGCGTGGCCACCACCTCGGCCACCTCGGGCAGCGACAGCAGCCCCTTGAGCCCGACGATCTCGACCGGGATCTCCGCGGCCGACAGCGCGTGGAAGACGTCGCCGGCGTGGGCGTTGTCGCGGGTGAGCACGCCGATGCGGCTCCACTCCCCTCCGGCGACACCGTCGTGCGCGGCCTTGACCTCGTCGGCCAGAGCCGCCAGCTCGTCGTCGTAGGTCTCGTGGACCGCCACGTCGACCCGGCCCGGCGCGGCGCCCGGCTGGGGCCGCAGCCGCTCGACGCCCGTGCCGGGACGGGTTGCCATGGCTGCGTAGAGCGGGGCCGCGATGCGGTTGGCGACCTCGACGATGTGCTCGTCGGAGCGCCGGCTGGTCAGCAGCGTGAAGCGGGCGATCTCCGGGCTGCCGTCGGCCCGCGGGAAGTCGTCACCGAAGTTGAGGATGTTGGACACCGAAGCACCGCGCCAGCCGTAGATGGCCTGGTTGGGGTCGCCCACGGCCATCACCGGGTGACCGCCGCCGAAGATGCGCGACAGCATGAGCGCCTGGGCGACGGAGGTGTCCTGGTACTCGTCGAGGAGGACGACGCGGAACTTCCCGCGCTCGGCCTCGCCCACCTCCGGGCGCTGGTCGGCGAGCTTGGCGGCGAGCTCGATCTGGTCGGAGAAGTCCATCAGCCCGAGCTGTCGCTTGAGGGAGCGGTAGGCCTCGACCAGGCCGAGCAGCTCGGCCCGGCGGTCGATGGCGCTGATCGCCTTGTCGAGCTCTCCCCTGCCGCGGGCGACCAGGAGGTCGGCGGCGAAGCCCTCCCGTGCGCGGCGGTCGAGCTCACGCACGGCTTCGACCTCAGCGAGGTGCTCGGAGAGCTGGGCGTCGAGCTGGAGGAGGTTCTGGACGACGGTGGCCGGGTGGTCCGTGAGCTGCTCGACCGTGCCGGTGTAGCGGGCGACGGCCCGGGCGGCCAGCTGGTAGCGCGACGCGTCGGCGAGCACGCGGGTGTCGGGCTCGTGGCCGATGCGCAGGCCGTGTTCGGTCAGCAGCGAGGCGGCGTAGGCGTTGTAGGTCGCGACGGTCGGCTCGAGGACCGCGTCGGGGGCCTCGCCCCGCTCGCGCACCGCGTCGGGGCCGGGCACGATGCCGGCGGCCAGCAACGCCTCGCGGATCTTGCCTGCCAGCTGGCCGGCGGCCTTGGTGGTGAAGGTCAGGCCCAGCACCTGGTCGGGCTCGACCTGCCCGGTCGCGACGAGGTAGACCACGCGCGCCGCCATCAGCGTCGTCTTGCCGGACCCCGCCCCGGCGATGACGACGGCGGGAGCCAGGGGTGCGCGGATGGCCTCCCACTGCTCCTCGCTGACGGCGTAGTCGGTCTGCATGACGGCCTGGAGCTCGGCCGGACTGGCGATGCGCCTGCTCATGACAGCACCGTCCCCGCGCCCTTGACCGGGCAGATGGCGGTGAAGTCGCAGTCGCGGCAGTGCTGTCCGGCCCTGGCCTGGAAGTGCTCACCGCGCACGGACTCGGCCAGCCAGCGCAGCTGGGCACGGACCTCGTCGGTCGCCGCCTGGTCGTCGCCGAGCGGCTCCTGGGGCTGCACCCTCGCCGTTTCGTCGTTGCAAGCCCGGAGCTGGACGAGCTCGGCGCCGCCGGAGGTGACCGGCCGCCCGACAGCCGCGTCGGCGCCGCCGTGGTCGACCGCGAGCTGGTAGAGCCGCAGCTGCGGATGCACCTTGAGGTCACCGGCGGTGGGCAGGCCCTTGCCGGTCTTGAGGTCGACGACCACGGCCCGGCCGTCGGCGGCGATCTCGAGGCGGTCGACGTAGCCGCGGAGCCGGACCTGGACGCCGTCGAGGGAGACGGTGGCATCGATGCGCTGCTCGGTGCCGACCAGCTCGCGACGACCCTCCCGGTGCCAGGTGAGGAAGCGCTGGACGGCCAGCTCGAACGCTGCGCGCTCGCGGGCGGAGGACCACGGTGTGCGGAACTCCATGCGCTCCCACACCCGGTCGACGTGGTCGGTGACCTCCTCGACGCTGGTGACCTCACCCCTGACCACGCGGTCGGCGATCGCGTGCACGAGGTTGCCGAACCCCTGGGCCGCCGAGGTCACCGTCGCCCCACCGGCCTCGCTCTCGAAGAACCAGCGTGCCGGGCAGGTGAGGAAGGAGCTGAACATGCTCGCCGACACGACCACCGGCTCGTCGCCGGGACGGATGGGAAGCTCGGAGCGGCTGCGCGCCCGGGAGCCCCACCAGGTCGCCGGGTCTGCCTGCGGGACGGGTGTGCCGTCGTCGAGGGTCGCCAGCTCGGCCAGGCGACGAGCGGCGGCCTGACGGAGGGCCGGCGAGTGCGAGTCGTCGGCCGTCGTACGCCGGAGCTCGGCGACGAGTCCCGCCAGCGACAGCGGTCGCCGGGGGCGCCCCTGCGTGTGCGGCACCTGCTCCGAGCCGAGCTCGCCCAGGAAGCGGGACGGCTGCTCGCCGTCGTCCTCAGGCGACCGGACCGCGGTGACCAGCAGCCGCTGCCGCGGGCGCGTGCAGGCGACGTAGAACAGCCGGCGCTCCTCGGCCAGGAGCTCGCGCATCGTCAGCGGCGGCACCGGCCCGTCGGTGCCGAGGCTGTCGGCGTGGAGCAGGCTCGTCCGGCGGCGCAGGTCGGGCCAGGTGCCCTCCTGGACGTGAGCGACCACGACGAAGCGCCACTCCAGCCCCTTGGAGCGGTGGGCCGTCAGCAGCCGCACGGCGTCGTCACGCACGCCACGCTCCGCCAGGGTGTCGGCGGGGATCTGCTGGGCCACCAGGGTCTCGACGAAGCTGGCGACGCTGCGGTAGCCGGCTTGCTCCTCGGCCCGCGCGGCGGTCTCGAAGAGGGCACAGATCGCGTCGAGGTCGCGGTGGGCCATCAGCGCGCCCGGCCCGCCCGAGGTCGCCGACCGCTGGAGCCGCGACCGCCAGTCGTTCGCGGTCCAGAGCGTCCAGAGCACCTCCTCCGCGGTCGCGTGGGCCTCGAGCTGAGCCCTCGCCCTGCGCAGCAGCTCGGCCAGCCGCCGCGCCTTCCTGGCCGCGTTGGTCGTCAGCCCCTCGAGCAGGGCCGGGTCGAGGAGAGCCACCCGGACCAGCTCTGTCGAGGAGCGCTGCCCCTCCTCGGCCTTCTCGCGCCGGCGCAGCGCCCGCGCCACGGCACGCACCTCCGTCGCGTCGAGGCCGCCGATGGGCGAGAGCAGCAGCGACTCGACCCGGCCGGGGTCGAGGTAGTCGGGGTGCATCGGGTCGTCGTTGTCGAGGTTGACCACGGCCCGCAGCGCGTCGAGCAGCGGCTGGACCGCAGGCTCGCGGACCAGTGGTGTCTCGTCGGAGGCGACCTCGACGGGGACGCCTGCGGCCGTGAGGGACCGCCGCAGGGACGGGATGGTGGTGCGGCCGGAGCGGACCAGCACCGCCATCTCCGACCACGGGATGCCGTCCTCGAGGTGGGCCCGGCGAAGCGCGTCGGCGATGTGCTCGGTCTCGGCGCGGGCGGTGTCGTAGGTGACGACCTCGACCTTGCCGGGGTCGCTCGCAAGCGCCGTCGGCTGGCGGAAGGCCTGCCAGGACTCGGCAGGGATCTGACCGCTCAGCGGCAAGGCCGTCGCGAGGGAGCGCGAGGCCCGCAGCAGGCGGCTGCCGAACCGCCTGGTCGCGCCCAGGGCGACCACGGGCGCCGGCGACCCGTCGCGCTGCCGGAAGATGTCGGGGAACTCGAGGATGCCCCTGACCTCGGCGCCGCGGAAGGCGTAGATCGACTGGTCGGGGTCGCCGACGACCACCAGGTTGCGCCCGTCGCCGGCCAGGGCCCTGAGCAGGGCGACCTGGCTGGGGTCGGTGTCCTGGTACTCGTCGACGAAGACGTGGGAGTAGCGAGCGCGCAGCTGCGGCAGCACATCGGGGTGTGCCGCGATGTTGACCGCCTCGAAGACCAGGTTGGCGTAGTCGATCGCGCTCTGGCTGTCGAGGTTGGTGAGGTACTGCTCCATGAACTGACCTGCTGCCACCCAGTCGAGCCGCCCCTCCTCGGACCCGAGCTTCTGCAGAGCAGCCGCGTCGAGACGCTTCTCGCGCGCCCGGGACAGCACGGCCTGGACCTCGCTCGCGAAGCCGCGGGTGCCCACCGCCGCCCGCAGCTCGTCGGGCCAGGTGACCGACTCCGGCGCGTTGGTCAGCAGCTCGCGCAGGACGACGTCCTGCTCGGCGGCGCTGAGCAGCTTGAGCGGCTCGGCGGACCGGTCGGACGAGGAGTGGGCGCGAAGGAGGCCGTAGGCGAAGGAGTGGAAGGTCGAGCTCAGCGACGTGCTCATGGTGCGGCCCAGGCGTGCGGTGACACGGTCGCGCAGCTGCTCGGCCGCCTTGCGGCTGAACGTCAGCGCCAGGATCGCCCCCGGGTCGACACCGCGCTGCTCGACCAGGTCGACGATCGCCTCCACCATCGTGGTCGTCTTGCCCGTGCCCGGCCCGGCGAGCACCAGCAACGGGCCGCCCGGGTGGTCCACGACGCGCTGCTGGAACTCGTCGAGCACCGGGGCGACCACGGTCTGCTGGCGGCGGTCGAGCCGGTAGGTGGTCATGGGTCCATCAGATCAAACCGGCCCGACACAAACCTGCAGGCTCCCTTGTCACATGGTGCCGTTGGTCGAGGACGCGCCTGGGGATAGCGTCCGAAGCATGAGCGGACCACTCGACGGCGTCGTCGTAATCGACCTCACCCGGGCTCTGGCCGGGCCCCACGCAGGCATGATGCTCGGCGACCTCGGGGCCCGTGTGATCAAGGTCGAGGGTCCCTCCGGAGACGAGTCGCGCGGTTGGGGGCCGCCGTTCGCCGACACCGCCGACGGCCCGATGTCGACGTACTTCATGTCCTGCAACCGCAACAAGGAGTCGGTCGTCCTCGACCTCAAGGACGAGTCCGACGCGGCGGTCCTCGAGCAGCTGGTCACCCGGGCCGACGTGCTGATGGAGAACTTCCGCCCCGGCGTGCTCGCCCGTCTCGGCTTCTCCACCGAGCGGCTGCACGAGCTCAACCCGCGGCTGGTCGTCGCGTCCATCACCGGCTTCGGCCACGACGGACCGGAGGCGCAGCGAGCGGGCTACGACCAGATCGCGCAGGGCGAGGGCGGCCTGATGGCCGTGACCGGCATCGGGGAGCCCACGCGGGTCGGGGTGCCGATCGCGGACCTGCTGGCCGGCATGAACATCGCGTACGGCGTGGTGGCGGCCCTCTACGAGCGCGAGACCACCGGTCTGGGTCGCGTCGTCCGCACGTCACTGCTGGCCAGCATGGTCGGCATCCACTCGTTCCAGGGCACCCGCTGGACCGTGGCTGGTGAGCGACCCAAGCTGGTCGGCAACCATCACCCGACGGTCGCGCCCTACGGCCTCTTCCACACCACCAGCGCCTCGATCCAGGTCGCGTGCGGCAACGACAACCACTGGCGTGCGTTCGCGGGGGTGCTCGGCGTCGACGCCGCCGACCCGCGCTTCGCGACCAACGCCGACCGCGTCACCCATCGCGAGGCGCTCATCGTCACCATCGACAGCGTGCTCCGCACCAACGCCGCCGAGCACTGGCTGCCGCTGCTGCACGACGCGAAGGTCCCGTGCGGCAAGGTGCGCACGATCGACGACGTCTACGAGTGGGAGCAGACCCGCTCCCAGGGGCTGCTCGTCGACGTCGACGGACTGCAGCTTCCCGGGCCGGCGCTGCGCTTCGACGACAACGCCTACGCCGGCGGCCGCGAGCAGCACGGGAGGCCACCCTCGCTGGGCGAGCACAACGACTCGGTCCGCGAGTGGCTGGACGGCTGACCGTCAGGCGGTGACGACCTCGACGCCGAGGTCGACCAGCTTCTTGACCTGGTCCGCGGGTGCGGCCGAGTCGGTGACGATGACGTCGAGGTCGGAGAGCTCGGCGAACCGCACGGTCGCCTCGATGCCGAACTTCGAGGAGTCGGCGAGCACCACGACCCGGTGGGCGGAGGCGATCATGGCGCGCTTGGCGGCGGCCTCGCTGGCGTCGGGGGTGGACAGCCCGTGTTCCAGCGAGAGGCCGTTGGTGCCCATGAAGGCCACGTCGGCCCGCAGGGCCGCCAGGGTGGCGACCAGCTCTTCGCCGACGGCAGCCTGGGTCGTCGGGCGGACGCGACCGGGCAGCAGATGCAGGATGTGCGACGTCGAGCCCGCGACCTTGGCGGCGATCGGCACCGAGTTGGTCAGCACGGTCAGCGCCAGGTCGGCTGGGAGCAGCCCGGCCAGCCGCCCGGTCGAGGAGCCGGCGTCGAGGATCACCGCACCGTTGGCCTGCGGCAGGAACGCCAGGGCCGCGTGGGCGATGACGTCCTTCTCGCCCGCGTGCTCGCGTGTGCGGTCGACGAGCGCCTGCTCGAACGCCGTGACCGAGTCCCGGCGCACGGCACCACCGTGGACGCGTCGGATCAGCGACGCCCGTTCGAGCACGTCGAGGTCGCGGCGGACCGTCTCGGTGGTGACGCCGTACTTGTCTGCCAGCTCGTTGACCGACAGCCGGCCATGAGCAGCCACCAGCTCGGCGATGGCTTGCTGCCTCTCCACGGCGTACATGGCCGACATCGTAGGGCCCTCCAGGACGACCGCTAGGCGTCCAGGTCCTTCTCGACGAGCGCGGCGATCGTGTCGACGGCTGCCGGGTCCTCCCCGGAGACCTCCACCGTGGCGCCCTTGCCGGCGCCCAGCGTCATGATCAGCAGCGACGAGCTGGCGTCGACCGGGTCTCCGCCCGGGAGCCCGAGGGTGACCTCGGAGCCCAGCTCGCCGGCCGCCTCGGAGATGATCGCGGCGGGACGGGCGTGCAGGCCGACGGCGGAGCCGACGATGACGGTACGGGTGTGCATGGGTGTTCCTCTCGGTTGTGCGGTCTGTTCGGTGCCCGGATCAGGCAGGGACGGGGGCGGGCTCGGTCTTCGGACCGAACGCGGACTTGAGTACGACGAGGCAGGCCGCTGCCACGAGCACCCCGGCCAGCAGCGCGACCAGGAAGCCGACGACCTGACCGACCGCGAAGAGCACGAAGATGCCGCCGTGCGGGGCTCGCAGCGTGACGTCGAACGCCATTGCCAGCCCACCGGTGACCGCGCTGCCCGCCATGATCGACGGGATCACCCGGACCGGGTCGGCCGCGGCGAACGGGATGGCGCCCTCGGTGATGAACGACGCGCCCAGCAGCCAGGCGGCCTTGCCGTTCTCCCGCTCGGCGCTGCTGAACAGCCGCGGGCGCAGGACGGTCGCGAGCCCCAGAGCGATCGGCGGCACCATGCCGGCGAGCATCACCGCGGCCATCACCTTCAGCTGCGGTGGCGCACCCGACGCGGTCGCCGCAGCACCCAGCCCGGTGGTCGCGAAGACGTAGGCGGTCTTGTTCAGCGGGCCGCCCATGTCGAAGGCCATCATGAGCCCGAGCACGACGCCGAGCAGGACGCCCGCTCCCCCACCGGCCATGTCGCCGAGGCCGTCGTTGAGGCCCTCCATCAGCGCGCGCAGCGGCTTGGCCAGGACCAGCAGCATCAGGGCTCCGGAGACCAGCGTGGCTCCGAGCGGGATCACGAGCACGGGCATCAGGCCACGCATCCAGGTAGGCACGCGCCGCTCGGCGATCCAGTGTGCGACCAGGCCGGCGAGCGCGCCGCCGATGATGCCGCCTAGGAAGCCGGCGTTGACCACGCTGCTGTTGGCCACGGCACCGAGCACGAAGCCGGGTGCGATGCCGGGCCGGTCCGCGATGGCATAGGCGATGTAGCCGGCCAGGGCAGGGACCAGGAACCCGAACGCCGTGCCGCCCAGGGTCAGCAGGACGGCTCCGAGGTAGGCGCCGAGGTTGCCCCACGCGTGCTCGAGCCCGAGGGCTCCGGCGTCGGGGAGGTTGAACAACGTGTTGGCCTCCATGATCCCGCCGGCCTTGCCCTCCAGGGCGATCTCGTAGCCGCCGAGCAGGAAGGCGAGCGCGATGAGCAGGCCGCCCGCCGCGACGAAGGGGATCATGTAGGAGACGCCGGTCATCAGCACCCTGCGGATGCGCAGGCCCCACGACTCGTCGCCACCGGACGAGGACGTCGCCGTCGCCTGGCCGCTCCCCTCGACGCGTGCGGCGCCGGGGTCCGACACGGCTGCCAGGGCCTGGGCGACCAGCGCGTCGCCGTCGTCGATCGCGCGCTTGACGCCCGAGGCGATCATCGGCTTGCCGGCGAAGCGGCTCCGGTCCTTGACCCCGACGTCGGTGGCGAAGATGACCGCACCGGCGTCGGCGATCGTCTGAGCCGGCAAGGGCTTCGAGCCAGCCGACCCCTGCGTCTCCACGGAGATGGTCACCCCGGCGCGCGCCGCGGCGGCCTCGAGCGCCTCGGCCGCCATGTAGGTGTGCGCGATCCCGGTGGGGCAGGCGGTGACGGCCACCAGGCTGCGCGGCTCGGGCGTCGCCTCCTGGGCCGTGGCCGGCGCGGCCACCGGCTCGGCCGGCTTCGGCTGCAGGTCGGCGACGGCCTCCGACACCAGGGCCACGACCTCCGCCGGCGTCTGGGCGGCCCTCAGCCCGTCGGTGAAGTCCTTCTTGACCAGGGCTCGGGCCAGCTTGGTGAGGATCTGCAGATGGGTGGTGTCGCCGCCGGCAGGGGCGGCGATCAGGAAGGCCAGGTCGGCAGGGCCGTCCTTCGCGCCGAAGTCGCGCGCCGGGTCGAGCCGGGCGAACGCCAGCGTCGGCACGTCGACCGCCGCGGTCCGGCAGTGCGGGATCGCGATGCCTCCGGGAAGCCCGGTCGCGCTGGTGGCCTCACGGGCCAGGGCGTCCTCGGCGAGCTGAGCGACGTCGGCGGTCCGGCCGGCGGAGCCGACGACGTCGGCGAGCGCGCGGATGACCGCGAGCTTGTCGTCGTCCCCGGAGAGGCCGAACGAGGTGTCGAGGCGGACCAGGTCAGTGGTGATCAGGGCGGAGTTCATTCGATGGGTCCTTCGGGGTCTCAGGCGAGGCGTCGTACGTCGACGTGGTCGGGACGGATCTGGTCGGGGGCAGGGACGGTGGTGCCGGGAAGCGAGGCGGCAGCGCTGCCGTACGCGACAGCGAGCCGGAGACACTCCTCCGGCGAGGCGCCGTTGAGGTCTCCGAAGAGGTAGCCGAACAGGCTCGAGTCGCCGGCGCCGACGGTGCTGACGACCTGGATGCGCGGTGCCGGCGCGTGCCAGGCCCCGTCGGACCGGACGAGCACGGCACCCGCTCCGCCGAGGGTCACCAGGACCGCGCCCGCGCCCGATCGGATCAGCTCGGAGGCGGCCTCAGCAGCAGCCTCGGGACCTGACGCCGGTCTCCCGGTGAGCTGCACGAGCTCCTCGGCGTTGGGCTTCATCAGGTCGGGGGCCGCGTCGGCGAGCCGGCTGCCCAGCGCCAGCAGCGGACCCTCCGAGGTGTCGACGGCCACCCGGGCACGCGCGGGCACGAGCCGGGCAGCCAGGTCGGCATACCACGCGTCGGGGGCACCGGGCGGGAGCGACCCCGCGAGCACCACCCAGGCCGCGTCGTCGGCTGCGGCCAGGACCGTGTCGGCGAGGCGACGCAGGAGCGACTCGTCGGCCGTGGCTCCTGCCGAGTTGATCTTGGTCGTGGTGCCGTCGGGCTCGGTGATGGTCAGGTTGATCCGGATCGGCCCGGTGGGCGTCTCAGGCTGGCAGTCGATGCCGAGCGCGTGCAGCTCGCGCACGAAGTCGGAGTCCTTGTCGGCCGGCAGCACCGCCAGGGTCGCCACCCCTGCGGCGACCGCCGCGCGGGAGATGTTGACCCCCTTGCCGCCCGGCTGCTCCAGCTCCGAGGTGGCGCGGTGCACGGCGTGCCGGGCCAGCGGCTCCGCGAGGAGCACCGCCCGGTCCACACTCGGGTTCGCGGTCAGGGTGACGATCATGTCCTCGGCTTCCGTCGGGATCGAATCTTTGTATTTGTTGTTTTACGCCTGATTGTGTTGACTGTCAATCGCCTCGCGTGTTTACCTTGTCGTGTGACCGCCACCACAGCCACCCTCATCGGCACCCCCGTCGTCCCGGGCACCGTGCTCGCCCCCGTCGTCGTCGCCACCGCCGGCGTCGACCCAACCGCCGTGTCGTCGTACGTCGCACCGAGCGAGGCCGACTCCGCCCTGGACCACTTCGACCAGGCCGCCACCGCGGTGGCCGAGGGGCTGGAGAAGAAGGCCGCCGGGTCTGTCGGGGCCGCTGCCGAAGTGCTGCGGGCCACCGCCGGGCTCGCCCGCGACAAGGGCCTGCGCGGGGCGGTCGCCACCAACGTCCGCGGGGGCGACCCGCTGCTGCCCGCGCTGCGGTCCGCCGTGGAGCAGTTCGTCGGCGTGTTCGCCCAGCTCGGCGGCCTGATGGCGGAGCGGGTGACCGACCTGCTCGACGTCGAGAAGCGCCTGGTCGCGCGCATCGTCGGCGTGCCGGAGCCGGGCATCCCCGTGCCCGACGTCCCCTCGGTGCTGGTCGCCGGGGACCTCGCGCCCGCAGACACCGCTGGCCTCGACCCCGCGCTGATCGTCGCGCTGGTGACCGAGCGCGGCGGCCCGACCAGCCACACCGCGATCATCGCGCGGCAGCTCGGCATCCCCTGCGTCGTCGGGGTCGCCGGTGCCCTCGGACTCCGTGACGGTCAGCAGGTGCTCGTCGACGGGACGGCCGGCACCGTGGAGGTCTCCCCCGACGCCGAAGCGGCCGCGCAGAGGGTCGAGGCTGACCGCGAGCTCCGGGCGCGCATCGAGACCTGGACCGGCCCCGCGGCGACCGCCGACGGCGTACGCGTCAAGCTGCTCGCCAACGTCGGCGACAGCGAGACCGCCCGTGCCGCTGCGTCCGCGCCCGTCGAGGGCTCCGGCCTGTTCCGCACCGAGCTGTGCTTCCTCAACACCTCCACCGAGCCGTCGGTCGAGGAGCAGGCCGAGGAGTACGCCGGGGTGCTCGACGCGTTCGGGCCGGACCGGCCGGTCGTCGTACGCACTCTCGACGCGGGCTCCGACAAGCCCATCGCCTACGCGACGCACAAGGACGAGGAGAACCCGGCCCTCGGAGTCCGTGGTCTCCGGCTGTCGTTCGACAACCCCGGGCTGATGGAGCGCCAGCTCGACGCGGTGGCGCTGGCCGCCCGGCGCACGGGCACGCGGCCCTGGGTGATGGCGCCGATGGTCGCCACCGTCGCCGAGGCGGAGGCGTTCGCCGAGCTGGTGCGCGACCGTGGCCTGTCGCCCGGCGTCATGGTCGAGATCCCGGCGGCCGCCCTCCACGCCCGCCGCATGCTCGACGTCGTCGACTTCGTCTCGCTCGGCACCAACGACCTGACCCAGTACACGATGGCGGCGGACCGCATGGCCACCGACCTCGCCCACCTCACCGACGCGTGGCAGCCCGCCGTGCTGGAGCTGATCCGGCTCACCGCCGCGGCCGGCCTGGACGCCGGCAAGCCGGTCGGGGTCTGCGGCGAGGCCGCGGCCGACCCGCTGCTCGCGACGGTCCTGGTCGGGCTCGGCGTGACCAGCCTGAGCATGGCCGCGGCCGCGGTGAAGCCGGTCGGCGCGATGCTCGCGGCGCACACCCTCGACGACTGCCGTCGCGCTGCGGAGGCCGCAGTCGGCACCGCGACACCCGCCGAGGCGCGTGCCGCCGTACAGGAAGCGCTGGCGCGGGGCTAGCCGAGGTCCACGATCGCGGCCACCGGGCCGCCACCCTCAGGGCCCTGGTGGGCGGCCGACACGGAGACGAAGACGGCCGGGTCGCCGGTGACGGCGGCCGTCACTCCCCCGACGCAGGACTTGATCTGGCGGTGCCAGTGCACATCGGAGTCGTCGAGCATCGCGTTGCGCCGGCCGCGGACCATGCCGTCCTGCGAGGCCTCGCACTTGAGGAAGACGTTGACCAGCCGGCCGTCGAGGTCGCTCTGGTGCGGGCGGTCCGGCAGGTCGAGCCCGGCGTCCTTGATGGCTGCCCAGATGCCGTCCTGGTCGAGGGCGTCGCGCATCACCGAGTGGCCGATGCGGTAGCGACCCCCGACGCCGCGCGCGTTGCCGACCACGACGACCTGCGCCTGGTCGAGCTCGACGCCGGACGAGCAGGACGCCACGCTGGAGAACAGGTCGCGGCTGTGCATCACGTCGGCGTCGGTGGGCATGTCGATCTCACCCAGCGCCACAGCGATGCCGAGGGCGGTGCAGCCGTTGGAGAGGTCCATCGACTCGTGGGTGTGCTCGGTCCACACCGTCTTGCCGCGTGACTTGGCGTCGCGGATGGTGTGGATCGTCAGCAGCGGCGTCTTGGTCTGCACGTAGTGGACATCGGCGGTGTCGGTGATGCCGGCGCGCTCCATCGCCACCTTCACCGCGACGGCGACCTTCTCGACCATCGCGATGCGCCCGATGTCCTCGGGCAGCAGCTGCTCGCTCATCGCGAACCCGACGGTCAGCCGCGGGTCGTCGGTCGGCTCGGCATCGGTGGTGGCGAAGATCGTCGCGTGCGGGCTGATCACGCCGTCGGTGCCGCCGGACCACACGATCGGCACCTCCTTGACCTGGTCGGCCGGCGCACCGCGCGCGACCAGGGCTTCGCGGAACGCGCGGTCTGCGATGATCCGCGTGTAGTCGTTGACGCCGCCGTTGCCCTCGGTCTTGCCGATGATCGCGATGACGCGGTCGGCCGCGAGCACGCCGTCGTCGATGAGCTTGGTCAGCTCGCTGGCGTCGGCAACGGAGTGGATGGGGACCTTGCGTACTTCGATGGCGCTGGGCATGGGCTTCCTTTCAGCGGTGTCAGCCGGGGACGACGCGGGTGCCGGTGCGACCGGCGAGCGCTTCGGCGATGTGGGTGAGGGACGTGATGATGCCGGTGCCGTCGGCCAGCTCGGCGAACCTGATGACCGCCTCGACCTTCGGACCCATCGAGCCGGCGGGGAAGCCCTCGGCGACGGCGATCGCGCGCATCTCGCTCGCGGTCACCTCACCGACCGGCGCCGCGTCGTCGGTGCCGAAGCCGCGCACGACCGCCTCCACGTCGGTGGCGATCACGAGGACGTCGGCGCCGATGTTCTCCGCGATGAGGGTCGCGGTGAGGTCCTTGTCGATCACGGCCTCGACCCCGCTGAGCTGACCGTGGTCCTGCCGGACCGTCGGGATGCCACCGCCGCCGGAGCAGACCACGACGTAGCCCGCCGCGAGCAGGGTGTCTGCGGCGGGAGCGTCGAGGCAGACCCGCGGCTCGGGTGAGGCGACCACACGCCGCCAGCCCTTGCCCTTGACCTCGGTGAACTGCTGACCGTGCTCGATCAGGACCCGGGTGTCCTCCTCGGGAAGGTAGCGGCCGATCGGCTTGGTGGGCTTGGCGAAAGCGGGGTCGTGCACGTCGACCAGCGTGCGCGACACCAGCGTCGCGGTGCGCTTGTCCACCCCTCGCTCGGCGAGCGAGACGTCGAGGGCGTTCATCAGCAGGTTGCCGATCGTCGCCTGTGTCTGGGCTCCGCACCAGTCCAGCGGCACGGGAGGTACTACGGCCGCGGCCAGCTCGTTCTTGAGGAGGATGTTGCCGACCTGGGGCCCGTTGCCGTGGGTGAGCAGCACGTCGTGCCCGGCCGCGACGAGGTCTGCGATCGGACGGGCAGCCGCCTCGATGGCAGCCTGCTGGTCCTCGGGGCGGGCACGCCCGTCCGGTGAGGTCATCGCGTTGCCGCCGAGCGCGATCACGATCCTCATGTGCTCGACCCTAGGGCGCGCGTGCACGCCGGGCATGGTCAGAAGCGAACAAGCGCACACCGACAGGCGGGCAAGTTGTGCCAGCCGGTCACCGTTCGGACAGCGTGGCCAGCAGGCTGCTCAGCTTGAGCGCGAGCTGGATCTCGTCCCGGGGGTCCTCTCGGGCCGGGCTCATCTAGTGTCGGGGGATGAGCACACTGCTGGTCGTGGGTGACGGACCGGTCGCCGAGGCGTTGCTGCCCCAGGCCGAGCTGATCGGCTGGGAGCCGGTCCTGGCCAGGACCGCCGACGAGGTTGCCGCAGCGATCGGCGACGCCGACGCGGCGGTCGTCACCAGCCACGACACCGAGGTCGCGGGCGCCGCGCTGCAGGCGGCGCTGGAGCGCGACCTCGTCTACATCGGCGGCATGGGCTCCCGCCGCACGCAGGCCGCCCGCGACGAGTGGCTCAGCGCCCACGGGGTCACCGACGCCGACCGGGTCCACGGTCCGGCGGGCCTGGACATCGGAGCCGACTCTCCGGCGGAGATCGCGCTCGCCATCCTCGCCGAGCTCGTGGCCGTCGTACGCGGACGCACCGACGTGGGCTCGATCAAGGACCGCGAGGGCCCGATCCACCCCGAGCTCGGACCGGGCGAAGCCTTCTGCCCGACCGGCTAGCGCGCGGTCTGATGTCCGGTTCGGCGTCCGGTTTGGCGTCCCGTTTCCCCTTCGTCCAGACCACTGGTCTGGTCGCACCCATGACAATCGTCATGCCTTGAGCCGAAACCGAGACCGGGGTGCCGCGGAGGGGCAGGATCGGCCACGTCGGAGATGGGGGTCACCGACAAGGGCCGAGGGGATCCGGGGGGATCTGGGCGCACGGCCTCCCACGTGCGTCACACACTCGGAGTAGGGCCGGGGTCTCGGTGTTCCAGTTCACCGGGGCCCCGGCTACTTTTCTGCCCGCTGTCTTCTCGACGCCGGTGCTAGCCCGCCCACCAGCCGCGGCCACCGAACCAGTCGCGGTACGACGAGCCGCCGAACGGCGTGCGCGAGCCGAGGTAGGAGTCGACGACCGCGACCCCGAGGTCCTCGAGCTCGGGCGCCACGACCCGGCCGCCGACCCGTCGGGCCATCGACTCGATGAAGCGAGCCAGCCCCGGGTCCTCGCCGAGCCGGAAGAACGTCACCTGAGCACCGACCCGGCCGACGTCGTCCAGGGCGCGCACGGTGTAGGCCAGCGTCAGCGGATGTGGTGGGTAGTCGAAGTAGACCTCGCCGTCGGGCTCGAGGTGCGAGGTCGGCTCACCGTCGGTGACCACCAGCAGCACCGGCTGTGCACTCGGGTGCTTGCGGAAGTGCCGCTTCGCGAGCAGCAGTGCGTGGTGGAGGTTGGTGCCCTTGTCCCAGAGGGCGTCGAGGCCGGTGAGCTCGTCGATCTCCATGACCTGCGCGTGCCGGCCGAAGCCGATCAGCTGCAGGTGGTCGCCCCGGAAGCGGCTCTGGATCAGCGTGTGCAGCGCGAGCGCGGTGCGCTTCATCGGGACCCAGCGACCGTCCATCGCCATCGAGAACGACGTGTCGACCAGCAGCGCGACCGCCGCCTCGGTGCGCGCCTCGGTCTCGGTGATCTCCACGTCGCCGATGGCCAGGGCAGGACCGCCCTCGGCGGCTCTGCGCAGCACGCCGTTGAGCACGGTGCGCGTGGTGTCCCACGGCTCGGTGTCGCCGAACTGCCACTCGCGAGACGCACCCGAGCGCTCCCCCGCCGCCCCGCGACGCTGCAGCTCGCGGGCACCCTGACGTCCCGACATCCGCTGGGCCACGTCGCGCAGCAGCGCCTTGCCCAGCTGGCGGATCGCCTTGGGCGAGAGCCGGAGGATCCCGTCGGTGCCGGTGCGCACGTAGCCGCTGTCGCGCAAGGCCTGCTCCAGCTCGCGCAGCCGGCGCGCGTCGACGACCGCGTCGTCACCGAGCGTGCGCGCCAGCTTGTCGAGGTCGATGTCGTCGAGCCGCGCTCCGGCGTAGGACTGGGAGAGCTGGTCGGCCAGGTCGTCGAGGTCGGCCAGCTCCTGCAGCACGCCGGTGCCGTCGCCGAGGCCGAGCCCTTGCTCGCCGTCGAACCGTTCGCCGGAGGTCCAGTCCTCTCCCGGCCGCAGGGTCTGGAGGTTCGCGTCGAGCTGGGCCAGTGACTGCATCAGCTCGGGGCTGCCGAAGGCCTGCGACGCGAGCTGGTCGAGCTCGTCGCGCTGCTCCTGGGTCAGCGAGTTGCGCAGCCGCTGGGCGGCTGCGGCCCGCTGCGCGAGCGCGTCGATGAGCTCGTCGACGTTGCGCGGACCCTCGGGGAAGAAGTCGCCGTGCTTGTCCATGAACTGCTCGAACAGGTCGGTGGTGTCCTGCCCCTGCGCGTGGGCAGCGAGGAGTGCGTTGAGGTCCTGCAGCATCTCGTTGACGGCGGCCCGGTCCTCGTCGGTGGCGTTCTCCAGCGCCTGCTTCATGCCGGCGAACCGCTGGTCGAGCATCTCGCGCCCGAGGAGGTCCTTGATCTTCTCGTAGTCGGCATGCGCCTGCGACGACCGCCACTGGTAGTCCGACAGCTCCGAAACTGCGGCTGCGGTCGACGACGGGAGCTCCGCGAGCCGCATCTCACCGAACCGGGCGTCGTCGTCGAGGTCGCGGGCCAGCTGCTTGCGCTCCTCGAGGACCGCGTGGTCCAGCAGCTCCTTGACCTCCTGCAGGGTGCCGTCGAGGTTGTGGCGCTGCGTCAGCTCGCGGCGGCGTACGGCGATGCGGCGCGCCAGCTCGTCGAGGCCGTCGTGGTCGCGCCCTCCCCTGCGCAGGAACTCGCTCATGGCCCGCTCGGGGGAGTAGCCGGCCATCACGTCCTGGCCGATCGCGTCCAGCGCCTCGGCGATGTCGACCGGGGGCGCGAGCGGGTCGGGGCCACCGACGTAGCGGCCGTAGCGGGACCGGGCTCGCGTCATCCGTAGACCGTCTCGCCGTCGGCCGAGTCCTTGCTGATCTTCTGGGCGAGGTAGAGGCCCTCGAGGGCGAGCTCGAGGGCGCTCGCGCGCTGCCCGTCGGTGCTCGTCCCCAGCCGGTCCATCACCTGGTCGTAGAGGTCGGACTCGCCCAGCACGGGCAGGCCGGCCAGGAAGTCGAGCGCCGTCACCCGCTCGCCGGTGGTCACCACGGCACCATCGGCGAACGCGTCGACGAGCAGCGCGAAGTCGATGCCGCGGAGGAGGTGACGCACGGTGTCGGCGGTCGCCTTGCGCAGCAGGTGCTCGAGCGTCTGCCGCTCGCGACCCTCCTCACCGGTCTCGAACTCCACCTTGCCGCCGAGCACGTCGACGGCCGTCTCCAGGTCGACGACCCGTGCTACGGCCTCGTCCTCGTGCATGACGGTGGCTCGGTGCAGTGCCGCCGCGGCGATCGTCTCGGCGCCGGCGATGGAGAACCGGGCCGAGACACCGGACCGCTGGTCGACCGCACGCGACTCGCGCAGGCCTCGCGTGAACCGGGCCAGGATCTCGACGAGGTAGTCGGGGACCTCCGCGACGAGCTCGGCCTCCTGCCGGATGACCGCCATCTCGTCCTCGAGCTCGAGCGGGTAGTGCGTGCGGATCTCGGCACCGAACCGGTCCTTGAGCGGGGTGATGATGCGACCGCGGTTGGTGTAGTCCTCGGGGTTGGCCGTGGCCATCACGAGTACGTCGAGCGGCAGCCGCAGGACGTAGCCGCGGATCTGGATGTCGCGCTCCTCCATCACGTTGAGCATCGACACCTGGATGCGCTCGGCGAGGTCGGGGAGCTCGTTGATCGCCACGATGCCCCGGTGCGAGCGCGGGATCAGCCCGAAGTGGATCGTCTCCGGGTCGCCCAGGCTGCGGCCCTCGGCGACCTTCATCGGGTCGACGTCACCGATCAGGTCGGCCACGCTCGTGTCGGGAGTGGCGAGCTTCTCGGCGTAGCGCTCGTCGCGGTGCCGCCACTCGACGGGGAGGTCGTCGCCGAGCTCGTCCGCCCGCCGCCGCGACGCGTGGATCACCGGCTCGTAGGGGTGCTCGCCGAGCTCCGACCCGGCGATCACCGGCGTCCACTCGTCGAGCAGCCCGACGAGCGTGCGCAGGATGCGTGTCTTGCCCTGCCCACGCTCGCCGAGCAGCACGACGTCGTGGCCCGCGATCAGCGCGCGCTCCAGCTGAGGGATCACCGTGTCGCCGAGGCCGTGCAGCCCGGCCCAGGGATCCTCGTCGGCGGCCAGCGCCGCCAGCAGGTTGGCGCGGAGCTCCTCGCGGACGGACTTCTGCTCGTAGCCGGCAGCGCGCAGCTCGCCGACGGTGCTGATGGACGGGGCAGCATTCACGGACCCACGCTAACCCCGGGTGCCAACTGCAGGACTTGAGCGGTTGAGGGAGGGCGTCGAGTGAGAGTAGCGAGGCGGATCCGCCCGTGAGCGTTGGCGTATCCTGACCGCGACCGTGACGACGAGACCCATCAGGAGAGCGAGACCGACAGCGTGATGGCCGAGGCATTTCCCGACGGGTCCCACGTCGCACACATCGGGCTGCCGAAGACCGGGACGACGACTCTCCAACGAGCGCTGGACGCGGCTCGGGAGAGCCTGGTTCGCCACGGGGTCGCCTTCGTGAACCCGTCCCATCATGCGCAGAGTGCCTCGAAAGCCGCGGTCGGTGAGCTCAGGCCCTGGCACAACAGGGAGGCGAGGCGCCGGTGGGAGGAGATATCGGCTGCCTTCCGAGAGTCCAATGCCCGCTGCACGGTGTTGTCCAGCGAGACTCTCTCCGGAGCCAAGCCGCGCGACGTCGAAGGGGTGGTCGACGCTCTCGGCCGCGACATCCAAGTCGTGGTCACACTGCGCTCCCCGGCCCTGATGCTCCCCTCGTCCTGGCAGCAGACGCTGCGACGTGGTCGCCCCGAGTCCTACCCGGAGTGGCTAAAGCGAGAGTTCCACCCCGACAGGCGAAGTGACGACTCGATCCTCCACGGGCGCAAGGGCGTGCATCGCTTCATCGAGGTCTGGGGCAAGCACGTCGGGCAGGACGCACTGACCTTCGTCATCGGCGACCCCGCCGACCGCCGTTCCCTCCTGACCAGCTTCGAAGGCCTGCTGGGGCTGCCTGAGGGTTTGCTGCCGACGCCGTCGCGCGACAACTCCTCACTGCCGTTTCCCGAGGCCGAGCTGATGCGCAGCTTCAACGCAGCCTTCGCCGATGCGGGAGGCGACAAGGTGCTGTGGATGAAGACCCTCCGGAGCACGAACCGTCCGTTGGCGCAGGCGCAGTCAGGCTTCCGCAGGGAGCCGGTCCCGATCCCTGCGTGGGCGGTGACGAGGGCGAACGAGCTGACCGAACGGTGGATCGAGGCCCTCGACGCCTCCGGCGCCACGGTTGTCGGCAACCCTGAGCATCTGTTCGCCGCGACGGAATCGTCCACCGACGAGGTCGTCCCGCCGACCAGCGTGTCCATCGACTCTGCCGGGGTGATCGCTCACATCCTCTACCAGGCGGGCCTGCGCGGCGGGGAGAAGCTCGCCCAGGAGCGCCTCACTGACCAGCCGGACGGCCTGCGATCTGTCTCCACCGGGGAACTGCTGGCCGAGGTCCGCCGCCGCGCGGCACTCCGGCTGCGCCGGGACTGACCGTCGGCCCTGCCGACGGTCGGCCTGCTGCCTTGCGGGTACCCTAGGGGAGTAAAGTATAACGGGAGAGCGTACGACGACGAGGAGCCCGCGATGCAGCAGGACCAGCACTCCCACCACGGTTACATCGGCAAGAAGGACGACTACCTGCCTCGACTCAAGCGCATCGAGGGCCAGGCTCGTGGCCTGCAGCGCATGGTCGAGGAGGAGAAGTACTGCATCGACATCCTCACCCAGGTCTCCGCGATGACCAGCGCCCTGCAGTCGGTGGCGCTCGGGCTGCTCGACGAGCAGCACTGCGTGGTCTCAAGGAAGGCGTCAGACGCGATCGCGCGTCTGGTCCGTTCGTAGCCAACACCGCACCCACCCAGGAGATCCACCATGAGCACCCAGACCTACACCGTCACCGGCATGACCTGCGGCCACTGCGTGGCCTCCGTCACCGAAGAGGTCCAGGAGATCGGCGGCGTACAGGATGTCGCCGTCGACCTCGCCACTGGAGCCCTGACCATCACGAGCAGCCAGTCCGTCGACGACGCCGCCGTGAAGGCCGCCGTCGAGGAGGCCGGCTACCAGCTCACCTGAGCCCCGCAGCCAGGATCGTCGCGTTCCTCGGTGCCCTCGCCGCGAGCTTCGCCGTCGCCCTGGGCATCGGGAAGGTGGTCGACCCCGTGGTCACCTCCGAGCCTCCTCAGCACTCCGAGCCGGGCCGGCATGAGGTCGCGCTCGAGATCACCGGTCCCGACGGCCACGCGGTCACGGCGTACGACGTCGAGCACGAGAAGCAGCTGCACCTGATCGTCGTACGCCGGGACTTCACCGGCTTCCAGCATGTGCACCCCGTGCTCGTCGCGCTGCGCGAGGGCGACCTGGCCTACCTGCACGTGCACCCCGAGGACGAGCCTGGCCTGGTCTTCACTGCGGCCGTCCCGAGCCCGGGTGGCTACCGGCTCTTCCTGGACTTCAAGCACGACGACACCGTCCGCACAGCCGAGTTAGCACTGACCGCGGGAGGTGAACATGGCCACTGAGGTCGAGCTCGCCATCACCGGCATGACCGGCGACGCTCGGGTTCTGGGTCGGCAACGACGCCGGCTGGTCCGCAGCGTTCACTGCGGCGGTCGCCGTCCTGATCATCGCGTGCCCCTGCGCCCTCGGGCTCGCGACGCCGACGGCGCTCATGGTCGGCACCGGCCGCGGCGCGCAGCTCGGCATCCTGATCAAGGGGCCCGAGGTGCTGGAGTCCACGCGGCGGGTCGACACCGTGCTGCTCGACAAGACCGGCACCGTCACCACCGGCACGATGACCCTGGTCGACGTGCGCGGTGACGATGAGGTGCTCCGGCTCGCCGGCGCCCTCGAGCACGCCTCTGAGCACCCGATCGGCAGGGCGATCGCAGCCGCTGCCCACGAGCGGTTCGGCCCGCTCCCCGCGGTCGAGGGGTTCGCCAATGTCGACGGGCTCGGCGTGCAGGGCGTCGTCGACGGTCACGCGGTGGTGGTCGGCCGCCCACGGCTGCTCGCCGACTGGTCCCAGACAGTTCCGGACACCCTGCTCGCCGACGTACCGGCCGGTGCCACCGCCGTGGCCGTCGGCTAGGACGGCGAGGCTCGCGGCGTGCTGCTCGTCGCCGACGCCGTGAAGCCGACGTCAGCGGAAGCCGTGCGCGCGTTGCGCGAGCTCGGCCTGACCCCCATCCTGCTGACCGGCGACAACGACGCGACCGCCCGCGCTGTCGCCGCCACGGTCGGTATCGAGGAGGTCGTCTCCGAGGTGCTCCCCGCCGACAAGGTCGACGTGGTCAAACGCCTCCAGGACTCGGGCCACGTCGTCGCGATTGTCGGCGACGGCATTGACGACGCGGCCGCCCTTGCCCAGGCCGACCTCGGCCTCGCGATGGGCACCGGCACCGATGTCGCCATCGAGGCCAGCGACCTCACCCTCGTGCGTGGCGACCTGCGGGTCGCTGCCGACGCGATCCGGCTGTCGCGGCGCACGCTCGCGACGATCAAGGGCAACCTCTTCTGGGCCTTCGGCTACAACATCGCGGCGATCCCGCTCGCTGCCGCCGGGCTGCTGAACCCGATGATCGCGGGTGCCGCCATGGCGCTCTCGTCCGTCTTCGTCGTCAGCAACTCGCTGCGACTGCGCGGGTTCCGCTGACGAAGCCGCCCTCAGCCGGCCCTCAGCGCCTGCAGCCAGAGTGAGGTCATCGCACCAGACCAAGCCTGACAGCCGAGGAGCCCACCATGAGCCGCTACGTCATCGAGGAAGAGTCGGGCACCTACACGCGCTCCACCGCCCGCGACGTTCACGTGCACAACGGCTACTCCGCCGGCCAGGTCGCAGCCAGCAGCCCCCGCGTCCGCGAGGCCTGGTTCGCGTGGGGCCGCGCCGAGTCCGCCCGGATGTCCGCCGGCTTCGCCCGGTGACGTCGTCCGCGCCGCACCTGCTTCGTCCTCGACTGCGCTATTGCCGTCGGACCAGTCGGATCTTGCCGGGTCTGATCGTCTCGACGGTGTAGCGGGGGTCGTGGGCCTGGGTGTGGTGTCGGGTGCAGGTCAGCACGCCGTCGTGGACGCTGGTGTGGCCTCCTTGGGACCAGGGGGTCAGGTGGTGTGCGTCGGCCCAGGTGGCGGGCATGGTGCAGCGCTCGACGGCGCAGGTGCCGTGTTGTTGGAGGTTCATGGCGACGCGTTGCTTGGGGGTGTGGAACCTGGTTTTGCGGCCCAGGTCGAGGACTTCGCCGTGGCTGCCCAGGACGGCGGGGATGATCCCGGCCTCACACGCCAGCCTCCGGGCGAGCGTGGGTGAGATCAGGTCCCCGGTGTCCAGAGCGGCAGCCTGGAGGCCGCCGAGCAGGGTGTCCAGCGGGATCGTGACCACCACGGTGGCGGCGACCCCACCGCTGGTGGGGAGCCGGTCGGCCGGGTAGCGGCTGATCCACTGGGTGAAGGCCTCACCCCGGACCTCGGGCCGGGTCTTCCCGTCGCTACTGATCGGGTCCGGACGGCTCGGGTTCATCAGCGGCTTCGAGCTGGCGGGTGAGCATGGCGGCGTGGAGGGTGGGGATCTTGAACCGGCCCTCGTGGGTGCCGTCCCCACAGTCCCGCACCGTCAGGAACGTCTTGCGCGCTGCGTCGCGTTCTTGGGCTTCGAGCTGGGCGGCGAGCTGGGCGTCGGCACCGTCGGGGTCGACCACCTCCAGCAGATGGGCCCCGAGTCTGCGTAGCTCCCGGGCGTCATGTTGCGCGGCGAGGTTGACCAGGTGCTGCTCTGCCGTGTCCCGATCGACCGGGTCCACCTCCCGGGGCAGCGCGTCGACCGCACGGAGGATCTCGATGGCCTGCTCCAACACCACCGCACCCGAGGCCAACGCCCGCTGGGTGGTCGGGTGCTTCTCCAGGGCACGGGCGGTCTTCACCATCCGGGACGCCGAAGGACCCGTCATCAAGGTGAGGTCGCGGACCAGGGCGGCGGTGTTGACCGCGGCCCGCTCCGATGCCAGGTCGACCACGTCGGCCTGCGCCACCACTGCCAGGGTCAGGGCGTCCAGGCGGGCTGCGGCGGTGTGCAGGTCGGTGATGGTCTCGGCCAGCTCGTCGGTGGTCATCGACCAGGTCACCGGGTCACCGAGCCGGGCGAACGCGTCGAGCACCGCGCCGGCGAAGCGGTGCACCGGGTGGGTGCGTTCGCTGGTCGGGGTGCTCTGGGTCATGGGTCCAGACTGCCAGGCACCTCCGACACTTTTAGGGCTGTTCGATTCCAGGTGTGGAAACCCGACCGAAGCCAGACGAGTGGCAGGGACCGGCGCCCAGCGCAGGGTGTGCGGAAGGCCACTGGACCACCGCGGAACGCGACCACGTCACCGTCAAGAACTCGACCACGCAGAGACCGTCGGGGGCACTTGAGCGGCCACCTCACCAGAGTCGTCTCGACCGACGGCTCGCTTCGCTTCGCCTGCTCGACCAGCGAGGGTTTCGCCTGCTCGACCAGCGAGGGTTTCGCCTGCTCGACCAGCGGGGGTGGTCTCGACCGACGGCTCGCTTCGCTTCGCCTGCTCGACCAGCGGGGGTGACGTCAGCGGCTGTCGACCTCGGCCGACGTTGCACCACCGCTGAGCGTGGCGTAGCCGGGACCGCGGTCGAAGAACGGCTCTTCTTCGCGCGCGGCGGCGAGCGCCTCGCGACGGAGCTTGGTGCCGGTCTCGTCATAGCCGGCGTGGCCGACTACGACGCCGTAGTCGTCGTAGGCCGCGGCCCGGGAGACCTTCTCCCAGAGCACGTCACGCGCGACGAGCTCGGGATCGCGCAGCAGCGGGTCGCCCCAGCCGCCTCCGCCCGTCGTGCGGATGCGGATGACCTCGCCGGCGAGCACGGGCTCCGCGTCGGCGAGAGCGTCCACGTCGCGTTCGCGCGGCCCGCCGGGGTCGATGGTGACCGAGAAGGGCCGCCCGGCCCGGCCGCCGTTGACGCCCCAGCAGGAGAGGATCGAGCGGTCGGCGATGGACATGAAGTGCGCGTCCTTGAGCATGCGGATGTGCTTCTCGTAGCCGAGCCCGCCTCGGTGCTGACCCGCGCCGCCCGAGTCGACGGCGAGGCCGAGCTTCTCCACGATGAACGGGAACCGCGCCTCGGTGAACTCGGTGGGCAGGTTGCGCGAGTCGGGTACGACGTGGATGGTGTCCTCGCCGTCGCCGTGCGGCCGTCCGCCCGAGCCGCCACCGAGCACCTCGCGCATCAGATAGGGCTCACCCGCGGAGTCGAGGCCGTAGACGCCGGTGTAGCGGATCGTCTCCTGGTCGGCCGGCATCCGCCCGTCGACCGCCTTCGCGAGGACGCCGGCGAGGACTCCGAGCAGCCGCAGGATCACGAAGGTGCGCGCGTTGGTCGGCGCCGGGAACACCGGAGTGAGCAAGGTGCCCGGCTCGGGGAACCGCATCTCGATCAGCGGCACGACTCCCTCGTTGACGTCGAGCTCGGCCATGCGCTCGGGGGTGTCGGCGAGGTTGCGGAGGATCGGCGCGAGCCACTTCTTGAGGAAGACCCCGTCGCTGTAGTCGCCGCAGTGGTTGATCGGGCCCTTCGCCTGCGGCGAGGTGCCGTCGAAGTCGAGGACCAGCCGCTCGCCGCCTGGGTCTCCGGGGCTCGTGCGCGTCAGGGTGATGCGCTGCGTGTGGAGCTGCGGCTCGTCGACACCGTCGTGCTCGGCGTAGTCCTCCCAGACCCAGGAGCCGACCGGGATCTTCGCCAGAATCTCGCGGCGGTACGTCGTGGTGGTGCGGTCGATGATCGCGTCGAAGCAGGCTTCGACGGTCTCGCGGCCGTAGCGCTCGAAGAGCTCCCCCAGCCGCCGCGCACCCATCAGGCAGGCCGAGCACTCCGCGTCGAGGTCGGCGGCCAAGGACTCGGGCATGCGGGAGTTGCGGGTCATGATCGCCAGTGCCGCGCGGTTGGGGACGCCCTGGTCCCACAGCTTGATCGGCGGCACCATCAGCCCTTCCTCGAAGACCGTGGTCGCCGAGGACGGCATCGAGCCGGGAACGGCACCGCCGATGTCGTCGTGGTGCCCGAAGGCCTGCACGAACGCCACCACGGAGCCGTCGTGGAACACCGGGACAGTCACGCACAGGTCGGGCAGATGCCCGATGCCGCCCTCGGAGCGGTAGACGTCGTTGTGGAAGAAGACGTCCCCCGGCTTCATCTCCGAAAGCGGGAAGTCGCGGGCGACCGGATGCACGAGCGCGCTGTAGGAGCGGCCGGTGAGCTTGCGCAGCAGCCGGTCGTGGATGCCGGCCCGGAAGTCGTGGGCGTCGCGGATCATGGGGCTGCGCGACGTACGCGCGATGGCTGTCTCGACCTCCTGCTCCACGCTGGCCAGCGAGCCTTGCACGATCTCGACCAGCACCGGGTCGGCGGAGGCACCCGCATCCGCGGTCAGCGGACCGAACGGGAACTGCGTGGGGACCCGCCTGCTCACGGCTTCCTCCTGACCACGATGTTGTGGAACGCGTCGACGTGGGCGAGGAAACCGGGGTGCAGCGGCACGGTCGAGCCGAACTCCTCGATGACGGCCGGCCCCTCGACGACATGCGCGGGCGCCAGGTCGGGACGCCAGTAGATCGCGGTCTCGACGTAGCCGTCGGCCGGGTCGAAGCAGACCGGCCGCCGGCCACTCGGCTCGGGGTCGGTGCCGGTCGCAGGCGAGGCGTTGACCTGCGGGCGCTGGATCGGGCCGATGCCGGAGACGCGAAGGTTGACCCACTCCACCTGCTGGCTCGAGTCGTCGGCGAAGTCGTAGCCGTAGAGCGCCTTATGCTCCGCGTGGAAGGCCTCCGCGACCGAGTCGAGGTCGCCCTGGTCCAGCACGCCGTCGGGCACGTCGACGCGCACCTCGAACGCCTGGCCGAAGTACCTCAGGTCCGCCGTACGCCGGTAGCGGTGCTCGGCTCGCGGGAACCCCTCCTTGTCCAGGGCCGCTGCGGCCTGGAGGGCGAGATTGTCGAGGGCCGAGGTGAGCTCGTCGGGCGAGAGCGCGGCGTGCTTGGCGACATGGGTCTGCACGTAGTCGTTCTTGACGTCGACGGTGAGCAGGCCGAACGCCGAGACGTTGCCCGGGTTGGGCGGCACGAGCACGGCCGGCAGGTCGAGGATGTCGACCAGGCGGCACAGCAGCAGCGATCCGGAGCCCCCGAAGGTGGTCAGCGTGAAGTCGCGTACGTCGAGCCCGCGCTTGACCGTGATCTGCCGCAGCGCGTTGGCTTGGTTCCAGGCGGAGATCTCCAGCACTCCGGCGGCGGTCTCGGCGACCGTCAGCCCCAGCCGCTTGCCGAGGTCCTCGAGACCGTCCCACGCAGCCGCCGCGTCGAGGGGGATCTCGCCGCCGAGCAGGTGAGCCGGGATGCGGCCCAGGGCGACGTGGGCGTCGGTGACGGTGACCTCGGTGCCGCCCTTGGCGTAGCAGAGCGGGCCCGGGTCGGCGCCCGCCGACTGCGGCCCGACCTTCAGCGCGCCCTCCGGCGACAGCCACGCGATCGAGCCGCCCCCGGCGCCGACGGTGACGACGTCGATCATCGGGATCTTGCTGGGGAAGGCGCCGACACTGCCCTCGGTGGTCAGCGTCGGCTGCCCGTCGACGACGACCGAGACGTCGGTCGAGGTGCCGCCGCCGTCACAGGTCAGCACCTTGTCGAAGCCGGCGACCTGCGCGATCAGGGCGGCGCCGAGCGCACCCGCGGCGGGCCCGCTCAGCACGGTCGTGATCGGCTGGTGCACCACCTCGTCGGCCGACAGCACGCCGCCGTTGGACTTCATGACGTAGAACGGCAGGTCGGGCTTGAGCGCGTCGAGCCTGGTTCGGATGTTTCCGACGTAGCTGGACAGCCGCGGCTTCACGGCGGCGTCGACCAGGGTGGTCATCGACCGTTCGTACTCGCGGTACTCGCGCAGCACCTCCGAGCTGATCGACACCACGCACTCGGGGTGCTCCTCGGCCAGCACGGCCCGCATGCGCTCCTCGTGCTCGGGGTTGGCGTAGGAGTGCAGGAAGCAGACACCGAGCGTGCCGATGCCCTGCGCCTGGAACCACCGGGCGGCCTCACGGGCGCCTTCCTCGTCGAACGGGCGCAGCTCGGCTCCGGTGTGGTCCAGCCGCCCGCCGACCCCGCGCACCAGGTCGCGCGGCACGATGCGGTCGGGCTTCACCCAGAAGTAGGAGTTGCCGTAGCCGTCCGGGACGCTCTGCCGGGCGATCTCGAGCATCGCCTCGTAGCCCTCGGTGGTGATGAACCCGAGCCGGTCGACCTTGCCCTCGAGCAGCTGGTTGGTGGCCACGGTCGTGCCATGGCTGACGGCCGTGATCGCGCTCGCGTCGGCCCCCAGCAGGCCGAGGACCTTGTCGATGCCGGCCAGGAAGCCATCGGCCGGGTCGCTCGGAGTCGACGGCGTCTTGGTGGTCGTGACCGCGCCGGTCTCCTCGTCGAAGGCCACCACGTCGGTGAAAGTCCCACCGGTATCGATCCCGATCCGAATCCGCTGCGCTGCCACGCCACCGATTCAAGCCTCCCCGGGAGTGCAACGTGAAGCCCAGCATGTGCCAACACACCCGGGAAGGGTTGGCAGCAGGTGCCAGAACGCGATCAGGCGGTACGCAGCACTCGGGACGGACCGGTCAGGGTACGACGGGCCAGGGCCAGGATGCCGTCGACGCCCGCCGCGACACCGACCAGGTGGGGCGCCTCGTCGTACTCGCCCCACCACACCTCGACGTACTCGTCACCGCGCGGCACCAGCATGAACGCGTGCTCACCCGCGACGCAGCGTGCCGAGACGCAGCGCTCCAGCCCCCGCTCGGTGCTGACGACGTCGATCTTGACCACCAGTCCCGCAGAGCAGGTCAGCTCCCAGGCGAGGTCGACGAGGTCGACCGCGGCGATGGTCGTGAGATTGTTCGAGAAAGGGAACAGCGGAACAGTCATGACGTGCCCTCCCAGGCGTCATCACCCGCGGATCTTTGCGCGTCCCTCCCACGTTCAGCGCATCCGAGTCATCCGCGTACTCAGGGTGTGAACCGTAAGCCTGTTGAACCCGCATCAACAGTGAAAGTGAAGAAGTTTTACCTTTCCCCGCCGCCCAGCGGTGGTGCGCCGAGTCCCGCGACGTAAGCGGTCAGTCCGTCGCGCCACACCGCACGCAGGTCGTGGCTCTTCATCATCGGCCAGAACCCGGGCCCGGGCGACGGTTGCGCTGAGAGCTCGGAGGAAGCAAGACCCTGGCAGAAGCTGTGGAACTCGAAGGCGATGGCCTCATCGGTGCGGTCGGCGTGGATCGCGCCGGCATCGCGAGCGCGCCGGATCCATCCCAGCAGGGCTTTGAAGCTCGCGAGCGCTGCTCGGGCCACCTGCTCCTGTGCGAGCACCTCGGCCGACACCTGCTCGAAGGTCAGCCGGAACAGCTCGGGGTCCTCGATCGCGAACGAGCGGAAGCCGTCGGCACCAGCCGCCACAAGGTCCGCAGCCGCGTCTCCCGTCGGGGTGAGGCCGCCGACCCGTGCGGCGAGGCTGAGGTAGCCGCGTTCGGCCAGAGCGTCGATGAGCGACTGCTTGGAGCCGAAGAGCGCATAGACGGCGCGGAGACTGCAGCCCGACGCCTCGGCGACAGCGCGCACCGACACCACCTCGGGTCCGCCTGAGCGCAGCAGCCCGGCCGCCGACTCCAGGAGGAGCTCTCCGGTGGCCTCGTCGTGCACACGTGGCCTAGCCATCTTGACATTGTATCGTAACGTCGTAACGTAACAGTGTTATGAAACCTTGGACACACCCTGGAGGAGCGATGTCACCTTCTTTGGACCGAGTCGTCGTCGTGGGCGGAAGCATCGCCGGCCTCGCCGCTGCCGCGGTGCTCTCATCCCGCTGCCGCGAGGTCGTCGTCGTCGAGCGACGGGCCGTCGAGCCTGGCGGCAGCGCTGCGCCGCAGGGCCGACTCCCCCACGTCATGCTGGCCGCGGGCAACCGGGTGCTGGAGGACCTGTTCCCCGGCTTCGCGGCAGGGCTGCTCGCGGCCGGCGCACCGAGCGTCGGGACCGACCCCACGAGCACCGCCTGCTACTGGGCTGCCGCCGGGACGGTGCGCGACCGCATCGTGCACCGAGACCTCGGCTTCCCCCGCTCGATGTGCAGCCGTGCCCTGGTCGAGACCCACCTGCGAGCAGCCGTGGTGAACCTCGCCAACGTCCATCTGCTCGTCGATCGAGTGGAGGCACTGCTGCTCCGCTCCGGAAACGTCAGCGGAGTCCGCCTCCGTGATGCCGGCAACCTGGACGCGGACCTCGTCGTGGACGCCTCCGGCCGGGACACACGGGTCGACGACTGGCTGGGCGTCGCGGGACTGCCCGCCCTGCCCTCGACCGACGTGTCCGTGGACCTTCGGTACACCGGTTACCTCGTCTCCCGCCGACCCGGCGACTTCGACGGCGGCTCCTTCGCGGTCGTGCAGAACACGCCCGCCCACGCACGGATCGGGGTGGCGCTACCGAAGGAGGGCAACCTGTGGATGGTGGTCCTTGGGGGCTACTTCGGCGTAGCCGCCCCCTCTGATCCCGACGGCGCCTCGGCGTACGCCGCGACCCTGGCGACCCCTGCCCTTGCCTCGCTGCTCACGCGACCACACGAGGCCCCGCCGACGCACTACACGTTCCGTTCCAGCCATCGGCGGCACTGGGATCGTCTGCGACTGAAGGGACTGTGCGGCATCGGAGACTCGGTGGCCAGCTTCAACCCGATCTACGGGCAAGGCATGTCCAGCGCACTCCTCCAGGCCGAGGCGCTCGGCCAGGCGGTGGACCGTCACGGCGACGACGCCCGCCTCGCACGGGCGGCGGCAAAGGCAGCCGCCGCCGTCGTCGACCGCGTGTGGATGGTCGCCACCGGCGGTGACTTCGTCTACCCGGCCACCGTGGGTGCTCGGCCGCCCGGCACCGCGCTGGTCAGCAGCTACGTCGAGAGGCTCACTCACGTCGCGGCATCCGACCAGACCGTCAACCGAGCGCTCACCGAGGTGCAGCAGCTGCTGGCGCCGCCCGCAACGCTGTTCAGGCCCCAGGTCCTCAGCCGCGTGCTCGCACGACCTGCTCGAAGGCCGTCGCCACCTCGAGCAGCCGCCGCTCCTGGTTATGAGCCGCCACCAGCTGCACGCCGATCGGCAGCCCGTCAGAGGTGACCCCGGCAGGCACCGAGATCGCCGGGCAGCCCGTGACCGTGATGAAGTACGCCGAGCGCATCCAGTCGAGGTAGGTCTCCATCGGACGTCCGTCGACGGTGGTGGGGTACTCCTGGTCGGCGGGGAAGGGCGGGACCTGGCTGGTGGGCAGCACCAGGACGTCGTAGCGCTCGAAGAAGGCCACCATGCGCTGCCCGAGGTTGGTGCGCTGGTGGTAGGCCCGCGCGATGTCGGGGCCGGTGAGGCCTTCGCCCGCCCGGATGTTGTCGGTCAGGGACTGCTTGAACAGCTCGGGGTGCTTGGCGAGCGTGCGGCCGAGAACGGCCTGGAACTGCCAGGCCCGCAGCGTGCGGAAGCACTCCTCGGCCTCGCGCAGGTCCGGGTGGGCCTCTTCGGCGCCCGGGAAGCTCGCGGCCGCCTGCTCGACGACCGCGCGCACGGCCGGATCGACGGCGAACGCGCCGCCGAGGTCGACCGAGAACGCGACGCGCAGCCCGGCGAGCGACCCTGCACTGGACTGACCGAGCGGCTCGTCGACGTACGCCGGCAGCGCGTGCGGGACGCGGGGGTCGGGGCCCGAGACCACTGACAGCAGGAGGGCCAGGTCGTCGACGGTGCGGGCCATCGGGCCGCTGGTGGATAGCGACTCCCACGCGTTGAACTGCGGCCACTCCGGCACGAGGCCGAGCGACGGGCGCAGCCCGACCACACCGCAGAAGGACGCGGGGTTGCGCAGCGAGCCACCCATGTCGCTGCCGTCGGCCAGGGGCACCATGCCCGCCGCCAGGGCCGCCGCGGCGCCCCCGCTCGATCCGCCCGCCGAGCGGGACGGGTCGTGCGGGTTGCGCGTCGTACCGAAGACCTCGTTGAACGTGTGCGAGCCCGCGGCGTACTCGGGTGTGTTGGTCTTGCCGATCACGACGACACCCGCCTTGCGGATGCGCTCGACGATGAGCTCGTCGCGCGAGGGCACGTAGTCCTTGAGGACCCGCGAGCCGTACGTCGTGCGCCAGCCCGCGGCCTCGTGGGTGTCCTTGAACGCGAACGGGAGCCCGTGCAAGGGCCCGCGTTCACCCGTGGCGTCGTCCGCCACGCGCGCCGACTCCCTGGCGCGCTCGACGTCGAGGCTCACGATGGCGTTGAGCTCGGGGTTGCGCTGCTCGATGACCGCGAGGTGCTCCTCGAGCAGCTCGCGGGCCGAGATCTCCTTGGCCCGCAGGGCTGCAAGCATCGAGCGGGCGCTGCGCAGAGTGCTCAGGCGCTCTCCCAGAGACCGATCAGGTTGCCCTCGGGGTCGCTGAAGTAGGCGGCGAAGCCCATCTCGCCGACCGCCATGCGCTCCTGCAGGACCTGGCCACCGGCGTCGCCGATCGTCTTGAGGGCGTCGTCGATGCTGGCGACGTCGACCACGATGTTGGGGCCCTTGAACGGCTCCTCACGCTTGAACATCCCGCCGTTGATGAAGCCCGGCTCGGTCGGCCCCTTCTCGGGGTCGCTGGGCCCGGTCGTCACCATGGTGTAGCCCATGTCCGGCATCGACATCAGCTGCCAGCCGAAGACCTCGGAGTAGAACTTCGATGCACGATCCGCGTCGTCGTACGGGATCTCGAAATGGACGATCTTGCCTGACACGCGCGTCTCCCTTCCCTACCTGCTGCGGCGCCCGAGCAGGCCGCCGATCACGACACCTGCCAGCACCAGTCCGGCACCGATGAGCATGCCCTTGACCAGATCCTGCTCCTGTGGGGCGGGTCGCTGGAAGACCCCCGGCGTCGCGGATGTGGCCGGGGCTGTCCCCTCGCCGACCGGACCCACCGGGGCCGCGCCGGTCAGGACCCGCTCGACGTTGCCGAAGAACTCGCCCGCCATGCGCCGCGAGACCGAGCCGAGCATGCGCTGCCCGACCCCGCCGATCATGCCGCCGACGATCGCGTCGGCGTCATAGGTGAGCATGGTCGAGTCACCGGCCTCGGCGAACCTGACCTGCACGTCGGCCGCGATGGTCCCGGGAGCACCCGCGCCCTGCGCCTTGAGCACCAGCGACTCGTGCTCGTGGAGGTCGGAGAGCGAGCAGGTGCCCGAGTAGGTGCCCTTGATCGCCGCGACGCCTGCCGTGACGGTCATCGCGTAGGCGTGCTCCCCCGTCGTCTCAAGCCGCTCGCAGCCCGGGATGGTGCGCACCAGCACGGCGGGGTCCAGCAGCGCGTCCCACACCTTGTCGACCGGCGCCTTGATGGTCGCCTCACCGCTGATCTTCATCGGTTCTCCTCGAGCGCAGGTGGTTGCGTAGATGGAACAGGTCGGACGGCGAGATCGGCATCTCCCGGATCGCGATGCCCTCGGCATCCTCGATCGCCGACGCGAAGACGGCGGCGCCCGGGATCACCCCAGCCTCGCCGGCCCCCTTGATGCCGAGGGGGTTCAGGGGCGAGGGAGTCTCCAGGTGGTCGATGTCGATCGACTCCGGCACCTCGGTGACGTAGGGCATCAGGAAGTCCATGAACGAGGCGTTCTGCAGCTGCCCGGACTCGTCGTACGCCATGCGCTCGTAAAGAGCTCCCCCGACGCCCTGCGCGACGCCGCCGTGGATCTGGCCCTCGACGATCATCGGGTTGATCAGGTTGCCGCAGTCGTGCACGACGGCGTACTTGAGGATCTTGATCTCGGCCGTGTCGGGGTCGGTCTCCACGATGACTGCGTGCATGCCGTTGGCGAACGTCGACCGCTCTGGGGAGTAGAAGTCGCGGCCCTCGAGACCCGGCTCGTCGTCCTCGCCGACCGGTGGCTTGCCCGGGTCGCCCACCGAGAACTGGGTCGCCGCCTTGGACGCCTCGTCGAACGCGTAGCGCAACGGGTTGGACAGCACGGCGACGGTGCCGAGGCTGAGGTTGATCGCCGGCGTGCCCTTCACGCGTACGACGCCCTCGACGATCTCGAGGTCGTCGGGGTTGGCCTCCAGCGCCTCGGCCGCGATGCGCAGCGCCTTGGCCCGCACCACGCGTGCCGTCAGCGCGACGGCGGAGCCGCTCATCACCGCTGCGCGGGAGGCGAAGGTTCCGACGGCGTAGGGCATGCGCCGGGTGTCGCCGGAGACCACCTCGACGTCCTCGAAGCGCACGCCGAGCTCGTCGGCGACGATCTGCCCGAACGCCGTGCGGTGGCCCTGACCTTGCGAGGTGAGACCGATGGCGACCTTCACCTTGCCGCTGGTCTCGACCTGGATGTGGGCGCCTTCGTAGGGACCGACGCCGGTGCCCTCGACGTAGCAGGCCATGCCGATGCCGACCCGCCTGCCTTCCTTGCGCGCCGCCTCGCGGACTTCCTCGAACTCGTCCCAGCCGACCAGCTTCTTCAGCTTCTGCAAGGACCCCGGGAAGTCCCCGGAGTCGTAGATGAGCGGGCGTCCGTCCTGGAAGACGAGGCCGTGGTCGTAGGGGAACTCGTCGGGCCGGATGAAGTTCACCTCGCGGACGGCAGCGCGGTCCTTGCCGAGCGCGGCCGCGATCGCGTCCATCGTGCGCTCCATCGCGAAGACACCCTGCGGCCGCCCGGCACCGCGGTAGGGCGTGACGATCACCGTGTTGGTGTAGAGGCTCTCGAAGACCACCTTGTAGGCGCCCGGCTTGTAGGGGCCGAGCAGCTGGGTGCTGGTGATGATCGGGACGATCAGGCCGTAGGGCGAGTAGGCGCCGTTGTCGTGCCAGAAGTCCACCGAAAGCCCCAGGATGCGGCCGTCGTCGTCGAAGCCGACCTCGACGTGGTGGACCTGCTCGCGCTCGTGGGCGCTCGACACGAAGTGCTCGCGGCGGTCCTCGGTGAACTTGACCGGTCGGCCCAGCGCCATCGCCGCCATCGGCACCAGCACCTCCTCGGGCCAGGGGTGCATGATCTTCACCCCGAACCCGCCGCCGACGTCGGGGGTGATCACGTCGACCTGTGCGAGGTCCAGCCCGAGCCTGGCGGCGACGGCCGCGCGCACGCCGGTGGAGGTCTGGGTCGAGGACCACACCTGCAGCCGGCCACTGTCGAGGTCCCAGCGCGCAACGGTGCCGCGTCCCTCCAACGGCATGCTGGCGCTGCGCTCGATGCGCAGGTCGAGGGTCAGCCGGTGCGGGGCCGCGGCGATCGCAGCGGCCGCGTCGCCGACCTCCTGCTCGAGCCGTGCCGCCACGTTGCCGGGCACGTCGTCGTGCACGAGATGCGCGGCCTCGCGTGCGGCGGCGACGCCGACGACCGGCGGCAGGAAGTCGTAGGTCACCTGGATGCGGGCAACGGCGTCCTCCGCGACGTAGCGGTCGGTGGCCACCACGCAGGCGATCGCCTCCCCGACATAGTTCACCTCGTCCTTGGCGAGGGCGTGCTGCGTGCGGCCATGGGTCAGCGCGGGGTGCGGGATGAGCAGCGGCAGCGGCAGCGCCATCGGGCCTTCGAGGTCGTCGTAGGTGTAGACCGCGTGGACGCCCTCGACCTCGAGCACCGCGGAGACGTCGATGTCGACGATGCGGGCATGGGCGTGGGGACTGCGCAGCACAGCCATCTCCAGCGCGCCCGGCATCAGGTCGTCGACATAGCGGCCCAGCCCACGCAGCAGCCGGTCGTCCTCAACCCGGCGGACCTTCTCCCCGAACAGCTTGGTGGTCATCGCAACCCTCGGTGGCCGAGCAGAGCGAACGTCCGTCGAGACCCGTTCACCGGAACCTGCGTGCCAACGTGAGCGGGCACCTCACCTTGGTTGGTCTCGACGGACGCTCGCTTCGCTTCGCTGCTCGACCAGCGTGTGGCGGTCATGAGTCGGCCGCCTTCAGCACGGCGGCGACGATGTTCTGGTAGCCCGTGCAGCGGCAGAGGTTGCCGGCGATCATGTCCCGCGCCTCGTCGCGTGTGGGCGAGGGGTTCTCGCGCAGCCCGGCCGTGATCGTGGTCAGGAAGCCGGGCGTGCAGAAGCCGCACTGCAGGCCGTGACACTCACGGAACGCCTGCTGCACCTTGCTCAGCTGGCCGTCCTCGGCCAGGCCCTCGACGGTGGTGATCTCGTAGTCCTCCGCGGACGCGGCCAGCATCAGGCACGAGCGCATCGGCCGGCCGTCGACCAGGACCGTGCACGCGCCGCACACACCGTGCTCGCAGCCGACATGGGTGCCGGTGAGCCCGAGGTCGTGACGCAGCGCGTCGCTGAGCAGGCGTCGCGGCTCGACGTCGAGGTCGTGGGTGGCACCGTTGACGTGCAGCCGCAGCTTCATGCGACCGCCTCGTCGTAGGCCGCCTGCAGGACGCGCCGGGTGAGCACCCGGACCAGCTGGGCGCGATAGGCCGCGGTGGCGTGGATGTCGGCGGCCGGGTCGAGCGAGGCGAGCGCCTGCTCCCCGGCGTCCTCGAAAGGCACGCCGGTCAGGTCGACGACGGTGGGCACCTCACACACCGAGAGGTACGACGCGCGCGCACTCGTGACCTCGCCGTCCTGCAACGTCACCGCGGCGGCGACCCCGCAGAGCGCGTAGTCGCCGTGCCGGCGCGCCACCTCGTCGACGGCGACCCCCGTGCCGGCGGGCAGCGCCGGGAAGAACGCCTCGGTCGCGATCTCGTCGTGCTTCACTGTCGACTCCATGGGCCCGGCGAACAGCTCAGCGGCGGGGATCGTGCGGGTGCCCCCGGTCGACGCGACCGTCACCGAGCCGCCCAGGAGAGCGAGCACGGCCGGCATCTCGGCGGAGGCGTCCGCGTGCACGATCGAGCCGACCGTCGTACCGCGGTTGCGGATCGTCGGGTGCGCGACCAGGCGCAGCGCCCGGCCGAGCAGCGGCAGCACCTCCGCGGCCTCGGCCGACCGCTCGAGCGCGGCGTGCCGGACCAGCGCACCGATCCGGACGCCCTCGTTCGAGACCGTGATGTCGGACAGCCCGAGCGCGTTGATGTCCACCAGCGTGCTCGGAGCGGCGAGCCGCATCGACAGCAGCGGAATCAGCGACTGGCCGCCGGCCAGCACCTTCGCGTTGGCGTCCGCCGCCAGGGCCTCCAGCGCCTCGGCGAGGGAGGTGGGGCGGACGAACGAGAAGGGTGCCGGCTTCAAGCTTGCTACTCCCCTTGCGGTTTGACGTGCGGCTCCTCATGGGCGCCCGGTTGACCCACAGCCATGATGGCGCCTTCTTGGTTTCCCCGCCCAGCGATGGCGCGCGCGAGGTGATAGCCGATCACGATGATCAAGGTTCCCATCGCGATGCCGCCGAGCGTGAAGTCGTCGGTGATCTCGAAGAAGCCACTGGTGCCGAGTCCGATGCCCATGATCAGGCCAGCCGCCGTCGGGACGAGGTTGACCGGATCGGCGAAGTCGACGTCGTTCTCCTTCCAGATCTTCGCGCCGAGCAGGCCGATCATGCCGTAGAGCACCAGCGTGATCCCGCCGAGGACAGCTGGCGGCGTCGCGTTGACCAATGCTCCGAACTTCGGCACCAGGCCGAGCAGGATCGCCACGACGGCAGCGACGTAGTACGCCGCTGTGGAGTACACGCGGGTAGCCGCCATGACCCCGATGTTCTCGGCGTACGTCGTAGTGGGCGAGCCACCCACGAAGGAGGTGACCATCGTGCCCACACCGTCGGCGCCGACCGCTCGGCCCATGACCGGGTCGAGGTCGCGCTTGGTCATCTCGGCCACGGCTTTGACGTGCCCGACGTTCTCGGCGACGAGCGCGATTACCGCAGGGAGCACGAGCAGCACGAACGTGATCGAGATGCTCGGCAGGTGCCAGCCGACTGCTCCCAGGTTGTTGGCCAATGCCTGGTTGCCGACGAGCCCGTCCTGAGTCTGGTCCGGGAAACCCAACCAGGACTCGGACTTCACCGTGCTCCAGTCGACCCGCCAGTGCGGGCCTGGGTCCGCGCTCGACGGCAGTGGAAGGGATGTCTTGTCGAAGAGCAAGTCAGCAATCCAGGAGACCAGGTAGCCGAAGATGAGCCCCATGAAGATCGCGATCCGACCCAGGAATCCGCGCACGCCAACAGCGATGACGATCACCGCGGCCATCGTGATCAGCGCGATCCAGGGGTCCGCCGGCATGTACACGTTGGTCGCGACTGGCGCCAGGTTGAACCCGATCAGCATCACCACGGCTCCGGTCACGACCGGGGGCAGCACGGCGTTGACGATGTCGGTGCCGAGGTAGTGGATGACGAGACCGACCAACGCCAACACGGCACCGGCGACGAGGATCGCGCCGGTGACATCCTCCGGCCCGCCGTTCTGGGCGTAGATCGCGCTGGCACCGCCGACGAACGAGGCGGAGGTGCCCAGGTAGCTGGGCACCTTGTTCTTCACGATCAGCAGGAAGCAGATCGTGGCGATGCCGCTCATCATGATCGCGAGGTTCGGGTTCAGCCCCATGACGATCGGGAAGACGAAGGTCGCGCCGAACATCGCGACCACGTGCTGGGCTCCGAAGCCCACCGTGCGTCCCCAGGACAGGCGCTCGTCGGGGGCGACGGCCTCACCGGGAGGGGGTGTCTTGCCTTCGTGAACGACTTCCCACTTGAACATGGACATGGCGCCCTCCTCACGAGTCGGTCCCCCCAGGATGGCCCGACGCTATTCCCGCACCTGCAACGCCACACCGGCGAGATCTGCCAAGCGACCCCCCGTGGGGCTGGCACAGGTTGCGTGGGCTCAGCCGCGCATCTCCAGGACCTGGAGGGCGACCGCGACGTTGAGTCGGAGGTTCGGGTCGCTCGTGAACGGCCCGAGCAGCCGCTCCAGCTTGGAGACCCGGTAGCGCATCGTGTTGTAGTGGAAGAACTGCAGCCGCGCCGCCTCGGCGACGTTGAGGTTGGTGTCGAGCAGCACCTGCAGAGTCGTGCGCAGGTCCGACGCGTCGGTGGTGTCCTCGGCGAGCTCCCCCAGCACGTCGTGGGCGAACTCGACCAGCTCCGCACCGTCAGGCACGAGGGCGAGCAGCCGGTGCAGCCCCAGGTCGTCGAACCAGGTGGCGTTCTTCGGCCCGTTGACCCGGCGGCCCACGGTCGTGGCACGCCGCGCCTGGGAGTATGCCGCTGGCAGGTCGTCGAGGCTCGCGACCCGGCTGATGCCGCAGGAGAACGGACGCCGGCCGCCGCCGCGGTCACCGGCGACCTTGCTCACCAGGCGCGCGACCTCACCCCGCAGGTCGTCCGCGGCGGGCACCAGGCTGACCACCTCGGTGGAGAAGTCCACCGACGCGATGGACCGGTCGTGGGCAGCACACACCTGCCGCCAGGCAGCGGCGAACCGCTCCTGCCACTCCCGGCGTACACGGCCTGACACGACGTCCTCGGTGGGGTCCAGCTCCGCCGTGACCACGACCATGGGCCGGTCCAGGTCCCAGCCGAACGTCGCGGCGTGCTCGACGACGAACGCACGGTCGCCGGCGCGTCCGAGGAACACGTCGCGCAGGAAGTCGCCCTGGTACTTGTTCTCGATGGCCGACACGGCGGCCTGCCGCGTCACCACCAGGGCAGCGACGGTGGCCGCCCGCTCGAGCGCGTGCGCGTCGTCGGCGGACACGGGGCGCGCCGGGCTCACGGCCACCAGCCGCGCCAGGTCCACCCCGGCACCGGCCACGCGGAACGTGCGGACCTCGCCCTCCCCGAAGCGCACCGGCGCCCGTTGCGCCTGCTCGACCCGGAACCGGCCGGTGTCGTCGAAGAGCCCGGCCTCGACCAGCTGGCGCCGGAGGTCGTCGTCGACCGCAGCCGCGCGCTCTCGACCGTCGGTCGAGGTGACCAGCACCCCGACATCGAGCACGCGCGCCGTCTCGGCGGCGATGCCGGCCAGGTCACCGCCCTCCAGAACGATCTGTGACAGGGCGGTGTGCAGTGCGTCGATGCGCTGGAGCACCTCGACGACGTGGACCGCGTCCGCGTCTGTTATCAACTCTTGCGCCTCCCTTGGCCCAGCATTGGCAATGCTTACCATCCCTCAGACCGTACCCGAGCACATAGCGTGCGTGTCGTGAGTTCGCCAGTAATCCTCCTGACCCAAGTCAGCGGCGCTGCGACCTCATGGGTGCACGACCGGCTCGGCGGCCCGGAGCGCACCGCCCGCGTCGTCCACGCCGGCCCCGACGCGGTGTACGTCGACGACGGTGGCACCTGCCTGGCGCTCCTCTCCCGCAGCGCGGTCGGAGTGCCGTGCGGCATCCGCACGCTGCTGGACACGCTCGACCCCGCGCCGGCTCAGGCCACCCTCGGCCGCGGACGCATGCTGCTCGGCGACCTAGAGGTGCGGGTGACCCGCATCTTCGACGCGCGGGTGGCCGCCGTCGACGCGCTGCCCGACTCGGACGTCGCCACCGACGAGCTCCCCGCGGCCGCTCTGCAGCTGCTTGCGCAGGGCGACCAGCGCGCCGTCGGGCTGCTGCTCGGCCGGGGCAGCGGACTGACGCCGCTCGGCGACGACGTGCTGTGCGGCTGGCTCGCGACCCGCGTGGCGCTCGGCCGGCCGGTCGAGCCGGTGGCCGGCGAGGTGGCCAGGCTGGCCCCGACCCGCACCACGACCCTCTCCGCGACCCTGCTCGCCTGCGCCGCCCGCGGCGAGGTGATCCCGCAGTTCCGCGAGGTGCTCAGCGCCCGCAGCAGCCTCTCTCCGCTGCTCGCGGTCGGCCACACCTCCGGGCTCGGCCTGGCCCTCGGCATGGGTCTGGCGAGCGCATGATCCACGTCGAGGTGCGCCGTGGCGCTTATGCCGACTCGGTCGCCCTCCTCCAGGTCAGCCGTGACACGGCGGCGCTCCCCGGCGTACGTCTGGCCCAAGTGGCGATGGCCACCCCGCTCAACCTCGAGGTCCTCTCGGGCCTCGGCTTCGAGGTCCCCGACGCGACGCCCAACGACCTGGTCGTCGCGCTTGACCTCACGTCCGACGAGCATCTCCCGGGAGTGCTCGCGGCCGTGGGAGAAGCACTCTCGTCACGACGGCAGGTGGCGGCCGGATCGGTCGCCCTGCCGCGTACGACGAGGACAGCACTACGTGACGGCGGTGAGCTCGTGCTGGTCTCGGTGCCCGGCGCGAGCGCCGTCGTGGAGGCCATGGACGCCGTCGACGCCGGATGCGACGTGATGGTGTTCAGCGACAACGTCCCGCTCGAGCAGGAGGTGGCGCTCAAGCAGGCCGCCGCCTCCCGCGGGGTGCTCGTGATGGGTCCCGACTGCGGCACCGCCGTGGTCGGTGGCGTCGGGCTCGGGTTCGCCAACGTCGTACGTCCTGGTCCGGTCGGCATCGTCGCCGCTTCCGGCACCGGCTGCCAGCAGCTCCTCTGCCTTCTCGACTCCGTGGGGGTCGGGGTCGCGGCCGCCCTGGGGGTGGGCGGCCGCGACCTCTCCGCGGAGGTGGGAGGCCTCGCCACGCGTGAGGCGCTGCGCCGGCTCGACGCCGACCCGGCCGTCGAGCGCATCGTGGTGGTCTCCAAGCCGCCGGCGCCGGAGGTCGCAGCCGAGCTTCGCGCACTCTCCTTGGGGACTCCGACGCACTTCGCGCTGCTGGGTCCGGGCGAGCCCGACCTGACAGCATCCGCCGAGTCGTTGCTCGCAGCTCTGGGACGAGGGGACCCGGTGTGGCCTCAATGGGGGCAGGCCACACCGGGAGAGGGCCTGCTGCGCGGGCTCTTCGCCGGCGGCACGCTGCGGAGCGAGGCGGCGCTGGTGGTCGCGGACGTGCTCGGTCCGATGAGCGGCGACCTCGCCGGCGACGGGCACGCGATGGTCGACTTCGGCGACGACGACTACACCCAGGGTCGGGCGCACCCGATGATCGACCCGACGTTGCGGCTCGAGCACCTCGAGCGGGTGCTCGCCGACGACCGCACGGGCGTCGTCATGCTCGACGTCGTGCTCGGGCACGGCGCCGAGCCGGACCCTTCTGCCCGCCTCGTGCCCGTGGTGGCCAAGGCCAAAGTGCCTGTCGTGGTCAGCTGCGTCGGCACGGCCGCCGACGGCCTCGAGCGGCAGGCGACGGCACTGGCCGAGGCCGGAGCCGAGGTCCATCTGTCCAACGCCCGCGCCGCTCGCCGAGCCGCGGAGCTGGTCTCATGGGCGTGGTGACGGTCGGGACCTCACACCTCGCTGACTCGCTGGAGGGCCAGGCCGTCGAGGTCTCGCGGGTCGACTGGAAGCCGCCGATGGCCGGCACGCAGGACGATCTCGCCACCCTGGCTACCGACTCGCTGCGCGCCGGTGCCAACAAGCGGGCGGTGGCGGCCGCGCTCGCGGTCCAGGCGATGCTGGTCGACGTCGCCCCCGCCTCCGAGGTGCTGGGCCTGGAGCGAGGCGAGTTCCTGCACGCCGGTCCCCCGATCGAGTGGGAGCGCACCAGCGGCCCCCTCCGCGGCGCACTGATGGGAGCGGCCGCCTTCGAGGGCCTGGTCGAGTCACCGGACGACGCCGCGGTCCTGTTCGAGGGCGGTTCCGTGACGTTCGAGCCCTGCCACCACCGCGGCGCGGTCGGGCCGATGGCGGGCGTCGTCTCACCGAGCATGTGGATGTGGGTCCTCGAGGACCCCGCGACCGGTCACCGCACCAGCTGCACGCTCAACGAAGGGCTCGGCAAGGTGCTGCGCTACGGCGCCTACTCCCCCGACGTGCTCGACCGGCTGCGCTGGATGGCCGACGTTCTCGGGCCCCTACTGGCCGACGCGGTGCGCGACACCGGCCCGGTCGACGTCTGCGGCATCCTGACGCAGATGCTGCAGATGGGCGACGAGGCGCACAACCGCAACCGAGCCGGCACCCTGATGCTGCTGCGCGACCTGGCCCCGGCCATGGTCGGCGGCCGAGCCTACGACGTCGCCGAGGCGCTGCGCTTCATCGGCGGCAACGACCACTTCTTCCTCAACCTCGCGATGCCCGCGTGCAAGCTCATGCTCGACACCGCCCGCGACATCGAGGGCTCGACGATGGTGGTCGCGATGGCCCGCAACGGCACCGACTTCGGCATCCAGGTCTCGGGCACGGGCGACCAGTGGTTCACCGGGCCGGCGCAGGTGCCCGACGGGCTCTACCTGGGCGACTACGGCCCCGACGACGCCAACCCCGACATCGGCGACTCGGCGATCACCGAGACCGCGGGGCTGGGCGGCTTCTCCATGGCCACCGCACCGGCGATCGTGAGGTTCGTCGGGGGCAGCGTGCCCGACGCCCTGGCCACGACCCGCCGCATGCACGAGATCACGCTGGCGGAGAGCCCCCGCTGGACGATCCCGGTGCTCGAGTTCGCCGGAGCGCCGACGGGCATCGACGTCGCCGCCGTGTGCCGCACGGGCATCCTGCCGCAGATCAACACCGGCATGGCCGGCAAGGTCGCGGGGGTCGGTCAGGTCGGCGCGGGTCTGGTCACGCCTCCGGCCGAGATCTTCCCCGCCGCGCTCGCCGAGCTGGCGCAGCGGTCGCGGGCTCGGGCTGCCAGTACGCCGCCGGGAACGCCACCCTCCCGCTAGGCCTGAGCGGGGTCCCCTCGTCGAGGTACGCCGCGCGCGCCTCGTCGTCGTGCGAGGGAGGCAGGCTGCCGTCGGCGCGGACGACCCGCCACCAGGGCACCGGTCCGCCGAAGTTCGCCATCACGTTGCCGACCAGCCGAGGACCGATCCCGACCAGGTCGCCGATCGCGCCGTAGGTGGTGGCGCGACCGCGAGGAATACGTTCGACGATGGCGAGCACCTGCTCGACGTACTCCTCGCGGTCCACGCCGCAATCTTGCTACAGCCCTCAGAGCCCTTACAGGATGGGGCTGAACGGCTCGGTGCCCGTCACCAGCTCCAGGCCGACGATGCCCGAGTAGGCCTTCGCGTAGGCCAGCTCGTGGGCGAGGTCGCCGATGTTGTTCGACAGCGGCAGCGGCGCGAGCCCGAGGGTCGACAGCGTGCCGACCGCGCGGCCCTGACCGTCGAGGAAGGCGCTGCCGGAGTCACCGGGGACCCCGGGGGTCAGCGTGTAGAGCGGGTGCGTCCAGCCGCCGTCCGCGGAGTCCTGGCCGAGGCTGATGCCGGTCTTCGGCGAGAGCTGCTCGAGGCCGAAGCGCAGCCCGGAGTTGCCGTAGCTGTAGACGCGGTCACCCGCGGCGGTGCCGGTGGTGTTGATGCCGACGGGTCCGCCCCAGAACGGGACGGAGGGGTTCACCTTGGCCACGTCGGCCGCGCTCACCTTGACCAGCCCGAAGTCGTTGTAGGCGCAGGTGTTGGCGTCGGTCTCGCCTCGCGACTGCATGGTGTTCCACGACGAGTACGCCAGGGTGCCCGTGCCGACCTGCGTGCCGGCGTCGACCAGACTGCCTCCGCGGTTGAACGTCACGGCGGTCCCGAGGGGCAGGGTGCCCGCGTCGCAGCCGTTGGTGTCGGTCGCTGCACCGGTGCCCGAGCAGTGTGCCGCCTGACCGACGTACACGTTGCCGGCCGCGTCGGTGAAGACGAAGTTGGCAGTGCACTGACCCGACCCGGACGTGTTGGTCTGGACGCCCGGGGTGATGGCGGCGGTGGCCGCAGGCGCCCAGGCTGGGGCCGCTTCGGCAGTGGAAGTGGTGGCTGCGAGACCCGCGACGCCGAGGACCGCCGCCGCGAGGCCGGTCAGGAGCCGGCCCGTCCGAGTTGACTGCATCTTGGAACCTTCCGAGAGAGGATGTGTCCCTCCGCAAACTGAAGATCCCCCGGAGAGGTTACGCAGAAACGCGCACATTTCTCCGGATCAGACCAGTCGTCCGGTCAGTACGACGGCTGCGACGGGTCGATCTGGTTGACCCATGCCACCACGCCACCACCGACATGCACGGCGTCGGCGTAGCCGGCACCCTTGACGATCGCGAGCGTCTCGGCCGACCGCACACCGGTCTTGCAGTACATGACGACCTGCTTGTCGCTCGGCAGCTGCTCGAGCGCCGACCCGTTGAGGAAGTCGCCCTTGGGGATCAGGACCGAGCCCGGCACCTTGTTGATGTCGTACTCGACCGACTCGCGCACGTCGACCAGCACGAAGTCGCGCTCGCCGTTCTCGCGCTCCTTGAGCATGTGCTCGAGCTGCTGCACCGAGATCGTGGAGCCGGCGGCCGCGTCGGCAGCCTCCTCCGAGATCGCACCGCAGAAGCTCTCGTAGTCGATGAGCCCGGTGACGGTCGGGTTGTCACCGCACAGCGCGCAGTTGGGGTCCTTGCGCACCCTGAGCTTGCGGTACTCCATCTCCAGGGCGTCGTAGATCATCAGCTTGCCGACCAGCGGCTCACCGATGCCGGCGAGGAGCTTGATGGCCTCGTTGACCTGGATCGACCCGATGCTCGCGCACAGCACGCCCAGCACGCCGCCCTCGGCGCACGACGGCACCATGCCCGGCGGCGGCGGCTCGGGGTAGAGGCAGCGGTAGCACGGGGCGTCCGCGCTCTGGCCGTCGATGGACAGCGTCGGCCAGAACACGCTGGCCTGGCCGTCGAAGCGGTAGATCGAGCCCCACACGTAGGGCTTGTTGAGGAAGAACGCCGCGTCGTTGACCATGTAGCGGGTCGCGAAGTTGTCGGTGCCGTCGACGATCAGGTCGTACTGCTCGAAGATGCCGAGCACGTTGTCGTTGTCCAGGCGCTCCTCGTGCACCACGACCTTGACCAGCGGGTTGGTCTCGGCGATCGACTCCTTGGCCGAGACGGCCTTGGACTTCCCGATGTCGCTCTGGCCGTGGATGATCTGGCGCTGCAGGTTGGACTCGTCGACCTCGTCGAACTCGGCGATGCCGAGGGTGCCGACACCCGCCGCGGCCAGGTAGAGCAGCGCGGGGCTGCCCAGCCCGCCGGCGCCGATGACCAGGACCTTGGCGTTCTTCAGGCGCTTCTGACCGGCCATGCCGACGTCGGGGATGATGAGGTGCCGGCTGTAGCGGCGCACCTCGTCGATGGTCAGCTCCGCTGCGGGCTCCACCAGCGCGGGAAGGGACACGGTCTCTCCTACGAGTACAAGTTCGGGGTTTCATCCGCACAACATCGGACGACCCGTCCATTGTTCCCCGCCCTCGTCGTACGCCGGGTCGCGGGTCTCAGGATGCGGAGGACTCGACGGGGCGGGCGAAGACCACGGTGTTGCCGAGGTACTCCACGCCGTTCCAGTCCGTGCACGTGATGAGCACAAGCCGACCCGGGGACTCGGCGCGGAACACCTGCGGGATGCGGCGCACCATCGCGTCCTTGGAGAGCTTGGTGATGCCCACGACGGAGTAGGCGATGCGGCCACGGTTGGTGCGGACCCAGAGCTGGTCGCCCTGGCGCAGCTCAGCGATGTCGTCCAGCGCCCCGCCACCTGTGTGCACGGTGTGGCCGGTGACGACCGTCGTGCCTTGAACCGACCCGGGCAGCGCGCTGGCGACGTCCCAGCCGACCTGGCCGGGGTCGGACGGCGGCTCGAGAACTCCTCCGGAAACCCGGATGCCCTGGATGTTGGCCCGGATCGAGAGCCTCGGCACCGAGAGCTCCGAGGGCCTCCCCCGGGCCGGGTGTGGTGCGGGAGGAGCCTCGGACATGCTCGTCAGCGGCTCGGACGGCTGGAAGCCGGGCAGCTCTGCCGGCTCGCTGGTGGGCTCACCCGTGCGGGCAGGGCCGGCCGTCGATGCGGCGTCCGCGCCACCCCCCGTGACCACGACGTTGCCCACGAGGACGAGCCCGATCCCGCACACGGCCAACAGCGCCGCCAGCAGCCCACGGGTCAGGCCAGAGGGAGTGTGCCGGTCAGTGCTCGTGCGCACCGCGGGTCCGACGCGTCGACAGGAGGCCGACCGCGCCGAGAAGCAGAGCCAGGCCACCGCCGACCAGCCCCAGGCCCCACGCGGAGCCGGACGAGCCGTTGCCGCTGGTGCCGTCGATGCCGGCGGCGACCTCGGTCGGGAGCGGTCGAGTGGACTCACTGCCCTTGACGCTCGGCGACACCGGGCAGCACGGCTTCTCCGACGGCGACACCGTGCGGGTCGGCGTGGGCGGAAGAGTCGGCGGCGTAGTCACCGGCGGCGTGGTCACCGGCGGTGTCGTCACCGGCGGTGTGGTCACCGGCGGTGTCGTGGCTGGCGGCGTGGTCGCCGCGTCAGTCACCGTGGCCGTGGCGGTCACCGTCGCGGCCACGACACCAGGCGAGGCCGAGGCCCCACCGGCGGTCATGACCACCAGGCCGCCCGAGAGGACGACTGCACCGGCAACGCCGGCAACCGCCGCAGCGGCACTTCTTGACAAGCGCGAGAACGCGTTCACTTAGCCCACCCCAAAACGCTGGGAAGCCCCTACCCGCACACCCCCGGGAGCACGACCGCTACCGCGATCGCTTGTCGAACCCCCACCCGAAGGCGCGTGGCCTGAGCCTCGATACTTGAATTACCCCAAGGTCAGTGTCCAGAATCCGCACTACTATTGCAACCGCCCGTTTGGGTCATTCGCCACGAGTCGGGCATAGGTTCCCGATCAGGCACCGTGCCACGCCTGGGAGATCGGCGGCTGAGACGCGGCTCACGCCGAAGGACGGACCGGTCCGGCATCTCCAGGCTACCCAGGAGTAGGCTCTGAGGCATCAGCTGGCACCCGCCAGCGGCACTGACGCCGAAGCCCAGTGGCACCACCGAGAGGGCCGAGTTGACGACGATGCACGACCAACGTCCGCGCGGTGGACGCATGCCGCGCACAGCGCGCCGCGCCCAGCTCCTCGACTCCGCTCGGGAGGTCTTCGTCGCCCAGGGCTACCACGCGGCGGCCATGGACGACATCGCCGAGCGTGCCGGGGTCTCCAAGCCCGTGCTCTACCAGCACTTCCCCGGCAAGCTCGAGCTCTACCTCGGCCTGCTGGAGCAGTCGTGCGACGAGATCATCGAGAACTGCCGCGTGGCGCTGGCCTCGACGCAGGACAACAAGCTGCGCGTCCAGGCCGCGATGAAGGTGTTCTACGACTACGTCGCCAACGCCGACGGCGCGTTCCGCCTCGTCTTCGAGTCCGACCTCACCAGTGAGCCCGCCGTCCGCGAGCAGGTCGACCGGGTGACGCGCCAGTGCGCCAACGAGATCGCCAAGGTCATCCACGGCGACACCGGCCTGCCCGACGAGGCCTCCCAGCTCCTCGCGGTGTCCCTGGTCGGCATGGCACAGGTCTCGGCGCGCTACTGGGTCGACAGCGATGGCGAGCTCGAGCTCGGCACTGCCGCCGGCCTGGTTGCCGGCCTGGCCTGGCGTGGCATCGGCAGCTTCCCGCTGACCGAGGAGCACCTGCCCGGCGACCGTACGGAGGACCGGGCCTGAGAGCCGGTTGCGGGGCCTGACTATCCTCGGCCTCAGACTCACCACTCGCAGCCCGCACTGAAGGAGGCCCTCCACATGGAGGTCAAGATCGGCGTCCAGCACGTCGCCAGAGAGCTCGTCGTCGAGACCGACCTGGACAGCGCGGAGCTCGAGAAGACGGTGGAGGCGGCGCTCAGCGGGTCCTCACCCGTGCTCAGCCTCACCGACACCAAGGGCCGCAAGGTGCTCGTGCCCACCGACAAGCTCGCCTTCATCGAGATCGGCACGCCGTCGGTCGGTCAGGTCGGCTTCCGCTCGTAGGCGTCCCGACGGCCGCGTTCCTCGCATTTCGGGCGGCAAGCGAGCATCATCGGGGCCATGGGCATTGGTGAGATCATCGGGGTCATCATTGGCGGCCTGATCATCGGCTTCCTCGGCAAGGCGTTCGCGCCGGGCAACCGGGACAAGATCCCGCTGTGGCTCACGCTGGCCTGCGGCGTCGGCGGCATCTTCCTGGGCAACTGGCTCTACGTCGACGTGTTCAACTTCGACGCCGACACTCCGCGCATCGACTGGTGGCGCCACCTCTGGCAGGTCGTGGTCGCCGCGATCCTGGTCGTCCTCGCCGCCGGCGTCACGGGCCGGTCCAAGACGAAGGTCTGACGCCTTAGGCGTGCAGTCCGAGCTTCTCCATGCGCGCGGTGTGGTTCTCGGTCAGCCGGCTGAACAGGCGGCCGATCGCCGCGAGGTCCATGCCGGGCCGGTCCACGCCCCCCGCGATCAGCGCGGTGAGGGCGTCGCGATCGGCGGCGACCCGCTGCGCCTGTGACAGCGCCTCCCCCATCAGCCGCCGGCCGAACAGGGCCAGGCGCCCGCCCAGCCGCGGGTCGGCCTCGATGCCGTCGCGGATGCGGTCGACGGCGAACGAGGCCTGCGTAGCGTCCTCCAGGCTCTCCAGGATCAGGGTGCGGGTGTCGACGTCGAGGAACGCGGCGATCTCGCGGTAGAAGTCGGCGACCAGCCCCTCACCGACGTACGCCTTGATCAGCGACTCGTACCAGTCCGAGGGTGCGGTGCGCTCGTGGAAGCCGTCGAGCACCGGGACGAACTCCTGCATGGCCTCGATCGGGTCGGCGCCGAGCTCCTTGAGCCGGGCGCTGACCCGGCGGAAGTGTCCGAACTCGGTGGCAGCCATGCCGGCGAGCGCGGCCTTGTCCTCCAGGCACGGGGCGAGGCGGGAGTCCTCGGCGAGCCTCTCGAACGCCGCGATCTCGCCGTAGGCGATCACTCCCAGGAAGTCGATGACGGCTGCGACGTAGGCCGGGTCGTTCATCGCCACCGATGCGTCGAGGGCGGCGTCGGCGGTGGGCTCGGGGGCGGGTGCCTCGCTCATGGCGTCAGACTACCCACGCTCCAGCCGGTAGGATGAGACGGACAATCATCGATAGAACAGGCAAGATCCTGACCACGTTCAGAGAACTCGGGGTGCTCCCCGAGATCGCCGACGCCCTCGAGCGCGCCGGCATCACCACTCCCTTCCCCATCCAGGAGATGACCCTCTCGGTCGCTCTGATGGGCACCGACCTCATCGGCCAGGCCCGCACGGGCACCGGCAAGACCCTCGCCTTCGGCATCCCGCTGCTCCAGCGCACCGTGGCCCCGCACGACACCGACTACCAAGACCTCGCCGCGCCGGGCAAGCCGCAGGCACTCGTCGTCGCCCCGACCCGCGAGCTCGCGCTCCAGGTCTCCGGCGACCTCACCCTCGCAGCGCAGGACCGGGGCACACGCGTGCTCACGGTCTACGGCGGCGTCCCGTATGACGGCCAGCTCGACGCCCTCGAGACCGGAGTCGACGTCGTCGTCGGCACCCCGGGCCGGCTCATCGACCTGATGAACCGGAAGGCCCTGGACCTCTCCCACGTCAAGTGCCTGGTGCTCGACGAGGCCGACGAGATGCTCGACCTGGGCTTCCTGCCCGACGTCGAGAGGCTCCTGGCCAAGACGCCGGAGACCCGTCAGACGATGCTGTTCTCGGCCACCATGCCGGGCGCGATCGTCGCGCTGGCCCGCACCCACATGCGGCACCCGATGAACATCCGGGCCGAGTCCGCAGCGGACACCAGCATGGTCCCCGCCACCGCGCAGTTCATCTACCAGGTGCACGACCTGGACAAGCCCGAGATCATCGGCCGGGTGCTCCAGTCGGAGAACTCCGGCCTGACGATCGTCTTCACCAAGACCAAGCGGGCCGCCCAACGGGTTGCCGAGGACCTGATCGAACGTGGCTTCCCGGCCTCGCCGCTGCACGGCGACATGGCCCAGGTCGCTCGCGAGAAGGCGCTGAAGCGGTTCCGTGAGGGCAAGGTGCGGGTGCTGGTCGCGACCGACGTCGCCGCCCGTGGCATCGACGTCCAGGACGTCACCCATGTCATCAACTACTCGTGCCCCGAGGACGACAACACCTACGTGCACCGGATCGGCCGCACGGGTCGCGCCGGGGCAACGGGCATCGCGATCACCTTCGTCGACTGGGCCGACGTCACCCGCTGGAAGGTGATCAACAAGACTCTCGGGCTGCCGTTCGACGAGCCGCAGGAGACCTACTCCACGTCCGACCACCTCCTCCACGACCAGGGCATCGAGCCCGGCACCAAGGGCCGCATCGTCGACCCGAAGCCGGTCGAGAAGGTCGACAAGGAGCGTTCGGGTGACCAGCCGCAGCGCGAGCGCGCGCCGCGCAACCGTGACCGCAACCGCACCCGGTCGCGGGGCGGCAAGCCGGTCGCCGGCGAGGGCGCTGCTGCCGCCACCGCTCCGGAGGCGAAGGCCGACGGGGCTCCCCGCAAGCGCAGCCGCAGCCGCAACCGGTCGCGCGGCGGCAAGCCTACGGCGGCGGCGGCCGAGTAGCAGGCGCCTCAGGTTCACCACGGTCCCGTGGTGAGCATGCCCTTCCCATGGTGAGCCCATCGTGGGAAGGGGTGGATCCCCACGGGACCGTGGTGATCCCTGGACGCGCCCGACCCGGTCAGGCCCTCACAACCACCTTGGTCCCCTCCGGCGCGAACTCCCACAGGGCGATCGCGTCGGGGAGGTCCTGTCGGATGCAGCCGTGTGACTGCGCCGTGCCGAGCTGAGCCTTGGTCTGCAGCGGCTCGCCGTTCTTGGTCGGGATGCTGTGGAAGCCGATGGCGGCGTTGTCGCCGCGGGTGAAGCGGACCATGTACTGCATGACTCCGGTGTCCTGGATGCCGACGGCCCACCGCGACTTGGAGTAGACGGAGTACGTGCCCGGGTCGAGGTTGGGCAGCACGCTCCCCGAGACCGGGTAGGTCCGCGCGACCACGCCCGAGGCCTCGACGAGCCAGACCCGCTGGTCGGACTGGTCGAAGACGATGCGCCTGCCGGTGCCGCTGTCGGCTGGCAGGGCGGTGGACTCCACCGCGGCGTCCTGCTCCTGCTGGCCGAGCGTCCCGGTCACGCGGGCGGACGCACCGACGCCCTCCCCGGTCACCGCCGAGAGCCTGAGCGTGCCGGTGTTGGAACGGGTGGCGGCGTAGGCCGGGCCTCTGCCGTCGCTGGGAAGGAGGCCGACGCCGGCGCCGATGGCTACCGTCGTGACGAGGAAGGCCGCGGCGAACGCGGCGATGCGGCCGTAGCGCGGGCGCGTGCGTGGGGCCACCCGCTTGCCACTGCGAGGTGGAGGCGTCCGGTGGGCCCGATGCCGAGCGACGGGGGCGGTCATCGCCTCGGTCAGCCGGCCCTGGCGACGAGGTTGCGAGCCACCTCGCGATAGGCCTCGGCGCCGCGATGGTTCCGGGTGGTGCGCAGGATCGAGAGGCCGGCGGCGGGTGCCTCGGCGAAGCGGATCGACTTGGGGATCGGCGGCTCGATGACGGCCAGGTCGTAGGCCTCGGAGATGTTGTCCAGGACCGCCCGGGCGTGGTTGGTGCGGCCGTCGTACAGGGTGGGCAGGACGCCCCAGACCTCGAGGTCGCGGTTGGTGAACCGGCGTACGTCGTGCACGGTGTCGAGCAGCTGGCCGACCCCGCGGTGCGAGAGCGTCTCGCACTGCAGCGGCACCAGCACTCCGTCGGCGGCGGTCAGCGCGGCGACGGTGAGCACACCCAGGGACGGCGGGCAGTCGAGCATCACCCAGTCGTAGTCGGTGTCTTCGAGGGCGCCCTTGATCACGAACTCACGGCCGGTGCGGGTCAGCAGGTCTGCCTCGGCGCGCGCCAGCTCGATGGTCGCCGGCAGCAGGTCGACACCGTCTTCAGTCGCGATGATCGCCTCGCGTGCGTCCAGGCCCTTGGTCAGGACGTGGTGGACGGAGATGTCCAGGTCCTCGGGGTCGATGCCCAAGGAGAAGGTGAGGCAGGCCTGCGGGTCGAGGTCGACCAGGAGCACCTTCTTGCCCTGCTCGGCCAGAGCAGCCCCCAGGGATGCGACGGTGGTGGTCTTGGCGACTCCACCCTTCTGGTTGGCGACCGCGAGTTTGATGCTCATCGCGGTCCATTCTGCACGACCTCAGGCGACACGCCAGGCACGGTCCACGGAACTGTCTCGGCATGTCGGGGCGACTGCCCCCGGTGCCCTAGCCGTCGGCGATGAAGGCGCGGACCGCGTCGGCGATCATCTGCACCGCGATCGCCGAGAGCAGCAGGCCGGCGATCCGGGTGACCAGGACGACGCCGCTCTCCTTGATCAGCTTCAGGATCGGGACCGAGAAGCGCATCGTGAGCCAGATGCAGATGTGCACCCCCACAACGCCCAGAGCGACGGCGGTGAAGTCGGCCGGGTCGTCGACCTGCTGGGAGAACACCATGGTCGCCACGATCGCGCCCGGGCCGGCCAGCAGCGGGGTGCCGAGCGGGACGAGGGCGACGTTCACGTCCGCGTTGGGGTTGTGCGCCTCCTCCTTGCCGGTGAGGAGCTCGAGCGCGACGAGCAGCAGCAGGAGGCCACCCGCGCACTTGAGTGCGGGCAGCGAGATGTGCAGGTAGTGCAGGATCCCCTGCCCGAAGAACGCGAAGGCGGCGATCACCCCGAAGCTGACCGCCACCGCCTGCCAGGCTGCTCGCCGGATCGTCCGGTTGGAGCGGCCCCGGGTCAGCGAGAGGAAGATCGGGATCGTCCCGGGCGGGTCCATGATCACGAACAGCGTCACGAAGACCTCGGCGAGCAGCGTCGCGTTGAGTACGTCGTTCACCGCACCACCTGGGGCGTCGCCCGGCCGGCCGCATCCGAGGCCGCTGAGGCGAGCTCGAGGAGGCGGGCGTACTGGTCCGGGTCGGTGGTGTTGCACGCGAGCTCGTGGCCGACCTTGCCCGCGCCGTGGAAGTCGCTGCTGCCGGTGACCACGAGGTCGAGGTCGCGAGCCAGGTCACGCAGCTCCTTGCGGGTGGTCTCGTCGTGGTCCTGGTGGTCGACCTCGACGCCGGACAGTCCGGCCTCCCGGAGCGCCGCGAACCCCTCCCGCGACAGCGCGTCGTGGCGGTAGCGGCCCCACGGGTGCGCGACGACGGTGACTCCCCCGGCGGCCCTCATCATCGCGACCATCGACGGCAGGTCGGCGGCATAGCGATCGACGTACGCCGGACCGCGTGGGCCCAGGAAGCGGGCGAACGCCTCGTCGCGGTCGCGGACCACCCCGAGCTCGACGAGGGCGTCGGCGACATGGGGACGGCCCGAGGCGGCGGCGTCCGGCGACACCTTGCGTACGTCGGCCGCGTCGATGTCGATGCCGAGCCCCCGCAGCTTCTCCAGGATCGCCGGGAGCCGGGAGTTGCGCCCGTCCAGCACGCGCTGCAGCTCCTTGACGAGGGGCGGGTAGGTCGGGTCCGGGAGGTAGCCGAGCAGGTGCACGCTCTGCCCGTCGTACCTGCAGGAGATCTCGATCCCGCGCACCAGGCTCACACCCGCCTCCGCCGCCGCCTCCGCCGCCTCGTCCCACCCCTCGAAGCAGTCGTGGTCGGTGATCGCCAGGACGTCGATCCCCGCCGTCGCAGCGTGCCGGACGAGCTCGGTGGGGCTCATCGTCCCGTCTGAGCGGTCGCTGTGGGTGTGGAGGTCGATGCGCATCGGCACCAACCTTAGGTCCAAAGGACCACGCAGGGTCGTCGGCGCGGGCGCGCCAGCGTCACCAGGCGCGAGGAACGTCGATGAAGGGCAGGTCGACGAGCTGGGGCCCGAGCCCGGCGACGTCGGAGAGGGTCCAGTCGTCATGGAGCAGCAGCGCTGCGGAGGCTGGTCGCAGCACCAGCCACAGCCACCTGCCCTGCGCCTCTCCGGCGAACACCGAGCGGTCGAAGGTGGCGTCGCAGTCACTGGTGGAAAGAGCCCACAACGCCACGGGGCGGCCGTCGAGATGGAGCTTGACGTGCGCGGGTCCGTCGCCGATGTCCGCCCCGGGGTCCGTGCGGCTCACGCCGGCGCACCGTGCACCGAGACCGACGCCGGGCTCCTCGGCGACCACGTCCACCTCCACGACCCCGTCGAGGTCCGTCGTTCCGGTGCATGAGGTGAACGTCGCCCTCGCATCGGTCCCGGGCCGCGCGACGGAGCCGAAGTCGCTGACCGACCAGCCGGGCCCGAGCGGCCAGGGCAGCACCGTCGGGAACGGGCGGGACAGGACGAGGTGCTCGCTGAAGGCGTCGTACGACGCGTCCTGGGCCCGCCACAACGGCGTGATCGGCCCGTGGTCACGGCAGGACCACTCTCGGCCGCCGTCACCGGTCACCGGCGAGGCGCACCGGGGGCAGCTCGCGGCGAGATTCACCCGTCCACGGTGACGGGCCCCGGCAAGGGCGGTCAATAGGCTGCCCTCATGGATCCCGCTCCCGACCGCGAGGTCGTCGACTGCGTGGGCGGCGTCGTGACCGCCCCCGACGGACGGCTGCTGCTCATCCAGCGAGGCAAGGAGCCGGCGCTCGGCTGCTGGTCGGTGCCCGGAGGACGGGTCGAGGAGGACGAGACGATCGTCGAGGCCTGCGCGCGCGAGGTGCTGGAGGAGACCGGCCTCGCCGTCGTCGTGGGCGACCTCGTCGGCACCGTCGAGCGCGACGCGCCGGACGGCTCGGTCTACGTGATCTACGACTTCCTCTGCACGCCCGAAGGGCCCCTCGACGTGGTCGCCGGAGACGACGCGGACGACGTCGGCTGGTTCACCGCCGAGGAGGTGCGGGACCTGGACTGCTCCCCCGGTCTGGTCGAGGCCTTCGTGGACTGGGGCGTGCTGTAGGACAAATGTCCTGATCCGTGGGAGCATCCTCCTCATGACCGACGAGCTCCGGCGACTTCGCCTCGCTGCGGCGAGCGCGTTCTTCGTCCAGGGGCTGGTGTTCATCAGCCTCACGACGCGGCTTCCCGACGTGAAGGACGAGTGGAGCCTCTCCGAGCCTGAGCTGTCCGGGTTGCTCCTGATGATGGTGCTCCTCGCCGGCGTCGGCTCGTTCGTGGCGGAGTGGCTGGCGCGGCGCACCGACAGCGCGACCGTCCTTCGGCTCGGGCTGGCCGCGATCGCGGTGGGCGTCCCCGCCCTGGCCGTGGCTCCGGAGTTCGGCGTGTCGTCGCGGCCTCGCGTGTAGCGTGCCTCTGCCGCCCGGCATCTGCTTCAGCCCCCTCGCGACCCCCGAACGGCTCGTGCCGCTGGCGACGTTCCCCTACCTCCTGGCCACCCTCGCGATGCGGCTGCTCGGAGACACCCTGGTGACTCGGCACGGTGCCGTGCGCGTCCTACGGCTCGGCGGGGTGGGTGCGGCCGCCTCGCTCGCGGTGATCGTGACCGCGCAGTCCTGGCCGATCGCGGTCGTCGGTTTCACGCTGCTCGGTGCGAGCGTCGCGGTGATCGCGCCGCTGAGCTTCTCGGCTGCGGCCAAGCTCGCCGGCGGCCCCGACCTCGATGCGGCAACCCGACAGGCGAGGGCCGACGCTCTGATCGGCCGGTTCAACCAGTTCAACTACGTGGGCGCTCTGCTCGGGGCGGTGATGACCGGGCTGGTCGGAGCCGACAGCCTGCGCGTCGGGTTCGCCGTGCCGATGGTGCTCATCCTGCTGATCTGGCCGCTCGCGCGGGCTTTCAGCCCGACCCGGGTGCTTGAGGGAGCCCCTAGCAGCGAGCGCTAGCCGGACTTGCGGCGGTGCACCCGCTTGGTGCTCGCCGGGCCGTGCGACTCCGCGTGCCCCTTGTCGTGGTCGGCCTGCTCGACCCCGGTGTCGTTGGCCCTCTTGCGGTCGAGGGCCTCACGCATCTTCGCCTTGAGGTCGTCGTTCGCAGCCATGGCTTCTCCCCTGTCCGAACCCGCTTCACACCGCGACCCACCGTGACTCGCGTCTCTTTCCGGGCATCTCCACCGTTTCACGAGAGCCAGATCACGTCGAGACGTTTTGGCGCGCCATCTCCAGCGCCCTACCGTGGACATACCAAAAGTATGTAACCGACCGAGAGACGGAGGACCCGTCATGCTGCACCGCACCCAGCAGCGTGCGCGCACGTACTTCTTCGCCGCGCTGGTCGTCGTGGCCACCACGCCCGACACCGCCCGGCACACCGCCCGGCACACCGCCCAGCGCTTCCTGAGCAAGTCGCTCACCGTCGGCTGAACGCCGGCCCCGCCAGCACCGACCCCGGAGGTCCGTTCCATGTCCAACACCCTTCGCCGCAGCGCTCTGGTGGCAGCTGCCTGCCTTCCGCTCCTCGTCTGCGGCCCGGCCCTGGCCGCGGGCCTGACGTTCACCTCGCCGGTGAGCGGGACGACCTACCTGAAGAAGCAGGACAAGACGTTCGAGATCCCCGCCGGGGCCTACAGCACCGGTGAGCTCGAGGGGGACACGGTGACCAGCTCGATGACCGTCCCCGACGTGACCAGCAAGGTCCAGCTCGTCGACATCCCGACCGTCGGTGACGCCACCGCGACCGTGCGGATCGTCGAGACGCGTCCCTCCGTGCTCAAGCTCAAGGCCGACGGCAGCGCGAGCGGCACGTCGTACTTCCGGATCGCGATCCCGGCGCTCTACTCGGCCCTGCTCCCCGGGGTCAACCTGGTGTCGCCGACCTGCACCAGTGGCGAGATCGTCGCGCCGGTCGTGGTGCCGAAGTTCGACCTCTTCCAGGCCTTCCCGGCGACCAGCGCGTTCACGATCCCCGCGTTCCAGAAGTGCGGGCTCGCGGGCCTCGGCACACTCGACGTCCGCGACTCCCTCATCTCGGGCGAGCTGTCCGGGCCCGACAACGTCATGAACCTGATGACGGGGCCCGGCAAGCTCAGCTGACGCGCTCCCAGGCCACCGGCAGCCCGTGCGGCGCGGCGCTGCCGAGCAGGCGCGACTCGCCGCCCGGCCAGGTCTGCAGCACGACCAGGAACTCGTGGTCCGCGTCCGGCGTACGACGGGAGGGCTCGAGGCTCAGGTGGGCGAACGGCGCCTCGTCGGTCGCTGCCGCTCCGATCTCCTCGATCCTCGCGATGACGGCAGCGCGGTCCTCGGAGGCCAGGTACTGCAGCATCACCGAGTGCCAGAGGACGGTCGTCCTGCCCGGTGCGGTCTCGAGGTCACCGACGAAGGCAACCGCGTCGCTCTCGACCACCTCCGCGGGCACTGCCGCGGCCACGTCCAGCGCTGCGCGCAGCCGCTCGAGCCGGGCGTGCTGGTCCGGCCACACGTACGACGTGAGGGTGGTGCGGCCGTCGGTCGTACCGATGTCTACCGGGGCCACGTCGGAGCCGAGCCGCTCCACGATCTGCGGCCGCCAGTCCTCCGGCCCCTCAACCCACGCCGGCTGGAGCCGCAACGGCGACTCCACGTCGCCCAGCACGCTGTCGCTGGTGACGTAGGCGAACCGGTCGGCCCGCAGGTTCAGCCCGGCGCTCGAGCCGACCTCGAAGAGCCGCACCGGATGCCGCCAGGGCAGGTGCAGCAGCCCGCCGTACAGTGCTGCGGCCCGACCGACCTCGTTGGTCTGCGGCGGCTGGTGGATCCGCTCCCGGACCGCGTCCGGCGCATCGGCGACCAGACGCAGCAGCGCCGCGTCAGCGGCTGCGGGGATGTAGGTGCCACCGACGCTCGGGTAGTAGAGCGCGAGCTCCTCGGCCCGTCGCTCGAGCACCAGCCGGTGCACCGAGCCGAGCAGGCGCAGCCCCAGCGCGGACGGACCCGGGTCGCCCTCGTGACCGGCCAGCAGGTCCCTCGTCGGGCCTCCGGACTCGTAGTCGTCGGCCAGGACGCCGAGCAGCTCGGCGTACATCGGCGAGCCGAGCGCCAGGCACGCCGATGCCTGGTGCCGGAACGACCCCACAAGGTCCACGGCGTCAGCCTAGAGCGGCCGGCCGGCCCGAAGGTCCAGCTAGCTCTTGTAGTCCTCGACGACGCGGCGGCCGATGATCATCCGCTGGATCTCCGAGGTGCCCTCACCGATCAGCAGCATCGGGGCCTCGCGGTAGAGCCGCTCGATCTCGTACTCCTTGGAGAAGCCGTAGCCGCCGTGGATGCGGAAGGACGACTCGACTACCTCGTTGCAGTACTCGGCCGCAAGGTACTTCGCCATGCCCGCCTCGAGGTCGTTGCGCTGACCGGAGTCCTTCTTGCGAGCGGCGCGCACCATCATCTGGTGGGCGGCCTCGACCTTGGTGGCCATCTCCGCGACGCGGAACAGGATCGCCTGGTGCTCGATGATCTTCTTGCCGAAGGTCTGACGCTGCTGGGCGTAGTCGACGCCGAGCTCGAAGGCACGCAGGGCCACGCCGACCGCACGCGAGGCGACGTTGACGCGGCCGACCTCGACGCCGTCCATCATCTGGTAGAAGCCGCGGCCCTTGCCGGCCTCGCCACCCAGGATCTGGTCGGCACCGATCTTGTGGTCCTCCAGGATCATCTCGGTGGTGTCGACGCCCTTGTAGCCCATCTTCTCGATCTTGCCGGGGATCGTGACGCCCTGGGCGGTCTCGCCGAAGCCCTCGGTCTTCTCGACCAGGAAGGTGGTCATGTTCTTGTAGACCGACTCGGCACCCTCGTCGGTCTTGACCAGCACGGCGACCAGGTTGGCCGAGCCACCGTTGGTCAGCCACATCTTCTGGCCGGTGATCGAGTAGCTGCCGTCGTCCAGCTTGGTGGCCTTGGTCGTGATCGCCGAGACGTCGGAGCCCAGCGCAGGCTCGGACATCGAGAACGCGCCACGGACCTCGCCGGTCGCCATGCGCGGGAGGTACTTCTGCTTCTGCTCCTCGGTGCCGTGCTGCATCAGCATGTAGGCCACGATGAAGTGGGTGTTGATGACGCCGGAGACGCTCATCCAGCCGCGGGCGATCTCCTCCACGACCAGGGCGTAGGTCAGCAGGGACTCGCCGATGCCGCCGTACTCCTCGGGGATCATCAGTCCGAAGATGCCGAGCTCCTTGAGGCCCTCGACGATCTCGGTCGGGTACTCGTCCTTGTGCTCGAGCTCGGTGGCCACCGGGATGATCTGCTCGTCGACGAACTGACGGACCAGCTTCAGGATCTCCTGCTGCTCCTCGGTGAGGCCTTCGGTCTCGCACAGGCGGCCCATGTCGTTCCTTTCGTCAAGATTCGCGGCTGAGACTACTCGGCGGTCACTCGGCTTGTCTGTGAAGCAATGCACAGTGCGGGATAGGCCACGGGCGATAGGTATCGTGGCTGCCGCCGGGCACCCGTCCGGACCGGAGAAGCGGGAGCGAGATTGTCAGGCGAGTACCACGTCGATGCCGTCGGCATCACGGTCCCCGAGTCGCTGTCCACACCGGTCAACATCCGCTTCGACGACCAGCGCGTGTGGTCGTTCGAGCCCCAGCGCGACACCGTCGCTCGCGGCCTGCGCCGGGTGGTGCCCTGGCCCAAGGCCCTGCTCCCCCACCTCGACGGTCGGACCCGCGTGCGGCTCGACCTGGTCGGCACCGACGAGACGGTGTACGACGAGGAGGTCCGCTTCGGCCGCGACACCCTTCGTCTGTCGCTGACCGACCAGGCCGGCCGGCCTCTCTCCGTGGACAAGTCGGGCAAGCTGCAGCGCACCTTCACCGACACCGACGAGAACGTCAAGCGGATGATGGCCGAGCGGGCCGCGGAGCTGATCGCCGACCTGACCGACAACTGCGGCCTGGACGCCTACGTGACCTACGGCTCCCTGCTCGGCGCTGTCCGCACCGGGCACATGATCGGCCACGACTCCGACGTCGACGTCGGCTACCTGAGCCACCACACCCATCCGTTCGACATCATCCGCGAGTGCCGTGCGACCCAGCGTGCGATGACCTCACGCGGGTGGACCGTGGTGCGGATGTCCTCGGCCAACTTCAAGGTGTGGATCCCCCTGGACGACAAGGCCAGGATCGGCCTGGACGTGTTCCCGTCCTTCCACATCGGTGACTCGTTCCACGTGATGGCCTCCAAGCGCGGCAGCCTCGACCGCGACAGCGTCGTACCGCTGGGCACGGTCACCCTGGAGGGGGTCGAGCTCCCGGCTCCGCGGGACACCGACGCCTTCCTCTCCTACCTCTACGGCGAGGACTGGCGGGTGCCGAACCCCGCCTTCAAGTTCGGTCACCTCCCGGTCAACGTGGCCCGCATGTCGGCCTGGTTCCGGCCGAGCCGGCGCGGGCTGCGCGCCTGGTCCGACTACCACTCCGGACCCAGGGGCGCCGAGATCCCGCAGGACCCGTCCCCGTTCGCCCTCTGGGTCGCGGCGCAGCTCGAGCCCGGTGCGAGGGTGGTCGAGCTCGGCTGCGGCAACGGCCGCGACGCGGTCTACCTGGCCCAGCAGGGCCACCCCGTCACGGCGTACGACTTCACCCGGGACGCCGTCGAGCGCACCCGGCAGCTCGCCCAGGCGCGGGGCGTCAAGCTGCCTGCGCGGATGCTCAACCTGCAGGACGCCCGCGCCACGCTCACGACGGCGGCCCGGCTGGCCCACCGTGGCGGCACCCGCGACATCGTCGCCCGCGGCATGCTCGACACCCTGGACGCCGACGGCCGCTCCTTGCTGTGGCGGTTCGCGTCGATGAGCCAGCGCAGGGGCGGCCGCACGTTCGTCGAGTTCCGCACGCCGCAGAGCCGCGGCGAGCGGCCCGGCTCCGGCGCACCGGCACCCACGGTCCTCGACCCGGAGGTGGCCGTGCAGGAGATCAGCCGAGCCGGCGGTAGGGTCGTCGACCGAAGCTCTGGACGGGGGCTGGCGCGGCTCGGCCGCGAGGACCCCCACGTATGCCGATTGGTGGCGAGATGGGACGACTGACCGACAGGCTCCGCGGGGCTTCCGCATCGAAACCGGACCTCGCCGACCTCCGTCGCCGCGTCACCGACCTCGAGTCGGCCCTGGCCGAGAGCCGGGCGCTCAACGAGCGCGTCGCCGACGTGGTGGACATCGTCGCCGAGCTGCTGGTGCCCGCCGTCGACCGCGACGAGGAGCGCCTGCGCCGGCTGCTGCTGAAGGTGGACGCGCCGGCGTCGCCGGAGGGCCCACCCGCGAGCTGACGGACGCTCACCGGCAGCGTGGCGAGAGGCTCCCCGGCCTCCGTGAGCCTGCGAGCCGTGCCGCCCGCGCTCGCCGGAGACACGCTCGGTCAATTCAGTCAGTCGCTTTCCCAGGCGGGGCCGCCGGGGCGCGGCTCGGGAGCCTGCACCGTGGTCGTGCTGCCCTCGACTCGGGCCAGGTTGCTGGCGCGCCCGCCGCCGGGGGCGACGAAGGTGGTCTTGTTCGAGCCGTCGCGGCGCGAGCCGATGCGCCAGATCCGCGCGAAGTTGCCGGCCCACTGCTTGTTGATCCGCTTGCTGTTGACCATGAAGATCAGCTCGTCGCCCCGGGTGCCGGAGTCGCTCCAGTTGCTGGAGCCGGTGTAGACCCGGCGGACGACGCGGTTGCCCCAGCGGCCGGCGATCGTGAGGTACTTCTGGTGGCTGTACTTGTCGATCAGCAGGTCACCGTCGGTGTCGAAGCCGTTGGCGCGCACCGGGAGCTTGCCACGAGCGGTCGGCTTGCGCAGGGTCTGACGCACGGCGAGACCGGCCATGCCGTACATCACCCTGACATCACAGCCCGCGGCGAAGAGCTTGCGTACCTTGTCGGCGAGGTAGACCCCGCGGTCGCCGTTCCAGGCGTGCATCGAGACGCGCAGCCGGGTGCGGCCGGGGTGTCCGTCGCCGGCGACCCGGGTGCACTGCACCTGGTTGAGGATGTCCATCACCGGATCATGGGCAACCGTCGGCTGGGGGTAGGGCATGACGCGGGTCTCGAAGCTCTTGCCGATCGCCCGGTAGCGGAACGGGTGGAACGTGTCGGTGTCGGCCCGCATCTGCTGGAAGACGTCGAACAGGTCGGCGTAGAGCGGCGCCTTGTTCTTCGTCACGAAGAGGTCGTTCCACTGGTTGTGGATCGCGTTGCCGGTCAGGTTGTGCGAACCCGGCCATCACCACGTTGCGGGCCCTGCCGGTGTGGGAGAACAGGTAGAACTTGGTGTGCAGCTTGCCGCCGGTGCTGCGGCAGCTGTGCTTGCAGATGTGCACGAAGCTGCGCTTCTTGCGCTTCTTGCCGATGACGCCGCGCAGCTTGCGCATGGCACGGGTCACCTGGTGGTCGTTGAGCAGGACCTGGACGCTGACCTTGCGCTTGTGCGCCCGGATCAGGGCGTCGGTCATGCGCATGCGGTCCAGGGAGTAGATCGAGATGCGGATCTTGGACTTCGGCCTGGCGTGCTGGATCGCCTCGAAGATCTGGTTCTCGATCCGCACGCGGTCGCCGTACGACGCGGCGCGAGGCGTGTTGAAGAAGCCGCCCGTCCTGGGCTCCCAGCCCTTCGGCCTTGGCGCTCACGGCGGGCGGTGTGCCCAGACCGACCACGAAGGCAAGCGCGATGGCCGTCAGGACCTTCATCGGGACTCTCATCGTCGTCTCCACAGCTTGTCAGTGACCCGCCGGACTTGCCGCACCGGCGCGACGGGTGTCGGCTCGGCCGCGGGCTCACCGGCCCTGGCTTGCTGGTGGGAAAGTCTTCTGACCTCGTTCATCAGGTTGGCGATGGCGGTGGTGGCACTGTCGAGGAGCTCGGCTTCTGTGACCTCGTCGGGGTGCCTGACCGCGCCGTCTGGCTCCTGCAGGAGGTCGGCCGGGTCGCCGTCGACGACGTACCCACCCCCGTGCAGCAGGTCGACGGCTCGCTGGTCCTTGTCTGCGAACTGCTTGAACTTGTCCGCTCCAGCTCTGAATCGTTCCCCACGCCTGGGCAGTATTTCACCTTCTGCCAGGAATCCCCGAATCCAGGTGCCTCGGTCCGCTGCGGACCTGAAGCCCTGCAGCTTGGCGTTGACCCGCCGCAGCAGCTCGATCTCCACCACCCCGAGCGACTCGTTGCGCGGCTCCTCCACGGCGGAGTAGCGCTCCGGGTCGACTCCCAGGGTCGTCGCGAAGCGTCGCCAGAGGTCGACCGGATCCCGCGAGCCGCTCTCGAGGACGAGACGTGGATGCGACCGGGGTCGATGACCGAGGACCAGCGCTCCAGGACGTCGCCGAGGTCGAAGGAGCCCCAGCCCCAGTCGTCGGCAGGCTGGTACTCCTCGCGGACCGGGTAGGCGTCGACGCCTCGGCGCCCACCGTTCTTGACCCACTCCTGCCAGCGCGAGGGACCGAGCCGGCTCATCGACCGCGCAGTGATCACCACGCGCACCTCGAAGCCCTCCAGGTCGCGCACGATGCGCTCGACCTGGTGCGGCGCCGCGGCACAGAAGAACTCGTGGGTGAACAGCACGTCGCCGTCCCAGGCTTGTGCCTCCTCGACGAGGTCGGCCCAGGGCGTGGCGCCAAGTCCGGCCCGCTTCTCCAGACGAGGGCTCTCCCGCACCTCGACCGAGGCGAGCAGGTGCGCGCGGTGAGCGCGACCGGGCAGGAGCAGCCCGTCGGCCCCCAGCGCCTGCTTGTTGTCCCACAGCACGTGCTGGAGGTACGTCGTACCTGTCTTGGGCAGGCCGATGTGCAGGAACGCGACGCGGGTCATGCGTCGGCTGGTCCGCCCACGCTCTGCTGGTAACGCCGCAGGCGCTGCGCGACCTCGTCGATCCCGGCCTGGTCGCGCTGGGCCAGCGGCACCAGCAGCTCGGTCACCAGGTCGGTCAGCTCGGCCAGCCGGATGCTCAGCTGGCGGCACTCCTGGACCTCCGCCTCCAGGGCCTTCACCCGACGCCTCAGCGGGGTCCTGGAGAGGGACTTCCGGGCGCGTTCGGCCAGGTCTTCCACAGTTCGACGACTCCTCGGTGACAGCTCGGCCAGCCCTTGGGCGGCTGGCTGAGACGGGCTGATTCTAGCCGTCCGCACCTGCCCCCAGACGCGTAACGCATGGTGTAGATGTGACGAAAGTGTCCCCTGTGAGCATTTTCGCTGTTACGTTGGCTGGCGACTGTGTGCCTGATCGTCTAGCCCGAGGAGGTCCGCGTGGGTGCCCCGAGCCGGCGAACGCGCCGCGTTTTGACTCGTTTGTCCATCTTCGCGGTTCTCACCGTCTCCGTGGGCCTGATCGCCGCACTCGTGCACGCCGGCCTGCGCTCGGACGACCGCGGGCGGGGCGAGGCCGAGCTGGTCGGCACCGGGGCCACCGTCTTCCGCACCGGCACGCTCGACGTCTCCGGCAAGAAGGCGACCGCCGGCGCCAGGCTGGCCGCCGCGCTGGACCAGATCTCGAAGCGTGAGCTGGACATCGTCGGGTTCCAGGGGCTGCGGGCCGGGCAGCACGACGCGTTCAAGAGCCGAGTCACCACCCGCTGGGCCACCTACCCGGCGGCGATCTCCTCGACCGCGGGCGGCCGCACGGGTCTCTCGACCGCCATCGCCTGGCGCACCAGCACCTGGATCCTGGTCAACGGCGCCATCGCCTCGGTGACCGACAACAACGGCGGCATCGCCCGTCGCCCCTACGTGCTGCTCCAGCACCGCGGCACCGGCACCCAGCTGTACGTCGTCAACGCCGACCTCCCGGTCGACACCGCCTCTCGGGTCAAGGCTCTGCAACAGGTGTCCGCGCTGGTCAACACGCTCCACTCCTACGGCCACCCTGTGCTGCTGACCGGCCGCATGAACACGACCGCCGGGTCCTTCTGCGCGCTGACAACCACCACTCCGCTCCGCGCCGCCAACGGCGGCAGCTACGGCACCAGCGCCTGCAAGCCGCCGGCGGGTCTCTCCTCCTCCCAGCTCTACGGCAGCGGACTGTCCTGGTCGGGCTACAACCTGCTCGACGGAAAACCGGCGGCCATGGTCGGCCCGACCCGCCCCGCCGTGGCGACCGCCGCCATCCCCGCGCCGCCAGCGACCAAGTCCTTCCGCGTGGCGACGTTCAACGTCCTCGGCTTCCTCCACACCGTCAAAGGTGGCGACCGCAAGGGCTTCGCCGACGGCTACACCCGCACCGTGTGGGCCGAGCAGCTCCTGCGCCGCAACGCCATCACCGTCGTCGGGCTGCAGGAGTTCCAGCCCCAGCAGTGGAAGAAGTTCCACGAGATCGTGGGCGCGAACTGGGTGACCTGGCCTGGCGACGTGCTCGGCCGTCCCGCGACCCACAACTCCCTGGCCTGGCGGGTCGACCGCTGGGAGCTCGTGGCCAACTACACGATCCCCATCCCCTACTTCGGCGGCGACCCGATCCGGATGCCCTACGTCCTGCTGCGCGACCGCCTGACCGGCCGCGAGGTCTGGTTCGCGAACTTCCACAACCCTGCCAACACCAAGAAGCGCGGCAACAACGCCAAATGGCGCAAGAAGGCCACCCAGCTCGAGCTCCGGCTGATGAACCAGCTGGTCTCGACCGGCAGGCCGGTGGTCCTCACCGGCGACATGAACGACCGGGCGGCGTACTTCTGCCCGATGACCGCGGGCGCCCCGATGGCGGCGGCCAAGGGTGGCTCGCGTGGCCCGGGCACCTGCACCCTGCCGGCCAAGCCGCCGATCGACTGGATCTTCGGCTCCTACGACGTGGGCTTCACCGGCTACACCGAGAAGCGCGGGTCGCTGGTCAAGAAGACCACCGACCACCCGCTGGTCTACGCCGACGCCACGCTGGACCCGACCCCGCCGGCCACGACGCTCCGCACCACCAGCATCGACGTGGGCGGCTCCAAGAAGACGGCCTCCGACCGGGTCGACGCAGCGCTGGGCATCGCCGACCGCAACAGCACGAGCATGGTCACGTTCCAGGGACTGCGCCCCTCGCAGCTCAAGCGCTTCCGCAAGCGCGGCGGCAGCGCGTGGGGCACCTACCCGGCCGGGGCCAGCAGCGCGACCGGCGGCAAGCGCGCCCTCTCGACGGCGATCGCTTGGCGCACGAGCTCCTGGACCCTGGTCGGCGGTAGCTACGTCAACACCGTCGGCACCGGGGGCGCCGCGACCAAGCGGCCCTACGTCCTGCTCCAGAACCGGCTCACCGGCCGTCGGATCTACGTGACCAACGCCCACCTGCCCACCGACTCGCCGTCGCGCAGCAAGGCCGTGGCCAACCAGGTGGCGCTGGTCCAGCGCCTCCAGGCGAGCGCCCCGGTCGTCCTGTCGGGCCGCATGAACGACACCAGGGGGGTCTTCTGTGCCCTGACCGGCAGGACGCAGCTCCGCGCCGCCAACGGCGGCAGCTTCGCGCCGAGCGCGTGCAGCACGCCGCGTGGCCTGAGCACCAGCCAGCTGTACGGCGGCCCCGGCGTGACCTGGTCCAACTACACCTACCTGACCGACTCGCTCGCGAGGCGGGCGAGCGCGGGACCGGTCGTCCTGGGTGACGCGTTCGTGGCTCCGCTCCCCGGCTGACGCCGGCCTGATCCACTGGTCCAGCCGGTCGAGACCGATTCGTCATCGTTTCGGTCCGACCGCTCGGTCGTTGCTACCCTGAACGCAGTGCGTAGCCGCGGCCGCCCTGGAGGCAAGCCCACGTAGCAGGTGCGCGCCCGACCCCCAGGACCACTGAGCCGATGTATCGCCGAACTCGCCAGCTTGCCCCGGGGCCGCAGGCACGACGTCGCCTGGCGGCCGGGTTCGGCGTCTCCACGGTCGTCACCGCGCTCACGGTGGGAGTCGGGGTCGCTCGCTTCGACGTCGCCCGGACCGCCCACGAGTCCGATGTGGCCAGCTCCACCGGCGTCACCACCTCGGCCACGGTCCTGCCGGCGGTGAAGAAGGACAGCCTGCGGGTGGCCAGCCTGAACGTGCTGGGGGCCGAGCACACCACCGACCCGAAGCCCAGTCGGATGCGCAACCCCGCCCAGGCCCGGGCGGGAGCGATCCAGCAGCTGCTCAGCCGCAACGACCTCGATATCGCCGGGCTCGACGACCTCGGGTCGAGCGACCTCAAGGCGTTCTCCCGGGTCTCCGGACGCGCCTGGGGCGTCTTCCCGAGGAAGGCCGCCCGGGGCGCCACCGTCTCCGGAGTCGCCTGGCGCACCCCGAAGCTCAAGCTGGTCGAGGGCCAGGTCCAGGGCAAGCGGGCCCAGGCCATCACCTACGCGCTCCTGGCCAACCCGAGCACCAAGCGCCAGGTGTACGTCGTGCACGTGCCTGCCCGCGCCCGCGCCTCCGTCGACCCCGCCGTCAACGGCACCCGGCTCGTGCAGCGGCTGCGCCGGACCGAGGTGCCCGTCGTACTCACCGACGCGGCCGCTCCGAAGACCACGGCCGCCGCCAAGGCCACCGACGTCACCTCCCAGCCGGAGGTCAACGCGCTCGCCGGGCTCACCGACGCCGACGCGGCCTCGGCGCTCGAGGTCACCAACACCCGGCTCGCCCGGCGGTCGGCGGAGTTCTCGTTCAAGGTCGCCAGCTACAACATCCTGGGCGCCAACCACACCAATGGCGGCGGCAAGGGCAAGGCGGGCTGGGCGACCCGTCTCGGCTGGTCGATGCAGGTGATCCGCGGCCAGAACCCCGACGTGATCGGGTTCCAGGAGTTCCAGGACCCCCAGCAGGCTCGGTTCCGAGCGATCACCGGCTGGCAGATCTACCCGGCCAACACGCTGAGCAACATCGCCGGGCACAACTCGATCGCGTGGAACCCCGACGTGTGGGAGACCGTGTCGACCCAGACGATCGGCATCCCCTACTTCGGCGGCGGCAACGTCGACATGCCCTACGTCCGGCTCCGGCACAGGGCCAGCGGTGAAGAGGTCTACTTCGCCAACTTCCACAACCCCGCGAACGTCCGGGGCAACGCGCAGCGCTGGCGGGACATCGCCGAGGGACGGGAGGCCGCGCTGGCCACCCGCCTGCACGCCGAGGGGGTCCCGGTCGTCTTCACCGGTGACTTCAACGAGCGCGAGGAGGTCTTCTGCGCGCTCACCACGAACGCCCCGCTCAAGTCGGCCAGCGGCGGCTCGACAGGCAGCCCGTGCCGGCCGCCCCGCGCGCCGTACGTCGACTGGATCTTCGGCACCACCGACATCGACTTCACCGAGTACGCCACCGTGAGCGAGGGCCTCGCCCGCCGTGCCTCCGACCACCCGATGATCGCCGTCCGGGCGACCGCCAAGCTCGTCGAGCAGCAGCTCGACCTGCGGGTCGGCAAGCTCAGCGTCGCCGAGGCGGAGGCTGATGCAGCCGCCCGCCTCGAGCCGTGGGCGCCGGCTCGGGAGCGCATGCGCTCGACCGTGCAGCTCCTCGACGAGCAGTCGGTCGGCGTCGTCGGCTTCCAGGAGCTCCGGCCGGCACAGCTCGCGGCGTTCCGCAGCCTCACCCAGGGAGCCTGGGCGACCTACCCCGAGCAGAGCGCCGGTGACACGACTCTGCAGAGCAGCCTCGCGTGGCGCACCGAGGAGTGGGAGCGGGTCGAGGCCGGGACGATCACGGTGAAGCGGGCCTCCGGCGAGCAGGTGCGCATGCCGTTCGTGCGGCTGCGGCACACCAGGAGCGGCAAGACCGTCCAGGTGCTCAACACCTACAACCCGATGATCGACGGTCTGGGCGACCTCAAGGCCGACCGGCAGTCCCTGGCTCGCGGCGTGGTGGCTCTGGCCAAGCGCCTCGAACGCGCCGGCGTACCGCTGATCGTCACCGGCGGACTCGGCGAGCGCCCGGGCGAGCTGTGCAAGGCGGCCGGCGACGTGCTCCTGAACCTCGCCACCGCCGAGGGCTCCACCGGCCTCTGCGACCAGACCGAGGGCATCGTGGCGGACCCGATCGTGGGAGCCGCCGGCGTCACCTTCAGCAACGTCGCCGTCGTGCACGACGGGCTGGTGCGCAAGGCCACCGACCAGCCGCTGGTGACGGCAGACGCGGACCTGGACGACTGACTACTCCCAGGACACGACCATCCGGCGTACGTCGGCCGCGGCGGACCCTTCCAGGGACGGGTCGGTCACCTTCTCGTCGCTGAGCACCCGGGCGCCCCGCGACTCGAGCAGCTCCAGCAGCCGGTCGTGCCGCACGGGGCGGATCGGGCCCAGTCCGTCCAGGGCGCGACCCGGGCGGACCTGCACCTGGAGGTAGAGCCGCCCTCCGTCGCGCAGCAGCAGCTCCGCCAGACGAGTGAGGTTCTCCCGCCCGGGGCGGTCCAGCGCGTCGAAGACGTGACGGGCCACCAGCGTGCGCGGGCCCGGCGTCACCGCGATCTCGGCACCGACCGCGAGGCTCGACCGCAGCTCGTTGAAGTTGGTCCAGCGGTAGGTGAGAGGCAGCTCCTGCCGACGGGCGCGGCGCTGCAGCGCACGGTAGCGCAGCGGCAGGAAGTCCAGCCCCCACGTCGTACGCCCGGTCTTGGCGAACCAGAACGCGTCGCGCCCCCGGCCGGTGCCCAGGTCCACGACCTCGCCCTCGGGGGCCTGCTTCTGGACCCAGGCAGCCAGGCTCGACGGCTTCACCTTGCCGCGCCGCTCGGACTGCCCGTCTGAGGTCCAGTCGAGGTTCCGCCCGCCACGGGTGCCGCGGAACCACCCGTTGAGCCGGCGCTCGGTCGACAGTGCCGTCTCGAACTTGTACGCCGGGTCGGGGACCTGCCACGACACGCCGTACATCGCCTCGAGGAGCTTCTCGGGCCTGGCCGGGACCGGGAAGGACCTCCCCTCGAGGGTGGCTTCCGACAGCGGCCAGATCCACTCAGGCTCGAAGGGAGCACCGACCTCGCCCATCAGGTAGAGGTGGCCGTCGTTGATGAGCCCGCCGAAGACGTCGAGCCCGCGCCGGGTGCCGTCGGCCTCGAGCACGGTGACCCGGAAGGCGATGCCGCTGTAGCGCGTGACGGTGTAGCCCTGCTCGATCAGCATGCGCTGGATCCGGAAGGACTCGATGATCGCGTCGACGGGCTCGCTGTGGTGGCTCACGTAGCCGAGGTCGGCGTCGGAGTCGTGGCTGATCAGCCCGCCCTGGCGCACCGCGCCGAGCAGGGTGCCGTAGGCCAGGAAGGCCTCGATGCCCACGCCGGCCAGCGCGGCCAGCACGGTGTCGATGGCCTGCATCAACGGTGCGACCTGCTCCGGGGTGCGGCTCTCGAAGAGCCGGGAGAGCTGGTTGGACTTGTCGAGCCCGAGCGGGCGTCCGTGGCTGTCGACGACCTCGATGCGGCCCTCGCCGGAGCCGAGCAAGACCTCGCCGGTGAACCACGCCTCACCCGACACGTGCTCGACCAGGGAGAGCTCGACCGTCCCGTCCAGGAAGCGCCGCAGGGGCGGAGGCCAGGCGACGAAGCGGCCGCCGCTGCCCGGCTTGGTGTCCCGCACCGACCAGAACGACCAGACCCGCCGGCCCTCGAAGAGCACGTCAAGAGCGACGTCCTCCCCGGTCGGCAGCGCGATCCCGTCGTCGGTGACGCGCACCTGGCCTTGCGTGGACATGCGCTCTCTTCCGGTCGGGGCTGCGGTCGGGGCTGGGTCAGTCTAGGGGGTGCGCACCGGGGTTGACGGTCCGAGGACGGGGGTAGAGTCTCGTGACGGAAGTGACGCCTGGGACGAATGCGAGGTCGGTGACGTGCGAGCCATCCTGGTCCGGACGAGCGTGGTCGCGGCGCTGGTGGCCGCGCTGGCCATGGGCGGCCTGCAGCTGCTCGGAACGTCCCCGGTGTCGGGCGAGGGTGCGGCCCCGGTGGCGGCGCGGCTGAAGCGGTTCACCCCGCAGACCACCGCCTACTTCAACCGCCCGGTCGGCCCGGAGAAGCAGCAGTACACCCTCTTCCGCAAGCTCACCCGCGCCATCGAGAGCACGCCCGGCGGCGAGACGATCCGCATCGCGGCGTACTCCTTCGCGCTGGGCAGTGTCGCCGACGCCCTGCTGGCGGCGCACCGCCGAGGCGTGCACGTCCAGCTGATCTTCAACGACCACGAGCTGTACGACGCCCAGAAGCGGCTGCGCAAGGCGCTGGGCTCCAACGCCAAGAAGAAGTCCTACGTCGTCCGCTGCCAGGGCAGCTGCCGGGGCATCGGCGGCAACATGCACCAGAAGTTCTTCATGTTCAGCAAGGTCGGCAAGGCCCGCAACGTCGTGATGAACGGCTCGAACAACGTCACCAAGCACAACGCCGAGGACCAGTGGGCCGACCTGTACGTCGTGGTCGGCAAGCGCAAGCTCTACCTGACCTTCCTCAAGATGTTCCGCCAGATGCGGCTCGACCACGACGTGGAGCCCACCTACTTCTTCCAGCAGGTGCAGAAGCACCAGGCGCAGTTCTTCCCCTACCGCAAGGTCCCGCGCGAGCAGGACCCGTTGTTCCAGGCCCTCGCGCCGATCCGCTGCCCGGTCACGACCCCCGAGCCCGAGCCCGGCAAGCCCGAGCCGGAGCCGATCCGGCACACGACGCTGCGGATCAGCATGTTCGCGTGGAACGGCATGCGCGGACGTGACCTGGCGCTGCGCGTCTCCGACATCGCCACCGCCGGGTGCCGGGTCGAGGTGATCCTCGGCGAGGGCATCGGCTCCGCCGTACGCGACATCCTGAAGGCCAACCCGCTCGTCACCGTGACCGAGCCGACCGCGACCAACAAGCGCGGCACCATCTACACCCACCAGAAGGTGTTCTCCGTCGGCGGCTCCTACGGCTCCAAGGACGACGCGACGTTGGTGTGGACCGGCTCGCACAACTGGTCCGACTCGGCACTGCGTCGCGACGACCTGCTGCTGAGGGTCAACAACCCCGAGATCTACGCGCGCTACCAGCACAGCTTCGACGTCATCCGCGCCTTGGGCTGACCCGGCTTTCGTCCGCGTGACCCTGGCCGGGACCGTATCCTTCCGGTGTGCGGTGGAAGCAGGGGGCGAGCGACGCGATCGCGGTAGTGGCGCTGGTCGCCGTGTGCATCGCCGCCTGGGTGCTGCTGGTCAGGGGCGACGACGACGGCAACGGCAAGGACACTCCGAGAGCCTCCTCCGGCACGCCGACGCCCGTGGTCTCCGTGCCGGCGCCGGGCGCAGCGCCCACCGATCTCGGCATCGAGCTGCCTGACCCCAAGGCGATCCAGTCCCTGCTCCCCCAGGTCCGGCCGCCGCTGGCGATGGCCGACGAGAAGCTCGACTTCGTGGTCAGCTCGTTCAACGTGCTGGGCAGCAGCCACACCTCGGCCAGGGGCAAGCGGCCGGGCATGGCGGCCGGGTCCACCCGCGCGACGTGGGCAGGCGCCCTGCTCAAGGCGTACGGCGTCGAGGTCGTCGGCCTGCAGGAGCTGCAGGGCGACCAGGTGGCTCCGCTGGCCGCCGCGGCCGGTGGCATGGAGGTCTATCCCGGCCTCCGCGGTCCGTCACGCCGCGACTCTGAGAACTCCATCGCCTGGCTGCCCGGCAAGTGGCAGCTGGTCAAGGCGGAGCTGGTCCGCATCCCGTACTTCGGCGGACGTCCTCGCAACATGCCCGTGGTCCGGCTCAAGCACCGCGAGTCCGGCTTCCAGGCCTGGTTCATGAACTTCCACAACCCGGCCACGACACCGCGATGGGGCAACAACTCCGGCCACCGGGCCCGGGCCGTCGCGATCGAGGCCGGGCTGGTTCGAGCCAAGCGCGCCGAGTCCAAGATCCCGGTCTTCATCACCGGCGACATGAACGACCGGGCCGCCTACTTCTGCTCCTTCGCCGGGCAGAGTGGCATGAGGTCGTCCAACGGCGGCACCATCGACGCCAGCGGCTGCCGGCCCCCGGCCCGGCCGCTGGTCGACTGGATCATGGCGACACCTGACGTGGAGTTCCTCAGCCACCACGTCGACCGCGGGTCCACCGTCGACCGGACCTCCGACCACCCGCTGGTGCTCAGCCGCGTCCGCGTCGACGTGAAGGGCGGCGACGGGATCGTGCTTCCCTGACCAGCGGCTCGTCGGGCGCGGAGCGCTCGTCGGCGCGGCGCTCCGCCTCCGCTGTGAGCACGTCGGCGATCACCTCGAGGCTCGTGTCGAGCAGCAACGTGGGGTCGGCGTCGTCGGGGGCCGCACCAGGTGCGCCGAAGTCGGTCGGCGTCAGCTCGTCGAGGGTGCCGTGCACGACGTACCCAGGCTTGCTGAGCTCGCGCTGCCAGCGCTGCGTGGTGCCGGTCAGCAGGTCGCGCAGGTCCGGCGGCGTCAGCAGCCGCTCCGACCGCCCGGGCAGCACCTGCTGGGCGAACCAGCGCTTGACGGTGTGGGCGTAGTCGGTCCACTCCAGCTGCGGCCGGAGCAGCGCGTTGACCCGACGCAGCAGCGCGACCTCGAGCGCACCCAGGGAGTCGTTGCGGCGCTCCTCGTCCAGCGTCGCGATCGCCGGGTCGAGACCGACAGCCGTGGCGAACCGCTGCCAGAGCAGGTCCGACGGCGCTCCGGACGGCGGGCAGACGACGACGTGCACGTGGGTCGGGTCGAGCCCGGCACCCCACCGGTCGAGTACGGCGAGCAGGTCCTGCTCCGCCCAGAACTCGTCGTCGCGGCCGGTCAAACCCGGCTCAAGCACCTCGCGCCGGAACTCCTCGAACGAGTACGTCTGGCCGTTCTTGACCTGCTCCTGCCAGTGCGCGACGACCTGCCGCGCGAGGTCGCGCGCTGTCACCACGACGTGCAGGTCGAACTCCCGCAGCGTCTCCTTGGCCTGCTCGACCTGCTCGGGGGTGGCGCCGCCGAGGATCTCGTGGCTGATGACCGCGGTGCCGCCGACCTCCTGCGCACGAGTGGCCAGCGCGGCCAGAGTGCCGTCGATCAGGTCGGCCGGCAGCCCCCACCTCTCGTGCTGGCCACGCACCTCCACCGCCGCGTGGAACATCCCCTCCGGGCGGACGTAGGGGTAGACGTAGCCGTGCTCGCGAAGGATCGGGCGATGCTTCGCGAGCACTCCTTGCAGGAACGTGGTGCCGGTCTTCGGCAGGCCGACATGGAGGTAGAGCGGTTGGCTCTCCACGCCTCAGTCTTCGGGCTTCTGCCAGACGTCGGTGCGCTGCATGCCCGCGGCACGGCCCTTGGCCGAGATCACCATGGCCATCTTGCGTGAGGCCTCGTCGATCATCTCGTCACCGAGCATGACCGCGCCCTTGGCACCACCGGCGGCGGAGGTGAAGTAGTCGTAGGCGTCGAGGATGTTCTCGGCGTGGTCGTAGTCGGTCTGCAGCGGCGAGTAGACCTCGTTGGCCGCGGCCACCTGGTCCGGGTGCAGGGTCCACTTGCCGTCGAACCCGAGGGCGGCGGAGCGACGGGCGACCTTCTTGAACGCCTCGGTGTCACGCACCTGGAGGAACGGGCCGTCGATGGCCTGCTTGTCGTGGGCGCGAGCCGCCATCAGGATGCGCATCAGGATGTAGTGGTAGGCGTCGCCCTCCTCGTAGCCGGGGGGCTGCTCGCCAACGACCAGCGTCTTCATGTTGATGCTCGCCATGAAGTCGGCCGGGCCGAAGATGATCGTCTCGACGCGGGGGCTCGCGGTGGCGATCGCGTCGACGTTGATCAGGCCGAGCGCGTTCTCGATCTGCGCCTCGATGCCGATGCGGCCGACCGGCAGACCCTCGGTCTTCTCGATCTGGGTGAGCAGGAGGTCGAGCGCGACGACCTGCTCAGGCGTCTGCACCTTCGGCAGCATGATGCAGTCGAGGTTGGCACCGGCGCCGGAGACGACCTCGATCACGTCCTGGTAGGTCCAGGTGGTCGTCCAGTCGTTCACGCGCACGGTGCGCACGCGGTTGCCCCACTCGCCGGTGTTCAGCGCGGAGACGATGTTCTTGCGAGCCTCGGGCTTCGCCAGCGGAGCGACCGAGTCCTCGATGTCGAGGAAGACCTGGTCGGAGTCGAGGCCCTGGGCCTTCTCCAGGAAGCGCGGGTTGGAGCCGGGAACGGCCATACACGAGCGGCGCGAGCGCAGCGTCTCGGACATGTTCAGCACCTTCGAAGCGTTTGCGGGTGGTCGAGGCGAGCGTATTACCTCCCGCGCGGAGCGAGTACGCCGTCTCCCGTGGGATTTGTCACGACAGCGCCTGGCGGATCCAGTCGCCTTCCACTGCCAGGTCGACGGTGAACGGCCAGCTCAGCGGCCGGTCCTCGTCGGTCCCGGGCGGCAGCTCCGCGGGCGTCGTACCGACGGCGATGTCGAGGCGGTGACCCCTGACCGAGCCGATCATGTACTCGTTGCTGGGACGGTAGGTGTCGGGCGAGACGAGTACGACGTGCTTGGGCCGGTCGCTGAACATCGTGGTGAACATCGCGCTGCCCGCGAACCCCGCGACCACCTCGGCCTGGTGGAACATCTCCACCTGGTCCGGCAGCGGATGCTCCTCCGGGAAGACGATCTCGAACCCCTGCTCGGCGAAGAACCTCTCGACCTCGGCGCGGTTGAGGCACGCGCGCTTCTCGTGCCGACGGGAGCAGAAGATGCGCGCGGGATAGGTCCGCGCCTGTGCGTCAGCCCGCAGCGCTCCGCCGATGCGGTCCCAGGTCTGGGTGATGTCGGGATGCACGTACTTGGGCATCGAGAACATCGGCGTCGCCGACAGCAGCCGCTCGACCCGCACCGGACCCTCCGTCACGACGACCTTCGTGCGCGGGACGCCCGCGGCCTCGAGCAGGGTCAGCTCCCAGTCGGCCACCTCCCGGCCACGGTTGAGGGAGACCAGCACGCGTACGTCAGGGTCGGCCTCCCGGGCGAGGTCCCAGCCCCACAGCCGCGACACCTGCTCGGTCAGCGCGTGGCCGAAGAAGCCGCGGTGCTCGTTGTCGAGGTGGAAGTAGCTGCCCGCCAGCGGCTCCTCCTCCCCCGCCTCGGGAGCGACCGCGAAGCGGTCCGTCACGTCGCGAAGGCTCATGTGCTTCAGCCTCTTGGCCAGGTGGTGGCGGTAGGTGTCGGGCAGCAGCAGGCCGCGCTGCTCCACGACCGACTTCGGGCGGCACACCACGTCGGCGTACTCGCGGACGGCGAGCGCGGGCACGTCGTACGCCGGTGGGGTGCGGCGGCTGCTCTTCGGACGGCTTGTGCGCAGCACGCAGGCGGACTCGAACCTGACGCCCGGCTTCGTTGCCAGGACGCGACCCCGGCTCGGGTCCTGCTCGAGGGCCAGGTCGACCTCAGCCTCCCGCAGCTTCGCCAGGCCGTTGCCGCGCCGCACGATGCTCCCGTCGCCCACCCCTTCCACCCACTCGGACAGGTCGGCGATGTCTGGCGTGACCTCGGCCCCGGTGCGGTAGACGCCGCCGTCACGCAGGTGCAGGAACGCCGTACGGAACCTGAGGCCGGGGTCACCGCCGCCCGGGTCCTCGATCTCGTCGAAGGGACCGGCGCCGGCGAGACGGGCGTGCAGCTCGCGCTCGGGTGCGGCCAGCAGGCCCTCGCCCCACACCGCCGTACGCCGGGGCCCGCTGTCGCGGAACCGGGCGAGGAGTCGGCGCATGGCGCGGAGTATTCCACGGCGCTGCCCTAGGCTCGGACCCATGGAGCCTGAGGTGGTGCGCGCGCTGGTGGCCGAGCTCGGCAAGAAGACGAGCGTGTGCTGGCTCCGCTACTTCGGCAAGGAGCGCGCCGCGTGGCACGTCTGGCACGACGACGCGCTGCTGCTCGTCTGGGGCGGTGACGAGCAGCCGCTCCCCTACCTCGACGAGGCTGACCGCGTCGAGGTCACCATGCGCTCGAAGGACAACGGCGGCCGCCTGGTGACCTGGGTCGGCGTACCCTCGCGCGTCCTGCCCACCTCCGACGCCTGGCCGGCATCCGTCGCGGCCCTCGCCTCCGCCCGCCTCTCCATCCCGTCCCTCTCCGAGACCCCACGCCAGTGGGAGAGCACCAGCGTCGTGACCCGCATCGTGCCCACCGGCGAGATCCTCGAGGCCCCCGGGTCGCTCTCGTCCGTCTCGCACGCCGCCACCCCCCGCGCCACCCCCGCAACCACGCGCGGTGCCCTCCCGCGCGTGCTGCACCGCCGGAAGACCCGCCGCCCCAAGCTCAGCTGACCGAGCCACACGCCGGTCGACCCACACGCTGGTCGAGCAGGCGATGCGAAGCGAGCCAAAACGCCCTGAGGAGTGGTCTCGACACGCTTGCTCGCCCAAGGGCTCGCTTCGCTTCTCGACCAACAATCGGGTCGACCAGCACACTGACCTGATGACGAACGGTCTGAGTCTCGCGCTGGTCGTGGCGCATCCGGACGACGACGCCTACGGGTTCGCGGGGATGGTGGCGCTCCACTCGGACGACCCGGGGTTCCGCTTCGTGCTGGTGCACGCGACCGAGGGCGAGGCGGGTGACATCCGCGAGGGGTTCCCGGCGACCCGCGAGACCCTCGGGTCGGTACGACGGGCAGAGGACGAAGCGGGCTGGCGAGCACTCGGTCGCGAGCCGGACCGTCACGAGTGGCTGGGCTACCCGGACGGGGCGCTGGACCGGGTGAGCCAGGAGGAGCTGGTCGAGGTGGTCGGCCGGATCCTCGACGAGGAGCAGCCGACCGTGGTGGCGACGTTCGGCCCCGACGGTGTGTTCGGCCATCCCGACCACATCGCGATCGGCACGGCAACGGACTCGGCGTTCGCCCGACGACGCCGGACCGACGGCCACGCCTTCCGACGGCTGCTGCACGCCGCCATCCCGGAGTCGGTCTTCGTGCGGTGGAACCAGCAGCGGGCCGAGAAGGGGCTATGGGTCTTCGACCCCACGGCGCCGTACCACATGCGTCCGGTGCCCGACGATGAGATCGGTCTGGTCGTCGACTGCCGGTCGGTCTCGCACAGGACGGTCGCCGGGCTCATGGAGCACCGCAGCCAGCACCACGTGATGACTGACTTCGCCGACGACCCGGAGCGCTGGCAGAAGGTCGTGGGCTGGGACTGGGCCGTCGTGGCGTGGCCGCCACCCGAGCCCGGGACCACTGCCCTGACCGACCTGTTCGAAGGCCTGCCCTGACGTTGCACCTCACCTAGCCCGGCGGGACGCGGATCTCGCCCGACGCGATCGGCTGCACGCCACCCGCGACCGAGATGCTCGACACGACCCGGTCCGCCGCGGTCACGGATCCGTGCAGCGTCGACGGTCGTCCCATCTCGAGCCCCTGCCGGATCAGGTAGTGGCCACCGCTGCCGAGCACTCCTGCGGCCACCAGCGCCATCCCGAGCCCGGCCGCGGCGGACCCGGTCGCGGCGTCCTCCGGCACGGCGACCTCGGGGCAGAACACCCGTGCATGCACGTCGACGCGATGCTGCTCGTGCCGCGAGAGTGCGTAGACGCTGATGCCCCCGATGGGGTCGGACACCCCCAGGTCGCCGTACGCCGTGGGCGAGGTCGGGGACGCGTGTGCCCGGACGACGGCGTCGTCGCGCACCGGCAGGAACACGAAGCTGAGGCCGGCCCCAGCGACGTACGCCGGACCGTCGAGGTCGTCCGCCGAGAGGCCGAGGTCGGCAAGCAGCGAAGCAGCGATCTCCGCAGGGCACTCGGCCAGGTCGCGCGGCGGAGCGTTCAGCGCCACGAGGTCGTCGCCGAACCGGACCTCGATCTCCCCCGCCCGACAGTTCTGCACCGCGGAGTCCCCGGTCAGGATGCCGGCCTCACGCAGCACCCACGCCGTGCCCAGCGTCGGATGGCCGGCGAACGGGATCTCGCCGGCCGGCGTGAAGATCCGCACGGCGTAGTCACCACTTGAGCCGCCATTGAAGAAGTGCGACGGGAAGGTCGTCTCGGAGTACCCGAACTCCTGGGCCAGAGCCAGCAGCTGGCCGTCGGAAAGGTCCGAGGCGCCCTGCACGACCGCGAGCTGGTTGCCCGCGAACGGACGGTCGGTGAACACGTCCACGACGTCGAAGCGGAGCATGCAGCGACACTAGCGCCCGACGTGCCGCGCCTAGGATCTCGTGTCGGCGCACTAGGCTTGCCAGGCGTGAGCACCATCCCGACCCGCGTCTTCGCTGCCCGCCTGTCGGGTCTGCCGGTCTTCGACCCGGCCGGTGACCAGGTCGGCAGGGTCCGCGACCTGGTCTGCCTGATCCGTCCCGCGGGTCCGCCGCGCATCCTCGGGCTGGTCGTGGAGGTGTTCGGCCGCCGGAGCATCTTCGTGCCGATGACCCGCGTCACCCACCTCGACAGCGGTCAGGTGATCACGACCGGCCTGGTCAACATGCGCCGCTTCGAGCAGCGACCCAGCGAGACCCTCGTCTTCGGCGAGATGCTCGACCGCAAGGTCCGGGTGACGGACAACAACGTCGAGGGCACCGTGTACGACGTCGCGATGGAGCAGGAGCGCAACCGCGACTGGGTGATCAGCCGGGTCGCGCTGCAGGAGGGCTCCAAGCGGTTCGGCCGCAAGGGCCAGACCCACGTCGTGGAGTGGGACGAGGTCGAGGGGTTCGCCGCGCCCGAGGGCCCGCAGGGGGCGACGCACCTGCTCGCCGCGCTGGAGGAGATGAAGCCGGCCGATCTCGCCAGCGTCATCCACGACCTGCCGGCCAAGCGTCGCGGCGAGATCGCGGCGGCGCTCGACGACGAGCGGCTGGCCGACGTACTCGAGGAGCTGCCGGAGGAGGACCAGGTCCAGATCCTCGGCCAGCTCGACAAGGAGCGTGCCGCCGACGTCCTGGAGGAGATGTCCCCCGACGACGCGGCCGACCTGATCGCGGACCTGCCCAGCGAGACCGCCGAGATGCTGCTGCAGCTGATGGAGCCCGAGGAGGCCGAGGACGTACGCCGGCTGCTGTCCTACGAGGAGCGCACGGCCGGCGGCATGATGACCACCGAGCCGGTGATCCTGCCGCCCGACGCGACTGTCGCCGACGCCCTGGCCCACGTGCGCAACGCCGAGCTCACCCCCAGCCTCGCCGCGCTGGTGTACGTCGCCCGCCCGCCTCTGGAGACCCCGACCGGCAGGCTCCTCGGCGTCGTGCACATCCAGCGCCTGCTGCGCGAGCCGCCGTCCACGATGGTCGGCGCGGTGCTCGACAGCGACCCGGAGTCCCTCAAGCCGACGGCCTCCCTCGAGGCGGTCGCCCGCCACCTCGCGACCTACAACCTGGTCGCCGCCCCCGTGATCGACGAGGACGGCCGGCTCGTCGGCGCCGTGACCGTCGACGACCTGCTCGACCACCTCCTGCCCGAGAACTGGCGTGAGCAGGGACGCGAGCATGGCTGAGAAGAAGCCGGCGGAGAAGAGGCCGGTGGACAAGAAGAGCCGCGGCCCCCGTCTCGACCAGCCCAAGGACACCCGACGCGTCCTGATCCGCCGGCCGCAGCTCGACCAGGACCAGTTCGGCCGGTTCGCCGAGACCTTCGCCCGGTTCATGGGCACCGCACGGTTCCTGATGTACATGACGCTGTTCGTCGTGGTCTGGCTGGCCTGGAACTGGCTGGCTCCCGCGGACTGGGAGTGGGACGCCTACCCGTTCATCTTCCTGACCCTGATGCTGAGCCTGCAGGCGTCCTACGCCGCACCCCTCATCCTGCTCGCGCAGAACCGCCAGGAGGACCGCGACCGGGTCATCAACGAGAGCGACCGCCAGGCCAACACCCGCGCCCACGCGGACATGGAGTTCCTGGCCCGCGAGATGGCGAGCCTTCGCATGGCCCTGGGCGAGGTCGCCACCCGCGACTACGTCCGGTCCGAGCTGCGCTCCCTGCTCGCCGATCTCGACGAGCGCACCAGGCACGGGGAGCCCGAGACCGTCCCGAGTGACGAGGACCACGCCTGACGCGCTCCGAGCGGCACGTACCCTTGGACGCATGAGCTCCCCCGCACTCGAGCAGATCAACGCTGCGCTCGCGACCGTGATCGACCCCGAGATCCGTCGGCCGATCACCGAGATCGGCATGGTCGACTCCGTCGAGGTCGGCGGTGACAGCCGGGTTGCGGTGACGGTGCTGCTGACGGTGGCGGGCTGCCCGATGAAGGAGAAGCTCACCAACGACGTGACCAGCGCCGTCGGCAAGGTCACGGGCGTGACCGGGGTCGACGTGACCCTCGGCGTGATGAACGCCGAGCAGCGCGCCGGGCTCCAGGAGACCTTGCGCGGCGGCCAGCCGGTCAAGGAGATCCCCTTCAACCAGCCCGGGTCGCTGACCAAGATCTACGCGATCGCCTCGGGCAAGGGCGGCGTCGGCAAGTCCTCGGTGACGGTCAACCTCGCGGCCGTGATGGCCCAGCAGGGGCTCAAGGTCGGCATCGTGGACGCCGACATCTACGGCCACTCGATCCCGGCGATGCTCGGGGTTGCCGACGTCCGACCGACCCAGGTCGGCGACATGATCATGCCGATCCCGACCGAGGTCGGCGTCAGCGTCATCTCCATCGGCAGCCTCAAGCCGCAGCGTCAGCAGGTCGTCGCCTGGCGTGGCCCGATGCTCGACCGCGCCCTGGTGCAGATGCTCACCGACGTCTACTGGGGCGACCTCGACGTACTCCTGCTCGACCTCCCGCCGGGCACCGGTGACATCGCGATCTCGCTGGGCCAGCACCTGCCCAACGCCGAGGTCCTGGTCGTGACGACGCCGCAGGAGGCCGCCGCCGAGGTGGCCGAGCGGGCCGGCACGATGGCCTCGATGATGCACCAGCGGGTCATCGGCGTCGTCGAGAACATGTCGTACCTCGTCCTGCCCGACGGCTCCCGCCTGGAGGTCTTCGGGTCCGGCGGCGGCGCCCGGGTGGCCCAGACGCTCTCGCAGCGCTTCGGCTACGACGTGCCCGTGCTCGGCGAGGTCCCGCTCGACACCCGCCTGCGCGAGGGCGGCGACGCCGGCACCCCGATCGTGCTCTCCGAGCCCGACGCTCCCGCAGCGGCCGAGCTCACCAAGGTCGCCACCGCGCTGAGCGGCCGGGGCCGTGGCCTCGCCGGCATGCAGCTCGGGCTGACTCCCGCCGGCCGACTGTAGGGTTTCCACCGTGTTCGGTGTCGGGCTTCCAGAGCTCCTTGTGCTCTTCGTCGTCGGCACCGTCGTCTTCGGACCGGACAAGCTTCCGGACTTCGCCCGGCAGCTGGGCCGGATGGTCCGTCAGGTCCGCAAGCTCAGCCAGCAGGCACGCGACGACATCCGCTCCGAGCTCGGGCCGGACTACGCCGACTTCGAGCTCACCGACCTCGACCCGCGCCGGGCCATCCGCAAGCACATCCTCGACGCCTGGGACGAGACCGACGAGGACGGCCCCTCCCGCACCAAGCCCCGGCTGGTGCCGCTGGCCGAGGGCGAGCGGCCGCCGTACGACGCCGACGCAACCTGACGCCGATCGACCTCGGCCTGACCGGCAGCCGGGCTACTCCGACGGAGTGTCCGACTGCGCGCCGAGCTTGATGCGCACGGTCTGCTCGTCGCCGGAACGAAGCACGGTCAGCGTGATCGTCTCGCCCGGCTGGTGGGAGCGGATCGCGACGATGAGCCCGATGCTGTCCTGCACGCGCTTCTTGTCGACAGCCACCACCAGGTCGCCGGCCTTGAGCCCGGCCTGCTGCGCGGGCGCGTCGGCGTTGACCTTGACGATGTTGGCCCCGGTCTTCTCCGGGACGGTGTTCACCTCAGCGCCGATGACGGGGTACTGCGCCTCACCGGTGCGCAGGATCTGGCGTGCGGTGATCTGCACCTGCTCCATCGGGATCGCGAAGCCCACGCCGATGTTGCCACCCTCGCTCTCGGAGAAGCCGCCGGTCGTGGCGATCGCGGAGTTGACGCCGACCACCTGACCGCGCAGGTTGACCAGCGGGCCGCCGGAGTTGCCGGGGTTGATCGCCGCGTCGGTCTGCACCGCGTTGATGTACGACGAGTCGTCTCCGCTGCCCGTGGTGACCGGACGGTCCAGCGCGGAGACGATGCCCGACGTGACGGTGCTGGAGAGCCCGAGCGGCGAACCGATGGCCACGACGCCCTCGCCGATGCGCATCGAGCGCGACGAGCCGATCGCGGCCGGCTTCAGCGCACCGGCGTCCTCCACCTCGAGCACGGCGATGTCGTACACGGGGCTGCGGCCGACGATGGTCGCGTCGTAGGACCTGCCCTCGTGGTCGACCACCTTCAGCTCACCGTCGCCGGTGGCGCTCTCGACGACGTGGTTGTTGGTGATCACGTGCCCCTTGCTGTCGACCACGAAGCCGGAGCCGGTCGCGCCCTGGCCGGTGCCGGAGCCGCCTCGGGCGTTGACCTGGACGGTGCTGGGCAGCAGTCGCGCCGCCACGACCGCGATGCTGCCGTTGTCGGCCGGGAGCGGAGCGGTCGAGGTCGCGCCGTCGGAGTCGTCGGACGGGTCGACCGTGTCGAAGATGCCGCCGTCGCCCGTGCCCTCGTCGGCCACGATCGCACCGCCGATGGCGCCCCCGATGGTGCCCACGACCAGGGCGGTGGCGGCGACCACCGGCCACAGCCAGCCCGGCACCCGAGCCTTCTGCGGCGGCCCGTCGGGTCCCCCCGGGCCCAGCGGCCGCGGAGCGTAGGGGTAGGCCGTCTGCTGGTAGGTGGACTGGTAAGGCTGCTGGTACTGCTGCTCGTAGGGCGGGTAAGGCTGTTCGTACTGCTGGTAGGGCTGGCCGTAGGCCTGCTGGTAGGGCTGCTGCGCGTAGAACGGCTCACCCAACGGCTGGGTCTGACTCCACGGCTCGGGCTCCGGGTCGGGCTCAGTGGCGTGCTGGGGCTCAGTGGCGTCCTCGGGCTCCGGCGGCGGGTAGGCGTGCGCCTCGGGCCGCTCCCACAGCGGAGCAGTGTCGCCCTCGTCAGGCGTGGGCTCGGGGCGGTCCTGCTCGTTGGTCACTGCACCATTTTGCCGCACGCCGCCTAACGATGGGCGAGCGCCCGGGTCACGCGGGACGTGGAGGCGTCCTCACCGACCCGCAGGCCGGGCAGCCGGCCGTGCACGACGGCGACGGCGGGAACCACGGCCGAGGTGGGCGTCGACGACGAAGCCCCACCACTGATCGACGCGTTCGGCGCGAGCTGGGCGGCTCCCCCGAACCCGAGGGCGGCGAAGCCCAGGACCGCGGCGGAGACGCCACCCGCCCCGGCGAGCGCCAGCCCGGTGCGGCGACGGCCGCGCGAGCTTGCTTCGAGGCGGTCCACCTCTGCCCAGGCCTCCAGGCCGGCCCAGGTCGGAGCGGACTGGGCACCGTCGGCGGAGAGGCCGTGCAGCGATCCCAGCAGCCGCGCAGACGGCTCGTTGCCGCAGAGGGTGCCGAGCTTGCGCTTGAGCCACGCCTCACGCTCGACCAGGCCACGGCACGCGGCACAGTGCAGCACGTGGTCCCACGAGCGCTCGGTGGTCTCGGCGTCGAGCTGGCCGTCGATCAGCGCGCTCACGTTGCTGCCGAGGTGGCCTCCCAGTCGGCGGATCACGTCGGGATCACCACGGGCTCCAGTGGCCCGGAGTAGCGCACCCGGCCGGCCTGGGGGGCGCGGTGGGCAAGCGCCTTGCGGAGCATGGCCCGGCCGCGGTGGATGCGGGAGCGGACGGTGCCGAGCTTGAGGCCGAGCACGTCGGCGATCTCGTCGTAGGAGAGGCCCTCGATGTCGCAGAGCACGACCGCCGCGCGGAAGTCCGGCGGGAGCGAGGCCAGGGCGGCCTCCACGTCGTCGTCGAAGTGGGCGTCCATGAGGGCGACGTCGGGCGAGACGGCCCGGCCCGGCAGACGCTGGTCGGCGTCGTCGGCCAGCGCGTCGAAGCGGATCTTGGCCTTGCGGCGCGCCTGGTCGAGGAAGAGGTTGGTGGTGATGCGGTGCAGCCAGCCCTCGAACGTGCCCGGGGTGTAGGACGACAGCGACCGGAACACGCGGACGAAGACCTCCTGGGTGAGGTCCTCCGCGTCGTGCGGGTTGCCGGTGAGGCGGTAGGCCAGCCTGTAGACGCGCGCCGAGTGCTGGGCGACGACCTCGTCCCAGGACGGCGGTGTCCACTCCGCAACGTTGGCGTCAGGTCCCTGCTCGACCATCGGCTGCTCCTTCCCCCGTCGACTCATCAGCATCAGTGAGTGCTTGCTCCTTTGAGACTAGAAAACCGGCCTGAAGGTTCCCTGAGGGGAGCCAGTGACCATCCAGTGACCATCACTGACTTGGACAACGGCCCGGGCTCCCCAGGTGTTCCCGAACCGAACGGTAGGGTCACGTGCCATGGGACTGAAGCCTGCGAGCTGGGACTACGCGGAGGAGTTCGTCGCCGAGGACGAGGTGCTGGCGGCGGCCCGCAGCCGTGCCACCGAGGTGGGCGTGGTCCCCATCGGCACCGGCGGCGGCGCGGCGCTGCGGTTCCTCGCGGCCGTGACCGAGGCCCGAGCAGTCGTGGAGATCGGCACCGGCACCGGGGTGAGCGGCCTCTGGCTGCTCCGCGGCATGCGTCCCGACGGAGTCCTCACGACCGTCGACACCGAGGCCGAGCACCAGCGGCTGGCCAAGCAGACGTTCACCGAGGGCGGCATCCCCTCGCAGCGGGCCAGGCTCATCAACGGTGCCGCGCTCGACGTACTCCCGCGCCTGACCGACGGCCACTACGACCTGGTGTTCTGCGACGGCGACAAGGTCGAGTACTCCGACTACCTCGCCGAGGCGCTCCGGCTGCTCAAGCCCGGCGGGATCGTGGCCTTCGACAACGCCCTCTGGCACGACCGCGTGGCCGACCCGGCCCAGCGCGACGCCGAGACGGTGGCGATCCGCGAGCTCGGCAAGCAGGTGCGCGACTCGGAGTCCCTGCTCCCCCTGCTGATCCCCATGGGCGACGGCCTGCTGGCGGCCAAGAAGCTGTGGTCGCCCGAGGAGTCCTGACCCTCGAGGTCCCCGACGCCCGCTACCAGCCGTCGTTCCTGGCGGCGGCCGAGGAGTTCGAGGCCGAGGGCAGCCTGTCCTACGCGTCGTTCGACTGGATGACCCTGGACCACGTCCGCGACCGCGAGGCGTTCACCGACTACGTCGACCTGGTGGTCGGCCTCGAGTCCCCGCCGGAGCCGCTCCCTCCGGGACGGGTGCCCATGACCGAGCGCTGGATGGTCGTCGACGGCCAGTTCGTCGGCCGGATCAGCCTGCGTCACCAGCTCAACGAGGTGCTGCTCCAGTGGGGAGGACACTTCGGGTACGCCGTCCGGCCGACCGCACGCGGACGCGGCTACGCCACGCGAGCTCTGGAGCTGATGCTCCCCGTCGCGGCAGGGCTGGGCATCGAGCAGGCCCTGGTCACCTGCGACGAGGAGAACCACGCCTCACGCCGCATCATCGAGGGGCACGGCGGCGTCTACGAGGACAGCCGCGACGGGAAGCGCCGCTACTGGATGCCCACCTACCGCAGGCCACCTGACGCCGAGTTGGCGCAACTTCCGGCCACCTGACGCCGAGTTGGCCGAACTTCACCAGACGGGCCTTCGGCCTAGGAGTGAAGTCGCTCCACCTGACGCCGAGTTGGCCGAACTTCACCAGACGGGCCTTCGGCCTAGGGGTGAAGTCGCTCCACCTGACGCCGAGTTGGCCGAACTTCACCAGACGGGCCTTCGGCCTAGGGGTGAAGTTCGGCCAACTCGGCGTTGTCGGGCTGGCCCTGGAAAGCCAGGAAACCCGAGGCACCTTCTGCGACCGCGACGATCTCGCACGGCTCGATCAGGATCGGGGCCGACCCGACCAGCTGGGATCCGGGCGACTCGGCCGCAACGGCGGAGAACTCCTGCTCGAAGGCGTCGCGGGCAGAAGGGGTCTCGAATACGTAGCAGCCCTCGAACCACTCCCCCTCACGCATGCGCCAGGTCTTGAAGCGCAGCGCTTCCTTGCCGGAGAACCGACCGTGGGACGTGGCCCCGACGTAGGCGCGGAGGGCGTCCTCGACACCCTCGGGAGAGTCGGTCAGCGACCAGCGAACAGTGAGCCCATGCATGGCCGTGAGCCTACCGGGCACCGACCCCGGCCAGTGGATCGCGCTGCTCCAGCCAGTGCAGCAGCGCCCGGGCGCCGAAGCCCGTAGCGCCGGGGGTGTACTCGAACGCGTCGACGGGCGAGTCGCCGACCGAGGCGATGTCGAGGTGGGCCCAAGGCAGCCCACCGGTGAAGTGGCGGAGGAAGAGCGCAGCGAGCACGGCTCCGGCACCGCCACCGGGGGCGTTGTCGGCGTCGGCGATCTTGGAGTCCAGCCGTTCGGCGTAGTCGTCGTGCAACGGCATGCGCCACAGCGGCTCACCGGCCGACCGGCCGGCAGTCTCGATCAGGTCAGCCAGCGCCTCGTCGGTGGCGAAGTAGCCGCCGGTGCGCTGCCCCAGCGCGACCTTGATCGCGCCGGTGAGGGTGGCTACGTCGACCAGGGCGTCGGGCTTGATCTCGGCGGCGGCGTAGGCGAGGGCGTCGGCCATCACCAGCCGGCCCTCGGCGTCGGTGTTGGTGACCTCGCTGGTGCGGCCCCCGTAGTGCCGCAGGACGTCGCCCGGTCGGATCGCGCTACCGCTGACGGAGTTCTCGGCGAGGGCGAGGAGGCCGGTGACCCGGATCGGGCAGTCGACCGCCGACAGGGCACCCATGACCGCGAGTACGACGCCCGCGCCGGTCATGTCGCGCTTCATCGTCATCATGGCGTCGCCGGGCTTGATCGAGTAGCCACCGGTGTCGAAGGTGATGCCCTTGCCGACGAGCACGAGGTGCTTGGTGCGGCGCGACGCCTTCTTGGGGGTGTAGTCCAGCCGGACCAGCCGCGGCGGGTTGGCCGACCCCTGCCCGACACCCGCGATCCCGCCGAAGCCCTCTTTGACGAGCCGGTGCTCGTCCCAGACGGCGAACTCCAGGCCCGCGGAGGCGGCGACCTCAGCGGAACGCTCCGCGAGCCAGACCGGGTTCTTCTCATTGGAGGGCACCAAGGCCAGAGTGCGGGCCAGCCAGGCAGCACCGGCGACCGCCATGGCGCGCTCCAGCGATGGCTTGCGGGCTGCCGGCTCGACCAGCCCAGCGAGCACGACGCGCGAAGCGGGCAGCAGTGAGGGCTCGACCGACTTGCGGTGGAACACGAAGGAGCCGAGGACCAGCCCCTCGACGAGCGCCCGCAGGCCTTCCTCGTCGGCCAGCGCGCCCAGCGACGTGGCGACTGCGGCGCGGCCCTTGGCCCGCCTGGCCAGCGCGGCCGCGGCCTTGCGGAGGTCTGCGGGCTCGCCCGCTCCCACCCCGACGAGCAGGACGCTGCGCAGCATGGAGTTGGTCAGGCCGGAGGCATCTAGTACGACGTGCTCGGTGACCTCACCCGCCTTGCCGGTCGCCTTGTGGTGCGCGAGCAGCCCGAACAGGTCCACGTCGAGCTCGTCGAGCAGCTCGGCCGCCCCGGGTCCCAGCATCGGACCGTCGTCGCCGGAGAGCACCGGCAGCGCCACGACCTCCGCGCCCACGACCCGTGACGCGGGCGCGTCGCTGAGTGCCACATCCGGTGGCGACACCTGGCTCGGCCTCGTCACTCGCCGGCTCCTCCCCGTCGTACTTGTCCAGTCGAAGTCATCTCAAAAGCCGCGTGGCTCACGCGTGACGATATCGCGTCGGGCGAGCGGTGACCGCACCAGACAGACCTGCCCCGGCCGCTCGTCGAGCGGCCGGGGCAGTCAGGGCCATGTGTCGCGTGGGCTTCAGCCCACAACCACCTTGAGTGCCTCGCCGAGCGCACCCGCCTCCTCGGCGTTGAGCTCGACCACGAGCCGGCCGCCACCCTCGAGCGGGACGCGCATCACGATGCCACGGCCCTCCTTGGTGACCTCGAGCGGACCATCGCCCGTCCGCGGCTTCATCGCCGCCATGCGCACACCTCTTTCTGCTGTCTGTGCGCCGAAATGTCTGGTGCCGCTCCCCCGTCGGGGGCGACCCGGCGCGCCGGGTTTGCAGGTCCATTATCGCCCACGACCTGTGATGCGGGTGACAACCCCCGCCGGGCGGCGACGACGGGGCTTGGTGAGCATGGCCCCATCAAGTGGGGCAGACTGCCCTTCGAGGCCAGTCGAGCTAGGGAGCACGCATGTCGGAGCCGGTCCTGTACGACGTCGCGGCGGACGGTGTCGCCACGATCACCCTGAACCGCCCCGAGGCCATGAACGGCCTGGACGTCTCGACCAAGGTGGCTCTGCGCGACGCGGCGCAGGCCGCGGCGGCCGACGACGCGGTGCGTGTGGTCGTGCTGCGCGGCTCGGGCCGGGCGTTCTGCGTGGGGCAGGACCTCAAGGAGCACATCGGCCTGCTCGAGTCCGGCGCCGACGACCAGCTGTTCAGCACGGTCTCCGAGCACTACAACCCGACGGTGACGGCGCTCGCCACGATGGCCAAGCCCGTCGTGGCCGCGGTCAACGGCGTCGCCGCGGGCGCCGGCGCCTCGCTGGCGCTGGCCTGCGACTTCCGGGTGCTCGCGGACTCGGCGGGCTTCAACTTCGCGTTCGCCGGCGTCGGGCTCTCCTGCGACACCGGCGTCTCGTGGTCCCTGCCCCGGATCGTCGGACGGGCGGCTGCCCTGGACCTGCTCTACTTCCCGCGCACGGTGGGCGCGCAGGAGTCCCTGGACCTGGGACTGGCCACCTCCGTCGTACCTGAGGAGGAGCTCGACGCGGCAGTCGCCGAGCTCACGGGTCGCCTGGCCGCCGGTCCTACCGTGGCCTACGGCTCGATCAAGCGCGCGGTCAACAACAGCGCGGGCACCGACTTCGAGTCCGCGCTGGTCTTCGAGGGCGAGATGATGACGCTGACGGGGTCGACCCAGGACCACCGGCGGGCCGTCGCGTCGTTCGTCGCCAAGGAGAGGCCTTCCTTCGAAGGCCGATAGTCCTAACAGCCGAGCTACCCGATCTCGCCGAGCACCAGGAAGACGGTGAACAGCGAGACGCCGACCAGCATCCCGAGGTGCCCCAGGATCGATAGCCCGGGGCCCTCGCCCCAGCTGTCGGCGACCGGCCCGGAGGAGTGGCGGCCACGGGCGGGCATCCAGCGCAGCAGGATCAGCAGGCCGCAGACGACCGCGACCCAGAGGAGCGCCAGGCCGGCGTAGCCGACGATGTCGCGCTCGGTGACCAGGAAGCCAACCCACACCAGCACGCCGATCGCACCTGCGAGGGTGTGGGTGTTGAGCAGCCCGCGCGGGATGGAGAGACTCCCGGCGCCTTCGTGGTCCTGCGCGCCCAGCCGCACCCGGGTCAGCACGACCACAAGACCCGCAAGAGGGGTCAGGACGTAGGTGATGATCTCCGGGTTCACGCCTCGAGCATGCCGTAAAGGGATGGCTACTGAATGGTTTTAGACGCTAATCCGGGTTGCGTGTTCTGGCACGTGTCCAACAGTCGGCGACGTGGTCGTTGACGATGCCGGTCGCCTGCATCAGCGCGTACGCCGTGGTCGGCCCGACGAAACGGAACCCCCGTCGCTTGAGCTCCTTGGCCATGGCCACCGACTCGGGCGACGTCGCGGGCACGTCGGCCAGGGTTGCCGGGACGTGGTGCTGCTCGGGAGCGAAGGACCAGAGCAGGTCGGTCAGCCCACCGTCGAGGCCGAGCACGGCTCTGGCATTGGAGATCGTGGCCTCGATCTTGGCTCGGTTGCGGACGATGCCGGCGTCTCCCAGCAGCCGCTCGACGTCTCTGTCGTCGTACTGAGCGACCACGGCCGGGTCGAAGGCGTCGAACGCGGCCCGGAACGACTCCCGCTTGCGCAGGATCGTGATCCACGAGAGCCCGGACTGGAAGGCCTCCAGGCTCACCCGCTCGAACAGCTCACGGTCGCCACGCAGGGGCTGGCCCCACTCCTGGTCGTGGTAGGAGACGTAGTCGGGTGACGACTCGGCCCAGTCGCAGCGGACGAGCTCGGTCACCCGCGTCCCTCGACGTTCGCGACGAGCGTGGCGAGGGCACGGTCCAGCGTCTTGTCGAGGAAGCCGGACGCGAGCCGCCAGCCGAGCGCGCCGGGTCGGCCGAGCAGGAAGTGCTCCACCCAGCCGAGCTCGCTGCGGTCGGCGCCGAGAGCTGTCACGGTGATCTCCGCGTCGCCTTTGACCAGGCGTCCCGTGTGTACGACGCCGACGAACCCGGAGCCGTCCTCGTGCTCCTCCCAGCGGGTGACGGTCATCGGGTCCCAGAAGCCGAGCGGCCCGATGCCGCTCCGGGCCCGGAACCGCCCGCCGACTCCCCGGGCCTGACCGCCGATGGTCTCGGTGCGCGTGAGCGGGATCCACTCCGCGTGGCGCGGCCAGTCTGTGACGTAGTCCCACAAGCGCTGTGCCGGCGCTGCCACGGGAAGGGTCTTCTGCACGGTCACCCGGGTCGTCACGGCAGGTCGCGTTCCTCGAGCTCGCGGGTCAGCCGGTCGAGCAGGGCGTCGACCTCCGACATGCGATAGCCGCGGAACGCCGTGGTGAAGCGGACCCGTTGCAGGTCGTGGGCGCTCAGCGGCCCCTCGGCCTGGACCCGGGAGTCGGGGCGGTCGTCGTACACATCACCCAGGGAGCCACCACGCCCGGACGCGACCACGGCCACCGCGCCGAGCAGCGCGACGATCACGAAGGCGAAGAACCACTCCATGCGGCGATTATTCAGGTTGCCGGGTCGAAGGCGGTCATTCAGGGTCCTTGGGCTCGGTGGGCGTCTCGCCGCCACCGGGGGCCGGGGACTTCCGGTCCTGCGACGCCTCGACCATGATCCGCACCGCCTCGTCGACGTCGTCGGTCACGTGCAGCATGCCCAGGTCGGTCGCGGAGATCTTGCCGTCGGCGAGCACGGTGTCGCGCAGCCAGTCGACCAGCCCGCCCCAGTACGACGTGCCGACGAGCACGAGCGGGAACGAGGTGACCTTCTGGGTCTGCACCAGGGTGACCGCCTCGAACAGCTCGTCGAAGGTGCCGAAGCCGCCCGGCAGCACGATGAAGCCCTGGGCGTACTTGACGAACATCGTCTTGCGCGCGAAGAAGTAGCGGAAGTTGATGCCCAGGTCGACGTACTGGTTCAGGCCCTGCTCGAAGGGCAGCTCGATGCCGAGCCCGATCGAGATGCCGCCCGCCTCCCGCGCGCCCTTGTTGGCCGCCTCCATCGCCCCCGGGCCGCCACCGGTGATCACCGCGAAGCCGGCCTGCGACAGCTTGCGACCGACCTCGATGCCTGCTGCGTAGAACGGGTCGTCGGGCTTGGTACGCGCCGAGCCGAACACCGAGATGGCCGGCCCGATCTCGGCGAGGGCGCCGAAGCCCTCGACGAACTCGCTCTGGATGCGCAGCACGCGCCAAGGGTCGGTGTGCACCCAGTCGGTCGGGCCGCGCGAGTCGAGCAGCCGCTGGTCGGTGGTGCTCTCCTTGACCTGCCGGCCACGCAGCAGCAGCCGGCCGCTGACCTTCTCGGCGATCTCGCGGATCTCCTTGAACTGTTCAGTCATGCCGTCAGCCTCTCCGTGCGGTGCGCGGATGGTCGCCGGCTCCGCGGCGCGGTTTGCGCGTGGTCGCCTCCCCAGCCCTGTTGGCTCGCTACGCTCGCAGGCTTGAACTGCTCGGTCATGAGGTCAGCCACTTCGTGAGGTTGGCCTCGACGTCGAGGATCTGCTGGGCGGGCACGAACTCCTCCTGCTTGTGGGCGAACAAGGGGTCACCGGGACCGAAGTTCACAGCGGGTACGCCGAGGGTGGTGAACCTCGCGACGTCCGTCCAGCCGAACTTGGGGGCGGGCGTGCCGCCGACAGCCTCCACGAACGCGGCTGCGGCCGGGACCGACAGCCCGGGCAGCGCGCCGGGCGCCGAGTCGCTGACGGACACCTCGAACCCGTCGAAGAACTCGCGGACGAACGTCTCTGCCTCGGCCTCGGAGCGGTCGGGGGCGAACCGGAAGTTCACCGAGACGCGGCACTCGTCGGGCAGCACGTTGCCGGCCACGCCGCCGCTGACGAACACGGCGTTGAGACCTTCGTGGTACTCCAGGCCGTCGATCACGGGCTTGCGTGCGACGTAGTCGTTGAGGCGAGCCAGGACCGGGGCGGCCCGGTGGATCGCGTTGACGCCCATCCAGGCGCGCGCGCTGTGGGCGCGCTCGCCGCGGGTCACCACGTCGACGCGCATCGTGCCCTGGCAGCCCGCCTCGACGACGCCGTTGGACGGCTCCATCAGGATCGCGAAGTCGGCCCGCAGCAGCTCCGGCGCCTGCTGTGAGAGCTTGAAGAGACCGTTGCGGTCGGCCTCCACCTCCTCGCACTCGTAGAAGACGAAGGTGACGTCGCGGTTGGGCTCGGGGAGCGTGGCGAGCTTGAGCGCGACCGCGTCACCGCCCTTCATGTCGCAGGTGCCGAGCCCGCGCAGCACCTCGCCCGAGTCGGTGGAGTCCCGCACACACGGGAGGTTGTCGTTGAGCGGGACGGTGTCGAGGTGGCCGGCGATCACGACGCGGTCGGCTCGCCCGAGGTCGGTGCGCGCGACGACGGTGTGCCCGAACCGGCGTACGTCGAGGTGGGGCTGGGCCTGCAGCGCCTGCTCCACGGCGTCGGCGACCGCCTGCTCGTTGCCGCTGACCGACTCGATGTCGACGAGCGCCTGCGTCAGTGAGACCGCGTCCGTTTCGAGGTCGAGGAGGCTCATGCAGCCATCCAACCAGGCTTCGGATAGCGTTTCAGGGTGACCACCCCCACTGTCCCCACTGCCGCATGGGCATTCGGCCTGGCCACCTTCGGTCCCCAGGGCGAGGTTCTCGACACCTGGTACCCCTCCCCCAGCCTCGGCGATCCCGACGGCGCGGAGGCGCCAGAGGAGCTCACCGCGCTCGATGGAGGGGTCGACGACCTCCGCGGCACCACCCGCCGGCTGGTGCAGACCGTGATCAAGGACCTCGAGCAGGCGCCCGCCGACACCCACGACGTGTGGCTGCGGCTGCACCTGCTCAGCCACCGTCTCGTCGCTCCGCACAGCATCAACCTGGACGGCATCTTCGGGCTGCTCACCAACGTCGTGTGGACCTCCGCCGGCCCCTGCGCGGTCGAGGGCTTCGAGCTGACCCGCGCGCGGCTGAAGAAGGTCGTGCCGGGGCACACCGTCGCCGTGTACGGCGTGGACAAGTTCCCGCGGATGCTCGACTACGTCCTGCCGTCCGGCGTACGCATCGCCGACGCCGACCGCGTGCGGCTCGGCGCCCACCTCGCTCCCGGCACCACCGTCATGCACGAGGGCTTCGTCAACTTCAACGCCGGCACGCTCGGTGCCTCCATGGTCGAGGGCCGGATCAGCGCAGGCGTCGTGGTCGGCGACGGCTCCGACATCGGCGGCGGCGCCTCGATCATGGGCACGCTCTCCGGTGGCGGCAAGAAGACCATCTCCGTGGGCCAGCGCTGTCTGATCGGCGCCAACGCCGGCATCGGCATCTCGCTGGGCGACGACTGCGTGGTCGAGGCCGGGTGCTATGTCACCGCCGGCACCAAGGTGATCGTGCAGGACATGGACAGCAAGCCCAAGGTCATCAAGGCCGCGGAGCTGTCCGGCTCGTCCAACGTGCTCTTCCGTCGCAACTCCACCACCGGCGCCATGGAGGCCGTGCCGTGGAAGGCGCAGGGCATCGAGCTCAACGCTGCTCTGCATGCCAACGACTAGTTCTGACTGTGTCGAGCGCGTCTCCGGCGGAGCACGGGGGAAGCCTCGCAGGCTCGCGGCGCCCGGAGGCCTCTCGCCGCGCTGCCGACCTAGGCGGGGTCGCCCACTCGACCAGGGCGGTCGGTTCAAGGTCATTGCGGCGGTCGGCGTGCTCGCCGTCGTCGCGGGGCTCGTCTACCTGTTCTGGTCGGGCGCGGGGCCGCTGCCTGACCCCGAGGGCTGCAACGTCAAGGTGGGCGAGGTCGAGGTCGAGATCGACACGGAGCAGGCCGAGAACGCCACGCTGATCACCGCGGTCGCCGTACGCCGAGGTCTGCCCGCCCGCGCCGTGTCGATCGCGATCGCCACGGCGTTCCAGGAGTCCAAGCTCCGCAACATCCGGCACGGTGACCGAGACTCGGTCGGGCTCTTCCAGCAGCGCCCGTCCCAAGGCTGGGGCACGGTCGAGCAGATCATGGACCCCACCTACGCGACCAACGCGTTCTACGACGCCCTGGTGAAGATCGACGGCTACCAGGAGATGCGGATCACCGAGGCAGCCCAGCGCGTGCAGCGCTCCGGCTTCCCCGAGGCCTACCAGGCGCACGCCGCAGGAGCTCGCGCGCTCGCCTCGGCGCTGACCGGCTACAGCGAGGCCAAGGTCTCGTGCGTCGTGGACGAGGCGGAGGTGGACGAGCAGCGAGAGGGAGACAACGGGCTGACCCCGCGTGCCGACCGGGTCCGCCGCAGCCTTCGCGAGGCCTTCGGCGACCTGGCTCTGGGCGGCTTTGCAGCCGGCGGGGTCAGCAACGGCCACATGGAGGAGTCCGCGCACTACTCCGGCCGAGCGATCGACGTGTTCGTGCGTCCGGTCAACTCCGGCAACAAGCGCACGGGCTGGGCGATCGCGCAGTACCTCGTCGCCCACGCCAAGCGGCTGGAGATCGAGCACGTGATCTTCGACGACCGCATCTGGACCGGTGGACGCCGGTCCGAGGAGGGCTGGAGGGACTACGACCCGCCCGCCCGTTCGGGGGACCCCCTCATCCTCGAGCACCGCGATCATGTCCATGTGGACGTGGGGTGACACACCCGGATAGTCCGCTCGGGTCATTGCACGACACTTGCTGACCCTCCATGATGAAACGGACATATCCCGCGGCCTGGGGAGGCCACTCGTGGGCGGGACAAGGGGACAGATGCCGGGGGGCATTCAATGGGTTACGAAACTTCCATGATCTACACCATGGGCATGGCGCTGAACCGCGCGCTGGAGAACAACGCGAGCGTCGACGTACTCGTCGACGGCGAGTGGCTCACCGGCTGCGTCGTCATCTCCGACGGCTACGGCGTGGTGCTGGACAACGGGGAGGAGCACTCGATCGTGAAGGTCGACCGCATCGCAGCGGTCCGCATCCTCTCCTCGTCGCCGGTCAGGCAGAGCATCGAGGGGCAGCAGGACTTCGCCGAGGCGATGCCGATGCCCGGGCCACGGATGGCTGCTACCGCCTGACCTCAACAGCGGCCCCCGGCTGGACCTGATGCCGTCGGGGGTCACCAATGTCGCCGCCCTCGGGACTGCCTCTTGCGGCCGCTCCCGTGGGCGGCGCATCATGGGGCGACAAACCGCGCATGGGGGGCCGCGCGCGGGTCGGAGTGGTGCTGGGGGACGAGATGACCTTTGAGACGTCCATGATCTACACCATGGGGACGGCACTGAACCGCGCCCACGAGGACGGCAACGAGGTCGCCGTGCTCGTCGACGGGGTGTGGCTCAGCGGCGTGGTCGTGATCAGCGACGGAGTCGGAGTGGTGCTGGAGGGCGAGGGCGAGCACGCCATCGTCCGAGTCGACCATGTCACCGCGGTCCGCGTAATGAGCCCGCTGCCCTGGAAGCGGCCTCCCACGGAGCCGGCCGCCGCCCCCTCGTGGGACGAGCCGATGCCGATGCCCGGCCCCAGGGCTCCTAGCTGAGCCGAGCGACGCCCGCTTCGACCCTCTCGTCGGTGGCCGTGAAGGCCACTCGCACGTGTCGCGCGCCCGCGGGGCCGTAGAAGTCACCGGGCGCTGCCAGGATGCCGCGCTCGGCGAGCCAGTCGACGGTGGCCCAGCAGGACTCGTCGCGCGTCACCCAGAGATAGAGCGCCGCCTCGGAGTGGTCGATGCGGAACCCGGCGGACTCCAGGGCGGTGCGCAGCAGGGCTCTGCGGGCGGCGTAGCGATCGTGCTGGACGGTCACGTGGGCGTCGTCCTCGAGCGCTGCCTGCATCGCGACCTGCTGAGGACCGGGCAGCTGCAGCCCCAGGTTCTTGCGTACGGCGAGCAGCTCGCCGACCACCGCGGGATCGCCCGCCACGAACGCGCAGCGGTAGCCGGCCAGGTTGGACCGCTTGGACAGCGAGTGCACCGCGAGCAGCCCGGTGTGGTCGCCGTCGCAGACGTCGGGGTGCAGGATGCTGGTCGCGTCCCCCTCCCACACGCACTCGAGGTAGCACTCGTCCGACACCAGCAGCACACCGCGCTCGCGGCACCACTGGACCATCTTGCGCAGGTGCTCGGGCGGAAGGACCCGACCTGTCGGGTTGCTCGGCGAGTTGACCCACACGAGGGCGGGCACCTCCGGGCCGAGACTGGTCAACGAGTCGGTGGCCCGCGGCGTGGCGCCGGCGAGCACCGCGCCGACCTCATAGGTGGGGTAGGCCAGCTCGGGGTAGACGACCAGGTCACCGGCACCGACGCCGAGGTGCCCGGGCATGCTCGCGATCAGCTCCTTGGACCCGATCACCGGGAGCACGGCGGCAGGGCCGAGCCCGGTCACGCCGAAGGCACGGGCCAGCCAGTCGGCCGCGGCTTGCCGGGTCTCGAGGCGGCCGATCGTCAGCGGGTAGCCGGGTGAGTCGGCAGCGCCGCGCAGGGCGTCCTGCGCCACGTCGGGGGTCGGGTCGACCGGCGTACCGACGCTGAGGTCGACGATGCCACCAGGATGCGCCCGCGCCTTCTCGGCGTAGGACGTGAGCTTGTCCCACGGGAAGTCGGGGAGACGGCTGGAGACGGAACGTGCCGCCCACCTCGCAGTCGAGGGAGACGGCACGCGCGGTAGGCCAGCGGTCACTCGTCGTGTTCCTGCGGCGGCAGGGCCGCGATGACAGCGTGGTCCTTCTCGATGACGCCCATCTTGGCGGCGCCACCAGGAGAGCCGAGGTCGTTGAAGAACTCCACGTTGGCGGTGTAGTAGTCCTTCCACTGCTCCGGCGTGTCGTCCTCGTAGAAGATCGCCTCGACCGGGCAGACGGGCTCGCAAGCCCCGCAGTCCACGCACTCATCGGGGTGGATGTAGAGCATGCGGGAACCCTCGTAGATGCAGTCGACCGGGCACTCGTCGACACAGGCGCGGTCCTTCAGGTCCACGCAGGGCTGCGCGATGACATAGGTCACCGTTGATCCTCCTCATCAGCAAAACACTCGGAGTACAGCCTAGTGTGTCGTGCGCACCGGTTCGCCAGAGCCCCTCGTTTTGAAAGCGCGCGTTGTCACATGCCTCTCCCATCCGCCCTAGGCGCCTCGTGTGTCGGGATGCGCGTCGTGGTGCGCCACGTCGTACGCGGGGAGACCGGGCCGTCGGGCGGGCCGGCGCTGAACGACGTGCTGGGCGTGATGGAGTCGTGGGACGCCGGCGTCACCACGATCCGTACGACGGGCGGCGTGGTGTCCGTGGCGATCGCCGACATCGTCTCGGGCAAGCCCGTCCCGCCGCGAGCCTCGGTGCTCTCGCGCCTCTCGCCGGACGAGGTCGAGCGGCGGGCGATGCTGGGCTGGCCGCCGGTCGAGTCCGAGGACTACGGCGAGTGGGTGCTGCGGGCCTCGGGTGGCTACAGCGCCCGAGCCAACTCGGTGCTGGCGATCGGGTCGCCGCAACCGGTGGAGCCGGTGCTGGCGTTCTACGCCGCGCGCGACCTGCCCGCCTGGGCTCAGGTCGTCGTGGGCTCCCCCGTCGAGGCTGCGCTCGTGGCCGCGGGCTGGGTCACCGCCCGGCCCGGTGAGGCCGACTCGCTCTTCCAGGTCGCGTCGGTGGCTCGCGCCCGTCGTGCGGCGGGACCGGTCCCCGAGTCGTCGTTCGGCACGAGCGCCTGGCCCGACGTACTCCCCGAGGGCAGAGCCGTCATGGAAGGGCCCGCCGACGTGGGGTTCTGCTCGCTCGGCGACGACGCCCGCGGCCGGGTGTCGGTCACCACCCACGGTGCCGAGACCTGGGCCGGCATCACCGACGTCTGGGTCTCCCCCGAGTCACGAGGTCAGGGCCTCGGTCGCTCGGTCATGGCCGCCCTGCTGGCCCATGCCGCCGAACGAGGCGCCGGCACCGTCTACCTCCAGACGCGCGGCGACAACATCTCCGCCCTGGCCCTCTATGACCGGCTCGGCTTCGTCACCCACCACACCTACCGCTACCTGACGGTCAGCCGTCGCAGATGACCGTGTCGCTCGGGGTGTATCTCGTGTGCATGGTCTCGCGGCGGACCACCTTGGCGGAGCCGGGCTTGCGGAAGGTGCGGTAGACGTCGATGTCGAATCCGCCGTAGCCGCTGTTGGGCTCGCAGTTGGCGGGCGGGAGGTGGCGGACCTTGTGGGCGGTGAAGTTGTAGCGATCAGACTGGCCGGCGGTGATGTTCCAGGTCTTGGTGGACCACATGCGGACGTTCATCGCGCCCTGACCACCGGGCGCGGCCAGGTCGCGCCAGGCCTGGATCAGGATGCCGTGGGGTGTGTCGTTCTGGAACTTGAGGTCGACGGTCGGCCAGGCGACCGTGGCCTCCCGGCCCACCGGGTAGCGGCTGATGTAGAACGAGTGCGGCTTGTGCTCGACGTCCTTGAGGCCGGCGAAGAACGCGGCGTTGAAGGTGGTCGTCGCGACCTGGCTGACCCCGCCGCCGAGGTCCTGGCGGAAGACCCCGTCGCTGATGATGAAGCCCTTGACGAAGCCGTTGGCCTCGGTGCGCTCCCCCACGGTCTGGTTGAGGCTGAACGTCTCGCCGGGCTTGAGGATCGTGCCGTTGATGAGCTCGGCCGCCCGGCCGATGTTGATGTTGCGGTACTCCGCGTAGGGGTAGTACGTCGTGAACGCCGAGACCTGCTCCTTGATGCCGAGGGCCTTGACCTCGGCGGCGGTGTAGTCCGGCGTCGCGATCTCCGTCTTGACGGCGAGCTCGCGGGCCTTGCCCTGGGCGACCACGAGGCCGAGGAAGCTGTCGGTGACCTCATCGGGGTCGAAGGTGACTCCGTTCTTGCCGGGCACGACCTGCGGAGCGCCGTCGACGATCTTGACCGACGCGTCCTTGGGGGCCAGCGCGATCGACTTCATCGCCGGCGCGACTGCGGCGATGAGCCTCTTCTTGTTCAGCTGCGGCTCGAGCTTGCCGTTCACGGGCTTCATCGAGAGCGCCCGGGCGAAGTCGGTGGGCTCCAGCACGACGCGCTCGCCGGCGATGAGGTAGACCACGGGCGCGGACATCGCCGGGTTGGCGAAGGTCCGCATCGCGTCCGACACGGCGGACTCGGTCACCAGCGGCTCGGCCACGGCGACCTCGAGCTCGACGGGCTCGTCGGTGCGCTCCGGATAGGCGGCGAGTACGGCGGCACGGGAGGCCTCGAGGTCGACGGCCGTCCCGGCCTTCGGGTACGTCGGCACAGCGCGGCCGCGCTGGGTGAACCGGATCGACCCGTCCACGGACTTCTTGTCCACCTTGGCGGCGAGGTCGCCCAGAGCCTTGGACAGCTTGGCGTCGTCGACGGCCTCGACGGCGTCGTACTCCTCACCGCCGCTGAGGAACTCCCACATGTCGCGCGGGTCCCAGCTGCGCCCGACGGCGACCTGGTCGACCGAACCTGCGACGTCCACGTCGAGGCCCGCCTCGCCGGGGCTGAGCGAGACCGACCGGTCCTCGACGCGGAGCGTGAGGTCGCGCCCGGCTGCCGGTAGGTCGCTGAGCGCGCGCTCGGCCTCGGCCGGCGTCTTGCCGCCGACGTCGACACCCGCGATCGTCGTACCGCGCGCGATCCGGTCGCCGGTGAAGAGGTACCCGGCGACGTAGAGCCCCCCGAAGAGCACGACGAGACCGAGCAGCAGCCAGCGAACGATGCGGCGGTCACGCTTGAGCGGGGAGGGTGCGAGAGTGTCCGTCACGCCGGTGAGTTTACGTGCGGGGCGGAACCCGACCAGCCCACCGGTCAGAGACCGGCGAACAGGTCCTCCTCGAAGCCGCTCGGGCCGACCGGGCCGCGCTTGCCCTTGGCGAGGCGGTAGAACTCATGACCCCACGCCCGGCTGCCCAGGTTGTTGGACAGGGCGAAGAAGGGCCCGTCGACCTGGATCTGGGTGGCGTGAGCCTTCATCGCAGCCATCTTCCGGTCGACGAAGTCGGTGCCGTCGATGACCGCATCGAGCTGGTCGTCCTCGAGGAAGATCGGCCATTTCTGGTTGTCGAGGTCCATGCCCTCGAAGGTCGTGTTGTCGCCCGCTTCGCGCAGCGCCTTGATGCCCTCGCGCATGCGGTTGGCCGACATCGCGCCCCAGTAGATCTTGGGGATGTCCCACGCTTCGCCGAGATCGGGCCGGAAGGTCGGGACCGCGGCCAGCGACGCAGAGTAGGTCGCGACGCGGTGAGCCTGGATGTGGTCGGGGTGGCCGTAGCCGCCGAACTCGTCGTAGGTCACCAGCACCTGCGGCCTCACCTCGCGGATGATGGCGACCAGGTGGGTGGCGGCCTCGAGCAGGTCGGCCTTCCAGAGCGTGTCGTCGCGCACGGTGTCCATCGCGATGGCGTGGCCGTCGGGGTGCCACTGCATGCCCGAGTCGCGGTAGCGGGCCTGGCCGCCGAGGAACCGGAAGTCGGTGACGCCGAGCTCCTTCATCGCGGCGCTGAGCTCGCCGACGCGGTGCTCACCGAGCGCGTCGTCCTGGTCGGAGGCGAGATGCGAGAGGTCGGGGACGAGCACTTCGCCCTCCTCGCCGAGGGTGCACGTCACGAGCGTGACGCCGCGCCCCTCGGAAACGTACTTCGCCATCGTCGCGCCCTGGTTTATCGTCTCGTCGTCAGGGTGTGCGTGCACCAAGAGCAGCCGCTGGTCCATGAGTCAGACAGTAGTCCGGGCCGCCGACAAGATCGGGCGCAGGTCGTGAGAGGTACGACGGGGGCAGTCATCGCTCTCATGCTTGCCCTCGCCGGCTGCGGTGGGGAGGCCGAGCATGAGGACCTCCCCGAGGCGGGACCGCTGCGCCTCGAGTCGGTCGACACCCCCTGCGAGCCCCTGCACGACGGCGGCGTCGAGTGGTCCGGCATCGTCCTGGACAACACCGCCGCACTCCCGCTGACCATCGACGCGGTGGCGCTCACCGAGCCACAGAACCTCCTGCTCACCGAGGTGCTGGTGTCCGATGCGCGCGCGATCCCGGAGCGCCGCCGGCACGTCTCGGCCATCGACGCGACGGTGGAGGCCCACGGTGCTCCTGGGCACCGCATGCTGCTGTCCCTACGGCTGCGACCCGGCAGCGACTCCGGTCCGTCCGCCTTCGCCGGGCTCCGCGTCGACTACCACAACGTCGAGGGTGCCTTCACGTCCGCCACGGGCGTCGGCATGGCGTTCACCCGGACGTGTCCGGGCGAAAGTGGTCCTTGATCCGCTTCGGTGCGTCGGGCAGGTCCAGAGGCGTGGGAGCCGGGGGCGGCTCGCCCTCGTCGAGCCATCCGTCATGGGCGTCGACCAGCACCTCCACGACGTACGACGGGGCGTCGGTCGCCACGGCCCAGGGCTGGTCCTCCTCGTCGTCCTCCCCGTGGAAGCGCTCGCGCGCGAGCGTGGCCTCGAAGCCGTCGGACACCAGCCGAGCGACGACAGCGCGGGCGTCGACCTCGTCGAAGAACACCGCGCGCAGCGTCACGCCAGAGCCTCCCGGATCAGCGGCAGGAACGGCAGGTCAGGCTCGAGCCAGTCGACGTCGTACAGCTGCTCGGCCGACAGCCACCTGATCGCGTCGTGCTCGTGCGGGACCGGCTCGCCGCCGACCAGGTGGGCGACGACGACGCGCAGCGTGTAGCCCGGCTTGATGTGCGCCTCCTCGGTGAGCAGCCGGATGGGCGAGACCAGGCAGCCGAGCTCCTCGGTGATCTCGCGGACGGCACAGGCCTCCAGCGACTCACCGGGCTCGGCCTTGCCCCCGGGAAGCTCCCACCGTCCGGACGCCTCGGGTGGGTGGACGCGGCGGGCGGTGAGCACGCGGCCGGCGTCGACGATCGCGACACCCACGACCGTGGTCTCAGCGGACATAGCCACGTGGCCGCTTCCCGGCCACGAGCCAGTCGTGGAAGAGCTTGTCGAGCTGGCGGTGCGAGACGTGCTCCGCCAGTCGCTTGAACTCGGCCGTCGTGACGGTGCGGCCCTTGTGCTTGCGGGCCCAGGTGCGCAGGACCTTGAAGAACGCCTTGGTGCCGATGCGCTCGCGCAGCGCCTGCAAGGTCATCGCGCCACGCGTGTAGACGGCGTCGTCGAAGAGCGTCCTGGCGGTCACGCGCAACGGCGCCGGCTTCCACCGGACCGTGCTGAAGTACTCCTGCCGCAGCTGCTTGTGCACCGACGGGCCTCCGCGCCTGGCCCGCCACAGCCACTCGGCGTAGGTCGCCAGACCTTCGTTGAGCCAGATGTGCTGCCAGCTCCGTGGCGTCACCGAGTCGCCGTACCACTGGTGGGCCAGCTCATGCACGAGCGTGAGCTCGCCGGCGTACCCGGGGAAGAACGGGCGGTTCTGGGTCTCCAGCGCGTAGAAGACGCCGACGTTGTCGACCAGCAGCCCGGCGTCGCGGAAGGGGTAGGGGCCGAACCACGATGCGAGCCGGCGCACCACCCGGGGCAGTGTCCTGAGCGCCTTCCCGTTGGGGTGCTGGCCCTTGGCGACGAACGAGTCGAAGACGATGCCGTCCACCGTCCGCGTGTGCCGGGTGTACTTCCCGATCGCGACCAGTGAGAGGTACGACGCCATCGGGTCCGAGGTCACCCAGCGCCACACCGAGCGCACGCCGACCGGCGTCACGCTCACGTTGCGGCCGTTGGAGACGGCCTGGTAGCCCTCGGGGACGTTCACGCTCACGTCGTAGGTCGCCTTGTCGGACGGCACGTTGTTGTTGGGGAACCACGTCATCGCACCGCGCGGCTCCGAGAGCGTGACCGCTCCCGACCCCGTGCGCAGCCAGCCGCCCTTGGAGCCGTCCTTGTCGACCAGGTGCCGGGGCACGCCCGAGTAGGTCACCACGGTCGTGAACGTCGCTCCCTTGGCGATCGGAGTCTGCGGCGTGACGCGCAGCTTGCGACCCGCACGCGAGACCACGGCCGGAACCCCGTTGCTGGTCACGCCGGCGACGGTGAGGCCGGACAGGTCGAAGGTGTAGGACGTCAGCGTGCTCCTCGCCTTCGCGGTGATCGTCGCGGTGGCGTCGATGTCGCCGGCCGCGGCGTACCAGGTGAGGTCGAGGTCGTAGTGGGTCGCCTGGTAGCCGCTGTTGCCGAGAGACGGGTAGATCCGAGGCTTGGCCAGAGCCCCGGCCGGAGCCAGCAGCGCGACGGCGACGGCTCCGACGGTGAGTGCACGCAGATCCATGCAGTGATCGTAGAGACTGGGACCGTGCAGAACCGTGTGCACCTGCTCCGCGACGACGAGCGAGTCTCCGAGGTGGACCTCCTCGCCGACGCGCTGGGCGGGCGTGCCGGCCTCGACGGCGTGCTCGGGCACCTCAACCGCGCTGCCGTCAGGCGCCCGGTTCCCGGCAGAGGTGTCGCGTGGGGCTTCTCTCTGGACGTGCGGGACAGCATCGCCCTGCGCTGGTGGCCGCAGGGCATCACCAGCTCGGCCGACAGCGGCGACGGCGAGGAGCACTCCGGCCGCAAGGTCGTGGTGACCTCGTCCTACGCCAAGACCGTGCGCGGGGTGAACAAGGGCTCGCGGCTGACCTTCTTCGACGTCACCGAGCCGCACCGGGTGCGCTACCGGCACGTGCTGCTGGTCGAGGCGCTGGTCCAGGACGGTGTCGTCACCTTCAAGCCCGTGCGCATCCACGCCGGCGGCATCGTCTGGCACGGTCCCTACATGCACGTCGCGGGAACCTCCCGTGGCCTCTTCTCGTTCCGTCTCGACGACATCATGCGGCTCCCGAAGCGTGCGCCGGACGACGCGCTGGGCCGCCAGCCGGACGGGACCTTCGCGGGCTTCGGTCACCGCTATGTGCTGCCGGTCCGCTTCAAGTACGCCGCGGTGACCGACGAGGGGTTCGAGGGCATCCGGTACTCGTTCCTCTCCCTGGACCGCAGCGGGCCGCAGCACACCATGGTGGCCGGCGAGTACGGCCGCGGCGGCCAGACCACGCGGCTGATCAGCTACGAGATGGACCCGTCGACGGGGCTCGTCCTCACCGACGAGGCCAACACCTCACGGCCGCTCTCCCTCGACCTCGGCGGCGTGCACCAGATGCAGGGGGCGGTCTCCGTGGGCGGACGGCTCTACGTCACGCAGAGCCGCGGCCGCTCGCGTCGGGGCAGCCTCTGGGTCGGCCGCCCCAGCGAGCTGACCGAGCACCGTCGTGCCCTGCCTCCCGGCCCTGAGGACATCTGCTACTGGCCCTCGACCGGGCTGTTGTGGTCGGTCTCCGAGCACCCGCTCCTGCGCTTCGTCTACGCCCTCGACCGCGCCTCTTTTGACTAGCGTCCGCCAGTCACGCTGCCGGCTACCTCGGCTCTCGGGCGAGCTGGCGAGACTGGGCGACGAGCCGGCCTGACGAGTCCCAGACCTCGGCGTCCTCCTCGAGCAGGCCGCCGGCCCAGTTGCGGCAGGAGTGCTGCACGAGCAGCCAGCCGGGCGCCGGGACCGCGCGCACGTGCGCTGTCAGCTCGAGCGTCGGCACCCACCCGAACACGCCCGCCTCGAAGGTGACCGGCGGAAGGCAGTCCACGGCGAGCAGGAGACCCAGCGCGTCAGGCTCGCGGCCGTCGGGGAAGCGCACCCAGGCACGCATCACCAGGTCGCCGGTCGGCTCGCCGCGCGCCCAGCCGGTGGTCGCCGGGTCCAGGCGTACGTCGAGGCGGTCCAGGAACGGGCCGACTGCCTTGAAGCTGCGCGGCATGTCGTCGCGGGTCAGACACTCCTCGGGCGGCGGGATCCGGGGCGGCGTCGCCGACGTACGTACGTCGCCGGGGAGGCTCGCCAGGTCGCCGAAGGTCGCCAGCGCGCGGATCCGCTCGACCTCGGCGCCGTCGTCGGCGTGCTGGCGCAGCGACGCGCCGACCGTGGTCATGGTGCGGCCGTGGCGCACGACGTCGGTGTCCACGACGGCGCGGCCTCCGACGGCCGCGGAGAGGAAGTACGCCGAGATGCTCAGCGGGTCCGGGTGGCCCAGCGGACCTGCAGTGTGCCGCACCGCGTTGCCGAGCAGCGCCAGCAGGAGCCCGCCGTTGATCGCACTGCCGATGCGCCAGCCGTCGTCGAGGGTCGCGTCGTAGGCATCGTCCGGCCCCGGCGACACCGCGATGGCGTCGTCGAACTCCGAGGGCGGCACTGCCTAGCTGGGCTGGCGCTGGGCCGGGATCCGCGCCTTCTGGGCTACGAGGTGGACGGTGGCGTAGTGACCGGACGAGCTGAACCGGGTCGCGCCCTCGAACTCCACATGCTCGGGAGCAGTGAGGATGGAGTGCGCCTCCCAGAACGGGTACCGGACTCGGTCGTTCCAGATGCGCTCCAGCGCACCTGCGACATCGGACTCATTGTGCTCCGGCTTGAACTGACACAGCGCGATCACGAGAGCGTCAGGGTTGTCGGTGGTCTCGACTTCGACGTCCTCGAACAGTCCGCTGGCCATCAGTAGGTCGCGGAGGTCCCCCTCCATGCTGGCCAGCTCCACGCCCGAAGGGGCCGCGGCGTTGTCCTGCACTGCCGTGCGCAATGTGTGAAATTGCGTCAGTTCCATAGGAAAAATGGTCCGCCCTCGGAGGCCGTCACACACGTGGCTGGAAGTAAAATCTTGCTCGATCTTGCCGAAGAAACGGACTTTTGTCACCTATTGGTGTAATGGTTTTTTGCGGCAAAAGCCCTAAAAGGGGCATAAGGTCAGAACACGGTGGAAAGTCCAGCACGCACGCAGCGGTAGAACCGCTTCACCTCGACGCTGAGCTGGTCGAGCTCCTCCTGGGTCAGCTCCCGGTTGTCGACCATGGCCGTGGTGAACAGGTCGAAGATGCCGCCGATCACCGCCACCGCGAGCCCGGAGTAGTCGCCGGCGAGCCCGAACCGACGCCAGGCGTCCTCGAGGAACTCTGCCGCGAGCTTGCGGGTGTCTCGCCGCTCGCGCTCGATCCGGGGAGTCACAGCCCGGGCCGGGCCCTGGATCACCATCGCGTTGCGCTGGTCGGTGTAGTAGGCCGCGACCAGCGTCTCGAGCAGATGGTCCTCGGCCGCGCCCTCGTGCTCGGGCGCGCTCTCGATCGCCGCCCCGACCAGCTCGAACACGTTCGCGCGGAACCGGTCGTAGACCGCGAGGTAGAGGTCCTCACGGTTCTCGAAGATGCGGTAGAAGCTCTTGGTGCTGACGTTCGCGCCCTGGCAGATCTGCTCGACCGAGGTGTTCGCATAGCCGTGCAGGGCGAACATGGTCAGCGCGGAGTCGAGGATCTGGCCCTTGCGCTGCTGCTCCCGCTCGCCGGCATCGAGTCCGTGGATCCGGCGGGCCTTCTTGGGAGTCTGGTCCGGTTCGCTCATCGACACCCGGCCACGATATCGAGCCTGGGGAGTTCTGGGTCGTGCCGAACCGCGGGTCTCAGGGTTTGCGACGGCTGCTCAGAACCAGGTGTTGCACCACGGAGTCACCGCACCGGCGAAGAGGACGTCGGCGCGGCGCACAGCGTCCGGTGTGTGCTCGTCGAGCCAGCCGGCCTGATGGAGGTGTGCGAGCCGTGTATCACCCAGGTAGGCCGCGCCGAGGGTGCGCACCGGGAGAGTCAGGTCGGCCGGCTCGTCAGTGCGCCGGCAGCTCGCTCCCTCGGGTGACGCGTCGAGCGCGTAGCGGCCGGTCGCGATCCCGAGCGGGTCGGTCACCTCGATCACGACCCTGCCCGCCACGTCGTACGAGCGGGACTCCAGGGCCCCGACGACGTCGAGCGGACGCACCCAGAGGAAGTCGACCCGGTGGGTCTGCTTCGCGGCGCGCGCGTTGACCAGCAGCCGCGGGAGCAGCTCGTCGGCCGGCCGGTCCCCCGCCTTGAGGGTGGCCACCAGGTCGAGCTCGGCCAGGAAGCGCCACAGCCTCGCCTCAGCGGCCGGCGTGGCGGCGCACAGCTCGGCCACCTGCACGGTGCTCCCGGGCACCATGCCCTCCCAGTCGTTCTTCACGGTGTAGCTCGCCCATCCCTGCGCGACCCCCTCGTCGTCGCGGCAGAGCAGGCGGAAGCCGAGCCAGGGCTTCTCCTCGGGTGGCCGCCGGAGGTCGGCGAGCTGGTCCCACACCAGGTCGCGACGGCCGATCATGCCGGGTCGCGCGGAGCGGACCCGCTCGAAGATCGCCGGTGCCTCCTTGCGGAGCGTCTCGTTGTCGATGGACTCGACAGTCCCCTCGCCGCCGTACGCGAACCTGGTGGTGCGGAGGTCGAGCTCCCACGTGGTCGACTCCACTGCGGGGCCGTAGCCGAAACGGCCGTAGATCGGGTACTCGGAGGCGATCAGCACGTCGACGACCTCGCCGCGCTCGGCGCTGGCCCGCAGGTCGCGGGTGATCATGTCGGTGAGGATCCCCCGCCGGCGATGGGTCGGCTGACAGGTGACCGCCGTGAGCGCACCGGCCGGGAGCATCGCCCCGCCGGGGGCCGTGAGCTCGGTCGCGAACGACCGCAGCGTCGCCACGATCGCCCCCTGGTCGAAAGCCGCGTAGGTGCGGTCGAACGGCTGGAAGGCCTCGCGCGCCCACTCGCCGCCCTCGTCGCTGGTCTCGGGCTGGGCGAAACCGGCGCGCACCGAGCGCCGGTACGCCGATGCCTCGTCGGGCGCGATGGTCCTGATCTCGATAGTCACCTTGCCACCCTAGAAACGCAGCCCGCGAGGTGCCAGCGGTTTAGGGCGTCACCGTGACGACGGCCGAGCCGAGGCGTGCGCTCCCACCGAGGCAGGTGCTGCGCGCGGACTCGTCCAGCGTGCCGCAGAACGGCATCCGCCAGGTCAGCGTCACCGTCCCCGGTGCCTGCGCGACGCCACGGCGGTCGAGGACCTTGCGGTCGATCCCGGCGAGCGTCACGTGCTCTGCGCAGCTGCCGACGCGCATGTCGTCGAGACCCTGGCCGACCTCGAGCGTCACGCGGACCGGCTCCGTGGAGGGGTACACCTGCTCGCCCCCGGCGGTCACGCGCAGGTCCGTGCACGCGGGCTCGTCCGGCACCGGCCCCACGACGTGCGCGACCACCGTGGACCCGGGCTCGACCATCGTCCCGGTCGGAGGCTGCGCACTCGGTACGGCGCCGGCGGGCTCGTCGCGCATCACCACCGCCTGGTAGGTCACCTGCAGCCCGAGGGACTCCGCCCAGTCACGGAACCTCCGGGCGTCGGTGGCGGCCGGCCGGTCGGCGTACCTCGTCTCCGGGACGGCCACCAGGTCCTCCAGCACGTGCACGCCGTCGAGCAGGGACTCGACCTCGTCCTCGCTGGCACCCTTGACCACGACGACCACGTGCTCGGCCGGGACCAGGACGCGGCCCGTGCAGCCGCTGCCCACGCAGTCGACCTCCGAGCGCAGCGCTGCGACGCCGTCGATCCGCACCGACTCGTCTCGCGGTGACACCTCGTCGTCGAGGGTGAACGCGATGCTCACCGTCGACACCCGCCCGCCGTCGCCGCCCGCGCTGCACGGGGGTCTCTCACAGCCGGTGTCGTCGGCCTCCCACTCGGAGGGAACCGCGACCACGACGTGGCCGCTGCCGACCCACTGGAACCCGTCCGGCGGAGCCGTCGGCGGCGGAGCGGACGGCGCGGCGGCCGGCTCATCACCTCCGCGACGCAGGAGCCAGCCGCCGGCGATGATCACGAGCGCCGCGACCACGGCGACCAGCAGGCGTCGTCGGTCACGGCTCATCGCACGAAGCGTAGCCGTCGCGCGCTGCTCAGGCGGGTGGCTTGACCGCCAGCACGGGGCACTCGGCGTCGAGGATCACGTGCTGTGCTACCGAGCCCATCACGAGCTTGCCCAGCGGCGTACGGCGGCGGATGCCGACGACGACGAGTCGGGCGCCCTCAGCGGTGGCGACAGCGAGGACCTCCTCGGCCACGTCGGGGCTCATCACCTGACGGAGGTCGGTCTCGACCTCCAGCGCGTCGAGCCGCCGTCGCAGCTCCTCCACCGCCTCCTCCCCCGCATAGCGAGTGTCGACGTAGGCATCGCCCTTGGTCACGTTGACCACGACGAGCTTCTCGCCGTCACGAGCGGCCTCGGCCGCGCCGTGCTCGAGGGCGGCGTCTCCGTAACGGTCGGCACTGTAGGCCACCACGACACTCATGCGTCCACCTTCTCCTTGAGCTCCTCGACAGCGTCCGGCTCGTTGCGCCGGCGAAGCCCGTTGATACCGACAGCGAGCAGGCCGAGAGCGATCACGACGTACACCACGACGGCGACGGGCTCGCCCCACAGCGTGCTCACGTCACCCTGGGAGAGCGCGAGCGCCTGGCTGAGCTGTAGCTCCAGGTTGGGGCCCAGGATCACGCCGACGATGAGCGGCAGCACCGGCACCCCGAACCTGCGCATCGCCAGTCCCAGCAGGCCGAACGTGAGCAGCAGCAGCAGGTCGAACCACTGGAAGTTCACGCTGTAGGCACCCAGGGAGGCGAAGAACAAGATGCCGGCGTAGAGGTACGGGCGCGGCGTCCGCAGCAGCTTGGCCCACAGCGGCGCCAGGGGCAGGTTGAGCACGAGCAGCAAGGTGTTGGCGACGAACAGGCTGGCCAGCAGCGTCCACACCAGCAGCGGCTCGGCGTCGAAGAGGCCCGGGCCAGGCTGGATCCCGTAGCCCTGCATGGAGGCCAGGATCACCGCGGCGGTCGCCGTGGTCGGCAGGCCCAGCGCGAGCAGCGGGACGAGGGTGCCCGCGGCGGAGGCGTTGTTGGCCGCCTCGGGTCCGGCCACGCCTTCGATGGCACCGTTGCCGAACTCCTCGGGGTGCTTGGAGAGCTTCCGCTCGGTGATGTAGGAGAGGAAGGTCGGCATCTCGGCGCCACCGGCGGGCAGCGCGCCCATCGGGAAGCCGAAGGCCGTGCCGCGGAGCCAGGGCTTCCAGGACCGGCCCCAGTCGGCCTTGCTCATCCACGGCCGTCCGACCGGGATGATCTCCAGCGGCTTGCGACGCAGGTGCGCCGCGACCCAGAGCGCCTCACCGATCGCGAAGATCGCGACCGCGACGACCACGATGTCGATGCCGTCGGCCAGCAACGGCTGGCCGAAGGTCAGCCGGGGCTGTCCAGTCGCCGTGCCGACCAGGCCGATCGCCAGGCCGAGGAACAGTGCGACGAACCCACGCAGCCGCGAGTTCCCGAGCACCGCGGTGACCGCCAGCAGGGCCAGCACCATCATCGCGAAGTACGACGGGGCGCCCAGCTCGACGACGACGTCGGCCACCGTCGGAGCGAAGAGCACGAGCAGGGCAGTGCCGATCGAGCCGGCCACGAAGGACCCCACCGCGGCAGTGGCCAGTGCCTGGGCGGCACGCCCCGCCTTGGCCATCTTGTTGCCCTCGATGGCGGTGATCACCGAGCTCGACTCACCCGGTGTGTTGAGCAGGATCGAGGTGGTCGAGCCGCCGTACATGCCGCCGTAGTAGATGCCGGCGAACATGATCAGCGCGCTGCTCGGCGAGACGTTGTAGGTGACCGGCAGGAGCAGCGCCACGGTCATCGCGGGGCCGATCCCGGGCAGGACGCCGACGGCGGTGCCGAGCAGCACGCCGATGACGGCGTACAGCAGGTTGGCCGGGGTCACGGCATTGCTGAAGCCCTCGAGCAGGAGGTCGAACGAGTCCATCTCAGAGCACTCCGTCCAGGATGCCGGCGGGGATCGGGATCCCGAGACCGACGTAGAAGCCGTACCAGGTGCTCACCGAGAGCAGGACGCCCACGGCGAGGTCGCGCAGGTGCGTGCGGCTGCCCAGCACCCAGGCGGTGCCGGTGAACAGGAGCGCACCGGTGATCGCCCAGCCGAGCCAGTCGATCAGGGCGATGTTCAGGGCGAAGACACCGACGAGCTTGGCCACAGTTGCCCAGTCCGCCGAGGTGGTGAGGTCGATGTCCTCGCCCTCCTCCGCCTGCGGCCGGTCGCCACGAGCCGTGGCCAGCGCCAGCAGGGCGGCCAGCAGCAGCAGCACGCCGCCCACGACGTACGGGACCGCGTTCGGCTGGACCGGCTGGTCCGCGAAGGCGGGTCGCAAGGTAGTCGCGTCGTAGATGACGTAGGCGCCGACGACGGCGACGGCGGCGGCCAGGCCGTACTGGGCCTTGTCCACTCGGAGGTCCGACGGTGTCACGTTCTGTGGCGTGTTCTGTGTCGTGCTCATACCAGCCCCAGCTCCCTCAGGGTCGACTCGACCCGCTCGTCCTGCTGCTTCAGGAAGGTCTCGAACTCCTCGCCGGTCACGAACGCGTCGATCCAGCCGTTGGTCTCCAGCAGGTCGCGCCAGGCCTTCGTGTCGTGCATCTCGGTCAGCAGCTCGACGAACCGGTCGCGCGTCTCGTCGGAGATGCCCGGCGGGGCGACGACGCCACGCCAGTTGGTGAAGACCAGGTCGATGCCGGCCTCGGTCAGTGTCGGGGCCTCCACGCCGTCGAGGCGCTCGTCGCCCGAGGTGGCCAGCACGCGCAGTGACCCGTCCTCGATCTGTCCCTCGAACTCGCTGAGGCCACTGGTGCCAACGTCGATCTTGGAGCCGAGCAGCGCGGTCGTCAGCGGACCACCGCCGTCGTACGAGATGAACCTGACCTTGCGCGCGTCGATGCCGACCGCAGCGGCGAGCTGCATGGGGAACAGGTGGTCGGGGCCGCCGGAGGTCGAGCCGCCGCCGACGCTGATCGAGCCGGGGTCCTTCTTCCACGCGGCGACCAGGTCTTCCACGGTCTCGAACGGCGAGTCCGCCGGCACGAGCAGGCCCTCCTGCTCCTCGATCAGCCGCGCGATGGGAGTGGCCGCTGAGACCTTGGCCGAGGACTCGTTGGTGTAAACGGCCCCCACGACGCCCAGGCCCATCGTCATCAGCAGGTCGTCGGCGCCCTCCTCGTTGAGCAGCCGCTGCATCGCGACCGTGCCGCTGGCGCCGATCACGTTGGTGACCTCGAACCGGCCGGTGAGGTCCTCGCCCTCCATCACGTGCACGGCGGCCCGGCCGGTCTGGTCGTAGCCCCCGCCCGGGGAGTTCGGGATCATCATCCGCAGCCTGCGGTTGCCGGGGTCGTCTCCGTCGCGCGTGACACCGCACGACATCAACGACAGGCAGCACACGACCGCTGTCGCCGCCGCCAGTAGCTGTTTCCTCACCTGAACGCCTTTCGAGTCATGAGATCTCGTGCCCGTGGCCGATCATGGTCATCCCCTGTGGCGTCCGTCACTATTGCGAAAGCAAAGGAGGTTCTGTTCTTTGTGGTCCCAGCAGTGGTCCCAGCAGTGGTCCCAGCGTTGGTCGCATCGCCGGCAGCTCTCGCTCGCCGGTCGGTTCCTCGTGCTCCAGCTCGCGGTGGTCGCCGTCGTGCTCGGCGTCGTCGCGGTCATCTCGCTGCGCCAGTCGACCGCGACGTTCGAGGACGAGCGTGGGAGCCAGCTGCGGGCCGTCGCCGAGTACGTCGCGAACATCGCCGTCGTCCGTGAGGTGGTCGACGACCCGAACCCGGCCTCCTCGCTGGCGCCGTCCGTGGACCGTGCGCTGTCGCTGTCGGGCGCTGACGACGTGCTCATCGCCTCCCCCGACGGAGTGGTGCTGTCGTCCTCCGACCCCACGATGCAGCGCAAGCCCGCAGCGCTCGGTGACAGCGTGGTGCGTCAGGGCCGCGGCTGGACGGGCAGCCTCGACGTCGACGGCCGGCACGTCGTTGCCGGCCACGCCCCGATCCTGGCCGACGACGGGAGGCTGGTGGGGCTGGCGATCGCCCAGGAGGAGTACCCCTCGGTCTGGGAGCGCCTCACCGACGCAGCCCCCGACCTCGCTCTCTTCCTCGGGCTCGGCGCGGCTCTCGGACTGGGTGGGTCGCTTCTGCTGTCGCGGTCCTTCAAGCGGTCGACCCGCGGCCTGCGCGCGGAGGAGATCGCGACCCTGGCCGACCACCGCGAGGCGCTGCTGCACAGCATCCGCGAGGGCGTCGTCGCGGTGTCACCGGACGGCCGCGTCAGCGTCCTGAACGACTCCGCCCAAGCGTTGCTCGGCCTCACCGACGACGCCGTCGGGCGACCGGTCGCCGACCTCGGTCTCGACCGGCAGGTGGCCGAGCTGCTGACGTCATCGGACGAGGCGCGCGACACCGTGCTGCTGGTCGGCGACCGGGTGCTGGTGTTCAACCAGCGAATTGCGTCCAGCAAGGGTGAGGGCATCGGTAGCGTCACGACCATGCGCGACCGCACCGAGCTCGTGGCGATGCAGAACCAGCTCGACTCCAACCTCTCGATCACCGACACGCTCCGCGCGCAGACCCACGAGTTCGCCAACCAGCTGCACACGATCTCCGGGCTCGTCCAGCTCGAGGAGTACGACGAGGTGCGCACCCTGATCGGCGACCTCACCCGCCGTCGGTCCGAGCTCACCGAGTTCGTGGTCAAGCGCGTGGAGGACACCGCCCTCGCAGCGCTGCTGGTCGCGAAGTCCTCCGTGGCCGACGAGGCGGGTGTTCGACTCACCCTGACCCCGGACTCCCGGCTGGGCGCGCTCCCGTCGGACCTCTCCTCCGACCTGATCACGATCGTCGGCAACCTCGTCGACAACGCCGTCGACGCCTGCCGGCACGTCGACTCGCCTGAGGTGTCCGTGCGGCTGGAGCAGGCCGACGAGGTGGTGGTGCAGGTGCGCGACAACGGCTCGGGCATCCCGGCCGCGATGCGCGAGCAGGTCTTCGAGCGGGGATTCTCCACCAAGCCGGCGCAGATCGGCGGCCGGGGCATCGGGCTCCCGCTCGTGCGACTGCTGTGCACCCGACGCGGAGGCGACGTGCGGGTCGACCGGGTCGACGGCCAGACCGTCTTCGTGGTGACGCTGCCAGTCGTGGCGGTCCCGTGATCGGCGTGCTCGTCGTCGACGACGACTTCATGGTGGCCCGCATCCACGCGAAGTTCGTCGAGCGCACGGAGGGCTTCGAGGTGGTCGGCACCGCCCACACCGGCCAGCAGGCCCTGGACCTCACCGAGCAGCTGCGTCCGGACCTGCTCCTGCTCGACGTACATCTGCCGGACCTCAGCGGGCTCGAGGTGCTCAGCACGCTGAGGGCGCGCGGGGACGTGACCGGCGTGGTGATGGTCACCGCCGAGCGCGACGCCGAAGCCGTCCGCGCCGCCCTGCACGGCGGCGCGATGCAGTACCTGGTCAAGCCCTTCGAGTACGACGACCTCGCCGCCCGGCTGGAGCGCGTGCGAGAGACCCTCGGGTCGCTTCGTGCCGGCGAGGCCGACCAGGACGCCATCGACCGTGCGTTCGGCGCCGGTCAGGCGGCGTCGCTGCCGTTGCCGAAGGGCCTCAGCCAGGTCACCGCCGACCTCGTCCTGGGTGCCCTCCGCGAGGCCGGCGAGCAGTCAGCCGTCGAGTGCGCCAAGCAGACCGGGCTCTCGCGAGTGACCGCCCGCCGCTACCTCGAGCACTTCGTCGAGAAGGGCCAGGTGGACGTGCGCCTCAACTACGGCGGTGCCGGCCGGCCCGAGCACAGGTACCGGCTGCGCTAGCCGCCCAACGGGTTGAGCAGGTTCTTCCTGCCCTCGAACGCGAAGAGGAGCAGGTCGACCATGCGGAACGTGTCGGCATCAGGCCCGAGCGTCGGACGCCAGTCCGTGTTGCGCACGATCGAGAACCGGCTGCCTTCCATCGCCCGGTGGAACGTCTCCGCGACGAGCCTGGCGCCCACGCCCTGCAGCTTGCCGCCACCGAGCTCCGCCTCGCGCAGGATGTAGAACCAGAGCGGTGTCCGCTCGACCAGGTTGTCCTTCTGATCCGGGCCGAGACCGGTCAGGTCGGCTCCCCCGTCGCCGGCCAGGATCTGCCGCCTGGTGAGCTTCTTGACCGCAACGCCCTTGCCGCGCAGCAGCGTGACCATCTGTGGCCCGGTCGCCAGTCGCATCATCGAGGCGCGGGTCAGGTTGCGGAACGCGAGGTTGGCCCGCGGGTCGTCGAACGGCACGCTCGGCCCGCCGAACGAGCCCGGCGGAAGGTTCTTCAGGGGGGTCGACCAGGCGGGTGTCGATGCGCATCGCGCGGTTCGACTACGCGGCAAGAACCACGAGGTCCGCACGGCCCGCCTCGGAGAAGTCGTAGAGCCGCCGGAAGTCGGCGATCCAGTTGCTCGGCAGGACGATGCCGCCACCCAGGTCGCCGCTCGTTCCGCTGAACGTGAACAGCAGGTCGAGGCTCCCGCCTCCGTCGTCGAAGCGCCGGTTCCAGTTGTACGCCGCGCGGATCATGCTGTGGCCTAGCCGGTAGGCCGCCACCGAGAGCTCCACCGGCATCGTCGGTACGTCGAGGGGGGTTCGCGCCGACCTCGAACACCTTGCGGCCGTTGGTGAACACGTCGTCCAGGACTGCTTCGTCCACGATCCTGGGCAGGAAGTCGTGCCGGATCATCCACTGGTAGTGCCGGACCACCTCCGCCTGCGCACGACGGAACCGCTGACGCGCCGGCACCCCGCTCGGCAGCGTGTCGACCACGCGGTTATGCAACCGGATCATCGCCAGGTGGGTCTGCGCCACCGCGAGGTTCTCGCCGTTGCGCTTGTCCGGGATCAGCGGGCGCCGCTTCGCCTTCCGGCTCGAGCCCACCCCCGCTCGCGGCAGGTCGTGCCCGTCGGGGCACGGTCGTCGACCGCTGCCGCCGTGCGGCCCATCTTCAGGTGCAGCCCGTCGCTGTAGAACGCCGCGGAGCCGGGGTCCTCGGGGCCGGCGCCGTACAGGCTGTCGAGTCGAGGCTCGGCGAGCGCCCCTGGAGCAGGTCGGCCTGGCTGACGTCCTCGCCGAGGGCTACCTCGGTTTTGTCGAGCGTCAGGTCCCCGGCTGATACCCGCGGGTTGACCAACCTCAGCCGAGGAAGGCGAGGACGCGCTCGTTGAAGGCGTCAGGCGCCTGGTAGCTCATGAAGTGGGTGACCCCCGGCACGACCTCGCGTCTGGCGCCCGGGATGCACGCAGCCACGACGTCGACGATCCGGCGGGAGAAGGGCATCCCGTGCTCGGCCGCGACCACGAGGGTCGGCACGCGGACCGTGCGCAGCAGCTCCTGCGTAAGCGGCTCGGGAGGCGGAGCCACGGGATGGACTGCGGTGAAGTTGTCCAGCCACAACTCCCGCAGGCCCGCGGGCTGGGCGTCGAACGTGCCCGGCCCCTGGTTGTTCACCAGCTCGAACCAGAGCCGTGCCTCCGCCGGCGGGTCGCCCGCGGCCTCCTGCCGGACCCGCTCGTTCTCCGCCCGCCACCAGCGCAGCACCGCCTCGCCCTCGGGATCGCCTTCCAGCACCCAGGGCACGTTCGGCTCGATCACCGTCAGGCTCGCGAAGAGGTCGGGCTCCACGAGGGCGGCGCGCAACGACAGCGAGGTCGAGAACCCCACGAGATGGGCCGGCCCGGCCCCTAGACCGCGCACCACCTCGAGCAGGTCCGAGACGTGAGCCTCCGTCGAGTAGTCGCCCTCCGCGGGCCAGTCACCCCTGCCGTGGAAGCGACGGCTGAACGCGACGAACCGGTACGTCGAGGCGAACGCCTCACGCTGCGGCAGCCAGTAGCGGACGTCCGAGCTCCCGCCGTGCGAGAACACCACGGGAGTCCCCGTGCCCTCGTCCAGGCACTCCAGCTCGACCCCGTTGACGCGCAGGTTGAACATCCCGGTCACGCCCTGCGCGTCCTCCACGTCAGTCGGCCCAGAAGGCGTCACAGGCGCTCTGGTCGGTCCAGAGCTCCCAGGCCTCGCTCACCTGGCTCTCCCGGAAGTGGAAGACGATCGCGTAGTCCTGGTCGAGCCGCTTCTGCCCACGCTCGGCTGCCGCGTGCAGCAACGCGACCGTGTGCTCGTCATTGGCCAGAACATCGTGGACCTCGACGGAGTAGGTGCCGTCCGACGCCACCTGCTCCCGCTCGAACGAGTCGAGCGTGGCGTCGACGCCTGAGTAGTCCCCGGCGAGCGGATGCTGCCCCGGCGTGTGCCACACGACGTCGCCGGTGAACAGATCCCGCAGGGCCGCCATGTCACCGGCGCTGAACGCGTCGTACACCCGACGGAACGTCACGAGATGCGGATGGTCAGCCATGGTCGTACCTCACCTGGGCAAGCACGGAAAGCATTCACTCCATCGTGGCACCGGTGACTTCCCACGTCGACTTCCCGGCCGAGCCGCCTAACGATTTGCGCACCACGGGCAACCGCATACGTGTCCCGGTCCCTTGTTGCCCAGGCGCTCACCCACTGGCTGTCCTGTGCACACCTGTCGGCCCGTCAGAAACCAGGTTGCAACGGCCAGGCGAGCTACTGCAAGGTCACTCCCGCTCACGCCCAGCACCGTCAAAGCGCTCGAAGAACCAGCCCGCCTGGTCGGGTACGATCACGGCCAGCTCGTCCGACACATCTAGGTCATGCTGTGCTGCCAGCTCACCCACCTGGAAGCCCACAAGACCTCGCAGATCTTGCCCAGGCCGGCCCGCATCGTGGACTCGTGCCCCGCGGTCCCTGACCACATCGACGGCGTCCGGGTCTGCGCGGTCTCCGACCGAGCTCGCGACCGTACAGATCGGGCATGCGGACGACCGCCTTCAAGAAGAGGACCATCGTCGCTCCCGAGACTCATAGGTCGTCCGGGGAGGTCGGGATCTACAACCTTGGCGTCGTCCACGGTGTCAGGTCTGGGAAGCCAGGCTTGGCGTTGATGAGGTCGATCCGGGTGAGGGCCGTCACGCGCTCCGTGCCGGGCGACTGACTTGTAGGAGGAGCATCGGCGATCGTCGGCGATTCGCGCCCACCGACACGTTCGCGCAGTCCGGCGGGGAAGGACACGGATCGCACAGGTACCTCGCAGCGCCGCCAGCGCACGCCGGTAGTGCGTCACGGCGCCCACAGTGCAGTGGCGTCACTTCGCCCACTGTGACGCAGCAAGCCTTGCTCCCGCACTGAAGCCATCGTCCGCGCGAAGCCTGTCGCGCGCCACGCAGTGGGTGTCCGGCTACGGGGCCGAGCACCGTCCGCCGACCGACGAGAACGGGACCTCGCGTTCGTCGCGTCGGTCGCGCCGCCCGTTGTGCTCGCAGCGATCCGTACGGCGGAACCGCTCAGCGACCTGGTTAGCCACGGATTCCCCGCGAACCTGCGTCGGCGCTACGAGCGTGTCAAGCGATTCCCGGACGGCCTGCTGGTGGTCGGCGACGCCATCTGCAGCTTCAACCCGTTGTCCGGGCAGGGGATGTCGGTCGCCTTTCCCTCGAGGCGCTGGCCCTGCGCGAGTGCCTGGCCCGCGGTGAACGGCGGCTCGCGCGGCGCTTCTTCCGCGCTGCCGGAGAGATCCTCAACCAGGCTTGGGACATGGCGATCGGTGGCGACCTGGCGTTGCCAGAGGTTGCCGGACATCGCTCCCTCGTACCGCGGATCACGAACGCCTACGTCGAGCGCATCCTGCGGGTCGCCGAGCACGACCCGGTCGTCGCCGCGACCTTCGGCGACGTGAGCGACCTGGTGGCACCGCCGCAGGACATCCTGCGCCCGCGATTCTTCTGGCGGGTGCTGCGCGGGAACCCGGGACGGACTCCGACGCCCCCGGATCCGGTCCAATCCGCCGACCACCACTCGCTCGTTCTCGAGCTGAGCCGGCGGGCGGTGACGAAGGCGGGGCGGCGCACCGAGCCCTGACCGGGTTGCCATCCCGCAGGAGGATCGGCTTACGGATTGCTGCTGTCGGCCACAGGTGGCGCATGCCACGAGGTCACTGATCAATGTCGGCGACAGCTCGAGGTTGGCCCGTAGCGACGCGCCTCGATCTGGTCTCGGCGGCGGGTGGTGGTTTGCGTACTGCGCGACGATCCATCGGCGGATCGCCTCCGGCGGCTCAAGTGGCTTCGGGTGGGGTGGCGTGGCCCTGCCAGAACGTCCAGGCGTAGCCCCATGGGTCGCGGATGGTGAATGTCCGTGGACCGTAGGGCTGGTCGACGGGTGGATCGACGTGGATGTCGGTGGCTTGCCTGATCCTGGCGTACTGGATGTCGACGTCGTCGACGTTGACGATAAGCAGGGCGTCGTCAAGGTGTGCTGGGGACTTGCCGCTGCTGATACTGACCTTGGCGGGGCCGGCGTTGATGTCAGCTTCGCTGACCGTTCCCGACTCATCGCGCCAACGGATGGGGTCGGTGAAACCGAGGACCTCTTCCAGCCAGGTCAACGCGGCGTCGGCGTCCTCGTAGTAGAGGTAGGGAGTTATTCCGATGATGGCCATGCGTGGTCTCCTGGTGAGGTGCTCGCCAATCCCGGCGGCTGTTCCGCCGCGCCGCACTCGGACTCCCGTGTCATGTAATGACCGATGTCAGATGGGTCAGGCTGCACCGCCATCGGTCGCCGCGGCGGACGAACACATCGGAGGTCCATTCATCGAGGTGGAACGGCTCGCCCTGCCACGTGCCGTGGTTGTCGCAGCGGGCGACGACCACCGCGGTGTCACCCAGTATCCGGGCCTCCGCAACCTCGAAGATCATCGCGCTGTGGGTCACCTGGCCACTGCTTACGCTGTCGAGGAACGTCGAGCCGGGGACGATCCCGTTCTCGCCGACGAACACCCAGTCCGGCTCAGCGAAGGCGCCGATGGCCTCGGCGTCGTTGGCTACCAATGCCTCGGCCCAATCGGCCAGCAGGTTGGCGAAAGTGTCGATCGTGCTCGGTGCGTCATCGGGGTCGGTCCTGGCCTCGCCGTAGCAGGTGCCGAAACTCCAGAGGTTGCCCTCCGGGTCGCGGACCGTGAAGCCCCGTGAGCCGTAGTCCTCGTCCGTCAGGCCTCGGACGACCTCGGCACCGGTAGCAACGGCCCGCTCGAACAGGGCATCGGGGTCGTCACAGCCGACGTACACGCTGTCGTTGCCGGCGCTGCGCTGCCCGAACACCGAGTCATCCTTGCCAGCGGTGCCGAGCATCAGGCCACCGCTCCCGGCCCACCGCATCTCGGCGTGCTCGATGACAGTGGGGTCGTCGTCACGGGCGTAGGCCACCCGCTTCTCAAACCCGAACGCCTCACTGAGGAACGCCATCGCCGCGGGCGCGTCACGGTAGGCCAAGACTGGCCAGACCCGGGTCGGGCCGTCGGTCCTGCTGGTGCTGATGTCGGTCATGAACCGAGCTTCACACGCCGTCCACCAGGGAGTCTTGGACGTTTGGAACATCCTCGGTCAGCAGCTGCGACGGCGAGCAGCCGGCCAGCTCGCGGAAGTCCCGATTGAGATGGGCCTGGTCGAAGTACCCACACGATGCTGCGACCTGGGCGATCGTCGTGAACGACGGTGTCGAGTGCAACATGGTCGTGGCCCGTTGGAAGCGCACGATGCGCGCCGCCAGCTTGGGGCCCAACCCGAACTCGTCATCGAACCGGCGCGCCAGGTGCTGGCGGCTCCACCCGACCTCGGCCGCCAGGTCGTTGATCGTGGCAGTGCCGCCTGAGCGCACAAGCATCCGCCAGGCGAAGCTCAGCTCGTCAGGTACCCGGACCTCCGGGATGGCCCAGCGGGTGAGCACGTCGTCGCAGACCACGAACCGGCTGGGCCAGTCGGCAACGCCCTGCAGCCGCTCCCACAGCTCCCAGCCCCGCTCGCCGACGACGTCGGCGCATTCGAGCGAGGCGTCCCACAGCGTCCGTGCGGGCGCGCCCAACAGAATCCGTGCGCCCAGTGGGCTGAGCTCGATGGCCACGCCCTCCTGATGGGCGCCGTAGCTGATGATGGCGGGCCTGGCCTGGAGCCCACTGACCACACAGCGGTAACTGTCCGGCGCCTGAGCCGGGTCAGTTTGGGTTGTGACGTCGATGGCAGGGCCGACGCTCACGATGAAGGTCAGGTGCCGAGACGGCAGCCCACGGTGCAGCCCGGGCGCCATCCCGGTCATCCGGTAGCCGACATACTGCTCGATGTAAGGGCGCAACGGCGGAGCCGGCAACGCTACGGCCCAATCGCTGTGAGATTCCACGTTCGTCAGGCTATCTGCCAAGAGATCGACTAAACCGCCCCGGAGTTCCGGAGGCTCTCCGGGCAGCCGGGACGGTTCAGTTCGCTCGCTGACTCGCCACGTCGTATCTCCATCCATGGACGTCGTCCACGACCCGTGGTTTGCTTTGCCGAGGAGGCCAGACATGGACGGAGAGAGCGTCATCCGCGTCGACTCCCCCGACGAGATCGAGCCTCTGATCGCCCCGGTCGTGCTCGCCTTCAGCGCAGACCCGTTCGTCCGGTGGATGCTGCCCGGCTCCGACCAGTTCCTGAGCTCGTTCGTGCGGCTGACCCGCTCGCACGGCCAGCGCACGGCATCCGGCGCCGGGGCGTTCGCGCGCGCGGACGGGAAGGCTGCGGCGTTCTGGTACCCGCCCGGCGTCTTCCCGGACGGCCCGGCGCTCGGCGCTGTCTTTCGCGAGGCCGGAGTCGTAGAACGAGTGGCACCGGTGTGGGCGGCGGCCGAAGCGTTCGAGCCGGATGAACCGCACTGGTACCTCCGCCAGATCGGCGTCGACCCGACACTCCAGGGTCAAGGCGTCGGACAGGCCGTCATGGCAGCGTCCCTCGACACAATCGACACCGCCGGTGGTCTGGCCTACCTCGAGGCGACCAGTGCAGCTGGTGTGCGGTTCTACGAGCGGCACGGCTTCACGACACTCGGCAAGGTCAGCATCAATGGGTCGGCCCCGCTCTGGCCGATGATGCGGCCACGCCGCTAGACGCGTCGAGGCAGCGGAATGCCGTGCTGGCAACTTCCTCGAAGGATTTGATCCGGTGAGGCCACGAGCCAAGTGTCGCTGCACCGCGCTCGATACGGCCGGATCTAGCCGCAGGCGGCTCGGTAAAACAAGGTGCGTCCTTGCGCCGCGACTAGCCTGCGCTCGCGGCCGTGCTGCTCTCCGCCGCGTGCGACTGCGACTCATCGTGGCCCTTCTCAGTTGCCGCTCAAATGGGCGTCGTCTGTCAAGTGCCAATCGACCAAGCCGAACTTCAGCTCGTGATCGGCGACGCGCGCTATGCCGCGTGGCGTACAGCTCTCGGCGCGGTGCAAGGCATCTACCTCACAACCGACACAAGCTCCGGCAAGCACTACGTGGGCAAGGCCGACGGCAGCGAGCGCATCCTTGGACGTTGGAGCGGGTCCGCTCGCGATGGCCACGGGGGCAACGTCGGCCTGAAGGAACTTCGCGAGCTAGACCCATACCACGCCCGGCAATTCCAGTTCAGCCTGCTGCGGGCGTTCGGCCCGAGCGTCCCGATGGCTGAGGTCAACGAGGCGGAAGAGCACTACAAGATGGCTTTGCTGTCACGCGGGTTCGGGCTCAACCACATCTAGCGGCCGTCGGCATTGGGCCGGGTTGCGCCAGCGTCCTGGGTGTTCGGGCAGCCCGGGTCCGGCGGAGCGACGTCCCCAGTCGCTACGGCACCCAGTCTGTGTCGACGGTCAGGTCGATGAACTCTGGCGGGGCCGCGAGAACTCCGCCCAGAAACGCCTGGATGGCCTGTTGGCCATCAGCACGCCGCGGGTCTCGCTCGCGCTCGCGGGCCTTCTCCTCACTCTCGAACCTGGCAAAGACATACACCGTGTCGGGATCGTTCTGATCGTGCATGAACATCTCCCGCCGGAGACCCGAGGGGTTGCTCTGCTGCCTTCAGAACGTCGGCCAGTGTCGACAGATCGGTACCGGGCTTCACCTGCGCTTTGATGAGCTGTGCCCACATGGTTGTCTCCTTCAGCCGTCAACTGTCCAGGCTTGACGCCTGTGCGAGATACCACTACGCGCGCCGCTCCCGATCGGCTCGTCGAAATGTGTCGGGGGCTCCTGAGACTATCGGCAGATGCGCATTCGAAGCTTCAGGGAAGCCCAGAGTGCTGTGAGGCTGTGGCTTCTCGAAAGCGCAGGTAGCGACGAGAGCGACGCGCCACTCCCAGACCCGACCGGCTGGCGCCTGGACGACAGCGGCTTCTACCAGAGCCGCTACGAGGACTGGATTCAGCCGCATTGGGCCGTCCGATACTGGCACGTCGCCAGGGACGAATTGGCCGGTGTGGTTCTGGTGTACGAGGACGGCCTTGTCCTCCCAGGCGTCACCTTCGGGATCGGATGCCTAGGACTGCTTCCTGCGGGGCTGTATCGCGTCGAACCTGACCTGACGACCCCAGTGGCGTCCGGCTACTCCAGTGATCCAACCGACGCGTTCTCGCAGACCAGTCACGACCCGCGGTTGGACATGTGGATTCGTCAAGGCTGGACCTACCAGGCTCTTGACTGATGCTGGGATCGATCGAGGCTCGAGCTCAGCGCGAGTGTCCGGCGCGGCACACCTCCGCAGTGGCGGTAGCCGAGGTTCGTGGCGCATGAGGATGACGCGCGCGTTCTAGGTGTTGGGCGTCCCGCGAAAGTTTCTCTGATGTGATGTCGAAGGCGCAGGATGACGTTCGACGTATGGGTGAGTCGGCCACCGAGCAGCGGTGGGCACCACAAGCTGAGGAGCAAAACAATGCCGCGGTTCATGGGTTTCGTGAAGATGGAAGAAGGCATCGGCGCGCCCCCGCAGGCGCTGTTCGACGCGATGGACACCTACATCAGCGAGCAGGCGCAACAGGGTCACTTCCTCGACGGAGGCGGCCTGTTCGGCACCGAGGACGCGGTGAACTTCGTGGTCCGCAAGGGTGACACGACGCGCGTGGACGGTCCGTACGCCGAGGCCAAGGAGGTCGTCGGTGGGTGGGCTCTGCTTCAGTACGACAGCCTGGAGGCCGCGATCGCCGGGCAGCAGGAGTTCGCCGAGCTGCACGCCAAGTATTGGCCCGAGTGCGAGATGGTCGCCACGCTGCGTCAGATCTCGGAAGCGCCGCCCGAGGCGCCTCCGGCCTGAGCACCCTGAGAAACGGCCGTGCGGCCGGCCTTAGGCTGACCGCATGGCCCGGCCCAGTGAACAGACCACGGGCGAGACGATCACTGCCACCTGGCGTGAGGAGTCCGCGCGGCTGGTCGGCGCTCTGACCCGGATGACCCGGGACCTCGACCTCGCCGAGGACCTGGCGCAGGACGCACTGGTGAGCGCGCTCGAGAGCTGGCCCACCCAAGGCATCCCCGACAACCCCGGCGCCTGGTTGATGACGACCGCGAAGCGTCGCGCCGTCGACAGTTTCCGGCGGGCTGACAACCTGCGTCGGAAGACCAAAGGGCTCGGTCACGACCTCAGCGAGGAGGACGAAATGCCCGACCTCACCACGCAGGTCGACTTCATCGAAGACGACGTCCTCCGACTGATCTTCTTGTCCTGTCACCCGCGACTCACGCCGGAGTCCCGGGCAGCGTTGACGCTTCGTCTGGTGGGAGGGTTGACGACCGCGGAGATCGCTCGCGGCTTCCTGGCCGCCGAGACCTCGATGGGGCAGCGGATCTCCCGGGCCAAGAAGACGCTCAGCGAAGCCCGCGTGGACTTCGAGCTCCCCGTCGGCGCCGAGCGCACTGACCGGCTCGACGATGTGATGGCCGTGGTCTACCTGATCTTCAACGAGGGCTACACCGCGACTGCGGGAGACGGCTGGATGCGCCCCGAGCTCACGAACGAGGCCGTGAGGCTGGCCAGGATGCTCGCCGAGCTGATGCCGGACGAGCCGGAGGTACATGGGCTGCAGGCGCTGCTGGAGCTGCAAGCCTCGCGCGCCGCTGCCCGCGTCGACATCGACGGCCGGCCCGTGCTGCTCGATGACCAGGACCGCAGCCTGTGGGACGAGCTCCTGATCCGGCGGGGACTGGTCGCCTTGGAGCGCGCCGAACAGCTCGCCGCGCGCGGCAAGGAAGTCGGTCGCTACTGCCTGCAGGCAGCAATCGCGTCTCGGCATGCCCGTGCGGCGACACCCGAGGAGACCGACTGGCGTGGCATCGCGAGGTTGTACGACGTGCTCGCCGAGGCAGCACCCGGACCGATCGTGGAAGTCAACCGCGCCGTTGCGCACGGACGGGCCTTCGACCCGGAATCGGGCCTCGCCATCCTCGATGACCTTCCCGAGCGTGCGCTCGCCGGGTCGCACCTCCTACCCAGTGTGCGCGCCGACCTGCTCGCACGGGCCGGCCGCCATGGCGAGGCGGCCGCGTCGTTCCGCGAGGCAGCCTCGCTGACCAGCAACGAGAGCGAACAGTCGTTGTTGCTTGGCCGCGCCGAACAGTCCCAGAAGGCGGGCGCAAAGGGAAGCTGACCTGTTCAGTGGTCGGCCATGACAAGCAACTCGAGACGCCCCAGTCCTGGGCCGAGCGTCAGGGCTCTGGCCATGGACCGTCTGCTCGCTCCACCAGTCCGCCTGTCGGTGCGCACCAACGAGTAGACCAACCAACACGTCCTGGCTGCGACCACCGTTGAAGAACGCACCGCGCGCGGTTCCTTCGAGGACGAAGCGACCACCCAGGGTCAGGACCCGGCGTGCCCGACAACGTCAACTCGCGCGGGCAACGACGGAGTGGATCATCGCGGTCTTCGGGTAGTCGGCCGGGTCCCGGTGGTCTGAGACCGGGAACTCGAACAGATCGACCATCAGCTGCAGTTCATAGTCGATCCGCTGTTCGCTCGTCATGATGATCTCGTCGTCGACGGAGAACACAACCTCGTCTGGCGACCACCGGACGCCGTAGGCATGAGGCTTCGTGGCGTCGAACGGGAGATCGATGTCACGTACGTCGTCGAACAGCCGGGGGTCGTGATGCGCTTTGATCCCGACCCGAACGGTGCTGCCCACCCCGGAGATCCTGTCGCCGAAGAGCTCGGCGATACAGAGCTCGCCCGAGTCGTCCGGTCCCGACTCTTCGAAGCCGACCAGCCAGATCCCGACCATGCATGTCGGGTCCGGTGACGCGCTCGCGTTAACCGAGACCTCACCCGCCCGCGCAGTCCAGAGCCGCCTGGTGGGCTGCGGCGTCACGACCCGCAGGCCGTCGAGACGGTGTCGATGCGTCCCACGATCGGATCCGACCGGTCCGGAGAACGTGCCGGTCTGCACATTGCTGACGCGCATCGGCCCGTCGGCCGGCCGCCACTGGCGCTGGTCGGCGTCGATGCGCAAGCGCAGGCTCTGCCCGGGGAGGTCGTAACGCGCGGACGACCGTGACGGCTCGGTCCAGTGCGGAAGGTAGTGATCAACCCAGAGCGTCTGGTCGAGGACGTCGGAGGAGAATCGCTCGTCGATCACGGATCTGCTCATGCATCCATCATCGACCGCTCGGCGGTTACAGGCCCAGCACGGTGCGCCGCACCTCGGCGTTGCCGCGAAGCTCGCGCGCTGTGCCGGTGGTGACGATGCGGCCCTCGCTGAGCAGATAGCCGCGGTCGGAGATCTCCAGTGCCCGTTCGACATCCTGCTCGACGAGCAGCACGCCGACGCCGTCGGCCCGGACTGTGGTGACGGCGTCGAACACCTCGTCCATGACGACCGGGGCGAGGCCGAGCGACGGCTCGTCCAGCAGGAGCAGTCGTGGCTGCGCCATCAGCGCTCGTCCGATCGCAAGCATCTGCTGCTCGCCGCCGGACAGGGTGACCGCCTGCTGCCGAGACCTCTCGGCGAGCCGGGGGAACAGCGTCTCGACCCGAGTGAGGGACTGCGTGTAAGAAGGGCGGGCACCGCGGCGGTGCGCACCCAGGAGCAGGTTGTCGCGCACGGACATCTGCGCGAACACGCGCCGGCCCTCCGGCACGATGGCCAGGCCGTGCGAACAGACCTTCGACGACGAGACGTCCACCAGGTCGACGCCGTTCATCGCGATCCGTCCGCGAACCGACCGGAGCAGGCCGGCGATGGCCATGACCAGGGTGGACTTCCCTGCACCGTTCGGGCCGATGACGCTGACGATCTCCGCTTCGCCGACGTCCAGGTCCACGTCCCACAACGCCTGCGCATGGCCGTGGTAGGCGTCCAGCGCGCGAACCTCAAGCATGCTCGCCCCCGTCGCTCACCGGCTCTGTTCGGCCGCTCCTACCGAGGTACACCTCGACCACCGTGGGATCCCGCATCACGGTCTGCACGTCGCCGTGGGCCAGCACGCTGCCACGGTTGAGCACGATCAGCCGCTCGGCCAGCTGGTTCACCACTCTCAGCAGGTGCTCGACGACCACGATCGTGACCCCGGAGGCGTGGATGCGGCGTACGACCTCGACGGCGTTGTCGATCTCCGCCGGGTTCAGCCCGGCGAGGGACTCGTCGAGGAGCAGGACCACCGGATCGGTGGCGAGGGCCCTCGCCATCTCCAGCAGCTGCCGTTGGTGCAGGTTGATGTCGGCCGGGTGAGCAGCGGCGTGCTGCTCGAGCCCGACGAACTCCAGGTACTCGATGGCCAGGGCACGGGCCCCGGTCGGCGACCCGCGGCCGAACAGGATGGACATCGCGACGTTGTCCTGCAGCGTCATCGACTCGAAGGGGCGTGGGATCTGGTAGGTCCGAGCCACTCCCGCGTGACTGATCGCGTGCGGTGCCAACCGGGTGACGTCGCGGCCGGCAACGTGGATGCTGCCGCGGGTGGGGCGCACCGCCCCCGAGAGCAGGTTGACCAGGGTGGTCTTCCCGGATCCGTTGGGTCCGATCAGGCCGACCAGCTCGCCCTGCCGGATCTGCAGATCCACGCCGTCCAACGCGCGGACACCACCGAAGTACCGGGCCAGATCACGGCACTCGACCGCCACCGGAACGTCCAAGCGCTCGGGTACGTCGCCCCTCGGACTCACCGTCAGGCCGCTCGCCACACTCGCAGGAGCGACCGAGTCAGGCATGGTCGGTACCCGGGAGGTCCCCCGCAGCCGGGGCGGGACCAGGCGGCGCGGCCAGAAGGCGACGACGACCGTCACCAGCATCGCCAGCGCGACCCGATCCAGCAGGTCACCGCCGACACCGGCGACGAACAGGACGAGCAAGGCGCCGGCAGCGGTCAGCCCGCACGCACGCGGCCGGACCCGGAGGTTCCCCCACAGGCCCTCCGGCGCGAAGATCACCATCACGGCGAGCAGCCCGCCGAAGACGATGAGTCGCCAGCTCTCGAACCCACCACCTGCGAGCCGGTCCTGCAGGAGCACGATGACCGCGGCCCCGATCACCGGTCCGAGCCAGTACGTCCGGCCACCCAGCACACTCATCACGATGACGAACAGCGGGACGGTCAGCCCGAAGATGACCTCGACCTGCACGAATCCGAACTGGAGCGCCCACGCACTGCCGGCGACTCCGCCGATCGCACCTGTCACGGCGATGGCGAGCATCTTCCACCGGAAGGTCGCCACGCCCAGTCCTTCGGCGACGTCCTCGTTGTCGCGGATGGCGGCGAGCGCCGAGCCGAACCGGGAGTGCTGGATGGCGTAGGCGGTGGCCACCGCGATGCCCGCGATCGCCAGCATCACCAGGTACAGCAGCTGCTGGAACCCCAGTCCCGCGGGCATGTCCGGCACCGGCACCGCCACTCCTTGGCCGCCGTCGATCCGGCTGCTGAGCCGGGCTACCGAGGCCAGGATGAACGGCACCGCGAGCGTGAGGAGGGCGAACGTCGCGCCGCGGAACTCTCCGAGCCGGAACGCCAGCGCACCGATGCCGAGCGCCAACAGCGAGGACAGTACGGCGGCCACGGGCAGTGTCAGGTAGAAGCTCCAGTCGTGTTTGGAGGTGAGCACCGCCGTCGTGTAGACGCCGACGCCGACGAACGCACCCTGGCCGAAGCTGAAGTAGCCGGAGTATCCGGACAGGATGTTCCAGCTGGTGGCCTGGGCGACCCAGAAGAACATGGTGGCCAGGAACGTGAGGTGGAAGAGCGAGATACCGAGCGGCTCCTGGTACACCGCCACCGCCGCGAGTGCCAGCAGCACGACCGGGAAGCCGATCAGGCCGCGCCGCGTCATCTGGCGCTCCCCTCCTGCTCGCGGCTCGACTCCGCCCGGTGGCTCCGGGCTGACCTCGTCCACGAGCGACGCCTACCCGATCCGGACCGCCGCGTGAACAGGCCCTCGGGTCGCAACAACAGGGCCAGCACGATCGCGACGAAGACGACCAGTAACGACGCGGTGGACTCCCAGAGCACCGAGGTGAGGCTGTGCAGGGCGCCGACGAGGACGCCGGCGGCGAGCGTTCCGAGAACCCTGCCGATGCCGCCGAGGATGACGACGGCGAACACGATCCCGATCCACTCGAACGGCGCGTCAGGGACGAGGGTGAAGCCCAGGGCCCACAGCATGCCGGCAATCGCCGCGGTCGCGCCCGACAGGCCGGCGAGCACCATGCCCAGTCGGCGGTGGTCGATCCCGTAGGCCGCGGCCATCTCGCGGTCCTCGGCGAAGGCGCGCAACGCTCGACCGACGAAGGTGCGCTGCAGCACGAGCCAGGCGCTGGTGATGACCACGACGCCCAGGACGAACGCGATCAGCCTGGGCAACGGGATCGTGAACGGCCCCAGGAACCAGGCCTGGGTCCCGTACGTGTTCACCGACGGCTCGATCCGCCGGAAGTCGGCCGTCCAGATGTTGTGGACCAGCTGGATGATGATGATCATCACGCCGAAGCTCACCAGGAGCGACCTGAACTCGGTGAGCCCGGCCACGTCGTACACCCAGTGCAAGGCCGCGCCGAGCACGAACAGCAGCGGCGCCGTGACCACGATGGTGAGGATCGGGTCGATGGTCCACGAGGTCGCCACCTCGTAGGTGCCGTACGCGCCGAGCAGGATCATCCCGAAGTGCGCCAGGTTGATGACCCGGAGCATTCCCCACGAGACGGACAGCCCCACCGCCATCATGGCGTACATCCCCCCGAACATCGCGCCCGTGATCAGCGCTTGCGCAATGCTCATCGATGCGTCCCGTATCTGCCGTTGAGTGGTCGGTGCCTGTCAGTTCTGCGGCGGGACCACCTCCGCCGCCGCACGGTCCTCCGGCCAGACCATGACCCAGTCGCCGCCCTGGATCTGCTTGATCCCGACGTTGGAGTCCCAGAAGTTGTTCGTCTCCGGGTCGAAGGTCAGCTGACCGTTGAACGTCGTCTCGACGCCGTTCTCGATGAGGTGGTCGCACACTGCTTCGTTGTCGAGCGTGCCGGCGCCCTCCACGCCGTTGGTCAAGATCTCCCAGGCATTCCAGGACGCCGCGGCCTGGGTCTCGAACGCGGTGTAGGGCAGGTTCGCCTCGGCGGCGCGGCGACTGAACTCCTCGGTGATCGCGCGGACTTCATCGCCGTACTCGTCGAGCAACGGTTCGTTGGGCTCGAACAGCGACACCGAGAGCGTGCCCTCAGCGGGTTGGCCCATGCCCAGCAGCGGCCCTGGGGCCGGGAACAGGGAGAAGAACAGCGGCGGCCGGTAGCTGAGCTGCTCCATGGCCTCGATGATTCCCACCGGGTCGACACCGAGACCGTTGTTGATGACCACGTCGGGATCGGCGTTGCGCAGCCGGCTCGCGATCGAGCTCCAGTCCTGGTTCCCCGGTGGGTACGGCAGCTCGGCCACCACCTCGAGGTCGTACTCGGCCGCGATACCCGCCATGCCGCCACCCTCGCCGGACTCGAACCCCTGCGTCATCGGCTGCGTGGAGCCGCTCTGGTTGGTGACGAGGGCGATCGTCTCGGGCGGCTGGGGGAGGCTGGCGAGCAGGTCGAAGAGCAGCCGCGAGGTGAAGACGTCGGGTTCGGGATCCATCGACCAGCCGGGGAACTGGCACTCGTAAGCGAGCAGCGGCGCATGGATGGCGGTGTGGTGCGGGAGCACATATCCCGCCCGCTCGGCGACCGCTACCGCGGGGATGATGTTCGGCGTGGCGTACGGCCCGATCACGAGGTCGACCTGCTCCTGGTTGATGAGGCGCTCGTAGAGCGTCGTGATCTGCGCGGGGTCGGACTCGTCGTCCAGCACCTGCCACTCGACTTGGCGACCGAGCAGGCCGCCGTTCGCGTTGAGCTGCTCGACGAACTGCTCGCCGGCGATCCGGTGGATGGCCGCTGTCGGCGCGAAGGCACCGGTCAACGACAATGTCGAGCCGATGACGATCGGCTCGCCGCTGGTCTCCTCCGGCTGCCCGTCGGCGCCATCGTCTCCGCTGCACGCGGCGAGGAACAGTGCTAGCGTCGCCACGCCCGTACTCAGCGCGCGTGCTCGTGAACTCATGACTCACCTCTTCGTCGGTTGATGGTGCGAGTCTGACGTCGCGCGAGCCGGCTCCCCCAAGAGACCGATCCGCTCATCGGCCGACCTCGCCGGTCTCGACATCCGCCGGGAGCGACAGCGAAGACATCTCGCCTGGAGATGCCTCTCCGTTCCTGATCGTGGCCGTCGTCAAGGCTCATCGATCCACACCGCCTTCCCACGGGTGGTCCGTACGGGGAGAGCTGGGTGCAGCACCTTCGGGGAGTTTAGGCTCACTGAACGTTAGGTGCAATATCACTGATCGCAGTCGTTAACAAACCGCGACGTCGAGCAGCCTGGTCAGTGGGGTCGCTCGAGGACGAACCACACACCGACGGCGGGCTCGGAGCCCTCGTTGCGGTACCCGTGCGGGGTGCTCGACTCGAACGCGATGGAATCGCCGGGCCGCAGGTGGTGCTCGTCGAACCGGAGAGTGAGGAGCAGCTCGCCACTGACGAGGTAGCAGAACTCGGTGCCGGAGTGACGCATCAGCGCGCCCGACGTCGACGAGGACCCACCGGGTTGGTAGGTGACCAGCAGGAAGTCGACATGGACGTCCGGCACCTGACCGAGCAGCTCCCAGGCCACGCCGGACTCAAGGAGCAGCGCCTCGCGGTGCTCGGGGTGGACGACCGGGCCCACCCGCCGGGCGCGGTCGGGTCGGATCATCCTGGCCTGAGCGCCCGCCAGCGGCTGGGAGCCTTCCCCCAGGTGCGCGACGGGCGTGGCGGGGACGGCCGCCTCCGACAGTCCGTCGGAGGCCGCGGGCGCGAACAGGTCCTCGATGGCGACGTCCAGGGCAGTGGTGATGGCGTACAGCGTGCTCACCGACGGCTGGCTCTTGTCGGTCTCGATCTGGGAGATCAGGCTCGCCGACACCCCGATCTCACGGGCCAGGCCGCGGACCGTGACACCACGGCGGACCCGCTCCTCCCGGATCCGCCGGCCGATCGCAGGGAACCCGTTGGCGCTCACGTTCACTCCTGGCCGTCTGGACGATGTCGGCCGAAGGGTACCGCTGCGGTTCGCGTCACCGCGCGGGATCGGTGTCACGCGTTCCTCCTGCCTGCTGGTGCGCACGGCCGCTGAGGGTTGACGGCGGCACCCACCTGTACTTAACTCCGGTGGTAAGCCCTATTAAACACCAGCAAACGCAGCGCCGCCTGCTGCCGGCGCCGAGGATGTAGCACACATGAGCGTTCGCACGTACGGCCCCAATGCGGTCGACTGGGAGGAGAGGGTCGACCTCGCCCGGCTCCGGACGGAACGGTTGCAGCGGCTCCGAGACAAGCTCGAGCTCTCCTCGCTGGGGGCTCTGCTCACGTTCGACTTCTCGAACATCAGGTACATGACCTCCACGCACATCGGCACGTGGGCGATGGACAAGCTGATCCGGTTCGCGCTGCTGCCCCGCGGTGGCGAGCCCGTCGTCTGGGACTTCGGCTCCGCGGCGAAGCACCACCAGCTCTTCAACCCCTGGCTGGACGGCACCGATCGTGCGCGGGCCGGCATCTCGACCTTGCGCGGCTCGTTCCACCCGGACGCCGGCATCGCAGAAGAGGTGGCCCGCAAGATCGCGACCGTGCTCCGTGAGCACGGCCTGGCGGGCGAGCCGATCGGCGTCGACCTCATCGAGATGCCGATCCTGGCGGCGCTGAAGGCCGAAGGACTCGACGTCGTCGACGGCCAGCAGGTCTTCCTGGAAGCCAGGCGCATCAAGACCCCCGACGAGATCAGCCTGCTCACCCAAGCCTGCTCGATGGTCGACGCCGCCTACGACCAGCTGTACGAGTTCCTCAGACCGGGTGTCCGCGAGAACGAGTGCGTCGGCCTGGTGAGCAACGTGTTGTACAGGCTCGGCAGCGAGTACGTCGAGGGGGTCAACGCGATCTCCGGAGAACGCTGCTCGCCGCACCCGCACGTCTACAGCGACCGGATCATCAGGCCCGGGGACCCGGCGTTCTACGACATCCTGCACAGCCACCTCGGGTACCGCACGTGCTACTACCGCTGCTTCGCGGTCGGCAGCGCGTCCCCTGCCATGAAGGATGCCTACACCCGGTGCCGCGAGTACATGGACCGGGCGATCGCCCTGGTCAAGCCGGGTGCCACCACAGCCGACATCGTGGAGGTGTGGCCCCGGGCGGAGGAGTTCGGCTTCCCCGACGAGGAGGCCGCCTTCGCCCTGCAGTACGGCCACGGCGTCGGGCTGTCGATCTGGGAGAAGCCGATCTTCTCCCGGCTGGTCTCCCTCGACCACCCGGAGATCCTCGAGGAGGGCATGGTCTTCGCCCTGGAGACGTACTGGCCGGCGTCCGACGGGTGGTCGGCCGCCCGGATCGAGGAGGAGCTCGTGGTTACGGCGGACGGCTGCGAGGTGATCACCAAGTTCCCGGCCGAGGAGCTGCTCATCGCCGGGCAGAAGTACTGGACCGTGGGCGGCCAGCTGGACACCCTGCGAGAGTCGCAGTCGCACCTCAACACACCGGCCGGCCGTGGTGAGAGCGGGGCGTCCGGATGACGGCCGAGGCCACGGTGGCGGAAGGCGTCGACCCGTCCGCGCTCCTGGCCATGTTCGAGCAGATGGTGGTCATCCGGCGGACCGAGAAGGCGGCGTACGACCAGTTCATGAGTGGCCTGGTCAAGGGCACGACCCACCTCGCCGCCGGCCACGAGGCGGTCGCGGTCGGGGCCAGCGCCGCGCTGCGGCCCGACGACTACGTGTTCGCGACCTACCGCGGACACCACCACGCGATCGCCCGAGGCGCGTCCCCCGAGGAGTGTCTGGCCGAGCTGATGAGCAGGGCCACCGGCCTGTGCCGGGCCAAGGGCGGCTCCATGCACCTGACCAAGGCCGAGGCCAACATGCTCGGCTCCTACGCGATCGTCGGCTCGCACCTGCCGATGGCCGCCGGTGCCGCGTGGTCGGCCAAGCTGCGGGGCACCGAGCAGGTCGCCGTCGCGTTCTTCGGCGACGGGGCGACGAACATCGGTGCGTTCCACGAGACCCTCAACCTCGCCGCGGTCTGGAAGCTGCCGGTGCTCTTCGTCTGCGAGAACAACCTCTACATGGAGTACACGCCGATCGCGAGCGTCACGGCCGTCCCCAACCCGGCTGCCGACCGGGCCGCCGGCTACGGACTGCCGGCAGAGATGATCGACGGCAACGACGTGCTGGTGGTGTACGACGCCGTCCGGCGCGCCGCCGAGCGAGCCCGCGAAGGTGAGGGGCCGACCGTCATCGAGGCCCGCACCTACCGGCACTTCGGCCACAGCCGGACCGACCCGGCGAAGTACCGACCCGACGGTGAGCTGGACAGGTGGCTGAAGCACGACCCGCTCGACGTCGCCCGAGAGCACCTGTCCGACCACGGCGTACCCGACGACGACGTGACCGAGGCGGACCAGCGCGCGACGGCGACCGTCGAAGCAGCGGTCCAGGCCGCCTCTGCCGCTCCCGGCGCCGATCCGGCCGACGCTCTCACCGACGTGTGGGCCGACGGGGGTTCGTCATGGCGGACCTGATCACCTACCGCGATGCCGTCGCCGAAGGGATCGCCCGAGAGATGCGGCGAGACCCGAACGTTGTCTGTCTCGGCGAGGACATCGGTGCGGCGGAGGGCGTCTTCAAGACGACCGTCGGCCTGTACGCCGAGTTCGGGCCCTCGCGCGTGTGGGACACCCCGATCTCCGAGCAGGCCATCGTCGGCACCGCGATGGGCGCGGCGATGACCGGACTGCGGCCGGTCGCCGAGATCATGTTCTCGGACTTCCTGGCCTGTTGCTGGGACTACATCGCCAACGAGATCCCCAAGGTCCGCTACATGACGGGCGGCCAGGTGACCGTCCCGCTCGTGGTCCGGACGGCCAACGGCGGCGGCCTCGGCTTCGGGGCCCAGCACTCCCAGGCGGTCGAGAACTGGGCGTTGACCATCCCGGGCCTCAAGATCGCCGCGCCGTCGACCCCCGCGGACGTCGTCGGACTGATGGCCGCGGCGATCCGCAGCGACGACCCGGTGCTGGTGTTCGAGCACAAGGGGCTGTTCGCGTCGAAGGGCGCGCCGGCGCCACCGGATCACGTGGTCGAGCTGGGCCAGGCCAACGTCGTACGGGAGGGCAGCGACGTCACCGTCGTCGCTCTCGCCTGGACCGTGCCCATCGCCCTCCAGGCAGCCGAGCGACTGCTTGCCGACGGTGTCTCGGTCGAGGTCCTGGACCTACGCTGCCTCATCCCGCTCGATGCGGCAGCGGTGCTCGAGTCGGTCGGCCGCACCTCCCGCCTGGTGATCGTCGAGGAGAACCCGTACCAGGGCGGCTGGGGAGCGACGGTGGCGTCGCTGGTCGCGGACGAGGGGTTCGAGCTGCTCGACGCGCCGATCCGACGGGTGGCCGCCGAGAACGTCCCGCTTCCGTTCGCCGACGCCCTGGAAGAGATCGTCATGCCGACAACCGACAAGGTGATCGCCGCGATCAGGTCGGTCACCGACTACTGATCGCGCCGGCCGGCCCGACAAGGAGCAACGATGACGACCAGGCATATCGTCGGCAGGGCCGCAGACGCGGCGTTCGCCCCACCGTCCGGCTGGGCCTCCGCCGCCGAGGGCTTCCGCCGCTGGGCGGTGGTCGGCGAGGACAGCGGTGCGGTGCACACCGGGTTCATCGTCGGCGAGCTCGACCCGGGTGGCTCCCTGCCCTCACACGTCCACTCCTTCGAGTCGAGCTTCTATGTCGTCGACGGCGAGGGCATCGTCGACACGTCGGAGGGTGCGTTCCGGGTCACGCCCGGTGACTACGGGCTGATACCCGTCGGCGTGCCACACCGATGGCGCAACGACGGCTCGACCGTGGTGCGGTGGGCGGAGCTGCAGGCGCCCACGCCACGGGCCGGTCACGGCGGCGACACGCACGTCGTACCGGAGCTGCCGACCTTCGACCCGACGCCGATCGACGTGCGTGATCCGCGCACCCGGAGGTTCGGCTCGATCACGCCGGCGCACATGGATTCGAGCAAGCAGAGCCAGGACCTGCTGGCCGTGTCCGCGAGCATGCGCACGGCGCTGCTCGTCTACGGCGGCATCACCGTCAAGATGATGGTCGACCCCGATCTCGGCGCCCAGCTGGCAACCATGTTCATGGTCCAGTACGACCCCGACGGAGCAGCGAGCCCGCACGACCACCCGTTGGAGGAGACCTACTACTTCCTGGACGGTCGCGCCGAGGCGACCTTCGACGGCGAGCGCTACGAGCTCGGCCCGGGCGACGTCGCTTGGGCGGGGGTCGGTTGTGTGCACAGCTTCCGCAACATCGGCGACGGTGTGCTGCGCTGGCTGGAGACCCAGGCCCCGATGCCGCCGGCGCGACACTCATACCGCTTCGCCCGCGACTGGGACTACCTCACGGCTCGGTTGGAGGCAGCAGATGAGTGACCCGACCATCGTGATCATCGGCGGCACCAGCGGCCTAGGCCATGAGATCGCCGCGCACTACGTCGCCGCCGGGTGGGAGGTCATACTCTCCGGCCGGGACCGTGGTCGCGCCGAACAGGTCGCGGGCAGGTTCGACGGGAAGGCCCACGGGATCGGCCTGGACCTGGCAGAGCCGCGAGGCATAGCCGAAGCGCTCAAGGACGTCGGAGACGTCACCCACCTGGTCCTCACGGCGATCGACCGGGGCACTAACTCGGTCGAGGACTACGACGTCGCGCAAGCGGTGAGCCTCGCCACCCAGAAGCTGGTCGGGTACGTCGAAGTGGTCCACGCGCTGCGTCCACGGCTGGGCAACGACAGCTCGATCCTGATCTTCGGTGGCCAGGCCCGTGTCCGGCCGTACCCCGGCTCCACCATGGTGTCCACGGTGAACGGCGGCGTGGTCGGGATGGTCCGCACCCTGTCGGTGGAGCTGGCCCCGATCAGGGTCAACTCGATCCACCCGGGCATTGTCGGGGACAGCCCGTTCTGGGCGAACAAGCCGGTGCCGGTGCTGGAGAACTTCCGGTCCGGGACGCTGACCGAGCGACTGGCGACGATGGCCGACGTCGTCTCCGCGTCCGCGTTCCTGCTCGAGAACCGCTCGGTCAACGGAGTGGACCTCGTGGTCGACGGCGGCTGGCGCTGATGGCCACCGGGCCGCCGAAGGTCGCATTCGTCGGGACCGGCCGGATGGGCGCCGCGATGGTCGGCCGGATCGCCGGCGCGGGCTTCCCGGTGACGATCTACAACCGCACCCGGGAGAAGGCCGACCTGGTGGGCTCGGCGACCGGGGCACAGGTGGCGACTACGGCCCGCGAGGCGGTCACCGGGGCCGACGTCGTACTGGTGTCCCTGGCCGACGACGCGGCCGTGCGGTCTTCCTACGGCGGCCCGGACGGACTGGTCGCCGGTCTGGCCGACGGCACGGTGGTCGCCGACACCAGCACGGTGTCCCCGGCCACGCCACGAGCGCTGGATGCCGACGTGCGCGCGGCGGGCGGCGTCCTGCTCGACACACCCGTCTCCGGCAGCGTCTCCACCGTCGAGCAGGGCCGGCTGACCATCATGGCTGGGGGCGACGCGAGCGCGCTCGACCGGATCCGACCGGTCTTCGAGCCCATCGCCGCCCGGGTGGTGCACCTAGGCGCGATCGGGGCGGGCGCCACCATGAAGCTCGCCGTCAACAGCGTCGTGCATGCGCTCAACGTGGCGCTGTCCGAGGCGCTGGTCCTAGCAGAGCGATCCGGCGTCGAGAGGGAGACGGCGTACGACGTGATCGCCGCGAGTGCCGCCGGTGCGCCGTTCGTGGACTACAAGCGGTCGGCGTTCCTCGACCCGGCGGGCACCCCGGTGGCCTTCACCCTCGATCTCGTGGCCAAGGACCTGGACCTGGCGGCGGAGCTGGCCATCGACGCGGGCGTGGCGAGCGGCCAGCTCGCGGCCAACCGCGAGGTCGTCGCCGCGGCGATCCGGGCGGGCTTCGGCGGCGCCGACCTCAGCGCCATCGCCGAGTACCTCCGCCGCTAGACCGAACCGCCCGCTGCGCGCCCGAGCGCAGCCCCACGACCCGGTCAGCCGCCGTGCGTGGCCGCGGACCGGAACTCGGTATAGGTGTAGGGGTTGTCGAGCACCTTCGTGGCGGGGATCTCCGGGTTCATCCCCGTCTGCCACGCCTCCTCTCCGAGGGTGGAGCGCAGATAGTCGACGGTGTCCTCGACGGTCCGACGGGCGGCGGCCAGGTCGATGCCGACCAGCTCGTGGTCGTGCTTGACGACCCGGCCGTTGACGATCACGGTGTGCACGTCGCCCCGCTGGGCCTGCAGCGCGACGTGGCCGTAGGGATTGATCATCGGGAACATCGCCGGTGAGCTGTCGTTCTTGATCAGCACCAGGTCGGCCTTCTTGCCGGGCTCGACGCTGCCGAGGCGGTCCTCCATGCCGAGCGCCCTGGCGCCGCCAAGGGTGGCCCACTCCACGACCTCCTCCGCCCGCAGGTGGCAGTTGGTCACCGTCTCGCCGTGGTTGTGCGCCTCGAGGTGCTCCCTCGACCGGTCGGCGCCCAGCGTCGCACGCATCGCGGTGAACAGGTCACCGCTCATCCAGACGCTGGTGTCCATCGACAGCGACACCGGTATGTCGTAGTCGCGCAGCGTCCAGGTCGGCGGGTAGCCCTGCCCGCAGCTCTGCTCGCTCTCGGTCGCCACCGAGACCTTGCCGCCGCTCGCTGCGATCCGCAGGTAGGAGTCGGGGTTCAGGGTCGCGGCGTGGACGTAGATGTTCTTCTCCGTCATGAAGCCGTTCTCGTGCATCAGCCGGATGCTGTCGTCGTTGGTCGCACCCCACACACCCGCGTGGGTGGTGACCGGTACGTCGAGCTCTCGGGCGACCTCGAAGGCCGCTCTCTCCGGGAACTCGGGGTCACCGGTGACGTCGAACGCCATCTGGAAGCCGAGCATGTCGGTGCGCGTCATCCGGCGCTCGACGAAGTCGCGGAACTCCGGGCTCGTCGACCACTCCCACGGCCCGGCCTGGATGTTGCCGTAGGCCAGCACGAACCGGCCCGGAACCGCCTCGAGGGCATCCACCGCCGCATCCGCGTGCTGCGCCGTCTGCAGGCCGTGGGACCAGTCCACGGTGGTGGTCACCCCGGCGTCCAGCGACTCGATCGCGGAAAGCAGGTTGCCGGCGTGGATGTCCTCGGGCCGGAACGTCTTGCCGTGCTCGAGGTAGTACCAGACGAAGTACTGGGTGAGGGTCCAGTCGGCGCCGTACCCCCGCATCGCGGTCTGCCACATGTGCCGATGGGTGTCGATCATCCCCGGCATCACGATCCCCCGCCGGGCGTCGATCTCGATCGTGCCCTCGGGAACCTCCAACCCGGGTCCGACCGCCTCGATCCGGTCGTCGACGACGAGTACGTCGGTGTCAGCCAGGATGCTGCGTGTCTCGTTCATCGGGAGCACCGTGCCGGAGCGGAGGACCACCGGCCGGCCCGGCCTGAACTGCTCGTTCTGCATTGCCATCTCTCCCTCATGCTGAAGTCACAGGCCCGACCCCGAGGGCAGGCGGACCGTCCGCAGAGCGACCCACGACCCAGCCTGATCCGGCATCCACCCGGTGTCAATCGGTGCCGAGCCCGAGCTGCCAGAGTCCGCAAGAAGCTCAGCGGAGACCGGTGAAAGCCATGCGCATCAGAGCGGGTGTGGCCCCTGCCCACGGAAGCCGCCCGACCGGCGTTCGCCTTTGCGCAGTCGTGATCCCTGCGCCGGGCAGGCCTGACGCCAAACCGAGCTGGAGGCCCGTTTGAAGCTCCGAGGACAGGGACTTCATCAGCCCAGCACGTGGGTCATCCACCCACCATTTGTCGACGCATGAACGTGAGGGGACCTGCTGCCACTCGGTCCGGGGCAGCCCACGGAGTACGCCACAGGGGTCGGGTTCCGAGAGCGAGTGTGAAGGTTTCGCAAACCACGGTATTGAGAGGCGTAGGGCAGTGACGTGAGCTCGAGTATCTGGCCGACAGTGAGCGGGGCCATCCAGTTGTCCGCTGTCGCGCTCGGATAGCTCCTCACGATGCGCGTCGCCGGGAGTCACGAGCAGAGTGAGCAGGAGCGGCTGCGCCGAGACGTGGCCGGAGTCGACCCGTCACACGTTGAAGCGGAACTCCACGACGTCACCGTCCTGCATGACGTAGTCCTTGCCCTCCATGCGCACCTTGCCGGCCTCCTTGGCCTTCTGCATGGTGCCGGCGGCCATCAGGTCCTCGAACGAGACGATCTCGGCCTTGATGAAGCCCTTCTGGAAGTCGGTGTGGATCACGCCCGCGGCTTCGGGTGCGGTGGCGCCCTTCTTGATCGTCCACGCGCGCGACTCCTTGGGGCCCGCGGTGAGGTAGGTCTGCAGCCCGAGGGTGTCGAAGCCGACCCGAGCGAGTACGTCGAGCCCGGGCTCGTCGACCCCCATCTCGGCCAGCATCTCGCGGGCCTCGTCCTCGTCGCCGAGCTCGACCAGCTCGGACTCGAACTTCGCGTCGAGGAAGATCGCCTCGCTCGGCGCGACCAGGTCTCGCATCTTCTCCTTGAGCGACTCGTCGGAGAGCTCGTCGTGGTCACAGTTGAAGACGTAGATGTACGGCTTCGCGGTGAGCAGCATCAGCTCGCGGACCAGGGCGCGGTCGATCTTGGTGGCGATGATCGGCGTACCGGCCTCGAGCGCGGCGAGCGCCTCCTTGGCGGCCGCGAGGTTGGCGGCCAGCTCCTTCTTGCCGCGGGCCTCCTTCTCCAGCCGGGGGATCGCCTTCTCGACGGTCTGGAGGTCGGCCAGGATCATCTCGGTCTGGATGGTGGAGATGTCCGAGGCGGGGTTGACCTCGCCGTCGACGTGGGTCACGTCCTCGTCGCGGAACACGCGGGTCACCTGGCAGATCGCGGCTGCCTCACGGATGTGGGAGAGGAACTTGTTGCCCAGGCCCTCGCCCTGAGAAGCGCCCTTGACGATGCCTGCGATGTCGACGAACTCGACCGTCGCGGGCAGGACCTTCTCCGAGCTGAAGACCTCCGCGAGCTTGGGCAGCCTCTCGTCGGGGACCCCCACGACACCGACGTTCGGCTCGATGGTGGCGAACGGGTAGTTCGCGGCGAGGACGTCGTTCTTGGTCAGGGCGTTGAAGAGCGTCGACTTGCCTGCGTTGGGGAGTCCGACGATGCCGATGGTGAGTGCCACGGGCGGCGAGTCTACGTGGCGCGGTTAGGGTCGGCCGCATGCGCATCGCCACCTGGAACGTGAACTCCGTCCGCTCCCGGATCGACCGGGTCGAGGCGTTCCTGCAACGCCACGACATCGACGTACTCGCGCTGCAGGAGACCAAGGCACGCGACGACCAGTTCCCGACGATGGGGCTAGCGGTGCTCGGGTACGACGTGGCAAGCGTCGGCTACGACCAGTGGAACGGCGTCGCGATCGTCTCCCGGGTCGGCCTCGAGGACGTGCAGGTCGGGTTCGAGGGCATGCCGATGTGGTCCGAGGTGGCTGAGGCGCGGGCGCTGGGAGCAACCTGCGACGGCGTACGCATCTGGTCGCTCTACGTGCCCAACGGACGTGCCCTGGGCGATCCGCACCTGGACTACAAGCTCTCCTGGCTGCAGGCGCTCAACGTCGCGGCGGCGGGCTGGGTCGACCAGCCCACGGCCCTCGTCGGTGACTGGAACATCGCGCCGCAGGACGACGACGTGTGGGACATCAAGGACTTCGCCAAGAGCACGCATGTGACCCCGCCGGAGCGGGAAGCGTTCCAGGCGGTCGTCACCACCGGCTACGCCGACGTGGTCCGGGCGCATGTCCCCGGTCCAGGGGCGTACACCTACTGGGACTACTACCGGCAGCGGTTCGAGCGCAACAAGGGCATGCGCATCGACTTCGTGCTCGGCTCCCCCGCCCTGGCCGAGCGCGTGACGGGCGCGTTCATCGACCGCGACGAGCGCGCGGGCAAGGGTGCCAGCGACCACGCCCCGATCATCGTCGACCTCGACTGACACCGGTCCGGTGCGGTGACCACTCTGTGTCGGGGGTCTGCGGGATGCTGCCGCCATGGAGATTCTCGCTCTGATCATCGGCCTGGCCGTGGGTCTCGGACTCGGCCTGCTCTGGGCTCGCGCCCAGGCTCCCACCGCCGCACTCGAGGCACGGGTCGCCGACCAGGCCGTGGTGAAGGAGAGCCTGGAGCGGCTGCACGACCACCTGCGTGACCTCGAGGACCACCGCATCTCCTGGCAGAGCCAGCTCGGCCAGCAGGTCCAGGACATGCGGCTGACCGCTGAGTCGCTGCGTCGCGAGACCGCCGGCCTCGCGACGGCGCTGCGACGTCCGCAGGTCCGGGGGCAGTGGGGCGAGCTTCACCTCCGCAAGGCGGTCGAGCTGGCCGGGCTGGTGTCGCGCTGCGACTTCGCCGAGCAGCAGACGCTCGCCAACGGGCAGCGGCCCGACCTCGTCGTGCACCTGGCCGGCGGCAAGCACGTCGTCGTCGACGCCAAAGTGCCGCTCGAGGCCTTCCTCGACGCGACCTCCAGCGACGACGACGACGCCTACTCGGCCGCCCTCGCCCGACACGCCCGGCAGCTCCGCCAGCACGTCGACGCGCTGGCGGGCAAGGCCTACTGGCGGGCGCTCCCGGCCACCCCGGAGTTCGTCGTCCTGTTCGTGCCGGGTGACTCGTTCCTCTCGGCAGCACTCGAGGCCGAGCCGTCGCTGCTGGAGTACGCCGCCCGCAGACACGTCGTCCTGGCGACGCCCACGACGCTCATAGCCCTGCTGCGCACGGTGGCCTACGCGTGGTCGCAGGATGTGCTGTCCGACCGGGCTCGTCAGATCCACGAGCTCGGCGTGGAGCTGCACGACCGGATCGGTGTGATGGGCGCCCACCTCGACCGGGTCGGCCGGTCGCTGACGTCGGCCGTCTCGTCGTACAACGCGGCAGTGGGGTCGCTGGAGTCGCGCGTGCTGGTGACTGCCCGCAGGTTCAGCGACCTCTCCCCCTCGGCACCGCCGCTCGAAGGACCCCGCGTCGTGGAGGAGGTCGCGCGTCCCCTGTCAGCTCCGGAGCTGATCGAGGCGGTCGCGCCGCCCCGCGAGGAGATCACGCTCTTCGAGGGCGGCGGGCTCGGCGACGGGGGTGAGGACCTGGACGAACGCTCGACCGGCTGACCGGCGTGTCGCCCACCGGCGTGTCGCCGCCGCCCTACCGTGGAAGTCGTGGCCGACAACCGCACGTTGTGGGAAGAAGGGCGCGTCCCGGGTCGACTCGTGGGCACCTGCGCCGCAGCGGCTGCGTTGATCGTCGTACTGCTCAACCTGGTCAGCGCCGGACACATCGGCCTGTTCTTCGATGTGTCGTTCGTGCTGATCTGCCTGGCGTCCGCGCTGGCCGTCCGCCCGGCGGAGTTCTTCATCGTGGGGGTGCTGCCTCCCCTGCTGCTCGCGGGCACCGTCGCGCTGCTGGCACTGGTGGACCGTTCGTCGGTGGCCGACGCCGGCGACGGAGTGGTGCAGGCGGTGGTGTCCGGACTTGCCCAGCATGCAACCGCTCTGGTGGTCGGCTACGCGCTGACGCTGGCCATCCTCGCGCTGCGCCAGGTGGCCCGGCGCCACGCGGGTCGGCTCCGCCAGTCGGCTAAGACGCCACGCCCGCCGGTCCGCGGTCCGCAGGGTCGGCCGACCGTGCCGCGGCAGCGACCGCGCACGCCGGCGCCCAACCGCCGGGCGATCTAGTCCGCGCCTAGTTGACGGACGCGGCGCGCATGTCCTTGCGCAGCTCGGGGGGCAGCGCGAAGATCAGCGACTCCTCGGCCGTGTGCACGGCCTTGGCGTCCGGGTAGCCCCGCTCGGCGAGGAACCTCAGCACGCCCTCCACGAGGTCCTCGGGCACCGAGGCGCCCGACGTCACGCTGACCGTCGAGGCGCCCTCGAGCCAGGCCTCCTGGATCTCCGAGGCGTCGTCGACGAGGTAGGAGGCCTTCGCCCCAGCCTCGAGCGCGACCTCGACCAGGCGGACGGAGTTCGACGAGTTGCGCGAGCCCACCACGATCACCAGGTCGGCTGCCGGAGAGATCTCCTTGACCGCCATCTGGCGGTTCTGCGTGGCGTAGCAGATGTCGTCCGACGGCGGGTCGAGCAGCTCGGGGAAACGCTCGCGCAGTGCCTTCACGACCGCCATCGTCTCGTCGACCGAGAGCGTGGTCTGGGAGAGCCACGCGACCTTCGACGGGTCACGGACCACGACGTTGGCTACGTCGCCAGGGGTCTCCACGAGCTGGATGTGCTCCGGTGCCTCACCGGCGGTGCCCTCGACCTCCTCGTGCCCGGCGTGGCCGATCAGCAGGATGTCGTAGTCGTCACTGGCGAAGCGCCGCGCCTCGTGGTGCACCTTGGTGACGAGCGGGCAGGTCGCGTCGATGGTCTTCAGGCTCCGCTCGGCGGCCTCGGCGTGCACGGCCGGCGAGACGCCGTGCGCCGAGAAGACGACGGTGGCACCCTCGGGCACCTCGTCGAGCTCCTCGACGAAGATCGCTCCCCGAGACTCGAGGTTGGCCACCACATGCTTGTTGTGCACGATCTGCTTGCGCACGTAGACGGGTGAGCCGTAGAGGTCCAGGGCCTTCTCGACGGTGATGACCGCGCGGTCGACGCCGGCGCAGTATCCGCGCGGCGCGGCGAGCAGGACGGCACGCTCCGCCTCGTCCGAGGAGAGGACGGGGGGCATGCCGAGGTCAGAGCTCATGCGCCCCATCCTATGTAGTCGGCGGTGACCGTTAGTCTCCAGGCGTGGCCTTGGAGACCAGCCCGGAGAAGCCGGCACCCGTGCGGGTGATCGCCAACGCGATCGCCGGCTACGTCGACCGGCTCGGCGCGGTGTGGGTCGAGGGGCAGATCGCCCAGATCAGCCGGCGGCAGGGGCTCAACACCGTCTTCCTGACCTTCCGCGACCCGGTGGCCGATGTCTCCATCCCCGTGACCTGCTCGCGGCAGCTGTTCGACGGGCTCAACCCGCCCGTGGTCGAGGGTGCCAGCGTGGTCGTGCACGCCAAGCCGTCCTACTACGCCAACCGCGGCACGCTGAGCCTGTACGCCACCGACATCCGCATGGTGGGGCTCGGCGAGCTCCTGGCCCGCCTGGAGCGACGCCGCCAGCTGCTCGCGGCGGAGGGGCTCTTCGCTCGAGAGCTGAAACGGCGCCTGCCGTTCCTCCCGCACGGCATCGGGCTGGTCACGGCCCACAACAGCGCGGCCGAGCGCGACGTGCTCGACAACGCCCGGCGGCGGTGGCCCGCGGTGCGCTTCAAGGTCGCCTACGCCGCCATGCAGGGCACCAGTGCTGCCCGTGAGGTGATCGAGCAGCTGGCACGCCTCGACCGCGACCCCGAGATCGACGTGATCGTGATCGCCCGAGGGGGCGGCTCGATCGAGGACCTGCTCCCGTTCTCCGACGAGGGGCTGGTGCGTGCGGTGGCAGCCGCCCGCACCCTGGTCGTCAGCGCGATCGGGCACGAGCCCGACACCCCTCTCCTCGACCTGGTGGCCGACGTGCGGGCGAGCACGCCGACCGACGCGGCCAAGCTGGTCGTGCCCGACGTGGCCGAGGAGTCGCTGCGCGTCCGGCAGCTGCGCGACCGGGCGCGCACGATCCTGCACACCTGGCTCAGCCACGAGGCCAGGCAGCTCGACTCGCTGCGCCAGCGGCCGGTCCTGGGCGACCCCAGGAGTGGCCTCGACGACAGGTCGGCGGAGGTCCGCGACCTGGTGTCCCGCGCACGCCGCACTGTGACCCACCGGCTCGACCGGGCCGCCGACGACGTTGCTCACCACCTGGCCCGGGCGCGCGGGCTGTCGCCGCTGGCTACGTTGGAGCGCGGCTACTCCGTGATCCAGGACGCCGAGGGACGCGTGGTGACCAGCATCGACCAGACCAAGCCCGGCGCGCCCCTGCAGGTGCGCGTCGCCGACGGGCGCATCGACGTACACGTGGACCGGACGGAGAGACAGTGACCGAGGACCTGACCTACGAGGCTGCCCGCGAGGAGCTGATCGAGGTGGTGCGCAAGCTCGAGCTCGGCGGCACCACGCTCGAGGAGTCCCTCGCCCTCTGGCAGCGCGGCGAGCAGCTCGCGACCATCTGCCAGGCCCGCCTCGACGGAGCGCGCAAGCAGCTCGACGAGGCCGTGGGCGGCAGCGTGGGCGGCAGCGTCAGCGACGACGGATCTTCTTGAGCACCGCCCGCGCCTGAGCCGCCGCGCCGGCGGAGTTCGGGTGCGCCGGCACCGCCACCGCCAGACCGTTCACCGAGACGACGCCTAGCCCCTCGACGTACCTCTTGTTCGGCGGGGCACAGACGTCGCGGCCGCGGGTCTGCCTGTAGGCGTTGACCAGCTCGGCCTTGCCCCGCTCGGCCGCACGCTTGACCATCGCCTTCAGCTTCTTGAAGGTCGCGTGCAGGTAGGCCATGTCGGGGTCGGTGACCGGCACCACCGGCCAGCAGCCACGCTCCGGGATGCCGTCGAGGTAGTTGACCACCAGGACCCGGGCCTTCGGTGACCGTCGGTGGATCTGCTTGAGCGCCTTGACGAGCTTGGGCTCCGTCGCGTCGATCGCCCGCGCCAGCCGGTCGACACCGCCCGCGGTGAAACGCTCCTTGCAGGCGCCCAGCGGCAGCGTGCTCAGGGAGATGAGCGGCACACGAGCGCGGCTCCGAGGAGCACCGCCAAGCCGGGCCGAAAGCCGCTCCGAAAGCTGAGAGCTCCACGGTGCATCGACGTCTCCCTCGTCTCGCTGAGTCGAGTGGGTCAACGAGGGCTCGACTATCAGGTCACGTGACCTGATAGGTGGTCTAGCGCAGTGTGGCCACGAAGTCGACGAGCTGCGCGCGCGACAGGGTGCTGACCACCAGCGACGTGACGCCGCGCTGGCGGCGCACCAGGGCGGTGTCGCCCTTCTCGTCGGTGTAGGTGTTCCAGTCGACGCCGCGCACCTGGACCGGCTCTCCCCGGGTCGCCTCGTCGTCGACGTGCTCGTCGACCATGGCTGCCTCACCGCCGCGGCCCTGCTCGATGCCGACGTAGCTGCCACCGCTGGTCAGGATGCCCAGGTGCCAGGTCTGCGGCTTGCTCGGCTTGAACCGCACACTGGTCGCCTTCCAGCCGTCGGGCAGCGTAGCGGGGGCCAGGATCGGGAAGTTCGCCTGCGACCGGAAGTAGTCGAGGTTCTCGCGGTAGTCGACGGCCTTGACCGGGTCGGCCACATCCGCCCGGTTGAGCGCGCGGAGAGCCACGAAGGCGAGTACGACGGCCAGCAGCACCACCATCGCGCCGACCAACCCCGAGAACGTGCGCTGGTATCGGCCGGCCTGCTCACTCACGCGGGCCATCCTCCCAAAGCCCGCTCGCGGCCCGTGAGACGGGCTATCCAGCAGCACGCCCGCCCCTCTGGGTGGTCCAGAACCGATACGATTCCGCCATGTCGTCGTCCCTCCCGCCCACCCTCGCCGCCGCCCACGAGGCGCCCGACCGCAACCTGGCCCTGGAGCTGGTCCGGGTCACCGAGGCCGCCGCGATGGCCGCCGGCCGCTGGGCCGGACGCGGCGACAAGAACGGCGCCGACGGCGTAGCCGTCAACGCCATGCGCACGCTGATCTCCACCGTCGGCATGCGCGGCGTGGTCGTCATCGGCGAGGGCGAGAAGGACAACGCGCCGATGCTGTTCAACGGCGAGGAGGTCGGTGACGGCACCGGGCCGGAGTGCGACGTCGCCGTCGACCCGATCGACGGCACCACGCTGGCCGCCAAAGGCATGAACAACGCGATCGCGGTCATGGCGGTGGCACCGCGCGGCTCGATGTACGACCCGTCCGCGGTCTTCTACATGGAGAAGCTGGTCACCGGCCCCGAGGCGGCCGACGTCGTCGACATCCGCTACCCCGTCGGCGAGAACATCGCCCAGGTCGCCAAGGCGAAAGGCATGCGCAACGAGGACGTCACCGTGGTGCTCCTGGACCGCCCGCGCCACGAGACCATGGCCGAGGAGATCCGCGCGACCGGCGCCCGGATCAAGTTCATCACCGACGGCGACGTGGCCGGCGCCATCATGGCGGCCCGTGCCGGCACCGGCATCGACCTGCTGCTGGGCATCGGCGGTACGCCGGAGGGCATCATCGCCGCCTGCGCGATGAAGTGCCTCGACGGCACCATCCAGGGGCGGCTCTGGCCCACTGGCGACGAGGAGCGCCAGCGCGCCATCGATGCCGGGCTCGACCTCGACGCCGTGCTCACCACTGACGACCTGGTGAGCAGCAACGACGTCTTCTTCGTCGCCAGCGGCATCACCGACGGTGAGCTGATGCAGGGTGTGCGCTACAAGGCCGGAGGTGCGACGACACACTCGCTGGTCATGCGCTCACGAAGCGGCACGATCCGCAACATCATCAGCGAGCACAAGCTCTCGAAGCTGAAGTCCTACGCCGCCATCGACTTCGATCACTGACTTGTTTGGCCGAGCGTGTCTCCGGCGAGGCGGGGCAGCAAGGCTCGCAGGCTCGCAGCGGCCCGAAGGCCTCCCGACACGCTGCCGGCTGGTCGCGAACTACTCGCCCGCCACCCGCACCTGACTGCGCCGCTGCACCGCGCTGAGGTCCGCGAGTGCGCTGGCGACGACGTCGTGCACGACCGGGTCGATGGCCATGCCGATGTGGCTGGTGCGCACCTCGACGTGCTGAGCCGCCGGGTCGAGGCAGGCTCGCCAGTCCATGATGCCGTCACGCCGTGAGTAGATCGAGGTGAAGTGCAGGCCCGGTGCGACCGGTCGCTGCGCCTCCTCCCACATCTCCCGCGCGCACTCGCCGGCGGTGCAGTCGGCGCCCATCACCTTGGGGAAGCCATGCCGCTGGAGGAACAGCAGCGCGCGCACGTTGGCCAGCAGCACGGGGTGCACGGCACTCGGTGCGAGCAGCGGACTGCCCATCGTCACCACGCCGCTGACCAGGTCGGGACGCCGGGCAGCGAGCCCACGCGACAGGAGCCCACCCAGGCTGTGCCCGACCAGGGTCACCGGCCCGTCACGGCGCATCGCGATCGACTCGAGGCGTCGCTCGAGGTGGTCGGCGGTCTCCTTGAGACAGCCGGCGTTGGATCGGATCTGGGCGCGGTAGGTGCGGTAGCCCAGCCATCGCAGGTGACGCGACATCAGGCGCAAGGTGTAGTCACCGGCCAGGAAGCCGGGCACGAGCAGCACGGGGTCGGTCGTCGCCGGCGCCGGCCGCGTGGCGGTCCGTCGGCCCGGCCGGTGCCTGGTCGTGCGCGCCGTCAGCCTGGCCGCCTCCAGCACCAGGCTGGCCTCCCGTGCGAGCGCGAAGCCCCGAGGGCCCGCGTAGCCCGGGGGACAGAGATACCCGGCCGTCGGCTCTTGCATACAACAACGGTATCCACGGGACCGCCAAGACCTGCGTACATCGGCCCATGTCTGCCGAATTCCGGAAACGTATGCTGGTCGGAATCGAGAGGGAGGCTTGATGACCGAGACGAGCGTTGCCGTGTCCGCGGAGCAGTTCGCCCCGCTGAGCAACGGCATCGACCTGACCTACCAGACCTTCGGCGACCCGACCGACGAGCCACTGCTGCTCGTGATGGGGCTCGGCGGCCCGATGATCTGGTGGGACGCCGCCCTCTGCGAGATGCTCGCGAACGCGGGCTTCTACGTGATCCGCTACGACAACCGCGACACCGGACGCTCGACTCGGGTGCGGTCGCAGCGGGTCACCCGCGGCACGATCGTCAAAGCGTTCCTGGGGCAGAGCGTGCGCGCGCCGTACGCGATGGCCGACTTCGCCGACGACGGCTTCGGCCTCCTCGACCACCTCGGCATCGAGTCCGCCCATATCGTCGGTACGTCGATGGGCGGCATGATCGTCCAGACGATGGCGCTGTCGCGACCCGAGCGGGTCCGCTCCCTGACCTCGATCATGTCCACGACCGGCCGCCGCACGGTCGGCTGGCAGGACCCCAAGCTCTTCCCCCGGCTGTTGCGGCCCGCAGCGACGACGGAGGAGGCCTACATCGAGTCCAACGCGGCCTTCTGGCTGCTGATCGGGTCGCCCGGCTACCCCGTCGACACCGACTACTACCGCACCCGCGCCCGCGACACCTGGGCGCGCGGCATCAACCCGGCGGGCGTCCTGCGGCACATGCTGGCGGTCCTCACCCAGCCCGACCGCACCCGCGCCCTCCGCAGCCTCGAGGTGCCGACGCTCGTCGTCCACGGGATGCAGGACCGCATGGTGCACGTGTCGGGCGGCCGCGCGACCGCGCACGCCGTGCCCGGAGCTGAGCTGCTGCTGATCCAGGGCATGGGCCACGAGCTGCCGCCCGAGCTCTTTCCGCACTTCGTGGAAGCGATCAGGGGCGTCGCCGACCGCGTGAGGAGCTGAACCCCCTCCACGCTGACCTGTGCCACGCTGAACAGCGTGCGCATGAACTTCTCCAGCGGGCCGGACCCCACCGACCTGCTCGGGCTGCCGTGGTCGACGCCGCTGGAGGAGTGGCCGGCGGACTTCCTGGTCTCCCTCCCCCGGGGCATCTCCCGGCACGTCGTACGCTTCGTGCGCCTCGGTGGCACGGTGTACGCCGTGAAGGAGACCGCGCCGCGGCTCGCCGAGCTCGAGTACGGGCTCCTGCGGCGCCTGCGTCGAGAGGGACTTCCCGTCGTGCAGGCCGGCGGCGTCGTCGGCGGACGCACCACCAGCGACGGCCAGTCTCTCGACGCTGCGCTGGTCACCAAGCACCTGCACTTCTCACTGCCCTACCGCGCGCTGTTCTCGCGACGCATCGACCCCGACCTGGAGCCCAAGCTGCTCGACGCTCTGGCCGAGCTGATCGTCAAGCTCCATCTCAAGGGCTTCGCGTGGGGAGACTGCTCGCTTTCCAACACGCTCTTCCGCCGCGATGCCGGGGCACTGTCGGCGTACCTGGTCGATGCCGAGACCGGCCTGTTCAAGGACAAGCTCTCCGACGGGCAGCGTGAGCACGACCTCGAGATCGCGAGGATCAACCTGGCCGGAGAGCTCCTCGACCTCCAGGCCGCCGGGCTGCTCGCCGATCAGGTCGATCCCATCGACACTGCGGAGTCGGTCGTCGAGCGCTACGAGCGGCTGTGGACCGAGCTGACCACTCCGCAGACGTTCGGCGCCGGCCAGTGGGACGCGGTCGACCAGCGCATCAGGCGCCTCAACCAGCTCGGGTACGACGTGGCGCAGATCGAGGTCGAGGAGGTCGAGGAGAACCCCGAGGTGCTCCTGCAGACGCAGGTGGTCGAGGCGGGTCACCACCGTCGCCGCCTCAACGAGCTGACCGGCCTCGACGTGCAGGAGAACCAGGCCCGGCGGATCCTCAACGACCTCGACAGCTTCCGCGCGCAGGCCGTGATGCCCGGCACCGACGTGGACGAGGGCGTCGTCGCAAGGCACTGGATGACCGACGTGTTCGACCCGGTCCTGGAGAGCATCCCGGCCGACCTGTCGGCCAAGCTCGAGGACGCCGAGATCTTCCACGAGGTGCTCGAGCACCGCTGGCACCTCACCGAGGTGACGGGTCAGCCGGTCACTCTGGACGAGGCCGCCGCGTCGTACGTCGACACGGTGCTGCGCTTCCGGCCGGACGAGGAGGCCATGCTCGACTCCACGTTGATGGGCGTCGGCAGCGTCGACGAGAACGCGGAGAACCTCTAGCAGATTCTGTAGAAACGTGCACCCTGCCTAGGGGTTGCGTTTCTGGGCGCGGCAGAAGAGTGTGTGAACAGGGTCACACTCCGGGAGGTGCGCATGAAGTCGTCGGGACGATTCCCACGGCAGCGTAAGGGGAGGCGGGCAATAGCCGTCGCCGCAGTGGTGGTCACTGCCAGCAGTCTCCTTGCCGCCTGTGGGTCGGATGACGGGAAGCCAGTACTCACCTGGTACATCAACCCGGATCCCAACCCACCAGAGGGATTCAGCGGTCCGTTCGGCCAGGCGCACATCGCGGCTGAGTGCAGCACGGACGACTACACGATCGAGACGCAGCTGCTGCCGCAGAGCGCGAGCGAGCAGCGCATCCAGCTGCTGCGTCGGCTGGCCGCCGAGGACAGCACCATCGACCTGATGAGCCTGGACCCGCCGTTCACCGCGGAGTTCGCGGCAGCAGGGTTCCTCGCCGAGATCCCAGACGACCAGCAGAGCTCGCTGACCGATGGTGTCCTCGAGGGTGCCGTGGAGGGCGCGACGTTCGACGACAAGCTGGTCGCCGTTCCCCTGTGGGCCAACACGCAGGTGCTGTGGTTCCGCAAGTCGTTCGCCGAGAAGGCCGGGCTCGACATGACCCAGCCGGTCACATGGGACCAGATCATCGACGCGGCCGACCAGAACGGCGGCACGGTCGGCGTACAGGCCAACAAGTACGAGGGCTACGTCGTCTGGCTCAACGCCCTGATCCAGAGCGCCGGTGGCGACATCATCTCCGATACTGAGAAGGGTCAGGACGCCTCGGTCGACATCGGTGGCGAGGCCGGCGACGAGGCTGCGCGCATCGTGCAGAAGCTCGCCGACTCCAGCGCCGCCGAGCCCGACCTCTCGGTCTCCAACGAGGGCACGGTGCTCGGTCCGTTCGCCGGCGACCAGGGCGCGTTCCAGGTGAACTGGACCTTCGTCTTCAACAACTACAAGGCCGACGACGCGACGTTCGGCGACCTCGGCTGGACGCGCTACCCGGCCGCCGTCGAGGGCGAGGATTCCCGGCCGCCCATCGGTGGCATCAACGTCGGGATCGGCGCCTTCACCGACGAGCCCGAGTTCGCGGTCGAGGCAGTCGACTGCATCACCTCGGAGGAGCAGCAGGTGCAGTACGCGATCGAGACGGCCAACATGCCGGCCCGGTCGGGTGCCTACGAGAACGCCGAGCTCGGCGAGCAGTTCCCCGCCGACCTGCTCCAGCTCTTCCGCGACAGCATCGACGGGGCAGGGCCGCGGCCCGGCTCGGCGTACTGGAGCACGATCGTCAACGCGACGCTCAACGAGTGGCACCCCGCCAGCTCGGTGAACGACAAGACCCCGTCCGAATCGGCCTCCTTCATCAAGAAGGCCCTCAACGGCGAAGCACTGCTCTAGGGAGGCGAGATGGCTACTGCAACAGAAACCAAGACGCCGACCTCGAGGAAGGCAGCTCCGACCTCGGACCGGGCCCGAGCGGAGAACACCCTCGGCCTGAAGCTGGTCGCCCCTGCCGTGGTGCTCATGCTGCTGGTCACGGCGTACCCGATGTTCCGGGCGATCTACCTCTCGCTCTTCCAGTACCGCGCGACGGCACCGGACGACCGTGAGTTCGTCGGCGTCCAGAACTACCTCACGGTGCTGGGCGACTCACGCTGGTGGACCGACATCTGGAACACCGTGCTGATCATGGTGATCACGGTCGCGATCGAGCTGGTGATCGGCTTCGCGTTCGCGATGGTGATGCACCGGATCATCTTCGCGCGCGGCATCATCCGCACCTCGATCCTGATCCCCTACGGCATCATCACCGTGGTCTCGGCGTTCGCGTGGCAGTTCGCGTTCTCGCTCAACAACGGGTTCGTGAACGGGTGGCTGCCTTTCGTCGACTCGGACTTCAACTGGTTCGGGGGTCACTGGTCAGCGATGAGCGCGATCATGATCTCCGAGATCTGGAAGACGACACCGTTCATGTCGCTCCTCCTGCTCGCGGGGCTCTCGCAGGTCTCCGAGGACATGCTCGAGGCCGCGAAGGTCGACGGTGCGACGTGGTGGCAGCGCCTCTTCAAGGTGATCCTGCCCAACATGCGTGCGGCGATCATGGTCGCGGTCCTCTTCCGCGCCCTGGACGCCTTCCGCATCTTCGACAGCATCTTCGTGATGACCAGGGGTGCTCAGGACACCGAGTCGGTGTCGTTCCTGACCTATCGCCAGGTGATCGACCAGTTCGAGCTCGGCATGGGCTCGGCCTTGTCGGTGCTGCTGTTCCTGTCGGTGCTGCTCATCGCGTTCCTGCTGGTGAAGCTGTTCAAGGTCGACCTGGCATCCGCTCGAGGGGAGGGCTGAGAGATGAGGCAGAGGCCTGGAGTTCTGCACTGGCTCGGGTTCGCACTGATCCTGGTCTGGTGCCTACTGCCGGTGGCGTGGATCGTCTCGCTGTCGTTCAAGCCGGTCACCGAGACCGCGACGGGCAGTGCACAGTTCCTGCCCAAGGACCCGACGTTCGACGTCTACGAGACAGTGCTCAAGAACGAGGACTTCCAGCGGGCGCTGATCAACTCGTTCGGCATCTCGGCGATCGCCACGTTCCTGTCGGTCATCTTCGCGACGCTCGCGGCCTACGCCATCGCCCGTCTCGACTTCAAGGGCAAGCGGGTCGTGCTCTCGATCGCTCTGGCGATCGCGATGTTCCCCGTCGTGTCGCTGGTCGGACCGCTGTTCGACCAGTGGCGGGCGATGAACCTCTTCGACACCTGGCCCGGCCTGATCATCCCGTACATGTCCTTCACCCTTCCCCTCGCGATCTGGACGCTGTCGGCGTTCTTCCGTGAGATCCCGTGGGAGATGGAGCAGGCTGCCCAGGTCGACGGTGCGACCTCGTGGCAGGCGTTCCGTCGGGTGATCGTCCCGCTCGCCGCACCCGGTGTCTTCACCGCGGCGATCCTGACCTTCTTCTTCGCGTGGAACGACTTCGTGTTCGGCATCTCGCTGACCTCGTCGACCAACGCGAGACCCGTGCCGGCCCAGCTGGCGTTCTTCGTGGGGCCCGACCAGTTCAACGCACCGGTCTCCACTCTCGCGGCGGCCTCGGTGATGGTGACCATCCCGATCGTCGTGATCGTCCTTCTGTTCCAGCGCAAGATCGTCGCCGGCTTGACCTCCGGCGCGGTGAAGGGGTGATTCGGCCATGGCCGCCATCGAGATGAAGAACATCGTCAAGCAGTACGGCGACGGCTTCCCGGCCGTGAACGACGTGAGCATCGACGTCGCGGACGGCGAGTTCATGATCCTGGTCGGACCGTCCGGCTGCGGGAAGTCCACGTTGCTGCGGATGATCGTGGGCCTGGAGGACATCACCTCCGGCGACATGGTCATCGGCGGCAACCGCGTCAACGACAAGGCACCGCGCGACCGCAACCTCGCGATGGTGTTCCAGAACTACGCGCTCTACCCGCACCTGACCGTCTACGAGAACATCGCGTTCCCGCTGCGGCTCTCCAAGTCGATGTCGGACTCCGAGATCGACGCCAAGGTGCGTGACGCCAGCAAGACGCTCGAGCTCGACGAGCACCTCGAGCGCAAGCCCGGCAACCTCTCCGGCGGCCAGAGACAGCGCGTGGCGATGGGCCGGGCGATCGTCCGCGACGCCCAGGCCTTCCTGTTCGACGAGCCGCTGTCCAACCTCGACGCCAAGCTCCGCGGGCAGATGCGCACCGAGATCGCCCGGCTGCAGAAGCGACTGGGCATCACCACGGTCTACGTCACCCACGACCAGACCGAGGCGATGACCCTGGGAGACCGGGTCGCCGTACTCCGGCGTGGACTGCTGCAGCAGCTCGCGACGCCACGCGAGCTCTACGAACAGCCCAACAACCTGTTCGTCGCCGGCTTCATCGGCTCCCCGCCGATGAACTTCCTGCCGGCCACCGTCCAGGGCGACGCCGTCGAGCTGCCGTTCGGCAAGGTGCAGATCCCGACCGCCAAGGCCGAGCGTGCCCAGGGCAAGGGCCTGCTGATCGCCGGGATCCGGCCGGAGTACTTCGACGACGCGGCCGTGGCCGAGAAGAACGGGAGCGGCGGCACGTTCTCAGCGACCGTCGACGTCACCGAGTGGCTCGGCAACGAGGCCTACGCCTACATCCCGTTCGAGGCACCGCCGGCGGTCCAGGAGCAGCTCGCGGCGCTCGAGCGCGAGCTCGACGGCGAGTCCCTGCGCACCCAGGTGGTGGCGTCGCTGAGCTCGGCCAGCCGGATCAAGGCCGGCGACAAGGCGGAGTTCTACGTCGACACCTCGAAGATGCACCTCTTCGACCCCGGGAGCGGGGACAACCTGACCGTCGGAACCTGACCTCACTGCTTGCGGAGAACGCCCTTGCCCTCTCCGGGCAGGGGTTTTCTCTTGATGTTGACGGCCCCCATGAGGGCCAGGCCCTTGACCCGGACCACGGGTGAGTCGGGCGTGGCCTCCAACGGCGTACGCGAGCGCGACTCACTGAAGTCGCCCATGAAGCCGTGACCCTCGCAGATCACCTGGGTGTGCGGGTTGACGATGATGTCGACGCCGCCCATCAGCGCCGAGGCGTTGATCACGATCTCGCGGGCGGCGAAGACCGCCTGCCGCAGGTCGAGCACGACGCTGCCCATCACCGCGAACGCCGAGTGCGTCTGGCCGACCTGCCACGGCCCTGACCGCCTGGTCTCCGCCATCATCGCGAACGAGCTCTGGTACGCCGGCCCGGCCACGACGTGCCCCGCGGGCCGCTGCACCGGCAGTGGCTTGGTGCCCTCGGCGGGAAGGTCGGCGGTGATCGGCACCAGGTCGGCGTAGGTCTTGGCGGCGAAGGTGGCCTCCAGCCGCTCGTCGAGCTCGTCGAGGTCGATCCGCCCCTCGCCCGCGGCCAGGCGCAGCACCTCGGCGACCTGGTGGCGCTCCTGGTCGGAGATGCGAAGCCGTGCCGGCTCCATGGATCCGTCCTGCATGAGTCCACCCTAACCGCGCTGGACTACCCTTTCGTCTGTTGGATTCTCTGCGCCCTGACGAGGAGCATGCGTGACCACCGAGCCCGACTTCCAGTACTCCGACCTGCTGCCCACCGGAGTCGACGACACGCCGTACCGGCTGGTCACCACCGAGGGCGTCACGGCGTTCGAGGCCAACGGACGCAAGTTCCTGCAGGTCGACCCGTCGGTGATCCAGCAGCTCACGGCCGAGGCGATGCACGACATCAGCCACTACCTGCGCCCGGCCCACCTGGCGCAGCTGCGCAAGATCATCGACGACCCGGAGTCGTCGGGCAACGACCGCTTCGTCGCCCTCGACCTGCTCAAGAACGTCAACATCTCCGCCGGCGGCGTGCTGCCCATGTGCCAGGACACCGGCACCGCGATCGTCATGGGCAAGAAGTCCGAGGGCGTCGTCACCGGCGCCGACGACAGCGAGTGGATCAGCAAGGGCGTGTACGACGCCTACACCAAGCTCAACCTGCGCTACTCCCAGCTCGCACCGCTGACGATGTGGGAGGAGAAGAACACCGGCACCAACCTGCCCGCGCAGATCGAGCTCTACTCCACTCCGCAGCACGGCGACCCGGCGTACAAGTTCCTCTTCATGGCCAAGGGGGGCGGCTCCGCCAACAAGTCGTTCCTCTACCAGGAGACCAAGGCAGTCCTGAACCCCAAGCGCATGCTGGAGTTCCTCGACGAGAAGATCCGCTCCCTCGGCACGGCCGCCTGCCCGCCGTACCACCTGGCGGTGGTCATCGGCGGTACGTCGGCGGAGTTCGCGCTCAAGACCGCGAAGTACGCCTCAGCGCACTACCTCGACAACCTCCCCACCTCCGGCACAATGGCCGCCCACGGCTTCCGCGACCTCGAGCTGGAGGAGGAGGTCTTCAAGCTGACCCAGTCGTTCGGCATCGGAGCGCAGTTCGGCGGCAAGTACTTCTGCCACGACGTCCGCGTCGTCCGGCTCCCCCGCCACGGCGCCTCCTGCCCCGTCGCGCTCGCCGTGTCGTGCTCGGCCGACCGCCAGGCCCTGGCCAAGATCACCGCGGAGGGCGTCTTCCTCGAGCAGCTCGAGCGAGACCCAGCGCAGTACCTCCCCGACACGACCGAGCAGCACCTGATCCAGGGTGGCGAGGTCGTCAAGATCGACCTCACCCAGCCGATGCCGGAGATCCTGGCCGAGCTGTCGCGCCACCCGGTCAAGACGCGGCTCTCCCTCACCGGCCCGCTCGTGGTTGCCCGCGACATCGCCCACGCCAAGATCAAGGAGCGTCTCGACGCGGGCGAGGAGATGCCGCAGTACCTCAAGGACCACCCGGTCTACTACGCCGGTCCCGCGAAGACCCCCGAAGGCTTCGCCTCCGGCTCGTTCGGCCCGACCACCGCAGGCCGGATGGACTCCTACGTAGACCAGTTCCAGGCCGCGGGTGGGTCGATGGTCATGCTCGCCAAGGGGAACCGCTCGCTGCAGGTGACCAAGGCCTGCGAGGCCCACGGCGGCTTCTACCTCGGCTCGATCGGCGGCCCCGCAGCCCGCCTGGCCCAGGACTGCATCAAGTCCGTCGACGTCCTGGAGTACGCCGAGCTCGGCATGGAGGCGGTGTGGAAGATCGAGGTCGAGGACTTCCCGGCGTTCATCGTGGTCGACGACAAGGGCAACGACTTCTTCACCGACCCTTCCGGTGCGGTGAACATCCCCCTCTCGGGGATCCGCGTCCGCAGCGCCGAGAAGGGCTGATCCTGGGGACGACCCGTGGCGGCGGGGCCGGCTGCCGGCCTGCGCCGGGACGTGTGGGCCGGCTGCGCCGGGACGTGTGGGCCGGCTGCGCCGGGACGTCATACGTTCTGCGGCCTGTGGCCTCGCATCTGTATGACCTCCTGCGCCGCCGCCGCGGGAGGTCATCCGAACCCGAGGCAGTAGCCTCCGGACGGGATGACGTCAGGCGGAACGCCGGGTGGAGCGCCGCCACCCGCCGCCGACCAGGGCGCTCTCGATCTGGGCGAAGAACGCGTCGGGTTCGAGCCGTAGGCCCAGGACGGGTAGGCGAAGGACCACATCGCGGTCGAGCGCGATGTCGTTGTGCCGGAGCGCGTCAGCTACGACATTGCTGGCCCAGGAGTGGTGGATGCCGTCGATCTCCACGACGACGCGCCAAAGATCCCAGTAGAGGTCGAGGTAGTACTTGCCGTTACGGCCTCGCCGGACTACCTGCCGGTCCGGCTCGGGCAGACCACGACGCCTGCACTCTCCGGCCACATCGAGCTCAGCGATGGACCGCACCCCTCCCAGCAGGTCGAGGATGATCGCCTGCAGAAAGGCGCGCCGCTTGTCGCGCTTGATGCGGAGCAGGGCGGTACCGAGCTCTTCGGGCGTGGCCAGCTGCTGTTGCACCGCCATCGTCAACAGCAAGGCGCCCTGCTTGGCGCTGCGAGCCCAAAGGCCTCCCCGGATGGCGGCGATGGCATTGCGTGACCGGCGCAGCGGGCCCGGCTCGAGGTCCTCCCACGACCAACGTCGGGTCTGCCGTACGTCGATCCCGCGCGGGCGGTAGACCCTGGCTCCGCGCGGGACGGTCACCCGGATCGTCGACTCGTCGTACCCCTTGAGTCCCGCGGCCTGCAGCGAGGACACCCCGTCGAGATACGCGCGCGGACCTCCTGAGAGCAGAGCCACCCAGAACATCGACTGTCTCGAGAGCGGCCCGGTGTGGACGCACAGCAGGTTGCGCCCGACGCGTCGCCATCGTCCACCACGCACCTCGGCCTTGACCATCCAACGCGTCCACCCCGCGTCGTACAGCTGCCGCCGCGAGACGATGCCTGCCTGCTGGTCGGCGATCTGTCGCGCCTTCAGCCGTCGCAAGCGGCGTCGAGCGGCTTCGAGTCCCTCGTCCATGTCGGAATCGTGCCTTCCGCGGCAAGGGTGTCCAAGGGCCTGCTGCGGCACCTGTGGACAACGGCGCGGCCGTGGGGTCATACAAACCCGAGCCGATAGCCGCGGAACTGTATGACATCCCACGCGACCGCCGCGGGACGTCATACATCTCGAAGTCAATAGGCAACCGTTCGTATGACGTCCCCCGCCGGCGGCGCTGACGCAACCCAACCCCGCGACCCTCCCGCCCCACCCGGCAGGATGTCCCCATGGAGTACGACGAGGTGGCGCGAGCGCAGTCGGAGCGCGGCGAGGTCGTGCTGCGCACGTGCAACGGCGGGCTCGAGCTGAGGGTCAACGGGGTGTTCGTGATGGACACGGCCGAGACGGGCTCGGAGGTCGAGCTGGCGCGGGCGGCGCTGGGCACGACCGACCACCCGGTGGACGTCCTGGTGGGGGGCCTCGGGCTCGGGTTCACCGCACACGAGGTGCTCGCGGACACCCGGGTGGAGCGGCTGGTCGTGGTCGAGATCGAGGAGGCGCTGGTCGGCTGGATGCGCGACGGCACGATCCCGCACGGCCCGACGTTCCTGGCCGACGAGCGGGTGACGGTCACCACCGCCGACATCCGGACGGCGGTCGCGGAGGCGCCGGCGGAGAGCTTCGACCTGGCGCTGCTGGACGTCGACAACGGCCCGGGCTACCTGGTCTACGAGGAGAACGTCGAGGTCTACCGCGTCGACTTCCTCAAGAGCCTGCGGGCCGCCGTCAAGCCCGGCGGCGCGGCGGTCGTGTGGTCATCAGCGGAGGCGCCGGAGCTGCAGCAGGCCATGGCCGAGGCGTTCGGCAACTGCGAGGCGATCCCGCACCCGGTGCGGCTGCAGACGCGCGACGAGGTCTACTGGCTCTATCTCTCGCGCGCCCCGGGGCACCCGTAACACCGGTGGGGGTACCGGTCGATCGGCCCGTGTGCCTGACGGGGCTTTCGCGGCAGACTTGCCCCGGGTCGAGGGCCACGCCGCAGATGACCACCCCCCGGTTGCGGCTGTGGAGCCGGCCTCCTGGAGGTCGGGCTCACCCGGTCCGACCTTCAGTTAAACGTGAAGAGGGAAGGTCAGGCCCGCTCGGCCATCCAGGCCCTACCTGGGTGCGCGACGTGAAGCCGAGCTTGCCCAGGATGTTCTCGACGTGCCCCTGTACGGTGCGCTGGGAGATCACCAGCCGGGCGGCGATGGCCCGGTTGGTCAGACCCTGCGCGATCAGCTCGGCGACCTCCTGCTCGCGCGGGGTGAGCACGTGGTTGCTCGACGCCTCGCCCCCTCGGACCTCGGCCGCCTCGCCGAGCGCGAACGCGACGGCGTCGGCGAACTCCAGGGCAGCGCCTCGCGCATGGGCCGCTTCGAAGGCCCGGGCGCCCAGGGCTTCGTGCGCGCGGGACTTGCACTCGTCGAAGGCCCCGACCAGGTCGGGGAACGTGCCGGACTGGATGCCGAAGTCGCGCGAGAGCGTGGTCGAGGCACCGAGCAGCGTCGCCGCGCGCTCAGCACGCTGCTGGTCGGCCGCGACGAAGGCGAGCGCCTCCAGGCACCACACCGACCCGAGTACGTCGTTGAGCACGATCTTGAGCCGCAGGCTCTCCTCCAGCAGCGCGGTGGCTCGCTCGAGGTCGCCGGTGTGCCAGACGGCCAAACCGTAGGCCCACAGCGAGTAGGCGCGGGACCACACCTCGCCCCGCGACGCGGTGATCGCGAGCACCTCCTCGTGGCAGGCCATCGCACCCGCGGAGTCGCCGGAGAAGCCTCTTGCCAGGGCGAGCCCGATCAGCGCCTCGACCAGCCGGTTGAGGTCGCCGAGAGCGCGGAAGCCGTCGACGGCCTCCGACAGGCCCTCGACAGCGGCCGGCAGGTCACCTGTGAAGAGGCCGGTCACCCCGCTGGCGTGCGCGGCGACCGCCGCGGACAGCGGGTCGTCGACGCAGGTCTAGACCTCCATCGTAGCCGTCCTGCGCGGTTCGCAGGGGCACTCCCGGGTACGCTCCCAGGGCATGAGGTACGTCGCGCTCGGGAGCTCCATGGCGGCCGGGCCCGGCATTCCGCCCCGTGCCAGGGGGAGCAACTTCCGCTCGGGCCGCTCGGAGAACAACTACCCGCACCTCGTGGCCCGGCGGCTCGGGCTGGACCTGGTCGACGTGACCTCCGCCGCGGCCACCACCGCCCACCTCCTCACCGACCGCCAACATGGCGCACCGCCCCAGGTCGAGGCTCTGGACGGGACCGAGGGGCTCGTAACCATCACGATCGGCGGCAACGACGTGGGCTACGTCCCGCTGCTGGTCGCGGGCGGGCTCCCCGCACTGCTGCGGGTCAGGGCCGGCGACCTGCTCGACCGCGACCGGCGTACGACGGCCCTGGAGCAGCTGCCCGCCCGGATGACCTCGGTGCTGCGCGCCGTACGCGAGCGGTCGCCCGGCGCGCGCGTCGTGGTCGTGGACTACCTCTCGCTGCTGCCGCCCCAGGGCCCAGCGGGAAGGCTGAGCAGCGAGCACACCGAGCTCGGCCGGTACGTCGGCCAGCGGCTCACCGCCGTGACGACCGAGGTCGCGGCGGCCGAGGGGTGCGAGCTGGTGGCCGCCTCCCGAGCCAGCCGCGACCACCACCCGTGGGCGGCTATCCCCTGGTGCAACGGAGCCGGCCTGCCGGTGCCGGGGCGGCCGCTGCCCTTCCACCCCAACGAGGTGGGCATGCGGGCGGTGGCCGGGCTCATAGCCACCCATGTCTCCGGGTAGGTTCAGGGAGTGACTCCCTCCGAGGACGACTACCGCGTCGAGCACGACTCGATGGGCGAGGTGAAGGTTCCGCGCGCCGCGTTGTGGGGTGCGCAGACGCAGCGCGCCGTGGAGAACTTCCCGATCAGCGGTGCAGGGCTCGAGCGCGACCACCTCCGGGCCTTGGCCCTGGTCAAGGCTGCCGCGGCCAGCGTCAACAACGAGTTCGGCGTCCTGACCGACGAGCAGGCGACTGCGATCCGCGACAGCGCTGCCGAGGTCTACGGCGGGGAGCACCTCGACGCGTTCCCGATCGACGTCTTCCAGACCGGGTCGGGCACCTCGAGCAACATGAACATGAACGAGGTGCTGGCCTCGCTCGCGGCCCGGCGTGGCGTCGACGTACACCCCAACGACCACGTCAACGCGAGCCAGTCGTCCAACGACGTCTTCCCGACCTCGATCCACGTCGCGGCGACGCAGTCGCTGGCCCAGGGCCTGATCCCCGCGCTCGACCACCTCGCACAGGCCCTGGAGGAGAAGGCGATCGAGTTCGGCGCGACCGTCAAGGCCGGCCGCACGCACCTGATGGACGCGACGCCGGTGATGCTGGGCCAGGAGCTCGGCGGCTACGCCGCGGCCGCACGCCTGGGCGTCGAGCGCCTCAAGGCGTCCCTCCCTCGGGTCGCTGAGCTCCCGCTGGGCGGCACGGCCGTCGGCACCGGCATCAACACCCCGCTCGGGTTCTCCGCGAAGGTGATCGCGGAGCTCGCGGACGTGACCGGGCTGCCGTTCACCGAGGCGCGCAACCACTTCGAGGCCCAGGGCTCGCGAGACGCTCTCGTCGAGCTGTCCGGGCAGCTGCGGGTGATCGCGGTGTCGCTGACCAAGATCTGCAACGACCTGCGCTGGATGGCGTCGGGTCCGCGCACCGGTCTCGGCGAGATCAACCTCCCGGACCTGCAACCCGGGTCGAGCATCATGCCCGGCAAGGTCAACCCGGTCCTGCCCGAGGCCACCCTGATGGTGTGCGCCCAGGTCGTCGGCAACGACGCGACGATCGCGTGGGCTGGCGCCAGCGGCAACTTCGAGCTCAACGTGATGCTGCCGGTCATCGGCCGCAACCTGCTGGAGTCGATCCGACTGCTCGCCTCGGTCTCGCGACTGCTCGCGGACCGCTGCATCGCGGGCATCACGGCCAACACCGACCGGCTGCGCATGCTCGCCGAGTCGTCCCCCTCGGTCGTGACACCCCTCAACAAGTTCATCGGCTACGAAGCTGCGGCCAAGGTAGCCAAGAGGTCCCTCGCCGAGGGGATCACGATCCGTGAGGCGGTCATCGCCAGCGGCTACGTCGACGACGGCACCATCACCGAGGAGCAGCTCGACGAGGCGCTCGACGTCGACGGCATGACCCATCCATGAGGCGGGCGTTGCTGCTGGTCGGCGGATGCGTCGTACTCGGTGCCGGCGTGGCCATGCTGCTGCTCGCCGCGCTCGGCTCTGACGGCTACTCCACGCTGGTCAACGGCATCCGCCTCGCCACGGGCATGCCGTTCCTGGCAGCGAACGTCGCGGTGAGCGTGACCTTCGTCGGGCTGGCCTGGCTGCGGGGTCTGCCGCCAGGCGTCGGCACGGTCGTGCAGATCGTGGTCGTGGGCCTGACCGTGAACGTGATCCTGGACGTCTTCGACGAGCCGACGGTGCTGGCGACCCGCATCGTCGTCCTCGCGCTGGCCATCCCGGTGCTCTCGCTCGGCATCGCCGGCTATCTCGGCAGCCAGACCGGGGCTGGACCGGGTGAGGCGGCGGCACTGGCCTGGGACCCGCCTGTGCCCTTCCGCTGGACCTACTCCGCGGTGCAGATCGTGGGGGCCCTGGTCGGCTGGCTCCTGGGCGCCAAGGTCGGGCCGGGCACCGCGCTCAGCTTCCTGCTGGGCCCTGCCGTCGACCTCGCCGCCCGGGTGCTCCGGGTCGACACCTCACAACCGAGGAGCTCCTCGGTCGACCGGGAGGGTGCGGCCTAGTACCAGCCGCGGGACTGCGAGTGCCCCCAGGCGCCGCAGGGGCTGCCGTAGCGGCCCTGGATGTAGCCCAGGCCCCAGCGGATCTGCGTCTCGGGGTTGTACTGCCAGTCGGGCCCGGCCGAGGACATCTTCGAGCCGGGCAGCGCCTGCGGGATGCCGTAGGCGGAGGACGACGGGTTGTCGGCGCGCGGGTTCCAGCCGCTCTCGCGCGACCAGAGAGAGTCGAGGCAGCCGAACTGGCTCTGGCTCCAGCCGAACTCGGCCAGCATCGCGCGACCGATGTCGCGAGGGTCGCCACTGGCGAGCTCCTCGGTCTTGGTGAGCTGACCACCGGAGTCCTGCGAGAGGACCAGGGCCTTGGTCTGGTCGACCGACGTACGACGGTCCGAGCGGGACGCCTGGAGCGTGCGATCCGAGACGTCCACCGCGTCGGTCCGGAGCCTGGCTGACGCAAGGGCCGTGTTCACGGCATCCTGCGCGTCACCTCCCAGTGCGACTCCGGACGACACGGTGACCCCGGTCGCCGCAACGGCGATCCCGGAGAACATGACACCCTTCCTGATGCCCCTCTTGACCGCAGGCTCAACTGGGGCACCACGGTGCTTCGGCACATACGTGTCGTTGCGACTCACGGGGCTCTCAGACTGCTCGGCGACGGGGGACAGCGGGCAATACAAGGGGCAATGCAAAACGCGCGGCGTACGTCGCGCGTGAGGTGGGACCTACCTTCACCCGATCACGCCTGAGGGGGCAAATTTGCGAGACTCACCGAAGCTGTGACGGGTGTGACGAATGAGGTTGGCTGCTCGGAATCCCTTGCAGGCAACGGATTCCGAGCAGCTCCACCGGAAAGACCACCCTTTCCATCCGTCTGGACCACCAAACCTCCGGTCTAGACGGTTCGGCTTCGCCGAACCGCCTAGACCCGAGCGTCACCGGAGACTGCTCCGCGGCTCCGGTGTGCGCCCATCACCGGCTCCGCGGTGCGGTCCACAGCGCACGCGGCTCCCCAGTCCTCTTTCAAAGCTAGAGAACGACGTTCTCCAGCATCTCGGTCACCAGCGCGGCGATCGGCGAGCGCTCGGAGCGGGTCAGCGTGACGTGCGCGAAGAGGGGGTGGCCCTTGAGCCGCTCCACCACAGCGACCACGCCGTCGTGCCGGCCGACGCGGAGGTTGTCGCGCTGGGCCACGTCGTGGGTGAGCACGACCTTGGAGTTCGCCCCCATGCGGGAGAGCACCGTCAGCAGCACGTTGCGCTCCAGCGACTGCGCCTCGTCGACGATCACGAACGCGTCGTGCAGGGACCGGCCACGGATGTGGGTCAGTGGCAGCACCTCGAGCATCCCGCGGTCGAGGACCTCGTCGATCACGTCGGGGGAGGTCAGCGCTCCCAGGGTGTCGAAGACCGCCTGGGCCCACGGCGACATCTTCTCCGACTCGCTGCCGGGCAGGTAGCCGAGCTCCTGGCCGCCCACCGGGTAGAGCGGGCGGAAGACGACGACCTTCTTGTGCTGCCGCCGCTCCATCACGGCTTCGAGTCCGGCGCACAGAGCCAGCGCCGACTTGCCCGTGCCGGCCCGGCCGCCCATCGACACGATGCCGATCTCGGGGTCGAGCAGGAACTCCAGGGCGACACGCTGCTCGGCGGAGCGGCCGTGGATGCCGAAAGCCTCGCGGTCGCCCCGGACCAGTTGCACCTGCTTGTCGGCTCGCACGCGGCCCAGAGCGCTCCCGCGCTCGGAGAGCAGCACCAGACCCGTGTGGGTCGGCAGCTCGCGCGCCTCCTCCAGGTCGAGGACCTGCCCGTCGTACAGCTCGTCGAGGTGCTGGGCGCCGACCTCCAGCTCGACCATGCCGGTCCACCCGGACTCGACGGCGAGCTCGGCGAGGTACTCCTCGGCGTCGAGCCCGACGGCCGAGGCCTTTACCCGCATGGGCAGGTCCTTGGAGACGAGCGTGACCGCGGCTCCTTCGTCGGCGAGGTTGCGGGCCACGGCGAGGATGCGCGAGTCGTTGTCGCCCAGGCGGAACCCGGACGGGAGCGACTCGGGGTCGGTGTGGTTCAGCTCCACCCGCAGGCTGCCGCCGTGGTCACCGATCGGCACCGGCTGGTCCAGCCGCCCGTGGAGCACCCTCAGCTCGTCGAGCGACCGCAGCGCCGAACGCGCGAAGTAGCCCAGCTCGGGGTGATGGCGCTTGCCCTCCAGCTCGGTGATCACCACGACGGGGAGCACCACCTCGTGCTCGTCGAACCGCCCCAGCGCTCCCGGGTCTGCCAGGAGGACGGAGGTGTCGAGCACGTAGGTGCGGACGGAGGGCTTGCGGGCGCTGCTCTTGGTCTGAGCCACAGTTCGCTCCTCGACCGGCACGCGCACTCAGCGCCCGGTCCTTAGTTCTCGCTGGACCGGGACCGGGCCCGAAAGTCCGAGTGCAGACTTCCGTTCCGTTGCTGCTCGTGAATCCTCACGGACGGGCCTCCCGAAGGAGATCGGCTTCCCCACCGTTCTCCTGCTTGCGAAGGTAAGCGGCCCATCACCAACATCTGGCCCGACACGCCCGACCGAAGGGTGAATCTCCGGTAACCGGACGGGCTGTGCCCATTCGGCCGAGCATGTCTCCGGCAGACGCGGGGACCGGCTCGCCGTGCCCGATCGCCTCCCGACACGCTGCCGGCCGGCCCCGTCGGCCGGCCCTCCGGCCCTATCGCCCGAGGCGTCGCTCGCGGTCGGCGTAGGCACGCAGCGCGCGGAGGAAGTCCACGCGCCGGAAGTCGGGCCAGTAGGCCTCGCAGAAGTAGAACTCGCTGTGCGCGCTCTGCCAGAGCAGGAACCCACCCAGGCGCTGCTCGCCACTGGTGCGGATCACCAGGTCGGGGTCGGGCTGGCCCTTGGTGTAGAGGTGCTGGGCGATGTGCTCGACGTCGATGATCTCGGCGAGCTCCTCGATCGACGTACCGCGCGAGGAGTGCTCCTGGAGCAGGGAGCGTACGGCGTCGGCGATCTCGCGCCGGCCGCCGTAGCCGACCGCGACGTTGACCAGGACACCCGCCACCTCGCGGGTGGAGTCGGCTGCCTCCTTGAGCTTGCGCGCCGTCGCGTCCGGCAGCAGGTCGAGGGCGCCGACCGGGTTGATCCGGTAGTCGCGCGTGGCCGCCAGCTCGGTGACGACGTCCTCGATGATGCCCAGCAAGGGCGTGAGCTCAGCCTCGGGACGCAGCAGGTTGTCGGTCGAGAGGAGCCAGAGCGTGACCACCTCGACGCCAAGCTCGTCGCACCACTCGAGGAACGGTGAGATGTTCGCGGCGCCCGCGCGGTGGCCGTAGGCGGAGTCCTCCCCGACCTGCTTGGCCCAGCGGCGGTTGCCGTCGAGCATGACGCCCACATGCTTGGGGAGCCGGTCAGCGGGTAAGAACTTGACGACCCGGCGTTCGTACACCGGGTACAGCAACCGCTTCACCGACTGCTTGGGGCTCGCCACATGACTGAGGATACCCGCGATCGTCGTCACACCGGGCTGACAACCTACGGTCGCGTAGGTACGGTGGACAGCATGAACAGGAAGCCGATGGACTTGGCCGACGGGCTCTCGGACGCAATGCGTGCGAAGTTCGACGACGTCAAGCCCAAGCTGCGCGGCTGGATCCACGCCGCCAGCGTGCCGCTGACCCTGGCGGCCGGGATCGTGCTGATCGCTCTGTCGCCGACGGCCGCGACCCGGGTGGGCTCGGCGGTCTACATGGCCAGCGCCCTGCTGCTGTTCACCGTCTCTGCCGTCTACCACCGCGGCAGCTGGAGCCCCAGGGTCTGGGCGTTCCTCCGCCGCTTCGACCACGCCAACATCTTCCTGCTGATTGCGGGCTCCTACACGCCCTTCACGATCATGCTGCTCGACGGCACCTCTCGCGCGGTGCTGCTCTCGCTCGTGTGGGGTGGCGCCGTGCTCGGCGTCCTGTTCCGGGTCTTCTGGACCGACGCCCCGCGCTGGCTCTACGTGCCGATCTACATCGCGATGGGCTGGGCGGCGGTGTTCTTCGCCAACCAGTTCGCAGCGGCGGCCGGCACTGCCGTGCTCGTCCTGATCATCGTCGGCGGCGTGCTCTACACCCTCGGCGGCGTGGTCTACGGGCTCAAGCGCCCCGACCCGTTCCCGACCTGGTTCGGCTTCCACGAGGTCTTCCACTCGTTCACGATCGCGGCCTTCGTCGTCCACTATGTGGGCGTCTCGATCGCGACGTACTCGCTGCGCTGAGCGGCGCTCCCCTTCCGCGATCTGGACACTGGTCCAACCTCCTCTTCACTTCTCCGACGTCCAGAGTTACCGTCGAAATCGAAGTACTTCTAGATCGGACGGAGGTATCACCTAGATGTCACCGAACAGATCTCACGTCGAACCGGAGGGTCCGTGACGGACCGCCGTGACCAAGTTTGAGGCTGCCTGGTGGATGTGCATTCCACCGGGCAGTTTCGCGTCTCAGAGCAGGTTCACCAGCTCGTCGACGGTGGTCACCGGGCGCTCGCAGACCATCCCGCGACACACGTACGCCGCGGCCCGCCCGTCCACCAGGTCGCGCCCGTCCATCAGCGGCACGCCGCTCGCGTTGGCCACCACGACAGCACCCGGTGACGTCGTACGACGAGCGGCGGCCAGCAGCTCCGGGGAGTCGCCGACCACCGCGATCTCCAGGGGACCGGCCACTGCCGCCTCGGCGGCGGCCAGCGACCAACCGGCGAAGCGCGGCACTCTCTCCGCCAGTGCATGCACGGCCCGCAGGGCGGTCTCGGCGCGGTCGCGGTGTCGTCCGGACCCGGTCAGAGCCGCATAGCTCAGCAGGGCGTGGACCATCGCCGAGTGCCCGCTGGGCGAGGCGTTGTCGGACGGGTCCCGCGGTCGGGCGATCAGCGCCTCGGCGTTCTCGGCGGTGTCGAAGAACCCGCCGTCAGGAGCATTGAACATCGCCATGCCCTCGTTGAGCAGCGTCCGTGCGACGTGGAGCCACCGCACCTCGCCCGTCGCCTGGGTGAGGGCCAGCATCCCGTCGGCAACCAGCGCATAGTCCTCGAGGACCCCGGCGTGGCGACCGACCTTGCCGTCACGGGACACCCGCCGGAGCTGCTGGTCGTCCAGGTGCAGGTCGAGCAGCAGCTCACCGGCGGTGACGGCGGCCTCGACATAGCGGGGCTCGTCGAGCAGCACCCCGGCCTGGGCCAGCGAGGCGATCGCCAGGCCGTTCCAGGCCGCCACCACCTTGTCGTCGCGAGCCGGCCGGGTGCGCCGGTCGCGCGCCTCACGCAGCGCCGCTCTGACCCGAGCCCAGCGGTCGGGGTCGAGCGGGTCCTCGAGCAGCTGCAGCGTCGAGCTGCCGTGCTCGAACGTGCCAGTCTGGTCGACGGCCAGCAGCGACGCCGCCCACTGACCCTCTTCCCGGCCGAGCACGTCCTCGAGCTCGGCCGGCGTCCACGCGTAGAACTTGCCCTCCACCCCGTCGGTGTCGGCATCGAGCGCGGAGGCGAACCCGCCCTCGGACGTCCCCAGCTCGGCCAGCAGGAAGTCGGCGGTCTCGCGGGCCACCCGAGCGCCCAGCGGGTTGCCGGTCTGCCGCCACCAACGCACGTAGACGCCGAGCAGCTGGGCGTTGTCGTAGAGCATCTTCTCGAAGTGCGGCACCACCCACTCGCGGTCGACCGAGTAGCGCGCGAACCCGCCCGCCAGCTGGTCGTAGAGCCCGCCCCGCGCCATCGCCGCGAGAGTCCCGTCAGCCATCTGTGCGGCCGCGGTCGACCCGGTGCGGGCGGCATGGCGGAGCAGGAACTCCAGCACCATGCTCGGCGGGAACTTCGGGGCGCGCCCGAACCCGTGCCGCTCCCCGTCGTACTCGGAGGCGAGGAGGTTGACCGCCTTCGCCAGCACGGTCTCGTCGACGGGCTCCTCACCGGAGAACGAGTTGGTGGCCTGCAGGTGCCCGCGGATGTCCTCGGCGACGTCGGTCACCTCGCTGCGACGGTTGGCCCACGCATCGGACAGCGCCCCGAGGATCTGCCGGAACGCCGGCTGACCGTGGCGGGGTTGGTCGGGGAAGTAGGTGCCGGCGAAGAACGGCACACCCTCCGGGGTCATCACGACGGTCATCGGCCAGCCACCCTGACCGGTCATCGCCTGGGTGGCCTGCATGTAGACCGCGTCGACGTCCGGCCGCTCCTCGCGGTCGACCTTGATGTTGACGAAGTGCGCGTTCATCACCGACGCCGTCAGGTCGTCCTCGAAGGACTCGTGCGCCATCACGTGGCACCAGTGGCAACTGCTGTAGCCCACTGACAGGAGGATCGGGACCTCCCGCCGCCTAGCTTCCTCGAAGGCGTCCTCGCCCCACTCCCACCAGTCGACCGGATTCTCCTTGTGCTGTTGGAGATACGGGCTCGTAGCGGCACCAAGACGGTTCACGTCGACCATCATCCCTCGCCAAAGGGGCGGAGCGCTCCAGGCCACTGAATGATATAAACGTCGGCTCAAGGAGTGATACGAAATCTCTCCATCAGTGGCCACCCGTGATGTTTTGTATCAATCCTCGATCTTCGTATCACTCTCCCTGTCCCTGCCACTGGGAGCCAGTGGCATGGGACCTGCTGGCTGAGTCCCCTGCCATCGGCGGTTGGCCGCCGCGAGCGTCACAGGCGGATACGCAACCGGAAGCGGTGGCGATCCCTCGCGCCGTTCCGTCCGGATAGGGATCCTCTGGCGGCACAGCGACCGCGCGGATCGCAGGCATGAGTGCGCACGAGAGTCGACGCAGGGTACGTCTTCCGTCGCGATCGTGACATAACGCCGGTCCGGCGGCCGCTTGATCCAGCCAGGTGAACGCAGGCGCCGCAGCTCATCCTCCTGCGGCGAGTCCTTCGGCCAGGCGCTCGATCGGGATCCGTTCGAGGCTGCCGTTGAACTGGCTCGCGACCCAGATCGCGCCGTCGTACTCGACGGCCTTGCGCGGCACCGAGCCCTGCAACGGGACGGTGCCGAGGACGTCGAACGTGACCGGGTCGATGGCGACCATCGTCCCGCCCGTGGTCGGGAACCAGAGCGTGTCACCGACGTAGATGCCGGGGCCGATCTGGCCCGGGCGAGAGTCCAGCTCCGACGCGGGCAGCTCCGCGCTGCTGACGACCCCGGTCGCGCGGTCGATCCGGGTGACCCTCCGGTCTAGGTACAGCCAGTTGCTGAACCAGATCGCTTCGGGCGTCGCGACGGCAGGAGTCAGCACCTCGCGCTCCAGCTCGAACCTCGTCACCTTGCCCCTACCGTCGATCCGCACCACCTCGGAGCCGTTCCCCATCGCGACAAAGATGTCGCCGTCGACGACCGATGGATCCATCGGCTTCCCCCTAGCTCGCCAGATGGGGGGCAACGTCGATCGTCTCCATGATCTTGTTCGTCCGCGGGTCGATACGGAGCACCGCCCTGGAGTCGTGCTGGCTGGTCCAGATGCTGTCCTCGTCCGCCGTGATCCCCTCCGGCTCTGCGATCCGGATCGTGGCGATCTCCTCCAGCGACGTCGGGTCGACCCGGACGACGCCCGAGGAGACGGTTACCCACAGGCTGTCGAACGCGTAGACGATATTCCGTCCCGGGGAGAGGTTGGTGTGCCACGTCGCGTCCATCGTCGCCGGATCCACCTGGATCAAGCCCTTCAGCGTGGCCATCCACACCGAGCCGCCCCCCGCTGTGACGTCGCCGAAGATGTCGTCGCCGGTGAGCTGCAGGAGGTCGTCTCCGAGCTTCGTGATGGCTTCGGTTGTCCCCGGCCGAGCGGGCGTCGGCGGCGTCGACGCGCAGCCGACGATGGCGGTCGACGCCACCACGACGGCAACCAGTCGCCTGATCCCGGCCACTCCCACTGTTCTTCTCATGGTTGCGCTGCGACCTCGCAGGCGGGCAGCACCGGTGGGAAGGTTCGGGTGCCGCGAGGCACCTCGAAGCACGGGCTTCCGGTCAGGTCCCAGACCACATCGGCACCGGGCAGCGGCGCCAGTCGCGGATCGGGGTCGAGGCCGTTGCCCCGCGCGACATTGCCGTCGACCTCCCCGCCGTCCGGAAAGGGGTCGAGGGCCGGGTCGAGAGCAGCGACCGCAGCGGGTAGGCCCACCACGCCGATGCCCGCGCTGCGGTTGCCCGACACGACGTTGTCGAGGATCCGTACGTCGTCGCCGGCGACGTTCGCGATTCCGACACCGCCCGGCAGCGCGGCGAGCAGGCTGCCCTCGGTGACGGAGTTGGGACCATTGTTGCCGGACAGGATGTTGCGGCGGACGACCACGTCCTCGGTGACTTTGACCGGACGTCCCGGCGAGATCTGCACCAGGGCGCCGATCGCGTTGCCGGTGGAAACGTTGTCCTCTACCACGACCCGGGTCGAGAGCTCCACCTCCAGGCCGATCGTGTTGTCGTGCGCCGTGTTGTGGTCGACCAGCACATCGCTGCACTGCCCGACGTAGACGCCGGAGTCGAAGGACCCCGTCACGTAGTTGTGGTCGACGCGGCCGTGGGAGCAACGCACCGGGAACAGCCCGTAAAGCGCGTTGTCGACGTACTTCGTGCCCGTGAGCCGGAAGTTGTCGACGCCGCTGACCTGGCTCCCGAAGCGGGTGTAGCCCCGGATCGTGAGGCCCTCGAGGGTGAAGCCGTCGAGCCGCGAGCCGTCGAGCGAGCGGACGCGGATGCCGGACGACAACAGTCCGCCGCCGTCAAGCACCGCGCCACGCGAGCCACGGATGGTGATGCCGGGCTCGGTGACGACGACCGACTCTGCGTAGGTCCCCGCGGGGACGACGACTGTGTCGCCCGGATCTGCCGCGTCGACGGCCGCCTGGATGGTCGTGGTCACCACGATCGTCTCGCCTGCCGCGTGGCTGCTCCCCGGGACGGCCACCAAGCCGGCGGCGAGGCCGAGCGAGACGGTCATCCATCGGGCGCTCATGGTGCGAGGACCCCGAACAGCGCGGCCGCGGTGGGGGCGGACAGGTCCCAGCCGTTGTCTCATGTTGATCTCCTTTGGTTGCTGGGTCTGACTCCCGCTGGCTCAGCGGGGCCCGTCCGCCCTCCGCGGCGGATACGTCAGCGGCCAGCTCCCAACGGCTGCCATGCGGGCACCGCCTGCAGTAGTCCGGGGGTCGGCGCCAACAGGCGGCGGTCACCGCCGTCGGCAGCCATCACCTGGACGTAACGCTCGCCGGGAGGCACGGGCCCACCCGTGCCGGTGAAGGAGATCTGCGTGCCGTCCGGGGAGAAGGCGGTCCCGAACTCGGCGACCAACGGGGTCTGGGTGAGGTTGACCTGATCGGACCCGTCGGCGGCCATCCGCCAGATGTCGTTGCCGGCGTGGTAGGCGATGACCTGCCCGTCCGGGCTCCAGTCGGGCGTCTGGTCCTTGAGTGTCGGATCGAAGGTCAGCTGGGTCCGGAGACCGGTGGAGACAGCGACGGTCCACAGCTGGGCGCTGGCGTTGGTGGGGGGACCCGCCACGTAGAGCAGGGTGCTCCCGTCCGGCGACCACACGGGAAGCTTCTCCGCCACGTCCGGCGTATCGGTGACGCGGGTCGGGGTGCCTCCCGCGGAGGGGACCGTCCACAGGTCGGTCACACCCCCGGCAACCAAGGGTGCCGCGAACGCGATCCGGCTCCCGTCGGGGGAGAAGTCGGGGAAGAGCGAGCGAGTACCGAGCTCGGTGACCTGGCGTTCGTCCTTCCCATTCGCGTCCATGACCCAGATCTCGTAGGCGCCGGTCCGGTTGCTGCAGAATGCGATGTGCTTCCCGTCTGCGGAGTAGGCAGGGCAGATGTCCAGGCCAGGGGCGTCGGTCAGCTGCCGCAGTGCCCGCCCGTCGGGCCTGACCGACCAGATGTCGCCCTGGGTCAGATCAGTGGCCACGAAGGCGCCAAAGGCGATGCGGCCGTCTTGGCCCTCGTACGTCGCCCCCGCCGGCGACATGATGCAGAGGGCCAGCAGTGTGGTGGCGGCCAGGACAGTCGTGGATCGCATGGGCGTACTCCCTCTCGAGTGGGGTTGACGACCGTCGTGGCTGGTCTCGATATCTCGGACGACGTGCGTCGGGCTGGTGACATCAGGCTCCGCCCAGCCGGTCGCAGTCCGGTCGCAGTCCGGTCGCATCCCGGTCGCGGGCGGCCGCGACATGACCTGCCGGGGCTACGACGTCAGGCGCAGGTCGGCTCGACCGGTTCGCCGGGCAGAAGCACGGCCGACTCCTCGGGCGTCAGCTCGGTGTTGGCGACCCGGCACGCGGCGGCCACCCACTCGGTGGGATCGGTCGAGAGCTCGTAGTCGAGCCCGTCCTCGCCGTAGATCCGGAGACTGTCCTCGGTGAACGAGAGAAACCCGCGGCCGAGCCCGTCGACCACGGGCTTGCCGTACGGCCGCCATGTGGTGGGGTCGAACAGGGTCACGTCTCCGTCGGCGCCCATCGCGGCGAGCATCGAGCCGTCGGGACTCACCTGCAGGTCGACCACGAGTCCGGCCGTGACCCGCCTGTCGGGTGCGGCCCGCTCGAGCGTGGCGACGTCGAGGAAGTACAGCCGCCCGCTAGCCGATCCCAGAGCCAGCGTGTGGCTGTCGGCGCTGAAGGCGACCCTGGTCAAGGTTCCCGCTCCTGCCAGCTCTTCCGAGATCACCTCTTTCCCGGTGGCGGGGTCCAGAAGTATCAACTTCTCGCCCCGGAGGACGACCAGACGGGAGCCGTCGGGCGCCACGCCCGAGAGTGGCAGGCCGGCCATCCAGCGACCGGGCAGCTCGGTCTGGTGGCTCCAGAGTTCCTCACCCGAGGCGAGGTCGTAGAGACCCCAACCTCCAGAGCCGTTCACGAGCAGTCGTTGTCCATCGTGCGTGACCGCAAGCCCCTTGGGCTCCCAAGGAATGTCGATGACGCGGATCAGCTCTCCCGTTTCGGTGTCCCACGCGACGACGCGCCCCCGGTCGGTGATCGCCGTGGAGTAGTCGTCGGTCCACTCGAAGATGCCGGCCAGGGCGAGCCTCCCGTCCGGGGTGATGGCGGTGTGCCCGATCTGGCACACGCAGTCGGTGAACGGCTGGAGCTCGCCGAACAGGTCGCGCCCCTTCTCCAGGTCCAGGATGCGCGCGGTGTTGAGGGCCGCGTCGTACCACTGGGTGAGCACCGCCCGGTCGCCCGCTGCCGTGCCGACGCCGGCGGCCACGTCCAGGTCGACTGTCCGCAGCACTCCGCGCATGCCCGTCAGGTCGAAGGCGACGGCAGTTCCGTCCTGGCCGGCGGTCCACAGGAGGTCACGACCCGGCCCGGCGAGCTCGATGCCGTGTACCTCGCCGCTGTGTCCCTCCAGGGTGCGTGAGTAGGTCAACGTCGCGGCATCGTGGATGTCCACGACCTCCTCCCGCACGACGGCCACCTCGCGGCCCCCTGGGAGGAACGCAACCTCCACGACTTGACCATCGACGCGCTGCGCCCGGCCGATCGACCGCCATCGCGCATCACGGAGCTGGAGGTAGGTCGACTCCCCGGCGTCCGGCGTCACCCTGGACGTCATGATCCGAGTGCCGGCCGCGTCGACGCCCACGACCAACCCGGGCCGGAGCCGTTGGCGTCCGGTGCGCAGATCGAGCACGCGGGTTACCCGCTGCCCCCACGTCTGGGCGGCGATCCTGCCGTCCCGCAGGCTCCAGCTTTCCTGCACGTGGCGCCCGAACGGGATGGCCCGCAGCACCTCACCGGTGGTGGGGTCGATCACGAAGGCGTGCGACTCCGTCGTGAGCACGACCTTCCGGCCGAACCGATGGGCCGACCCGTCCACCCAGGGCACCGCCTCGGGCTCCACGTCGGTCAGGTCCTCGACGGAGACCACGCGCATGACCCTCCCCGTCTGGGGGTCGAGGACAGCCATGGCCATCGACTCCGGGTCACCGATCAGCGGCACCGCCAGCCAGTGACCGCGCGGATCGACGGCCGCGGTGCCCCACTGAGTGGAACCACCGGGACTCGACGCGGTCCACTGCAGCTCTGCGTTGACCGCGTCGACCGCGTACAGCCTGTCGGAGTCCTCGGAGAGATAGACCAAGGCTCCCTCGGCGCTCGCGCTGATCCGTGCGAGGCCCTCGGGAGCCCGGAAGCGGGTCACGATGTCGGGGCTGCGGGTCAGCAGGGTCAGTAACGCGCCGTAGGTCTCGGGGCTCGTCTCACGCTGCGTCGCCTCGACCGCCTGGAGCAGGGCGAGGGACGGTCGGTCCTCGTTCAGGGCGTTCGCCGCGAGCCGTCGGGCGTCCGCGGAGATCGCCGAGGCCTCGGCCCGGGTCGCCGACTCCTCTGCGGCGCCGCGCGCGCGCATCGCGAGTAGCCCGGCGACGAGCGCAACCACCAGGAGTACGGCGGCGCCCACAAGCAGCCAGCGCAGTCGGCGGTTCTGCCGCGCGGTTGCGGCCGCGCGCTCGCGTACGGCGCTCTCCTCGGCCTCCGCGACCTCCCGGCCGGCGTCGAGGAAGGCCCTCTCGACAGTGGTGACTTCGTCGGGCCGGGAGCCGGCGACCTCCAGGCCGGACAGCAACCGGGTGCCACGCCACAGTGCGCCCGGCTCTCGTCCTTCGCGGGCCCACTCCGACGCAGCCACAGCGAGCCGACGCTGGACCGCGCGCCCCGCAGCATCGTCGGTGAGCCAGCCCCGCAGGCGCGGCCACTCGCGGAACAGCGCCTCATGGGCGACCTCGACGTGAGCGTCCCCGATCGTGAGCAACCGGGCCTCGGCCAAGCGCCCCAGGACCCGGCGGAGACCAGGGAGCGACAGGGCCTCGATCTCCACGAGTGACACCCGGCGTCGCACGACGGCGACGCCCTTCCCCGGCCCGGCGAGCCTGAGCAGGAGCACCCGGGCAGCCGACTGGTCACCGGCCGAGAGCTCCGACCAGACGGCCTCGGCAAGGGTACCGATGGCGCCGGCGATGCCGCCGACGCCGACGTAGCCCGCGTAGGTGAGCCGTTCGTCGGTCCGCTGCTCCCACACCTGGGTGAGCGCGACGGAGAGCAGCGGCAGCAGCCCCGGCTCGTTCCCGGCTTCATCGACCATCGTCTTGGCCAGCCCGTCTTCGATCACCAAGCCGGCGCGCGCAGCAGGGCGGGTGATGGCGCGTTCGATCTCGGCGGAGGTCGGCGATCCGACCAGCAGCGTGCCGTCGGCCATCAGCTCGGCCAGCTTCTTGTGCTCTGCTGCCGCCGCGACGTAGTCGGCCCGCAGTGCCAGTACGACCGAGGCCGAGGAACGCAGGTCGCCCAGCAGCTCGACCAGCGTGTCGAGGAAGGCCTCGCGTTCGCCCTGGTCCTCGCAGGCCGTCCAGGCCTCCTCCATCTGGTCGACGACGAGGATCGTGCGATGGGCGCTTTCCTCGGTGCGGATCAAGTGGGCGAGCACGTCGCCGAGATCGCCGCTGTGGCCGCCCAGCGCTGCCCGTGCGAGCTCGCGCATCGGGTGCCTCCCCGGCCGCATCACGACCTGGCGCCACGTCGAGCTGCCGGGCAGGGCGTCGCGGGCCAGCGCCGCCAGCACGCCTGCCTTCAGCGCCGACGACTTGCCGCTGCCCGACGGGCCGACCACGGCGAGCAGCCGAGTAGTCGCCAGCCGCGAGACGAGGCCAGCGACGAGGTGCTCGCGGCCGGCGAACCACGGCGCGTCCTCGACCTCGTACGACGCCAGACCGCGCCACGGGCACGTGCCCGGCTCGCCGGCCCCTACGAGGGTGTCGGACTCACTGAGCGTCACGATGCTCTCGCTCACCTCTGCCCGGGCATAGCTGAGGCGTGCGCTCGCCTCGCCTGCCACGCCCACCGCGGAGGCGAGGCGTTGGGCCGCAGCTTCCCGGGCGAGCCGGGCCGCTCCTTCATGGACCCGGCCGGGCCAGGCGGGCCCCGACACGAGCACGTCGGCGGTGACCGTATCGATGTCGCGGTCAGACACATAGGAACTGACCACACGTCGTACGTCTGACTCGGAGAGCGGGGCGAGATCCAGGACTGTGGCCAGGTCGGGCAGCGTGCTGCCGGGTCCGGCGAGGCGGAGCAGCATCGCGCCATCCGGACGGGCCACCGCCCGTTCCACCACCAGCAGCCAAGGCTCGTTGTGAACCCCGTGCTCGGATGTGGCGACTGCGGCGCCGCTGTGGGCGACCTCGTGGGCCAGGGCGGCTGCGAGCCTGGTCGCACCGGCCCCGGCCGGTCCGCGAACCACGACCGTCGCCGGGGCACCGGCGAGCGTGCGCTGCCATGCTTCGCGCAACGCATGCAGCTCGGTGTCGCGGCCGATCATGGGGGTGCCGTCACGCAGCTCGGGAGGTACGGTGACGTGGCGACGAGCCAGCTGCAGGGTCGGATCCTGGGCGAGTATCCGGGCGTGCAGCTCGCGCAGACCGTGGCCGGGGTCGACGCCGAGCTCATCGGCGAGGACCTCGCGCACGCGGTCGTACGCTCCAAGCGCCTGGGCCTGCTGGCCAGAGCGATAGTAGGCGAGCATCAGCAGCTCCCACAGCCGCTCGCGCAACGGGTGGTCGCCGACGCGCCGCTCTAGCTCGGACACGACCACGCTCTCGCGGCCGAGCGTCAGATGGGCCTCCATCCGCGTCTCGACGACCGACAGACTCAGCTCATCTAGCCGGCGAGCCTCGGCCCGGCCGAAGGCGGTGTCCTCACAGCCGGCGTAGGCCGCCCCGCGCCACAGGGCGAGGGCGTCTCGGCTGGCCTCGACGGCGGCCTCAGGGCGACCACCTGCCAGCGCCCGGGAGGCGAGGTCCGCAAGCCGGGAGAACCTGCCGGCGTCGGTGTCGGAGGGCGAGATTGCAAGCTGGTAGCCGCCGCCGATGGTCAGCAGCAGCCGCGGTTTCCCGCCCCTGTCGGGCTCTAGGCTGTTGCGCAGCCGCAGGACGTAGGTCTGCAAGCTCTTGGCCGCGCTCCGCGGCGGATCCTCGCCCCACAGCGACTCCATCAAGGCGGGCGACTGCACCACCTGACCGGCGTACGCCACCAGATGGGCCAGCAGTGTGCGTTCCTTGGCGCCGCCGATCTCGAGATCAACGCCATCGCGAGAGGCGCGCAGGGGGCCCAGGACGTAGAAGTCCATGCGGGAACGATAGGGGTGACCAGACATGCCACTCCATGGATCGGAGGAGGTGGTCTACTCAACCTCCCGGATCCTGGTCGAGGTTTGGTCGCATGCTGGTCGCACATGACACCAGCGTCGATCCGCTCAGCGATTCGGCACTCCGCGTTTTGCTCCTTCAGCCCTGTGAGCAGTTCGACGCAGGCATGGTGGTCGGCATCACTGCGATCGGCCACGGCGAAGACCGGGCCCGTGTCGCAGATGATCACGATCGACGGGCGCCGAATCCTTCAGCGAGGACCTCGTCCACACGTCGTGCGTTGTCGTGGCGACCGTCCTTTGACCCTCCGATGCCGAAGAACCTCGGTGGCCACTCCTCCGCTTGCTCGCGGGCTACGGCACACGATGGCCCACCAAGACGTCGGCCTGCTCGGCCATCCGATCAATACGGCCGTGGGCATCGAGGATCACCTGATCTCGCACAGCAACCTCAACTCCGTCGACTTCAGGTACGCAGCAACCAGCCGTCGAATCGCATGTGCAGCAACTTGCTGCACAAATCGGGCCGCCACGATGCGCTTGTCCAACATGATGTAGGACAGGTCGCTCGACCGCGCGGGTGATGCAAAGAAGTGATGCAAACTCCTTCGGAATACGTGTCCGAGAGTGGCCTTCGATGAACCAGGTGACCCGGGACGACACCGCTGACCTGCAGTTTTACCTTCGATCAGCGATTTCTGAGCGTGAGCCCACGCACGTGGCACCAGTGGCAGGCGGCGTACCCGACCGACAACAGAACTGGTGTATCACGACGCTTCGCCTCGGCGAACGCGTCGGGTCCCCACTCCCACCAATCCACTGGATTCTCCGCGTGTTGGAGCAGATACGGGCTCGTTGCCGAGGCCAGTCGATTCGCCATGCCCTGTCACTCCTACCAGTGATGTTTGCATCAGAATCTCTTGAATGATGTAAACATCTGATGCTCACTTTTCGGTGGGGCGCTCGACGCAGCGTGCCGCGCAGATCGCCTGCTTCCAGCCTAGGAGAGGTGGTCTCGGTGGCAGCACGCAGGAAGTCCACGCTGCTCGCCCAGGAGGAGGAACGCCAGTCGCGTGCGTCGCTGGCGGCCAAACAGAAGGACCGGAACCTCGCGTGGTGGAACAATCCCGTCCCACCCGAGGACGAACTCTGGCTCTTCGTAGACACCGCCACCGGCCTACCGGTGAAGCCGGAGGCCCACAACGAACGCTGGCACCGCGTCCGCAAGTGGGTCGACGAGAACGACCCCCGACAACGCCTGGCCGAAGACCATCGTGTATCGCAACCTGCGCCACCACGCGGCTACCAAGTGGTTCCACGACGTGCTCGGCGAGCCGTGGGAGGTTGTCGCCCAATACCTCGGCGACAAGCTCACCACCGTCCTCAACCACTACGTCCGAGCCGGCGAGGACGCTCTCCGCGACTCCGTCAGCAAACTGGCGACCCTGTGAAGCGATGCACAGGCGGCGGTGTACGCATCTCGACGCGGCGACCACCGCGTCGCGGGAAGCTACTCCACTTCTGACTCCGGGTTGGGCAAGGGTCGGGTGGGGGGAGCATCGGGGGGTCCTCCCGATGCGACGACGGGTGCATGGCCGCGAGGGTTAACCCATGATCACCGTTGACTCACTGACCCGGAGGTACGGCGGCTTCACCGCCGTCGACAATGTCTCCTTCACCGCCCGGCCCGGCCGCGTGACCGGCTTCCTCGGTCCGAACGGCGCCGGAAAGTCCACCACGATGCGAGTCATGGTCGGTCTCACCGCCCCGACGTCAGGCACGGCCACCATCGACGGCGTACGGTTCGCCGACCTCCCCAACCCTGGGCTAGAGGTCGGCGTCCTCCTCGACGCCTCCGCGCAGCACGCCGGCCGCACCGGCCGCGAGATCCTGGGTGTCGCAGCCGACACCATGGGCCTGCCCCGCAAGCGCGTCGACGAGATGCTCGAGCTGGTCAGCCTGACCCCGACCGAGGCCAAGCGCCGCGTGCGCAACTACTCACTCGGCATGCGCCAGCGCCTCGGCATCGCCACCGCGCTGCTGGGCGACCCGAGGGTACTGATCCTCGACGAGCCGGCCAACGGCCTCGACCCGGCCGGCATCCGCTGGATGCGCGACCTGCTGCGGGGCTTCGCCAACCAGGGCGGAACCGTGCTGCTGTCCTCGCACCTCCTGCACGAGATCGAGGTCATCGCCGACGACCTCGTCGTCATCGGCAACGGCAAGATCGTCGCCTCCGGCACCAAGGAGGAGCTGCTCGCAGCCGCTGGCACCCTGGTCCGCTCCACGTCCCCGCGCGACCTTGCGCACGCCCTTGAGCAGGCCGGGATCCCCAGCACGCTCGCAGGCGACGGTTCGGTCCGTACCGACGCCGATCCCGCCCGCGTGGGCGTCGTGGCTATGGCCGCCGGTATCGCCCTCACCGAGCTCCGCTCCGCCGAAGGTGCGGGCCTCGAAGACATGTTCCTGTCGCTCACTGCCGACACCCAACGCGAAGGAGTTGCGGCATGACCGCCACGACCATCTCCCCCAACAACACGGCCGCCATCCCGGTTCGCCAACCGGTCCCCCCGATTCCCACGGCTCGCCTGATCAAGAGCGAGCTCCGCAAGATGTTCAACACCCGATCGGGCTTCTGGATGCTGATCAGCATCGGCGTCCTGTCTGTCCTAGCCACCTGCGCCGTCATCATCTTCGCGCCCGACAAGGAAGTCACCTACGAGAGCTTCGCGACCGCGATCGGCTTCCCGATGTCGGTGATCCTGCCGATGATCGCGATCCTCGGAGTCACCAGCGAATGGAGCCAGCGCAGCGGGCTCACGACCTTCACCCTGGTGCCCAGCCGCGGCCGCGTGATCGGTGCCAAGGCGATCGCGACCTTCCTGGTAGGCATCGGGTCGATGGCAGTCGCGTTCGCTGTCGGCGCCCTGGGCAACCTGGCTGGCTCGGCGCTCGCCGGCGTCGACACGGTCTGGAACATCTCGCTCTCGACCGCGCCGCAGATCGTGCTCGGCAACCTCGTCGGTATGGCGATCGGCTTCACGCTCGGCGTCGTCCTGCGCAACTCCGCGGCCGCGATCGTCGGCTACTTCGTCGTATCCCTCGTCCTGCCGGGCATCCTCGCCCTGCTGGCACAGGTGCGTGACTGGTTCAGCGAACTACAGCCGTGGATCGACTGGAACTACACGCAGGTCGCACTCTTCGAGGGCGGCACGGACACGGCCAAGGAATGGGCCATGCTCGGCTCGACCACCGCCATCTGGATCGTGCTGCCGCTCGTCATCGGCCTGCTGTTCCTGCGCCGCTCCGAGGTGAAGTAGCCACCCGATCAGCTCACCGCCCCGCTCGGCAACGGCCACACGGTTGTCGCGATAACGCTCGTCGGTCATCACGGCAGACCAGAACCGCTCCCGCGCAGCGATGAGACCCGCGTCGTCGAGCACCGCGTCCGACATCAGTCCTCGATACGTCTCCTGCCAACACTGCACAATCACCCTCGCCATCTGTGCCACGTCCTCGGCTTGAGGTGGGCGAACAGTCAGCAGTGGAATCACGGCCGAATCGTAGTCGCCTGCCACCGCCGTGCACAGTGCATGTTCGCGAGCGACCTGCGCATCCGCAGCCGACAATGACAGGCATGCGGCGGAAGGCTGCACTGCCGCTTCGCGGCGGAGTGACGCGCCGCCCGCCAGGGCTTGCCACGGACGACTAACGTCAGGTCGTGACCAACGACGATCGAGTCGCCCAGACGGGCGACCGCGGATACACCGCTGCGACTGACCGCTACGACTCGATGGAGTACCGGTTCACCGGGCGCAGCGGCCTCAAACTGCCCGCCCTGTCGCTGGGGCTCTGGCAAAACTTCGGCGACGACCGCCCCGAGGAGACCCAGCGAGCGATCCTGCGCCGCGCGTTCGACCGCGGCGTTACGCACTTTGACCTGGCCAACAACTACGGCCCGCCCTACGGCCAGGCCGAGATCAACTTCGGTCGCTATATGCGTGAGGACTTCGCGCCGTACCGCGACGAGCTGATCATCTCCACCAAAGCCGGTTGGGACATGTGGCCCGGTCCCTACGGGCAAGGCGGCGGGTCGCGGAAATACGTGCTGGCCAGTCTCGACCAGTCCCTGCAGCGGATGGGTCTGGAGTACGTGGACATCTTCTACAGCCATCGCTTCGACCCGGAGACTCCGATCGAGGAGACGATGATTGCCCTCGATCACGCGGTTCGGTCGGGCAAGGCGCTGTACGCCGGCATCTCGTCGTACTCGGGGGCCAAGACCCGCGAGGCTGCCGCCATCGCGCGACGCCTGGGCACCCCGCTGCTAATCCACCAGCCGTCGTACTCCCTGCTGAACCGGTGGATCGAGCGCGACCTCCTCGACGTCACCGAGGAGGAAGGGATGGGCGTCATCGTCTTCACCGCACTGGCGCAGGGTCTGCTCACCAACCGCTACCTCGACGGTATCCCCGCCGACTCGCGCGCGGCACGAAGCGGCAGCACTCTTCCGAAGGAACACCTCGCCGACATTGTGCTTGGACACGTCGGCCGGTTGAACGCGATCGCTCACGACCGCGGTCAGCTGCTCGCGCAGATGGCACTGCAGTGGGTCCTGCGCGACCCCCGTGTCACGTCAGCCGTCATCGGAGCATCCTCGGTCGAGCAGCTCGACACCAACCTCGACGCGCTCGACGGCCCGCCGTTCACCGACGAGGAGCTGGCCGCAATCGACAGCGATGCCGTCGAGGCCGGCATCAACCTCTGGGCGGGGCAGACCGCCGACTGACACCGCTCGCAGCAACTCAGCGGAGCCGGTTGCCTCCCCCGAGCCAGTCCCACCTGGCCGCTGGAATTCGCGGCGGTAAGACACCCTCGACGATCTCGAGGGCCTCGGCCCGGGTGATCGTGCACTCAAGGGTTGTGAGGCACACCGCGTCGGTGTACTGCTCGACTACTGGCTAGGTACCGGGCTTCTTCGTCGGCGCCGGGTACGGGATCTTGCCTTGGGCAAGGGCATCGGTGAGTTGCTCGATGCGACGGGTGCGGGTCTCCGGGCGCACCGCGGTCTGAATGCGGTTCAGGAACGCGAAGCGGTTGCGGCTGTCCAGCGCGGCGTAGACGTCAGTGAGGTCGCGCGCGGCCAGGGCGGCGGCGAGGTCGTCGGGCACCACTGCGGTAGCCGGGCTGTCGTAGGCGGCGTCCCAGCGGCCGTCCGCCTTCGCCTTTTCCACCTCGGCCAGGCCGGCGGGGCGCATCCGCCCCTCGGCGGTTAGCCGCTCGATGCGCTCGCGGTTGATCTTCGACCAGACGCTCTTCGCGCGCCGCGGGGTGAACCGCTGCACGTACCAGTCGTCGTCGATCCGCCGGGCGATGCCGTCGATCCAGCCGAAGCACAGCGCCACGTCCACGGCCCTCGTCCAGTCGATCGACGTGATGCCGGTGCTCTTTTTGGCCATCCGAATCCACACGTGCGTGGCAGTCGACGCGTTATCGACGAGCCAGGTCTCGAACGCCTTGTCGTCCTCGAAGAACACCGCGTCGGTGTGGACCATCGACATGGCGGCAGTGTAGTGGCGCGGATCTTGGTGTTGAGGTCATGCAGGGACTTGAGGACACCGTGGGGGGGTGGCCTGGCGTTCGACGATCCCGAACGGCGGTTGAGACCGTTTTGCGGCAAACCGGAGAGTGCTGGCCCCGAGCGCACGCTACTCGCGTCGGAGTGACATGGCCGCTCTCGCGGCGCAATGACGCAACTCCGGCCCGGGTACGGTGCCACTACGGCGGGCTGCGGTGGGTGGCCCCATCGTTACAAGAGGTCGACATGGCAAAGCCTGAGCGTGACGTTGAGCGGATCTACAGCACCGAGGAGGTCGTGGCGAAGCTACGGCGGCTGGCTGACGCCTTGGAGACTGGTTCGTCCTTCCGCATCCAGGTTGCCGGCGAGCGCTTCCGGGTGCCGTCGAACGCGGTGTTCTCGGTCGAGCACGAACGTGGCGAGGCCGAAGAGGAAGTCGAGTTCCAGCTCAAGTGGTCACTCGCGGACGAGGCCGACGATGACGAGGTTGAGTCAGTCGTCTGACGCCATTCATCGCGGACGCAGGCGGCGGTAAGGCGATCAGGAAAAGCGCACTCCTTGCGGCGAGCGGAAGTCCGCTATTCGCCCCGGTAACCCCTGGCGGCGATGATCACCGTAGACAGAAGCCCTGACGTCCAACGGCATACCGACCACCGTCCCTCGACCTGTGGCCGGTGGCGGCGCCGCCCGGGCCGAGACGCGTCACCGGGGCCTCAGCGGGAACGTCGTCCTAGCCGACTGCGCCGGGTGTGGCTGGGCGCGTCATGCGAGTCGGGCGAGCACCTGTTCCGCTTTGTCCAGCTGCCAGGGGGACAGACCGGGGTCCATGTCGATGGCCGCGCGTAGGTGACGTCGTGCCACATCGGTCCGTCCGAGCGATGCCTCGATGGTGCCCCGGTGGATCCACAGTATTGCCTCTTGTGTGTTGCGCCGGGTCGCCAGCTTTGAGTAGCGCAGTGCCTCCTCGTGCCGGCCGTTGGCGTGCAAGGCCCATGCGTAGGCGTCAGATGCGTGGACGCCCCGGCTCCGCTCGGCCTCGGCTCGCCCGAGGGCAAGTGCCTCGTCAAGGTCCGCAGCGTCACCGTGGTCGACGCGGTACTGGGCTAGCTCGCCGTCGATGTTCGCGCCGCCCGCTGCCAGACGCTCGACCGCGGCCACGGAGTCGGCATAAGCCTGGTCTGCCTCGGCCGTGCGGCCTAGGTGCTCGAGGAGCTCACCGAGGGCGAGAAAGTGCTCGGGGAGCGGGGTGGTGGAGACGACGTCCTGCCAGATCGCGAGTGCTTGCTCGTGGTCGCCCCGGGCCTGGGCTAGCAGGGCGCGACCGACGGGGATGTCACCGTCTCGCGGGAAGGCTGCCTCGGCACGGTCGAGACCGCGCTCTGCGGCCTCAAGGTCGCCCTGCCGGCGGTCGAGGTCGGCGACGTGGACCAGCGCGTGGGACAGCTCGGCGCCGCGCGCCGACACCGTGGAGTCGAGGAGGATCTGCTTGGCCCGCTCGAGGTCGCCGTCCAGCTCGACGGCGTAGGACCACCGCGAGGCCACGGGAACCCCGGGCTGTCGCCGGTCGGCGGTCCGCACGGCGGGCATCAGCTCGTCGAAGCGGCCGAGCTGGGTGAGGGAGTCGATGCGGATGGCGAGGGCGGTGCCGTCGTACGGCGCGATCGCCAGTGTCTCGTCGGCCTGCTCGAGAGCGGCTCCGAACTCGTGGTGCGAGGCGCTGATGGCGGCGCGGTTGCCGAGAGCGCGGACGTTGTCGGTCGGCGAGATCTCGAGCGATCGCTCGATGGCGTCGTCAGCCTTGGCGAAGAGGTCGGGGTCGAGGTCGCCGCCGGCGAGCTCGAAGTACGCCAGCCCGAGGTCGGCCCAGGCGACGTGGTCGTCGGGGACGCGGCGGACCTCTGCTTCGAGAGAGGCAACGGCGGCCGCCGGGTCGACACTGCTGGGCAGGAGGGCCTCGGGAGCAGCGCCGAGAACAGTGGAGGCCGCCGACTGGCCGCCGTCACGGATCAGCCCGAGGGCGCCGGACAGGGCCAGCGTGAAGGCGAGGGAGACGAGGACGACGTACTTGAACACGGCGGCGAGCCTTTCCGGAGTGGGGAGCCCGGCCACGTGTGCGAGCACGCGTGGCCGGGCGGGGGTGGATCAGGCCTTGCGCCTGCGACCGAAGCCCGCGGCACCGAGGAGCACCGCGATGGCCCCGATCCCGACGAAGCCGGCGGACGCCGTGCGTCCCGGGACGAGGCTTTCGACGAAACCAGCCTCGTTGGCGGCCGGCTTGGCATTGCCGTTGCTGTCCGTCGGGTGCGGGTCGGCGTTACTCCCGGACGCGGGGAGCGCCAGGTAGGGGAACCTGTCGCCGAACGCGACGTCGTTGGTGTCGACGCCGTCACCGAGGTCGTTCGCGGAGCCGACGAGCTCGCCCTCGACGACCTGAAGCGCGATGTCCAGGACGTCGTCACCGAGGCGACGGCCGTTCGGGAAGCCCTGGACGTCACCACCGATGACACCGAGACGGTTGGGCTCGGCAGCAACTGGGGTGGACATGTTGAGGCGCAGCATCTCGCCCGGGGTGACCTTGCCCTTGGCCATGTTGAGGCCCTTGACGCCGGTGAGGAACACGCTCACGAGGTCGTTGCGGGGGGTTTTCGGCGCCTTGATGCCGTAGACCGCCTCGATGAGCTTCGGCAGCTCCGGGTTCGTGACGTACTTCAGTGCCGCCCCGTCGTCGGTGGGCTTGGAGGCGTTGAAGGCGTCTTTGACCTTGAGCGGGAGCACGACCTCGTTGACAAGGGGCATGCCGAGGCGCGAGATCTGACGGTAGCCGCCGCCCACGGACTTCTTCGACGTGGTCGACCAGATGCCTACGACGGGGTTCTTGCCCGCCTTGCCGTTCTTCGCGAGCATGCCCTGCGGGACCTGCACCGCCACGGAGTTGACGTTGAAGCCCTGCAGGGTGTCGTCGCCGACCTCGGAGAGGTCGCCGCCGTACAGGAGGTCGAAGACGCGCAGGTCCAGGAAGAACGGGTCCTCGGCCTGACCGGCGAAGGACTTGATCCTGCCGAACTTGCGGGACGCCTGGTTGCGCAGGTCGCCGTAGTCGGGCATCGACGCGTCGCCGGCGTGCGACGGAGCCACGCGGGCGTTCTTGACGAGCACCTTGGTCTTCTTGCCCTTGATCCGCACCAGCCGGTAGGTCTGGTAGAAGTTCAGGTCCTTGTCCTTGAGCGAGGTGACCGCTCCGGTGTTGGTGAGGAACGTGTTCTTGTTCCGGTAGTGGTCCTTGAACGTCCAGCGGAACGTCACGTCGGCCTTGGAATCCGCATCGTTGTCGATGTGGATGTCGTGCCGGGCGTCGTTGGCGAAGGGGTAGAAATTCGGACCGCCCGCAGGCTCCTGGAACGGCAGCCAGTTGGCGATCAGCGTGACCGAGCCCTTGCGCTCCGGGCTGCGGAACGCGTAAAGGTCGGTGTTGTCGTACTGCGGGAGGCCGGCGATCATCGGCGCCTCGCGGTGGCTCGAGGCCGTGGCGGTGGTCGGGCCGAGGCCCGCCAGTCCCGCCGTGGCCAGCAGGCCTCCGGAGACCACCAGGGCCGCGGCCCGGCGTTGATCCGAACGTGGAGGTGTCATCGAACTTCTCTCTGTCGGCGCGCCGCCGGACGACCCGAATGAGCGGTACGCACCCCGGGCGTGGAAATGCCGGGACCGAGGTGTTCGGAGTCACACCGCCGCCTGGATTGGTACGACACCCGCAGTGTTCGGGGGAGACCAATCTGGCGACCGAGGACGAGATGGCCGAGATGGCGGCTCGGATGGTCTGCGTGGGACGAGCCTCGGGCGGCGTGCTCCGCGATCACGTGGTGTGGGGCGCTCGGCGCCCAGGCATCGAGGGGTGAGGAACCTTGAGCTCTCCAGTCAGTCCAACCCCACCCGGGTCATAGTGGGCTGGAATGGTGCGGGTGCTTCGACCGAACGTCTTTGAAGTAGATCGATGGTGGAGTCGGGATTGGGACCAGTTCCATTCGCCGGAGAACCACCGCTCGCTGGTCCCGCAGCCGGTGATGACCCACCCCGACCGCTGGCGGCTCGACCAGCTCCTGACCTGGGAGGAGAAGCGGATGGCGCTGGCCGAGGCGGCGCTTGACGCACTCGTTGCGCCTAAGCGGGAGGAAGTGACGATCGCCGGGCTGCTCCCCCAGCCCAAGCGCCGGGGTCGCAGGTCCGCCTGACCGGGAGCCGCAAAAGGTCGAGTGAGCGCTAGCCAAATCGCCAGATCCAACAACCGCAAAAGTTCGACTTCAATCTAGGCAAACGATAGAGTTCCATCATGGCCGCATATGTCCCCCGCATCGCAGACCAGGAGCTCGACGCCCGCATGCGCGTCATGGGCGCTGTCTTGATCGAGGGGCCGAAGGCATGCGGAAAGACGGCCACCGCATCCCAGGTCGCCAACACGATCATCCGCCTCGACGAGGACCCAGTGGCGCGCGCCCAACTCGACCTCGATCCCCAAGCCCTCTTCTCAGGAAAACCACCCATCCTGTTTGACGAGTGGCAGGTCGAGCCGGAGATCTGGAACCGCGTGCGTCGGCAGGTCGATGACCGCGAGGAGAAGGGCCAGTTCATCCTCACCGGATCGGCCCGCCCACGAGACGACTCGAACCGGCACTCCGGAGCCGGGCGATTCTCGGTCATGCAGATGCGGCCGATGAGCCTGTTCGAGTCCGGGCACTCGACCGGTGAAATTTCCCTAGCCAGCCTTCTGGAAGGCGAACGCGAGACCGGCCTAGGCACACACTTGACCTTCAAGGATCTGCTCCGCCGCATCATCACCGGCGGCTGGCCGGAACTGCTCGACGCCGACGAGGGCTTCGCACGCGATTGGATCTCCGACTACCTGCGTCAAGTCATCGAGGTCGACGTCCCAGAGATGGGCCACCGCCGCAACCCGGGCAATCTTCGCCGCCTCCTCGAATCCTTGGCTCGCGGCGTCGGACAGCCCGTCAAACTGAGCGATCTCGCCAATGACGTCGGCGGCGAGGGTGGCCCGGTCGCCCACGAAACGATCACCGGCTATCTCGACGCCCTCACGCGCTTGTGGCTCACCGACGACTCTGCCGCCTGGCGGCCCCACATGCGATCCCGAACCCGCCTTCGCACCGCACCGGTGCGGTACTTCGTCGATCCCTCGATCGGAACGGCAGCCCTCAACATCGGCAGCGCCGAGCTCAAGGCCGATCCCCTCGCCCTGGGCTTCCATTTCGAGGCGCTAGTCATCCGCGACCTCCGCATCTACGCCCAGTTACACCGCGGGCAGGTCGACTCGTGGCGGGACGCCAACGGCAACGAGGTCGATGCTGTCCTGACGGCCCGCGACAACAAGTGGGCAGCGTTCGAGGTCAAACTCAATCCGCGCGATGTCGACGCTGGAGCGGCGTCCCTTCTCAAGTTCGCCGCAAACGTCGATTCCGACCGGCACAAAGAACCGGCCTGCCTCGGTGTCATCACCAGCACGGGAGCCGGCGGCCGACGCGCCGACGGCGTCCACGTCATACCGATCGGTTGCCTCGGGCCTTGACGGGTCGGGCCTAGAATCGTGCTCGAAGACCCCGGAACGATCACTGGCTTCGGCCACATCGCCGGGGTAACGCTGACACCGTCGATCGTGTTGCGGCCAAGCTCGCTGACGCCGTCGAAGGGGATCAGCGTGACTCGCGTCCCGAACCAGCCCAGCTCCTTGCGCACAAGCCCAGCCACCTCGGCCGCGCCTGACGTCCTCGACGTAGAGAACCGGCCATACCTCCCCCGCGCTGGAGCGATAGATGTTCGCGCCCGTGTCACCGGTCACCGCGTAGTCGACGCCAGCCGCGCCGAGAGCATCGGCAACCTCGTACGCACTCGGACCTACCACGAAGTCCACGGCCCCGGCACGCCGAGTGAGCCGAGCAGCGCGCCCAGCCTGGAACGGCAGAACGGACTCCTGGGCAGGCGGAGTAGCCGACGCACAGCAGGACCGGCAGGTCCCGCTCCCGCGCCTCCGCGAACGCCTCCTCGGACCACTCCCACCAGTGCACCGGGTTGTCCGCGTGCTGCAGGAGGTACGGCGAGGTGGCGTCCTTCAGGCGGTTCGCCGGACCAGCCTCTCAGGTAGGTGACAACCTTTCCTCAGGCCTCACCGCTTTGGACAGGTGAGGAGGATCCGCATGGGAGAGGTCATCGTGGCGGTCGAACCGGTCGCGACAAGCTTCGACGGGTTCGTGGCTGCCCGCGGGCGGGCGCTGTGGCGCTCCGCTTGGCTGTTGACCGGCGACTCGGACAAGGCCGAGGACCTGGTGCAGACGGCGCTGGGCAAGTCCTGGCCGCACTTCGACCGGGTCAGCGCCGACGGCTCGTTCGAGGCGTACGTCCGCCGGGTCATGTTCACGACGTACCTCTCCTGGTGGCGACGGCGCTGGAACGCCGAGCATCCGAGCGAGGTGCCCGAGCAGCCGGCGGGCGCGCCCGACCTGGACCTGCGACGCGACCTGGTCAGCGCGCTGGCCGGGCTGCCGAAGGGGCAGCGGGCCGTCGTCGTGCTGCGGTACGTCGAGGACCTCACCGAGGCCCAGACCGCCGACGTGCTCGGCATCTCGGTCGGCACGGTGAAGAGCCAGGCGTCACGGGCCCTGGCCGCCCTGCGGACCTCACCCGCGCTGGCCGAGGAGGAGCGATGAACGAGAAGATGAACGAGAACCTGAAGGACCGGCTCGAGGCTCTGGTGCCCGAGGCCCCCGACACCGACCTCGCCGCGGGCGCACAGCGCTACGCACGCAAGGCACGCCGCCGTCGCGGCGCCGCCGCGGCCGCAGCGCTGGCCGTGGTCGCGGTGACCGTCCCGTTCGCCCTGCGCGGCGGATCCGACTCCCCGGTCGCCACGGTCCCAGACCTGCCCGTCATCCAGTGCCCCGAGCGCAACGCAGCGGCAGGGCCGGACGCCTTGGCCGCTGACCCGGTCCGCGCCCGGCTGTGCCTTCCCGAGGGCTACCCGCGCGACCTGCTCGAGACCGACCTCGACAGCGTGGTGGCTCTGGTCAACCAGGCGGAGCCCACCCCCGAGGAGCCCATCTGCCCCGCGATCGCGGACCCCGGCTGGAGCATCGTCTTCCAGTACGACGACGCCAGCACCCAGACCGTGGCCGGCACACCCACCTGCGGGCTCGTGCACGTCGGCGGCACGGACCGCATCGACAGCGGAGAGATCGTGCCCGCGTTCCACACCGCACTGGGCCAGCAGCGTGCGGGTCAGGAGCCTCCCGGCCTGAGCGCCGATGTCTCCTGCGACCGCGCCGGGGCCAACACTCCGCTGGTAGGCGAGCTCGCACTGACCGAGCTGGTGCTCTGCACGTTCCGCAACGGTGAGCTGGTCGACACCATGACCCTCTCGGCTGCCGACCTGAAGGCGGTCAACGTGGACTTCAACCTGCGCGCCGAGGCGCCGACGGTGATGCCGTCCTGCGTCGCCGAGGAGGTCGGCCACTCCCTGGTCGGGACCAACGCATGGGGCGACCTGGTCGTGATGGGCGGCTACTGCATGGGCTTCCTGGCGGGCGACCTGACCTGGGACCCGAGCTCCGAGGTCAAGGACGCGCTCGGTCTGCCGTAGGTCGAGCAGGAATAGCCACAGGCGGGTACACGTTCCTACTCGATGACTGAGAGGATCCCAGCGTGGCTACCACCCATCTGACCGCGGCCGACTTCGAGAAGACCGTGATCGACAACGACATCGTGCTCGTGGACTTCTGGGCAGCCTGGTGCGGGCCCTGTCGACAGTTCGCACCGACGTTCGAGAAGGCCTCCGAGGCCAACCCGGACATCATCTTCGGCAAGGTCGACACCGAGGCCGAACGCGAGCTCGCGGGCGCCGCACAGATCACCTCGATCCCGACCCTGATGGCGTTCCGCGAGGGCATCCTCGTGTTCGCCCAGCCCGGCGCGCTCCCTCCGCCGGCCCTCGACCAGGTGATCACCGCCGTCCGCGACCTCGACATGGACGAGGTCCGCGCCTCGATCGAGAAGCAGCAGTAGCCCTTGGACGCCTCGGCCTGGGACGCCCGGTACGCCGAGGCTCCGCTGGTCTGGTCAGCGGGGCCCAACCAGTTCGTGGCCACTCTCGAGTCGCTGCCTCCCGGGCGTGCGCTCGACCTCGCCTGCGGTGAGGGTCGCAACGCCATCTGGCTGGCGTCGCTCGGCTGGCACGTGACGGCCGTCGACTTCTCACCCGTCGCCATCGAGAAGGCTCGCGCACTGTCCGATGCCGTCGAGTGGGTCGTCGCCGATGCCCTGACGTGGACCGGCAGCGGCTACGACCTCGCCGTGCTCGCGTACCTACAGCTCCCCGCGGACGAGCGGCGCCGCGCGGTCCGCAACGCGTGGGACTCCCTCGCGCCGGGGGGCCGGCTGTTCGTGGTCGCCCACGACAGCACGAACCTCACCGACGGCACCGGCGGACCCCAGGACGCCTCGGTGCTCTACACGTCCGAGGACGTGCTGTCCGACCTGCCGCCGCAGTACGACGTGGTGCGGGCCGAGCGCGTCGTGCGCGTCGTACCAGCGGGTGACGACCACGGGGGTGAGCCCGACCGTGTCGCGTGGGACTCGCTCGTGCACGTGGTCAAGCGCTGACCCCGGGTCGGCCCACTCAGGAAGGGTCGGCGGGCTTGGTGTCGCCGTTCGACTCCGGCTTGGTCGGCACGCCGCCCTCGGGGATGTCGATCTTGCCGAGCTGCTTGCGCATCGAGAAGAACAGGAAGGCCACGAAGGCCCCCAGCGCGAGCACGATCAGCAGCGGGATCCAACCCGGACGCACAGGGTTGTCGGCCATCGGCACCAGCAGCGTGATCATGACGTCATTGTCTCAGTGAGCTCCCGGATCCCCGCAAAGAGGTCGTCCTCGGGCACCTCGGTGTCGACCAGCGAGCGGGCCAGCTCGTAGTCCTCGGTCGGCCAGGCCTTCTGGTGGACGTCGAGCGGGCAGGCGAACCAGGGGCCGTCCGGGTCGATCTGGGTCGCATGGGCGAGCAGCGCCTGGTCGCGGATCGGGAAGTAGTCGGCGCACGGCACCTGCGTCGTGATGCGGGCCGCGTGCACCGGGTCGGGCTTCCACTCCTCCAGCCGCTCGGCGTAGGGGGACTCCAGGCCCCGCGCGACCATCTCGTCGTGCAGCGCCTGGGTGCGCTCGCGGTGGAACGAGTGGTGGTAGTAGAGCTTCAGCGGCTGCCACGGCTCGCCCGAGTCCGGATAGCGAGAGGGATCTCCCGCTGCCTCGAACGCCGCGACGGTGATGTTGTGGCACTGGATGTGGTCGGGGTGCGGGTAGCCGCCGTTCTCGTCGTACGTCGTGAGCACGTGGGGCTTGAAGTCGCGGATCAGCCGCACCAGCGGCTCCGCCGCCTCCTCGACAGGCACCAGCGCGAAGCAGCCGTCAGGCAGTGGCGGCTTGGGGTCGCCCTCGGGCCAGCCGGAGTCGACGAAGCCCAGCCAGTCCTGACGGATGCCGAGGATCTCCCGGGCGCGGTCCATCTCGCCCTTGCGGACCGCAGCGATGTTCTCCAGCACGTCCCGCCGGTCCATCTTCGGGTTGAGCACCGAGCCGCGCTCTCCGCCGGTGCAGGTGGCCACGTGGACGTCGACGCCCTCGGCGACGTACTTGGCCGTGCTCGCGGCGCCCTTGCTCGACTCGTCGTCGGGGTGCGCGTGGACGTGCATCAGGCGGAGCATGCTGGCCATCCTAGGATCCTTGTCATGACAGACCTGGCGAGGCGGTACGGCGCACCCAGTCCCGCGCGCCGTCGTGGGCTCATCGGCCTGGTGGTCGTGGTCGCGGTTGCCGGGCTGGCCTGGCTGGTCTGGGCGGCGATCGGCCAGAGCTCGCCGGAGGTCCGGTCCGAGCTGGTCTCCTTCGACGTCGTCGACGAGCACACCGCGACAGCAGTGCTCTCCGTCAACCGGGCCGGCTCCGACGTACGCGCGAACTGCTTCGTCCGCGCCGTCGCCGAGGACCACGCCACCGTGGGCGAGCTCACGCAGGTGGTCGACTCCGGCCCGCGTGAGCAGCGCGTGACTGTGACCATCCGCACGGAGCGCCGGGCCACGACCGTCGAGCGGCTCGGCTGCACCGCCCCGGGGCAGAACCAGCGGAAGTAGCCGCGGCTTCGCCCGGTTCGGTAGACTTCGATACTTGCCCGGGAGGCCCGGGCTGTTTCTTTTTCTGACTTGAGGAAGGCATGACGTGAGCACCCAGTCCAACGAGGAAGCCATCTGGATGTCGCCCCAGGCGTTTCAGGTCCTCAAGGCGGAGCTGGACGAACTTGCCGGCCCCCAGCGCAGTGCCATCGTCGAGCGCATCGCAGCCGCTCGCGACGAGGGCGACCTGAAGGAGAACGGCGGCTACCACGCGGCCAAGGAGGAGCAGGGCAAGCTCGAGGCCCGCATCCGCCAGCTCGACGAGCTGGTCCGCGTCTCCGACACCTCGGCCGCTCCCGACGACGACGTCGTGGCCCAGGGCAAGCTCGTGGTGACCGACCCGAGCTACTCCGACACCTCCGAGGACGCCTTCCTCCTCGCGACGCGCGTCGTGGACAACGCCTACCCCGACAAGTACAGCGTCTACTCCCCCGAGTCTCCGTTCGGCTCGGCGATCCTCGGCGCCCGCAAGGGCGAGACGGTGACCTTCACGGCACCGAACGGCAAGGACATCAAGATCACGATCAAGGACGTCACGCCCTTCACCGACTGATCGAGCCGCCGAGCCTGGCTCCGCCTGGCGCAGCCGGCCGGCCCCCGTGGGCCGACCGGCTGCAGTCTGTGTGGGCCGGGCTCAGGCCGCGATCGCGTTGAACGGGTCGTGCTCGGCGAGGAGCTTGTCGACGCGGGCCTGGTCGAGCCGGGCGGTGACCGCCGACTGCTCCTGCGCGTCACGGACGACCTTGGCGAGCGTGAAGCTGCTGGAGACCAGGAACAGCGAGCTGACCGCGAGGAACGCGCGCATCCAGCCGTCGACCGGGAGGAAGTAGATGCCCGCGATGACCGCGAACAGCGCGAGGCCGAAGGCGACAGCGGCCTGGGCGTAGAAGGCAGTGGTGTTGGTGGGCTCGGGCTTCGTCATGCCCTCAAGTCTGGTCTCGACGGAGGTGCTGGGGATCCGTCGAGGTACTCAGGTTCGCGAGCCCGGCGTACTCACTCCGAGACGTAGTAGCCACACTCGCGCAGACGCGTGAGCACCCGCTCGGCGTGCTGCTCACCTCGCGTCTCGAGCTGCAGCGCAACCTCGACCTCGGCAAGCGGGAGCGCCGCCGACGTGCGCTCGTGCACGACGTCGAGCACGTTGGCCTCGACCTCGGCGAGCTCGTTGAGCAGCCGCGCCAGCCCGCCCGGTCGGTCCGGGATCCGCACGCGTACGACGAGGTAGCGACCCGCTGCGGCCATGCCGTGCCGGATCACGCTCATCATCAGCAGCGGGTCGATGTTGCCGCCGGAGAGGACTGCTACCGCGGGCGTCTCGAAGCGTCCGGGGTGCTCCATCATCGCCGCGACCGCAGCGGCCCCGGCCGGCTCGACGACGAGCTTGGCCCGCTCGAGCAGCATCAGGAGCGCACGGGAGAGCGCCTCCTCCGAGACCGTCACGAACTCGTCGACCAGCTCGCTGATCGTCACGAAGGGCACCATGCCCGGGCAGGCCACGGCGATGCCGTCGGCCATCGTCGACATCGCCTCGAGCGGGACGGGGCAGCCGGCGGAGAGCGAGCCGGGATAGGCCGCGGCACCCTCGGCCTGCACGCCCACCACCCGGACGTCGGGGCGGGTCGCCTTGATGGCGGCCGCGATGCCCGCCACGAGCCCGCCTCCGCCGCACGACACGAGCACGGTTCGCAGCTGCGGTGCCTGCTCGAGGATCTCCAGGCCGCACGTGCCCTGGCCGGCGACGATGTCGGCGTGGTCGAAGGGGTGCACGAGCACGGCCCCGGTCTCCTCGGCGTAGGCCTTGGCGTGGACCAGCGCGTCGTCGACGGTGTGCCCGGCGAAGCGCACCTCGGCGCCGTAGCCCCGGGTGGCCTTCTCCTTGGGGATCGGCGCGCCGTTGGGCATGTAGACCACGGCCTTGAGGCCGAGCAGCTGGGCAGCGAGCGCGACGCCCTGGGCGTGGTTGCCCGCGCTGGCGGCGACCACTCCTCTGGCGCGCTGCTCGGGGGAGAGGCGGGCCATGCGCACGTAGGCACCACGGATCTTGAACGAGCCGGCGCGCTGCAGGTTCTCGGCCTTGAGGAACACCGGCCCACCCGCGATCGCCGAGAGCCAGCGCGACTCCTCCATGGGGGTCTGGATCGCAACCCCGCGGAGCAGCTCGCGGGCGGCCTGGATGTCGGCCAAGGACGTCGTTGTCACGATTCGCACTCTACGGTCCCGGCCGTTGTGACTGCTCTCACGCGCAAACAACTTGTGTGATACACGCAATAGCGAGATAGTTGAGCCATGCAATCTTTGCCCTACGAGTCGCCGGCCACGGCCGAGGACGCCGTGATGGGCACCTTGATGGCCCTGGGCCGCCGGATGCGACAGCGGATGACCGACGACACCCTGGACTTCTCGGTGGTCCCCATCCTCAAGACCCTCGACGGCTGCGGTGCGATGCGGCTGTCCAACCTCGCCGCCAGCCTCGACCTCGACGCGAGCACGGTGAGCCGGCACGTCAAGCAGCTGGAGGAGCACGGCTACCTCCAGCGGACCAGCGACCCCGACGACGGCCGCGCCAGCCGGATCGCCGTGTCCGACGCCGGGCGAGACGCCCTCAAGGCCCACTACGACCGCCGCAAGCGGCTGATCACCGCCGTGCTCGACACCTGGAGCGACGCCGACCGCGAGTCGCTCCGCCAGACCCTCGACCGCTTCAACAAGGAGCTGGTCTCGACGGACGCCTCGCAAGCTCGACTGCTCGACCCGAGGACTGAGCAGTGACCCCGGACAAGGACGGGTACCTCTCGCACCGCCAGATCCTCGTCGTGCTCGGAGGACTGCTCACCGGCATGTTCCTCTCGGCGCTCGACCAGAGCATCGTCGGCACGGCCCTCCCCCGGATCACCTCCGAGCTGGGCGGCCTCGACAAGCTCTCCTGGGTGGTCACGGCGTACCTGCTGACCGCGACCGCCTCCACCCCGCTGTGGGGCAAGATCTCCGACCTCTACGGCCGGCGCCCGCTGTTCCAGCTCGCGATCGTGATCTTCGTGGTCGGCTCGCTCCTGGCCGGGTTCTCCCAGAACCTCGAGCAGCTCATCGCGTTCCGCGCGGTCCAGGGCCTCGGTGGTGGTGGCCTGATGGCTCTGGCGATCGCGACCATCGGCGACGTCGTGCCGCCGCGCGAGCGCGCCCGCTACCAGGGCTACATCGCCGCGGTCTTCGGTACGTCGAGCGTGCTCGGTCCGGTGCTGGGCGGCTGGTTCGCCGACGGCCCGGGCTGGGAGTGGATCTTCTTCATCAACGTGCCGATCGGCATCGTCGCGTTCGTCGTGACCAGCGCCGCGCTCAAGATGAAGCACGTCCGACGTGACCACAGCATCGACTACCTCGGCGCCGCCGTGCTCGTGGCGAGCGTGAGCGCCATCCTGCTCTACACCGCCTGGGCCGGTGGCGAGTACGGCTGGGGCGACTGGAGCGCGGTGCGCTACCTGGCGGCCGGCCTCGTGCTCGCGGTGGCCTTCGTGCTGGTCGAGCTCCGGGTCAAGGAGCCGATCCTGCCGATGTCGCTGTTCCGCAACCCGATCTTCCGGGTCTCCACGAGCTTCGGCTTCCTGGTTGCGATGGCGATGTTCGGCGCGATGGTCTTCCTGCCGATCTACCTCCAGGTCGTCGACGGGATGACCCCGACCGAGTCCGGGCTGGCGATGATCCCCATGGTCGTCGGCCTGTTCAGCGCCTCGATCAGCTGCGGCCAGTACATGTCCCGCACCGGCCACTACAAGTGGCTGCCGTTCAGTGGGGCCGTGGTCACGATCGTCGGCCTCTGCCTGCTCGCCACCATGAGCACGGGCACGCCGTACTGGTTCGCCGGCCTGGCCATGTTCGTGATGGGCTCCGGCCTCGGCATGACCATGCAGGTGCTCGTCGTCGCGGTGCAGAACTCCGTCGACCGTTCCGACATGGGCGTCGCCACCAGCTCGGTGCAGTTCTTCCGGCAGATGGGCGGTGCCTTCGGCACAGCCCTCTTCGGCGCGGTCATGTCCAGCCGTCTGACCCACCACCTGGCCGGGACGGGTGCCCCGACCGGCGGCAGTGAGTCCGACCTCGCCAACAACGTGGAGAAGATCAAGCTGCTGCCCGAGCCGCTGCACGGTGTGGTCACGGGCGCCTTCGCGGACTCGCTGCGGGACGTGTTCCTGACCGCGATCCCGCTGGTGGTCGTGGCGCTGGTGATCGGGGTGTTCCTCAAGGAGGTCCCCCTCGCCGTACGCCAGCAGCCAAGCGACGGGGTGACCGATGCCGTCGAGGCCGAGGCCGCGACCTCTCAGGCCAGGGCCGGCGACCGCCGCGTCGCCGCGAGCTGAAGCACCACGAAGCCGGCGACGGCCAGCGCCTGGGCAACGACGACGACCTGCCCGAGCGTGGTCAGGTCGACCCAGCCGGCCATCAGGAAGAAGACGCTGGCGACGACCCAGCCGACGTTGAGCACGGCGACCTCGCGGGTCAGCCCGGCCGACTCGCGGCCCGCTGCCCAAGCACAGAACGCGGCCCACACGACGAGGAAGAGCCCGACAGCGACCGACAGCGCGACGGGAAGCCCGAGGTGATCCTCGGCAGGACCGGACAGCACGGCCAGCAGCACACCGAGCGTGCCGGAGGCCAGGGCGTCGAGCTGCAGGGACTGACGCATCGTGAACATCGGGATCTCCTTCGGTAGGACCTGGTTGCCCCACCACTCTGGGGCGAGTCGCGCACCGGGTCGATTACCTGGGAGGTAGGCGCCCTCAGACGTTCTCGGGTACGTCGCCGAGCGGGAACTCCTCCTCGGTCGGTTCCCGCTGGCCGGCCGAGAGGTGGGCGGCGACGGCGTTCGCGCAGGCAGCCAGGGGCACGGCGACCAGGGCGCCCGGGATGCCGGCCACGATGACGCCGATGGCGATCGCGAGGATCACACCCAGCGGGTGGACACTCACGAAGCGTCCCATCAGGAACGGCTGCAGGATGTGGGCCTCGAGCTGCTGTACGGCGATCACGCCGCCGGCCATGATCAGGGCGACGATCGGGCCCTGGTCGACGAGAGCCACCAGGATCGCGACGATTCCGGAGACGGCCGCTCCGACCATGGGGATGAACGCACCGAGGAAGACCAGCACCCCGATCGCAGCCACGAACGGGACGTCGAGCACCGCGGCGACGATCGCGATGCCCAGCGCGTCGACCGCTGCCACCAGCACCGTCGCCCGGACGAACTGGGTCAGCGAAGCCCACGCGACCTGGCCCGAGGAGTCGGCGCGCTCGCGAGCGGCCCGCGGGAACAGCCGGACCACCCAGGCCCAGATGCGGTTGCCGTCGGCCAGGAAGAAGTACGTCGCGAACAGCACGATGAAGAAGCCCGCCACGACGTGACCGATCACGGCGCCCACCTCGGTGACACGCTCGGCGATCTTGTCGCTGCTGGTGCTGACCAGGTTCTGCAGACCCTGGATCGCGTCGTCGATCTGCTTGTCGCTGGCGTTGAGCGGCCCCTCCTTGAGCCACGTCTCGATCTCGTCCAGGCCGCTGACCACCTGCTTCGCCAGGTCGTCGGCACCATCGACCACCTGCTGGGTCGCGAAGGTCAGCATCAGTGAGATCACGCCGATCACCCCGAGCACGACGAGCAGCGCGGAGATGCCCCGCGGGATCACGCGCGAGAGCAGGTTGACCGCCGGTACGACGAGCGCGGTGATGAACAGCGCGACGACGATCGGCATCACCACGACCATCAGGAATCCCAGCGCCTTGGCCACCACGAACCCGGCGACCACGATCACCAGGAAGCGCCACGCCCAGGACGCGGCCAGGTCCACGCCGTACGGCACCCGGGCTTGGCGGAAGTCGGACTCACCCGCCTTGATGTCGGCTGGCTTGCGCTCGGCCCGCACCTCGGCGCGCATGGACTGCCAGTGCCGGGACAGCTGCTCGGAGAACCGCTCGGCGAAGCGCTCCTCCGCACGTGCGGAGGACTCTGCGACCTGGCGGTCGCGCATCCGGATGAACCTGCTCGACCTGCGCTTCTTGCCCTGCTCCACGCGGCAACAGTACGGGGGCGGCCCACGTCAGCCATCCAGGTACTGAGCAGTAGAACCCCCGACTCGCCCTTACGCGAACGTAAGAGGTGAGAATGGGGCCCATGACTTTGCAGGCGGAAGCAACCGAGATCCTGGCCGTTGCGCGTGAGCAGGTGTTGGAGCGAGGTGAGCGGCTCTCCCAGGAGCAGGTCCTGCAGGTGCTGCAGACCTCCGACGACCAGCTCGAGGACCTGCTCGCGTTGGCGCATGAGGTGCGGATGAGGTGGTGCGGTCCTGATGTCGAGGTCGAGGGCATCGTGTCGCTGAAGACCGGTGGGTGCCCCGAGGACTGCCACTTCTGCTCCCAGTCGGGCCAGTTCACCTCCCCGGTCCGCTCGGTCTGGCTCAACATCCCCGAGCTGGTCAAGGCAGCGGTCCAGACCCGCGCCACCGGCGCCTCGGAGTTCTGCATCGTCGCCGCAGTGCGTGGTCCCGACGAGCGGCTGATGACCCAGATGCGCGAGGGCGTCAAGGCCATCCGGGAGGCCGTCGACATCCAGGTCGCCGCCTCCCTGGGCATGCTGACCCAGGACCAGGTCGACGACCTGGTCGACATGGGCGTGCACCGCTACAACCACAACCTCGAGTCGGCCCGGTCGTTCTTCGGCAACGTCGTCACCACCCACTCGTGGGAGGAGCGCTGGGACACCTGCCAGATGGTCAAGGACTCCGGCATGGAGCTGTGCTGCGGCGGATTGGTCGGGATGGGTGAGACCGTCGAGCAGCGCGCCGAGCTCGCCGCCCAGCTCGGGTCGCTGGAGCCCCACGAGGTCCCGCTGAACTTCCTCAACCCCCGTCCCGGCACCCCCTTCGGCGACCTCCCGCTGATGGACTCCCGCGACGCCCTGCGCACCATCGCCGCGTTCCGCCTCGCCCTGCCACGCACGATCCTGCGCTACGCCGGCGGCCGGGAGCTCACCCTGGGCGACCTCGGCACCCGCTCCGGACTCCTCGGCGGCATCAACGCCGTGATCGTCGGCAACTACCTGACCACCCTCGGCCGCGACCCGCGAGAGGACCTCGCCCTCCTCGACGAGCTCCAGATGCCGATCAAGGCCCTCAACGCGACACTGTGAGCCGGTGGTGAACCAGTACTGCGGCCACTGCGGTCTCCCCGCCGCTGAGGGGGACCACGACGCGTGCGCCCGGCGCCTCGAGCTGGAGCCGCCGCGCTACTGCACCCAGTGCCGCCGGCGCATGGTCGTCCAGGTGACCCCGGACCACTGGACCGCACAGTGCGTCGAGCACGGCGAGACGACGGCATCCACGTGGACCTCCTGAGCTTCGACCGGGACCACCTCTGGCACCCGTACTCCTCGATGACCCGGCCCTCGACGCCCTACGTCGTGGAGTCCGCGTCCGGCGTACGCCTGCGCCTCGCGGGTGAGGGCGAGGTCATCGATGCGATGAGCTCGTGGTGGTGCGCGATCCACGGCTACGCCGTACCCGAGCTCGACGCGGCCGCGCGCGAGCAGCTCGCGTCCATGGCGCACGTGATGTTCGGCGGCCTCACCCACGAGCCGGCGGTGGAGCTCGGCAGGCGCTTGGTCGAGCTGGCGCCCGACGGGCTCGACCAGGTCTTCCTGGCCGACACCGGCTCGGTGTCGGTCGAGGTCGCGATGAAGATGGCGTGGCAGGCCCGGCCGGGACGCACGCGGATGTTCACGATCCGCGGTGGCTACCACGGCGACACGTTCTCGCCGATGAGCGTGTGCGACCCCGACAGCGGCATGCACGCGATGTACGCCGGCCTGGTGCCACAGCACGTGTTCGCGGACCGTCCGCCCGCGATCGGCGAGCCGCTGGACGACTGGCTGCGCTCGACCACCGCACTGTTCGAGCAGCACGCGTCCGAGATCGCTGCCGTCATCATCGAGCCGCTGCTGCAGGGGGCCGGCGGGATGCACGCCTACTCCCCCGACGCGGTGCGACACCTTGCCTCGCTGGCGCGTGAGAACGGCGCGCTGGTCATCCTCGACGAGATCGCCACCGGCCTCTGGCGCACCGGCACGCTCTGGGCCGCCGACCGCTGCGACGTCGTGCCGGACGTCCTCTGCGTCGGCAAGGCGCTGACGGGCGGCTACCTCACCCTGGCCGCCACGATCACGACCCGCGAGGTGGCCGGGCAGGTCGACGCCTCCGCCGCCGGCGCGATGATGCACGGCCCGACGTTCATGGCGAACCCGCTGGCCTGTGCGGTCGCGTCCGCCAGCATCGACCTGCTCGCGTCCCACGACAACGCGACCCGGATCGCCGGCATCGAGGCCGCCCTCACCGACGGCCTCTCCCCCGCCGCGGAGCTCGCCTCGGTGCGCGACGTGCGCGCCCTCGGGGCGGTCGGTGTCGTGGAGCTGCACGAGCCGGTCGACGTCGCCGCTGTGTCCCGGGCCGCCATCGACGCGGGCGTGTGGGTGCGTCCGTTCCGCAACCTCGTCTACACCATGCCGCCGTACGTCTCGACCAACGACGACCTCGCGGCCATCACCTCTGCCATCGTGGGTGCTGTGAAGCAGGTGCACGGGTGAGCTCGTCGTACGGGCGGTGGCTCGAGGCCCAGGCCGCGTCCCGCGAGGACGCCGGCCTGACGCGGCGGCTGTCCGACTCCGACCGCGGCGAGCCGCTACTCGACCTTGCGGGCAACGACTACCTCGGCCTCGCGCGCGACCCGCGAGTGATCGCGGGCGCGCTGCGCGCCACCGAGGAGTACGGCGCCGGCGCCGGTGCCTCGCGGCTGGTCTCCGGCACGCTCTCCATCCACTCCGCGCTGGAGCGGCGGCTGGCCGGCTTCATGGGCTACGACGCCGCGCTGGTGTTCTCCACCGGCTACCACGCGAACCTCTCGGTCGTCTCCGCCCTCGCCGACGCCGACACCCTCGTCCTCTCCGACGCACACGTGCACGCGAGCATGATCGACGCGTGCCGGCTAGCGCGCGCGGCGGTGCAGGTCGTGCCGCACAACGACGTGGCCGCGGTGCGGGTCGCGCTGGCTTCGCGCACGCAGACCCGCGCCCTCGTCCTGGTCGAGTCGATCTACTCCGTGCTGGGCGACGCCGCACCCGTGTCCGAGCTGCTGGAGGTCTGCGCGGCCTACGACGCCCTGCTCGTCGCCGACGAGGCACACGGTCTCGGGGTCGCGGGCCCCGGCGGGCGCGGCCTGCTGCACGGAGCCGCCCGCGACCACCTCGTCGTCACCGCGACCCTCTCCAAGTCACTGGGCGCCCAGGGTGGTGCCGTGCTGAGCAGCCCGGCCGTCCGCGAGCACCTGGTCAACCGGGCGCGCCCGTTCATCTACGACACGGGCCTAGCTCCCGCAGCCGCCGGAGCTGCCCTCGCCGCGCTCGCCGTGGTCGAGGGCTCCCCGGAACGCGTCGCCCGCGTGCACCTCAACGCCGCCCTGCTCGCCGCAGCGTGCGAGGTGCCAGCACCGGCCGGCGCCGTGCTCTCCGTGCCGATGCCCGGGCCTCGCGAGGCGGTTGCGGCCGTCGAGGCAGCCGCCGCCTCCGGCGTACGCATCGGTTGCTTCCGGCCCCCGTCGACGCCGGACGGGATCTCCCGGCTGCGGCTCACCGCGCACGCCCACCACACCGACGACGAGCTGGCTCTCGCCGCCAAGGTGCTAGGGGAGGTGAGGTGACGGTCTACTTCGTCACCGGCACCGACACCGAGGTCGGCAAGACGGTGGTGACCGCGGCGCTGGCGGCGATCCTGCGCGAGCGCGGCTCCGTCGGTCGCCGTGGTGAAGCCGGCACAGACCGGCGTACAGCCCGGCGAGCCGGGCGACGTCGACGAGGTACGCCGGCTCGCGGGTGACGTCGCCGTGTTCGAGGGCGTTCGGCTGCCGGAGCCCCTGGCGCCCGACCGCGCCGCCCTGAACAGCGGCGTCGAGCTGCCGGGGCTCTGCGAGCAGCGCGACCTCGTGCTCGACGCAGCGAGCAGCTACGACACCGTGCTCGTCGAGGGAGCCGGCGGCGTGACCGTCAACGTGGGCAAGGCCTTCTCGCTCCTCGACATCGCGACGATGGTGACCGACGCCGGCCAGCGGGTGGAGTGGATCGTCGTCTGCCGCGCCGGCCTGGGCACGCTCAACCACAGCAACCTGACCGTCTGGGCGATCCAGCAGCGCGGGTTCTTCGTGCAGGGGCTGGTGATCGGGCTGTGGCCCAACGACCCCGGCCCCACCGAGCTCTACAACCGCGACGACCTGAGCCTGCACTCCGGCGTACCCGTGCTCGGCGCCGTGCCGGAAGGGGCAGCCGCACTCGACCCCGCGGTGTTCCGGCGCCAGGCTGCGTCGTGGATCCCATACCTGAGCATCGACTGACAGCTCTGCGGCGGGGGGAGTTTGCCCACGGTATGCAGGGGATGCCTGGCGTGGGAAGCCCGGGTTTCGCTACATACCGTGATGAAGCCGAGACAACAGCCGGAGCGCCAACCCCGGCCGCTCCCCCGCCAACAGCCCGGCGGCCGCCAGCACGTAGTCGTTGTCGACCACGATGCGCGGGTTCTCGGGGAGCTGCCAGCCACCGCCGGGCTCCTGGCGCAGCAGGTCCTCGGCGTTCGCCGCGTGGCGGAGAACCCCACCCGAGCCGACCAGGAGCGTCACCTCGCGCAGGTCCTTGCCGGTGCGCTCGACCACGCGCCCTTCAGGGGAGAACACGACCTGTGCGCGGCCGGCGTGCCGGCGGAGGGCGACCCCGATGGCTGCGTGGGCGATCCGCAGCTCCAGGGCGCGCGAGGCGTCACTGTCGGGAAGGTAGCCGGGATGGGACTGGCGACCTCGAGCGCCGACCCTGGCAGCCGCTACCTCGTCGTCGGTGATCAGCCCGGCGGCGTAGCCCTCCTCGACGGTCGACATCGCGCTCCACCGCATGCCGAGGTCGCCCTCGACCGTGCGGGTCACGCGCGTCGTCGCCACGACCTCACGGCCGACGGAGTCCGGGTCGAGCTCGACCACCGAGTGCACGTCGGTGGTGGCGCCGCCGACATCGACCACGACGACGTCCCCGACCTGTTCGGCCAGCAGCTCCACCGCGGTGAGCACGACGTCCGGTGTCGCACCGCGCACCATCTCCAGGAAGCCGCCCCGGGACGACAGGTGCTTGCCCCCGATCACGTGGGCCAGGAACATCTCCCGGATCGCGGCCCGTGCCGGATCAGGGTTGAGGACACCGATGCGCGGCATGACGTTGTCGGTCACCACGAACGTGCGGCCGGCGAGGACGGCTGCGACGTCGGCCTCGGCGTTGCCGGCGACCACGATGGGGCCGTCGTACGAGCGCAGGGCACGAGCACAGTCGAGGAGCACCTCGTCGTTGCCGCCATCCGTGCCGCCGACGAGCAGCACCACGTCCGGGTCCGCGAGGTCCTCGACCGCTGGTGGACCCGCCAGGACGGACACGACCTTGCCCCCGCTCGACAGCGCCACTCGACGACCAGCCTCCGCGGTCACGAGCTCCTCGTTGCCGACCACGGCGATCCGCAGCCCTCCCCCGGCCGACGAGCAGGCGAGCACCTCGGCATCGGGTGAACCGAGCTCGTCGAGGCAGGCGTCGAGTCCGTCGAGGACGTCGGTGTCGATCGTGGTCCGGTGGCTCGCCGTCGCGAGCAGCTCACCGGTCTCGGAGACCAGAGCGGTCTTGGTGAACGTGGAGCCGAAGTCGACGCAGACGAGGTCTCGAGACGCTCTCAACTCAGCGCCTGGTCGAGATCGGCGACCAGGTCGTCGATCGTCTCGATGCCGACCGAGAGCCGGATCAGGTCGTCGGGGACCTCGAGGTCGGTGCCGGCCACCGACGCGTGGGTCATCTTGCCCGGGTGCTCGATCAGCGACTCCACCCCGCCGAGGGACTCACCCAGCGTCCACACCTTCGTCGCGGCACAGACGTCGAGCGCCTTCTGCATCCCGGCCGCGACCCGGAACGACACGATCCCGCCGAACCGCTTCATCTGCCGCTTGGCGACGTCGTGCCCGGGGTGCTCGGGCAGCCCCGGGTAGATCACCTGGCTCACGGCAGGGTGCTGCGCGAGGTGCTCGACCACGGCCTCCGCGTTGTCGCAGTGCCGGTCCATGCGGATGCCCAGCGTCTTGATGCCGCGCAGGGTGAGGAACGCGTCGAACGGGCCGGCGACGGCGCCGATCGCGTTCTGGTGGAAGGCGACCTGCTCGGCCAGCTCCAGGTCGCGTACGACGAGCGCGCCGCCCACGACGTCGGAGTGCCCGCCGACGTACTTGGTGGTCGAGTGCACGACGACGTCGGCGCCGAGGGTCAGCGGCTGCTGGAGGTACGGCGACGCGAAGGTGTTGTCCACGACGAGGATCGCGCCGGCCGCGTGAGCGACTCCGGCGAGCGCCTCGATGTCACCGAGGTTCAGCATCGGGTTCGTGGGCGTCTCGACCCACACGACCTTGGTCTCCCCCGGCCGGATCGCCGCGCGCACGGCGTCGACGTCGGAGACCGGCGCTGCCGTGTGCTGCAGCCCCCACGGCTCCTCGACGCGGGCGAAGAGGCGGTAGGTACCGCCGTACGCGTCGTCGGGGACGACCACGTGGTCGCCGGGCCGGCACACTGACTTCAGCAGGGTGTGCTCGGCGGCGAGGCCGGAGGCGAACGCGAAGCCGCGCTCCCCCTCCTCCAGCGCCGCGACGCACTCCTCCAGGGCGGTGCGCGTCGGGTTGGCGGAGCGGGAGTACTCATAGCCGCCGCGCAGGCCGCCGACGCCGTCCTGCTTGTAGGTGCTGGTCGCGTAGATGGGCGGGATCACCGCGCCTGTGGTCGGGTCAGGCTCCTGCCCCGCATGGATGGCGCGGGTCTCGAAGCCTGCCTTCTGCTTCTGTTCGGTCACCCCCCGAACACTACTCAGCCAGTCCGAGCCGTTCGGCGCCGACTTCCACGTCGGCCACTCCCTCGGCAACCCCCATCACGAGGTCGAACGCGTCGTCATCGGCTAGCTCGACCTGTTGGCCGTTGATGTCGAGGAACGTGACCGTCGCCAACCAGGCCAACCGCTTGTTTCCGTCGACCAAGGCGTGGTTGCGACAGATCGAGTGCAGCAGCGCCGCCGCCTTCAGGGCCAGCTTCGGATAGGCGTCCTCCCCGAAGACGCTCGACCGCGGTCGAGCCGCAGCCGAGTCAAGCAGGCCGAGATCCCTGACAGGGCCGGCGCCGAGCAGCTTGGTGAGTTCGAGGAGGTCTTCGAGGTCGAGGTACTCGATCTCGGTCATACCGAGCCGAGCCGGTCGAGCACGTCACCCCAGCGGTCGATCATCCGCTCAGCGGTCGACCGGACATTCGACTGATGTCCCTGCCGCTCGTACTTCTCCATGACGGCACGCCGGATGACCTCCTGGCGCGAGGTTCCTTCCTCCTTTGCCAAGGCGGTCAGCGCAGCTTCCAGCGCCTCGTCTGTTCGCAAGGTGAGAGCCATGCGGCCATGATACCAGTCTGATACCGCTATTCGTCGATCGCGAGCGCCTCAGCCAGCTCCTCGGACACGTCGACGCAAGGCCGGTCCTCCTCGTCGAAGCGGGTCACCTGGGTCCACTCCCCGCCCCGCACCCAGTAGACATGGGGGCTCAGCGGCCCCGGAGCATCGGAGTAGCCGAGCATCGCCCAGCGGAACAGGTGGTTGAGCGCGAGTGCCGAGTCGGCACCGTCGACCACGCGGAACGCGACCTGGTGCCGGAAGGGTACGACGAGCAGCACGCCCCTGCCCTCGTCGCGGACACCCACCCGCTCGAGCAGCTCGGGCAGCAGCAGCGACAGGCTGGCGGTGAAGAACGAGTCGCCGCTGACCACCGTGAAACCACCGCCGGTGTCCTCGCTGACCCGCTGCACGTCGATGTCGGGCTGGCGCAGGACTGCGCGCAGGTTGCTCAGCCCGCGGCTGCGGAGCTCGTCGATGGGACCCCGCTTGGCCAGGTCGGCCTCGGTCGGGGTCGCCACGGACTCCGGGAGGTCGACCGAGAGCAGCTCCACCAGGTCGGCACCGAGGTCGCGCGCGTAGGGGTACCACTCCCGGTTGGGCAGCGACTGCCGCTCGACCAGCCGCAGCACGAGACCGGAGGCGAGCTCGTCGTCGGAGAGCTCGTCGAGCCCCGGCTGCGGCGACGTGATCAGGCGGACGTGTCGGTCGACCAGCGACCGCCACTCCTTGCGCGGCCGGCCGGAGCAGAGCGAGGCGATGTTCCACAGCCCGAACTGGCCGCCGGAGTCGTCGGCCACGTGGTCGGCGTACACCACGACCTCGCGGCCCTGCTCGGCGAACACCGTGCGCACGAGCGTGCGGAACTCCGTCGCATCGTCCTCGGTCATGAACGTCAGCGCGGCGTCGGGCGGCCCCTCCGGCCGTTTGTTCCTCTTCCTGAACAGGCTCACGGTGCTCCCTCCCCCGTCCGTTCAGCCCCACGCTACTCCCGGCCCGTCATCGGTTCGGAAGGTTTGGGGCTTCGGTCTTGTTGAGGAGATTGCGAGACTGGAGTACCGCTCAAGCCCTGGAGGACGCATGCTGTTCAGCCGCCACAAGTCCCAGCTCCCCACGCCCGAGCAGGCACTTGCAGGTCGCCAAGAGCCCTGGTTCGGCATCGCCGAGAAGCACCTCGTGCTCGACGCTCCGGTCGTCACCGACGAGGTCCCCGAGGGCCTCGAGGTCGCCATCTTCGGCTTGGGCTGCTTCTGGGGCGCCGAGGAGATCTTCTGGCGGATGGAGGGCGTCTGGTCGACGTCGGTCGGCTACGCCGGTGGCTTCACCCCACACCCGTCGTACGAGCAGGTGTGCAGCGGCCAGACCGGCCACACCGAGGCTGTGCGCGTCGTCTTCGACCCGAAGCTCGTCTCGTACGCCGACCTGGTCAAGGCGTTCTACGAGTTCCACGACCCGACCCAGGGCATGCGCCAGGGCAACGACGTCGGCACGCAGTACCGCTCGGCGATCTACTTCACGACGCCCGAGCAGGAGGAGGTCGCACGCAAGCTCACCGCGGCCTACGAGCCGGTGATCATGGCCAAGGGCTACGGCCCCATCACGACCGAGGTCAAGCCGGCGCCGACGTACTACTACGCCGAGGACTACCACCAGCAGTACCTCTACAAGAACCCCAACGGCTACCGCTGCCACTCCGCGACGGGCATCCCGTTCCCGGACGACGCCTGAGCACCGGTCAGTCCTTGGGCACCGGCTCCTCGCTCACCGGGGTGATGGTGCTCGTGCACCGCTGGAAGCCGGGCCAGAGGAACTTGTGGATCGCGGTTACGTCGTCAGCCTCCACCACGTAGAAGAGGGTGTGCTCCGCGTTGGCGCCGTAGCGACCGATCAACGTCAGCCCTTCGACGTTGGCGTTGTACAGCGAGTTGGAGCCACCCTCGTTCTTGGGGCACAGCTCCGGAGTGTGCACCTGGGTGATGTGGAAGAGCATCGGACCTCCCTGCAGTGGTTGGGCGGACTGACCTCATCGTCGCCCCGTCGCCCGCTGTTGTCACGGCCCGACCGTGCTGGACGCCGACCCTTGGAGGACGCTGACCGGCTGGGCGGGCGCTTTCGTGGCCGCATAGGCCAGCCCCGCCAGGGCGATGCCCACTCCCCACATCACATGCAGGCCGTTGACGACCAGTAGCGCGAGCACCGAGGTGAAGGAGACGAAGGCGAGCACTCGAGCGCGGCCGGCAGGCAGGAGCCGGCAGGCGGCTGCGGTGCCCACGACGTAGACCAGCGTGAAGGAGCCGGTCGTGACGAGCACCAGCCCGCTCAGCGGTACGTCGAAGACGTAGCAGACCACATGCGAGGCGAGGCCGAGCACCAGCATGACCGACAGCGACCGGCGAGGCACCTGACCGGCGGCGCTGCCCTGCCCGAACCAGGCCGGAAGCGAGCCGTCGCGGCCCATCGCCGCACCGAGCTTGGAGCCGCCGGAGTAGTAGGCGTTCATCGCGCCGACCGTCAGCAGCAGGGCGACGACCGTCGTGACCGCGCGGGCGGGCTCACCCAGCCCGATGGCGAGGAGGTCTGCCAGCGGCGCCCGCGACTCGCCTGCTGCGCTGCCGAGCACCAGCAGCGCGGCGCCGACCACTCCGAGGTACAGAACCCCCACGACCACGACGGCGATGGTGGTCGCACGCGGGATGTCGTGGGCCGGGTTGCGGTACTCGCCGGCGAGAGAGGTGACGGCCTCCCAACCCGCGAATCCCCAGACCAGCAGGGCAGCTGTGGGGCCGATGGCCGACCAGCCATGCGGCGCGAACGGCGTCAGGTTGCCCCAGTCGGCGTGCGGCAGGGCCGCGATCGTGGTCAGGAGCAGGAGCACGGCGAGTACGCCGGCCAGGGCGAGCTGCACTCGCCCGGAGAGCCGGAGGCCGAACCAGTTCATCACCGCCACCACCAGGATCAGCACCCCTCCGATCAGGTACGACGTGTCGCGGCCCCCACCCACGGTGTCGGCGACGTAGTTGCCGGCGAAGAGGGCGGCGGCGGGAGCACCGACGGGGATCGACCAGTAGAAGCACCAGCCGACGGCGGTGGCCAGGCGATCACCGAACGCACGTCGTACATAGGTGGAGACGCCGCCGGAGTCCGGGTAGCGCGAGCCCAGAGCTGCGAAGGTGAACGCCAGCGGCACCGACAGCGCCACCAGCAGCGCCCACGCGACGATCGAAGCCGGTCCTGCGAGGTCGGCGGCGAGAGCGGGCAGCGAGATCACGCCGGTGCCGAGCACGGCGCCGATGGTGAGGGCGGCCCCCTGCGGGACCGAGAGGGTGGTGTGCTGGGCAGTGGCATCGACAGTGCTGGTCACACCTCAAGCATGAGGCGTGATTGGCCCCATTGGCAGAGCCAGTAATGCCCCGCTGGAGTGGTCCACTTCCGGTCAGCTGAGCCGGGCGTAGTAGACGTTGTCCAGCGCGCCGTTGAACTGGTCGGGGCTGCTCGGCACGACCTGCCCCTCAGGTGAGATCTTCCCGCCGACGGAGACCGGGACGTCATCCCCGAAGCTGACCTCGCCCGGGTCACCTTCGGCGGTGGCCGACTTCCAGTCCCCCGGCTTGCCGTCGTCGAGCTTGGCGACCCGCACGGTCAAGCCCTTGCCGCCGACTGCGCACCGCACGCGATACCACGTGTCAGGCGTCACCGCGTCGGGCGCCTCGACGACCAGCTCCTCCTCGGAGCCCGTCACCCGGCAGGAGACGTTGCCGTGGTCGAGCTGGAGCTTGTACTGCGCTCCCTCGCCGAAGAGGCCGCGCTGCATCAGGTTGTTGCCGTTGTCCACGCCGCCCTCGGACTCGTCGTCCACGGAGAAGTCGACGCCGTAGGCGAACTCGTCGGTGCCCGGCGAGAGGAAGTCCTGGCCGGTCGCCCGGACCGTGAGCACCGCGAGCGGCGGGTCGTCCTGGGCGAACGCCGGGAAGCGCGCGGCGGTCGAACCGTCGGAGGACTCGGTCGGCTCGATCGCGCCCCCGAAGTCCTCGACCGCCGCGACCTCGACCGGCTCGCTGCCCCTCCCCTCGTCGCTGACGAGAGAGGAGCCGTCGAAGGACAGGCCGAGCTCGGGTGGAGCCTCAGCGACCCCATCGTCGTCGTCGGACGAACAGCCACCGACCAGGAGCAGGGTGAGCAGGACGAAGGGAACCGCACGCATCAGCACGGGGTCATCCTGCCCGAGAGGTGGTGAGGTTAGTCGTGGTCAGTCGATCGGCTGACGCTGGCGTGCGATGGTGCCGGCCACCGACAGCGTGGACGCCACTCCGCGGGCATAGCGTGGACCGAGGCGAGTCGGGTCCTGTGCGACGCGCGCGATCCACTCCAGCCCCGAACGACGCAACGGCTTCGGCGCTCGGCGCTCGTCACCGACCAGGTGCCCGAACCAACCACCGCACGTCAGGACGACGCCGTTGGGCAGGTGGTTGTGCCAGTCCTGGCACCAGGTCATCTCGCGCGGCGCACCGAGTCCGACGACAGTGATGTCGGGCTTCGCCTCGCGCACGTGACGAAGGGGCTCTGTCCAGTCGCTCTGGAAGCCGTGCTGGATCGAGACGACCTCGACGTCGACACCTGCTTCGAGCTCCTGCGCGGCACGCTCGGCCAGACCCACCGGCCCGCCCACGAGGGCGACCCGGACTCGCCTGCCGACGCGCTCACGCAGCCCGCGCAGGATGTCCCAGCCGACGTCGGTCGTCGGCGCGCGCTCGATGCTGGTCGCCCCGGCGAGCTTCGCCAGCCAGACGACCGAGCCGCCGTCGGCGAGCACCAGGTCGGCGTCACGCATCGCGTCGACGAACTGCGCCTCGTGTCGGTGGTTGAGCCCACCGACGTGAAGCGCGAAGACGGTCACCGGACGGAACTGCGGCCTCGCCGCCAGCTCGACGACTCTGTCGACCGCTTCGCGCGCGGTCGCGTCGAGCACCCGGAACGGGCCGACTCGGACCTCGGCGGCGTGCGTCCCCAACGACGCCGCCGACGCCCCCACAGATACCCCCATGAGCAGCAAACCCCCACATCTACAGGGAGGGAGTCCCCACAACCCACGACGTCGCCGGCCCCACCCGAACAACGCGTGCTAGAAAAACCCCCACCGAACCCCACTGCGTCGAAGTCCCCACTGCGACGCGGACGACTTGTCGTCGTCACGAACAATATACGGTGCTTGTCACAATTCGGACCATGGCCCGATCGGGTCAGTTCTGCGACGTGTTCACGTGAAGCGCGTCACGGGGCGAGGAACAGCACGCGTCCGTACCAGTAGTTCGAGTCGACGTTGGTGCCCGAGACGACGCGCGCCGTGCTCGCGACCGGAAGGCCGACCGGACCGGAGCGCAGCCAGGTCGCGCTGCGGAGTGCGCCGTCGTTGCCCGCCCAGTAGAGCTTGCTCCCCGAGAGGAACGCACCGCGGAACGACTGGAACGGGATCTGTGACGTGCTCCCTGCCGCGGCGTAGCGCGTCGCACCCACGAGCATCGTGCTGGGGGTGAAGTAGCGGTAGTGCAGCAGCGTCGAGCCGGGAAGCGTGAAGTAGATCCGGCCCTGGTCGTAGAACAGGCTCGTCGCCGCCTTGATGTCGTCCTTCCAGGACTCGAGCGTCTCGATGGCGTCCTGCCCGGCGACCGGCACTGCCGCTCCGACCGTGCTGCCGTTGAACGTCTGCCTGGTGAACGAGCCGTCGGCCCAGGCCGTGTACAGCAGACCGCCGAGCATGAACGCCCCCCGCAAGGTCGCCCAGTTGCGCCCGGCGATGTTGCGCGCGGACAGCGACCCGAACGCCGGAGTGACGTTGGCGGTGCGGCGTAGCAGTGGCTGGGTGAGCGGCGCGACGGGCGAGGCACTGAGAACCTCGATCGCCGCCAGGTAGCTCCGACCCTTCAGGCCCTTGAGATCGACGTCGAGGTTGGAGCTCGTCGGGGTGACCGTGAAGCTCTTCAGGATGCCGGTCTTGTTGCCGGCCGCCTTGGCGATATTGAGCTTCTTGATCTTGCGCTTGCCCTCGATCGTCACCCGCTGCCGCCACTTGCCGATGCCCTTGCACTTGCACGGCTTGGCGAAGTAGAGGCGCACGACGACCGGCTTGCCCTTGGCCACCGGGAAGTTCCAGGACTGGTCCGGGCGCTTCTTGGTGCCCAGCCGGGACGCCGCGAAGATCGTGGCCGGGGTGTCCGCCGGCACGTTGCTCGCGCGGTAGGAGAGCGCTCCGCGCTTCTTGACCTTGGGTCCGGGGCGGCGGTGGGCGCTCGGCGACCCGTCGGTGTCCGAGGCCCAGGAGATCCCCTTCGCCGCCGCGACCCGGCCGCCGGCAGCATCGACGCGGTAGAGCACTCGCGGGTCGGCCTGCAGGGTGTGGGCGCCGGTGACGTAGACGCCGGCCGGCAGCGTCTTGGCGCTCTGCACCGGGACGGGCAGGCTGCCTGAAGGCAGCAGCGCGATCCGCGCGTGGGTGGTCTCGGGGGTGCCGATCTCGGTCGTGTCGGAGCCGATCCAGAGGCCCTGGTCGTTGCGCAGGAAGTCGTAGACGCCGACTCCGCCTTCGCGCGTCGGGTTCCAGTCCAACGGCATCCCGTTGGCCGGGTCCAGCGCGGCCAGCGCCTCGCGGGCGACCGCCCCGTCGCGCGGAATCGTCTCGCCTTGTTCGCCGATGTCGCTGTGCGGGTTGTTGAGGTAGCGGAAGTGCCCGCCGATGTAGACGATGCCGTTGGCGATCTCGACCGCGGTGACCGAGTCGCCGCCGGTGTGGTCGACCCAGGAGGGGCGCACGTTGACGCCGCTGGCGCCGGTCTCGAAGCGGGAGATGCTGTCGCACAGCGAGGTCTCGGCGCCCTTTGCGCCCGTCGTGGTGACGACGAGGTAGGCCCCGTCAGGGGAGATGTCGAGGTCGGTGGGGTAGCTGTTGCCGACCCAGGGACACGGCGCCTGGAACGACTGCACGCGGTAGTTCGCGAGAGCGGCCGCGGTGCCGTTGATGTCGAGGGCGGCGAACTGGACCCGCGCCACGCCCCCCATCGAGGTGAAGTTGCCGATCGCGAAGAGCCGGCGGCCGTCGGGCGTGACGTCGATCTTCTCGACACCGGTCGTGCCGCCCTTGAACGTGCCGGCGGCGACGATCTTGGAGAAGTCGCTGCGCTGGCCGGTCGTCGGGTTGAGCGTGGTCAGGCCCTTGCGCGGCGAGCCCTGCACGTGGGTGAAGGTGCCGGCGACCCAGAGCCGGCCCTTGGCGAGCTTGAGGTCCTTGACGACGCCTTGGCCGTTGCCGGGAACCGGCGCGAAGCCCGAGTTGAAGCTGGCTACGGCCGTGTTGGCGGCAAGGTCGACCAGGATGAGGTCGGAGCGGGTGCTGGACCCGACCTGGATGGTGAAGTCACCACCCACGAACACGCGGTTGCCGCCTGCGGGGAGCAGGGTGTTGACGATGCCGTTGATCGGCAGGCTCAGGGGCTCCAGCGCACCCGTGGTGCGGTCGAAAGCCAGGAGCCCGTCGCGGTCGAGGAAGCTGCCCGAGTCGTAGGGCCGCGCCTCGTCGAAGTCGCCTCCGAGCACGATCTTGTCGCCGACCTGCGCGATCGCCCGGACGGAGCCCGTACCGCTAGGACCGGAACCCTCGCCGCCACGACGGACATGAGGTGTCTTATCCCATGCCTGCTGCTGGACCAGGTTGTCGGCCGCGATGGCAGGCAGGACTCCGCCGCCCACGACGACCAGCGACAGGACAGCGGCAAGACCGCGCGCGAACTTGCGCCTCACAGAATGTTCCCCCCTCGGGAGCTTTGTGCTCCGGCCCCCCGAAGCAGAAACCATCCTACGCGCACTCCAACCGGGTCTACATAGTCAATCTCACCCATAGTCGGACGTATGTGTGCGCGTGGTGAGACGGCCGGCCGGTGCATTGACCGGTGCTGTTGACCGGTGCGCCGGCCGAGGCGGCATCGAGACTCGCCAGATCACTTATAGTGACGCGGGACACGTGCGGGGGGCACCGGACACACGGCCTTGGAGGCTGCTCTGAAACGGATCCTCGCAGTCGCCCTTCTCATCTGCGCGCTCGTTCTGGGCGTCACCACGAGCTCGCGCCATGACGTCCGGGACGACCAGGAGTCGACCGGCGGCGACATCGACGACCGCGCCACCCCGCCGCAGCCCGACGATGCCGAGCAGGACCTCGGGGAGAGACAGGGCCGGCCCGAGAAGCGGAGGCGCGCCGGCCCGCAGGCAACCCCGGGACCTGGCGGTGTGACAACCTCCCCCTCCGCGACGCCGACCGGTCCGGCGCAACCGGGCACTCCCTCGGTGCGGCCCCGGCCTACGGGCAAGCCGACGAGCACGCCCGGCGGCGCGACCCCCAAGACGCCCACCAGCACCCCGCAACCCTCGACCGGGGTCCGCAAGCTCACCAACGGCTGCACGCTGTCCACGAGGGGCATCCCCGCGTGCGGCACCCTGCTCGGTGCGGCATACGGCTCCAACACCGACCCGACGTCCTGGGAGCGCTCGATGGGCCACGCGCTCGGCGTACGGCGCTCCTACTGGTCCGGGAGCCAGGTCTCCTCGGCCGTCCGCATGGCGACGACCGACGCGTCGATGCGTCGCATCCCGTGGATGAGCTTCAAGCTTCCCCACTCCTGGGAGCAGATGGCCGCCGGGGCGGGGGACGCCTGGGCGCGCGACCTGGTCGCACGCCTGGACCGCGTCGACGGCCCCGTGTGGCTCGCGTTCCACCACGAGCCCGAGGGCGAGGGCGACATCGCCGCTTGGACCCGGATGCAGAACCGGCTGGGTCCGATCGTGCGCTCGGCCGACAACGTCGGGTTCTCGATCGTGCTGACCGGCTGGAACAACCTCTACGGCCCGCAGCAGTACCACCTCGACAAGCTCTGGCCCAGCACCAAGGTGGACATCGCCGGCTTCGACGTCTACGAGCGTTACGGCGCCCCGAAGGACGGCCGGATCGTCACCGAGCACACCGACTTCGTGGGCCGCTACTTCAAGCCCTTCCAGGCGTTCGCCCGCAAGAAGGGCATGGCGTGGGGCCTCGCGGAGACCGGCTACTCACACAAGGCCTCGACCGACGACCCGCAGTGGATGCAGCGGACCTACGACCAGATGGCCAACAACGGCGGAGTGGCGTTCAGCTACTTCAACACCACGCTCAACAGCACCACCGACTGGTCCCTCTCGACGGACACGAAGCGCCGTGCCTTCGCCTCGGCGCTGGCCCGGGCCCCTGCCCTCTGACCGGCTCAATCTGGTCACTCTCGCCTCACCGACCCCTTTCGGTCCTTACCATTGCTCCCTAGGGGTCGTCAGGACGTGTCGAAAATCGGGGAGCTGTCCAGCGTGAAGCAGGTCGGGGTCATGACCATGCAGCGGATCCACAACTACGGATCCTCGCTGCAGGGCTACGGCCTGCTGCGCCTGATCGAGGACGCGGCCAACGACGTGAGCGTCCGCTTCGTCGACTACCGCCCCGGCGAGATCCTGGTCAAGCAGGACGGCGCACGACCACCCGCCTCCAAGCTCGGCCGCCTGGTCTCCAAGGTCCGGGAGTACAACGCCGTCGACGCCCGGCTCTCCGACAAGCTCCGATTCCTCAACCACAAGAGGAGCTACGGCTCGCGCTACTTCCCGGACCTGGGCATCACCCGCGAAGCCGACCACGACCTCCGGCTGGACCTCCAGGTCATCGGCAGCGACGAGGTCTTCAACTGCGTGCAGGACAACACCAACGTCGGCTACTCGCGCGACCTGTTCGGCCACGCGTCGCCGGCCAGGCAGGTGATCTCCTACGCCGCGTCCTTCGGCAACACCACGCTCGAGAAGATCGACGCGTTCGGCATCCGCGACGACCTCGAGGCGGACCTCTCGCGGTTCGCGGCCATCTCCGTGCGCGACGCCAACTCCAGCCGCATCATCGAGGCCCTGACCGGCCGGGTGCCCTCGATCAACGTCGACCCGGTGCTGGCCTACGAGTTCATGGCCCGCGAGGGCAGGATCCCGCAGGAGCGCCAGCACGACGGCCGCTACATCATCGTCTACGGCTACGGCGGTCGGCTCGGGCACGACGAGAACGAGCTCATCAGGGCCTACGCCCGTCGCGCCGGTGTCGAGATCCTGTGCTTCGGGGGCGTGCAGGAGTGCTGCGACCGTTTCGTCGACTGCAACCCCTTCGAGCTGCTGGCCTACTTCCGCGACGCGGAGGCGATCATCACCGACACGTTCCACGGCACGATCTTCTCGATCATCAACGAGCGTCCGTTCGGCACGATAATCCGTCGCAGCGTCGGCCACGGCTACGGCAACGAGGAGAAGCTCGGCTACCTCCTGGACCTCTTCGGCCTCGCCTCGCAGCGGCTGGACGACCTCGGGCAGCTCGAGGAGACGCTGGGCAACGCGGTCGACCACGCCGCCGTGCGCAAGACGCTCGACAAGGAGCGCACCAGGTCGCTCGACTACCTGCGCACCACGATCCTGCAGGGGGACCCGCAGTGAAGCTGAACACCACACGCACGAAGCAGTCGACCAAGCGTCAGCTGCAGAAGATCCGGCTGCGCTACCTGGCCCAGAAGGACATCAGCCGCTTCTCGCGCACTGCGTCGTTCTCGATCTTCGACGACGGCTACGAGCAGGTCGTGTCCCGGATCATGTACAACGTCCACGCGCTGGAGAAGGGCCTCTCACGCAACCGCGACATCCGTCTCGGCTTCGGCAAGAAGGCGCTGTCCAACCTCAACGACGCGATGGTCGTCTACCACACGGCCGGCTACGACCGGACGCTCTTCGCCTACCAGCAGGGGCTGGGCGTGATCCAGCGCTACCAGGAGCTGCACGCCAAGCACGAGTTCGACGTCTCCTTCCTCGGGGAGATCATCGACTCCGAGTTCCTCGTCTCCGACGTCGTGTACGACGCGGCAGGCACCAAGGTCATCCGCAAGGCCGACAAGCTGCACAACTCCGAGAAGAGCTTCTTCGAGCTGGCCTACGGTCGCAGCAGCGTGCGCGAGTTCTCGGGCAACCCGATCGACACGAACAAGGTGATCAACGCCCTCCGCGCCGCCGAGAAGACCCCGTCGGTGTGCAACAGACAGGGCTGGAGGGTCTACTGGACCGAGGACAAGGAGCTCGCCGCCCAGGTGCTGAGGCATCAGCGCGGCTTCGGCTACCCGCAGATGCCCGAGGTCCTGCTGTGCATCACGGTGTCCAACCACACCTTCCTCAGCCCGGTGGAGCGCAACCAGTCCTTCGTCGACGGCGGTCTGTTCGCGATGTCGGTGATGTACGGCCTGGAGCACGAGGGTCTCGCCGCGGTCCCCCTCAACGCCTGCCTCTACCACAAGGCACAACTGGCGGTCCGGGAGCTTCTCGACATCGACGAGTCCGAGAGCATCATCATGTTCATGGCGATCGGCGACTTCCTCGACGAGTCCGTAGTGCCGGTCTCCGACCGCAAGTCGGTGGAGAGCTTCATCAAGCGGCGCCCCGCCGGTCGGTAGGCTTCGTTTCAACCACATTTCTCCACTGAAGTCCTGATCACTGAGGGGATCGACCATGGCTGACGAGGCGCTCGGCACCGCCGCAAGTGGCGCTGCGCCCGCCGCGCTGTTCCGGGGGTCCCTCAAGTGGGTCGTGGCGCTCACGCTGATCGGTGCGGTGCTCGGCGGCGTGGCTGGCAGCCTGCGCAGCGACGCGACGACGGCCACCGCCACGATCCTGGTGACGCCCGTCTCCGGCAACGCGTTCACTCCCGGCGGCCGAGGCGACGACCTGCTCAACCTCCTCACGGAGGCCGAGCTGGTGGGCTCCGACGAGGTGGCGGGTGCGGTGGCCGAGGCAGAGGGCGGCGGCGCCACGATCACCGGCGTTCTCAAGGGCCTGAAGGCCGAGGTGCCACCCAACACGCAGCTGATCAAGATCACCTACCAGGCCACCACCAAGGCGCGCGCCGTCGACCGTGCCCAGCTGTTCGCTGAGAGCTTCCTCGCCTTCCGGCAGAACCGTGCCGAGTCGGCGGTCAACACCCAGGTGACGCGCATCCAGGAGCAGGTGCAGACGGCCGAGCGTCAGCTGCAGGAGCTGGTGCGTGACGTCACCGCGGCCACTGGTGGCCAGCAGGCCCTGCTGCGGCAGCGCATCGACGCCCTGACCGCCTACCTCGTCGTCCTGCAGACGCAGCTGTCGGAGTCCCGTGTCTCCTCGACCTACCCCGGCCAGGTGGTCACGCCGAGCTCCGCCGACTTCCAGCGCTCCCTCACCGGCCCGCCGTTGTACGCCGGCATGGGTGGCGTGCTCGGGGTCGCTCTCGGTCTGCTTGTGGCCGTCTTCCGGGCGCGCAACACCCGCCACGTGACCCACGCCGAGGACATCGCCGCGATCGGCCCCCGTCTGATGGCCACGCTGCCGGGCAGCGCGGTGTCCATGGTCAACGACGCGATGCACGACCACGAGACGCAGGACCTCGTGCTCGGTGCCGAGTTCCGCAACCTGCGTGCTGCGGTGATCTACGAGGCCGACGGCGCACCGTCCCGCCTGATGGTCGCCTCGGCCGGCAACCCGGGGCAGGTCCCCTCCGCGGCTCTCGGCCTCGCGCTCGCGTTCGCCCGCACCGGCCTGCGGACGATCGTGGTCGACGCCGCTGTCGGCGACGCCGAGGGGCCGAGCCACCTGCTCGGGCTGACCAGCCGCCACGGCCTGGCGGAGTGCCTTGCCCAGCTGAAGCCGTGGCGTGAGGTCCTCGTCGACGTCGAGCACCGGCTGCACGTGCTGCCAGCCGGCAAGGTCGCGCCCGGCCTCGACGACCTGCTCGTCAGCCAGGCGATGTCCGCGCTGCTCGACGAGCTCGAGCGCGACTCCGACGTCCTCCTCGTCGTGACCGGGAGCGTGCACCACACCCGCTCGCGCGAGCTCGCCGCTCTCGCCGGCCCGGTCCTGGCGGAGGTCCGCCAAGGTGAGGCGACGTTCGGCGAGGTCGCCGGGCTCATCGACTTCGAGGCCGGCTCGTCGAGGGGGCTGCTGGGCGTGGTGTTCGTCGAGCACAAGCACAGGCGAAGTCGGGGATGACCGACGCGGCTGACAGCTCCACCGGGCAGGACACCCGTCGCCACCTCACGACCGTGGCACGCGGCGGCGCGATCAGCCTCGCCGGAGCGACCGTCTCCGCGGTGGCCGGGTTCGCGCTGGTCCTCGTGGTCACCAACTACTTCTCGGCCGACGCCGCGGGCACGTTCTTCGCCGTCACGTCCGTGCTGCTCCTCCTGGTCGCGCTGTCCTCCCTGGGCACCGAGACCGGCCTCGCCCGTTTCATGCTGCGCTTCGAGTCGCTGGGCCGCGTCGGCGACCTGCGCCACGTCGTACGCGTCGCCTTCCGGTCGTCGCTGACCCTTGCGGTTGTCCTCGCGGTCGCGCTCTTCGCGTTTGCCGAGCCGGTGGCCGAGGCGATCGGCGTCGCCGAGAACGACGGCCCGACGATGCTGCGCGTGCTGGCGGCGTGCCTCCCGTTCGTGGCCCTGAACAACCTCTCCCTGGCCGGCACCCGCGCCTTCGGTCGGATGGGTCCCACCGCCAAGGTCGACAGCATCGGTCGCTCCGCTGCGCAGCCGGCCCTCGCGACCGCGGTCGGCCTCGCCGGAGCCGGTTCCATCGCCCTGACGACGTCGTGGGTGATCCCCTACGTCGTCGCCTCCTCCGTGTCCGGCGTGATGTTCCTCCGGCTGCTCCGACGGCGCGGGGTGCTGTCTGCCGAGGCGACTCCCGTGACGCCGTACGCCGACGTACGCCGGGAGTTCTGGTCGTTCACCTGGCCGCGGGCCATCACCCGCATCTCCCAGATGGCGATCCAGCGGGCAGACATCGTCCTGGTCGCGGCGCTGCTCTCGCCCAAGGACGCAGCGCTCTACACGGCCGCGACCAGGTTCGTGGCGCTCGGCCAGGTGGCCGCCCAGGCCATCCAGCAGGTGCTGCAGCCCAAGTTCACCGAGCTGCTGGTCAACGAGGACGAGCACGCCGTGCTGAGCACGGTCTACCGCGTCTCCGCCGCGTGGGCGATGGCCGTCTCCTGGCCGCTCTACCTGGTCGTCGGCTGCTCGCCGGTCGTCTACCTGGGCCTCTTCGGCTCCGGCTACGGCGACGACGGCGAGCTCGTCGTCATGGTGATGGCGGGCTCGATGATGCTGGCCGTCGCCTCGGGCTCCGCCGACACGCTGCTGCTGATGTCCGGCCACAGCCGGCTCTCGCTGCTCAACAGCCTGCTGGCACTGGCCATCGACCTGACGCTGTGCTTCGTGCTGATCCCGCAGTGGGGCATCAGCGGCGCCGCCGTGGCCTGGGGCGTGGCGGTGCTGACCAAGTGCACCTTGGCATTCATCCAGGCGCGCGTGATTCTGCACGTCGTCAGCTTCGGCGCTTCGGCCGCCGTCGTGGCCGCCGCCGGCGTTGTGTGCCTGGGTCTGCCGATGGCAGCGCTGTCCGCGTTCAGCGAGCCCGATGCGTGGCGGACCGCGGGTGCTGCCGTGGTGTGCCTCGCGGCCTACGCCGGAGCGCTCTGGCTCGGGCGACGCCAGCTCATGCTCGGCGTGTTCAGGAGCCTGGTCGGCCGCCGGCTCAACCGATCGACGAAGGAGCCAGCCCGGTGAGGTCGCGCCCGAAGGTGCTGTTCGAGAGCTGGCGGGGGAAGTACTCCGACAGCCCCGCAGCAGTCTCAGAACGGCTCGCCGAGGTGCGCCCGTCGTGGCGCAGGCTCTGGGTCGGCTCCGACCCCCTCCTCTTCCCGGCTGACGTCCGCACCGTGGCGCGCCACACGCCTGCGTACTTCAAGGACCTGTTCACCGCCGACGTCCTGTTCTGCAACGACATCGTGTCCCGGCACATGGTCAAGGGACCGCGGCTCACCTACGTCCAGGTCTGGCACGGCACGCCGCTCAAGCTGATCGGGCACGACGAGCGGGCTCCCGCCTACGACGCCGAGACCCACCTGGCACGCATGGACCGTGACGTCGCCAAGTGGGACTACCTCGTCTCCCCCAGCGCGGCGTGCACCGAGATGTTCCGCAGCGCCTTCCGCTACGACGGCCCCGTCTGGGAGACCGGCTATCCCCGCAACGACGTGCTCAGCTCTCCCGTGGCACCCGAGATCCGTCGGCGCACGCGCGAGCAGCTGGGCATCGCACCCGACGCGCAGGTGCTGCTCTACGTCCCCACCTGGCGCGACAACGAGCGCGCGGAGTCGGGCCAGTTCGTGCTCGACACTCGTCTCGACGCCGCGCTGCTGGAGAAGCTGGTGCCTGAGGGCACGGTGCTGGTGTCGCGCATGCACTCCAACGTCAGCACGCCTGAGGACTACCTGGACAGCCGGTTCGTCGTCGACGGCAACGCCGTGGCTGACGTCTCGGCTCTCTACCTTGCCGCCGACGTGCTGATCTCCGACTACTCCTCCGCGGTCTACGACTTCGCGGTGACGGGCAAGCCGATCGTGCTGTTCGCGCCCGACCTCGAGCTCTACCGCGACGACGTGCGCGGCATGTACTTCGACTACGACGACTGGGCACCCGGCCCGGTGACCGCGACCACCGAGGAGGTGGCGGACGTCGTCGCCGACCTGGCGCGGGTCACCGCGACGCACGCGGCGCGCTACGCGGCGTTCCGGCAGCGGTTCTGCTCGCTCGAGGACGGCCGGGCGGCCGAGCGGGTGGTCGACAAGCTGCTGGGCGTCCTCGGCTAACGGTCTTCGCGCCAGGACGGCGTGCGCCCCATCAGCCGGGCGAGCTCCTCGTCGTACGGCGCGAAGTGGTCGCGCAGCTTCTCCATGAGCTCGGGGGCGAGCGACCCGCTCTTGGGGCGGGCGTTCCACTGCTCGAAGGTCTCCGGCCGCCACTGCGGGAGCCCGAGCCACGCGAGCAGCCGGGCGAGCTCGACCTCGGGCTCGCCGAAGAACCGGTCCGCGTCGACCACGTAGACCCGGTCGGCGCCGAGCACGTCGACGTAGCGCTGGATCTGCTCGCTGTAGCGGCTGCGCGCGAGATAGCTGTGGTGCCGGTGCTCGAAGCTCTCGTACGACGGGTCAGCGACGAGTCTGGCCGCCTCCCCCTCGGTGCGCGACGGCTCGAGCTCGACGGCCTGCTCGAACGGCTCGGTCTCGAACCCACGTGCCAGCTCGTGCCGGTGTGCGGAGTAGGCGCGCTCCACGGGCTCGCGCACCATCACCACGACCTTGACGCCCGGCAGGTCAGCGGCGATGCGTCCGGGGACCGCGGGGTGGAAGAGGTAGTAGCCGCTGCTCTCGAAGGCGAACGGAGTCCCCTGGGCGGCGAACCGCGCGACCACGCGCAACGGGAAGTGCCCGCGGTACCAGCGGCGACCGCGGGCGTAGTTCAGGTCGAAGTAGCCGATGCCCTTGGCCTGGGTGGGACGTACGACGGACGGATGACCGCTCAGGGCGCGGAACAGCGACGTCGTGCCGGCGCGCTGCGCTCCCACGATGACGAACGAGGGGTCCATCCGCCAGCGGGCGGTGGCGGTGCCGAACAGCCGGACCAGCGCGCGCAGCAGCCGAAGCACCGGGGCAGGTGAGAGGTCCCTGATCCGGCGGGTGACCGATCGCAGACCGGGCATGGGGTTGTCCTCCAGGGCTCAGGCCTCGACGAGGCCGGTCAGGGCCGCCAGCGAGAGGCGGCCGCGGTCCACGATCAGGTCGCCGAGCTCACCCTCGGCGGAGCGCAGGTAGCGGCAGACGATCGCCGCGAGGTAGGCGCCGGCCACGACCGGGTCGCCGGTGAGCCCTGCCAGGTCGATGCCCGCGCGGATGGACTCCACACTCAGCCCGTCCCGGCGTACGACGGCGTTGACGCCGTAGTGCGCGAGGTCGATGCCGACCGGCACCCCTTGCTCGAAGCGCTCGAAGTCCCACAGCTGCAGCCGCCCGCCCAGCCTGCTCTGGTTCCACGGCGTCCAGTCTCCGTGCCAGGCCCCGATCTCGAGCTCCCGGTCGGCGGCGAGGCTGCGCAGCGCGTCGAGCGCCGAGCGCAGCGCGTCTCGTGTCGCCGGGTCGCTGACCAGCGCCGGCGTCGCATCCACCCAGTCCCACCAGGGGCCCTGGTCGAGGGGGCGGCCGTCGGCGGTGAAGGATCGCGCGAACGCGAGCATGGTGTCCGTCGGCGGGCTCCACTGCCGGCTCGGCCGCTGCCTGGGCGAGGTCTCCAGGGCTGTCATCACGAGCACGAGCATGCCGTCCCAGTCGCCGTAGGACAGCGTGCGCGGCACGTCGAGCTCAGCCGGCAGGTCGTGCTGCGCCAGGGCCTCCAGCGACTCCGCCTCTCGTGCCACGTGGGTCTTGGCCAGGCCCGTGACGCCCACCTTGGCGAAGGCGATGCTGCGGCCCCGGCGGTCGAAGACCTGCAGCACGGGCTTGCGGTTGGCGCGCGCCGGACCAAGGCTCAGGCTGACGTCGACAGGCTCACCCAGCACGTCCTCGAGGTGCCGCGTGAGCGAGCGACCGCGGTCGTCGTACGCGATGCGGTCGGGGAAGACCCGGTGCACCCGGGCCCGAAGCGCGGCGGCCACGCCCAGCCGCTTGACCGTGTCGGCGTAGGTCAGCCCGCTGCTGAACCGGAGCATCGCCCGCGCCGCTCCCGCACTGTTCGCGCGGGGTACGACGAGCCGGGGCGACCGCCGAGACGGCAGCACGACGAGCTCGGTCCGGCCGCTCTCGCCGGGCCCGGTCAGCTTCGGCGGCGCGCTCTCGGGCCAGAGGTCGTGCACGGTCCCGAGGTAGGCGTCGATCGTCTCCTCGCTGGAAGCTCCTGCCATCGTCAGATGCCCCGGCCCCGCTTGTGCGCCATGGCCATCAGCCGCTCGGAGGACACCAGCCTCAGCGCCACGGCCGCAGCGAGGTAGGCGCGGCGCTCCTTCGGGTTGAGCCTCACGGTCTCCAGTGACTGCCGCAGAGCGGTGCGACGCTGCCCGAGCGACGCGAGCGCGAAGGCCTTGCGACCGTAGAGACGGCCCAGAGCCTTCGGGTCGTCGTGGAAGACCCCGTGCTTGCGTACGACGTAGTCGATCGCGTCGATGATCGTGGGCCACTTGCGAGAGAACAGCGACTGACCCCACAGCACCTTGACCAGCGGCTCCTGTACGACGGCGAAGCCGCCCGCCTGGGCCGCCCGGATGATCCAGTCGAAGTCCTCGCCGTAGCTGCCCGGGATCTCCTCGTCCACGAGCCCGATCGGCCCGAGCAGGGCGTCGCGGCGGACCATCACCGTGGAGGGGTGGGCCTCCATCACGCGGTTGCGGACCAGGGCGGCGAGCTCCATGTCCTCGGGGCGGGGAACGCGGGCGGTCTCGTGGTCGCTGTACTTGACGATGATGCCGGTGACGGCCGTCAGTGCCGAGGATCCCTGGAGGGCCGCCACCTGGCGCTCCACCTTGGTCGGCAGCCACTCGTCGTCGTCGTCGCAGAACGCGACGAAGGGCGCGTCGCCGGCCAGGATGCCGCTGTTGCGCGCTCCAGCGAGGCCCGGCGTGTGCGTGTTGGCGATCACCGAGACCTTGCGGTTGTCCGAGTCGACCACCAGGCTCCGGTCGGGCTCGGTCTGGTCGAAGACCAGGACGACGTGGATCAGCCCGTCGTAGGTCTGCTGCAGAACGGCCTGCAGCGCTACCCGCAGAAGCTCGGGCCGGTTGTGCGTCGCAATGACGACGTCGACCGCCGGCTTCGGCTCGGTCTCGGACCTGGTGCTCATCGTGCGCCTTTCGGACTTCGTTGCTTGCGTCGTGGACGTCGTGGCCACAGTCGGAGGGGTTCGGCCACCAGCCCGATCACGACCGCGCCGGCCACGAGGCCGAGACCCGCGCCGGAGGTGGCCGGGACCGCGCGCTCGGGCGGAACCCGGAACGGCTCCCAGTTGCGGACGATCTCACCGGCCGCCGTGGGGGTCAGCACCACCTGGAGGATCGCGGCCTCCACGGCCAGCTCGGCCTCCTCGCGGGACTGGTAGGACCCCTTGATGGCCACGGACTCCTGCCGAACGACCGGGAGCTCGGAAACGTCGATCGACTGCAGCTGCCGCTGCCTCTCGCGAAGCATAGCCAGCACCTGCTGCCGTCGCTGCGAGAGGTAGCGTGCCCGCTGCTCGAGATAGGAGTCTGCGACCCGAGCCAGCAGCCGCTGGCCCTCGACCCGGTCCGTCGAACGCAGCTCGACGTCGAGCAGGTCGGTGTTGGGTGGGGCAGTGACGCGGATCGACTCGCGCAGGCTCTCGACGTCCGCAGGGCCCTGCACGCTGCCCAGAGAGGCCTCGGACACCAAGATCGCCGCCTCGGTGTCGAGCGTCGACTCGCTCGGGGAGGGGTCGTCGAGGACCGCCTCGGCCAGGGAGGTCGGGTAGGGCCGCAGCTGGATCTCCGTGCGCGCGACGTACTCGACCGGTTGACGGGTGGACCACGCGAGTCCGGCGATGGCGCCCAGCACCATGAGGACGACGAACAGTGGCGCGCCCGCCCGCACCCGGTCGACGGTGCGGTTCAGGATCGGGAGCGGTCGGCCCGTCGTACGGCCGGTGGCCTGTTCACGCAGCACGAGCCCGAAGGCGATCATGACCGTGATCAGTGGCGTGCCGAGGGTGTCGTAGACGAGGAGCTGGAGGAAGAAGAAGCCGAGCGTGAACGTGCACAGCGTCTCGTTAAGGGTGCGACATCGCCAACATCGGGTGAGGGCGAGCACGAAGAACGCGAGGAAGAGGAACGTGCCCACGAACCCCTGAGAGAAGATCACCATCCAGATGTGGCCCTGTGTGCCGAGCGGCGGGACGCCGCAGGCCGGGCAGTCCGGCGTCGAGGCGCCCGCGATCGAGGCGAAGCTTCCCTGTACGTCGCGGGTGCTGCCGAAGCCGACGATCGGCGAGCCGGAGGCGGTGCTCGTGACCGTCTGCACCAGGAGCTGCGAGCGGCGGTCGTTGCTGTGCTGGTTGTCCAGCCGCTCCTGGAAGAGGGTGCCGAGCGGGCTGGCCACGAACGCGACCAGGGCGACCAGGGCCAGGACTCCGGCGACGGCGATGGTCCGGATCCTGCCCTGTCGCAGCACCAGGAAGCCGAGGCCGGCAGCGCCGAGAGCCAGGCTCGCCCAGAGCCCGCGGTTGAGCGAGTAGATGACCGGGATCGCAGCCAGCACAAGGACCAGCCCGCCGCCGACCACCGAGGCGACTCCCCCCTTGCGCCGTACGTGCAGGAAGGCGGCGGCGACGAAGAACGGCAGGAACAGCGAGAGGTTGCTGCCCCACGAGTTGGCGAACGCGAAGGGAGCCTTGGGTCTGGCCTGGAGGTAGCCGAGCACGCGTTGGATGTCGGCCGCCGCCGGGTGCGTCATCGACTGGATCAGCGCGTTCGAGCGCAGCCCGCGGGGGAGCATCATCTCGAACGGCGAGGTGAACTCGAACGCCGGCAGCAGCACACCGAGCAGACCACCCGCCGCCGTCACCACGAACATGAAGCCGAGCAGCCGGTGCACCAGCGAGGAGGGCAGCTCACGCTCGGAGAGGTTGGTGACCCAGAGCAGGAACACCGTCGCGGCGGTGTACCAGGCCAGCCGGTAGGCGAAGACGAGCGTGCGCGACGACCCACCGCCAGGCACGGCACCGGGCGCGTCCGCCCACAGCACCAGTGCGCCGATGGCGACCCAGGCCAGGAAGAGGAGCCAGATGCCGAAGCCAGGCGGCACCCGCAGCACCCGGCGCCGGGACAGCTGCAGCAGCATCACCACGACCACGAGCATCGGGAGGACCGTGCGGAGTCCGAGCAGCCACCAGAGCGGGAATCCGAGGAAGAGGGCGGTGAACGGCCAGTGCGCCGGCAGCGGGCGTCGACCGGGTGCGGGGTCGCTCGCGCGGACGCTGCGCTCGGCCACCGCCGTCACCATGTCTAGGCCCCCATCCACACAACGGACAACCCCCGCCCATTCGGCGGAAACCACGCTGTCGCGTAGCCCATTATCGCCTCCGACCACCACCCACGGGCGTGATCGACCACACTCGACGGTAGCCCCAGTGGGCCATTGGCCCCGAACCTCCGTTTCGCTAGGGTGGCGTCACCACGAGTGGGGACTCGTGTGTGCTCGGGCGGTTCTCGCCTGGGGGGGAACCGTAACAAGGAGGGTTCGGCTATGCGCCGCGCCATGACAGCTGTTGTCGTCATGCTCACCGTTGGGGTCAGCCCCCTGCTGGGAGCAGGACCCTCCGCCGCGGACTCGCCGGCGGGCTCGCTGGTGGGTGTGGTCCCCGTCAGCGGCACGCCGCACGTGCTCGACGGTGACGTGAACTCGATCGCGCAGGTGGGCAACACGATCATCCTGGGCGGCTCGTTCACCCAAGCACGCAACAACGACAGCGAGACGGTGCTCACCCGCAACCGACTGGTGGCCTTCGACATCACCACCAAGCAGATCAGCACCACCTTCGTGCCGAGCCTGGATGGGCTCGTCAACGTCGTACTCCCCACCGGCGACGGCCAGACGATCTGGGTCGGCGGCGACTTCCGCAACGTCAGCGGCGTCCCTGCCCGGTCTCTGGTGAAGCTGCGCGTCGCTGACGGCTCGGTCGTCACGACGTTCAAGCCGCAGACGGTGGCCGGCAAGGTGACCGACCTCAAGCTCAGCAACGGCCGCCTCTGGGTTGCCGGCGCGTTCACCAACATCGCCAACACCACCCAGGGCCGGCTCGCCACGCTCAACCCCACGACCGGCTCGCTGACGAGCTTCTTCCGCGGCACCATCGCGGGGCTGCACCGCGGCGGCACCACGACCGTCCTCAAGATCGACCTGACGCCCTCCGGCGACCGGCTCGTGGCGATCGGCAACTTCGACACCCTCAACGGTGTCAAGCAGCACCAGATGTTCCTGCTCGACACCTCCGGCGCGACCGCCGTGCCCGCCGACTTCCACACCACGTTCTATGAGGCGGGCTGCTCGACGTCGTTCGAGAGCTACATGCGCGACGTGGACATCTCCCCCGACGGGCAGTTCGCCGTCGTCTCGACCACCGGTGCCTACGGCGGCGCCGGCATCGCCTGCGACAGCACGGCCCGCTTCGAGACGCACTCCACCGGCGCCAACGTGCGCCCTTCCTGGATCAACAACACCGGCGGTGACACGACCTACGCCGTCGAGATCACTGACTCGGTCGTCTACACAGGCGGCCACGCCCGCTGGCAGAACAACGCGTTCGCGGCCGACTTCGCCGGCCAGGGCGCGGTCTCGCGGCCCGGCATCGCAGCCCTGGACCCGGCCAATGGCCTGCCACTCTCGTGGAACCCCGGCCGCGCCCGCGGCGTGGGTGTCTTCGACTTCCTGCACACCGCCGACGGCCTCTGGGTCGCCTCGGACACCGACCGGATCGGCGCGGACTTCTACCGCGGTCGCATCGCGCTGCTGCCCCACCACAACGGCACGCAGTTCCCGGCGATCCACGACACCCACCTGCCGAACGACGTCTACCTGGCCTACCCCTTGGGAGGCCCGAATGTCGCGACGCCCGCGCTGCGGGTGAACGCGGGCGGTCCGCAGATCGCCGGCACGCCGGTTTGGTCCTCCGACTCGAGCGGCAACGGCTACCACAACTCCGGCCTGACCCGGAACTCCTACTCCGCCGTCGGCTCGGTCGACGCGACGGTCCCCGCGGGCACGCCGTCGACAATCTTCTCCACCGAGATCGTGGGTCGCAACCAGAGCCCCAACCAGTCCTGGAACATCCCGGTGACCGCCGGTGACAGCCTCGAGGTCCGCCTGTACTTCGCCAACCGCTCCAACGGCACCGACGGCGTCGGCGAACGCCGGTTCAACGTCGACCTCGAAGGCACCCGGGTCCTGACGAACTTCGACGTGGTCGCGGCGACCGGCAACAACCGCGGCACGATGCGCAGCTTCCAGATCGCCAGTGACGGCAACGTCGACCTCGACCTCGGGCAGGTGACCAACTTCCCGCTGATCAACGGCATCGAGATCATGCGCAACGAACCAGGTCCCCCTACGTCGCCGCTCCTCTCACGCGCGTACGACGGCTCAGTGGTCGGCGCCGACTCCGTGGCGCCTGCCGGTGCACAGCCGTGGTCGACCGTGCGTGGCGCGTTCATGCTCAACGGCAACCTCTACACCGCGTGGAACGACGGGACCTTCGTCAAGCAGAGCTTCGACGGCACGACCTACGGCCCGGCCATCGCGGTCGACACCGCCAGTGAGCTCACGCCGCTGACCGACTGGGTCAACGACATCAAGGCGGCGACGAGCATGTTCTACGACAACGGCCGCATCTACTTCACCAAGTCCGCCGACGACAACCTCTACTACCGCTACTTCACGGCCGAGAGCGACGTGATCGGCGCGCAGCGACTGGTCGCGACCGGGTCGGTGGCCGGCGTGACGTTCAGCCAGGTCCGCAGTGCCTTCGTCGCCGACGGCAAGCTCTACTACGCCAACAAGGCCGGTGACCTCGTCCGGATGGACTGGACGCGAGGCCCCCTCGCGGGCGGCTCGGCTGCGGGCAGCAACGTCACGGTGTCCGGACCGGCCGTCGACGGCCGCAACTGGTACGCCCGAGCGCTGTTCCTGTTCCAGGGCGCCGACGGCCAGGGAGCCGGCATGGTGCCTACGGCGTCGTACACCTTCGCGTGCACCAGCCTGACGTGCGAGTTCGACGGCACCGGCTCCAGCGCAGTCAACGCCCAGATCGCGAGCTACGCCTGGGACTTCGGAGACGGCTCGACCGGGTCCGGGGCAACGCCCAGCCACACCTACGCAGACAGCGGCACGCGTCAGGTCACCCTGACAGTCACCACCGACAAGGGCGACTCCGCCGCGACGACGAAGGACGTCGCCGTCACGCGGGTCAACAAGGCACCCACCGCCTCGTTCACCCAGACCTGCACCCAGCTGGCCTGCGCGTTCGACGCGACCGGGTCCAGCGACCCTGACGGCGAGCCGCTCACCTACGCGTGGGACTTCGGCGACGGCGGCACGGGCTCCGGCGCGAACCCCCAGCACGCGTACGCCGCAGCCGGGACCTTCCCGGTGACGCTGACCGTGTCCGACGGGAGCGCCAGCGACACGGAGGCGCGCGACCTCACGATCGTGGCCGGGGCAGTGCAGCACGTCGCGTCGGTGGCAACGGGTGGCAACCGCACCAACCACACCCTCACGGTGCCGGCGACGGTCCAGGAGGGCGACCGGCTGGTGCTGCTGATGACCACGAACGCGACGAGCACCACCGTCGCCGACCCGGCCGGCTGGACCGTCGTCCAGAGCGTCGACGGCAATACAGTCCGCGGACGCGCCTGGACCAGGCTCGCCACGGCGGCCGACGCCGGCACGATCACGACGGTGACGACGTCGGCGACCACCAAGGCAACGCTGACGCTGGGCGCCTACCGCAACGAGCACGGCGCCGTCGCCGTGGCGTCCTCGGCGGCAAGCATCGTGAACAGCAGCACAGCGCAGGTGACGACCCCAGAGGTCCAGACCACCGGTGCGGGTTCGTGGCTGGTGAGCTACTGGGCCGAGAAGTCGTCGACGGACGGCCTGACCTGGACCCTGCCGAACGACGTCACCGGGCGCGCGAACGGTGTTAGCACCGGCACGGGCAAGGTCAGCTCAGTCCTGGCCGACTCCAACGGGACCGTTCCCGCGGGGGCGGCGGGCGGCCTCACAGCCACACCGAGCGTGAGCGTCTCGCGGGCGGTTGCCTTCTCGATCGTGCTGGCGCCCCAGTGACTGGCGCCTCAGTGACTGGCGCCCCAGTGAGACGGGTGGGGTAGTCCGTCTGGGTCATTGGCTCCTGACGACGCCGGAGTTAGCCTGAATCGGTGCATGGGTGGGGATTCGTGCATGGGGTGGGGCTTCTTTCGTGGGGTTATTCAGGATTCAGGGGGGTTCGGCATGCGCCGTGCCATTGCGCTCGTGCTTGTCATGTTCACCGCAGCATTGACGCCGCTTCTCGTCTCGCCGGGAGCGTCGGCAGACACTGCGCAAGGGTCGCTGGTCGGGGTCGTCCCCGTCAGCGGCACGCCGCACGTGCTCAACGGCCAGGTGAACTCGATCGCGCAGATCGGCAACACGATCATCCTTGGTGGCTCGTTCACCCAGGCGCGCAACAACGACAGCCAGACGGTGCTCACCCGCAACCGCCTGCTGGCCTTCGACATCACCACGAAACAGATCAGCACCACCTTCGTGCCGAACCTGGACGGCATCGTCAACGTCGTGCTGCCGACCGGTGACGGCGACACCATGTGGGTCGGTGGCGAGTTCATGAACGCCAACGGCGTGGCCCGGCGCTCCCTGGTCAAGATGCGGCTGTCCGACGGCGCCGTCGTGACGACGTTCAACGCCCAGCCGGTGGCCGGCAAGGTCACCGACCTCAAGCTCAACAACGGCCGCCTCTGGGTCTCGGGCGCGTTCACCAACATCGCCAACACCACCCAGGGCCGGCTCGCCACACTCAACCCGACGACCGGCTCGCTGACGAACTTCTTCCGCGGCACCATCGCAGGGCTGCACCACGGCGGCACCACGACCGTGATCAAGTTCGACATCAACCCGGCCGGCGACCGCCTGGTGGCGATCGGCAACTTCGACACCCTCAACGGCGTCAAGCAGCACCAGATGTTCCTGCTCGACACCTCCGGCGCCACGGCCGTGCCCGCCGACTTCCACACCACGTTCTACGAGGCCGCCTGCTCCACGTCGTTCGAGAGCTACATGCGCGACCTCGACATCTCCCCCGACGGCCAGTTCGTCGTCGTCTCGACCACCGGTGCCTACGGCGGCGCCGGTAGCGCGTGCGACAGCACCGCCCGCTGGGAGACACACTCCACCGGCGCCAACGTACGCCCTTCGTGGATCAACAACACCGGCGGTGACACGACCTACGCCGTCGAGATCACCGACTCGGTCGTCTACACAGGCGGCCACGCCCGCTGGCAGAACAACCCGTTCGCTGCCGACACCGCAGGACCCGGAGCCGTCCCGCGGCCCGGCATCGCGGCGCTCGACCCGGCTAACGGCCTGCCCTTCTCCTGGAACCCCGGCCGCGCCCGTGGTGTCGGTGTCTTCGACTTCCTGCACACCGCAAACGGACTCTGGGTCGCCTCGGACACCGACCGCATCGGCGCCGACTTCCTGCGCTCGCGGATCGCTCTGCTGCCGCACAACAACGGCACCGTCATCCCCGCGCAGAAGGACGCCTCACTGCCGAACGACGTCTACCTGGGCTACCCGCTCGGTATCGCCGGTGACCCGGCCCCGATCCTGCGCGTCAACGCGGGCGGTCCGCAGATCGCCGGCACGCCGGTTTGGTCCTCCGACTCGAGCGGCAACGGCTACCACAACGGCCTGCAGACCCGCAACAGCTACGCAGCCGTCGGGTCACTGGACGCCAGCGTGCCCGCGGGCACGCCGTCGACGCTGTTCTCGACCGAGCTGACCGGCGGCCTGCTGTCGTCCAACCAGAGCTGGAACATCCCAGTGGCGGCAGGCGACGCGCTCGACGTTCGGCTCTACTGGGCCAACCGCTCGAGCAGCACCTCCGGAGTTGGTCAGCGCCGATTCCACGTCGACCTCGAGGGCACCCGCGTGCTCCCCAACTTCGACGTGGTGGCCGCTGTCGGGCACAACCGCGGCATGATGCGCAGCTTCTCGATCGTCAGTGACGGCAACATCGACCTCGACCTGACCCGGGTGACCAACTACCCGATGATCAGCGGCATCGAGATCATGCGCGCGACGCCTCCTCCGACGCCCGCGAACCCGCTGGTGCGCAGGTCCTACGACGGCTCCGTCGCCGGCGCCGACTCCGTTGCTCCTCCGGGAGCGCAGCCGTGGTCGACCGTGCGTGGCGCGTTCATGCTCAACGGCAACCTCTACACCGCCTGGAACGACGGCACGTTCGTCAAGCAGAGCTTCGACGGCACGACCTACGGTCCCACCACCGCCGTCGACACCTCGAGCGAGCTCACGCCGCTGACCGACTGGGTCAACGACATCAAGGCCGCGACGAGCATGTTCTACGACAACGGCCGGCTCTACTTCACCAAGTCCGGCGAGGAGAACCTCTACTACCGCTACTTCACGCCCGAGAGCGACGTCGTCGGCGCAGCACGGCTGACCGCGACCGCCTCGCTCGCCGGGGTCAGCTTCAGCCAGTTCCGCGGCGCCTTCGTCGCCGGTGGCAAGCTCTACTTCGCTGACAAGACAGGCAAGCTGAACCGGGCCGACTGGGTGCGCAACGCGCAGTCCGGCGTCCCGGTGGCGGGCACCGCGACGGTGGTCTCCGGACCCGCCGTGGACGGCCGGCAGTGGGCCGCCCGTGCGCTCTGGCTGTACCAGGGCGCCAGCGGCGGCGGCGCTCCGCAGCCGCCCGAGGCTGTGTTCACCGCCCAGTGCTCCAGCCTGAGCTGCGACTTCGACGGCAGCGGCTCGACGGCGCCCAACGCGCAGATCACCGACTACGCCTGGACCTTCGGCGACGGGAGCACTGGGTCGGGTGCCACTCCGCACCACGACTACGCCGCCACGGGCACCTACTCGGTGACGCTGACGGTCACCACCGACCAGGGCGGCAGCGACGGCGTCACCCAGAACGTCACGGCGACCCAAGCCAACCGGGCACCGACAGCGGCGTTCGGTCAGGCCTGTGACCAGCTGGCGTGCACGTTCGACGCGGGCGCCTCCAGCGATCCTGATGGGGACGCGCTGACGTACTCGTGGAACTTCGGGGACGGGTCATCCGGTTCCGGCGCGACGCCGGCGCACTCCTACGCTGCAGCCGGCACCTACCCGGTGACGCTGACGGTGTCCGACGGCAGCCTCCAGGGCCAGGCCTCCCACGACGTCACGGTCGTCGCCGCGGTGGTGGAGCACGTCGCCTCGGCGGGCTCGGGCGGCAACCGCACCAACCACCCGGTCGTCGTACCGGGGTCGGTGCAGGCCGGTGACCGGCTCATCCTGATGATGACGACGAACTCGACGAGCACCAACGTCAACGACCCGGCGGGGTGGACTCTCCTGGAGAGCGTCGACGGCACCGGTGTGCGGGGCCGCGTCTGGACCAGGCCGGCAACCGGCGCCGACGCGGGCAGCACGGTCACCGTGACAACGACCGCAACGGCCAAGGCCGCGATCCAGCTGAGCGCCTACCGGAACCCCAACGGCAGCGTCGCCGTCACTGACTCCGCAGCGAGGCTGTACGACGCGACTGCCTCTGCGGTGGCTACCCCGCAGGTCGACGTCGCGGCAGCCGGCTCATGGCTGGTCAGCTACTGGGCCGAGAAGTCCTCGACCGAGCCGTTGAGCTGGACCCTGCCCGGTGGCGTGACCAGTCGCAACCAGGCGACCGGCACGGGCAGCGGCAAGGTCAGCGCTGTCGCCGCCGACTCTGCGGCCGCCGTGGCCGTCGGGACCGCCGGTGAGCTGACGGCGACACCGAGCACGGCTGTGACCCGCGCGGTAGCGTTCTCACTGGTGCTCGCACCGCAGTAGCAACCGCGTCAAAGAGCCGAGGGCCCCGGGTTTCCCCGGGGCCCTCGCCTCGTGATTGGCCAGCAGACCTGATGCGTCAGTAGACCGGAGTCGGCTTCAGCGCAACGGTGTACTGCGACTTCTTCTGCGTCGTCGACAACGACCAGTTGGTGCTGAGGTTGTTCAGCGTGGTGTTGAAGTACGAGAACGCGATCCCGTGGTAGGACACGAGCGTGTTGTAGGTGTTCTTCATCCAGTTCGGGTTGTCGACCGCGGCCTTGTCTGAGAAGCCGGTCTCGGCGATACCCCAGCTGGCACCGACCTTCTTGGCGAACTCGTCGAAGAACTTGTAGTAGAGCCCGCCGTGGTCGGTCCACTTCAGGTTGGTCGTGCCGTCCTTCACGATGCCGTAGCGCTCGTACACGTCGAAGCCGATCAGGTCGATCTTCGTGCCGTGCGGCCAGAGGGCGTCGAGACGCTGGTCGGCGTCGCCGTAGATGTTGTTCCAGCCCATCAGGATGATCGAGTAGCCGACGTTCGGCGCGATCGAGCGGACCATCGGCGCGAGCCGGGCCTGCATCGCCGTCCAGGCCTTGAGGTCACCGTCGCCCTCGGGCTCGTGGTGGAAGGCAAGCCAGACGGGCTTGCCGGTCGCGGCCAGCTTGGTCGCGAGGTCCTTGACCCACGCGTCACCCGTGCCGGCAGCCATCTGCTCCCAGCTGTAGGGCATCTTGAAGCTGATCCACGGGATGCGACCCTTGGCGTGGTCGGCCTGGACGGTCTTCACCGCGCTGGCCACCTGGCTGCCGCTCCAGAAGGTGCGCCGGACGCCGAGGGTCTTGCCGAGCTCTGCCTCCCACGAGGACGGGTCGGTGTTCGAGCCGTAGGTCGCACCCATCAGCGCACCGCAGGCCGGGATGCCACGAGCCGAGACCGCGCAGCCGTTCGACAGGGTCTCGCCGCCGGGCGTCGGGGCCGGAGTCGGAGCCGGCGTCGGCGAGGGCACCGGCGTCGGGGCCGGAGTCGGAGTCGGCTTCGGCGTGGGCGTCGGCGTAGGCGTCGGCGTCGGCGTCGGGGCGGGCTCCGGGTCCGGGATCGGGGTCGGCGCGGGCGAGGGCACGGGCTTCTTCCCACGACGGATCAGGTTGATCTTGACGTCGTCGACCTGCAGAGCCGACGTGTAGCCGGTGCGGCTCGTCGTCAGCGTGATGTCGAGGACGGTGTTGGCCTTGTCGGTCTCGACCTCGGTCTTGACCACGGTCCAGCGCCGACTGCGCTGCAGCGAGAAGGACGCAACATCCTTGTCGCCCGAGCCACTCTCGGTCACGACCATGGTGCCGCGAACCCTTGGCGCCCGAGTGCGCACGAGGGCGCTGACCCGGAACACGTCGCCGGCCTCGTTGACGACACGGGTGTCGGGGCTGTTGGTCACCGAGACCCGAGCGGCGTTGACGGGCGCCAGCACCGCAGCGCGGTTGCCGGTCGCATCGCGGCGGACCTGAAGCCGGGTGGAGCTGTTGGCCGGCTTCCAACCCTGCTTGCCGAGCGCGAACGACCCGTTGGTCACGCGAATGGCGGTCTGACCGTCCGACGGGTTTGCCGTGGTGGTCTCGACGGTGGAAATGCCTCCGGCCACGGCGAGCACCGTGATCAGGGTAGGTAGTGGCAGTCTGCGGGCAAGTGACATTGACTTCTCCCAAGGTCATCGTCGCCGCCTCTGCATCTCTCCCAAGCGAGAGGCGGTGTGTGCCCAACACGGAGCGGTGGGGGATCGCGCCGGTTGCTGAGCTGTGTGGGGGGTGTGTGCAACGTCGTCCGGCAACTCTCCCGAAGCCACCGTTAAGACTCTGCTGCGAACATGAGTGTACGTCTGGTTCCAGCGGGCGCGACCCGAGAACTGGACATTCCGGCCGTACAACCACAGAATCTAGCCCGATCGGACTAGACGTTTGTGGCCCGTGTGGTATTTCGCCAGTCTTCAGCCGGTCAGGTCGGCCAGCATCACGTGGAGGCCGACGTAGCCGTGCACGGGGTGCTGGAACGCCTCCGGAACGGTGCCGACGACGACGAACCCGAGCGACTCCCAGAGGTGGACTGCCGCCTGGTTGGTCTCCACGACGGCGTTGAAGCAGATGCCGCGGAAGCCCTGCTCCCGGTGCCAGCGCATCATGTCCTCGGCGAGCGCACGGCCGACGCCTCGGCCCGCGGCGGCGGGGTCGACCATGAACGACGCGGTGCCGATGTGCGCTCCGTTGCCGGCCTTGTTGGGGCCCATCTTGGCGCTGCCCACCACGGTCTCGCCGTGCTCGGCGACCACCACCCGGCCGGGCTCCCCGAACCAGAGTTCCCGGCCCTGCTCGTAGGTCACGTCGACCGGGTAGGTGTAGGTCTCCCCCGCCCGGCAGATCGACTCGAAGAACGGCCAGATCGCCGGCCAGTCGTCGAGCGACGCCTCGCGGATCCTCATGCGCCGGTCTGCCCGTCCACAGCCTCGCGGAGCAGATCGGCGTGGCCGTTGTGGCGGGCGTACTCCTCCACCATGTGCAGCACGATCCAACGGAGGTTGACGTGACCGGCCCGCGCCGGCTTGACGGAGACGTCGTCCAGGCTGCGACCTGTCACGGCCGCACGGCTGCGCTCGACCGACGTCCGCCACAGCTCGACGAGCGCCTCGGGCTCGTGCTCCCGCGCGGAGCTCCACTCCCAGTCGTTGTCGGCCTCCCAGTCCACACTCGCCCACGGCTCGGGCAGGCCGAGCCCGGCGAACCGGTCGGTGAACCAGGAGTCCTCGACCAGCGCCATGTGCTTGAGCAGACCGCCGAGCGTCATCGTGCTCGGAGCGAGCGGCTGGGCGAGCTGCTCGGTCGTGAGCCCGCTGGTCTTCCAGAGCAGGGTGTCGCGATGGTGGTCGAGGAAGCCGAGTGCCTGCTCGAGCTCGCCGCCGGTCAGAGGCGGCCGGGTCCGGTCGTCGGTCATGGAAGTGAACCTACTGCGCCAGCAAACCGGTTGTCGGGTCGCGGCCGGTCACGCAGTACTCGTGACCGGCCGGGTCGCGCAGCGTGAGCCACGACCGACGCTCCCTCAACAAGCGGGCGCCCAGAGCAACGTGCCGCTGGGCGACCTCGTCGCGCTCGTCACCGGCGGCCAGGTCGAGGTGCGCGGTCACGCCGGTGCCCGGGTCGTCGTCGAGTCGCTGTAGGAGCAGGCGGATGGGCTGCCCTGCCGGCCGGCGGAGCACGAAGAACTCCGTGGCGGCGCCGTGCCGGAGCTCCCACCCGGTCAGGTCGGACCAGAACGCCACCTCCCCCTCGAGGTGAGCCGGAGGGATGTCGAGGCAGACCTGGTCCACCACACCGGGCTGCGGGTCGGCCCTGGTGGTCTCCCCGCCCCAGTCGACGACGCAGAAGGGAAGGCCGCCCGGGGACCGGAGCACGACGAGCCCGTCCTCTCGCATCACCTCGGTCGCACCGAGTGAGACAGCGCGCCAGGCGAACGGCGTGACGTCCTCGACGTGCAGGTCGAGGTGGACACCGCCCGGCCCGTCGTCCACACGCTGCACCCGCAGCCACGCATCGCCGTGCTGCGGGAGGAGCGTCACGAACTCGTCGTGCTCACCACGACGCGAGGAGGCGGAGGTCCCAGTGGCCGTGCTCCAGAACCGCACCGCCTCGTCGTACGACGCGGCCGGCAGGTCCAAGAAGGCGGTCACCCATCGGATGGTCACGCGCCAACGTTACGGCTCACCCGACGGCGTCGGCGACGATCAGCCCACCTGCGGACCTGCCTGCGAGCGCGGCCGTCCTGGCCGCAGCCCGGCTCACGGCGTGAACAGCCGCTCCCGCTCGGCGTCGTTCATGCCCATAGGCCAAACACACTCCCCCCGATACGCACGACGAAGGCGCCCACGACGGCGATGAAGAACAGACGCACGAACCGCGTGCCGCGCTCCACGGCCACGCGGGCGCCGACGTAGCCACCCACCAGGTTGCAGGCACCCATCATCAGCCCGACGTCCCACAGCACCGCACCCTGCGGCACGAACACGCACAGGGCCGCGAGGTTGGTGGCCCAGTTGGCCATGCGGGCCTTGGCGGAGGCCTCCAGGAACCCGTAGCCGAGGAGTCCGACCAGGCCGATGACGAAGAAGGACCCGGTGCCCGGGCCGAGCGCGCCGTCGTACATGCCGACCACCAGGCCGGCCAGCATCGCCGCGGCAGTGTGGCGGTGCCCGCTGAACCGCAGCGCGGTGGACTCCCCCAGCTCGGGCTTGAGCACGACGTAGGCCCCGACCGCCACCAGAGCCACGAGCACGATCGGCTGGAAGGCGTCCTTGGAGATGCGCGAGGCCAGGAGCGCGCCGACGGCCGAGCCTGCGAACGCGAAGATCATCAGCGGGATGAACGTGCCTGCGTGCGGCTTGACCCGGCGGTAGTACGTCACCGAGCTGACCGACGTGCCACAGATCGACGCGATCTTGTTCGTCGCCAGGATCTCGACCGGGCTGGCCGTCGGCAGGCCCAGCAGCAGCGCAGGCAGCTGGATCAGCCCGCCACCGCCGACCACAGCGTCGACGAACCCCGCACCCAGCCCGGCGAGCGCCAGCAGCAGGAGAACGGTCAGGGAGAGGTCAGCCACTGACCAGGTAGGACAGCAGGTCCTGGCGGGTCAGCACCCCGATCGGCTTGCCGTCCTCCTGCACCAGCAGCGCATCGGCGCCCTCCAGGGCGGTCACCGCGTCGGAGACCGGCTCGGTGGAGCCGATCGTCGGGAACGGGTCGCTCATGTGAATCTCGACGAGGTCGCTGAGGTGCGCGTGGCCGCTGAACAACGCGTCGAGCAACGCCTTCTCGCTCACGGCACCGGCGACCTCGGCAGCCACGACCGGCGGCTCCGCGCGTACGACGGGCATCTGGCTCACGCCGTACTCCTTGAGGATCTGCACCGCCTCCGCGATCGTCTCGCTCGGGTGGGTGTGCACCAGATCGGGCAGCCGGCCGTCCTTGCCGCGCAGCACCTCGCCGACGGTCTGCTGGTCGCGTGCTGGGAGGAAGCCGTAGCGGCCCAGCCACTCGTCGTTGAAGACCTTGGTGAGGTAGCCACGGCCAGAGTCCGGGAGCAGCACCACGATCACGGCGTTCTCGCCCTCGGGGGTGCCGTCGAGCTCCTGGGCGAGCTGGACGGCGGCGTAGGCCGCCATGCCGGACGAGCCGCCGACCAGCAGCATCTCCTCGCGCGCCAGCCGACGCGTCATCGCGAACGAGTGCGCATCGGACACCTCGATGATGCGGTCGGCGATGTCCTTGTCGTAGGTCGTCGGCCAGAAGTCCTCACCCACGCCCTCGACGAGGTAGGGCCGGCCGGTGCCACCGCTGTAGACCGAGCCCGCCGGGTCGGCGCCCACGATCTGCACAGCGGGGTTCTGCTCCTTGAGGTAGCGGCCGATGCCGCTGATGGTGCCGCCGGTGCCGACGCCGGCGACGAAGTGGGTGATCTTCCCCTCGGTCTGCCGCCACAGCTCCGGGCCGGTGTCCTCGTAGTGGGAGCGCGGGTTGTTGGGGTTGGAGTACTGGTCGGGCTTCCAGGCGCCGTCGATCTCGCGGACCAGCCGGTCGGAGACGTTGTAGTAGGAGTCGGGGTGCTCCGGTGCGACAGCCGTCGGACAGACGACGACCTCCGCGCCGTACGCCTTGAGGACGTTGCGCTTGTCCTCGCTCACCTTGTCGGGACAGACGAAGACGCAGTGGTAGCCCTTGGCCTGAGCGACCATGGCCAGGCCTACGCCGGTGTTGCCGGAGGTCGGTTCGACGATCGTGCCGCCCGGTTTCAGGCTCCCGTCCTTCTCCGCCGCCTCGACCATGCGGATGGCGATGCGGTCCTTCACCGAGCCGCCGGGGTTGAGGTACTCGACCTTGGCCAGGACGAGTGGTCCGGCTCCGTCGGTCGCTTTCGACAGTCGTACGAGCGGGGTGTTGCCGACGAGGTCGAGGAGTGAGTTCGCGTAGTCCACGTCTGGACTCTAGCGCCGCCCTTCGTCTGACGGGACTGGGGTGATTCCCTACAGTGGGGGTGTGGGGAAGGTAGCTGCTGCTCGCAAGGTTGCCGCCGCAGCCGCCTTTGGCGGAGGCGGCCTTTCGCTGCTGGGCGGTTCGCTGTACGGCGTGCTCCGCACCGAGGCCGCCCTGGCCCGCCGCGCGATCGGCAGCGCCGACGGCATCCCTCCGGACCCCACCGGCTGGTACGGCACCGGTCGTCCCGGCCCGGCCCTCAAGATCGCGCTCGTCGGTGACAGCGGCGCAGCCGGCTACGGCGTGAGTCGCGTCGAGGACACCCCCGGTGCGCGCCTCGCCTCCGGCGTAGCGGAGGCGGCCGACCGGCGCATCTTCCTCAGCTCGTTCTGCACGGTGGGGGCGCAGACGCGTGACCTCGACCCCCAGATCGCCCAGGCACTCGCGCTCGAGCCGCACGTCGCGGTCATCGTGGTCGGCGGCAACGACGTCACCCACGGCCGGCGGCCGACCGAGTCGGTGCGACTGCTGCGCGACCACGTCCGTCGGTTCCGGGAGGCAGGGGTCGAGGTGGTCGTCGGCACGTGCCCCGACCTGGGCACCGTGGAGCCGCTCGCAGCGCCGCTGAAGCAGGTCGCGCGCACCCTGTCCCGCCGGCTCGCGGCGGCCCAGGCGATCGCCGTCGTCGAGGCAGGTGGCCGCACGGTCTCCCTGGCCTCGATCCTCGGGCCGGAGTTCAGGCAGCTCCCGTCACTGCTGTTCGGGCCGGACCGTTTCCACCCCTCGGCGGCCGGCTACGCGCGGCTGGCGTCGGTGCTGGTCCCGCCGACGCTCGCCGCCCTCGGCGTACTGCCCGAGGGTGAGACCGCACCCGAGCCGGCGCGCGGCGAGGGGATCCTGCCGATCGCGCATGCCGCGGTGGCTGCTGCCCGCACGCCCGGCACGGAGATCGAGCCGCAGCCGTCGACGGCCGGAGGGGTCCCGTGGGGTCGCTTCGTGCAGCTGCGTCGCCGCCGGCGTCGCCCCGACGCAGAGGTCGAGGCACCCTCGGAGACCCTCGAGGGCGAGCCGGCCGTCTCGGGCTAGTGCTGCGCCAGCACTCGCTCGATCGCGGGGCCCATCGCCTCGACCAGCGCGTTCAGGCCAGAGAGCGGCCGCACCATGACGGTGAGCTCGTCGACCAGGCCGTCATCGTCCACGTGCACGTAGTCGGCGCCCTGGAGCTGCTTGTCGCCGACCTTCGCCTCGAACGCCAGCACCGTGCCCTCGGGGCCCTCGTAGGTGCGGGTGTAGCGGAAGTCCTCGAAGACGGTCACGACGGCCCGCAGGATCACCAGGGTCGTCTGCTTGCCCTCGTAGGGCTTGTGCACGGCCGGGCTGCGGAACACCACGTCGTCGGCCAGCACCGCCTCGAGCGCGGCGACGTCCTTGCTCTCCACGGCCTTCTTGAACGCGTCCATGGGGCCATCCTGGCAGCCGACGGCGGGTCCAGAGACAACAGTGCCCCCGGGATGACCCGAGGGCACTGTTGCTTGGGAGTCTTGCTGGTTGCTAGTCCTGGCCGCGCAGGATCGCGAGGATGCGCAGGAGCTCGATGTAGATCCAGATGATGGTGACGGTCAGGCCGAACGCCGCGCGCCACGACTCGCGCTCCGGGAGCCCGGCAGCGATGCCCTTCTCCACGAAGTCGAAGTCGAGGATCAGCATCAGGACACCGAGGGCCAGACCGATGATGCTGGAGACGAAGCCCATCGGACCGAAGCCGTTGAAGCCGAAGTCGGCTCCGAAGAAGCCCAGCACGAGGTCGACCAGGCTGACGGCCACGAAGCCGAACATCGCGGCGATCACGAACGTGCGGAACTTGGTGCCGACCTGGATGTTGAAGAACTTGTACGCCGCGAGCGTGCCCGCGACCGCGCCCATCGTGCCGACCACCGCACCGATGACGAGGCCGGTGGGAGTGGAGGATCCGGCGAAGATGGCCTCGATCGACTTGGAGAAGGCACCGACGAAGACGCCCTCGAGCGCGGCGTAGGCCAGCACGAGCGCCGGGCTGATCACCCGCTTGAACGAGTTGACCATCGCCAGCGCGAAGCCGCCCAGTCCGCCGACGAGCGACAGCGTATAGAGCGTGGAGAGCTCGTCCTGCGTCGTCACGGCCGGAGTGAGAAGCCAGGTGATCGCTGCCACCACGGTCACTACACCGAGCGTGATGGCGGTCTTCTGGACCACCGAGTCGATGGTCATGCGGCCGCCGAGGGTGGTCGGGGCGCCGTACTGCGAGGTCTCGGGGGCATAGCCGGGAGCCGGGGAGCCGTAGGACGGGTAGGTCATCCCGCTCGCGGTGGCGGTCGCGCTCTGGGCAGGCTGGCCGTTGAAGCCCTCCGAGCGCCGGAACACGGGGTTGCTGCTCTGCATGGTGTGGTCTCCTTCGGGGACCCGGGGGCGCTCCCACCGTGGGAACGACCTTGGCGACATACCAAGAGTAGGCCGCTACGCCTTGTTCAACGTCATGTGGGGCGGTTCAGTTCCCGCGCGGCGCCCCGGGACCTGTGAGCGACAACACCGGAAATTTCCGACATTTCTCCGTCACGAAGGGTCAGCCTGCGCGTCTCACTGCCAGCGGGTTGGAGAGATGGCCGGGGAGACCGCGATGGGACCCGCGCCACCGGTGTGGGTCCCGTCAGCGTCTTCGGCTCGGCTGCGGCTCGGCTGCGGGTCGGCTGCGGGTTACTGGGGAGCGCCGGCGTCGCCCGCACCGGCGTCCGGAAGCGTCGTCTCCGGCGGCGGCGGGTGCGGCGGCTCGGGCGAGTGCTCGCCGCGGCCCTGGAGGTACTTGATGCCGTAGACCACCGCCAGCACGGCTCCGGCTCCGAGAATCACGGGAATCATGACTCCACCTTGGCAGTGCGTCCGGGTGAAGTCGAGAGGTAGGCCACGCGCTCCTCCCCCATTCGCGGATGCACCCCTGGACGACGTAGTCGTCGCCGCCCGCCAGGTCGATCATGCGCCGGCTACACCGACAGGAGGACCCGCGCCGCGACGAGCGCGCCGATCGCTGCAGAGCCGTAGCAGAACACCGCCACGAGGCCCTTCTCCTTGATCTGGAGGCCGTCGTAGAGCGTGTAGCGGAACCGATGCGCGGCATGCACGAGCATGACGACGAGCATGCCGAGCAGGGCGAGCTTGGTGATCGGGTTGCCGATCACCGAGACGAGGTGCTCGTGGGCCGGCGCATCGATCCAGCCGAGCGGTATCGCGAACGCGAACAGCAGCACCAGGATCGGGAGGAAGAGCGCGGCGGTGACGCCGCCGCCACTGAACATCAGCCACACCAGGGGCTCGATCCGGCGCTTGGTCATCGCGTCACCAGCCAGTAGACGAAGGCCGAGATCGCGACCAGGGCGGCGTACTGCGCAGCGAGGATCACCAGCGCCGGCACGCGACGCCCGGCGACCTGGACGACCACCGCCTTGGGGGTGAGCGAGAACCAGGTGACGGTGTGAAGCACCAGGAAGACCGACGCCAGGACGTTGATGGTCACCACCGCCGGGTGCTCGGCGCCGTTGAGGAAGTCCAGGTAGGCCTTCTCGCCCCGGCTCACCGCGCCGATGAAGAGCAGGAGGTAGAAGACGAACCACGCGACGAAGAAGCTGCTCAGCTCGCGCATGACGAAGACGAAGTAGGACCGCTTCTTGAGCCACCAGCCGATCGGGATCGGGCGGACATAGGCGCGCTGGGTGCTCACCGCAGCGCCCTCGGCAGCAGGAAGGCCTTGACGTTCTCCTGGGCCGCCTTGAGCTTGTAGCGCTGGATCGCTCCCGCGGGGTCGACGTGCTTGGGGCACACCCGCGTGCACTCGCCGACGAACGTGCAGCCCCACACGCCCTCGTGCTCGATGAGTACGTCGAGCCGCTCGCGCGCACCGTGGTCGCGGGAGTCGAGGTCGTAGCGCTCCGCGAGCGCGATCGCCGCCGGACCGATGAAGTCGGGGTCGAGGCCGTAGACCGGGCAGGCCGAGTAGCACAGCATGCAGTTGATGCACATGCTGAACTGCTTGTAGGCGTCGAGCTCCTCGGGGGTCTGGAGGTACTCGCCGTCGATCTCGGTGACGTCGTCGTCGCGGATGATCCACGGCTTGACCCGGGGCAGCTTCGTCATGAAGTCGCTGATGTCCACGACCAGGTCGCGCATCACCGGGAAGTTCGAGAGCGGCTCGACCCGGACGGGGCCGGGGGCATAGTCGCTGAGGAACGTCGCACACGTCAGCCGTGCCTCGCCGTTGACGTTCATCCCGCAGCTGCCACAGATGCCCATGCGGCACGACCACCGGAACGACAGCGTGGAGTCGACCTCGTCCTTGACGTGGTTGAGACCGTCGAGCACGGTCCACTCCTTGCGCAGCGGCACGTCGTACAGCTGCCAGTGCGGCCCCGAGTCGCTCTCCGGTCGGTACCTGGAGACCTCGAGACCGATCTCGTCGTCTGTCACGACCTCACCTTCCGTAGACCCGCTCGCCCGGCTGCCACTTGGTGATCGTCACCGGCAGTGGCTCGAGGCGGGCGGAGCCGTCGTCGTTGCGATGGACCAGGTGGTGGACCAGGAACCTCTCGTCGTCGCGCTCGGGGAAGTCGGTGCGCTGGTGCGCCCCCCGCGACTCCTCACGCAGCTGCGCGGAGTGCAGCATCGTCTCGGCGATGTCGAGCATGTTGGCCAGCTCGAGCGCCGCGGTGAGCTCGGTGTTGAACGACCGGCTCGCGTCGGCGACGCCCACCTTGGCCATGCGCTCCTGCAGCTCGCCCAGCGCGTCGGCCCCCGTCGCGATCGAAGGACCGGCACGGTAGATCCCGGCGCTGTCCTCCATCGTCGTCTGCATGGCCTCGCGGATCGCCGACACCCGGTCGGTGCCGTCCCGGCCGAACAGATCCCGCTCCAGACGTCGTGCCTCGTCGGCGCCCTGAGCCGCGATCGACGCGGGAGGCCCGCTCGCGCTCGCGGCGTACTCGGCTGCGGCGCGTCCGGCCCGGGCGCCGAAGACCAGGCACTCCGGCAGCGAGTTCGAGCCGAGCCGGTTGGCACCGTTGATGCTCACGCAGGCGGTCTCGCCGGCGGCGTACAGGCCCGCGATCGGGGTCGCACCGTCGATGTCGGTGTGGACGCCGCCCATCATGTAGTGGATGACGGGGCGCACGGGGATGAGCTCCTTGACCGGGTCGATCCGCTCGTACTTCATGCACAGCTCACGCACGAACGGGATCCTCGAGTCGATCAGCTTCTCGCCGAGGTGGCGCAGGTCGAGGTAGACGACGTGGCCGTACTCGGACTCGACCGCCCGGCCCTTCTCGATCTCCCCCACGATCGCCTGGGACACCCGGTCGCGCGGACCGAGCTCCATGCTGCGCAGCTGGGGCGTGGGGGTCGGCTTGCCCAGGTCGTAGTCCTGGAGGAAGCGGTAGCCGTCCTTGTTCAGCAGCCAGCCGCCCTCCGCCCGGGCCGCCTCGGTGATCAGGATGCCGGTGAACGGCAGCCCGGTCGGGTGGTACTGCACGAACTCCATGTCCTTCAGGGGGGCGCCCGCGCGGTAGGCGAGAGCCATGCCGTCACCGGTGTTGATGTTGGCGTTGGTGGTGAACGGGAAGACCTTGCCGCACCCGCCGGTCGCGAGTACGACGGCCTTGGCGGCGATCGTGTGGATCTTGCCCGTGGAAAGCTCCACCACGACGACGCCGTGCACCCGCCCGTCGTCCACCAGCAGCTTGGTGACGAAGCCCTCGTCGTACCGCTTGACGCCGTCGTACTTGAGGGAGGTCTGGAACAGAGCGTGGAGCATGTGGAAGCCGGTCTTGTCCGCGGCGAACCAGGTGCGCATCTTCTTCATGCCACCGAACGCGCGCACGGCGATCCGGCCGTCGGGCTGCCGGCTCCAGGGGCACCCCCAGTGCTCGAGCTGGAGCAGCTCGCGCGGCGCCTCGTTGACGAACGCCTCGATGGCGTCCTGGTCGCCGAGCCAGTCACTGCCCGAGATGGTGTCGTAGATGTGCTCGTCGATCGAGTCGTCGTCAGCGATGACCCCGGCCGCACCACCCTCCGCCGAGACGGTGTGGCTCCGCATCGGGTAGACCTTGGAGACCACCGCAACGTCGAGGCTCGGGTTGGCCTCGGCGATCGCGATAGCCGCGCGAAGCCCGGCTCCGCCGCCGCCCACGAGGAGAACGTCGTGGGCAGCCGCTATCGCTCCGTCACTCACCTCGCAGCTCCTCGTCGGTCAGCACTTTGCCGCGGTGGTCGACCACCAAGCGGTGAACGCTGCCGTCGTGGAACTCCTCCTTGCTCGCTCGGCATCCGCAGGAGTACTGGAGCTCCTCGGTCATCAGCCCTTGCTGGTCCTCGGTGACATAGGAGTCACCGTCGCGGCGGTTGCCACACGGAGCGAGCCGGGCCTCGAAGCGGCTGATCGTTGCAGTCACGGACATCCTCCCTCGAGGGACGATCAGGGACCGTTCTGCAACCAGAGTGCCCCTCAGGCGACCGCGTTGGGAAGGGCCGGGTCGAACAGACCCGGCGAGCGAGCGACCCGCCAGCGGTGCCCCCGGTGGGACTCGAACCCACACTGAAAGGTTTTTAAGACCTCTTCCTCTGCCATTGGGATACGGGGGCAGGAGCCACCGTAGTCCCGTGGCCGCGGCGGGACGTCATACCGATCGTTGCCCAGGACCGCCGGAAGGTATGACGTCCGCGACCGAGCCAGCAGGTCGCTCAGTCGCGCAGGGCCAGCTCGCGCTTGAGGATCTTGCCCGTGGGGTTGCGCGGGAGCTCGTCGACGAACACCACGTCACGCGGGACCTTGTAGCGGGCGAGGTTCTCCTTGACGAAGTCCTGGAGCTGCTTCTCGGTGACCTTCTTGCCCTTCGCCCTCACGGCGAACGCCCGAAGTCGCTGGCCGAACTGCTCGTCCTCGACGCCGATCACGGCCACGTCGTCGACGGCGGGGTGGGTGATGAGGAGCTCCTCGACCTCGCGCGGGAAGACGTTCTCGCCGCCGGAGACGATCATCTCGTCGTCGCGGCCGTCGATGTAGAGGTAGCCGTAGGTGTCGAAGTGGCCGACGTCGCCGGTGGACATCAAACCCTGGACGATGTCCTTGTTGCCGCCGCCGGTGTAGCCCTCGAACTGCGTGGTGGCGCCCACGAAGATGCGGCCGGTCTGGCCGGTCGGGAGCTCCTGGCCGTCGGCGTCGAAGATCCTGATCGTGACACCGAGGGCGGGGAGCCCGACGGACGTCGGCGCGGAGCGTACGACGTCGGGGGTCGCGAGGGTCGCGACCGAGCACTCGGTCGACCCGTAGAGGTTGTAGATGACCGGGCCGAGGAGCTCCTGGGTGCGGGCGGAGACCTCGGCAGGCAGCTGCGACCCGGCGAAGAAGATGCACTTGAGCGACGAGAGGTCGCGGCGGCTGATCTCCTCGTCGCCGAGCTCGAGGACGCGCTGCATCATCACGGGCACGAAGCAGATGGTCGAGGCCTGGTGCTTCTCGACGTCGTCGAGGAGGGTCGCCGGGTCGAACTTCGGCCGCAGGACCAGCTTGTTGCCGAGCGCGATGGTGAGCAGCGTGATCAGCAGACCCGTGCCGTGGAAGATCGGCGGGCCGATCACGGTGGCTTCGCCGGCCTTCATCGGCATCCGCTCCAGGACGCTGGCAGGGAGCACGAAGCCCTTGGGCTCGGCGCGCGGGGCGCCCTTGGGGGTGCCGGTCGTGCCACTGGTCAGCAGGATGATCTTGCCGGGCGACTGCGGCGGCTCGGGCGCGGTGGCCGCACCGGAGGCGACCAGCGCCTCCAGGTCGTCCTCGCCGGTGCCGTCTACCGTGGCGGCGTACTTGCCCAGGCGAGGGCTGATGTCAGCCACGATCTCGGCCATGTCGTTGTCGAAGACGAGCAGGTCGACGCCCTCCCGCTCGGCGACCTCCTTGGCCTGACGGGCGGAGAAGCCGGTGTTGAGCCACACGCACTTCAGGCCCGCGCGCGAGGCCGCGAAGCAGACCAGGAGCGGCGACCTGTGGTTCTTGCAGAGGATGCCGACCGTGTCGCCCGGCCGGAGGCCCTTGGCCTTGAGCGCGTTGGTGAGCTGGTCGATCTGCCGGTCGAGGTCGGCGTAGGTGATCTCGCCGCGCAGGTCGGCCACCGCGACGTTCTGCGGGTTGCGGATCGCGGCGATCTTCACCGAGGCGCCGACGGTGCCGAACGAGCGGATCGCTCCCACGATCGACGCGAGCTGCTTGGGAGAGCTGCCGCCGATGGCCCCGGCGTCCTTCATGACCCGCAGGGCCTTGGCTTCGAGCGCTGCGCGGTGCGCGATGGAGCCGGCACGGTTGGTCAGACCAGTGATCACGTTCGACGTCATGCCGAGGATGGTGCCACTAGAACAGTGCCTGGGAACAGGCGTCCCACTAGTCGGAGCGGCTGTCAGGAGCGACGACCTCCGCCAGGTACGGTTTCCGCGTGCCCCTGCCCGCGCCCCCCACCTCCACGGTGTTCACCGCGCACTCCGCAGGCGCCAAGCTGGCCTGTGTACGACGGGGCAGCGGCGCACCCCTGCTGCTGGTCATGGGGGTCGCCGGACACCACCTGATGTGGCATGAGGACTTCGTTGCCCGGCTGGCCGAGCACTTCGAGGTGATCACCTACGACCACCGCGGGATCGGTGAGAGCTCCCGGTCCGAGGAGTTCACGCTCGACGACCTCACCGCCGACGCCGTGGCGGTCCTGGACTGGGCAGGCGTAGCCGACGCCCACGTGCTCGGGCTGTCGATGGGCGGCGTGGTCGCCCAGCGCCTCGCTCTCGAGCATCCCGAGCGGGTGCGGACGCTGGCCCTGGCGGCCACCTGGGGCGGCGGCGACGACGTGTGGGGCGACGGGATCCTCAAGCTGGCAGGGGCCGGGCAGGCCCCCGACCTCGAGACCGCCACGTTCATGATGTTCGAGGCCAACTTCGGACCCGCCTTCGTGGCCGACGAAGCCCACTTCGGGCCCTTCCGCGAAGCGGCGCTCTCGGTGAGGGTGCCGACGCCCGTCGTGATGACGCAGATGGTCGCCGCCACGACCCACCAGGCTCTGGACCGGCTTGGCGCCGTGACGGCACCGACGCTCGTCGTACACGGCACCCAGGACTCGATCATCAAGGCTGCCTCGGGCGAGCAGCTCGCCGGAGCGATCCCCGGCGCACACCTCGAGCTCTGGCCGGGGCTCGGCCACCTGCTGTGCTGGGAGGCTCCCCACCGGCTCGCCGACGTCGTCCTCCGGCACGCCCTGGCCGCCTCCTGATGCGCCGCGGCCTGGTCATCGGAGGCGGCGGCACGCTGGGCGCAGCCTGGGCGGTGGGCGCTCTCGCCGCCGTCGAGGAGGCGCTCGCGTGGGACGCACGCCTCGCGACCGTCATCGTCGGCAGCGGGAGCGGCGCGGAGGTCGCCGCCGTCCTCGGAGCCGGCTACACCACCCAGGACATGGTCCGAGCGCTCTCCGACCACCCCGGCGCCCCGCGCGTGCTGGTCGAGCAGTTCGCCTCCGAGCGCAGGCTCATCCCCACGCCACCGATCCCGGCGCCCTCGAGCATCGGGCTGGCCTGGGCCGGCCTCCGCCGCCGGGTCCCGGCCCAGTCGGCGATCGCCGGGCTCGTGCCGGTCGGCACGGGGAGCTTCGGGCGAGTCGTCGACTTCGGCCGCACGCTGGCCCGGCTGAGCAGTGGAGCACCCGACGGCTGGGTGTCCCACCCGGCGACCTGGCTGGTAGCCGCCGACCGCCGCACGGGCCAGCGGGTGCCCCTCGGCTTCCGAGGCGCTCCGCCCACCGACCTGGGTATCGCCCTCGCGGCCGCCACAGCGCGCCCGGGCTGGTACCCGCCCGTGCGCATCGGCGACCGCGCGTACGTCGAGGCAGCGGTCGCCTCGCCGACCTCCGCCGACCTGGTCCTACCCCTCGGGCTCGACGAGGTCGTCGTGGTCGCACCGACGACGTCACGCGACCCCGGGTTCGGGATCGGGCTGGCCATGCTCGAGCGGCTGTTCCGCCGCGGCACGACCATGCGCCTGGACCTCGAGGAGTCCGTGCTCAAGGCCGACGGCACCCGCGTGGTCCGCGTCGAGCCCGGGCCGAGCGACCTTTCGGCGATGGGCATCAACCCCATGGACTACCGCCGCCGTCGCGACGTCGTGATGACGTCGCTGAGCACGAGCCCGGTGCGGGTCGCGGCAGCCATCCAGCGCAGTGGGGCGGGGCTGTCTGCTCCGACGTTCGCCCGGCACGACGCGCCCGCGGCGAGTGCGGTGGGGCCGCAGCAGCTCCCCGCCCTCGAGACGGGTCCGCTGCTCGTGCGGGAGCCCGAGCCCGGCCGCGAGCTCGAGACGGTCAGTCCACCGCTGCCGCCGGCTGCACCTCCGGCGTCACGATCGGTGTGGTCGCGCTTGCGGCGATGGTTCGGACGAGGTCGACCAGCGGCCTGACCGAGAGCTCGGGGTCGACCGTGCGCTGTACGCCGACGCCGACGCCCATGGTCCAGGCGAGCGTGGTCGCCTCCATGATCGACATCGGGATCTCCAGGCCGAGCTTCTCCCGCTGCTCTTCGAGGACCTCCGCGAACCGCCCGGCGATGTCACGCCGCCGGCCGGCAACCTGGCGCCGCAGCTCGGGGTTGCCCCGCGAGCCGACGACGAGCTCGAGCTCGAGCATCGTCCACTCCTCGTTGCCGACGTTGAGGTCGGCCCAGCGGCTGAACCCATCCACCATCTCGTTGGCGGTCATGCTGCCGCGCAGCTCGGCGACCAGGGTGGCGACCTGCTCCTGGTGGATGCGGTCGATGACGGCGAACCCGAGCTCGAACTTGCTGGCGAAGTTGGAGTAGACCGCACCCTTGGAGTAGCCGGCCTCGGCGGCGACCTTCTCCAGCGACGTCCCGAGGAACCCGTCGGACACGAAGAGCCTGCGGGCGGTCTGGATCAGCTGCTCGCGGGTCTGTGCCTGCGACTCGGCCCGGGTGAGTCTTGCCATGGCAGCAAGGGTACGTCGGATACCGGTGGTACTCAGGACGACGCGGCGAGCGCAGCGGCGCGGCCGAGCACCGCGTCGAGCATCGGCTCGGTGAGCTTGCCGGTGAAGGTGTTCTGCTGGCTGGGGTGGTAGCAGCCGAGCACGGTCAGCCCGCCCACCTGCACCTCCACCCCGTGACCGAAGCGCGGCTTTGGTCGCGGCACGTCGTACGCGAGGAGCCGCAGCGTCCGCAGCGCCGCCTCGAAGCCGTAGGACCCGAGGCACACGATCGACCGCACGGTCGGCAGCACGAGCTCCAGCTCGCGGGAGAGCCAGGGCGCGCAGGTGTCGCGCTCCTCGGTGGTGGGCTTGTTGTCCGGCGGCGCGCAGCGGACCGCAGCCACCATGCGGGCGCCGAGCAGCGCCTGCCCGTCGCCGGCGTGCTCACTGGTCGCCTGGGAGGCGAGGCCGACGCGGTGCAGCGAGGCGAACAGCCAGTCGCCGCTCCGGTCCCCGGTGAAGATGCGGCCGGTGCGGTTGCCCCCGTTGGCCGCGGGGGCGAGCCCGAGGATCAGCACCCGCGCGTCGGAGGGGCCCCAGCCGGCGATCGGGCGGCCCCAGTAGGGCTCTCCGGCGTACGACGCGCGCTTGTGCTGTGCGACGTCCTCGCGCCACCGCACCAGCCGGTCGCAGGCGCGGCACACCGACACGCACGCGCTCAGCTCGTCGAGGGAGGCCTCGGAGGCGAGCACGCGCACCTGGTCGCGGTCCTCGGCGACCGGGGTGCCCGCCCGGGCAGGGTCGTCCGGCCAGCCCGTCCCAGGCGGCACCGGCGACTCGAACTCCTGGCCGGTCAGCGGGTGCGGCAGCATCACGCGATCGCGGACCACGCGATCCCATCGAGGATGTCGGACTCCGAGATCAGCAGCTTGTCGACTCGGGTGCGCCGGGTGATGCGCTCCAGGATGAGCGCCCCGGCACCGATCACGTCCGCACGGCCGGGGTGCATGAACGGCAGCGTCTTGCGCTCCGCGACGGTCATGCCGAGCAGCTGAGCGGTGAGCTCGTGCACGTCGTCGTGCTCGATCTCGGCGTGATGGATCGCAGCACGGTCGTAGGCGGGGAGGTCGAGTGCCATCGCAGCCATCGTGGTGATGGTGCCGGCGACTCCGACGAACGTGTGCGCGAGGTCGAGGTGGAGGCCGAACCCGTCGAGGGTGTCGAGCTGGCGGTCGATCAGCGCTGCCGCTTCCTCGATCTCGTGGGGAGTCGGTGGGTCAGAGGGCAGGAAGCGCTCGGTGAGCCGGACCGAGCCGATGTCGATGGAGCGGTGCTTGGCGCCGACGATGAACTCGGTCGAGCCGCCGCCGATGTCCACGACCAGCGTGGGCTCCACGCGGTCGGGCAGGCTCCGGGTCGCGCCCTCGTAGGACAGCCGGGCCTCCTCGTCGCCGCTGACCACCTCGGGCGGGATGCCCAGCCGCGCCAGCACACCGGCGCTGAACACGTCGGCGTTGGCCGCGTCACGCGCGGCGGAGGTGGCGACGAAGCGCATCGCAGACACGCCATAGCCGTCGACGACCGCCTTGAACTCGTCGATCGCGCCGAACGCCCGCGCAAGGGCACCGTCGGCGAGCACGCCGGTGCGGTCGACATCCTGACCGAGCCGGACCATGCGCAGGTCGCGGACCAGCTCGACCTGCTCACCGGTCGCGGGGTCGAGGTCGGCGACGAGCAGCTTGATGGTGTTGGTGCCGCAGTCGAAGGCGGCGACGCGGGTCATGCCACCACCACGCAGGGGCCGGAGGACCACCACTCGCCGAGCGCGTCGAGCACCTCGTCGCCGAGCGGGTTGACCCCGCGGCCCTGGGCGAGTGACTGGCCGGCGAGGACGTGCAGGCACTTGACCCGGTCGGGCATGCCGCCGGCCGAGATGCCGTCGATCTCGTCCACGTGGCCGATCTCCTCGCGCGCCTCGAGGTAGCGCTCGTGGGCGGTGCGGTAGGCCGCCGCGAGCTCGGGGTCTTCGCCGAGCCGGGCCTGCATCTGTGCCATCACGCCTCCTCCCTCGAGTGTGCCGATCAGAGACGCGGCGCGTGGGCAAGTGAGGTAGAAAGTGGTCGGGAAGGGCGTGCCGTCCGGCAACCGCGGCTCGGTCGCCACGACGTCGGGGTTGCCGCAGGGGCAGCGGTGGCCGACACCGTGGATGCCACGGGGTGACCGGCCGAGCTGCTCGGCGATCACCGCCTCGTCGTGCTCACTGATCGTCATCGGGCTCGGACTTCGGGGGTGTGATCTTGTCGGCGGGCTGCGGCTCGTCGGCGGGGTCGGGCGGGTCGCCGGCCAGCAGCACGGAGCTCCACGCCGCGTCGTACCACTCGGGGCGACCGCCGTCGGTCTCCACCTCCGGGTCGGAGAGCTCATCCACTCGCCCCAGTGGCTCGCCGTTGACGTCGAGCACCGTGAAGCCGATCTCCCCGGGCAGGAGGAAGTGGAACTTCTCCTTGGCCTGGGCAGCGACGTAGGCCGGGTCGTCCCAGCGCCGCTTCTCCCGCTCGAGCTCCTTGATGTTGGCTCGCGACTGCTCGATCCGTGCGTCGAGGTCATGCACCTGGGAGCGCTGCTCGAGGTAGGCGCGGAAGCTCGAGGCGTAGGAGACCATCAGCACCGACACGACCAGCACGAGCACCGCAGCGCGTCCGGTCAGCCTCGGCCGGGGCAGCGCCGACGGCATCGCCGCACGCGGGCGCGCCCCACCGGGCCGCTGTCCTGGCCGGACACTCGGTCGAACGGTGGGGCGTCGCTTGCCCCCGCGGGGGCCGGAACCCCCGGGGGGCGCCGGGCGCCCTGAAGCCATTGGTCTATTTGACCTCAGGCGGAGTAGCGAGGGAACGCGCCACGCCCGGCGTAGCGGGCCGCGTCGTCGAGCTCCTCCTCGATGCGGAGCAGCTGGTTGTACTTCGCGACCCGCTCGGAGCGGGCCGGGGCACCGGTCTTGATCTGGCCGCAGTTGGTGGCGACCGCCAGGTCGGCGATCGTGGTGTCCTCGGTCTCGCCGGAGCGGTGGCTCATCATGCACTTGAAGCCGCTGCGGTGGGCGAGGTCGACCGAGTCGAGCGTCTCGGTGAGCGAGCCGATCTGGTTGACCTTGACCAGGAGGGCGTTGGCCGACTTCTCCTTGATGCCGCGCGCGAGCCGCTCGACGTTGGTCACGAACAGGTCGTCGCCGACGAGCTGGGTCTTCTCGCCGAGCTGGGCGGTCAGGGCGTTCCAGCCGTCCCAGTCCTCCTCGTTGAGGGGGTCCTCGATCGAGACGATCGGGTACGACGAGACCAGCTCGGCGTAGTAGGCGGCCATCTCCTCGGCGGTCTTGGTGGCGCCCTCGAAGGTGTAGCCGCCGTCGGCGTAGAACTCCGTCGCGGCGACGTCGAGGGCGAGCACGATGTCGTCGCCCAGCTTGAGGCCGGTCTTGCCGACCGCCTCGGCGATCAGGTCGAGCGCCGCGCGGTTGCTCGGCAGCTCGGGGGCGAAGCCGCCCTCGTCGCCGACGCCCGTGGCCAGGCCCTTGGCCTTCAACACCGACTTCAGCGCGTGGTAGACCTCCGCGCCCTGGCGCAGTGCCTCGCGGAAGGTGCCGGCACCGATCGGAGCGATCATGAACTCCTGGATGTCGACGTTGGTGTCGGCGTGCGCACCACCGTTGAGGATGTTCATCATCGGCACGGGCAGCACGTGGGCGTTGGGACCGCCGACGTAGCGGAACAGCGGGAGGTCCGCGCTGTCCGCGGCGGCGCGCGCGACGGCGAGCGAGACGCCGAGGATCGCGTTGGCGCCGAGCTTGGCCTTGTTGGGGGTGCCGTCGAGCTCGAGCAGGGCTTGGTCGACCAGACGCTGCTCGGACGCCTCGAAGCCGACCAGCTCGGGGCCGATCACGTCGAGCACCGCGTTGACGGCGTTCTCGACGCCCTTGCCGAGGTAGCGGTCGCCGCCGTCACGCAGCTCGACCGCCTCGAAGGCGCCCGTGGAGGCGCCGGAGGGGACAGCGGCACGGCTGATCGTGCCGTCGTCGAGGGCGACCTCGACCTCGACGGTGGGGTTGCCTCGCGAGTCCAGGATCTCGCGTGCTCCAACAGCCTCGATGGATGCCACGGTGTGCTCCTCAGTCAGGGGTGAGTCCGGGCCAGCCTAACCGTGCTCCGGCCGGTCAGCCGATGCCGGTCCACCTACCTGGCGGTAGCCTCCAGACGTGCCCCAACTACCCCACCCTCAGCGAGCCCTGATCGTCACGACACCGGGCGGAGTCGACGTCCTGGAGATCGGGAGCGAGCCCCCCGGTGAGCCCGGACCTGACGAGCTGCTGGTCGACGTTGCCGCGGCCGGCGTGAACTTCATCGACGTCTACCACCGCACCGGCGCCTACTCCCTACCTGCTCCGTTCACGCTGGGTCAGGAAGGTGCGGGCACGGTCGTCGAGGCCGGCTCGGGCACGTCGTTCTCCCCCGGCGATGAGGTCGCGTGGGCCAGCTCGATGGGCAGCGCCGCCAAGTACTCCGTCGTCCCGGCCGCCAGCGCCGTGCCGGTGCCTGCGGGCGTCGACCTCCGGCTCGCCGCCGCCGTGATGCTGCAGGGCATGACCGCGCACTACCTCTGCTTCACGACCTATCCCGTGCAGCCGGGCGACGACGTGCTCGTGCACGCGGCCGCGGGTGGTGTGGGGCAGCTGCTCACCCAGCTGGTCAAGGAACGTGGTGGCCGGGTGATCGCGACCGTCTCCACCGAAGCCAAGGCCGACGTGGCCCGCTCTCTCGGCGCCCACGACGTGCTGGTCGGGTACGACGACGTGGCCACCCGGGTGCGCGGGCTGACCGACGGCCGCGGCGTGCACGTGGTGTACGACGGGGTCGGCCAGGCCACCTTCGACGCCTCCCTGGAGTCGCTCCGCAAGCGCGGGTACCTGGTGCTCTACGGCGCCGCCTCCGGTGCGGTGCCGCCGCTGGACCCGCAGCGGCTCAACGCCGGCGGGTCGCTCTTCCTCACCCGCCCCAAGCTCCTCGACTACTCCACCGACCGCGAGGAGCTGGAGTGGCGGGCCCGCGAGGTGCTGGAGCGGGTGGGCGACGGGCGGCTGTCCGTCGAGATCGGGGGCGAGTACGACCTGGCCGAAGCGGCTACGGCGTACACCGCGCTGGAGGGACGCAAGACGACCGGCAAGCTGCTCTTGATCCCCTAGCGCGCACCAGGGCTAGCCTGGCGACGTGGACGACCCGACAGGTTGGTTCGAGGAGCTGTACGTCGCCGCCCGCGCCGGCGAGGCCGTGGTGCCGTGGGATCGCGGCACGCACCCGCTCGTCGTCGACTGGACGGCGCGCCACAGCCTCGACGGGCACGGCCGCAGCGCTCTGGTGGTCGGTTCCGGGCTGGGTGCCGATGCCGAGCACCTTGCCGGGCTCGGGTTCGAGGTCACCGCGTTCGACGTGTCGCAGACGGCGGTCGACACGACCCGCGAGCGCTTCCCGGAGTCCCGCGTCGACTACTCGGTGGCGAACCTGCTGGAGCCTCCCGGGAGCTGGCAGGGCGCGTTCGACTTCGTCCTCGAGAGCCTGACGGTCCAGTCGATGCCCCCACCGCTGCACCTTCAGGCCGCAGCGGGCGTCTCGGGCTTCGTGGCCGAGGGCGGGACGCTCCTGGTCGTCGCCGGGGTGCACGTCGACGGCGACGACAGCGGGCCGCCCTGGCCGCTCACGCAGGAGGAGATCCAGGCCTTCGCCGTCGGCGGGCTGGTGATCCAGCAGCTGGAGACGCTTCCCGCCGCGGGCGAGCCCTGGCGATCGACGTGGCGGGTCGAGCTGCGGCGGCCGGACTAGCGGATCCGGCGGACCGCGTCGCGCAGAGCCTGCTCCGGGTCGACCTCACTGGCCCGCGCCTCGGCCACGAGGGCCAGCAGCCGGTCGCCCAGGTCACCGGAGTCGGGCACCTCGGCCTTGGTGCGGCCCAGCACCTTGTCGGCCAGGAGCAGCGCGGGCAGCCCGGACGGGATCCCGTCGAGCGGCGAGTCGCGCTGCTTCTCGGCGGCCTTGAGGGTCTCCCAGTTGGCGTCGACCTCGTCAGCACCACTGACCTCGAGGCCCGCGAAGACGTGTGGGTGGCGGTAGACCAGCTTGTCCACGATCCCGCCGGCGACGTCGTCGATGGTGAACCCGGTCTCGGGGTCCTCCGCCGCGATGCGCGCGTGGAAGTAGACCTGAAGCAGCAGGTCGCCCAGCTCCTCCTGGAGGTGCTCCAGGTCGCCGGACTCGATGGCCTCGACGGTCTCGTAGGCCTCCTCGAGGAGGTACTTCGCCAGCGAGCGATGGGTCTGCTTCTGGTCCCAGGGGCACTCGCGGCGCAGCCGGTCCATCACGGTCACCAGGTCGAGCAGGCGAGCACCCGGCACGTCGTAGGACGCGTGCAGGACCTCGAGCTCGGGGCCGCCGCCGTCGACGAGCTCGGCTGCCAGCCTCTGAGGCAGGGACGTCGCCTCCTCGTCCGACGCGAGCCACACCACGTCGCCGAGCAGCCCGTCGGGTGCGTGGTGCAGCGCCACGTCGTAGCCGGCCGCGCGGACGGCGCCGGTGAGCGGGTGCTCGGCCGAGGCGGCGATGACGTCAGCCGCGTCGAGCGTCTGCCACGCAGCCCTGGTCAGCAGCCCGGGCGCGACGCGCGGGCTGGTCAGCAGCAGGGTCAGCCGCACAGCTCGGCGTCGGCAGCCTCGTCGGTGGCCGGGGCCTCGGCCTCCTCAGGAACCGAGAGCGAGCCGCTCTTGGCCGCGACGGTGCCGTTCTCCCACTCCCCGAAGCGCGGGTCGAGCTCGATGCCGGCTTGCTCGGCCCACTGCTGGTAGATCACGCCCTGCTCGGCGTTGACGGCCTGCTCGGTCAGGTCCTGCCCCTTGGCCGCGAGCGAGTCGGTCGCGGCGCGCGTGGCGTAGAGATCCCCGATCACGCTGGCCCGGACTGAGTCGAGGAAGGCCTGACGCTCGTCGGCGGGAAGCTTCGCCACGGCCGGCTCGATGCTTCGCACAGCGCTCTCGGCGGCGTTGTGGTCGACCTTGACGTCGAGATCCTCCCCGTAGTCGTTGGCCAGCTCGCTACGGACGAGCAGGAACACAGCCACGTTGCGCGCCTGCGCAGATGTCTGTCCGCCCTGGGGAGTGGTCGGGAAGTACGCACACAGGCCCTTGGCGAACCCGTCGACCTCGGCGACCGTGATCTTGGCGTCGCCGACCTCGGCGGCCACCCCGGGACGCAGGCCCGCACAGCCGGTCAGGGTCACAGCAGCGGCGGCCACGAGCGCCGCCACCCTCGTCGTACGCCGCCTCACCGAAGCCATCAGTGGGAGCTCCCTTCGGGGTCGATCACGGTGTCGATCACCTGTCGCGCCCAGGTCAGCAGCTCGTCGTCGCGGATGGGCTGGCCACCCACGGGCCGGGTGAGCGGGCGCGGCACCAGAATCGTACGCAGTGTGGTCTTGACCACGCTCCCGGGGTGCAGCCGGTCGAGCCTGATGCGCTGGGAGTCCTTGAGGTCCGTCGGGCCGAAGCGGACGTGCTTGCCCTGGATGATGACCTCCTGCAGTCCCGCCGCGCGGGCCCGGGCGCGGAAGCGCGCCACCTCCATCAGCGCCTGCACGGGAGCCGGCGGCTCGCCGTAGCGGTCGACGAGCTCCTCGCGGATCAGGCCGAGCATCTCCTCGGTGCGCACCTCCGCGAGCCGCTTGTACATCTCCAGCCTCAGCCGCTCGGAGGAGACGTAGTCGTGCGGGAGGTGGGCGTCGATCGGCAGCTCGACGCGGACCTCGGGCTCCTCCACGGGACCGTCGCCCTTGAACTCGCTGACCGCCTCGCCGACCAGCCGGACGTAGAGGTCGAACCCGACGTCGGCGATGTGGCCGCTCTGCTCGCCACCGAGCAGGTTGCCCGCGCCGCGGATCTCGAGGTCCTTCATCGCGATCGCCATGCCTCCGCCGAGGTCGGAGTGCTGGGCCAGCGTCGCGAGGCGCTCGTGGGCGGTCTCGGTCAGCGGCTTGTCGGGCGGGTAGAGGAAGTACGCGTAGGCGCGGTCCCTGCTTCGCCCGACCCGGCCACGCAGCTGGTGCAGCTGGGACAGGCCCAGCATGTCGGCTCGCTCGATCACCATCGTGTTGGCGTTGGACACGTCGATGCCGGACTCCACGATCGTCGTGCAGACCAGCACGTCGAAGCGCTTCTCCCAGAAGTCGAGCATCACCTGCTCGAGCTGGTGCTCGGCCATCTGCCCGTGGGCCGTGGCGACCCGGGCCTCGGGGACGAGCTGGCGCAGGTGGGCGGCGGCCTTCTCGATCGACTGCACGCGGTTGTGGATGAAGAAGACCTGCCCCTCACGCAGCAGCTCGCGCCGGATGGCCGCGGTCACCTGGCGGTCCTCGTAGCCGCCCACGTAGGTGAGCACCGGGTGCCGCTCCTCCGGCGGCGTGGTGATCGTGGACATCTCCCGGATGCCGGTGATCGCCATCTCGAGCGTGCGCGGGATCGGGGTCGCCGACATAGCGAGTACGTCGACCGCGGTGCGGAGCCGCTTGAGCTGCTCCTTGTGCTCCACGCCGAACCGCTGCTCCTCGTCGACGATGATCAGCCCGAGGTTCTTGAACTTCATGTCGTTGCTGAGCAGCCGGTGGGTGCCGATCACGATGTCGACCGAGCCCTCGGCGAGGCCGGCCATCGTCTCGGCCGACTCCTTGTCGGTCTGGAACCGGCTCAGTCCCTTGAGCACGACGGGGAACGCGGTCATGCGCTCGGAGAACGTCGAGAAGTGCTGCTGCACCAGCAGGGTCGTCGGCACGAGCACCGCGACCTGCTTGCCGTCCTGCACCGCCTTGAACGCCGCCCGCACCGCGATCTCGGTCTTGCCGTAGCCGACGTCGCCGCAGATCAGCCGGTCCATGGGCACCTCGCGCTCCATGTCGCCCTTGACCTCGTCGACCGTAGACAGCTGGTCGGGCGTCTCGGTGAACGGGAACGCATCCTCGAGCTCGCGCTGCCACGGGGTGTCAGGGCCGAAGGCGTGCCCCTTGGTGGCCTGGCGTGCGGCGTACAGCTTGATCAGCTCGGCCGCGATCTGCTTGACGGCCTTCTTGGCGCGACCCTTGCGCTTGGCCCAGTCGGCGCCGCCGAGCCGGTCGAGGCTCGGCATGTCGCCGCCGACGTAGCGGGTGACCTGGTCGAGCTGGTCGGTCGGGACGAAGAGCCTGTCGGCGGGGTGGCCCTTCTTGCTGGAGCCGTACTCGAGGACGAGGTACTCGCGGGTGGCCCCCTGCACCTCGCGCTGCCTCATCTCGACGTAGCGCCCGACGCCGTGCTGGTCGTGGACGACGTAGTCGCCCGGCTTGAGCTCCAGCGGGTCGATCTGCCGCTTGCGGCGCGCCGGCATCTTGCGCATGTCCTTGGTCGACGCGCGCTGACCCGAGATGTCGTCACCGGTGAGGACGGCGAAGCTCCCTGAGTCGTCGAGCAGGCCGTGGTCCAGCGTGCCCGTGGCGACATGGACGATGCCGGCCTCCGGGACCTCGTCGAGGTCCTGCGCGTGCCGGGCCGGGACATCGGCCTCCTTGAGCAGCTCGGTCGTGCGCTGCGCCGGCCCGTGGCCCTCATGCAGCACCACGACCCGACGGCCGTCGTGCAGCCACTGCTTGATGTCCTCGATCGCCCGAGGCACGTCGCCGTGGTAGGTCTCCGCCTGCTTCATCGGGATCGATCGGCTCTCGACCGCGCCCGCCTCGACGTCGAGGTCGACGCTGACCACCTCGCCCATCGAGTCGCGGAGCACCTCGCCGGTGCCGTCGTCAACAGCGCCGGTGTCGAGGCCGAACGGCGAGATGCTCCACCACGGCTTGCCCTGCTCGAGGCTGAGCGCGCGTACGTCGGCCAGGCTCCGGTAGGACGCGGCACCCAGGTCGATCGGCGCCTTGCCACCCGCAGCAGCGGCCGCCCAGCTCGCGCCCAGGAACTCCTCACTGGTCGCCACGAGATCGTGAGCCCGCGTGCGGTTGCGCTCCGGGTCGAGCAGCAGCACGTGGGTCTCGGCCGGCATCAGCTCGACGAGCATCTCCATCTCGTCGACGAGCACCGGCGCCAGCGACTCCATGCCCTCGACGGCCTGGCCCTCGGCCAGCCGCCCGGTGATCTCCAGCAGCTCGGGGTGCTCCTCGCCCAGCTGCTTGGCGCGAGCGCGCACGTCGTCGGTCAGCAGCAGCTCGCGGCACGGCGGCGCCCAGAGCCGCTCGGCCTTGTCGAGGCTGCGCTGGTCGGCCACGGCGAACGAGCGGATCTCCTCCACGTCGTCGCCCCAGAACTCCACGCGCAGCGGGTGCTCCTCGGTCGGCGGGAAGACGTCGACGATGCCGCCTCGCACGGCGAACTCGCCCCGCTTCTCGACCAGGTCCACGCGGTTGTACGCCGCGTCGCTCAGCCGCCGCGCCACGTCATCGAGGTCGTGCTGCTCGCCCACCGCCAGCTCCACCGGCTCGAGGTCGGCAAGCCCCTTCACCTGGGGCTGCAGCACGCTGCGGACCGGGGCGACGACCACCTTGAGCGGGCCGTTGTTCTCGGCGTCGCCGGGGTGCTTGAGCCGGCGGAGCACCGCCAGCCGCTTGCCCACCGTGTCGCTGCGTGGACTCAGCCGTTCGTGGGGCAGCGTCTCCCACGACGGGTAGAAGGCCACGTCGTGCGGGTCCATCACACAGCCCAGCGCGGCGACCAGGTCCTCGGCCTCGCGCTGGGTTGCGGCGACTGCGAGGACGGTGCGGCCGGCGTCCACCAGGCCCTTGACCACGAACGGGCGCAGCGCCTGGGGCGCCGTGAGGTCGAGCGCCCTGATGCGCCCGCCCCGGGCGTCGGCAAGCGCCACCTCGAGGGTGGCGTCTTGGAGGACGAGGTCGGCCAGACCCTTGATCGACACTGCTTGCTCCCTGCTCGGCACAACACGACAGCCCCCTGTCGGCGATGACCAGGGGGTACGCGCTCGAGTCTACGTCGGCATTCCGACAGTCCTCGGGCGACTTCCTCGGGCGCGGGCCTAAGCGAAGCAGCGCAGCGCTGCCCGGACGTCGGCGGGCAGCCCGGTCTCGGGTCCGAGCCGCGCGGCCCCGGCCTCTGCCAGGTCGTGGTCGGAGACGACGTAGGTCGCGTCCTGGTAGATGACCTCGGTCGTGCCCTGGCCGGCCTCGACCTCCACCGGCCGATCCTGCTCGGCCAGGGCGAACCTGGCGAAGGCAGCCCGCCAGGCGTCGCGCCCGTCGTACGTGCTGGTGATGCCGAGGTCGTCGCCGTGCGTGGCGTACTCGACGGCCAGGTAGAACGCCTGGAACAGCGAGGGGTAGTCGCCCACGCTGGTGTCGACCACGCCGTCCCCCAGCTCTCGCATGCGAGCCCGGTAGTCCGCGTTGAGGGTGCGCCACTCCGCGAAGACCTCGGCGACAGGGCGACCGGCGTACTGCTCGACTCCGGCCGCGTTGAACGCGTTGAAGTCGTGCGGCACGGAGGCGATCAGCTGCTCCACCGATCCGCCGACACACGCCTGGTTGTAGTCCTCCAGGTGCCGCAGGTGCCCGAAGAGCGCCCGGAGGTCCCAGTCGTCGCACCGAGTCGTCCCGCGCCAGCGGGGGTCGTCGTCACCCGCGTCCACCAAGGGCGCCAGGAACGCGTCGATCCGTGCGCTCTCGCGGTCCATCAGGTCGAAGGGGCTCTGGTCAGGGAGGAGGGATCGGTCCACGGCCATGGCCCCAGTCTGCTGTTCGCCCATCGGCAGCAAAAGGGACCTCAGAGTTCTGCCTCCCGCCGGCTCGTCACCGGCTGACGATCACGGCTGACCCATGACCGAACAGGCCCTGGTTGGCGGTGATGCCGATGCGGGCGCCTTCGACCTGCCGGCCGGTGGCCTGGCCGCGCAGCTGCCAGGTGAGCTCGCAGACCTGGGCCAGCGCCTGGGCGGGGACCGCCTCACCGAAGCACGCCAGGCCGCCGGACGGGTTCACGGGGATCCGGCCACCGATGGTGGTTTCGCCCGCGCGGAGCAGCTGCTCGGCCTCGCCGCGCTTGCAAAGGCCGAGGTCCTCGATCCAGTCCAGCTCGAGCGCCGTGGAGAGGTCGTAGACCTCGGCGACGTCGACGTCCTCGGGGCCGAGCCCCGCCTCCTCGTAGGCCGCGTCGGCGAGGGACTCCTTGAAGGTGCGCTCTCCTGCCGGTACGACGGACGCCGACTCGGTCGAGAAGTACGGCATGTCCAGCACCGTCTGCGGGAAGGTCGGGGTGACGGTGGAGATCGCCTTGATGCGCACAGCGTCGGACCCAGCACGGCGGTCACTGACCAGCACGACGGCAGCGCCTCCGTCCGAGGTGGCGCAGATGTCCAGCAGGTGCAGGGGATCGGCGACCACCGCCGAGGAGAGCACGTCCTCGGCGCTGACCTCCTTGCGGTAGCGGGCGTTGGGGTTGGCCAGCCCGTGCCGGGAGTTCTTCACCTTGACCGACGCGAAGTCCTCCGGCGTCGCGCCGTAGAGGTCCATGCGCCGGCGCGCGTAGAGCGCGAAGTAGGCGGGGTTGGTCATGCCGAGCAGCCGGAACCGCAGCCAGTCGGGGTCGTCCCACCGCTCGCCGGCGTTGGGTGCGAGGAAGCCCTTGGGGGTGGTGTCCGCGCCGACGACCAGCGCCACGTCGGACATGCCGGCCAGGATCCGCGCGCGTGCGGTGTCGAGGGCCTGGGCACCCGTCGCACAGGCGGCGTACGACGTCGCGACGCGGGCGCCGTTCCACCCCAGCGCCTGCGCGAAGGTGGAGCCTGCCACATAGCCGCCGTAGCCGTTGCGGACGGTCTCACCGCCTACGACGAGGTCGACGTCCTTCCACTCGATGCCCGCGTCGGCCAGGGCCTCACGCGCTGCGTGCACGCCGTACCGGACGAAGGGTTGGCCCCACTTGCCCCACGGGTGCATGCCGACCCCCGCAATCGCCACGCCGCTCATGCGACCGGCCTCCAGCGCCAGATGACTGTCTCCTCGGTCAGCGGCTCGACCACCAGCTCGACCTCGGCCCCCACGGACAGGTCGGCCACGCCGAAGCCGTCGGCAACCTGACCCATCACCACTAGCCCCTCGGGCAGCTCGACGGCTGCGAGGGCGAAGGGCACGTAGGGGTCGGTGCGGGGAACGTACGGCGGGGGTGGCTGGTACTGCGCGTCGGTGTAGGACCAGACCCGGCCCCGACGCGAGAGGGACACGTCCTCGAAGGAGTCGCCCGAGCAGGCGGGGTTCTTGCAGAACACGGCCTCCTTGGGGAAGGACACGTGTCCGCAGCTGGTGCAGCGCGAGCCCACCAGGGCCGGCTCGGGACCCGTGGTGAACCAGCCCTCGATCGCAGGGGTCGTCATGCCACTCCTCAGAAGTAGAACGTGTTCCAGTATGCCAGAACCCCTACGCTGAGGACCATGGCGACCAAGTCACCGGCGATCGAGATCGAGGTCGACGACAAGGTCGTGCGGGTGACCAACCCCGATCGCGTGTACTTCCCGGAGACCGGTGCCACCAAGCTCGACCTGGTCGAGTACTACCTCGCCGTCGGCGACGGCATCGTTCGCGGGCTCTACGAGCGGCCCTGCATGATGCACCGTTTTCCCGAGGGGCTCTCCGGCGACAAGGTGCACCAGAAGCGGGTCCCGCACGGTGCGCCGCCGTGGCTGGAGACGGTGCGCGTGCACTTCCCGCGCTACAACCGCAACGCCGACGAGCTGTGCGTCACCGAGCTGGCCAGCGTGGTCTGGGCGGTGCAGATGAGCACCGTGGAGTTCCACCCGTGGAACAGCCGGCGCGCCGACACCGAGAAACCGGACGAGTGGCGCATCGACCTCGACCCGATGCCGCTGTGCGACTGGCAGCGCGTGCAGCGAGTCGCGCACGTGGCCCACGAGGTGCTCGACGAGCTGGGTGCGACCGGCTGGCCCAAGACGACCGGCGGCAAGGGCATGCACGTCTACGTGCGCATCGCACCCGACCACGGCTTCAAGGACGTACGACGGGCAGCGCTGGCCTTCGCCCGCGAGGTCGAGCGCCGCGCACCCGACGACGTCACGACGACCTGGTGGCGCAAGGACCGCGACCCCTACGCGCTGTTCGTGGACTACAACCAGAACGCGCGGGACCACACCATCGCGGCGGCCTACTCCGTGCGCGGCGTACCCGATGCCCGGGTGTCTGCCCCGATCCGCTGGGAGGAGGTCGACGAGGTCACGCCGCAGGACTTCAGGATCGACACGATGCCGGCACGCTTCGCGGACCTGGGCGACCTGCATGAGGGCATCGACGAGGCCGTCTTCGACATCGCGCCCCTGCTCGAGTGGGCGGACCGCGACGAGCACGAGGGCAAGGACGACCCGGGAGGCGACGAGTAGTGCTGCTCCTGCCCGGCCTCGGACACGACGCCCACGTCGAGGCGCCTGACGCCGTGCTGGCGCTGCTCTGAGCCCGGTCGCTGAGCACTCGGGCTAGGCCGGCGGGTGCTCGGCCCAGTAGCGCTGCACGAAGCCGGTGATCTCATCGGCCAGCTCCGGCCGGCACACCAGCAGGTCGGGCAGGAGCACGTCGTCTTGGTTGTAGCGCAGCTCGGCGCCGTCGGCGCGGCTCGTGTGCAGCCCAGCGGCCGCCGCGACCACGACCGGCGCAGCCGAGTCCCACTCGTACTGGCCGCCGGCGTGCACGTAGGCGTCGGTCACGTCGCGCGCCACGGAGATGACCTTGGCACCGGCGGAGCCCATCGGCACCAGCTCGGCACCGATCTCCTCTGCCAGAGCCTCGACGAATGCCGGCGGGCGCGTGCGAGAGACGGCGATGCGCGGGCGCTCCGACGTGCGCGGAGGTACGACGGGCGGGGCGCCGGTGTGGAAGGTCTGGTCGAGCCCGGGCTGGGCGACTGCACCAGCCACGAGGGCGCCGTCCTGCCAGAGCGCCACGTGGACGGCCCAGTCGTCTCGCGGCGGCTCGGAGAACTCGCGCGTGCCGTCGAGCGGGTCGACGATCCAGACCCGCGAGGACTCCAGCCGGACCTTGTCGTCCTTGCCCTCCTCGGACAGGACGGCATCGTCGGGCCGGTGCTCCGCGAGCAGCCGCATCAGGAGCTCGTGTGACGCCTGGTCCCCGGCGTCCTTGAGCGACTTGCCCTCCAGTCCCTGGCCGCGCACCTCGAGGAGGAGCTCCCCTGCGGTCGTCGCGAGCCAGGCAGCCAGCTCGTGGTCGTTCGCGTCCGGAGAGAGAGACTCAGTCACGCGGCCAAGCCTCTCATGCGTGCGGCCGTGGCTCAGTAAGCGCCCTTGCCGCCGAGAACAGCCCGCACGGTGCGCAGCAGGATGCCGGCGTCGCCGACGAGACTCCAGTTGTCGGCGTAGTAGGTGTCCAGCGCCTGGGACTGCTCGCCCGAGAGGTCCGAGCGTCCACTGACCTGCCAGAGCCCGGTGATCCCAGGGCGCACGGCGAGCCGGCGGAGCGTGTCGGAGTCCATCACCTCGACCTCGCTGGGCAGCGCCGGTCGTGGCCCGACCAACGACATCTCACCGCGGAGCACGTTGACCAGCTGCGGCAGCTCGTCGAGCGACGACTTGCGCAGCAGATGACCGACGCGGGTGATGCGTGGGTCGCGCCTGATCTTGAACAGCACGCCGTCGTGCTCGTTCTCGGCGAGGAGACCTGACTTGACCTCCTCGGCGTCCTTGACCATCGTGCGGATCTTGTAGAGCTTGAAGTGCCGGCCGTTGCGGCCGACGCGGGTCTGGGTGAACAGCGCCTTGCCCGGGCTGTCGAGCCGGACCGCTAACGCCATCGCCAGGAGAAGGGGCGATGCGACCACGAGGAGGAGTGCCGCTCCCAGGCGGTCGGCCACGGACTTGAAGCGGTCCACGATCATCGGCGCCCGAGGCAGGCGTACGTCGATCACGGTCGCACCCATCATGGAGCCGGGTGTGATGCGGTGCGGAGACACGGAGTCCAGGACACCCATGACACCGATCGCCGCGTCGGCGTGCTCGAGCCGCCAGGCCAGGCGCCGGAAGTCGGTGCTGGTGAAACCCGGTCCGGGCGAGACCACGACGAGGTCGGCCTTGAAGGACGAGACGAGCTCGGGTGCCGCGGCGATGCCTGAGTAGACGGGAAGCCCCATGATGTCGGCAGGCACGTCGTCCCGGTCGGGCTCCGCGAGGACCGCGGCAACCGCTCGCACCGGGCCACCGCGCGACCACTTGGCAGCCGCCTGAGCGATGGCCATGCTGTCACCGACGATGAGCACCCGGATCGGCGACTGCAGTCGCCAGCGCAGGGTGCGGCAGATCGCGGACACGACCGCGGCGCTGCCGACCGCGAGCGCCACGACCGGCACCACGTCGGAGCTGACGCCGACGAAGCCGACGAGCAGGCCGGCAAGCGCCAGGGGCACCAGGACGCCCTTGGCGACCCGGCGCACCTGCTGCGGCAGCGGGCTGGTCACAGCGGGACCGCTGTGGAAGTTCGCCACGAGCCAGACGCCGAAGTTGACCAGCGCAGCGACCAGCAGCTCCCGGGTCTCCTGCAACGCAAGGATCATCGACAGCCCGGCGACAGTGGCCAGCACAGCCTCGGAGTAGAAGCCCCAAGTGCGCAGCCAGGCCGCGAACGGGCGCACTGCAGCGGTCTGCTGCGAAACTGGAGCGGATGACCGCTCAGCCTGCTGCGGAACCGTCGGACCTACCCCAGGCAGCCCGGCTGTTGACATGGTGACAGAGTCACCGACCCCACCCAACATTAAGTTTGACCCCCCGGTCAGCGTTCCCCAAGACGCCCGTGCAGCGTAAGAGTCCCCACGACGGCTGCATGAACAACAAGCATCGTCTCTCGAAACGTGAACCGCGGCAAGGTTTGACACCACGAACCACCCGAACGGACTAGGCGTGAGGTCGCTCACCTCACTACCTGGGATCTGATACCCCGGCGAGGCTCAGGCTCAGGTGTTGAACTCGTTCTGGGTGCGCTCCAGCCCACGCGTGACCAGCGACTCCACGGCGTCCGCGGCGCGGTCGACCTGGAACGGCAGCACCTTGCGCTCGGCCGCGCTGTAGTCCGACAGCAGGAAGTCCGCGGGCTGCTGGCGGCCCGGGGGGCGGCCGACCCCGACGCGCACACGGTAGAAGTCGCCCGTGCCCAGTGACGAGCGCAGCGAGCGCAGCCCGTTGTGGCCGTTGTCGCCGCCGCCCAGCTTGATCCGCAGGGTGTCGAACGGGATGTCGAGCTCGTCGTGCACGGCGATGACACGGTCGGCCGGCACCTTGTAGAACTTCATCAGGGCGGACACCGGCCCGCCGGTCTCGTTCATGTAGCCACGCGTCCGGGCGAGCACGACCCGCGGCCCGCCGATGGAGAGCCGCCCCTCCACGACGTCGGCCAGCCGCGACTTGTGCGTGCGGAAGGTCGCGCCGACACGACGCGCGAGCTCGTCGTTGACCTGGTAGCCGACGTTGTGCCGGTGCCCGGAATAGGAAGAGCCGGGGTTGCCGAGCCCGACGACCAGCCACACGTCTGCGGCGGTGTCCTCGGGCACTGCTCCCCCGGCCTTCCTCGAGAAGAGTGCGCGGATCACTCCGCGGTGGCGTCCTCGGCGGAAGCCTCGGCGGCCGGGGCCTCGGCCGGGGCCTCGCCCTCGCCAGCCTCGCCCTCGGCGGCCTCGCCCTCCGCAGGCTCCTCCTCCAGGACGATCTCCTTGGCAACCGTCACGTGGACGATCAGGGTGTCCTCGTCGACCTGCAGGCTCGAGCCGGCGGGCAGGGTGAGGTCCTTGGCCATGATCTGGGTGCCGGCCTCGGCGCCCTCGACCGACACCTCGATGGACTCGGGGATGTGGGTGGCCTCGGCCTCGAGCGAGATGCTGTTGTGCTCGGTGTTGACCATCGTCTCGGCCGCGGCCTCACCGGTCACGATGATCGGGACGTCGACCGTGACCTTCTCGCCACGCCTGACGATGATCAGGTCGAGGTGCTCGAGGAAGCCCTTGATCGGGTCCTTCTGGACCTGCTTGGGCAGCGCGAGCTGCGAGTCGCCGTCGAGCTCGATCGAGAGCAGGGCGTTGGCGCCACCGTGCTTGAGGGCCATCATCGTGTCGTGGCCGGGCAGGGTGATGTGGACCGGGTCGGTGCCGTGGCCGTAGAGCACAGCGGGCACCTTGTCCGCACGGCGGATGCGGCGGGCAGCGCCCTTGCCGAACTCGGTGCGGGACTCGGCCTGGAGCTTGGCTTCGTTCGGGGACATGCGAGGACTCCTCGTGCAAAGTGCGGTGTGCGTCTGGACATCTGTGGTGGCCAGGGCGTGAGGCTCAAGACCCGCGCGCACAGAGTCGCGTCGAAAGTCGAGCGACCGCGTCGATCACGGAGCGATGGGCTCCCTCGCCGAGGCAACTTGCCAATCTTAGCGGCCAGTGCCGAGCAGCGCGAATCGGCTACCGGTAGGGGTCGGTGAGCTCGCGCAGGTCGGCCAGCGCCGCGCGCAGTGCCTGCATCCGGTCGGTGCCGAGATGCCGCTCCCACTCCCGCTCCACGGTCCGCTCGACCGTCCTCGCCTCGGCCTGCGCGTCGCGGCCACGCTGCGAGAGCCGGACCAGCCGGGCCCGGGCGTCGGTCGGGTCGGGCACGCGCTCGACGTACCCAGCCTTCTCGAGCTGGTCGACCAGGAACCCGGCGGTCTGCTTGGTCACCTGCGCGGCCTCGGCCAGCTCGGTCAGCCGCGTGCCGTCCTCGCCGATGCGCGCGGCGACGCGGCTCTGGGCGAGGGTGATCTCGTGGCCGCCCTCCTCCAGGTGCTCCTTGACTCGCGCCTCGACGTGTCGCGCGGCGATGAACATCAGCACCGCGGTGTTCAGCTCAGGCATGCGACCCCTTGACATGTAGTCAGTCTCTCTGACAGTTTTAGTCAGAGAATCTTACCAGTTTTCGGAGGCGGCCCGTGGACCTCGACACCGTGTGGAGCCACATCCACCAGGAGCGTCGCGCGCTGGCCGCCGTCCTGCACGACCTCACGCCGGAGGAGTGGGCCCACGACTCGTTGTGCGCCGGCTGGACGGTCAAGGACGTGGCGGCCCATGTCATCTCGTCGCCGCAGATCACCTGGCGCTCGATGCCCGGGATCGTGCGCCGAGCCGGGCTGGGTGGCTACAACGAGATGATCTACCGCGACGTGAAAAGGCGCGGTCAGCAGCCGGTCGAGTCGATCCTCGCGGACTTCGAGCGGTACGACGGCTCGCGGAGCAAGCCACCAACCGTCTCCACGCTCGAGCCGCTCGTCGACATCCTGGTGCACACTCAGGACCTCCTGCGCCCTCTGGGCCGCACCCATGACATGCCTGTGGAGGCGGCCGCCGTCGCTGCCGACCGCGCCCGGGCGCTCTCCCTGCTGCTGGGCTCGCGCAAGACGGTCAGGTCCGTCCGCATGGTCGCCACCGACCTGGACTGGGACCGCGGCAAGGGTCCTGTGGTCGAAGGCCCCATGCAGGAGCTGCTCATGCTCTGCGCCGGCCGCCAGGCAAGGGTTGAGCCGCGCGTGTTGGAGGGTTGAGCCGCGCGTGTTGGAGGGTTGACCCGCGCGTGATGCGAGCCTTAGTTCGGGCTGTCCTGCAGCTGTGGCACGCCGTCGCGCCACACGAGCACCACCATCCGGTGGCCCTGTGGCTCACCGAGGTAGTGGTAGACGTTGCGCTTCTCTCCTTGCACCGAGCGGAAAGTACACAGCCCAGCCCGCAAGGGAGCCGCCGTGCTGCGGACCGGGCCGGACCAGGTCGTGGCGTCGATCGCGGCTAAACGCACTTCGACCTCGCACCCGTCCGCCGACTCGACCAAAGTGCTGAGCGCGAGTGTCTTGTCATCGAGCAACGTCACGACCGATCCGGGCGGGACCGGAGGCGATACGACCTTCAGCCCGTCCTTGGGCGTCCAGCGGTAGCTCGGATGGCCGCGGAAGAGCATGTCGCGGCCGACGCGAAGCCCCGAGTCGGTGGCGAGGAAGCTGTGCCAGGTCTTACCGTCGTCGGTCACGGCCGTGGGATAGGAGTAGACCCAGGCAGCTCCGGCGGAAGGCCGGGAACGACACCTGAGGTTGGCGTAGAACGGGTCCTCCTCGCCATGCCTGTACGTCGGCATCGGGTCGATGAATATGCACTTCGAGCCCTGCGGAGCGCGCGCCACCACCTGCGGCGGTCCCCATCGCTCCTCACCCGGGAAGTGCAGCTGGGCGACCAGGGTGCGCCCATCTGGCGACGAAAGCACGGAGTCGCGCCAGTGCCAGTAGCCAGTGCGCGCGAACGCGCCGGCAAGCTTGGCCTTGCCGGGACGGGGGTATCGCACCTGCCCGCTGGGGTCCTGCGCGACCGACGCCCACGACGTCCCGGTCCGCGCGAAGAACGCTGCGTCGTACTTGCTGTGGCTGGCCACCACGTAATCGGGCGCGAAGGCCTCGAGAGAGGTCGCGCAGCCACCGCGGTGGCGCCCGGGTCGCGAGACCCTTGCCGCCTCGCTGAACGACGCCTCCCCCGACTCGGTGGTCAGCAGGGTCAGGTCGCAGCCGCCGTCCACGGGTGCACCGCGCACTGCGCGCAGCGACCCGTCCGTAGCGAGAAGGGGCTGGCGCGCGCCGTAGGCTCCCTCGGGAAGGCCGCTCGGTCGCAGCTCGACGATGTCGTCACCGTGCCAGGCGATGTAGGAGCCATCGACGTCCGCGAGAAGCGCATGCGCCCCGTCGGGCGTCACCTGGGGCGGTTCGTAGTCCGCCCAGGTGTACTTCCTGCTCGACCTGCAGGACCCGTCCGTGCACACGATGAAGGTCGTGACGTCGTCCTCCTGGAGCTTCTCCGACGGGATCTCGTCGTCGTAGTAGGTGTCGGGCGGTGTGAAGGTGGCGAACATGGCCAGGGTCGGACCACCGACACGGATCCGCATCGCGGTCAGCATTCGGCCGGCATCGCTGTGCACGACCTGGCGCTTGCCCCAGGCGCCGTCCCGGTCACGCCAGCGCACGACGACGTCGTGCTTGTCTGGCGAGGACACCGAGATCTGGGCCTTGCCCGCGGGGAGGTTGAAGTACCTCGCGCGCACGGGTGGGTAGTCCTCAGCGGAGACGCTGCAGCCCGCGGTGAGCAGCAGCAAGCCGGCGAGTGCGACCCCCCGTCGGCCCGACATCGTCGTCAGGCGTGGCCGTCGAACAGGCTCGTAACCGACCCGTCCTCGAAGACCTCACGGATCGCCCGACTGATCAGGGGCGCGATGGAGAGCACGGTGAGCTTGTCGAACTGGCGCTCGTCGGGGATCGGCAGCGTGTTGGTGACGACGATCTCGGCGGCGGGGCAGTTCTTCAGCCGGTCGACGGCCGGGTCGGAGAGGATCGCGTGGGTCGCGGCGATGACCACGCCGGCCGCGCCGTCGTTCATCAGGGCCTCGGCGGCCTTCACGATCGTGCCGCCAGTGTCGATCATGTCGTCGACCAGGATGCAGATGCGGCCCTTGACCTCACCGACGACGCGGTTGGCCACGGACTCGTTGGGCCGGTTGATGTCGCGGGTCTTGTGGATGAAGGCCAGCGGTGCTCCGCCGAGACGGTTGGACCAGTTCTCGGCGACCTTGATCCGGCCGGCGTCCGGCGAGACGACGGCGAGCAGCTCGTCGCCGTACTTCTCCTTGACGTAGTCGGTCAGGATCGGTGCCGCCATCAGGTGGTCGACCGGGCCGTCGAAGAAGCCCTGGATCTGCGCGGTGTGCAGGTCGACCGCGATCAGCCGGTCGGCGCCCGCGGTCTTGAACAGGTCAGCCATCAGCCGGGCGGAGATGGGCTCGCGACCACGGTGCTTCTTGTCCTGGCGGGCATAGCCGTAGAACGGCATCACGACCGTGATCCGCTTGGCCGAGGCGCGCTTGAGCGCGTCGACCATGATCAGGTGCTCCATGATCCACTCGTTGACCGGAGCCGTGTGGCTCTGGATCACGAAGGCGTCGCACCCACGGACCGACTCCTCGAACCGGACGTAGATCTCGCTGTTGGCGAAGTCGTAGGCCGAGGTCGGGACGAGGCCGGTGCCGAGGAGCTCGGCCACCTCCTCCGCGAGCTCGGGATGTGCCCGGCCGCTGAAGACCATCAGGTTCTTCTCGGTCGCCCGCTTCATTCCGCTCACGCCAGGTGCCCTTCGATCGGTGCGCTCGTGTTCATTGTCACTCAGCGGTGTCCTCATCGGCCAACTCGCCACGGCTGTCTTGCGATGCGGCCGCAGCCGCCTCCGCCTGCTTGGTCCCCGCGCGCTTGCGCTCTGCCCAGCCGGGGATGTTGCGCTGCGGTCCGGTGGAGACCGCGAGCGCACCCGGCGGCACGTCCCGGCGTACGACGGTCCCGGCGCCAGTGGCCGCCCCGTCGCCGATCTCGACCGGGGCAACGAAGGTGTTGTTGCTGGCGGTGCGAGCGTGCTTGCCCACCTTTGTCCGGTGCTTGTTGACCCCGTCGTAGTTGGCGAAGATCGTGCCGGCGCCGATGTTGGTGCCCTCGCCGATCTCCGCGTCGCCGACGTAGGAGAGGTGTGGCACCTTGGCCCCCGCGCCGATCCTGGCGGCCTTGGTCTCCACGAAGGCGCCGATCTTGCCGTCGGCACCCAGCTCGGTGCCCGGCCTCAGATAGGAGAACGGACCGACGCTCGCGCCCGCTCCGATCACGGCCAGCTCGCCGTGGGTCCTGACGACCTTGGCACCGGCACCCACCTCGACGTCCTTGAGCGTGCAGTCCGGGCCGATCACGGCGTCCTCGCCGACCGTGGTGGCACCCAGGAGCTGCACCCCGGGCAGGATCGTCACGTCCGGGGCGAGCGTGACGTCGACGTCGACCCAGGTCGTGTCCGGGTCGACGATGGTGACGCCCTCGCGCATCCAGCGGTCCAGGGTGCGGGCGTTGAGCGCCTTGGCCAGCGTGGCCAGCTGGGGCCGGTCGTTGGCGCCCTCGGTCTGGAGCACGTCGTCGATCGAGTGGGCACCCACCGGGCGGCCGTCTGCTACCGCGACGGAGACCACGTCGGTCAGGTAGTACTCGCCCTTGGCGTTGTCGTTGGTGATCCGGTCCAGTGCGTCGGCCAGGAAGTCCCCGTCGAACGCGAAGATGCCGCTGTTGATCTCCCGGATCCGGCGTACGTCGTCGTCGGCGTCCTTCTCCTCCACGATCGAGGTGACGTTGCCGTCGCCGTCGCGGACGATGCGGCCGTAGCCGAAGGGATCCGGCACCTCGCCGGTCAGGATCGTCACCGACCGCCCCGACTCGTCGTGGTCCTGCACCAGCCCGGCCAGCGTCTCCCCCATCATCAGCGGAGTGTCACCCGCGAGCACGACGATGGTGCCGCTCGTCGTACCGGCCTGGGCGAGCGCGCTCACTGCGACGCGTACGGCGTGACCGGTGCCCTCCTGCGTCTCCTGCACCGCCAGGACCACGTCCGGCGCCAGCTCCTGGATGTGCGGGCCGACCTGCTCACGCCCGTTGCCGACGACCGCGACGAGCCGTTGCGGCTCCAGGTGGAGCGCGGCGACCACGACATGCCCGATCATGCTGCGGCCGCCGAGCGGGTGCAGCACCTTCATCGTCTTGGACTTCATCCGGGTGCCGCTGCCCGCGGCGAGGACGATCACGGCTGCCGGCTGCGGCACTCTGCTCTCCCTGGTCGAACGAGACTCTCCCTGGCTCCCCGGGTAGGAGTCGAACCTACGTCGCTAGTCCTGATTCAAAGTCAGGCGGGCCCTGCCGGCAGACCAACCGGGGAATGCAAGGAAACCCTATCCGCGGTCAGCCGGCAGGACCCGCCCGGCGGGCGCGCACATCCTGGGCCGGCAGACCAACCGGGGAATGCAAGGAAACCCTATCCGCGGTCAGCCGGCAGAACCCGCCCGGCGGGCGCGCACATCCTGGGCCGGCAGACCAACCGGGGAATGCAAGGAAACCCTATCCGCGGTCAGCCGGCAGGACCCGCCCGGCGGGCGCGCACATCCTGGGCCGGCAGACCAACCGGGGAATGCAAGGAAACCCTATCCGCGGTCAGCCGGCAGGACCCGCCCGGCGGGCGCGCACATCCTGGGCCGGCAGACCAACCGGGGAATGCAAGGAAACCCTATCCGCGCCTCAACCGTGCGCCGAACGACCCTGTCGACCCTACGCTTGCGTAGGTTAGGGTTGACTCGCACCCAACGCACTCTTCTCAAAGGTTCGTCAGATGACGTCGACGCTCGACCAGCACGCACCCGAGCTCGAGCGCGCGACGCTCGGCAAGGACATCCAGTCCAAGCGGGAGCAGGTCGCGCTCGCACTGTTCATCGCGGTGCCCTTCCTCGCGGTCCTGGCGGCCGTGCCTGTCGCCTGGGGCGGGTGGCTGGGATGGAGCGACGTGCTGATCGTGGCGGTGATGTACTCCGTCACCAACCACGGCGTCACGGTGGGCTTCCACCGCCTCTTCACGCACAAGTCGTTCAAGCCCAACCGCACGGTGAAGATCGCGCTGGGCATCCTCGGCTCGATGGCGATCCAGGGCCCGCTGATCCGCTGGGTCGCGGACCACCGCAAGCACCACAAGTTCTCCGACCGCGACGGCGACCCGCACTCCCCGTGGCGCTTCGGCACGAACCTCAAGGCCCTGACCAAGGGCTTCGTCTGGGCCCACATGGGCTGGCTGTTCGACAGCGAGCAGACCCCGCAGCGCAAGTACGCCCCCGACCTGATGAAGGACCGCGACCTGGTCCGCATCTCGCGCACGTTCTGGGTGTGGGTGCTGGTCTCGGTGCTGATCCCGCCCATCGCCGGGTTCCTGCTGACCTGGTCGTGGCAGGGCGCGCTCACGGCGTTCTTCTGGGGCACGCTCGTGCGGGTGGGCCTGCTGCACCACGTCACCTGGTCGATCAACTCGATCTGCCACACGATCGGTGACCGCCCCTTCGTCTCGCGCGACAAGTCGGGCAACGTGTGGTGGCTGGCGATCGCATCCGGCGGCGAGTCGTGGCACAACCTGCACCACGCCGACCCGACCTGCGCCCGGCACGGAGTGCTCAAGGGGCAGGTCGACACGTCGGCGCGGGTGATCTGGCTCCTGGAGAAGGCCGGCTGGGTCGAGGACGTGCGCTGGCCAGTCAAGGAGCGCATCGACGCCAAGCTGGTCAAGAATCAGCCTGCGGCAGCGTAGGTTCGCCGCCCTCCTCGCGCTTCTTCTGCTCAGCCGCCCTGCGCCGCTGCTCCTCGGCTCGTTCCCGCACCCTCTTGAGGAACTCCTCGTCCTTCTCCGGGCTGCTCGCCGCGGCGCGACCGGGTCGGTCGTACTCCGGGAAGGCCGGCATCTGTCGCTGGAACTTCTTCTCGCGCGCGTTGCGCGGGCTGCCGACAGCAAGCCACGCCACGGACCCGATGAACGGGAACAGCAGCACGAAGACCAGCCAGACCAGCTTGTGCAGGTAGCGGGTGTCCTCCTCCTTGGTCTGCAGGATGTCGACGACGCAGTAGATGCACAGCACCATCGAGATCACCCAGAAGGCGATGTAGACCTTGGCCATGGAGGCTCCCCCGTTCTCGCGGTTCTTCGTAGGCAATGATGAACGTCGTGAGCGACTCCGACGCGCAGAAAGCGAAAAAGACCCGGTCGCGGATGACCGCGGCCGAACGACGTGAGCAGCTGATCGCGATCGCACGGGGGCTGTTCGCGGAGAAGGGGTTCGACGCGACCGCAGTGGAGGAGATCGCCGCGCGGGCCGAGGTCTCCAAGCCGGTGGTCTACGAGCACTTCGGCGGCAAGGAGGGCCTGTACGCCGTGGTGGTCGACCGCGAGGTGCGCGCACTGCTCGATCGCATGCAGGCCGCCCTCACCGCCGGCCACCCCCGCGCCCTTCTGGAGCAGGCCGCGGTCGCGCTGCTCGACTACATCGAGAGCTCCTCGGAGGGGTTCCGGATCATGGTGCGCGACAGCCCGGTCGGCTCCACCTCCGGCACGTTCGTGACGATCATGAACACCATCGGGTCGAGGGTCGACGACATCCTCGTGCACGAGTTCAAGTCCCGAGGGTTCGACCACAAGCAGGCGCCGATGTACGCCCAGATGCTGGTCGGCATGGTCGGCTACACCGGGCAGTGGTGGCTCGACGCGCGCAAGCCGTCCAAGGAGGTCGTAGCCGCCAACCTGGTCAACCTCGCCTGGAACGGTCTCGCCGGCCTGGAGAAGAAGCCGACGCTGCGGACGAAGGGCTAGGACCGGGCGGCGAGCCGAGCCTTGAGGGCGTCGCGCTTGTCCTCGAACCGCATGGCCTGCTTCTCCAGTTCCTCCATGAAGTCGGCGAGCTCCCGCCGCGCCTCCTCGCCCTCGGCGTCGAGCCCCTCGACGTCGAACACCTTCCAGAACCTCAGCACCGGCATCACGACGTCGTCGCGGTGCTGACGCAGGTCGTAGACGCCCGCGATCGCCATCTCGACCGCCTTGCGCTGGAAGCCGGCGATGTCGGCACCGGGCATCTGGAAGGTCTTGACGACCTCGTTGATGGCCACCATGGTCTGGCTCGGCGCGAGCTCGAGAGCGGCCTGCAGGAGGTTGCGGTAGAAGACCATGTGGAGGTTCTCGTCGGTCGCGACCCTGGCGAGGAGCTGGTCGGCCACCGGGTCGTCGGTGATCTTGCCGGTGTTGCGGTGGGACACCCGGGTGGCGAGCTCCTGGAAGGACACGTAGGCCAGGGACTTGAGCATGTCGTCGCCCTGAGCGGACTCGTAGCCGATCGACATGTGGTCCATGCGCAGCCGCTCGAGCTGGACCGGGTCGACCGCCCGGCTGGTCAGCAGGTAGTCGCGGATCGCGATGCCGTGCCGCCCCTCCTCGGCCGTCCACCGATGCACCCAGGTCCCCCACGCACCCTCGCGTCCGAACAACAGGGCGATCTCGTGGTGGTAGCTGGGCAGGTTGTCCTCGGTCAGCAGGTTCACGATGAGCGCAGAGCGAGCGACGTCGGAGAACTGCTTGTCGTCGGGCGACCAGGCGTCACCGCCGAGGAGGCCGTCGAAGTTGCGGCCGTCGGACCAGGGGACGTACTCGTGCGGGAACCACTCCTTGGCCACCCCGAGGTGCCGCTCGAGGTTCTCCTCCACGACCTGCTCGAGCTCCAGCAACATCTGCGTCTGGGTCATGTGCGTGCCGGTCATCGCTACCCTCCTTGGGCGGGTTTGCCGTACCTACGCCACCGTAACCCGTGGACGCGTGGTCACCTAGCGTTCCGGCGGGCGACCACGAAGACCCGGCGGAACGGGAGGACCACGCCGTACTCCTGCGCCGGGTAAGCCCGGGCCAGGCGCAGCTTGAGCTCGGCCACGAAAGCCTCGCGCAGTCCGTCGGGGAGTGCAGCCAGGGTCGGCCGCGCACCTGTCGAGCTGATCCAGGTGAAGACCGGGTCCTCGCCCTGCAGCACGTGCAGGTAGGTGGTCTCCCACGCGTCGACCTCCCACCCGGGCCGCTGGAGAACGTCCAGGTAGACGTCGGCGCCGAACGAGTCCGGGTGCTGAGCGCCGGTCGTGTACGGCGCGAACGGCTCCTCCGCCGCGAGCTCGCGCAGGATCACATGCGACGGGGCTGCGAAGTTGCCCGGCACCTGGAACGCGAACCACGAGCAGGCCCGGTCGGCAAGCCCCGGCAGCAGCGCGAGGTGGCCGGGCACCCACTGCAGGGCGGCGTTGGAGATGACGACCTCCGCGTTGCCGTCCCAGACCTCGATGCTGCCGACTTCGAACCGGCAGGTGTCGGGTGCGGCCGCGATCATCTCCGGCGACGAGTCGATCCCCAGGACGTCCGCGCTCGGCCACCGCTGAGCCAACTGGGCGGTGAGGTTGCCGGCACCGCAGCCCAGGTCCACGACCGTGGCCGGGTCGTCGGCGCCGACGCGGGCCAGGAGATCGACGAAAGGTCGCCCCCGCTCGTCGGCGTAGACGAGGTAGCGGCCGGGGTCCCAGGGCACCGTCCGATCGTCCGTCCAGATTGTCTCGATGTCAAGATTCTTGACTGCTACGCTCCAGGTATGCGAGACGAGGTGGACGGGCTCGTCGAGGCGTGGCGTCGCGAGCGGCCCGACCTCGATCTGGGCCCGATGGAGGTGCTCAGCCGGGTGAGCCGGCTCAGCCACCACCTCGACCGCGCCCGTCGTACGGCGTTCAGCGAGCACGGCATCGAGCCCTGGGAGTTCGACGTGCTGGCCGCACTGCGACGTGCAGGCTCGCCGTACCAGCTCTCCCCCGGTCGCCTGCTCAAGGAGACCCTCGTGACCAGCGGCACCATGACCAACCGGGTCGACCGGCTCGAGGAGCGCGGGCTGGTCACCCGGCTGCCAGACCCGTCAGACCGGCGCGGGGTTCTCGTGAAGCTGACGGACGCCGGACGTACGACGGTCGACGGCGCTCTCACCGGACTGCTCCGGCGCGAGGCCGACCTGCTCGCTGCGCTGGACAACGGCGACCGCAAGCACTTGGCCGCGCTGCTCCGCACCCTCGCGACCGGGTTCGAGTCACTCCAGGACTGAGGCGGCCGCGAGCCACTCCTCCTCGAGCGCCTCCTTCTCGGCCAGCACCGCCCGCAGGTCGGCGTCGACCTCGGCGAGCTTCTCGTAGTCCGAGGCGTGCTCGGCCAGGAGGCTGTGCAACTGCTCCTCGCGCTCGGCCAGCTTGGCGAGCTGCTTGTCGATCCGGGCGACGACCTTCTTGGCCTCGCGCTCCTCGGCGGAGCCGGACTTGGCCGCCCCCGGAGGGTCGGGCGGTCGAGCCTGCGAGTCATCGGTCGAGGCCAGCTCCTGGGCGGCCCGGTGCTCGAGGTACTCGTCCACGCCGCGGGGCAGCATGCGGATCTGCCCGTCGCCCAGCAGCGCCCAGATGGTGTCGCAGGTGCGCTCGAGGAAGTAGCGGTCGTGCGAGACGACCACGAGCGTGCCCGGCCAGGAGTCGAGGAAGTCCTCCATCACGTTGAGGGTCTCGATGTCGAGGTCGTTGGTGGGCTCGTCGAGGAGCAGCACGTTGGGCTCGCTGAGCAGCAGCCGCATCAGCTGCAGCCGCCGACGCTCGCCGCCGGACAGGTCGCCGATGCGAGTGGTGAGCTTGTCGCCGGTGAAGCCGAAGCGCTCGAGCATCGAGCTCGCGGTGACGTCACCGGTGGCCGTGCGCGTGATCCGCGCGATCTGCTCGACGGAGTCCAGCACCCGGGTGTCGGCCACCGGTGTCTGCGCGGAGCCTGCCAGGTCGTCGAGCTGCTGCGTCAGCTGTGCCAGGGCGACGGTGCGCCCGGTCCGGACCCGGCCGGCCTGGGGCTTCACCTCGCCCGAGAGGAGGCCGAGCACGGAGGTCTTGCCGGCACCGTTGACCCCCACGATGCCGACGCGGTCGCCCGGACCCAACCGCCACGTCGCGTGCGAGAGAAGCTCTCGCGTGCCGCGGGTGAGGTCGACGTCCTCGAGGTCGAGCACGTCCTTGCCCAGCCGCTGCGTCGCGAACTTCTGCAGCTCCAGGCGGTCGCGCGGAGGCGGCACGTCCTCGATCAGGGCGTTGGCCGCGTCGATGCGGAACTTCGGCTTCGCGGTCCGTGCCGGAGCACCCCGGCGTAGCCAGGCCAGCTCCTTGCGCACCAGGTTGCGGCGGCGGGTCTCAGACGCGGCCGCCTGGCGCAGACGCTCGGCCTTGGCCAGCACGAACGCGGCGTAGCCGCCGTCGTACACGTCGATGACGCCGTCGTGGACCTCCCAGGTCCGGTCGCACACGGCGTCGAGGAACCAGCGGTCGTGCGTGACGACGACCAGTGCGGCGTCGCGTGCGGCGAGATGAGCGGCCAGCCAGGCGACTGCCTCGACGTCGAGGTGGTTGGTGGGCTCGTCGAGCACGATCAGGTCGTGGTCGCCGAGCAGCAGCCGGGCCAGCGAGCAGCGCCGCCTCTCACCGCCGGAGAGCCCGTCGACCGGCCGGTCCAGGTCGAGACCGGCGAGCAGGACGTGGACGACCTCCCGCGTGGCCGGCGCCGCGGCCCACTCGTGGTCGTCCAGGTCGTGGAGTACGACGTGCCGCACGGTCGCGTCCGCCGGGAGCTCGTCGCCCTGGGTGAGATAGGCCAGGTGCAGCCCACGCTGCTGGGACACGCGCCCGGTGTCGGGACCCTCAAGGCCGCTGATGATGCGCAGGAGCGTGGTCTTGCCGTCGCCGTTGCGGCCGACCACGCCGATCCGCTCGCCCGCGCCGACGCCGACGGAGACGTCGCTGAGCAGCGGCCTGACGCCGTAGGACTTGGAGACGCGCTCCAGGTTGACCAGGTTGCTCATCGCGCGGTCACCGGCCCACGACCCGGGCGCCGTGCACGGGTGCCTCGGCGATGAGGGCCTGCTGCTCGAAGGCCGAGGCCACCTCGACGGCATGGGAGCGGCTCTCGCAGAGGTAGACCGTGGTCGGTCCCGACCCCGTCACGATCGCCCCGTGCGCGGACGCGTCGAGGCCCTGGCCCAGCGAGTCGGCCAGGTCGGGGCGCAGGGAGAACGCGGCCGGCTGCAGGTCGTTGGTGAGCGTGGCGCCGAGCCACTCGACGTCTCCGGCACGGAGGGCGGAGAGCATCGACTCGGGGATCTCCGGCTCGTCGGCTCCGCTCACGGCCGTGAGCCGGTCGAACTCGCCGTAGACCGCGGGCGTCGACAGACCTCCCTCGGCCGGCACGATCACCCACCAGTACGACCCGCGCGTCATCACGGGCGTGACCTGCTCACCACGACCGGAGCCGATGGCGGTGCCGCCCACGACACAGAAGGGGACGTCGGAGCCGAGCTGGGAGGCGAGGTGGAGCAGCTCGTCACGCGGGGTGCGGAGACCCCAAAGCGCGTCGCACGCGACCAGGGCCGCCGCGCCGTCGGTCGACCCACCTGCCAGCCCGCCGGCGACGGGGATGCGCTTGTGGATGTGCATCTCGACGGCCTCGTCGACACCGGCGTGCTCGGCGAGGAGCCGCGCGGCTCGGAGGGCGAGGTTGCTGGCGTCGGCAGGCACCTCGGAGACGTCGACGCCGTCGCCGTACACGGTCAGCGAGTCGGCCTCGGCAGGTCGGACGCGCACGTCGTCGAAGAGCCCGACGGCCTGGTAGACCGTGGCCAGTGGATGGAAGCCGTCCTCGCGGATCGGGCCCACGCCGAGGGAGAGGTTGATCTTCGCCGGGGCGGAGACCGTGATGGAGGCGGGTGTCACGGGAGCCCTTCGGCGATCGCGGCGAACTGGCTGATGTCGAGGGCCTCGCCGCGCAGCGACGGGTCGAGGCCGGCGCGCTCGAGGGCGGCGTCGACCTGCTCCACGGGGAACGCCGCGCGGAGAGCTGACCGGACGGTCTTGCGCCGCTGGGCGAAGGCCGCGTCGACCACCGCGAACACCTGCTGGCGGCTCGCCCTGGTGGCAGGTGGCTCGCGGTGGGTCCAGGCGACCAGCCCGGAGTCGACGTTGGGGGCGGGCCAGAACACGTTGCGGCCGATCGCCCCGGCCCGTCGTACGTCGGCGAACCAGGCGGCCTTGGCGGACGGGACGCCGTAGGTCTTGGAGCCGGGCGGTGCGGCCAGCCGGTCGGCGACCTCGGACTGCACCATCACCAGGCCGTGCCGGAGCGACGGCAGCAGCGCCATCAGGTGCAGCAGCACCGGCACCGAGACGTTGTACGGCAGGTTCGCCACGAGGGCCGTCGGCGGCGGGCCGGGTACGCCGGTCACGCGCATCGCGTCGGCGTGGACGACCTCGAACGCGGCAGCCCGGGTCGGAGCGTGCGCCGCGATGGTGGCGGGCAGCGCGGCTGCGAGGACGTCGTCGACCTCGATGGCGACCACCCGCTCGACCACGTCGAGCAGCGCCAGGGTCAGCGATCCCAGGCCGGGGCCGACCTCTAGCACGACGTCGTCAGGCCCCACGCCGGACGCTCGCACGATCCGGCGCACGGTGTTGGGGTCGATCACGAAGTTCTGGCCGCGCTGCTTGGTCGGACGAAGGCCCAGGGCCTCGGCCAGCGAACGCACGTCCGCCGGACCGAGGAGGCTCGGCCCGGCGCTCGCACTGGGCTCGCCAACCATTCGCGAAGCCTATCGGGGCACTGGTTTCGACCGACGTTCCCTCCGCTTGCGCTCCGGTCGCTGCTCGATCACCGACTCGTAACCCGCTGCTAGCTCACGTTGTTAGCCTTGCCGGCGTGAACATCTCCGTGATCGGTTGCGGCTACCTCGGCGCCGTGCATGCCACCTGCATGGCGAGCCTGGGGCACGAGGTCGTCGGGCTCGACGTCTCGCCCGCAGCCGTCGAGGCCCTGACGTCGGCCCAGGCTCCGTTCTTCGAGCCCGGTCTCGACCCCATGCTGGCCGAGACCCTGACGACCGGACGGCTGCGCTTCACGACCGAGCCGGCCGACGTCGCGACCGCCACGGTGCACTTCATCTGTGTCGGCACGCCGCAGAAGCATGGGGAGAACGCCGCCGACCTCTCCTTCGTCGACGCTGCGGTCGAGTCGCTGCTGCCGCACCTGAAGCCCGGCGACCTGGTCGTGGGCAAGTCCACCGTGCCGGTCGGGACCGCCGAGCGCATCGCCGCCCAGGTGGCCGAGGTGCAGCAGCAGGCGGTCGTCGCCTGGAACCCCGAGTTCCTGCGCGAGGGCCACGCGATCGAGGACACCCTGCACCCCGACCGGCTCGTCTACGGCGTACCGCAGGGCGAGCAGGGCGAGCACGCCCGCCAGGTCCTCGACCAGGTGTACGCCGACCTGGTGGCCGCCGAGACGCCACTCGTGGTGACCGACCTCGGCACCGCCCAGCTGGTCAAGGTCGCGGCCAACTCCTTCCTGGCCACCAAGATCTCGTTCATCAACGCGATGGCGGAGTTCTGCGAGGCGACCGGCAGCGACGTGGTCGCGATCGCCGATGCGATCGGCTACGACGACCGCATCGGTCGCCGCTTCCTCAACGCCGGGCTCGGCTTCGGCGGTGGGTGCCTGCCCAAGGACATCCGGGCGTTCATGGCCCGTGCGGGCGAGCTCGGCGTCGACCAGGCGCTGACCTTCCTGCGTGAGGTGGACTCGATCAACATGCGCCGCCGGGTGCGGATGGTCGACCTGGCTCGCGAGGAGTGCGGCGGCTCGATCGCCGGCCGCCGCATCGCTGTCCTCGGCGCCGCCTTCAAGCCGCACAGTGACGACATCCGCGACTCGCCGGCCCTCAGCGTCGCCGAGCAGATGCGGCTGCAGGGTGCGCAGGTGACGGTCACCGACCCGGCTGCGCTGGAGAAGGCCAAGCTGAAGTACCCCGAGCTGCGCTACCGCGACTCGGTCGAGGAGACGGTGGCCGGCGCGGAGCTGATCCTGGTGCTCACCGAGTGGCCGGAGTACACCGGGCTCGACCCCGCCGAAGTCAAGCCGCTGGTCGACACCCCGCGCGTGCTCGACGGTCGCAACGCGCTGGACCCGCAGGCCTGGCGCTCGGCCGGCTGGACCTACCGCGCCCTCGGCCGCCCATAGCCGACCCACGATGGTCGAGCAGGTTTCGAGGCGCTGGCCGAGTGGCCGTCGGTCGAGACCACCGAGGTGAGGTGCCCGCTCCCTTGAGTGGGCACCTCACCGAGAAGTCTCGACGGACGCTCGCTCCGCTTCGCTGCTCGACCAGCGACAGGGATCAGCGGGGCAGGCCGAGCGAGGCTGCGCAGTGCGGCCAGGCGCCGTAGCCACCGCTGGCGTTGCGGACCTTGGTCGCGATCGCGATCTGGGTCTCACGGCTGGCGTTGCTCGGGAGGCCGCTGCCGCCGTACGACCGCCAGGTGCCCAGGTTGAACTGCAGGCCGCCGTAGTAGCCGTTGCCGGTGTTGATCGCCCAGTTGCCGCCGGACTCACAGCGGGCCAGCGCGTCCCAGACGGTGCTGCCACCGGCGAAGTTGGTCGACGGGCGCTCCTTGGTGCCCACCTTCACGATCTCGGCGACCGGCTTGACCAGCGCCTTGTCGGTCACGACCTTGGTGCGGGCGTAGGAGCCGTTCTCGAAGATTCTCTTGACCGTCGCGTGGCGGCGGCCGTCCTTGCCCTGGCGCAGGGTCACGGACTCGTCCTCGTACATGGACGCGTCGTACTGCTTGACGACCGGGTGCTCCCAGACGGCGTTCCTGACCTTCTTGGAGACGATCCTGCGATGCGTCACGGTGACCTTGTCACCGGCCTGCACGATCGTGCCGAGCGCGGGGACGACCTTGTCGTCGGCGTCGTGCTTCACACCGAGCTTGTCCAGCACCTGCGAGACGGTCAGGGCCTTGACCTTCTTGCGCACCGGCTCCTTGGTGCCGTCTACGAGCGTCAGCTTCTTTGCGGTGACGACCGCGAGGTCCAGGCCGTCGCGGCCGATGTCGGCGCTACGGCTGCTCGAGAGGTCGGCGTTGGCGAACCGGACGCCGATCTGGTCGAGCGCGGAGCTCACGTCGGTGGCGGTCACCCAGTGACGGGTGGTCTCACCGTCGACGGAGATGTCGAGGGGGCGGCCGAACTTGACCGCGATGCGCGTGCCATCGGTGACGGGGCTGTCGAGCGACGGGGCGACCACGTCGTGCTCACCGACCTTGATGCCTTCGCCCTCGAGCACGTCTCCCACGGTGTCGCCCAGGGAGCGGACGGTGCTTGCCCTGCCGTCCATGGACAGCGTCACCGAGCTGGTGAGGGCGGCGTACCCGACGCCTGTGATCAGGAGACTGGCCACCACTGCGGCGGCCAGGGCCACGATGGCCTTCTTGCTGGTCAGTAGCGCGATCGAGTGCTGCACGCGTCTCCCATGGTCGAGCTCCCCGGGCCACGGCCGGCCTTCCCTCCGGCCGCGTTCGACCGATGCTCGAGGGCGCCTGTGTGGAGCGCTCCGCTCCCGGCTGATCCGAAAACGCTAGCTGACAGCAAGCAGACCGCAAGTCGAGTTGGCGAGGTATGCACTGGTTTGGGATGTTATTTGTGGGCCAGGTCACGCGTGCAGCAGCAAGCAGGCCCGCGGGGTGTGGGCGCAGTCACACCGCCTGTCCAGACAGATCTCAGCTGCGGCTGGCCCCTCTACCAGGCCCCACCGAACGCCGCGAAGGTGTTCTCCTCCACCGCCGCGCACAGCTCACCGAGGTCGTCGCCGCGGGTCGCGGCCATGGAGCGCATCGTCAGCGGCACCAGGTACGACGCGTTCGGCCGGCCCCGGTGGGGCATGGGCGTCAGGTACGGCGCGTCGGTCTCCACCAGCACCTTGTCGCGGGGTGTGACGACCAGGGCGTCGCGCAGGTCCTGGGCGTTCTTGAAGGTGACCGTGCCGGCGAAGGACAGCCAGAAGCCGCGGTCGAGGCAGGACCTGGCGAACTCCGCGTCGCCGGAGAAGCAGTGCATCACGACCCGCTCGGGAGCACCCTGCTCGTCGAGCAGCCGGAGTACGTCGTCGTGGGAGTCGCGGTCGTGGATCACCAGGGTCTTGCCGAGCCGCTTGGCCAGCTCGATGTGCCGACGGAACGACTCGTGCTGCACCGCGCGACCGTCCTCGCCGGTGCGGAAGTAGTCGAGCCCGGTCTCACCCACCGCCCGCACCCTAGGGTCGGTGGCGAGCCGCTCGATCTCGGCGAACTCGGCGTCGAGGTCGACCCGGGGCGCCTCGTTGGGGTGCAGCGCGACGCCGGCCACGATCTGGTCGTGCTCGTTGGCGGCTCGGACGGCCCAGCGTGCGCCGGGCAGGTCGCAGCCGATCTGCACGATCCTCGCTACGCCGACCGCGGCGGCCTGGGCGAGCGCCTCCTCGACCGGGAGCACGTCGGGCACCCCCATGTCGAGGTGGCAGTGGTTGTCGACGACCGGGTGCGGAAGCGGCTCAGGGGCCGCCGGCCTGGTCATGGCTTGGTCACGATGCCGTGCACCGCGTCGTAGACCTCGCGCTTGGGGATCCCCAGCCGCTTGGCCACCACCCCGATCGCCTCCTTCTTCGGCAGGTCCTCCGCGTCGACGAGGGCGGCCAGGTCCAGCCCGTCTGCGGACACGGGAGGGGCGCCGGCGACCACGATCGTCACCTCGCCGCGCACCCCGTCGGCGGCCCAGGCGGTGAGCTCGGCCAGCCCGCCCCGGCGTACCTCCTCGTGGGTCTTGGTCAGCTCGCGGCACACGGCCGCCGGACGGTCTCCACCCAGCGCCGCGGCCATCGCGGCCAGTGCGACCTCGGTGCGGTGCGGCGCCTCGAAGAAGACCATCGTCCGCGGCTCGGCCGCCAGCGACTCGAGCCGCCGTGCGCGCTCGCCCGCCTTGCGCGGCAGAAAGCCCTCGAAGCAGAACCGGTCGACCGGCAGGCCCGACACCGCCAGCGCCGTGAGCACGGCGGAGGGGCCGGGCACCGAGGTCACCTCGACCCCGGCCGCGACTGCGGCGGCCACCAGCCGGTAGCCGGGGTCGCTGACCGAGGGCATGCCGGCGTCGGTGACCACGAGCACGCGGTCTCCCGCCAGCAGCGCCTCCAGCAGCTGTGGCACTCGGGCCTGCTCGTTGCCGTCGAAGAAGGACACGACCCTTCCCGCCACCGTGACCCCGAGGTCGTTGGTCAGCCGCCGCAGCCGGCGCGTGTCCTCCGCGGCCACGACGTCGGCCGTGGCGAGCTCGGTGGCGAGCCTGGGAGGAGCGTCCTCGACCCTGCCGATGGGTGTTCCGGCGAGCACCAGCACACCGCTCTCCGTCGTCACGACGTCGATCTAACCACCCGTAGAGTTGCCCGCGTGACCGTGACCCAGGAGCCCCGCCGCACTCAGGGGCTCTCCTGGACGGCCGACGGGCGCGTCGTACCTCCCGCTCGCCAGCGGCTGGTCCCGCTCGTGGCAGACAGCAACCGGCTGGTCGGCTGGGTTGCCGCCCTGGCGGTCACCGCGGTCGCCGCGTTCCTGCGCTACTGGAAGCTCGGCTCGCCGCACTCGTTCCTCTTCGACGAGACCTACTACGCCAAGAACGCCTGGTCGCTGCTGCACCACGGCTACGCCCGCGAGTACGTCAAGGACATCGACCCGAAGATCCTCGACGGGCAGCTCACCGGCCTGCTCAAGGACAACCCCGACATGACCGTCCACCCTGAGGTCGGCAAGTGGCTGATCGCGCTGGGCGAGCAGACCTTCGGGATGGACCCCTTGGGATGGCGGGTGGCGAGCGCCCTGGCCGGCGCCCTGATGGTCCTGGTCGTGATCCGGCTCGTACGCCGGCTGACGGGCTCCACGCTCCTCGGCTGTACGGCGGGAGTGCTGCTGTGCTTCGACGGCCTGCAGTTCGTGATGTCTCGGCTCGCGCTGCTCGACATCTTCCTCGCTCTGTTCATCCTGTGCGGAGTCGCGTGCCTGGTGGCCGACCGCGACTGGACGCGAGCCCGCGTGCTGCAGCTGACCGCCGACGGCGGCACGGGCGGGCTGGACCGCTGGATCCCGCCGAGACGACTGCGGTGGCGGCCGTGGCGGCTCGCTGCCGGCGTCATGTTCGGCCTGGCTATCGGCGTGAAGTGGGCGGGCATCTGGCCGCTGGCCGTGTTCGGGGTGTGGGTGGTCTTCCAGGACGCGGGGGTCCGCCGCATGCTCGGCGTCCGGCACGCCTGGCTCAAGGCAGCGATCGCCGACGGCTTCCTGGCGTTCGGCTACCTCGTAGTGGTGGCGTTCCTGGTCTACGTCGCCACGTGGACGGGCTGGCTCTTCAACGCCCACGAGTACGACGTGCACCTCTCCAACACCCAGTACGGCACCTACTGGGGCGACTGGACCAAGCACGACCCGAAGGGGTTCTGGGACAGCCTCACCCAGGGGCTCCGGTCGCTGTACCACTACCACCTCACCGTCTTCGACTTCCACAGCAACGGCCTGGAGGAGTCGACGCACATCTACCAGTCCAACCCGGGTGGCTGGCCGCTGATCAACCGGCCGGTCGGGGTCGAGGCCCTGACCGACATCCAGCCCGGTGAGCAGGGCTGTGCCGCCGTGGCCGGCTCGAACTGCCTGCGGCAGATCGTGCTGCTCGGCACACCGGTGCTGTGGTGGGGCGGCGCCCTGGCCCTGCTCTACTCCTGCTACGCCTGGCTGGCTCGCCGCGACTGGCGCTACGGCGTGGCGGTGCTCGGGTTCGCCTCCACGTGGCTCACCTGGCTCCCGTTCGCCGGCCGGCCGATCTTCTACTTCTACGCGGTCACGATGGTCCCGTTCACGGTCATCGCCTGCACGTTGCTGATGGGGCATCTCGTGGGCGGCACTCGCGCGTCGTACACCCGGCGGGCGTGGGGCAGTGCGATCGCGGGCGCCTTCGTCGTCCTGGTGGTGGCGAACTTCGCGTGGTTCTACCCGATCTACACCGGCGACCTGCTGACCAACGCGGAGTGGCTGGACCGGGTCTGGTTCAAGCGCTGGATCTAGCCGCCAACACAAGACCCCCGGTGCCTCCGGGCACCAGGGGTCTTGTCGGCCGTCGGGTGCAGCACCCTCCACAGTGCGCTGCACCGCGCACTCCCCCACCTTGCCTGCCCTGGATCGAACCTAAACCCCACGCGCAGCACCTGACCAGACCGGTAACGGGTAACCCCCGCAAGTGATAACGGTTGTTCTCACAATATGAACGGCCGCTTCCTTCCGGCTGGTCGGGTGGGCGATGCTCTGCTGGTGCGGCAGCCCGACCGGCCGCTGCCCCATGCCCCCCGAGGAGACCCCGTGACCGTCGAAGCCCAGTCCACCTTCGAGGTGACCAACCCGGCCAACGGCGCCGTGGTCGGCGCCCTCCCGCTCCTGGACGCCGACGAGGTCTACCGCGTCGCAGCCGAGCTGCGCATGCAGCAGGTCGCCTGGCAGGCCCTCGGAGCCAAGGGCCGCAAGCCCTGGCTCCACAAGTTCCGGGGCTGGCTGATGGACAACGCGGACGCGATCGCCGAGGTCCTGGTCTCCGAGACCGGCAAGGTCTACGGCGACGCCCGACTGGAGGTCGTCGCGGGTGCGGCGTACGTGGCCTACTACGCCGACAACGCCGAGGACTTCCTGCGGGACGAGAAGGTCAGGTCCACCAGCCCGATGACAGCGACCAAGAAGCTCACCAAGGTCTACGTGCCGCACCCGCTGGTCGGCGTGATCACCCCGTGGAACTTCCCGATCGTGCTGTTCATGATGGACGCCGCGCCAGCCCTGGCGGCAGGTTGCTCGGTGCTGCTCAAGTCCTCGGAGGAGACGCCGCTAGCCGCCGAGATGCTGGTCCGCGGCTGGCGCGAGATCGGCGCCCCTGCCGTCCTCGCCTCCGCGACCGGGCGCGGCGAGACCGGCGCGTCCGTGGTCGACGCCGTCGACTTCGTGCAGTTCACCGGCTCGACGGCGACCGGCAAGAGGATCGCGGTCAAGGCGGCCGAGCAGCTCAAGCCCTACAGCCTCGAGCTCGGCGGCAAGGACCCCGCCCTGGTCCTGGCCGACGCCGACCTCGACCGTGCCGTCAACGGCATCGCCTGGGGCGGGCTGTTCAACTCCGGCCAGGTCTGTGTCTCCGTCGAGCGCGTGTACGTCGAGGCACCCGTCTACGACGCGTTCGTCCAGAAGCTGACCGAGAAGGTCAAGGGCCTCAAGCAGGGCGTCGACAAGGGCAACGACGTGGGCGCGATGGTGACCGCCGGGCAGGTCGACATCGTCGAGCGGCACGTCGAGGAGGCCGTGAAGTCCGGCGCCAAGGTCCTGACCGGTGGCAAGCGCGGTCCGGTCGGCAACTTCTTCGAGCCCACCGTCCTGGTCGACGTCAACCACTCGATGTCGTGCATCACCGAGGAGACCTTCGGGCCAACGCTGCCGATCATGAAGGTCGCCGACGTCGACGAGGCCGTGCGCATGGCCAACGACTCGCCCTACGCCCTCTCGGCCTCGGTCTGGACCAAGGACCTCGACCGCGGCGCCGAGGTGGCCAAGCGGCTCGAGGCCGGAGCCGTCAACCTCAACGACGCGGTCATCAACCTGTTCTCAGCCGGCCTTCCCCACAACGGCTGGAAGTCCTCCGGGGTCGGCGCTCGGCTCGGTGGCTCCTACGGCCTGCGCAAGTACTGCAAGATCCAGGCGCAGACCGCACCGCGCGTGCCCACGATGAAGAACGAGCTGACCTGGTTCCCCTACACGACCAGGCGGGCAGCGTTGGTCAGGCGGGTCACCAACGCCATGCTCGGCCGTGGCCTCCGCGAGCGGCTGGGCCGCTGATGTCGACGCTCCAGGGCAAGGTCGTCGCCATCACCGGCGGCGCACGCGGCATCGGCTTCGAGACCGCTGCGATGCTGCTGCGGCACGGCGCCAAGGTCGCCATCGGCGACATCGACGAGACCCGCCTCAAGGAGGCAGCCGAGGAGCTGCGCATCACCACCTACGCACGCCTCGACGTCACCGACCCGGAGTCGTTCGCCGCCTTCCTCGACCTGGTCGAGGGGGCCCTCGGACCGGTCGACGTGCTGGTGAACAACGCCGGCATCATGCCGCTGCACCCGCTCCACGAGGAGTCCGACGCGATCACCCGCCGGGTCGTGGAGATCAACGTCCTGGGCGTGGTCTTCGGCACCAAGGAGGCGCTCAAGCGCATGCTGCCCCGTGGCGCCGGACACATCATCAACATCGGGTCGATGGCCGGGCAGGCCCCCGTGCCGGGCGCCGCCACCTACTGCGGCACCAAGGCGGCCGTCATCCACTTCACCGAGACGGCGCGGCTGGAGTACCGCAGGTCCGGTGTGCGGTTCAGCGCGGTGGCTCCGACGTACACCAACACCGAGCTGATCGCCGGCGCTCCGAGCCCGCCGGGCTTCCGCAACGCCGAGCCGCGCGAGATCGCCGAGGCGGTCTGCTCGCTGATCGAGAAGCCGCGGCCGTTCGTTCACGTCACCAAGGCGGCCGGTGCCCTCCTCACCGTCAGCAAGTTCTTCCCTCGCAAGTTCGGCGAGTGGCTGGGCGACCGGTTCCACACCGACACCCTCATGCTCGACGACGTCGACCGCGACGCCCGTGCGGCGTACGACGCCCGCATCGAGCAGGGCTGACCCCCACCGAAACTGCTGGAAAAAATCTTCCCGACCGCGTAACCCCCGACGGGGGTCAAGCGATTACGTGGGTGGCCGGGCAGGCTGCAACCCCCTCCGTAGACTGCCCGGCCGATTACGTCCCCCAGTGGGCCGGTGTCCCACGCGCCGGCCTAGCGGAGCGCCGCACGCGAGCCTGGCGTGGGGAACCAGCGCCAGATGACCGCTGACTGCCCCAGGGTCCACAGCGAGTTGCAGACCCAGTAGACGATCAGCGCCATCGGGACGACGCCTCCGGCCACGAGCAGCCCGAACGCCGACAGCGCGGGCATCATCTGCTGCGCCCTGGCGACGGCTTCGGGCAGGCCGTCGGTGACCGTGTTGGGCGCGACGAGATAGCGCTGGGTCACGAGCGAGAGCGCAGCCGCGAGGAGTGCCATCCCGGCGACGACCACGAGGTGGGCCGGCCCGGCGCCTAGATAGCCCCGCTCGGCCAGCGGGACACCCAGCAAGGACGCGGCACCCAGCGACGCGACGAGCGCAGGACTCATCGCTCCCACATCGGCGCCACCGGCGACGTCCGCCATCAGGTGGTAGAGCGCTATCCAGATCGGCAGCTGTAGGAGCATCGGCAGGCAGCCCAGTCTCGACATCCCGTGCTCGGCCGCGATCCGGCGTCGCTCCTCCAGGTGCCGGCGCATGCTGTCGGGATCCTTGCGGTTCCGGTAGCGCTTGGCGAGCTCCTGCAGGTGGGGGCGCGCCCTGGCGGAGGCGTGGGCGATCCGGACACCGTGGGCGACCATCGGGAGCAGCGCGAGCCGGACGGTGACGACGACTGCTGCGATGCAGAGCAGCCAGGTGGTCCCGGCGGAGGGATCGGCACCGAGGAAGGTCAGGCCGGCGTGGGCAGCCGCGATGACGGCGGCCAGAGCATGCGACAAGGGGTCGAGAAGGGACACGGGGTTCTCCTGGATGAGTGAGCGGGATTGGTCGGATGCGGCTCGCCGGGTCGGCGAGGGTCAGACCAGTCCAGGAGCGCGCGGGCGCAAGGGGTGCCTGCTCGGGTCGGTCACCCGCGAGGCGAGTACCGATGCCACCTCGGTCGCTGCACGGGGCCGCCGCTGCACCGATGCGCGGGCCGCCCAGGTCGAAGCCTGGAGAGGCAGCTCGAAGACAGCCGCGACCGCGAGGGCGACCGCCGCCACCAGCAGGGCAGACGTGCCGTCGGCGCTGGTTGCCATCACCGACGGAAGGAGCAGCGCGAGCACGAGCCGGACGCGCGCTGACACAGCACCTGACGTCCGGCTCATGATGCGAGAGTACGCCGGCCGTCGTGCGCCCCACACCGGCTATTGGCGTCTGACGAGTCGGATCTTGCCGGGTCTGATCCTCTCGACGTGGTAGCGGGGGTCGTGGGCCTGGGTGTGGTGTCGGGTGCAGGTCAGTACGCCGTCGTGGACGCTGGTGTGGCCTCCTTGGGACCAGGGGGTCAGGTGGTGGGCGTCGGCCCACGTCGCGGGCACGGTGCAGCGCTCGACCGCGCAGGTGCCGTGTTGTTGGAGGTTCATCGCCAGGCGTTGCTTGGGGGTGTGGAACCTGGTCTTGCGGCCCAGGTCGAGGACTTCGCCGTTGCTGCCCAGGACGGCGGGGATGATCCCGGCCTCACACGCCAGCCTCCGGGCGAGCGTGGGTGAGATCAGGTCCCCGGTGTCCAGAGCGGCGGCCTGGAGGCCGCCGAGGAGGGTGTCCAGCGGGATCGTGACCACTACGGTGGCCGCGACCCCACCGGAGGTGGGGAGCCGGTCGGTCGGGTAGCGGGCTGATCCACTGGGTGAACGCCTCACCGCGGACCTCGGGCCGCGTCTTCCCGTCGCTACTGATCGGGTCCGGACGGCTCGGGTTCATCAAGGACTTCGAGCTGGCGGGTGAGCATGGCGGCGTGGAGGGTGGGGATCTTGAACCGGCCCTCGTGGGTGCCGTCCCCACAGTCCCGCACCGTCAGGAACGTCTTGCGCGCTGCGTCGCGTTCTTGGGCTTCGAGCTGGGCGGCGAGCTGGGCGTCGGCACCGTCGGGGTCGACCACCTCCAGCAGATGGGCCCCGAGCCTGCGTAGCTCCCGGGCGTCATGCTGCGCGGCGAGATTGACCAGGTGCTGCTCGGCCTTGTCCCGGTCGACCGGGTCCACATCCGGGGGGAGGGCGTCGACCGCACGGAGGATCTCGGTGGCCTGGTCCAGGCACTAGCCGGCCGCCCTGCAGCGCGTGCTGGGTCCTCGGGTGCTTCTCCAGGGCACGGGCGGTCTTCACCATCCGAGACGCCGCCGGACCGGTGACCAACGTGAGGTCGCGGACCAGGGCGGCGGTGTTGACCGCGGCCCGCTCAGCAGCCAGGTCGACCACGTCGGCCTGCGCGACGACCCAGGGTGCAGGGCCGTCGAGGCGGGCCAGGCGGTGACCCAGGTCGGTGATGGTCTCGGCCAGCTCGTCGGTGGTCATCGACCAGGTCACCGGGTCACCGAGCCGGTCCAAGGCGTCCAGCACCGCGCCCGCGAACTTGTGCACCGGGTGGGTGCGTTCGCTGGTCGGGGTGCTCTGGGTCATGGGTCCAGACTGCCAGGCACCTCCGACACTTTTAGCGCTGTTCGATTCCAGGTGTGGAAACCCGACCACCGATGATCGAGCAGGTGAGCGCAGCGAGCCGTCCGTCGAGATCATCCCTCCGCACACCGGGGGCAGGGACTGTGCCACGTGGGTCCCTGCCTGCCTCACCGGAGTGGTCTCGCTCCGCTTCGCCTGCTCGACCAGCGCTGGTTGACCAGCGGGTGGTGTCCAACCTCTAGGGTTCAGGCATGCGTTCACTGCAGGTCACTGCTCTCGAAGGCCCGGCCGGCGTCTCGGTCCAGGAGGTTCCTGACGCCGTCGCCCAGGACGGCCAGGTTCTCGTCGAGGTGAAGGCCCTGGGCGTGTCCTGGCCGGACCTGCTGCAGACCAAGGGCCAGTACCAGCTGAAGCCCGACCTGCCGTTCCAGCTCGGTGTCGACTTCGCCGGTGTGGTCCGCACCGCCCCGGACGGGAGCGGCTTGGTCGAGGGGCAGCGCGTGGCGTGCTGCCTGCCCTACGGCGGCGGCGCCGACCTGGTGTCGATCCATCCCGAGTCGGTCTTCCCGCTTCCCGACGGCCTCAGCTTCGAACAGGCCGCGGCGATCCCGATGAACTACCTGACGGCTGAGTTCGCCCTCACCACGCGCGGTGACCTGGAGCAGGGCCAGACCCTGCTGGTGACCGGCGGGGCCGGCGGCGTCGGCACTGCCTCCATCCAGGTGGCAAAGGGTCTCGGCGCCCGCGTCATCGCACTGGTCTCCAACGAGGAGAAGGCCGCCTTCGCCAAGCAGGCTGGGGCCGACGAGGCCGTCCTCACCGAGGGGTTCCTGCCCGCGGTCAGGGAGCTGACCGGCCAGGGCGGGGTGGACGTCGCCCTCGACGTCGTCGGCGAGCCGCTGGTAACCGACCTGCTGCGCTCCCTCGGCGCGCGGGGTCGCCTTCTCGTGGTCGGCTTCACCGGCGGCGCGATCCCGCAGGTCGCTACGAACCGGCTGCTGCTCAACAACATCGACGTCCGCGGTGTCGGCTGGGGCGCCTACGCGATGGTTCGTCCCGGCTACATGCGCGGACAGTGGGACAGGCTGCTCCCGATGATGGAGTCCGGCGTGATCGACCCACCGATCGGCAAGGTGTATCCGCTCGACGAGGTCAGCCAGGCGCTGGTGGAGATGGACCAGCGCCGGACCCTCGGCAAGTCGGTCCTGCGCTTCTAGACTTGGTGCGCCGTATTGGCGACGACCTGCATATGGAGGATCTCGGGCCATGGACGAACGCAAGGAAGAGGCGGCCGGGGCCAAGACGTTCCTGGCGTCGGGTGACCGCTACGACGCCTTCATGGGCCGTTACTCGCGGCCGCTCGGGAACATCTTCGCCGACGCAGCCGGGGTGGCCGACAGCGGTCGAGCACTGGATGTCGGCTGCGGTCCGGGCGCCCTGACCGGCGCACTCGTCGAGCGGCTCGGCGCCGGCTCGGTGTCGGCGATCGACCCGTCGCCGCCGTTCGTCGAAGCGTGCGCCGCGCGCTATCCCGGGGTCGAGACCCGGACGGCCCGCGCGGAGGAGCTGCCGTTCGACGACTCGACCTTCGACTACGTGCTCGCCCAGCTGGTGCTGCACTTCGTGAGCGAGCCGGGACAGGCTGCCGACGAGTTTCGCCGGGTGCTCCGCCCGGCGGGCACCGCGGCGGCCTGCGTCTGGGACTTCGCACAGGGGATGCAGATGCTGCGACTCTTCTGGGACGCCGCGCTCGAGCTCGACCCGGTGGCTCCGGACGAGGCGACCACCCTGCGCTTCGGGCGCGAGGGAGAGATCACCGCGCTCCTGCAGGGCGCAGGCTTCGAGGACGTCGTCGAGAACACGCTCGACGTGGAGTCGACGTACGCCGACTTCGACGAGCTGTGGTCGGGCTTCCAGGCCGGGATCGGGCCGTCGGGCGCCTACTGCGTGGGGCTTACCCACGAGCTGCAGTCGGCACTGCGGGAGGAGCTGTTCGGCCGGCTCGGCTCGCCGAGCGGCTCGTTCACGCTCGCGGCCACCGCGCGCTGCGCGACGGGACGCGCCCCCGGGTGAACCCACTCCCGAGAGGCTCCACGCGCTCTCGGGATGTTCTCCATGGTTCCTCCAAGTCCTCCGGGCGCTCGACCGCGACGGTAGTGGGGAGCAGTCGAGCGGCTGCACGGCATCGGCCGATCGGCCGAGCCGGGTCAGATCCGAGGGGGATCACAACATGAACGAGCACAAGCTTGGCCACGCCGTCGTCATCGGGGGAAGCATGGCCGGCATCCTGACCGCGCAGGCGCTCAGTGAGCGCTTCGACCGGGTCACGGTAATCGAGCGAGACCGCCTGCCCGAGGGTCCGGAAGCCCACAAGGGGGTGCCGCAGGCGCGGCACCTGCACGCCTTCTGGGCTGGTGGGCTCAAGGTCGTCGAGGGGATGCTGCCGGGCGTTCGTGACGAGCTGGTGGCCGCGGGTGGCGTACCCCTGGGGTTCCCGGCCGACATGGCCTGGCTGACCATCGCGAACCGGTGGACGCAGCGGTTCCCCTCCACCCAGTACCTGGTCTCGGCCACGCGCCCCCTGCTGGAGTGGACGGTGCGCAACCGGGTGCAGCAGACGGCGAACATCCTTTTCCTCGAGGAGCACGAGGTGACCTCGTTGGAGCAGGCACCGTCCGGCGCCATCACGGGGCTGACGCTGCGAGACCGCTGCGCGGGCAGCACGTTCAAGCTGTCCAGCGACCTGCTGGTCGACGCGAGCGGGCGCGGGTCCAAGCTCCCGGAGTGGCTCGAGGCGCTCGGTCTCCCCACCCCGGAGGAGAGCGTCATCGACTCACACCTCGGCTACGCGACCCGCGTGTACGACGTACCGGAGGGGCTCGACGTCGACTGGAAGGGAGTCTACGTCCAGAACTCCGCGCCGCAGGAGCCGCGCGGCGGGATCATGTTCCCCGTCGAGGGCAACCGATGGGTGCTCACTCTCGTCGGAGCCGAGCGCGACTACCCGCCCACGGACGAGGACGGCTTTCTGGCATTCGCAGAGAGCCTGCGCCACCCGATCCTGGCCGATGCGATCCGCGCCGCCGTGCCGGCGTCCCCCATCTGGGGCTACCGCCGCACCGCGAACCGCTGGCGCCACTACGAGAAGCTGCAGATGCCGACCGGCCTGCTCGCGATCGGCGACAGCCTCTGCGCCTTCAACCCTGTCTACGGGCAGGGCATGACCGTGGCCGCCAAGGAGGTCGACGTCCTGCGTGGCCTGCTGCAGGGCTGCCGATCCTCGGAGGACCTGCCGCGCACGCTGCGTGGCGCTCAGAGGGCGATCGCGGCCAGGGTCAAGGGACCCTGGATGCTCGCCACCGGCTCGGACCTGCGCTACCCGAGCACCGTCGGCGCCACCCAGACACCCGTCGACCGGCTGGTGAACAAGTACCTCGACCGGGTGCTGGGCGCCGTCGCCGACGACCCGGTGGTCAACGCTGCGTTCCTGCGAGTGCTCAACCTGATCGACGAGCCGACCGCGTTGTTCTCCCCACGGGTTGCCGTGAGGGCGCTTCGCCCGCAACGCTTCACGAGTGCACACCAGCCCAGGCCGATCCACGCGACGTCGTACGCCGCTGGAGCGCGGTGACGGATCCCGGATGCGCTGACAAGGAGCCACGATGAACAAGCTGTGCGACCTACTGGACATCGACGTGCCGATCGTCCTGGCTCCATTCGGCCCCTGGGAGCAGGTCGAGCTGGCGGCGGCTGTGTGCAACGCAGGGGCCCTGGGCAGCCTCGGGACCGCGGTCCGCAGCACGCACGAGCTGCAGGTGCAGTGGCGGCGCATGGCGCAGCTCACGGACCGGCCGTTCGTGGTCAACCACACCGGGCGGCCGCTGAACGACGAGGCGTTCGAGGCCACGCTCGACCTGCAGCCGGCCGCGATCTCGTTCCACATGGGGATCCCGGCCGAGCTGGTCGCCCGGGCACACGACCGAGGGATCCTCTGGATCCAGACAGTAGGGGACGTCGACGGAGCTGAGGTGGCCCTCGAGGCCGGCGCCGACGTCCTGGTCGCCCAGGGCTCGGATGCCGGGGGCAACGCGGGCTGGGTCTCCACCCTGGTGCTGGTGCCCGCGGTGGTCGATCTCGCCGGTGACGTCCCCGTCGTCGCCGCCGGCGGGATCGGCGACGGCCGCGGCATCGCCGCCGCCCTCTCCCTCGGCGCGCAGGGCGCATCGCTCGGCACGCGGTTCCTGGCCACGACCGAGATGACTGTCGATCCGGCCTGGAAGCAGCGCATCGTGGACGCCCACGCGCGAGACGCGGTGAAGGTCGCGCACTCGGAGCGGGTACTCCCGCCGTTCAACCTCCCCCAGGTGGGTGCGCCGTTCGCACCCCGGGCCTTGCGTACGCCGCTGACGGACGCCCTCGAGAGCGACCCCGAGCGGGTGGACCCTGCCGAGATCGCCCCCCGTCTGCTGGCCGCCATCAGGGCGGGCGGTGGCCACGAGGACCTCCCGTTCACCGGTCAGTCCGCCGAGCTCGTGCACGACATCGTGCCCGGCGCCGAGCTGGTCGCCCGGCTGTGGCAGGAGTGCCGTGCCGCCCTGGGCGAAGCCGCCGACCGCGCGCCCAGCCTCGGGGCAGCCCCCCGAACGTAGCGACCGGGCGGTCAGCCACGCCGTCTTGGGCGGAGGCGTGCCTCACCTGCCCCCGACGAGCAGCACCCAGCGCAGGTGCAAGGTTCCGGTCGCGACGATCTCGGGGACGGGACCTTCCAGCGCTAGCCGAGGTACCGCTGCTAGCGAGGGCTCGGAGGACTCACGTTCAGCACGCCGAGGAGAGCGCGCACGCGGAGGGGCACGCGCGACGTGCGACTCCATCCTTGGATCCTCACGACGACCCGACTTCGGGCCAATCGCCCGTTCCCGTGGCCTCCATCGCCGTGCGACGGGCTGCGTGCCTGCACCGCAGCTAGCATGAGGACCATGACCGCGGCACAACGTTCCGGGGCGGTCGGCGGCATCCATGACGAGACTGTCGGTGACATCCTGTCGAGCCGCCGCCGCGGGGTTCTGGTCGGCCGCGGCGACGAGGTCGAGATCTTCGGTTCCCTCCTTGACCGCGAGGGACCAGCCGTGTGCTACGTGCACGGACCAGGCGGCATCGGGAAGTCCAGCCTGCTGGACCTCTTCGCCGAGGCAGCCCGAGAGCGCGACGTCCCAGTCCGCAGGCTCGACGGGAAGGAGCTCCACGCCACGCAGGCTGCGGTGCTGGACGCTGTGGCACCGGTACCAGAAGGGGTGCGTCCGGTCCTGATGGTCGACAGCTTCGAGCGGCTCCGCGAGCTCGAGGCGTGGTTCCGGAGCCACGCACTGCCCCGGTTGCCCGCCTCAGCTGTCGTCGTGCTCGCCGGGCGGGACGCGCCGGACCCCGAGTGGCGCATCGACCCTGCCTGGCGCGACGTCCTGCACGTCGTCGAGCTGGGCAACCTCGATCGGAAGGAGTGCGAGGAGTACCTGCGCCTGACCTGTCCCGACCCGGCACTGCACGCGCGCATCATCGAGGTGACCCACGGGCATCCGCTGGGTCTCTCGCTGCTGACGGACGTCGCCGTGCGCGACGGGACACCGGAGTCCTGGCCGCTTGGACCGGACCTGGTCGCCGCCCTGCTCCGCCGTTTCCTCGACGTCGTGCCTGACGGTGTGCAGAGGCAGGCTCTCGGCATCCTTGCCCTGGCCCGGGTCACCACCGAGCCCCTCCTGCGGTCCGCCCTCGAGCTCGACGATGCCCACGCCCTCTTCGAGTGGCTTCGTGCGTTGTCCTTCGTGGAGACCACCCCGCACGGACTGCAGCCCCACGACCTGGCTCGGGACGCGTTGGACGCCGATCTCCGCTGGCGCGACCTCCCCGGCTACGCCGATGCCTACCGCTCGGTCGCCAACCAGCTCGTCTCCACCCTGCAAAGCAGCCAAGGAGAGCAGCAGCTGCACGCGCTCCTGGACGCCAAGTTCATGCACCGACATCAGCGCCTCTCCGGGGTGTGGGCTGACTGGGAGACCTTCGGGCGGCACCGGCCCGAGCCGGCGACTCCCCGCGACCACGACGCGGTGCTGGCCATGATCGAGAGCTGGGAAGGCCCAGAGTCGTCTGCGATCGCCTCCCGGTGGCTGCAGCGGCAGCCGCAGGGCTTCCTGGTGGTGCGGCAGGCCGACGGCCAGGTGCGCGGCGCGCTCGCCCTGATCGACCTGACCGCGGCCTCGGCGGAGGACATCTCCGCCGACCCCGGCGCAAGCAGTGCGTGGGCGTACGCCGAGCGACACCTGCCACACCGGGCCGGCGAGCACATCACGATGAGTCGGTTCACGATCGATCGGGAGTCGTACCAGCAACCGTCCCCGACGATGAACCTCGCGCCTGTGCTGTCCATCCAGCACTTCCTGCAGGCGGCCCCTCGGCTTCGCGCCAGCTTCGTCGCCCTCGACGACCCGGACCGGTGGCAGGAGTACTTCACCTTCTACGAGATCCCACGCGTCCCCGACGGCGACTTCGTGGTTGGCGGTCGTCGTTTCGGGCTCTTCGTCCGTGACTTCCGGCGCATCGCACTCGACCCGTGGCTCCGGTTGATGCTCGAACGCGACCTCCTCGGCCAGCAGGCGCCCGGGGCTCCCGAGGCGCCAGTGCCTGCCGTGGCGCTGACCCGTGATGAGTTCCACGCCGCCGTACGCCGGGCCCTGCGCGACCTGCGTCGCACTGCCCTGCTCTCCGACAACCCCCTGGCTCGAAGCCGACTGGTGCTGTCCCACGACAAGGATCGAGCACCCGCAGAGGCCCTACGCGAACGCATCCATGACGCCTTGAAGCGACTCAGCGAGGATCCTCGCGACGAGAAGCTCCTCCGAGTCCTGGACCGGACCTTCGTCCGTCCGGCAGCGAGCCAGGAGAAGGCTGCGGAGGTTCTGGGACTGCCGCTGAGCACCTACAAGCGATACCTCAAGGCCGGCATCGAGCGCGTCGCCGGTAACCTCTGGGATCAGGAAATGGACCTGAGCTGAGCCCCAAGTGGCCTGGCAGCTGAGCCACTGTTCGCTACATGCTCCACCCCATCGATCCGCAACGGAGGTGGAGGACATGGGCACGACCGTGGAACAGCTCGCACTCGAGGAGTACGGCGGTCAGACGCCGTACATCGACTACGCCCGGTCCCTCGACCGTTTGCTCGCCGAGCACGGCGTGGAGGTGGAGCCACGGTTCGTCGACGTCGTCGTACCCGACCCCAACGGCCGATGGAGCACGCAGCGAACGTTCGTGATGGAGGCCGGCCACGGGACCCCCGTGGTCTTCGTCAACGGCACCCCGGCCACGTCAGCTGTCTGGGTGCCTCTGCTCGCCAAGCTGTCCGGGGTTCGTGCCATCCTCGTGGACAGACCGGGGCACGGCCTGAGCGGCGAGCTGGACTACGCCGACGTGCCCGACGTTCGCGCCCACGCAGTGCCTTTCACCGAGTCTCTTCTCGACGCTCTCGGCCTCGACAAGGTCGTCCTGGCGGGCAACTCGTTCGGCGGTCTGTGGTGCCTCTGGTTCGCCAGCGAGCGGCCCCAGCGAGTCTCCTCGATACTGCTCCCCGGCGTGCCCCCGGGCATGCTGCACGACCGGGCACCGCTGATCTTCGGGCTTCTCTCAGTGGGCTGGGTCTCCCGGGTGATGCGCTGGCTCAACCCACCGCGACCGGCCTCGACCCGCCGCATGTTCGCGATGATGGGAGATCCGCCCGACCAGCTCAGCGACGCATTCGTCGACTCCTACACCCGTGGCCAGCAGCTTCCGAACGCAGTCGGCGGCACCGCGCACCTCATCCAGAACGCCGCCCGGTTCCCCGGAAGGATGTCCCGACGACTGGTGCTGACACGAGAGGAGCTCTCCCAGATCCAGCACGAGACGCTCGTGCTCGTCGGCCCGAAGGACTTCGTGGGCGACCCGGCCGAGATGACGCGCCTGGTCGCGCCGATCCCGCACCATCGAGTGGAGGTCGTAGGGGTGGGACACCTGCCCTGGCTCCAGGACCGAGACTCGGTAGCGGCGGCCATCTGCAGGTTCACCGACCGCCGAGCCAGCAACTCCGAGACCTGATGCCTACTGACGCGCCCTGGGTTGTGAGTCCGTATTGGAGGAAGTGCCTCGGGGTGTCCTCGTGAGGTCGCAGGTCAGTACCTGGCTGAGGTTGTCGAGGAGAGCGGGGAGATCGTCGTAGATCCTGGTGGCTCCGGCGGTGATGAGTTCGTCGCGTCCGAACCCGCCGGTGAGCACCCCGACCATTGACATTCCGGCGGACTCGGCGGCGAGTGCATCCCACACGGTGTCGCCTATGACGAGTCCGCGTGTCCCTCCGACGGCCTCGAGCGCGGTCGAGAGCAGATCCGGGGCCGGTTTGGTGTCGTCGACGTCATCGCTGGTCGTCACGTGGTTGATCCGTCCGCGAGCGTCCAGGACGTCCAGGGCGTGCTCGGTGTGCTCGGGCTTTCCTGAGGAGGCCAGGACAACCTTGAGACCCCGGCGGCGCAACACGTCCAGGAGGTCGGTGGCGGCCTCCAGGGCTGTGATCTCCTCCAGGCAGGCGTCGACCTCACGCTTCCAGATTTCTCTTATCCGATCGCCTTGAGCCTCTTCGACGACCCTTCCCGCGACGCGCGGGACGAGTTTCTCCCCACCCATGCCGATCGCTCGGTGGATACGCCAGCCGGGAACGATGACTCCGACCTCGCGGAAGGCCCGCTGCCACGCACGAGTGTGGTGGTAGGTGGAGTCCACCAGGGTCCCGTCGACGTCCAGAACGGCGGTGTCGAAGCTCATGAGCAAGCCGTACCCAAGCTCGACGGTGCCGATGCCCCGCACCTGCCCGGCGCAGTCGCCGAACCGATGCCACGGGGGCCTGTCGTGCGTGGTGGCGTCACGGCTGGAAGACGACCTTGACGGTCCCGTGGGTCTTGTTCTGGAAGTTTTGGTAGGCCTGCGGGGCGTCTTCCAGACTCAGGTGATGCGTGGCGAACTGGTCGACACCGAGCGGGTCGTCGTCGACCAGCAGGGGAAGGATCTCGTCCACCCACCTACGCACGTTGGCCTGGCCCATGCGCAAGGTGATCTGTTTGTCGAACATCGTCAGCATCGGCAGCGGGTCCGTCTGCCCGCCGTACACGCCGGACAGGGAGACGGTCCCGCCCCTTCGCACGGCGTCGATCGCGGTGTAGAAGGCGGCCATCCGGTCGACTCCGCCGCGCTGAATCATGGCGGCGGCCACCTTCTTCGGGAGCATCGTCGCCATCCGCTGGGCCGCGGCGGCGATCGGCGAGCCATGAGCCTCCATGCCGACCGCGTCGACGACCGAGTCCGGCCCGCGTCCGCCGGTCCGGCTGCGCACCTCCTCGGCGACGTCATCGACCTGTCGCAGGTCGATGGCCTCCACGCCGTTGGCGACGGCGCGGGCGAGACGCTCGTCGACCAGGTCCACCGCCAGCACCCGATGACCGCGCTGCAGCGCGACGCGGGTCGCCATGTCGCCGATGGGCCCCAACCCGAGGACGAGCAGCGTCCCGCCATCGGGCACCTCGGCGTACTCGACCGCCTGCCAGGCGGTCGGAAGGACGTCGGAGAGGAACAGGAACCGATCGTCCGCCGGCCCCTCCGGCACGGTGATGGGGCCGAAGTCGGCGTGCGGCACCCGGAGATACTCCGCCTGCGCACCCTCGACCGACCCGTACAGCTTGCTGTAGCCGAACAGCGCGGCGCCCGAGCCGTGCTCTCGCACCTGGGTGGTCTCACACTGCGTGTAGAAGCGGAGGTCACACATGTAGCAGTGGCCGCACGAGATCTGGAACGGGACCACGACTCGGTCTCCGACCTTCAGGCTCGAGACGCCCCCGCCCACCTCCTCGACGACACCCATCGGCTCGTGGCCGATGATGTCACCCGGTGTCATGAACGGGCCAAGGGTCTCGTAGAGGTGCAGATCGGATCCGCACAGACCAGTCGAGGTGATCTTGATGATGGCGTCGGTCTTCTCCTTCAGCACGGGGTCGGGAACGGTGTCGACCGAAACCTCGCGACGGCCCTGCCATGTCACGGCTCTCATCTGCCGGCCGTACCCGAGGACCGGGCGCAGCATGCGCCGCGCCGCCGCTCCGTGCTGTCCACCCACGATCTTCGCGTTGGCACACTCGCACGAGACATCGGCGAACTCGCCTCATCGAGCACCCACCGGCGAGGCCGACGCTGCAGCCCTCCTCGGGCGTCGTCGTAGCCGGCTAGCGACCCTCCGCGAGGAAGCCCAGCCGTCGCAGTGCCTCCTTGTTGCGCGGCACGATGGCGAGCTGGCGCAACCGTTTCGGCATGAGCATGGCGACACCTTCGGTGGCATCCTCCTGGATGCGCGCTATCGTGCCAGAGCCCCGGGGCTCCAACTCGATGACAACCTCAGCGGCACCAGCCGGCCATCCGTGCGCCTTGAGCGCGAGGCGTCGCTCGGGTTCTGACTCGAGAACCTCTGTCTTGTCGTTGATGAGGAGGGGCCAGTTCCCCACCGAGTGGTGGAGCCGGCTTCCCTCTGCTGGCCAGGACTCCTCGACGTCGCGCATGCGCGACGCGCCGACGACCCAGCACGGATACAGCCAGCCGTCGGCCAGAACCGACCACACCGCTTCGGGCGGAGCGTCGATGAGGCGTTCCACAACGGCAGTGCTGTCGTCGATGGGCATGGTTGGATCCGTTCGTTCGGGTTCGGGCAGTGCCTCGAACAGGTTCCCGGTGTGCGAGGACGTGGCGGTGTCGTCGAGTGCCAGCCGGGTCATCAGCGAAGGGGCGATGCGGTCGTAGACGGCCGGCGCCAGCATGGAGCCCACTGTGAGCAGCGGGTTCAGCGCCCCGATAGACCGACGTCGCACCGGGTGTTCGAGCACCTTGACGATTGCGTGCGCGACTGCTTCGGCATCCGCGACCGGAGGTGGGGGCTTGCCTTGAACCCCTAGATAGGTTGCCGCTTTGTCGTAGATTGAGGTGTCGACGCCCCCTGGCTCAACAAGGGTCACCTTCGTCGTACCACTGACCTCGGCCTGGAGCGTGCGCGCCAACCCGCGGACCGCCCACTTGCTGACCACGTAGGGCGACATGAAGGGGACACCGACTCTACCGACCACCGAACCCACCAATACCAGATGACCTCCACCTCGTGCTTCGAACCCGGTCACCGCCTCCCTCGCGACATTCACCGAACCGAGCAGGTTGATCTCCAGCACCCTGTCGAAGGCGATGCCCGGCACGTCGGCGAACCGGCCATAGGCAGCGACCCCCGCGGCGTGCACCACCGCGTCGAACCGTCCGGATGCAGCGAAGAGATCGGCTACGCCATCCCTGTCGGTGACATCGAGGGCATGCACCGTGGCGGACGCTCCGTGTTCCCTCACGAGGGAGGCCAGCTCCTCCAACGCTTCCTTGCGGCGAGCTACGAGCACGATGTCGTCTCCGAGCCCGGCGAGCAACATCACCGTGGCACGCCCGATGCCGCTGGACGCGCCCGTGACCAAGACCTTGCGCGGTGTTGGCATGCCGAACTTGCCGGTGTCCGCCATCGGAAACTCCAGGGATAGGGGTGGGTGATGCGCCACGTACCCCACCCCTCAGCGTTGATGCCTCCGCCACCACCACGCCATGAAGCGTGCTCGGAGGGGACGGCCGGGCTGATGGTCGGCTGCGGTTCGACGCAGGACGTCGGACAGTTCCCGATCAGGCGGTGAGACCGCGCGTAACCGGCGCTGGAGTTGGGTATGGCTCTGTGATTACCGTCGAGCCCAGGCGGAGCTAGTAACGGGCACCGCAGGAGGATCCATGTCAGTCTCCGAGATGAAAGGGCCCGCAACACAGAGCGCTGTAGCCGACGGGGCTGTTGCGCCCGTACTGCCAGCACCGGGAAGCGCGATGGAGCAGGAGGTGCCAGCGGGATCCCTGAAGGTGAGCATTCGTCGCTCGGCAACCCTGATCGTGGTGAAGCTTCGCGGGGAACTTGATCACAGCAGCTGCCACGTCCTACGCGACATGGTCGGGTCTGTCCTCCTCTCAGAGCGGCCCTCGGCGCTGGTCGTCCTGGATGCCGGCCGCCTAGCCAGGTGCGACGAGTTTGGACTGGACGCCATCGAGCGCGCATGCGCCGCCGTCCGTCGAAACGGAAACAGGCTCGTCCTGCAGGACCCACCGGCTTCCGCTCTCCCGGAGTGACGACGACTCTGGCGCGATCTCTGACTGCTCTCATGCGGAAGGCGATATCCGGGTACGTCGAGAGCATGCGGACAGAGAGTGCCGACGCCGTGGTCATCGGAGCCGGCCCCAACGGGCTGGTGGCGGCCAACGCCTTGGTCGATGCCGGCTGGGATGTCGTAGTGCTCGAGGCCAACAGTGTGTTTGGGGGTGCCGTGCGTAGCGCCGAGGTGACAGCGCCGGGCTTCGTCACCGACCTGTTCAGTGCGTTCTACCCTTTGGCCGCGGCGTCTCCGGTGATCCGTGGCCTCGGTCTGGCGGACTACGGACTGACGTGGCGCCGGGCGCCTGCCGTGCTGGCTCACGTGCTCGAGGACGGGCGAGCAGCGGTCCTGGGGCAGTCGGTGGAGGAGACCGCGCACAGCCTGGAGGCCTTCGCCGCCGGCGACGGAGACGTGCGACGCTTAGCGGACGAGCGCTTCGGAGGCGAAGGCGCCGCATTGCTGCTGACCGGGAACGCCATGCCCACCTACGTTCGTCAGGCGGCTCGACAGGTTCCAGCTCGACGGCGCGACGCTGAAGCTCAACTGGGCGCTCCGGCATCCGGTGCCCTGGCGCGAACAACCGGCAGCAGGTGCCGGGACCGTTCATCTCGGTGTGGATGTGGATGGCTTCGTCGACTTCGCCGCCGATCTCTCCGTCGGGCGACTGCCGGTTGATCCCTTCATCCTGCTCGGCCACATGACCACGTCGGATCCGAGCCGTTCACCGGAGGGGACAGAGTCGGCGTGGGCGTATACGCACCTGCCTCAGTCTCTCGCCGGCTCTCGGGACGCGCTGGACCGGCAGGTGCGACGCATGCACGAAGTGATCGAGCGGCACGCCCCTGGCTTCGCCGACTCGGTGATCGCGGCCCACGTACAGACACCCGCTGACCTCGAGGCCGAGGACACCAACCTGATAGGCGGAGCCATCAATGCGGGCACATCGGCGGTCCACCAACAGTTCTTCTTCCGACCGGTTCCCAGCCTCGGGCGTCCCGAGACACCGATTGAGCGCCTGGGGCAGGCTTCTCGGCTGACCTCAGCGAGCCGAACCTCTTCGTCGGCGGCGAAACCGTGCACACAACCCCCACCCGTGGTGGCCGAAGCCGCGCTGAACGCCCGGGCTGGACCGAAGCCGCGGTGCAGACTTTTTCCCTGACGCCCCACCCCGCATGATGTCGCGGACCTTGGGTACGGCTCGCTCACCGAGAGGAGAAAGTCATGAGCAATCCAACCAATCAGCGCCGCGCAGTGATGACACCAGTCCAACAGGCAGCCGCGGTTGTTGGCGGAGTGTTTCTGCTGGTAGGCGTCGCCGGGTTCATCCCGGGCATCACCACCGACTTCGACAGCTTGAAGTTCGCCGGCCACGAGTCCGATGCGCAGCTCCTCGGGATCTTCGAGGTGTCGGTCCTCCACAACATCGTCCATCTCCTCTTCGGAGTGGCTGGCTTGGCCCTCGCGAGAACGTTTGACGGTGCCAGGTCGTATCTGATCGCGGGCGGAGTCGTCTATCTGGTGCTCTTCGTGTACGGGCTGGTGATCGACCATGACGACGACGCCAACTTCGTCCCGCTCAACGATGCAGACAACTGGCTGCATCTCGGGCTCGGACTCGGCATGGTCACCCTGGGTGCGGCGCTGGGACGAAGAGCGTCAACGCGTTCATAGGCTCCCTACCTCAGCCTTATCAGCCCACGTCGTCGCATCGATCCGCAGCCAAGGGCATTCCGGGCGGCGGCTGCGGGTGGGACGGCTGGTCAGTGGACACTGATTCGTGTCACAGGTGTCCCAGGATTCGTGTCAAAGGTGGCCAGCGGGGTACTCCTTCTGCGTGAAGCGGCTGCTACTGCTCATCGTGGCGGCACCGACCGGATTACATGCCTCATCGAGTTGACACCCGTGGTGAGCCTGCACCACATGGGCCGTCTCCTACCTCCCGGGTGGCGCGTGTGTCACGGCTCTGACGACGCAGTCGTTGACGGCACGGTCACTGACGTCGACTGACCCTGCCCGGCGGCGTCGTCGTCGGGTGCATCGCCTGTGCAGGCCGTCGCACTCAGCGCGACGCTCACCGCCACCAGGACGCTGGTCGAGCGCCTCATGACTCTGACCGGCGACGCCGGCTGAGCACCAGGGCTCCGGCGCCAGCGATGACCAGAGCCAAGGCGAGGTTCAGCGTGCCCTTGCCGAGCAGGTTGCCGGTGTCGGGCAGCACAACCGGGCCACCGTCATCGTCGTCGGAGCTGGGCGCCGCGGTGACGCGGAACTCCACGACACCGCAGCCTTCGGCTTCGGTGGTGCAGGCGTCGCCGCCGTTGTTGTCCAGGTCAGGGTCGGTCGGAGTCGCCGACGAGACGCGGCCGACCGCCCGGGCGGTTCTCTCACCAGAGATCCGGTAGGTCACCGTGCGCACCACGTTCTCGCCGGAGGGCACGTCACCGATCGACCACACGTCGGCCGCTCGGGCCAGCGACCCTGCCGAGGCTCTGGCGAGACTCCGTTCGGACGCTCTGGCGTCGAGTTGCTGAAGGCCCGTGGTCGTGGTGTCCACAACGACACCGGTCGCGTCCGAGGGTCCCTGGTTCTCCACGGTGAAGGTGACCTTGACCTGGTCGCCCTTGCCCACGGTGCGCTCACCGGTGGTCACGGTGAGCACGAGGTCCGCCATGGCGGCCGACCTGGCCGTTGCGACGCTGCGGTTGTTGTTCAGGTCAGGGTCGTAGGTCGCAGCCGACGCAACGGCCTGGTTGACCACGACACCGCCGTCGGTCAGATCACCGTCCACGGTGCCGGCGATCGTGACGTGCGCTGTCGTGCCTGCGGGAACGGACGGGTAGGTGCACTCGACCACGTTCGGGTGCGAGTCCAGCGAGTACGGACCCTGGACGGGGCTGAGCAGTTCCAGGTCCGCGGCCTCGGTCGGCCGGGTCAGACACGTCCCACCATCTGGCGCGGCGTCGGGGGTGCCGACCGGGTCCAGGATCGCCGCCGGGACGGGGTCGATGCTGTGCACCTCGACCGCGGTGGATGGACCCTGGTTGGCCAGCGTCAGGTCGTAGCTGATCGGCAGCCCGGCTACGACCTGCTCGGTCGTGACGGTCTTGGTCACGGCAAGGTCGGCGACTGGGGTCACCGTCACACTCACCGTGCCTGTGTCACACACCGGCGTCGGGTGCGAGGTGTCGCACATCTGGTATTCGAACGAGTCTGGGCCGTCATAGCCCGGGGCTGGCATGTAGGTGACGGTCCCGTCGGCGTTGACCAGCACGCTTCCGTGTTCGGGCTCGACGGTGATCGTCGGCGCATCCAACGGCTGGCCGGATGTCGAGACCGTCTGTCCGATGAGGTCGATCGGGTCGGTCGACTGCCCGACTCGCGTCTGAACGGTCAGGTCGGGTGCCGCGACGGTGTTGGCCAGCACGGTGACCGGCACTGTGACGTCGTTGCACTCCGGCGTGGGCGTGGAGGTGTCGCAGACCGTGATGGTGTACGTGTCGGGTCCGGCGTATCCCGGATCGGGGATATAGGTCACCGCTCCGTCGCTGGCGTCGATGACCAGCGAGCCGTGTGTGGGTGCCGTCACCTGGACGACGGTCCCCGGGTCGAGCGGAGCGCCCGTGGTCGTCACGAGGTCGGCCAGCGGGGTGGTCACCGGGGTGTTGTGCGGGGTCTCCACCGTCAGTCCGGAGTACCCCCAGTCGTTCGCGACCTCGATCGTCACCCTGGCGGTGTCACAGACCGGAGTCGGATGTGAGGTATCGCAGATCCGATAGATGTAGGAGTCGGTGCCGGAGAATCCGATGACGGGCGTGTAGCGGATGCGGCCGTCGTCGTTCACCGCCGTCGTACCGTGACTGGGGTCGTCAGTCACAGTCGGGTTCGATAGCGGCTGGCCGGACTGGCTGGTGTCGTTGTCTGCCACGTCGGTGGTCACCGCGGTGATGGCGTCGGTGGTGTCGGTGTCGTCGACCGCCTCGACGACGTTCGCCTCGACCGTGAGGATCACCGTCGCGATGAAGCACTGCGGCGTCGGCGACGTCGTGTCACACACCTGCACCTGATAGGAGTCATTGCCGCTATACCCCGCCGCAGGAACAAATGTCACCGCCCCCGTGGACGCGTCGATCGTCAACGACCCGTGCTCCGGAGCCGTCGCCTGAGTCACCAGGCTCGGGTCCAACGGCGCACCCGTCGACGATGCAATCTCTACCAGCGGCGTCTCGACCGGCATGTTCTGCGGCGTGAAGACCTCCGCACCCTCATCGATGAACACGTTCGTCACCGAGTCCACATCGTCGTCGCCGGCCGACAGCGTGATGCTCGAGTCAGCGGGGTCCGTACCCGTCGCCTCGGCGAGGTTGGTGATGCTGTCCTGGGTGCCCGGCATGACTCGGACCGTCACCGCCACAGACTTCGAGGACCCTTCACCACCGCTCGTCAGGTCTCCGCCGTCCCCTGCGATGGCGGCCTGCTCCAGCTGGCCCATATCCCAGGTCAGCGCCTGACCCACCTGCGATGTCGGCGTCGGATTCGCCGACACGAACTCCAGCCCGTCGGGCAGCGTGTCGGTCAGCGTCACATCATGGATCGCCTCCGCGACCAAGCGACTCGACGCCGTGATCGTGTAGGTGAACTCCTCACCCACCGCGGCACTGGTCTGTCCGTCGTCCTTGGACACCAGCAGCTCAGGCTTCGCTGACAGCGCGGTCGAACAGCTCTGCGCGGTGTTGTTCTCCAGGTCCGGGTCGTGCATCAGACCCTCCACCAACGCGTCGAAGCACAGCTCCACCGGGGCATCCTCAGTAGGCCTGACCTGCAGCTCGATCGATTCGGGGGCGTCCATCTCCAGCGACCGGGTGGTGCCGTCGTCGTTCAATGGAGTACACGTCACCTCCACCGGTCCGGTCATCGACGGCGCCGTGCAGTCCCAGCCCTCCGGCGCCAGGTCAACCACCTCGACCTCAGCAGGCACCGTGATCGTCACCGTCGCCGTCGCGGACTGCGACCCGCCGCCGTTGTTGACCACGAACGGCACCACGCCTACCCGTTTCGCCTGCAGAGGCAGCCGGCTGGTCGGGTCGATGCTGAAGTCCGCCTCCTGAGTCGACGCACACACTCGGGGTGGCTCGGAGTCCACCAGGGTGGCCGCTGAGACCGCGACCGAGTTGCAGGCGGTCTGGTCGGCCGAAGCGCCCACCAGGGCTGCCGCGTAGGTGAAGGTCCGCGATGTCCCTGCGGTCAAGGTCGGGATGGTCGCCTTGATCGCGCTGGCACCCGACATCGTGGGACCCCACGTGCCCGAGGTCGCCCCCGAGTACACCTCAGGACGCGGCGGGTTCGTCGAGGTCGAGTACTCGATCGTCATCCCAGATGGACTGTCCGCCGTCAGGCTGGACAGCTGCTCCTTCACCGTGCTGCCCCGCGGAGTGCTGGCAGAGATGTCCGAGGTGCCGAAGTCGCCGGGGTACGGCAGCACGTCATAGACGACCACGTTGCTCAGGTTCGTCTGACCGGTGTTCCTGATCGTCACCCGGTACCTGATCGAGGTCGCGCTCGGCGGGACCCCCAACGTGACGGCAGGGTCTGAGAGCCAGTTGCACCCGTCCGGCCGAGTGTCGTCGGGCTGGCAGATCTCCTTGACGGGAAGCAACGCCGGCAGACCCGCCAGCGTTGCCGACGCGGTGCTCGAGGCGAACGTGTCCGTTGTGTTGCCGTCGGCGTCGATGTCAGAGGACGTGGTGGCCTCGCTCACGCTCCCCGAGTACGTCTCGGCGGGCACTTCGGCCGCGTCGCCGACGAAGAACCGTGCCGTCTGCGGCCCCTCGACCGCGGCAAGGGTCGGAGTCGTCTTCACCGTGAGCTGGCCGAGGTTGACGCAGTTGGTCCCGACCGTCGTGCCGACACCCGCGACGGGTGCCGGCCACGTCACGATCACCGCGTCGTAGGGCACGCCGCTGTAGGTGACCGTCTGGTAGTCAAACGTCGCCCCCGGGTCGCTGGCCAACGAAGCACCGTTCGCCAGGATGTCCCAGTCCTTCGGTGCGAGGAAGACGTACTGGGGCGTGATCGTCTCGTTGGTCGCAAGGTTGCAGAACTGCCCGTTGGCCGTCCACGGCACCTCGTCGCCCGCTCGCGGCGCGAACGTGGGGTTCGTGGTGTTCTTCCAGGTCAGAGCGCTCGCGTTGATGGTGTACGGCGTGGCCGCAGCGTAGAGGCTGACGGTGTGACTGTCCGGGCTCCCAGTCGGGGTGATCGTGCCCAACTCGGTGTTGGGGTACTCCATCGTGGCGCTGGCGGTGTTGGTGCGGTCGCCCGGCGTGGCACTCGACTCCAACCTGAAGTAGTAGTAGACGCGGAACCGCGTGCAGCCGTTGCCCGTCGACACTGTGTTGCCCGGGGCCAGTGCTTCGGACTCCACTGTCGCCGCCACGATCTTCCGAGTCGCGGGAATGGCGCCCGTCGTGGTTCCCGTCACCGTGACCGTGGCCGCGTTGTCCAGCGTGTAGGTGATCGTCGCCGGTGAGTTGGTGTCGATCCGGTAGACCGGCATCCCCGACTGGTCCAAGGCGTCGTCCATGACAGTCGCGAAACCCTGCACATTGGCCTGGTTGCAGGTGTCGACATACCAGAAGTTGCCGCTGGTCGTCGTGGCTGGGATGGCGTAGCTGGCCGCGTTCGACACCTTGTCGAGCGATGCCTTCGCAAACGGAACGACGTCGTACAGCTCGACGGTGTGCGAGTCCGGGCTCCCGGTCGGAGTGAACGTGCCGAGCTCCGGGTTGTCCGGGTAGGTCAGCGTGGCGCTCGCGGTGTTGGTCAGGTCGGCTGGGCTCGCGCCCGGCTGCACGGTGAAGTTGAACAGCACGCGGAACCGGGTGTAGCTGCTGCCGGCGGGATCCGAGTTGACCCCGGCCAGCCGATCCGACACCACCGTCGCCGAGACGATCCGCTGACCATCGGGGGCCTCGTACAACGTCCCGGTGGCCGACTCAGTGCTGCCATCGTTCAGCGTGACATTGAACGTCGCCGACGAGTTGGTGGCGATGCTGTGGACCGGCAGGCCGGGCTGGTCGAGGGTGGTGTCGGTGACCGTAGCGACGGCGGGCACGTTGCCCTGGTGGTAGACGTTCACGTCCCAGTAGTGCCCAGTGAGCGCGGTGGTGGTCGGGATCTGGTAACTGGCTCGGGGCGTGCTCTTACTGAAGGTGCCCTTCGTGAACGGCGTGCAGTTGTCCACCGTCACCGCACGCGAGAAGCTCGCCGGAGACGTTGCCTTCACATCCCCGTTCAGGTAAGTCAGGGTGCCGCTGGCCACAAAAGACTCCGACACGGCGCAGCCCGCCCCGCTGGTCGGGTAATCCGATCCCGAGAACGTCACCTTGAACGCCCCGCCCTCCAGCCCCCTCCACGCGTCCGGCCCGGCGTTGAGCGTCACCGCATGCGTTCCGGCGTCATAGCTGCCGCCGCTGCCGGCGACGTACTCGGCTTTGGTCGGGAGCTTCACCGTGATCGAGGCGGAGTCACTGCACAGGCGATCGTAGAGGGCCTTGAAAGTGCCGTAGTCGTTCCTGCGCCAGCAGTTCGAGACGGCATTGACAGTCACGGGCAACTCCGTGTCGGTCTTCACCTTGGCCTGTGCCGACACCGTCAGGCTGGGAGTGGGGACGATGCTCTGGTAGGTCGCGTGATCCGCCTTGGTCACGGGTTCGGCGTTGTCGGCGGTTACGGTGACCTCAGGCTCGATGGCGAAGCCGGGTGGGAAGAAGTTGCCGCAGCACAGGTTGTTCACGATCTGGCTGCCTCCCGAGCCCACCGGGGCCTTGATGAAGTACCTGAACACGACCGTGCCGACGTCGCCTGCTCTGATCGTGCCCAGGTTGATCGACCACCCCGTGTCCCAGCTTCCGGTTGCAGTGGGCGCAGGGCTGAAAGGCGGAGTCCAGGTGCCGTCGTCCTCCTTCAGCTGCGTGCCGTAGTAGGGATCCTTCGCCGGAGCCTCGATGGAGACCTTCATGTTGGTGCAGTCGGTGTCGCCGATACAGGTGTAGGAGGCCCGCACCTGGTACTCGAAGTTCGCGGTCGACGGGACGACGTCGATCGGGGTGCCGCTGGCGTTGGTGATCGTCACCTCCACGTTGGGCCGCCCCGCAGCAGACGCCGGCGTGACCGGCACCATCGCCATCAGCACCCCCAGAAGGGCCGCCCAGGCCGGGCCTGCAGAGATCCGGCGACTGCGTAGCCCGCTCGACGCGAGCAACGCACGGCTCCTCGAGACAGCCCGGCGGAGCAGGGCAGGCGGAGACAACCGTGAACGGTGGGTACTCATCGAGTCACTCCTGGCGTCGCAGGTAGGTCCGCCGTCATCGGCGTGACGCGCGCAGCGAGCGGCTCTGCCGCGCGCGGACGTCTGCTGGGAACGATGCGGGGGGTCATCGTGGTTCACTCCTGGTGCGTCGCGACACGGTGTCGCCACTCACGGGGTTCTCCGATGGGCGCTGCCGCTCTCACACGAGCAGCGAACCGATCAGAAACAGCCTTACTGGACCATTTGTGAATCCACCCGGCCCATGTTCTCCAGGCTTCGGAACCGAGTAGATCGGCTCTCACGTTGCTGCATCTAGCCCCAGGAGGATGCTCTTTTCACCGGTTTCACTCCAATTTCACCCGTATAGACCACCGTTTCGGCAATGTCGGATAGCCCGATCGGGTCAGTGGACATAGCCCGGTCGCGATGCGCCACACGGCTTGCCCCAGTCCCTGCGTGCAGCTGCACGGCCCTCCTCTGCGGCCAGGACCGCCAGGTCACTACAGCAAGCCTGAGCCACTGCTGGAACGGACACTGCTTGTGGCGCCGCGGATTCAGGGGTGTCAACCACGACATGGCGTTCGACGACGGTCTGTGCCGGGGCAGTGTGCTTCAGCGGTACGCCGCCAGCCCGGTGAGTGCCTGGCCGATCACCAGTTGGTGGACCTCGCTGGTGCCTTCGTAGCTCAGCACCGACTCCAGGTTGTTGGCGTGCCGAAGAACGGGGAACTCCAGCGTGATGCCGGCCGCCCCGAGCAGTGTGCGGCACTCGCGGGCGATGCCGATCGCCTCGCGCACGTTGTTGAGCTTGCCGAGGCTGACCTGCTCGGGTCGCAGCTGCTCGGCGTCCTTGAGGCGACCCAGGTGCAGGGCGAGCAGCATGCCCTTGCCCAGCTCCAGGGTCATGTCGGCCAGCTTGGTCTGCGAGATCTGGAACCCTGCGAGCGGCTTGTCGAAGATCTCCCGTTCACCGGCGTAGGTGATTGTGGTCTCAAGGCAGTCGCGGGCCGCACCGAGGGCACCGAAGACGATGCCGAAGCGGGCCTCGTTCAGGCACGACAGCGGACCGGACAGGCCGCGCGCCTCGGGCAGCATCGCTGACGCGGGCAGTCGTACGTCGTCCAGCACGAGCTCACTGGTGACAGACGCCCTCAGCGAGAGCTTCTTGTGGATCTCGGGTGCGGAGAAGCCCGGTGTGTCAGTGGGTACGACGAAGCCCCTGATGCCCTCGTCGGTCTGCGCCCACACCACGGCGACGTCGGCGACGGAGCCGTTGGTGATCCACATCTTGTTGCCTGTGAGCACCCAGTCGTTGCCGTCGCGGCGGGCACGGGTGCGCATGCCTGCGGGGTTAGAGCCGAAGTCGGGCTCGGTGAGGCCGAAACAGCCGATCGCCTCACCGGCGGCCATCCGCGGGAGCCACTCCTGCTTCTGCTCCTCGCTGCCGTGCTTCCAGATCGCGAACATCGCCAGCGAGCCCTGCACGGACACGAGCGAACGCAGCCCGGAGTCACCCGCCTCGAGCTCCATGCACGCCAGTCCGTACGCGATGGCCGAGGTGCCGGCGCACTCGTAGCCGGTCAGGTGCATGCCGAGGACGCCCAGTGAGCCGAGCTCCTTGGCGAGGTCGTGCGCCGGGATCGTGCCGGCGTCGTACCAGTCCGCGATCTCGGGCCGGATCTTGTCGTCGACGAAGCGGCGGACGGTGTCGCGGATCGCGAGGCTCTCCTCGTCGATCAGGGTGTCGGTGCCGAACAGGCCGAGGGGTGACTGTGCCATGGCGGTTGCCTTTCCGTAGCGGTCGGAGTGAGGTCAGAGGAAGGCGCTGACGCCGGTCTCGGCGCGCCCGATCAGGAGCTTCTGGATCTGGGAGGTGCCTTCGTAGAGCGTCATCACACGGGCGTCCCTCATGTACTTCTGCACGGGGTACTCGTCGACGTACCCGTAGCCGCCGAAGGCCTGGATGGCCAGGTTCGCGGCGTGGACGGCCTTCTCCGAGGCGAAGTACTTCGCCTTCGACGCCTCGACACCGAACGGCTCACCGCGCTCGATCAGGTCGGCCGCGCGCCAGGTGAGCAGCCGAGCGGCGTCCACGTCGACCGAGATCTCGGCGATCATGTCCTGGATCAGCTGGAACGACGCGAGCTGCCGGCCGAACTGGGTGCGGGAGGTGGAGTACTCCACGACCGCCTCCAGGCAGCCCTGGATGATGCCGGTGCAGCCGGCGCCGACCGAGACGCGGCCCTTGTCGAGCGAGTGCATCGCGATCCTGAAGCCCTCGCCCTCCTCGCCGAGGAGAGCGCTCGACGGCACCCGCACGCCGTCGAAGGTGAGCTCGCTGGTGACCTGGCCGCGCAGGCCGAGCTTGCCGTGGATCTCGGTGCGGGTGAAGCCAGGGCTGTCGGTCGGGACCAGGAACGCCGAGACGCCCTTGGGGCCGGGCCCTCCGGTGCGGGCGAAGACCACACAGACGTCGGCCCACGAGCCGTTGGTGATGAAGATCTTCGACCCGTTGATCACCCAGTCGCTCCCGTCGCGGACGGCCCGGGTCTTCAGGTTGCCCGCGTCGGAGCCGGTGTCGGGCTCGGTGAGCCCGAAGCAGCCGAGCTTGGTGCCGGTCGCGATCCCGGGTAGCCATTCCTGCTTCTGATCCTCGGTGCCGTGCGAGAGCACGATCTTGCCGAAGAGCCCCATCGAGACCGAGACGATTCCGCGCACCGAGGAGTCGGCGCGGCCGAGCTCCTCCATGCCGATGCAGTAGGTGATGTAGTCGCCGCCGAGGCCGCCGTACTCCTCGGGGATGGTGAGCCCGAAGAACCCGAGCTCGCCTAGCTTGGGGATGATCGCGGTGTCGACCGTCTCGTTGCGGTCCCACTCGGCTCGGTACGGCACGACCTCGTTGTCGAGGAAGTCGCGTGCCAGCTTCTTGAAGCTCAGCTGGTCTTCGGTGAGTGCCAGGTCCATGGTCAGTCTCCCTCGTAGGTGTAGAAGCCGCGGCCGGTCTTGCGGCCGAGGTGACCCTGCTCGACGAGCGCGGTCACGGTCTTGCTGGGCAGGTCGGCCGGGTCGCCGGTCTCGGCGTACCTGGCGTTCTTGGCGAGGTAGCCGATGTCGATGCCGGTGAGGTCCATCAGCTCGAACGGCCCCATCGGGTAGCCGAGGGCGGTTCGCGCGGCCGTGTCGATCGCCTCGACCGTGGCGATGCCGCCCTCGTAGAGCCGGATCGCCTCGTCGCGTACGGCGTTGAGCAGCCGGTTGGCGACGAAGCCCGGGATCTCCTTGTCGAGTACGACGGGAAGCTTGCCCAGGGACTCGACGAACCCGACTGCGGTGGCAACCGTGGCGTCGGAGGTCTCCAGCGAGCGGACGACCTCAACGCAGCGCATCACCAGCGCAGGGTTGAAGAAGTGCAGGTTGCAGAAGCGGTCGCGCCGATCCGTCGCCTCCGCGAGCTTCGATGGGACGAACCCTGAGGTGTTGGACGCCAGGATCGTGTGCGCCGGGCAGATCCGGTCGAGCTCAGCGAACAGCGCGCGCTTCACCGCGAGCTTCTCCACGACCGCTTCGACGACCAGGTCGACGTCGCCTCGCAGCTCGGTGATCAAGGTGAGCCGATCGAAGGCCGCTTCAACGGCTGCGGCGTCACGCCGGCCCTTGGCGACCTGCGCGGCCAGCCGGTCGCGCAGGGCTCGTTCGGCCCGGGAGAGCATGTCCGCGTCGACGTCGTACAGGTAGGCGGAGTGCCCGCCGAGCGCGGTGACCATGGCGATCTGGGAGCCCATCGCACCGGCTCCCACGATGAGGACGTCCATCAGCGCCCCTCGAAGACAGGAGTGCGCTTGGCGAGGAACGCCTCGGTGCCTTCGCGCTTGTCGCCGGTCGTGTAGAGCAAGGACTGGGCGAGCTGCTCGATCACGAGGCCGGTGCGCTGGTCGGCGTCCATGCCGGCCCGGATCACGACCTTGGCCAGGCGCACTGCGAGCGGTCCCTTCGCGAGGATCTGCTCCGCGACGCCACGGGCGTGGGCAGCCAGCTGCTCCTGCGGCACGACGGAGGTGACCAGCCCCATCTCGTGAGCCTCCTCGGCCGTCACCATCCGACCGGTGAGGATCATCTCGACGGCCCGGCCCACGCCGACCAGCCGGGCCAGGCGTTGCGTGCCACCGGCGCCAGGGAGGACCGAGAGGTTGGTCTCCGGCAGCCCGAAGCGCGCGTTGTCCGAGGCCACCCTGATGTCGCAGGCCATCGCGAGCTCGCAGCCGCCGCCGAGCGCGTATCCGTTGACGGCCGCGATCGTGGGCTTCGGGAACGCCTCGACGAGGTCGAAGAGCCGCTGCATCTCCGAGTCGAGACCCGTGTGCAGCGTGTAGTCGCGGAGCTGGCCGATGTCAGCGCCGGCGACGAACGCCCGATCCCCGGCCCCGGTGAAGACCACCGCACCGACCTTCCCGTCGGTCTTCGCCTCGGCGAGGAAGGAACGGAGGTCGTCCTGCACCTGGCGGCTGACCGCGTTGCGCACGTCGGGGCGGTTGATCGTGACGAGGGCGACGCCGTCGCACACGTCTACCAGCAGCGTGTCGTACATCAGACTGCCTCCAGCATCAGAGAGATGCCCTGGCCCACACCGACGCACATGGTCACCAGCGCACGACTGGCCCCATGGTCGGAGAGCTCGAGGGCGGCGGTCAGGGCGAGCCGGGCACCGCTCGCGCCCAGGGGGTGGCCCAGGGCGATCGCTCCGCCGTTGGGGTTGACGTGCTCGGCGTCGTCCGGGAGGCCCAGGCCCCGCAGGACCGCGAGGGCCTGTGCGGCGAATGCTTCGTTCAGCTCGACCACGTCGAAGTCGCTGATCGCCAGGCCATGCCGGCCCAGCAGCTTGCGGGTGGCCGGTACCGGACCGACGCCCATCACCCGAGGAGGTACCCCTGCTGTTGCGGCGGACGTGATCTTGGCCAGCGGCGTCAGCCCGTAGCGACGGACGGCCCGAGCCGAGGCGACCAGCACCGCGGCGGCTCCGTCGTTCACACCCGAGGCGTTGCCGGCGGTGATGCTTCCGTTCGGAACGATCGGCGCGAGCGAGGCCAGCTTCTCGGGGGTGGTGGCCCGCGGGTGCTCGTCGGCGTCGATCACGTGCGGCGCGATCTCACGGGCCAGCCGGCCGTTCGCGATCGCCTTGGCGGCGCGCTCCTGGGAGCGCAGCGCGAAGGCGTCCTGGTCAGCCCTCGAGATCGCATGCTCGTCGGCGAGGTTCTGCGCGGTCTCCGGCATCGACTCGACGCCGTACAGCCGCCGCATCTCCGGGTTCACGAACCGCCACCCGATGGTGGTGTCGTGCACCTCGGTCGCCCGGGCCCACGGCGTTGCCGCCTTGGGCATCACGTACGGCGCCCGCGTCATGCTCTCCACGCCGCCGGCGACGACCAGCTCCGCATCGCCGGAGCGCACTGCGCGGGCGGCGATCGCAACGGCATCGAGGCCCGAGCCGCAGAGCCGGTTCACGGTGTTCCCGGATATGTCGACGGGCAGCCCGGCGAGCAGCGTCGCCATGCGAGCCACGTTGCGGTTGTCCTCGCCGGCCTGGTTCGCACAGCCGAGGACCACGTCGTCGAGTGCCTCCCAGTCGACCCGGGTGTGCCGGTCGGCGAGAACGCCGATGACGTGCGCGGCCAGATCGTCGGGCCGCACCCCGGCAAGCCCGCCACCGTACCGTCCGAAGGGAGTGCGAACGCCGTCCACGAGGTACGCGGTCGCCCCTGTGCTTGTCCCTGGGCTTGTCACTGTGCCATCTGCTCTCGGAGCTGGAACTTCTGGATCTTGCCGCTGGCGGTCTTGGGGAGGTCGGCCATGACCTCCAGCCGCTCCGGCCAGTACTGCTTGGCGACGCCCTTGGCAGCCAGGAACCGCTGCATCTCCTCGAAGCCGAACGAGGCACCGGGCTTCAGCACGACGCAGGCGCAGGCCCGCTCCTGCAGGCGCGGGTCGGGTACGCCGACGACGGCGACAGAGGCGAGTTTGGGGTTCTCGTAGAGCGCGTTCTCGACGTAGGCGACCGGGATGTTCTCGCCGCCGCGGATGATCACGTCCTTGGTGCGTCCCGAGATCCGCAGGTAGCCCTCCGCGTCGATGCTGGCCAGGTCGCCGGTGTCGAACCACTCACCGTCGAAGAGCTCGCGCGTCATCTCGAGGCGCTCGGCGTACCCGACGAAGACGAACGGGCCCGTGACCTGCAGCCGGCCCTCGGTGCCTGCGGGCTGCTCGGCTCCGTCGGCGTCGACCACCCGGATCCGCATGCCCGGCCACGGGTAGCCGTCGGTGTCGATCACCTTCGCGTCCGGGTCGCCGGGGATGCCCAGGGTGACCAGGGCGTCCTCGCTCTGACCCCAGCCGCCGACCACGACCAGGCCGGGCAGCTTGGCCCGGGCCTCGCGGACGATCGCCCGCGGGATCGGGGCCCCCATGCAGCAGAAGCGGACCAGCGACGAGAGGTCGTGCGCGTCCAGGTTCGGCGCGCTCACCAGGTCGTGCAGAAACGGGGTGGCCGCCGAGGTGTAGGTGATGCCGTGCTTCTCGACCAGCTTCACGAACGTCTCGGCGTCCCACACGTCCTGCAGCACGCACGTGGCGCCGTTCTGCACGGGCAGGCGGGCGCCGTACAGGAAGCCCGTGAGGTGACCGAGGGTGGAGGCCATGTGGATCACGCTGTCGCTGGTGATGCCCAGCCGCTCCGGCAGCGGGTTGTTCGCGGCCACGACAGTGTTGTGCGTGTGCATCACGCCCTTCGGTTCACCGGTGGTGCCCGAGGTGAAGATGAGCAGGGTGACCTCGTTGGGGTCCGGGCGCAGGGTGACGAGGTCGCGGGGCTCGTGCGGTCCAGCCACGAGCTCGTCGAAGCTCCCGCCGACCACGAGCACGTGCTCGAGATCGGGCAGGTCTCCCCGGAGGGCGTCGTACATCGCCGGGTAGTCGAAGTCGCGGAACCTGCGCGGGACCACGACCACCTTCGAACGGGCGAGCTTGGTCATGAACCCGACCTCGCGCTCCCGGTAGATCGGGATCAGCGGGTTGCTGATCGCACCGATGCGGGTGGCCGCGTAGTGCACCACGACCCATTCGATCCAGTTGGGCAGCTGGAAGCTCACCACGTCGCCGGGCTCGACGCCCAGCTCCAGCAGCGCGAGCGCACAGCGGTCGACCTCGTGCTTGAGCTGGGCGTAGGTGACCTCACGGCGTACGTCGACGAAGGCGACCTTGTCGGGCGTGCGCCCTGCCCACTCGTCGAGGTAGTCGGTGATCACGCGGTCGACCCAGAAGCCCGCGGTCGTGTAGGTGTCGACCTGCTCTTGGGTGAGGATCGTCTCGAAGGTCATGACGGCGCTCCGGTCAGCTCATCGTGAGGCCGCCGCTGACGCTGACGGTCTGGCCGGTGACGAAGCCGGCGTCGTCGGAGGCGAGGAAGGCGACGACACCGGCGATGTCCTCGGGCTGGCCGAGCCGGCGCAGCGGGATCGCCCGGGCGAGTGCGTCGCGCAGCTTCTCGCCGCCCATCGAGGCAAAGAGGGCCGTGTCGGTGGGGCCGGGGCACACGCAGTTCACGGTGACGCCGTTGCGGGCGACCTCGCGAGCGGTGGCCTTGGTGAAGGCGATGACACCGCCCTTCGCTGCCGAGTACACAGCCTCGCCGGACGACCCGACCCGGCCCGCATCGGAGCCGAGGTTCACGACAGTGCCGTGGCCCTGCTCGATCATCAGCGGCAGCACCTTGTGCGAGGTGTTGAGCACGCCGTACAGGTTGATGCCGATGACCCGGTCCCAGGTCTCGGGCTCGGACTCGACGAACGGCTCGGCCTTGTCCCAACCTGCGTTGTTCACCAGAACGTCGACGCGGCCGAACTCGGCGACCACCTGGTCGACCATCGCGTTGACCGAGTCGCGGTCGGTCACGTCGGCGCGGATACCCACCGAGCCGTTGCCCAGCCCCGCCGCGGTCTCCTTGGCTGTGGCCTCGTCGACGTCGGTGACGACGACGGTCGCCCCTTCAGCGCCAAGCTTCTCAGCGATGGCCTTGCCGATCCCCTGGCCTGCGCCGGTGACGACGGCGACCTTGTTCGACAGCTTTCCCATGGCCTCTTCCTTTCTCACGTGCTTGTTCAGGGGGCGAACGCCCGGCCCAGGAGGCCGCGCGAGATGACGAGCTTGGACACCTGCGCGGTGCCGTCACCGATCTCCAGACCGATGACGTCGCGGAGCCGCTGACCCACCGGGCTCTCGGTGGAGTAACCGAGGTGGCCAAGGGTGAGCAGGCACTGGTGGATGACCTCGGTGGCGAGCTTCGGGGCCCAGAACTTCGCCATCGCGGCCTCGCTGCTGTGCTCGAGGCCGCTGTCCTTGAGCCACAGCGCCTCGTAGCAGACGTGCCGGGCTCCCTTGACGTACGTCGCGTACTCCGCGAGCGGGAACGACACTCCCTGGAACCGGCCGATCGGTTGGCCGAACGCCTCCCGGTCGCGTGCCCACTGCAGCGCCTCGTCGAGGGACACCTGCGCGGCACCGAGGCAGAGCAGCCCGATGATGGCGCGCGAGTAGTCGAAGCCCTGCATGACGGAGACGAAGCCGTCGCCCTCGTCGCCGATCAGGTCCCTGCGGGTGACCGGCGCGCCCTCGAAGTGGATGGACGCCCGGCCGATGGCGCGGCTGCCGAGGTCGTCGAAAGGCGTGCGCGTGACGTGCTCGGTGGTCAGGTCGACCCAGAACGCGCTCACTCCCCGAGCACCGGGGCCACCCGTGCGTGCGAGCACGACGGCGCGGTCGCTGGCCATGCCGAGCGTGATCGAGGTCTTCTCGCCGTGCAGGGTCCAGCCGGTCTCGGTCGGCACCGCCTTGAGCTCCAGGCTTGCCGCGTCGGTGCCGTGACCCGGCTCGGTGATGCAGATGCACGGGACCGTCTCACCGGTAGCGATCCCCGGCAGCCAGGCTGCCTTCTGCTCCTCGGTCGCGTTGCGGACGATGATGTCGCTGATCAGGGCGGTGTTGATGATCAGGTAGCCGGCGTTGAAGTCGGCCCGGCCGACCTCTTCGGCGGCGATGCCGGCGACCACCGCGGTGGCTGCCTGACCGCCGTACTCCTCGGGGATGCGGAGACCCGTGAGCCCCATCGCACCCATGTCCAGGGCGAGCTCGCGCCGGAAGACCCCGGCCTTGTCGTCGGACTGGTAGTGCGGCGCCAGCATCTTGCCGGCCCACCGGGCCAACTCCTGACGGAAGGACTCCTGGTCCTCGTCGAACGCGTAGTGCATGGCTCGGCTCCTCAGTGCCAGTTCACGTGCTGGTTGAAGTCGGCCTTGCGCTTCTCGGCGAACGCCGCCGCACCCTCGAGGCCCTCGGGGGACGCGGTGAAGAGGTCGAGCGCGGTCATCGCCATGTTGCTGTAGCCGGCCTGGTGGTCGGTGTCGGCGTTGAACGACTGCTTCAGGAAGCGGATCGCGGTGGGGCTCTTCTCGGCGACCTCGGCCGCCCACTCCTTGGCCTCCTTCAGGAGCTGGTCACTCGGCACGACCTTGTTGACCAGGCCCATGGCGAGCGCCTCGTTGGCGTCGTACTGCCGGCACCAGAACCAGATCTCGCGGGCCTTCTTCTCCCCCACCACCCGGGCGAGGTACGCCGAGCCGAACCCGGCGTCGAACGAGCCGACCTTCGGACCGGCCTGGCCGAACCGCGCAGTGTCGCTCGCGATGGAGACGTCGCACAGCACGTGCAGCACGTGGCCGCCGCCGACGGCGACCCCGTTCACGGCGGCGATGACCGGCTTGGGGAGGTCGCGGATCAGCTTGTGCAGGTAGCCGATCTCGAACATGCCGCTCTCGCTCGGGCCGTAGTCGCCGGTCTCGGCCCGCTGCTTGACGTCGCCGCCCGTGCAGAATGCCTTCTCGCCGGCACCGGTGAGGATGACCGACTGGACCTGCTTGTCCGCCCAGGCGAGCCGGAACGCCTTGATCAGCTCCTCGACGGTCTGGGCGCGAAAGGCGTTGTAGCGCTCCGGCCGGTTGATCGTGACGATCGCGGCCGACTCCTCCACGACGTACGTGATGTCCTGGAACTCGGGCATCTGGCTGCTCCTGTCTCGGAATGAATCTTGGTTCATTCATGATGAATCGAGATTCATTCGCCTGTCAAGAGGTTGCCTCGGATAAGATGAACCAAAGTTCACTCACTGGGAGACCCCATGACCACCACCGCCCTTGATCCCGACGAGGCCGCCCGGCAGGCACGCGCGGAGCAGCGCAGCCAGCAGCTGCTCGTCGCCGCGGCCCAGTTGATGGCGAAGGACGGCTCCCAAGCGGTCTCGATGCAGGCCGTCGCCGCCGAGGCCGGCGTCAGCGTCGGACTGATCTACCGCTACTTCGGCGGCAAGGACGACCTGCTCCTCGCCGTCATCCTCGACGTGCTCGACGCCTTCGCCACCCGCGTCCCGCAGGCCATCGAGGCCGCGGGAGACGATCCTGTCGAGCGCCTGGTAGCGGCGTTCCACACCTACTGCGCGGTGATCGAGGACCATCGGCACGCCGCCGTGCTCACCTACCGCGAGAGCAAGTCGCTCAGCGAGGAGGGCCGGGAGAGGATCAAGGAGCTCGAGGTCACCACCAGCGAACCCCTGCGCGCGTGCTTGAAGGCCGGGGTCGACGCGGGAGTCCTCCGCAACGTCGACCCCGACCTGGTGTCCTACAACCTGCTGCTGATCGCGCACGCGTGGGCGCTCAAGCACTGGTACTTCGAGCGGACCCTCGGCTTCGACGAGTACGTCCGCAAGCAGACCGCGCTGGCGCTCCACTCGATCCTCGACGCGAGAGCACGTCGGCGCTACGCGCGCTACCTCGAGGGCTAGCCGCTCACCGTCGCCAGCGCAGGCTGCTCGTCGATGTGCACACGGGGCCGCGTCTCTCGCAGGCCGGCCAGGCAGGCGATGCTCAGGGCGCCCATCGCGGCGAGGTAGACGCCGATCGACGGCGTCCCGAACTCAGTCGCGAGAGTCGCCGCGACGATGGGCGGGATCGAGCCGCCGAGGATGCCGGCGAGGCTGTAGCCCACCCCCGCGCCGGTGTAGCGGTAGCGCACGGCGAACAGTTCGGGCACGAAAGCGCCTACCGGCCCGTAGATGACCCCGACCGCCGCCATCGTGACGATCATGCTCACTCCGAATGTCAACGCGTCGGCCGACTCCAGGAGCTGAAAGACGACGAGGGCCCAAACCGTCGAGAAGAGGTTGCCGGCCATGATCAGTCGCCGGCGGCCCACCCGGTCCGACAGCCGCGCGGAGACGATCGTGGCGAGAGCGAAGGCCGCGCCGCCGAGGATGTTGACCGTCAGAACAGTCGGCCGGGACAGACCGAGCGAGCCGGCGCCGTAGCTGGTGAGGAAGCTGACACCGAGGTAGAACGCCGCGAACAGGATGGTCAGTGCGCCACCGGCCAGCAGCACGGTCCGCCACTGGTAGCGGAGGACGTCGGCGAAGGGCAGCCGAACCACCTCGTCACGCGCCTTGGCCTCGGCGAAAGACCTCGTCTCCTCCAGCCCGACCCGAATCCACAGCCCGACCGCGATCAGCAGCACACTGGCCAGGAACGGGACCCGCCAGCCCCAAGCCACGAAGCTCGCGTCACTCTGCAGCAGGGACATGACCAGGAACGTCGTACTGGAGAGCATCAGACCCAGGGCAGGTCCGAGCTGCGGGTACATCGCGTAGTGCCCCCGCTTGCTCGGCGGCGCGTTCTCAGCGGTGAGCAGCGTGGCGCCGGCCCACTCGCCACCGACCGCGAGCCCCTGGCAGAGCCGCATCAGCACCAGCACGATCGGCGCCAGCGCACCGAGGGTCTCCGCCGACGGCAGCACGCCGATGATCAAGGTGGCGATGCCCATCAGGAGCAGCGAGACGACCAGGGTGCGCTTGCGCCCGATCCGGTCGCCGTAGTGCCCGAAGACGACCGCACCCAGCGGCCGGGCCACGAACGCGACGCCGAAGGTGGCGAACGACGCCACCAGCGCCTGCGAGTCACCCAGACCCGGAAAGAAAACCGTGGGGAACACCAGCGCAGCTGCCGTGCCGTAGATGAAGAAGTCGAACCACTCGATCGTGGTGCCAGCAAGACTCGCGAGCGCCGCGCGGCGTACTCCCGTCGTAGCTGTAGCGGATTGGCTTGTCATGAACGTCTCCAGGTAGTTGGCAGTCACACGAATGAATTCGAATTCAATCGTTGTGAACTTTCGTTCATTTGCCCGCGAGTGTCAAGGGTCACGTCCGAATCACGAACGGCGAGGACCTCGAGCACAACACGATCGCGGGGCCACATGCGAGTCCCCGTCGATGGTGAGCGAGCCGAGCACGCCGATCGCCATGGCCCGACTGCCTTTCGTCATGGCTGCGTCAATGCCCGGGTCACCCGACGCCTCAAGTGAGGGTGTCGTAGACCAGGTCGCACCACTGGTCGTTGCGGTGCCCCACCTCGTGGGTGTATCCGAAGTCGACCATGGTGTCGTAGTCCCCGTCGTCCGGCGTGCCGTTCTGGTCGTAGGAGAACTCCTGGAAGGGTCCGATCGACGTGATCGGCACGGTCCCGTCGGTGGTGATCGACTTGCCAGTCTCCGGGTTCACACGCGCGGTGACGAAGTCCGACTTCTCGAAGTAGTACTCCTCACCGTCGCCGTGCGACTTGATCGAGAAGGTGCCGGTCAGGTCGGACGTGCGGTCGACCGTGTTCGTCGTGAGCCTGGTCGTCTTTCTCGCGGTCGACGCGGCGCTACTGTTCTTGCCCGCGTTCGCAGGCAACGGATACGTCTTCGCCGGCTTTCTCAGCCTCCCGCTCCTCTGGTGGCTGGTGGTGCTGCGACGCCGGCTTCAGCTCGGGGAGGCGGTGCCGCGGTACGCCGCGGAACACCCAGGTGAGGCCACGCCAGCCGGACAGATGGCTTAGGTCCGCAGGTCGAGAAGGTGTGGATCCCATGTATGCACGCGTCCTGATCGCCCAGGGCGTCGCGCATGTCGACGAGGCTTGAAAGACGAGGCCATAGCGCCGGTCGAAGTCGCGGCCCGGTCCCTGACCGGGACCGCGTGCCGCGAACCACTCTGAGCATCCGGCGAGGCCGGTGCGACGTTCACGGGTGACCCTTCTTCCAAGAGGTCTCTACCGGCGACTGGATCGACTCTTTCTGAAGCCAACCCATGACGAGCGACTCTCCGAGCGGTCGGCGCGTAGAGGGTGCGCGATCGCCGCCGTGACTCGAGCGGCATCAGCTTCGGTCCGTCCGGCGGAAGGACCCTGGACCTCGGGGGTGCGGGAACGACGGAGGTTGAGCACGCCCCCGTTGGTGCTCGCAGGTCGGGCGCGGTATCCCTCCAGGGCTGGACTTCTCATGTGATCCGCTCGTTGGACGGGTGGTGGAATCCGACGAGTGTGTGTAGACCCCGGAATACACCTGTTTCACGGCGGCTCAAGACCGAGGACCAATTCCTGGAGCTGGACACCGCAGCCGACAGGCGACCCAGACTCGGAGACGGTGAGACGACGCCGGGTGGGGAGGTGCCCTGACAGTACGCCGCCCGAAGCGCACGGGTGGCTCTCATCCAGACACGCCTGCTGGCTGAGGAGACCCTGGGCTTTGGGGACTGGCCTAGGACGACAGCCGGTCGGCTATCGCCTTGCCCAACTCGACAGTGGTCGCCGTACCGCCAAGGTCCGGGGTCAGGGGGGAGACTTCCGGCCCCGTCTCGAGCACTGCTTCGATCGCCGCGAGTACGGCGGCGCCTGCCTGGGGATAGCCGAGATGGTCGAGCATCATCGACGAGCACCAGATCTGGCCGATCGGGTTCGCGATCCCCTGCCCAGCAATGTCGGGGGCCGATCCGTGCACGGGCTCGAACAGACTCGGCAGCTCGCGGGTCGGGTTGATGTTGGCACTGGGCGCGATTCCGATCGTGCCCGTGCAGGCCGGCCCGAGATCACTGAGGATGTCACCGAAGAGGTTGCTCGCCACGACCACGTCGAAGGAGTCGGGCTTGAGGACGAAGTGCGCGGTGAGGATGTCGATGTGGAACTGGTCGCGTCTGACGTCGGGGTAGCCTTCCGCCATTGCGGCGAACCGCTCATCCCAGTAGGGCATGGAGATGGAGATGCCGTTGCTCTTCGTGGCCGACGTGATGTGGCGGGGCTTGCGGCTGCGAGCGAGCTCGAAGGCGTACTTCAGAACCCGGTCGACGCCGGTCCTGGTCATCACCGTCTCCTGGAGCACGAACTCGCGGTCGGTGCCCTCGAACATCCGGCCCCCGATGCTTGAGTACTCCCCTTCGGTGTTCTCGCGTACGACGACGAAGTCGACCTCGCCCGGCTTCCGGTCTGCCAGCGGACTCTTGACTCCTGGCATCAACCGACACGGGCGCAGGTTGACGTACTGGTCGAAAGACCGCCGGAACTGCAACAGGCTGCCCCACAGGGAGATGTGGTCCGGCACGACCTCCGGCCAGCCGACCGCACCGAAGAAGAGTGCGTCGAACCCTCGCAGGGTGTCGAACCAGTCTTCGGGGAGCATCACCCCGTGCTCGACGTAATAGTCCGCGCTGGCGAAGTCGAAGTGCTCGAACTCGAGGTCGATATTGAAGATGTCGGCGGCTACACGGAGGACGCGCAGCCCCTGAGGCACCACCTCTTTGCCGATGCCGTCTCCAGGGATAACCGCGATGCGGTGGGGGCTCATAGGACTGTCCTCAACTCGGGGAAGTGACAGGCCACCAACTGGCCATCACCCGCATCGACGGGCAGCGGCTCGACGGCAGCACAGAGGTCCTGGGCCTTCCAACACCGCGTGCGGAACCGGCAACCAGAAGGCGGGTTGGAGGGGCTCGGCACATCGCCAGTGAGCACGATGCGCTCGCGTTTCCGCTCGATGCGCGGGTCAGGGACCGGGACAGCCGACAGCAGGGCCTGCGTGTAGGGGTGCAGTGGAGCTTCGTAGAGCAGGTCCACCGGTCCCTGCTCGACGATGCGGCCGAGATACATCACCCCGACGCGGTCACTGAGGTGTCGTACGACGGACAGGTCGTGGGCGATGAACAGGTAGGTGAGACCGAGTCGCCGCTGGAGATCGTCGAGCAGGTTGAGCACGCCGGCCTGGACACTGACGTCCAATGCGCTCACCGGCTCGTCGAGCACGATGACCTCGGGCTCGACCGCAAGCGCGCGGGCGATGCCGATGCGCTGACGTTGTCCACCGGAGAACTGGTGCGGGAAGCGGCTCGCATGCGCCGGGTTGAGTCCGACCTGGTCGAGCAGCTCCTGAACGCGCTCCTCGCGACCCCGGAGTGCAGGCCGTGGATGATCAGGGGCTCGGTCAGCGTCTGTCGCACCGACAGCCTCGGGTTGAGCGCGGCATAGGGGTCCTGGAAGACCAGCTGGATCCTGCGTCGCACGGCGCGCAACTGGGACACGTCGTACTTCAGGATGTCGTCGTCATCGATCAGCACCGAGCCGCTGTCGGTGTCGTGCAGCCGGACCACGCAGCGACCGAGCGTGCTCTTGCCGCAGCCGGTTTCGCCGACCAGGCCGAAAGTCTGGCCCGCGTCGACGCGCAGGCTGACCCCGGAGACGGCCTGGACACTGTCGGTACGGCGCGCAGGAGACCCGATCGGACGGGGTACGACTTGACGAGGTCGTCGACGCGCAGTGCTGCGGTCATGTCACCAACCCCTCGAGCTCGTGGATCCGGTGGCAGGCAGCCACGTGGCCTGCGCCAACACGGACTGCGGGCGGGATCGAAGCATCGCAACGGCCGGGCTCGACATGCTGGCAGCGTGGCGCGAAGCGGCAGCCGGGTGGCAGGTCGGTCGAGGCTGGCGGCTGGCCGCCGATCTGGAAGAACCGCTCGTCCTTCGCGCGGCGGTGCATCCGTGGCATGGACGCCAGCAAGCCAGATGTGTAAGGGTGCGAGGTCTCGTAGAAGAGCGACTCGACGGGCCCTTCCTCGACCACGTTGCCGGCGTACATGACAAGCACGCGGTCGGCGATGCCGGCGACCACGCCGAGATCGTGGGTGATCAGCAGCATGGTGGTGCCGGTGCGGGCTTGGACCTCGCGCAGCATCTCGAGGATCTGCGCCTGCACGGTGACGTCGAGGGCGGTGGTAGGCTCGTCGGCAATGAGAAGCGTCTGGCTCGTTGGAGATGCCATCGCGATCATCACGCGCTGACGCATGCCGCCGGAGAACTCGTGCGGGTACTGCTCGACGCGCGTTCGGGCGATGGGATGCCGACGACGCTCAAGCAGCTCGACGGCCCGTTCCCGTAGCTGGCTGAGGACAGCGACGAGCCGTGCACACGCATCGCCTCGACCAGCTGGACGCCGACGGTCATCACCGGGTTGAGGGCAGCGAGCGCGTCCTGGAAGACCATGGCGATGTCGTTGCCGCGGATCTCGCGCAGCTTCTGGTCGCTCATGCCGACCAGCTCGGTGCCGCGGAACTTGATCGAGCCGGTGACCTGGGCGGACCCGGGCAGCAGACCCATCACCGCCATCGACGTCATGCTCTTGCCGGAGCCGGACTCACCGACGATGCCGAGCGTCTCGCCTGGATGCACGGTGAAGCTGAGGCCGTCGACGGTGACCGCCTCGCGGTGCTGGTGGGGGAAGGTCACGCGGAGGTCGGTGACCTCGAGGACCGGCAGAGGCTCGGCGGTCACAGGTGCTTCTCCTGAGGATCGAGCGCGTCGCGGAGGCCGTCGCCGATGAAGTTCACGCAGAGGACGGTGACGAGGATGAACGCGCCGGGGAAGTAGAGCAGGTAGACCTGAGGGGTGCCGACCAGTCCGGACGCCTGGCTGAGCATGTTGCCCCAGCTCGTCTGCGGTGACCGGACGCCGAAGCCGAGGAAGCTCAGCGTGGACTCGACGATGATCGCCGAGGCGGTGGCCAGAGAGATGTTCACCGCGATCACGCCGGCGAGGTTGGGCAGCAGGTGCCGGCGCAGGATCCGTGCGGGCGAGGCGCCGATCACGCGAGCGGCCTCGACGAACTCCTTCTCGCGCAACGTGAGCACCTGGGAGCGGACGACGCGGGCGATGTAGGTCCAGCCGAGCGCGGCCAGCACGAGCACGATCGTGACCGGCGACGAGCCGAGCCCCTGCAGAGCCAGGGCGAGGATGGCGATGGCGGGCACGATGAGGAACAGATCGGTGACCCGCATGAGCAGCTCGCCAACCCAGCCGCGGATGTACCCGGCGACGACGCCGAGCACGGTGCCGACGCGTCGAGAGCAGGGAGACGACCAGGCCGATGGACAAGGAGATGCGGCCCGCGTAGAGGATCTCGCTGAAGTAGTCGCGGCCGAGCTCGTCGGTGCCGAACCAGTGGTCGCCCGACGGCGGCACCGGCCCGAGGGACAGGTCCTGCTGCCCGCGTGCGTACGGCGCGAGCCAGGTGGCGCCGAAGCAGGCCATCAGCAGCAATAGCAGGACGATGGAGCCGAGCACGGCGACCCGGTGCTGGGCGAAGCGCCTCATGACAGTCGCACCCGTGGGTCGAGCAGGGCGTAGGAGATGTCGGCGAGCAGATTGCAGAGCACGACCGCGCCAGCGACGACGACCATCCACGGCACCAGCACGAACACGTCGCCGACGAGAAGCGAGTCGAGGAAGAGCCGGCCCATGCCGGGGATCGCGAAGATCTGCTCGGTGACCACGAGGCCACCGAAGAGCAGGGCGGCGTCGAGAGCGATCACAGTGACGAGCGGCGCGAGCGAGTTGCGGAAGGCGTGCTGCACGATCATCTGCCTCCGCGGGACGCCCTTGGCGCGTGCGGTGCGCACGTAGTCGCTGGAGAGCGCGTCGAGCATGGCGGCCCGGCCGAACCGGCTCCAGCTCGCGACCAAGGTGATGGTGAAGGTGAGCACCGGGAGCACCAGGTGGCGCAGGTAGTCGAGGTTGAAGCCGGTCACGCCGGGTGAGTGCAGGCCGACGAAGTAGAGCGGCGGGTCGACGAGCCCGAAGCGCTGGCGAGGCTCGACGGCGAGCACCTGGATCAGGATCAGACCGAACCAGAACGCCGGCAGCGCGATGCCGACGTACGAGAGCCCGGTCAACACGTAGTCGCCCGCGGAGTAGCGGCGCACGGCGGAGTACACGCTGATCACGATGGCGATCAAGGACGCGAACAGCACGCCCCAGAACACGAGCTGCAGGGTCGGCGAGAGCGCGTCGGTGATGATCGGCCGCACCGCCTCGCCGGTGCGGGTGCTGGTGCCCCAGTCTCCGGTCACGAACGCCTGGAGCCACAGGACGTACTGGTGGAAGATCGACTGGTCGAGGCCGAGCCGCTCGATCTCGCGCTGCAGCGTGTCCGGATCGCGCGACTGCCGGAGCTTGGTCAGAGGGTCGAAGGTCGCGCGGACTGCCCAGAACAACAGGAACGACGCGAGCCAGATGACCGGCACGGAGTAGAGGATCCGGCGTAGCACGAAGGTCCGCACGATTCCTCCTCTCCTCGAGTATCTCGATCGGTGAGCTCTTCGAACAGCCCTGCCACCATGAGGACCCGATCTTCGAGGCTCGAGAGCTCGACCCACTCGTCGGGGGTGTGCGCTCCGGCACCGATCGCACCGAGACCGTCGAGGGTGGGGATGCCGAGAGCGGCGGTGAAGTTGGCGTCGGAGGCGCCGCCGACTGAGGCGGTCATCGGCTCTGGCAAGCCCTCACGAGTAGCGACGGTCGCGCGGAGCGAGCAGCCGTTCGAGCTGTCAGTCTCGAACGGCGGGCGGTTGATACGCCTTCGACCACGATGCGTACGCCGGCATCGGCCGATGTCCTACGGAGGATCGCCTCATGGACGCGGTCGAGCTCGGCCGAGGTGCGGGCGCGGACATCGATGACCAGCTCGGCGAGCGCGGGGACGACGTTGTTGGTGGTGCCGGCGAGCGCGAGAGTGGGTGTGACAGTGGTGCCCAGCTCGGGGGCAGCCAACGAGTCGCACCAGAGGACCAAACGGGCCAGCTCGATGAGAGCGTTGTGACCGAGCTCGGGTTCGAGACCGGCATGCGCGGCCCGCCCCTCGAAGGCGATACGGTAGATGCTGCCGCCCTTGCGTCGGTCTTGAGGGCGCCGTCGAGACTGGGTTCGAGGACGAGTACGGCGGAGCAGTTTGAGGCGATTTCTTCGATCAGCGCGCGCGACGTGAGCGATCCGACTCTTCGTCGCCGCTGATCAGGAAAGTGACGTGGGAGGAGTCGACGATGCGGGACAGTGCTTCCAGCGCGATCACCAACCCGAACTTCATGTCGAAGGACCCCGGGCCGGTGACCCGGTCGCCGTTGATGGCGAAGGGACGCGCGTCGGTGGTACCGGCGGGAAAGACGGTGTCGAGGTGCCCGAGGACGAGCACCCTAGGCTGGCCTGCTGCTGGCCAGAAGAGGTGGGGGACTCCATCGACGACGTGCTCGACACCGGAGCGGCCGAACGCTCCGCGCCCAACGCCTGGAGCAGCGCGTGGGCTACGCGCAGGAGCTCGGCATCGCCGGAGGGCGTCTCGGCCTGCACGAGCTGCTCGAGACGCTGCAGCAGGCGTTCGCTCATCGGAGCGTGTCCAGAATGCGCGGAGCAGAGCGAGGGTCGCGTCGGGGTTCTCTTCGGCCAGGTAGTGGTCGGCCGGGACGGCAGCGGCGATCACGCTGACGGCGTACTCGGACCAGACGTTCGCGACGTCGAAGCTTCGGCCGACGTAGCTGGAGGCACCCCACAACGCGAGCAGTGGGGCGAGCAGTGGCGTCTCTCGGCTCTCGCGGTCGTGCTCGAGATCGATCGTGGCGGCGGCGCGGTAGTCGGAGCAGGTCGCCTCGATGACACCGGGCCGCTCGAAGGCTTCGGTGTACGCGGCGATCGTATCCTCCTCCACGGAACGGCCGGCGTGACGACCGGCGAAGCGGCTGGCGATCCAGCCATTGGGATCGGCGTGCAGCAGCCGCTCGGGAAGCCGTCGGGATGGGTGAGGAAGAACCAGTGGAAGTAGGTGTCAGCCATCGCGCGGTCGACGTTGTCGAACATGTGCAGCGTGGGCACTATGTCGAGGACCGCTATAGAGGTGACCCGGTCAGGGTGATCGAGCCCGAGTCGGTGCGCGACCCGTCCGCCGCGGTCGTGGCCGACAACAGCGAATGTCTCGTGGCCCAACTGTGTCATCACGTGTACGACGTCCAGAGCCATCTCGCGCTTGCTGTAATTGAGGTCGCCAGCGACGGCGCCGGAGCATCGGACTCGCCGTAGCCACGCAGATCCATCGTCACGACGCAGTGGTCTTGGCGAGATCAGCGGCGACGTGACGCCACATCAGCTGCGTTTGCGGATACCCGTGCAGGAGGACACCGGGGCACCTTCGCCCACGACCTTGGTCGCTAGGTGGACGCTGTGCCGATCAACTGCTATGCTCGTAGTCAACAGCATTGACTATGAGCATGTGAGGGTTCGTGAAGACTCAATTCCAAGTCGTTGTCGCGTTGGACTCGTTCAAGGGCTCGATCGACGCGATCGCTGCCTGCGCGGCTTCGCAGCCGGTTGGCGAGCGGTTCGCCCCTCCGACGAGCTCGTCCTGCTTCCCATGGCGGACGGCGGCGAAGGCACCCTGGCCGTCGTCGAGGGGGCTATCCCCGGTGCACGACGGATGCCCATCACAGTGACTGGTCGGATGATCGGCCAGTGGACACAGCGTGGCTGCACTGTCCGGACGGCACCGCTTTCGTCGAGATGGCGAGCACGAGCGGGCTGACTCTGATGGCTGTGCCTGATGCGCTGGGGGCGACAAGCCTCGGCTTCGGCGAGGCTCTTCGTGCTGCAACTCTGACCCCCGGCGTACGACGGCTCGTGGTTGGCCTTGGCGGGTCGGCCAGCACCGATGGCGGCGCCGGAGCTCTGGCCGCACTTGGTGACCTCGCGCCGCCACCCGATGGGGTGGTCTGCTTGGTCGACGTCAACGCACCGCTGCTCGGTCCGCTCGGTGCTGCCCACCAGTTCGCGCCGCAGAAGGGGGCTTCTCCGGAGCAGGTCTTACTTCTTGAGGACCGCCTGGCGCGCTGGGCCGTAGACCTCGGCGGCGACCAGACGTGCCTGGCGGTGGAGCGGCCGGCGGCACGGCGTACGGGCTGGCCATGGGCTGGGGTGCCTCCCTGGGACCGGGGTCTATGACTCTTGCTGACCTGATCAGCCTGCCCGAAGCGATCCGGGCAGCCGACCTGGTGGTGACCGGTGAGGGGCGGTTCGACGCGCAATCCCTGCAGGGCAAGGTGGTTGGGCACGTTCTCGAGCTTGCTCGCGCAGCTGACACGCGGGCGGTTGTGGTCGCCGGCAGCGCAGAGACCGGCTTGCACGCGCTGTCCCTCACCGAACTCGCCGGCAGCCAGCTGGCCGCGATCGCTGCACCCGAGCACTGGCTGGAACACGCAGGAAGAACGGCAGCCTCCATGAGTAGACCGACCCAGTAGCTGGGTTGGTCACCGGTCCGGTTCGGTGAAGCCACCGGATTGCGGTCCTCCGTCGTACCAGTGGGTGATCAGGTCGGTCGTCACGTGCTGGCTCCTCGACCTGTGGCCTGCTCGCACCCTACGCAGCTACTTGGCTGCGAGGCCCCACTCCTCGAGGTTCCAGAACGGGCTCTGCACCGGGTTGATGCTGATCGGTCCGCCGACCTTCTCGTTCCACAGCAGGACGCTGGGCAGGATCTGCAGCGGGAGTGAGGGCACCGACTCGGCAATCAGTGCATCCGCCTCCATCGACGCAGCGACGCGCGCGGCCGGGTCGATCTCGCGGTCCACTGCTTGCAGCAACTCGTCCAAGCCGGGGATGTTGGCTCTCGCGAAGTTGATGCCGGAGTTGCCGTTCGCGTCCGTCGGGATGTTGGCGGAGTCGAAGCTGGAGCTGAGGGCCGGGTCTGGATAGGTGTCGATCAGCGTGTAGAGGCCGAGCTGGAAGTCGCCGGCCGGGGCGATCTTGCCGAACAGATCGGCGGGGGTCACCGCTTTGATCGACAACTTGAACCGGCTTCGGCGAGCTGGGCCTGGAGGATCTGGCAGGTGAGGTCACGCCGCTTGTTGCCGGCCAGAGTCAGGATGGTGATCTCGGCAGCCTTGCCGTCCTTGGCCCACACACCATCACCGCGCTTCGCCATCCGTCACCGGTCATCAGCGACTCGACCTGATTGAGGTCCAGGGTGTACTTCGAGAAGTCGTCCGCGGCGAAGGTCGAGACCAACGGGGTCAGGAAGCTCTCAGCGGGCTTGCTCAGTCCCAGGTCACCGAAGAGTCGCTTGACGATCGCCGACCGGTCGATGGCATGGGCGAAAGCCTGACGCACAGCAACAGAGTCGAACGGGAAGGCCTGGTTGTTCATCCACAGCGCTTCCAGGTTGCCGCTCTGCGGTTCGACCTCCGAGCGGGTGCCCGGCACTCCGGCCTTGATCTGGCTCAGCGCGTCGAGCTGGGGCGAGGGGTAGAGGGCGTCGACCTGGCCACTGCGCAGTGCCTGGAAGGCGGCGGCGGTGTCGGGCAGGAACTGGAAGATGACTTCGTCCAGCTTGGGCTTCGTGCCGAAGTAGTTCTCGTTGGGGACCAACGTCACCGACACGCCTCGCCGCCAGGACTCGATCAGCCAGGGACCACCGCTGAAGTCGTAGCCGTCCTTCATGATCGCCGCCCGGTCCTTGCCTTCGAGCAGGTGCGACGGCAGCACGCCGTACGAGCCGCTGAAGAGGGTCCGCCACCGGCGTACGACGTCTTGAGGGTGACGACAGCCGTCTGTTGGTCCGGGGTCTCGATGGACTCGATCTCGTCGTAGCCGGTGCGGTCGAAGATGTCGTCGGAGTCACGGATCTGGAGGCCGGTGTACTTCAGGTCGGACGAGGTGATCGGCTTCTTGTCGGACCAGACCGCATCCGGGTTCAGCTTGTAGGTGATGACCTGCTTATCACCGGCCTGCTCAGCGACCGGTTCCTCCGCCATCATCGGCGAGATCTGCGGCACCCACGCGCCATCAACCTCACGCACATTGAAGACGGTAGGGATGGTCTCGGCCTGCATGATGTAGCTGCCCCAGATCGAACCGGCGCAGGTGGCGATCCAGTCGGTGCAGTCCGGCTCCTGCTCGGCGCCGATCACGATCTGACCGCCCTCGGTGGCGGGGACTACCCCTTGGCTCTGCTCCTTGGCGGGTGACGAGCTGCAAGCCGTGGCGACGAACAACGGGAGGACCGCAGCAGCGGCTGCCCATCGGCGGATATTCATGTCCATGCGTGACTCCGAAAGTGAGTGCCAGCTGACCTGTGGGCCTGGCTGATCGGAACGCTACGGAACGTCCAGCCAGTTAGCAAGGGTTATAGTCATAATCGTTGACTATCTTTCTGACCACGGCTCACCGGCAAGAGTCTTCTCGACCAGTTCGAGCATCCTGGCCTGGTCCGCGGCAGGTCCGTCGAGCCCCGTCGGCTCGTGTCCCGCGTCGAACCAGTCGATGGCGACGTCGCCGCCGGCCGCCTTCAGCTCGTCGGCGTACCGCTGTGCTTGAGCGGCGGGCGTGCGGGTGTCACGCGCCCCCTGGTTGAGCCACACCGAAGCCATGACGTCGTCGACGAAGTTGACCGCGGAATAGCGCTCGAGGATCTCGGGAACCTCCTCGGGCGTCCCTCCCAGGAACGCTGTCCATGCTCCCTTGAGCGCCGGGTTCATGTCGTCCCACGCGGCCTTCCAGTCAGCCATCGCGACGTGCGCCAGCCCGCCCGCGAAGAGATTCGGCAGCCGACCGAGCGACAGCAAAGTGAGGTGTCCGCCGTACGACGGGCCGGTGATGAACGTCGTCCTCGGCTCGGCGAAACCTTGGTCCTGCAGCCACCTGACCGCCGCCTCGATGTCCTCGATCTCGCGGTCTCCCCCGACGCCCCAGAATCCCTCGCGGAAGTCGCGCCCGAACGTGACCGAGCCGCGATAGTTCAACGAGGCATAGGTGAATCCGGCTTCCAGCCACGACTGTGCGGACGGGGAGAACCCGTCGACCGTGACGAGGTTCGGGCCGCCGTGGACTTCGAGCAAGGTGCCGCGCGACTCGCCTTCGGGGCGAGCCCACCACAACTGCACGCGCGTGCCGTCCTTGCTCTCGACCAGCTGCGACGAGAACGGCCGACCCAGGGGGACGTCAGCGGGTGAGATGAGCACCGTCGGCGTGCCCTCGGCCGCCAGGTGGGTGATGTGAAGGGGCAGTGCCCAGGTCGAGGTGACTGCAGCGATGGTGCCGTCGGGGTTGAAGTACGAGTTCGAGATCCAGGCGTAGACGTCAGCGACATCCGGATCCGCATAGCTGCCCATCCCTGCACTCACGACCTCGGCCTCGCCGGTGGCCTCGTAGCAGCGCAGCAGCTGTTGAATGCCGCCGTCCACGTGCACGGCGAGCACCGACCCGGTTGCGGCATGCCAGTCGAGCGGCATCACGTCTCCATTGAGGTGGGGCAGATCGAAGTCCTGCCGCTCCCCCGTGGCCGGGTTCCAGATGCACGGACGCGCGAATCCGGAGCGCTCGGTCGACACGAGCACCCGTGGGTCGCCGAGGTCGGGTGAGAAGCGGATCGCACGGATCGGACCGGCCGGGAGGTCGTTGAGGACGCCGATGGGTTCGGCGCTGGCCACGTCGACCACCGTTACCGCAGGCCGTCGCACGTTGGGGTTGTGGCTGGTCGTGTCGATGCTGACCAGCGAGCCGTCGGCTGAGATGTGGGCGTACCAGGCCTCGCACGGCGACGAGTAGATCCGCCGCGCCGGACGCCACGGATTCATCGGGACCACGATCACGTGGAAGCCCTCGTCGTCGACGATCGTCGCCAGCAGGGCCGAACCGTCGGCACTCGGCTCGAGCCCGCGGAGAACGTACGAGGGCAGGTCGGGGGTCAGGTCGAGCGCTTCGTTGCCGTCGACCGATCGCGCCCAGAGGTGCCCTACTTCGGAGCCACCGTTGTCGTCAAGTTCGACGACCCACCGGCCGTCCTTGGTCAGGGCCGCACCGAGCCCAACCGGGAACGGGAGGATCTCGGAGATCTCGCCGGCGGACTTGCCGTCCCAGAGCCGCCCCCTGGCGAACTCAGGTCCGTTCTCCACCAGCAGTGCGAGACCCTCTCCCCCAGGGACCGGCCGGACGGTCAGTAGGTACGGGGTCTGAAACCAGGATTTCACTGTGAGCACTCCTCGGACCTCACTTCGTAAACGCTATAGTCAATAGTATTGACTACGACTCCGAGTGAGTAAAGGGTCTAGAAACGTTCATAGTCAGGCTTGATGACTTACGCTCACTTCCAGTGTCGGGGACGAGCGCGAAAGGGGTAGGACGGATGAGTACGTCGAAGGCCAAGACCACGAAAGCAGCACCGAAGCCCCGGCGTCCCCGCGACAGTCTCAGCCGTGAGCTGATCATCGAGGCAGCCGAACGCGTCGCGCACCGTGACGGCCTCGACCGGTTGACGTTCCAGTCGATCGGCAAGGAGCTGGAGGCGCACCCGACGTCGGTCTACCGCCACTTCCGCGACAAGGACGAGCTCGTCCTCGAGCTGATCGACACCCTGCGCGGTCGCTCGTACGGCGGCACGCTCGTCGAGACCGACGACTGGCGTGATGACCTGCGCACGGTCTCGAAAGTGATCCACGACCACTACCTGAAGTACCCGGAGTTCGCTCTCGAGATGGCCTCTCGTACGACGCGCAGGCCGACCGAGTTCGCCACTGTCGAGTTCGCCCTCGGGGCCTTCAAGCGGGCCGGCCTCAACGCAGCGGATGCCGCGCTCTACCTCAGGGCCTTCGGCAACATGACCCGGGCGATGTCAGCCATGGAAGCGTCCATGCAGGCCCTCCCCCTCGCTACCCGCAAGGCCGACGACCTGGCCTGGCAGGTGGAGTACCGCTCGCTGCCCGACGACGAGTACCCCAACGTCGCCGAGGTCCGCGAAGAGCTGGCCAGCATCAGCGACCCGCGAGCCTTCGGCACGGCGCTGGAACTCATGCTCGATGCGATCGCGATGCGAGTAGAGAGCACCAAGAGTCCCAAGGTTCAACGCGCTCGGGGTCCCGCTGGCTGAGCGGTGACCGGCTCGACCGGGGCGGGCCCAGGAGCTCAGGCCCAGGAGCTCAGGCCCAGGAGCTCAGGCCCAGTGGTGCCGGGCTGCGTACCAGCCGAGCTGCATCCGGCTCTGGGCGCCGGCCAGGTCCTGCAGGTGCCGCAGGCGTCGTTGCACGGTGCGCAGCGACAGGTCGAGCTGGGCCGCGACGGCCTGGTCGGTGAGCCCAGCCAGCAGCAGGCCCAGGATCTGCCGGTCGAGCGCGGTGGGCCCGCCCTGGTCGACCACGCCCGCATCGGCCGCGGCGACGTTGTCGAGGTCAAGCGGGTAGCCCTGGCGCCAGAGGTTCTCGAAGAGGGCATCCAGGGCCGCGAGCAGGCCGCTGCGCTGGATGAGCACCGCCCCCGGCGCACCGTCGCCGGGCGTGTCCTCGAGGGGGACCAGAGCGAGGTCGGCGTCCGCGAGCACCAGCTTCATCGGGAGCTTGGGCACCACCCGGAGCTCGAGCCCGCGCTGGAGCGAGTCGATCGCCTCGTGCGTCGCGCCGGGGCTGGAGAGCACGTCCTGCTCGATCACCGCGCGGATGCGGATCCCGCGCTCGGCAGCAGCCGGCTCGGCGGCGTTCTCCCCCGGCGGGACGGCCACGAACGGCGCCGTGACGAACATGCGGAGCTCCGCCGTCGCGGCCTGCTGCACCTGCTGGTAGCGGTGCCGGATCGCGTCGACGCCGCTGACCACCTCGATCAGGTCGCTGATGCTCTGCCCTGCCAGCGCTGTGCGGTGCTCCTCGGCGAGCGCCGCGAGCGCCTGCTCCGCCTGCCTGAGCCCGTCACGGCGCTCGGTGATCATCGCGCCGAGCGCCACAGCCGGCGGTGCGGCGACGTACGCATCGTCGACGAGCTGCGCCAGGCCGGTCCCGAGGAGGCTGAACAGCGCGGCGTCGACGACGAACTCCGACTGGTTGAGGGCCTCGGCCAACGCGGCCGCCGTCGTGCCGGGCCGCACTAACAGTGCGCGGTAGACCAGCTCGACCTCCGGCTCGATGCCGAGACCCTCCAGCATGGGCTGCCCTCCTCGCGGCGTGTTCCACCGCGGGGAGAGTAGCCCCCAGCTGCCGCGCTCAGCCAGTGCGGACGACGTCATCGCAGGCCGTAGGCCCGGATGATCTCCTGCTCGATGCGGTAGCCGCTGTCCATCAGGCTGGATCCCCGGACGGAGATGAAGGCGGCCTTCCTGGCCGGCTTCAGCCGACCACGCCACCAACCGTCGGCATCCTTCTGGACCGTGACCGGGACCCAGGTGGCGCCGTCGTCGTAGGACACCTCGAGCGTGGTCCCGGTGATGCGGCCCGGCAGGGCACCGCCGTCGGAGGAGGCCGGCCGCAGGGCGATGGCGTGGGTCGACGCGGCGCCCACGTTGCCCCGCAGGTCCGTCTCGACGTCCCAGTCCAGCTTCATCACCGAGAACGGCTCGAAGTTGTCCGCCTCCACGGTGTCGGAGCGGAACTCCCACTCCGTGTGGGTACGCGTCGACAACCGGAAGACGTCGCCGGGACGCTCCAGGTCGAGCTCGACCCGGTAGGGGTGGTCACCCGCGGGCACCTCCACCCACTGCATCGCGGAGGTGAGCGTGCTGTCGAAGAACTTCTCGTCACCCTGGAAGACCTGCAGGTGCACCGGCACCGCCGCCCACGGCAGGTAGCCACCGAGGCCCATCTCGTCGCTGGACGAGCTCCAGTCCTGCACGTTCCAGATCATGAAGTCCTGCCAGCGCGAGTTGCGAACGGAGAAGGACTCGCTGAAGCCGGGCGCGACGGCGGGCCGGAACCACTCCAGGTTCGTGGTGGAGCCCCGGGCGAACTCGTTGATGCCCGACACCAGCTCCCACGGGAGCTCACCGCGAATGTTCTGCGCGTGGGACTCGGCCCAGACCTGCTCGGGCGTCACCCACTCCACCCGGGTGCCCGGGTGCCACTCGCGCTCGTGCGATCCCAGGGTGGGGACCAGCGTCATGTCGTATCGGTAGCCCGAACCCTCCTGGTCGCTGACGCCGTAGATCTCCGAGTCGATCCTCGCCAGGTCGGCGTGGGTGGGCGCGTAGACCAGCGGGCGGTCCGGCACCCGGCCAGGATAGGTGCGGGTGAGGTCATAGACGACGTCGGCGTACTCCGTCTGCTCCACCCTCACCCGGTTGCGGCCTGACCTCGCGAGGTCGACCAGCTTCGCCCCGGCGTCGCGGTGCACGCTGGCCACGGGGATCGGGCTCTCCCCCACCCACTCCATCAGCCCGCCCACGCCGTCGTTGACGACCACCAGCGCGGCCGCACCGGCCTGCGCCGCGAGGGCGGCGCGCTCGACGGAGGACACCGCGTCGCCGCGGTCGACGACCACGACCTTGCCGCCGGCCCGCAACCCCTCGTAGTCGGTAGCCCGTCCCTGCCCGGCGTACACCACGCCGAGCGTGGACCTGCCCGTGGTCAGGTCGCTGCCGGGCTGGACCAGCGTCGGGAGGTCGAGCCTGCCCTGCACCGAGGTGAGCCCGAGCATCGGCTCGCCCTTGCGCCACCGGGTGGTGGCCGTGAAGCTGCCCTCGGTCATCGGGTCGGTCGGCGAGAGGTAGACGTCGTCGTACATCGACGGGACGGCGTAGGCACTGCGCACCTTGACGCCGTACTTGTCGGTGATCAGGTAGTCGACCTTGCGCTGCCGGTCCTCGGTCCGCTCGGGCGCCTTCGTGTCCAGCAGGCGAGCCTGGCGGGCGTCGAGCACCACCTCGGCCGATCCCTCGAGGATCGTCTCGGGGTCGACAAGGACGGCGATGCCGGAGCGATCGGTTCCCTCGCCCCGGACGTCGAGGTACGTCGAGACCGCATAGGTGCCCTTCGGCATCCGCATCGTCAGGTGCCCCTCGACGTAGAGGGTCCAGGGCCAGAAGTCGCCGGCCATCGCCACGCCGACCCAGCCGGAGGCCGGGGCGCCGGAGCGGTCGACCAGTGTGATGTCGAGGTTGTAGCGCTCCTCCTCCTTGAGCATCCCCAGGGAGGTCCGGGTCACGGCCTTGCCGGTCGCGGCGTCGGTGGCGACGACGTACCCGACGTGGCGGCCGGAGTCGACCGCACGCGGGTCAGCGGTGACCTGGACGCCGGCGGTGCCGTGGGCGGGGACCGTCACCGACGGCTGGCCCAGCGAGAAGACGGTGCCGGTCTGGGCGACGGCGAGGTCGAGCACGACCGCGGCGTCGCCGGCGTTGGTGAAGGTGACGTCCTTGGTCACCGCGGCGTCGCTCGGCTCGTGCGGCCAGTCGAAGTTGCCGAGGAAGGCCGAGGTGGAGGCGCGCACGGTGCGGTCCAGCGAGGCGGGTACGTCGACCCGGCCGGTGCCGACCTCGAACGGGGAGTACCACTCCGCCAGTCCCTGGGCACTGCTGGTCAGCTGCTCCTTGAGCTGCGCCCCGGTCCAGTCGGGGTGGGCCTGGGCGAGGATCGCCGCTGCACCCGCGACGTGAGGGGTGGCCATCGAGGTGCCGCTGATCGTGCGGTAGAGGCCCTCGCCACTGCCCATCTCCTGCGAGCGGGCCGCGGTGATGTCCACGCCGGGCGCCACGATGTCGGGCTTGAGCCCACCGGAGACCGCCAGCGGCCCGGTGCTGGAGAAGCCGGCCAGCTGGTCCTGCTTGTCGACGGCACCGACGGTCAGCGCAGAGGCCGCGGCACCGGGGTTGGAGATCGACTCGGGGCCCGCGTTGCCCGCCGCGATCACGAAGAGCGTGCCGTGCTGCGCCGACAGCGCGTCGACCATCTGGGACATCGGGTCTGTCCCGTCGGAGGGCACGGAGTCGCCCAGGCTCATGTTGACGACGTCGGCGCCCGACGCGGCGGCCCACTCCATGCCCGCCATCACCCACGAGTCCTGGCCGGAGCCCTCCGCCCCGCCGAGCACCTTGCCGACGATGAGGTCGGCACCCGGGGCGACCCCGCGGTTCGCGCCGTCAGAGGCGGCGCCCGTGCCTACGATGGTCGAGGCCACGTGGGTGCCGTGCCCGTTGATGTCGGTGATCTCCTCACCCGGGACGAAGCTGGCCGTGCCGTCGATCTGCGTGGCCAGGTCCGGGTGGTTCCTGTCGATCCCGGTGTCGAGGACCGCCACGGTGACGCCCGCGCCGTCGAGGTCACGGGCCCAGGCCTCGGGCGCACCGATCTGCGGCACGCTCTCGTGCAGGCTGGCCTCCACCTTGCCGTCGAGCCAGAGCTTCGCCACGCCGTCGAGAGTGGGCGTCGGGTCCTGCAGGTCGCGCTCGGGGGCGACGTCGTTCCAGAAGGCGCGTGACCTCCCCTTGCTGCTGGTCAGAGCGGCGCCCCGGATCGACGGCAGGGGCCGGACGACCTTGCTGCCAACGGGGGGAGTCGCGGCCGAGGCGCCGCGGCTCTTGGAGGTGTACGTCGCGATGAGCGGCAGGCCGGCGCTGCGTGCGTCGTCGTACCCCATCTCGATCAGGTCCGTGACATTGAACAAACGGCGGTCCAGCTTGTCGGCACCCAGAAGCCCGACGGCCTCGTCGGGCAGGACGTACAGGTCGCCGCCGTACTCCTGCATGCGCACGCCGCCGACGGCGTCCTCCGGCCGGTCGACGTCGGCGACCTGCTTGCCGTCGGCCAGCGTAGTGACCGTGACGACGTCACCGGTGATCAGCGTGACCCGGTGCTTGCCCGAGGGGTCCACGGGCGCGGCGGGACGCTGCGGACGGGTCTCGTCCGCGGCGTTCGCGCTGCCCTGGAGAACCGACAGCGTGGTCACGAGCAGCGGCGCGGAGGCGACCACGGCAAGGACGGTGAGCGATCCGCGACGTGCACGGGACCTGCGAGATGGCGAGGACATGGGCTGCTTTCTACCGGCGGTCGTCATGCCGTGTTTCTACCGGCGGTCGTCATGCCGTGAGAAGACCTGGCGGAGGCGGGGTTCCGCCTTGGCGTGACTCCGCCACGGGCCCGGGCTCGATGCATCGAGCTCGGGACATGCCAAGCGTCGACCCCTCGGACATCGCGACTGGTACGCCGCCAACCCCTACCTCCGCGATGACGAATGAAACGGCTCGGAGACCTACGACATCGCGACGTGCATGACTTGGTTGCCACCGGAGTGACGGCTGCCCCGACCCACGCGTTGAAAGGTCTCCTTCTACCTTGTCCTCGATATTTCGCCAGCGAGTCTGTGGGCCCTGAGAGCGGCGGGGGTCCGCGCTCAGCCCCTTGCGGTGTTCGCGGCCTTCACTGCGAGCACCGGGCAGGTCGCGTCGAGCAGGATTCGCTGGGCGGTGCTGCCCAGCAGCACTTTGCCCATCGGCGAGCGGTGCCGGAGGCCGAGGGCGATCAGCCGGGCGTTGCGGCGCTGGGCGACCTGTACGACGGAGTCGCTGGGGTCGCCGAGGTCGCCCTGGTCGACGCTGAGGGACCCTCCGGCGTTGGTGAGCCGCTCGAGCAGCTCACCCACCTGGGCGCGGACGGCGGCCTCGTCCGGAGGAGTGGCGTTGCGTACGGCCGGGACCAGCACCACCTCCTCCGCGCCGGCGAGGGCCTCGCTGACTCCGGCGTGGAGTGCTGCGTGGCCGGGGGGTGTGTCGGCGTACGCGACGACGATGGTCATCTGGTTCTCCTGTGTTCGGTCCGGTGGCGGGTGGGCGGGGCTGTGGGGCTGCGGTTCACTGGAGGAGCCCGGTGGGCAGGTCGACCGGCAGCAGTGAGGGCAGGAACAGCAGGACGGCGCCCAGCACGAGCGTGTAGACGACCGTGACCCGGGGGCGGGCGCGGGCGACGTAGAGCAGGAAGACCGGGACGAAGAGCAGCATCGCCGCGAGGTAGCCGCCGAGGGCGACCAGGGTCAGGAAGACGCCCATGGCGACGAACGTGCGCGCGGCGACGGTGACGTCCTTGGTCCAGCCGGGCGGGACGCCGGTGCGGTTACGCCGTACCGTGACCTCCTGGGCCAGGAGGATCAGTCCCACGAGCAGCCCGCCGACCGAGACCAGGCGCGGCATGAGCTGCGCCTCGGGAGAGAACGATCCGCTGACGACGAAGGCGATGCCGAAGACGATGACCACCACGGCTGCGACGGCCAGCGACCACACCGAGTCCTGCAGGGAGCCCTCGAGCTCGTCGGCGGCGTCGTGCGGGTCCTCTTCGTGACGGTGGCCCTCGTCGACGGTGGTCTCGCGGCGGGTTCGGAGCAGCTTGAAGCCCGACCACAGCATCGGGACCACGAGGATGGCTAGGAAGATCAGCACGCCCGGTCGGGTCAGCCACGTGGCACCGTCGGAGAGCTTGACGGTCAGGTAGTAGTACCGCTCCATGGGGATGGCCAGGACGAAGCCGATCAGGAAGGGCGCCCGCGGGTAGTTGGTGGCCTTCAGCAGCCACCCGACGACCCCGAGCGCCACCATCACCCACAGGTCGCCGAGCTGGCCGCCCTCTTGGTAGGCGCCTAGCAGCATGATGACGAGCAGGCCGGGGCCGAGCACCGCGAAGGGCACCTTGGTGAGCTTGGCCAGCGACGGGGTGGCGAGGAAGCAGAGGAACGCACCAACGACGCTGGCGATCGCGAAGGACCAGATGATGAGGTACATCAGGTCGAGGTGCTCTGAGACGATGGCCGGACCGGGCTGGATGCCGTAGGTCAGCAACATCCCCAGCAGCATCGCGGAGGGGACACCTCCGGGGATGCCGAAGAGCAGGGTCGGGATCAGGTCGCCAGCCTCGACGGAGTTGTTGGCCGACTCGGGGCCGACGATGCCACGAGGGTCGCCCTTGCCGAACTTCCGCTTGTCCTTGGCGGTGGCAACGGCCTGGCCGTAGGCCATCCAGGTGCCGGCGGTGGCGCCGACCCCGGGCAGGACACCAGCCCAGATGCCGATCAGCGAGCCGCGGATGACGTGGGTCCAGTGAGTCAGCCACTCGCGGATGCCCGAGAGCCAGCCGCCGCGCAGCTCCACGGTGTTCTTGGGGGCGCGGCGTTGTGAGACCCGGCCGGCGATCTCAGCGAGGCCGAAGATGCCGAGCGCGACCGCGACCAGGGAGAGGCCGTCTCCGAGGAAGAGGCTGCCGAAGGTGAACCGCTCCTCCGCCGTCGTCGGGGCGGTGCCGACCAGGCCCAGGAGCAGGCCCAGGAAGCCGGCCGCGAGGCCCTTGAAGATGTGGCCACGGGAGAGCACGGCGGCCAGCGACACACCGAGCACGGTGAGCATGAAGAGCTCCGGGCTGCCGAAGGACAGCACCAGCGGGCGGGCGAGCGGGATGGCCAAGGTCAGGCCGAGTGCCCCGATGACGCCACCGGCCATGGAGGAGAGGAACGCCAGTGACAGCGCGCGTTTGGCCTCTCCCTTGCGTGCCATCGCGTAGCCGTCGAGCATCGTCACCGACGCCGAGGCCGATCCGGGTGCTCCCAGCAGCACGGCGGCCACGGTGTCGGAGGTATGTACGACGGCAAGGGCGCCGATGAGCAGGGCCAGTGCCTGTTCGGGTTCCATGCCGAAGGTGACCGGAAGCAGGATCGCGACGGCACCGGTGCCTCCGAGACCGGGGATGAGCCCGATGACGAGGCCGGCCACCACGCCGATGGCGAGCATGATGAGGAGGCTGGGACTTCCCAGCGAGGACAGGGCGGAGAACGCGGAGTCAACCATGGCAGGCCTCAGTCGATCTTGATGTCGTAGGTGGTCTCGAGCAGCTCCAGGACGTGCTCGCGGACGTCGTCGTCGACGGTGTACGCCTCGCTGATGCGTTCGCGCAGGTCCGGGGGTGCGTCGATCGGGTAGCCGCCGAGGACCTCGGCGGCGGCCTTCTGGAAGGCGGGGTCCTGGCCAAGTTTCTCCGCGGTGCTGCGCAGCAGCTCGGAGGCCTCCGCGGGGGTGTCGGGTGGGACCCACAGAGCCTTTTGGAAGGTGTAGGTCAGCGCCAGGATCGAGGTGTAAGCCGCGAGGTCGTCGGCTGCGGGCGCTTCGCCGTACACGTCTTCATAGACCTCGACCGCGGTCGGGATGTCGGCGAAGTTGGGGTCGCGGACGATCTTCCCGGATTCGTCGACCTGGCCGAGGGAGAACAGCGGGACCACCGTCTCATCCTGGACCAGCGGGCGCACCGCGCTGTCGTAGGTCGAGGTGGTCTGGTAGTCGATGTCGACCTCCCCCCGCTGTAGTGCCAGGTTGACCGGGCCGCGACCCTCGAAGCCGAACACCGCGTCCACCTTGAGACCGAGCAGGTCGAAGGCGAGCAGGGTGGTCAGGTCCAGGCTGGTTGCCGCGATGCCGCCGAAGGTGAGCGGCTTGTCGGCTTCGATGGCGTCCCGGGCGTTGTGCACGCCTGCGGCGGTGCGGGCGTAGACGACCGCGCCCGTGCCGTTGGCGAGGATCGGCTGCAGCTTGGTGAAGTCGTAGCGCACCGTCGGCAGCTCGAGAAGGTAGGGCACCACCGTCGAGGCGGTGCTTACCAGGACCTTGGTGCCGTCGGGCTTGGCCGCGGCCATGAAGTGGTTGGTGCCCGTGATGCCCTCGCCGCCTTCGTCGTTGGTTGGCGCGAAGCCGGGTTGGCCGGGGACGGCCCGGGTGAGCTCCTGGCCGATGTAGCGGGCCCAGGTGTCGGTGCCCCCGCCCTCGGCGAGGGGGATGAGGAACTCGACGGTCTCGCCGGCGTAGTCGCCGTCGGTGGTCGACGCCGGCGGGTTGAGCAGGTCGCCGCCAGCCGCCGAGCCGACGACGGCCAGCGCCGCGAACGCCGCGACGATCGACAGCGCAACCCGCCGTGAGGGCTTGGGAGGGTCGGGCAGCAGGTCGGGCTCCGGGGCCTGCGCCGCCTCCGGGTGGACGGCAGTGCGGTCGGTCATCGTGGTTCTCCCTTGGTCTCAGGGTGATGGAGGTCAGGGGTGGGCGCCAGCCCCTGCTCGCGCGAGGCCGCTGCGTCGAGGCGGTGCGGGTCAGTGAGGTGGACCGAGGCGTCCGGGCCGGGCGGGTCGGGCAGCACGACCGATCCGCTGGCCAGCCGCCGGTAGGTCCGCACGGCGCCCACCACGGCCGCCCCGTCGCGGTACTCGACGAAGGTGGTCAGGGTGCCGGCCGGCGTACCAATGCGCAGGCCGGCCGCCGCGTCCTGCGAGGCGCCCGGTCGTGCCGGCACCAGGTCGTGGACGACGGACCCGGGCTCGAGGGCGGCGAGGGTGAGCGCCACGCTGCCGGTGATCGGCAGAGCGGGGTGCACCAGGCCCATCGACAGCATCCGGACGGTCAGGTCGGTGCCACCCTCGGCGTCGGCGCCGCTGACCAGGGCGAGCTTGGGGACTGCCCGAGCCGCGGCCTCAGGGGTGTCCACCAGGCCCATGACGACCGCGGCCTCGCGCCGCAGCCGGTCCAGGCGGGCCAGCAGCTCCGGCTGCGCGTCGATGGTGGCCGCGGACTCGTCGCCGACCAGCCCGAACGACCCGGCGGGGACGGCGACGACGGGGGCGCCGGCGTCGACGAGCGTGACCTCCACCGCACTCTCCCCGTGCACGGTGAGGCGGTCACGGACCCGGCCCGACGGGAAGAGCCTGCCGGTGCTGCGGCCACCAGGGTCGACGAACCCCATCCGGACCGGGGCGCCCAGGAAGGGCACGCCGGGAATGGCGGTGGTCGCCGACTCGGTGAGCTCGGCCCCCGGCGTCGGCAGGGTCTGCACGATGACCTGCCCGGTGTTGGTGTTCCGCACCCGGACCGTGGTCTCAGCCGCGGCAGCAGGCACCCAGCCCTCGCGGACGGCGAACGAGGCCACGACCGCGGAGCAGTTGCCGCAGTTGCTCCCCCAGTCCACCTTGGCCTCCTCGATGCCGACCTGGGCAAACGTGTACTCCACGTCGAGATCGGGCTCGGCGGACTGCTCGAGGATCACCGCCTTGCTGGTGGTCGACGTGCCCCCGCCGACCCCGTCGACCTGACGGTGGTCGGGGCTGCCGAACAACCGCAGCAGGACCTCGTCGACCGAGAGGCCCTCTACCTCCAGGTCGGCGCGCCGAAAGACCCAGCACTTGCTGGTCCCCCCGCGCATCCAGGTCGCCGGAATCTCGTGCATCTCGCCTCCTCGTGGGTGCCGGACGGTCTCCGGCCACAGCCCACTCTGGGCGCCCGATGAGTTGAAGCACAATCGACAATTTGAACAGGCATCTTTAGTAATGCTTAACTACCGAGCATTCGTCGAGCTCGGCGAGCTGGACATCAGCCCTTCAAGGGCTCGGGCCGGGATGCACATATGCTTGAAGCACTGCTTCAAACGAGGAGAGCCCATGCTGGACGTCAAACGCCTCCAGGTCCTGATGTACGTCGTCGAGCGCGGCTCCGTGACCGCTGCCGCCGAGGCGCTGTCCTACACGCCCTCGGCCATTTCGCAGCAGCTCCAGCGCCTCGAGCGGGAGGTCGGCCAGCCGCTGCTGGAGCGGCACCCCCGCGGCATGGTGCCCACCGACGCCGGTCACGTCCTCGCCGGACACGCCCGCAAGGTGCTCCGCCAGCTCACGGCCGCGGAGTCCGACCTCGCCGAGATCGCCGACGTCCGGCGGGGACACCTCGACCTGGGCACGTTCCCCACCGTGGGCAGCTCGTTCCTACCACTGGCGGTCCAGCGCTACCGCCAGCTCTACCCCTCCATCAATCTGACGATCCACAGCGCCCGCGAGGACCAGCTCATCGAGAAGCTCGAGGAGGGACAGGTGGGCATGTCCCTGCTGTGGGACTACGCATGGGGACGCGTCGACGACAGCCAACTGTCACTGACCACACTCTTCACCGACCCCACCGTGCTCATCGTCGCGGTCGACCACCGGCTCGCCCGACGCAAGCAGGTCAAGATGGCCGACCTGAGCAACGAGCAGTGGATCATCCGTTCCGAGAACCACCCCGTCGTCGAGGTACTCCAGCGCAGCGCGGTCACCGCCGGATTCACCCCGAAGATCTCCTTCTCGGCCAACGACTACCAGGAGGCGCAGGCGATGGTCAGCGTCGGCCTCGGCGTCGCCCTGGCACCGCGGACCGCCGTGGTCAACAAGCACCCCGACGTCCGCATCCTTTCCCTCGGCGAAACCGCCCCAGCCCGCCGGATCCTCGTGGCCCACCGCCCCGACCGAGTACGCGCAGCCGCCGAGATCGCCTTCCACGAGGTCCTGCTGGAGATAGCCCGCGCCTACCGCGCCTGACCCGCCGGCGCCCACCTTCGCCGCGCCCGCATCACTCGACGTCAGGCGGGAACGGTTTGCTGTCGACCGAGACCGCGATCGAGGCGCTGCCCGGCCGGAGCACTCACGCGTTGCAATCGGCCTGCACACTCCTCATGTTGGTGCCGTCGAAGAATGCCATCCCTTGGTCCGGAGACTTGTCGCTCTTGTCGTCGGGGTAGGGCGGGTTCACCTTGTCCTCGATCTTCGGCCAAAGTGCCCGAGCGGCCTCGGTCGACTCGAAGTCGATCTGCATGATGAGGGTGTCCGGCAGCAGTTCCCCGGCGACCTCTTCGAGCACGGTCCCGCCGAGGTAGCCGGGGTGGCCGTCGAGCGACCTCAGCCACTCACCGAGATACTTCTTGGCGACATCACCGGTGCCGGGCTTGGCAACGAAGATGAAGACGTCGCGCCTCTTCATGGCGTGTCCTTTCAGGTCGGTGTTTCGTAGAGGAAATCCGGCTCGGGGCTCGGCGTGGCCGTCCGTCCGCGAGCCAGGCTCAGATATCGAGCAGTGCCGCGAGGCCGGTGATGTCGGTGACCTCGTGATAGCCGTAGTACGGGGTGCTGGGTTCGTAGCCGCGGTTGACGTACACCTTCTGGGTGACCCGCAGATCGTGGGCAGGCATCAGGTCATAGCGGAGGCTGGAGGAGACGTGCAGGATGTCCTGCGGTCCGCAGCCGAGTTGGTCGAGCATGTATTCGAAGGCCTGCAGGCGAGGCTTGTAGGCTTGGGCCTGCTCGGCCGTGTACACGGCGTGGAACGGGGCGCCGAGCTTGTCGACGTTGCTCTGGATCTGCTCGTCGGCAGCGTTGGACAGGATCACCAGCGGGTAGCGCTGCGCGAGCGCGGCCAACGGCTCTGCGACGTCGGGATGCGGGCCCCAGGAGGGCACCGACTCATAGATCGCCCTCCCGTCGCTGTCGCGGTGCTCGATCGCCCACAGCTTCGCCGTGCGAGCCAGGGCGTCGTTGATCACCTGGTGGTAGGGCTTGTAGGCCCCGAGCACCTCGTCGATCCGGTAGGCCTCGAAGTCGTCGAGGAACTTCTCCATCCCCTCCGCAGGGATGCGGTCGGCGACCAGCTCACGAGTGACGGCGGACATGCCGAAGGCGGTCAGGGTGCCGTAGCAGTCGAAGGTGATGTACTTCGGCTCGAACTCGATCACGCGGTCCTCCTCCTTACGCGCGTGGGTGCGGCCTTCCGGGCGGTCTCAGCCATGGTGACTGACCAGCGCGTGCGCAAGGTCGGCGTCGTGGGCAAGCGGCTCGGCATGGATGGTCGCCGCGGTGAGCCGGCGAACGCCGTGGACCAGGTCGTGCTCCACCTCATGGCTGAGGTGGTGGGCGTCGACCAGCGACATCGAGGACTCCACCGTGACCCGCGCCTCGGCGAGCAGGTTGTGACCGAGCCAGCGCAGCCGCACGTCAGTGACGTCGACCACGCCGGGGGTGGACCGGATGACTTGTTCGGCCTGGTCCACCAGGTGCGGGTCGACCGCGTCCATGAGGCGCCGGTAGACCTCCCTGGCCGCGTCACGCAGGACGAAGAGAATCGCCACCGTGATCAGCAGGCCGATGAGCGGGTCTGCGAGGGGGAAGCCCAGCGCGACTCCGGCTGCGCTCAGCACGACCGCCAAGCTCGTGAACCCATCGGTGCGGGCATGCAGCCCGTCAGCCACGAGCGCCGCGGACCCGATGCGCCGACCGGTCCGGATCCGGTACTGCGCTACCAGCTCGTTGCCCAGGAAACCGACGACGCCGGCGACCGCGAGCACGCCCAGGTAGCGGACCTCGCCGGGGTTCTGGAACCGCCGGATCGCCTCGAAGCCGGCGTAGAAGGCGGAGAGGGCGATCAGGATCACCACGACGATCCCAGCCAGGTCCTCCGCGCGGCCGTAACCATAGGTGTGACTGCGGGTTGCCGCCCGCCGCCCGACCACGAAGGCGATGGCGAGCGGCACGGCGGTCAACGCGTCGGCGTAGTTGTGCAATGTGTCGCCGAGCAACGCCACCGACTGGGTGTAGTACACGATCACGGTCTGGATCACGGCAGTCAGCATCAGGAATCCGAAGCTCAGCTTCAGGCAGCGCATGCCCTCACGGCTGGCTTCCAGCTCTGAGTCGACCTTGTCCGCACTGTCATGCGAGTGCGGGACAAAGATCTCCTTCAACTTGCCCAGGAGACCCTCGTGGTGGTCATGGCCATGGTCGTGCCGGTGGCTGTGCTCATCGTGCTCGTGACCGTACTCATCGTGGGTGTGGGCGCCCTCGTGCGGTGCGTGTGGGGAGTGGTCGTGGTGCCCCTTGCTCATCGGACGGCCCTCTCAGACGATCGAAGACTCTGCGAACTTGCGTGTCTGCGTAGACACTAAGTCTACCGCAAACCGATCGTCAACCGCGCTCTAGTCCGCGAGCTTGTAACCGATGCTCGTCACGGCGCTGCGGATGGCCGTCTCGTCGACGTCACCGATGACGTCGAGGGTGCCTGTGGACACGTCCACGTCCACGTCGGCTACCCCAGCGACGTCCATGACCGCGTTGGTGACCTTGTTGACGCAACCGTTGCAGGTCATGCCGACAACGGTGTAGGTGCTGGTGTTCGTGCTCATGCTTTCGACTCCTGACGTCTGGCCGCCGGTGCGACTTGGTGAGACAATAGGATACCCCCCTACTGTATGGCGTCAAGGTCTTGACTTGACACCCTCCCGGGGTATGGTAGCCAACCACGAGACGACGTACCCAACCCGGAGGACATCTCGATGACCGAGTCAGGCCCCGCACAACGCCCAACCTCCGTCAAGGCCGTTCGCAACGGCCCGCTCCAGCTGAAGGGCACGTTCCGGCTCATGGACCCGAACGGGGAGGAGTACGACCTCGAGGGCCGGCGCATCGTGCTGCTATGCCGCTGCGGAAAGTCCAGGAACCAGCCGTTCTGCGACTCGAGTCACGTGCGTGATGGCTTCGTCAGCCAGGACCAACCCACGGCGGACAACGCGGAGGCCGACGGCGACACTGCGGGTGCGGCGTGAAGATGCGGGTGCCGCAGCGCCGTTGAACCAAGCCCACGTCAGGAGCGCACCAGCCGCGCGATCGCGTCGTTGGCCTCCTTGAGCTTCACCTCGGCGTCCCGTCCTCCCGCGGCCGCGGCATCGACCACGCAGTGACTCAGATGCTCCTCGAGCAGGCCAAGCCCCACCGACTGGAGCGCCTTCGTGATTGCAGAGATCTGGGTCAGGATGTCGATGCAGTACTTCTCGTCCTCCACCATGCGCTGGAGACCACGCGCCTGACCCTCGATCCGGCGCAGTCGTTGGAGATAGTCGTCCTTGCGGTGGATGTAACCGTGGTGGTGCGGCATCTCGGTCATGTACGGCTCTTCTCCATCTGCGGTCTCCCGGCGGCGTCCCATGAGCATACCCGGTACCAGTATCATACCCAGAAGATTGAAGCTGGCCTACTGATTGCACTGAATACAGTAGGGGGGTATTGTATTTGCCAGTAGAGCTCCCCCAACGTTCATCGTCAGGAGACAGCAATGGCCCAGGCTCCCGGGCACCGTGGCTACGCCAGTCGCAGGGACGACTTCTTGAGACGGCTCCGCCGGATCGAGGGCCAGGCGCGCGGACTGCAGCGGATGGTCGACGAGGACAAGTACTGCATCGACATCCTGACTCAGGTCTCTGCCATGACCTCGGCACTGGAGTCCGTGGCCCTGGGCCTGCTCGAGGACCACTTGCACCACTGTGTGGCGGAAGCTGCCGTCGCCGGCGGCCCCGAGGCCGAGCAGAAGCTCGCGGAAGCCTCGGCCGCCATCGCCCGCCTGGTCCGTTCCTGACCTCTGAAAGGGAAACCCGCCATGAGCGCCACCCAGACCTACACCGTCAGCGGTATGACCTGCGGCCACTGTGTCGCCTCTGTCACCGAGGAGGTCCAGGAGATCGCCGGTGTCGAGAACGTCGACGTCGTCCTCGAGACCGGAAGCCTCACCGTGACCAGCGCCGAGCCGGTTGACGACGCCGCGGTCCGCGCGGCTGTCGAGGAAGCCGGGTACCTGCTCGCATGAGTGCCCCCAGGAAGCTGGTCGGTTTCCTTGTCGCCCTGGTCGCGATCTTCGGCGGAGCGGTGGGTATCGGACGCGCGGTCGGACCGATCGACCCGGCGCCAGCAGCGGAGCATGGCGACATGGGCGACATGGAGATGGACGCGGCCGATCCTGGCGCCGCCGCCTTTCCCAAGGGCCTGATGATCTCGCAGAACGGCTACACCTTCAGGCTGGTCGAGGCGACGGTGTCCCCCGGGTCCGCCGTGCCGGTGAGCTTCACCATCGAAGGTCCCGATGGAAACCCCGTCACGGAGTACGACCTGGAGCATGAGAAGGAGTTGCACCTGATCGCCGTACGGCGTGACTTCTCGGGCTTCCAGCACGTCCACCCGGAGCGGGCGGTTGACGGCACCTGGTCGAGCTCGCTCGACCTGACCGCCGGCCAGTGGCGGCTGTTCGCCGACTTCAAGGCGACCGGGGCAGAGGCAGTGACGCTCGGCAACGACCTGGCGGTGGGCGGCAGCTACCAGCCGGCCACAGCGGTGGCCGAGTCCCGAAGTGCGACGGTCGATGGCTACACCGTCACGCTCGACGGTGACCTCGTTGCCGGCGAGGCGGCCAGGCTCACGCTGAGCGTCACCCGAGACGGTGCGCCGGTCACCGACCTCGAGCCGTACCTCGGCGCCTATGGGCATCTGGTGGCGCTGCGGTCCGGCGACCTGGCCTACCTGCATGTGCACCCCGAAGGGACCCCGGGTGATGGTGAGACCGATCCCGGCCCGGACGTGGTGTTCTTCGCCGAGGTGCCGAGCCCTGGCCGCTACCACCTGTACCTCGACTTCAAGCACGAGGGCGTGGTGCGAACCGCCGCCTTCACGGTGACCGGCTCCGGCTCCGCCGACACCAAGCCCTCCGATGACGACTCCGACGACGGCCACGCCGACGACGACTCACACTGATCCGTAGACCAAGGAGAAGCAGATGAGCTCGCCCACGAGTTCGCCCGGCTTGCCGGCCTCGACCACCCAGGTCGAGCTCGAGATCAGTGGCATGACCTGCGCGTCGTGCGCCAACCGCATCGAGCGCAAGCTGAACAAGATGGACGGCGTCACCGCCACCGTGAACTACGCCACCGAGAAGGCCAGGGTCGCCTTCCCCGAGGAGCTGGACCCGACCGAGCTGGTCCGGACGGTGGAGCAGGCCGGGTACGGCGCGGCCCTCCCCAGACCCGCTACCGCGGCGACCGAGCCCGGCCACGACGAGGCCGACGACCCCACCCGGTCACTTCGGCAGCGACTCGTCGTCTCGTCGTTGCTGACGGTTCCGGTGATCGCTCTGGCGATGGTGCCCGCGTGGCAGTTCACGAACTGGCAGTGGCTCTCACTCACCTTGGCGGCGCCGGTAGTCATCTGGGGCGCGTGGCCCTTCCACCGAGCGGCATGGGTCAATCTTCGGCACGGTACGTCGACGATGGACACGCTGGTCTCCCTCGGCACCTTGGCCGCACTCGGCTGGTCGCTCTACGCCCTGTTCTGGGGCACCGCCGGTGAGCCAGGCATGACGCACGCGTTCGAGCTGACCGTGGCCCGCACCGACGGCTCGGGCAACATCTACCTTGAGGCTGCGGCGGGTGTGACCACGTTCATCCTGGCGGGCCGCTACTTCGAGGCACGCGCCAAGCGACGCGCCGGCGCCGCGCTGCGCGCCCTGCTCGAGCTCGGCGCCAAGGACGTCGCGATCCTGCGCGAGGGCCCCGGCGGCGCTGTCGAGGAGCGCATCCCGACCGAGCAGCTCGCCGTGGGCATGAGCTTCGTGGTCCGCCCGGGCGAGAAGATCGCCACCGACGGCGTGGTCGTGGAGGGCAGCTCTGCGGTTGACGCCTCGATGCTCACCGGCGAGTCGGTCCCAGTCGAGGTCGGCCCAAGCGACGCTGTCGTCGGCGCAACAGTCAACGCCGGTGGGCGGCTGGTGGTCCGGGCCACCCGGGTCGGCGCTGACACCCAGCTGGCGCAGATGGCGCGGCTCGTTGAGGATGCACAGAACGGCAAGGCCGAGGTCCAGCGGCTGGCGGACCGGGTCTCAGGCATCTTCGTACCGATCGTCATCGCGCTCGCCGCGGCCACCCTCGGCTTTTGGGTCGGCACCGGCGGCGGGCTGGCGACCGCCTTCACCGCGGCGGTCGCCGTGCTGATCATCGCCTGCCCCTGCGCCCTGGGCCTGGCCACGCCAACCGCCCTGATGGTGGGCACCGGTCGCGGCGCCCAGCTGGGCATCCTGATCAAGGGTCCTGAGGTGCTGGAGTCGACCCGGAGGATCGACACCATCGTGCTCGACAAGACCGGCACCGTGACCACCGGACACATGGCGCTGCTCGACGTGGTCGCCGCCGACGGCGAGGATCGCGACGAGGTGCTCAGGCTCGCCGGAGCCCTCGAGGACGCCTCCGAGCACCCCATCGCCAGGGCCGTCGCCGACGCCGCCCGTGACCGGGGCGGCCGCCTTCCCAAGGTCGAGGACTTCGCGAACGTCGAGGGCCTGGGCGTACAGGGCGTGGTCGTCGAAGCCGACCGCAGCCACGCCGTCCTGGTCGGCCGGCCGCGGCTGCTCGAAGAGTGGTCGCAGAAGCTTCCTGTGAAGCTGGAGCATGCCTTCGCCGCGGCTCAGGGCAACGGCGCGACCGCAATCGCGGTGGGCTGGGACGGCCGGGCCCGCGGTGTGCTGGTGGTGGCTGACGCCATCAAGGCGACGTCCGCGGAGGCCATCACGCAGCTCCGCGAGCTCGGCCTGACCCCCGTGCTGCTCACCGGAGACAACGAGGCCACGGCGCACGCGGTGGCGCGCGCGGTGGGAATCGACATCTCGGACGACACCGTGATCGCAGACGTCCTGCCCGCGGACAAGGTGGACGTGGTCAAGCGCCTGCAGGCACAGGGCCGCGTCGTCGCGATGGTCGGCGACGGTGTCAACGACGCCGCCGCCCTGGCTCAGGCCGACCTCGGCCTCTCGATGGGCACCGGCACAGACGTCGCGATCGAAGCCAGCGACCTCACCCTGGTCCGCGGCGACCTCCGCGTCACCGCCGACGCGATCCGGCTCGCGCGGCGCACCCTGGCGACCATCAAGGGCAACCTGTTCTGGGCGTTCGCCTACAACGTCGCCGCCCTCCCGCTGGCCGCCGCAGGACTGCTCAACCCGATGCTGGCCGGCGCCGCCATGGCCTTCTCGTCAGTGTTCGTGGTGACCAACAGCCTGCGGCTGCGTCGCTTCCAGCCCCTGAACGATCACGAGACGGAGATGGCTCATGCCACATCGCGGCCGCAGGTAACTGCTACTGCGTGACCAGGCGGAGCTGATCGACGACACCATCGAGGTGCTCGTGTGCGTTCAGCGATACGACGGCGACCAGCTTGGTCCCCCTGCTCAGGGCCACGAGGGCGCTCTCGTCCTCAACCGATCCCCACACCACTCGGCCGCGGTCTGCAACCTGGGGGAATCCCACGACGCGAATCCGCGCCCCGTGGATCGTCGTGCCGAAAGTGGGAAGAGTGCGAAGGGTTCGTGCCGCCTCCCGCCCGGTCAGCAGGTTCGCCGCGGCCAGGTTCGCGTGGTCCCTGGTGCTCGCCCAGTGCTCGACGCGAAGTACCTCACCGTCGAGCAGCGGTTGCGGCGCGCGGATGACGTCACCCGCGCCGACGACCCGGTCACTTCCCTTCGCGTGCAAGGTAGGACCGCAATGCAGCCCTCCGGAGATGGCCAGACCACTACCGCGGAGCCACTCGACGTTGGGAGTGGTCCCCGTCGCCATGATCACAACGTGAGCCGACAACCGCCCGCCGTCCTCGAGGAAGACGCCTGTGACCTCCCCGTCGCGCACGTCCAGTCGGCGTACCCGCCCTCGACATTCGTGTACGCCGGCAACGCGACGCAGTCGCTGCAGGTGCTCAGCCACCGGTCCGCCCACGGCTGTAGCGGTCGGCAGGTCGGAGGGGTGGACGAGTGTCGTGACATGTCCTGCGGCCACCGCCGTGGCCGCGACCTCCGCACCGATCAGTCCGCCCCCGACCACGACGACGCGTCGCGTTTCGGAGGCGAGAACCGCCCGGAAGCCCTCGGCATCGTCGACGGTCCGAAGCACGAACGCTCCGCGGACTCCTTGCACTGAGGCGATGTCCCGTGGTCGGGCACCGGTCGCGACCACGAGACCGTCGAAGTGCAGCGTATTCCGGTCGGCCAGCACGAGCTGGCGCGCGCCGAGATCCAGCCGCGCCGCGCTCGAACCAAGTCGCCAGTCGACGTCCTCGGGCACCCCTCCGATGTCGAGGTCGGCTCGGTCCGCCTCTCGGGTGAGGAACCTCTTGGAGAGCGGGAAACGATCGTAGGGCCGGTGCTGCTCAGCGCCGACCAAGGTCAGCTGTCCGGCGTACCCGAGGTCGCGCAACGCCACGGCGACGCGGTGGCCTGCGAGTGAGGCCCCGACCACCACGACCCTTCTCATGGTGTCGCCTGGATACCCGCCAGCGCCTCAGGGTCGAGCAGCCGGTCGAGCTGGCCTGCGGTGAGGACCCCGGTCTCCAGCACCAGGTCCCTGACGATCCGGCCACTGGCCAGGGCGGTCTTGGCGATGTCCGCCGCGGCGGCGTAGCCGAGGTGGGGAGTGAGCGCGGTGACGATGCCGACACTCCGCCCGGTCGAGGCCGTCAGGTGCTCGAGGTTGACCTCGATGCCGGCGATGCACAGGTCCGCCAGGGTCCGACAGGCGTTGGTCAACCAGCTGACCCCCTGGAGGAGCGTGTGAGCGATCACAGGCTCGAAGGCGTTCAGCTGGAGCTGCCCAGCCTCGGCCGCCATCGTCACCGTGACGTCGTTCCCGACCACGCTGAACGCCACCTGGTTCACCATCTCGGGGATGACGGGGTTGACCTTGCCCGGCATGATGCTCGACCCCGCTTGGCGAGCCGGGAGTCGCAGCTCACCGAAACCTGCCTGCGGACCGGAGGACAGAAGCCGGAGGTCGTTGCAGATCTTCGAGACCTTCACCGCGGTGCGCTTCAGGACCCCCGACAGCTGCACGAACACGCCCGTGTCAGAGGTGGCCTCGACCAGGTCGGCCGCGCTGACCACGAGGAGTCCGGTGATGTCGATGAGGTGACGGCACGCGGCCTCGCGGTACCTCGGCGCCGCGGTGATGCCGGTGCCGATCGCAGTGGCCCCCAGGTTGACCTCACGCAGCAGACCGCGCGAGTCCAGGATGCGCGCCTGCTCCTCGTCGAGGGTCACTGCCCAAGCGGCGAACTCCTGGCCGACGGTCATGGGGACGGCGTCCTGGAGCTGGGTGCGGCCTACCTTCGGCACCGACCGGAACTGGCGCGACTTGGACTCGCAGGACTCGGCGAGCACATGCACTGCGTCGGAGAGTTCGTCGAGCCCAGCCAGCAGAGCCAGCCTCAGCGCCGTCGGGTAGACGTCGTTCGTGCTCTGGCTGCGGTTCACGTGGTCGAGGGGGTGCACCTCGTCATAGCTCCCGGCCGGGAGTCCGAGCAGCTCGAGCGCGCGGTTCGCGATGACCTCGTTGGCGTTCATGTTCGTGGAGGTTCCGGCGCCGCCCTGGATCACATCCACCACGAACTGATCGGTGAGCATTCCGGCACGGATGTCCTCACAGGCACGCTCGATCGCTTTCGCCCGACGGGCGTCGATGAGGCCCAGCTGGTGGTTGGCGCGGACGGCCGCCAGCTTGACCGCGGCGAGCCCGGCCACCAACGTCGGATGGACCGAGACCGGCGTTCCGCTGGCCGTGAAGTTCTCCAGGGCGCGCGCGGTGTGCACGCCCCAGTAGGCCCCTTCCGGGATCGCCTTTTCGCCGAGGAAGTCGCGCTCCAGCCGGGCGTGCGGCTGCGTCACCAGCGCACCTCCTTGCAGCCCGTGTGGTCGGCGGGCTCGACCTGCACCGTCGCGTGGGTGACGTGGTGGTGGTCGCGGAGCAGGTCACGTGCCCGGTCGAGCACGGCGTGCGTGTCGGAGCCGGGTCGGACCTGCAGGTGCACACTCATCGCGTCCATGCCGGAGGTGATGGTCCACACGTGCAGGTCGTGGGCCTCCAACACGCCGTCGAGGTTCTCCAGGTCGCGAGCCACGTGGTCCACGTCGATGTGCGCCGGTGCGGACTCGACCAGGATGCGAAGCGCCTCACGACCGAGCCCGTAGGCCCGCGGCAGGATGAACAGGCCGATACCGACGGCGATCACCGAGTCGACCCAGTACCACGAGGTGGTGGCGATGATGACGGCGCAGACGAGGACCCCGACCGAACCCACCGCGTCGGCGATCACCTCGAGGTAAGCGCCACGCAGGTTGAGGCTCTCCTTCGCGCCAGCCTGCAGGAGCCGGAAGCAGACGAGGTTGATCAGCAGGCCCACGATCGCGACCACGATCATCGGCGTGGAGGACACCTCGGGGGTGTCCTGCAACCGCTGCGCAGCCTCGTAGACCACGTAGCCCGCGACACCGAACAGCAGCGCGGCGTTCGCCAATGACGCCAGGATCTCCAGCCGGTACCAGCCGAAGGTGCGGTGCACGGCGCTGGTGCCCGCGGTCGCCAATGTGATGGCCGCCAGCGACATGCCCAGCCCGCCTGCGTCGGACAGCATGTGGCCGGCATCGGAGAGGAGCGCGAGTGAGCCCGAGAGGATGCCGGCGATGAACTCGACTGCGACGAATCCTGCAGTGAGCAGGAAGGCGGCCAGCAGTGGCCGCCGGTACCGAGCACCCGAGTTCAGTGCGTCGGCCGCAGTCGGCCCATGGCTGTGCCCGTGTCCGTGGCCCTGTCCATTTCCATGGTCATGGGCATGACCGTTTCCGTGTCCCATCAGGTACTGCCTTTCATGCCGTGGAGCGAGGGAAGGGTCGACCGGGCTCACTTGTCCCAGAAGTGGCAGGTCACGATGTGGTCGTCACCGGGCCGGGAGATGGCGGGTTCGGCTGTGCGGCAGATGTCCTGCGCCAACGGACAGCGGGGGTGGAACCGGCACCCCGACGGCGGGTCGATCGGGCTCGGCGGCTCACCCTTGAGGGCGGCCAGCACCTCGTGGCCATCGTCCACGTCGGCCAGCGAGGCCGCGAGCAGCACCCGCGTGTACGGGTGCCGAGGGCGGGTGAACAGCTCGTCGCGGGAAGCGACCTCCACGATCTGGCCGAGGTACATCACGGCCACGCGGTCGCACAGATAGCGCACCACGCGCAGGTCATGGGAGATCAGCACCAGCGTCAGGTCGAGCTGCTCCTTGAGCTCGACCAGCAGGTTCAGGATCTGCGCGCGGATCGACGCGTCGAGCGCCGAGGTCGGCTCGTCACAGATGAGGAAGGTCGGCTCGAGCAGGAGAGCGCGGGCGATCACCATGCGCTGCAGCTGACCTCCGGAGCATTCGGCCGGCCGCCGGTCCAGGATCGCCTCCTCGAGACCGACCCGGTCGAGCATGGCCAGCATCCGCTCCTGTCGCTCGACCCGGTCCTTGACGCCGTGGTGTCGAAGCGGCGCCTCCAGGCTCGTGCCAAGGGTCATCCTCGGGTCGAAGGCGCCATAGGGGTCCTGGAAGACGAACTGCATCGACCGGCGAAGCGCCTTCAGGTCGGCACCCTTCGCCTTGGTGATGTCGCGGCCCTCGAACTCGATGTGGCCCGAACTGGGCGACACCGCACGGAGGATGGTGCGCGCAAGGGTGGTCTTGCCGCAGCCGGACTCCCCCACGAGCCCGAGCACCTCGCCCTTGCGCACCGTCAGGGACACTCCGTCAACCGAGTGGACAGTTCTGCCCTTGCCTGCGGGGAAGTGCTTGACCACGTCTTGTAGCGAGACCATGGGCTCATCCAGGCGACGGGTCTCCTCGAGGGGGATGAAGGTCGTCATACTGCCTCCCCGTGCTCGCGCGATGCATAGCATCGACTGTGGTGTTCGTGCTCACCGCAGGTGTGCAGCTCCGGCTCCACGCCACGGCACCTGTCGGTGATGCCCAGCTGCGCCGCCATCGCACATCGCGGCAGGAACCGGCAGCCGTGCTCGAGCGAGCGGGCCTGGACGACGCTGCCGGGGATCGAGAAAAGCTTGCCGCGGTCGGCCTCCAGCAAGGACGCCCGGAGCAACGCCTGGGTGTACGGGTGCTGCGGATCGTCGAAGATGTCCTGGGTCGCGCCTTCCTCGACGATGCGGCCGGCGTACATCACCGCCACTCGGTCGGCCATCGACGAGACGATGCCCAGGTCGTGGGTGATCAGCAGGATGGAGAGCCCCAGCTCGTCCCGCTTCTGCTTCAGCAGATCCAGGATCTGCGCCTGGACCGTGACGTCGAGGGCCGTGGTCGGCTCGTCGGCGATCAACAGCTCCGGGTCCGCGCTCAGGGCCGCTGCGATCATGACGCGCTGCGCCATGCCCCCGGAGAGCTGGTACGCGAACGACGACGCCCGGCGGGCGGGCTCGGGGATGCCGACGTCACGCAGCATCTCCACCACTCGTGTCTTGGCTTCCCGGCGGCTCACCTTGCGGTGCTGTCGCAGCGACTCGGCCACCTGACTGCCCACCCGGGCCGTCGGGTCCAGCATCACCTTCGGCTGCTGGAACAGCATCCCCACCTTGTTGCCTCGGACCTGGTTGCGTCGCTTTGACGACATGGCGAGCACGTCCTCGCCGTCGAGCCGCGCCTCGCCGCCCACCACCTCCGCGCCCGGCGGCAGCAGACCCATCACCGTCAGCGCGGTGAGGCTCTTGCCCGAGCCGGACTCGCCCACCAGAGCGACAATCTCGCCTCGTCGGATCTGAAGGTCCATTCCGTCGATCACCGGCGCCCCAGGAACGTCTGGAAAATCGACGCGCAGCCCGCGGATGTCCAGCAGGCTGTCGCCCTTGGTCATCGCACTCGCCACCCGTTCGTGCCTCAACAGTTCGGTCACCATGATCCTCTCAGCGCCTTTCCTGGACAGCCATACCGTCGCGCCCTCGCCGGCTGGACAGGGTCAGTACGGCATCGTCGAAGTGCTTCTTGAGCACGGCCAGCGCCTGCTCGGTCTCGCCCTGCAGCATCAGGTCGCAGACCTGCCGGTGCTCCTGAACGAGGTCGGAGCGGGCCTCCCCCGCGGTCAGCACGCCGAGACACAACCGGGTCTCGGAGATTACTGTGCTGAACATCCGCCGCAGCCGCTGACTGCCGCTGGCTTCGACGAGGGCAACGTGGAACTCAAGATCGAAGTCACCGACGGCCGCCCAGTCCCCCTCGGCCTCGGCCTTCTCCATCAACGTGACATAGCGGTCGAGCGCCTGCGCCGCCATCGCAGAGCCGTCGTTCGTGACGATCATCCGGACCGCTGCGGACTCCAGCGCCTCCCGCGCCACGTAGATGTCGACGACGTCGTCGTCGGTGAGCACCGGGACGAACACGCCCCGGTGCGGCTCGCTGAGCAGCAGCCCTTCCTGGACCAGCCGCTGGAGGGCCTCGCGGACGGGTCCCCGGCTGACCCCGAAGGTGTTCGCGAGCTCCACTTCGCTGAGCTGCGCGCCAGGCGCCAGCGACCCGTCTACGATGCTCGTCCTGAGACGGTCCGTGACGATCGAGGCGAATGTCGCACGGGGGATGCGGATCGCCGATACCGGCTCGGGTGTCACAGGACTTCTCCCTCGTCAACAGCCGAGCGCGTGGCAGGCACCGCAACGACGGTCGGCCCAGTGTCCGCGACGCGCCGACGGCGCTTCCTGACGTCCATGCCCTGGCCGATCATCGTCACGCTCAGCGCGGTCAGGAAGATCGCTATGCCTGGCAGGATGCCGAGGCTGGGTGACCGCTCCATGTAGGGCTGGGCGTCGAGCAGCATCGCGCCCCAGTCGGAGTCGGGCGGCTGCACACCCAAGCCGAGGTACGACAGGGCGCCGACCGTGATCAGCTTGTGCCCGAAGCGCAGGAAGCCCATGGCGAGCACCGGCCGCATTGCGTTGGGGATCACGTGCCGGAACACGATGTAGGACTTCGGGGACCCGAGGAGCTCGGCCGCCTCCACGTAGTCCTTGGAGTTGATCTCGAGCGCCAACCCACGCATGAGCCGCGCGAACGGAGTCCAGCCGGTGATGGTCAACGCCGCGATCAACGTTCCGGACCCGGTGCCGAACAAGGCGATGAGGAACAGCGCGATGACAACGTCGGGGAAGCACACCAGCACGTCGACGCTGCGCATGACCAGCTCGTCCAGCCAGCCGCCGCGGCGCGCGGCCAAGGCACCGATGACGCCACCGAAGACCGCGCAGATCACCAGTGTGATGGCCGCGATCGTGACCGAGAACCGGCCACCCCACATCAGCCGTGACAAAACGTCACGACCCAGGTGGTCGGTGCCGAACCAGTGCTCGGCGGTGGGGCCGGAAAGCCGGTTCGAAAGCTCCTGCGCGGCGGGATCGTACGGTGCGATCCATGGCGTGAGCAGGAGAAGCAGCAGGGTCAGCGCGAGCAGGCCAGCTCCGATCGTGAACGTCCAGGGCCGTCCCCGGGTCCCCCGGAGCAGCAGGCGCAGGACGTTCGGCCGGTGCGACTTCGCAGGTCGCCTCGCCGGTGGCGCCTGGTGCTTGTGCTGGGTCGCGGTGTCAGCCATTGGTCACCTTGATCGCCGGGTTGAGCACGCCGTACAGGAGGTCGGTCATGCTGTTGATGAGCACCGCCAGGAGCAGGATCCACATGAGACCGCCCTGAATCACCGGGACGTCGTTGTTCAGGACAGCGGTGTAGAGCAGTCGACCCATGCCAGGAATGTTGAAGATCACCTCGATCACGACCGATCCGCCGAGGAGGCCGGCGAACCAGAAGGAGGCGAGCGTCATCACGGGAAGCATGCTGTTGCGCATCCCGTGCCTGAGCAGCGTGCGCGGAAAGCTCAGCCCGCGGCTGCGAGCCGCGGTGATGTACGGCGCGCCCAGGACGTCGCTCATCGAAGCCCGGGTGACCTGCGTGAAGTAGCCGAGAGGCCGCAGCGCCAGGGCGATCGCCGGAAGGATTATGTAGGCCAGCCCGCTCCAGCCGCCCGAGGGAAGCCATCCGAGATTGCGCGCGAAGACCAGCACGAGCACGGGCCCTACCCAGTACTCCGGAGCCGAGACCGCGCTCTGAGAGATGAAGGTGACCACGTTGTCGACCTTGCTGCCCGGCGAGGTCGCCGCCCAGATGCCGAGCGGCACCGCGAGCACCAACGCAAGCAGTAGCGCGGCGACCGCCAAGGACAGCGATACACCGAGGGCAGGAAGCACGAGCTCCTGGACGGGGGTGCGGCTCGTGAACGAGTAACCAAAGTCACCCGTGAGCACGTGGCCCAGCCAGTCGAGGTACTGCACGAAGATCGGCCGGTCCAGGCCCAGCTCCTTGGTCAGCGCCTCGACCTGCGCGGGATCCAACGCCGGATCGTTGACCCGGGCGCGCAGGATCTTCCGCGCCGCGTCACCCTCCCCAGAGAACGGGATCAGGAACGCGAGCACCGACACCACCAGCAGGGTCACCAGCAGCGTGAGCCCCCTACGGATCAGGAACGACAACATCCGCAACTCCTTCGATCTTGCACGACCGGGCGACAGCTCGTGGACTACTTGATGACGTCCAGGAACCTGTAGTACGCGCCCGCGAAGGGCAGGAACCAAGGCGGGCCCACGTGGCCAGGGATCCGCTTGAAGGTGAGATCACGCCACGGGTTGGCGTCCTCAGCTCCGTCGAGGTACGACGCCATCTGCTTGCCCATGTACGTCGCCATCTGCACGCCATGTCCGGAGTACCCCAGGGAGTAGAAGAGACCGTCGTGCTCACCGGCATGCACCATCCGGTCCAGGCTCATGTCCACGAGACCGCCCCAGCAGTAGTCGACCCGCGTTTTCGCCAGCTGCGGGAAGACGGAGACCATCGCCTCCTGCAGGATGCGCCCACTCTTCTCGTCCGACTGCGGACTCGACATCGCGAACCGCGCGCGGCCACCGAACAGGAGCCGGTGGTCGGGCGTGATCCGGAAGTAGTAGAGGAGGTTCTTCGAGTCCGAGGCCATGCGGCGGTTCGGCAGCAGCTGGTCGCAGACCTCTTTGCCGAGTGGCTCGGTGACGATGATGAAGCTGCCGACCGGAGCGATCCGCAGCTGCATCCACCGGAACGGTCGAGCCGTGTAGCCGCTGGTGGCGACGAGCACCTGGTCGGCGGTCACCGAGCCGCGCGACGTGACCACCTCGTGCTGGGTGCCGCCGAGCCGGACCACCTTGTCGACGCGGGCCTTCTCGTGGATCTGTGCGCCGACCCGAGCCGCCGACTCGGCCAGCCCACGCGTGAACTTACCGACGTGCAGCCCGGCGCCCTTCGGGTCGACCATCGCACCGTGGTAGTGGTCGCTGCCGATCTCCGACCGCATCTCGTTGCCGGGCACCATCTGCGTCTCGTAGCCCAGCCGATCGGCGAGGACGTCGTGCGTCCTGCGCAGCCCGTCGTAGTGCCCGGGCTTGGCTGCCAGGGTCATCTTGCCGGTCCGAGCGAAGTCGCAGTCGATGCCTTCCTCACCCACGAGCTTCTCGACGCTGTCGATCGCGTCGTTGTAGGTCAGGAACATCGCGCTCGCACTGGGGAACCCGTAGCGGGCGATGGCTTCCCTGAAACCGATCGAGAGCCCCGTGGTCGCCATCCCGCCGTTCCGGCCCGAGGCACCGAAGGCCACCGTGTCCCGCTCGAGGACGGCCACGCTGGCGCCTTTTCGCGCCAGGTGGAGTGCGGCGGACAAGCCGGTCAGTCCCGCTCCGACCACGGCCACGTCGACGCGGCCGCCCACCTCGGTGGTGGACCGGTCCGGACCCGGCGACGACGTGTCGAGCCAGTACGGCGTGAACTTCATGGTGATCTCCTTCAGCCGATGCTGAGGTCGGCGGTCATCACGTAGTAGTCCAGCGGGTGCGGCCGGAAGTTCTCCACGTTGGACCGGTTCCCCCACATCGCACCTTCGTGGACGAGGAAGATGCCGACGGCCTCACTCTGCAGCTTGGCGGCGATCTGCTGGTACTGCGCGGCGCGCTCGCCCTGGTCCTCGGTTGCGGCGGCGGCCTGGATCATCTGGTCGGTCTGCGGATCGCAGTACTGAGCGATGTTGTAGGTGCCTTTGCAGGTGTAGTCGGCGCGGAGGGAACCAGCCGGGTCGGCGACGTCGACGAGGTAGCCCCGGGACAGCAGGGCCGCATCGAAGTTGCCGGACAGCATGTCGGGCTCGAGAGAGGCGTACTCCCCTGAGCGGATCTTCACCCCGATCCCGAGCTGGCCGAGCTCGTCCTGGATCACCGCGGCGACGTCGCCGAACTCCGGCCTGTCGTTGTACGCAATGATCTCGATCTTCAGCGACTTCGGGTCGACCCCCGCCTGCTTGAGCAGGCTGCGCGCCTCTTCGAGGTCGGCGCCGACGGACGCGGCATCCTCCGGGGCCCATGCAGTGGAGGGGCCGAACGGGCCGACGGCAGGCACGGCCGTGCCTTCGTAGACGCTGTCGACGATCGCCTGGGTGTCCACGGCCTGCTGGACGGCCTGACGCACGAGGGGATCGTCGAACGGTGGCCTGGAGTTGTTCAGCAGCAGGACGGTGGTCCGCGCGAGCTCCAGCTGCTCGATCTTCACGTCCGACGCGCTCTCGACGGTGCTGAGGTTGGCCGCCGGGATGTTCCGGACGATCTGGGCCTCCCCCGTCTGCAGCTGCGTGGTGCGTGTGGCGCCGTCGATGATGAAGCGCACCTCCGCCGAGGCTGCCGCAACCTCTCCGCCCCAGTAGTTCTCGTTGCGTTCGAGAGAGAGGGACTGCCGAGGAACCTCCTCGGTGACGGCGAACGGGCCGGTGCAGGTGCCCTCGATGTCGATCTGGCTGCCGCCGTAGGCCTCGGGGGCGAGAATCCCGGCGTTCGGCCCGGCCACGCGCAGCGGGACAAGTGGGTCGTTGGCCGGTGTCGTGATCTCCACGGTCGCCTCGTCGACAGCCTTGACGCCGGAGACGACGTCGGCGTTGATCGCGGGGGCCGGCGACTTCACCTCGAGCAGGTGGTTGAGCGCACCGGCGACCGCGTCGGCGTCCATCGGGGAACCGTTCTGGAACTCGACGCCCTCACGCAGCGTGAACTCCCAGGTCGTGGGAGCGGTCTGGGTCCACTCAGTGGCGAGCATGGGCTCGAGCTCCCCGTCATACCCGATCTTGACCAGCGTCTCCAGGCAACCCGCCCTGACCAGACCATGAGCGTCACCTGTCTCCAGTGCCCACGCGGCGTTCGGCGGGATGCTCTCGGCGTAGACGATGTGGGCGCCGCCGCCGTCCCCAGAACCGTTGTCGGCTGCACCACTCATACCGCAAGCCGTGGATGTCAGGGCTACAAGTGCAATGCCACTCGCCCAGCGAAGTCGAGCCATTCTCCAGGACTCCTCGTGTGCACGCTGGGCCCGGTCGGCGCCAGCAGGGGTGTGTTCCAGGTCACAAGCACATCACGTCTCATGTATGTTGTCAACAACTTGCAGTTGACGATCTCCCCTGGCACAGTGGGCCCATGCACCGTGCGACAGCTCCCTGGACACCCCTCGGCCGCTCCTTCTGGGCGGGGCAGTGGCGCGCGCCCGCCGCCACGCTCGACGTGTTCGACCCCGAAGACGGCCAGCTGGTCGGCACGGTCGCCGACTGCTCCGCGGCCGATGTGGACGAGGCGGTGCGCGCCGTCGCGCAGGCAGTCCTCTCCGGTCGGGAGTGGCCGGTATGGCAGCGCCGTGAAGCGCTTCACCGGGCGGCAGCAATGCTGCAGGAGCGCCGCGAGATCTTCATCAGCCTGCTGTCGAGCGAGGGCTGCAAACCGGTTCGTGACGCCGGCCGCGAGGTCCAGCGCGCGGTCGAGACCGTCCGCCTCTCCGCCGAGCAGGCCGACCGCCTCGAGGGCAGAACTCTCCCCTTCGGCGACACACCGCGTGGCGAGAACCGTATTGGCTGGTACACCCGCGAGCCGATCGGCGTGGTCGGCGCGATCACGCCGTTCAACGATCCGCTCAACCTGGTCGCCCACAAGGTGGCGCCCGCCCTGATCGGGGGCAACGGTGTGGTGCTCAAGCCTGCGGAGCAGACTCCGCTGATCGCCCTCGCCTTCATCGAGCTGCTGCTCGACGCGGGCGTCCCCGCCGACCGGATTGCAGTGCTGCCCGGTCGCGGCGCTACCGTCGGGGCTGCGCTGGTCAGCCATCCGCAGGTCGACATGGTTTCGTTCACCGGGGGCCACAGCACCGGCAACGCAGTCGCCAGCGAAGCGGGCGCCAAGAAGACGCTCATGGAGCTCGGCGGCAACGGCACCGTCGTCGTGCTGCCCGATGCCGACGTACGACGGGCCGCTGACGCTGTCGTCGACGGAGCCTTCGGCAATGCGGGGCAGAACTGCCTCTCGGTCCAGCGGGTCTTCGTGGCGCGCGAGCTCATGCAGGAGCTCGTCGACCTCGTGGTCGAGCGCACCGAGGGCCTGGTCGTGGGCAGCAAGGCCGACGCCGGCACCGACATCGGGCCGCTGATCCACGAGCCCGCCGCGCAGCGGGTGGAGAGCTGGGTCGAGGATGCCGTCGAGGCCGGCGCCGAGGTCCGCACCGGGGCGAAGCGCGACGGCACCTACTACTGGCCGACCGTGCTCACGTCGGTCCCTGCCGGGACCAGGCTGCTCACCGAGGAGATCTTCGGGCCGGTCGTGTCCATCGAGCCCTTCGACTCCGTGGATGCCGTTGTGGCCGAGGTCAACGATCTCGAGTACGGCCTGCAGGCCGGCGTGTTCACACGCGACCTCGACGCTGCACTCGACGTCGCCCAACGGCTTCGTGTCGGCGCGGTGATGATCAACGACACGGGTGACTTCCGTATCGACGCCATGCCGTTCGGCGGCAGCAAGCGTTCGGGCGTCGGCCGTGAGGGCGTCCCGTTCGCCGTCGACGCCATGACCGAGCCGAAGATCGTGGCCATCCACCGCGCCGCCCGGCCGGCCTGACCGGTCGTGGGCTCGCAGTTGTTGCGCGGGCCCGATCGTGAGCTGCTCGGCCTCGCGATCCCCGCGCTCGGCGCACTGCTCGCCGAGCCCGTCTTCCTCATGGCCGGCAGCGCGATCGTCGGTCACCTCGGGACCGCTCAGCTGGCCGGGCTCGGGGTTGCCTCCGCGGTGCTGCTCAATGCCGTCTTCCTGTGCATCTTCCTGGCACACGGCACTACTGCGGCCGTCGCCCGGCAGGCCGGAGCGGGCGACCTGCGACGCGCGTACACCCTCGGCGTCGACGGGATCTGGCTCGCGATCGCGATCGGAGTTGGGCTAGGTGCGCTAGGCCTCACCCTGGCCCCGGTGCTGGTAGATCTCCTCGGCGCGTCGGAGCGGGCGCGGCCCTACGCCCTGACCTACCTCCGGTTCAGCCTGGTCGGCCTTCCCGCCATGCTCGTCGTTCTTGCCGCGACCGGCGCCTTGCGCGGGCTGAAGGACACCCGCACGCCGCTGCTCGCGACCGGTCTCGCGGCGGTCGCGAACGTCCCACTCAACCTCGTGCTCGTCTACCCAGCCGGGCTAGGGGTAGCCGGCTCAGCGCTCGGCACCGTGACTGCGCAGGTCGGTGCGGCCGCCTGGCTGACGACGGTCGTGGTGCGAGGCGCCCGCCGTTATGCTGCGCCCCTGCACCCTGACCGGCCGGGCATGCTGGCCTCGGCCAGTGCCAACGCGCCGCTCCTCGCCCGCACCGTTCTGCTGCGCAGCTCTCTGCTGACCATGACGTTCGTCGCCGCGGCCCACGGGGATGTCGCACTCGCCGGTCACCAGATCGCGTTCACGCTGTGGTACGTGCTCACGACAGCGCCGGAGGCGTTCGCGGTGGCCAGCCAGGCCTTGGTGGGGCACGCGCTCGGCGCGGGGAAACCTGAGGTGGCGAAATCGTCGAGTCGCCGAGCACTGGCGTGGGGGCTCGGCAGCGGACTGGCGATGGCAGTCCTGCTCATCGCCCTGAGGCCCGCCTACATCCCGCTGTTCACGAGCGATGCCGCGGTGCGCGACCTCGTCTCGTCGCTGGTGCTCATCGTCGCCGCCTGCCAGCCGATCGGTGCGTTGCTCTACGTCCTCGACGGGATTCTGATCGGCGCCGGCGACACCCGGTATCTCGCGGGGACGATGCTCGTGGCGTTCCTGACGTTCCTGCCGCTGGCCGGTGCGGTGCTGGTCACCGATGCAGGCGTCGTCGCCTTGTGGTGGGCTCTTGGCGTCTGGCTGCTGGCCCGGCAGGTCGCCGTGGCGCTGCGCTACCGCTCCGCCGCCTGGCTTCGGTCGGGACCGGTAGCCTGAAGCGCTTCGGCCCAGATGCCCAGGGCGTCCTCGACCTGCTCCTCGGTGACGACGAGCGGTGGGATCATCCGCACGACGTTCCCGAAAGGGCCACAGGTAAGGAGCAGAAGACCTAGGTCGATCGCCTTCTGCTGGGCGCGCGAAGCGGCCGCAGGGTCAGGCTGGCCGTCGGGCGTGACGAACTCGCTGCCGAGCATCAGGCCGAGCCCACGCACGTCACCGATGGACGACGTGTTTGCGGCCACCTTCTCCAAGCCACCAGCCAGGACCGCACCCACCGTTCGGGCGTTCTCGACGAGGTCCTCGTCGCGGATCACGTCGAGGGTCGCGATCGCAGCCGCGCACGCCACCGCGTTGCCGCCGTACGTGCCGCCCTGCGACCCAGGCCAGGCCTTTGCCATCAGCTCGGAGGACGCGGCGATGGCGGACAGAGGGAAGCCGCTGGCCAGGCCCTTCGCGGTGATCAGGATGTCGGGCTGCACCCCGAAGTGGTCGTGGCCCCAGAATCGGCCCGTCCGACCCCAGCCCGTCTGGACCTCGTCGAGCACGAGGAGGATGCCGTGCCGGTCGGCCCGCTCTCGCAGGCCCGCCATGAACGCGCTGTTCGCAGGCACGTAGCCGCCTTCGCCGAGCACGGGTTCGATGACGAAGGCTGCTGTCTCGGCGGGCGCGGTCACCGTGGCGAGCACGTAGTCGAGCTCCCGGAGCGCGAAGTCGGTCGCGGTCTGCTCGTCCCACCCGTAGCGGTACGCCGTGGGGAACGGCGAGACGGCGACCCCACCCATGATGGGCGAGAACCCCGCGCGGAACTTGGTGCCGGAGGTCGTCATCGAGGCCGCGCCGATGGTGCGTCCGTGGAACGACCCATGGAACACCACGACGTTGGGTCGCCCGGTGGCGTGACGAGCGAGGCGCAGGGCGGCCTCGACGGCCTCGCTGCCGGAGTTGCTGAAGAACACCGAGTCGAGCGTGGCCGGAAGCACCTCGCTCAGGCGCTCGGTCAGTGTCAGCAGCGGCCGGTGCATGACGGTCGTGTACTGGCCATGGATGAGCTTGGCCACCTGCTCCTGGGCGGCGGCCACGACGCGCGGGTGGCAGTGCCCGGTGCTCGTCACGCCGATGCCGGCGGTGAAGTCGAGATAGCGCCGGTCCTCCTCGTCGTACAGATAGACGCCCTCACCGCGGGCGACGAGGACGGGGGTGGCCTGCTTCAACAGCGGAGAGAGGTATGCCATCGGGCACTCCTTTGGTAGACTGTTAACAACATACATCACGCTCCAGGTGGAGCACTAGCATTCGGAGGGCCCCATGGCCAACAGCGCGCGGGAACAGAAGGTCATCGACTGGGTGCCGACCGAACTGTTCGTCGGAGGTCAGTGGCGACCGGCCGAGTCGGGTGGGACGTTCTCCGTCGAGGACCCCTCGACGCGCCAGGTTCTCGCCCACGTGGCCGACGCCTCACCCGCCGACGGCATGCAGGCGCTCGACGCCGCCGCCAAGGCCCAGCCCGGCTGGGCCGCCGTCCCTCCTCGCGAGCGCAGTGACATCCTTCGCCGTGCCTACGAGCTGCTGATGGTGCGCCAGGAGGATCTCGCGCTGCTCATGACTCTGGAGATGGGGAAGCCGCTGGCGGAGGCCCGCGGGGAGATCGCCTACGCGGCGGAGTTCTTCCGCTGGTTCTCCGAGGAAGCGGTGCGGATCGACGGCGGGTTCGCCACCGCGCCCAACGGCCAGGGTCGGCTGCTGGTCATGCGCGAGCCCGTCGGACCCTGCATCTTCGTCACACCGTGGAACTTCCCGATGGCCATGGGCACACGCAAGATCGGCCCGGCCATCGCCGCCGGGTGCACGATGGTGATCAAGCCCGCGGAGCAGACTCCCCTGTCGATGCTCGCCCTGGCTGGGATCCTGCAGGAGGCCGGCCTCCCCGACGGCGTTCTCAACGTCATCACCACCCTCGACGCGCCTGGTGTGATCGAGCCGATCATCCGCGACGGTCGCGCCCGCAAGCTGTCCTTCACAGGCTCTACCGCCGTGGGACGCAAGCTGCTCGAGCAGTGCGCCGACCAGGTCATGCGGACCTCGATGGAGCTCGGCGGCAACGCCCCGTTCCTCGTCTTCGGCGATGCCGATCTGGACGTCGCGGTCGAGGGCGCGATGCTCGCAAAGATGCGCAACATGGGCGAGGCCTGCACGGCCGCCAACCGCTTCTACGTGCACGCCTCGGTGGTGGACGAGTTCGCCCGTCGCCTCGGTGAGCGGATGGGCGCGTTGCCGATCGGACGTGGCGTCGAGGACGGGGTGGTCGTCGGGCCGCTCATCGACGCAGCCGCCCGCGACAAGGTCACCTCCCTCGTGGGGGATGCCGTTCGCCGCGGCGCCGAGGTCGTGGTCGGTGGAGAGCCGCTGGACGGTGCCGGCTACTTCTACCCCCCGACGGTCCTGACCAACGTGCCCAACGACGCTCAGCTGCGCCACGAGGAGATCTTCGGACCGGTCGCGCCGATCTCCAGCTTCGAGACCGAGGAGGAGGCCATCGCCGCGGCCAACGACACGGAGTACGGCCTGGCCGCCTACGTGTTCACCCGCGACCTGGACCGCGCACTGCGGGTCTCGGAGCGGCTCGAGACCGGGATGATCGGCCTCAACCAGGGCATCGTCTCCAACCCGGCGGCACCCTTCGGCGGCGTGAAGCACTCCGGCCTGGGCCGGGAGGGCGGACGCGTCGGGATCGAGGAGTTCCTCGAGATCAAGTACGTCGCGATCGCCACGACGAGCTGAGCGCCCTCCATGGAGAACAAGACGAAGACCCGCCGCATCGCGCTCATCCCCGGTGACGGCATCGGCATCGAGGTCGCCGCCTCGGCCCGCGCCGCACTCGCCGCCTTGGACGCTCACGGCGACCTCGGGCTCCAGATCGACGAGTTCGACTGGTCCTGCCAGCGCTACCTCGAGGAGGGCGCGTTGATGCCTCCGGACGGGCTGGAGACATTGCGCGGATATGACGCCGTGCTGCTCGGAGCCGTCGGATGGTCCGGCGTGCCCGACCACGTGTCGCTGTGGGGTCTGCTGATCCCGATCCGGCGCGCGTTCGACCTGTACGTGAACCTGCGGCCGGTCCGCTCGTTCACCGGAGTGAGGAGCCCCCTCGCTGACGCCGAGAGCCGGCCGATCGACCTGGTCATCATCCGCGAGAACACCGAGGGCGAGTACAGTGAGATCGGCGGCCGGTTCGGCCGCGGAGGTCCCGGGGAGACCGCGGTCCAGGAGGCGGTGTTCACGCGACGCGGCATCAGCCGCATCGCCGACCACGCACTGGCCCTGGCTGCCCAGCGCGGGCGGCACGTGACGTCAGCGACGAAGTCGAATGGGCTCGTGCACAGCATGCCGTTCTGGGACGAGGTCGTGCGCGAACGCGCTGCCCTCCACCCTCAGGTCGAGCTGGTCGAGGAGCACATCGACGCGCTTGCGGCCAAGCTGGTGCTGCGTCCCGAGTCATTCGATGTGATCGTGGCCAGCAACCTCTTCGGCGACATCCTGAGCGACCTGGCCGCCGCCGTCACCGGCAGCATCGGGATCGCACCGTCAGCAAATCTCGATCCCACCCGAGCGAACCCGTCGATGTTCGAGCCGGTCCACGGCTCGGCGCCGGACATCGCAGGAAAGGGCATCGCCAACCCGGTCGGCATGCTCTGGTCCACAGCGCTGATGCTCGAGCATCTCGACGCCCACGATGCTGCCGCCCGACTCATGGGTGCCATCGAGCAGACGCTCGGAGACCCCGCGACCCGCACCGGGGACGTGGGCGGCACGGCCACCACCGAGCAGGTGACCGCTGCCGTGGTGGACCTGCTCACCACGCCCTGACCACCAGATCGATGACCGGCAGAACTGCCGGCCATCCACATCACGTCGCCACCAGGCGGCATCGATGCCCAGGAGGCAACAGTCCGATGAGTACTTTCGTCCACTTTCCCGCGGAGACGGTCACCGGCCCGCTCGAGGCCAACGGCCAGCGGTCGGGGGCCGACTCCGGTGACCCGCAGCTGGGCATCCTTCGCTTCGACACTGCCGGCGCCGTCCGCGCCGGGGTCTGGGAGTGCGAGCCGGGTGGATGGCCGGTCGAGAAGCGCGAGGAGACCGAGACCTGCTACATCGTCAGCGGTCGGGCGGTGATCACCGACGGCGCGACCGGCCGCACCTTCGAGATCTCCGCCGGCGACGTGATCGTGCAGCCGGAGGGCTGGTCCGGTCGGTGGGACGTCAAGGAGAAGATCCGCAAGGTCTGGACCTTGCACTGAACCGAAAGTGCAGCGGGCCCGACCACCGGTGGTCGGGCCCGCTGTCGTAGTGGGAGCGAGCTTTCGGGCTAGCCGGCCTGTGCGTCCTCCCGGGCCGCGAGCCGACGCTTCAAGGTCACTACTCCCTCGTCGAAGTGCTGCTTCAGCATCGCCACCGCACCCTCGGTGTCGTTGTCCCGGATCAGGTCGCTGATCCGGCGGTGCTCCTCCACGAGATCGCCACGGGCGTCGTACGCGGTGGTCAGCACACCGAGGCACAGCCGGGTCTCGGAGATCACTGTGGTGAACATGCGCTCCAGACGCGGACTGTCCGCTGCCGCCACCAGCGCGGCGTGGAAGTCCAGGTCACGGTTGGCCACGGAGTTCCAGTCATCGGCCTTCTCGGCCGCCTCCATCGCGCGCACGACCTTGTCCAGCGTCTTGTACGCCGACGCGGTACGCGACGTGCCCGTGACCCTCCGGACGGCCGCGGTCTCCATCGCCTCACGCACGAGATAGATGTCGTCGACGTCCTCGGGGGTCATGATCGGGACGAAGACGCCTCGATGCGGCTCGCTGCGCAGCAGTCCCTCCTGGATCAGCCGCTGCATCGCCTCGCGGACCGGGCCGCGGCTGACCCCGAAGGCAGCCGCCATCTCCACCTCGTTGAGCTGGGAGCCCGGCCGGAGGACCCCTTCGATGATGTCGGAGCGGATCCGCTCACCCACCATCCCAGCGAAGGTAACGCGCGGGATCCGGCTCGGCGAGGTGTTCTTGGCGGCCATCAGCAACTCCCTAAAGCGGACATCATTTGTGTAACTGTCGACAGTATACGCAGCATGGTGCCCAGAATTCCTGCACCCCATGCGTCGTTTGCGAAGTTGCAACCGATGGTCGCTCAGCTCACCTTGTCCTTGAACTTGTAGTAGGCACCGGCGAAGGGCAGGAACCACGGCGGGCCGAAGTGCCCGGGGATCCGCCGGAAGGGGGCATCGCCCCAGGGGTTGGCCTCGAGGTCACCGTCCATGTAGTCCGCCATCTTCATGCCCATGTGGGTGGCCATCTGCACACCGTGACCGGAGTAGCCGACGGAGTAGAACAGGCCGTCCTGCTCGCCCGCATGGACGAGCCGATCCATGCTCATGTCGACGAGACCGCCCCAGCAGTAGTCCACGCGCGCCTTCGCGAGCTGCGGAAACACCGAGACCATCGCGTCGCGCAGAATCCGGCCGCTCTTCTGGTCCGACCGGGGACCAGCCTTGGCAAAGCGCGCCCGTCCCCCGAAGAGGAGCCGGTGGTCCGGAGTGATGCGGAAGTAGTACAGGAGGTTCTTCGAGTCCGAGACCATCCGCCGTCTGGGCAGAAGCTGGTCGCACACGTCCTTGCCGAGCGGCTCGGTCACGATGATGAAGCTCCCGACCGGGGCTATGCGTACTTGGAGCCAGCGGAAGGGGGAGCCGGTGTAACCGCTGGTCGCCACGAGTACCTGGTCGGCTCGGATCCGGCCCCGCGACGTGACGACGTCGTGCTGGGTCCCGCCGAGACGGTTGACCGCAACGACGTCGGCCTTCTCGTGGATCTGGGCGCCGGCGCGCGCGGCGCTCTCGCCCAGACCGCGCACGAACTTGCCGACGTGCAGGCCCGCGCCGAGGGGATCGACCAAGGCACCGTGGTAGGCGTCGGAGGCGATCTCGGTGCGGATCTCACTGCCCGGGACCAGCGTTACCTTGGCGCCGAGCCGTTCGGTGAGGAGCTCGTGCGTGCGGCTCATCCCGTCGAAGTGTGACGGCTTGGCCGCCAGGTTGAGCTTGCCGGTCCTCGCGAAGTCACAGTCAATGCCCTCGTCAGTCACCAGCTTCTCGATGGTGTCGATGGCGTCGTAGTAGGAGTTGTAGAGATCGCGAGCCGTGGGCAGACCGTACTTCGCCACGGCGTCGCGGATGCCGAGCGACAGACCCGGCGTGGCCATGCCCCCGTTGCGCCCGGAGGCGCCCCATCCGACGGTCTCCTTCTCCAGGACGGCCACGCTTGCACCCTTGCGAGCCAGGTGCAGGGCGGCGGACATCCCGGTCAGGCCGCCACCGACGACCGCGACATCGACGTGGCCGCCGATCTCGCTCCGAGAGCGGTCGGGCCCGGCCGGAGCCGTGTCGAGCCAGTAGGACGTGAGCTTCATGAGTGGTGGTCTCCCGAACAGTGAGGATGGGTGGGTTGGGTGCCTGGGGATGACGAGGTGGTCGGTGGAAGCTGCCCGCTCAGCGCACCCTCTCGAGGAACTCCTTGGTGCGTCGCTCACGTGGGTCGCACAGCACTGCACGCGCGTCCCCGCGCTCCACGACGACCCCGCCATCCATGAAGATCACCGTGTCGGCAACCTCTTTTGCGAAGCCCATCTCATGGGTGGCGATGAGCATGGTCATGCCGCGACTTGCCAGGTCCTTCATGACGGCCAGCACCTCGCCCACACGCTCTGGGTCGAGCGCGCTCGTCGGTTCGTCGAAGAGCATCACGTTCGGATCCATCGCCAGTGAGCGCGCAATGGCGACGCGCTGCTGTTGGCCACCCGAGAGCTGCCATGGGTAGTGCTCGCTGTGACCTTCGAGACCGACACTGGCCAGCAGCGAGTCCGCTCGTCGTGCTGACTCCGCCTTCGGTGCTCGCTTGACGAGCACCGGCCCCGACATCACGTTCTCCCTGGCGGTCATGTTCGGGAACAGGTTGAATGCCTGGAACACCATGCCGATCCGGGTCCGCTGGGCTGCCACCTCCTTGCGACCCAGGGCTCGATATGCCGTTGGCGTCTCCTGGAACCCGAGATCCTCGCCGTTGACGCGGAGCACACCGCGGTCGACCTCTTCCAGCCCGTCGATGCATCGCAGCAAGGTGGACTTGCCGGACCCACTTGGGCCGATGAGACAGACGATCTCGCCACATGCGACGTCGAGGTCGATGCTGTCGAGCACCACCCGATCTCCGAAGCTCTTGCGCAGACCGCGGGCGAATACTGTTCCGTCACCGTTCACTTGGCATCACCCATGAGTTCGCTCTGCGAGAGGACCAGCGCCGGCTCGTTGCCGACCCTGGCTCTGGTGCGCGAGAACTTCTTCTCGATCAGCGACTGCGGGTAGCTCAGAGCCACCGTCATCGCCAGGTACCACACACAGGCCACGATGAGCAGCGGGATGGTCTGGTAGTTGCGGGCGTAGATCAGCTGCACGCTCTGCAGCAGCTCGGCGACCCCGAGCACACTGACCAGTGAAGTCTCCTTGAACATCCCGATGACCTGGTTGCCCGTCGCCGGGACGATCGTCGGCATGGCCTGCGGGATGATGATTCTCCTCAGCTTCGTCATCCGGCTCATGCCCAGGGAGTCGGCTGCCTCGATCTGCCCCTTGTCGACCGACGCGAACCCGCCCCGGACGATCTCGGCCTGGTAGGCGGCCTGGTTCAGGGACAGTCCCACCACCGCGGCCGTCGTCGCACTGATCAACCGGTTGAGGTCGACGTCGTGCGAGACGTCGGTGAAGGGGATCCCGATGGCCAGGTGCGGGTACAGCGCGGCGATGTTGAACCAGAAGATCAGCTGCACCAGCACCGGGGTGCCTCGGAAGAACGTGATGTACGCGCCCGCCAGGATCCGAACGGGCCGCAGGGGTGAGACCCGCAGGACCGCCAGGAAGACGCCGAGCACTCCTCCGAAGAACATCGCCAGGACGGTAAGCACGATCGTCATGACAAGGCCACGCAGGATCGACGGAGCAGTGAGGTACTGCGTCACGACGCCCCATTGGTAGTTCTCGTTCGCGAACAGAGTGCGCACCACTCCGAGCGCGACGAGGCCGCAGGCGAGCCAGGCGACGTACTCGAAGGCTCCACGCCCGTGCACCCGTGGCTTGGTCGCAGCGTCCGACGGCCCCAGGTTCGGTCTAGGGGGGTCCGTGCGGACCGTGTCGTTGGTGGAAGTCATTGCTCAACCCAGGACGTCCGACGTGGTGATCGCACCGGCGCCGAGACCCCAACGGTCCAAGGTCTCCTGGTACGCCGGCGAGTCCATCAGGGACTGCATCGCCGCATGGAGCGCGGGAGTGAGCGGCGAGTCCTTGGGCAGGCCCAAGGCCACGATGTCGTCGCCCGCCTTCTTCTGGTACTGCGGCGAAAGCAGCTCGAACGCCTGCGGCTGCTGCTTCGCCGCCCAGGCCAGCTGCGAGGTGTCGGAGAAGATACCGTCCACCCGCTTGGCGACCAGCTGGGTCAGCGCGCCCTCGACGTTGCCCAGGACGACCGGCTTGACGGGGTCAGCACCGGCTGCCTCGCAGGCCTTGGACATCTCGGGGAGGTACTCCTGCTGCTGTGAGCTGCCGGTCATCACCGCGAGCGTCTTGCCGCAGGCGGACTGATCGGCAAGGCTCAGGTCCCGGGGATTGCCCTTCGCCACTATGAGCGACGACCCGGCCTCCCAGTACGTGATCATGTCCAGGACGTCGAGGCGCTCCGGCTTGGGCGTCATGTTGGTGGCGGTGAAGTCGTAGCGTCCGGACGCGATGCCGGGAATGACGTTGTCCCAGGTCACGTTCTTGACCTCGACCTCGAGGCCCAGCTTCTGGCCCAGCAGCTTGGCGATGTCCACGTTGTAGCCGATGGGCGTCTTGTTGTCCTCGGCAAGGAACGACGTGGGGGGATAGTGCAGGTCCGCGGCCATCGTGATCACGCCCGCCTGCTTGATGGCCGCAGGCAGCAGGTCCACCGCGGCAGCATCAGGCTCCACCGTGGCGGCGACGTCGGCGAAGCTTCCCTTGGCGCCCGATGCCTGGTCGCTCGCCTCGGAGCCCGCGCCGCCACAGGCGCTGGTGGCCAGGAGGAGGGACCCGACGCCCACCGCCGTGAGAAATTTCCGCTTGCTCATGCTCTTTGTCTCCTCATGTGAAGTGCCTAGACACGCTGTGTCGGCTGGGGGTTTGCGGCGCGACCCAGTCGCTCTCGACGGTGGACGCAGAGAGCCGACTGGGGATGTGAGGCAAGGACCCTCGGTCAGAGACCGAGCATGGTGTTGAGCTCGTCCAGAGACTTGACCGTCACGTAGTCGTAGCCGTGCGTGACCGGGTCGTAGCCACGGTCCAGCAGCACCAGGTTGCGGAATCCCATGTCGTGCATCGGCATGAGGTCGTAGCGGGTGTGCGACGAGACGTGGACGAAGTCCTCGGGCTTGGCGTCGAGCTGGTCGAGCATGTACTCGAAGGCGGCGTACCTCGGCTTGTAGAAGCCGGCCTGTTCCGCGGTGTATACGGCGTGGAACTCGGCTCCGAGACGGGGCACGCTCTCCTCCAGGAAGGAGTCGTCGGCGTTGGAGAGGATGACGAGCTGGTAGTTCTCACCCATCGTGGCCAGCGGCGCCGGCACGTCCGCATGGGGACCCCAGCTCCGCACGCCCTCGGCGAACCGCTTCCCGGCCGTCGGGTCCGCCTCCAGGTTCCACCTGCGGCAGACCCGCTCGAAGGAGTCCTGGAGCACCTGCTCGTACGCGTAGTACTCACCGTTGACCTGGTCGAACCTGTAGCCACGGAACTCGCGAACGAAGCTGTCCCACTTGTCGGCGGGAATCTGGTCTCCGACCAGCTCTTTGGTGATGGGCGTGATCTTGTAGTCGATCAGCGTCCCGTAGCAGTCGAACGAGACGTAGGTCGGCCTGAATTCGGCGGCGCTCATGGAGATGCCCTCTCTGTGTGATCTGGGATACATACTAGGATTGCAGACTTAAGATTGTCAACAGTTAACTTCTACCAGGTGAGGGGCGACCGCTCGTAGAAGAAGCCACCGGTGGGCCCGTCGTCGGGAAGCGTTGCGAGCCATACGGGGGTATCGGCTCCCTGCTCCACGGGGCGCTCGGCATCAGGGCTCATGTCGGTGAACGTGTAACCGGGCGACACGGCGTTCACCAGGATTCCGTCGACCTCCAACTCGGCCGCCAGAACCTTGGTGAGCATGTTGAGACCGGCCTTCGAGACCCGGTACGCCGGTGAGCTCGGCGCCTTGGTCAGCTCGAGCGAGGCCATCGTGCTCGACAGATTCACGATGCGGCCGTAGCCACGGTCCCGCATCAGCGGCACCGCCTGGCGGGCGCACCGCCAGGCGCCGAACAGGTTCGTCTCCAGCGTCTCCTGCACCTTCGGCAGGTCCGGCGTGGATGCCCGATGCTCCGGCCCGTCGATGGCGATCCCGGCGTTGTTCACCAGGACGTCGACGGCGCCGTACAGCTTCACCGTCTCCTCGAACCCGGACCGCACGGACTCGTCGTCGGTGATGTCCATCGTTATGCCGGCCACGCCGCCGCTCCCCCATCCGTCCAGGGTCCGAGCGGCTTCATCCGCGCGCTGCCTGTCTCGTGCGGTCAGGACGACCCGATAGCCGAGCCGCGAGAGCTGCCGGCTTATCTCGAGTCCGATGCCCCGGTTCCCGCCGGTGACCAGCGCCACGCGCGGATCCGGGCTCACCCAACCACTCCCGTGCCCAGAGCCAGGCCCACGGCGTAGGTCGCGCCCGCGGCCAACACCCCGAAGCCGAGCTGACGGAGGCCGCTGAGCCAGAAGGGAACGGCGGTTGCCAAGGAGGCCAGGCTGCCGGCGACGAAAAGGCCGACAGCACCGACGGCGAGGCCGGCCACGAGGGAGGTGAAGCCCAGGAGGAAGGGCAGCAGCGGGATCACAGCACCCAGGGAGAACGTCACGAACGACGAGATCGCCGCAACCCGTGGCGACGGCTTGTCGCGCGGGTCCAGTCCGAGCTCCTGGGTCACGTGCACGAGCGCCGCGTGCTCCGGGCTGCGATGGATGTCATGCGCCGCGGTCACCGCAGTCGTCTCGGTCATGCCCATGGCAGCGAACATCGCCGCGAGCTCATGCTCCTCAGCCGCGGAGTTCTCGCGGATCTCGGCAACCTCCTTCCGCCACTCGCGGTCGACCTGCTCGTTCTGGGTGCGGACCGAGGTGTACTCCCCCATCGCCATGGAGAAGGCACCCGCGACCAGCCCGGCGAGCCCGGTCAGCACGATGTAGTGCGGAGTGGCGCCAGCGGCGCCGACACCTGCGACGAGCGCGATGTTGGTAACTAGTCCGTCCATCGCTCCGAATACCGACGCGCGCAGCGCGCCGCCGGAGACGTCGGCGTGGGTGTGTCCGACCTCGGCGAGGCCTGTGGGGGTCACGGTGGATTCAGTCATGAGCCAAGTTTAGGGCACATTGTTGACTGTTGACAATCCAGGCAAGGCTTCCCTAATGCTCAACTGGTCGTGTCGAGCGCCTGGCGGAAGTCGTCAACGAGCAGCTCACTCGGCTCGACGCCGCATGACACCCGGATCATCCCGTCGTCGATCCGGGCAGCGCCGCGCTCAGCCGGTGTGAGCGAGAAGTGCGAGGAGTTGAACGGCGTGCTCACCAAGGTCTCCACTCCCCCGAGGCTGGTCGCCTCGCAGCCGATCTCGAGTCGGCGCATCACCTGCAGAGCCCGCTGGTTGCCGCCTGCCACCGTGAACGACACCATGGCGCCGGCCCGGATCCGGTCGCCGTCACGGCGCAGCACCCGATTCGCCACCGCGGCCCATGGATAGTCGGACAGCGACGGGTGCCTGACCTGCACGACGTCGTCGCGCTCAGCCAGGGCAAGCGCGAGCTTCCGCGCATTCGCGTTGGACCGAGCCAGCCGCAGCTCGAACGTCTGCAGGCCCCGCCAGACGAGGTACGCCGCATGCGGGTCCAGGCAGGTCCCGAGGGTGATCACTCTCCGCTGGACCTCCCGCACGTGGTCGAACGTGCCGGCCACGACCCCGGCAATCACGTCCGAGTGGCCGTTGAGAAACTTGGTGGCCGAGTGCACGACGACGTCTGCGCCCAAGGAGAGCGGCTGAACGCTGTACGGCGTGGCGAAGGTGTTGTCGACGACGAGAAGGGCGCCGGCAGCATGGGCGATCTCGGCCAGTGCAGGCAGGTCCGCCAGATCGAGCTGCGGGTTGGCCAGGGTCTCGACGTACATCACGCGAGTGGGCCCGTCGGCCACCGCCTCGCGCCAGGCCTCCAGGTCGGTTACGTCGACCTGGACGACGTCCAGGCCCCAGGCCGGTAGGTCGCGCACGAGCAGGTCACGCGTGTCGCCGTACACCTGCCGCGCGGCGACGATGCGGTCACCAGCCCGCACAAGGGTGAGCAGGGTCGTGGCGATGGCTCCCATCCCGGAAGATGTCATGAAGGCCGCCTCCGCCCCTTCGAGGCGGCGAATCTCCTCAGCGGTCACGTCGACGGTCGGGTTCCGGAACCTTCCGTACCAGATTTCGTCGAGCCCCCCGGCCTGGACATCCTTGTACGCCTCGTCGTCCAGGAAGTAGGTGACCGACTGGTGAATGGGCGGCACCACCGGGCGCGTCCGTGGGGTGAACCGATCTGACTGGGCAAGGCGGCCCTGAGTCATGGCTGCTCCTCCTGGGTTCGAGTTAGTGTCTTCGCATGAACGCAGAGACGCGGAGCCGCCGACCTGTTCTTGCGCAGGAACAGGTCGACCTCGCCGTCGAGGTCTTCCGAATGCTGTCCGACGCCACCCGTGTCCAGATGCTGTGGGCCATGCTCGACGGGGAGATGTCGGTGAACGACCTGGCCGGCGCCGTCGGAAAGCCGGCACCCGGCGTCTCCCAGCACCTGGCCAAGCTGCGGATGGCCCGACTCGTGTCCACGCGCCGCCAGGCGAACCAGGTCTTCTACCGGATCGAGAGCGAGCACGTTCGGCAGCTGGTAGCCGATGCCATCTACCAGGCCGAGCACGCCGCAGGCGGCGTCCCCGAGCACCACCGTGCTGACACCTCCGTCCGTCAGATCCACGACCCCGAGGCGGCCGACGGGAGTTGACCCGACCTCGGGCAGAGACAAGCTGCTCAGGGCCGCGCCCCGACGGAGTGGCACAGGTCCCGGAGGATCTGAACGCCGACGGTGAGCATCGCCACGTCCACTTCCGCGCTGCCGGCCAGGCCGGAGTACGCCGTGCGGGCACGGGTTAACGCATCGCGATGTTCCTGTGTCCACTGTTCAAGACCCCCTGATGAGATCGCGTGCGTGGCGAGAGCAATGGTGAGCGCGGCCAGTTCGTCGCGGAGCGCCGCCTTGGCCAGCTGTACCCAGTGCGGGTCCGCCGATGTGATCGGGATCGTGGCGTAGAGCCACGAAAGGCCAACCGCGTCGCCGATCTTGACGTAGACCTGCTCCAGGTCGATGACGTCGTGGCGGCTGTCAGCCGCCGCCGCCAGGGCGAGGGCATCTTGCATCCGCGCCACGGAACTGCACGCGGTGAGTACCTCGCTCGAGGCACCCAGGTCGGCGAGCGCTGCGAGGCTCCCGTCCAACGGCGACCCGTCCGCCTGCGGCGGCTGAGCAGCCATGGCCTCACGGAGGCGGGCGACCGGACGCTGTAAGACTGCCACCTCGTCGTCGATCGGCCCTAGCCGGCTCCTCCGACGGACCAGCCACGCCACGTTGTGCTCAAGTGCCCGCTCGAGTGCATGCCTGAGGGGGATCGTGGGAGCTACGGGGTACGGCGCTAGACCGTCCCACAGATCGTCCAGCCCCAGCAGCCGCTGAACCACCAGGATCGACCGGATCACCTGATCGGTGCCTGCACCGGTGCGGTCCTCGACGCGGTAGATGAACCCTGGTCCCACGCGGTCGATCAGGTCATTGGCCAGCCGAGTGGCGATGATCTCGCGGCCCAGCCGGTGCGTGGAGAGCTGATCGGGATACAGCTCTTGCAAGGACGCCGGGAAGTAGCCGGCCAGGCAGGAAGACACCCCAGGGTCATCGGGGACATCACCCTCCAGCAGCAGCTCGTGAACAAGGTTCTTGGCATGCGCCAGGACCACCGCGATCTCCGGCCGCGTCAGCCCGCGACCTGCCGCGCGTCGTCGCTCGATCTCCTCGGGCTCAGGGAGATGCTCACGCGCGCGGACGAGCCCGTGCTGCTCGAGGTTGCGGATCACCTGGTCGTGCCGGTCCAGCACGGTCACGCCGTACGCCTCGGCGACGCCGAGGGCGAGAGTCTGCCGCTCGCTGTCGGCCAGGATCTCTCGTACGACGTCGCCGCCACAGGCCTCGAGGATCCGGTTGCGCTCCGTCCGGTCGATGACACCGGCCTTCTCCACCGACCGCAGGAGGATCTTGAGGTTGACCTCACGGTCGGACGTGTTCACACCCGCAACGTTGTCGATGAAGTCCGCGTTGACCCGTCCACCGGCCAGGGAGAACTCGATGCGGGCGGCCTGTGTCAGGCCCAGGTTGCCGCCTTCACCGACCACGCGGCATCGCAACCTGTTCGCCGCGATGCGGACCCGGTCATTGCCCCGGTCGGCCACGTCGGCATCGGACTCGTGCGAGGCTCGTACGTACGTGCCGATGCCCCCGTTCCAGAGCAGATCGACCGGCGCACACAGGACGGCTCGGACCAGCTCGTCGGCGGACAGAACGTCGGTGTCGACACCGAGGGCGGCCCGCACCTGGGCCGACAACGGGACTGTCCTGCCGGACCGGGGATAGACGCCCCCGCCAGGGGAGATCAGCGCAGGATCGTAGTCGGCCCAAGACGATCCAGGCAGCGCTGCGAGCCTCGCTCGCTCGGCGAACGACGACTTCGGGTCAGGCGTGGGATCAAGGAAGATGTGCCGGTGGTCGAAGGCCGCGACGACGCGAAGCGTGTCGGAGAGCTGCATGCCGTTGCCGAAGACGTCCCCGGACATGTCGCCGATGCCCGCAACGGTGATCTCGTCCCGCTCCGGGTCGACCCCCAGCTCGGTGAAATGTCGACGTACCGCCACCCAGGCTCCGCGAGCGGTCACGCCCAGGTCCTTGTGGTTGAAGCCGGCAGACCCGCCCGAGGCGAAGGCGTCCTCAAGCCAGTACCCGACGTCTGCGGACTCCTCGTTCGCCAGGTCCGAGAAGGCCGCCGTGCCCTTGTCCGCGGCGACGACCAGGTATGGGTCGGGGCCGTCAACCGTCACCACGCGGGCCGGCGCGTGCACTCCCTCGTCAGTGACGGCGTCGGTCACGTCGAGCAGGCCGCGCACGAAGAGTCGGTAGCAACGCTGCACCTTGACGGCCGCCTCATCGGGCGCGAGCCCGGCCAGGGAGGATTTCACGACGAATGCACCCTTGGCTCCAGCTGGAACGATGAGGGAGTTCTTGACCTGCTGGGCCTTCGCAAGGGCCAGTACCTCGTCGCGGTAGTCCTCGACCCGATCCGACCAGCGCAGGCCGCCACGGGCCACGGCGCCGTAGCGCACATGCAGCCCTTCGACGTCCGGATGATGCACGAAGGTCTCCACCCGTACATGCGGATCAGTCGGGAACGGCAGCCGTGCGGGGTCGAGCTTGAGCACGATCGTGACCGGTGGCTCGCCCAGCGCATCGGCGCGGAAGAAGTTCGTGCGTGTCACGGCGTCCAGGAGCGCGACGAACCAGTCCAGGACCCGGAACTCGTCCCTCGTCGTCGCAGCGTCGGCGTAGGTCGCGAGCTTGTTGGCTACGGATGGGCGACCGTCGGGGTCGAACCGCTGCTCGAACAGCTCGACCCAATGCCGGACGAAGTCCCGGTGAGCCGACAAGATTCCCCGCACGTACGACGTGCTCGCACCAAGGCCTGCTTGGCGCAGGTACTGGCAAGCGGCACGCACCAGCTGGACCTGCCTGGCGTTCAGGAGGGCCTCGACAACCAGCGCCGCGAGCTCATCACGATCCACCCGGCCATCCCAGGCCGCACTGAACGCCTCCGCGAGCAGCGGCAACATCTCCTCGAGGCTCTCATCCTCGACCTCCGAGAACACGAAGATGTCCGAGGACACCTCGGGCCGGTGGTCGACCAGATCAAGCCCGAAGTGCTCGAAGATCGGCAGCACTTGGGACAGCGGCGGCCGCGACGCCGGCCAGGAGACTTCGCACCGGAGCGAGACCCCGTTCGCCTCCCAGTCGACGCGCGGTGACGAAGGTGTCTTTGCTTCATCGGTGGCTGCCATGACGCTCACCCAACAATGGTAGGCTATTTGTAGACTGTTGACAATCTTTCGGGAGGCTTCTAATGGTGCTCGCGCTGATCCGTGACCCAGCGACTCGCCTGCGTCCGCGAGTTGAGGCCAAGCTTGGTGAGGATGTTCTCGACGTGGGTTTCGGCCGTCCGCTGCGAGATGACCAGGCGCGTGGCGATCTCCTTGTTGCTCAACCCCTCGGCCAACAGCTGGGCGATCTCCCACTCCCGGCGCGTCAGTCCGCCCGGGTTCGGGCCGCGCGCCGTGGACCTGGGGGTGTCATCGGACCGCGCCTGGGCGGGAGCCTGACCCAGCGCCACCGCCACGGCATGCTCGAGTGGGTAGGCCACTCCTTCCGCAAAGGCGGCCTCGAAACGTTGGTCTCCGATGGCCGCACGGAGCCGCTCCTCGGATCGGACGTGGAAGTCGCGGTAGATCGCCTGCGACTCGTTTCCCCCGATGGTGCGCCAGACCGCGTCAGCTGCTCCGAGCAGGCGCGCCGCGTCCGCGTCGGGCGAAGAAGATGTGGCACACCAGGCCAGGGTCTCGACGCAGAAGCTGACGCCGTCGTAGTTGCGCATGGGCAGGAAGAGCTGGATGCCTTCGCGCAGGGAACGCGTGGCGTCCTGGTACTGGCCGGCGCTCCACTGCGCCAGTCCCAGGCTCCACAGTGCCCAGCCCTTCGAGGCCTCTGCCCCGTGCCCCTCAGCCAGCTCCACAGCCTGCCGGCTGACGGGTTCAGCGCGCGAGTCGCCCAAGAACGTCAGAGCCAGCGAGAGGAGATTCACGGCGCGCCACTCATCCCTTGGCTGCCCCAGCCGCCGGGCCTCCTCGCCAGCCGCCTCGAGCAGCGGCATGGCCTCCGCCGGGTGCCCGCTGTGCAGTAGCGCATGTCCTGTGCACTGTTTGACGCGGGCCGACAACAGCTCGTCTCCGAACCGGTCTGCGAGTTCGCCGCTCTCGGTCAGCAGCTCCATCGCGCGGTGGAACTCGCTGAGGTGGATCGCTAGGTTGCTCGCCGCGAACAGTCCGTACCCCCGGCTGGGCGTCGGTTCGGTTGCGAGGTCAAGTGCCCGCTCCAGATAGCGCGCTCCTTCACGGAGGTGGCCCGCGTGCCACCAGGGCCAGAGCCGTGCCGCGATGTCCAGACCAGCGGCTGACTCTCCGGGATCAGCGAGGCAGAAGTCCACGGCCGCACGAAGGTTGGCATGCTCGCGCCGCAGTCGGAGGAACCACTCGGCTTGGTGAGAGGTGAAGAACTCCGCGGAGAACCTGTTCGCGAGCGTCCGGTAGTGGCCCCGGTGCCGCAGCCGAATCGCCTGGGCCTCCACCGAGGACAGCCGCCGAGCGCCGTACTCGCGGATCGTCTCCAGCATCCGGTACCAGGAGGCTCCTTGTTCCACATCGTGCTGGCGGACGACGATGGACTTGTTCACCAGCCCGGCCAGCAGCGGGAGCACGGCTTCGCGGGTGACGCCGTCGCCGGCACAGACCCCCTCAACCGCCTCCAGGTCGCATCCGCCCGAGAAGACAGACAGGCGCGCCCACAGCAGCTGCTCCTCGGGAGAGCACAGGTCGAAGCTCCAGGCGACGGCGGCGTCCAGTGCCTGATGCCGTGCAGGCCCCCCACGGCGCCCGGTGGTGAGCAGCTGGAACCGGTCCTGGAGCCGGTCCAGGATCTGAGCGGGCGACAGAGCACGCAGCCAGACCGCCGCGAGCTCGAGGGCCAGCGGAAGGCCGTCCAGCCGCCTGCAGAGCTCGAAGACCGCCTCCCGGTTCTCCTCGGTGATCTCGAAGTGGGGATCCACCGCCTTGGCCCGGTCCACGAGGAGAGTCACCGACTCATGGTGCGGCGCCTCGCCGGCGGAGACGGCAGCATCGCTCGGGATCGACAAAGGTGGCACTGCGAGTCCCTGCTCACCCTCGACATCGAGTGCGTGCCGACTTGTGGCCAGAACGCGAAGGCCCGGTGCCTCGGCCAGCAGCTTGCTCACCACTACTGCGCAGGCGTCGGTCAGGTGCTCGCAGTTGTCCAGCACCAAGAGCAGCTGCCTGTCTTGGAGGTGGTCCGACAGATCAGCCAGCGGGTTTCCGGACAGGTGATGAAGATCCAGTGCGCTGGCGATCGTGTGCGGCAACAGCTGCGGGTCTCTCAGCGCCGCCAGTTCGACGAACCACACCCCGTCCGCAAAGGCTCGGCGCATCTCCGCGGCCGTTCGCAGCGCGAGCCGGGTCTTCCCCGTACCTGCCACGCCGGTGAGGGTCAGGAGCCGACTGCTGGACAGCATGCGGCGGATCTCCCCCAGCTGCTGGCGGCGTCCGACGAAGCTGGTCAGCTCCGCAGGCAATGCTCTCTGAGTCTTCACACGCGATGCCCACCGCTTCCGCTCGGGACGCCCTCGGAGAAAGCCTGCACCATGTCGAGCCTGCGTCCCGACCATTTCGCTGTCAATGGCCATGGCGGTGGTGCCGATCAGCAAGCTCAGAAGGCGGTGTAGCCGCCGTCGACGGGGAGGACCGCTCCGGTGATGTAGGACGACTCCGAGGATGCGAGGAACAGGACGGCGTCGGCGATCTCCTCGGGGGTGGCGAGGCGGTGGAGCGGGATCTGGGCCTCGCGCTCGCGGCGGTAGGCCTCGGGGTCGGGCCTGCGCTGGAACGATGCCTCGATGATCGGGGTGGCGGTCAGGCCGGGAGCGACCACGTTGACGCGGATGTTGCGTGCGGCCCATTCGATCGCCGCGCCCTTGGCGAGCATGATCAGGCCACCCTTGGCAGCCGAGTACAGAACCTCCTCGGGTTTGCCCACCATGCCCAGCCGTGAGCCGACGCAGACGAACGAGCCTCCTGCGGCCGGCATCAGCGGCGCGAAGTGCTTCATCACCAGGAACGCGCTGAGCAGGTTGCTGTGGAGCACGTCCTTCGCGTCGTCGTACGCCATCTCCATCAGCGGGCTGCTGACCTGTAGGCCGTGGTTGAGGACGACGACGTCGACGGTGCCGAAGGACTCCGCGGCCTGGTGGGCCAGCGCCGCGACGAACGCCTCGTCATTCAGGTTCCCCGGGACGTAGAGATCCTCGGGCTCGGCGGTGTCGAGCTGCTCCCTGCGACCGGTCAGCAGCAGCCGCGCGCCCTCACGGCGGAAGTGGGAGCTCACCGCCTCTCCGATTCCACTGCTGGCGCCGGTGACCAGTGCGGTGAGTTTCTCGAGTCTCATCTCAGCTACTCCTTACAAGTGGATCGTGGGGGGCGGGCCTGGGTGCGAGTTTCGTTTCCCGGCTGTCAGCTGAGGAAGCCTCGGGCGTCGACCGGCCACCGCTGCAGCGATGTGCCCGCACTGTCGGTGACGATCAGCTCCTCGAAGTTGAGGACGACTGGGCAGACGTGGTTGGGCACCACCGGGACCACGGTGCCGACGCTGGGCCGGCGCTCGCCGGCCGGAACGGTCATGAACCCGTGGTACTCGTTGAGCTTCGTCAAGACGGCCTTCGTGCCGGCGATCCCGCCGTACCCCTTGTCCGGGTTCCCTTCGCGGCCGAGGGCTTTGGTGCCGGTGTCGAGGATGGCCTGGTCGGGAACCCAGTCACTGACCACCGTGGCCGCCACGAAGAGGGCGATCTGGTCCTCGGCGCAGGCGCCGAGCCGGGTGTTGTCCAGGTCGCAGAAGACGTACTCCCCCGGACGGATCTCGGTGATCAGGCTGTCGGTGGAGAACTCGATGGTCGGCGTGGAGCCGGCGCTGACCACCTCGCTTGCTACCCCGACCTCGCTGAGACTGCGGACCGCCGCAGCGAGCGCGGCCTGCTGGTCGTGCGCCGCACGCTCCCGTGCGTCCCTGCTGGCACCGCCGTGACCCGGATAGGTGAAGACCCCGACCGGCAGCAGCCCGCGCTTGCGGGCGGCACGGGCGAGGTCGCCGGCGACCTCGGGCGGCGCCCCGGAACGACGGGCGCCGCAGTCGACCTCGACCACGACCTGGAGCCGGTCCGGCTCATCCCCCATCGCGTCAGCGAGGGCCTCGATCGCCGCGACGTTGTCGACCCCCACCCGGAGCCGGGTGGTCTCGGCCAGCCGCCGGATCCGCCTTCCCTTCGTGCCCGAAGGCCAGACGGGGTAGGCGAGGAAGATGTCGTCGAAGCCGGCTGCGGCGAACACCTCGGCCTCGCCGACATTGCCGGCTGTGATTCCGACGGCTCCCGACTGCACCTGGCGCCGGCCGATCTCCACGCACTTGTGCGTCTTGACGTGCGGCCTCACGTCCAGGTCGTGCTCGGCGGCGAAGGTCTGCATCCGGTCGATGTTGCGCTGCATGACGTCGACCAGCACGATCGGCGAGGGGGTATCCACTCGATCGACTAGAGCGTCGAGTGCTAGTTGGAGCCGGTGCATGCTGCACTCACCGCCGTCAAGACCATCTGGATCTCGACCGGGCTGTTCCGCGGCAGACCGGCCACGCCGATCGCCGTACGGGCATGCCGGCCGTTCTCACCCAGCACCTCGATGAGGAGCTCACTCGCCGCGTCAGCGACCCGCGACTGCTCTCCGAACTCCGGCGTGCTGGCCACGAACACCAGCATCTGCACGATCCGAACCCGGTCCAGGTCTCCCACCGCGTCCGCAGCCACCGCGAGCGCGTTCAGCGCAGCCTGGCGCGCGAGGTCCCGGCCCGTCTCCAGCTCGATCTCCCGGCCAACCGTGCCCTGTCCCAGCAGCTCGCCGTCCTTGTACGGCAGCTGCCCGGCCACGTAGATGCTGGAGTCAACGCTGCGGTGGTTGACGTACCTCGAGTCGGCACCGACGCCGGGAAGGTCGAGACCGAGGGCGTGCAGCCGCTCAACAGCCGAACCGGACTTGGTGTGAATCTCGCACATATTATGTTCAGCTCTCCATTAGTCGCCGAGGGCGAAGTCGAAAATGAGCCACTTGTTCGCCGATTGACGACCAGGGGCGGCGGGCGGGATAGCCCTGCCGGCACGCGCGTTCCTGTGGCTAGGCCCGGGCTCGCAGCGCCGATGGGAAGTGGCGCGCTAGTTCCTTCCGGAACCCATCCGCGTCACCCTCCAGGGCGATCGCAGCCAGCCGCTCGTGCTCGACGGCGATGTCATGCAGGTCGCTGTACGAGCGATGGTCGACCGCGAGGTAGAGACGGAGCTTGGGCTCCCAGCCGTTCCACAGGCTCTGCAGAACGCTGTGTCCCGAGAGGTCGTAGAAGAGCCTGTGGAAGCGAAGGTGCGCGTCGATGCTGGCCGGGATGTCGTTGTCCCTCGTGGCCTTGTTGAGGTCCTCGATGGTTTGCATCAACGTGGACTGTTCCGGCCCACGGAGCGCTTCCGCAGAGAGCTCCCCGGCGTACGGTTCGACAAGCAAGCGGATCGAGGCGATCTCAGCGACGTCCTGAGCGCTTACCTCCACCACAAAAGCCCCGCGGAAGGGGATCTTCACGATCAGCCCCTCCTCCTCGAGCTTGGTCAGCGCCTCGCGGAGCGGGGACCGGCTGATCCCGAGATCAGCCGCGATATGCGCCTCGCGCAGCTGCCCGCCGGGGGACACGGTTCCGTCGAGGATGGCGGCGCGCAGCACGCGGTAGACCCCATCCGGGGTCGTCGTCCGCTGCTCCAACCACTCGAACTTGGAATTCATCCCCGACCTCTCGCTGTCGACCATACCGAGCTCAAGGACGCGGCAAGCCAAAGAGGACGGGCAGGTCGGCGATGTCGGTGATCCGCTCGTAGCCAAGCCAGTGCTCGTCGTGCTCGAAGCCACGGTCGACGTACACCTTGTTCTTGATGCCCATGATGGCCGCCGTGCGGTGGTCGTACATCGGGCTGGCGGAGACGTGCACGAGCTCGTCGGGGCTCACGCCCAGCTTGTCGAACAGGTACTCGAAGGCACGGAGCCGCGGCTTGTAGGTGCCCATCTCCTCGGCGCTGATGACCACCTCGAACGGGGCCTCGAGGTTCTTCGCCAGACGCTCGGCATGCGCGGTGTCGCTGTTCGTGATGATCACCAGCGGGACCGCCTCGGCCAGCCGGTTCAGCGCCTCGGTCACACCCGGGTACGGACCCCAGGTCGGGATGATCTCGTAGACCGCCCGCGCGTCCTCCTCGCGGTACTCCAGGCCCACCCAGCGCGAGGCGCGCTCCATGGACCGGGCGACGATCTGGTGGAACGGCTTGTAGTCGCCCATGCACTCGTCGATCCGGTACGCCTTGCAAGCATGCAGGAAGTCATCGGCCACCTCGGCCGGCAGCCGGTCGCCCAGGACCTCACGCATCGCATCGTTGATGGCGAACCTGATCAGTGTTCCGTTCATGTCGAACGTCACGAACTTCGGCTTGACGTCGAACCCCATGTGGTCCTCCAGGTCTTCGTTCCCTGAGTGCTGGACGCACCCTCTTGTCGATTGTCGACCATACGTGTACTGTCGCTGACTGTCAACAACAGATTCTCTCGAGGAGCGCGCATGAAGTTCACGTCCTACTGGCTCGACACCGCGCCCAAGGGATCCCCGGAGCGGTCGACGACCACCGTGGACGGACACACCGACGTCGCTGTCATCGGCGGTGGCCTGACCGGTGTCGCGACGGCGCTGCATCTTGCTCGGCGAGGAGTCAAGGTGCACCTGTTCGAGCAGCACTCGGTGGGCTTCGGCGCCTCGGGTCGCAACGGCGGCATGGCCACCACCGGCATGTCGATCGGCATTCGGGACGCAGTGGACAAGCTCGGGTTCGACAAGGCGGCGTCGCTGTACCGCACGTACGGCCAAGCGGTCGACCTGATCGAGAAGCTCGTCACGGAGGAAGGCATCGACTGCGACTTCGCGCGCCCCGGCAAGCTGATCCTGGCGTCCAAGCCGGCGCACGTCCAGGGATTCGAGAAGACCGCCGAGCTGTTGAACACCCGCCTGGGGTCGGACACGCAGCTGGTCCCGAAGGCAGAGCTGCGTCACGAGATCGGATCGGACGTCTTCCACGGTGGAATGGTCGACTCGAGGAGCGCCAGTCTCCACGTGGGCAAGTACATCCGGGGGCTCGGCGAAGCAGCCGAGCGTGCCGGCGTGACGATCCACGAGCAGGCGCCGGTGCAGGGGCTGACCAAGCTCGGCTCCGGTCACGAGCTCGAGACCGCTCGAGGCCGGATCCAGGCGGACCAGGTTCTCCTGGCGACGGGCGCGTACACCCGCCGGCCGTTCCGCTGGCACCAGGTCCGCATCGCTCCGGTCGGCAGCTTCATCATCGCCACCGAACCGCTCGACGCGAGCGTGTGCGACGACCTGCTGCCCACCCGACGGGTGGCCTCGGACTCCAAGAACCTGCTGAACTACTTCCGCATCACACCGGACAACCGCCTGCTCTTCGGCGGCCGAGCACGCTTCGCGATGTCCAACCCGCAGTCCGATGAGAAGAGCGGCAAGCTTCTCCGCGATGCCATGGTGCACATCTTCCCACAGCTGTCCGACGCCAGGATCGACTACTGCTGGGGAGGTCTGGTCGACATGACCCTCGACCGGATGGTCAAGGCCGGCCAACACGACGGCGTCTACTACTCCATGGGGTACGCCGGGCACGGAGTCCAGATGGCCACCTACATGGGGCGCCAGATGGCCGAGTACATGTCCGGCGTGCCGCAGGCGAACATCTGGAGCGACTTCGAGTTCCGGCGCATCCCCGGTCACTTCGGTCCCCCTTGGTTCCTGCCCTTCGCCGGCGCCTACTACAAGTTCAAAGACCACGTGAAGTAGAGCCCGCGGAGCCGAGCACGGAGGCTCTGGGACTCGGCGACTCAGAAGGCAGGCGCGGACTGCTCCGTGTGTCGGCCCTGGCGACGTGCCTCCAGCACCGCGTCTCGTAGTCGGTCCCGAGCCATCCCCAGGCACGCGTATACCGCTCCTCGTGCCACCGACAGACCGAGCACCTGCGTCGGCGCCTTGACCTCTGGGACCGTCGCAAGGCTCCTGTCGAGCCGTCTTCGTACCTCGGGAAGGACTTCGTCCACGAGCGGCCGCAATCGACCCATGAAGAAGACCGACTCCGGGTCCAGCGTGACTGCTACGGCACTGACAGCAGTAACTATCGCCGTGGTGAACGCATCCAGCACGTCGGCGCGCGACACCTCGTCGTGCGGTTGCAGCCACAGATCTTCGATGCGCTCCAGGTCGAGTCCCCGCCCTTGGGCAAACCGAAGAAGACCGCTCGTGCTCAGCAGCCCATCGAGGATCTCGTTGCCAACCCCAGAGAAGAGCACACCGATATCGCCGAAGGCAGGCGTACGTCCCCGGACGAGCTCGTGTTCTGTGCAACTGGCGAAGTTCAGGATGCTGCTGAAGCTGAAGAGCGCGGCACTACCGAGAGTGGCGTCCTCGGTGAGGATCCCGAGCAAGGATGCATTGGCGTCACTGTCGAGGAGCACCGGCGCGTTGACCAGGTCTGCAAGGGTTCGCTGGAGACCAGAGCCCGCGAACGTCTTCATTGCCTCCGCTGGACCGAAGATCTCCGTGCCGGTCCGTACACGGCCGGGCACCGCGACAACGATCTGGCGCAATGGCCCTTCGGCGGACTTGCTGGCCTCGGCCATCAAGTCGACCAGCCATTCCGCGGCCTTCCTGACCTCCGGGTGGTCCACCGTGGGCACGAGGACGTGCTGGATCTCGCGACCTCGCAGGTCGGCCACAAGGACACAGGTGCTTTGCACGCCGAAGCTGATACCGACGACGTGTCCCGTCGTGCCGGGAACGTCCAGATTGGTAGACCGACGGCCACGGCCGGTGACCTCGTACACTCCGCCGTTGACTACGAAGCCATCTGCCCGAAGCTCCTCCACTGCTCGAGACACCGTGGCCTTGCTCAAGCCCGTCAGCTCGATGAGCTCGTTGGGCGTCAAGGGCGCTCGGGAGAGGACTACATCAAGGACCGACGCCTTGTTGTAGTCGCGTGACGTGGGATTGCCGATCACCCTCACGACCATACCGAGCCCGATTCGCCGAGCGAGCCGACCGCGGCGCGGCCCGCCCGGAGTTGCGCAATGACGTCCTCCATCGGTACGGCGATGGACCGCTCCACGTTGATCCAGTCATCCTTGGCATGGGCCAGGAGATAGTCGCGCCGTTCTGGTACGCGCTCCGCGCGCCAGTTCGTGATCAGCGCGCGCAGGGTGAGCCGTGCCAACGCGGCAACCGGCAGCAACGGTAGCTCCCGATCCTTGATCGGCCGCGCCCTTTCGTAGCCAGCGACGAAGGCGCAGGCATCCCGCCAGGGCTGATCCGGCGTCCGGCCGACAAGGTTCGCCAGGGCCACCGCGGGGTCGAAGATCACCGCACTACGCATGGTGTCACCGAAGTCGATGACGCCGGTGACGTAGTCGTCGCTCTGTTCGTCGACGACCACGTTGTACGGGCTGTAGTCACCGTGGATTACTTGCGTCTCAAGGTCATTCAGCCTCGGGACGATGGTTGCCTCGAACAACCGGAACACCGCTTCAGCCAGCCCACGGTGCTCGGCCTTCGGCGTGTGCCCGACGAGCGCCGTCAGATCGTGGAAGTGCCGAAGGTCCCAAGCCAGTCCTCGCTGGTCCGCCGGATGCGCAAACGCCTCAAGTGCCGCGTCGACTCGCCCGAGGATCTCGCCCACCTTGGCGAGTTGCTCACCGCCTGGGTCCGTCTGAGCCCAGAGCGCACCTTCGACGAAGGTGAACACCCGCAGGATTCGAACCCTGCCGTCGGTTGTCTCGATGACCACGTTGTCGCTTCCGTCAACCGCCAACCTCACCCGCTGGACGGGCAGCTCCGGGGCGGCGCCTTCGAGAAAGCGCATCGCGGCGGTCTGCAGCCCGACAACCGCCGGTGCCTCATCGGGTGGTGAAACCTTCACCAGGAAGTCGGTCGGCTCGGTCCTGAGTCTGAACGTGTCGTCCTTCTCCGTCGGCACTGGCTGGAGACGTCCGGTGAGGTGGTAATGCCTCTCAAGGAGGCTGCTCACCACCACCACGTCGATGGGCTCATGAGGGGACCCCAGGCCGCTTTCGGCGAAGAGCCGTTGAGCGGGACCCGAGGGCGGTGAGGCGTTCACTGTCAGTCCCTTCAGCCAGCCTGCTACAGACGGTCTTTCGCGACCTCGGCGAAAGTCTCCAGGAACCGGGTCACATCGGCGGAGCTGAAGGCCAGCGGAGGACGGATCTTCAGAACGTTCGCCCCCGTGGCAGTGCCGCTGATGAGAACTCTACGATCGCGCATGTCGTTGATGACGTCCTCGGCTCGTGCGCGGTCAGGCTCCAGCGTCTGGTTGTCCTTGACGATCTCCACGGCGACGTACAGACCGCTGCCGCGCACTTCAGCGACGTACGGCGACGCGTGCGTGATCTCCTCGAGCCCGGCGCGCAGCGCCTTGCCGTTCTCGAGAACGCGCTGCTGCACGTTCTCCTCCTCGAAGACGTCCAGCACCGCAGCCCCTGCCGCCACGGGGATCGAGCTGCCGGCAAAGGTGTTGAAGTAGCGCACGTTCCGCCCGAACTCCTCGGAGACCTCGGGGCGGAAGACCACACCCGAGAGCGGCACTCCGTTGCCCATCGGCTTGCCCATGGTGACGATGTCCGGCAGCACCCCGTGTCGGCTGAAGCCCCACATGGAATCCCCGAGCCGGGCGAATCCAGACTGCACCTCGTCCGCGATGTAGACACCACCGGCCGCATGGACCTCCTCCACTACCGCCTTCATGTACCCGACCGGGTCAGTGAAGATTCCGTCACTGCTGTAGGCACAGTCGGTGACCAGCGCCGCGAGCCGGAAACCGTGGCGCTCGAGGTCATCGATCGCGCCACGCACCTGGTTGCGCATGTGCTCGGCCAGCGTGGATCCGGACCCAACGAGTCGCGGGTCAGGAGGATCGATGAGTCGGACGTTCGGTCCCAGCGGTGAACCCTTGCCCAGAGACGGCGAGAAGCTCGAAACTTCGCGGGTGATGCCGTGATAGGCCCAGCGAGTCACGATGATGCCCTCGCCACCGGTGTGGAATCTCGCCACACGCATCGCGAGGTCGTTGGCCTCCGACCCGCTGCACGCAAGGCTCAGCTTTGACAGCTCATCTGGGAACGTCGCCAGAAGCCGCTCTGCATAGTCGACCAGCGCTTCCTGGACGTAACGCGTATTGGTGTTGACTGCCGCCATCTGGCGGGAGACCGCCTCGACCACCCGGGGGTGGGCGTGCCCAACGCACGGAACGTTGTTGTAGGCGTCGAGGTAGTCATGCCCCTCGTGGTCGAGCAAGTGGGCTCCGTAACCGGATACGAACTCGACAGGCTCCCTGTAGATCAGCGTGTAGCCAGGACCGAGCACCTCGTTCCGCCGTCGGATGGTCTCTTGGAGGTGCTCGGGCAATGCGCTCAGTACACCGGGGTCGAACCGGTTGGGGTAGCTGTCGATCGCTCGACTCAGCATCGAAGTCATCGGGACGTCACCTTGTCTTGTTCGGTCGGTGGAACCTCTTGCAGCAGTGGAGTGCGGGCTCGTGTGAGTCGGCTCAGATGCCGAGCATCGTGTTGAGCTCGTCCAGGGACTTCACCGTCACGAGGCCGTAGCCCGGCGGCACCGGGTCGTAGCCACGATCCAGCAGCACCAGGTTGCGAAAACCCATGTCGTGCATCGGCAGCGGGTCATAGCGGGTGTGCGATGACACGTGCACGAAGTCCTCCGGCTTGGCGTCCAGCTGGTCGAGCATGTACTCGAACGCGGCGTAGCGGGGCTTGTAGAAGCCGGCCTCCTCCGCGGTGAAGACGGCGTGGAAGTCCGCTTCCAGCCGCGGCACGCTCTCATTGAGGAAGGTGTCGTCGGCGTTGGAGAGGATCACCAGCTTGTAGTGCTCGCCCATCTTCTTCAGCGGCGCGACCACGTCCGGGTGCGGACCCCAGCTCCGCACCCCGTCAGCGAACCGCTTCCCCGCGGTGGGGTCCGACTCGATCCTCCACTTGCGGCAGACCCGGTCGAAGGCGTCCTGCAGCACCTGCTCGTAGGGGTAGTACTCACCGAGCACCTGGTCGTAGCGGTAGCCACGGAACTCCCTCACGAACTGGTCCCACTGCTCCGCAGGGATCTGGTCGCCGACCAGCTCCTTGGTGATGGGCGTCATCGGCCAGCTGATCAAGGTGCCGTAGCAGTCGAACGAGACGTACTTCGGACGAAACGTGGGCGTGCTCATGAGGTGTGCCTTTCGATCAGTGTGCCTCGGGATAACAGACCTTCGCCTTGCCTGAACCAACTGTACCGCAATTCGTTCCAGTTTCAAACTGAAACTTATAAGCCCAGTTCATGGCTGAGAATCACCACCTAGCCGCGCCGATCCGGTCAGGTGTGAGCAGAGACCCCCGACAGTCCTATCTCCTTGCCGACGACGGGCAGTGCGCTCTTCCAGTACGGCGCGGTCGGGACCCGGGTCACCAAAGACACTCGCGGGCCGCCGAACCGGGGCGTGACGAGCTCGCGGTCGCCGTCGGCGAGATACGTCCGCAGCAGGGACCGCGGCATGACCACGGGGTAGCCCAGGAGGCGCCCCAGCCGCACCGCCGTCTCGGCCGTCGCGGCCCTGTACGGCGTGGCTCCCAGGGCGACGACGCGCCCGTCGAGCTCCTCCCCCGAGTAGTCGGTGGTGTAGGTGACGACCGTCCTGCCGGCGAACTCCCGACGGTCGGTGGAGTGCAGGTCGCACGTGGCAGGCGCCAGGACTCCGATCCGGTCAACACCGACCACCTGGCTGGTCACGCCCTTCGGAAGCTCGATCTGCCCAGCGATCGCGACGAAGGCTGCGGAGAGCGAGCCCTCGGCCACCCAATCGACGAGCCGGGGGCCGTGGTCGACCGCCTGGCTGGTGCGCAGGTGGGGCAGGGCCAGGTGGAGGGCGGGGAAGACCAGCATGGCGAGGCTGGGAATGGTGCCCACCGTGATGGTCTCGGACTCGGCGGCTGCCCTGCTGCGTTCGAAGAGCAGTTCCAGGTGCCCGAGGATGTGCCGCGCCTCGGCCACCATCTCCTGGCCGGCGGCCGTAGGGCGCGCTCCGGTGTTGTCCCGGTCGAACAGCCGCACGCCACACCGTCTCTCGAGGGCGGCCAGGCGCTGACTGGCTGACGGCTGGCTGACCAGCAGCTCTCTCGCCGCCGCGCCCAGTGAACCGTGCCGCGCGATGGCGTCGACCAAGCGCAGGTCTGCAACCTCTGGAGTATGATGCCATAAGTGCAGCCTATGGGATCCGCCCAGGAACTCCTCGCTACCGCGGCAGGGCCATCTCCTCCACTCTCGAGGGGTGAGAAGAGACGTGCTGCGCATCCTGATAGCCCACTTCGTCAGCTGGACCGGCCTGCGACTCACCGAGGTCGCCTTGCCCTTGATCACGTTGCAGCAGACGGGCTCGGTGTGGGCCACCGGGCTGGTCGCCGGTTGCTCGGGTCTCTCTCTCCTCACGTCGCCGTGGTGGTCGGCGAGGCTCCGCCACCGGCTGACCTCCGGACCGGCTTTGGCCACCGTCCTCGTCGTTCAGGCACTCGGCTACGTCACTGTGGCCGTGGCCGCGACGCTAGACAACCTCACCATCGGTCACCTGTGCTTCGGCGGCCTGATCGTCGGCGCAGCCACCTCGGTGGCCGGTCCGGCGACGCGCGCCATGCTCGCCGACCTCGGAGACCGGATCGGACCCGGTGTCGCCGTTCGAGCCCTGTCCTGGCAGGACCTTGCTCATCGGATAAGCATGGTGGCCAGCCCGCCAGTCGCCGCATGGGTCGTCACTGAGCACGGGGCGATGCCGCTCATGTGGGCGGACACCATCGCCGTGCTGCTGGCAGCCGTGCTCGTGGCGAGGGTCGGACGGTACGCCCTGCAGCGGGGGTCGGCGGGTGGGGTTCCACGCCGGGCGCGAGAAGTCCTGCGCGCCCATCCCGTCGTCGCCGACGGGATCGCGATGGCGGCGGTGGGCTGGTTCTGGTGGTTCGCGTTCGCGCTGGGCCTGGCCATCCTCGGCGCCGAGACGGGTCGGCCGGGACAACTGGTCGCGGCCGGGATGGCCGGCTACGGCATCGGTTCGCTGGCCGGCTCGGCGGCAACCCCAGTGGTAGTGACGCGCCTGCCACGGGTGCCGACGATGGTCACCGGATGGATCGTGCTGGGAGCCACGTTCACGGCGCTACCGTGGGTCGACGGCTCACTGCTCGCACTCGCCCTGGTGTCCTCGGTCGGCGGCTTTGTGACCCCGTTCGGGCTCGCCGCACTGAACGCGGTGATCGCCGAGCAAACGAGCGGCGAAGAGCGCCGGACGGCGTTCGCGGCGCAGCACGTGGCCGGCAGTGGCGGATCGTCGGTGGGGATGCTCACCGGCGGCGCTGTGATCGCACTCATCGGCGCGGAGACCGCCATGCATGTCGCCGGACTGGTCCTGATCGCCGTGCCACTCGTCCTGGTGGCACGAAACCGGTCCCCACGACGCCGTCAGGACTCGCTAGGAGCGCGAGCCGCTGCAGAGCCTCGGTGAGTTTGGGTTCGAGGTCGGCCAGGGTCAGGGCGGCGAGCTCGGAGAGGCGCAGGGCGCCGGCGAACCCGATCAGCAGGATCGCGGCGTCCCGCGTGCCGTGTCGTCCTCGGTCAGCCAGTCCCACTCCCTGGTGTCGAGCAGGGCATCACGGACGGGGACGAGGTGCGGAGGGGCCGGCAGTGGGCAGTAACTGAGTCATGCCAGGGGTCTAGCCGGACCGAGCCCCTCCCCCGCAGCCCAAGCGGTCAGTCCTGCGAAAAGTGCGAGTAGGCGCAGAGCACCCCGGGGGCATTGCGCGGTCTCAGCTGCCCGCGGGCCATTGCGGGCAAGTGAGCCGGTAGGACGAACCTGGGAAGAACTGCTGCCACTCCGCCTGGGTCAGGTTGCGGCCGGCGATCCTGCAGGCTCGCTCTACCCACGTGCTGATGCGTGTGTTCACCTGCCAGGTTCTCCCGTCATTGGCGGTGACGAGCAGTCCGGAACTGTCGGGCAGGTAGGAGATCGACGGGTCGGCGGTCAGGTCTGTGGGCAGGGCCAGGCTCGTCTGGTAGTCGCCGGTCCGGCCGTCCCAGACCCGGATCCGGTCTGCCTGGAGGGCGGCGAACTGGCTCCCGTCGGGGGCGTAGGTGAGGTGATCCCCCGGGATGTGCGCGTCGGTGCCGATCCATTCCAGCGTCTCGAGATCCAGCAGTCGCACGTTGTAGTGCTCGTCTGCGGCGGCCATCAACGACCTGCTGGGTGACACCGCGCCCCCATCCTCGGTCTCCAGCGATCCCGGCGGCACACTGCTCAAGATCGCGCCGGTCTCCGGCTCCACCCGCAGGAGCCGTCCCTGTTGCATCAGGATGACCACCGAACCGTCACCGGGGTGGGGCAGGATCGCGGTCGGCCTGTCGTCGAGCACGACCTCGTCGTACGCCGGACGCAGAGTCTTCCGGTCCAGCGTCATGAGGGTCGTTGCCGAACCGACATAGACCCTGTCGCCGCCCGGGCTGAAGGCGACCAGCACCTCTTCTGACGACCGCACTGCGGTCCTGCGGGCGAGAACCGTGCCCGTAGCCGCCTCCCAAACTGTCACGACGCCGTGGGGGCCGGTCGATACCAACCACCGGGCGTCCGGCGACCAGGCGAAACCCGTCTCGACAGTGGGCACGCGGCGTGTCGTGCCGCCGGTCCTGGTGTCTTCGAACCAGAACTTCCCGGCTGCCACTCGGGCTATCGTGCGGCCGTCCGGTGCCGGGATCGACGCGCTGTAGAGCTGTCGTCCCCTCGCGCCCGCACCCTCCCCCAGCGTCAACAGCCGACTGGTCCCGGTCACACTCCAGGCGAGGATCAGGCCGTCGCCCCCGGCCGCGTAGACCGTTCGGTTGTGGGCTCCCAAGGCAGCATTGCGGAGGCTGTCCCGGCCGACGAAGCGGTGGAGCGCATCACCCGAGGGGAGTTCCCAGAGGATCGCGGAGCGGTCCTCGGACGCCGAGACGAGGAGTCTTCCGTTCGGGGCGAGGCTGACATCGTCCACGCGAGCCGTGTGGGCGCGCAGCGCTTGTCCGGTGCGCTTCAGCGTCCGGGCGTCGAACAGCAGGATCTGCCTGCCGGTCGCGACGGCGAGGGTGGCACCGTCGAGGCTGAGCTCCATCGCGTTCGCGCCGAGGCTCGCCACAGTGGCGGACTCGGCGGACCGGACGAGGGCGCCGGAGTCGACGTCGTACGCGCGCAATGCCTGGGCGTCCGCGCCTGCGACGTAGAGACGCCGGCCATCGGGGCTCAGGGCCGTGCTCCCTCGGAACGGAAATCGCCCGACGAACACGGGTCGCGAAGGGCGAGCCACGTCCCAGACCACGGCGGTTCCGACGGGATTGTCCACCGGACCCCGCTCCTCCGGGCGCAGGATCTCCGCCCTGATCCGCGTCCCATCCGCACTGAAGTCGAGGGATGAGTAGTCGACGCGGCCCGCTGGCAGCCCTCCCACCTGGCGTTGGGAGAGGGCGCCGCCCGGCAGGTCATACAGCCGGATGGCCGGTTCGACGCCGTCCTCGGCGACGGCCAGTTGCGTGCCGTCTGACGACAGCGCAACAGCAGGGCTCGGGCCATAGCTTGGGAACTCGAGGGGCGCGAGGTCGGGAGTGGAGAAGAGCCGCACGCCCTCCTGGGCCAGGGTCGCCGCCAACAGGCCACCCTTCTGACTCGTCGCCATGTGCGCGATCCAAGCCGTGCCCGGCCTGCCCACCGATTCGCCGAGGTCGCGCACGCCCGAGAGCGGGCCAGCCCTGGTCAAGACGGCACCCAGGTTCTCCCACATCTGGGGGCTGGTCTCGAAGTCCAGGGCAGCGACGGCGAGCAGCTGCCCGGTCGCGAGGTCCTCGTGCAAGGGCGCCTGGGCGCTGGCCCCCCTGGCCGCCGCCAGCCCAGCCGCGTCGACAGCTCGGACCGACGCGGCCTCCGCGCGGCCCCTGGCCCGCTCCTCCTGATGCGCCGCCCGGACGGCGATCACCCCGGCCACCAACGCCAGGACCAGTACCACGCCGGTGCTGGCCAGGGCCCCCCTGAGCCGGCGGTTGACCGATCGTTCTCGGGCGATCCGGGCTTCGGCAGCCTGGAGCTCGGTCTCCGACAGGGCGGTCGAGGCGGCGAGGAAGTCGGTCTCGGTGTCGTTCAGGTCCGGTGCGGCGCGGTCACGCCACTCCAGGGCGCGGGTCAACCGGGCGCCACGGTAGAGCTCGCTGCCCGGGCGCCCCATCGCGTCCCAGGCATCGGCGGCGCCGGCGAGGTGCCGGAGCAGGCGTTGTCCGTCGACATCGTCGTCGAACCAGTCACGCAGGCGGGGCCAGACCCGGACCAGCGCCTCGTGTGCGATCTGGACCGTGTCGTCGTCGACGCTCACCAGACGGGCATCCACCAGCTGCTCGACGAGCTGACGGTGGACATCGTCGCTGGCCACCTTGGCGCGCGCCACGCGGGCGCGAACCGGTTCGCCGTCCTCGGTCGGCATCACCAGCCGCATCAGCAAGCTGCGGAGTCGCTGCCGCTGCGCGTGGTCCATGGAGTCGTAGAGAGTCTCCGCTGACTGTGCGACCGCGTCCCGGATCCCGCCTGTTGCCCGGTAGCCGTCCACCGTCAGCGTCGGGCCCTCGCGGTGTTCCCAGGTCTCGCGAAGCACGTGCGAGAGGAGCGGGAGAGCCGCCGGCTCACCCTCGACTTCGCCGACCAGCAGGTCGATCAGACCGGGTTCTAGCCTCAGCCCGGCCCGGTGGGCCGGGCCCTCGATCGCACTCCGCAGATCCGGCTCACTCATCGGGCCGAGCAGGTAGAGCCCCTCCTCGAGCACTCGAGCGATGTCCGGGTACGGCGCAAGGTCGCCCAGGTGATCGGCCCGCAGAGACAGGACGAGCGCACCTCCGGCTCCCACATGCGCGGCCAGAGCTGCGAAGAACCGCTCCCGCTCACCGAGGTCGGCGCACACGGTGACGGCTTCTTCTGTCTGGTCCACAACCAGCGTCTGCCGACCACGCGGCTTCAAACCGGCGAGCGAGTCGAGCGGACGCGTGCCCGGCGTGATCACCAGAACCCCGGCACCACCGCGGCCCAGCGACGCAGCCACCCCGGCCCGGACCAGTGAGGACTTCCCGACGCCGGAGGGTCCGACCACGGCCAGAACCCTCGAGTCGCGCAGCCGACGCAGGCACGCCGCCACGTCGTCCTGGCGCCCGAAGAACGAGTCGGCGTCCTCGGCGCCGTACGGCAACAGCCCTCGGTACGGACACGCCGCACTGATCTCCCGCGCCGCCGGGACGTCAAGGGAAGAGTCCTGGCGCAGCAACAGCTCCTCGAGCCGCACCAGCTCCGGGCCAGGGTCCAGACCAAGCTCGCCCACGAGCATCGCCCGGGCCCGCTTGACGGCCTCCAAGGCCTCCCGCTGACGGCCCGCCAGGTACAGCGCCGTGGCCAGAAGGGCCCAACGCCGCTCGCGGAACGGCGCCTGTGCCACCAACGCCCGGGTGCGCTCCAGGACCGCCGCGGCGTGGCCGGCACCGGTCTCGGCCTCCACCCACAGCTCCTCGGCGTCCATCTGGAGGCCCTCGAGCCGCTGCGCCTCCACGCGCCCCGGCTCCCACTCGTCGAGGTCTTCCAGGGCCCGACCTCGCCACAGGTCGAGCGCCTCCTGGACTACGTACGACGCCCGCGCTGGGTCGGCCCCGGCCAGCACCTGTCGCGCTCGCTCCAGCGTCCGCTCGAACAGCCGGAGATCGAGCTCGTCGTCGCTCAGCGCGAGCCGATAGCCGAACGAACCCGATTCGATGGCCGCCGTCCCCAAACGCTTCCGCAACCGCACGACACACCCCTGGACCACCTTCGACCAGGACGCCGGAAGCCGCTCCCCCCACAACGCGTCGGCCAGCCCGTCGGTGCTAACGGGATCGCGGGCGCGCACGACCAAGGCCGAGAGAACCACGCGATCCCTGCGCCCGAGTCCGTTGGGGTGGCCGTCGACCTCAAGAGGACCGAGCACGGCGATGCCCATGCCTTGACTGTCGACCTATTGTCAACCGCCGTCAACGTGGCCGATACCGAGCGTGATACCGGCGCGGAGGAGCCGTGATACCGGCCTGCGCGGGACTGAAGCCATTCCAGTCCCATAGAACGGAGCAGCACCATGAAGACACAGCACACCGCCGGAGCGGTCCTCGCCACCCTCACCGCCCTCCTACTCAGCGCCTGCAGCGACGACTCCATCTCCAGCACAGGCGAGCAGTCGACTCCGTCGGCCGAGTCCTCACCGGCGGGTCCGTCGACGGCCGCAACATCGACCACAGACGAGACTTCCGATTACAGGCTCCTCGGCCCGACCAGCCGCGCCGACCTGGAACCGGGTCGCTGGGCCGTCACCGCATCGGGTTCGCGCGATGTCCCGCTGGCAGTGGTCGACCTCCCCGAGGGGCTCAACGGCGGCGGCGAGTACATCTGGGCGTCCCCCGAGGACGGCGGCTGGATCCTCGGCTACTGGACCGTCGATGAGGTCTACCTGGACCCGTGCAACAGGAAGGGCACCTTCGACACTCGGAAGCTCAAGTTCCCGGACATCTGGGTCGAAGCGCTTGCGGCGCAGCGGAGGACGGAGACCTCGCGGGCAGTTCCGGTAACGCTCGGCGGATACGACGGCATCTACGTAGAGCTCACTGCTCCGACCGATCTCGACTACAGCACCTGCCGGCAGGAGCGCCTCACCATCTTCGAGACCACCACCAAGGGTGGCCGTCACTGGATCGCCGACCCGGGCGTGGTCGAGCGCTACTGGGTCCTCGACGTCGACGGCGAGCGGGTCGTCCTGACGGGTGCTGTGTCGCCCGAGACCACAGAGTCCCAGATTGAACAGCTCGAGCAAATCGTCGAATCTGTCCAGTTCGTGCGTTCCTGAAGCCCGACGGCGGAACCGCCACAAGGCAACGAAGCCGGGCCGTGACTGCCCTCCGGCCCGGGGCTTGCACGTGCGGGTCCGGCCCCGAGGCAGCCGAGAGATTTGAACCTGAACCTCTGGATTTGAGGTCGCGACCTGTGTGGCGGACTCGGGGACGAGGAGGTCGCGAGGTAACAACTGCACACCTTCAGGGCAAGGGCAACTCGGCCCAAGTCATGAAGGAGCAGACGATGCACTCCCCCCTCACTTCCCAATCAAGCATCGCCACGTTGACCGAACTCTGGCTTGCACAGCTTCGGGCCGAAGCTCGCCTCGAAAGGACAACGATCAACGAGTACGAGCGCGTGTTGCTCAAGCTCGACCACGTCTCGGCCGGGTGGTCGGAGCTCTGCTGCCTAGCCGGCCACCACGCAGCGAACCGGTTGCCTGCGACCGACGCCTCGATCTCGAGCCCCGAGGAGGTGTGCACGGTGACACCGGTGACGTCGCTGCCCACGTAACCCTCGGTGCAGATGAACCATCCCTCGTCGATGCTGCCCTGCATGCTCGTGGTCTCGGCGATGCGGTCGGGGCCCAGGGTCGGAGGCACAACTCTGTCCGGGTCGTAGCTCCCGAAGATGTCCTCCCGGTCGCTGGGGTCCTGCCCGACGAGGTCGACGCGGCAGATGCGGTTGGCCGCAGCGCTCGCGCTGCCCGCGGCACGAGAGCGCTTCCCAGCCCTAGGGTCGGGTTCGTGCTGGCGTACGACGACCGCGGCGAAGGCGACCCGATCGTCTTCATCCATGGCCTGGGCGCCGACCACAGTCGCTGGGAGCCGGCGATCGAGTTGCTCAAGGACCGCTACCGCTGCGTCGCGATTGATCTACCTGGGCATGGCGATTCACCCGAGGGGGGTTGTGATGTCGGGTCGGCGGCAAATGCCGTCCACGATGTGGCCGAGGCGCTGGGCCTCGTCAAACCAGTTGTGATCGGCCACTCGCTCGGCGCGTCTATTGCCTTCGTTTATGCAGCGGCCTTCGATATTCGGTCGGTGGTCGCGGTGGATCCGGTGGCGCTGCATGTGCTCGAACTGTCGAAGGAGCTAGCTCTACTGGCCGACCGACTTCGGGGCGACGATTGGAAAGCGGCCATAGGCGAGTGGGAGGCGCGAATTCCGGGGGGACCGCTGACCGACGAGCAACGAGCATGGATGGCCGAGCACTGGCGCCTGAGCCGCGACGTACTGCTGTCGTATTGGGGAAGCCTGCTTGATCCGGCCCAAGCTGCTGGCGAACAAGAACTCTTTAGTGCTGTTCTCTCGGCGATTGACGTACCGACGCTCGTGCTGCTCGGCGCCCAGCCGTCGGCCGGTGACGAATCGATGCTCGGACTGATCGAGTCTGCGACAACCGAACTCTGGGAGGGAATCGGCCACTACCCGCAGATCGTCGACCCAGAGCGCGTCGCCAGCCGCGTCGCCGCCTGGGTCGGCTAGCACTGGGGGCGGGACCTCGTGTACTCGCCTTCGTGGGCTTCTCGGACCGCCTCCGCACTCGACCTGCAGGCTGGAAGGCGATGTAGGCTGAAGTAGGTCGCCCGGTGATCTCTCCGCCGTCGTCGCGATGATCGCGTCCTTCGCTTCTGCCACGTAGAACCATGTCGAAAATCGACGCGGCCTGCCCAGCGGGGTGACCCAATGCGCGAACGGGATGAGGTCGGCGGGCTCGACGACGATCGCCGCCTCCTCGAACGCCTCACGTACGGCAGCCCGCCGTGCCGCCGGCTCGTGGCCCGGGTCCGCAGGGTCGTCAGGAACGGCCGAGCCGCGGTAGTCCGCCGGGTCGACCCGGCCGCCGGGGAACCCATGCGCCGCCGTGAAAGACGAGCGTGGATGCCCGGCGCAACAGCAGAGTTTCCAGCCCGGCGGCGCCGTCCCGCACCAAGATCACCGTGGCTGCCGGACGGATCAGCAGGTCCTCCATTGCAGCAACGTACCGCGCCGACAGCGGCATGGTCGGATAGCTCTCCGGGATCCGACAGCGGCATGGTCGGATAGCCCTCCGGGATCCGACAGCGGCAGATGAGGACGCCCCTACCGGTCGCGGAGCCAGCTCGCGGTCTCATTGACGCCGCGTCGATCGCGGTCGAGAGTCGACCTGCGACGAAGACGGTCGAGTCCCTCATCCAGGCTTACGCTGACCGCTACTCGGCCCATGACGCTGAGGGCATAGCGGAACTGTGCGAGGCACCGTTCCTCGCGATCCGGGAGGGTGTAGCCATCCATATGGCTGACCACGATGCGGTGCGTGAGCACTTCGCCAACATGATGAACGCCTACCGCGGACAGGGCGCGACGCTGTGGACGCCGGTCATGATCGAAGCGCATCAGACCGGCGACTTTGCCGTCTTCGCGACCGTCCGCTGGAACGCCAGGGACGAGCACGGCGAGATTCTGCGAGACACGCGCACGACCTACCCAATGCTCAGCGGCGACGGCGGCTGGCGCTTCCTGTAATACACCAACCACTTCTGAGATGGCATGTCATGCCGCCTGTGGCCTGACCGCTCTTCGGCACGGCAGGGCGGGTTACCTCAACTCCGATTCTCCGAATGGGCCGGCGAGCCGGGCGACCAGGGCCGGTGTCGATGCTCGAGCAACATCGATGTCAACGCCCAGCGCCTCCAGTGCCGCCGTCACCGAGGAGGGCTCGGGATGCTCAATGCTCAGTGATCTCAGAGCGAGTCCGGACGGCGCCGCCCGCGGGGTGCGGCGTGTCGCCCCAGTCGATCAGAAAGGGAATCATGCCAGCGACTTGGGCATTGGCGGTCACCCGCCAGTGCAGGAGCCTGCCGGTTGCGTCCTCCCGGTGCCCGTCGACCACTGGTCCGGGGTCGAATCCGTGCGAGCGCGCGTAGGTGCGTGCGGCCTCGATGTCGTCAATTGCCGACCGCCCACCGACCAAGCCGCCCTGAGTGATGGGCTCAACGCCGTAGGGGGCGCCGTCGCCGGGGCTGGCTGGGGTCGGGCGCGATGAGCTCTGAAGCGCCCCAGGTTTGGTGCCGCACCTTTCTGAGTTGGAAGGATGCAGTTCATGCCCAAGAAGATCGATGAGCAGTTGAAGACCCGTGCCGTGCGGTTGGTGACCGAGCACCAGCAGGAGTACCCGACCCTGACGGCGGCCTGTGAGGCCGTGGCGCGGCAGGTCGGGGTCGGCAAGGAGAGCGTGCGTCGCTGGGTGCGGCAGGCCGAGGTCGACGGCGGCCAGCGGGAGGGCAAGACCTCTGAGGAGCTGGCCGAGATCAGGGAGCTCAAGGCGAAGGTCCGGCGGCTGGAGGAGGACAACGCGATCCTGAAGTCAAGCCGGCGATTTCGCGGTCCTTTCGCCAGGGACTACCCGGCCATGACCTCACGGATGGCATCCATGACGACACCGGGCTGGTCCACGTGGATGTCGTGGCCGGTGTCCTCGACCTCGACGACCGCGCCACGAGTCGACTCTGCGGCGAACTCCCTGTTGCCTTCGACCCATGAGGTACGGGCCACCGCGTGGTAGTCGCGGGGCAACCCGGCCGGACGCGTCGGGAGGGGTGCTTGGAGCACGATGACCGGAAGGTCACCGAAGAGCGGCACCTCCTCGTCCAGCAGGGCTACTGCTTCGTCGTCGCACGCCGCCAGCAGGAGGTGCTCTGGGTTCTGGGCCGGGTCGAACATGAAGTCGTTGAGGAAGCGGCGTTCCTCGGCCAGCTCTGGAGACTCGTTGGGGGTCTCCGGTGGCAGCGCAGCCCTGGTGGTGGTGCTCACGCGCGGGGCCCACGGGTCGACGAGCACCACGCCGGCGACCCGCTCGGGAGCACGACCCACGAGTCCGAGTGTGGGAAGAGAGCCCAGGGAGTGGGCGACCACGACGAGCGGTTCCTCGAGGTCGACGGCATCGAGCAACGCCACCATGTCTGTCACCTGGTCGTCCGTCGTCCGTCGGGCCTCTGGCGGCGGGTCGCTTCCCCCGACCCCGGCGCGGTCGTAGCCGCACACGTGGTGGCCGTCGCCAGCGAGGTCGGCGGCCATCAGGTGCCAATACGACACAGGAGGGCCCTGCCCCGAGACGAGGAGGATGGTGGGCTCACCGGCCACCGGATCGCCCCAGCACTCCAGGTGGAGCTCCCGGCCCCCGATGTCGATCTGCTCCGAGGCCCCGGTGACCTCGTCCGGGGGTGCCGACGAGCTGGATGTTTCGGGGGTGCCGGCTGAGCTCGGCTGCTTGTCATCGTCGGCGCACCCACCCGCGAGCATTGCGATCGCGACCACCATCGAAACGACGAGCGGGCGAAGCATGACCGCTCCGCGCGTGACCGTCCCTCTCGAGATTCGACAAGCGCGACCGCGCGCGAGGCCGGTCATGACGACGCGTCTGGTGAGTCGTTCGGTACTACGCATTTGCGTTTCCCAATTCTCGTCGATTGGAATGCGAGTAGCGCAGCGGACTTCTCGCCGCTCAGACGAAGGACCTGCGGATCATTGGTCGACGTGGCACCCATCGACATGACCGCCTAGCAACAGATGACGGCGTCTCCTGTGGTTGCGCGATCAGGTATGGAGCCCGTACCGCCGTGAACCCACCCGAGGTTCCGGTTCTAGGAGGACAGACGCGTGCCTGACTGGCCGATCTCCACGACGGCCTCGATCTCCACCGCGAAGCCCAAGGGCAGTGAGACGACCCCGACAGCTGATCGGGCGGATCGGCCAGCGGCGCCGAATACCCTGGCCAGAAGATCGGTGGCGCCGTTGGCGACCAGGTGCTGTTCGGTGAAGTCGGGTGCAGAGTTGACGAAGACCACCACCTTGACGACCTTTTGCACGCGCGACAGATCACCGAGTTCCGCGCGTACCGAGGCCAGCAGGTTGAGCATCACCGCTTCGGCAGCGCGTGCCCCCTGCTCGGTCGTCATGGTCTTGCCCAAGCGGCCGGTGTGCACGGGATGACCATCCTCGAACGCGCCGTGCCCGGACACGAACAGGAGATCCCCGGTGCGGACGGCCATCGCGTAGCTGCCGACCGGGACGTTCGGGGCGGGCAGGACATCGTCGAGCATCATGAGCTCACCGGAATCGAGTCGTAGCGGGCCGAAATCGCCGCTCGGGCAGCCGGGTCACGGATGGCTTCCGGTCCGAGTCTGCCGAGCGCGAAGAACATCTCCTCCAGACCGCCCGGAACCATCAGGGCGAGAAACCGGCCACCACCCTCGGCTGCCGAGATCATGTGCGCGGTCCCGCGAGGGACGAGGATGTACATCCCTGCGGTCGCCTCGATGGGGTTGTCTCCGACCGTGAACGTGAACAACCCGTCGAGGATGAAGAAGGACTCCTCGAAGCCACGGTGCAGATGCGGAACGGTCCAGGGACCTTCGCCCCGTCCGGCGAACTCGGCGAGAGTAAAGGCGCCGCCCGTTTCGGCGTCGCCCCCGGCCAAGACTCGCATGGACGCCACCCCCAGGTCGACGGAGCGGCCTGCGCCCGGAAGGACCGTGTGTGCCGTGCCCGGTTGCAACATCGCCATCACCCCTTTCTCCAGTTCAGGTTGTTCCCGTTCGTCACCCACGGCAATATCAGAATCTGAAGTTGCGGATCAGCGCGCTCGGCAGGACAGTGGGATGGTGCGCGACTACGGACAGTTCTGCCCGATCGCCCGCAGCTCGGAGGTGCTGGCCGAGAGGTGGACGCCGATCATCGTGCGCAACCTGCTGAACGGGTGCCGCACCTTCAACGAGATCAGGCAAGGAGCGCCGGGAATCTCAACGGCACTGCTGGCTCAACGACTCGAGGCCCTGGAACGCGCCGGGATCCTCGTCCGCGTCGTGAAGCCCGATCGACGTGGTGCGACGTACGAGCTGACCGAGATGGGCCAGGCGCTCAGGGCGGTGTGCGACGCACTCGGGCAGTGGGGCGCGCGCTGGCTCGAGATTGAGCCCCGTCACCAGGACCCGGCCTACATCCTCTGGGCCACCCTCAAACTCGTCGACATTGACCAGATTCCCGACGGCACCACCGTCTTGCGGTTCCAGTTGCACGACCACCCCGCGAATGCCTACTGGATGCTGCTGCGAAGGCCACTACCCGAACTCTGCACCCGCAGCTCCGGCTACCTCGAGGACCTCGTCTGCGAAACAGACAGCCAAACGCTGGTCGACCTGCACCTTCGACGGACGACCTACGCCGCGGCTCTCCGGTCAGATCGCCTGACTCTCCTGGGACCACCGGCCATGACCAGAAAGTTCACCACCTGGTTCAAGACCAGCCCGTTCGCCGACTATCTGCCTGTCGTGCAGTCGCGCGGCCAAACCCTCGAAGTTCCCATCGACCTGACGTGACGCGAGCGCCGGCACTCTGAACCGCCCCGGGTTTAGTGGACGCCCCACCGTTCTTTGAGGACGAGCCGTGCCTGGGCTGCCGTCCGTGCGGTCACCCTGACGTGCCGCACCCGGCCATCCACGTCGCGAATCCGTGTCTCAGCGATCGCTCGGTCACCCCGCCGGCGTACGGCGATCGAGCCATATGCACCGACGGGGGTCCGTGGCCGAGCCATCAGCGCACCCCCAGCTGGTGCCGTCGGTCGTCCTCGGCCTCCAAGCGCGTCAACTAGGCGTCGATCTCGCTGACCCGGAAGCGCCGCTCGCGCCCGACGCGGAAGCCGCGAGGACCTCGCCCTTGGCTGCGCAGGTCGTAGATCGTCTTCATGACCGTCAGGTGTCCGAGGACTCCCTGGACCCGGCGAGTCTCCCCGAGAAGCGGCGATGAGTGCAGCCCGGTTGGCCCAATGTGCGGAGTAAACGCGGAGTGGCCATGCTGTCTCCCTGGTTCGGGATGACGGGCATCGGCCCTGACCTGCAGGTTTTGTGGAGCTGAGGGGATTCGAACCCCTGACCTTCTCCAATGGACAGGCCGTTGAAATCGCTCGAATTCCCTCGGCCGATCTCTGACCAACTCGCTCAATCTTCAACCCTGCAACGGATCGCGTCGCCGGACACCATGAACGGTACCTGTCTGTCCCGGACTTCCTCGACCCTTCTCGGACTGACTTTCTGCTGACTTTGTGGTGAACACGTGGCCTTCGGGCCGCTAAAGCGGGATCGCGAGCGACCGGCCTCAACGCGAGCATCAAAGGCCGAGCTGGACGGGTCCGCGCGGCACCACTGTCGGGTGCCTGGTCCTGGGTGAGGGTGACCTGGACAGTGATGCTCTGCCCGGCGGTGCACTCGATGAGTGCGGTGACGGTGGCGGTGCGCCCGTGTGCCCCCAGGGTGCCGGTCGCCCCGATCGTGTTGGTCATCAGCTTGGCGGTTGCCGGCGCCGGCGTGGCGAGTAGCACCGCGGCGAGCAGCAACCCCGGGCAGAGCGGACGAGTGCGAGCGATCATGGCGTTCTCCTGCCTGGCGATGGCCTCAGCGATGGTTTCAATCTGTGAGGTCGACGGGGTCTGCGCGGCACCACTGTCGGGTGTCGACGACCTGGCCGTCGTCGCGGTTGATGGCCGCGGCGCAGGCTTGGGCGGGTCCGGCCGCAAAGGCCGCCGCGCCCTGGGCAGCCACCCGGACTGGGTACTCGGTGAGGCTGCCGGTGCAGGTGCCCCGTGCGACTCCGGTGCCGGTGGCCTGGTCCTGGGTGAGGGTGACCCGGACGGAGACGGTCTGCCCGGCGGTGCACTCCAGGAGTGCGGTGACGGTGGCGGTGCGCCCGTGTGCCCCCAGGGTGCCGGTCGCCCCGATCGTGTTGGTCATCAGCTTGGCGGTTGCCGGCGCCGGCGTGGCGAGCAGCACCGCGGCGAGCAGCAGCCCGGTGACGGATGGGCGAACTTGGGTCATGGCGTCCTCCTGACGAGGGATCGGCTGACTTGTTCAGCCGGTGTGTTCACCTCTTCAGGGTTGACCACCCGGGAGTGCACGGCATCGGTAGGACCTACCCATTTCGCTCCAACTGTGGGCGGCCTGCGGGATGCCTCACGAGTCCACGGCGGGAAGCAGATCGTGCTCGATGGCGAACAGCGCCGCGGCCGAGCGGCTGGTCACGCCGATCTTGGCGTAGGTGTTCTGGACGTGGTGCTCGGCGGTTCGTCGCGAGATGTGGAGCTGCTCGGCGATCTCCCGGTTCGAGCAGGCTCGCGAGACCAGCCGTAGTACCTCGATCTCCCGGTCGGTGAGGCCAGCGGGGCGTAGCTCGCGTCGCCGGTGGACGCGTTGGCCGGCAGTCTCGACCACCGCCGCGACTGCGGCGGGGTCGAGCTTCCCCGACTGCGCGGCGGCTCGGAGCTCTTCGGCGGCATGCTCACGGTCCAGGGCGGCACGGTACGGGCGTTCCTCGGTCATCGACTGGAAGGCGTCGGCCGCAGCCAGCACCCGTGCCGCTGCCGGGATCTCGCCGGCGCGGCACCCCCGGTGATAGCCCGAGCCGTCGAGTCGCTCGTGATGCATCCCTGCGAGGCGGGCCATCGGCTCGAGGGCCTTCGACGTCGCCAGGATCCGCTCGGTGTGGTAGCCGTGCATGCGAACCTGTTCCCACTCGGGCCCGGTCAGCGGCCCCGGCTTCTCCCAGACCAAGTCGGAGATGCCGACCCTGCCCAGGTCGTGCAGGAACGCGGCGACGTAGAGACGCTCGGTCGTCTCACCATCGAACCCGAGGCGCTCTGCCGCGCCCTTGGCGAGTCTGGCGACCTCCCTCGAGTGGCCGTGGGTGAACGGTGTCTTCAGGTCCACCAGGTCGCCGAAGGCAGCAGCCAACTGGGGAAGGTCACCCTGATCCTTCTCCACGACCGGCTCCGGTTCCACCGCCAAAATCGCCTCCCGCGGATCCCCCGCCGCGGCCCCTTCCAGCAGCGCCGCGGCGTTCGCAACGAACTCGTCGACCAGCGCAGGATCGAGCAGCGACCCGGCCCGTCGCGACACGGCTTGTACGGCGAGGTCGACACCCCCGAGGTCGTAGAAGAGTGTCGCTTCGGAGGCCAGGCTGGCGATGCGCGCCGGAGCCAGAATCTCCTCACCGCGGAGCCCCCTGGGGTTGCCCGCTCCGTTCCACGCCTCCTCGACTTGGAACAGTGCGCGCTGCACGCCTTCGGGCAGGTCGATCCGACGCGCGGTCTCCCTGGCGATCTCACACACCGTGGCGCAGTAGCTCCGTCCGTGCTCGCGTCCCCGCGCCACGATGAACGCTGCCGTCCTTGCCCGCGCAAGCGGTCGCATCCCACGCGTGGACTCGGGAATCATGGTGACGAAAATGTCCTTCGAATCCGCGAAGTTCGTCCGGGCAGCCGCCCGGTTCGCCGCCAGTTCGTCCCCGAACGCCGCAGACACCTCGTGTGAGAAGGCCGAGCAGCCCACGTGGGAAAGCAAGGAGGTGTAGAAGGTGTCCGCAATCTCATGCTCGGCCAGGCCAGCGTTGCGGGCCAGAGCAACTGCGACCAGGCACGAACGCATCGCATGTCCGGGTTCTAGCCCGTACCCCAGATCAGCGACGAGGGACAGACCCCCGAGCAGGTCGGCCAGGCGGAGCTTCGTAGCCACCGTTCGATTGTGACGCCCCCGCCGCAACGAGGTAAGGGTTCCTGCCATGCCGACAGCGCCGGTAGGGGATTTGACCCGTAGTCCTCTGGATTTGAGGTCGCGACCCCGTGGCGGACTCTCTCGGACGATGAGGTCGCGAGGTAGCAACTGCACACCTTCAGGGCAAGGGGAACCCGGCCCAAGTCATGAAGGAGCACACGATGCACTCTTCCATCACTTCCGAATCAAGCATCGCCACGTTGACCGAACTCTGGCTTGCACAGCTTCGAGCCGAAGCTCGCCTCGAAAGGACGACGATCAACGAGTACGAGCGCGTGCTGCTCAAGCTCGTTCTCCCGGCACTGGGTGGCCTACCGCTTTGCGAGCTCACGACGGACAGGATCAAGTGGTCCTCGCCGAGGTTGGGAGGCAAAGTCAGAACCTCCAGCGCAAAGCCAAGGTCGTTCTGGGCGCGATGCTCGACGGTGCCGTCGAGCTCGGCGCGCTCACGGTCAATCCGGTTCGAGGCTCGCTCAGCATCAGTCGCTCCGCGCCCGACCACCGGTCGCTCACGATGGCCGAACTCGAGAGCGTCCGTTCAGCAGTCCGCGCATGGGTCACCAAGGAGCGCTCGGGACCGAAGTCGTCCGGCGACATCGCGGACATCACTGAGGTGATGCTGGGGACCGGCGCTCGCATCGGCGAGGTCCTCGCACTGCGACGGACCGACATGGACCTCAGCGCGAGAGTCGTCGAGATCAACGCCACCATCAAGACCGAGTCCGGTATCGGCACCTACCGGAAGCCGCTATCTCGTCCCCGGATGGTCACACTGCCCGAGTCCACAGTGTCGGTGCTCGTGACACGACGCCGGTCGACTCGCGTGAGCTTCCTCGACGCCGTCTTCCCGACCCGCAACGTGACGTGGCAGCAGGTCAGCAACGTCGAACGGCGGTGGCGGTAGATCCGTCGTGAGGCTGGTCTGGAGTGGGTCACGCCCGATGCGTTCCGCCGGAGTTCTAGCGAGGTGGAGCCCCACCGGCCCGGGCTGCCCGAGTGCTAGGCAACAGCGTCGTCATCGTTCTCGCGGTCGACTGCGGCGAGCAGTTCGTCCTCCCGATCGGCCGGGCTGTTCGCCAGGAGCGAGCCATCGGGACTGGTCGGTCGCAGCGTGCGTTCGAGGTGGGCGGCGGGAGTTGGGTCGACGGTACAGTCCGGCTCGATGTAGTGGCCCTCGGTGAGCAGGGACGAGGTGTGTCCGAGGAAGGCCGCAGCGGCATCCGTCCCGATGCCACGCGCGATCACTGTCGCCCCGGTCCGCCTGCAGCGCAGGCTGATGCCAGTCTCGGCGAGATCTGCGAGCTGGAGGAACCCCCTGAACGTGCGGCGCACGTTATACGGGCTGAGCGGTCCTCCGCTTCGGCTGGCGGGAATGGTCCGGGCGCGGGCGTCCCTGGGCATACCACCGATGCGGAGCCGCAGAACGGCGGCTGCGAACTCGGGCACCGGGATGCGCCTGACGAAGGCGTCGGTCTTGGGTCGAGGCTGACGTTCGGCTCCGCTGCCTTTGCGTTGCACGACGGTGCCGTTCACGGTGGCGATCATCCCGGTCGGCAGGTCCTCTACGTCGCAGGGGCGCAGGGCGAGCGCCTCGCCCGGGCGCATCGCGGTGCCGAGCAGGACCTCAATGATGTCGCGGACCTGGCCGTCGGGTTTCGGGCCGGGGAGACCCGGTTCGCAGCGCCACTTCGCGGCTGCTTCGCGGATCGCGGCGATCTGGTCGTCCGTAAGCGCCTGCGGAGTCGCCTTGGCCCGCCGCAGTTGCGAGGTGCCCTCAACCGGGTTGCGAGCGATGGCGTCGTGGCGCAGTGCGTAGGCGAAGAGCACGTTGAGCATCGTGCGGGTCTGCTTGGCCTGCGACGGCGACATCTTCGCCTGCTTCGCCAGGAACCATTCCACCCGACCGGTGGTCACCTCGGCGAGCGTGTAGTGCTCGAACGCCGGCCGGACGTGGAGCCGCAGACAGGTCCGGTAGTTCTCCTTGGTGTTGCCGGCCAGTTCGCGCAGCTCGAGGTCGGACAGCCACAGGTCTGCGAGCTCCGCGAACGAGCTCGTCGGCCGCAGCACACCAGAGCTCGGGAGAGAGGGACGCTCACGGACGCGTTCCAGCAGTCGGGTGCGTGCGGCGGCCGCGGTGGCTCCGGAGGCCCTGACCTGGCGGAAGCGACCGTCGAGGTCACGGACGCGCGTTTCGGCCACCACGCGGCCTCCGTCGCGACGGGTGTTGACTGCACCGTAGGCGCCCATCGGCGTACGCGGCCTTCCGGTGCGCATCAGCCGGCCTGGCGTGGGTGCCGCTCGGCATCATCGGCCTCCAACTGCGCCAGCCACGCGTCCACCTCGCTGACCCGGAAGCGCAGCTCCCGGCCGACGCGGAACCCACGCGGGCAGCGACCTTGGCTGCGCAGGTCGTACAGGGTCTGGACGCTGACGCCGAGCTGGGTGGCCAGTTGGGAGAGAGTGAGGACGGGGCCCAGGCCCGTCTCCGGGTGTGTTGTGGTCTTCATGCAGACCAGGTGCGCCAGCCCTGCCGCACCCGGCCGAGAACGGCCCAGACGGACCGAGGACGCCGAGCAGCCGACGGACTTTGTGCTGAGTTTCTGCTGACTTGCCACTGCCTTCTCCTGAATTCAGGATCCGTGCAGGCCTCTGACCAGCGGATTTGGTGGAGCTGAGGGGATTCGAACCCCTGACCTTCTCATTGCGAACGAGACGCGCTACCAACTGCGCCACAGCCCCATGCGCCCCAGCGGTGCAGGCGCGACCGAAAAGATATCACCCGCTCCCGGGCGACCTCGAATCGGTCAGGAGTTCACAGCGCGCTGCTCGGGGCCAGCGGTGTCGGCCGCCTCAGCCTCGGCTTCGGCCACCAGCGCGGAGTCGGCGGCGTCGCGACCGGAGCTGGACACGCCCGGCTCGTTGAGGTCGATCGTGCGGACGGTTCGGGAGGCCATCGGCTTGCCGACGTACGTCGGAAGGGTGACGGGGAGGGGGTCCCACAGCGACGCGGCGCCTAAGGCCGGCGCGAGCGCGGACACATCGATGGCTGAGGTGTCCTCGTTGGCGGTGACCTCCTCGAAGCCCCGCGGGTTGCGCAGGCGTACGGCGGGCTCGGGCTCGACCAGGTCGGCGGCGTCCTCCTCGGCCAGCGCGACCTTGCGGCGGCGGATGTGCTCGCGCACCTTCTCGGCCTCGACGGAGGCGTGCTCGCGCTTGACCAGCGTGCGGCAGAGCACGAGGTAGAACAAGGTGAGGCCGCTCGGGATCGCGATCGACCAGCGCTGCAGCGAGCCGAGCATGACGGCCGTGCCCACGCCGACGCAGGCGAGCAGCAGCACGATCAGGATGCGGCGACGACGACGCGCGGCTGCCGCGGCGGCCTTGCGCCGAGCCTGGAGGCGGGCACGGGACGGCCGGTCGGTCGGTACGACGAGGCGGGGGTTGTCGGTCGAACGGGCTGGTGTCACGACCTCGCGGCGCGAGAGCACTCGCATCGTGTGGGAGAACTTGTCGATCGACCGCGTCCGCGCGACCTCGTCATGATGCTTGAGCGCCCTGGGGATGAGATAACCCGCCCAGCCCAGGGCCAACACGACGAAGATTCCGGCAGACATATCCACAGGGTCAACCGTAAAAGCGGGTTACCGAAGTGCACCGCAAGTGAATCGGTGTGTCGCAACAAGACTTCTGTGGCTCCTGTGACTAGGAGTCCACCAAACGCCGTAGCAACCCACGCGGCACCTCCTCGACGGTCACCGCGAAGAGCCGGTGGTCGCGCCACCCACCGTCGATGTGCAGGTAGTGCGGCGCGAACCCGACCTCCGTCAGGCCCAGCTTCTCCACCACTCGCAGGCTCGCGGTGTTCTCCGGACGGATGGCGACCTCGATGCGGTGCAGGTCGAGCTGGGTGAAGCAGTAGTCCACCATCATCGCCACCGCGATCGGCATCGCCCCGCGTCCGGCGTAGCGCTGGTCGATCCAGTAGCCGATCTGCCCGAACCGGGCCGAGCCGCCGACGATGTTGGTCACGGTGAGCTGGCCGGCGAACTCGTCCTCGACCGTCACCGCCATCGGCAGCGCCCGGCCTTCGCGGGCCTGCCGGTGCAGGTCCTTGATCATCCCGCGGAACGTGCGCGGCACCGTCTCGTCACCCGCGGGCACGGTCGCCTCCCACGGGCGCAGCCAGTCGCGGTTGCCGAGGCGAGCGGCCTTCCAGGCCCTCGCATCCGCGACCAGCAGGGGCCGGAGCCCCACCTCGCCGTACCGTAGTGCGATGGTGCGCCAGGCGTTCAGTGGTCGCTCCCGAGGATCTGGTCCAGGGCGTGTGCGAGCAGGGGTACGACGACCTCGAGACCGTCCTTGACCCCGCCCTTGGACCCGGGCAGGTTCACGACCAGGGCCGTGCCCACGATGCCGGCCAGCCCCCGCGAGAGCGCCGCGGTCGGGACCCCCTTGGCGACCCCGTGTGCGCGGATGGCCTCGGCGATGCCGGGGATCTCACGATCGAGCAACGGCCGCGTGACGTCGGGAGTGCGGTCGGTCGGGGTGAGGCCGGTGCCGCCCGTCGTGATGACCACGCGCGACCCGTCGGCAACCGCGGACCGGATCGCCTCGGCAACCGGCTGCCCGTCGGGCACGACGACCGGACCGTGCACGGCGTACCCCTGGCCCTCGAGCGCCGCCACGATCACCGGTCCGGTGGTGTCCTCGTAGACGCCGGTCGCCGCGCGGTTCGAAGCGCAGATGACCGTCGCCTTCACTGGCGCGCCCAGTCGCCGGACTTGCCGCCGGTCTTCGTCTCGACCCGGACGTCGGTGATGGTGGCTGCCTTGTCGACCGCCTTGACCATGTCGATCACCGTCAGCGCCGCGACGGAGACCGAGGTCAGCGCCTCCATCTCGACGCCGGTGCGGTCGGTGGTCCTGACCGTCGCCACGATGTCGACCGACTCGTCGGTGACGGTCAGGTCGACCGTCACGCCGCTGATGGCGAGCGGGTGACACAGCGGCACGAGGTCGGGAGTCTTCTTGGCGGCCATGATCCCGGCCACCCGCGCCACCCCGAGTGCGTCCCCCTTCGGGACTCCCTCACCGCGCAGAAGGGCGATGACCTCGGGCGACACCAGCACCCGCCCGCTCGCGACCGCCGTCCGCGCCGTCACGTCCTTGCCCGACACGTCGACCATGCGTGCCGCCCCCGACTCGTCGAGGTGGGTGAACTCGGTCATGCCCCGAACTCTAGACGCCGACTTGTCCCGCGAGTCCGCGCGTGGTTGGCCGAGTTGTCTCACGAGTTCAAGGCACCTGGAATCGCGGGACAACTCGGCGCTCACACAGCGAGCTCGCGGGACAACTCGGCGGCCACACGGTGGGGTCGCGGGACAACTCGGGGTCAGAAGTCGCGGTCGAGGACGAGCACCTGGGCTTGCTGCCCGGCGTCGAGCAACGTGACGTCCTCCGGTACGACGACCAGGGCGTTCGCGGCCGACAGGTCACCCATCAGGTGGGAGCCGTGACCGCCGACGGGCGTGACGTGGGCACCCTTGTGGTCGATGTCGAACCTCGCGCGAACGAACTGGCGCTTGCCGGCCATCGACGCGATGCCCTGCGACAGCAGCGCGCGCACCATCGGGCGGCGGTGCGGCAGACGGCCCATCATGCGCCGGATCGCGGGGAGCACGAACACCTCGAACGAGACGTACGACGAGACCGGGTTGCCCGGCAGCGTGAAGATCGGCGTGCTGTCCTCGCCGACGAACCCGAAGCCCTGCGGCTTCCCGGGCTGCATGGCGACCTCGCTGAACGTGACCGTGCCGAGCTCGGACAGCGCCTCCTTCACCACGTCGTAGTCGCCCATGCTCACCCCGCCGCTGGTCACGACGAGGTCGGCACGCACCAGCTGGTCCGACAGGGCGTCCTTGAACTCCTCCGGGTCGTCGGAGGTGTTGGCGACGCGGTAGGCGATCGCGCCGGCGCTCTTCACGGCGGCGGCGAGCATGTAGGAGTTGGAGTCGTAGATCGAGTCGTGACCGAGCGGTGTCCCTGGCTCTCGGAGCTCGGCGCCGGTGGACATGATCACCACGCGCGGACGCGGGCGAGCACTGACCTGCGCGCGCCCGACCGAGGCCAGCAGCCCGATCTGCCGGGCACCGATGATCCGGCCGTCCTCCAGGATCACGTCGCCCGCCACGACGTCCTCCGCGCGTCGCCGTACGTGCTGCCCGAGGTGCGGCGCCTTGGTGATCCGGACGTTGGCCACGCCGCCATCGGTCCACTCGATGGGTACGACGGCGTCGGCACCGTTGGGCACGGGCGCACCCGTCATGATCTTGATCGCCGTGCCCGGCGACATCGCGAACAGCTTGGTCTGCCCGGCGGCCGCCTCGCCCACCACAGGGAGGTGCACCGGGTGGTCCGCGCTGGCGCTCACGACGTCCTCGTAGCTCACGGCGTAGCCGTCCATGCCCGAGTTGTCGAAGGCCGGCAGGTCCATCGGCGCGACGATGCTCTCGCACACCGGCAGCCCGAGCGCCTCCAGGAGCGGCTGGTCGTAGGGCGGCAGCGGCTTGATCGCCTCGAGGATCCGCTCGAGGTGCTGGTCGACGGAGATGGAGGGCATGGTCCCGAGCCTAGGTGACGAGGTGCGACGGCTGACATGGGATCGTTGTCCGCGTGTCAGGTGAAGTCGTCGCGATCCTCGTGCTCGCGATCCTGCTTGCCCTTGCGCTCGTTGACGTGCTCGTGACCCGGCTTCGCCTGCGGAACGCGAAGCGCCGGATCACCCATCTCGAGGGCGACCTGCGCACCTCGGCCCTCCCCCGCAGCCGTCGCATGGCCGGCATGGCGGTCAAGGCCGTCTTCGAGACCGCGAGCCGGGTCCGCGAGGGTGGGGTCACCGGGCTGCTGATGAGCTCCATCGAGGACATCACCCGCTGGGCGACCGAGGACCGCGCCGAGATCGTGAAGGTCGCTGCGCCGGACGGCACGGTCACGATCTTCTTCTCCGACATCGAGGACTCCACGGCCCACAACGAGCGGCTCGGCGACGACGAGTGGGTGCGTCTGCTCGACTCGCACGACCGGGTCGTGCGCGGCGAGATCAAGCGGCACCGCGGACACGTGGTCAAGACCCAGGGTGACGGCTTCATGGTGGTCTTCCGCGACCCGGCCGAGGCGGTCCGCGCGGCGGTCGACATCCAGCGTGGCCTCGACGAGGCCGTGCACCGCCGGCTCCGGCGTACGCCGATCCGGGTGCGCATCGGAGTGCACGTGGGCACTGTCGTCTCCAAGGACGGCGACTACTTCGGCCGCAACGTCGCGATGGCCGCGCGCGTCGCCGGCACCGCCAAGGGCGGCGAGATCGTGGTCTCCGACGACGTGCGTGCCGCGCTGATGGGCAACGACGAGTTCGAGCTGACGCCGGTCGAGACCACCGAGCTCAAGGGTCTCTCCGGCCAGCACCAGCTCTGGGACGTGGAGTGGGAAGCGTGAGCTCAGGCTCCGAGTGAGTCCACCCGTCCAGGCGACCCCTCGGCTGCAACGCTGACGTCGCCACGGACGACGACGTCGGGGCCGAACGTCCAGTCACCACGTACGACGAACGAGGTGGCGGCCTCCAGGCTGGGCGGCCCGTCTGGGAACCGCTCCTCGAACGGCCCTACCAGCTTGTAGACCGGGTCGAGGTCGACGAAGGGGATCCGCGAGGGCACCTGGTGCAGCACCGACTCGTCGTCGAGCCGGTAGACGTCGCTGCGCAGCACCAGCAGGTCGTTGGTGGTCTTCACCGGCACGAACCTGTCGCGACCCACCTCGATCGTCGCGGCCCCTTCGAACACCTCGACGGCCGCGCCCATCGCGGTCTCGATCTGCACCACCTCTGGGCTGCTCGCGTCGGCGGGGTCGACGGTCTTGACGTTCTTGATCATCGACAGTCCCAGCACTCCCCCCGTCTCCCGAAGCTTCCCCTGCATCGCGCGCAGGTCGAACCAGAGGTTGTTGGTGTTCATGTAGCGGTGCCGGGTCAGGTCGCCGAGCGCCTCCAGGTCCTCGGGGAGCGTCTGCGCGGTCTCACGGAGCACGACCCGCCCGTCCGCCGTACGACGGGCCAGGTGGCCGCCCTTACGATCATTCGCCGTACGCCGGACCGCCTCGATCCCGAACGGCGCCCCCGACGCCGCGAACCAGCCCGCGACCGCCGGGTCCGGGACCGCACCGAGGTTGTCGCTGTTGGAGACGAAGGCTCGTTGGTAGCCGGCCGCCACCAGCCGGTCCAGGATGCCGGTGCCGGCCAGCGCCGTGTAGAGGTCGCCATGCCCGGGCGGACACCACTCGAGCGTCTCGTCCGCCGCCCACGCGACCGGGGCCAGGTCGTCGGTCCTGAGCTTGGGCTCCTTGTTCTGCAGGAACTCCAGCGGCAGGCCGTCGACGACCAGGTCGCCGTAGCGCGCGAGCGCGGCGATCGTGTCGGCGGTGGTGCGGAAGCTGTTCATGAACAGCAGCGGGAGGCGCGCGTCGTACCTCTTGCGCAGGGCGAGCACCTGCCGGGCGATCACGTCCAGGAACGAAAGCCCGCCTCGCACCTCGAGCAGCGTCTTGGCACGGTCCATGCCCATCGACGTGCCGAGGCCACCGTTGAGCTTGATCACGACGGTGCCGGCGAGTGCCTCGCGTGCGACGTCGTCGGGCACCTCGGCCTCGGCGAGGGTGCCCATGTCGATCGGCTCGATCGTGCTCTCCGGGACCATGCCAGTCTCGCCGCTCTCGAGCAGTCGGTAGTAGTGCGCGAACACGTCGATCGCGACCGGGTCCACCCCCGCGGCCGCCATCTTGTCCCGAGCCTGCGTCAGCCCCTGCTCGCTCATGACGGCCAGCCTAAGGTGGGGTCGTGACGGATGCGCTGATGGCCCAGAAGCTCGCGCTCCGCGACCAGCTGCTCACCGCTCGGCGTCGTCGCTCCCTCCTCGAGGTCGGGCAGGACGCCCAGCTCATCGCCGACCACCTGCTGTCGACGCCGATGCTGCACGGTGCGGCGACGATCGCGGCCTACGTCTCGATGGGCACCGAGCCCGGCACCGGCCCGCTGGTCGAGGCTTGGTTCGAGGCGGGCCGACGGACGCTGCTTCCGGTGCTGCGCCCGGACAACGACCTGGAGTGGGCGGTCTACCGCGGCTCCACGAACCTGGTCGCCGCGCGTCGAGGTCTGCTCGAGCCCGACGGCGAGAGCCTCGGGCTCGACGCGATCGCGCAGGCCGACGTCGTGATCACCCCTGGGCTGGCGGTCGACCGCACGGGCCTGCGGCTCGGGCGCGGTGGTGGGTCCTACGACCGCGCTCTCGCACGCGTGCCGGTGGGCACGCCGGTCATCACGCTGCTGTACGACGAGGAGCTGCTCGACGAGGTGCCCGCGGGTGAGCACGACCGGCGGGTGTCCGCGGTGGCGACCCCGAGCGGGATCACCTGGTTCTAGGACCCGGCCTTGTCCGGCACCAGCCGGAGCGTCCGCTCGGCCCGTCGCTCCACCGCGCTGCGGGTGAACACGAACGGGAGCGTGTCCCCACGAGCCCACAGCTCGGTCTGGTCGACGTACTCGTCGGCGTAGGCGTGGCCCGACGCACCCGTCAGGTTGACCCATCGCGACCTGTCGAAGTCACCGAGGGAGACGACCATGCGCATCGACGGCGCCCACACGATCCCGTAGCCGGCGTTGGCGTCCCAGCCGGTGGCGTTGACGACCGAGTCGCCGCCCGCGGTCGCGAAGCCACCACGGTTCAGCAGCGCGTTGGCGATCGGGTTGCTCCCGGCTCCGACGGTCTGGTGCACCAGGTCGAGCACGTGGTTGTGTCCCCAGCGCCACTTCGAGGGGTCGCGGTCCTGGAGGCGGATCAGCTCGTCGCGTCCGTCGAGCATCGCCTGGCGGAGGATGTCGTCGCGGCTCTCGGTGACGTCGTCGGTGTCGCGGTCGTCCCACCAGTGGCTGGACGGCTGGTCGAGCAGGTCCTCGACGACCGCGAACCAGCGTGCGCCTCGGATCGGCCGCTGGTCCTCTGGCAGGTCGTCGGCGAAGGTGAGCAGCAGCAGGTTGCGCCACACGGCGTTGTAGTAGGCGGCCGCCGGCGAGTCCGCCGGCTGGGTGAAGTCCCAGTCCTCCAGCAACCGCTGGCCGATCGCGTCGAACCCGGAGAGGTCCATCCGCAGCAGGTGCTCGACGAGCATCGCGGCGAACCCGTTCTGGTCGTCGAGCTGGATGGCGGCCATGTCCGCCGGGCTGAGCTTCTCCTTGTCCTGCAGGAGATCGACGATGCGCTGGCTGCGGTAGCCCTGGTCCCACGCGTCGCCGAGGTAGTAGGGGTACGACGGCCCGACCACCGCCTGGTTGGCCGTGGCGATGAACCCCTCGTCGGGGTCGAGCACGAACGGGAGCGCGTCGAAGGGCACGAAGCTCCCGGTCCAGTCGTAGCGCTTGTCCCACCCGAGCGCGGGGTAGTCGCCGCTCATCCCGGGCCTGCGGATCGGGACGAGTCCGGTCGCCTGGTAGCCGATGTGGCCTCGGCGGTCGGCGAACACGAGGTTCTGGCAGGGCGCGGCGAAGTCACGCGCCGCCTCGCGGAAGCTCGCGAAGTCGTCGGCGCGGTTGATCTCGAACAGCGCGTTCATCGTTTTGCGCGGGATCAGCCCGGTCCACTGGATCGCCAGGGCGTAGCCGTTGCCACGGTCAGGGGCGTCTGCCGGCGCGGGGGCGTTGGCGCCCGCCGTTGACCATTCCGTGCTGACGTCGGACATCAGCGGCCCGTGCCTGGTCTCGCGCACGGTGTAGCGGAACGGCTCGTCGTCCCCGAGGATCTCGATCTCCTCGTCGCGCTCGACCAGCGGCACCTGCTCGCCGTCGTAGAGGTAGGTGTGGTCCTCGATCTTCTCGAGGTAGAGGTCGGAGACGTCGGCCTCGAGGTTGGTGAAGCCCCATGCGATGTCGGCGTTGTGGCCGATGACCACACCGGGTACGCCGGCGAACGTGAAGCCGCTGACGTCGTACGGACAGGAGCGGCTGACCTCGATGCAGTGCAGGCCCATCTGGTACCAGATGCCGGGCACGCTGGGCGCTAGGTGCGGGTCGTTGGCCAGCAGCGGCAGGCCCGTGGTGGAGCGCTCGCCCGCGACGGCCCACGCATTGCTGCCCACTCCGTCACCGCGGCCGACCAGCTGAGGGAACCGCTCGAAGACCTTGGCGGTCCGCTGGAGGAGCGCACCCACTGCCGGCCGTCCTGTCACGTCGGGTGCCACTGGCTGCTGCTGCCAGGTCTGGCCGACCAGTCCGCCGAGCTCGACGATCGGCCGGTGCTCCTTGTAGGGGTACGGCGGGTAGAGCTCGGCGATCTGCTCAGGGGTGAACCTGGCCGCCAGCGTGGCTCGGTCGAGCTCGTCGGTCGTGTTGCCCTGCAGGTCCCACGCCATCGCCTTGAGCCAGGCGAGAGAGTCGACCGGCGTCCACTCCTCGGGCTCGTAGTCGAGCCCGGCCGTCGAGAGCAAGGAGTACTCCAGCGACAGCTGCCCCGGGCTGCGGCTGCGGATGTAGGCCGTCACTCCCTCGGAGAAGGCCCGGAGGTGGGCCAGCGTCCGCGGCGCCATCAGGTCGAGCTCCTGCTCGGCGACGCGTCGCCACCCCATCGTGCGGGTGAGCTTGTCGACGTCCAGAGCGTCACGCCCGAGCAGCTCGGAGAGGCGGCCCGCGGTGATGTGCCGCCAGGCGTCCATCTGCCAGAACCGGTCCTGTGCCTGCACGAACCCCTGGGCGTAGAAGAGGTCCTCGCTGGTCTCGGCGTAGATCTGCGGGATGCCGTGCTCGTCGCGCAGCACCTCGACCTCCGCAGTGAGACCGGTCAGCTCGATCGTCCCGTCGGTCTGCGGGAACGGCCTGCGCACCACCCAGACGCCGGCGGCCGCGACCGCCACCAGGAGGAGGACGAGCACGACCGCGGCGTACGACGACCAGCGGCCCGCGCGGGGCCAGGAGCGGAAAGCCGAGAGGGGTGCGGGCACCCGCCCAACCTAGACGAGCCGTCCGACGGCGATCAGGCGGCGGGGGTGCTCGAGGAGGACTCGCTCCTGGTGCTCGACGACGACTCGCTCTTGGTGGTCGTGTCGCCGCTCGTGGTCGGCGTGCTGGTCGACTGGCCTGACGACGCGCCTGACGACGCGGTGTCGGAGCTCGTCTTCGTCGAGCGGGAGTCGTTGCGGTAGAAGCCGGAGCCCTTGAAGACCACGCCGACCGCGTTGAACACCTTGCGCAGTTTGCCCGAGCACTCCGGGCACACGGTGAGGGCGTCCTCGGAGAAGCTCTGGAACTGCTCGAAGAAGTGGTCGCACTCGGTGCAGGAGTACTGGTAGGTGGGCACTGTTCCTCCGGGTCTTCCGTCAGCCGCGGCTGGCACTCGCACGACTGGAGTGCCAATTGTCCCAACAACCGGGCCGATCGACAACTTCCCTGGCTGTGGATGGACGAACACGCCCGGTCACGGATCCGCCTACGGTCGCCGCATGAGCTCCTTCACAGCCGTGCACCGACGACTCCGCCGGGCGGTCCTGGGTCGTCGCAGGCTGCTCGCGGCGCTCTTCGCCGCCATCGCCGTGGCCGCCGTGCTCCGGACGGTCGCGGGTCCACCGCCCCCGACCGAGCCGGTGCTCACCGCGGCTCGCGACCTGCCCTCGGGAAGCGTGATCCGTGGCGACGACCTGCGCGAGGTCGCGTTCGACCCGGACCACGTCCCGGCCGGGGTCCTGGACGCCCACGACGCCATCGGGCGTACGACGGCCGCGCCCCTGCGTGCGGGCGAGCCGCTGACCGACGTACGTCTGGTCCGGGCCTCACTGCTGCGCGGCTACCCGGGCCTGGTGGCCGTGCCCGTCCGGATCGGCGACGCCGACACCGTCGACCTGCTGCGTGTCGGCGACCGGGTCGACCTGCTCGCCGCAGACCCGCAGGGGACCGAGGCGGGCCTGGTGGCCGCCGGCGCAGCGGTCGTGGCGCTGCCGCGCCGTGACCTGGAGTCACACCTAGGCGTCGGCGAGGGCGGTGGCGGCGCGCTGGTCATCGTGGCAATCACGGACAAAACGGCGCGCCGACTCGCCCAAGCGAGCGTTTCGTCCTTCATCACGATGGTCATCAGACGCTAGCGTTTCCTGCTGACCGCTCGATCCGCACTCACCAGCTCCAGCCTCGGGGCACATCGGAGGAGAAACATGGACGGCTTCAAGAACTTCCTGCTGCGCGGCAGTCTCGTCGAGCTCGCCGTCGCGTTCATCATGGGCGTCGCCTTCGCGGCGGTGGTCAACACCTTCACCAGTGTCATCACCGGCACGATCGCCCGCGTGTTCGGCGGCAACCCGAACTTCGACAGCGTCACCTGGTTCAAGAACGACGAGGGCGTGGGAGTCCCGGTCGGCCCGTTCTTCACCGCGATCATCGCGTTCGTCATCCTGGCGGCCGTCGTCTACTTCTTCGTCGTCATCCCCTACACCAAGGCCAAGGAGCGCTACTTCCCCTCCGAGCCCGAGGGCACCCCGGCAGACATCGCTCTGCTGACCGAGATCCGCGACGCGCTGCAGGCGCGCGGGGGTGCCGGGGGCGTCTGACCTCCACGAGCACACCAAAGGCCGCCCTCCGGGGCGGCCTTTGCGCTTCTCCGTGGGCATTGTTCAGCCGTGGTGCGGAGGCACCTGCCGCTTCAGCCACTCGTCGGAGGACGTGGCGTCGTCCTCGTCGCGCGCCTCGTCGGTCGTGGTCTCGGGCAGCGTCTCGCCGAAGACCTTCGCCCGCAGGCGGCGCTTGCGCTCGGCCTCGGTCTCCTCCTGGTCGCTCACCGAGACGGCACCAGGGGCTGGGCCGCGGCCTCCAGCCACGACGGGTCGAACTCCGCTCGCCGGGGAGCCCAGCCGGTGCTGCCGGCGAACGCCGAGGACGAGACCCGCAGCGAGCGGGTCAACGGCTCGGTGCGGTCTCCCGCGAGCTTGAGCATCAGCGGGCCGAGGAAGTCCACCCGCTTGCGACCGACAGCGTCGGCGTAGCCCTGCACGAGCTGGTCGCGCCGGATCGGGCTCGCGCCCACGTTGTAGACACCGCTGGGGGCGGTCAGCGCAGCCAGGACAGCAGGACCGACGTCGTCGGTGTGGACGACGTGGGCCCACCCGTCCGGCGTGCCGAGCCCGATCGGCCTGCCGTTGCGAGCGGCGCGCAGGCGGCCTCGGGTCAGGCTGTCGTCGCCGACGACCGTGCCGAAGCGGAGTACGACGCCCGTGCGCGACCCGCAGGTGAAGTCCTGCACCAGCGACTCCCCGACGGAGGCCGGCTCGGTGGCGCGGTTGATGCCCAGGCTCGAGCGCTCGGTGATCCAGTCGTCTCCGGCGTCGGCGTACAGGTAGGAGACGCTCTCCTGGACCACGCGGCGTACGCCGGCCGTCCGCGCCGCTGCCAGGACCCGGCGTACGCCGTCGGTCCGCAGCCGGTCGTTGACCTTCCAGGCCCAGGGCAGGGCTCCGGAGTAGCCGACGGGAACATGAGAGGCCAGGTTGCAGACCGCGTCACAGTCCTCGAGCAGAGCCGCCAGCGTCTCGGCGTCGAACAGGTTGCCGACGCGGGCCACAGCACCCAGCTCATCGGCGAAGGCTGCCTTCTGCGGCGACCGCGCCAGTGCGACCACCTGGTGTCCGGCCTCCACCAGCGCCGGGACGACCGCGCGTCCGAGCACACCGGTGGCACCGGTGACTGCGACCCTCAACGAGGACCTTCTTCCTTGCTCCCCCGGCCTGACATCGACCGCCGCTTCCCTCTCGCGGCGCCGACCGCGGAACCGTTCCCGATCACCAGTCTGCGATAACAGAAACGTAACGCCAAATCAGCGCACGGATAGGATTCAGGAAATTCTCGGCGAGCACAAGGGAGCCAAAGTAAATCCTGCGCGCCCAGCGTCGATCGGCAGGAGAGACCCCAAGAAGAGCGTCGATCGACAACCGCACTCAGGGTGGTTTCCGGTCAGATCAGGACATCACTCCCGAATAGGCAGGACCTGCTGCAACTCGTAGTCCAGACAACCGGTGCGTCCCGAAGAATCACTTGCTCATCCATGGTTCCCTAGATCCCAGCAGCCCTCGTCACCAGTGGAAGCACATGTCGGTCGACCTCACCGAGACAGTCATCAAGAAGCGACGCGTCCCGCAGCAGAGCCGTAGTCGCGACCGTGTCGTGCGCATCCTCGACGCGGCCGCCGTGCTCGTCTGCGAGGAAGGCGTCGAGGCGCTCTCCACGCGGGGCATCGCCGAACGGGCCGAGATCCCGGTGGCCTCGCTGTACCAGTACTTCGCCGACAAGGACGAGATCCTGCTCGCCCTGGTCGAGCGCGACATCACCGAGCTGGACGCCCAGGTCGCCGCCGACCTCGCCAACCTCACCCAGCACTCCGTGCGTGACGTCGTGACCGCCACGATGGACGCCTTCGTCCGGGTCTACCGCGAACGACCCGCCTTCGTGATGATCTGGCTTCGCGGCCGGACCAACCAGGCGATCAAGGAGTACGGCCGGCTGCACAACGTCAAGGTCGCCAAGGACCTCCTCGACTTCGCGATGGCCCACGAGCTGGTCGAGACCAGCACCTCGTCGGTCGTCGCCGACATCGCGGTCGAGATGGCAGACCGGTGCTTCCAGCTGGCTTTCGAGAGCTCGATGGAGGGCAACCCGCAGATCCTGCGCGAAGCCACCGAGCTGGTCACGACCTACCTCGAGCGACACGCGACCCCCGCCGGACTGCCGAGCGACGAGACCGACGAGCGCGTCGATGCGGAGCCGTCAGAGAGCTAGGCGCAGAGCCCGTTCTGCTCGGCGTCCTCGGTGCGCTGCTCCGCGGGGGCCGTCGTGGTGGGCGACGACGGCGTAGCCGGGTCCGTGGTCGCGGGCTTGCTGCCGCCGGCAGCCGACGTCGCGCCCTCGCGCAGACCCTTCGGCAGTGGCAGGTCCAGCCGCAGCCGACGCCACAGCAGCTCCGACCCTTGGCCGGCGGCGAGGCGGTTCGGATCGGGCTCGTAGGCCGTGATCGGCATGGTCAGGAACTGGATCTTGCCGAGCCCGATGTCCTTGAACTGGCTGGCCAGGCTGTACAGCTTGCTCAGCTTGCTGAGCTTCTTGTCGGTCGAGACCGACTTCGTGACGGCGTTGAGGAACTTGATCAGCTTCGGGGGGTTCAGCAGCGTGCCCGCCGAGACCGCCTTGTTGGTCATCGCCGCCAGGAACGCCTGCTGACGGCGCATCCGCCCGATATCGCCGTTGTTGGAGATGACGTGGCGCACGCGCACGTAGTCCAGAGCCTGGGTGCCGTTGGCCTTGAAGGTGCCGGCCGGGAGGTGGATGCGGCCGATCTCGTCGTCGATCTCCTTGGGCACGCAGATGTCCACGCCGCCGAGGGCGTCGACCATGCCCTTGAAGCCGTTGAAGTCCACGACAACCGTGTGGTTGACGCGGATGTCGGTCATCGCCTCGAACTGGGCAACGGTGCAGACCGGGCCGCCGTAGGAGTACGCCGCGTTCCACTGAGCGAGGCCGCCCGGGATGTCTCCGCCGTCACGCGAGGGGCAGGTCGGGCGCTCGACCATGAGGTCACGGGGGATGCTCACGCCGTACGCGCGGGTGCGGTCGGCGGAGAGGTGCAGCAGGATCGTGGTGTCGGAGAGGCCGGCGCCGGTGTCGCCGAGCACCTGCTTCTGGCCGAGGCGGGTGTCTGACCCCAGGAGCAGGATGTTCAGCGGCTTCTTGGGGCCGGTGGTCTCCTCGTCGGGGCGGTCGGTGAGCTGACCGTCCATGTCGAACGCGGTGATGTTTCCTTCGAGGTGCCGGTAGAAGACGTAGCCGCCGGTGGCGAGCGCAAGAAGGACCACCGCCAGCGACAGGGCGATGGTCCGGACGACGCGCCGCTTCTTCTTCGGCTTGACGTCACGATGCTTGCCGACGTATCCCATGCTCTCCCTGGTGGTACCTAGAACCTCCCATGATGCCAAGCCGGAGCACGAGAGCGAAATCGGCCCGCGCCAGGGTCCGTACCGGGCCCGGTATCAGGCGCAGAGGCCGACCGCCTCGCGCGCGGCGGCGGCGTCCTCCGGGGATGTCGACCCGGTCGGGGTCTCTGTGACATCCGGAGACCCGCTCGGAGTGCCGCTCGGAGTGCCCTCGGCGTGCCGCTGGGGGTGCCGCTGGGGGGCCCCTGCGGGTCCTGGCCCGCGTCGATCGCCTCGGAGAGCTGAGCGGGTGTCAGCTGCTGGTCGAGCCTGATCCGTCGCCAGAGGCCGGCTGCTCCGGGAGCCGGTATGCGCCGGTTCTCGTCGTCGGGTGGGATCGCCACCGGCATCGAGAGGAACTTGATGTTGGGCAGGCCGATGTCCTGCAGCTGACCGGCGAGCGCACGGAACTGGCTGAGCTTGCGCAGACCCGGGGAGGCGGCGATCGACTCGGTGACCGCCTCGAGGAACGGGAGCAGCTTCATCGGGTTGAGCAGCGTCCCGGCCGAGATCGCCTTGTTGGTCATCGAGGCGAGGAACGCCTGCTGCCGCTTCATCCGGCCGATGTCGGTCCCGTCGCCGATCCCGTAGCGCGCCCGCATGTAGTCCAGCGCCTGGTCGTCCTTGATCTCGTAGGAGCCCTGCGGGATGTGGATGTCCCGGCCCGGGTCGTCGACCTCCTCCGGCACGCAGACGGGTACGCCGTCCAGGGCGTCGACCACGCGGAGGAACCCGTCGAACTTCACCACGATCGTCTCGTCGATCCGCATGCCGGTCAGCGCCTCCACCGTCCGCCACGTGCAGTTCACGCCACCGACTGCGAACGCGGTGTTGATCTGGACGCCCGTGGCCGCCGGGACCTCCGGGTCGCCCTTCTTCTTGGCCGGGCACGCCGGCCGGTCCACCAGCAGGTCGCGGGTGATGCTCACGGCGTAGGCGCGAGAGCGGTCGCCCGACAGGTGCAGCACGATCGTGGTGTCGGAGAGGTCGCCCCCTGCGCCCAGCACTCCCCCGCCCTTGACCCGCTCGTCCGAGCCGAGCAGCAGGATGTTCAGCGGTCCCTGGGGGCCGGGGTCGGGGCGGTCGGTGCCGAGGTCCGGGACGATCGGCTCGATGTTGCCCTCGAGGTGCCGGTAGTAGAAGAAGCCCGCGGTCGCGGTCGCCATGAGCACCACGACCATGCCGATCGCCGCGCGCTTGAGCAGCTTGCGCCCACGCGCTTTCGGCCGCGCGTGCTTCGGCCCCGCGGCCCTCTCGCCCATGAGGGTCATCATGCCAACCACCTGGGCACGCCGGATCCCCCTCGGTGCCGGAGCGGGCCGGCCGTTACCCTAGCCGTCGGCCCCAGTAGCTCAGTGGATAGAGCAGCCGCCTCCTAAGCGAAAGGTCGCCAGTTCGACTCTGGCCTGGGGCACGCAAGCGAACGCGCAGGTCACGTAGCCGAAGCGGCTTCTGACCTGCTCGTTTGTCATCGGACTCTCCATGCCGGACCGTGGCGGACTGTGTCGGACTGACCCAATCCGGCGCGCCTCAGCGGCTCAAGAGAGCCATGTCTCGACTGCGTCAACAGTCGGCTGCCGGTGAGACAACCTGCGTCTCGAATCGACGTTGTCAGACCTGGGGTGAGAGATTTGAATCGAAAGCCTCTCGATGCCATCGGGGGCATCGCAACGACTACGGAGTCGGGCCCGAAGCTACCGATTCACTCGGTGTGGTGAGGGATTCGCCCTCGCTTCCAGTCTCCGGGTAGCCGTCCAATACCGGCTCGGACGGACCCAACCTGGACAGCTGATGGACAGGGCTCGAATCCCTGCCATCGGCGTGACCGCCCTCGCGCTTCCCGCTCGCCCTGGTCTCTGCCAAGCAGGGGCTGCACTTCCTGAACTCCAGCTACGGCCTCATCCCCAGGCACGTGCGGCGGGAGAAGGAACCGTGGCTGGACATCTCGGTGGACGACGCTGAGCTGCACGGCATCCGGGACGGCGATCTGGTCGAAGCCTTCAACGACCGGGGTCGTGTCGAGCTGCGAGCCCGTGTCAACGACAGGGTTCGTCCTGGTGTCGTCTCGACCCCGTCGGGCTGGTCGGCTTCCACGAGCGCAACGGGCCAGTCCGCCAACGCGCTGACGCCGGACGGGGTGACCACGCTGGGCCACGGAGGCGACTTCCACGACGTCCTAGTCGAGGTCGAGCCGGTGGCGCCTCGCGGCTGATGCGGTGTCATTCCATGTCTGGGCCCCCTTTACCTCGGCGCGTCTCATCATTGGGAGCTGACCGTTCCTCCACAGACCCGGCGGGGTGAATTGTGTCCCTTCATGCATGCAGATCGGCATACGGGCGAGGTCGTCGGCGCGAGCCACGCAAACTCGAGCCGCGTCTTACCGGCTCCCTTCTGAAGTGGCCGTCAAGCCGCACCAGCTCCTGCGTAGGCTGCGGCCATGGAGGTCGAAGTCAGTGGTTGGGCTATCGCCTACGAATTGGCTGGGACGCGCAGCAGCGGCTGACTCGGTCCCTGGCGGCGTCGGAGCTGCCTCCCGACGAGTTTGCTGCCGCGATGGTGCCGTCCATGTTTTCGCCGTCGGTCAATGGCGAAGTCGTTAAGACGTTCGTGGACAGTGTCCGCGCGTTCCGCCCGGGCGGCTTCCGCGCGATGGCCCGGGCCAGTTATGAGGACCAGAGTCACGTGCTGCGCGATGTCGATGTACCGACGCTTCTGCTCTACGCCGACCATGACGTACGAGCCCCCGTCACGGTCGGTGAGTCCATCAACGCTCTGGTGCGGGGGTCCGAGCTAGTCGTGCTCCGTGGGCCGGGTCATGTCAGTCCCGTGGAGGCCCCGAACGATGTCACCCGCGAACTGCGTCGCTTCCTGCGTTCCGTGAGGTAACGCGGCCGCGTCAGACCGAGCCGCGTGTACTCGCCCTCCCCGAGTCGTGGCCGAGCCAGCTAGAGGCTGTGGAGCTCCTTGAGGATCTCGGTGACGACCTGCTCGGGTCGACCTCCTGCAAGTCGTGCGGGCCTTGGATAACAACCTGCCGGGAGTGCGGGGAGAGCCGCAGCCAGTACCTCTGATTCTTCTCGCCCCCAGGGTCAGCTTCGGTGGCGCTGACCACGAGGACAGGGAAGTTGCCGGGGTCGGCCTGACGGTGTGAGATTTTCCAGGTGCCCCCGCGCCGGAATATCAGCGTGGCGCGTAGGGCGGTCACGACGCTGTCGTCAGCGCCCGCGATTCGACCCTCGTGACGCTCGATCTGGAGCTGGTAGCCGAGGTCCGCGGTCTCGACCCGCACGATCTCTTCGAAGTCGCTCACCACCTCCTCAAAGCGCATGGGCCAACCCTCCTGGAAGACAGCGCCGCCTTCCGCGCCGCTTCGGCGACTGCGGCGGGTTCACGGCGAGGCGGCTGCACCGGATTTGCAGGTGTGACATCGTCGCGCGCCCGAGAAGAAGCTCAGCGCCGGCTCGGGAGTCACCCTTGACGTAGGTGCGAAGCGCCTCGCGGAACGCACCGATCTTCCTGACTCAACCGTCGTGATCAGGCGGCCTCCGATCAGCGTGTCGATGCACGGCACGCCACTGACCGTCCTCCCGTCGATAGACGTGTGTCGCTCGCAGCTCGGTGGCCTCGGGCGGACCACCGTCCCTCGAGTTCGTGTATCGCTCGATCGCAGCCGTGTAGGCGAAGTCGCCGAACACTCCCGAGGCAAGAGGCTCCCAATCGAAGTCGCGCACGCCGGAGAACGTGGACGCGACATACTCGAAGGTCTTCGACACCGGTCCGGTCCCGCTGTTCACCAACCCCCGCGCCGCGAAAAGCGTCACCGGGTCGGTCGTGGACCACAGCGCTCGGTTCGGCTCGGGATCCCCGTCGTGGAAGGCCCGCTGCGCCTCAATGAAGCGCGGCAAGAAGTCGTGCTCGAAGTCCTCGGTGTCCGACATACCAACAATTCTTGCGGGGGCGGGCTGCTCCATCGTGCTGGCCAGTGGTCGAGGCGTGGTGATCGGGTCGGCGTGGCGGTGGGCGATCTTCCATGCCTCACCCTCGCGGCGGAAGGTCATCGTCACGCGCAATGAATACGGCACGGGTTCAGGGCTACCGTCGATGTGAGCCTGTCCCCGCTCGATCCGCACGACGTAACCCAGGTCTGTGGTGACGAACCGGGAGACCTCGTCGAAGCCGCTGATCTTCCCGTCTGTGAAGTGGGAGCTCGGCTCGGCTGCCGCGCGTTCGACGTCCTCTCGCCCTCGGCACGGCGGCCCGACCGGATTGCAGAGTGTGACGTCATCGTGCCGAGAGAACACCGCCAGGACGGGGCCAGGATCACCGTTCAGGTAGTCGTTCAATGCCATGTTGAACGCATTCAGTGCGTCGTCGAAGCTGGACATCGAATCCCCTATTTGCAACAGCGTGCAATTACTGCACTCAGGTATACTCCGGCTATGGCCAGCGCGTCAACCCCTAGCCACGTCGGGCGTCCCGCCCAACGGCGTCGCACGCGAACGGCGATTCTCGACGCCACCATGCAGCTCCTCCGCGACAGGCACACTCCCACGCTCGACGAGATCGCCGCCGCGGCGGAAGTCTCACGCCGCACGATCTACATGCACTTCCCGACCCTGGACCAACTGATCCTCGACGCGTCGATGGGGGCGCTTGCAGGCAGAGACATCGAAGCGGAGTTCGGGCCCGATACCTTGGCCGCCGAGCGCGTCGCCACGATCGTCGACACCCTCTACGACCATGCAGAGGAATGGCTCCCACTCGGCCGCCGCATGGTCGCCCTGACGGCAACGAACCCACCGGCAGACGGACCCAAGCGAGGCCAACGGCGAGTCGACTGGATTGAGCGAGCCGTCGAACCGCTACGCGAACGCCTCACCGACGAGCAGCACGACCGCCTCGTGTCATCGCTCTCCATCGTCCTGGGATGGGAGGCAATGATCGTCCTCGAAGACATTCGCGGACATCCCCCAGAGCGCGAGCGCGAAGTCGCCGCTTGGACTGCGCAATCTCTTGTACGCGCCATCCTCGAGGAGGCCAGCGCATAGCGAACTGCCGACGAAGTGCACTCATCTAGCCGCGTTGCGCGCCTTCGCCAGGTGCGCCGCCGGTCGGCCATCTGGATCCGCTCGACTAGAGCCGATGAGCGGGAGAACCCGGTTTACATCGAGTTCTCGCGGAAGGTTGCCGCCGTGATCATCGATCTGCCGGTAGTCCACTCTCCGTCCCGACCAGCGTCACACCGCCGCCGACGGGATTCAGCCGTGAACCGCGCCCGGCGACGATCCTCGAAAACTTCATCTGTGGATGTCACATTCCGCGGCCGGTCGGCGTCCATGTCCTACCCACTCACCTTGGAGGGCGACATGCCTGGAACGGCCCGTATCCCTGCTGCCGAGATCACCGGGTTCAAGGGCGCTGATCAAACGGCTTGCAAAGAAGTCCCTCGGTCAGGTCCCGAGTTCACTCGGTGTCATGTGGCACAACCAGAAGGTGCTGATGAGCATGGCTGGCGTTGGTGGCAAGGTCCAGAAGAGGAACGCCAGCGACGAGCAGCTCAAGTCGTTCGCGCACATGGCGGTCGCCGCTCAGGTCGGGTGCAGCGGGTGCTTGGACTTCAACTACTTCGAGGCCCCACAACAAGAACCTCGACATGGACAAGGCCCGAGAGATCCCGAGGTGGCGCGAGTCGGGCGCGTTCTCGCCGCTGGAGCGTGAGGTGCTGGAGTACGCCGAGGCGATGATCGTGACCGAGCCGACGGTGACCGATGAGATGGTGGCGTCGCTGCGTGCCCAGCTCGGCGAAGCCTCCCTGGTCGAGCTCACGGCGATCATCGCGTTCGCCAACTTCACCACCCGCCCGAACGTCGCGCTCGGCATCGAGTCGGACGGTTTCGCCGCGGCGTGCGGGCTCAAGCCGCTGGCACCGCCCACCGCCGTAGGGTCGTGACCGTGACCCGTGACCCCTTCGTCACCCACCGCAGCCTGCTCTTCACCGTCTCCCACGAGATGCTCGGCTCGGCCTCCGACGCCGAGGACGTCGGTACAGGACACCTGGCTGCGCACGCAGGTCGACCCTCGAGCCACGCGCGGATCCGCTCGTAGACACGCCCCGACGCCCGAACCGTCCGCGACCCGTCACTGCCGAGGGGGATCCAGAGCAACTCGACCTGTTCGTCGGACATGGCGCCTCCTGACCCCAGACAAACCTTCCCGGGGGCTCCGCGACAGGGCATGGTCCCTCCGCCGCCCGAATTCTCTCGAACGTTGGGACATCTGCACCATGCGTCGGGCTCATGTCCCTAGGACCTTGAAGTCATGACTGACACCGCCCTTTCCGACGTCCATACAATTCGCACGGTCCCGCCACTGTCCCGGTCGATCCGGCGCGGCGTCGGGGCCTGCCTGATCCTCGCCGGCCTCCTGAACGGCGGGCTCCAGTACGTCGACCACGTCACCGCCGGCGACGGGGACCGGCGCACGGTGATCGCGTGGGGGCTGGAGCACCACGCCAGCTATCAGGCAGTGTGGTTCGGCGTGATGCTCTCGAGCATCTTCCTCCTGCTCGGCTGCCTGGGCCTGGCCCAAGTCACTCGCTGGCACACTCCCCGGCTGACGGTCGCCGCGACGCTCCTGACCGTCTGGGGAATGTGGGGCTTCGGCAACGTGCTGGCCGGCACCTACGTCGCGCAGGTCGTCACGGCCGACGTGTTCGGGGCGGACAACGCTGTCACGCTGATCGAGGACGGCTACCTGAAGGACTGGGGGATGATCGCCGGCAGCCTGGCCCCGCACCTGCTCGGCTCGTTCTTCGGGGTCCTCCTGCTGGCGATCGCCTGCTGGCGTGCAGGCCTGCCCCGCGTGCCCGCTGCACTCCTGATCGTGTTCCTGGTGTGGGACTTCACGTTCTCCCCCATCGGGATCCTCGAACCGCACCTGCTCTTGCTGGTCGCGCTCGTGTGGCTGGGCATCACGGTGGTGCGCATGCCACACGCGCAGTGGCTCGGCGATCGCACCTGAGTCGCACGGCGAATCCAGCGGATACTCGAGTCGTGACCGCACGCAGCTGGCCCGATGGTCGACCCGCAGCCTGCGCTGCGTGGTTGATCGCCGGCCTGTCGACCGCGACCGCAGTGTTCGCGGTGGGGCTGCACCCGGCTGCCGAGATCCCATGGGACGCGGTGACCTACCCGGTGCTGTTCGGGGTCCCCGGGGCCGTGATCGCCAGCCAACTACCTCGTCACCCCGTCGGTTGGCTGATGTTGTTCATCGGTGCGTGTTTCGCGGGCAACGCGCTGGGCCTCCAGTGGCTGGCATCGGGTCGCGAGGGTGGGGCCGCCTGGATGTCCTGGTGGCCGGAGCGGGGAAGCGCCCTCGTCGTACCAGCCACGCTGCTGCTTCTCCTCCTGCTCCCCGACGGCCGACTGCCTTCCCCACGGTGGCGGCCGGTCGTGGGCGGCGTGGTCGCTGCGCAGCTACTGGTGGTGACCCTCTGGTGCCTGCTCCCCGGCCAGCTCACGCCGACGGACGCACCTGCTGGGCGCGCACTCGAGAATCCACTGGGTGTCCTGCCCGAAGGATGGCGCAACGTCGTAGAGGGGCTCGAGATCCTGCTCATCCTGCCCTTCCTGCTCGGCATCGCCGCCGTCGTGCGCCGTCTAAGCGACCTAAGCGAGCGGCCGCCTGCGGTCAGCCTCGTGGCAGGGGTGTCCGTGTTCGTCCTGCTGACGACAGTGCCGGACCTGGCGTGGCCAGTGACCAGTCAGTGGTTCCACATCACCGGCGCGATAGTGCTCACCGGCACGATCTTCGGGGCCGTCCTGCGCGGCAGGTTCGACAAGGCACAGGTCGTCGTCTCGCACGCACAGGTGTACGGCGTGCTCACCGTGCTCGTGCTCGTCGCTTACGTAGCCCTGGTCGCAGCATCCACGTGGCTCGGGGCTCCGGACGAGCTGGCCGGGATCCTGACTGCCGGTGTCGCGTTGGCGCTACTCCCGGCTCGACGGTTGCTCCAGACTGCGCTGCGCCGGGCCATGTACGGCGACCGTGGGGAACCGCAACGGGCGTTGCGAAGGCTCTCGACCTCGGTGGCCGAGTCGGATGACCTCGCCGGCGTGCTCCAGGGGCTCGCCCACAGCGTCCGGGTGTCGATCCGGGCGCGATGGGTGGAGGCGGAGTTCCGCGGTTGCACCGCCTCGAGCGGGCAGGCGCATGCCGAAAACCGCGTGGAGGAGCTGGTCCTCGACGGCGGCGACGGTGTGTCGGGCACGCTCAGGATCGGGTTGACCGCAGCTCGGTCGCTGCGTCACGACGAGCGCGAGCTCCTCGGCGACCTGGCCGAACACGGTGCCCGGGCAGCGCGCGTGGTGTGTCTGGCCGCGGACCTGGCGGCCGCCCGGCACACGTTGGTGGAGAGCCGGGAGCAGGAACGATCGCGACTTCGGCGGGATCTGCACGATGACCTGGGCCCGATCCTCGCCGGACTGGCCATGCAGCTCGGCTCCCTGCCCGACCTCGTGGTCAGTGACGCCGAGCTGGCCACCTCGCGACTGGTCCGACTGGAGAACGAGGCTCGGGCCGCTCTCGAGCGCACCCGGAACATCAGCCGGGACCTGCGTCCGCCGGCCCTGGACGAGCTGGGCCTCGCCGGCGCGATCGTCGAAGCGGGACGCGCGCTGGGTGTCCACGTGAACATCAGTGGCGATACGCCCGCTGACCTGTCGCCCGCCATCGAGGTGGCGGCCTACCGCATCGCGGCAGAGGCGATCCTCAACGCCCAACGTCACGTCCAGGCCGATGAGCTCGAGGTGACGATGCGGTTCAGTGACGGCACGCTAGGGCTGGAGGTCAGCGACCACGGCGCCGGGATGGGTGACGCCCAGGCAGGTGTGGGCCTGCGATCGATGCGTGAGCGAGCCGCGGAGCTGGGGGGCACGGTCGAGTTCCTCGAAACCCCGGGCGCGGGGCTGACCGTGCGCGTTTCGCTTCCTCGGGTGGGCAAGCAGGTCGATGCTCGGTGATCCGCGTGCTCGTGGTCGACGACCATCCGTGGTTCCGGGAAGGTCTGGTGTTCGAGCTGGGCCGGGCCGGGGACATCGAGGTGGTGGCCGAGGCAGGCGACGGTCGCGAAGCGCTCGCACTCGGAGTTGAGCACCGGCCCGACGTCGTCGTACTCGACCTGGCGATGCCGGTGATGGATGGTACCGCTGCCCTCCCGGGCCTGGTGGCTGCCGGAGCCCGGGTCCTGGTCCTGACCCTGTCCGAGGAGGACGCGACGGTGCTTTCCTCGGTGCGAGCGGGCGCCTCGGGTTACCTGGTCAAAGGGGTCACGAGCGATCGGCTGCTGACCGCCGTGCGGGCCGTGGCCGATGGCCACGCGGTCTTCGGCCCCGGCCTGGCGGCGCGCCTGCTCGCACCGGGTGACCCCGACCTGCCCGAACTGTCGCCCCGCGAACGCGAGGTGATGGAGCACGTGGCCCGCGGTCTCACGAATGTGGAGATCGCCGAGACCCTGGTGATCTCGCCGGTCACGGCACGCAACCACGTGAGCTCGATCCTGACGAAGCTGCAGGTGACGAACCGGACCCAGGCCGTGATCAAGTTCCGGGAGGGCCGCCCCGCGGACTAGTAGGAGGGACCTCCCGGTGTCGGCCTGACGGCAGAGCCAGCGAACCAACAGGGGCAGTGTGCACCTCCACGCTCGGACCGTCCGGGGTAGGAATCGCCCCCCAACAAGCGATAGGGGGGTGCAAGACCCTGACCGCCCAAGGCCCAATGCGGAAACGCCGGGGTGCTCAGGACGAACTAGTACCGAGTCAGGCAACCTTCGCCCTGGGTATCGCCCGCCGACATCCTCGCCCGACGTACCGTCCCCATACCGCTGCCGGTATGGCGAAGCCTTGCGCATGGCGAGTGCGGTGACCGTATCCGCGGCATCCTCCGCGGCAGCCATGGCCACCCTCGCGCAAGCCAACGGCCAGGATGCCTCGCTGGCTGCCGCGCGGCCGCACAGGGCCACTGATCCGCCGCGGTCGAGCCGGGCGACATTGCTTGTCAACCCATCGCGTCCGCGCAACAGCTTTCATCGCGAGTCGGCGCCGCGTTGACGTGCTCGCCCCAACGCCAGTCGTCGGGACGCGCACGGATTCACACTTGAGTATCGCGTCGTAAGGAAGCTGGATGCTCAGGCCTCGTCCGTGTGGACGGCGCTTGAAAACTGGTCGGTTTCGGCACTCGAAAAGTGAACAGTTTTGGGCAGTCTAGTTCTCAGTTTCGGTGGTGCTGGTCCTGATGCTCGGGAGGCTGTCGATGCCCCTGCCACGAAGCCGGTAGCTGGCGCCTTTGAGGGTGAGTACGTCGGCGTGGTGGACGATGCGGTCGATCATCGCGGCGGCGACGGCTTGGTCTCCGAAGACACCTCCCCAGCTGCTGAACGGCAGGTTGCTGGTCAGCACGAGTGAGGCGTGTTCGTAGCGGGATGAGACGAGTTGGAAGAACAGGTTCGCGGCGTCTTGCTCGAAGGGGAGGTAGCCGACCTCGTCGACGATGATCAGTCCGTAGCGGCGTAGCCGGGCGAGCTCTTGGGGTAGGCGGCCGGCGCGGTGGGCGTCGGTCAGGCGGGTGACCCAGTCGGTCGCGGTCGCGAACAGGACCCGGTGGCCGTGGCGGGCCGCGACGATCCCCAACGCAGTCGCGAGGTGGGTCTTGCCGGTGCCCGGCGGGCCGAGAAGGACAATGTTGCGGGCCTCGGTCAGGAACGCCCCCGACGCCAACGCGGCGACCTGATTGCGGATGGCGGGTTGGGCGTCGAAGTCGAAGTCCTCCAGTGTCTTGGGGGCACCGAACCCGGCGGCACGGATCCGGAGCCGAGCACCAGACGCGTTGCGGGCCGACACTTCGCGTTCCAGGACCGCGGCGAGGTAGTCCTCGAACGACCACCCCGCATCCCGGGCCTGGTCGGCCAACCGTTCGGCGGCCTCGGTGATCCGCGGTGCCTTCAATGCTGAGGCGAGGTAGTGGAGCTGCTTGACCGACTCGGCCGTGCTCGCCTTGCCCGTGGTGGTTTTGGTGGCCATCAGCTGACCTCCTCCTCATCAGCAACAGGAGCTGCACCGTCGATGAGTCCGAAGGCGCGGTCGTAGTCGGCCAGGTCCCGGACCAGGTCATCACCAGCGGCAGCGACGGCGCGGGGCTGTTGGAACTGCTTGCGCAGCCAGGCGGCCGTCTCGACGTGGACCGGGTCGGTGACGGTGACGCCTCTGGCCCAGACCCGGACGTGTTCCGCCACGACGCGGCCCTCACAGCGGACTCTGACGCGGTCAAGGTCTGCGGTCACATCGACCATCCGGCCGATCATCGTGGGGTCGACTGAGTAGTCGTTGGTGTCGAGTCGGACGTAGTAGTCACGACCCAGGCGGATCTTGTTGCGCCAGCCCAGGTGCAGCGGGATCGGCGGCAGCGGCAGCATCGCCGCCCGGTCGGCCTCGACCCGGTCGACCGGGGCGACCTTGATCGTGCGGACCACCCGGCTGTTGGCCTTGACCAGCCAGTCACCGAACTGGGTGTTGAAGTCGGCTGGGGACCGGAAGCTCCTCCCGGGCATGAACGAGGTCTCGAACCAGCCGTTGCGGCGCTCGAGCAGTCCCTTGGACTCGGGGTCGTTGGGTGGCAACAGCACGAGCTTGGTGGCCAGGGTGCCCATGAACGCCGCGACGCCCTCGGCCCTGCGCTGGCCGCGGCCGATGCCGGACTCGTTGTCCCAGATCAACCGGCGCGGGACACGGCCCAGTTGCTGGATCAGCTCCCAGGACCCCAACAACAGGTCCTCGGTCTTCCGGGTCGGGATCATCCGCGCGGTGATGAACCGCGAGTGCGCTGCTGTGATCACCAGCACCGGCAACAGCTTGGTCGTGCCTTCCTCGAGCGGGATCTTCCTCGGCGGGAACCACAGGTCGCACTGCGCCGCGTCACCCACCGCCCACGTCAGCCGGTCGGCCGGATCGATCGGACGGTGCTCGGGACGCAGCCGCTTCACGTTCTCGCTGAACCAGCGGATCGACCCCTCCCAGCCGACTCGTTCGGCCAGCACCGTGGCCGGCATGTCGGGTGTGTCTTTCAGCAGCGCCCGCACCCGCGGCTCGAACACCACGAAAGATGTCGCCGTGGGCGTCCGCTCATACCGAGGTGGAGCGTCGGACTTCACCGCCTTGATCACCGTCGTTCGCGAGATCCCCAGCTGCTCCGCGATCCGTGCCTTCGGCACCCCGTCGGCAGCCAGCCTCCTGATCAATGCCCAGTCCTCCAAAGTGATCACTCTCCAATCGTTGAGTGTTCACTTTTCACCGCCGAAACTGTTCAGTTTTCAAGCGCCGCCGACAGTCCGTCGACGCTCGAGTGATCGGTCCGGCGCTTCACGGCCCTTGCGGGCGTCGCCGAGCTCGTCCGCCCCGGTAGTACGTCGGCTGCGTTCGACTTCGGCCGTCGCAGACCCGTAGACCCGCGGACGCGACGAAGCGGCGACCGTACAAGAGTGGACCTCCTCGACATCTCGGCCCTCGCGGGCGAGACTGCCGGAATGTTGTGCTTGGCCGCGTCAAACGAGCCGGTGGATTCGACGGCGGGTACGCGGGTCTGCCTCCACGCTCTCCAGCGCCCAGCTTGTGCGAAAGTTGTGCGAATCCGGGGTCTCGGGGTGTGTTTCTGCAGGTCAACGCGATTTGAGTACCAGCCTCCTAAGCGGAAGGTCGCCAGTTCGACTCTGGCCTGGGGCACTACACCCGATGTTTCCGATGCACCTGTACAAGAGGACCAGCAGCTCACGCCCCTGCCACGGTGGCTCCTGCTGAGGTGTAGGTGCTGTTGCTCGCGCCGGCCTTGGCCGTGGTCTCGACCCAGATCGCGTTCTTCTCCCACGACGCGGCGCATCATCAGGTCTCGCGCAGCAAACGGGTCAGCCTGCTGCTCTGCCTGATCCACGGCAACTTGCTCAACGGCCGCACCACCTGTTCCCGAGCATGCCGCGGCCGAACCTGAGGCGGGCACGGCCGGTCGTCCAGCGTTTTGCAGCGACCGTGGCATCCCCTATGCCGAGACGAGCCTTCTCGCGTCGTACGGGATCGGACTGCGTCATCTGCACGAGGTCGGACAGGCGGCGCGGGCCACTCGTTGACTCTGCTGCGGTGAGGTGATGAGACGCAGACGAGCCGGCCACCCCGCAGGGCGACCGGCTCGTCGTACGTCAGAGAAAGCTCAGATCACGCGGACGCGGCTGGCCTGCGGGCCCTTGGGGCCCTGGGTGATCTCGAACTCGACGTTCTGGTTCTCCTCGAGGTTCTTGAAGCCAGTGCCCTCGATCTCGGAGAAGTGGACGAAGACGTCAGCGCCACCGTCGGCCTGGGCGATGAAGCCGAAGCCCTTCTCGCCGTTGAACCACTTCACAGTTCCCTGTGCCATGTTGTTGCTCCCTTCAAGAGCGTGACGAGACCGCACCGTGCGGGCTCGTAGTCGTGTCAGCCCGAGTGCCAATGTGGCACAGCGCGCGATGGCCCGCGAAGAGAGGGTGCGGGAGGCGGGATACCGCCATCTGAAGCTCCAATGAATCGATCTGTCCTGCCCGGCGCGGAATCGTTGCCCGCGGCGCTCGGCCAAGACACGAAGATGCTGACCCAGGCAGAACAGGGTGGGCCAACACCTTGAGTGTGTCACGAACCGGGCCTGAGCGCGAGCCGACCCCCGCCGTGGCCCCGCGGTAGGCTGGGAAGAGCCGTCCACGAGGCACCCCCCGGTGCCCGACCTCACGGTCGAGAGGCCAGTCGCGCATGGAGGCCGACCAAGCCCCGCTCAACGCCCTGCTGCTCGCGGTCAACCGTGCTCGGGACAAGGTGTCCTCGTCGCGAGGCCCCGCCAACCAGGCCAACGCAGGCCAGGCCGCTCGGGCCGAGCTCCTCGATGCGCTCGAGAAGTACGTCTCGGCGCTGGAGGGCTCGCGCTGCCCTGTGCCCTATGCGCTGCGCGACGAGCTCCGGCTGCGGCGTGGCCTCCGGCTCTCGTCGTAGCTGCCCGACGGCTCAGCGCAGCCGGACGGCCTTGCGGTTGATCCGCGCGAAGGCCTCGACCTTGGGGCGCGTGGACAGTGGCCACGACGTGGTGCTGTTCAGGTCGGTGTTGAAGTAGGAGAACGCGACGCCGCCGTACTTCTTCAGCTTGCGGTAGGTCCGCCTCGGCCAGTCCGGTCGCGCCTTGGCCGCGATGTGGTTGTAGCCCGTCTCCGCCAGCCCCCATGCGACGCCCTTGCGACGGGCCCAGGCACTGAGCGGGCGGAAGTACCGGCGTCCGAACTGCTTCCACTCGGTGCGCAGGGAGCCGTCCTTGACCATCCCGAACTCCTCGTAGATGTCGAACCCGGCCACGTCGATCTTGGTGTTGGGCCAGGTCGCGGCGAGGCTGTAGCGGGAGCTGCCGTAGAGCTGGTGGTAGCCCATCAGGATCACGGTGTAGCCCAGGTTGGGCGCGATCTTCCGCATGATCGGAGCAAGGCGCTCCTGCATGCGCTTCCAGTCCTGGATGTCGCCGCCGTCGTTCTCCGGCTCGTGGTGCACCGCGACCCAGACCGGCCCCGGCACCGTGGCCAGCCTGCCCGCCAGGTTGCGCGCCCACGCGTCGCCACGGCCGGCGGCCATGTCATCCCAGGAGTAGGGCGCCTTGAAGCTGAGCCAGGCGAGGCGCTTCCGCCGGGCGTCGACCTTGGCGAACCGGACTGCCGACTCCACCTGCGTCGGGGACCAGTAGGTCCGCCGGACGCCGATCTTGCGACCAAGCGTCCGCTCCCACGGCTTCACCGCGCCGTTGGCGCGGTAGGCGCCACCGACGTAGGCGCCACAGCCGGGGATGCCGCGCGGGCTCGCCGTGCAGCCGTTGGTCAGGGCTCGTCGCTCGGCCGCGACCGCTGGTCCGGGAACCGGGCCGGCGGGGGCCAGAAGAGCGACGAACAGGAACAGGATGGGAAGCATTTTGGTAAGCACAATGCGGCCGACCATAACCCGAGCAGACGGGTTTTCGTGAGTCGACGAGCAGAAACTGTCCCAAAACCACCCACTCGATGCAGACTGTCGGCATGCCAAAGACCCCCGCTCGGAAGCGCGTCAACCTTCCTGACATCAGCTCGCGCGCGTGGGAGCACCCGGCTGACCGGGGTGCTCTCGTCGCACTGCGCAAGCTGAAGGGCTTCGACTCCCTGCTCAAGACCTTGAACAGCCTCGTCAACGAGCGGGCGGTCCGGCTCGTGTTCCTGGGCTCGTCGGTGCGCGTCGACGAGCATCAGTTCCCGGCGCTGCACAGGATGCTCGCCGAGGTGGGGTCGACCCTCGACGTGACGAGCCTTCCCGAGCTGTACGTCTCGCAGAACCCCCAGGTGCAGGGCCTCGCGATCGGCATGGACAAGCCGATCATCGTGCTGACCTCCGGCCTGGTGGACCTCTACGACGAGGAGGAGCTGAGGTTCGCGATCGCGCACGAGCTCGGCCACGTGCTCAGTGGGCACGCGGTCTACCAGACCCTGCTGCAGCGGCTGATCCAGCTCAGCCAGGTCCTGGTCGCGGTCCCGATCGGCGGACTCGGCATCCGGGTGATCCTTGCGGCGCTGATGGAGTGGTCACGCAAGGCCGAGCTGTCGGCCGACCGAGCGGGGCTCCTGGCGACCCAGGACCCGGCCGTGGCGCTGCGGGCCCACATGAAGCTCGCCGGGGGCGGCGACCTCTCGAACCTCGACACCACGTCGTTCCTGGCGCAAGGCAGCGAGTACGACGCGAGCGACGACGTCCGCGACTCCGTGCTCAAGCTGCTGCTGGTGGAGGCCCGCAGCCACCCGTTCGCGGTCGTTCGGGCGATGGAGCTGCGCAAGTGGGTCGACTCCGGCGACTACACGCGCATCCTCGGGGGCGCCTACCCCCGCCGGTCGGAGGACGCCGGCGCCACGGTCAGCGAGGCCGCGCAGCAGGCAGCGCAGAGCTACTCCGAGTCATTCCGGCAGAGCCAGGATCTCCTCGGGAAGCTGGCGCACGACGCCGCCGGCTTCGTCGGCTCCGTGGTCGGCTGGGTGCAGGGCAAGGTCAAGGGCGACGGGGCTGCGTAGCGGCTAGGCGAAGCTGCCGTCCTCCAGCCGATAGTCCTTGCCGTCCACGACGTACACCTGGGCGACGCCGTCCCCCATCACGTAGCCGAGCCTGACCGGGCTACCGGCGGCCACCAGTCCCTCGAGCTCGGCGGTGTTGGACTCCCGCTCGCCGTCTCCGTCGTAGTCGTGGGCCGCCTGTCGACCGAGCTGACCGGCCGGACCAAGACCGAGCTTCCGCCCCGCCTGGCACAGGTCTCCCCCGCACTCGTTGATCGGTGCGCTGTCGAAGTCCAGGTGGAACGGCTCTGGCTCTTCCGCAGGCTCGGGGTCGGGCGACTCGGTGGGTGTCGGCGGCTTCGGGGCCGGCGGCGGCTTGGGAGACGGCGTGGACGGTCCGGAGCCAGCCGGCCGCTTCTTCTTCTTCGTACTGACCTGCTTGACCTGCGTCGACTGCTTCTTCGGTGCCCTGTGCTTGGCCCGGGTGATCGTCGGCAGCCCGTCGCCGGCCCCCGGGGGCGGCGGCGGTGAAGGCAGCACGAAGACGCCGGTGCGGTAGCCACGCTCGAAGGCCATCACCAGCGCCACGTAGTAGTCGGAGTGGTTGTAGCTGAAGATCGCCCGGGCCATCCCGGACGGCTCGGCCACACTGAAGCCGCCGGCGCACAGATAGCGGCCGGCGCCGAGAGCGGCGTCGTCGAGGTCGTTGGGCGAGAGCCGACCGTCGCCGTCACCGTCGGCGGCGACGCGGCTCCAGGTGCCGGGGATGAACTGCATCTGGCCGACAGCCCGGTCCCAGACCTTGTCCCCGTCGAGCTTCCCGTCGTCCGTGTCGCGGATCGCAGCGACCGGACCGGCGCCGTTGAGCTGCAGCCCCAGGATCGCGGGACGCGAGACGCCGTCGCTGCTGAGCACCGACCCGCCGTACCGTCCGTGGTCGGACTCGACGCGCCCGATTGCGGCCAGCAGCGTCCAGGGGAGCGCACATCCCGGCGCTCGTGACGCCATCGCCTCGGCGCCGTTGCGATAGGCGCGCAGCGCCGCCTCGGGGACGTCGTTGCTCCCGGTGGCGCTGACCTGCACGAAGCGGTCGCCCCGCTCGGACTTCTTCTTCTTTCCCTTGACCTCGGGGAGCATCAGCGTGATCGGCTCGACGCGCTGGGCCGGCTCACGCAGCGCAGCGGACCGTGCGGCCGCCATCCCGGCGACCCGGTCGGTCAGCGCCTGGGAGTAGTCGCCGGTCGGGACGCGCTCGTCACCCCGGAGGGCGACGGCGGCGGAGACGGGTACGGCGGTGAGCAGCACGGCACCCGCCACCAGCGCCCACCCGCGGTGCAACCTCACCCGAACCCTCCCAAGTCCGACACAACGACCCCTGACGCTAGCCAGCAAGGCAGGGTGATCGACGTTGAATCGGCAACAACTACCCGAACGGGCTAGTCGCCTGGGACCAACGGCAGGGGCTCAGTCGTCCTGGAGCACGGTGAAGGTGATGCCGGCCTTCACCAGCCGGTCGGTCAGGTGCTCGCCCATCGCCTGGGCCGTCGTCACCTGGCCGGCGGTGGGCGGGTTGTCGTCGAACGCCAGGCAGAGTGCCGATTCCGCGAGCATCTTGGCGGTCTCGGTGTAGCCCGGGTCGCCGCCGGCCACCTCCGTGCGGACGGTCCGGCCTCCGCCGGTGCCGGTGAAGGTGACCGTGAACCAGGAGCGACCGCGCTTGGCCTCGCTGGGGCCCTCCCCCTGCGGGACCCGGCTGAGGACGAGGCGGCGGAGCGGGGGCACCTGGGCAGCGCCGAACAGCGCTCCGAGCCCGGCCCCCGCTCCGACGATCGTGGCCAGCCGCTTCACACCGGCGTAGTGCCCGTAGGAGAACTCCGGGCCGTACGCCGGGAGTGCCCGGGCCGAGCGGAGCACGACCTGCGGGTCGATCGTGGGAAGGGGCACCATCCACACTCCAAGCGCCTTGTCCCGCGCGATGCCGCCGGCGGCCCCGCGAATCTTGCGGTCGGCCGGACGCGGCTCGTGCTGCTTGCGCGCACCGGCTGCCTTGACCGAGTGCCGCAGCTGCGCGAACTGGTTGATCGCCGAGTGGAACGTGCCGCCGGAGAACATCGCACCGGCCCGCACGACGCCCTTGACCGCGATCGGCGCGTCAGGCGACAGCTGCTGCACGGTGAACAGAGCCCCGAGGTCGTGCGGGATCGAGTCGAACCCGCAGGAGTGCACGATCCGTGCGCCCGAGGCGACCGCGGTCTGGTGGTGCCTGACGTACATCTCGTCGACGAACTGCGGCTCGCCGGTGAGGTCGACGTAGTCGGTGCCTGCCTCTGCACAGGCGGCGACCAGCGGCTCGCCGTGCTGGAGGTAGGGGCCGACGGTCGTGATCACGACTCGCGCCGACTCCGCGACCTTGCGGAGCGACTCCGGGTCGGTGGTGTCCGCGGGGAGCAGCGGCAGGTCGGCCAGGGCCGGGTTGATCGCCGTGAGCCGTTCGCGCACCGCCTCGAGCTTGCTCGGGTTGCGGCCCGCGAGCGCCCAGCGGCAGCCGGTCGGGGCGTTGCGCGCGAGGTACTCCGCGGTCAGGCCCCCGGTGAAACCGGTAGCACCGAACAGCACGATGTCGAAGTCACGACCTGAGGGCACGGCATCCTCCTGGGGGCGGGCGGGCGTACCGCCACTCTCTCATCGCCGGGGAACCCGTTCCAGTGGGGGTGCGTCCCACCTGGCATGAGAAAGCTCGCCCTGGCCTCCCTGCTCGCCGCCTCGACCGCAGCACTCGCGGTGCCTGTGGTCGGGCTCGCCGGCTCACCGGCCAGGACGCCGGGCGGCGTGCTCCCGCGGGTGCCGGTCGCCGCGGCCGACGAGGGGCTGCCCGCCTTCGAGAGCTGCGATGCGCTCCTGGACTGGTACGTCGAGAAGGCCCTGCCGGAGGTCGGAGCCTGGGGCTTCGGCTACCCGCACCTCTACTTCGCAGACACCGTCGTGGGGACGGCCGCGATGCCGGCTATTGAGCAGCGGCTGGCCGGGGACGTTGTCGCCGACAAGGCGGTCACCAGCTCGGCGTCCGGCACCAACGTGCAGGAAGCGGGGGTGGACGAGCCCGACTACGCCAAGACCGACGGGCGCCGCATCGTGCGGTTGTTCGACAACGAGCTGATCGTCACCGACATCAGTGGCGAGACCGCCCGCGAGCTGGGCCGGACCAAGCTCCCCCGCGGTGTCTGGAGCGAGCAGCTCCTCCTCGTCGGCGACACCGTCCTGGTCTTCGCCAACACCGAGCAGGCCTGGTACGGCGACCGGATCGCCTTCGACATGAAGATGGCACCGAGCAACGCCGAGGTGCTGGCCTACGACATCGCCGGCGGCGAGCCCGAGCTGACCAGCCGCACCGAGTACGAAGGCACGCTCGTCGAGTCGCGCCTCTACGACGGCACCGTCCGACTGGTCGTGCAGAGCGGCTACCCCGTGCTCGACTTCGTGCAGCCCAACCGACGTCGTAGCGAGCGGGAAGCCCGTCGCGAGAACCGCGACATCGTCCGGCACAGCACGATCGACGACTGGCTGCCGCGCACCACGGTCGACGGCAAGGAGTCGCCGCTGGTGGACTGCGCCGACGTACGCCACCCGACGACCGACTCCGGCTTCGGCACGCTGAGTGTCGTCACCTTCGACGCCTCCCGCCCGACAGAGCACAGCGCGGTCGCGGTCACCACGAGCGGCAACCTCGCCTACTCCTCCAGCGACCGTCTCTATGTGGCCACCCCGGTCGACCGCAGCGTCCCCGCAGGCATCTGGCGCCGACGCTCGGTCCCTTCCCCGGCCGCCACGGAGATCCACGCCTTCGCGCTCGACGGCAAGGACACGACGTACGTCGCCTCCGGGACCGTGGCCGGGCAGGTCCGAGACCGCTGGTCCCTCGACGAGTACGACGGCCACCTGCGCGTCGCCACTGCGCTCACCCACAAGTGGGAGACCACCGACAACGCCGTCACCGTGCTGCGCGAGCAGGGGTCGAAGCTCGTGGTCACCGGCACCGTCCGAGGACTTGGCCCCCGCGAGGAGATCCAGTCCGTCCGCTGGTTCGACGACCTCGCGATCGTGGTGACCTTCCGGCAGGTCGACCCGCTCTACACCGTGGACCTGCGAGACCCCTCCCGCCCGCAGGTGCTCGGTGAGCTGAAGATCCCGGGCTTCTCGTCGTACCTGCACCCCCTCGGTGGCGACCGGCTGCTCGGTCTCGGCACCAGCGCCGACAAGCGCGGCGCCACGCAAGGCTCCCAGGCCGCGGTGTTCGACCTGACGAACCTTCGCAAGCCCCAACAGCTCTCAGTGCTGAAGTTCGGCCGCACCACGGAGCTGCTCGCGAGCCAGGACCCGCACGCCTTCACCTACGTCGACGCCGACGCGATCTTCACCACCGTGAGCACCTGGTACGACGGGTCGTCCAAGGTGCTTCGGCTCGCCGTCGGCTCCGACGGCACCCTGGAGCAGACCGGGGAGTGGCCGGCCCGCTACCAGACGCGGATCCTCCCGCTCGAGGAAGGCCGGGTCGCGTTCGTCGGCAAGGTGATCCGCCTCATCGACGTCCCCTGACCCCCTCGAGCCACCGCTGGTCGAGCAGGCGAAGCCAACGAGCCGTCCGTCGAGACCACGCTGGTGCGGGAGGCAGGGACCTATTGCCGTCGAACCAGTCGGATCTTGCCGGGTCTGATGCGTTCGACCTGGTAGCGGGGGTCGTGGGCCTGGGTGTGGTGTCGGGTGCAGGTCAGTACGCCGTCGTGGACGCTGGTGTGGCCTCCTTGGGACCAGGGGGTCAGGTGGTGGGCGTCGGCCCAGGTCGCGGGCATGGTGCAGCGCTCGACGGCGCAGGTGCCGTGTTGTTGGAGGTTCATCGCCACGCGTTGCTTGGGGGTGTGGAACCGGGTTTTGCGGCCCAGGTCGAGGACTTCGCCGTGGCTGCCCAGGACGGCGGGGATGATCCCGGCCTCACACGCGAGCCGGCGGGCGAGCGTGGGTGAGATCAGGTCCCCGGTGTCCAGGGCGGCTGCCTTCAGGCCGTGGAGCAGGGTGTCCAGCGGGATGGTGACCACCACGGTGGCGGCGACCCCACCGCTGGTGGGGAGCCGGTCGGTCGGGTAGCGGCTGATCCACTGGGTGAACGCCTCACCGCGGACCTCGGGCCGGGTCTTCCCGTCGCTACTGATCGGGTCGGGACGGCTCGGGTTCATCAGGGCTTCGAGCTGGCGGGTGAGCATGGCGGCGTGGAGGGTGGGGATCTTGAACCGGCCCTCGTGGGTGCCGTCCCCACAGTCCCGCACCGTCAGGAACGTCTTGCGCGCTGCGTCGCGTTCTTGGGCTTCGAGCTGGGCGGCGAGCTGGGCGTCGGCACCGTCGGGGTCGACCACCTCCAGCAGATGGGCCCCGAGTCGGCGTAGCTCCCGGGCGTCGTGTTGCGCGGCGAGGTTGACCAGGTGCTGCTCGGCCGTGTCCCGGTCGACCGGGTCCACATCCGGGGGGAGGGCGTCGACCGCACGGAGGATCTCGGTGGCCTGCTCCAACACCACCGCACCCGAGGCCAACGCCCGCTGGGTCGTCGGGTGCTTCTCCAGGGCACGGGCGGTCTTCACCATCCGGGACGCCGCCGGACCGGTCATCAAGGTGAGGTCGCGGACCAGGGCGGCGGTGTTGACCGCGGCCCGCTCAGCAGCCAGGTCGACCACGTCGGCCTGGGCCACCACTGCCAGGGTCAGGGCGTCCAGGCGGGCTGCGGCGGTGTGCAGGTCGGTGATGGTCTCGGCCAGCTCGTCGGCGGTCATCGACCAGGTCGCCGGGTCACCGAGCCGGGCGAAGGCGTCGAGCACCGCGCCGGCGAAGCGGTGCACCGGGTGGGTGCGTTCGCTGGTCGGGGTGCTCTGGGTCATGGGTCCAGACTGCCAGCCACCTCCGACACTTTTAGGTCTGTTCGATTCCAGGTGTGGAAACCCGACCGAAGCCAGACGAGTGGCAGGGACCGGCGGCCCAGGCAGGGTGTGCGGAAGGCCGCTGGACCACCGCGGAACGTCACGACGTCACCGTCAAGAACTCGACCACGCAGAGACCGTCGGGGGCACTTGAGCGGCCACCTCACCAGAGTGGTCTCGACCGACGGCTCGCTCCGCTTCGCCTGCTCGACCAGCGTGTGGGGCAGGTCCGCTTCGCCTGCTCGACCAGCGGCGCACCACGGCCCGACGTAACCTGAAGGCATGTGCCGCAACATCCGACCGCTGAACAACTTCGAGCCCCCGGCGACGTCCGACGAGGTGAACGCGGCTGCTCTGCAGTACGTCCGCAAGGTCAGCGGGACCACGAAGCCGTCTCTGGCCAACCAGCACGCTTTCGACCATGCCGTGCACGAGGTCGCGATCGCGACCCAGAAGCTGCTCGCGTCGATGGTGACGACCGCGCCTCCCAAGGACCGTGAGGTGGAGGCGGCCAAGGCCAAGGCAAGGTCGATCGCACGGTTCGGCTAGCCGACGTCTTCGCCGCGGTGCCCCGGGCGGACTTCCTGCCCGAGGGCCAGCGTGCTTTCGCATCGCAGGACATCGCGCTCGACATCGGCTACGGCGTGACCAACAGCCAGCCCACGACCGTGCGCAACATGCTCGGTCTCCTCGACGTGCATAAGGGGCAGCGCGTGCTCGACGTGGGCGCCGGCTCGGCCTGGACGACTGCGCTGCTGGCCGAGCTGGTCGGGCCGGGGGGCTCGGTGGTGGGCGTCGAGCGCATCCCCGAGGTCCTGGAGATGGGGCGGATCCACCTGGGCGACCGGTGGCCCTGGGCCTGCCTGCACCAGGCTCGCCCGCACGAGCTCGGCCGGCCGGACGGTGCGCCGTACGACCGGATCCTGGTGTCCGCCGAGGCCCGTTCGGTGCCACAGGCTCTGCTCGACCAGCTGAACGGGCGCGGGGTCATGGTGCTCCCGGTGTGCGGAGAGATGGTGCGGGTGGAGAAGCACGGCCGCTACACGTTCGTGCCGCTGATCGAGTCTTGAGCGAGCGCCTACCCTGGAAGGCGTGCAGGCAGCTCTCGACGTACTCACCGAGGGCTTCGTCGCACTCACCGGAGCCGGCGTCAGCACCGACTCGGGCATCCCCGACTACCGCGGGCCTACGTCGGTGGCGCGGATGCCGATGACCTACCAGGACTTCGTCTCGGGGCCCGAGGCGCAGCAGCGCTACTGGGCGAGGTCGCACCTGGGCTGGTCACGCATGAAGCGGGCCGAGCCCAACGCCGGTCACCGCGCACTCGCGCGACTGGAGGCCGCCGGCCGGCTCCAGCTGTTGATCACCCAGAACGTCGACGGGCTGCACGAAGCCGCGGGGTCGCAGAACGTCTGCGCACTGCACGGACGCATCGCCGACGTGGTCTGCCTGTCCTGTCGCTCGACGAGCAGCCGGGCGGCACTCCACTCCCGGCTCGAGGCGCTCAACCCCGGCTGGGCCGCTGCCCATGCGGAGGTCCAGGTGCGGCCTGACGGCGACGTGGCGCTCGAGGAGACCACGGGCTTCGCAGTACCGACGTGCGAGTGCGGCGGCCCCCTCAAGCCCGACGTGGTCTTCTTCGGCGAGAACGTCCCCAAGGAGCGGGTGCTGCGGTGCTACGCGGCCGTGGAGGAGGCGCCGGCGTTGCTGGTGCTCGGCTCGTCGTTGGCGGTGATGTCCGGGCTTCGCTTCGTGAAGGCCGCAGCCAAGCGAGGTGCGCCCGTGGTGATCGTCAACCGCGGCGAGACCCGCGGTGACGCGCTCGCTACCCACAAGCTGGAGGCGGGAACGAGCGAGTTCCTCTCACGGCTTGTAGAGACGGCGCTCCTAGAGGCGTCGCACGAACACGTGTGAGGCCACGTCGAGCTCGAGCTCGGCGGTCTCGCCACCACTGCCGACCAGGATGCCCTCGGCACCCTGCGACACCAGGATCTCCTTGTCGGGCAGCGCACCGACGCGGCGAAAGGCAGCCATCAACGACTCGTCCTTCTGCACCTCCTCGCTGATGCGCGCGATCCGGACGCGTACGTCGGCGTCACCCTTGACGACTGAGTCGAGGGACTCGACGCCCTCCATGAACTCCTCGCCGGAGGCCGTCTCCCCCAGCTCACCCAGCCCCGGGATCGGGTTGCCGTAGGGCGACTCGGTGGGGTGGTCGAGCAGCTCGAGCAGCCGGCGCTCGACGGCCTCGGACATCACGTGCTCCCAGCGGCAGGCCTCCGCGTGCACCAGCTCCCAGTCGAGCCCGATGACGTCGGTGAGCAGCCGCTCGGCCAGACGATGCTTGCGCATCACGCGTGTCGCCAGACGACGGCCCTCGTCGGTGAGCTCGAGGTGACGGTCGCCCTCGATCGTGACCAGGCCGTCGCGCTCCATGCGGGCCACCGTCTGCGACACGGTGGGACCGCTCTGGTGCAGCCGCTCGGCGATGCGCGCCCGCAGCGGCGTGATGCCCTCCTCGACCAGCTCGTAGATCGTGCGGAGGTACATCTCGGTGGTGTCGATCAGGTCGCTCACGAGGACAAACCTACAGTGGCATCGATCTCTGAACCCTGGCTGATGTGGTTCCGGCTATCCCGCCCCGATCGTCGACCATGCCTCCGAACGTGGGGAGGCGCTGCGGCGGCTCGACCTGGTCAAGGGATGATGGCTGCCATGTACGGCGAGCTCGTCATCCCTGCACGCTTCAACGGGCCCCCGACCTCGGGCAACGGCGGCTACTCCGCCGGCGCGCTCGCGGCTGCCTTGGACGAGACGGGCGGTGCGGTGCAGGTGTCTCTGCGCCAGCCCCCGCCTCTCGAGGTGCCCCTGCTGCTCACCGAGGACCGCACCGCTGCCCTGCACGCAGGCGCGACCGTGATGGAGGCCAAGCGCCTCGACGACGAGCTCGAGATCGTCGAGCCCGTGCCGTACGACGAGGCGGCAGCCGCCATGACGACCTACCTCGGGCTCCAGGGCCATCCCTTCCCGACCTGCTTCGCGTGCGGCCCCGGCCGCGACGACGGGCTCGCGATCTTCCCTGGACGCATCGACGAGCGCCGCGTCGCCTCGGCCTGGACCCCCGACCCGTCGCTGTCCGACACCGAGGAGGTCGGCATCCCCGTCACCTGGGCGGCGATGGACTGCATCGGCGGCTGGTCCAGCGACATCGACCAGCGCCCGATGGTGCTGGGCCGCATGGCCTGCCAGGTCGACGCAGCCCCGCGCGTCGGCGAGCCGCACGTCGTCGTGGGGCGCTGGCTCGGCACCGATGGCCGCAAGACCTACACGCTGGCCACGATGTACGACTCCGACGGCCGCGTCACGGCCCGCGCCGGGCACGTCTGGATCGAGGTCGACCCGGCGGCCTTCGCCTAGCTGAGCCGCTCAGACCGCCACCCGGAGGCGGTTGCGCATCGCGTGCTCGCCGATCAGGTCGGCGACGAGCTCCGGGGCCTCCAGCATGGGCACGTGGCCGATGCCTTCGAGGACCACCGTGTGCACGTCGGGGAGGGTCTCCTCGTAGCGCGTGCCGTAGACGTCGGGCGGGATGATCCGGTCCTTCTCGCAGAGCACCAGACAGACCGGCGCATCCACGAGCTCGGGGTCGCGGAAGCCGCCGTGCAGTGCCCCGTTGAGCAGGACCGCGACGTAGCCCTCGCAGTGCGTGGACGCGCGCATCATGTTGAGGGAGTCCTGCTGCTCGACGCGACGATGATCCGCGGAGACGATGCTGAGCATGATCCGGTGGGCCAGCGGCAGCTTGGCCACGAAGCCGAGCCGGTTGCCGACCAGAGCGAGCGGGGCGAGCCCGACGAACTTGGCCGCGAGCGGCAGCGCACGCTGGAGGTCGACGCGACCCCAGCCGCCCGCAGGCGCGATCGCGGTCACGCTTCGCGCCCGGCCGCGCTTGGCCATCTCCAGCGAGAGCCAGCCACCCAGCGAGTTGCCCGCGACGTGGGCGGTGTCCCAGCCCACCTCGTCCATCGCCCGCTCGACCGCGTCGGCCATGCCCGGGATGCTGATCTCGCGGAAGCCCACCTTGTCGGCGCCCCAGTGCCCGGGCAACGTCACCATCAGCACGTCGAACTGGTCGGCGAGCTGTTCGGCGACGCGCAGCCAGATGGTCGCGTTGGTGGTGAAGGGGTGCAGGAGGACGAGGGGCTCACCGCGCCCCATGCGCAGGGAACGGACAGGGTCGGGCTCTGTCAGGTGCGTCATTGCTACCTCACTCCGTGGCGCGTGAACAGCGCCATCCGGTTCCCACAGTGTGCGGCCGAAACGGGGAGTTTCGCCAGTGTTACAAGGAAATTCGACTGCGTGTCGCCAGGATTCTGACCGTGGTGGTTCGTAAAGGGGTTGAGGGGGTCGGGCGACAGACGTACCTTTGCTGCACACGGGAAAGGAGGTGGTCCAAGAGATGAAGTCTTCTAGGACATGTGAGGTGGCTGCTTCCTAGCAGCGCACCCGCCAGCCCAGCTGTAGGGCGCGAGCTGGCAATTCCAAAGCAGTCACCCGACCCGCAGGCGCTCCGGAGATTGTCCTACCGGAGGAAACACCGCCTGCGGGTCGTCTGCGTTCAGGCGACCTCGACCTCCACGGGCGCGTTGAACTGCGACTCGTAGAGCGCGGCATAGGCCCCGCCCGCCGCCAGCAGCTGCTCGTGGGTCCCCTGCTCGACGATGCGGCCGTCCTCCATCATCAGGATCAGGTGCGCGTCGCGGATCGTGGAGAGCCGGTGGGCGATCACGAACGACGTGCGGTCCGTGCGCAGGGACGCCATCGCCTGCTGCAGCAGGAGCTCGGTGCGGGTGTCGACCGAGGACGTGGCCTCGTCGAGGATCAACAGCGCGGGCTCGGACAGGAACGCCCGGGCGATCGTGATGAGCTGGCGCTCGCCTGCGGACAGGTTGGAGCCCTCCTCGTTGACGATCGTGTCGTAGCCGTCGGGCAGCGCGTGCACGAACCTGTCGACGAAGGTCGCACGCGCGGCCTCGAGCACCTCCTCGTCCGTCGCACCAGGCCGGCCGTAGGCGATGTTGTCGCGGATCGTGCCCTCGAACATCCAGGTGTCCTGCAGGACCATCCCGATCCGCTCGCGCAGGTCGCCACGGCGCATCGTCGAGACGTCGACACCGTCGAGGGTGATGCAGCCGGAGTCGATGTCGTAGAAGCGCATCACCAGGTTGACCAGGGTGGTCTTGCCGGCGCCGGTGGGCCCGACGATCGCGACCGTCTGCCCCGGGTGTACGACGAGCGAGAGCTCCTCGATCAGCGGCCGCTCCTCGTCGTACCGGAACGAGACCCGGTCGAAGACGACCTCGCCGCGGGTGACCTCCGCCCCAGCCACGGACTGCTCCGGCGGCTCCTCCTCCGCGTCGAGCAGCTCGAAGACGCGCTCGGCCGAGGCGACGCCGGACTGCAGGAGGTTGGCCATGGAGGCGACCTGCGTGAGCGGCTGGGTGAACTGGCGGGAGTACTGGATGAAGGCCTGCACCTCACCCAGCGACATCGAGCCGTTCGCGACGCGGAGGCCGCCCACGACGGCGATGACGACGTACTGCAGGTTCCCGATGAACATCATCACCGGCATGATCAGGCCGCTGACGAACTGCGCCCCGAACGAGGCGGCGAACAGCTCGTCGTTCTGCTCCTCGAAGGCCCGCTCGACCTCGTGCTGACGACCGAACACCTTGACCAGGGCGTGGCCGGTGAAGGCCTCCTCGATGTGGGCGTTGAGCTTGCCGGTGCGCCGCCACTGCTGGATGAACAGCCCCTGCGAGCGCTTCATGATCCCGCCGGTCACCAGCATCGTGACGGGCACCGCGACCAGCGCGATCAGCGCCAGCAGCGGGGAGATCCAGAACATCATCACGAGCACGCCGATGACGGTCAGCAGCGACTGGAGCAGCTGGCTCATCGTCTGCTGGAGGGTCTGGCTGACGTTGTCGATGTCGTTGGTGACCCGTGACAGCAGCTCGCCGCGCGGCTGCCGGTCGAAGTACCGCAGCGGCAGGTGGTTGATCTTGTGCTCGACCTCCTCGCGCATGCGGTAGACCGTGCCCTGGACGACGTCGTTGAGCAGGTAGGCCTGGACCCACGACGCCGCGGACGACCCGACGTAGACCGCCAGCACCAGCGTCAGGATGCGGCCGAGCTTGTCGAAGTCGACGGGACGGTCTGCGAGGAACCCGTCGAAGATGACATCGGTGCCCTTGCCGAGCAGCCAGGGCCCGAGCACGGACAGCGTCACCGAGACCACCGCGAGCGCGACGGTCGCCACCGCCTTGCCGCGGTCGGGCCGCATCCGGCCGATGAGCCGCTTGGCCGACGGCACGAAGGTCATCGACTTCTGGCCGACCATGCCGCCGCCGAACGGTCCGCGGCCCGGGCCAGGACCCTGGACGACGCGCTCGGTCTCCTTCATCGTCTTGGTGGGTGAACTCATGCGGCCTCCTCCTCGGTGAGCTGGGACGCCACGATCTCCTGGTAGGTCTCGCAGTCCTGCAGGAGCGAGTGGTGCGTGCCCCGGCCGACCACGACGCCGTCCTCGAGCACGACGATCTGGTCGGCGTCGAGGATCGTGGAGACCCGCTGGGCGACGATCAGCACCGTCGCCTCGCGCGTCAGGGGCGCCAGCGCCCGGCGCAGCCGGGCGTCCGTCGCGACGTCGAGCGCCGAGAACGAGTCGTCGAACAGGTAGATCGACGGCTTCTTCACCAGCGCCCTTGCGATCGCGAGCCGCTGCCGCTGACCACCGGAGAGGTTCGTGCCTCCTTGGGCGACCTCGGCGTCCAGCCCGCCCTGCATGGCCTCGACGAAGTCCCGCGCCTGCGCGGTCTCCAGCGCCTCCCAGAGCTCGTCGTCGGTGGCGCCGGGCTTGCCGTACTCGAGGTTGGACCGGACCGTCCCGGTGAAGAGGTAGGCCTTCTGCGGCACCAGGCCGATGGCCGACCAGAGCAGGTCGGGGTCGAGATCGCGTACGTCGACACCGTCGACCCGGACGGCGCCGCCGGTCGCGTCGTACAGGCGAGGCACGAGGTTGACCAGCGTGCTCTTGCCGGCGCCGGTCGACCCGATGACCGCCGTCGTCTCGCCCGGCCTGGCGGTGAAGGTGATGTCGCGGAGGACGGGTTCCTCGGCGCCGGGATAGCTGAACTCCACGGCGTCCAGTACCAGCTCGCCGCGACCAGCGAGCTCGGTCACCGGGTGTGTCGGTGGTGCGACGGAGGTCTCGGTGTCGAGCACCTCTACGATCCGGTCGGCACAGACGGCGGCGCGCGGCACCATCACGAGCATGAAGGTCGCCATCATCACCGACATCAGGATCTGCATCAGGTAGCTCATGAACGCGGTGAGCGCGCCGATCTGCATCTGGCCCTCGCCGACGCGGTGCCCACCGAACCAGAAGACGCCGACGATCGAGACGTTCATGATCAGCATGACGATCGGGAACATCGTGGCCATCCAGCGCCCGGTCGCGATCGCCACCGCGGTGAGCTCCTGGTTGGCCTGTCCGAAGCGCCGGGTCTCGTGCGGCTCCCGCACGAAGGCGCGTACGACGCGGATGCCGGTGATCTGCTCGCGCAGGATGCGGTTGACCGAGTCGATCCGCACCTGCATGATCCGGAAGCCCGGGACCATCCGGGAGATGACCACGCCGACGGCCAGGAACAGCGCGGGGATGCACACGGCGAGCAGCCACGAGAGGCCGAGGTCCTCACGCATCGCCATCACGATGCCACCGACCATCATGATCGGCGCCGCGACCATCATCGTGCAGGACATCAGCACCAGCATCTGCACCTGCTGCACGTCGTTCGTCGTACGCGTGATGAGGGAGGGGGCGCCGAACTCGGCGACCTCGCGACTGCTGAACGATCCGACGCGGTGGAAGATCGCGCCACGCAGGTCGCGGCCGTAGCTCATGGCCGTGCGAGCGCCGAAGTACACGGCGGTCACGCTGCAGGCGATCTGCAGCAGCGAGACGCCGAGCATGACGGCTCCGGTGCGCAGGATGTAGCCGGTGTCGCCGAGGGCAACGCCCTTGTCGATGATGTCGGCGTTGAGGCTCGGCAGGAACAGCATCGCGATCGTGCCGACGAACTGCAGCGCCACGACGGCGCTGAGCAGGCTCTTGTACGGCTGCAGGTGCTCCTTGAGCAGTCGGATCAGCATCAGCTCCCCCTCGTGACGCCGCTGAGGCAGGCGTCGGCGATCTCGTCAGGTGTCAGACGTTCGTCGTCGTGCATGCCCGGGTGCCAGGTGCCGAACACCAGGCTGCGCAGGACGAGGGCGGCTCGCCGGGGCGGCACGGCGAGCTCTGCCGAGTGCGGACCGAACAGCAGGTCGCTCAGCGCGTCGATCAGGGCGACGTTGGCGTCGACGATGAACTGCGGTGGCCCGGGCGGGGCCTCGCGGTCACCAGGCCCCGGACCTTCCTTCATGAAGACGGTGCGCAGCGCCATCATCGCCAGCATCCCCTGCTCCATGCGGGCGATCATCTGCGTCGCCATCAGCACGACCTTTGGCCGCAGCTCCCCGACCTCCGCCAGTGCTGCGGCCATGGCCCCACGGCCGCCCTCGGGGTTGATCGTCTCCGCGGCCGTCGCCAGGAACAGTGCCCGCTTGTCGGGGAAGACGCGGAAGATCGTGCCCTCCGCGATGCCCGCCGCCTCCGCGATCTGCTTGGTGGTGATCGCCGGCCCGTGCTGCACGAGCAGCGGCACGACAGCGTCGATGATCGCCTTGCGGCGCTCGTCGGGCGCCATAGGCGCAGCCCGTCCCCGTTTGGTTGCCATGACCAAAGACAGTAACTGAGTGAGCACTCACTCACAAATGAATTATCGCTGGTCGAGCCACGTAGCGAGCCCCTGGGCGAGCCAGCGAGTCGAGACCACTCCGCACCGGCGCACAGACTCAGCCAGTGCGATCCGCTTGGCCCGCGACCAGCCCTGCACCTGCTTCTCATCGCGAACGCCTCAGCACTCGACTCGTACTCCGCCGCCCACACCAGACTGACCGGTCTACCCGAGAACTCAAGCAGCACCCGACCAGCTGTGGACAAGTCCCTGCGTCCCTCCAGAGTGGTCTCGACACGCTTGCTCGCCTATCGGCTCGCTTCGCGGCTCGACCAGCGTTCAGGGGGCCAGCCGCTCCAGGACCCAGTCGCCGTCGCGGCGGTAGCGCAGCCGGTCGTGCATCCGGCCGAAGCGGCCCTGCCAGAACTCGACGACGTCGGGCAGCACCCGGAAGCCGCCCCAGCCCTCGGGCAGCGGCACCTCGTCGGGGAAGCGTGCAGCGGCGTCGGCCAGGAGGTCGTCCAGGGCGGCGCGGTCGGACACCACCCGCGACTGCGGCGACGCCCAGGCACCGAGCTGGGAGTCGCGGGGACGGGTCGCGAAGTAGGCCGCGCTCTCCTCGGGGGACAGCCGGGAGGCACTCCCCTCGACCCGCACCTGCCGGCCGACCGGGTGCCAGGGGAACAGCAGCGAGCACCGCGGGTTCCCGGTCAGCTCGTCGGCCTTGCGCGACTCGTAGTTGGTGTAGAACACGAAGCCGTCGTCCAGCCCCTTGAGCAGCACGAGCCGGCTCGACGGCTGGCCCTCCGCGACGGTCGACAGCACCATGGCGTTCGGCTCGTGCATCGGCGACGCCATCACCTCGTCCAGCCAGCTGCGGAACATCGTCATGGGGTCGGCCGCGGCCTCGGCCTCGTCGAGCCCGCCCTCGGCGTACTCCCTGCGTCGACCGGCAAGCTCGTTCATGGTGCTCACTGTAGGAGCGCGCCCGGATGCCGAGTGCCCCTGGTGCAGAATGCTGACGGAGAGTCGCTGACGAAGGAGTCGACATGGTCGAGGTGCACCACGGGCTCGAGGGTGTCGTCGCGTTCGAGACCGAGATCGCGGAGCCGGACAAGGAAGGCTCCGCGCTCCGCTACCGCGGCGTCGACATCGAGGACCTGGTCGGCCGGGTCCCGTTCGAGAACGTCTGGGGTCTGCTGGTCGACGGTGCCTACACTCCCGGCCTGCCTCCGGCCGAGCCGTTCCCGCTGCCGGTGCACTCCGGCGACATCCGGGTCGACGTGCAAAGCGCGGTCGCCATGCTCGCGCCGGTGTGGGGCATGCACGCGACCTACGACATCGACGAGGCGCAGGTTCGCGAGGACCTCGGCCGCGCGGCAGTCATGGTGCTCTCGTACGTCGCACAGGCCGCTCGCGGTCTCGGCCAGCCGATGGTGCCGCAGAGCGAGGTCGACAAGGCCGGCTCGATCACCGAGCGGTTCATGATCCGCTGGAAGGGCGAGCCGGACCCCAAGCACGTCAAGGCTGTCGACGCCTACTGGTCGTCCGCGGCCGAGCACGGCATGAACGCCTCCACCTTCACCGCCCGGGTGATCACCTCCACGGGTGCCGACGTCGGTGCCGCGCTGTCCGGCGCGATCGGCGCGATGAGCGGCCCGCTTCACGGCGGCGCCCCGAGCCGCGTGCTGCACATGATCGACGAGGTGGAGCGGACGGGCGACGCCCCGACGTACATCAAGAACCTGCTGGACTCCGGCGAGCGGCTGATGGGTTTCGGCCACCGGGTCTACCGGGCGGAGGACCCACGGGCGCGCGTCCTCCGACGCACGGCGAAGGAGCTCGCGGCACCGCGCTACGAGGTCGCCGAGGCACTGGAGCGTGCTGCTCTCGAGGAGCTCCGCTCGCGACGCCCCGACCGCGTGCTCGAGACCAACGTCGAGTTCTGGGCGGCGATCGTGCTCGACTACGCCGAGGTGCCACCGCACATGTTCACCTCGATGTTCACCTGCGCCCGCACGGGCGGGTGGGCCGCGCACATCCTGGAGCAGAAGCGCACGGGACGGCTGATCCGGCCGTCGGCGATCTACTCCGGTCCCGCGTCGCGGACGGCCGAAGAGGTGGAGGGCTGGGACCCGGCCTGGGCGTGAGAGCGCAGCAGAGCCACCATCTCCTCGCGAGAGGGTCCGTAGCTGCGGGTCGGGACCATCGGCAGCTGCTCCTCGATCGAGGATCGCAGGGCCGCGTCGTCGTCGAGCACCCTGGAGCTGTCAAGTAGCCCGATCCGACGGACGTGGACGCGGAACACCGTAGGGTCCACCGTCGCTACGGCGGTCGGCGCGACGATGCTCCACAGGGCACGGTCCCGGGCAAGGTCGACCGCCCCGCCCCGCCAGCGGTTGAGCCGCTGGGCGTCGAGCGCGGTGAGGAGCTCGTACCGCTCCTGAAGCAGCGGCCGTACGTCGGCCAGGTACGCCGCTGCGAGGTCACCCACGTCGTCGTACGCCCGCACGGCCTCGCGCAGCGCCCGCGCATGGATCAGCGAGAACGCCAGGCCGTGCGCGAGCACCGGGTCGGTGTGGCCGAGCGCATCGCCCACCACCACGCGTCCCGGCGGTAGGGACGCAGGCGGAGCGGCGTTGCGCAAGCCCGCCATCGCCAGGACGTCCGTGATCGGGTCGCAGCCCGACGGGTCGGCCCAGGTCGCGAGGTCCGGGATCGCTGCGACTGCCGCCTCATACGCCGCCGGCTGGCGCAGCAGCTTCCAGTCCGGGTCGCCGGGCGGCACAGCGAGCACGAGACCGAAGGTCCGGTTGTCGCCGGCGAACGAAGCGAAGCCGAAGTAGCCGAGGTCGGCCCGCGGGCTGAGCAGCCAGGGCCCGTCCGGCAGCTCGAAGCCGGGGTGCTGCTGGTAGTAGCGGCAGTAGTAGACGACGCCGCAGTCGCTGGTCTCGGTCTCCTGCTTGAACAACGACCGGCGGCCGAGCGCGTCGACGACCAGGTCAGCCTCCGGCACGGTGGTGACGCGGTGCTCGGTCTGCCACGTGATCCTCGGCTCCGCCAGCACCGCGGCGCGCAGCACGGTCTCCACGAGCGGACGACGTGCAGCCACCCACTGCAGCAGCTCGTCCTCGTCAAGCGCAGGGGCACCTCCAGGCAGCTTGGGCCGCACGTCGATGTCCCAAGCGCCCCGCGCGAGCAGGTCGGCGTAGACGTCGGGCAGCAGCTCGCGCAGCTCAAGGCGGGCGCGCGGGATCAGCGCGTGCGGCTGCAGGTAGTGCGGCACACCCCGGCGCTTCGACGCCGGGAGCTCCGGCCCCGGCGGGTCACGCTCGAGCAGGGTGACCTGGTGCCCGTCGCGCGCGAGGAGCAGGGCCGAGGCCGGGCCGGCGACGCCGGCCCCTGCCACCACGATTCGGCCGCGGAACACCGTCCCAGGCTAGAGCGGTTTGCCGAAGTAGCGCGCGGTCGGGAAGTCCTTGTAGTAGCCGAAGCCCTCCACCGGCTCGTAGCCGGACGACTCGTAGAGGGCGATCGCCTCCGGCTGCCGGAGCCCGGTCTCCAGCACCATCAGGTCGGCACCGGCGGCGCGGGCGGTGTCCTCCAGGTGAGCGAGTACGACGCGCGCCAGGCCGCCTCGGCGAGCGGCTGCTGCGACGTACATGCGCTTGACCTCGGCCGGCCGGCTGCGGCCGAAGGCGGTCACGTCGGACCGCAGCCGCCAGCCGCCCATCGCGACCGGGGTCGACTCCAGGTAGCCGACGAAGAACGCGCCGCCGGGCGGGTCGAACATCGCGGGGTCGAGCGGCGTCTGGTCGGGCGAGCCGTAGCGGACGACGTACTCCGCCTGGACCTGGTCGATCAGCAGGAGGGCGTCCGGGTCGCTGAACCGGACCTGGCGCAGGTCAAGCATCGGGTGTGGTCCCCCAAGTCCGGGTCGCGTGAACGGATGACAGAATAGGTGAACCACGCCGACAGTGCAGTCGGGCAACCCCCACTCCACACACCTCAGAGGTACTTCGTCGTGACCGACGCGATCACCATCCCTGACTCGTTGAAGCCCGCCGACGGCCGTTTCGGCGCAGGCCCGTCCAAGGTGCGCGTCGAGGCGCTCGAGGCACTCGCCGCCACCGGCGCCTCCCTCCTCGGCACCTCCCACCGCCAGCCGACGGTCAAGAACCTGGTCGGCGCGGTTCGCGAGGGTGTCAGCAGCCTGTTCTCGCTGCCCGAGGGCTACCAGGTCGTCCTGGGCAACGGCGGCGCCACCGCCTTCTGGGACATCGCGACCTTCGGGCTGATCCAGGAGAAGAGCCAGCACCTCTCGTTCGGTGAGTTCTCCTCCAAGTTCGCGACCGCCGCCAAGGCCGCCCCCTGGCTGAGCGACCCGAGCGTGATCAAGAGCGAGACCGGCACTCGCCCTGCCCCGCAGGCCGAGACCGGCGTCGACGTCTACGCCTGGGCGCACAACGAGACCTCGACCGGCGTGATGGCGCCGGTGCAGCGGGTCGAGGGCGCCGACGAGGGCGCGCTCGTGCTCGTCGATGCCACCTCGGGTGCCGGCGGGCTCCCCGTCGACATCAGCCAGGCCGACGCCTACTACTTCGCGCCGCAGAAGAACTTCGCCGCCGACGGTGGCCTCTGGGTCGCCGTGATGTCGCCCGCTGCGCTGGAGCGCGCCCGTGCGGTCAAGGAGTCGGGCCGCTTCATCCCCGCGTTCTTCGACCTGGTCACCGCCATCGACAACTCGCTGCTCAACCAGACCTACAACACTCCCGCGCTGTCCACGTTGTTCCTCTTCAACCAGCAGCTCGAGTGGCTCAACGGTCAAGGTGGCCTGGAGTTCGCGGTCGGGCGCACGACCGACAGCTCGAACCGCCTCTACCAGTGGGCCGAGAAGACGTCCTACACCTCGCCGTACGTCGCCAACCCCGACGAGCGCTCGCTGGTGATCGGCACCATCGACTTCGACGACAGCATCGACGCGGCCGCGATCGCCAAGACGCTGCGCGCCAACGGGATCGTCGACACCGAGCCCTACCGCAAGCTCGGCCGCAACCAGCTGCGCATCGCGATGTTCCCTGCGGTCGACCCCGCGGACGTCGAGGCGCTCACCGGATGCATCGACTACGTGGTGGACAAGCTCTAGACCGAACGCCGGCGCCGGCTAGACCAGCCCTTCCAGGCCACGACGGCCAGGAGGAGCCAGCCGACACCGAGCGCCACCGGCACCGCCGGACCGTCGAGCAGCGAGGTCTCCTCGTCGGCCGCCGCCGGCGCCGGCTGCGGGTCCGGAGCGGGCGTGGCCGTCGGCTGCGGCTGCATGGCGCGCAGCACCCGCGCCGGAATCGGGCGCGCCACCACCCGGCTGCCCTCGCCCTCGGTGGTCACCACGACGCTGTCGCCGTCGACCGCGATGCCCTCTCCCTGCTCCTGAGGGGGCAGCGGGAAGGTGTCGACCCCGCCCCAGCGTGTGGTCTCCAGCACGTGGGCCGAGCTGTAGTCGCGCACCACGACGTGCTTGCCGTCGGGGAAGAAGGCCGCGTCGGTGACCAGCCCGGGCGCCGGCGAGACGGGCACGAGCACGTTGGTCCGGTCGGGACGCAGCTGCTTGGGCGCGGCGTACACCGACCCGCCGAGGAGGCCCTTGGTGACGACGTACAGCCGCCCGGTGCGGGGGTGCACGAGCAGTGCCTCCGCGTCACGCGGTCCGTTGCGGTAGACCAGGTCGTACGACGTGGCAGCGACCGTCGCGTCCCCGGGCCCGGGCCGCGCGATCCGGTGGACCACGACGTGGTCCCGCTCTGCGGTGTTGTCGCCGATGTCGCCCACCCAGAGCAGGTCGTCGGGGCCCTCGGTCAGCGCCTCGACGTCGACGGGGGACTCGTCGTCATACGTCGTGACCCCGACCGTCTCGCCGGTCGCCCGGTCGACGGCGAAGACCCGGGCGCTGTCGCCGGAGTCGTTGACGGTGTAGGCGAGGTCGTCGTGCAGCACCAAGGCACTGGCCTCGTCGATCCGCTCGTCCTCGAACCGGAAGAGTGCGCCGCGCTCGGCAGCCGCGACCGGGGACGCGAGCAGCAGGAGAGCCAGACCCAGACCCACGATCGCTGGTCGAGCCGCGAAGCGAGCGACAGCGAGCAAGCGTGTCGAGACCACTCGCGAGGTGCGCACGCCTCACACCTCTCCCAGCAGGTCGGCGAGCTTGGGGTGCACTCCCCACGTGCGGACCAGGTCGTCGAGCTCCTCGCGCGCGGCGGGTGTTGGGGCGGCCCCGGTGCGAGTGGCGCGGATCAGCGTGTTGCGCGGGGTGTGCTTGCTCTCCACGAACTCCACGACGTCGACGCGGTAGCCGGCCAGCCGCAGCACCGCGGCCCTCAGGGCGTCGGTGAGGGTGTCGGCGAACCGCTCGCGCAGAATGCCGTGCCGGGTGAGCAGGGAGTACGGCGCGGGGGTGGCCGCGCGGCGGAGCTGGGCGGCGACGTCGTGGTGGCAGCACGGTGCGGCGAGCACAAGTGGCGCCTGCCAGGTCACCGCCGCTGCGAGGGCGTCGTCGGTCGCGGTGTCGCACGCGTGCAGCGCGAGTACGACGTCGGGCGGCTCGTCGAGGGCGGTGGCGGCGATCGGCGACTGCACGAAGGACATGTCCTCGATGCCCAGGTCCCGGGCGACCTGCGTGTTGTGCGCGAGCGACTGTGCCTTCACGTCGACCCCGGTGGTGTGGACCGCGAGGCCGCGGACGGAGGTGAGGTAGCGATGTGCGGTGAAGGTCAGGTAGGCGTTGCCGCAGCCCAGGTCCACCACGCGCAGCGGCCGGTCGTCAGGCAGCTTCACGTCGTCCAGCGCCGCCTGCAGCGCACGCAGGAACTCCTCGACCTGGCGGTACTTCGCCTGCCGGCTCGGCTTCACGCGCCCCTGCTTGTCGGAGATGCCGAGCGCGACGAGCACCGGGTCGTCCTCGGGGAGCAGCCGCTCCTTCTTGCGATCATGCGGGCGCCGGTCGAGCGCTTCGGCGGCCGCGGGTGCCACGTGCACCATCGCCTCGAGCTTCTTGGTCACCCGCACCTGCAGCGTCTCGACGGTCGTCTCCACATGCCAGTTGCCGAACGGCTCGTCGAGCAGGGCGTCCACGGCATCGCCGGCGTCCTGTCCGAGCAGGTGGTTGGACGTGTGCGCCTGCGTCTCGTCGTACGCCGTGACCTGGAGGTGGCGGCCGGCCTTGAGGTCGACGAAGCGGAGCTCGACGCGGCGCCACCGCGGCGTGCTGCCCTTCTGCCGCCCGGAGGCGAGCGCGCGCACCAGCGTCGCGTCGTCGAGAATGTGCCCCCGGACCCGCGCCAACGCCGTGAGGAGGGGCTCAGCCACGGAGGATCGCCGAGGCCGCGACGATGATGATCAGCAGTGCCAGGGCACCGGGGATCACCAGGCGTCGGTAGCGGGGGTTCATGCGGCCAAGTGTCTCATTTGCCCCTTGGACCAGCCGTGGCGGCGGGTCTAGCGTGGAAGCGGAAACCAGACCACTTCGACCGCGAAGCGGCCTGCTCGTCGATTCGATGGAGGCTCACAGTGTTCATTCAGATCGTTCAAGCCCCGTGCACCCGCCAGGACGAGGCCCGCGCCTGCGGTGACCGCTGGATCGAAGAGCTCAGCCCCGGTGCGACCGGATGGCTCGGCGGCACCTACGGGTTCACCGACGACGACATGTTCGTCGGCGTCATCCGGTTCGACTCGCGGGAGTCGGCGATGGCCAACTCGGCCCGCCCCGAGCAGGGTGCCTGGTGGGCCGAGATGGAGCAGTGCTTCGACGGCCCGGCGGAGTTCCACGACTGCGACGACGTGACCCTGATGATGAACGGCGGCTCCGACGACGCCAGGTTCGTCCAGATCATCCGCGCCAAGGTCGACGACCCGGAGAAGTTCAAGCAGCTGATGACCTCCGACACCGAGTCGCTGCACCAGATGCGACCCGACATCCTCGGCGCGACCATCGCGTTCGAGCCCGACGGCTGGGTCACCGAGACCATCGCCTTCACCAGCGAGGACGAGGCGCGCAAGTACGAAGCCAGCGCCGAGATGCCCGAGGAGATGCGCTCGGAGATGGAGTCGATGATGCACGACGTGAAGTACATGGACCTGCACCAACCGTGGTTCGCCAGCGCGCGGAGCTAGCTCCTAGACGGCTTCGGCAAGCACCCGTTCGCTGCTCTCGAGCGAGCGGGTGCTCTTTCGTGCGAAGAAGGCCGACGCGAGGAGGGCCCCGACCACGGTGACGGCGCCGCCGCCGACCAGCGTCCAGCGCGCGCCGAGCTCCTCGCCGACCCAGCCGACGATGGGCGAGCCGATCGGGGTGCCGCCCATGAACACCATCAGGTAGAGCGCCATCACCCGGCCGCGGTACTCCGGGTCGACGGCGAGCTGCACCGTCGTGTTGGCGGCGGTGATCATGGTGAGCGCTGTCAGGCCGAGCACCGGAGTCCACAGCGCGAAGGCCCAGTACGTCGGAAGCAGGCCGGCCACGATCTCGGTGGCTCCGAACGCAACCGCCGCGAGTACGACGAGGCGGCTGGTCGCCGTGACGCGCCGGGCGGCCAGGAGCGCACCCGTCAGCGATCCGACCGCCATGGTGGAGCCGAGCAGGCCGTAGCCGTCGGCGCCCTTGTCGAAGACGTGGGTCGCCATCAGGGCGGAGGTCAGCTGGAAGTTGAGGCCGAAGGTGCCGGCGAAGAACACCACGACCATCACCAGCATCAGATCGGGCCGGCGCCGCACGTAGCGCACGCCGTCACGCACCATGCCGCGGCGACGCGACGCGGGTTTGGGGGTGTTGAGCTCACGCGGGTCCATCCGCTGCAGGGCCAGGACGACCGCGGCGTAGCTGACCGCGTTGAGCAGGATCACCCATCCCGTCGCCTTGACCCCCGACCCGAGCGCGGCGATCAGGACACCGGCCAGGGCGGGGCCGACGATGCGGGCGGTGTTGAAGGAGGCGGAGTTGAGCCCCACCGCGTTGGTGAGGTCGTCGGGGCCGACCATCTCGCTGACGAACGACTGCCGGGCGGGCGCGTCGAACGCGGTGCCGACGCCGAACAGGAACGCCATCACGTAGACGTGCCAGGACTCGGCCACGCCGGTCACCGCGAGCAGTCCCAGCACGAGGGCGGGGACGGCCATGGAGACCTGCGTCACCTGGAGGAGACGACGCTTGGGGACGCGGTCGGCCACTACGCCGGCGATCGGCGACAGCAGCAGTATCGGAAGGAACTGGAGGCCAGTGGTGATGCCGAGGGCGGTGCCGCTGCCGGTCAGCTCCAGGACCAGCCAGTCCTGGGCGACGCGCTGCATCCACGTGCCGGTGTTCGACACGATGCCGCCTGCGGCGTACAGGCGGTAGTTGGCGTTGGAGAGAGCTCTGAAGGTGGGGCTCAAGACCTGCCTAGCTTTTCGAGGATGGGTGCTGCCTGTCGCAGCAGGGAGCGTTCTTCGGGGGTGAGGTCGCGCAGCCGCTGGGCGAGCCAGACGTCGCGACGACGGCGGTCGGCGAGCAGCGTCGCCTCGCCCTTGGCAGCCAGGGTCACCACGACCTGACGGCCGTCGGTCACGTGCGGACGGCGTACGACGTAGCCCTCGGCCTCCAGGTTGGTGACAGTGCGCGTCATCGACGGCGGCTGCACGCGCTCGTGGGCGGCGAGTGCACCGATGGTCTGGGCTCCCTCGCGGAACAGGGTCGCCAGCACGCACAGCTGGCCGACGCTCAGCTCGTTGTCAGGGTCGCGCTCACCGCGGAGTCGGCGGCTCAGGGTCGCGACCGAGAGGCGCAGCGTGGAAGCGAGACCGGTGTCGGTGCGGGCGACCTTCTCGATGGTGGGACTCATGGTACTTAGCATAACTCATTAGCCTTGCTAACAATTCCGGGTGGCCCCTCGGTGGTCGAGCAGCGAGCTTCCGCCGGCCTCGACCGCTGGTGCCGCCCGCCGGTAGCGTCCGACCATGGAGTTCACCCAGCGGCAGCTCGACGCCCTTCGGCTGATCTGCGACACCATCGCCCCCGGGGACGGCGCAGGAGTGCCGTCCGCCAGCGCAGTCGGCGCGCCCGAGCTCGCCCTGGAGATCGTCGGCGGCAACCCGCGCAAGGCCGAGGTGCGCCAGCTCGCAACGCTGCTTCGCGCCTGGGACAGCCCCGCTCTCGGTGTCCTGCTCAACGGGCGGCGACGCAGGTTCTCCCGGCTGAGCCCTGCCGAGCGGGAGCAGGCCCTCCTGGCGCTGGGCGACTCCCGCGTGCCGCAGAAGCGTGCCCTCTTCCAGGCGCTCAAGGGTGCGGCGCTCCAGACCTACTACATGCAGGGCGGGCCGGCGCTCTGGGACTCGCTGGGCTACCCAGGACCGCTCGGCCGGCGCGACGACGCCCCGGCGCCACCTCTCGACCCACAACGGGTGACGAGGGACGAGACGATCACGTGCGACGTGGTCGTGGTCGGTTCCGGCGCCGGCGGCGGGACAGCGGCAGGAGTGCTCTCCGAGGCGGGCCTCGATGTCGTCGTGCTGGAGGCCGGTGAGTACCACGACGACGCCTTCTTCGACGGCGACGAGCGCACCGGCTTCCTCAACCTCTATGCGCTCTCCCCCAGCTCGACCGCGGAGGGCCAGATCGCCCTGGTCGCCGGCCAGGGGCTGGGTGGCGGCACCGTCGTCAACTACACCACCTCGTTCCGCACCCCCGACCACGTGCGCGAGGAGTGGGCGGGGTTCGGCGCACGTCAGTTCACCGAGCCGGAGTACGCCGACGCGATGGACGCGGTCTGCGCCCGCCTCGGCGTCAACACCGAGCACAACCTCGCCGCCCCGCGCGACGCCGTGATGGAGCGCGGAGCCAAGGCGCTCGGCTGGAACGTCGCCGCGATGCCGCGCAACGTCCAGGGCTGTGACATGGGCATCGACTGCGGCCGCTGCGGCATGGGGTGCCGGCTCGGCGCGAAGCAGTCGACCGCCAAGACCTGGCTCGCCGACGCGGCCGGCCGCGGCAGCAGGCTGTACGTCGGCACGCGGGTGCACCAGGTGCTGATCTCGGGAGGCCGCGCCACCGGGGTCGAGGCGCGGACCGCCGCCGGGCACGGACTCATCGTCAACGCGCGAGCCGTCGTCGTCTCGGCCGGTTCGATCCAGACGCCCGCGCTCCTGAAGCGATCTGGTCTGGTGAACCCGAGCATCGGCCGCTACCTCCGGCTCCACCCCGCGACCGCCGTGTGGGGCTTGATGGACGAGGACGTCGAGCCCTGGGTGGGCAGCATGCAGAGCCGCTACGTCGACCACCACAAGGACCTCGGCGACGGCTACGGCGTGCTCTACGAGACGGGTCCGGCGACACCCGGCCTCGGCACCGTCTTCATGGGCTGGGAGGGCGGACGTGAGCACCTGCGGCGCATGCAGGAGCTGCGACACCTCGTTCCCCACGCCGTACTCGTGCGCGACAAGGACTCGGTCGGCACCGTGAAGATCGACCGCAGCGGTGAGCCCGTCCCCCGCTACCGGCTCTCGGCGCACGACACCGAGAGCCTGATGACCGGCCTGGAGGGGGCCGCGCGGCTGGCCGAGGCAGCCGGGGCCACCAAGGTCTACACCGCCCACCAGCGTGCGGTGGTCCACGTGCCCGGGCGCAACAGCATCGAGGACTTCGCCCGGAAGTGCCGCTCAGCCGGGGCCGCCCCCGGCCGGATCGGCCTGGCCGCGCTGCACATCATGGGCTCCGCCCGCATGGGCGGCTCGGCCGAGCTGACCGCACTCGACCCCGACGGCCAGACGTGGGAGACCAAGGACCTCTACGTCGCCGACGCCTCGAACTTCCCGACGGCGTCGGGCGTCAACCCGATGGTCTCCATCGAGTCGATCGCCTACATGACGGCCAAGCGGCTGGCCGCGAGGCTCACGTGAGCAGCTGCTCGATGGGGTCGATCGCGAAGTAGAGCACGAACAGCGCGGACACCACCCACATCAGCGGGTGCACGTCGGTCAGCTTGCCGCGGACGGCCTTGATCGCGACGTAGGCGATGAAGCCGGCACCGATGCCCACCGAGATCGAGTAGGTGAACGGCATCAGCGCGATCGTCAGGAAGGCCGGGAGCGCGATCTCGATGTCGTCCCAGTCGATGTTCTTGACCTGCTGCATCATCAGGAACCCGACTAGCACCAGCGCGGGAACGGCCGCCTCGTTGGGGATCACCTCGACCAGCGGGGCGAAGATCGTCGCGAGCAGGAAGAGCAACCCGGTGACCACGCTCGCCAGGCCGGTGCGCGCACCCTCACCGACTCCGGTGGCCGACTCGATGTAGGAGGTGTTGCTGGAGATGCCCGCGGCACCACCGGCAGCGGCGGCGAGGGAGTCGACGATGAGGATGCGCTGGGTGTTCGGCGGCACACCCTGCTCGTCGAGCAGGCCGGCCTCGGCACCGATCGCGGTCATCGTGCCCATCGTGTCGAAGAAGTCGGCCAGCAGGAGCGTGAAGACGAAGAGCGCGGCGGTGACGACCCCGACCTGGTCCCAAGACCCGAGCAGGTCGAAGTTGCCCAGCAGCTCGAAGTTCGGCTTGTCGACGATCTTGTCCGGCCAGTCCGGGACGTTGAGGTTCCAGCCCTTGGGGTTCACGCCGTCGGCGGTGAAGGTGCCGCCGACCTTGGCTACGGCCTCCACGAGGATCGCCACCACCGACGTCACCACGATCGAGATCAGGATCGCGCCGGTCACCTTGCGGACGTAGAGCACCACCGTCAGCAGGAGCCCGAAGCAGAAGACCAGCGTGGGCCAGCCGTCCAGGAAGCCGCCGATGCCGAGCTCCACGGGGACCGGCCCGACCCCGGTACGACGTACGAAGCCTGCGTCGACCAGGCCGATGATCGTGATGAAGAGGCCGATGCCGACCGAGATCGCGGTCTTGAGCTCGGTGGGCACGGCGCTGAACACCGCCTTGCGGAAGCCGGTCAGCACCAGCACCAGGATGATCACGCCCTCGAGGACGACCAGCCCCATCGCGTCGGCCCAGGTCATGCCGCTCGCGATCGAGTACGCCACGAAGGCGTTCAGCCCCAGACCGGTGGCCAGGGCGAGCGGGTAGTTGGCCACCACACCCATCAGGATCGTGAGCACGCCTGCGGCCAGCGCGGTGGCGGCTGCGATCTGAGCCCCACTGCCGAGGATCTCGCCGTCGACGTCCCTCGCGCCGCCCAGGATGATCGGGTTGAGCACGATGATGTAGGCCATCGTGAAGAAGGTGACGAGGCCACCACGGACCTCGCGGGCAACGGTCGAGCCGCGTTCGGTGATCTTGAAGAACGTGTCCACGAGAGATCCCTTCACGAGTAGTCGTCTGGCTCAGACTAAGGCGAGGTATCTTCTGGATCGTGGACGCCGAACCGACAAAACCCGAGGTCAAGACCCACGAGATAGGCAACAAGACCTACATCGTGGCCGACGTCGACCCCCTCGACGTCGACGGTGTCGGCACCATCGGCGTGATCGCGGTGCTCTGGCTCGTGGCGTTCGTGCTCCTGCTGCCGTTCTACGGCTCGCTCAAGGAAGCCGACCGGACCTGGTGGCTGTGGACCTGCGTCGCCGGCTTCGGGCTGGGCATGTTCGGCGTGGAGTACTGCCGGCGGCGTCGCCGCAAGCGCCAGGCCCGGGACGCTGGTCGAGCCGCGTAGCGAGCCCCTGGGCGAGCCAGCGAGTCGAGGCCACTCCGCACCGGCGCACAGACTCAGCCACCTGAGTCACCGCGCAGATCATGTTCCGCCTTGGTCAGCCACCACCGACCGGCACCACCGCTGTGCCGCTTGGCCAGCACCGGCAGGCCGTGTACCGCGCTCCGAGGCCGCTGTTGTGCTGGAACAGCCGATGCTCCAACGACCGCGTGCCACCCACGCAGAACGACCCGTCGCTGCACTCGAGGATGTAGACGAAACCCATGCCTCGACCCCACCCGCATCAACCCGAGAGCTCCAGCAGCACCCGACCAGCTGTGGACAAGTCCCAGCACCCCTCCAGAGAGGTCTCGACACGCTTGCTCGCCTATCGGCTCGCTTCGCGGCTCGACCAGCGTCGGCTCAGAACTGGTCGAGGTCGTCCCAGGTGAGGGTGTCCAGGACCGGCTCGGGCAGGGGCTGCGGCATGTTGCGCTTGTGCAGCTGGGCCTCGGAGTGGGCTCCGCAGCCGTGGTCGAAGGACACGACCCGACCGTCGTCGTTGGCGAACGCGTTGGCGCAGACACCGAAGGCCTGCGCCAGCGGACCCTTGAGCTGCACCAGGAACCCGCAGCTCGAGCACTTGCCGGGAGCGGACTGGGCGAGAGCGGCATCGGGGCCGTGGCTCCCGTCGTACCAGCGCTGCGCGGCCAGCTCACGCCCATCGGCCGACAGCACGCGGGCCCGGCCGAGGCCGAGCTCCTCGGCAACCTCCATGACGGAGTCCTCGTCGACTATCTCGTCGGCGGCGGTATAGGCGGGCGCCAGGCGCGGGTCGTCCTCCTCGGTCGGCAGGAGGTCACCGGGGCTGAGGTCGCCGGGGCGGATGCGCTCGCGCCAGGGCACCCACTCGGGTGCCACGATCGCGTCGTCGCCAGGCAGCAGCACGATCTCGTCGACCGTCACGGTCTTCTGCCTCGGCGCGCGTGCGACCGTCACGGACCAGCGCCAGCCGCGGTAGCCGGGCCGGGTGCAGGCGAAGAGATGGGTGGTGACCTTGGCGGCCTCCGAGACACCGCCGAGGTGCTCGCCGACGTCCTCGGTGGGGACCTGGGCGAGCAGCGCGTCACGTGCGCCGTCGACGGCCGCGAGCCCGACCTCGTCGGGCTTGGGCGCCTTCTTCTGCTTCGCGGGAGCCATCACCCGGCGATTCTCCCCCACAGAGGGGGTGGCTGTCGCGTCGGGTCCGGCCCGCGACACCACGGCAGGCAAGATAGGAGCATGGACGAGCCGGAGTTCGAGCAGCAGGGGGCCGACGCCCCTCCTGCCGACCCGGCGAGCCACCAGACGACACCGGGCGAGCGGGCGCGAGCGGTGGCCAGAGGCACCGCCCGTGCCGCTGTGGCCTCTGCCAAGGGCGCGAAGGTGGTCGGCGGGGCGACCGGCCGCGGCGCGACGCGGGCCTTCCGGCTTGCTCGGCGCGCCTCTCACGCCGAGGGCGCCGGCGACAGTGGCCTGTTCCGGATGATCGAGCTGCACGCGTTCAACGCGGCCGGCGATGCGGCCGTGGCGATCTCGCTGGCCGGCACGCTGTTCTTCCAGGTGCCCGGCGGGGACGACCAGGCCCGCAGCCAGGTGGCGCTCTTCCTCGGCCTGACGATGCTTCCGTTCGCGATCGTCGCGCCGCTGATCGGCCCGTTCCTGGACCGGTTCAGCCACGGCCGCCGCTGGGCGATCGGGGCGACGATGGCGATCCGCGCGTTCCTCTGCTGGGTCCTGGCCGGCGCGATCGCCGCCGACTCCCTGACCCTGTTCCCGGCCGCCCTCGGCGTCCTCGTCGCGTCCAAGGCCTACGGCGTGACCAAGGCAGCCGCCGTACCGCGGCTCGCGCCGCCCGAGCTCGGCCTGGTCAAGGCCAACTCCCGCATCTCGCTGGCCGGCATCACCGGCGCTGCCATCTCCGCCCCGTTGGCGATCCTGGCGTCGTTGATCGGTCCGGACTGGTCGCTGCGCTACGCCTTCGTCGTCTTCGCCGGCGCCACGATCCTGGCCATCCTCCTGCCGCCGCAGGTCGACAACACGGTCGGCGAGGAAAGCGTCGAGGTGCGCGGCGCCCGTCGTACGCCGGTGCCGCGGACCATCGTGATCGGGCTGCGCGCGAACTCCGGGCTGCGCCTGCTCAGCGGGTTCCTGACCCTGTTCATGGCGTTCCTGCTGCAGGCCCATCCCTTCAAGAGCTGGGACTACAGCCCCGAGCTGCTCCTGGGGCTGGTGATCGGCGCAGCGGGGCTCGGCAACGCGATCGGCATCGGTCTGGGCAACGTGCTGCGCCGGGTCCAGCCGCGGCTCTCCGTGCTCATCGCGATCTTCTCCGCGACACTCGTGTCGCTGGTCACCGCCGTGCACTACACGCTGCTGACCGCCGTGCTGCTCGGCCTGACCGCAGGTCTCGCGCAGTCCTTCGGCAAGCTCTCGCTCGACGCGATGATCCAGGGCGAGATCCCCGAGGCCAACCGCTCCAGCGCCTTCGCCCGCTCCGAGACGCTGCTGCAGCTGTCGTGGGTGTTCGGCGCCTTCATCGGCATCGCGCTGCCGCTGAACGCGCATGTCGGGCTCGGCGTCATCACCGCGCTGCTGCTGGCGATGAGCGCCTGGGTGGTGGCCGGCGTGCGCCAGCCCGATCCAGCCCTGCAGGCGAAGGTCGAGGCTCCGTCAGAGCTCTAGCTCGTCGGCAAGAGCTCGCAGCAGCTTGGCAGTGGGCCGGGCCGTCTTCGGGTCGGGATGGCGCCCGGCGCGGTAGCCGCCCTCGATGCCCTCGAGCAGGCGGTAGAGGTCCTCGACGATGTTGACCATGTCGGCCGGCTTCTTGCGCATGGCCTTGGAGACCGACTGGGTGGGCTCGAGCAGGCGCACCTGCAGGGCCTGGTCGCCCTTGCGACCCTGGGCGATGCCGAACTCGACCCGGGCGCCCGCCTTGAGGGTGGTCACGCCGTCAGGGAGGGCCTCTGAACGCACGTAGACGTCGCCGCCCTCATCCTTGGACAGGAAGCCGAAGCCCTTGTCGGTGTCGTACCACTTGACCTTGCCCGTTGGCACCGTCATCCCTCATTCGTCTCATCGCTTTACTGCCTCGCCAAGGGTACGGGGCGGCGAGCTCCCCCGACCAACCGGATTAGCGAAACGCTTCGGGATCGGGGAGCAGCTCGTTCATCGAGCCTGAGCGGAACCCACGCGCGTCGAGCTCGGCCCGGGCGAAGCCGGCGGCCAGCACGGCCTCGACGACTCCCGATGGGGGCGCTGCCAGGACGTCGGCGTCGAGCTCGACGCTGGCCGAGTCCCCAAGGTCGCGCACCCGGACATTGCGTGCGTCGATGCCGGCGCTCGCCAGCACGCGGCGTACGGCGGCCTCGGCGGCCTCGATCCGGGTCAGCCGCTCCCGGGAGACCGGCACGCCGTAGGCGACCCGGCTCGAGAGGCAGGCAGCAGCCGGCTTGTCCCACGTCGGCAGCCCCCAGCGCCGCGACGCCTTGCGGACCTGATCCTTGGTCAGCCCCGCGTCGAGCAACGGCGTCACGGCACCGCGCTCGCCGGCGGCACGGATGCCCGGGCGGAAGCCTGCGCGCGCGTCGTCGGCGTTGGTGCCGGTGGCGACGTAGGCGATGTCGTGCTCCTGCGCCAGGTCGGTGAGGACGTCGAGGAGCTCGGCCTTGCAGTGGAAGCACCGGTCGCCGTCGTTGCGGACGTAGCCCTCGCGCTCGATCTCACGGGTCTCCGGGGTGAGCACGCGGACGCCGAGCCCCTCCGCGAAGCCGCGAGCAGGGTCGCGCTCGGCCTGCGGGAGCGAGTCGGAGTACGCCGTCGCCGCGACCACGTTGTCCGGGCCCAGCGCCCTCGCCGCAGCCGCGAGCAGGAAGGCGCTGTCCGCACCGCCGCTGAAGGCCACCATCATCGACCCCTTGTCGCGGAGATCCTGCTCCAGGGCGGAGAGTCGGGTCCGGAGCACGTGCTCGTCGAGCCAGGCCGGGAACTCGGTGAGGTCTCCCAGCACGACGTGGGTCCCCGCCTCGCGCAGCTCCTGCTCGGTGCACCCCCCGGTCAGCACGCTGACGCTCACCGCACCCGCCGCGAGCGCACCCTCCACGTCGTGTACGTGGTCGCCCACGAACACGGTGGCGCCGTGGGCGTTGATGAACTCCGCCTTGCCGTGCCCCCATGCCCAGCCGACGAGGTGGTCCACGTCGAACCCGAGCGCGTCGATGTGCAGCTGCGCGTTGGGCTGGTACTTGCCCGTCACGACCAGCGTCTCGCCCCGGTGCTTGCGCACGGCGGCCAGCGACTCGTGCGCCCCACGGAACGCCAGCGTCGGCGTCACCGCGATGTCGGGGTAGATCGCCCGGAACCGGTCCCCCAGCCGCGTCACGACCTCGCTGTCCTCGACGTACTCGGCGAGCATGGTCTCCAGCGGCGGCCCCAGCCTCGCCGTCATCGCATCCACGTCGAACACGACCCCCGACTCCTCGCCCAGCGCGCGCAGGCAAGCCGCGAACCCGGGACGGGTGTCGATGAGGGTCATGTCGAGGTCGAAACCCACGACAAGGGGGGCGGTCATGCAGCCAAGGGTATGTGGGGGGCCCCGGAGCTTCCCAATGCGAACCGGTGCTTCCCACAACATGCCCACCATGGGAAGCACCGGTAGTCATTGGGAAGCTGTGACGTGTGAGGCGACCGTCTCGCAGACCGAGACCGCGTCCGACACACGTGAGGACGACCTGATCGAGCGGCGCCGGCGCACGAGTGCGACCGACCCGCGCGCGTAGGCGCCCTACGGCAGCCGGGCGAGGACCTGCTTCTCCAGCAGGGACAGCGGCATCGCGCCGGAGTCGAGTACGGCGTCGTGGAACTCGCGCAGGTCGAACCGGTCGCCCTGACGGGTCTGGGCGTCACCGCGGATGCGCAGGATCTCGAGCCGGCCGATCATGTAGGACAGCGCCTGGCCGGGCGTGACGGCGTAGCGGTCGATCTCGGCGCTCACGTGGGAGAGCTGCATGGGTGAGTTGGCCGACAGGTAGTCGATCGCCTGCTGGCGCGACCAGCCGAGGGCATGCATGCCGGTGTCGACGACGAGCCGGCAGGCGCGCATCGAGTCGCCGGCGAGCATGCCGAGCCGGTCCAGCGGGCCGCCGTAGAGACCCATCTCGTCGGCGAGCCGCTCGGTGTAGAGCCCCCAGCCCTCGGCGTAGGCGGTGACGAAGCCGTTCCTGCGGAACTCGGGGACGTCCTCGAGCTCGGCCGCGATCGCGATCTGCAGGTGGTGGCCGGGGATGCCCTCGTGGAACGCCGTCGACTCGATGTCGAAGAGCCCCCAAGCCTCCGGGTCGGAGACGTTCATGAAGAAGACGCCGCCGCGGCTGCCGTCCTTGGCCGGCCTGAAGTAGTAGGCCTTCGCGCCGCTCGTGGTGGCCTCCACGTCGCAGTCGGACTTGGGCAGGCGGCCGAAGACGGTGTGCATCGCGGCCCGCGCCTTGGCCATCGCGACCTTGGAGGCCTCGACGATGTCGTCGGGGTTGGTGTGGTGCAGCGAGGGGTCGTCCCGGAGCGCGGCGAGCACCGTCGGTACGTCGGAGGTGCCGAGCACGGACGGCCCGAGGGCGGCGTACTCCTCGGCCAGCGAGGCCACCTGCGCCAGGCCGATGTCGTGGATCTGCTGGGGGGTGAGGTCGGTGGTCGTGTAGTAGCGGCAGAGGGTCGAGTACGCCTCCTCGCCGCCGGGCACGTGGACCAGCCCGCACCTCTCGTCGGGGCGCACCTCGGGCGTGACCTCATCGCGGAGGACGGCGAGGTAGACCTCCAGCCCGGGACGCACGCGGTCGCGGATCACGTCAGCCACGGTGTCGAGCAGCGCGGCTCGGTCGACGTCGTCGGGGGTGGCCGCCAGGTTGAGCAGCGGGTCGTCGGCGATCGGGGTCGCCAGCCAGTCCTCGAGCTGCTCCACGGTCTGCTGCACCGCGAAGGCGGCCGGGGTGCGGCCGTTGTCGAGCCCTTCCCGGTGTCGTTCCGCGAGGTCGGCGAAGTGCTGGCCGATGGCCGCGATCTTGGCGGGCATCCGCTCGGCCACCGAGGCGTCGGGGATGCCGAGCTTGGGGAGGTAGGTGCCCACCGAGGCCTGCGTCCCGAAGATCGGGTTGGCGCCGTGCTCGGCCAGCCTCAGCTCGGCGATGGCCGCCCGCGAGGACGCGTCCCAGTCGAGCATCGACTTGGTGATGCGCTGCTGCTCGTCGAGGTCGTCGTCGGGGATCGCGTGCGACCGCAGCGCGAAGTCCTTGCCGGCCGCGACCGCACGGTCCTCGGCCGCTCGTGACACGTCCTCGAAGCGGTCGACGAAGGTGTACTCGCCGGTCAGGTGCGCTGCGGTGGGCGCGACCTCCCAGCGGAAGGTCTGGTACTCATCGGCGAGAGCGTCGATGTCCACTCGGTTACCTCGTTCATAGGCCAAGTCGGCGTGCCGACTCCTCCCGCATCTCGACCTTCCGGATCTTGCCGGTGACCGTCATCGGGAACTCGTCGACCAGCAAGACATATCGCGGGATCTTGTAGTGAGCAAGTTTGCCACTGGCGAACGACCGCACCGATCCGGCATCCAGTGGGTCCGCGCCGTCGCGCATCCGGATCCAGGCGCACAGCTCCTCGCCGTACTTCTCGTCCGGTACGCCGACCACCTGGACGTCCTCGATGTCGGGATGGGCGTAGAGGAACTCCTCGATCTCGCGGGGGTAGATGTTCTCCCCGCCGCGGATCACCATGTCCTTGATCCGGCCGACGATCGTGCAGTAGCCGTCCTCGCGCATCACCGCCAGGTCGCCCGTGTGCATCCACCCGTCGGCGTCGATGGCCTCAGCCGTCTTCTCGTCGTTGTCCCAGTAGCCGAGCATCACCGAGTAGCCGCGGGTGCAGAGCTCGCCGGCCTCGCCGCGCGGCACCGTCTCACCGGTGGTCGGGTCGACGATCCGGATCTCGACGTGCGGGTGCACGAGCCCGATGGTCGACGTACGCCGCTCCAGGTCGTCGTCGGCACGGGTCTGGGTCGAGACGGGGGACGTCTCGGTCATGCCGTAGGCGATCGAGACCTCCTCCATGTGCATGTTGTTGATGCAGTGCTTCATCACCTCGACCGGACACGGCGAGCCGGCCATGATCCCGGTGCGCAGGGAGGACAGGTCGAAGCCGGAGAAGCCCGGCGCGTTCTGCATCGCGATGAACATCGTCGGTACGCCGTACACGCCGGTGCAGCGCTCGTCCTGGATCGCCTGCAGCGTGATCGCCGGGTCGAACCCTGGCGCCGGGATCACCATCGTGGCGCCGTGCGTGGTGCAGCCGAGGTTGCCCATCACCATGCCGAAGCAGTGGTAGAAGGGCACCGGGATGCAGAGCCGGTCCTGCTCGGTGAAGTTGATCGTCTCGGTGACGAAGAAGCCGTTGTTCAAGATGTTGCGGTGGCTGAGCGTGGCGCCCTTGGGGAAGCCCGTGGTGCCCGACGTGTACTGGATGTTGATCGGGTCGTGCGGTTCGAGCTCCCAGTCCATCGCCTGGGCGAGGGTGATGCCGGGGTCGTGCACGCTCAGGTCGGTCCACTCCGGGGTGCCCAGGTACACGACCTGCTTGACGGGGGTGTTCCCGATGACCTCGTCGACCATCACGCGGTAGTCGCTGGTCTTGAACTCCGTCGCCGACACCAGCAGCCGTACGCCGGACTGGTTCAGCGCGTAGGCCAGCTCGTGGGTGCGGTAGGCCGGGTTGATGTTGACGAGGATGGCCCCGATCTTCGCCGTCGCGTACTGCGTGATCGTCCACTCCGCACAGTTGGGCGCCCAGATCCCGACCCGGTCACCCTTGCCGATCCCGGCACGGATCAGCCCGACCGCAAGGGAGTCGACGTCGGCGTTCAGCTCGGAGTAGGTCCAGCGCCGGCCGGTGGCCACCTCGACGAGCGCCTCGCGGTCGCCGTACGTCGCGACCGTGCGCTCGAAGTTCGCACCGATCGTCTCCTCGAGCAGGGCAGGGCTCGTCTCGCCCGTGGCGTAGGACTCCATGAGGCAGACGCTAGGCCCGATCGGGGGTGGGCACTACCCCCTCACGGAGGGGTCAGGCGTCGCGGCGCACGAAGAGCACGTAGCTGAGCACGAGCATCGCCACAGTGAAGGCGGCGTAGACCGCGGTCCCGACGCCGACGCCGATCTGCGGCCCGCCCAGGAGAGCGTCGAGCACGCGGCCTGCCTGGTCGTCGCGGATCAGCCGGTCGCCGGCGTTGAAGGGGAGGTAGCGCGCGAGCTTCTCGGGAGTGTCGGTGTTGGGGATCGCCAGCAGCATCAGCCGGATCAGCGGCTCGACGGCGAGCGGCCAGAGGTAGACCGAGACCAGCGCGGCCGTCTGGTTGCGCAGCACGGAGGCCGCCGCGCCGCCGATCAGGAAGAACAGCAGCGAGTAGAGCAGGGTGCGGCCGAGCTGCTGGAACCACTCGCCGCCACCGAGGGAGAGCCCGTCGTCCTGCAGCCAGATCCAGGAGACGAACGACGCGAGCAGGTAGGTCACCAGCACGACCGCGACGCACCAGACCGAGAGCACCACGAACTTCGCCGCCCACGCGTTGGTGCGTGAGCTCTGGGCGGTCAAGGTCGCGCGGATCATGCCGTGGCGGTACTCGTGGCCCCAGGCGAAGACACCGATGATCGTGGCGATGAACGCCACGATGTAGGGCCCCTGCAGGGACGCGAACTGGGTGGCGAGCGCCGGCGCCAGGAAGGTGACCTCCGACGCGCTCGGCGCTCCTTCGCTCTTGAACGCGAACGAGGAGGCCATCGCGACCAGGAAGCTCAGTCCCGCGCAGAAGACGATGGTGATGCCCGAGATCCAGTACGTCGAGCGGATGGTCCTGAGGCGGACCCACTCGTAGCGCAGCGCGTCGATCACGGCTGTCCCCCCGTCTCGGTCTGGTGCGCCTGGAACTCCTCGGCGAAGCCCGTGGCCTCCAGGAACGCCTCCTCGAGCGTCGCCTCACGGTTGCTCAGCTCGTGGAGCCGGATCGAGCCCTCGAAGGCCAGGTCACCCACGGCCTTCGAGTCGAGCCCGACGATGCTGAGCACCCCGGGCTCCAGCACGGTCACCTGGGCCTCCTTGCGCCGCAGGAGCTCGGCAAGGTCGGTGGCCTGCGGGCTGCGTACGACGACGGAGTTCTTGCTCGCGTTCTTGATGAAGTCGTTGATCGGACCGTTGGCGATCAACCGGCCGCGTCCGATCACCACGAGGTGGTCGGCCATCAGCGCCATCTCGCTGAGCAGGTGGCTGGACACGAACACCGAGCGGCCGCTGGCGGCGAGGCCCTTGAGCAGCTCGCGCATCCACTGGATGCCCTGCGGGTCCAGGCCGTTCGCAGGCTCGTCGAGGATCAGCGTGTGCGGGTCACCGAGCAGCGCTGCGGCGAGACCGAGCCGCTGGCCCATGCCGAGGGAGAACGTCTTCGGCTTCTTCTTCGCCACCGCGGCGAGGCCGAGCTGCTCGAGCACCTCGTCGACGCGCTTGACCGTGATGCCGTTGGCGGCGGCGAGCATGATCAGGTGGTTGCGCGCCTTGCGGGTGGGGTGGAACGGCTTGGCCTCCAGCAGCGCGCCGACGTGGCGCATGGGGTGCTGGAGGGACGTGAACGGCCGCCCGTCGAACGTCGTGCTCCCGGCGCCGTTGTCCAGCCCCAGCATCAGCCGCATCGTGGTCGACTTGCCGGCGCCGTTGGGCCCGAGGAACCCGGTGACGCTGCCCGGCTGGACGTCGAAGGTCAGGTCGACGACCGCGGGTTTGCCGCCGTACGTCTTGCCCAGGCCACGGGCCTCGATGACTGCCATGCCCTCTCCCCGTCTTCCGCGTGGGCCCGAGCCTAGCCGGGGCCGACTAAAGTAGTGCGGATGTCGTCGTCCGCGCCGAGAACCCTCGCCGACCAGCTGCGTGGCTGGCCGGACGAGCGGCTTGCGGCGCTGCTGGGTGCGCGCCCCGACCTGGCGACGCCGACACCGCAGGACACCGCACAGCTGGCGTCGCGGGCGGGGACGCGGGCCTCGATCCTGCGCGCGACCGAGGGGCTGAACCTGCTCGAGCTCGCCACCCTCGATGCGCTCGTCAGCCTCGGCGGCACCGCCTCCCTTGCGGACGTCCAGTCGGTCGTCCATGCGGCGCCCGAGGGCGTCCAGGCCGCAGCGGAGACGCTGGTGGGGCTCGCTCTTGTGTGGGGCACTCCCGAGGCACTGCGGTCCCTGTCGGCAGTGGCCGACGCGGTAGCGACGCCGGTCAGCGGGCTCGGGCCGTCGCTGGCGCAGCTGATGGCCGGCTACGGCCCGGCCAGGGTCGCCGAGGTCGCCGGCAACCTGGGGCTCACCTCGACCGGCGACCGGGTGCGCGACATCGCCCAGGTGGCCGAGCACCTGTCCTCGCCCGACACCGTTGCCGCGCTCGTCGGCGGGTTGGATGCAGCGGCGGTGCGGATGCTCGACCATCTCGAGCGCAGCAACGCCGAGGGTGCGGGTGATGCACCCGCCTCGTTGCTCGACACGGGCCTCCTGGTGCAGCGCGAGAAGCGCGTCGTAGCAGTGCCGCGCGAGGTGGCCGTGTCCCTGCGCGGAGGGCGTACGACGCGCACGCCCGTCGACGTCGTACCGGCACTCGCGACCTCCACTCGTGACACCGGCCTGGTCGACCGTGCGGCGGCAGGGGCCGCGTTCGAGGCGGTGCGACACGTCGAGCTGCTCCTGGAGCACTGGGGCAGCGAGCCGCCTGCCGCGCTGCGAGCCGGTGGGCTCGGCGTACGCGACCTGAAGGCCGCCGCCGTCCTCATGCATGTCGACGAACGCACAGCAGGGCTGCTGGTGGAGACCGCGTCCGCGGCGGGCCTGCTGGCCGCGGGGCACACCGACGAGCTGGACTCCGCCTGGCTCCCGACCGAGCCGTTCGACCACTGGCTCGCCGCGCCGGTCGCCGATCGATGGGCCCGGCTGGCGCAGGCGTGGCTGGACAACCCGAGGCTCACCGGCCTGGTCGGCGGACGACTGCAGGGCAAGCCGGTCAACGCGCTGTCGGCGGAGCTGGAGCGGTCGTGGCTGGCCTCCACCCGCCGCGAAGCGCTGCTGGAGCTCGCGGCGCTGGCGCCCGGGGAGGTCCTTGCCACGGGCACCGGCATCTCCTCGCTCGTCGACCGGCTGCGCTGGCTGCGGCCACGACGGCCGGCCACCCGCGCCGAAGCGGTCGCGTGGACGGTCGAGGAGGCTGCCGTCCTGGGCGTCCTGGGTCTCGGCGGTCTGTCGGCGCACGGACGCGCCCTGGTGACAGCGGCCGACCCGACCCACCAGGCACCGCAGGTGCTGCAGCCCCTGCTGCCCACACCGGTCGACCAGGTGATGGTGCAGGCCGACCTCACCGCGGTCGCGCCCGGTCCGCTCGAGCAGGAGCTCGCGCGCAACCTCGCCGTCGTGGCCGACGTCGAGTCGCGAGGCGGGGCGACGGTCTACCGCTTCACCGAGTCCTCCGTACGACGGGCCTTCGACTCGGGCTGGGCGCTCGACGAGGTGCACTCGTTCCTGGCCTCGTCGTCGGCGACCGAGATCCCCCAGCCGCTGCGCTACCTGGTCGACGACGTGTCTCGGAAGTTCGGCACGGTGCGGGTGGGAGCCGCCGAGTCGTTCCTGCGCAGCGACGACGAGGTTGCGCTGGCCGAGCTCGTCCACGACCCGAAGGCCGCGTCGCTGCGACTACGCCGGATCGCACCGACCGTCGTGGTCAGCGACGTGTCGCTCGACGTACTCCTGCCGCGGCTGCGGGACCTCGGCGTCGCGCCGGTGGTGGAGGCTCCCGACGGCACCGTGCGCATCGCGCGCAAGGAGGCCTACCGAGCGCGCAGCTCGCCCGGCCGGCCACGAACGCCGTCGGAGGGGGCCCGCGCGGCCGCTCGCGTGTCCGCGGTGGTGACCGCGGTCCGAGCCGGTGACCAGGCGACCGCGTCACGCCCGCCCGACGAGGCCCTCCGCCGCACCACGCCGGTCTCCGCCCTGGTGCAGCTCCGGCTGGCGGCCGAGAGCGAGTCGTCGGTGTGGATCTCCTACGTCGACAACGACGGCTCGACGATGGAGCGGGTGGTCGACCCGGTCCGCGTGGACGGCGGGTGGCTCACGGCGTACGACCACCGCACCGAGGGCAACCGGTCATTTGCCGTTCACAGGATCATCGCCGTGAAACAGATGGGTGGTTGAGGTGCGGCGAAGGAGCCTCGAAGCCTTGCTTGAAAGAATGAAGCGTGATTCACTCTTTGCATGGACGCGCCGTGGAGACCCACCGCAACCGGTGACGACGAGGTCGTCGACTACGCGACTCTGACCTACCAGGTCACCGGGCGCGTTGCGCGGATCATCTTCAACCGCCCCGAGCGCGGCAACGCGATCACGGTCGACACCCCCACCGACCTCGCCGCGGCAGTCGAGCGGGCCGACCTCGACCCGCGAGTGCACGTCATCGTCGTGTCCGGGCGCGGCAAGGGCTTCTGCGGCGGCTATGACCTGGTCGCGTTCGCGGAGCAGCGGATCCCCAACCACGATCCCGGCGAGGTCTGGGACCCGATGGTCGACTACACGATGATGAGCCGCTTCAACCGGGGGTTCTCCTCGCTGCTGCATGCCAACAAGCCGACCGTCGCGAAGATCCACGGCTTCTGCATCGCCGGCGGCACCGACATCGCGCTGTACGCCGACCAGATCGTGATCGCCGCGGACGCCAAGATCGGCTACCCACCCACCCGCGTCTGGGGCGTGCCGGCCGCGGGCATGTGGGCGCACCGGCTCGGCGACCAGCGCGCCAAACGACTCCTGCTCACCGGCGAGACGCTGACCGGCACCCAGGCCGCCGCGTGGGGGCTCGCCATCGAGGCGCCTGCCGCGGAGGACCTCGACGCGCGCACCGAGCTCCTGCTGGACAAGATCGCGGCGATGCCGGTCAACCAGCTGATGATGGTCAAGCTGGCGCTGAACTCGGCGCTGCTCGCCCAGGGCGTCTCCACCAGCACGATGGTCTCGACCGTCTTCGACGGCATCTCCCGGCACACCCGCGAGGGCTACGCGTTCGCGCAGCGGGCGATGGAGGCCGGGTTCAAGCAGGCCGTGCACGAGCGCGACGCGGCACCGTTCGAGTCCTGATGGCCTACCGCAGAACGCCGGAGATGCAGGACCGCCTCGACGCGACCCGCGACCGGATCGTGCAGTCCGCGCTCGCCCTGATCGCCGAGCGGGGCTACGCCGGCTGCTCGGTCGCGCTCGTGGCCGACGCCGCCGGCATCGCGACCGGCTCGGTCTACAAGCACTTCCCCAACAAGGGGGCGCTGTTCGCCGAGGTGTTCCGCACCCACACGCAGCGCGAGGTCGATGCCGTCGCGGAGGCGAGCGCGAAGCCCGGGACCGTCGAGCAGCGGACGACCGCCGCCGTCGAGACGTTCGCCCGCCGCGCACTCAGGGCGCCCCGTCTCGCCTACGCCCTGATCGCCGAGCCCGTCGACCCGCAGGTCGAGGCCGAGCGGCTGATCTACCGGCGCGCCTACCGCGACATCTACGCCCAGCTCATCGCCGACGCCGTCGACGCCGGCGAGCTCCCTCCGCAGGACCCCGAGGTCAGCGCGGCTGCCCTGGTGGGCGCTCTCGCCGAGGCGCTCGTCGTACCCCTGCACGCCGGTGTCGCCGCCAAGCGCACCGTCCCCGAGATCACCGCGTTCGCCCTGCGGGCACTAGGAGCACGCCATGAACACCCATGAGGTCACCAACCAGGTCCCGCCGCTCGTCGGCCACGACACCGCGCAGCACCCCGCTCTGCTCGAGGGCGTGGTGCGCGAGGGCGCGGAGTGGGCACTGGACGACCTGCATGCGCTCGGCAGGCTCGCCGGAGGCGCGGAGGCTCAGGGGTGGGGGCGCGTCGCCGAGAAGCACCCGCCGGTGCTGCAGACCCACGACCGCTACGGCAACCGCGTGGACGAGGTGGCCTACGACGCGTCGTACCACCGCCTGATGGAGACGGCGGTCTCGCACGGGCTGCACGCCGCCCCCTGGGCCTCCGAGCAGCCGGGGGCGCACGTGGCGCGGGCGGCCAAGTTCATGGCCTGGAACGTCGACGCCGGCCATGGCTGCCCGATCTCGATGACCTACGCGGTGATCCCTGCGCTGCGCGCCGACGCCGACCTGGCCTCGACGTACGAGCCGCTGCTGTCCTCGGCCACCTACGACCCCGGTCTGCGCGTGCCCACCTCGAAGCAGGGCCTGATCGCGGGCATGTCGATGACCGAGAAGCAGGGCGGCTCCGACGTACGCGCCAACACCACCCAGGCCGTAGCCCAGCCCGACGGGTCCTACCTGCTCACCGGCCACAAGTGGTTCACCTCCGCGCCGATGTCCGACGTCTTCCTGGCGCTCGCGCAGGCACCGGGTGGGCTCTCGTGCTTCTTCGTGCCGCGCGTGCTGCCCGACGGCAGCCTCAACCGCATGCACCTGATGCGCCTGAAGGACAAGCTCGGCAACAGGTCCAACGCCTCGTCGGAGATCGAGTACGACGGCGCAACGGCCTGGCTGGTCGGCGAGGAGGGGCGTGGCGTGCGGACGATCGTCGAGATGGTCAACATGACCCGCCTGGACTGCACGCTCGGCACCGCCACCGGCATGCGCACGGCCCTGGTCAACGCGGTCCACCACGCCTCGCATCGCTCCGCGTTCGGCCGGCGGCTGATCGACCAGCCCCTGATGCGCAACGTGCTCGCCGACCTCGCGGTGGAGTCCGAGGCGGCGACGACGGTGGCGATGCGGCTGGCCGGTGCTACCGACCGCGCCGTCCGCGGCGACCTCGAGGAGGCCTCGTTCCGCCGGCTAGCCCTCGCGGTCTCCAAGTACTGGGTCTGCAAGCGTGGCCCCGTCCACGCCGGCGAGGCGATGGAGTGCCTCGGTGGCAACGGCTACGTCGAGGACTCCGGCATGCCGCGCATCTACCGCGAGCTCCCGCTGCTGTCGATCTGGGAGGGGTCGGGCAACGTCGCCGCACTCGACGCCCTGCGAGCGATGGGACGTGAGCCCGAGTCGGTCGAGTCGTTCTTCGCCGAGCTCGCTCTCGCCGAGGGCGGGGACCATCGGCTCGACGACGCCGTCCGACACCTGAAGAAGGAGCTCTCCGACCTCGGTGACATCGAGCTGCGCGCTCGTCGGCTGGTCGAGCAGCTGGCCCTCGTGCTGCAGGGGTCGCTGCTCGTGCGGCACTCCCCCCACGCCGTCGCGGACGCCTTCTGCGCGACCCGGCTCGGCCGTGACTGGGGTGGCGCGTTCGGCACCCTGCCGCCCGGCCTGGACCTTGACCCCATCCTGGAGCGAGCCCGCGTGGCAGTCTGACCAGGTGAGTCTTCCCTGGCCGCTCCCCGATCGTCCCGAGCTGCGTGACCGGCTCGTCGCGGCGTACTCCTCGCCGAGCCGCGGCTACCACGACCTCCAGCACCTGACCGAGGTCCTCGCCCGGATCACCGAGCTCGGCTTCGCGGACGACACCGAGGTGGCGCTCGCCGGGTGGTACCACGACGCGGTGTACGACGGAGCGGCCGACGCCGAGGAGCGGTCTGCACAGCTCGCGCTCGCGGACCTCGCCGGGGCCGACGTCGACGCGCCCGAGGTGGCACGCCTCGTGCGGCTGACCCTGACGCACACGCCGCTCGCGGGCGACACTCCCGGGGAGGTGCTGTGCGACGCGGACCTGGCGATCCTCGCCGCGCCGCCCGAGCGCTACGACGAGTACGTCGCCGGCGTACGCCGCGAGTACGCCGCCTACAGCGACCGCGACTTCGCCGCCGGCCGGATCGCCGTGCTCGAGGCGCTGCTCGCCAAGCCCACGCTGTTCCACACTCCGCACGCGTTGGAGCACTGGGAGCCGCTCGCCCGTGCCAACGTGACCGCCGAGATCGAGCGCCTGCGGGAGCACCTGTGATCCTCATCGACCCACCACTCGTCCCGGCGTACGGACGGCTGTGGTCGCACGTGGCCAGCGACGAGTCGTTCGAGGAGCTGCACGCCTTCGCGGCCGCGAACGGCATACCCGCGCGGGGGTTCGAGCGCGACCACTACGACGTGCCCGGGGAGTACTACGACGCGATGGTCGCCGCCGGGGCGGTGCCAGTCTCGCCGCGGGAGCTGGTCCGGCGCATCACAGAGGCCGGGCTACGCCGCCGCAAGGCCGACGTCGGCCGACCCTCCGCTGGTCGAGCCGGAAACGAGCCACCCGGGCGAGCGACGCGTCGAGACCACTCGTGACGGCCGCACCCAACGCACGCACCTACGGCAGCTCGACCGCCCGCACCAGCACGCCGATCTTGTCGATCCGGTGCTCGGGGTTGTCGAACTCGTCCGCCCAGAAGTTGCCCTCGGCATGGTCCTCCTGGGTGCGGCAGGTCGACAGCGTGATGAACGCCTTGGTCGCCTTCACACCCGGCCTACCCGGGACGGCCGCACGCTGGCCGGCCAGGCTCCGCGGGCTGCGGAAGCTGGTGATGCGCGTGCGCCGGACCTCGTAGACATAGCGCATGCCGCCCGCCTCGACGTACACCTTGTGCCCGGGGCGCACGTCGGGCAGGAAGTCGAACGCCCGCGTCGACGACGTGCGGTGCGCGGTCACCTGGTAGCTGCCGATGCCGCCCGGGCCAACACCACCGCGCGGCCCGTGCGGGCTCGCGGCGACCCCGCCGTTCTGGATGCGCGTGCCAGGCGCGTCGTCGGTCCAGCCGCGGTAGGGCACGACGGGCAGGTCGCGGACGCCGATGCTCGGGATGCTGAGCCGCGCGCGGCGCGGGCGGCCGTCGGAGGCGAACGACGCGATCCGCGTGACCTCCGCGCGCTGCTGCTTCTCCGCGGGCTCCCGCGTATTGCGGGGCGCGACGTCCTCCGTGCAGGAGGCGAGCAGGAGCACGGCGGGGACCGTCCAGCGCATCACGCTGCCAAACTACGTCGGAGTGCCGCGCAGCGATCCAGAGAAGCCTTGTTCTCAAGCATATGTTCTACCGAATGGCGGACCACCCGCACAAACCCACCCCGACAAGCTCGGACCCCTCACCCGCCGCCACCACCGCCTCAAAACCCACGCCCCCGGCTGGCAACACCACCAGATCAGCCCCGGCGTCCACCTCTGGGCCACCCCCACCGGACACTGGACCCGCGTCGACCGACACGGCACCCACCCCCTCGGCACCGGCACCCTCGGACCCGACATCTCCATCATGGAACAACACCTCGCCGCACTCATCGGCGCCTGAGACGACCCCACGGCGATACTGACGCCATGACGTCCTTCACCTATCCCGAGGTCGGGGCGACGGCAGGCGAGCACCCCGCCGGCTACGACAGCTTCATGCGAACCCGCACCCTCGCGCGCACGGACTTCGACGTCGCCGCGGCCGAGCTGATGAGCTGGCAGGTGCAGAAGCGGTCCGGGCTGCGGGTCGAGCCGACCGCCGACGTGGCACCCGACGTCGAGGTGGCGATGCGCCTCGGTCTGGGCCGGCTCTCACTGCGCATCCCGTGTCGAGTGGTGTACGTCGTGGACGAGCCGGACCGGAAGGGGTTCGCCTACGGCACGCTGCCTGGGCATCCGGAGTCCGGCGAGGAGGCGTTCGTCCTGACCAGGCATGCCGGTGGCATCGACCTCACCGTGAGCGCGTTCTCGCGGCCGGCCATTCTTCTCACCAGGCTCGGCGGACCCGTGAGCCGGCGCATGCAGCACGTGATGACCACTCGCTACCTGCGCGCTCTGGACCTCAGCGATCGACGTTGACCGTCGGGATCCCACCGCCCGCACGGGCGATCACTGCAACCGACGGCTCCGAGGTCGGGTTGCTCTCACGGTGCACGGTGTACGCCGGCACGTGGATGAAGTCGCCCGGCTCGGCGTCCAGGTAGCCGTCGTACCCGTCGAACTCCAGCCGCAGGATCCCGGAGACGACGTAGAGGCTGGACTCGTTCTTGTCGTGGTGGTGCCAACCCGACACCGCACCCGGCGCCGTGGTGACACGGCCGGCCCAGAGAAGCGGCAGCTCGAACGCGCGCTCGCGGAGCATCCCCGCTGTCGGGTCGGCGGCGACGAGCTCTTCGGCACGGTACACGCGCACCGGCTCAGGCATGTCGCCCAGTCTGCTCCGCTTCGCCCCGGTCCGTAAGATGCCTAGGTGAATGACGGCCCCCTCATCGTCCAGTCGGACAAGACCCTCCTGCTCGAGATCGAGCACGAGCGGTCCAACGAGTGCCGTCGCGCGATCGCACCGTTCGCGGAGCTCGAACGCTCCCCCGAGCACGTACACACCTACCGGCTGACCCCGCTGGGTCTCTGGAACGCCCGCGCCGCGGGGCACGACGCGGAGCAGGTGATCGACACCCTGCTGAGCTTCAGCCGCTACGCCGTCCCGCACGCCCTCCTGGTCGACATCGCCGAGACGATGGCTCGCTACGGCCGCCTGCGCCTGGACAAGCACCCGACCCACGGGCTCGTGCTGACCAGCAGCGACCGCCCGGTCTTCGAGGAGGTGCTCCGGGCCAAGAAGATCGCCGGCATGCTCGGCAGCCGGCTCGACGACTCGACGGTGGTCGTGCACCCGAGCGAGCGCGGCAACCTCAAGCAGGCGTTGCTGAAGCTGGGCTGGCCGGCGGAGGACTACGCCGGCTACGTCGACGGCGAGGCCCATGCGATCGAGCTCAGGCAGGAGGGCTGGACCCTTCGCGGCTACCAGCGCGAGGCGGCCGAGTCGTTCTGGCACGGCGGCTCCGGCGTCGTCGTACTCCCCTGCGGGGCGGGCAAGACCATCGTCGGCGCGGCTGCCATGGCACACGCCCAGGCGACGACCTTGATCCTGGTCACCAACACCGTCAGCGCGCGGCAGTGGAAGGACGAGCTGGTCCGCCGGACCAGCCTCAGCGCGGACGAGATCGGCGAGTACTCCGGCACCAAGAAGGAGATCCGGCCCGTCACCATCGCGACCTACCAGGTGATGACGACACGCAGGAAGGGCGTCTACGCCCACCTCGAGCTCTTCGACGCGCGCGACTGGGGCCTGGTCGTGTACGACGAGGTGCACCTGCTCCCCGCACCGATCTTCCGGATGACCGCCGACCTGCAGGCGAGACGCCGCATCGGGCTCACCGCGACGCTCATCCGCGAGGACGGCCGCGAGGGCGACGTGTTCAGCCTGATCGGCCCCAAGCGCTACGACGCACCATGGAAGGACATCGAGGCCCAGGGCTGGATCGCCCCGGCCGACTGTGTCGAGGTGCGGGTGACTCTCCCCGACGGCGAGCGGCTCGCCTACGCCACCGCCGAGCCCGACGAGCGCTACCGGCTGGCCAGCTGCACCGGGGAGAAGACCCGCCTGGTGCAGCGGCTGGTCGACAAGCACGCCGGCGAGCCGACCCTGGTGATCGGCCAGTACCTCGACCAGCTCGACGAGATCGCCGAGAAGCTCGGTGCTCCGGTCATCAAGGGAGAGACACCGGTCAAGGAGCGCGAGCGGCTGTTCAACGCCTTCCGTGCCGGTGAGGAGAAGCTGCTCGTGGTGAGCAAGGTCGCCAACTTCTCCGTCGACCTGCCAGGAGCGAGCGTGGCGATCCAGGTCTCCGGCAGCTTCGGGTCGCGACAGGAGGAGGCCCAGCGCCTCGGTCGGCTGCTGCGACCCAAGGACGACGGCAGGTCCGCGCGGTTCTACGCCATCGTCTCGCGCGACACTGTCGACGCCGACTTCGCCCAGCACCGTCAGCGGTTCCTGGCCGAGCAGGGCTACGCCTACCGCATCGTCGATGCGGAAGACATCTGACATGTTCTGACAAAGCGCCCGGCACCCGTGGATCTATGACCCAAGCGGGCCTTGTCCGGCGTTCGGCAGGATGCGAGCGTCGAGATGTGCGCTCTCTGCCTCCGCGTCGACTCGGTCGACTCCGCTTGCTCCCGGTCGGGCTCCTGCCCCTCGGTCTCCTTGCTGTGGTCGTCCCGGCCACCACAGCCGCCGTGGTGCAGCCCACGGGCGATGCGACGGCCACCGTGGAGACGACCCCGGTCACCCACACCGGCGACGCCGCGGACGACCCCGCGATCTGGCGGCACCCGACAGACCCGTCGCTGTCCCTGGTGATCGGCAACGACAAGGGCGGGGCGCTGGACGTCTACACCCTGACGGGCACGCGGATCCAGCAGTTCACCGGCGGGTTCTTCGGCAACGTCGACGTGCGCTACGGCGTACCGACGGCCAACGGGCCGGTGGACGTGGCGGTCGTCTACCGCGCCGGTATCCGCGTCTACCGCATCGACCCGGTGACCCGGCAGCTCAGCAACATCAGCGACTCGTCCGGCGGCAGCATCACCTCACCGGTCGGCGGCGAGGGACTGTGCCTCTACAAGAGCCCGGTGAGCTCGTCCTTCTTCGTGTTCGTGAACAACCGCGACGGCGGGATCGCCCAGCTCCGCCTCTCCGACACCGACGGTGACGGCCTCATCGAGGGCACGACCGTCCGCCAGTGGGACGTGGGCGGCGAGACCGAGGGCTGCGTCGCCGACGACGACCTCGGAGACCTCTACATCAGCGAGGAGCTCGTCGGCGTCTGGAAGTACGGCGCGGAGCCGACCGACCCCACCAACACCGCTGGCCGTGTCTCGGTCGAGCGCACCACGACCGGTGGCGGCCGGATCCGCGCCGACGCCGAAGGCATCGCGCTCGTCCGTCAGCCGAACGGGACCGGCTACGTCATCGTGTCCTCGCAGGCCGGCTCGAACACCCTCAACTCCTACTTCGTCTACGAGCGCCAGGGGAACAACGCGTTCGTCCGCGAGTTCCGAGTGGTCACCGGTCCAGCCACCGACGGGTGCGGCTGGACCGACGGCATCGACGCCCTCGCCGCCGACCTGGGCCCGGCATTCCCGCAGGGCCTGTTCGTCTGCCAGGACAACAGCAACACGGCACCCGCGGCCGGCGCGCAGAACTTCAAGCTGGTGCCGCTCGAGCGGGTGGTCGGCCTCGACACCGGTCCTCCCGGGCCGTTGCCGCCGGTCGCCGACGTCGAGGTCACCTGCCAGCAGCTCACGTGCACGGCGGACGGCAGCGACTCCTCCGACCCTGACGGCTCCGTGGAGTCGTACCTCTGGGGCTTCGGGGACGGCTCGTCCGCGCAGGATCCGGTCGCGTCGCACACCTACGCCGCACCCGGGACCTACCCCGTCACTCTCACCGTCACCGACGACTCAGGACTGACGGACTCGGCGACCCAGGTCGTGCAGGTGGGCACCCCGACGGCCTCCATCACCTTCGTCGGCCAGGCGTCCGCGAACGCCAACACCTCGACCCACCGGGTGACGGTCCCGGCCGCGGTCCGAGCAGGTGACGGCCTGCTGCTCATGCTCGGCATTAACACCAACGCGACCATCGGCACCCCGACGGGCGGCTGGCAGCAGCTGGGCACCGTGACGATGAGCGGGGCGACGACGCGGGTCTGGCGGAAGGTGGCGGGGGCCAGCGATGCGGGCAGCCAGGTCCAGGTCGGCGTGTCGTCGATCTCCAAGGGCAACCTCGTCGTGCTGGGCTACCGCGGGACGTCCACGACCGACCCGGTCGCGGCCTTCTCCGGACTCTCGGACACACCGCCACGGGCCGCGCACCCGTCCCCCGTGATCTCGACGAGCCCGGGTCAGTGGGTGGTGTCGCACTGGACGCACAAGGACAGCACGACCCAGCTGCTGGCGCCACCATCAGGAGTGACCGTCCGTGCCAACGGCACCCAGACGGGCAGCGGCACGGTCAAGGGTCTGGTCGCCGACAGCGGCGGACCGATCACCTCCTCGTCGTACGGCGGGCTGACCGCGACCGCTGCAGGGACCGCATCGGCGGCGTCGGTCTGGTCGATCGCGCTGGCGCCCAACTGAGCCGGGGTCAGCCCCGCAGCCGTCGCAGCCAGAGCAGCCCGGCGACCGGGAGCACGACGGGCACGAAGCCGTAGCCGATCCCGAAGCCTGACCAGACGCTGGCGTCCGGGAACCAGTCGTCGCGGACCAGGCTGAGCACACCCACCACGACCACGCCGGCCAGCTCGACCCAGAGCAGCCTCGACGCCAGCCCGGTATGGCCGACGGACGCGCGGCGGATCGCGTACCAGCCCGCGGCATAGGTCAGCGCAGCCACCGCCGACAGCGTGTAGGCAACGGGCGCACGATCCGCGTCCGTCGCGAGCTGGACGGCACTCCGGGCCCCGGCCGCGAGCGTGAACAGTGCGTAGAGCACCAGCAGCACCTGATGTGGGCCGCTGCGCTGCTCGGTCACCACGTGGCCTGCAGCCGCCAGGCCACCACCACCATCGCTACCGCGGCCACCGCGATCGCGCCGGTCGACCACAGGCCCTTGTCCGACCCCACCGACCCCATCACCACGGGCAGCACGCACAGCGACGCGGCGAGGTAGCCGATGTGCGGCCCGACCTCGTCCGGGCTCTCTCCTCCGAGCATGGTCCCGACACTGGCCAGCACCCGCACCCCGGCGATCGCGACCACGGCCCACACGGCGTACTCCAGGAGCGGCGGTCGATAGCGCTTCAGCAGTACGACGAGCAGCGCCCAGATCGCCAGCACCCCAGAGGCCACGGCGAGCAGGACGGAGAGGAAGGTCATGACCGCGGATTCTTCCAGGGCCCCAGCTGCTCCTGTCGACGTAGGCCACGACACGGCCGAACACGCTCGCCGTGTGTGCGACTCCTTGCTGCGCTGAGTGCCCGGGGTCCCAGGTCGCCGATTGTCACCTCCGACGCCGACACCTGCCGTTTGGTCACCACCCCGTGAGGGTAAACCTCAGCAGGTTGTCGATGACGCTGTTGAGGAGTCGGGGAGGGCTGTCCATGGGGACCTCGGTGCTGGTGGCCGGCGCGACCGGCTTCGTCGGGCGCAAGCTCTGCCCTGCCCTGGTGCAGTCCGGGTACGACGTGCGCGCGCTGACCCGCCACCCTGAGGGCTACGACGGACCCGGCACCGCCGTGGGCGGAGACGTCCACCGGCCGGCGACCCTGGCGGGCGCGCTGGACGGGATCGGCGTGGCGTACTACCTGGTGCACTCGCTGGGCTCGAAGGACTTCGAGCGTCTCGACGCGGCAGCAGCGACGGCCTTCGGGGAGACGGCCTTCGACTCCGGCGTCGAGCGCGTCGTCTACCTCGGCGGGCTCGGCGACGACGACGACGACCTGTCCGCTCACCTGCGCAGCCGCCGTGAGGTCGAGGCACGGCTCGGGGCGGCGGGGGTGCCGGTCACGACTCTGCGCGCGGGCATCATCGTCGGCGACGGCGGCATCTCCTGGGAGATCACCCGCCAGCTCGTGCAGCACCTGCCGGCCATGGTCACGCCGCGCTGGGTGTACACCCGGACGCAGCCGATCGCCCTCGACGACGTGATCCGCTACCTGGTCGGGGTGCTGGACAACGAGCAGACGATCGGCGAGACGCTGGAGATCGGCGGCCCCGAGGTGCTGGCCTACCGCGACATGCTCCAGCGGGTCGCCCGGATCGAGGGGCGCCGCCTGCCCGTCGTACCTGTCCCGCTGCTGACTCCCAAGCTCTCGTCCCTCTGGCTCGCGCTGGTGACCGACGTCGACACCTCGACCGGCCGCTCGCTCGTGGACTCCATGACCAACGAGGTCATCGTCCGCGACGACCGGATCCGGGACCTGGTCCCGTTCGAGCCGCTCGGGTACGACGAGGCCGTGAAGGTCGCGCTCGCCGACCGTCGTGGCCGGACGGCATGAGCCGACTGCACCGGGTGCTGCCCAGGTCGTTGGGCCACGTCCACTACCGGCTCGAGGCCGACCCCGAGGCGGTCGCCGCCTGGCGCCGGCGCGTCGTCGCCACGACCTCGGTCGTGGGCGCCGGGCTCCTCGGGGCTGGGCTGTCCGCGAAGCCGGGCTCCCGAGCCTTCTACGTGCTCACGTTCTCGGTAGCCGGCACGTGGACCGCCGGGGGCGTTGTCTCGGGGCCGCTGCACCGGGGCTGGATCCAGATGCGCGACGACTCGCTCCGGCGCCCGGTGCTCACCCCGCTGGCCACCGGTGTCGCGGCGTTCGGCGTGTTCTACGGCGCGGCGTTGGTGTCGCGCCGGGTCCCGGTGCTCCGCCGCGCGATCAGCCGCGTCCTCGACTTCGCTGACCAGGGCGACTCTCGCGTCGTGCTGCTGACGACCCTCACCAACGGCGTGGCGGAGGAGGTCTTCTTCCGCGGAGCCCTCTACTCGGCGCTCCCGCCCGGCCACGCGGTGGCCGGCTCCACGGCCGTCTACGCGCTCGCCACCTCGACCACCCGCAACCCGGCGCTGGTGCTGGCCGCGGGGCTGATGGGCACGCTCTTCGGGCTTCAGCGCCGGGCGACCGGCGGTTTCCAGGCGCCGGCGATCACGCACCTGGCCTGGTCGACCCTGGTGCTGCGCTACCTGCCGCCCCTGTTCAAACCAGGTGACGCAGCGGGCCGAGTCGAGTAACGTCACCAGGCCCCACCAGCCCACCGGAGGTCTCGCCATGCCCCCAGACGATCCGGAGCTCACCCACGAGCAGCAGCACCTCTCCGTCTCCCGGGCGGGCCTGGCCCGGATGCGGGCGAAGACGGCAAGCCTCGACTCGTCGGCGGCAGGCGACTGGGTGAGCCAGCAGTTCCTCGAGTCCGCGATGTACCGCCGGATGAAGGCGCTCGAGGACGACCCGACCGTCCCGTTGTTCTTCGGCCGCCTCGACTACGAGCACGGCGAGCGCTTCTACGTCGGTCGCCGGCACGTCACCGACGAGATAGGCGACCCGATGGTCGTCGACTGGCGGGCGCCGATCAGCCTGCCGTTCTACCGCGCCTCGGTGAAGGAGCCGATGACGGTCGACCGGCGACGGCGGTTCGGGTTCCAGCAGGGTCTGCTCACGGCGTACGAGGACGAGCGCCTTGCCGACCCGGTTCCCCACGAGGAGTACTCACGGATCCTCGAGGAGGAGATCGAGCGGCCGCGCGTTGGGCCGATGCGCGACATCGTGGCCACCATCCAGCCCGAGCAGGACGTGATCGTCCGCGCCCCGCTCAACGAGTCGGTCTGCGTGCAGGGCGCACCCGGCACGGGCAAGACCGCGGTGGGGCTGCACCGCGCGGCGTACCTGCTCTACACCCACCGCGACCAGCTCTCCCGCCAAGGCGTGCTGGTGGTGGGCCCCAACGCGAGCTTCCTGCGCTACATCGGTGACGTGCTCCCCGCGCTGGGCGAGATCGACGCGCAGCAGTCGACGATCGAGCAGCTGGTCGGGAAGACCCTGACCAACCTCAACGCGCGCTACGCCATCCGCGGGGAGGACTCCGCGCCGGTCGCGACGCTCAAGGGCGACGCCCGGATGGCACAGCTGCTCGAGCGGGCGGTCTGGTCCCAGGTGCGGCCGCCGGACGAGGCCCTCGTCGTACCCCGCGGGTCCTCGCGGTGGCGCGTGCCGGCGTACGAGGTGGAGGAGATCCTCGCGTCGCTCCGCGCCCGCGGGGTCCGGTACGGCGCCGCGCGGGCGATGCTGGCCCAGCGGCTCGCGCACGCCGTACTCGTGAAGATGGAGCTGGCCGGCGACTCCCCCGACGACCGCGTGCAGGACGCCGTGGCGCGCAGCCGCCCGGTCAAGCAGTACGTCGACCAGGTGTGGCCGGCCGTCGACCCGGCCCGCCTGGTCCACCGCCTCCTGTCCGACGCGTCGGTGCTCGCGGCCGCGTCCAAGGGCATCCTCAGCGACGACGAGCAGGCGTTGCTGGGGTGGGCCAAGCCCGCCAAGGCACCGACCAGCGCGCGCTGGTCCCTGGCCGACGCGGTCCTGGTCGACGAGGCCACCGACCTGGTCGAGCGCACTCCGAGCCTGGGCCACGTGGTCGCCGACGAGGCGCAGGACCTCTCGCCGATGATGCTGCGGGCCGTCGGCCGACGCTGCAGCACGGGCTCGACCACCGTCCTTGGCGACCTCGCGCAGGCCACGACACCGTGGGCCACCCGGAGCTGGGACGAAGCCCTCGGCCACCTCGGCAAGACCGCCCACATCGAGGAGCTGACCCAGGGCTTCCGGGTGCCCGGCGCCGTCATCGAGTACGCCGCGCGGCTGCTCCCCCACATCGCCCCCGACCTGCAGCCACCCACGTCGGTACGACGCAGCCGTGGTGACCTCACCATCACCCCCGGGCTCGACGTGGTCGCGACACTTGCCACCGAACGGGTCGGCTCGGTGGGCGTGATCGTCCCCGACGCCCTGGTCCCCTCGATCCAGACCGCGCTCGACGGACGTGTGGCCTACGAGCTGCTCGGCGGCGACGAGGACGTGTTCGACAAGCAGGTCGACCTGGTCCCGGCCTCGCTCGCCAAGGGCCTGGAGTTCGACCACGTCGTACTCCTGGAGCCGGCCGGCATCGTCGACGGAGAAGCCGACCACGTGACCGGCCTGCGCCGGCTCTACGTCTGCCTCACCCGAGCGGTGACCAGCCTGGTGGTGCTGCACTACCGGCCGCTGCCCGACGAGCTCAGCTAGCTCGAGACCCTCAGCACCGAGCTTGACGTTCGGGTAGCTGAGGTCGAGCCGCATCACGGCGGTGCCGTTCTCGTCGCGCAGCCTCACGTTGACCCGGGGCTCCGGAAGCCCAGCGAGCACGATGAGCATGCGAAGCCGGGTCTCCATCGGCGAGTCGACCCGCTCGCGGACATACGACGCAGCGAGCTCAGCAGCCGTGCCCAGCGCCGCCCTCGTCAGCTCCGCGACAACTCAGGATCAGCTGACGGACTCGATCACGACGTCCTCGGCCGGCGCGACGCCGTCGGGACCGTTGCCGGCCTTCTCGATCTCCTTGGCCACCGCGACGCCGGCCTCGTCGACCGTGCCGAAGACGGTGTACGACGGGGGGAGCTGGGCGTCGGCGAGCACGATGAAGAACTGCGAGCCGTTGGTGTCAGGGCCGGCGTTGGCCATCGCGAACGTGCCGGTCGGGTAGGTCTCGTCGCCCTTGAGCTCGTCGGCGAAGCGGTAGCCCGGGCCACCGCTGCCGGTCGCGGACGGGTCGCCGCACTGGAGCACGAAGCCGGGGACCAGCCGGTGGCACTTGGTGTCGTCGAAGTAGCCCTGCTGGGCGAGGGAGACGAACGAGTTGACGGTGCACGGCGCGGCTGCACCGTCGAGGGTCACCTTGACGTCGCCACGGTTGGTGCCGATCGTCATGGACGGCAGTCCGACCGGCTTCGTCGGCGGCTTCTCGGCCTCCTTGGCCGCGCTGCCCTCCTCGGGGTAGTCGCAGTCCTCTGCACCCTCGATCGGCGTGGGCGTCGCGCCACCGGCGGCGGGTCCGTCCGAGCCGTCGGGGTCGACCTGCACCGTGTCGACGTCAGATCCCGGGTCGTCGCCGCAGGAGACGAGCAGGGACGAGAGCAGCAGGGCGGCAGGTACGACGAGGATCCGCTTCATGCGAAGGATGGTAGCGACCGACCGATGAGTTCCGGCCGCGAGCCCGGTCTGCCCGGTCATGATCGATCTCGGAAACGCAGCTGCAGCCATGTCCACACTCGTCCAAGGGGTCCGTGACGACCAGCTCGGAGACCCGACTCCGTGTCCGGGCTACACCGTCGGCGACCTGCTCGACCACATCGGCGGCCTGACCGTCGCCTTCACCCACGCGGCGCGCAAGACGCCGCTCGACCAGGCGGGAAGCGGGGACGCTTCGCGGCTCGAGGAGGGCTGGCGCGACCGGATCAGCGCCGACCTGAAGACCCTTGCGGAGGCCTGGCGCGATCCGGAGGCCTGGACCGGCATGACGGCCGCGGGCGGGGTCGACCTCCCGGGCGAGGTGGGCGGGACGGTCGCGCTTGACGAGCTAGCCGTGCACGGGTGGGACCTCGCGCGCGGCACCGGCCAGCGGTTCGAGCTCGACGAGGCCAGCCTGCTGGGCGCCCAGGCGTTCCTCGACACGTTCTCCGGCCCGGGCTCGGAGGACGAGCGCGGCGACGCCTTCGGTCCGGTCGTCCCGGTCGACGACGACGCCCCGCTGCTCGACCGCGTCGTGGGACTCTCCGGCCGCGACCCGAAGTGGTGCGCAGGATTCGACACTCCAAATGTTACATAGGCCTTGTCAGATCCTGGTTAACCGTGACACGCTGTAGCAGTAACCCAGCGGACAACGACGTACCAGGAGGGGCCATGACCGTGACGCAGACCTACCAGGATGTGCTCCGCACGCTGTCGGAAGGTTCCGTGCACACCCACTTCGACGCCTTCGCGGACATCGACTGGGACCACCCCGACTACGCGATCACGCTCGACGACCCGCGCTGGGTGCTCCCCGAGGTCGATGCTCTCGGCGCCACGGAGTGGTACCGCTCGCTCCCGCTCGAGGACCGGATCGCGGTCGGGCTCTGGCGCCAGGCCAACGTCACCAAGGTCGGCCTCCAGTTCGAGAACCTGCTGATCCGCGGGCTGATGCAGTACGTCTTCTCGCTGCCCAACGGGTCAGCCGAGTTCCGCTACTGCACCCACGAGGCGACCGAGGAGACCCACCACACCCAGATGTTCCAGGAGTTCGTGAACCGCTCCGGCATGAACGTCCCAGGCATGCGCCTGGGCCTGCGGCTGGTCAGCCCGGTCATCCCCTGGGTCGCGTCGATCTTCCCGGAGTGGTTCTTCACCATGGTGCTCGCCGGCGAGGAGCCGATCGACCACGTCCAGAAGTCGATCCTGCGCTCGGGCGACGAGCTGCACCCGCTGCTCGAGCGGATCATGCAGATCCACGTCGCCGAGGAGGCTCGGCACATCTCGTTCGCGCACACCTACCTCAGCCAGCGGGTGCCCGAGCTCGACCCGGTCCGCCGGGCGCTGCTGTCGGTGCTGTTCCCGATCACGATGCGCGTCGCGTGCGACCTGATCATGGTGCCCACCAAGGAGTTCACGACCGACATGGGAGTACCCCGGAGCGTGATCCAGGGGGCCTACTGGGGCAGCCCCGAAGCACGCACCATGCTCACCGACCTGTTCGCCGACGTCCGGGCCCTCGCCGAGGACATCGGGCTGATGAACCCGGTCTCGCGCCGGGTCTGGAAGCTGATGGGCATCGCCGGGCGCCCGTCGCGCTTCCGCAGCGAACCCGCACGACAGGCCGCGTGACCCGTGCCGTACGTCGTCACCCGGGCCTGCTGCAGCGACGCCTCGTGCGTCGTGGCCTGCCCGGTCAACTGCATCCACCCCGCGCCGGGTGAGCCCGGGTTCGCCGAGGCCGAGATGGTGTACGTCGACCCGCGTGCCTGCGTCGACTGCGGTGCCTGTGCGACCGCCTGCCCGGTGGATGCCATCAAGCCGCACTCGCTGCTGACCCTGGCCGAGCAGCCGTTCGCCGACCTGAACGCGGCGTACTTCCAGGAGCACCCGCACGCCGACCGCAGTGTCCTGGCACAGGTCCCCAAGCCGCGCCGGCTCTCGGGTCGGGTGCGCGTCGCGGTCGTGGGGTCCGGCCCGGCTGGGCTGTACGTCGCCGACGAGCTGCTCAAGCACGCCGGGGTCACCGTCGACGTGTTCGAGCGGCTCGCCACGCCGTACGGGCTCGTCGCGACCGGCGTCGCGCCCGACCACCCCGAGACGCGTCGGGTGACCTCGCTGTTCGGCGCGATCGAGCGACAGGCGGGCTTCCGCTACATCCTCAGCGTCGAGGTGGGGAGCGACGTGGCCCACGACGACCTGGTGGCCGACTACGACGCCGTCGTCTACGCGGTCGGTGCTTCGGCCGACAAGAGCCTCGGCATCGAGGGCGAGGACCTGCCCGGGTGTACCTCGGCCCGCGAGCTCGTCGCCTGGTACAACGGCCACCCCGAGCACCTCGACCTCCCCGTGCCACTCGACTCCGAGCGCGCAGTGGTGGTGGGCAACGGCAACGTGGCCCTCGACGTCGCCCGGATCCTCACCCGCGACCCCGAGGACCTGGCCGGCACGGACATCAGCCGCGGTGCACTGGAGGTCCTGCGTCGCAGCAGCGTCCGCGAGGTGGTCGTGCTCGGCCGCCGGTCGGCGGCGCACGCCGCGTTCACCCTTCCTGAGCTGGTCGGGCTCGCCGCGGTGCCCGGCATCGACGTCGTGGTGCAAGGCGACCTCGACGAGGCCGACCCGCGGGGCAGGCTGCTGGCCACCCTCCACGGCCGGCCGCGCGACACCGAGCGCCGGCGCATCGTGTTCCGGTTCGGGACCGCGCCCGTGCGCGTGCTGGGAGACGAGCACGCCGTCGGCGTCGAGACGAGCCACGGAGACGTGATCGAGGCGGGCGCGGTCCTGCGCGCGGTGGGCTACCGCGGCGAGCCGGTCCCGGGCCTGCCCTTCGACGAGCAGCGGTGCGTCGTACCGAACGTCGGGGGTCGCGTGAGTGACGGGGTGTACGTCGCCGGATGGATCAAGCGCGGACCGAGCGGGTTCATCGGCACCAACAAGGCATGTGCCGAGGAGACCGTCCGGCACCTGCTCGACGACGTCGAAGCGCGTCGCGGAGCGCTAGTGTCCTGACGGTGAAGGACCAGGTCGACGGCAGACGGGTTCGCTGGGAGGGCCACAAGGCCGAGCGGCGCGCCACGATCCTCGATGCCGCCCTCGCGGTCCTCGAGCGGGAGCCACCGGGCACCGACCTGCACGTCCAGCAGATCGCCGAGGAGGCCGGCGTCGGACGCACGGTCATCTACCGGCACTTCAGCGACAAGGCCGACCTCGACCATGCCCTGCGCGCACACGTTCTTGCCCACCTCGGCGCGCGCGTGCTGCCCGAGGTGTCCCTCACCGGCTCGGTGGAGCAGGTGATCCGCCGCATCGTGGGGGCGTATGTCGGCTGGGCGGCCGAGCATCCCAGCCTGCACCTGGTCGCCGAGCGGGCGGCGATGAACCCTGCGGGCGAGCTCGACGACACCGTGGACGACATCGGGTCCGGGGTCGCCACCCTGATCCGCCTCGGCGCTGCGGCGTACGACGTCACGCTGAGCCCCGTCGAGGAAGCGGCGCTGGAGCCGCTCGCCCTCGGCCTCGTCGGCGCGGTCCACGCGGCGGTCCACCAGTGGCTGCTCCGCGACCCGCGCACCCCGTCCGAGGCCGAAATCACCGACGTGCTGAGCCGCTCGATCTGGTACCTGGTCGAGGGTCACCTCCGCGAGCACGGTCTGGCTGTCGACCCCACCACCCCTATCGACGCAGTGCTCCCAGCGCCGCGACCGTGATGCCCGAGGACTCGCACACCCAGGTGGGCTCGGGGCCGCCGAGCTCGGGGTGGATGTGGAGGGCGTGCGGCTCGACTTCGTCGCAGGCATCGCACAGCGGCCAGCGTCCGACCCGGTCGAGGATGGCGTCCTGGACGTCCTGGGCGACGAGCCCGGCGACGTACCTCTTGCCCTCGGCCCACTGCGAGGTCCACCAGCGCCGGGTCGCCACCGCCGCCTCCAGCGCCGAGACCGACTCGACGTCAGCGGCACCCGTGGCCTCGAGGTCGTGCAACACGAGGGCGCGTGCGGACAGGAGCGGGTCGCTGGATGTCACGATGTCCATTGTGAGCGAGCCGTCCAACACCCTGCTCGAGGTCATCGCGCTGCACCCCTCCGACGCAGGTCCGGCCCAGGAGGGCGGTGCCGACCGGCTCGAGGTCTGCGCGGACATCGACGCGGGCGGGCTCTCGCCCGAGCCGGGGCTGGTGTCGGCGATCTGCCGGGAGACCGACGTGCCCGTCCGGGTGATGCTGAGGCTCAACGAGACCTTCACGACCACCGGTGGCGAGCTGACCCGGTTGATCGGCCTGGCCGAGGACTACCTCGCTGTCGGTGCCAAGGGTCTGGTGCTGGGCTTCCTCGACGACGACCTGCTCGTCGACACCGAGGTCTGCAGAGCGATCACGGACGCGGTGCCGGGTGTGCCGTGGACGTTCCACCGCGCGATCGACTCCACGCTGGAGAACGACCGGGCGTGGGCCCAGCTGGCCGAGCTCAGCAAGCTGGGCGATCTCGACGCGGTGCTGTCGGCCGGGTCGTCCCGGGGGCTCGGCGTCGGCTACGAGGAGCTCACCGACCGCGCGGCTGCCTCCCCCTTCGTCGCCCGCCTGCTGATGGCTGGTGGCAGCTTGGCCGGGGAGCACGTGCCGTGGCTGGTCCGCGCCGGAGTCTGTCAGTTCCATCTCGGCCGAGCCGTGCGGCCTGGCCGCTCCTACAAGGCGTACGTCGACGCGCGGCACGTCCGGTCCTGGCGGCTGCTGCTGGATGACGCAGCCTCCGCCGCGCTGGACGCCGTCACGGGATCTTCACGACCGAGCCGGCAGCCCGGCACGGCGTCGTGAGGCCCAGCGAGAACGTGCTTCCAGGCAGCACCAGCTGCCAGCCGTAGAAGCCCGCCGCGGACACCGGGATCCGGGCCGAGGTGTAGCTCCCGTTGCGGGTCACCCGGAGCCGCGTGGTCCCGACCTGCTTGCGCCCGCAGCCGACGTTGGCCTTCCGTGAGAACGGTCCGTGCACCGCCATTACAGCGTCTGCGCTGTAGCCCGAGGGCAGTCCCGCGATGCTGAAGCTGAGCTTGGTGCTGCCCTTCGCCTCGAGCGCGACCGTCGGCCGGGACACGACCCGGGTCGGCGCCCCGCAGGCGCCGGCGGGCTCGTTCAGCGTGCTGTCGGCGAGCCGCACCTGCCAGACATAGATTCCGTAGCGCGCCGGCGTCACTGCCGGGGTGCCGTAGGTCCCGTCCGCTGCGATGCCGGTCGCGGCACGGACAGCGGGCGTGCCGGTGCACGTCGGGGTGGTCCCGGGCGCGAACGGCCCGTAGAGCGCTACCTCGACCCGCCGTAGCGGCCGGCCCTCGCTGCCGAGCACCTGGAAGTGGCCACGCAGGCCTGAGCCGGCGACACCAGGCGCGGTCGGAGCGACGAGCGAGATCTGAGGAGTGGCTCGCACCGCCACCTGCGCGCGTGCCACGACCCGCGCCCGCCGACCCGCGATGGCGATCCGGGACGCACCCCGCCGCTTCGGTGGGCGTACGACGAGCCGCCACTCGGGCACGCTCGCGAGCGACACCGACAGCCTGCGCAGACCGACCTCCGTCGCCGGGAAGCTCGCCGAGACCCGGCCCCGCTGGTTCGTCCGCCGGGACTCGGCGACGCCCGGCACCTGAAGGACGACCGGCACGCCCACCAGAGGCTTGCCCGTGTAGGAGGTGACGCGGGCCTTGGCCGACACCTTGCCGCCCACGACACCCGGCTTGGTCTTCACGATGATGCGGTAGGGGCCGGCCCTGTGCTTCGAGGCGGTCAGCAGCTGCTTGGCCAGCGCCCGGACGGCGGCCGCGCGGCCGGTGGCGCGCAGCCTGGCCTTGGTGCGGCGGCTGGAGAGCCTGCTGCCCGAGACCAGGGCGTAGGTGGCCACGTCGACGGCGGCGGCCTGGTCGGCGAGTCGCACCGCGCCGTAGCGGGACAGGATCCACGCGGCTCGAGCCTCGTTGCGGCTGTCGCCGACCTTGCGCGGCTTGCGGTAGCCGGTGGCCCGCGCGGGGGCGCCGGCGTCCAGTCGGTAGGTCACCTTGCCGTCGGTGAGTCTCGCCCCGACGAACCCGCCGTCGGCCTTGCCGTTGGCGCGGATCGTGTAGCCGGACCAGAGGGTGGAGGCCGCGTCGGCCGCTCCCAGCGGAAGCACCAGCGCCAGGGAGGCGAGCAGGACCAGGGCTCGGGCTCTCATGGGGCGACCGGCTTCTTGAGCTTCTTGTTCGGACCCACCTGGTTGGCCGGACGGTTCGGCCTCCGGGCCGGCGGGGGCGCGGCGGTCTCCGGTGCGACAGAGGAGATGGGCCGCGGCGGGGCCGGAACCGGCTCCCGCCGCGGCAGGGGCACCGCCGCCATCGTGACCTGGGGCGCCACGCTCGCTACGGCGGTGTGCGGCAACGGCGTCGCCGAGGGGGCGGACGACGCTGTCGCCTGGACCATGGGGGTGGGGGTCCTCGCGTCAGGCTTCCCCAACACGCCGAGCGCAAACGCACCGATCATGAAGACCAGTGTGCTGACCAGACCAGTTGCGATCAGTGCTCTCGGCGCTCGTCGGCGTGGCGCGACCGGCTCGGCGCTCGCCGCAAGCCGCGTAACGGCCCACTCCGGATCGGACTCGTTGTAGTAGCGCGCGTGCTTGCCCATGTTGCGACCATCCTCCACCGGGCGACCCGACGCCAGGCAGGCAGCATCGTGCGCGATCGAGCCGCCGAGGGCAAGCCTTGTCCGGAATGTCCTAGGTCGTGGGCAGGCCTAGCGACGCAGCACCCGCCACAGCAGCGCGAGGACGACGACCACCCCGACTGCCGGCTTCCAGTAGGTCCGGGCGAGCACCGGCAGGAACGCCGCGCCTAGGTCGACGGCGTCCTCTCGAGCAGGTGCCGGCCCGGGCGGGGGCGCGGTGGCCTCCACCGTCGGCCGCTCGGCCGGCACCTTGGCCTCGAGGCAGTCCACGAACTGCTGGAGGAGCTTGTCCGAGACGTCCTGGATCACTCCGCGTCCGAACTGGGCCGGCTTGCCGGTGATCTGCAGGTCCGTGACGACGTCGACGCGGGTCCCGGTCCCGGCCGGAGCGAGCGTCGCCGTCACCGTGGCGCCGGCCGTGCCGTTGCCGCGCTTGTCGCGCCCGGTCGCCTCCACGACGAACCGCCCGGCGCCCTCGTCGCGCTCGACGAACCGCCCGCTGCCGGCGTACACGAGCGCGATCGGTCCCAGCTTCACCTTGCAGGTGCCGGTGAACTCCTCGCCTTCGACGCCGGTCACCGCCGCGCCCGGGAAGCACTCGGCGACCGAGGCGATGTCGCTGAACGCCTCCCAGGCCGCGGCGGGCGACCCCGGCACCGTGAAGCTGTGCTCGAGCTGCATCGAGTCCTAGACCCCGCAGGCGTGCAGCACCGCACGACGGGCCAGCACGGGCGCCAGGTCGCGCCGGTAGTCCGCGTCTCCGTTGAGGTCGCTCGGCGGGTCGGTGCCCTCGGCGATGCCGGCCACCGCCGCTCGCACCGCCTCGTCGTTGGCGAAGACGCCGTGCAGGGCCTCCTCGACCGCGCGGGCACGCAACGGGGTCGACCCCATGTTGGTGAGCCCGATCCTGGCGTCCATGATCGTGCCGCCCTCGTGATGCACGGTCGCGGCGACACCGACGATCGACCACTGCTGCGCCATGCGCACGAACTTCTCGTAGTGGGCTCCCCAGTGCTCATGCTTGGGCACGCGGATCTCGGTGAGGATCTCGCCCTCGCCCACCGCCGTCTCGAAGAGGCCGGTGAAGAAGTCCTCCGCCTCGACGACCCGGGTCCCGCTGCTGCCGGCGATGACGAACGACGCGTCGAGCGCGAGCGCGGCCGCGCCGAGGTCGCCCGCGGGGTCGGCGTGGGCCAGCGAGCCGCCGAAGGTGCCCAGGTGCCGGATCTGCGGGTCGGCCACCGCAGTGGTCACCTTGGTCAGGAGCAGCGCGTGCTCGTGGACGAGGGCGTCGTGCATGACCTCGTCGTGCGTGGTCATGGCGCCGATGACGAGGCTGTCCCCCTCCTCGCGGATGCCGCGCAGGGCGTCGATCCGCCCGAGGTCGACGACGACCGACGGCGCGTTGAGCCGCATCCTCAGGACGGGGAGCAGGCTCTGCCCGCCGGCCAGGACCTTGGCGTCCTCGCCGGCTTCGGCGAGGGCGGCGAGAGCCTCGTCGACCGTGGTCGGAGCGGCGTAGTCGAATGCTGCGGGGATCATGACTTGGCTCCCTTCGCTTCCTTGATGGCGGACCAGACCCGGTGCGGTGTGCAGGGCATCGTGATGTCCCGGACTCCCATCGGCCGCAGGGCGTCGAGGATCGCGTTGACCACAGCCGGAGTGGACGCGATCGTGCCGGCCTCGCCGACGCCCTTGGTGCCCAAGGTGTTGGTCGTGCTCGGGGACGTCGTGTGGTCGAGGTCGAACGAGATCACGTCGGCGGCCGACGGGATCGTGTAGTCGACCAGCGACGCCGTGACCAGGGTCCCGGACTCGTCGTGCACCGCACCCTCCCAGAGGGCCTGGGCGATGCCCTGCACGATGCCGCCGTGCACCTGGCCGGCGACGATCATCGGGTTGACGATCGTGCCGATGTCGTCGACGGCGGTGTACTTGCGCAGCGTGACCTGACCGGTCTCGGTGTCGACCTCGGCTGCACAGAGGTGGGTGCCGTGCGGGAAGGAGAAGTTGACCGGGTCGTACGTCGCCCCGCTGTCGAGACTCGCCTCGACGCCATCGGGCAGGTCGTGCGCCGCCCAGGCGGCCATCGCGATCTCCTGGATGCCGACGCCCTTGTCGGTGCCGCGGACGGAGAACTTCCCCGCCGCGAACTCCAGGTCGTCCTCGGCCGCCTCGAGCATGTGCGCGGCGATCGGCTTGGCCTTGTCCAGCACCTTGTCGGCCGCCTTGATGACGGCCTCGGCACCGACGGCCAGCGAACGGGATCCGTAGGTGTCCATGCCGCGGTGGGAGACCTGGGTGTCGCCGTGCAGGACCTCGATGTCGTCGAACGGCACCCCGAGGCGGTCGGCGACGATCTGCGACCACGCGGTCTCGTGGCTCTGCCCGTGGGGGGACGTCCCCGTGATCACCTCGACCTTGCCGGTGGCGAGCATGCGGATGTCGGCGTGCTCCCAGCCGCCGGCTCCGTAGTTGAGCTGGCCCAGCACGCGGCTCGGCGCCAGCCCGCACATCTCGGTGTACGTCGAGACACCGATGCCGAGCTGGACCGGGTCGCCCTCGTCGCGGCGGCGCTGCTGCTCGGCCCGGAGCTCGTCGTACCCGAAGATCTCCCTGGCCCGAGCCGTCGCGGCCTCGTAGTTGCCCGAGTCGTAGGTCATGCCCGCCACGGTCGTGAACGGGAACTCCTCGTGCTTGATCCAGTTGCGCTCGCGGATCTCGAGCGGGTCGGCCCCGACCTCGACCGCGAGCTCGTCCATCATCCGCTCGATGGCGAAGGTCGCTTCCGGCCGGCCGGCGCCACGGTAGGCGTCGACCCAGGTCTTGTTGGTGAGCACCGTCGTGCAGTTGAACTGGTAGGCGTCGAGCTTGTAGATGGCGTTGAACATCCAGGCGCCGAGCACGGGTACGCCGCCCCCGACGATGCCGATGTAGGCGCCCATGTCGGCGATCAGGTCCACCTTGAGACCGGTGACCTTGCCGTCCTTGGTGGCGGCCAGCGTGATCTTCTGCCACTGGTCGCGGCCGTGATGGCCCGACATCAGCGACTCCGAGCGGGTCTCGGTGTACTTCATGGGCTTGCCCAGACGCTTGGCTGCCAGGAACGTCAGCCACTCCTCCGGCGTGGTCTGCAGCTTGCCACCGAAGCCACCACCGACGTCCGGCGCGATCACCCTGATCTTCGACTCCGGGGTGCCGGTCGTGGCGGCGAGCAGGAACCGGGTGATGTGCGGGATCTGGGTCGCCGACCACATGGTGATCTGCTCGCCGGTCGGGTCCACGACGGTCGAGCGAGGCTCCAGGAACGCCGGGATCAGCCGCTGCTGGCGGAACTCGCGCTCGAGCAGGATGCCGTTGGCCCGCGCCTCCTCGATCGCCTCGTCGACGGAGCCGCCGGAACCCTGGGCCGCCGAGTCCAGCTGCCAGAAGGCCGACTTGTTGGTGCCGAGGTCGGGGTGCGCGAGCACCTTGTCCTCCGCGGACTCGCGCAGGTCGAGTGCTGCCGGCATCGGGGTGTAGTCGACCTCGACGAGATCGGCTGCGTCACGTGCCTCGGCGGCCGTGCGGGCCACGACGAGCGCGACGATCTCGCCCGCGAAGGCGACCCGGTCGACGGCCATCGGCAGGTGGGTGGGTGCCTTCTGGTCTGTCGTGATCGGCCACGCGTTCGCGATGACGCCCTGGTCCTCGGCCACGTCCTTGCCCGAGAGCACGGCGAGCACGTTGGGAGCGGCCTTGGCCTGCTCGGTGTCGACGCCGCGGATCATCGCGTGGGCGTAGGGGCTGCGCACCATGGCCAGGTGCATCATCCCGGGGAGCTGGAGGTTGTCGGTCCAGCGGGTGCGTCCGGTGAGCAGTCGCTGGTCCTCCTTGCGGAGGCGGGCTGCGCCGACCTCCTGCTGGATCCCGGTGCCGGTCTCGGTGGCGGTCACGACGCGCCTCCTTCCACTCCGGCGGTGCGCTTGTCGGCGGCCGCGAGCTGCACCGCGCGCACGATGTTCTGGTAGCCGGTGCATCGGCAGAGGTTGCCCTCCAGCCCGTGCCGGATGGCCTCCTCGCTCGGGTCGGGGTTGTCGCCCAGCAGGTCGATGGTCTGCATCACCATGCCCGGCGTACAGAAGCCGCACTGGAGCGCATGACACTCGTGGAAGGCCTCCTGCACGGGGTGCAGCTGCCCGTTGTGCGCCACACCCTCGATGGTCGTGACGCTGCGGCCGTCGGCCTGCACCGCGAGCAGGTTGCAGGACTTCACGCTCCTGCCGTCGAGATGGACGGTGCAGGCTCCGCAGTTGCTGGTGTCGCACCCGACGACGGTGCCGACCTTGCCCAGCCGTTCGCGCAGATAGTGCACCAGCAGCATGCGCGGTTCGACATCATCGGAGTAGGCGGTCCCGTCGACGTTGACGCTGATCCGGGTCATCCGACCCTCCTCGGTTGTGGAGTTGTGGCGTCCTTCGATCACACACCTGACCCATGAGTAGAACAAGGGACGTTGCGACCAGGTTGCGGGCCGGCCGGCAGCGTGGCGGGAGGCCCTCGAGCCCACTGCGAGCCTGCGAGCCTGTCGCCCGCGCAGCCGAAGACACGCTCGGCCAATGCAGCTAGTGGTGGATGCGGCCGAACGTGTGGCCCAGGCGCTCACCCTTGCCGCCCCAGCGCATCGCGATGATCTCGGCGGCGATGCTGACCGCGGTCTCCTCAGGCGTGCGAGCACCGAGGTCGAGGCCGATCGGGCTCGAGAGCCGCGCCAGCTGCTCCTCGCCCACACCGGCCTCGCGGAGGCGCGCCAGCCGGTCGTCATGGGTCTTGCGTGAGCCCATCGCCCCGACGTAGCCGACGTCGTCGAGCGCCAGGGCCACCTCGAGCAGGGGTACGTCGAACTTCGGGTCGTGGGTCAGGACGCACAGCACGCTGCGCCCGTCGACCCGGCCCGCGTCGACCTCCTTGCGGAGGTACTTGTGGGGCCACTCGACGACGACCTCGTCGGCGCTGGGGAAGCGGCTGTGCGTGGCGAACACGGGACGTGCGTCGCAGACGGTCACGTGGTAGCCGAGGAAGGACCCGACCCGCGCGACCGCAGCCGCGAAGTCGATCGCGCCGAAGACGAGCATGCGCGGCTTCGGGGCGAAGGCCCAGACGAAGACACGGGTGCCCTCGCCGCGGCGCTCGCCCTCAGGTCCGTAGCTCAGCGTTGCGCTGTGTCCCGAGGCGAGCAGGCCCAGCGCGTCGTCGGCCACGGCGTCGTCCAGCCGCGCGTTGCCGAGGCTGCCCGACCGGTCGTCGCCACGCAGCACCATGCGGCGACCCAGGAGGTCGGGGTGCTCCACGATCGTGGCCACCGCGATCGGCCGACCCTCGGCCAGGTCACCGGCGATCGCCTCCAGGTCGGGGAACGTCTGCTGGTCGACCTTCTCGACGTACACGTCGAGGATGCCGCCGCAGGTGAGGCCGACTCCGAGCGCGGTCTCGTCGCTGATGCCGTAGCGCTCCAGCACCGGCACCCCGGAGGAGACCACCTCCTGGGCGAGCTCGTAGACCGCTCCCTCGACACAGCCACCCGAGACCGAGCCGACGGCCTCACCTCCGGGCCCGACCAGCATCGAGGCGCCCGGCGGGCGCGGCGCGGACTCGAAGGTCGCCACCACCGTGCCGAGCCCGATGGTCTCGCCGGCACGCCACCAGGCCAGGAGCTCGTCGAGGACCTCACGCACGGGCGACCACCTCCAGCAGCTCCTCGAACGCCGCGAACGAGTGGCCCGCGACCAGCTCGTCGCAGTGCGGGAGAGCGGCCGCCATGCCGAGCTGCACGGGCTCGTAGCCCGCTGCGCCCTTGTGCGGGTTGACCCAGACCACGCGATGAGCCAACCGCGCAAGACGTTGCATCTGCGCTGCCAGCAGGCGAGCGTCACCGCGCTCCCAGCCGTCGCTGGCGACCACGACAACCGCGCCGCGGGCGAGCCCGCGCTGGCCCCAGCGGTCCAGGAACGCCTTGAGCGTCTCACCGAGCCGGGTGCCGCCTGACCAGTCGGGCACCGCGTCACCGGCGGCGGCGAGCGCCTGCTCGGCGTCGCGCAGGTGCAGCGCACGCGTGACGCGGGTCAGCCGGGTGCCGAGCGTGAAGGTCTCGACGCGGCCTCCGCTGGTTGAGCCCGTCGACACGCGATGGGCCAGCCGGAGCAGCGAGTCCGCATAGGGGCTCATCGAGCCGGACACGTCCACCAGCAGTACGACGCGCCGCGGCCGGGTCGCCCGGTGTCGCCAGGCGATGTCGACGGGCTCGCCCCAGTGCTGGCGCATCCGTCGCAGCGTCGTACGTCGGTCGACGCCGCCGCGCCGCCAGGCCTCGTGCCGGTAGGCCGACCTCCGGGGCAGCCGCGGCCGCAGGGCACCGAACATCGCCGCCAGGGTCGCACGCTCAGCATCGTCCAGCGTTGCGATGTCGCGGTGGCGGAGCACCTCGGTCTCGCTGGCCGCAGCCCGGAGCATGCCCGTGTCGCCGCCACCGTCACCGTTCTCGTCGTCGAACCCGGCCGACACCACGGTCACCTGCGGGCGGCGTCGCTCCCCACCGACAGGCTCCCCGTGGAACCAGGCCGTGAAGACGCGGTCGAAGACCTCCAGATCGTCGGGACCCGCGCACACGGCGGCGCGCGACGCCCAGTAGGCGGGGCGTTCGTCGTCCATCCCCACGGCCGCGACGGCCTCCAGCATCGTGCGGGTGCGGTCCTGGGTGACGCGCAGCCCGGCCGCGCGCAGCGCCGCGGCGAAGCCGAGCAGGATCTCGTCGGGCTGGTTGAGGGTGGTCTCGCTCAACTGGCCAGCATCCGTTCCAGCGAGGCCCGCACGCGCTCGGCGTCCTCGCGGTACTTCACCGCTGCCCCGAGCGTCGCCGCCGCCGACTCGAGGTCGACTCGGGCCACGCCTAGTCGGTCGAGCGCACGGGCCCAGTCGAGGGTCTCGGCGACGCCGGGCGGCTTGACCAGGTCGGAGTCGCGGAACGAGTGCACCAGCCCGACCACCTGCCGTGCGAGCGCCTCGGAGACCTCCGGTGCACGGGAGCGGACGATCGCCACCTCCCGCTCGAGGCCCGGGTGGTCGATCCAGTGGTAGAGGCAGCGCCGCTTGAGCGCGTCGTGGATGTCACGCGTGCGGTTGGAGGTCAGCACCACGACAGGTGGCGTCTCCGCGCGCACCGTGCCGAGCTCGGGGATCGTGACCTGGTACGTCGAGAGCACCTCGAGCAGGAACGCCTCGAACTCGTCGTCGGCGCGGTCCACCTCGTCGACCAGCAGCACCGCCGGCGTGTGTCGCAGCGCGCGCAGGATCGGCCGCTCCAGCAGGAACCGCTCGGCGAACAGCCCCTCCTCCACCTCGGCCAGGTCCTTCACGCCGGTGGACTCGACCGCACGCAGGTGCAGGATCTGCCGGGGGAAGTCCCAGTCGTAGAGCGCCTGGCTGGCGTCGATGCCCTCGTAGCACTGCAGCCGCACCAGCGGTGCGTCCAGCGCCTCCGCCAGCGCCTCGGCCAGCGCGGTCTTGCCGGTGCCCGGCTCCCCCTCGACCAGCAGGGGTCGCTGCAGCTCCAGCGCCAGGAACCCGACAGTGGCCAGCGCGTCGTCGCAGAGGTAGCCGGTGCTCTCGAGCCGTGCGGCCAGGTCTGCGGGAGACGCGATCATGCCTCCAGCGTAGGTCCGAGGTCCTCGGGCGTGTCGACGTCGCGTCCGGTGGCCACGTCGTCGCAGGGGATCTCACGCACGTGGTGGGAGTCGAGGTAGTCGCGCGCGCCACGGTCGCCGGCCGCCGCGGCGGAGACCCCGGCCCAGTGGTCGCGGCCCAGCAGCACGGGGTGGCCGGGCTGCCCGTCGTACGTCGCTCGTGCGAGGGCGTCGGGCGCGGCGAGGTCGGCGAACCGGTGGATGGCATCGTCGTGCACGTCGGGCAGGTCGACCAGCATCACCAGTGCCGCCTCGGCATCGAGCGACTCCAGGCCACGTCGCAGGGACGACCCCATGCCCTCGGCCCACTCGTCGTTGACGACCACTGACAGGTCCTCGCACGTGAGCCACCCGTTCACGCGCAGCAGCTCGGTCGCCTGCTCGGCGGCAGCTCCCAGCACGACCGTCACCGTGCCGCAGCCGCCCTCGAACAGCGCGCCGACTACGCGGTCGAGGTTGGGTACGCCGGCCTCGTCGTGGAGCAGAGCCTTCGGCGCCCCGAGCCGACGTCCCTCCCCCGCCGCGAGCAGGAGACCTGCGAGCGTCAACGGCGCGGTGACGCTGCGGGACGGGACAGCGGCACCCACAGCGTGTAGCGGTCGGCCCGGAACGTCGAGCGCGACACCTCGACAGCGAGGCTGCCCGCGAACGCCCGCCGCGCGATGCGCAGCACCGAGTCACCCACGTTGATCCCGAGCGCCTCGGCCTCGTCGGCGCGGGCGACACCGGCGTCGACGGAGTCCTCACCCCAGGACGGCAGGAGCTCGCGCCGCTGCAGCTCGGCGTACAGGCTGACGGGCAGGGGCTGGTCCAGGAAGCCTGGGATGATCGCGTCGGAGAGGTAGGCGTCCTCGATGCACATCGGCTGGCCGTCGGCGTAGCGCAGTCGCTGCCAGTGCACGACCCGGTCGCCGACCTCGATCTCCAGGGCGCGGGCGACGCCGGGCCCGGCCTGCTCGTGGCGGGCGAGCAGAGTGCGGGCGTCGGGCTTCATGCCTCGACGGGCCATGTCCTCGGTGTAGCTGGCCAGCCGCGGGTTGTTGTCCACGGCGGTGCGGGCGACGAACGTGCCGCGTCCGGGGACCCGCTCGAGAAGCCCCTCGGCCACCAGCGCGTCGAGCGCCTGGCGGACCGTCATGCGCGCCACGCCGAACTGCTGGACGAGCTCGCGCTCGGAAGGCGCGGGCGCGCCGGGTTCTGCCCCCTCGATCAGGCCGCGGACATACTCGCGGACCTGCACATGCTTGTGCACGCCCTGGTGATTCGGCGCTGGTGTGATGACGTCACCCATCGTTCCGCCCCTCTCCCAACGGACCCGGGGGCCCTGGCCCTACCTTAGACCCCCCGGCGATCACGAGGGAGTGGGATGGAAAGGACGGATCGGGGTCACTCGGTAGAGATCGCCCGCAGTACGTCGAGCCGTGCGGCCCGTCTTCCGGGCAGCACTGCCGCGAAGACGCCCACGACGCCGGCCGCGACCACGAACATGACGAGGGTGGGCCACGGGATCGCCAGATCCCGGAGTCCCTCGTCCTCCAGGGCCTTGACCAGTGACACCCCGAACGCGACTCCCACCGCGACTCCGAGGAGCGCCCCGAAGACCGCGATCACGATCGACTCCAGCCGGATCAACGTGCGGAGCTGGCGTCGCGAGAGGCCGACGGCCCGCAGCAGCCCGACCTCACGCGTGCGCTCGATGACCGAGAGGCCGAGCGTGTTGACCACGCCCAGGATCGAGATCACCACGGACAGCCCGAGCAGGGCGTAGATGAGATAGAGGAACGTGTTGATCTGCTGCTTCTGCTCGTCGGCGTAGCCCTGCGGGTCCTTCACGGTCACGGTCGGAAGGTCCTGAGTGGCGGCGTTGATGTCCTTCTTGACAGCGGAGACGTCAGCGGACGGGTCCGTGACGACGAAGAGCATCGAGTCGAGTCGCTCCAGGCCACCTTGCTCCGTGGTGTCGAAGGAGACCAGCCAGTTGGCCGGGACAGCGGCGTCGCGCTTGAAGATCGCAGCGACCGTCAGCTCGACGTTGCCGCCCTGGAACTCCATCGAGACCGGGTCGCCGATGCCCAGCAGCTTGCCGCGAGCAGTCTTGTCGTCGACCGCCACCGTGCCCTTGCCGAGGTTGGCGAGCGACCCGTCGGTCACGTCGATGTCGATGGCTTGGCGGATCTTCTCCGGGTCGACCGCGGCGGTGAACGCGAACCCGCCCTGGACATCGGGGAACGCCTGCTGCACCTGGGCGACCGTGCGTACGCCGGACACCTCCGCGACCTGCCGGGCAACGCTCACCGAGAACGGCTGGCCGACCACGTTGGAGACGATCACCGACGCGTTCAGCGACTTCTGCACGGTGACCTCCGTGCTCTTGGACGCGGACTGGCCGAAGATCGAGACCATCGCTACCAGAGCCACGCCGATCATCAGGGCGCTGGACGTCGCGGCCAGCCGGCGTGGGTTGCGCAGTGAGTTCTGCGTGGCGATCTGCCCCACGGTGCCGAAGAGCCGCCGATACACGACCCCGAACGCCCGGATCACCGGCCGGGCCACGAACGGGCTCACCAGGGAGACCCCGACCAGGATCAGGAAGAGGCCGAGGCCGATGAGGGAGAGTCCGGTGCTGCCCTCCTCGGCGAACCCCATGACGACCGCAAGGATGCCCGACAGCGCGAGGAGCATCCCGATCACCACGCGCTTGCGCAGCGTGGTCTCGGGCAGCGCGACGTCGTCGCGCAGCGCCGCGACAGGTGCTGCCTTGGAGGCGCGCAGTGCAGGGAGCACTGCCGCGACCAGCGTCACGACCATGCCGAGCAGGTAGCACCAGAAGACGGTCGTCAGGTGGACCGGGAACTCAGCACTGCTCAGGTCGAGCCCGAAGCCAGCCAGGAGGGCTCGGATGCCCTGCGCGAGGAGCACGCCCAGGCCCAGTCCGACCGTCGCTCCGATGAAACCGACGACCAGCGCCTCGAGCAGCACCGAGCGGATCACCTGACCGGTGGAGGCGCCCAGCGCGCGCAGCAGCGCGAGCTCACGGCTGCGCTGAGCCACCAGGATCGAGAACGTGTTGATGATGAGGAAGGCGCCGACGACCAGGGAGATGCCGGCGAAGACGAGCATGAAGATCCGGATGTACTTCAGGAAGGCGTTGTTGATCGCGTCCTTGTTGGCCTCGACGGTCTCGTCGCCGGTGCGCGCGACCACGCCCTCGGGCAGCACCTTCTGGGCCGCGTCGCGCAGCTGCACCTGGCTGACCCCGTCGGCCGCTTCCAGGGAGATGGCGCTGTAGACGTCCTTGCCCCCGAAGAACGTGTCGCGCATGAACCGGCCCTCGAAGATCGTGATCGTCGCGCCGACCAGGCCGCCGTTGCCGAACTCGACCAGCCCGACCAGCTTCGCCTTCATCGTGGGCGGGTCGCCGGGCGTGACCAGCGTGATCTCGTCGCCCACGTCGTACTCGGCCTTCTCGGCGGTGGAGGCGTCGATCGCGACCTCTCCGGGCGCGTCGGGCGCCTGGCCCTTCTCGAGGGTGAGGATGGGCTCGCCCTGCAGGTTGCGGCCGTCGAGGTTGTTGAAGGCAAGGCCCGGCGGACCGTTGCCGCCCACCACCTTGCCGTTCTTGCCCACGACGAAGACCGAGAGCAGCTGGTTGTAGGGATGGACCTCGCCCACCTCGGGGAGCTTCTCCAGCTCGGCGGCGACGCTCGAGGGGATCGTGCGGTTGTCCTGGAAGCTGTCGAAGTCGGTGGCGCCCTTGTAGGCGATCTCCACGTCCGAGGTGGTGCCTTCGATGATGTCGTCGAACGCGCCGCCCATCGCGTCGGTGAAGATCAGCGAGCCGCCGACGAACGCGACGCCGAGCACGATCGCGAACGCCGACATCACCAGGCGCAGCTTGCGCGCAAGCAGGTTGCGCAGGGTCACGCGGATCATGGGGCTCAGGCCTCCGCGGCAGCCGGCGCGAAGCGGATGGTGAGCTGCTGCATGCGCTCGAGGATGATCTCGCGGGTGGGGTGGCGCAGCTCGTCGACGACCTGCCCGTCGGCCAGGAAGATGACGCGGTCGGCGACGGCCGCCGCCACGGGGTCGTGGGTGACCATCACGATGGTCTGCCCGAAGTCGTCGACGCTGCGGCGGAGCAGGTTGAGCACCTCTTTGCCGGACGTCGAGTCGAGGTTGCCCGTCGGCTCGTCCGCGAACACGATGGACGGCCGGCTGGCCAGCGCACGCGCCACGGCCACGCGCTGCTGCTGCCCGCCGGAGAGCTCCTTGGGCCGGTGGGAGAGCCGGTCGGCCAGCCCGACCGTGGAGATGACGGTGTCGTACCAGTCCTTGTCGGGCTTGCGGCCGGCGATGGACAGCGGGAGCAGGATGTTCTCCTCCGCCGTCAGGGTCGGCACCAGGTTGTACGCCTGGAAGACGAACCCGATCTCATCGCGGCGTAGCCGGGTCAGCGCCTTGTCGCCCAGCTGGGACAGCTCGACCTCGCCGACGTACACCTCACCGCTGGTGGCCGTGTCGAGCGCTGCGCAGCAGTGCATGAGCGTGGACTTGCCGGAGCCCGACGGCCCCATCACGGCCGTGAACTCGCCGGCGTTCAGCTCGAGGGTCACCCCGGCAAGGGCGTGCACCTCGGCGTCGCCGGTGCCATAGGTCTTGGTGAGCCCGACGACACGTGCGGCCGGGCGAGCGGTCAGGTTGGTCACAAGCTTTCCCTCCGTCGGGACGACCGCTGGGACCGGACGCCACGCTGCCTCCAACGTAGTCAACGGAGGTGGACGCCTCCCACCGGTTTATCCCTGAGACAACCCTGGACGTGTGCGGGACCTGTCGTCAGAAAGCCTCGTCGTAGAGGTCCGCCAGATCCTTGGAGTACGGCGCGGTGTAGCCACAGACCGTCACCACACCGTCGGTGGCCGAGACCAGGTAGCGCTGGCCCTGCTCGAAGTTGGTCGTCAAGGTCAAGGCAGGGATGCCGGCCCCGGGTGCGAGGGCGATCTGGTCGGTCTCCTCGCCGGTGTACCAGTGGTCCACGTCGAGCACGATCCGCTTGTCGGCGACCTCGATGACCGTGCCGGCCGCCGCCTGGTCGACGGTGCGCAGGAACGTCGCGGAGGGTGCGGCGCAGCGCTGGTCGCCCTTGCCCTCGACGAGAAGATCGGTGACGGTCGGCGCCGCGGGCGTGGTCTCCTCGGCCGCGGGCTCGGCGGCGTCGCCGGCACCCTGCTCGCCACACGCGGAGAGGGCCAGGACGAGTCCGGCCACGGCCACAAGAGCTGGTGTGCGGCGCATGGTCGCCTCCTTGCTAGCGCACCCCGCGGGGGCGGTACTGGACCGAGATGCGGGGGCCGACCGGCTTCGCCGTCTTCGGTACGGCGTGCTCCCACGTGCGCTGGCAGGAGCCACCCATCACCAGCAGGTCGCCATGCCCCAGCGCGAAGCCCATCGTCGCACCTCCGTCACTGGGACGCAGCAGCAGCCGCCGCGGCTCCCCTACGGACACGATGGCGACCATGGTGTCCTCGGTCCTGCTCCGGCCGATGCGGTCTCCGTGCCAGGCCACGCTGTCGCGGCCGTCGCGGTAGTAGCAGAGGCCGGCCGTGGTGAAGTCCTCACCGAGCTCGGCACGGTAGTGGTTGGAGAGGGCGGTGCGCGCCGAGGTCAGCACCGAGTGCGGGAGGGGGTCCTCCTCGTCGTAGAACGACAGCAGCCGGGGTACGTCGACGACGCGCTCGTACATCTGCCGGCGCTCCTCGCGCCAGGGCACTGAGGCGACCAGGTCGAGGAAGAGCTGGTCGGAGCCGGAGACCCAGCCGGGCTGGTGGTCCACCCACGCTCCGTGAGCCAGCTGGGTGCGCAGCGGAGCGAGCCTGCCGAGCGTGGCCACGGGTGCGGCGTCGAACAGCGAGGGCTGGAGCTCGGTCGTCACAGGGTCGAGATTACTGCTGTTCGAACATATGTTCTACCCTGGCGCCGACGGCCAGGAACATCTCCACGTTGCGCGCGACCAGCTCCTCCCTGGTGCAGTCGAGGCGGCCGCTGAGCCAAGCGCTGATCGTCTCCAGCACCCCCCCGAAGAGGTGGGTCGCAGCGAACGAGCCCCAGGAGTCGATCTCCTGGGTGCGTCGCAGATGCAGCGCCGCGAGCGCCTGGCTGAGCAGCAGCTCGACGAAGGCGCGCGCCAGCTCCGCCCTGCGCTGGGCCAGCACCGGCACGCTCGCGCTCTCCAGGAACAGCGCTCCCTTGCGTGGGTCGTCGACCAGCACGTCCACGGCGGTCCGGATCGCGGCCGCGGCTCGCAGGGGCGGGTCGTCCTCCGCCGCTGCGACGGCCGCCAGGATCCTGGTCATCAGGGTCTCGGCAACGTGGTCGCCCGCTGCGACCAGCGCTTCGTTGCGGTCGGCGAAGCTCTCGTAGAAGTACCGCTCGTTGAGCCCGGCCGCGCGGCAGACACCGGTCACCGTCACCGCGGCCGCACCGTCGCCCGCCGCCAGGTCGAGGACGGCCTCGATGAGCCGCTCGTGTCGTCCCGCCTCGCGTTCGGCGGCCGGCACCCCGGCGTACGAGCGCTTGGTTGACATGCGCCACATTGTGGCAGGCCCTCTTGCCAGAAGCCACCAATCTGGCAGACACTCTTGCCAGATGCTGTTCACGCATCCCCTCGAAGGAGGACGACGATGTCCGGCTACTTCTCCTCGCGCTCGATGGCCTACCGCGCCCTCAACCAGCGGGCGGTCTCCCTGACCTATGGGCAGCGCGCCCTGACGATCGGCGCAACTCACTCACTGCTCGCGCAGGGCACGGCCCAGAGCACCAGCCACCGCGAGACGCCGTACACCCGGCTCGCGCTGACGGCGCGGCTGTTCGAGGCGGTGTTCCTCGGCTCCCGGGAGGAGGCCGACCGCGCGCTCGCGTTCACCGCGAAGCGGCACGCGGAGGTGAAGGGGACCATCGACGAGCATGGCGGGCCGGCCTGGCCCGCTGGCTCCCGCTACGACGCCTCCGACCCCGACGGGATGTGGTGGACCGTCGCGTTCACGCTCGAGGCGGTCGAGTTCCAGCACGACCTGCTCGTGCGGCGGCTCAAGGACCGGGAGCGCCAGGAGCTGTTCGAGGACTTCGTGCGCTGGGGCGAGCTGTTCGGCATGCCGCCCGCGGCCGCACCTCGCGACTACGCCGACTTCCGCTCGTCCTTCGACGCCTACCTCGCGTCCGACCGGCCGTACCTCACGGCCGAGCTGCGACTGCTCGGCCAGTACCTCTCCGGCTACCGCGTCCCTCACCAGCCGCCCGTCCCAGCACGCCCGGTCTTCTCCGCGCTGCACACCATCGTGGTCGGCGGGCTGGGGCCGGACCTGCGAGAGATGTTCGAGATGGACTGGTCGCTCGCCGACCAGGCGCAGTACGTCGCCATCACCCGGGCCAGCCGTCTCGCCCACGGCCGCGTGCCGTTGCTGGCCGCCTCGCCCGTCATGCGGGGCCGGGCGGCGGAGTTCTACAAGTTCATCGGGCGGGGTGAGCAGCAGCTCGTCAGCAAGGGCGGGGTGAGCATGCCGGGCGTCTCCGACGTCTCGTCGGCCGATCGGCCGCAGTCGGCGTAGGCGGCGGTTTCACCGGTCAACCGGCGAAACCGGTACTGGTTGAGCGTCACGACACTCAACCAGTACCGGTTTCGCTCTGACAGTTGGCCCAATACAGCAGAGCGGCCCCGGCTTACGCCGGGGCCGCTCTGTCGTGTTGCTGGGCTGGACTCAGAAGTCCATGCCGCCCATGCCGCCGTCGCCGCCCGGCATCGCGGGCGTCTTCTCGGGCTTGTCCGCAACGACCGCCTCGGTCGTGAGGAACAGCGCCGCGATCGACGCAGCGTTCTGCAGCGCGGAACGGGTCACCTTGGCGGGGTCGATGATGCCGGTGGCGATCATGTCGACGTAGTCGCCGGTGGCCGCGTTGAGGCCGTGGCCGGAGGGCAGGTTGCGCACCTTCTCGGTCACCACGCCGCCCTCGAGGCCGGCGTTGAACGCGATCTGCTTGAGCGGGGCCTCGGCCGCGACACGGACGATCGCCGCACCCGTCGCCTCGTCACCCTCGAGCTCGAGCTTCTCGAACGCGGCGTCGGTCGCCTGGAGCAGAGCCACGCCACCACCGGCGACGATGCCCTCCTCGACGGCAGCCTTCGCGTTGCGAACGGCGTCCTCGATGCGGTGCTTGCGCTCCTTGAGCTCGACCTCGGTGGCCGCGCCGACCTTGATGACCGCAACACCGCCGGCCAGCTTGGCCAGGCGCTCCTGCAGCTTCTCGCGGTCGTAGTCGGAGTCCGACTTCTCGATCTCGTTGCGGATCTGGTTGACGCGACCCTGGATCTGCTCCGCGTCGCCGGCGCCCTCGACGATGGTCGTCTCGTCCTTGGTGAGGACGACCTTGCGGGCCTGGCCGAGCAGCTCGATGCCGGTCGACTCCAGCTTGAGGCCGACGTCCTCGGAGATCACCTGGCCGCCGGTCAGGATCGCGATGTCCTGCAGCATGGCCTTGCGACGGTCACCGAAGCCCGGAGCCTTGACGGCTGCGGACTTGAAGGTGCCGCGGATCTTGTTGACGACGAGCGTGGCCAGGGCCTCGCCCTCGACGTCCTCGGCGATGATCAGCAGCGGCTTGCCGGACTGCATGACCTTCTCCAGCAGCGGCAGCATGTCCTTGACGTTGCTGATCTTCTGGTTGGCCACCAGCACGTAGGCGTCCTCGAGGACGGTCTCCATGCGCTCGGGGTCGGTCATGAAGTACTGCGAGATGTAGCCCTTGTCGAAGCGCATACCCTCGGTCAGCTCGAGGTCGAGCCCGAAGGTGTTCGACTCCTCGACGGTGATGACGCCTTCCTTGCCGACCTTGTCCATGGCCTCGGCGATGATCTCGCCAACCTGGGTGTCAGCGGCGGAGATCGAGGCGGTAGAAGCGATCTGCTCCTTGGTCTCGACGTCCTTGGCCATCTCGAGCAGCTGGGAGGAGACGGCCTCGACGGCCTTCTCGATGCCGCGCTTGAGGGCCATCGGGTTCGCGCCGGCCGCGACGTTGCGCAGTCCCTCGCGAACCATGGCCTGGGCGAGGACGGTGGCCGTCGTCGTACCGTCGCCGGCGACGTCGTCGGTCTTCTTGGCGACCTCCTTGACGAGCTCGGCACCGATCTTCTCGTACGGGTCCTCGAGCTCGATCTCCTTGGCGATGGAGACACCGTCGTTGGTGATCGTGGGGGCGCCCCACTTCTTCTCCAGGACCACATTGCGGCCCTTGGGGCCGAGGGTGACCTTGACGGCGTCCGCGAGCGTGTTCATGCCACGCTCGAGACCGCGCCGGGCCTCCTCGTTGAAAGCAATCAGCTTCGGCATAGCTCCTACGAATTCCTTCGCGTAAGAGTGGATGGACCAGCTCGGCGCCCGCGACGGACGGCTCCTGCTGACCCGGCGAACCCTGCTCGCCGGCGCCTGGAACCTCGCCTCCCCAGTCCGGGGACTTGTCACTCTCATGCTGAGAGTGCTAATGCCTTTTTAGCACTCGGCCCTAGCGAGTGCAAGGCAGGCCCCTCGGCGTCCGCCTGGGCGACTTGACGTAACCATTGACCGGACGTGACCTACGTCATACGCTCGATTCACCTCGTGGGTGCGACGGGGTTTCGGCCGGAGCAGCATTGCTGCTCCGGCCACTCGTCGCTTACGCGACTTCGTGGCCGGGCGCGGAGCGCTCCGCGTTGTTCCTCGCCTTTGCGTTGGTCGGGGGTTCGGCGGTCGCTGGTAGTGCGGTGCCCGGCTCCGCGACTCCTCTTGGCCTTCGGCCTGGCCGGGCCGTGGCCTACTCCTTGGGTCCCCAGGCCCGATTGCTTTTGGTGTCGGTTGCTTCTTGGCGGGGTTGCTTCTACTTCAGCAGTCTGGTGATCAGGTCGGCGAAGGGCTCGGCGTTCTGTGGGAGTACGTCGAGGTAGAGGCCGGGCTCGGTGATCTCCAGCTCGCTCACGACCAGCTGGCCCTGGTGTTCCATGGTGTCGACGCGCGCGTAGTGGAGGGTCGTGCTGAGCAGGCCCTCTGTCGTGCGCACGCACTGCTTGGCGAGACGGGCGGCCTCCTCGTCGAGCGGGGTGGGCGTGGTCTTGCCACCGAACTGCTCGTGCACGCGGAGCTCGTCGGCGGCGGGGAGCTTGCGGACCGCGTAGGTGGTCTCACCGTCGATCACGAAGACCGCGCCCTCACCCGACGTACGCACGGTCTCGACGACCGGCTGCACAGCCCAGGGGCCGTCGCCTTCAGCCTGGTCGGCGTCGTCGGGATCGTCGAACACCGAGAGGCCGAAGCCCCCGGCACCGACGCGCGGCTTGACGACGACCCGGCTCTCGAAGCTCGCCGCCGCAGCGACCAGCTCGTCGCGGTGGTCCACCGCGACCGTGGGCACGACGGGGACCCCTGCCGCCGCCAGCTCGACCAGGTAGGCCTTGTCGGTGTTCCAGGCAAAGACGGCCGCACCGTTGAGCAGGGTCGTCTCCGTCTCCACCCTCCGCGCCCAGGCGAGGAAGTCCTCGAGCCGCTCGGTGTAGTCCCAGGTCGAGCGCACCGCGACGAGCCGCGCTGACGCCCAGTCCACCGAGTCGTCGTCCCAGAGCACCCAGCGCGCCGACAATCCGCGCGCGGCCAGCACCGCGTCCAGCGCCTCGGCGCCCGGCTCGCCGTCGGGGAGCTGCGCGCAGGTCACCAGGAGTACGTCCGTCATGGGCGCGACGCTACCTGTCGGCTTGCGATCTACTTCCTGGGGACCCAGCGAGCGGAGAGCTCGTCCTCGGTCGGGGCGGGGGCCGGCAGCGCTCCACGGTCCGGTGGGTTGCGGATCCCGTCGAGATAGAGCTGCAGGTAGCGCTGCCTGAGCTCCGCCTGACGCTTCTCGTCGCCGAGCCTGATCGAGGACAGCGTCTCGAAGATCACCGCGACGTCGCTCATCTCGAAGTCCTCACGTACGACGCCGGCGGAGTGGATGCGCTCCATGATCGCCGCGTTGGCACGGAACGCCCGCATCGAGTCCTCCCAGTGCTCCTGGGTGGGGGTGAACATCCCGGCCAGCTTCACCGTGAGCGCCGAGGTGCCGGCTTCCACCGAGCTGCGCATGAACGCCACGAAGGCCTCCCAGTCGTCGCCCTCGTCGGCCACCGCGGCCTCAGCCAGGGCGACGTAGGTGCGTAGGCCGTCAAGGCACAGCTTCGCGAGCAGCTCCTCCTTGCTCGGATAGCGGCGGTAGAGGGCGCTGATGCCGACCCCGGCCCGCTCCGCCACCAGGGCGATGGGGGCCTCGGGATTCTCGATGAAGACCGCGCGGGCCGCCTCGAGGATCACCTCGTCGTTGCGAGCCGCTTGGGCTTTGCGGCCGCTCATCGGGGATCCGTCGGGCATACGACGCAGCCTAGGCCCGCCGCTCTCGCGACGGGCCCCGGCCTGCTGATGACGTGTCACCACGCCTGCTCCTTGGCCTTCTTCGGCAGCCAGAAGGCGATGCCGAAGGCGCCAGCGGTCAGGACACCGGCGAGGATGGTGACGACCTTCGCGGCGTCGACGTACGACGCCAGGTCACCACCCACCACGGAGAAGAACACCGTGCCCAGGACCGCGACGCCGAGCGAGGCGCCGAGCTGCTGGAAGGACTCCAGGATGCCGCTCGCCGAGCCGACCTCGTGGTCGGCCAGGTCGGCCACGATGATGTCGTACAGCGGGATGAAGATCATGCCCATGCCCGCGCCGTAGGCGAACATCGGTCCGGCCAGGACCCAGAAGCCGGCGTCCGCGCTGAACACCACGTACAGCCCGACCAGCCCGACCGCCATGATCGTCAGACCCACGTGCAGGATCGTGCGCCCCAGCTTGTTCATCAGGGTCGCCCCGATCGCCGTGCCGATGAAGGCGCCGATCGGCCAGGTCAGCTGCATCAGGCTCGCGCCCAGTGCGTCGTACCCGAGACCGAGCTGCAGGAAGAGCCCGACCGCCAGGCCGAACCCGACGGCCGAGCCGAAGAACGCCACCACGAACGCGACACCGGAGACGTAGGACCGCTTCTTGAAGACGCTCAGCTCGACGAGCGCGGTGCGACCACTGGCGCTACGACGACGCTGCTGGACCACGAACGCTGCGAACACCGGGACAGCGGCGGCTAGTGCCACGAACGTCCAGGTCGGCCAGCCGGCCTCGTGCCCAGCCACCAGCGGGTAGACCAGCAGGAGCATGCCGAGCCCGGCAACGCCGGCGCCCACGAGGTCGAGCCTCTGACCGCGTGCGGCCGGCGCGACCGAGGGCAGGATGCGCGAGCCGACGTACGCCGCGACCACGCCGAGCGGCAGGTTGATCGCGAAGATCGTCCGCCAGCCGAGGTCGAAGACGTCCCACTCGATCAGCAGGCCGCCGGCGACCGGGCCGATGATCGTGGCCAGGCCGATGGCCGGACCGAACGCCGCGAACGCCTTGCCCATCTCCCGGCCGAACATGTCGCGGATCAGGCCGAAGCACTGCGGGATCATCACCGCCCCGAACACGCCCTGCACCACACGCGCCCCGATCAGCGACTCAGGCGACCAGGCCAGCGCACACAGTCCGGAGGCAGCCACGAACCCGTAGACGCCGACCATGAACATGCGCTTGCGCCCGAGCATGTCGCCCAGCCGTCCCCCGACCAGCAGGCCCACGGCCAGCGCCAGGGTGTAGCCGGCGGCGATCCACTGCAGCGTGCTCGACGAGCCACCGAGGTCGGCCTTGATGCTCGGCGCCGCGATGTTGCTGACCGTCGAGTCGAGCAGGTTCATCAAGGTCGCGGCGAGGATCGCGGCCAACCCGACCCAGCGGCGAGGGAACACGTCCTCGGCACCGGGGACCTGGTTCAGCGCTAGCGCCTCGACGGTCTCGATCGCCTCGAGGACCTTCGGGTTGTAGGCGGCGGGAGGAGCTTCGACTGTCATCTCTGTGTGCCCTTCACGGAGTGGAACGGAACGGAATCTCTTGTTCCAATTTTAGCAGAACGGAATACTTCATTCCATAGTCTTGCGCTGGGTCTAGACCGGCTGAGGGTTGCCCACGGTATGCAGCAAAACCCGGGCGTCCCGTGCTGGGCACAGCATGGGAAGTTCGGGTTTCACGGCATACCGTGATGAACCCGAGAAGGGCGGGATCAGGCGGTCAGCCGCCCGCAACCGCAGGGATCACCGAGATCTGCACGCCGTCGGGAGTGGGCGTCTCGAGGGACTCGAGGAAGCGCACGTCGTCGTTGTCGACGTACACGTTGACGAAACGGCGCAGCGCGCCCTGCTCGTCGATGATGCGGGCCTTGATGCCGGAGTAGTTGGTGTCGAGGTCGTCGAGCACCTCCGAGAGCGTGGCCCCCGAGGCCGACACCTCGGACTCACCTCCGGTGTAGGTGCGCAGGATGGTCGGGATGCGGACGCTGACGCTCATGGTGTGGATCTCCTCGGGCCTCAGGCGAGGCCGGTCTCGGTGAAAGCGGTGTAGGTGGGGGCGATCGTCGCGGCGGGACCGACCAGGTCGCTGATCGCGTCCAGCGTCTTCAGGCCCATGCCGGTGTTGATGACGACGGTCTCGAGGGTGGGGTCGAGCTGGCCGGTCTCCACGAGCTTCTTGAGTACGCCGACCGTGGTGCCGCCCGCGGTCTCGGTGAAGATGCCCTCGGTGCGGGCCAGCAGCAGGATGCCCTCGCGGACCTCGTCGTCGGTGATGTCCTCCACCGCGCCGCCGGTGCGGCGGCAGATGTCGAGCACGTAGATGCCGTCGGCGGGGTTGCCGATGGCCAGCGACTTGGCGATGGTGTCGGGCTTCACCGGTCTGATCGCGTCGACGCCGGCCTTGTAGGCGACCGAGACCGGGGAGCAGCCGGTCGCCTGGGCGCCGTACACCTTGTAGGGCTTGTCCTCGACCAGGCCGAGCTTGACCAGCTCCTGGAAGGCCTTGTCGACCTTGGTCAGCTGGGAGCCGCTCGCGACCGGGATCACGATCTGGTCGGGCAGCCGCCAGCCCAGCTGCTCGGCGATCTCGTAGCCGAGCGTCTTGGAGCCCTCGGCGTAGTAGGGACGGACGTTGACGTTGACGAACGCCCAGCCGTCCTCCTCCCCCGCGATCTCGGAGGCGAGCTTGTTGACGTCGTCGTAGTTGCCCTCGACCGCGACCAGCGAGTCGGTGTAGACCGCGGAGTTGACCTGCTTGGGCTTCTCCAGGTTGGACGGGATGAACACGACCGTCTTGATGCCGGCCCGAGCCCCGGCGGCGGCAACCGCGTTGGCCAGGTTGCCGGTCGAGGGGCAGGCGAAGACCTTGCTGTGGAACTCCCGGGCCGCCGACAGGGCGCAGGCGACGACGCGGTCCTTGAAGGAGTTGGTCGGGTTGGTGGAGTCGTCCTTCACCCAGAGATTGTCGATGCCGAGCGCGTGGCCGAGGTTGTTGGCCTTGAGCAGCCGGGTGTAGCCGGGCTCCATGTTCGGCGACTGCTCGATGTCGGACGGCACAGGCAGCAGCGCCTTGTAGCGCCAGATGTTGGCGGGGCCGGCCTCGATCTCCTCGCGAGTGATCGCCGGGAAGTCGTAGGCGATCTCGAGCGGGCCGAAGCACTCCATGCACGCGTAGTGCGGACCGAGCTCCTGGGTCGCGCCGCACTCGCGACAGACCAGACCCGTCGCGTTGCCGAACGCGCCCTCGCGAAGAACCACGTTGCTCAAGGAGACCTCCTTCTCATCTTCCCCGGGGACCGACTCTCGGCGCGGGACGGAATTAGCACCGTGGTGACAGGATCCGAACGAGCTGGAGGTGTCTGTCACGGGTTGCCGGGGCTTCAGCGGGCCGTGTCCCTCTGCCCCTCTCGATGAGCAGGATCAAGCCTACGCAACCGTCTCAGAATGTGCACACCGGGTCCGGCATCCGGGCAGCGCAGGACCTCTCCGCGATTGGGCATGATGGGCCCATGCGGTGGTGGCATCTGCGCCTGGTGGTCAACCTGCTCAACCTGTCGACCCTGCTCGGACTGCTCGTAGCACTCGTCGGAGGTGCTCGCCTCTCGCGCGGGCCACGCGGGCTGCTGCTCGCCACGTCGTACCGGCTCGCGTTCCCGCGCAACCCGGCGATGACGGTCGGCAACGTCATCATCAGCAAGTACGACGCGGCGGACCTCGTCGCACGACAGCGGCTGCTCAACCACGAGGAGCGCCACTCGTGGCAGTGGATGCTGTGCCTGGGACTGCCGATGCTGCCGCTGTACCTGCTCGCGTCGGCGTACTCGTGGGTGCGCGGTGGCGACGTCGGCGTGCACAACATCTTCGAGCGAGCGGCCGGACTGGCGGACGGCGGCTACCCGACCCTCAGCCGTCGCGAGCGGGATCGGCAGCGGGAGCGGGCAGCCACCGGGTCGCGACAACCGCGGTGAGCAGCAGCGGGACACCGGACGCCGCCACCACCGCCGCCAGCGACCACACCTCCGAGCCGAGACCCACTGCGGCGAACGACGCGATCGCGAACACCTCCGTGCCCAGGCCCCAGACCGAGGTCACCGTCGCCCTCGCCTCGCCCTCGATCGCCTCCTGCAGCCTGGCCTCACCGACCAGGTAGCCGTTGCTGAGCAGGCCGTAGCCGGCGCCGAGCGCGACGTAGCCACCCCATCCGCCGACGAGCACGCCGACCGAGAGCACGAGCGCACCCGCACCGTAGAGCAGCCCGACCCGGGCGGAGGACCAGCGGGCGGTGCGCCCGGCGGTCAGGACACCGACCGAGTAGCCGACCACCATCAGCGCGGCCAGCCACGGCACCTGCTCGGGAGTGAGTCCCTGCTCGGCGCCGACGAGAGTGAAGTACTCGTCGTACGCGAGCAGGCCGAACATCGCCGACGACACGAAGACGGTCCGCCGCAGCACCCGGACCCGGGCGACCTCGTGGACACCGGCGCGGAGCATGCGCAGGTAGCGCTCCGGAAGGCTGCCGCCGTCGGGCAGCTCGTCCGCCTCCTCCACGGCGCGCGCGCTCGGCAGTGCGTACGCCGACGCCGCGTGGACCAGCGCGATGCCCACGCTTACCCACCCGACCAGCTCGAAGCCGCCTACCGCCATCAGCCACGCCGCGGCCGCCATCGCGGCGAGCTCGCAGAGGCCCGCGACCGCCTGCGCCAGCCCCTTGACCGAGGCGTAGTCGCCCGGGCGGCCGGCCTGGGCCAGCTCGTCGTACAGGTAGGCCTCGAAGGTGCCGGACTGCATCGCCCCGGACAGGCCCCACAGCATGAAGCCGAGCAGGAAGCCCAGGTACGTCGGCCAGACCATCCAGCTGGTGAAGGCGGCTGCATAGACCAGACCCGAGCCCACGAGCAGCAGGCGACGGTCCACGGCGTCGGCCCAGGCGCCGGAGGGCACCTCGAGGAAGAACTCGGTCACCGACCACGCGACGAGCAGCGAGCCGATCCCAGCGGGCGAGAGCCCGTGGTCGCGGAACAGCAGGGCATAGACCGCGTACAGCGGCATGAGGTCGCGCGAGGCCAGGTAGACGACGACGCGCGCGGTCAGGAGCCGGCCGGACACCTAGGTGGGATGCATTACCTGACGGTACGACGAAGCCGGGTAGAGCGCGAGAAGATAACTATCCCGAACGGGCCATTGACCTTTTCCGAATCGCGATGCGACCGTCTCCCCCATGACTGCCAATTCTCGGGGGCAGGCTCGCTCGGCTGTTGCATGCGCCGGCGCGATCCTCTGCGTGGCCTCCACCTTCCTACTCGCCACTCCTGTCGTCGGCGCGGAGAAACCCTCCGGCCGGCCCGAAACGTCCGACAGCAAGCTGGGCAGCGCCGACAAGGCGCGCATCCAGAGCGCCGAGCAAGCGGGGAAGCCGACCGTGACCCTCCTGGTCGCTGCGGCACCCGGCCAGGCGACGGAAGCCGCCGCCGACCTTCGGGCGCTGGGCGGCAAGGTCCTGACGCGCAACGGCGACGTCGACTACGTCAAGGTCGAGATCGCGACGGACCAGGCGACGCGGGCCGCGAAGCTCGACTCTGTCGAGGCCATCGACGTGGACGGCATCATCCGCCTCGACGACCCGCGGCCGGACGGAGCAGCGACACCGCTGCCGCAGTCGCCGCCGAGCGCGAGCACCCCGCGGCTCAACCCCTACCTGCCGACGCAGGACACGAAGGCCGCCAAGTTCGCCGCTGACCACCCGACCTGGGACGGCCGAGGCACGACGGTCGCGGTCCTGGACTCCGGCGTCGACCTCGACCACCCGGCCCTGGCTCAGACGACGACCGGCGACACCAAGATCGTCGACTGGTACAACGCCAACGCGACCAACTCGGGCGACGGCACGTGGGTCTCGACGACCGGCCGCTTCAACGGGCCGTTCGTCGCGTCGGGTGCGACCTGGACGGCTCCCGCTACGGGCGGCCCCTACGCGTTCGGAACGTTCCGCGAGAACGCAGCCGACCTGGCCGCCGGCGAGCTCGGCGGCAACGTCGACCGTGACGGCACCCCCAACGAGTCCATCGGCGTGCTCCAGGACCGGACCACCAAGCGGGTGTACGTCGACCTCGACCAGGACCGGGACTTCACCGACGAGACGTCGATGATCGACTACAACGTGAACCGGGACGTGGGCCACTTCGGCATCGACAACCCGGCGACGCCGGTGGTCGAGAGTGTGCCCTTCGTGGTGGTCACCGACCGCTCCGTGTACAACCCCGACAGCGACACAGGCTCCTTCGTGAACCTCGGCATCGCCGGGGCGGCGCACGGCACCCACGTGGCCGGAATCGCCACCGGGAACAACCTCTTCGGCGGCCAGATGGACGGTGCGGCGCCAGGCGCGAACGTCATCGCGGTCAAGGTCTGCCTGACGACGACTTCCTGCACCGCCAGCGGCCTGATCGACGGCGTGATCTACGCCGCCGAGAACGGCGCCGACGTGGTCAACATCTCGATCGGCGGGCTGCCCGCCCTCAACGACGGCAACAACGCCCGCGCTGAGCTCTACAACCGGGTCATCGACGAGTTCAGCATGCAGATCTTCATCTCGTCGGGCAACAGCGGTGCCGGTGCCAACACGGTCGGTGACCCGTCGGTGGCCACGAACGCTGTCAGTGTCGGCGCCTCCATCACCGACGCCACCTGGCTGTCCAACTACGGCTCCGTGACCGAGGCGAAGCAGGGCATGATGCCCTTCTCCTCGCGCGGACCCCGCGAGGACGGCGGCCTGAAGCCGGCCCTCATCGCGCCCGGCAGCGCGATCTCGAGCACGCCGATGTGGCAGGCCGGCGGTCCGGTCGCGGGCACCTACGCCCTTCCGCCCGGCTACTCGATGTTCAACGGGACCTCGATGGCAGCACCGCAGGCGACCGGTGCGGCCGCCTTGCTGGTCAGTGCTTACAAGGCGAGCTTCGGCGGAGAGCGGCCGTCCGCCCTGGCGCTGCGCAACGCGATGATCTCGGGTGCGAAGTTCGTGGGAGGCGTGGGCGCCTACGAGCAAGGTGCCGGGCTGATCGACGTCGACAAGGCGTGGAAGGAGCTGCGTGACGGGCAGAACCCGCACCGGATCACCAGCTCCGTGCCGGTCAACACCGTTCTCAGCGGTCTCCTCGCCACGCCGAACACCGGTGTCGGCATCCACGACCGCGAAGGCGTCGTGGTCGGCACCAAGTACACCCGCACCTTCACGTTCACCCGCACGAGCGGGCCGAACAAGAACGTCACCCACAAGGTGTCGTGGCTGGGCAACGACGGGACCTTCAGCACGAAGGCCGACGTCAAGCTGCCGCTCAACACACCCGTGCAGCTCGAGGTCAAGGTCAACCCGAAGGATGCGGGCATCCACTCGGCGATCCTCCAGCTGGACGACCCTGCCACGCACGGCGTCGACCTCACCACGATGAACGCGGTGTTCGCGCCGAACGAGTTCTCCGCGGCCAGCGGTCAGCAGCTGACGGTGTCCGGCACCGTTCGCCGCAACAGCACCGAGCACGTGCTGCTCCGGGTCCCGCAGGGAGTGGGAGCGCTCAGGGTCGACCTCGCCGGTGGTGGGGCCACGCCGGGAGCCGGCCAGATCCGCTTCCTGCGCTTCACCCCGCAGGGGCTGCCGCTCGACACGACGAGCAGCACGAACTGCTACAACCCGGACGCGGGAGCAGGCTGTGCCGGTGGCACACCGCAGAGCCGCGTCGCGGCGAACCCGCAGGCAGGCGTGTGGGAGGTCGTGGTGGAGTCCCGGCGCACCTCCGACGCTGCACGCTCTGCGTTCACCCTGACCGCAACCGTGCTGTCCGCAGCGATCTCTCCCAACCCGGACCTGGTCGCCTCGGCCACCCTCGGAGCGCCCCAGACGCGGCAGTACACCGTCACCAACCAGCTCGGCACCTTCACCGGCCGCCTGGTCGGCAACGGCTCGCTGGGGAGCACGCAGACCCAGCGGCCGACCATCGGGCACCTGGCGCAGCAGTCGTTCGACGTGGTGCTGCCCGACGGGGTGACGTCGTACCGGGTGACCACCGGTGGCGCCTCCGACCCGCGGGCCGACATCGACCTCGTGGTGTTCAGGTGCGCGCCGACCTGCGTCGTCGTGGGGTCGAGCGCGGGTGCCACGGCGGTTGAGGCCGTGACCCTCAACAACCCCGCGGCCGGCCAGTACCGGATCCTGGTGGACGGGTTCAGCGTGCCGGAAGGGACCACGGCGTACGACCTGGTCGACACCTACGTCTCGCCGGCGCTCGGGTCCCTGACCAGCGCCGACGCCGACGCCCTGCGCCCGGCCGGATCGTCGTGGTCACCCACGGCGACCCTCACGGTCCTTGCGGATCCAGGTGCCGGTCGGAAGATCACCGGCGGGGTGCAGGTGCGGACAGCCGACGGGCTGACGATCGGCACGGGCACCCTGGTGGTCGACTCAGTCAGCTGACGGGGTTGCCGGCGGCCGCTTCGACCAGGGCCGCCGGCAGGTCAGCCGACGACGACGCGGAAGCCGGGCACGGGCTCGAACGAGCCCGGCGCCCCGCTCGCGAGTGAGGCCAGAAGGTCCTCGACCGCCTCGGTCGGCACCTCCACGGTCACGTCGGTCTCCTCGTCGAGCACCGCGAAGCTGCCACCGACTGCGAGCGTGACGGCGACCCGAGCGTCCTCGAGCCGCAACGGCCGCCCGTGCAGCAGGCGCCCGGCGAGGGCCCGGCGCAGCTCGGGTACGACGTCGCGCGACACGCTGACCTTGACGCCGTCGTCCACGGACTCCACGGCCAAGCCCGGCACGGCGAGCTCGAGGGTGGAGGACCCGTCGCGGGCGATGCCGCGGGCCACCGCGTCGGACAAGGACACGTCGGCGAGCATCGAGCCGCGGCCGGGGTCGGTGACCAGCGCCGGGTTGGCGTGCTCGGCGACGGCTGCGAGGAAGGCTTGGGCGTTCCAGCGCCGGAGCACGTCGTACTCGTCGGTGGTCAGGCCGACCACGAGCAGGGAGTCCGGGTCATCCGGGTCCCGGATGAAGGCAACCGTCCTGAGGTCCGAGCCGTGCACGATCGACCGGCCCAGGTCGACCCGGTGCCCCGGTGCGTAGGGATGGTCGGCGACCACGGCGTCGCGAGCGAGCTCCTGGAGCACCGCGACCGGCCAGGACGGCGGCTCCTCACCGGTGGGGGCGACGCGCAGACAGAGCCGAGTCCCCGGGCCGGTGCCGACGTAGCGCCAGTGGCCGTCGGCGTCGAAGGCGCTGACGTCGTCGAGCGGGTCGTTGCCGCCATGCGCCCAGGACCGCTCCGGGGTCCACCGCTTGGCCGGCTCGTCGCTCACACAGCACCAAACGAACTGCCCACCGGCGGAGTCACGCCGAGCCGGCCGCTGCGAACGTAAAGTCCTGAAGCAGAGCCATCACTCCGTCGGGTCCGTCGACGACCACGTCGGCGAGCTCGGTCAGGGCAGGCTGCTCCTCCGAGGCCGAGCAGACCAGCAGGCCGAGGATGCCTCGCTTGCGCAGGTCCATCACCGCGCGGAAGGCCTCGATGTCCCCCAGGTCGTCGCCGATGAAGAGGAACGCATCGGCCCTGAGCTCCCGCTGGAGCAGCCGAACGGCCTCGCCCTTGTGCATGCCAGGGGCCCGGACCTCGATCACCAGGCGGCCGGGCTCCAGCACGAGCCCGTGCTTGGCGGCTCTGCTGCGCAGCAGGGGCTCGAGCGTGGCCAAGGCTCCCTGGGGATCAGCCATGCGGCGCGTGTGCACGGCGACCGCGAGACCCTTCTCCTCCAGGTGTGCCTCGCCGAGGCCCTCGGCCTTGAGGAGGTCGGGCAGCTCGATCATGAAGGTGGCCAGGCCCTTCGGCGGGCGCGGCGAGAGCACCCGGCGGTCCTTGGCCGACCAGCGCTCGTTGCCGTACTGGCCCAGCACGAGCAGGTCGTGGCCGCGCTCGGCGATGCGGTTGCCGACCTCGTCCAAGCCGCCCAGCGCGACCGCCTGCCGCGCCGGGCGCCCGGTGACGACCGCGATCGCCTTCACCTGGTCGGCCAGTGCCACCAGGGTGTCGGGGCCCTCTGCGTGGATGTGGGCCTCGGACGGCTCTTCGACGATCGGGGAGAGCACTCCGTCGAAGTCCAGTCCCACCACGGCCTGGGCCGCGTCGTCGACCACCTCGGCGTAGCGCTTCTCGGCCAGTGCCGACTGGAACTGCATGGGACCATGCAACCAGATCCGATTGCAGAGAACTCTTTGCAAAATAGTCTTTGCGGTCGTACCGTGTTTCATGACCGACGACCTGTACGCCGCACCTGAGCTTCCTGGCGGCTGGCCGGAGTGGTTCGACCCCGAGCAGGACCTGATGCTCACGCCTCGCCGGCTCAAGGGGCTGCTGCACCCGATCCGCGCCCGGTTGCTCCACCTGCTGGAGTCCGACGGCCCCGCGACCGCGTCCCAGCTCGGGCGGAGGATCGGGGAGTCCAGCGGTGTCACCAGCTACCACCTGCGGCTCCTCGCCGAGCACGGGTTCATCGAGGACGACGAGGAGCGCAGCAACGGCCGGGACAGGGTGTGGAAGGCCCGCTACCGCGGCTCGGCGTTCACCTTCCGCTCCCCCGACGACCCGCCGACGCGGGAGTCCGTGGAGACAGGCGCGCAGTACATCCGCATGATCGTGGACGACTACTACCGCCGCATGGTCGTGTTCCTCAACGGGCTCAGCGGGCACCACGACGAGCTGGAGTCCATGCCCTGGACCTTCTCCGACACCAAGGTCGAGCTCACCCTCGACGAGGGCCGCGCGATGGCCGCCGAGGTGATGCAGGTCGTCGAGAAGCACCGCAGGGCCGCCGACGCGAGACCACGGTCCGAGGACAGCATGCGCGGCGTCTTCATGTTCCAGCTCCTGCCCGACGAGGTCGTGCCGTGAAGCGGCCGTACTACGCCCTGCTCTCGGCGTACTTCATCTCGATGCTGGGCACGTCGATGTCCCAGCTCGCGATTCCCTGGATGGTGCTCACCACGACGGGCAGCGCGAGCAAGACCGGGCTTGTAGCGTTCGCCGAGCTCAGCCCCTACGTCGTCGCGCAGGTGCTCGCCGGGCCGGTCGTCGACCGGATCGGGCTGCGGCGCTCCTACGTGTGGGGCAACCTCTTCGCGGCGGTGGCGCTCGGCGTCATACCGCTGGCGTACGTCGCGGACGCGCTCTCCCTGCCCGCGCTGCTCGGGCTGGTCGCCCTGGCCGGGACGGTCCGCGGCGCCGCCGACTGTGCCAACAGTGCGCTGCTGCCGACCACCGCGACGCTCGGCGAGATCCCGCTCGAGCGCGCGGCCGGGCTCAACAACAGCGCGAACCGGCTGGCGATCATGCTCGGCGCCCCCACCGCCGGCGTGCTCGTCACGCTCCTCGGGTCCCCCGCCGTCGTCGCGATCGACGCGGCCAGCTTCGTGGTCTCGGCGTTGCTGGTGGCGCACTTCCTGCGTTCGGTCGCCGAGCCCGAGCACCCGGACCAGCTCGAGAGGGGGCTGCGCGCCTACGGGCAAGGCCTGGCCGAGGGCTTCCGCTTCGTCGGCCACGACCGGCTCCTGCTCGGCATCATCCTGATGGTCGCTGCGAGCAACTTCATCGACCAGGGCATGTCCGAGGTCATGACGCCGGTTTGGGTCAAGGAGGAGCTCGGCACGGCCAGCGCGCTGGGCGCCCTCGGCGGGGTCTTCGGGCTCGGCAGCCTGATCGGCAACCTGGGCGGCGCGTGGCTCGGCCCCAAGGTGCCCCGGCTCACCCTGTTCAAGTGGGGCTTCCTGCTGGGTGGTTTCCCACGCTTCTTCGCCCTCGTCTGGTTCAGCTCGCTCAGCCCGGTGCTGGCAGTCATGCTGGTGACCTCGGTCCTGGCCGGTGGCATCAACTCGGTAATCGGCGCGACGGCCTACGAGCGCATCCCGCCGCACCTGCAGGCAAGGGTGCTCGGGGTGGTCCGAGCCAGTGCGTGGGTGAGCCTGCCGTTCGGTGCGCTGGCGGCCGGGCTCGCCACCGAGGCGTTCGGCGTCGGCCCCGCACTCCTGGTCGCTGGCACGTCGTACCTGCTGGTGACGCTGGTGCCCTTCGTCTTCCCGGTCTGGAAAGAGATGAGGAGACCCGAGGGTCCGATCAGCGGAAGTCCGACGTCAGGATCACCGTCAGACGGTCCATCTGCATCGGCTCGATCGCGGGCTTGACCCGCTTGACGCCGAGGTCCTTGGCGAGCAGCTCGGCCTGAGCCTTGAGCCGGGCCGGGTAGTAGACCGTGGTGGTCGGGATCGTGCCGTACCAGTTGTCGGAGCCCACGACCTTCCAGCCCGCGCCGGAGAGGCGGCTGCTGGTGCGGCCGGCGAGGCCGGTGATGCCGGAGTTGTTGAAGACGACGACGTAGGTGCCCTCCCGGCGTACGACGGGCGCGGTCGGCGCCGTGCTCTCCAGGACCGTCAGCGGCTCCACCTGCTGGGGCGCGGCCGCCAGCGACAGCTCCGGGGTGTCGGAGGGGGAGGTGACGAAGTAGGCCACGCCCGCGAGGAGGACCGCGCCGGCGCTGATCAGCGCGAGCGGCGAGGACATGATGAGGCCCCGCTCATCGCGGGCCTTGATGTCGAACCTGGGGGAAGGCAGGCCGAACAGCAATTTTCAGACCTCGAAACCTAGTCGTCGGGCGGAACGGGCGCGCTGGCGAGCAGCCCGGAGACGACGCAGCCGACGCACGAGCAACGGGTCGAACGCGAGGGACTCCGGACGGTCGATCAGCGCGTTGAGGACCTGGTAGTAGCGGGTCGAGGACATGTCGAAGTTCTCGCGGACGGCCTGCTCCTTGGCGCCGGCGTACTTCCACCACTGGCGCTCGAACAGCAGAATCTCGCGGTCGCGCTCCGACAGCTCAACCGCGACTACAGGGTCGCCGTTGGGGTTCAGGGCGTTCGCGGCGTCCATGGAATTCGACTCTCCTCGAGGGCTCCGGCCAGGCTGCACAGCTATCGTAGGCACGAAACTACAGCGATGTCATTCGCCCGGCCGGACTTGTGGGTGCGTTTCGCCCGACATTCTCCCAGAGGCCGTCCGGGGGACGGCCACAGCGTCCGCGATAGTGTCGACGGGTGAGCAAGCGGACGTCCGGAAGCCACCTGGTCATCGTCGCCAACCGCCTGCCGGTCGACCGGGTCGAGGGCCCCGACGGGTCCGTCCAGTGGCGACGGTCGCCGGGCGGTCTGGTCACCGCGCTCGAGCCCGTGATGCGGTCGAACGACGGTGCCTGGATCGGCTGGGACGGCGGCGTCGACACCACCTCCGAGCCGTTCGTCGACGACGGGCTGCGGCTCATCCCCGTGGCCATCTCGGCCGAGGAGATGGAGGAGTTCTACGAGGGGTTCTCCAACGGCACGCTCTGGCCGCTCTACCACGACCTGGTCGAGAAGCCGTCGTTCCACCGTGAGTGGTGGGATGCCTACGTCGGCGTCAACCGGCGCTTCGCCGAGGCCGCGGCCGCGGTCGCCGGCGAGGGCGCGATGGTCTGGGTGCAGGACTACCAGCTCCAGCTCGTGCCGGCGATGCTGCGTGACCTCCGGCCGGACCTGCGCATCGGGTTCTTCCTGCACATCCCCTTCCCGCCCCTGGAGCTGTTCCAGCAGCTGCCCTGGCGCCGCCAGATCCTCGAGGGACTGCTCGGCGCCGACATCGTCGGCTTCCAGCGGCCGGGCGGAGCGCAGAACTTCGTGCGTCTGGTCCGCCAGCGCGTGGGGCACAAGACCCACCGCGACCTGGTCTACCTCCCCAACGGCCGCGTCGTACAAGCGGCAGCCTTCCCGATCTCGATCGACTTCGACGGCCTCGAGGAGCTCGCCCGCTCGGACTCGGTCGAGTCACGCGCTAAGGAGATCCGCGAGCAGCTCGGCAACCCCCGGCACGTCCTGCTCGGCGTCGACCGGCTCGACTACACCAAAGGCATCTACCGCAGGCTCCGTGCCTACGGCGAGCTCGTCCGCGACGGTCAGCTCTCCGTCGAGGATGCCTGCTTCGTGCAGGTGGCGACTCCGTCACGCGAGCGCGTCGAGCAGTACCGCAAGCTGCGTGACGACATTGACCGGCTGGTCGGCTCGATCAACGGCGACCTCGGCCGGATCGGCCGGCCGGCGATCCACTACATGCACTCGTCCTACCCGCGTGAGGAGATGGCCGCGCTCTTCCGCGCCGCCGACGTCTGCGTCGTCACTCCCCTGCGCGACGGCATGAACCTGGTCGCCAAGGAGTACGTCGCCTGTCGCTTCGACGAGGACGGCGCGCTGGTGCTCTCGGAGTTCGCCGGAGCCGCCGACGAGCTGCGCCAGGCGTTCATGGTCAACCCCTACGACATCAACGGCATGAGGTCGACGATGCTGCTGGCGATCAACGGCGACCCCAAGGACCGCGCCCGCCGCATGAAGGCGATGCGCAAGACCGTCGCCGAGCACGACGTGAACGACTGGGCCTCGAAGTTCCTCGACGCGCTGCAGCAGGTGAAACCCGCGCACCACAAGCAGCTGAGGCCCGTCCGCAGGTCGTGAACGCCGCTGACCGCGGTGACCCGATGCGGGTAGCCTCCCGTCCATGGATCTGATCCCGAAGCCGGGCCAGATCGCCGCTGCCTCCGGGAACGTTGCCCACAAGCTCCTCTACGGCGGCCTGGCCGATCTGCGCACGATGCCCCGCACCCTCATCGACGAGGGCAACCTCCGGGAGGTCTACCACTACCGACCCAGCGGCAAGGTCAAGGAGACCGGCGACCCCGTCCTCCTCGTCACGCCCCTGGCAGCTCCGTCGCTCTGCTTCGACCTCCGTCGCGGGTGCTCGCTGGTCGAGCACCTGGTCAAGGAGGGCCGGCCGACCTACCTCGTCGAGTACGGCGAGGTGCAGTTCAAGGACCGCAACCTCGGCATGGAGCACTGGGTGCGCGAGGTCCTGCCCGAGGCGATCCGCGCCACCAGCGAGCACGCGGGGGGCCGGCCGGTGCACCTGGTCGGCTGGAGCCTCGGCGGCATCTTCGGGCTGCTCACTGCCGCGGCCTGGGGCGAGCGGCTGCCGATCGGGTCGCTGACCACGGTCGGGTCGCCCATCGACGTCAAGCAGGTGCCGCTGGTCGCACCGCTGCAGCCGCTGCTGGGTGCGGTCGGAGGCAGCAAGTACTCCTTCGTCAGTGCGGCCTACCGCGTCATGGGCGGGGCCCCGAAGCCACTGGTACGACGGGCGTTCCAGCTCTCGGCGTTCGACAAGATGGTGACCAAGCCGTTCGTCCAGCTGGCGAAGCTCGACGATGCCGAGTTCCTCGCGCAGATCGAGGCGGTCGACCGGTTCACCGCGAACATGATCGCCTACCCCGGCCGCACGTTCGGGCAGCTCTACCACCGCATGGTGCGCACCAACCAGCTCGCCACCGGCGTCATCCACTACGGCGACCACACGGTCCGCCTCGCCGACGTCAACGTCCCCGTGCTCGCGTTCGGTGGCCTGAACGACACGATCGCGCCGATCTCCTGCGTCAAGCCCGTCGTCGGCCTGCTCTCAGGGTCGCCGCAGGTGCGGTGGGAGGAGGTGCCGGGAGGACACCTCGGCATGCTGACCGGTCGCTCGGCCCGTCGTACGACGTGGAAGATCCTCGACGATTGGCTCGACGAGCACTCCAGCGCGGTGGAGCAGCCGAAGCCGGTGAAGAAGGCCGCCCCGAAGAAGAAGGCGGCGACCAAGAAGACGGCAGCGACCAAGAAGGCGGGCACTGCGACGAGGGCCCGGGTCGCCGACGGTCCCGCGATCGGCTCGAACCCGACGCGGCGCTACGGGTCGGGAGCGTCGCGCGCGCTGGGGAAGTAGCACGGGCTGGCTACATTTGCCGACATGCCCCGCGTGTCCGCCGTTGCCTGCGTCCTGACGGCCCTCGCGCTGCTGACCGGGTGTGGCTCGACCCGCAGCCCGAGCGAGCAGGGGGAGGTCGAGGCGGCACCCCGCTTCGAGGAGTACGTCGCGCTCGGCGACTCGTTCTCCGCGGGTCCGTTCATCCCGAACACCGAGGTGCAGACCGGCTGCTTCCGCAGCGACCACAACTACGCCTCGCTGCTCGCCCAGGCGCTCGAGGTGAAGGTCTTCCGCGACGTCACCTGCGGTGGCGCACAGACCAAGCACCTGAGGCAGCGGCACCCGACCCTGGCCGGCCCGACGGTTCCCGCGCAGGACAAGGCGCTGACGCCAGGCACGGACCTGGTCACGGTGGGTCTGGGCGGCAACGACTTCAACCTCTTCGGCGCCGGCCTGATCCGGGGCGCCCTGCCCGACCTCGGCGTGCTGCCCGCCATCGGCGACAACCTGCGCAAGGGACTCCGTGACGTGCGCCGGGCGGCTCCCGACGCGAAGGTCGTGCTGGTCGGCTACCCCCGGCTCGTCGACTACGGCACGAGCTGCCCGGGCAGGCTGCCGTTCACCCCGACGCAGATCTCGACGATGTACGCCGTCCAGGGCGAGCTCAACCTCGTCATGCGCCGTGCAGCCGCCGCAGCTGAGGTGGTGTTCGTCGACCTGCTGAAGGCTTCCCGCGGCCACGGCATCTGCTCCCGGGACCCCTGGGTCAACGGCCGTCAGAGCCGGCCCGGCGTCGCCGCGGCGTACCACCCCATGCCCGCCGAGATGTCCGCCGCCGCCGACGAGATCCGCCGGGTCCTGGAGTCGACGAACGGGTGACGTCTCGGGGCGGCGACTAGCATGCGCGCGTGAGCACGCTGACCTCGCTGGTTGATCGCGGCCTGGTGACCTCGGACTGGGCGGAGGCCCTTGCCCCCGTGGAGGAGCACATCGCGGCGGCGGGTCGGTTCCTCCGCAGCGAGATCGCCGCGGGACGCACCTATCTCCCGGACGGCGACCACATCCTGCGTGCGTTCAGCCGGCCGCTGTCCGAGGTGCGGGTGCTGCTGGTGGGGCAGGACCCCTACCCGACGCCCGGGCACCCGGTGGGGCTGTGCTTCTCGGTCGCACGCGACGTGCGGCCGATCCCTCGCAGCCTGGCGAACATCTACCAGGAGCTGCGGACCGACGTCGGGGTGCAGCCCCCGGAGCATGGCGACCTGTCCCGCTGGACCGAGCAGGGAGTGCTGCTGCTCAACAGGGTGCTCACCGTCCGGCCGGGCGCCTCGGGGTCCCACCGCGGGAAGGGCTGGGAGCAGGTGACCGAGCGTGCGATCCAGGCGCTGGCCGAGCGCGGCGGTCCGATGGCTGCCATCTTGTGGGGACGCGATGCGCAGTCGCTCAAGGCGATGCTCGGCCCGATCCCGTGGGTGGAGTCGGTGCATCCCTCGCCGCTCTCGGCCTCCCGCGGGTTCTTCGGCTCGCGGCCGTTCAGCCGGGTGAACCGGCTGCTCACCGAGCAGGGCGGGGACCCCGTCGACTGGGCGCTGTGAGGATCAGCAGCTGGTGTCGAGGCCGGAGCCCTCGAGGCGGGCAAGGATGTGCCCCATCAGGCGGTGGAGGTCGGCGACGTCGTCCTTGCTGAGCCCGTCGTACACGAGCTGGCGCACGGTCTCGACGTGACCTGGCGCGGCCTTCTCGAGCACGGCGTAGCCCTCGTCGGTCAGGTGCACCATCGTCACGCGACGACTGTCCTCACACGGGAGCCGTTCTACCAGCCCGCGGTTCTCCAGCTTCGTGACCACGTGGGACAACCGCGACAGCGACGCGTTGGCCCGGCCGGCCAGGTCGCTCATGCGCAGCGTGCGGTCGTCCTTCTCCGAGAGCATCGCGAGGCAGAGGTAGCCGAAGTGGGTCAGGTCGGAGTCGCGCTGCAGCTGGGAGTCGAGCGCTGGGTTGAGCTTGAGCATCACGCCGGCGAGCTTCAGCCAGGACTGGAGCTCGTCGTCGGTCAGCCATCGGGTCATGAGGACATCCTAGCAACTCGAAACTTGACGTTTCAACTTTCCGCCGTACTCTAGATGCATGGAACATATGCCCGCCCTCTACATCGGTCACGGCGCCCCGCCGCTGCTCGACGATGCGCTCTGGAGCGGCCAGCTCGCGGCCTGGGCGGCCGACCTTCCGCGCCCGAAGGCGATCCTCATCGTCTCGGCCCACTGGGAGTCCGCGCCGGTGATGCTGTCGGCCACGGCAGCGGCCACGCCGCTCATCTACGACTTCGGCGGCTTCGAGGCCAAGTACTACAACATGAAGTACGAGACCCCGGACGCCTCAGCTCTAGCAGCCCGGGTCGCGGCGATGATGCCGTCCTACGAACCCGTGCACCAGCACCCCTCGCGTGGCCTCGACCACGGCGCGTGGGTGCCGCTGAAGATCATGTACCCAGCCGGCGACATCCCCGTCCTGCAGATGTCCCTGCCCACCTCGGACCCGGGTCGCCTGATGGAGCTCGGCCGCCGCATCCGCCCGCTGCGCGACGAGGGCGTCCTGGTGATCGGGTCCGGCTTCCTGACCCACGGACTGCCGTTCCTGCGCGAGTTCCGCATCGACGCGGACGCCCCGGGCTGGTCGGTCGACTTCGACCTGTGGGCGGCGGACGCCCTCGCCCGTGGGGACGTCGACGAGCTCGCGTCGTACGCCGACAAGGCTCCCGGCATGCCCTACGCCCACCCGACGGTCGAGCACCTCACGCCGCTCTTCGTGACGCTGGGCGCCGCCAGCGACCCCGAGGCGCCGGGCGAGCAGCGCATCGACGGCTACTGGATGGGACTGTCCAAGCGGTCGCTTCAGGTCGCCTGAGCGCCGGGTGGTTCACCACGGTCCCGTGGTGAGCATGGGGTTCCCCCGGTCAGCCCATCGTGGGAAGGGCATGGATCACACGGGACCGTGGTGATCCACCGCTCGCCTGAGCGCCTCGATGCTGCGCCGGACGTCCTCCTCGTTCGTAGACCAGTTGCTCACCGAGATGCGCAGCACCGCACGGTCGTGCCAGCGTGAGCCGGTCATCCACGCAGTGCCGTCGGCCAGCAGGTTGCTCACCACCGCCTGCGTGCGCTCGTCGCTCCCGAACGACGCGCACATCTGCGTGAAGACAACGTCGTGGAGCACCTCGGCCCCGTCGATCTCACGCACCGCGTCGGCCAGCGTCGTGGCGTGACGGCAGAAGCGGTCCACGAGGTCCTCGACCCCAGACCGCCCCAGTGCACGGAGCACGGCCCAGACCGTGAACGCCCTGGCGCGGCGCGACACCTCGGGCACCTTCTCGAGGGGGTCGACGTGCTCACTGCGGATCAGGTAGTCACCGTGCATGCCCATCGCAGAGCGGAGCGCGGCGGCGTCGGCGACGATCGCGAGCCCGGAGTCGTAGGGCACGTTGAGGGTCTTGTGCGAGTCCGTCGTCCACGAGTCCGCGCCGGCCATCCCCGCCGTCAGGTGCCGGTACGTCGACGAGGCTGCGGCGAAGAGCCCGAAGGCGCCGTCGACGTGGACCCAGGCGCCATGCCGGTGGGCGATCTCGATGCACTCGGTGAACGGGTCGAAGGCGCCCGAGTGCACGTTGCCCGCCTGCAGTACGACGATGGCCGGACCGTCGGACAGCGCGGCCTCGAGTGCAGCCGGGTCGATGCGACCCTGCTCATCGGCAGGCACCACCTCAGGCGTCCCGAGGCCGAGGTAGCGCAGCGCCAGGTCGACGGTGTCGTGCCGCTCGGCCCCGACCAGGACCCGCACCCGCGGGGCGCCGGTGAGGCCGTCCCGGTGCACGTCCCAGCCGGCTCGGCGCAGCACCTCACCGCGAGCCGCTGCAAGGCAGGTGAAGTTCGACATCGTCGCCCCGGTGACGAAGCCGACCGCACCGGTCTCGGGCAGCCCGAGCAGGTCCAGCAGCCAGGTGCTCGCGATGTCCTCGACCGCGGTGTGCGCCGGGGTCACCTTCGCCATCCCGGTGTTCTGGTCCCACGCGCTCGTCAGCCAGTCGGCAGCCAGCCCCGCAGGATGGGTGCCTCCGATGACGAAACCGAAGAACCTTCCCGACGGCATCGCGGTCAGCCCCGGTTCGCAAGCGCTCGCCAGGAGCTCGATCACCTCGGCCGCGTCGGTCGGGCCGTCAGGCAGCGTCGTACCCAGCTTGGCGGCCACCTCCTCGGCGGTGGCCTGCGCCGGGACCGGGCGGGTCTCCAGGGAGTGCAGCCAGCCCTCCGCGTGTCGGTGTGCTGCTGCCAGGGCCTCGTCGCGCTCGTCCATCTCATACCTCCTTGTTCCAGCATCGTCGGCGGGCCGCCTCTTCACCAGAGGCGGCCCGCCCCTCGTCACGGCCGGATCTCGTAGACCAGGTTGAACGGCGTCTCGGCGACCCGCTGGAACCGGGTGAAGCCCGCCTCGGTGACAACCCGTCGCATGGCTGCCTCGCCGGCCTGCGCGCCCATGGTGTGGCTGCCGCCCTGCGACAGCGCGTTGGGGACGCAGAGGAACGTCGAGAACGAGTAGTACACGCGGCCCACCGGGTTGAGGTTGTCGGCCACGGTGTCTCCGGCGTACGGCTCGACGACCATCCAGGTGCCGTCATCCGCGATCTGCTCACGGACGTGCTTGGCGACGCCGACGGGGTCTCCCATGTCGTGCAGGCAGTCGAACGTCGTGACCAGGTCGTACGGCCCACCCCCGAAGCCCCCGGCTCCGGCGACCTCGAAGTCCACCCGGTCCCCGACGCCTGCGTCGGCAGCGCGCTTGCGAGCCAGCTCGATGGAGTGGTCGTGGTAGTCCGAGCCGGTGAAGGCAGCGGTCGGGTAGGCCTTCGCCATGAGCACCGTGGAAGCGCCGAGACCGCAGCCGATGTCGGCGACCCGGCCACCGGCTCCGAGCTTGGCCTCGACGCCCTCGAGGGCGGGCAGCCAGCTCGCCACGAGGTTCGCGGCGTACCCGGGACGGAAGAAGCGCTCGCAGCCGACGAAGACGTTCTCGTCGTGCTCGTGCCAGCCGATGCCCTCGCCCGTGGTGAAGGCCTCGGCGACACGTGGTGCCGCGCGCAGGGCGCCGACGGCGAGCTGGAAGGCGCCGGGCAGGTAGACGGGGCCGTCCGGGTCGGTCAGCGCGAACGCCTGCTCCTCGGTCAGCCAGTAGCGGTCGGTGTCCGCGTCGTACTCGACGTAGCCGCCGGCAGCCTGGCCGCGCAGCCACTCCTCGACGTACCGCGCGGCCGTGCCGGTCGCGGCCGCGAGCTCGTGCGGCTGCTGCGGGCCGGTCGCCAGGGCTTTGTAGAGCCCGAGCTGGTCGCCGATGACGACGCTGCCGGCCGCCATGGTGGCGCCGAGGTCGCCCACGAAGCGGCCGAGGAACTCGTTGAACTTGTCTTCGTTGATGGTCATGGTCTCCTCCTTGGTAGAACTCCTTCCTGGAGTTGTACGGCGCGGAGGGTGGCCGTCTCGTCGGCAACGACTACCGAGATCGGCGGATGCGGCTACCGAGATCGGGACAGCCCGAGCTCGGCCGCCCGGTCCCGCGCCTCCTGGCGCGACGAGACTCCCAGCTTCTCCAGCACGGCCGCGACGTGGCTGTCGACGGTGCGCACCGAGACGACGAGGCGGTCGGCGATGGCCGCGTTGGTCAGCCCCTCGGCCAGCAGCACGAGAACGTCGAGCTGGCGATCGGTGAGTCCGTGCGGGTTGCGACGGGTCTCCGTCGCCGGGCCTCGCGGGATCGTGCGCGCACCACGCTCGCGCAGCCGGGCGCGCACGATCCGCGCCAGTGGCCGAGCGTCCAGCCCGTCGAGGATCGTCAGCGCCCGCAGCAGGTCCACCTCGTCGGGACTCTCCGCCAGGGCGGCTGCGTGGTGGTACGGCGCGCCGGCTCGTTCCCATGCGGCTGCGGCCTCCTTCACCCGACCCGCGGCCTGGATCGCGAACGGGTGGTCCCCGCCCGGCACCGGTACGTCGTGACCGGCTTCGACGAGGCGGCATGCCAGCTCGGCAGTCAGCGAAGCCTCGGCGAGCCGGGCCGCCTCGGCGTACAGCGGAAGGGCGATCGCAACTGCCTCGTCCACGTCACCCCGCAACAGCGCGGCCTCGCTCCGGATGGCACCTACTGGCCCAGTCCGCTGCAGCTCGTCCAGGCTCTCGGCGAGTGTGCGCGCCTCCTCGAGGACCTCCTCCGCACCGGGGTCGCCGCGCCGGGTCCTCACCGCGCCGACCACGGTCAGAGCCACGACGCGGCCCTGTGTGTGGGACGACAGCTGCTGCTGGCCCGCCACCTCCAACGCAGCGTCCCAGTTCGCCCGCCCGAGCTCGAGCCGGGCGCGCTCCATCTGCATGTACTGGAAGAACGCAATGAACTCCGCGCGCCGGGCCAGCTCCATCCCCTCGTCCAGGTAGCGCTCGGCCTCGTCGAGCCGGAAGTCGTCCAACAGCTGCCAGACCAGGTTGACGTAGGCCCGCGAAGCGTCCTCCATGTCATCGACCTCGAGCGCGATGCGGATGGCGTCCAGGAGCTCCGCGCTGCCGTCCCGCCCGGTCCGCATCAGTGCAGTGCCGAGGTTGTTCAGCGCATGGGAGTGCGCCCGCTTGTCCCCGGCCTCCTGCGCGAGGGAGATCGCGCGCGTCGCCAGCTCGAAGGCTCTCGGCGCGTCCTGAGCCAGCATCGCGAGCTGCGACTCGTTGCTCACCGCCATCGCCAGCAGGGCCAGGTCTCCGGCGTCCTCGAGCACGGCGGTGGCCTCACGCCCGGCGGCCTCCGCAGCTAGCCGAAGACCGGCGAACCAGCGCATTCGTGACAGCCAACGCAGGCTCGATCCGAGAGCCGTGGCGACCCCGAGTCGCCGGCGCAGGGCGATCGTGTGCTCCTGGGCCGCAGCCGCGGCCGGGCCGGCTCCGATCGTGTAGAGCTCGATCGCACAATGCTCCCAGAGCTCGACCCGTGTGGCCTCGTCGTACCGGTCCTCGTGGACCAGCGCCGTGCTGTAGTGCGCGGCCGCCTCCCGATGAGCACCCGACGTCGCCGCCTCGCGCGCCGCCTCCGGCGCCAGCCGCACCACCCTGTCGAGGTCTCCCGCCTCGACCGCGTGGTGGACCAGCCGGCTGGGGTCGCTGACCCCGGCGGCCTCGAGGGCCACCAGCACCACCCGGTTGAGCTCGACGCGGCGCGCCACGGTCAGCGAGTCCGTGACCGCACGCCGGGTCAGCTCATGACGGAAGCGGACGCCGTCGGGCTGGACGACCAGGAGGCCACGCTCCTCGGCCAGGCTCAGCAAGGCGTGCGTCCCAGGGGCTAGGGCATCCAGGAGCGCCCGGTCGACGACCGAAGGGATCACCGCCAGCTGCTCGATGAGTTCCTGCACGGCCGCCGGCAGGCGCCGGAGCCGGCCGAGCACCGCGTCGACGACGGTCGGGGGGACGGCACCACCTTCGGCGGACGCGACCAGCTCGGTGACGAAGTAGGGGTTGCCCTCGGTCAGCCCATAGACGGTCGCGGCATCCAGGGCACTTCCTTCGGTCAGCGTCAGGACACCGGTCACAGAGAGCCGCCGAAGCTCGAGGCGCTGGACCTGGTCGCCATGCCCGAGGTCGCCCAACAGCTGCGTGAGCGGGTGCTCACGCTCGCGCTCGTCCTCCCGGTAGGTCAGGACCACGACCACGGGAAGCTCCGCGATCCGGCGGACCAGGAAGCGCAGCGTGTCGAGCGTCGCCTCGTCGGCCCAGTGGACGTCCTCGACGACGAGCATCGTGGCCGGGCCGGAGCTCAGCTCGTCGTACAGCGCCGAGATGACCTCGTCGCGATCACCGGAGCGCAGCGCCTCCGCCAGCTTCGGGGTGACCGACGCGGCCAGGTCGCGCAGCGGTCCGAGCGTCCGCGGCGTCGCGAGCGCGTCGCAGGACCCGACCAGCATCCGCGCCTCGGCCGGTTGATGCGCCCGGAGTGCCTGCACGAGGCTGGTCTTGCCGATGCCCGCCTCGCCGTACACGAGCACCACCGAGCCCGTGCCCGAAGCGGCCGCACGTGCGGCTCCCGCCAGGACACCGAGCTCGGCGTCCCGCTCGAGCAGACGCCTCCCCATGCGGCGAATGCTGCCCTTGGGGTCTGCCTTTGTCGACCCCCCGGCTGGGCTACGCGGTCGTCAGCGGATCCGAAGCCTGCGCATCCACCTCAGACCGTCGAGGGTGTGCTTCATGCTCTCGAGGTACGGCTTCTGGGGGTCGTTGGTGAGCACCTGCTTCTTGAGCACCGCGACGTTCTGCACATCGGTGTACTTCAGCAGCCCTGCATCGCCGTGGCGAGCGCCGACGCCGGAGCTCTTCAGGCCGCCGGACGGCGTGGCCTTGGAGGAGTAGGAACAGGCCAGCGCGTCGTTGATGTTGATCCCCCCGGCCTGGATGCGCCTGCCGACCGCCTCGGCGGCCTTGAGATCGGTGCCCCAGACGCTTGCGTTGAGGCCGTAGTCGGTGTCGTTGGCGGCTGTCACAGCCTCGTCGACCGTGTCGTAGGTGTAGATGGTCACGACGGGGCCGAAGGTCTCCTGCTTCGCGTGCAGCATGTCCTGGGTGACGCCGGAGAGCACCGTCGGCTCGTAGAACGCCGGACCCAGGTCGGGGCGCGCCTTGCCGCCGGTCAGCACGGTCGCGCCCTTGTCGACCGCGTCGGCGACGTGGGACTCCACGCGCTCACGCTGTGCCTCGGAGACGAGCGACCCCATCTCGGGTTCGAAGTCGTAGGACGCACCGAGCTTGATCTTGGAGGCGGCGTCGACGAACCTCTCGGTGAACTCGTCCGCGCGCGACCGCGGCACGTAGATCCGCTCGATGTGCATGCACGCCTGGCCCGCGTTGAGGAACGTGCCGAAGATGGCGCCGGGCACGACCTCGTCGAAGTTGGCGTCCTCGAGCACGATGAGGGGATTCTTGCCACCGAGCTCAAGCGTGCAGTCGATGAGGTTCTGGCCGGCCCGGGCGCCCACGAAGCGACCGGTGGCGGTCGACCCGGTGAACATGACGAAGTCCGCGTTGTCGATCAGGTGCGGGCCGACGTCGGGCCCCTCGCCGCAGACGATCTGGAAGAGCCCGCGGGGCAGTCCAGCCTCGTAGAGCAGGGAGACGCCGTAGGCGACGCACAAGGTCGACTTGTTGTCGGGCTTGAGCACCACGCCGTTGCCCGCCATCAGTGCCGGCATCGAGTCGGAGAGGCTGATCGCGAACGGGAAGTTCCAGGGAGAGATGATCCCGACGACGCCCTTGGGGACTCGCACCTCGGTGGAGCTGGAGACGACGGGTACGACGCCACCGTGCTTGCGCTCCTTGAGGACTCTCGTCGCGACCTTGAGGTAGTGGCTGGTCGTCATCGCGACGTCGCAGACCTCCTCGAAGGCCATGCGCCGGGCCTTGCCGACCTCCGCCTGCATCAGGTCTGTGACGACCTCGTGCCGCTCGAGGACCAACGCGTGGAAGCGCTTGATCACCTCCAGCCGCCGCGACAGCGGCCAGGCCGACCAGACCTGCTGCGCCGCGCGCGCCTCGTCGTAGGCCCGCTCGATGTCCTCCTGGGCGGACTGCGGGAGGACGCAGAGGGGGGCCCCGGTGTAGACCTCGGTGTGCTTGTACGTCGCACCACCGCTCGAGGCCACCATGCCGGTGAGCCGGGCGAGGAGGTCGTCTGTGACAGAGGCAGGCAGCGTCATGCGAGAACTGTAACGCGTTCTAGTTTCGGCTCCAAGGGCTAGGCGGCGTCCAACCGGGCGAGACTGCGCTCGAGTGCGGCGCGCTCGCTCGGCGACAGGGTGCGCAGCCGGGCTGCCAAGAGTGCTCGGTCGACGCCCAGCTCGGCCGCGACCTCCGCCGGGCTCCGCGTCCAGGCCAGCACGCGAGCGAGCACCGATGCCGGCATGAGGCGCCGTGCGGCGACAGCATCGGCCTCGCGTTCCTGTCGCAGCTCGAAGAACCCCGCCGGCAGGGGCGCATGGTCGAGGTCGACATGTGCCACGGCATGCGCCAGCGACGAGCGAGCATCAGCGGGGCTGCCGGCGACGTCGAGCAGGATGACCCTGCGCCGGAGGCAGAGCGTCTCGCGGATGCCCCACCCGAGGTGGACCCGGCACACGGTCCAGTCAGGGTGTCGCTGCGCCAGGTCGGCGACCGGGTCGTAGGTCAGTCCGGCCGCATCGCTTTCTGGATCTGCCACTCGATGAACCCCCGTGAGTCTTGTTTGATGCGCTCCCAGTCATCATCCGAGAGCCCGTCCGGTCGGCGGTAGAGGAGCGCGTCCTCGGCCGGTCCACGACCATCGTCCCTGGCAGGGCCGACACTTTCCGGAAGGGGCGGGACCTCGCCGCCGTTGCCGACCTGCCGGATCGTGCCGGGCTCCCAGCCGAGGGCGGCCTCGATCTTTCCCTGTGTGCTGAGCTTGGGCCAGCGGAGCCCGTTCAAGAAGTCACCGATGGTGCCGGGGTCGACGCCGGTCTGGTCCACCAGCCAAGCCGGGTTGCGCCGATGGCCGGCCAGCCACGCTGCCACTGCATCCGACGCCCTCCGCTGATCCCGCGTCTGTGCCATCACTACCCTGCGCTTCCCAGTCCAGCTCATGCCCGAGAAGCCAGGGAATATCGGCGGAGATACTCCCGTACAACAAGGCGTTCCTGGTAAGACTGAGGCGACGGAAGGGCCCGGGTATGCCCGCACCATCAGAGCAGCCGCGCGACCCGCCGGGGTCGCCAGTCTTGCTTTCTTCCTTGTTATTACCTATCTTTCCACTACATTCCGGTCGTTCGCGACCTTCAGGCAAGGGGGAAATTCCATGCAGCTCTCACGCGTCCTAGGCACCTTCTCGGTCGGGCTCATCGCCATGGCGGTGACCCAGCCGGCTCTCGCCTTCGCGCCTCCGGAGTCCTACTACAACGCGTCGAACCCACTGACCGCGTTCGACGACGGGGTCGCCCAGGCTCAGATGTACGGCCTTTTCTACGTCCAGGATTCGACCTACCTGCGCAACAACACCACGCAGCGTGACCCGCGGCCCGGCGGAGACTCGGTGTTCGAGCGCACCGAGTTCTGGTTCTACATGCCCCACCAGACCACCGGGGAAGTGAGCTGGCAGAAGGTGGCGACCCAGCAGGGCGCCAAGACCGACAGCAGCGCGTGGTTCAGCCAGTACGACCGCTTCGCGATCGTCAACCGTGCCGACAAGGGCCGCATGCGCACGCAGGTCTGTGAGGACCACGGCGTCTGGAAGGACCCGTGCAGCAAGTGGCCGCAGTTCACGACCGGCCTCTGATCCGTGCCGGTGCGATGCAACGGGCTCTCGCACCACTACGGTGCGGGAGCCCGGGCCCTCGACGACATCTCGATAGAGCTCGGGGCCGGCGTCACGGGACTGGTCGGGGTCAACGGTGCCGGCAAGTCCACTCTGCTGCGGATCCTGTCGGGCGGGCTCCGGCCCAGCGGGGGCACGGTGTCGGTGCTCGGCGCGTCCCCCTACGGCTCCGGACGTCGCGCCGCGCTGACCGCCACGGCGCTGATGCCGCAGGAGCTCAGCATCCCGCGGGAGCTGCGGGCTCACGAGGTGGTGGCCTACATCGGCTGGCTGCGAGGGCTGTCGTCGCGGCGGGCGCGCGAGCGCTCCGCCGCGGTTCTCGCAGCCGTGGGCCTGGCTGACCGGGCAGACAGCCGGGTCTCCGCGCTCTCCGGCGGCATGATGCGCCGGCTCGCGCTGGCCCAGGCGCTCGTGTCCGACCCGCCTGTGCTGCTGCTCGACGAGCCCACCACCGGCCTCGACCCCGAGCAACGAGCGGCTGTGCGCGCACTCATCGCGGAGCTGCCCGAGGAGCACACCATCGTGATGAGCAGCCACGTGATGGAGGACATCGAGACTTTGGCCGACCGGGTGCTGGTGCTCGACGAGGGCCGGCTGCTCTTCGACGGCACGGTCAGCGAGCTCGTCCAACAGCACGGGTCGGCGTCAGCGGAGGAGGCGTTCCTCACGCTGCTGCTGCGGAGCCGTGCGTCATGACCGGGTTGCATGGGCTGAGACTCTGGAGTGGTGGCCGCCGCGCCAGACTCGCGCACTGGTTCTTGGCGCTGGCCGCCGGCGCGGTGATCGTGATGCTGGCGCGCGAGCGCTGGCTCGGCTCCTGGAAGGCCGGACTCGACACGGGCACCGGCAGTCTCGGGCTGATCGGCCCGGTCTGCGCCGGCCTGGCGGCACTCGTCTACGGCACCATGCGAACGCAGCACTGGGACGCCTTCGTCGCCGGGATGCGTCGCGGAGCCTGCGCCTGGCTGGCGCCCCTGGCTCGGCTGTGGCTGCTCGGCGCGGGCGCGATGCTGGTGTGCACGTCGGCGGCCCTAGGCACCGCGCAGATCCTCGGCGCCAAGCCCGCGCCCGACATGCTCTGGGCGGTGCCGCTCGTCCTGGTCACCCTCGCCGCCGAGGTCACCCTGGGCGCCGTCCTGGGCGTGACCGCGCCACGCTTCATCTCCACGCCCCTCGCCACGCTGGCCCCGTTCCTCCTGGAGGGGTTCTCCCGGGGCGGACCGGTCCCGGGCGTCTTCCGAACCGGCGGGGTGACAGGCCCGCTGGCCGGGGAGACCTACGCCTGGCGCGTGCTTCTGCTTTCGGCAGCGGTGTGCGCCGCCTTGACTCTGACCTTGGCGATCGGCCTGCTGCTGCACGTCGTCCCCTTGCCACCCGCACTCACGTGGTCAGGAGTGGCGCTGGGCCTCGCCGCGGCCGCCGTGCCCTGGTCGCTGCTCGAGACCGGTGGCCACTACCGCTACCGCCCGCTCGCCGACCCGGCGCTGGTCTGTCGCGGCGCGGCTCCGGCTGTCTGCGTCTCCGAGGACACCACCCGGCCCCTAGCCAGCATCACCAGGGAGCTGCACCGGCAGGCGGCCGCGCTGGAGAGCCTCGGTGTCCGGCTTCCCGCGCGCTTCGTCCAGCCTCTTCCCGGAGCGACGACGCCCGACGACGATGGCGGGCTCTTCCTGGCAGACACGAGCGCGACCGCGGCCGCGGCTAACCCCGCCTTCGTGTCGGACTCTCTGGCCACCCCGCGCATCTGTCCGGCGTACTCCGGGCCGGCTGTGCCCCAAGCGGCGCTGTGGGCCAGGTCGCTGATGGCCGACTGGCTCGCCACCCGTTCCGGGCTGTCCAGCGCCGACCGGCTCGGCTTCAAGGGGGCCCACGCCTGGCTGGCGCTGCCGGTCGCTGCCCAGCGCGACTGGGTGGTCACGACCTACGACGACCTGCGCGAGTGCCGGCTCGACGAGGTTTCCCTGCCCTTCCCCGAGCCGCCCTGGTGGTGACCCTCATCCGGGCCTGGGGGCTGCACCTGGCCGGCGCAGTCGCCCTGACGGCGGGCGTCGTGGGCGCGGCTCTCTGGGTGGACGACTTCGCGGTCCCGCAGATCCGGCTGCCCGTGCCGATGCCGCTGCTGTTCCCCGCGCTCACCACCGTGCTCCTCGCCTGGTTCCTGGTCGAGCGTTGGCAGGTCCAGCTCACGACATCGGTGCGCCCGCCGTGGCTCGTGCCGACCGCACGTTTCGTCTTTACCCAGCTGCTCAGCGTGCTGGCAGCGCTCGTCGCCACCACGGGCGAAGGGCAGGTCGTGTGGCTGCACTGCTCGCTCGGGGCCAGCCTGGCCGCTGTCCTGACCATCGTCCTGGGACGCATGGCCACGATGGCGCTGCTCCTCTGCGGCTACCTCTGGCTTTACCTCGCGACCCAGCACCCCGTCGTCGTCGCGGCCGATCCGACGGTCCCGACCGCGATCGCACTCGTCGCGAGCGGCGCTCTCTACGTCGGCTGCGCGGCGCGGCGGCAGACTCCATGAGCGCGGCTCACCAGGTCGTCCGGCGGATCTCCTTGCCGTTGGCATCGGCGGCGATGTAGCCGCCCTCGGTGAACTTGTTGCTCGCGTAGGCCGAGATGACCGTGGCGTCGTTGGGGTCGGGCGCGTCGAGGATGACGTACCAGGTGTTCGGCTCCTCGATCTGCTTCTTGGCCTGGCGGACGAGTCTCAGCATCGCCCTGACGTTGACCGTGGTCAGGTCGAGTCGCGCCTCGGACGAGCGGCCGAACGAGTCTCGTGACTCCAGGTCGGAGCCGTCCCAGTAGAAGTACTGCTGGCGCTTCGACTCCCTGTCGACAGGCAGCTGGAGCACGGCGTAGGTCGGGTAGAGGGTCGCGTCGAAGACGCTGGTGGTCCCGGTCTGCTCCTTGACCGCGGCCACCAGGTCGGCGAAACCGTCGGCGCTGAGCACGTCGACCTTCTCGCGCGCCAGCGGGTTCGGGATGTGCGGCCCGCTCTGCGGGTCACCGTCGCCGAGCCCGGAGAGGAGGTTGACCAGGAACACGACGATCGCGATGCCCGCGACGACCGAGACGAGTCCGCCCAGCAGCGGCACGATCGGCAGGCTGCGCGAGCCACCTCCGGCGTACGACGGCGTGACCATCGGTCCCGGGGCCGGCACCGGCCGGTCCGTCCGGCCGCGAAGGCTGCCGAGGATGCTGTCGATCTCCGGCGGCGACTGAGCCTGCTTGAGCAGCTCGATCCGAGCGTCGCGGTCGGCTGGGATGATCTGGCCCTCGGAGCACGCCAGCTCGACGACCTTGATGGCGTTCTGGCGGTCCTGCTCGAAGCTCATCCAGCGAGGCTAGTGGAGACCGCCGAGGAACGAGAGCACCCTCGCCAGCACCTCGCCGGCAGCCTGCTCGTCGTAGGCCGGGAGACTGCGGTCGGTGAACAGGTGCTGGTCGCCGGGGTAGAGGAACAGCTCCACGCTCGGCACCTCGGCCGCGATCGCCTCCGCCACATCGGCGTCACCCCAGTCGTCATCCTTGGCGGTGTGGATCTGTCCCGGCACGCCATCGGGCCAAGCGCCGCCGAAGTACTCCAGCGGAACCGCCGTGTGCAGCAGCACCGCACCGAGCGCACCGGGCCTGGTCATCGCCAGCTTCTGGGCCGACATGCCGCCGAGCGACATCCCGACGTAGACCAGCGCCTCCGGAAGCTCGCCCGCCAGCGCCTCGCCCTGGGCGACGAGGTTATCGAAGCCGATGCTCTCGGCATGCGCGATACCGGCCCCCAGGTCGTCGAACGTGCGTCCGTCGAAGAAGTCCGGGGTGTGTACGACGTGCCCCGCAGCCCGGAGGTCGTCGGCGAACGCGCGGACGCCGTCGGTGAGTCCTTGCGCGTGATGGAACAGCACGATTTCTGTCATGGTTCGCAACCTAGTCCGCGACGCCGACAGTTTCCCGACGCTCGCTAGGGCAGCCGCGATCATCACTGGCGGCGAGAAGGCGTCTACGGACATGCACGATTGCTGTTCGGGGACCATCGAGTCGGCGAGTCGGGCCATCGTGCCTGCTCGTCCACGGCGGTTCAAGGCCGGGGAGCCGGTGACAGGAGTCGAACCCGCGACATCCTCATTACAAGTGAGGCGCTCTACCAACTGAGCTACACCGGCGCGAGCCCTGGCGTGTGCCAGGACTGCGCAGGCAATGGTACGAGGAACCGGTCGATCGCCTCACGCAGGCCCGCGGCATCGAGGCCGTGGGCGGCCTGGTGCTGCTTGGGAGTGCCGTAGCTGCGCAGCTCCTCCCGTCCGACGCCGAGGGCCAGCAGCCGATGCGGTACGTCGACCAGGGCGTCGGCAACCATGCGGCTGGAGGTGCCGGCCAGGTAGGGCTCGACCAGGACGACCTCCGGTGAGGAGAGCGCGGCGCGCAGGCCGGCGGCGTCGAACGGTCGGATCACGTTGGTGTAGAGCACCGTGACGTCACGGCCCTCCACCGCGGCGAGCACAGGGTCGAGCATCGGGCCGACCGCGACGACGGTTGCACCGCTCCCCCGGCGTACGACGCGGAAGGTCGGCGACACCGGGTAGGCACTGCCGTTCTGGGCACTCGTGACGCGCACGTACTCGCGCCCGGTCGCACCCGCCGCGAGCGTGACCGCCTCGACGACCTCGTCGGCGTGGCCGGGCACGTGGATCGTCCAGTCAGGGAGCGTGTCGAGGAGGGCGACGTCGCCGGGTGACTGGTGGGTCCGGCCACCCGACGAGATGTCGTACGACGCACCGGACGAGACGAGCACGCCGCCGACGTCCTGGTGGCTGAAGCCGAGCTTGACCTGCTCGAACGCCCGCTCCACCAGGAAGGACGCGAAGGTGTGCACGATCGGCCGCATGCCGGTCAGGGCGAGCCCGGCACCCACGTTGACGAGCAGCTGCTCGCGGATGCCGACGTTGACGACCCGGTCGGGGTGGCGGCGCTCGACGTCTCCCCAGTACTGACCGGAGATCTCGGCGTAGACCAGCGCCACGGACGGGTCGGTGTCCACCAGCGAGGCGGCGGTGGCTGCGAAGGCTGCGCGGGGGTCCATCAGTACTTCTCCTCCACGGCAGCGACGACCACGTTCGGACGGTCGAATCGGGCGGACAGTGCCTTGCGGAGCGCGGGGTGCGAGCGCCCATCGACGGACTCGACCTGCCAGCCCTCGGTCTCGAACCGCGCTGCGATCCGGCCGGGCACGGCGTACGACGAGGAGGAGTTGTCGACGACGACCACGGTGAGGTTCGACAGCCCGAGGGCCGCAGCGAGCTCGATGGCCTCGTGGTTGGAGCCTTCGTCGAGCTCGGCGTCGCCGACCAGCACGACCACGCGCGAGGAGATGCCTTGCGCGCGCAGGCCGATCGCGGATCCGACCGCGAGCGGCAGCCCGTGCCCCAGCGACCCGCTGGAGATCTCGACACCGGGCACCAGGTTGCGGTCCGGATGGAAGCCCAAGGGCGACTCGAAGGACCCCCAGTCGTCGAGCCACTCCTCGGGGAGGAAGCCCTTGGCCGCGAGCGTGGCGTAGTAGGCCATCGGTCCGTGACCCTTCGACAGGTAGAACCGGTCACGGTCGGGCGCTCCGAGACGCACGTCGAGCACCTCGTCGTAGAGCACCCAGATCACGTCAATCGTCGAGGTCGCCGCGGGGCCGTGCTTCTCGTCCCCCGTCATGCGGGCCATCAGTGCGTCGAGAGTCATGGGCACAAGTCTTCAAGTTCAAGTGAACTTGAAGTCAAGGGCTATTCTCGGAGCATGACGATCAGCATCGGCCACCTCTCGGAGAGATCGGGCGTGGCGACGAGTGCGCTGCGCTACTACGAGGACCAGGGCTTGATCTTCTCCGAACGTACGACGGGCAACCAGCGCCGCTACCCGCAGGCCACCCTTCGACGGGTGGCCTTCATCCGGTCGGCTCAGCGGGTCGGCCTGAGCCTCGACGAGATCCGTGACGCGCTCGCCACGCTGCCCGACAAGCGCACGCCCACCAAGGCGGACTGGACCCGGCTCTCGAAGGCGTGGCGACCGCGGCTGGAGGAGCAGATCAAGCGGATCGAGCGGCTGCGCGACAACCTCGACGGCTGCATCGGCTGCGGCTGCCTGAGCCTGCAGAAGTGCACGCTGATGAACCCGGGTGACGTGCTGGCGGAGCACGGCCCAGGGGCGGTTCGCCTCTAGGTCACTCGCCGATCCGTGACCAGCACGTGTAGGGCACGTCGTGGTCGTCGAGCCAGGTCTTCTCACGCGAGCCCACCGCTGCCGCCGACGACGAGCGCCACTCAGGTCCTGTCGCTGAAGTCGTCCACGCGGCGAGACTAGTCCTCCGGCAGCTCACCCTCGCTCACGTCGAACTGCTCGCGCAGCGTGTGCGCGTCCCGTTCGGTGTCGACCTCCTTGGGCAGCAGGCTCTCCGCCTGCGCCGCACGGTCGTGCTGGCCCTGCTCGCGCAGCGCCTCGACGATCTCGTCTCGATCCTTGTTCATCAGACCTCCCTGCAGAGGCCCTTACCCACTCGTCGCGGTCGCATCCCTCGGGCTAGCGCCCCGCGCGCTTCTCCGCGATCGCGTGGAGCACGATGCTGGCGGCGACGCCGGCATTGAGCGACTCGACCGAGCTCACCATCGGGATCGAGACGAGCTGGTCGCAGGTCTCGGTGACCAGGCGGGAGAGCCCGTCGCCCTCGGCGCCCACGACCACGACGAGCGGACCGTCGGCGAGGTCGAGGTCAGGCAGGCTGACATCGCCGTCGGCCGCAAGCCCGACCACCATGCACCCCGCCTCCTGGTAGGCCTTCAGCTGGCGGGTCAGGTTGGTGGCCTGGGCGACCTTGAGCCGGGCCGCCGCGCCGGCGGACGTCTTCCAGGCGGAGGCGGTCATGCCGGCCGCACGACGCTCGGGTACGACGACGCCGTGTGCCCCGAACGCCGCCGCCGACCGTACGACGGCACCCAGGTTGCGCGGGTCGGTGATCTGGTCGAGCGCCACGATCAGGGGCTTCTCGACGTTCTTCGCCGCGAGGTCGAGGAAGTCGTCGGGGTGGGCGTAGTCGTAGGGCGGGATGCGGGCGGCTAGCCCCTGGTGCACGGCACCGCCGGTCATCCGGTCCATCTCGTTGCGGCTGACCTCGAGCAGCTTGATGTTGCGCTCGGCCGACACCTTGAACGCCTCACGCAGCCGGCCGTCGCGCTCGGCTCCCTCGGCGACGTACAGCGTGGTGATCGGCATCTCCGCCCGCAGCGCCTCGACCACCGAGTTGCGGCCGGCGACCCACTCGGCGTCGGTGCTCTTGGTGGTCTTTCGCTGCGGCCGCTTCGCCGCCTCCTTCTCCGCCTTGGCCCTGGCCTTGTAGACCTTGTGCCCCTCGCGGTCCTTGGCCTTCGGCGTCGGGCCCTTGCCCTCGAGGCCGCGACGCACGCGGCCACCCGACCCTGCGGTCGGGTTGCCCTTGCCGGTCTTCTTGATCGCGCCACGCCGGGCGCTGTTGCCTGCCACTACTGAACACTCCCTGCCATCAACGTCCAACGTGGGCCGGACGGGGTGTCCTCCACCTCGATGCCGGCCGCCTTGATCTGGTCGCGGATAGCGTCCGCGGTCGCGAAGTCCTTGGCAGCGCGCGCCGACGCACGCTGCTCGAGCAGGTGGGCGACCAGCGCGTCGACCGCCGCCGTGAGCTTCTCCTCGTCGCCCGACGACCCCGACGCCCAGTGCGCGTCGAACGGGTCGAGACCGAGTACGTCGAGCATGGCCCGCACCGCACCGGCGACAGCCGAGAGCTCGTCGGACGCACCGGCTGCCAGGAGCTTGTTGCCCTCCCGGACCGCGTCGTAGATCACGGCAACCGCCGCCGGCGTGCCGAGGTCGTCGTCCATCGCCTCGACGAACGCGTCGGGCAGCGCACCGAGAGAAACCGGCGTCAGCTCGGCGGCGCGGGCGAGGAAATGCTCGATGCGCTGGAAGCCCTGAGCGGCCTCGTCCAGCGCCTCGAAGGAGAACTCGACGTGGGAGCGGTAGTGCGCCGCGACCATGTAGAACCGCAGCTCGATGCCGCGCACCTTCAGCAGCACCGCGGGGATCGACAAGGTGTTGCCCAGCGACTTGCTCATCTTCTCGCCGGCGGTGGTGATCCACGCGTTGTGCATCCAGTACGACGCAAAGGCGTCGCCCGCTGCTCGCGACTGCGCCTGCTCGTTCTCGTGGTGCGGGAAGCGCAGGTCGACGCCACCACCGTGGATGTCGAAGGCGCCGCCGAGATACTTCCGCGCCATCGCCGAGCACTCGATGTGCCAGCCCGGCCGGCCCCGACCCCACGGCGACGGCCACGAGGCCGACTCGGGCTCGGACTCCTTGCGGCCCTTCCAGAGGGCGAAGTCGCGCGGGTCGCGCTTGCCACGCGGGTCGGCGTCCTCGGCGGGCTCCATCTCGTCCACCTTCTGGTGGGTCAGCTCGCCGTAGGACGGCCACGAGCTCACCTCGAAGTAGACGTCACCGGACCCGTCGGCCGCGGCGTAGGCATGCCCACGCTCGACCAGCGCCTCGATGATCTCGACCATCTCGGGGATGTGGGCGGTGGCGGCGGGCTCGTAGGTCGGCGGCTGCACGTGGAGAGCGTCGTAGGCCTTGTCGAGCTCGATGCGCATCGCGTAGGCGAGGTTGTACCAGGGGCGGCCCTGGCTGGCCGACTTCACCAGGATCTTGTCGTCGATGTCGGTGATGTTGCGGATGAACGTGACGTCGTAGCCGCGAGCCACCAGCCAGCGCCGCAGCACGTCGAAGTTCACGCCGGAGCGGACGTGGCCGACGTGGGGCTCGGACTGCACGGTGAGGCCGCAGACGTAGATGCCCACGTGACCCTCGGTGAGGGGCACGAAGTCACGCACGGCACGCGCAGCGGAGTCGTAGAGGCGGATCGTCACCGGCCAATTCTAGGGGTCGGAGCGTGGGGCTGCTGTGACGAAAGTTGACTCATGAGGCGAAAACTCGCCTATCGTGGCACCGTGATCTCGTCGGACGCTCGCTTCGCATCGCTGCTGGACCGGCGACGGGCTGCCGTCCTCCTCCTCGTCGCCGCCTCGGTCAGCGCCGCCCCGGCGGAGGCGGCCCCGGCGAGACAGGTGACCTACCAGCAGTGGGCGACCGGCGGGCAGCTCGCCCGCGGCTCCTTCCAGGGCACCGTCCGCCGCGGCGGCAAGGTGGTCTTCGACAGACCGACCGCCAGCAAGCGCCTCCGCGGTCGCACGTACGACGTGGCCCGCTGGACGTCGCCACTGGTGACGCCCGGGCACCTCTTCACCGAGCTGGTGCCCAGCTGGCGGGCGACGACCCCCGGCAGCAGCTGGGTCCGGGTCGAGGTCCGCGGGGTCACCCCCTCCGGCGCGAGCACGGGCTGGGACAACGTCAGCCGCTGGGCGCAGACGGACGCCTACGTGGCCCGCAAGAGCCTCCGGCCACAGCCCGACGGCGGAGCCAAGGTCGACTACGACACCTGGGTGGTCTCCCGCGGCGCGAAGCAGTGGCAGCTGCGCGTGTCGTTCTTCCGGCAGCGCGGGACGACGGCCGGACCTGTCCTGGAGACGATCGGCGCGGTGGTCTCCCGCAACGCAACGGTCGTGGCGGCGACGAGCAAGCCGCTGGGCATCGCCGCCGGACGCGTGCTGCCGGTGCCGGCGTACTCCCAGATGACGCACGAGGGCGAGTACCCCGAGTACGACGGCGGCGGCGAGGCCTGGTGCTCCCCCACCTCGACCTCGATGGTGCTCGGCTACTACGGCAAGCTGCCCGCCGCCACGGAGTACGCCTGGGTGCGGAAGTCCTACCCGGACCGCTTCGTCGCGCACGCCGCCCGGATGACCTTCGACCACTCCTTCGACGGCACCGGCAACTGGCCGTTCAACACCGGCTATGCCGCGCCCCGCACGGGCAAGGCTTTCGTGACCCGGCTCGCGAACCTCCAGGACGCCGAGCGGTTCGTCGCCGCCGGCATCCCCGTCGTCGCGTCGATCGCGTTCGGCAAGGGGCAGCTCACCGGAGCCCCGATCTCGTCCACCAACGGGCACCTGCTGGTGATCGTCGGGTTCACCGCGACCGGCGACGTCGTCGTCAACGACCCGGCCGCCCCCGGCAACGGCACGGTCCGCCGCACCTACCGGCGCTCGCAGCTCGAGGCTGCCTGGCTGCGACGGTCGGGCGGCATCGCCTACGTCGTCGCGGACAAGGCCCACCCGCTCCCCGCGCGGGTGGGCACTCGCCGCTGGTAGGTCAGGCGGGGGCCGAGACCTTGGCGTTGCGCCTGGCGATCTGCTGCACGACGTACGCCGCGTCCTTGCCGACACCGCCGACGGTGTGGGAGTTGAACATGTACTCGAACTCCTGGCCCAGCACGTAGAGCCCCGGCTGCCCCTCGACGGCGCCACGCGTGCTCGGCAGGCGACCCGACGAGTCCAGTCCGGGCAGGCTGATCCAGCCGAAGTCGGGCTTGAAGCCGGTGCACCAGATCACGTTGGCGACGTCGAGCACGGCCCCCTCCTCGGTCAGCGGGCGGCCGTTGACGACACTGGCGATCCGGGCGGTCCGCTCGATGCCGGCGGCCAGCAGGTCCTTCTCCTTCTGGCGGATCAGGAGCTCGCCGTGCCCCTTCAGCGCCTCCTCCTTGACCTTGCGGCCGGGCTTCTTGGTCTCGAGCAGGATGTGCTCCCAGGTCCACCAGACGAACGGGAAGACGAGCCTGCCCTGCCACGTGCGCATGTCGACCGGGAGGTAGCCCACGTTGCGACCGGCCAGCAGCACCTTGTGCTCGGGCGCGACGTCGACGCCGATCTCGGCACCGGAGTTGCCCGCGCCCACGATGAGGACAGTGCCGGGCTGGAGCTGGCCGGGGTTGCGGTAGTCGGCCGCGTGCAGCTGCACGATGTCGGGCGAGAGGTCGGCTGCGAAGTCGGGCGTCTTCGGAGTCCGGTGGAACCCGGTCGCAAGGACCACGTTGCTCGCGAGGAACGACTCGGTCCCGGCAGTCACCCGGAAGCCGTCACCTTCGCGGAACAGGCCGTCCACACGCACGCTGAGCCGGACCGGCAGCTTGAACCGCTCGGCATACTCCTCCAGATAGGTGACCATCGCGTCCTTGGACGGGAACGAGTAGCCACCGGCGAACTTCACCCCCGGCAGCCCGTCGTGGCCGGCGGGGGTGAAGAGCTTGAGCGAGTCCCAGCGGTTGAGCCACGAGCCGCCGACGCGGTCCGCGGCGTCGACGATCAGGAACGGCTTGCCGCGCTTGGCCAGGTGGTAACCGGCGGAGAGACCGGCCTGGCCGGCTCCGATGACGATGGTGTCGTACTGCATGGTGTCCTCCTCGACGTGGTCTTTCGTCGAAGGTAGGAGTGGCGGGCCGGCTGCCGCGTCGGCGAAACCACCCAACCGCTCGTGGGTGGCGAGTGGGTACCGCTAGACGAGCTGCCGCTCGAAGGCGTACGCCGTCGCCGCGCTGCGGGAGCTGACCCTCAGCTTGCCGAAGATGTTGCTGACGTGACGGTCGACGGTGCGCTCGCTCAGCACCAGCTTGTCGGCGATCGCCTTGTTGGTCGCACCCGTCGCGAGCAGCCTCAGCACCTCGAGCTCGCGTGGGCTCAGCACGTCGTCGGACTGCTGCATCCGCGCCACGTCCGGCGCGGCGCCGAGACGGGTGAAGATCGCGTCGGCGTGGCCCAGCTCGGCACGGGCGGACTCGGCATCGCCGAGAGCACGGCAGGCCTCCGCCACCAGGACGCGTGCCCGCGCCTCGGTGTAGGGCGCGCGCAGCCGCACCCACGTCTGCAAGGCACTGCGCGCCGGCGCCAGCGCGGCCCCATGGTCACCGCGCGCCAGACAGACCGCGGCCCGAGCGTGGGCCGCAAGGCCCTCGATGACCGGCGTGCGAAGCGTCCGCGCCAGCTCCGCGAGCTCCTCCGCGGTCGCCTCGCCCTCGTCGAGCTCGGCGGCGGCCAGGAACACCTCCGTCGCGCCGACGAGCAGCTCGACACGCTTGCCGTGCTCGGCCGGCTCGGCCAGGGCTCGTCGGATCATCGCTGCAGCAGCCTGCACGCTGCCCTTCGCGAGGCGGAGCAGCGCCAGGCCCGGTTGCGGATCCCAGCCCAGACGTGAGGCCACCGAGAAGGCCTCCTCTGCGTCGTCGAAGCGACCCTGCAGCCGGTCGAGGTTGCCGCGCACGTAGGCGGCGGCGCCGGCCGCCCAGGGGTCGACGTCGCTGGGCGCGACCAGGGCGAGATCGTCCAGCGCCTGTGACCACTCGCCGTGCAGCTGCTTGAGCTCGGCCCGTCGTACCTTGCACTCGCCGTTGAAGTTGCCCAGCTCGGGCTGGGCCTTGCACCAGCGGGCCATGGCGTCGGTCCACTCCTGGGCACGACGCAGCTCGTAGACGTTCCAGCAGCCGGCGATCACGCCGCAGTAGACGATGCCGGTCACCATCGGCGACACGCCGCCTGCTGTGAGCTCGAGCATCGACTCGTCGAGCCGGGCGAGGCCCTCCTCGACCCGGCCCGCACCGAGGAGCAGCACGCCGAGCTGGTGCAGGGCGAGGCAGGGCAGGTCACCGTCTCGGTGGCGGCGCCCGATCGCGACCGCCTCGTCGACGAGCGCCATGGCACGTGTGAAGTCACCGGTCGCGGCGGCTTCGAAGTTGCGCGCCAGGCTCACGTAGCCGATCGCAACGCCCTCCACGGGTTGCTCGGCGACCAGCCGCTCCGCCCGAGCGAGCCACCCCGACCCGAGCCCGACCTCCCCGGCCACCATGCGCTGAGCCCCGATCCAGAAAGCGACCTTGGTGGCGCCGGCCGCGTCCCCCGCCTCGAGCAGCTGGTGGTAGGCGGCCTCGCGGGCGGAGAAGTAGTCGTCCATGCGTCCGAGCATCATCAGGGCGATCGCGTGACGCTCGAGATCGTCCGCACCCAGCTGACCGGCATCGGCGTAGAGCTCCACCGCGCGCGACCAGGCGCGCTCGTCGTACGCCGCGCGGGCTTGCTCGACCGTCACGGGACCAGTGTCTACCCGTCGGCGGTGAATCGGATGGTGTGCCAGCCGGTGGCGCCGTCAGGGGCGACGTCGGTCTTGGCCGCTGTCTGGGTGTAGCCGCTCTTGTCGGTCGCACGGACGGCGAGCGTGTGGATGCCCGCGTCGACCTGCACCGAGGTGCGCCACTGCACCCAGGTGTCGTCGTGGGGGACGCGGCCGAGCTCGCACTCGACCCAGGCCTCGCCGTCGACCCTCACCTCGACGCGCTCGATGCCCGTGTGCTGTGCCCACGCGGTGCCGGCGACCTCGACCTCGCCGGCCATCGCCCGGCCTCCCCGCGGCACCTCGATGCGCGACTGGGTCTTGACCGGGGCCTGCTCGGACCAGCCGCGGGGTGTCCAGTAGGCCTCGAACTTGTCGAAGCTGGTGACCTCGAGGTCGACCAGCCACTTGGTGGCCGAGACGAAGCCGTAGAGACCAGGCACCACCATGCGCACGGGGAAGCCGTGCTCGAGCGGCAGCGGGCGGCCGTTCATCGCGACCGCCAGCATGGCGTTGCGGTCGTCGGTGAGCGCCGAGATCGGCGTGCCGCAGGTCCAGCCGTCGTCGGAGGTCTGCAGCACGGCGTCGGCACCGGGCTGCAGTCCGGCCTCGGCGAGCAGCTCGGCGATGCGCACGCCGCTCCACCAGGCGTTGCCGATCAGGTCGCCGCCGACCTCGTTGGAGACGCAGCAGATCGTCACCCAGGCTTCGGTCAGCTGCCGGGCCAGGAGGTCGTCGTAGGTGAAGGAGAGCTCGCGGTCGACCTTGCCGTGAATGCGCAGCCGCCAGTCCTTGGGCTGGATCGTCGGCACCACCAACGCCGTGTCGATGCGGTAGAAGGAGTCGTTGGCGACGCGCCAGGTGCCCAGGTCCTTCACATCCAGCTGCGAGCCGGGAGGCACGACACCTTCGGTGACGGGAAGCCGGAGCCGGGCCCGGGTCTGCTCGACCGCACGCCTCGCCTTGCCGAAGAAGCGGCCACCCGCACCGATGACCGCGGCGGCGGCGGCGACGCCACCGACCTTGATCAGGAAGCCGCGGCGGTCCTCGGCGATGACCTCCCGGGCGGGCAACGGCCGGAGGTAGCTCAGCGTGACGACCCACGCCACCGCACCGACCAGGACAGGCACCACGCTGTAGGTCGAGGCGGCGTGCGCCGTGACCGCCGCAACGCCGGCGACCGCACCCATGGCAAGGAACATCAGGGTGCCCACGGCCAGGTGCTTGAGCGCGATCACGCCTGCCCAGGCGGAGAGCGCGAGCATCGCGAGCGTGACACCGCTGATCAACAGCGGCTTGTCCAGCTCGCCGACCAGCTCGATGAGCTTGTGGGCCACAGGTCCAGGAGTGAGGTCACGGACGAGCTCGGAGACCGACTGCACCGGGTTGACGCGCTGGCGCATCAGCGCGCTCACGGCCAGGGCCACGGCCAGGCCGGTCAGCCCGGTGACGACGCCGACCAGGGCTCCCCGCCAGCGCTGGGTCTCCTTCACACCTCCATCGTCTCCCAACCGCCAAGGCGTCTGCGACGGGAATTGTTACGAGTAGGGGATGATCAGGCCGTGACAACCCTTCCGAGGATCGGAATCGGCACCGACGTCCACCGTTTCGCCGACGGCCGGCCGATGTACCTTGCCGGCCTGCACTTCCCGGACGAGCCCGCCGGCCTCGAGGGCCACTCCGACGCGGACGTGGCCGCGCACGCAGCGTGCGACGCCCTGCTCTCCGCCGCCGGGCTGGGCGACCTCGGCAGCAACTACGGGACCGCCGAACCCGAGTGGGCTGGTGCGTCCGGCGCTGCGCTGCTCGCCGAGACCGCGCGCCGCGTGCGCGCCTCGGGCTACGAGATCGGCAATGTGGCGGTGCAGGTGATCGGCAACCGCCCGCGGCTCGGCCCGCGCCGGGCAGAGGCCGAAGCCGTCTTGAGCGAAGCCGTCGGGGCGCCGGTGACCGTGTCCGCGACGACGACCGACGGACTGGGCCTGACGGGTCGTGGCGAGGGAGCCGCCGCGGTGGCCACCGCGCTGGTCATCGCGCTCACTGAGCAATGAACTCTCACTCAGCGATGAACTCCGAGATCTCCTCGCCCATGGCCTCGTCGATGCACTCGTTGAGCTTGTCGCGGAAGATCGCGACGACGGCCTGCGAGGCGACAGGGAGCAGGCTCTCGATCTTGTGCAGCATGGCCGGCCACTCCGCGGCCGGCATGCCGGCTTCGGCGAAGGGCTTCCAGAGCTGAGCCCTGACCTCGTCCACGAACCGGTGGGCGATCGCCTCGAGGTGCTCGGAGAGGAACGGCAGCAACGCGACCACGGACTCGCGCTGGAGCCCGAGGGCAACGGCCTGGGCTCCGGCCTTGACCACGAAGGGCTTGAGCAGGAGCAGGTTGCCCTGGTCGTCGAGGCGCTCCACCAGGTTGAGCCGGATCAGCTGGTCGACGAAGTCGGAGCGCGGTTCGACGTTGGCCAGGCGCGCGAGTGCGTCGGCCGTGATGCGCTCCGGCTCCTCGGGCGAGCGCGGGTCGGAGAGGGTGTCGAGCAGGTCCAGCGCGTGACCGGCCGGCAGGGCGGCGTTGCGGGACAGAGTCGACTCGACCGCGCTGAGGGTGTAGCCGCGGTCGAGGAGGTCGCGGATCAGCAGCAGCCGGTTGACGTGGTCCTGGTCGTAGTAGCCGGTGCGGCCCACCAGGCGTGGCGCCGGGATCAGGCCGCGCGAGGCGTAGGCACGCACGTTGCGCACCGTCATCTTCACGGCGCCCGCGAGCTGGTCGATCGTCAGTTCCTTGGCTGTCCCCACGATGCCGATTCTCTCAGGTGGAGGAACGGGAACGGCCATGACTCACCTCCCTGGGCTGAGGAATGAACGCGGTGTGACGGGGGCATCATTGACAGGTAACAATGTCAATGTGTCATAGTCGATGTTACATCAGTATTGTCGTATAGCCCAGGAGAGCGACGATGTTCCTCGCAGCCGCTGAGAGCCCGTCCGCGGGCGGCGCCCCCATCGACCAGGTCCTCATCGTGGGCGTCTTCACCGTCCTCGTGTACGGCGCCGTCCTCTGGCTGATCCTGCGCGAGCGCGCCGACAAGCCCACGATCCTCGGCCGGCTCGCCACTGCCGCCGCCCGCGTCGACGGAGGTCCTCGCTGGTTCGTCTTCCCGACCAGTGTCGCGATCCTCGGCGCGCTGTCGGCGGCGACCGGCGTCTACTGGGACGTCAGCCTGCACATCGAGAACGGCCGCGACGAAGGGCCGCTGGCCAACCCGGCGCACTACTTCATCTTCCTCGGCCTGATGCTGATCTTCGCCGGCGGAGCGCTGGGCATGGCCCTGAAGGACGCGCGGATGCCGCGTCGTACCCTGCGGATCACTCGGCGATGGAGTGCCCCGCTCGGTCCGACTCTCGGCGCCGTGATCGCGATGCTCGCGCTGCTCGGCTTCCCGCTCGACGACCTGTGGCACCGTGCGTTCGGCCAGGACGTCACCGAGTGGGGCCCGACGCACATCATCATGATCGGCGGCACGATCATGCTTCCCTACGCGATGCTGCTCAGCGTCGCCGAGGCCAAGCAGGTCGGGGGCTCCAGGTTCGCGTGGTTCTGGGAGTACGTCTCGGTCGTGGTCCTGATGGTCGGCCCGGTCGCGTTCTTGCTCGAGTACCAGTTCGGCGTGCCGCAGTTCCCGCTCATCAACGACGTCGTGCTCGTCACGATCGCGGTCGTGGTCGGCCAGGTGTACTCGATGTACAAGGGCCCGTTCTACGTCATCGCGGCCTGGGTCGGCTACGCCGCGGTCCAGTGGGGCCTGGCCGGCATGAACGTCCTGGTCTGGGACGCGGCGGATCCCAAGCACCCGTTGCTGGTGGGCGGCGCAGTCGTCGCCGCACTGCTTGCGAAGTGGGCCAGGCCGACTGTCGCGTTCGCAGCGGGCGCAGGCATCGCGATCGCGCTGGCCAACCTGGTCGTCGACTACTACTGGAGCGACTTCTACCGCCCGATGGCCTGGCCCGAGCAGATGATGGGCTGGGCTGCGCTCACGGCGGCGATCGTCGGTGCGGCCGTCGGCCTGATCGCAACCTGGATGCACCTCAAGCTCTCCGTCGTCTCCGCCACCTCGGAGGAGGACGCCGCCTTCGCCCGCATCACGACCCGCACGAAGGTCTCGGCGACGGGCCCCGTCGGCGGTGCGCTGGCCGCCCTCGGGCTGGTCGCGTTGGTCGGTGTCTTCGTCGTCCACGTCCCGCCGCGCACCGAAGGTGTCGGCGAGGCGGACATCACGATCGGCGCGGTCGAGAACGGTCGCGCGCTCCTCGACATCGGTGTGCCCGACGAGCTCGTCGAGGACGCCTACTGGTTCGAGTGCATGTCGTGGCAGGGCGGTGGCCATGTCCGCTCGCGAGCGGTTCGCGTCGGCGCCGACCAGTACCGCTGCCAGGACCCGATGCCCGTAACGGGCGCATGGAAGACGCTGGTCCGCCTGCAGCTGCCGGTGCACACCGAGGTCTCCGCTCCGGTCTACATGCCGGCCGACGAGGCTGTGCCGGTCGAGGCCTACCCCGCCGAGAGCGGCCCCCGGCCGTTCATCGAGGAGAAGCTGATTTTGCAGCGCGAGGTCAAGAGCGACGTCTCCGTGGCCCTCTGGGGGCCGGCGTACGCCATTGTCGCGCTGGTCTTCATGGGTCTCTTCGCCGCGGTCGCCCTCGGGTACGCCGTGGCGGGCCGGCCGGGCAGCGGCGAGCTGCGTCCCGGCCTGCGCCGCAACCGGGAGCTCACGCGGTCCGGCTGAAGGGGCGCTAGGGTCCGCTCAGGTCACGGGTGAGCGTCACGCTCGAGACTCGGACCTCAGCCTCCCCGGCGTCTGTGTGGACAGTGCTGGCGACCCCGAGTCAGCAACCCGTCGTGGAGCCGCGCGTTCGCCTCGTCCGGGAGTGGGGTGAACCGGGAACGCTGAGCTCGGGTATGAGCTGGCGATGCGTGGCCGACGACCCACGCGCCTGCAGGTCACCAACGCTGTGCCAGGCGAACGGCACATCGTTGCGATCGAGCTGCAGGGCCGAACCCGCGGGTCACACGAGGCTCGCCTTCGAGCCGACGGCACGGATTGCGTTCTGACCTACACAGTCTCAATCGATGCGCCACGGGGTCTACGAACGATTCAGGGTGCCTACTGCCGCAGGCAGTTGCGGGCGTTGGCTCGACGCCGTCGCTCGCGTGAGCACGGCGCCCGACACACATCCGTCCTAGGCGGCGGCGGCTTACGCGGCACTATGACGCGCCTCGACGCTTGAGCAGGCGAGCGGCGTCTTTGGCTAGCAGGCCGAGTTCCCGGTCGACGTCCTTGCCATCCACGATGCTCCAGGGCGGCTCGGTCGGTGTAGTAGCGCCGAATGTGTGCTTCGAGGTCGTTGGCGCGCTGAGCGATCAGTTTGGTGGCGAGGAGGAACCCGTCGTCTGCGTACGTGACCTGGAGCCCGGGGCGCGCCGGGGGATCCAGGACGCCGTCGGGTAGCGGCGGCATCCACATTCGGGCATTGGGGTTCAGCCAGTTCTCCGGCAGCACACGCTCCACAGCGATGGCGGCCGCCTCCTCGAGTACAGCCTGCTCGCCAGTGATCGCGTCGATATCCGCGGTGAGGCGGTCGCCCCTCACGCCAGTCGCCGCGACCGCGGCGCCGCCGACAACGAATATGGAGGCTGCGACCCCACGTTGCTCGAGCCGCCGATTCAGTTGCGCAAGTAGGTCGGTGACTTCGGCGGCGTTGAACTCGTACCGTTCCGTCCCCCTAGTCACGCTGTGACCAGGTCGCGCTCGGGGATGTAGATGTTCAGCTCGCGAAGCCACTCAGGTGTCTTTGCCATTGCCCGATCGGTGCTGAGGAATGGGTGCTCCGGAATCCATGGCTGAGGCAGGGGGTCAATGTGCGTCCATTCGGGGGCGCTTCGGCCGGCGGCCTGGAACTCGTGTCGCGCAAGTGCAGCGAGCAATGCGTCGAACTCGTGCGATCCGGTCGACCCAGGTGCGGCCTCCCAAGAGGCGATCAGCTGATCGCCGTCCTTGTCCAGCATCAGCCGTAGGTGGTCACGCCCCTGAAGAAGCATCCGCCATGCCCACTCCGAATCACCTGCTTGCAACTGTTCCCCCAGCGCCGTCGCCGTCGCGGGGGCGGACATGAGGCCAAGGGCGACCGCGGATTCGAGGCCCTGCGCCAGTCGTCGAGCACGCATGCAGAAGTGTGCCGACGGCCGAGTGGTACCAGTCAGGTACGTGGACAACCGGGATGCCGATGTTCCAAGAGCGTGCGCGAACACCGCTTGCGACATCCCGCTAGTGGTCACCGCGCGCCGGAGAAGCGCAATGACCTCGCGCGTGTCGATGTCGACTGCCTGCTTCACCCACCCAAGGTATCGTTATCGAATTGGATAATCAACGCTTAAACCCGGGCGTCGTTGCCGTGAGGAAATGGACGCCGTGCCGGTCGAGGTTTCCGCGGGCACGGTCGTAGTGCTCGGTGGTGCGTGGGTCGGCGTGCCGGGCGAGGATCTGAGCGTCACGAAGTGGTACGCCAGCGTCCAAGGCGTTGGTGATCGCCGCGTGTCGCAGTGAGTGGGGACTGATGTGCCGCGGGATCCTGGCTTCCTTCGCGATGCGCACGACCATGCAGTAGCAGTCGCGCCTGTCGATCGGCATGCCCGAGGTCGGTCGCAACACCAAAGGGCCCTCAGAACGGGCACGGTCAGCGGCATGGTCGCGGGCTTGCTGCCCTTGCCGACCAGATGCAGGTCGCGATGACCGCGCAGGGTCTCGCGGTAGTCCTCGATCTGCACCGCTGCAGCCTCGGAGGCGCGCAGTGCGTCGATGTGAGCGAACCGGAAGGAACCCGCGCACCCCGTTCATCATCGTGTTGACCGATGAGTCCGACGGCCCGGACTGGACCAAGTGCCGCACATAGAGCTCCACGTGCGCCCGCTGAATACCGATCAACGGGTCCAGGCGGTTTGCTTCGCACCACTCGCACCAGCGCCGAAGCTCGTAGGTGTAGAGCTCGTGGGTGTGCCCGGAGTACCGGGCCAGGAAGGAGACCGCAGCCAACTGCGAGGCCGACATCGACTCGGGTTGGAAGGGCAGCAGCGCGCTGTTCGACATGGCAACTCCGCGGCCGCCTGACGACCCAGCCTTCGCACCGGACCGCCGCACACAGCGCGAGGCATCTTGATCGACGCTAGCCCCGAGCGCGGCCGGCGACTGCGACCCCAGCCGGCGCAAAGACGCAGATGTGTATGGCTCACTGTCAGCCAGGTGAGTGCGTCGGACTGCTGTGGAGAGGTCTGCTGGTCCGGCGATGTCGTCATCCACCCATGGCGCGATCAAGGAGTTGGCGAGCAGCGGCGAGGAAAGCATCTGGCTCTTCTGAGAAGGGAAAGTGCCCTGCACCGGCGATCTCGTTGAGCCGGGCGTTGGGGATCCCGCCGGCGAGCGCTCGGCTGGCCGCGGGAGGGCATACCCAGTCGTGTTGTCCGACGATTACCTGGGTGGGCACGTTGATGTCGGCTAGGCGTGGGCGTAGGTCGAAGCGAGGCGCGAGCTCGGTGAAGAAGTACTGCGCGATGTCACCGGAGAAGGTGGACAGCGACATGAGATGCCCCGGGATCTCCGTGTGTTGGGGACCGGCATAAAAGGGTGCGACCAGTCGGTTGAAGTTGGCCACGCTCTCAGCGGAGAAGTCACCCCCAAACAATCTGGCGGCGGCCTGAGCTGCCTCGGCCGATGCACGTTGGGCTAGGCCGGGAGGCGGGTTGTCGTCTGGTATGGGGGCCAGTGTGGGTGCGGTGTCACACAGGATCAGCCCGCCGATCAGGCTCGGATGCCGCAACGCGAGGTGCAGGGCGACGAACCCGCCTGCTGAGTGCCCGAATACGAGGGGCGCTTCGATACCCAGCAGCGCACACAGCCCGGCCACGTCGTCGGCCATTTGCTCTAGGGTGCAGGTCTCCACCGGCGGGCGGGCGGAGCGGCCCTGGCCGCGCAGATCGATGAACACCACCTGGGCGTCTGCACTCAGCGCGCGGAGTCCCGGTCGAAGGTAACCCTGGTCCAAGCCGGGGCCGCCGGGCAACACCAGGATCGTTGGCTGCTCGACCAGCATGTTGCCGTTGACGCGGAGCTGGACCCCTTCGATGTCGACGTACAGCTCGGTGTCTTGCACGTGGATTCTCATGTTGGTCTCTTTCGGCTCGGTGACAGCCTCGGCTGGCGGTCGTCGTGCCATGGAGATGGATCAGTCGTCACGAAAGTTCGATTTTGGGGTGCGGGAATCTCACCGACCTTCGATGATGGCCAGATGGAGTTCAGCGCCGTGCCGGCTGACGCAGACTTGGTGGAGGCTGCCAGAGCGGGCGATGCGGCCGCACTCGGGCTCTTGCTGGAGCGGCATCGTCCGGGCATGCGCTCAGTTGCCCTTATGACTTTGGGCTGGGGCCCTGATGCCGAGGACGCCGTTCAAGACGCAACCCTGGTAGGTCTCAGTCGCATCGGCGACCTGCGCGATCCGTCTGCGGCCGGCCCCTGGCTGCGTGCGATTACCCGCAACGCTGCCTTGAGCATGATCCGGCGTCCCACCGGAAGGGAAACCCCACTCGACCCCGCCCACGATCCGCCCTCACCGGAGCGGACTCCTGAACAGACCCTCGACGACCTCGCACTGCGCGGTTGGGTTTGGACCGCACTCGCGGATCTGACCGAGCCCCTCCGAGTCGTCATACTCCTGCGGTACTTCACCAGCGCCAGCTCATATGAGCAGATCGCAGCCGTCTGCGAGGTGCCCGTCGGGACCGTCCGCAGCAGGCTCAACCAGGCGCGCACCAAACTCGTCCACGCCCTCAAGGCGACCACCGACGCCGACCACACCGAGGTCGTCGCTCTTACAGCCGCACGGCGCCGCGATGCCCACGAACTGTTGACCTCGGCCGAGAAGGACCAATTCCACTCGACATTGGCGGCTGCGAGCACGCCCGACCTGCTGCTCATCGGGCCGCAAGGACAAAGAGCAAGCGGACGCGATCTTCTGCCCCGCATCATGGAATCCGACCGGCAGGCGGGAGTCCGACAGCGCCTGGACCAGGTCGTCGCCGGTGGCCGCATCACCATCTTCGAAGCAGACCTGATCAGCCCCCCGTGGGATCCGCACCACTGTCCACCAGCAGTGCTCTGGCTGATGTCCCACCGCGACGACCGCATCGACAAGATCCGTCTGTTTCACCCGGCCACACGCGACCCTGGCTAGCCCGATCAAGGGCAGTTCCTCGGTAACACGGGTCGCCTGCTCGCGGCAGAAGGACGCGGCCGGCGACAGGTCCGATCTGGTCGGGCCTTGTCACGGGTCTGCATAGAGTCAGGGTCCGTTGGCAATCGCCGACGGGGTCAATCCTTCATGAACAACAACTTCTCGCGCGTCGTCAGCGGGTCTTCTGCGACGCGAGCCCAATTGGCAAGGCTGACGAGTTCCGCGACAACCTCGTCGTACGTGAGCCAAGAGTCCGTGCTCCGGAGTCCGATTGCGCTTGCGCAACTCGCGCAGCTCATCGGACTCCTTCTTCGTGACACCGGGACGATTGCCGTCCTCGACATCAGCAGCTTTCATCCAGTTGTGGAGGCAGCCCTCGGAGATCCCGAAGTCTTTCGCGATCTGCTTGAGCGGAGCTTCGCCCTTACGGGCGACTGCCACGACGTCGCCGCGGAACTCTCGGGGATAGGGCTTGGGCACAGCGACATCCTTCCAGCGAGGACGAATCCTCACAGGTCAGGTGTCAACCAAACTCTGGGCAGACCCTCTACCCATGCTGCGCGAGTTAGGTCTGATCAGGAAGGTCGCCGAGATCAAAACTGTCGGGGGCTTCGCATAGCGTTTGGGGCATGGAGCAGACCACCGCAGTTGGGCAGGCGCAGGCCGCGCTGGCTGCGGTGCGGGCACTGGCTGACCTCGATCCTGGCGAGGTGTCCGGGGATGACCAGGTGCGGGTGGTCGAGGTGCTGGCGCAGGTCGCGGCGGTGGCGGGATCGATCACCGCGGGGGTCGCTGGACGAGACTGTTTCGCTCGTGCTGTCGAGGGCGTGGGGTGGGCGTCGCCGAAGGACTTCCTGACCGCAACGACGGGTGGCTTCAAGGGCAGTGGTCCGGGGTTGGTGAAGCTGTCGCACCGGTTGGAGTCGATGCCGGCCACCGCGCAGGCGATGGGGACGGGGTGGTTGTCGCCGACCAAGGCCCAGGTCATCACCGCGAAGGTGCACTCCCTGCCCCACCACACGGGTCTGCGGGCCGCGGCCGAGGCCGACCTGTTGGAGTTGGCGCGGGTGCTGGACGCGACCGAGCTGATCCGGACCTGGGACGACGTGCTGGAGCGGATCGACCCCGACGGAGAACTCCTGGGCTCCGAGCCCGACCTGGACAAGAACGAACGCGCAGCCCACCACAACCGGACCGCGGCGTTCGGGGAGACCCGGCACGGCGGGGGCTGGTTCAAGATGCAATCCACCATCGAGGACATCGCCCTGATCAAGGAGACCCTGCTCCCGCTGACCAAGCCGGTGCAGTCCGAGCCCGGTGCCTGTGGCGGCACACCGGGTCCACGGGACTGGACCCAACCCTCGGGCACCAAGCGCGGCACCTGCCCCGACCCCCTGTGCTCCCACGACGGGTCCGACCCCCGTGAGCATGGTGCCCGGCTGGTCGACGCGATGGTCGATGCCTGCCGACGCCTCCAAACCCTGGGGGACCTGCCCGAGACCCACGGCGCGAAACCACGAGTCATGGTGACCACCACCCTGCACCAGCTCCGTGCCGACACCACCGCGCGGGTCGGTGGGCAGCTCCTGGAAGGGCAACGCCTCTCGGTCGCCGCGGTCCGACGACTCGCGTGCGATGCCGACGTCATCCCCGTCGTGTTCGGGGGCGGGTCGCTGATCCTGGACGCCGGCCGGGCCCAACGCCTCGTCACGACCGCGATCTGGCTGATGCTCGTGCTCCGGGACCGGCACTGTGCCTTCCCGGGCTGCCGACGCCGTCCCGAGGCCTGCGATGCCCACCACGTCGTGCACTGGGCCGACGGCGGCCCCACCAACCTGGCAAACCTGGTCCTGCTCTGCCGCAAACACCACACCCTGATCCACCAAAGCCCCTGGCAGATCCGGATCAACCCCCACGACGGCCTCCCCGAGTTCCACCCACCCCCACGCACCATCTACGCCGGAGGCTGGATCCGCGAGAGACCACCACCGATGGCCGCCTGACCCGGCGGTCAGGCAGCGACCTGGCGGCTAGCCAGGGCGAGGTAGCGGCGCATGACGAGCTCGGCGACGAGCCGGTGGCTGCCCAGGTGTTCGGCCGTGACGTGGCAGCCGGCCACGGTGGCCTGCGCGCGTGCCTTGGTGGCGAAGTAGCCGGGCGCGAGCAGGTACGGCGTCGAAGCGATGCGGGTGTGACCCTCGGCCCGGAGGCTCTCGACCGCCTCGGTGACCCGCTGGCCGTTGCCGCTCAGGTGCGCGACTTTGACCGGCGCACCCCAGTGAGCCTGCAGCAGCCGACCCATGGCGATCGTGTCGACCAGTCCGTCGGAATCCCTCGACCCGGCGGCGACCATCACGACCGCGTCGCCACGGCGGGCGCCGGCGGCCTGGAGTCGCTGACACATGAGGGCAGCGAGGAGCGGGTGCGGGCCGAGGGGGCGTGCGATCCGCACGGGCACGTCCGCATCGGCCGCCATGCGCGGCAGGTCGTGGTTGATGTGGAAGCCGCTGGACAGCAGAAGGGGTACGACGACGGTGGGTCCGTGCTGCTGGGCCATCACGTCGGAGAAGGACGGCTCGTTCAGCTCGACGTACGACGTGTGCACCTCGGCCTGCGGGAGGCGGCGGCGCACCTGCGCCGTCAGCGCTTCGACCACCTCTGGGCCGGCCGGGTTGCGGGTGCCGTGGGCGACGGCGACGAGTGCGGGGATCGTCATGCGGCCGGCACCCGGTAGCCGCGCTTGACCACGGTCTGCACGACGCCCTGCCCGACCGCGCTGCGCAGCCGCGCCACAGCCATCTCGACCGCGTGCTCGCTTCCGGCCTGGCCGCTGGGCAGGTGGACCATCAGCTGCTTGCGCGACAGCACGACGCCGGGCCGGTCGGCCAGCGCGAGCAGCACCGCGAGCGGGGCACCGGAGAGACGCACCTCGACGCCGTCGACGTACACCCGGCCGCCGCGCAGCAACAGCCGCTTGCCACCGACCATCATCACGGTGCCCTCATGACGCTTGCGTAGCTCGTCCTCCAGCGCGCGGACCATCGGCCCGAGACGCGCGCGCTCGGGCTGCACGGTCGGGACCCCCCAGGGTTCGAACGCGGCAGCGGTCACCGGGCCTACACACGTCGCGAGCACGCCGTCGTGGAACGCGTCGATCACGCGCTCACGGCGACCCGCAGCGGAGGCCACCTGCATCAGCGTGGAGACTGCTGGGGCGGAGGTGAACGTCACGGCGTCGACCTCGCGGTCGGCGATGCGCTCGACCAGCTTGAAGACGGGCGCGAGGTCACCGGCCGGCTCGCAGCGGTAGACGGTGACGATGTCGACGTCGGCACCGAGCACGCGGAGAGCCTCGGCGGACATCGAGAGCGACAGCCCGTGCTCCTGGACGACGATGCGTTGGCCCGCGACCTCCCGGCCCCGCAGGTGCGCGAGCATCTCGTCCATGCTCTCCGAGTCCGGGCTCCACAGCTCGCGAAGGCCGTAGGCCCGCAAGCCGCCGACCGACTTCGGGCCGCGCGCCAGGATCTCGGCCTCCCGCAACCGGGCGAGCAGGTCGTCGAGAAGTCCCCATCTCTCGGCAGCCTCGAACCAGCCCCGGATCCCCACTCCGGTGGTTGCCACGAAGATGTCGACCGGCTGGGCGATGACCGCCTCGGTGGCCGCCCTCAGCGCCCGCTCGTCGATGCCGCCGGTGCCGATGCTGAGCACGGGCGCCGACTCGACGATGGCCCCGCGGCGCTCGAGCAGTGCAGCGAGCTCCTCGATCTTGCGGGCCGAGGTGATGCCGACGCGGTAGCCCTTCACGGAGAGGACCTCTGGCCCACGTGCACCAGTCCGTCGAGCACCTGCACGTCGTACACCGGAACGCGGACCGACTCGTCGTCGAGGCACTGTCCGGTGCGCAGGTCGAACGGGTGCTTGTGCATCGGTGACGCCACGAACGGCACGTCACCGCGAGTGCCCACGATCCCGCGCGCCAGCACCGAGGCCTTGCTGAAGGGGTCGTGGTTGCCCAGCGCATAGACGTGGTCGTCGTGGGTGCGGAACACCGCGACCGCCTGGCCGTGCACGAGCGCCGTCACGCCTCGCTCGACAGGGAGCTCCTCGAGCGGGCAGATGCGAGTCCACACCGACTTCGCCGGTCGAGCAGCCGCGGCCGCGACGCCTCCGTCGCGGCCACTCACGGGGCACCGACCGGGATCGTGCTGCCTAGCTCGACCGGCTCCTCGCCCATGGCCGGCTTGATCTGCTCGCGCTCGACCTCGAAGGAGATGCTGGGGTCGGGAACGCCGGGGGCGTTGACGAAGGAGACGAAGCGGGCCAGCTTCTCCGGGTCGTCGAGCGTGGCCTTCCACTCGTCGAAGTAGGTGTCGACGTGGTGAGCCATCGCGGCCTCCAGCTCCCCACCGAGCCCGAGCGCGTCGTCGACGACGACCGCCTTGACCCGGTCGAGCCCGCCCTCGAGGCCGTCCAGCCACACAGAGGTGCGCTGGAGCCGGTCGGCGGTGCGGATGTAGTACATGAGGAACCGGTCGAGGTACCTCACGAGCGTCTCGGTGTCGAGGTCACCCGCCAGCAGCTGCGCGTGCGCGGGCGTCGCACCGCCGTTGCCGCAGACGTAGAGGTTCCAGCCCTTCTCCGTCGCGATCACGCCGAAGTCCTTGCCGCGCGCCTCGGCGCACTCCCGGGCACAGCCGCTGACGGCACCCTTGAGCTTGTGCGGCGACCGGAGGCCGCGGTAGCGGTTCTCCAGGTCGATCGCGAGCTTGACCGAGTCCTGTACGCCGAAGCGGCACCACGTCGAGCCGACGCAGGACTTCACCGTGCGCAGGGACTTGCCGTAGGCGTGGCCGGACTCGAACCCGGCGTCGACCAGGCGGCGCCAGATCTCGGGCAGCTGCTCCATGCGAGCGCCGAAGAGGTCGATCCGCTGACCGCCGGTGATCTTGGTGTAGAGCCCGAACTCCTTGGCCACCTCGCCGATCACGATCAGCTTCTCCGGGGTGATCTCTCCACCCGGGATGCGGGGCACGACCGAGTAGGTGCCGTTCTTCTGGATGTTCGCCAGGTAGGCGTCGTTGGTGTCCTGCAGGGCCACCGCGTCGCTCGACAGCACGTGGTGGTTGAGCAGGCTCGCCAGGATGCTCGCGACGGCAGGCTTGCAGACGTCGCAGCCGCGGCCGTGGCCGTGACCGGTGACGACGTCGTCGAACGTCTTGTAGCCGTGGATCGAGATGATCTCGAACAGCTCCTGCCGCGAGACCCCGAAGTGCTCGCAGATGCCCTTGTTGACCGCAACGCCGGCGGCCTCGAGCCGCTCGTCGAGGATGTTCTTCATCACCGACACGCACGACCCGCAGGTGGAGCCGGCCTTGGTGCACTTCTTCAGACAGGCCACGGTGTCGCAGGTGCCGGCGTCGATGACTCCGCAGAGGTCGCCCTTGGTGACGTTGTTGCACGAGCACACGACGGCCTCGTCCGGCATGCCGATCTGAGCCCCGCCGCGGCTCGCGGGCAGGATCAGGTCCTCGGGGTTCTCCGGCAGCGCGAGACCGCTGGCCACCATCGGCCGCAGCACGCCGTACGACGAGGCGTCGCCGACGAGGATCCCGCCGAGCAGCCTGGTGGCGTCCTCGGAGACGACGAGCTTCTTGTAGACCCCTGCCACGGCGTCGGCGTACACCAGCTCGAGGGATCCCGGCGTGCGCGCGAAGGCGTCGCCGAAGCTGGCGACGTCGACACCGAGGAGCTTGAGCTTGGTGGACATGTCGGCGCCCTCGAAGGAGCCGTCACCACCGAGCAGCGTGTCGACGACCACCTCCGCCATCGAGTAGCCGGGCGCGACCAGGCCGTACATCATCCCGCCCGGCGCCGCGCACTCGCCGATCGCGTAGATGTGCTCGTCGCTGGTGCGACAGGTCGGGTCGACCAGGATTCCCCCGCGCTCCGCGAGGTCGAGACCGGCCGCGCGGCCGAGGTCGTCACGCGGCCGGATGCCGGCGGAGAAGACGACGACCCCGGCGTCGATGCGACCGTCTTCGAGGTCGAGACCTACGGCCTTGCCATCGGCTTCGGCGACGCCCCGGGTCCTGGCCCCGGTGTGCACCCGGACGCCGAGGCTCTCGATGAGACGCGAGAGCCCCTGACCCCCGGCGTCGTCGAGCTGCACCGGCATCAGCCGCGGAGCCATCTCCACGACGTGGGTCTGCAGGCCGAGCTGCAGCAGCGCGTTGGCCGCCTCGAGGCCGAGCAGGCCACCACCGATCACGACACCGGCCGTGGCCGTCGTCGACGCCTCGCGGATCGCCTCCAGGTCCTCGATCGTGCGGTAGACGAAACAGCCGTCCAGGTCGTGGCCGGGGATGGGTGGCACGAACGGGCGGGCACCGGTGGCGAGCACCAGCACGTCGTACTCCTCGACGAGGCCGTCGCTGAGCGTGACCTTCTGCGCATCGCGGTCGATCGCCTCGACGGCCGTCGTCAGCCGCAGCTCCACGCGCGGGTCGGAGTAGGAGCCCTCGGGCAGCAGCGACAGCTCGTCGGCGCTCGACGCCTCGAAGAACGAGGTCAGGGCCACGCGGTCGTACGCCGGGCGCGGCTCGTCACCGAGCACGAGCACGTCGTAGCGCTCGGTCAGGCCACGCTCGATGGCGGCCTGGACGAACCGGTGTCCGACCATGCCGTTGCCGGCCACGATGAGCTTCCTACGAAGGTGCGTCATGCGAACCCCGTCCTTCCATGCTGTTGGTAGAACGGTAGGAAGAGGACGTTGCAGAGTTTGTTTCCGTTTGTTTCAGGGAGGAAAACGGTTGCTCACCCGGCGACCTCGGCCAGGCTCCCGACCAGCTTGCACACCGTCTCCTTGCAGCCTCCACAGCCCGTGGTCGCTCGTGTGGTGCTCACCACATGCTCGAGCGAGGTGCACGCCCGGATCGCGCCAGCCGAGACTCCAGCGCACGCACAGACCTCGGCGTCGTCGGGAAGAGCGGTGCTGCTCTCGCCCTCGGGACGGTCGCCGAGCAGGAGCCAGCCAGGGTCCTCGGAGCCCAGCACCGTACGGCGGTCGTAGAGCTGGGTGAGCAGGCCCACGCGCGACAGGTCGCCGATCAGCACGGCGGCCTCCAGGACGCCGTCGCGCACCACGACCTTGCGGTAGGAGCCGCGGACGGGGTTGGCCAGCTCGACCGTCTCGCCCTCGGTGTGCTCGGGATCACCCATCACCGCGACGTCGAGGCCGGTGGCGCGAAGCCGCGCGACGATCCGCGAGCCGTCGTACTCCTGCTGGCCGCCGGTCAGCGCCGACGCCAGCACGCCGGCCTGCTCCCACGCCGGAGGTACGAAGCCGGTGATGCGCCCCCGGTGCTCGGCGCAGTCGCCGATCGCGTAGATGCTGTCGTCCAGGACCGTGCGCAGCTGCGCGTCGACGACCACGCCACGACGCACCATCAGGCCGGCCCGCTTCGCAAGCGCCGTCGACGGACGGCCGCCTGCCGTAAGGACGACGAGGTCCGTGTCGAGGGTGTAGCCGTTGTCGAGACGGAGACCCTGCTCGGTGAGCCGGATCGCCCGTGCGCCGGTGTAGACCTCGGTGCCCAGCAGCTTGAGCGACCGCTGCAGCACGGCGCCGGCCTGGTAGCCGACGTTGTTCGCTAGCACGTGGTCGCTTCCCTCGACGACCTCGACCTGGACCCCGCGGATGGCCAGCGCGCGAGCCACCTGGAGACCCAGCAGGCCGGCTCCCACCACGACCGCGCGCTTCGCATCAGGGATCGCACCGGAGAGGCGCAGGCAGTCGGCCATGCTGCGGAACGCGTGCACCTTGGGGTGGAGCTGCCCGTCCATGCCGACCAGGCCGCGGATCGGCGGCAGCGTCGGGATGCTGCCGGTGGCCAGGACGAGGTTGTCGTACGAGAGCTCGCTGTGGTCGTCGAGCACGACGGTGCGGGCGTTGCGGTCGATGTTCGCCACGCGCATGCCCGTGACGACCTCGACGCCGTTGGCGGCGTAGAAGTCCGGCTGGCGCAGCGTGAGCTCGCTGATCGGGTGCGTGCCCTCGAGCACGGCCGACAGCAGGATCCGGTTGTACGCCGGATGCGGCTCCTCACCGATGACGGTGACCTGGCCGTCGTACCGGCGCGCGACGAGCTCCTCGACGAGACGCGTGGCGGCCATGCCGTTACCGACGATGACAGTCTTGTTCATGCCGGCTCCCTGACCGACGTGATGGACGCGGCACAGACCTTGAACTCCGGCATCCTCGACGCAGGGTCGAGCGCGTCGTTGGTGAGCTGGTTGGCGCCGACCCAGTGGAACGGCACGAAGATCGTGTCGGGCCGGATCGCGGTGCTCACCTTCGCCGGGGCGACCATCGAGCCACGACGCGTCGACACGGCGACCGGCTCGGCGTCCGCGATGCCCAGCCGTGAGGCCAGCATCGGGTGCAGCTCCACGAACGGCCCGGTGTCGCCGAGCTCCTTGATGCGACGGGTCTGGGCTCCGGACTGGTACTGCGCGAGCACGCGCCCGGTGGTGAGGTGCAGCGGATAGTCGTCGTCTGTGGGCTCGGCGGTGCCGCGATGCGTGACGGGAAGGAAGCGAGCCTTGCCGTCGGCGTGCGCGAACCTGTCGAGGAACATCGTCTCCGCACCCCAGAACACGCCGTGCTCGCTGGTGATCCGTTCGTAGGTGACCTCGCTGTAGTCGGCGGGGCCGCCTTTCGACGCACGCCCGAGCTCGTCGAAGATCTCCACCGGGTCGGTCGAGAACCGCACGGGCGAGTCGAGCCGCTCGGCCAGGCCGGCCATCACATCGAGGTCGCTGCGTACCCCGGCGGGAGGGTCTATCGCCTTGTTGCGCAGGATGACGCGACCCTCGAGGTTGGTCATGGTGCCCGTCTCCTCGGCCCACTGCGTGACCGGGAGGACCACGTCGGCTCGGGCCGAGGTCTCGTTGAGGACGAAGTCGCACACGACGAGCAGGTCGAGCGAGTCCAGCCGCTCGGTGACCAGGTTCGCATTGGGGGCGGACACGACGATGTTCGAGCCGAAGACGAGCAGCGCCCGCGGACCGTCGTCGATGCCGAGACTGGTCAGCAGCTCGTAGGCAGACTTCCCCTTGCCTGGAAGGGAGTCCGGCTCGATGCCCCACACGCCGGCGACGTGCTCGCGGGCCGCCGGGTCGTCGATCATCCGGTAGCCGGGCAGCTGGTCGGCCTTCTGCCCGTGCTCGCGGCCGCCCTGGCCGTTGCCCTGTCCGGTCAGGCAGCCGTAGCCCGAGTGCGGCTTGCCGCACTGCCCCAGCGCGAGCGCCACGTTGATCCAGCCGAGCACGGTGTCGGAGCCCTGCGCGTGCTGCTCAGCGCCCCGGGCGGTGAGCACGATGAACGACTCCGCCTCACCGAGCATCCGCCCCAACGCCCGCACGTCGTCGGCGCCGACCCCCGTGATCCGCTCGACGCGCTCGGGCCACCACGACGCGACCTCTGTGCGCACCGCGTCGAAGCCGGTGGTCCGCGCCGCGACGTACTCCTCGTCGACGTAGCCCCCGGCGACGGCGGCATGCAGCACCCCCAGCGCTAGGGCCAGGTCGGTGCCGGGAACCGGCTGCAGGTGTACGTCGGCGCGCGCGGCCGTGGACGTGTGACGCGGGTCGACCACGACCACCTTGCCGCCGCGGGCGCGCAGCTCGTCGAGGTAGCGCGCTGCGGGCGGCATCGTCTCGGCGAGGTTGGACCCGACGAGCACGAGTACGTCGGTCTTGGCGAGGTCGGCGAGGGGGAACGGCAGGCCGCGGTCCACCCCGAACGCTCGGTTGCCCGCCGACGCCGCGGACGACATGCACCAGCGGCCGTTGTAGTCGATCTGGCTGGTGCCCAGCGCCCCGCGCGCGAACTTGCCGAGCTGGTAGGCCTTCTCGTTGGTCAGGCCGCCACCGCCGAAGACCGCCACGGAGTCCTTGCCGTGCGCCTCCTGCAGCGCCCGGAGGCGCGAGGCGACCAGGTCGAGCGCCTCGTCCCAGCTCGCCTTGCGGAAGGTGCCGTTCGCCTTCACCAGCGGCGTGGTCACGCGCTCTCGGTCGCTGAGCAGAGCAGCGGACGTCCAGCCCTTGCGGCACATCGCGCCCTGGTTGACCGGGAACTCCTCCCAAGGCCCTACCTCCACGCCGGCGCGCTTCGGGGACAACCGCATGCCGCACTGCAACGAGCAGTACGGGCAGTGCGTCGTCACGCCCTGGGTCGGGTGAGCCATGCGTGAACGGTAGGTAACCCGTGTTTCGGGTCGGTTTCGGTTGTGCGACGACCAGTGCGGTGTTGGCGTCAACTTCCGCTCACCGCCTCACAACACCCAGGATGGTCCGCGTGATCCTCCGCACAGCCGCCGTCCTTCTCGGTGGCGGCTCAGGCAGCCGAGTCGGCGCAGACGCCAACAAGGTGCTGCTGCCGCTCGCCGGGACCCCGGTGTGGCAGTGGTCACTGCACACGATCCGCCAGGTGTCGAGCGTCGCGCACGTCGTCGTGGTCGCGCGGAGTCAGGACCTACCCGCGCTGCGGCCGCGGCTGGGCAAGGCGACGCTGGTCCTGGGCGGTGCGGAGCGGCACGACTCGGAGTGGAACGCCCTCCAGGCCCTTGCTCACCTCGTCGACGCGGGCGAGATCGACGTGGTGGCGATCCACGACCTGGCGCGACCCCTGGCGTCACCAGAGCTGTGGGCTGCCGTCGTCGAGGCTGCTCACGACGTCGGCGGCGCGATCCCCGTGCGCGTCATCGACGGGGTCATCACGGCCGACGGCCGACCGGTGACCGGCGTCGTCGGCGTGCAGACACCGCAGGCGTTCCGTGCCCGCGAGCTGCTGGCCGCCTACCGCGAGGCTGACCGGGACGGGTTCAAGGGCACCGACACGGCGTCGTGCGTCGAGCGCTACAGCAGCCTGCGCATCCGGGCCGTCGAGGCGCCGGCGACGAACCTGAAGATCACGTTCCCCGAGGACGTCGCGCTGGCGGAGACTCTTGGTGAGCTAGGAGGCCTCACCTAGTCAGTTCGTGCGAGCCCCTCGAGAAGGCGGAGGTCGGAGACGTCCGCCACCCGCCGCGCCAGCGGCGGCGCCTCCACGAGCACCACGTCGTCCAGCGCGGCCACCAGCTCGACGAGGGTCCCTGGCAGATCCCGCGGAGCGGGCAGCACGACAGGGGCGGCCAGCTGCCAGAGTCCCTCGCGGTCGACGGTCTCCCCCACCAGCCCCTCCCGCACCAGCTTGACCGTGTCGGTCACGGGACGTACGCCGGCGTGTGGCCGGCCCGTCGTACGGACGCGGTCGGCGAGGTCGGCCACGAACGCGGCGGGGACCAGCGGCACGGCCGGGTCGAGCACGACGTACACGCCGTCGGGGACCTCCACGGCGAGGGCGTGCTCGCGCAGCGTGCGCCCGAGCAGCACCTCGTCGTCGAGATGGGAGACGAGGACGGTGCGCACGGCCCCCATCCAACCGCACGAGCAGTGTTCAGGACGCGAGGGCAGGCGACGCCGGCAGACCGAGCGGCCGCTCGGCGAAGGCCTGGTCCGCGTCGACGGCGTAGCAGGTGTTCACCGCCGAGTCGCCGAGGGTGTCGTCAGCAAAACGCTGCACGGCCTCCACCGACGGGCCCTCCCAGAGGCACGTGACCCGCGAGGCATCGCTGCTCGGGTAGAACTGCAGGACGCGGACACCCTCGGGTGCGCCCTGGCCGGAGATCAGCCGCTCACCTCGGGGAAAGGCGACTTCGGGAACGAGAATCTGGTGCTGGGCGACGACGTACATGGTCTGGCTCCTTCTCGACGGCGGTCCGGCTCTCGGACCGTGGGTCGACGCTAGGACCGGCGCAGCAGCGCGGGCATCGGACGCAATGACCAACCCGACGGCAGGAGCGTGGTCATTTCACGCCTCAGATGAGGCCGTCAGACCAGGTGGTGCTCGTACGCGAAGCTGCTCGCCGCGGTGCGCGAACTGACGCCCAGCTTGGCGAAGATGTTCTGCAGGTGCCGGGCAACGGTGCGCTCGCTGATCACCAGGACACCCGCGATCTGGCGGTTGCTGCTGCCGGCCGCCACGAGTCGCAGCACCTCGAGCTCCCGCACCGACAGGCCGGCAGGAGACGCTGCACCGGCGCCCGGCAAGAGCTCGTCAACCTGGCGTATGTCGAGCACCGCTCCGCAGTCGGCGAACACCTCCCGGGCCAGCCTCAGCTCGGTGCGCGCGGTCTCCTCGTCGCCGAGCGCGCGACACGACAGGGCGATCAGCACCCGCGCCCGCGCGGCGTCGTAGGGAGCGTCCTGCTGGTGCCAGCCCTGCCAGGAGGCGCGCGCTGCGGCCAGCGCCGCCGGCACCTCTCCTCGCGCGAGCGCGACACAGGCGCGAGCGTGCTCGGTGCGCGCGGCCAGGATGCCGCTCCGCGTACGCCGGACCAGTTCGCCAAGCTCGCGGCAGGCGGCCTCCGCCGCGTCGAGGTCCCCCACCGCCAGCATCGCGGTCACCGTGTCGGGCAACAACGCCGCTCGTGGCAGCGGTCCGGTCTGCTCGGCGAGAGCTCGCCGCAGGGCGGCTGCCGCGGCGTCCGACGCCCCCTGGGCCAGGCGGAGCATCGCCCGCCCGGGCTGGGGCTGGCAACCGCTGCGGTCGGCCTCGTCGTAGCAACGCTCGGCGTCGTCCAGCCGCCCCTGCAGACGGTGGATCTCCCCCTGCCGGTAGTACGCCTTGCCGCGCGCGATCTGATTGAGCGCTCCGGCCGTGAACCTCTCGGCCGCGGTTCGCGCCTCGTCCAGGGCCTGGACCCAGGCGCCTCGGGCCTGGAAGATCTCGGCACGATGTACGAGACAGAGGCCGTTGTGCGCGACCATGCCCGGCCGGGCCGCACACCACGTCGTCAGGGCGTCGGTCCACTCCCGGGCATGTGCCTCCTGGAAGACGTCGCGGCAGAAGGCGATCGTGTTGCAGTAGACGATCCCGCTGACCACCGGCGAGAGGACGCCGGACGCCACGACGACCAGGAGCTCGTCGACCAGCCGAAGCCCCTCCTCGACGCGGCCGAGATGCACCAGCGCCCGGGCCTGGTCGTCCCGGGCCAGCCAGACCAGGTCCGCGTCACCGAAGCGCTCCCCGGTCGCGGCAACGCGGACGGCCGTGGCCAGTCCGGCCTCCCAGTCGCCCTCGCCCATCTGTCGCAGCCAGTCCGGGATGAGCAGGTAGCCGCGCTCCACGCAGTCCACACCGTGCTCGTCCAGCAGGCGCGACCCCACCGCCCACCACCCGGCCGCTTGGCTCGGGCGGCCCCGGAAGATCAGGTTGTGCCCGATCCACCACGCGTCGCGGGCAGCCGCCGGGCGGTCACCTTCGGCAAGCGCCAGCTGGTGCGCGCGCTCGAGGAGCGCGACGTACTCCTCGTCGCGGCCCAGCAGATAGGCCTCACGAGCCGCGGCCCGCGTGCTCTGGTGCCCCACCTTCTGATTATGGCGCTGGGGCGTGGGCGCCAGAGAAGACAGAAGCCCCCGGACCGGAGGTCCGGGGGCTTCCAGGGCTTGCTAGGAGGCGAGCACCTCGTCGAGGAGGGCCTCGGCCTTGTCCTCGTTGGTGTGCTCGGCCAGGGCCAGCTCGGAGACGAGGATCTGGCGCGCCTTGGCCAGCATCCGCTTCTCACCGGCCGACAGTCCGCGGTCACGCTCGCGGCGCCAGAGGTCACGCACGACCTCGGCGACCTTCATGACATCGCCGGAGTGAAGCTTCTCCAGGTTGGCCTTGTAGCGGCGCGACCAGTTCGTGGGCTCCTCGGTGTGAGGCGCGCGGAGCACCTCGAAGACGCGGTCCAGGCCCTCCTTGTCGACGACGTCACGCACGCCGACCAGGTCGAGGTTGCACGCCGGGACGCGGACCACGAGGTCCTGCTGGGCGACGATGCGAAGTACGAGGTACTGCTTGTCCTCCCCTTTGATGTTGCGAGTCTCGATGTCCTCGATAACCGCTGCTCCGTGATTCGGGTAAACAACCGTTTCGCCGACGGTAAAAGTCATGTGCAAAGTACCCCTTTCAGGTGACTAGTCTAACACGGCCGCGGCGCGTGTCCGACGACGTTTGCGCAGGTCAGAGCGTTAGTGAGGGCTTGACACAAAGCCCGTGGATGTGCGTGCTTGCCCGGTTTGCGACCAGGCCAGAGCGGAAGTCCCACACCCGAGGGGTGCTGCCCCGCATAATCCGGGCATGAGGTTCCGGAAGAAGCCGCCGCTGCTCGTCGGCCTTGCCCTGTCGGCCCACCCCGTGGTGGCCGTGGCCACGGCCTCTGCAGTCACGGTCGCTGCCGCCGCGTTCGGCGGACGGGACTGGAAAGAGCTCCTACTGGTCTTCGCGACGGTGCTCGTCGGGCAGATGACCGTCGGTTGGGTCAACGACATCGCCGACCGCAGACGCGACAAGCAGGCGGGCCGTGAGGACAAGCCGATCGCCCTGGGCTGGGTGCACGCGAGCACCGCCGCCTGGACCACGGCCTACGCCACGTGCGCGCTGGTCCCGCTCGCGATGTCCAACGGCACGGAGGCCGGGGCCGCCTACCTCGTCGCGGTGCTCGTCGGCTGGGCTGGCACGCGCATCCTGCGGGCCTCTGCACTGTCGTTCCTGCCGATCGCGGTCAGCTACGCCTTGATCGCCTGCTTCCTCTCCTACGGCGGCTGGGGTGGCGGGTCGCAGGGCGACCCCCCGACCCCAGCCATCACCGCCGTGGCGGCCCTGCTGGGCATCGGCGTGCACTTCCTCACCGCTCTGCCGGACCTGGTGGGCGACAACACCACGGGCATGCGGCACCTGCCGCTTCGCGTGGCCAAGCGCACCGGCGCTGCGCGGCTGCTGTGGCTGACCGGCGTCTACCTCGTGCTCGTGGTCGTCGCCATCGTGGTCGTCGGTGCAGGACCCGGCCTGCGCCAGTCGTGACGGTCCTCACCGGCGAGCCGGCAGCGAGAGTCGGTAGAGTGAGCGCGCTGTCAGCAGCCTGACCTGACCCGAGAGGACCGTGGCCGTGACCACTCTCCGTTCCCGCTTCCTAGTGGTGACCGCCGCGCTGGTGGTGCCCGCCCTCGCCGGATGCAGCACCAACTTCGGGGCGCCCACGGACCAGGTCTACATCCCGACGCGAGGCACCAACGACCGCAGCGGCAACGTCGACGTGCTGAACACCCTGGTCGTCTCCGGCACCGACGGCACCGGCACCGTCGTCGCCACCCTGGTCAACAACCTCGACGAGGACGACAGGCTCGCCGGCGTGGCCGTCGACGGCAACCCGGCCACCATCGTGACGGGCGCCGAGGCCACCGACATCCCGGCCCTGGGGCACAACAACCTCGGCGAGTCCGGGTCTGTCGGTGCCGAGGCCGACGGCATCGTGCCGGGCGAGTTCGTCGAGATCACCTTCACCTTCGAGAACGCCGGAGCGGTCACGATCGACGCGCCCGTCGTACCAGCCGAGGGTGACTACGAGGACATCCCGCTGCCGGGGGCGAGCTGATGGCCTACACCCTGGTGCTGCTCCGCCACGGCGAGAGCGAGTGGAACGCGCTCAACCTCTTCACCGGCTGGGTGGACGTCGCGCTCACCGACAAGGGCCGTGCCGAGGCCGTCCGCGGCGGTGAGCAGATCAAGGCCGCCGGCCTGCTGCCCGACGTCGTGCACACCTCGCTGCAGCGGCGCGCGATCAACACCGCGAACCTCGCGCTGGACGCCGCCGACCGGCACTGGATCCCGGTCAAGCGCTCGTGGCGGCTCAACGAGCGTCACTACGGCGCGCTGCAGGGCAAGGACAAGAAGCAGACGCTCGAGGAGTACGGCGAGGAGCAGTTCATGCTCTGGCGCCGCTCCTTCGACGTACCTCCGCCGCCCCTGGCCGACGACGACGAGCACTCCCAGGTGGGTGACCCCCGCTACGCCGACCTCGGCGACGAGCTCCCGCGCACCGAGTGCCTCAAGGACGTCATCGCGCGGTTCCTGCCCTACTGGGAGTCCGCGATCGTGCCCGACCTCCGCGAAGGCAGGACCGTGCTCGTGGCGGCCCACGGCAACAGCCTGCGTGCGCTGGTCAAGCACCTCGACCAGATCAGCGACGAGGACATCGCCGGGCTCAACATCCCGACCGGCATGCCGCTGGTGTACCAGCTCGGCGAGGACCTGCAGCCGCTCGCGAAGGGCGGTCAGTACCTCGACCCCGAGGCCGCTGCCGCTGCGGCCGCAGCCGTCGCCAACCAGGGACGCTAGGCGGTCAGCCGGGACCCCAGGAACGCGTCGATGCGGGACTGGTCACCGGTGAAGGCGAGCGACGAGTCGGAGCCGGGGAGCCGCTTCCAGAGCAGCGCGTAGACCGCCGCCGCCGGACCTTCGACCAGGTCCGTGTGCGCGGTCATGCCGGTCAGGACCTCGGGCGAACGACCATCGGCCGGGCGCACCGTCCAGGAGTCCTCGGTGTCGGTGGCCTTGATCGACAAGGACGCGGTGAGGGTCGCGCCGTGCCCACGCTCGTGCATCCGGTGCAGGAAGACCCGCAGCGCCTCGTCGATCCCGTCGGCGGCGACCGCACGAGGGATGTCCGGGAGGCGGCGCGCGGAGAGCGCAAGGTCGACCCCGTGCATGGTGGCCTCGTGAAGCTGCCGACGTGGCCAGAAGGAGGTGAGTCCCTCACCGAACGCGAAGTTCCAGCACGGCGCCTCGGGCTTCGCCTGCCGCAGCACCTGGTAGAGGTCCTCGGCCTTGGCGGCGTACCACTCCGCGACGCTCTTGGCCTTCTTGTGGTCCGGCTCGTCGTTCTGCCCCGGAGCGGCTCGACCGGTCTCCACGATCGTGGCGGCCCAGGCGTGGACGTTGCCCAGGTGCACGGCGAGGTCGTACGCCGACCAGCCCGGGCACGTGGGCACGGGGGCACGGAGGTCCACGCCCGCCAGCGTCACCGCGAACCACTCAGCGGTGCCGGCGAACTCCTCGACGAAGTCGACGCTCGTGCGCGTGTGGGCCTGGGGGGTGCTCACCCGTCCATGGTGTCACTGATCAGGCAGAGGCGTGCGGGTTCTCGCCCGTGACGAGGTAGACCAGGCGCTTGGCGATCGAGACCGCATGGTCCGCGATGCGCTCGTAGTACCGGCCGAGGAGAGCCATGTCGACGGCGGGCTCGACCCCGTGGGACCAGCTGTCGGCGAGCATGATCTCGAACTCGGTCTTGCGCAGCCGGTCCATCTCCTCGTCGTCCTCCTCGAGCCGCCGCGCGGCGTCGACGTCGCGGTCGGCGATGATCCCGGCCACCTGACCGACCATGTCCTCGGCGACCTCGGCCATCCGGCCGATCGTCGCGGAGAGCTCGGCGGGCACGGCGACATCCGGGATCCGGAGACGGGCTACCTTGGCCACGTGCACCGAGAGGTCGCCCATGCGCTCGAGGTCGTCCACCATCCGCAGGGCCGCCACGAGCATCCGGAGGTCACCGGCGACGGGCTGCTGGAGAGCGAGGAGCTCGAACGAGATGTCCTCGATCTTCTCGCGGGCGGCGTCGATGTTGACGTCCCCGGAGATGACGGTCTCGGCGATCTCGACGTCCGCACTCAACAGGGCCTGGGTGGCGTTTCGGACAGCAGTCTGCACCAGGTGGGTCATCGCGACGAGGTCGTCGATGATCGCGTCGAGCTGGTCGAAGTAGGCATCACGCATGAGAGCAAAGGTAGGACGCGAAGGTGTCCAGTTGGCGACGGACGGTGAACGAGCGGTGAACAGTCCACGAAAGGGCAGGTCAGCGGCCCTTCCGTGGCGAAACGGCAGGTGAAAGCCTGCGTACGATCTGAAGCGTGACCGAGACCCAGGCCTTCCTGCTCGCACTGCTGGGTGCAGTGCTGGGAGCCGGCGTCACCTTCGCCTGGCTGGCCAGTGAGCGCCAGATGCGCGGCAAGCCACAGCCCGAGCAGCCGGTGGTGCCCCCCGGGGTGGCCACGGTCCTGAGCGTGCTGCGGTCCAGTGCCCTGGTCGTCGACGAGTACGACGAGGTCCTGCAGGCCTCGGCGCCGGCCTACGCCCTGGGGCTGGTGCGCGGCAACCAGGTCACTGTCGTCGAGCTGGCGACCCTGGTGAGCCAGGTCCGCCGCGACGGGCAGATCCGCGAGACCGAGCTGCAGATCAGCCGCGGGCGCGCGTCCTCGCCGATCACGGTGACCGCCCGGGTGGCGCCACTGAGCAGCCGGCTCGTGCTGGCGCTGGTCGAGGACCGCACCCGGGAGCGCCGGGTCGAGGCGATCCGGCGCGACTTCGTGGCCAACGTCTCCCACGAGCTCAAGACCCCCGTCGGCGCGCTCAACCTGCTGGCCGAGGCGGTCCAGGAGGCGGCCGACGACCCGGAGGCGGTGGTGCGGTTCGCCGGGCGCATGCAGACCGAGTCGGCGCGGCTGTCCAACCTGGTCCAGCAGATCATCGAGCTCTCGCGCCTGCAGGGCGACGACCCCCTCGACGAGCCGATGCCGGTCGACGCCGACAAGGTGATCGACCGTGCCATCGACCACGCGGCCATCGAGGCCGCCGGCAAGGACATCGAGATCGTGCACAACGGCGAGAAGGGGCTGGAGATCCTCGGCAACGCCGACCAGGTGGCGCTCGCCCTGTCCAACCTCGTCTCGAACGCCGTCGCCTACTCCCCCGACACCAGCCGGGTCGTCGTCGGCGCCAAGGCCGACGACCTCATGGTCGAGCTGTCGGTCAGCGACCAGGGCATCGGCATCCCCGCAGCCGAGATCGACCGCATCTTCGAGAGGTTCTACCGGATCGACCCGGCCCGCCACCGGTCCACGGGAGGCACCGGCCTCGGCCTCTCCATCGTCAAGCACGTCGCGGCCTCGCACGGGGGCGAGGTGCGCGTCTGGTCGGTGGAGGGCCAGGGGTCCACGTTCACGTTGAGCCTCCCGCGTCGTACTCACACTCATCAGGAGAACAAGGACTCATGACTCGCGTACTGGTCGTCGAGGACGAAGAGAGCTACAGCGACGCCCTCGCCTACATGCTCCGCAAGGAGGGCTACGAGGTCGCCGTGGCCAACACGGGCACCGACGCCCTCGCCGAGTTCGACAAGGCCGGCGCCGACATCGTGCTGCTCGACCTCATGCTTCCTGGGATCCCGGGCACCGAGGTGTGCCGCCAGATCCGGCAGACCTCCAACGTCCCGGTGATCATGGTCAGCGCCAAGGACACCGAGGTCGACAAGGTGGTCGGGCTCGAGCTCGGCGCCGACGACTACGTCACCAAGCCGTACTCCCCCCGCGAGCTGGTCGCCCGCATCCGGGCCGTGCTCCGTCGCGGTGTCGACGTCGACCTCGCCCCCGCCACCCTCGAGGCCGGCCCGGTGCGCATGGACGTCGAGCGGCACGTCGTGACCGTCGGCGGCGTGGAGACCAAGCTCCCACTCAAGGAGTTCGAGCTGCTCGAGATGTTCCTGCGCAACCCCGGTCGCGTCCTCACCCGTGGGCAGCTCATCGACCGGGTGTGGGGCTCGGACTACGTCGGCGACACCAAGACGCTCGACGTGCACGTGAAGCGCCTGCGCGCCAAGATCGAGCCGGACCCCGCGGTGCCTACCTTCCTGGTGACGGTGCGGGGGCTGGGGTACAAGTTCGAGGCCTGACGACGGGCGGGGGTTTCGCTCTGACAGTCGGCAGTAGTTCTCGCCAACATGACCGAAAACCGTGTGAGAACCGGGACTCCCTACGCATAGCGTTCGGGGCATGAGACGTGCGTACGCCGCGGTCGCGGTCACCCTGGTCCTCTGGGCCTCCGCGTTCGTGGCGATCCGGCACCTGGGGCAGGACTTCCACCCCGGCGCCCTCTCCCTCGGCCGGCAGCTGGTTGCGGCGCTCGCGCTGGCGGCCGTGGTGCTCGTCCGGGGCTCCCGCAAGCCAGCCCTGCGCGACTGGCCGACCATCGTGGTGATCGGCGTGCTCTGGTTCGCGGTCTACCACGTCGCGCTCAACGAGGCCGAGCGGCGGGTCGACGCCGGCACGGCGAGCATGCTGCTGCAGGTCTCGCCGATCATCCTGACCGTGCTGGCCATCATGTTCCTCGGCGAGCGGGCGACCGCCGGGCTGGTCGTGGGCCTGCTGGTCTCGTTCGGCGGCGTCTGCCTGATCGGGCTGGCGACCTCCGAAGGCGGCGGTGGCGGCGACCTGGTGGGCGTGCTGCTGTGCCTGGTGTCGTGCTTCGCCTACTCCATCAGCGTCGTGCTCCAGAAGCCCTTGCTGGCCAGGCTTCCGGCCCTCGAGCTGACGTTCCTCGCCACGGTGGTGGGCGCTCTCGTGACACTGCCGTTCCTGCCGCAGCTGGTCGAGGACACTCAGGCGGCGCCGACCTCGAGCGTGTGGTGGCTGATCTACCTCGGTGTCTTCCCGACGGCGCTGGCCTTCACCACCTACGCCTATGCGCTGGGACATCTCAGTGCCAGCACGATGGGCCTCTCGACGTACCTCGTGCCGCCGATCACCGTGCTGATCGCGTGGCTCTTCCTGAACGAGACGCCGCCGGCGCTGGCGTACGTCGGGGGCGTGCTCTGCCTGGCCGGTGTGTGGTGGGCCCGGCGACCAGTCAGCGCGCGGACAGCACCGCCAGTAGTGCAAGCAGAGCAGGTGTCGCCTGGACCAGGATGATCCGCTTGTTGACCGTCAGCCCGCCGTAGACCCCGGCGACGATCACGCAGGCCAGGAAGAACACCTGGAACACGAACCGATGCTCGTCGGGGCCGAGCAGGCCATAGACGAGGCCGGCGACCAGGAAGCCGTTGTAGAGGCCCTGGTTGGCCGCAAGTGCCTTGGTCTCCTGGGCGAACCCCTCCTCCAGACCGAAGGTCGCACGCCCGGTCGGCGTGGTCCAGAGGAACATCTCCAGCACGAGGAACCACGCGTGGAGCAGCGCGACGAGGGCCACCAGGGTGTAGGCGACAGCGGTCATGTCAGGCAGTGTCCCAGCGGAACAGCTTGGCGGCCAGCACCGTCACCACCGTGGTGAAAGCCAGCAGGATCAGCATCGGCATCAGCGCAGCACTCGGTCCCTCCCCGCGCACCATCACGTCGAGCATCCCGTCGTTGAGGTGGCGCAGCGGCAGGGCCTTGGACACGGTCTGTAGCCAGGCCGGTGCACCGTCGAGCGGGAAGAACGAGCCGCTGAGGAAGGCCATCGGGAGCACGAAGAAGTTCGCCATGTTGACAGCGCCCTCGGCCGTCTTGGCCAGAGCCCCCGCCAGCAGCCCCAGCCCCATGAAGCAGAGCGTGCCGCAGAGGACCAGTGGCACTGCCATCAACCAGGCGCCGGTGAGGTTCAGCCCGAAGCCCAGGGTGCCCAGGCCCAGGAAGATCGCGGTCTGGACGAGAGCGATCACCACGGTCGCGACGACGCGGGCACCGACGATCGTGCGCGCCGGGGCGGGCGAGAGCTGCAACCGCCGCAGGAGCTTCGACTGCCGCCACCCCTGGAGCGTCGCCGCTGCTCCGAAGGAGGCGCTCATGGCGACCGCCCACCCGAGGAGTCCGGGCGTCACGAAGTCGATGGCCTGCAGCGACTCGTCCTCGACGCGCCGGATGTCGAGCGAGTATGTCGGCGGCCTGCCGCTGTCGGCCACGTTGGCACCGTCGACGAAGGCTCGCAGGGCGCCGGCCACCATCGCGGCCGCGACCTGGTCGGTGCCTGTGTAGTGCGCGACGAGCGTGTCACCCTGCTCCTCGAGCGCGACGTCGGCGTCGCCCTTGCGGACCTCGCGCAGGGCCGCTGCGCGGTCGTCGGTGCGGTTGACCTCGAAGGTCCTCTCGAACGCGTCCTTCGCCCCGGAAGGGAGGTGGTCGACGAGCGAGACGTCACCGATCTGCTCCATGGTGAGCCTCGAGGTCGAGCTCTGCGCGAAGATGCCGCCGAAGAGCACGAGGAACATCAGCGGGAAGACGACCGCGAAGAACACCGCCGCCTTGTCGCGCGCGAAGCCCTTGAGGATGGCGACAGCGAGGGCGGTGAACGCGCTCCCGCGTGGGGTGGTCATGCGCGGTACTCACGGCCGGTGAGGCTCAGGAACACGTCCTCGAGCGTGGCGGCCTGGACGCGGAGGCCGTCGAGACGGTTGTCGGCTGCCAGGGCGGTGAGCACGTCCGCCGGTCGACGCGTCGTCAGGACGACCCCGTCGAGGTCTTCGTGGGCGTCATCCACCCCGGTCAGACGGCGGGCCTCGTCGACGCCGAGCTGGCCGGCGGAGACCGAGATCCGGACCGGCGCGTCGAGCCCCCGCACCAGGGCAGCCGGGGTGTCGAGCTCGAGGATGCGGCCGTGGTCCATGATCGCGACGCGGTCGCAGAGCGTCTCTGCCTCGTCGAGGTAGTGGGTCGTGAGCACGACGGTGCGGCCGGTCTCGTTCAGCGAGGAGAGCAGGTCCCACAGGTTGCGGCGCGCCTGCGGGTCGAGTGACGCGGTCGGCTCGTCGAGGAAGACGACGTCGGGGTCGTGCACCAGGGCGCAAGCGATCGAGAGCCGTTGCATCTGGCCGCCCGAGAGCTGCTCGGTGCGGGTGCCGGCCTTGTCGACAAGCCCGACCCGCTCCAGCCACTCGTCGGCCGCCTTGCCACCCACGCCGTACAGGGCGGCGAAGGTGTGGATCTGCTCGCGCGCCGTCAACCGCTCGAAGAACGACGAAGCCTGCAGCTGTACGCCGAGCCGAGGCAGCAGGGACGGGTTGCGCGGCCAGGGTCGCTCGCCAAGGACCAGCACGTCGCCGCTGACCGGCTTGCGGAGACCCTCGACCATCTCCAAGGTCGTCGTCTTGCCGGCACCGTTGGGTCCGAGGATCCCGAAGAACTCGCCCTCCGCGACCTCGAAGCTGACGCCGTCGACGGCCCTCAGGTCGCCGTAGGTCATGACCAGATCGGATGCTGTAATCGCCCCCACCTCAGCGACCCTACGTGTCGGTCTCCAGCCACCCGCGGAAGGCCTCGAGGTTCCTGGTCGACTCGCCGCGTGAGAGGCGCCACTCCCACTCCTTGCGGATGGACGAGGCGAAGCCGAGCTCGAGGATCGAGTTGAACGACTCGTCTGCGTAGGTCAGCACGGAGCCGAGCAGGCGGTCGAGCTCCTCGGGCGTGACAGCGGACAGCGGCAGCCTGCCGTCGAGGTAGATGTCACCGAGATGGTCGACCGCGAAGGCCACGGCGTACAGCTTCAGGTTCTTCTCCAGCAGCCAGCGGTAGACGCGCTCGTGGTTCTCGTCGGGGCGCCGGCAGACGAAGGCGTGGACGGCGAGCGAGTGCGGACCGACCTCGAGCCGGACCGGCGTCTGCAGCTTGCGCTCGCCAGGGAGGGTCAGGCTGAAGACACCCTCGTGCAGCTGCTCCCACTCGAAGTCCTGCTCGGCGAGGTAGTCCTTGATCACCTGCGCGCTCACGAGAGGAGCTCCTTCCTCATCGCCCACGCTGCCATGCGGTAGATCTCCATCGTCTGGTCGGCGGTCCGCTCCCAGCCGAACTCCTGGGCGTGCGCGACGGCGCCGGCGCTGAGCTGGTCACGGTAGCCGGGCTGGGTCAGGATGCGCTCGAGAGAACGGGCGTAGTCGTCCGGTTCGTGGCCCTCGACGAGCAGCCCGGAGACGCCGTCGCGGACGACAGTGGTGAGGCCACCGACCGCGGCAGCGACCACGGGTGTGCCGGTCGCCTGGGCCTCGATCGCGACGAGCCCGAACGACTCGTTGTACGACGGCACGCAGACCAGCGAGGCCGCGGCGTACCACTCGCGTAGCGTGGCCTGGTCGACCGGCGGGACGAACCGCACGACGTCGTGGAGGTCGAGCGCGTCGGCCAGCTGGGCCAGCGACTCGGGGTGCTCGAGCCCGGAGCCCGACGGGCCGCCGACGACAGGGACGACGAGGCGATCGCGCAGGGAGGGGTCGCGTTCGAGCAGGACGGCCACTGCGCGGAGCAGGACGTCCGGAGCCTTGAGCGGCTGGATGCGTCCGGCGAACAGAGGCACGAGCGCGTCGGCCGCGATGCCGAGCCGGCGGCGCGCCTCCCCCTGCTCGAGCGGCTGGAACAGCGAGAGGTCGACACCCGGGTGCACGACCTCGACCCGGGCCGGGTCCGCGTCGTACAGGTTGATCAGCTGCTTGGCCTCGATGTCGGTGTTGGCGATGAGCATGTCGGCCGCCTCGACCACCTGCTCCTCGCCCAGCACCCGCGCGGCCGGCTCAGGCGTGTCACCGAAGGCCAGCGACTCGTTCTTGACCTTGGCCATCGTGTGCATGGTGTGCGCCAGCGGCACGCCCCACCGGTCGCGGACCAGGGCGCCGACCTGTCCGGAGAGCCAGTAGTGGCTGTGGATCAGGTCGAACCAGCCGTGCTCGTGTCCGGCCTCGGCGCGCAGCAGGTCTCGCGCGAAGGTGCAGAGCTGGCCGGGGAGCTCCTCCTTGGCCAGCCCTTCGAACGGACCGGCGTGCACGTGGTGCACGCGCACGCCGGGCTGCACGTCCTCGACCGGAGCGAGCTCGGACGAGGTGGCGCGGGTGTAGATCTCGATCTCGAGGCCACGCTCCGCGAGCCGCTTGGAGAGCTCCAGGACGTAGACGTTCATGCCTCCCGCGTCGCCGGTGCCGGGCTGGTCAAGCGGCGATGTGTGCAGGCTGATCATCGCGACGCGGTCGAGCCGCGCCGCGGAGTCTGGTCCTTGGGTCACTGGTGGCATACCTCCGGAGGTTGAACCACCGAAGATTGTCCCGTATTTCCCCCGACGCCACCCACCAGAGCCCGACGCCTCCGGAGAGGGAGAGCACCGTGGCCAGGACGGAGTGCCCGGCGTCCTCGAGCGATGGGTAGACCTGCCAGTGGCAGAGGTAGATGAAGAGGCTGGCGGCGGCGAGCACACCGACCGGGGCGACCAGGATGGCCGGGATGCGCACGGAGCGGACCCACACGAGCAGAAGCAGCCCCGAGGTCACCATGAGGGTGCGGTCGGTGGTCTGGAAGAAGCCCGGCATGCAGGCGACGGTCACGACCGAGACGAGGAGCCGCTCACGATGGCGGGTGGCCTTCGCGGCGGCCCAGCCCAGGGCGAAGATCCAGAAGGTCACGTGGGCGCGGTGGATCTCGTCGCCGGGCCGGAGCGCCACCACGTCGTACCGGGTGAGCAGGGCGACCAGCGCGAGGCTCATCGGCATCCAGAACGGCCAGCGCCGCTCCGCCCGGTCGAACGCCGGCAGGCTGACCAGGACGGCCAGGCCGAGCAGCGTCGCCACGATCGCCTCGATGAACCAGTAGTGCCACGAGGCGTCGTCCCACTGCTCCGGGCCGAACAGACCGTTGACCAGTGCCACGTTGCGCCAGGTGACGGTGTCGCCGAAGGTCCAGACCAGGCCGAGCCAGAGCACCGAGGGTACGACGATGCGGGCGGCCGCCCCGAGCACGTGGCGCACCCGTCCCAGTCGCTCGGTGGCGGTGAGGAAGAACCGGCCGAAGTTGAAGCCCGCGACTCCGAGCAGCACGTGGGCGCCGCCGACCAGGGTGAACAGCCCGGCGTGGGTGCCGACGATCATCACGATCGCGAGGGCACGCAGTACGACGTTGGTCTCGACGGACCGTCCGCGGCGAGGCTTGCGCACCTGGGTCGCCAACTCGCGGAGGGGCGTGCTGTGCCAGTCGACGGGAAGGTGACCGAGCGCCTGCTCGAGCCGGATGGAGAGCTCGACGTAGGAGAGGGAGTCGCCGTTGAGCGAGACGAAGGAGTCGTCCGGGGTGACGGTGTCGCGACGGAGGATGCGGGCGTAGAGGGCGGTGAGGTCGGCGTCTGGTTCACCACGGTCCCGTGGTGAACCAGACGTTCCCACGATGGACCGGTAGTCCGGCTTGCCGCTGGGCAGCCGCGGGATCCTGGGCAGGCGCAGCACCCGCACCGAGCTCTCGGGGAGACCCGCAGCGGCGGCAGCGCGCCCGGCCAGGTCGGCCGGGGCCGGGCTGGCTGAGATGTCGATCGCGACCACCACGTGGTCACCGGCGTCGGCGCAGTGCACGACAACGTGCTCGGCGGCCAGCGTCTGCTCGATGCGCTGCAGGTCGATGCGCAGGCCGAAGACCTTCGCGAAACGAGACTTGCGGCCGGTCACCTCGAACAGCCCGTCGGGGCGCTGCCGCCCCAGGTCACCGGTGCGCAGCTCGTGGAGGTCGCGCCCGCGCGCGAGATCGGCGGGCTTCTCGGCATAGCCGAGCATCACGTTGTCGCCCGAGTACACGAGCTCGCCGTCGTCGATGCGGAACGAGCCACCCGGAACCGGTACGCCGACCGCATCGGGGCAGGACAGCACCATCTCCGGCGGGAGGTAGGCCATGCGTGCGGTTGCCTCGGTCTGGCCGTACATCACGAACAGGTCGAAGCCACGCTGCAGCCCGAGCTCCGCGTAGCGGCGTACGGCGGCCGGGTCCAGCCGGCCACCTGCCTGCGTCACGTAGCGAAGGGTCGGCAGGTCGAGGTCGGCGAACCCGACGCGGTCGAGAAGCTCGAAGGTGAAGGGCACCCCGGCCAGAGTGGTGCATCCAGCAGCGCGGAACTCCTGCCAGAAGCCCTCGTCCACGAGGGACGCCTCGGTGAGCAGCACGGCCGCGCCGACCGAGAGATGGCTGTTGAGCACGGAGAGGCCGTAGCAGTAGTGCAGCGGGAGCGTGGTCGGGGCGACGTCGGTGGGCCGGATGTGGAGGTACGACGCTATGGCAGTCGCGTTGGCGTGGAGGTTCTTGTGACTGAGCCTGACCAGCTTCGGGGAGCCGGTCGAGCCGCTCGTGGAGAGCAGCAGGGCAAGGTCGGGGTGCAAGTCGTGAGCGGCCCCCTCCTGCCGCTCGACGACCCGACCCCCCGAGATGACGAGGTCTGCGTCGTAGGACGCGACCGACTCGGCGTCGGGCGTCAGGATCACCGGGTGCCCGCCGGCCAGGGCCGCCAGGTAGGCGACCACGGTGTCGACGGTGTTGGCGCTCTCGAGGACGACCAGCCGTCTGGTCGGGCCCAGGAGCCCGGCCATGACAGCCACCCGGTCCGCGAGGTCGGCGTAGCTGACCCGTTCGTTGCCGCAGACCAGAGCCACGCGGGAGCCGTGTTCGGCCAGCCGACCCCAGAACGGCTGTGCTTCGACGGAGACGGGTGAGTTCACCGCCTCACTGTATTAGGCAAGCCTTACCTATGCATAGGTGAGACCCGTCACCCGTGCAGGTTCTTTGCCGTCGGCGACGTGGACACCGTGGCCGGCTCGGGATAGGTCCCGAACAGCCGGTCGGACGTGCCGCTGGTGGTCACGCTGAACCAGAAGTGCTCGTTCTTGTAGTGGTGCAGGCGATGGTTGCGCCAGATCGCCTTGTAGAGCTTGGACCTCGGCTTGTAGTCGCTGTGGATCAGGTAGTGCGACCACTCGTAGACGATGCCCATCAGGGCGACCGACACGATGAAGGTCAGCGCCTGCCCGAACCGCGGGAACGACAGCAGCGAGATGCCGGCGTAGCCGAGGACCACGAAGACCAGCGACTGCCACGGGATGAAGACGAGGGGCACGTCACGCGGGTCGGCGTGATGCCTGCGATGGTCGCGCGCGAGCTGGCTGTCGACCAGGACGCCGCCCACCTTGCGCGGCCGCCAATGCAGGACGAACACGTGGATCACCCACTCCAGCACCGGGAACAGCGCCACCAGGATGACCGGCGCCCAGAGGTCGCCGAGCTGCCAGTCGCCGACGACGACCCGCGCGGCCAGAGCAGCGACGAGCGTTGCGGTGATCATGAACGGGCTCGGGTGCGTCCAGAAGCCACGGAAGGCGCTGCCCAGGGTCACCTTCTGGATCCGCGAGCCGGTGATCCGGCTCTCGTCGGCAGCCAGCCTCTCGCGGGCGATGCGGTCGATGTCGCTCATCGGGTGTCAACTCCTTCCAGGGCTGCGAGCAGGGAGCGGGTGGCGTAGCCGAGCAGGTCCTCGGCCAGCGCGTGAGCCCGGGTCGGGTCGTGGTCGGCGATCGCGGTGGCCAGCTCGTCGTAGGCGTCGACGCGGTCGACCTCCGGCGCCATCACCACAGCGAGGGCCTCGAGCATCGGCTCGTAGGCCGCACGCAGGCTGTTGAACATCAGCCGGAACGCGACGGAGTCCGCGGCCTCGACCACGTGCTCCCAGAAGACCAGCGCGCGCTCCTGCCGTCCGACGGGGTCCGCGTCGTCGCGGATCGCCTGCACCGCGGCACGGATGACCTCGACCGAGTCGGCGGTCCCTCGAGTGGCCGCGAGCTCCGCGACCTTCGGACCGACGGTGAGCCGGGCCTCCATCACGCTGCGCGCCACCTTGAGGTCGATCTCGCCACCGGGGAGCAACAGGTGCGGCAGCAGGTCGAGCCCGCCGAGGCGACGGAAGTCCGCGACGGTCGTCGAGCCGCCCTGGCGGACCTCGACCAGTCCGGCGTGGGCCATCCGCTGCAGCGCCTCGCGCACCGCCGGCCGGCTCACCCCGAGCACCTCGGCCAGGCGCCGCTCGCTGGGCAGTGCCTCACCGGCACTCAGCGAGCCGCCCACCAGCTCGCCCAGGAGCTGGTCGTAGACCTCGTCGGGCAGGGATCGTCGGGCGATCTTCTCCAGGGGCATGCGACGACGGTACGACGATCCGGCCAGGTGGTCAAGTGGTCAGACCAGTGACGGAATCGCCGGTCAACCGGTGAAACCTGTGACGCATGGGGCTAGCGCGCCGCCCGGCGCCCACCCTTGGCGGCCTCGGGCTCCTCGTCCCGGCGGCCGCGGCGCGCCACCAGGCCGATCAGCCCCACGAGCACCAGGACCGCACCACCGGACAGCACCATCAGCGGCGCCTCGTCGAGATCGGTGTCGACCGAGGACACGATCGATCCCCCGAGCGCGCCGGCTCCCAGGAACACCACGGCCTTGAGCCAGCCCGGCGACGAGGTCACGCAGAGGAATCCCACCAGCGCCGAGGCGAGCGCGAACACTCCGACGCCACCCCACCACACCAGGGTCGAGTCGTCGGTCAGCCCGTTCTCTCCCCACGACAGCACACCCGCTGCGACCCAGGCCAGGCCTGCGAGGATCCCGACCAGGGCGGCTATCTTGCTCGTGCGCATGGGCGCCAGTCTGCCCGATACCCCAGGAGGTCGTCATGAGGTCGGCAGTCGTCACCGGAGCGAGCAGCGGGATCGGCGCAGCGACGGCTCGCGCCCTCGCCCGGCTGGGCTTCCACGTCCTCTGCGCCGCTCGCCGCGAGGAGCGCGTCCGCGCGCTTGCCGACGAGATCGGCGGCACGGCGGTCGTCTGCGACGTCACCGATGCGGAGTCGGTTGCGGCCCTCGCCGCAGGGATCGACCGGCTCGACGTACTCGTCAACAACGCCGGAGGAGCCTTCGGCGGCGCACCCGTCGCCGAGGCCGACGCGGACGACTGGCGCCGGATGTACGACGTGAACGTGGTCGGCGTGATGCAGGTGACCAAGGCACTGCTGCCCGCGCTGCTCGCCGCCGAGGGCGTCATCGTCAACGTCGGCTCGACCGCGGGCCGCGTCGCCTACGAGGGCGGGGCCGGCTACACCGCGGCCAAGCACGGGACGAAGGTCGTCACCGAGACGCTCCGCCTCGAGCTCTACGACCAGCCGGTGCGGGTGTGCGAGGTGGCGCCGGGCATGGTGCGGACCGACGAGTTCGCGCTGGTGCGCTTCGACGGTGACCAGGCCAAGGCCGACGCGGTGTACGCCGGCGTGGCCCAGCCCCTCGTCGCCGAGGATGTCGCGGATGCGATCGCCTGGGTCGCGACCCGGCCGCCGCACGTGAGCATCGACGAGCTCGTGCTGCGGCCGAAGGCGCAGGCGGCGCAGCACAAGGTGCACCGGGTCTTCGAGTAGCGGCGCCTCACCCTTCGAGCAGCAGCGTCGCCAGCTTGGCGAGCTCGGGGGTGAGCGCCTGCTCGGCGACCGTCACCGTCTCGCCGCGAACGGTGAAGGAGTAGACGAAACGGTCCGGTTGCGGGTCTTCTGCCCGCACGCCTTCGAAGCGGATGCGCGCGATCAGCTGCTGCACCTCGGCCGAGCGCGGGTCGTCGCCGAGCCGCACCTCGCCGTACTGGCGCAGGCCGCCGAAGCCACCGGTGCGGCTCACCGACACGACCTCTCCGGGACGCTGCTCGGGGACGCGGCCGGACGAGCCGCCCACTCCGACCTGGTCCCACGCCTCCTGGACCGCAGAGCGGTGGTCGCCGGCGGCCTCGACCGTGGCCGCGGCGAACGTCGCGAAGTCGGCGTCGGAGGAGAGGCCGGAGGCGAGCACGGAGTACCACACCGGCCCGACCGTCTCCCACGACCGGCCGCCGACGGCGCGGGCCGCCAGCGCGAAGGCGCGGTTGGGGATGCCGGAGTTGAGATGCACGCCGCCGTTGTCCTCACGGGTGTCGACGTAGTCGGCCATCGAGGCGCCCTGCGGGTCCTTGCCGATCAGTGGGTCGTCGTAGGCGGTGCCGGGGTCGAGCATGTCGCGCAGCCCCCTGGCGTTGATGCCCTCGACGAACAGCCCCTCGCCAACCAGCCAGTCGGCCTCCTCGGCGGTCTGCCCGAGCAGGCGCTGCTTGACCATCGCGCCGATCACGTCGGACACCGACTCGTTGAGAGCTCCGGGCTGGCCCTGGTAGACCAGCCCGGCGGTGTGCTGGACGACCGCGTGGGCGAGCTCGTGACCCAGCACGTCGACGGGCTTGGTGAACCGGCCGAACACCCGGCCGTCGCCGTCACCGAACACCAGCTGCTTGCCGTCCCAGAAGGCGTTGTCGTAGTTGCGCTCGTAGTGGACGGTCGCGACCACGTGAGCACCCTGGCCGTCGTAGGACGCCCGCCCGAACACCTCGCCCAGCAGGGCCAGCGAGCCGGCGAGCCCGGAGTAGGCCTCGTCGACGGCGAGATCGCCCGACGCCGGCTGACCCGCGGACCGCACCGGCGAGCCCGGAAGCTGCGACCCGTTGTTCGCCGTGTAGACCGTCCAGCCGCCGCCCGGCGTCTCCGTTGAGGGCACCTCCCGCTCGGCGCGGATGCCTGCGTCGATCGCCAGCGTGGCATGTCCGCAGCGGGACGCCTCCACGTCGACATCGCTGAACGCCAGGCGTTCCAGGAGGTAGGGCGGGATGAAGCGGCAGCGGCTCACACCACATGTCTACCCGTCCGCACCGACAGGGACACGTGTGCCAGACTCCATTCCGTGCAGACCATCGGACTCGTCGGCGGCATGAGCTGGGAGAGCAGCTCGGTCTACTACCAGCTCCTGAACCAGGGAGTCGAGAAGCGCCTGGGCGGCCTGCACTCCGCGACCTGCGTGCTGAGCTCCGTGGAGTTCTCCGAGCTGACGGCCCTCCAGTCGGAGGAGCGCTGGGAGGACGTCGCCGAGATGCTCGCCAGGGCTGCGCAGGGCGTCGAGGCCGCGGGCGCCGACTTCCTGGTCATGTGCACCACCACGTTCCACCGGGTGGCCGACCAGGTCGAGGCCGCCATCGGCGTACCGCTGCTGCACCTGGGCGACGTGGTCGCGACCGCCGTGCACGACCAGGGCCTGAGCACCGTCGCGCTCCTCGGCACCTCGTTCACGATGACCCGCAGGTTCTTCGTCGAGCGCCTGGAGTCCCACGGCCTCAAGGTGGTCGTCCCCGAGCCGCAGCACCACGCCGAGATCAACCGGATCATCTACGAGGAGCTCGTGCACGGTCGGGTGCTCGACTCCTCGCGCCGCTTCGTGGTCTCCCTGGTCCAGGACCTGTGGGACGCCGGCGCCGAGGGTGTCATCCTCGGCTGCACCGAGCTCGAGCTGCTCGTGAAGCAGGCCGACTCCGAGCTCCCTGTGTTCCCGTGCACGACCCTGCACGTCGAGGCCGCTCTCGACCGCGCCCTCGACGGCTGAGGCCGTCCGGCGCCGACACCCCCGTTCGGCCGCTTTGCGGCTGCGAACTTCTGCATTGCGCAGGAATGCACCCGCGCGGGTGTTGCCCTCCCCGGTCCGGCACCGACAGAGTGCGCATTCACGTGGGCCCGATCCTCGGGCCTTGAGCAAGGAGAGTCCGCGTGAGACGCAACGTCGCGGGGGGCTTCACAGCAGCCCTCATCACGGCGGCCGCAGTGGTGACCGTACCCACAGGTGCGGCCGCTGTCGGTCACAGCAGTTCCATGGCTCAGCCGGTCCAGGCGCTCGCGCCGGCCGACCCCGACCTCTCGGTCACCAACACCAAGGCCCACCTCGACGCACTCCAGTCCATCGCCACCGCGAACGGCGGGAACCGTGCCTCGGGCAAGCCCGGCTACAAGGCCTCGCTGGACTGGGTGAAGGCCAAGCTCGACGCAGCCGGCTACACCACGTCCATCCAGACCTACACGACCTCGGTGCTCGGCGGCCACACGTCGTACAACCTGATCGCCGAGTGGCCCCACGGTGACGCCAACAACGTGGTGATGGCCGGAGCCCACCTCGACAGCGTCGCGAGCGGACCAGGGATCAACGACAACGGCTCGGGAAGCGCCGGCGTCCTGGAGGCTGCCCTGGCGTACGCCGCCAGCGGCCAGACCGCCAAGAGCCGGCTGCGCTTCGGGTGGTGGGGATCGGAGGAGCTCGGCCTGATCGGCTCGAAGAAGTACGTCGCCTCGCTGTCCGCGGCGGACAAGGCCAAGATCAAGATGTACCTGAACTTCGACATGATCGCCTCGCCCAACCCCGGCTACTTCGTGTACGACGACAACCCTGCCGGCGACGAGCTTCGCGACGACCTCACGACGTACTTCACCGGCAAGGGCATCCCCTGGGAGTACATCGACGTCGACGGGCGCTCGGACCACCAGGGCTTCCTCAACGCCGGCATCCCGACCACGGGCACCTTCACCGGCGCGGAGGAGATCATGACCTCGGCCCAGGCCCAGAAGTGGGGCGGCCAGTCGGGCACGGCGTTCGACCGCTGCTACCACTCGGCGTGTGACACCATCGCCAACCTGAACCTGACGGCGCTCGACCGCAACCTCGACGCGATCGGCCACATGATCTGGAAGTACGCCGACAAGGACTTCAGCACACCTCCGCCCACCGGCCCCAACGTGCTGCAGAACCCCGGGTTCGAGTCGGGTGCGACCGCCTGGGCCGGCACCAGCGGAGTGGTCACGAGCAGCACGTCCAAGCCCGCACGAACGGGATCGTGGAAGGCGTGGCTCGGGGGCAACGGACGCACCTCGAGCGAGAACGTCTCGCAGTCGGTGAGCATCCCCGCGACCGCGACGAGCGCCACCTTGAGCTTCTGGGTGCGCATCGACTCGGCCGAGACCACGACGTCCACCGTCTACGACACGTTGAAGCCGCAGATCATCAGCGGAGGGACGACCAGCACGCTGGCGACGTACTCCAACCTCAACAAGAACAGCACCTACGTCCTGAAGACCTTCGACCTCACGTCGTACAAGGGCAAGACGGTCCAGGTGAAGTTCCTGGAGAACGAGGACTCCAGCCTGCAGACGAGCTTCGTGGTGGACGACACCGCGCTGAACGTCGGCTGACCTGACAGCAGGGGCGGCCGCCGGCTAGGGAACGGCGGCCGCCTCTGATCGCGCTGACAAGCCCGACCAGTCGGTCGCTTGACTTGGACATTCGCCAAAGTCACGCTGGAGACCGGACTCGCAGCGAAGGGGGTCGAGCATGGCGCGGATGTCCGCGGACGACAGGCGTGAGCTGCTCGTCCAGGCTGCCATCCGCGTGATGACCCGCGAGGGCGTGGCCAACACCACCACGCGGCTCATCGTCGCCGAGGCCGGGATGCCGCTCGGGGTCTTCCACTACTGCTTCCGCTCCAAGGAGGAGCTGATCGAGCAGGTGATGGTCACCATCAACGAGTCGAGCTTCGAGGCCGCGCTGCCCGCGCTGCGGGGGAGCGAATCGCTCGCGGAGATCATCCAGGCGGGACTCCGCGCCTACTTCCAGCACGTCATCGACGATCCGCAGCCACACCAGCTGACCTACGAGCTGACCCAGTACGCCCTGCGGTCCGCGCCCGAGGTCGCCGCCAAGCAGTACGACGTGTACCTGGACCTGACCGGACGTTTCCTCTCCACGCTGGCAAGGCTCACCTCGCACGAGTGGCAGGCGCCGCTGGACACCGTGGCGCGCTACCTGCTGGCCAACATCGAAGGTGTCACCTTCCAGTGGCTGGTCAACCATGACACCGAGGCGGCCTACGAGGTGCTGTCCCGCTTCGGGGACGGCCTCGCCGCTCTCGCCCAGCCCGCGCTGACCAGCTGAGCCACTGTGAAAGGCGACGAGGTCGCCGTCTCCTGCACCGGCGACCTCGCTCGCGCTGGATCCTCGCCCTCCCAAGCTGGGGACCAGCCCCTCTCTCCGCGACCCAGCATGCGACGGCGGTCACACTCAGTCAAGGGTCTTGGTTGGCCGTCTTGGTCAACCGACCAACTTTTTACCTTTTCCGCCGGTTAGACTCCTCCTGGCCACTCGGCCGAACCCCCTGACGCCACAGCCCCTGACCTCGAGGACCAAGCACCGCCATGCCCGAGACCAAGACCCGCTCCGACCTGCGCAACGTGGCGATCGTCGCCCACGTCGACCACGGCAAGACCACCCTGGTCGACGCGATGCTCTGGCAGGCGGGTGCGTTCGGCGAGCACCAGCACGTCGACGAGCGCGCGATGGACTCCGGCGAGCTCGAGCGCGAGAAGGGCATCACGATCCTCGCCAAGAACACCGCGGTGAAGTACGCCGGACCCGCCGCCGGCGGCGAGACGATGACGATCAACATCATCGACACCCCGGGCCACGCCGACTTCGGGGGCGAGGTCGAGCGCGGGCTGTCCATGGTCGACGGCATCGTCCTGCTGGTCGACGCGTCGGAGGGCCCGCTCCCCCAGACCCGGTTCGTGCTGCGCAAGGCGCTCAACCGCGACATGCCCGTCGTCCTGGTGGTGAACAAGACCGACCGTTCCGACGCGCGCATCACCGAGGTCGTCGACGAGACCTACGAGCTGTTCATGGACCTGCTCGACGAGAGCCACAGCGCCGACGCGCTCGACTTCCCCGTGGTCTACGCCAGCGCGAAGGTGGGCAAGGCGTCCACCGAGATGCCGGCCAACGGCGACGTCCCGGACTCCCCCGACCTCGAGCCGCTGTTCCGCACCATCCTGGAGACGATCCCGGCACCGACCTACACCGAGGGCGCGCCGCTGCAGGCGCACGTCACCAACCTCGACGCCTCGCCGTTCCTCGGCCGCCTCGCGCTCGTCCGTGTTCACGAGGGCACGCTGAGGAAGGGCCAGCAGGCTGCGTGGATGAAGCGCGACGGCTCGACCCAGAACGTCAAGATCACCGAGCTGCTGGTCACCGAGGCGCTGGAGCGCACGGCGGGCGAGTCGGCCGGCCCCGGCGACATCGTCGCGATCGCGGGCATCCCGGAGATCATGATCGGCGAGACGCTGGCCGACCCGGAGAACCCGGTCGCGCTTCCGCTGATCACCGTCGACGAGCCCGCCATCTCGATGACGATCGGCACCAACTCCTCGCCGCTCGCCGGCCGCGGCCCGACCAAGAACACGAAGGTCACCGCACGCCTGGTCAAGGACCGACTCGACAAGGAGCTGATCGGCAACGTGTCGATCCGCGTCCTGCCGACCGAGCGCCCCGACACCTGGGAGGTCCAGGGCCGCGGCGAGCTCGCGCTGGCCATCCTGGTCGAGCAGATGAAGCGTGAGGGCTACGAGCTGACCGTCGGCAAGCCGCAGGTGGTCACCAGGCAGGTCGACGGCAAGCTGCACGAGCCGGTGGAGCGCCTGACCATCGACACACCCGAGGAGTACCTCGGCACGATCACCCAGATGCTCGCGGTCCGCAAGGGCCGCATGGAGCAGATGGTGAACCACGGCACCGGCTGGGTCCGTCTGGAGTTCCTGGTCCCGTCCCGCGGCCTGATCGGCTTCCGCACCGAGTTCCTCACCGACACCCGCGGCACCGGCATCGCGCACCACGTCTTCGAGAAGTACGAGCCGTGGGCCGGCGAGATCCGTTCCCGCGCCTCGGGGTCGCTGGTGGCCGACCGTTCAGGCGCCGCCACCGCCTACGCGATGACGAACCTGCAGGAGCGCGGCGTGATGTTCGTCGAGCCGACCACTGAGGTCTACGAGGGCATGATCATCGGGGAGAACTCCCGCGCCGACGACATGGACGTCAACATCACCAAGGAGAAGCAGCAGACCAACGTCCGCTCCTCGACCTCGGACAACTTCGAGAAGCTCATCCCGCCGCGCAAGCTCTCACTCGAGCAGTGCCTGGAGTTCTGCCGCGAGGACGAGTGTGTCGAGGTCACCCCCGACGCGGTCCGGATCCGCAAGGTTGTCCTGGACCAGAACCAGCGAGCACGCGCAACCGCACGAGCCCGCCGAAACTGACAGGCCCGACGGACCCGATGGAGCTGCCTACAGCTTCTCCATCCTCGAGTACGGGCTGGCCACACGCACCGTCTGGTTGGTGAAGTCGACCGTCACAGCGCCCGCGTCGATGCTGACGACCCGGCCCACACCGTAGGAGTCGTGGGAGACCCAGTCATCGACGGAGTACTCCTCGATCACCGGCGCGGGCTGGGGCTTGAAGGGGCTGCTGGCGAGGTGACGCGGTCGCCCGGATGAGGTTGTCATTACTTCGAGTATGCGCCCTGTCGACAGCGATGGCGACGCCGGGCGGCGTCAGCAGGGACAGCGCGTCCCCTACGCGCTTGGCGTGCTCGGTGAGCAACGCGGGCACGCCAAGCGGAGCCACGAGCAGCGATGCAGCGCTCGCACGGACCGTGGCCCTCGCGAGGTGAGGGTCCGGGTCGCATCGCGTCCCGACTCTCAGCGCTGTCCGACCAGCCCGCGGCAGACGTCCTCGCCGCGCCGGGCGCGACCCAACCCCGCGGGGGGTTGGGGGAGGGGGCTTGTGGCGGCCCATCGGAGGGGGGGTTCCGACGGGCCGCACTGGGCCGAGTGGGGGACTCGACCTTCGCTGCGGGTCTTGCCGGGGGGTGGTGAGGACCGCGGCAGCGACTAGCCTTGTCCCTATTTGACACTACTTACGACCCATTTGGCAAGTATTTTCTGTTTTTGTGTCATCATGGGCTTTATGGAACCTGACCTGGTCCTCTCGCTCCGCGAGCTCGACGCCTCGGTCCTCGGCCGACGGATCAAGGCTGCCCGCGTGGGGGCGGGGCTCACCCAGTCGCAACTGGCCGGTGACCATGCCTCGGTCGCGTTCGTGTCTCGCATCGAGTCGGGCCAGCGTCGCCCGGACGCCGCCTTGCTCGAAGCACTCGCCGCGCGCCTGGGATCTCCTGTCGAAGCACTGGTCCTGGGAGCCTCCTCAAGCAGCGTCGACGAGCTGCGGCTCACCCTGGACTACGCCGAGCTGGCCCTCGAGTCGGGCAACACCGTCGACGCGCTCGACAAGGCCACGCACGCCTGCGACGAGCTGTCGGCGCTCTCCGTTCCGGAGCTCGCCGGCCGTGGGCGGTTCCTTCGAGCCCGAGCATTGGAGGCGACCGGCGACTTCGACGGCGCCATCATCGAGCTCGAGGGGCTGAGCCGCGAAGGGGAGGCCGACCTCGCCTGGGTGAAGGTGATGATCGCTCTGTGTCGCTGCTACCGCGAGTGCGGAGACCTCGGGCGTGCGATCGAGGTCGGCGAACAGGCGGTCGCAAGGTTGGAGGTTGTTGGCCTGGGACAGTGCGACGAGGTCATCCAGCTGACAGTCACCCTGGCGAGTGCCTACGCCTTGCGTGGCGATGTCGCGCACGCCGCGCGCATCTGCCGCAAGGCGATCGGTGAGGCCGAGGAGGCGGGCAGTCCCGCCGGCCGCGCCGCGGCGTACTGGAACGCGAGCATCATGGAGTCGATGCGCAACGGCTCTACACCGTTGGCGATCTCGCTCGCGGCGCGCGCGTTGGACCTGCTCGGTCAGACCAACGACACCCGCAACCGCGCTCGTCTTCGCTCCACGCTGGGCATGTTCCAGCTCGAGGGGGAGCCCTCCGAGCTCGAGGCGGCGAAGTACAACCTCACGACCGCGCTCGACGAGCTGGCTTGGTCGAGTGCCAGCCCCCTGGATGTGGGGCACACCAAGCTTGCTCTGGCCAGGGCGCACCTTCTCGACGGGGACGCCGCCGGGGCACAACAACTCCTTGCCGAGACCCGTGCGCTGGGCCAGGAGCAGGCCCCGATGTTGGTGGCTGAGTCTCGGTCGCTGGCTGGCCAGATCGCCCTTGCCGATGGCGACATGGCGACGGCGCACTACGAGTTCAATGGTGCAGTCGCCGCGTTGACGGCGATCGGCGCCGACCGTGGTGCCGCGCAACTGTGGTTCGACCTTGCCGGCCTCTTGGACCAGGTCGGAGACCATGACACAGCGCGCGAGGCATACCGAAGAGCAGCGGCCTCCACCGGGCTGAGCCCGACCCGCCTGCCGTCGGTCAAATCTCGAGCGTCCTCACCGGCGGGAGCCGGACTCGGCGCAGGGCGTTAGCAGCAGAAGAGCGGTCCGCGAGCCTCGGCGACAGAGACCATCCCCGTGCCCCCCGAGCCCAGCAGCGCAAGCGCCACGGCCACGGCTGCAATCGCCGACTTGATCTTTCGGTTCATCTGATGCTCCCTCATCCCCAGCGGCAGGACTTGCCAGCCGTGCGTCAAAGTCTGACAACTCGCAGGGAAAGTGTCCATCGGAACGGCCAAACCCAGACGGATTGAGACCAAATATTCTCGTGCGGGAAGCATCTATAACGTAAAAAAGAGGTGCAAATCAGACTCAAAACAGGTACCCTCGTCCGCGAAGGCCGGGGGCCTTTCTGGGTGTTCCACTCCGGAGCACCATCGCACTCCCTTGCCCCAGCGGCGGGAGAGTGCGTGCAGGGCCGGGCGTCCGGGGGGCACCGCCCGCCCAGGCTCTGCACCCCCCGTCCCTGATCAGCCGAGTCAGCCGAGGGAGTCGAGGGCCGTCATGTCCTCGTCGGTCAGGCGGAAGCCCGCAACGTCGGCGTTGGAACGGATGCGGTCGGCACGCACCGACCTCGGGATGACGACCACCTCGTGCTGCAGGTGCCAGCGGATGATCACCTGGGCGGGCGTGCGACCCATGCGCTTGGCGATGTCCTGGATCGTCGGGTGATCGAGGGTCCCGCCCCGCAGGCCGCTGTAGCCCTCGAGCGCGATGCCGCGGGCGCGGTGCTCGGCGATCGTCTCGGCGTCGAAGAGCAAGGGGCTCCACTTGATCTGGTTCACCGCCGGGACAGCGTCGGTGGCTTTCGTGATCTGGTCGATCAGCGCCGGGTCGAAGTTGCTGACGCCGATCTCCCTGGCCAGGCCGGACTCCCGCGCGTCGACAAACGTGCGCCACATGTCGACGCTGACGTTGCCCTCCCCCGGCCAGTGGATGAGCCAGAGGTCGACGTAGTCGGTGCCGAGCTGGTCGAGGCTCTGTCGCAGGGTGTCGAGCTCGCGCCCGGCACGCGCGGGCGGGCACTTGGTGGTGACGAAGACCTCTTCGCGTGCCAGACCGCTCTGCGCCAGGCCGAGCCCGACCTCGCGTTCGTTGTGGTAGATCGTGGCGGTGTCGAGATGGCGATAGCCGACTTCGAGCGCAGCAGCGGTCGCGCGCGTGGCGTCGTCGCCCGTGAGCTGCCAGGTGCCGAAGCCGAGCAGGGGCATCAGGGCGCCGCTGGTCAGGGTGACGGTGTCGTCGGGAACTTGGGCGGCGCTGTCGGTCATGGATTCGAGCCTAGCCACCGCGGTCCAGGCGACCTCACTCCTCCTCGCTGAACACCTCTGAACGTCGACGGCGTACGGCGGGCAGCGCAGCCACGACGAGGGCGGCGAGAGCGATCGCCAGCAGCGTCGCAGAGATCGGCCGCGTGACGAACACGCTCGGGTCCCCCCGGGAGATGATCAGCGCACGTCGCAGGTTCTCCTCCAGCAGCGGACCGAGCACGAACCCGAGCAGCAGCGGTGCCGGCTCACAGCCCCACCGGATCAGGGCGTAGCCCAGGACGCCGGAGGCGGCGATCACGAAGACGTCCCAGGCGTTCAGGCCCAGCGAGTAGCAGCCGATCGAGGCGAACGCGATGATCGCGGGGAACAGCACGTCGTACGGGACGGTGAGCATGCGCACCCAGAGCCCGATCAGCGGCAGGTTGAGCAGGACGAGCAGCAGGTTGCCCACCCACATCGACGCGATCAGCCCCCAGAACAGCGCCGGCTCCTCCTTGATCACGTTGGGTCCCGGCGTGATCCCCTGGATGATGAACGCGCCCACCAGCAGCGCCATCACGGGGTGGGCCGGGAGCCCGAGGGTCAGCAGCGGGATGAACGACGTCTGGGCGGCAGCGTTGTTGGCCGACTCAGGCGCCGCGACGCCCTCGATCGCTCCTCGACCGAAACGCTTCGGCGTGCGCGACAGTCGCTTCTCCAGCGAGTACGACGTGAAGCTGGCCAGCACGTGACCGCCGCCGGGCAGGACGCCCAGCAGGGACCCCACGGTGGTGCCGCGCAGCACCGGCGCACGGATGGCGCGGAACTCCTCGCGGCTGAGCCACAGACCCTGCACCTTGCGGGTCACCAGGGTCTTGGTCTCCCGCTTCTCGAGGTTGCGCATGATCTCGGCCAGGCCGAACATCCCCACGGCCAGCGACACGAAGTCGAGCCCGCCGTACAGCTCGCGGTTGCCGAACGTGAAGCGCGGCACCCCCGACGCGAGGTCCTGCCCGATCGTGCCCAGCAGCAGACCGAGCACGATCATCGCGAGCGCCTTGACCGTGGACCCGCTGGCCAGCGCGATCGAGGCGATCAGCCCGAGCACGACCAGCGAGAAGTACTCGGCGGCACCGAACTGCAGCGCCGCGCGGGCCAGCGGCGGTGCGAACAGAGCGAGCACGACCGTGGCGACCGTGCCGGCGAAGAACGATCCCAGCGCTGCCGTGGCGAGAGCTGCTCCGGCTCTCCCCTGCCGCGCCATCTGGTGGCCGTCGAGCGCGGTCACGGCCGAGGACGACTCGCCGGGGAGGTTGAGCAGGATCGCCGTGGTCGAGCCGCCGTACTGCGCTCCGTAGTAGATGCCGGCAAGCATGATCAGCGAGGCGATCGGGTCGAAGTTGAACGTGATCGGCAGCAGAAGCGCCACCGTCGCGGTGGGCCCGATGCCGGGCAGGACTCCGACCGCCGTCCCCAGCGTGACGCCGAGAAGGCAGATCAGGACGTTCCCTGGTTGGAGCGCGGTCTCCAGGCCGAGGGCCAGGCCGGACAGATCCACCGTCAGCCGCCCAGCCAGGGGCCGAGCAACGGGAGTCGCAGCTGTAGCACGCTGACGAACACGAGCAGGCAGAGCGCAGTCAGGCCACCGGCCGTAGCAAGCACGCGCCAGACCCGTGGCCGCTCACCGGCCATCGCCGCGAGGAGGGTCGTCACGAACAGTGTCGGAGCGAGGCCGAGGCCGCGGACCGTGATGCCGAAGAACAGCACACCGGCCACCAGCAGGGCACCCTGACGCCACGGAACCGGACCGCGCTCCTCGCCGATCTCGGACTCGTGGGGATCGCCGCCGAAGAAGGCCCAGCCCGCGATCAGCAGACCAAGGCCGGTGAGGATCGCGCCGAGGAACAGGGGGAGATAGCCCGGACCCATCCGCAGGGTCGACCCCACGTCGTACGTCGCTCCGCCGATCGCGAAGCCGAGACCGATAGCGACGAAGACGGCGCCACAGAGGAGGTCGGGGACCGACACGCGCCGGTCCCCTCCCCTGACGGACGTGGTCGCCGGTTGCGGGTCAGCCACCGCTGACGCCCGCGCCCTCGATGATCGGCGACCACAGGTCGATCTGCTCCTTGAGCAAGGCGGCGTGAGCCTGCGGAGTGACCTCCTCGGCCGACACCGGAGCGGTGCCCAGGTCAGCCATCTGGTCGATGACACCCTGGTCCTTCAAGGCGACCGCGAGGGCATCGGTGAGCGCGTTCACGATCTCGTCCGGGGTCGCCGCTGGGACGTAGAGGCCATGCCAGACGCCGACCTCCACGTCGGGAAGTCCCGCCTCGGCGGTCGTCGGCAGGTCGGGCAGGGCCTCGACTCGCTCAGGCGTGGTCACGGCGTAGGCCTTGACGTCTCCGGAGCGGATCTGGCCGGCGGTGTTGGTGGTCTGGTCGCACATGAAGTCCACCTGCCCGCCCACGAGGTCGGTCAGCGCGGGTCCCGTCCCGTCGTACGGCACCTCGGTCAGGTCGACGTCGATGGCCTCCTCGATGAGGAGTCCGCACAGCTGGGAGGCGGCGCCGGTGCCGGCGTTGGCCAGGGTCACCTTGTCGGCGTTGTCGCGCACATAGCTGACCAGGTCCTCGAGGGTGTCGGGCTTGAGGTCCTTGCGAGCGACGATCGTCATCGGCACGTTGGTGATCAGGCCGATCGGCTTGAAGTCCTCGATCGGGTCGTAGGGCAGGTCCTCGTAGAGGGCGGGTGCGGTGGACATCCCGATGTGGTGGATGAGCACGGTGTAGCCGTCGGGCTCTGCCTCGGCGACCCGGCCGGCGGCCACCGTGCCTCCGGCGCCCTCGACGTTCTGTACGACGATCCGCTGGCCGAGCTCGTCGCTCATCGGCTCCGAGATGAGCCTCGTTACTGTGTCGGTGGGGCCACCAGCCGAGAACGGCACGATGACCGTGATCGCCTCCTCCGGATAGTCCGCCGGGTCCTCCGACGAGCCCCCGCCGCAGGCGGCCAGAGCCAGGGCGGCCGCGCCGGAGAGGGCCGCGAGCGCGAACAGGTTGCTGTGATGGTTGAGCTGAGCGTGCATGAGGGGCTCCTTGTCCCGAGGGTGGTGATGAGACCCACGTCACACTCTGGCTACCCATCGAGCCCGATGTCCACCCTTGCCGGGGACCTCAGCGGCGCCAGCGGTACTCGACCTCCGGCCTCCCCGTCTGGCCGTAGCGGGACTGCCGTTCGGCGAGACCGAGATCGGCGAGGTGCTCGAGGTACCTGCGTGCGGTGACGCGTGAGGCGCCGATGGCGTCGGCAGCCTCGCTCGCGGAGAGGGCTCCCTCCGTGCGCAGACGGTCGGTGACGGCCTGCAGGGTCTCGGCGCTCAGGCCCTTCGGGAGCGGCGCGCCCGACGTCGTACGGAGGAGGCCGAAAAGCTGGTCGACATCGCCTTGCACCACCTCGTCGGCGGCGCCGAGCTGGGCTCGGTAGGCGGCGTACTGCTCGAGCTTGGCCCGCAGGCCGGCGAACGTGAAAGGCTTGAGCACGTACAGCACCACGCCCTGCGCGACGGCCCGTTTCACGACGTCGAGGTCGCGCGCCGACGTCACCGCGATGACGTCGCAGAGATGACCGTCGGCGCGCAGACGCTGGAGCAGCTCGAGCCCGTGTACGTCGGGCAGGTGCATGTCGAGCAGCACCAGGTCGACCGTGGTCCGGCCCAGGATCCTCAGCGCGTCGACGCCGGAGCGAGCCACGCCGGCCACTTCGAAGCCCGCGACGCGCCCGACGTACTCGGCGTGAGCGGCTGCTGCGATGGCCTCGTCCTCGACGACGAGCACCCGGACGGTCATCTCGGGATCTCCACGTGGAAGGCCGCCCCACCCGACGGTGACGACCCCGTGGACACCACACCGGCGTAGCGACGGACGACCTGGCCGACCAGTGCCAGGCCCAAGCCGCGGCCGAGGCCCTCCTCGCCGCGCTTGGTCGACCAGCCGCGCTCGAAGACGTCGACCCCCCCAGGCAGCCCGGGCCCACTGTCGGCGACGTCGACGGTCAGCCCGGACTCGTCGCAGACCACGGAGACCGAGACCTCGCGCTGCGACGACTCGGCGACCGCGTCGAAGGCGTTGTCGAGGAGGTTGCCGACCAGCGTCACCATGTCGGCTGGCTTCACGAAGAGGTCGGTCACGTGAGTCGACGGCGACACGAGCAGCTCGATGCCGCGCTCAGCGGCCTGGGCCGTCTTGCCCAGCAACAGGGCGGCGACCACCGGGTCGGAGACCGCACCTGTCACCTGGTCGGCCAGGGCCTGCGCCGCCTCCAGCGACGAGGTGGCGAACTCGACGGCCTCGTCACCGCGCCCGAGCTCGATCAACGAGACCACGGTGTGCAGGCGGTTGGCCGCCTCGTGGGTCTGCGAGCGGAGCGTCTCGGCCAGCCCCCGGACGGTGTCGAGCTCGCCCGAGACCGCCCGCAGCTCGGTGTGGTCGCGCAAGGTCACGACCGAGCCGAGAGTGCGTCCCTCCCAGGTGGCGGGTGCCTGGTTCACCACGAGCACCCGGTCGCCGACGAGGTGGATCTCGTCGGGCTCGGAGCCGTTGCGCAGCCCCAGCTCCACCAGGGTGCGGCCGGCTGGGTCGCCCGACAGGCCCAGCAGACGACGTGCCTCGTCGTTGACCAGCTGGACGCGACCCTCGACGTCGAGGAGCACGAGTCCCTCGCGCACGGCGTGCAGCACCGAGTCGTAGTACTCGTACATCCGGGTGATCTCCTGCTCGCCCATCCCGTGCGTCTGCCTGCGCAGCCGCCGGCTGATCAGCCAGGCTCCGAGCGCACCGAGGCCGAGCAGGACGAAAGCCGTCAGCAGGATCGGCACGAGTCGGTCTCGGAGCGCCTCGTCGATGCGCTCGAGCTTGATGCCGACCGACACGAGGGCGACGACCCGGTCGTCCTCCTCCACCGGCACGACCGCGCGCATCGACAAGCCGAGCGTGCCCTCGGCCTGCTGGGTGAAGACCTCGCCGTCCGGCGCGCCACCGAGGTCGCCGATGAACTTGCGGCCTATCTGAGCGGGGTTGGGGTGCGAGAAGCGCGTCCGGTCAAGGGCCATCACCACGACGAAGTCGCTGCCGGTGTCGTGGCGGACGCGTTCGGCGTACGGCTGGATCGCCACGGAAGGCTTCGGCGTATGCAACGCCGCGATGACCGAGGGCGCATCGGCGACGGTCAGCGCCACGGCCGTCGAGCGGGAGCGGGCGTCGTCGAGCTGGGCCCGGCGGGCGTCGAGATAGGCGAGTACGACGGCGAGCACCACGACCACGAGCACGATCAGGCTCTGCAGCAGGAAGACCTGCTGCGCCACGGAGGTACGCCGACGCCGCACGCCCCTGAGTCTGCCCGAACCTGCGTCACCCGGCGCGGCCACAGCCGTGAACTCAACGAACACAACGGTGACCCAGGTCACAGCGACCCGCAGTCTGTGGTTGACCCAGCAGCCCGGACAGCGGAGGAAACCATGTCCACCAGCACTCCCTCAAGCCGCAGAGACCGAACCCACTATCTCTACGTCGCGGTGATCGCCGCGGTCGGACTCGGCATCGCGGTCGGCTTCGCCGCTCCCGACGTAGCCGTGGAGCTCAAGCCGATCGGTACGGCGTTCGTCGGGTTGATCAAGATGATGATCGCGCCGGTGATCTTCTGCACGATCGTGCTCGGCGTCGGCTCGGTCCGCAGCGCCGCCAAGGTCGGGAAGGTCGGCGGCCTCGCCCTCTCCTACTTCATGGTGATGTCGACCTTCGCGCTCGGCATCGGCCTGCTGGTGGGCAACTTGCTCCACCCGGGCTCGGGCCTGAACCTCGACCCCGAGAAGGCGTCGGCTGGTGCGGCCGCTGCCGAGGGCGCGCACGGCTCCACCACCGACTTCCTGCTCGGCATCATCCCCGACTCGATGCTCTCCGCACTGACCTCCGGCGAGGTGCTGCAGACCCTGCTCGTCTCGCTGCTGGTCGGCTTCGCCCTCCAGGCCATGGGCGGCGCCGGCACTCCGGTGCTCCGCGGCGTCGAGCACCTGCAGAAGCTCGTCTTCCGGATCCTCGCGATGATCATGTGGGCCGCCCCGGTCGGCGCGTTCGGCGCCATCGCCGGCGTTGTCGGCGAGACCGGCGTGGACGCGCTGAAGAGCCTCGCGGTGATCATGCTCGGCTTCTACGCCACCTGCTTCGTCTTCGTGTTCGTGATCCTGGCCTCCGTGCTGCGGGTCACCACCGGAGTGAACCTGTTCTCGCTCCTGCGCTACCTGGGCCGCGAGTTCCTGCTGATCGTCTCCACCTCGTCGTCGGAGTCGGCTCTGCCGCGCCTGATCGCGAAGATGGAGCACGCCGGCATCGACAAGCCGACGGTGGGCGTCGTCGTGCCGACCGGCTACTCGTTCAACCTCGACGGCACCGCGATCTACCTGACCATGGCGTCGCTGTTCATCGCGTCCGCCATGGGCAACCCGCTGAGCATCGGCGAGCAGATCTCGCTGCTGGTCTTCATGATGATCGCGTCCAAGGGTGCCGCAGGCGTCACCGGCGCCGGCCTCGCCACCCTCGCCGGCGGGCTCGCCTCACACCGCCCCGACCTGGTCGACGGCGTCGGCCTCATCGTCGGTGTCGACCGGTTCATGTCCGAGGCCCGCGCCCTGACCAACTTCGCCGGCAACGCCGTCGCCACGGTCGTGGTGGCGAACTGGACCGGTGGGCTCGACAAGGCTCGCCTCAGCGACGTGCTGGCCGGTCGCGAGCCGTTCGACGAGACCACGATGCTGGACAGCTACGAGCCCGAGGCGGCGCCGGTCGGCGAGCGCGTGCTCACGCCAGCAGTGCCGTGATCACGATGATCGTCGCGACGGACAGGAACGTGGTCACGAAGATCGCATCCCTGGCCAGGACGGGCTGCCTGGCATAGCGGGTCGCGTGCACGAAGATGTCCTGCGCGCTCGGCAGCGCAGCCGTCACGGCAAGAGCCAGCAGGGCGGGCCCCTCGAGACCGAGGGGCCCGCCCTGCGGTGTATGCCGAAGAGGTTGCAGGACGAGCTGGAGCAGGAGCATCGGCGCGACGAGGGCGGCGTCGCCGAGCACGTAGGCGGCGATCGGCGGGCAGCTCATCACGTCACCCGACAAGATTTCCCTGCTTGACAATTTTTCTTGTCGGTTGCAGGCTGTGGTCATGCAGGACATCGAAGTCATCGAGAGCGCAGCTGCCGCGGAGGTCTCGCTCGACCCGATCCGGTCGCGGATCCTGGGCGAGCTGGCCGAGCCGGCGTCGGCCACCATGCTGGCCGGCAGGCTCGGACTGCCGCGGCAGAAGGTGAACTACCACCTCAAGTCGCTGGAGAGCGTCGGGCTGGTCGCGCTGCTCGAGGAGCGGCGCAAGGGCAACGTGACCGAGCGCGTCTACCAGGCCACCGCTGCGTCGTACGTCATCTCCCCCGCCGCCCTGGAGGCAGTCGCCCCGGACCCGTCGCGCTTCAGCGACCAGTTCTCGGCGTTCTGGATGCTCGCTCTCGGAGCGCGGCTCGTGCACGAGGTCGGGCACCTGATCGCAGGCGCATCGGCCGCGCGCCAGAAGCTCGCCACCTTCGCGATCGACGGCGACATCGTCTTCCGCTCGGCTGCCGACCGCGGCGCGTTCGCCGAGGAGCTGGGGGTCGCGGTCACCCGGCTGATCGACAAGTACCACGACGACACCACCACCTCCGGCCGCAAGCACCGCATCGTCGTAGCCCTCCACCCGTCCCTGAAGAAAGCGAAGACCCAGCCATGACCAACCGCGAGTTCCGCATCGTCAGCGAGGGCATCCTGCCGGCCACCCCCGAGCGCGTGTGGGAGGCCGTCACCACCGGGCACGCCGGCTGGCTCTTCCCGGCCGAGGGGGAGTTCGGCGAGAACGTCGTCGAGGAGCGCCCCCACCGCCTGGTCAACCGCATGGAAGGTCCCGACGGCTGGTTCAACCAGCTGGAGAACACCATCGAGCCGGTCGAGGGTGGCTCGCGGCTGCACTACGTGCACAGCGGGGTCTTCACCGACGACTGGGAGCAGCAGTACGACGGCGCGAGCAAGCACACCGTCTTCTACCAGCACACGCTCGGCCAGTACCTGCAGCACTTCGACGGCAAGCCGGTGGTCTTCACCGACATCCAAGGACCCGAGGGCGCGGGCACACCCGGCGCGTTCAGGAAGCTGCTCGCAGCGCTGGGCGTCGACGGCGTCGAGCAGGGCGCGCAGGTGTCCGTGGACGTCGCGGGGGTGGGCATGCTCGCCGGCGAGCTCGACTACGTCGACCCGTGGTTCGCCGGCATCCGCACCGAGGACACGCTCTACCGGTTCTTCGGCCGCAACCACTTCGGCTCGGTCGTGGGGATGACCGTGCACGACTTCAGCGGCTCGGGCGACAGCGACAAGACCCACGAGGCCTGGAGTTCCTACCTGGGTCGGATCTACGCAGCCTGACCCTTCCCTATGCTCACGGACATGAGTCCGCTGAACACCTGGGCCAAGGGCGAGTTCACCCACGACGGGGTCACCCACGCGACGTACCGGAAGGGCGAAGGGCCGGGTGTCATCGTGATCCACGAGATCCCCGGCATCACGCCCGACGTGCTGACCTTCGCGCAGGAGGTGGTCGACCGCGGGTTCACGGTCGTGATGCCGTCGCTGTTCGGCACCGACGGCGCGGGCTACAACCCGGTGGCGCTGGCCAAGGTGACCGCACAGCTCTGCGTCAGCCGGGAGTTCCTGCGGATGGCCAAGGGCACGACCACCCCGGTCGCGATCTGGCTGCGAGCCCTGGCCAAGGACCTGCACGCCGAGCTCGGCGGGCCGGGCGTCGGGGCGGTCGGCATGTGCTTCACCGGCGGCTACGCGCTCGCGATGCTCGCCGATGCACCCATCGCCGCACCCGTGCTCGCGCAGCCGTCCGCGCCCTTCAACGTCACCCCGGGCCGGGGCCGCGACCTCGGCCTCAGCCCCGCGGACCTGGACGCGGTCCGGGCGAAGGTCAGCGCGGGCTGCCAGGTGCTCGGACTGCGCTACAAGAACGACCTCGCTGTCGGCAGCCGCTTCGACACCCTGCGCCGCGAGCTCGGCGACAACTTCATCGCCGTGGAGTTCCCGGGCAGGAAGCACGCCACGCTGACGGGGCACCGTCAGGAGGAGGGCGTTGCCAAGGTGCTGTCCTTCTTCGAGGAGAAGCTCAACGGGTGAGGGCGGCGACGACGGTGGCCGCCAGCTCGGCGTACGCCTCGCTGTCGGTCATCCCGAGACGTCCGCTGAGCTCGCCGCGCTGGATCCCGAACATCGTCGCCGCGACCATCTCACCGAGGAAGGCCGCGTTGACCGGCCGGAAGGCGCCTGCGTCGATCGCCTCGCCCACGAGCGTGCGGATCCGGTCAGCCGCGGCCTCGGTGTTGCGACGGTAGACCTCGGCAGCGGGCGCGAACGACTGCAGGTCGGCCATGAACGCAGGCGACAGCGGCTGGAGCCGATCGGCGACCGCGCGCAGGTACACGTCCACCCGGGCCGCGGCGTCCCTCTCGGCAGCGACCCGCGCCTCCACCTCGTCGACCGCTGACCGGAAGTACTGCTTGACGACGGCCACCACCAGCTCCTGCTTGCTCGCGGCCAGCTGGTACAGCGTGGTCTTCGAGCAGCGGAGACGCTCGGCCAGGTCGTCGAGCGTGAAGCCGGCGAAGCCCTCGGCAGCCATCAGCTCGACCAGCTGGTCGAGCAGGGCCTCCTGGCGGGCGGTGCGGCGTACCGGGGTTGTCGTCACGATACTGTCAATAGTACTGTAGGAGCGTCTTCAGTATCAATGACCGGAGCCCCCATGCCTGCCAACCGTGTCCTGCCCACTCCCGAGGCAGCCGACCTGATCAGCCTGGTCCGCGACCTCTGCACCAAGGAGCTCGCGCCGCGCGTCGCCCAGGACGAGGCGACCGAGACCTTCCCGCGCGACCTGTTCCGGCTGCTGGGTCGCGCCGGTCTGCTCGGGCTCCCCTACCCGGAGGAGTACGGCGGCGGGGGTCAGCCCTACGAGGTGTACCTCCAGGTAGTGGAGGAGATCGCCTCGGTGTGGTCGAGCATCGGCGTCGGCGTCTCGGTGCATGCCCTGTCGTGCTTCGGCCTCTTCGAGAGAGGCACCGAGGAGCAGAAGCACCGCTGGCTGCCCGACATGCTCGGCGGCGAGCAGCTCGGCGCCTACTGCCTCTCCGAGGCACACGCCGGCTCCGACCCGGCGGCGATGCGCGCGCGCGCCGTACGCGATGGTGACACCTACGTGCTCAACGGCGCGAAGGCCTGGACCACGCACGGCGGCAACGCCGACTTCTACAAGGTGATGGCGCGGACGTCGGACGACCGCAACGGGATCTCCTGCTTCCTGATCCCCGCCGACACCCCTGGCTTCACCTCCGACCCGCCGGAGAAGAAGATGGGCCTCACCGGTTCGTCGACCACGACCATGCGGCTGGACGACGTGCGCATCCCGGTCGAGCGCCGGCTCGGCGCCGAGGGCGACGGGCTGCGCATCGCGCTGGCCGGCCTCGACTCCGGCCGGCTCGGCATCGCTGCGGTCGCGACCGGCCTGGCGCAGGGAGCGCTCGACCACGCCGTCGCCTACGCCAAGGAGCGCGAGACCTTCGGCAAGAAGATCATCGACCACCAGGGGCTCGCGTTCGTCCTGGCCGACATGGCTGCCGCCGTCCAGGTCTCCCGCGCGACGTACCTGGCCGCCGCCCGTCTCAAGGACCAGGGCCTGCCGTTCAGCACGGAGGCGTCGATCGCGAAGATGGTGGCGACCGACAACGCCATGAAGGTCACCACCGACGCCGTCCAGGTGCTCGGCGGCTACGGCTACACGCGCGACTTCCCGGTCGAGCGCTACATGCGTGAAGCGAAGGTCACCCAGATCTTCGAGGGGACAAACCAGATCCAGCGCATGGTCATCGGCCGAGCGCTCGCCAAGGACCTCGGCGGCACGATCGCCGTCGCACAGTAAGCAAGGAGAACCATGAAGCTCGAGAACACCGCCGCCATCGTCACCGGCGGCGCCTCCGGCCTGGGCGCGGCGACCGCCGCTGCGCTGGCCGAGAAGGGTGCGACCGTCTACGCCTTCGACCTGGCCACCTCGATCGAGAAGGCTCCCGACGTCAAGGGCGTCGCCTACGTCGAGGTCGACGTCACCGACGCGGAGCAGGTCCGGGCCGCCGTGGCTCAGGCAGCCAGCGGGCTCGAGCCGCTGCGCACGGTGGTGAACTGCGCGGGCATCGGCAACGCCGCCCGCATCCTCAACAAGGGCCAGGTCGGCGACCTGGCGCTCTACGCCAAGATCGTGCAGGTCAACCTGATCGGCTCCTACAACGTGCTGGCGACCGCCGCCGAGGCCATCGCCAAGAACGAGGGCGACGAGCACGGCCAGCGCGGTGTCATCATCAACACCGCCTCGATCGCCGCGTACGACGGGCAGGTCGGCCAGGCGGCGTACGCGTCCTCCAAGGGCGGCATCGTCGGCCTCACCCTCCCCGCCGCGCGCGACCTCGCGCAGTACGGCATCCGGGTGATGACCATCGCGCCCGGCATCATCCTGACCCCGATGCTGATGACGGTGTCCGACGACTTCCGCTCCGGCCTCGCCGCGGGCGTGCCCTTCCCGAAGCGGCTCGGCGACCCCTCGGAGTACGCCAAGCTCGCGCTCTCGATCATCGACAACGACTACCTCAACGGCGAGGTCATCCGGCTCGACGGCTCCCTCCGCATGGCGCCCCGCTAGTCCCGTCGGCAGCGTGTTAGGCGGCAGCGTGTCAGGCGGCAGCGTGTCGGGAGGCCATCGGGCCTCGGCGAGCCTGCGAGCCTTGCCGCCCGCGCGGCCGGAGACACGCTCGACAAATAGGGACCGTCGGCAGCGTGTCGGGAGGCTTTCGGGCTCCCGGCGAGCCTGCGAGCCGCCCTGCCCGCGCAGCCCGGAGACACGCTCGACAAATAGGGACCGTCGGCAGCGTGTCGGGAGGCTTTCGGGCTCCCGGCGAGCCTGCGAGCCGCCCTGCCCGCGCAGCCCGGAGACACGCTCGACAGATAGGAAGAGCGAAAGGGCCGGTCAACCTCCACATCGGACCGGCCCTTCAAGCTCCCCACGAGGGACGGGCGGACCCGCATCCCCCCAAGAACGCGGGTCGGCCAGGGCCTTGCGGCCCGGCGTCCTCCGGTAAAGCAAACGACGTCGCGGGAAGCGCGGCACGCGGTGCGGACGGCATTCATCCCTTCGGGCCGCAACGTCGTCCGAACGGACGAGGGGCTCACAGAGCCGCGTTGATGCGGCTGAGCGTCGAGCGGTCGAACGCCACCAGCGTGGCGCGTGTGACGTGGCTCGGCGTCGCCCGAAGTGTGTCGATCGCGCAGCGGATGGCGTCGCCCTTCGGCCAGCCGTAGACGCCCGCCGAGACCAGCGGGAAGGCGATGGTGAAATCGCTCAGGTCGGTCGCCGCGATCAGGTTGTCGGCCACGCCGAGCGCTCGTGAGTAGCACGACTCCAGCAGATGCCGGTTGAGCCCCGAGCCGTCGTAGATCGGGCCGACGACGTGGATGACGTAGGACGCAGGCAGGTCGTGACCACCGGACCACCCGGCGTCACCGGTGTCGAGGCCGTCGGGAAACCGCTCCCGCAGCTCCTCGAGCAGCCCCGGCCCAGCGGCCCGGTGGATGGCGCCGTCGACCCCGCCGCCTCCCCGCATGGCGTTGTTGGCGGCGTTGACGATCGCCGTCACCGCCAGCTCGGTGATGTCTCCCTGGACCGCGTCGAGATCCATGTTGCGCCTAGCCGGCAGCAAGGCGAGAGGCCCCCGGGCCGCTGCGAGCCCGCGAGCCTTCCCGCCCGCTCTTCACCGAAGACACGCTCGGCCCCAAGAGTCAGTCACGGGAGCGGGCCTGGAAGGTGCGCAGGGCCAGCGGCGCGAAGACGGCGGCGATCAGGACCGACCAGACGGCAGTGGTCAGGACGCAGTGCTGCAGCGCCCAGGAGGCGTCGGGCCGCGGGACCGGTCCGTTGCCCCAGAGCTCGCGGAGCGCCTGCGTCACGGCTGAGATCGGGTTCCACTCGGCCACCGTGCGCAGCCAGGTGGGCATGCGGTCGGTCGGGGTGAACGTGTTGGCGACGAAGGTCAGCGGGAACATCACGGTGAACATCAGGCCGTTGACCGCCTCGACCGAACGCATGGCCGAGCCGACCAGGATGCCGACCCAGATCATCGCGAAGCCGAACAACAGCAGGAGCCCGAAGGCGAGGAGGCTGTCGGGGACGCTGTTGCGCATGCGCCAGCCGATCGCCAGGCCCGTGGCCGCCATGACCAGGATGCCGATGCTCGAGTGCAGCAGGCTGCTCAGGCTGCGTCCGACCAGGATCGAGGCGCGGTGGATCGGCAGGGACTTCATGCGGTCGACGAAGCCCTTCTCCAGGTCGTTGACCAGGCCGATCGCCACGATGAACGAGGAGAAGGCCATGGTCTGGGCCATGATGCCGGGGATGAGGAACTCCCGGTAGGTCGTCGGGCCGGGCACGTCGATCGAGCTGCCGAAGACATAGGCGAACAGCAGCACGAACATCACCGGCTGGATGGTGACGTCGAGCAGCAGCTCGGGCATGCGCTTGATGTGGATCAGGTTTCGTCGGACGACGAGCAGGCAGGACTCGACGAACGATGGCGGCTTGATGTCCAGGTCGCGGACACCGACAGGTGCGGCGGTCATCGTGCAGCCTCCTCGAGCTGGTCGGCGGACTCATCGTCGGCCGTGCCATCCTCCGCGCGGTGGCCGGTCAGGTGCAGGAACACGTCGTCGAGGCTGGGTCGGGCCAGGCCGAGGTCGTCGACCACGATGCCGCTGTCCTCGATGCGGGCGCCGATGCGCAGCATGTCGGAGATGCCGGACGCCTTGGCCGTCAACCGGCGGACCGACTCCTCCACGATGACGTCGTCGGAGCACTCGCGCAGCAGCAGCTCGGCCTGCGGCAGGTCGGCGACGTCGGCCACGGTGACCACGACGCTCGCCCGACCGGACTGGTCCTTGAGCTGGGTCGGGGTGCCGTGGGCGATCACCTTGCCATGGTCGATCACGACGATGTCGTCGGCGAGCTGGTCGGCCTCCTCGAGGTACTGCGTTGTCAGCAGCAGGGTCGTGCCCTCGCGCACCAGACCGCGCAGGACCTCCCACAGCTCGGTGCGACTGCGCGGGTCGAGGCCGGTCGTCGGCTCGTCGAGGAAGAGCACGGGCGGTGCCGCGATCAGCGACACGGCCAGGTCGAGCCGGCGCCGCATGCCGCCGGAGTAGGTCTTCGCGGTGCGGTCGCCGGCGTCGGTCAGGCGGAACCGGTCGAGCAGCTCCTCTCCCCTGGCCTTGGCGACCTTGGTCGAGAGGCCGGCGAACCGCCCGATGAGGGCGAGGTTCTCGCGCCCGGTCAGCAGCTCGTCGACGGTCGCGGCCTGCCCGACCAGGCCCATGCTGCGGCGTACGGCGGACGGGTCCTGGAGCACGTCGTGCCCGGCCACCCGCCCGGTGCCGCTGGTGGGTCGCGAGAGCGTGGTCAGCATGCGCACCGTGGTCGTCTTGCCTGCTCCGTTGGGACCGAGCAGGCCGAGCACCTTGCCGGTGGGAACCTCGAAGCTCACCCCGTCGACGGCGACGGTCTCCCCGAAGTGCTTGACGAGCTCGATGGCCTCGACGGCCGGACTGCTACCCATGGCTTCACCCCATCACATGGCGCCGACACTTTGGCCGACACTCATTCCTAACAGGGGGACAGACCGGATCCCAACCAAATAATCATCGGTGGGGTGGCCCGGTCAGCACAGGGTCAGCACAGGGTCAGCGCCAGGGTCAGCGCCGGGTCACCGACTGGAGCGCCGGCCGGGCGTCCAGGATGTAGACCAGCGCAGCCACCAGCCCGACGAGCGACAGCAGGCCGCCGATCCAGATGTTGGCCGGGAGCGCAAGCCCGAGGATGATCAGCCAGGCCTGCTTGTTGAGCTTGTCGGCGGCGAGGTAGGCCTGCGCCGGCCGAGCGACCGCGTCGATGAACGCGAACGCCTCGAGCACCAGGATCACCAGGATGATCAAGGCGCCGATCTCGGCCTGCAGCTGAAAGAGCTCGAACACGTTCCAAGCCTACGACACAGAAAACCGCCGGACCCCGGTCCAGGGTCGCGGCGGCCTCCGATGTCCCGCCCCGCCGCCGGGCATACCCCCCACGGATTCCCGGTCTGGCGCGGCGGTATGGGGCGCCCCTGGCCGAGCGAGTCGGCCAGGGGCGTCCGTCATGGGTCCTACGTCAGGCTGAAGCGTTCTTGGCGGCCTTCTTGGCGGGAGCCTTCTTGGCGGTGGCCTTCTTCGCAGCCGGCGCCTTCTTGGCGGCCGGCTTGGTGGCCGGGGCCTTCTTCGCAGCCGGCTTGGCCGGAGCCGCGGTGGCCTTCTGGCCACGGAGCTTGGCGAGAACGCCCTCACCACGAGTGGCGAAGGTGGTCACCTGGTCCAGCTGCTCCTTGGCGGCGTCGTTGGCCTTGGAGAAGTACTCGGAGTACTTGGACTCGACCTTGCTCGGCAGAGCCTTGAGCTCGGCCTGCAGGTCCTTGAGCTGCGCCTCGACCTTAGCGGGCAGGGCCTTGAGCTCGGCCTGCAGGTCCTTCAGCTGCGCCTCGACCTTGGCCGGCAGACCCTTGGCGTCGGCCTGCAGGTCCTTCAGCTGCGCCTCGACCTTGCCCGGCAGGGCCTTGAGCTCGGCCTGCAGGTCCTTCAGCTGCGCCTCGACCTTGGCCGGCAGACCCTTGGCGTCGGCCTGCAGGTCCTTCAGCTGCGCCTCGACCTTGGCCTGCGCCTCCTTGGCGTCCTTGGTCAGCTCCTCGACGCGCGCGGTGACGAGGCTGCGGCCCTTCTCGGTCAGCGCCTTCGGGTCGCGGTCGACGTTCTTGACCTGAGCGGTCACCTTGTCCTGGACGTCGGTCACGAACTCGCGCGCCTTCTCGACGGCAAGGTCGCCCGCACCGACGGCCGCGTAGAACGGCTTCGTCGCATCGAACTTGTACTGCGTGGCCTTCGCCATGTCAGTCTCCTGAGATTTCGTTGGATGGTTTGGCGTTCGCCGTCCTGAACGACTGGTACACGTCCAAGAGCGACTGCTTCTGGCGGTCGGTGAGACCCGTGTCAGCCATGATCGCCAGCTCGACCGACCGCACCTCACCGTCCTCGGGGTTCAGGATCCCGGCGCGGACGTACAGCGTCTCCGCGGAGATCCTGAGGGCCTTGGCGATCGCTTGGAGCACCTCGGCCGATGGGCGTCGCAGACCGCGCTCGATCTGCGAGAGGTACGGGTTGGACACGCCCGTCTGGTCAGCGAGCTGACGCAGGGACAGCCGGTTGGCGACGCGCTGCTCACGCAGGTAGTCACCCAGCGACTCGACACTGATCCCGAACTTCTTAGCCACGACGCCATTGTGCTAACTTTTGTTAGCAGAAGCAACTCGAGCGGGCGTGACCTTTTGCACAAGCCCTTGTAAAAAAGGGGTTATGCGCTCGCAAACATCCTCGTCAGTTGCACGCGGATGGCCCGATGAGGCCGCGTCCCGAGCCCAGGGCGGCTGGTGAGGTCTCCAGCTCGACCGGACCCGGCTGCCCGTCCCCCGTGCGCACCGAGAAGGTGAGCTCTCGGGACTGCTGCGGTTTCAGGTCGAGCGCTAACGCTTGGACCTCACGGTCCAAGTGGCGTGAACTCCCCCAGTGGCGCTTCGGCACCGTCCAGCCTCGCACCGAAGATCCGCCCCTCGAACGGCGCATACAGGTAGATGGACGTACGAATGATGCCCTCGAGCTCGACGGGATGTCCCGGCGCGACCAGCTGACGGACGTACTTCTTGATGTCTTGCGGGGCCGTGGACTTCATCGCGATCTTGACTTCGAGAACCTGGCTACGACGCGACGAGCAAGATCGCGGGGTCACGTCGACCGTGTAGGCGAGGTAGAAGCTCATCTTGTCCGACAACGCGTCGTTGAGGTACACCCCGAGTTGGGGGCGCTCCGAGCCCGGCTCAGGGGCACCGCCTCCGAGCGGCGTGGGACGGAGAACTCCTTCTCGTCCTCGTGCGCCGACCAGACATACACGCGCCCTTCATCGATCGAGCGAGTGAGCGACGTCCAGCAGCGCCGCCGGGTTGGCCTTCCCGGCGACCACCGCAGCTGAAGATCGCTCCGGCCCACGTCTGCGAAGAAGTCATCCTGTGCCGCGATAGTCCGGCACGGCGACGTACACGAAGTTCTCCAGCCCGCGGACGAGCGTCGCAGCGTCCAGAAGCGGCAGACCGTCCCGGAAAGGGCAGAGAACCAGTGGCCGTCAGCACGTAGGACATCGCCACAGGGTCGATGGAGAGGATCCCGTCGAGGCTCCTGCCGCGGCGCTCCTCCCACATGGCATGCAGCAGCTGTGCCGAGCGGGGGAAGTCCGGAGTGAGATTCACGCTTTGGGGGAAGATGCCCATCGTCTTCCCGTACAACGCCTCCTCCTCGGAGGTCAGCGGCAGGACGGCTGTCTGACGGTCGAAGCCGAAACCCCCTTCATTGTCCTGCTCGACGATCCCGGAGCTCTCCCTTGTCCGCCCGAATGATCGAGACCGCTCCTGGAATGCCGCCGGTGGCCCGGATCTCGGCGTTGTTCTGGGTGATGAGTCCGTAGTATCGCGGCCCAGCGTCGCCGAGCATGGCCGGCAGTAGCTCTGCAGCGCTGGCCCCTCGGCGGCCCAGTCGCGCTGCCTCAGCCAGCTGCGCCTGGAACCGTGCCATGGGACTACGGAGCTTTGCCAGCAACTCATCAGTCTCGATCGCCGAGACTCGATCGGACGCGGCCTCCAGATCATCAGCCGCGGCGGCCAGCAGAGGAGCAGCGCGCTTGATCGGCGGAATCGCGATCCTTCCGTTCCTCGGCTTCAACGAGGCCGGCGACAGCCCGCGTGAGGCCTCGACCATGCAGCGGCAGCGTGTCACTCGCCAGGTTGTCCAGGACTTGGGTCGCGGTCCGGATCGCCGACACGTCGTCGCCGACAACGGGGACCTTGCTGCCGAGCCACACGAGCGGCCCGCTAGTGCGCCCCTGAGCGCTGTCCGCGCGTTCCTGGGCCAGAGCCAGGTTGCGCTTGGCAGCCTCAGTGCGGCCATCGGACAAGTTCTGCGACACGACGCGTATGTCGTAAGCCGCCTGCTGGAGCGAAGAACCTGCGTCGAGGAGCTGATAGACGAAGAACCCGAAGAGGCACACGACAGCAACTCCGGCGAGCGCGAGCGCACGCCGGAGTCGACGTCGGGCCCAGAGATCGAGGAAGGCTCAGCGAACGCGGAACTTCTTGACCTTCTTCTTCGCAGGCTTGAAGTTCGGGGCGCCGTGGTACTTGATCCTGACCGTGTAGCGGCCCTTCGCCAGATCCTTCAGGTTGACCTTAGCCACGCCCTTGCGAACGCGCTTGATACCGGTCCGAACCTTCTGACCGTTGGCCTTGCGGACCGTGAACACCACGCGACCCGACGTCGCTCGCGCACCCGAAGCAGTTGCGGTCACCGTGGCCTTGAAGACAGCCTTCTTCGCCTTGACGACCTTGGGCTTGGCCTTGGTAGTCGCACGGACAACGCTGACGAACTTGCGAGCCGAGCTGGTCTTGTGGTCGCAGTTGGCGACGTAGACAGCCTCGACCAGATGCGTCGCACGTGCCTTGAGCCTGGGCAGCGCCGCAGAGCCCGCACTGGATCCGTTCAGCGTGATGGTCGCTCGCAGGACGCCATCGACGTTGATGCGGACCTGCCCCGCGGGCGTGCCCGAGCCGGCGCTGACTTTCACGTTCGCCCGGTTCGAGACGGTGTACTGCGCAACGCTCCGGGTCAGAGTCAGGCTCGTTGATGTCGGGATCGAGTCGGGGTAGTTGCATGGGGCGGCGTACGCCGCCTGAGTTCCGACTACCACGGGTGCGGCGGTCAGGACGAGAGCAGCGACGGCGGAACCGCCGACGGATCGCCGGAGGAACGTCTGGTTCATGAAACTCCCCTTCAGGACGTGGACAACCGGTCAACGGTGGAGGAGGCGGCTTGTTACGGCCGCCCAACCGGCTGCGAGCCTGACGCTACCAATGCCGCACCCCTTGCGCATACCTTTGCCGCCATCCGTCGTTTGTGGGTCTTCTGACCTGATTGTGGTGCGGTTCAGAGGTTGAGGACCGCCCGGATCTCCCCGACCGGCCTCCCGCCGCCGAGGACGACGAACCGACCGGTCTCCCGCACCTCCTCGGCGTCGACGTCTGGCTCCTGGGTGACCCCCAGCGCCTCGAGGGCCGCCGCCATCAGCACCGGCCGGACCCGCGGCGCGCCGTCGTCGGTCTTGAGGGCGACGGCCCGGCCGTCGGGCAGCCCGAGGGCATAGCAGGACTCGGCCCCGGCCTTCGCGATCGCGCCCGGGACGGCGGCCAGGAGGCGTGCCTCGTCGCGCGTCGTCCCCGAGGTGTACGTCGGGAAGCGCCGGATCGCCTCGGCCACCCGCTGCTCCGGCCCGTCGACCGCGACCGAGAGCCGCCGGAAGCCGGTGGCCAGCCCGACGAGCGTGGTGGACAGCAGCGGAGCCCCGCAGCCGTCCACAGCCACCATCTCCACAGGTACGCCGGTCAGCTCGGCGAAGGTCTCCTTGATGGCGACCTGCAGTGGGTGCTCGGGCGCGAGGTACGACGTGGTGTCCCACCCGTTGACGACGCAGGTCGCCAGCATGGCCGCGTGCTTGCCACTGCAGTTCATCGTCACGGGGGACTCGCGTCCACCCGAGCGCAGCACGACGTTGCGGGCCTCGTCGTCCAGCGGCCAGTCGGGCGGGGTCTGCAGCAGGTCCTCGGTCAGGCCGGCACCGTCCAGGATCCGGCGTACGCCGTCGACGTGGAACGGCTCGCCCGAGTGGGAGGCGCAGGCCAGCGACAGCAGCTCGTCGTCGAGGTCCAGACCGGCGCGCAGCATCGCCACCGCCTGGAGGGGCTTGTTGCACGAACGCGGCAGCATCGTCGTGTCCACCGACCCGACGGAGCCACTGACCGACCCGTCGACTGCGAGCGCGACGACGGAGCCGTAATGGTGTCCTTCGACGAACCCGTTTCGGACGATCTCGGCGACAACTGGGGCAGACATGGCCGCGAGCCTACGTCGCCCGGGCACGTGGGCCTAAGTCGACAGACATAAGGCACTATGGAGCCCGTGCCCGCACCCCAGATCTGCCCGCCGCCCCGCGCGCTGGACGACCTCGACCTGATGGCGAGGGGCGTCCTGGCGCCGGCATTCGAGGGCCCCGGGGGCGAGGTGCTGCTGGAGACCCCCGGCGTGAGGGCCGACGAGCTCGAGCTGGTCGACCCGGAGGGCCTGCCCCTGGCCCGGGTCAAGGTCGAGGGCAGCGACGGCTCCCTGGTCTGGGGTCCCGTCGAGCTGCTGGCCCATCCCGAGTTCGGTGCGTTCCGCAACCTCTACCTGTCCCCCGCCGACGTCGCCAGCCGGTACGACGGCCGCGTGACGGTCCCTGTCTCCGGCCCCCTCACCGACCTCGACCTCGACCGCATCCGGGGGGCCGGGCCCGTCGTACTCCTGGCGCTGGCCGGCCACGGCACCCCCGAGGGTCTGTCGCCCGTCGGGCTGGTGCGGGCGACGCTCGCCGCCGCAGACCTGCTCGACGACGCGGCGGTCGTCGCGGTGGCGCTCGCCTCCCGCGGCGACGCCGAGGCCGACCATGCCTTCGGCGCCCGCGTCGTGGCCGCCTACGCCACGGGCGACGTGCTCGGCGTGACCGGCGAGGGCGACCTGCCCGTCGAGGTCGCGGCTGTCGCGGACTTCGACCGACCGCCCGCCGACGAGCAGGGGCTGGTCGTCTTCTTCACCGGCCTCTCCGGCAGCGGCAAGTCCACGATCGCCCGCGCGCTGCATGACGTGATCCTCGAGGGCGGAAGCCGCTCGGTTACCTCCCTCGACGGCGACGTGGTCCGGCGCAACCTCTCCGCGGGGCTGACGTTCTCCAAGGAGGACCGGGAGACCAACATCCGCCGCATCGGCTGGGTTGCCGCGGAGATCAGCCGGCACGGCGGCATCGCCATCTGCTCTCCGATCGCTCCGTTCGACGCCACTCGCCGTCAGGTGCGCCAGTACGTCGACGAGGCCGGGGGCGCCTTCTTCCTGGTCCACGTCGCCACCCCGCTGGAGGAGTGCGAGCGACGCGACCGCAAGGGCCTCTACGCGAAGGCCCGGCGTGGTGAGATCCCCGAGTTCACCGGCATCTCCTCTCCCTACGAGGAGCCGGCCGACGCCGACGTACGCGTCGACACCACGGGCCGGAGCATCGACGACGCCCTGGCCGACGTACTGAAGGGCCTGTCGGACGCCGGTTACCTGGAGGCACCGTGAGCGACATCTTCAACGGCGACTTCGCGCCGATCCTCGCGGCCGGGTTCTTCGTCGGCATCGTGGTCGGCCTGACCGGCATGGGCGGCGGTGCCCTGATGACGCCCGCGCTGATCTTCCTCGGGGTCGGACACACGTCCACCGTCGTCACCGCCGACCTCGCGGCCGCGGCGGTCTACAAGACCGGTGGTGCCCTCACCCATGCGAAGCACGGAGAGCCCAACCTCGCTCTCGCGAAGTGGCTGATCATCGGCTCGGTGCCGATGGCGTTCCTCGGCCCGCACCTCGTCCAGTGGGTCGCCGGTGACACCGCGGACCTGGAGAAGGTCCTGCAGATGTGCATCGGCTTCGCGCTGCTCTTCGCCGCCTCGACCTACGCCCTGCGGATCTACCTGCAGCTGCGCATGCGCGTCCGCGGCGGCGACGCCCCCGAGGACCCCGTCATCCGCCCCCTGCCGACGATCGCCGTGGGCGCGGTCGGCGGCCTGCTGGTCGGCATCACCTCGGTCGGCTCGGGCTCGGTGATCATGGTGGCGCTGCTGATGCTCTATCCCGGGCTCAAGGCCGTCAAGCTGGTCGGCACCGACCTCGTGCAGGCCGTGCCGCTGGTGCTCGCCGCCGCCATCTCCAACATCATCGCCCACGGCCTGGACTGGTCGATCCTGGTGCCGCTCGTGCTGGGCTCCGTCCCGGGCACGCTCCTCGGTTCACGCATCGCACCGGTCGTGCCCCAGTCGTGGATCAAGCGCGGCATCGTCGTGGTGCTGACCATGTCCAGCTTCGCGCTGCTGGACAAGTCCGGCTGGGCACCGCTGGGCAAGGACGAGACCTACCCGGTGGCGACCGCCGCGATCGGCGTCGCGACGCTGGTGCTGGTGCCGATCGTGTGGGGCCTGGTCCGCCGCAGCCAGGGGCTGACGTTCCGTGGCGCGCCGACGGTCGCCGAGATCGAGAAGGGCTAGCGCTTCGCAGCGAGGAACGCCCTCACCTCGTCGTACGACGGGAGGAGGCCGGCGTCCTTGGCCTCCGCCAGGCTTGGGGCTGCCGCGTCCTTCGCGCTCAGCAACGGCTCCAGTGCTTGACCGTCGCGCCGGGTGGTCGGCCACTCGATCCCGATCTCCGGGTCCAGCGGGTTGACCCCGAGCTCGCGTCCGGGGGCATACGGCGCCGAGCAGAGGTAGCTGACCACCGAGTGGTCCTCCAGGGCGAGGAACGCATGCCCCAGACCTTCGGTGAGATAGATGCACCGGCGGTCGACGTCGTCGAGCAGCACGCTGTCCCACGCGCCGTACGTCGGCGAGCCGACGCGGATGTCGACGACGACGTCCAGCACCGCCCCGGAGAGGCAGGTGACGTACTTCGACTGGCTCGGGGGGAGCTGGGCGAAGTGGATCCCGCGCAGGGTCCCGGCCGACGACACCGAGCAGTTGGCCTGCTTGAGGTCGAGGGCGTGGCCGAGAGTGGGCTCGAAGTCCGCGATCCGGAACCACTCGTGGAACGACCCCCGGTCGTCGCCGTGCACGACGGGGGTGAACTCGTAGGAGTCGGGGACCTTCAGCTCGCGAACCTGCATGCGCGGAAGGCTAACCGGCTCCGCCGGGGACGTCATACCGAACGGTGTCCCTGAGCCACGTTCCGTACGACGTCCCCGCAGCGCCTAGGGTGACCGCATGCGATGGCTGGTGGCCGGGTCCGGGGGCATGCTCGGGCAGGACCTGATGACGGCGTTGGAGTCGGGCGGGCACGACGCGCTCGGGGTAGACCTCCCTGATCTCGACATCACGGACCCCTCTGCTGTGGCGGCCTTCTTCAGCGACCAGGATGCATTCGACGTCGTGGTCAACTGCGCGGCATGGACCGCCGTCGACGCCGCCGAGGAACGCGAGCCGGATGCGCTGAGGGTCAACGAGGCGGGACCGCGCCTGCTGGCGGCGGAGGCTCGCCTGCACGGAGCGAGGATCGTGCAGATCAGCACCGACTACGTCTTCGACGGCACCGCCACGACGCCCTACGCCGAGGATGCCGAGGCCTCACCCGCCTCGGCCTACGGGCGCACCAAGTGGGCCGGTGAGGAAGCCGTCCGCAAGGAGCACCCCGACGGTCATCTGGTGGTGCGCACGGCGTGGCTGTACGGCGCGCACGGCCCCTGCTTCCCCAAGACGATGGTCAGACTTGCTCGCGAGCGCGGGGCGCTGAGCGTCGTCGACGATCAGGTCGGTCAGCCCACGTGGACGGCTGACCTCGCGGCCACCGTCGTAGCGCTGGTCGAGTGCGACGCTCCGGCCGGCACCTACCACGCGACGTCGTCGGGCCAGACGAGCTGGTTCGGCTTCGCGCGGGCGGTCGTCGCCTCTGCGGGACTCGACCCGGAGATCGTCAGACCCACCGACTCGGCGAGCTTCCAGGCAGCTGCGCCACGTCCGGCGTACTCGGTGCTGGGGCATGACGCCGTGCGCGAGGCGGGGGTGCCGGTGATCGGCGACTGGGCCGAGCGCTGGGCCGCCGCCGCCCCCTCGGTCCTGGCGGTCCTGGCCTAGTGCCGTGACTCGAGCAGGTGGATGAGGTACTCGCCGTAGCCCGACTTCAGCAGCGGCTCGGCGCGCTCGCGCAGCTCGTCGTCGGTGAGCCAGCCCTGGCGCCAGGCGATCTCCTCGGGTGACCCGATCTTGAGACCCTGCCGCGCCTCCACGGTGCGGATGAAGTTGGAGGCGTCGGTCAGGGAGTCGAACGTGCCGGTGTCGAGCCAGGCGGTGCCGCGTTCGAGCACCGCGACGTGCAGGCGCCCCTGCTCGAGGTAGATGCGGTTGAGATCGGTGATCTCCAGCTCTCCGCGGGCCGAAGGCTTCAGGCCGCGGGCGTAGTCGACCACGTCGTTGTCGTAGAAGTAGAGCCCGGGCACCGCGTAGTTGCTCTTGGCGTCGGTCGGCTTCTCCTCCAGCGACACCGCCCGCCGCTGGTCGTCGAACTCGACGACGCCGTACGCCGTGGGGTCGTCGACCCAGTAGCCGAAGACCGAGGCACCGTCGAGGTGGTCGTACCGCGCGAGCTGCCGGCCGAAGCCAGGCCCGTAGAAGAGGTTGTCACCGAGCACGAGCGCGCTGTGCTCACCTCCGATGAAGTCCGCGCCGATCGTGAAGGCCTGGGCGAGGCCGTCCGGGCTGGGCTGCTCGGCGTAGGCCAGCGAGATGCCGAAGCGCGACCCGTCGCCCAGGAGCCGGCGGAACCCCTCCGCCTCGTGGGGAGTGGTGATCACCAGCATCTCACGGATGCCGGCGAGCATCAGCGTGGAGAGCGGGTAGTAGATCATCGGCTTGTCGTAGACCGGCACTAGCTGCTTGCTGACCCCGAGGGTGATCGGGTGCAGCCTGCTGCCGGTGCCCCCGGCCAGGATGATTCCGCGCATGGACGTCGATTCTGCCCGCTCCGCACCAGGCTGGCACGATGGGCCCATGCGTTATCTGGTCACCGGCGGTGCAGGCTTCATCGGTTCGCACTACGTGCGCACCCTTCTCGGCGACGCCTGGGGGCTCGGCAAGCCCGACAGCGTGACGGTGCTCGACAAGCTGACCTACGCCGGCAACCCGGCCAACCTCGACCCGGTCCGCGCCGACGACAGGCTGCACTTCGTCGAGGGCGACATCCTCGACCGTTCGCGGGTCGACTCGCTCATGAAGGACGCCGACGTGGTGGTGCACTTCGCGGCCGAGTCGCACGTGGACCGCTCGATCCTGGGTGCCGCGGACTTCGTGATGACCAACGTCGTCGGCACCCAGACCCTCCTCGACTCCGCGCTGCGGGTCGGAGTCGACAAGTTCGTCCACGTCTCCACCGACGAGGTCTACGGCTCGATCGACGAGGGCAGCTGGGACGAGGAGCAGCCGCTGCTCCCCAACTCGCCGTACTCCGCGTCCAAGGCGTCCAGCGACCTGCTGGCTCGCGCCTACTCGCGCACCCACGGCCTTCCGGTGAGCATCACCCGCTGCTCCAACAACTACGGGCCCTACCAGTTCCCCGAGAAGGTCATCCCGCTCTTCGTGACCAACCTCGTCGACGGCCTCGACGTCCCCCTGTACGGCGAGGGCACCAACGTGCGCGACTGGCTCCACGTCGACGACCACTGCCGGGGCATCCACCTGGTAGCCGAGGGTGGCCGTCCGGGAGAGATCTACAACATCGGCGGCGGCACCGAGCTGACCAACAAGGAGCTCACGGGGCTGCTGCTGGATGCCACCGGCACAGGGTGGGACCGGGTCAAGCGGGTCACCGACCGGCTCGGGCACGACCTGCGCTACTCCGTGGACATCTCCAAGATCTCCGACGAGCTCGGCTACCAGCCGCAGGTGCCGTTCGAGCGGGGTCTGGCCGAGACCGTCGACTGGTACAAGACCAACCGCGGCTGGTGGGAGCCGCTCAAGCAGCGTGCGGCGCTGACGGCGCACGGGTAGCGCCCTCGGGAGACCCCCGTCACACCGCTTCTGGCCGATTTTCGCCGGGGGGTCGGCCCACCGGTAGCATGACGGCTGATTCCAGACGAGAGGTCCTCCCTTTCCCATGACCGCATTGCACGCCGACTACCGCCTGAGCCAGCTCGACGAGCTCGAGGCGGAGTCGATCCACATCTTCCGCGAGGTCGCGGCGGAGTTCGAGAAGCCGGTGCTGATGTTCTCCGGCGGCAAGGACTCCATCGTGATGATGCGACTGGCCGAGAAGGCGTTCTACCCGGCCAAGATCCCGTTCCCCGTGCTGCAGGTCGACACCGGCTACGACTTCCCCGAGGTGCTGCAGACCCGCGACAACTGGGTCAGCCGCCTCGGCGTACGCCTGATCGTGGCTTCGGTCGAGGAGGCGATCGCCAACAAGGTGGTCGTCGACGACGGCAAGACCTCGCGCAACCGCCTGCAGATCGGCACCCTGCTCCACGCCCTCGAGGAGGGCCAGTTCACCGCCGCCTTCGGGGGCGGCCGCCGCGACGAGGAGAAGGCCCGCGCCAAGGAGCGCGTCTACTCCCACCGCGACGAGTTCGGTCAGTGGGACCCGAAGAACCAGCGTCCGGAGCTCTGGAGCCTCTACAACGGCAAGCTCCACGAGGGCGAGCACATGCGCATCTTCCCGATCTCCAACTGGACCGAGCTCGACATCTGGGACTACCTCGGCCAAGAGGGCATCGAGATCCCCTCCATCTACTTCTCCCACCAGCGCCGCGTGTTCAAGCGCGACGGCATGCTGCTGACCGAGTCGGAGTTCAACCCGTGCCGTCCCGGTGAGGTCGTAGAGGAGCGCACGGTCCGGTTCCGTACCGTCGGCGACCTGACCCTGACCGGCTGCGTGGAGAGCTCCGCCAGCACGATCCCCGAGATCATCGACGAGATCTCCGTCGCGACCCTGACCGAGCGCGGCGCCACTCGTGGCGACGACCGGTTCTCCGAGGCAGCGATGGAAGACCGGAAGAAGGAAGGCTACTTCTGATGGCCCTCGACAACATGGACCTGCTCCGGTTCGCCACCGCCGGTTCCGTCGACGACGGCAAGTCCACCCTCATCGGGCGGCTCCTGCTGGACTCCAAGGCGATCTTCGCCGACCAGCTCGAGGCGGTCGAGGCGACCTCGCAGTCGCGAGGCTACGACTACACCGACCTGGCGCTGCTGACCGACGGCCTCCGCTCCGAGCGCGAGCAGGGCATCACGATCGACGTCGCCTACCGCTACTTCGCGACGCCCAACCGCAAGTTCATCATCGCCGACACCCCGGGCCACGTGCAGTACACCCGCAACATGGTCACCGGAGCCTCGACCGCAGACCTCGGTCTGGTGCTCGTCGACGCTCGCCAGGGCCTGACCGAGCAGTCGCGCCGCCACGCGGTCATCCTCTCGCTGCTGCGGGTGCCCCACCTGGTGCTCGCGGTCAACAAGATGGACCTGGTCGACTACGACGAGAAGATCTACCAGGAGATCTACCGCGAGTTCACCTCCTTCGCGACCAAGCTCAACATCCCCGACCTCGAGGTCATCCCGATCTCGGCCCTGCAGGGCGACAACGTCGTGACCCGGTCGGAGCACATGCCCTGGTACAGCGGGCCGACCCTGATGCACCACCTCGAGCACGTCCACGTCGCCTCCGACCGCGACCTGGTCGACGCCCGCTTTCCCGTGCAGTACGTCGTGCGCCCGAAGTCCGACGAGTTCCACGACTACCGCGGCTACGCCGGTCGTGTCGCCGGTGGTGTGTTCAAGAAGGGTGACGAGGTCGTCGTACTCCCGTCGGGGATGACCTCCACCATCGAGGGCATCGACCTCTTCGACACCGAGCTCGACGAGGCTTTCCCGCCGATGTCGGTGACGATCCGCCTGGCCGACGACGTCGACGTCTCGCGCGGCGACATGATCGCGCGCCTCAACAACGCGCCGAAGCCGTCCCAGGACATCGACGCGATGATCTGCTGGATGACCAACGAGCCGCTGCGCCCGCGCCAGAAGCTCGCCATCAAGCACACGACCCGGCTCGGTCGCGCGCTGGTCAAGGACGTCCAGTACCGCCTCGACGTCAACAGCCTCCACCGCGACCAGGAGACCAAGGAGCTCGGGCTCAACGAGATCGGCCGCGTGCAGCTGCGCACCACGGTGCCGCTGCTGTGCGACCCCTACTCAAAGAACCGCACCACCGGCTCGTTCGTGCTGATCGACGAGGCCACAGGCGTCACCGTCGGCGCGGGGATGATCAACACCGGCAGCTGACCCCCCGGCGTCAGGTGGCGGGTGTGCGGCCGTAGTCGTCCTGGTAGCGCACGATGTCGTCCTCGCCGGTGTAGTCACCGCGCTGGACCTCGATGACGACCAGCTCGATGTCGCCGTTGTTGATCAGCCGGTGCTTGGCACCCAGAGGTACGTCGATCGACTCGCCCGCCTGGGCGGTCACCTCGGTGTCGTCGATCAGGGCGGTCGCCGTGCCACAGAGCACGACCCAGTGCTCGGACCGGTGTGAGTGGGACTGGTAGGAGAGGCGGGCGCCCGGGTTCACGTGGATGCGCTTGACCTTGTAGCCGGTCGACTCGTCGAGGATGTGCCACGAGCCCCACGGACGCGCTTCCCACTGCTGCTCCATCGCCGCCCTTCCCAGTTGTTACCGGCAAGTTCGAGCCTACGTCAGAAACGCGAGCGTGTTCTCGTAGTCCTATGAATGGACGGCCGGGCCCTGGCGCACCCACCAGGCCGCGGCGGCACTCTGCCAGTCGGGTGTGGAGGCCGACCGCATCATGCCGACCAGGCCCGGCGAGCCCGTCATGCCCAGGGCGTACATGACCGCCCGTGAGGTGTTGGTGAGGGTGCGGTCCAGCGAGCTCCGCAGCACCTGGTCGCTGACGCCGTCGAAGCCGATGTGCCCGAGCGCGAGGACCGCCAGTGCCCGCACCGGCTCGTCCTCCTCCTCGTGCAGGCGGAGCAGGCGCATGCGGTGCTGGCCGCGGGCGAGGTAGCGCAGCGCCCAGGACGCGTTGAGCCGCACCTCCGCCGAACCCCTCGCGTCGGGCAGCAGCTCGAGCAGCTCGTCGCAGAGCGCCGCGGCGAACGGCGAGGCAGCGAGCACGCGGGTCGCGAGGTGCCTGCGCTCCCCGTCGCGGTGGTAGAGGAGCTCGCGGACCAGCCGGGGGAGCATGCGGTCCTCGGCGTGCACCGGGTCGCCCGGCGTACGGCGGCGTGCGCCCCCGGCGATGTCGGCGACCAACGCGTCCCGGTCGGTCGACGGCGCCTCGGCATGGCGTACGACGTAGCCGAGGCTTCCCTGGCCCGCCTTGTCGGCGGCCGAGGTGAGCGAGGCGCGCAGACCCTCGGGCAGCACGGCGACGAGCTCGGCGAGCCGGGTGGGCGACCGCTCCGGCTCGCTGCGCCATTGGCGCAGGATCTCCATGCCCAGCCGTCCGCGCTGCTCGTCGGTGAACCTGCCGCGCTCGAGCAGCCCCTTCACCATCGAGATCGACTGGACCATCATCGGCTGGCTCGGCGGCGCCGCGAACATCGCCAGGACCAGGTCACCCGCCCGCTCGTCGGGGATCCGCGCGAGCAGGTGGAACGGCGAGGTGAGCACCTGCGCGTTCGGGTCGCCGAGGTGGGTCTCGATCGCGTCGAGAAGCGCATCTCGTGACCGCGGCAGCAGGGCAAGGTCGGACACGGCGTTGTCGTAGAGCAGCTGTGCGTGCCCGACGGCGCGCGGAGCAACACCGATCACCCGGCGGGCGAGGGTCTGCCAGGAGTGCCGGCGCAGGTGCACCAAGGGTGCGGCCGTGAGGTGCCAGCCCAGCTGCTGCCACTCTGCGCCCTGTGCCTTGCCATCCTCGGCGAGGTCCACGAGCTCGTCGAGCCGGTCCGGGAAGGCGGGACCCGCCGGGTCGAGGACCGGCCGGGGCGAGCGGGCGCCGGCACCGCTGCGCAGGTGTGCCACCAGCCCGGTCAGCCGGCCAGGGTCAAGCTCCAGCACAGTCTCGTAGGCCGCGAGAGCCTCGAACGGGACGGCGAGCTCCCCCGACTCCCAGCGGCTGAGGAGGCTGCGGCTGGCCACGACCCCGTGCTCGGCCAGGGCGGCGACGAACGAGTTGCCGTCTGGATGGCCGCCGTACAGCCGGGACATCAGCAGCAGCCAGCCGGTGCGGGCGTCGATGTCGGGGGCGCCGGTGTGCAGCGGCGTCTTGTCGTACGCCACCTGCTGGACGCGACCAGCGCGCCTCACCTGCCGGGCTTCCCCCATGCTGCGAAGAGTAGTGGGAACGCCGCGCCGAGCGCGGCACCCGAGCCGTTGGCCAGCACGTCCAGCAGCGTCGACATGCGCCCCGGGATGGCCAGCTGGATGGTCTCGATCGCGGCCGACGCGAGGGCTCCGGCCACCAGCCAGAAGAGCACCCGGGGCCGCTCGAAGAGAAAGCGGCCCAGCAGCCCGAACGGCAGGAACAGCACGATGTTCAGCACGAAGTCAACCGGTCCGACGGACACCTCGAAGCCGAGGGCGGCGAGCCAGTCACGCACCACCTCGACCACGCCGCCAGGAGCCGCGGAGGCCGGGGTGAACACCATGAGTCCGACGAAGAGGAGGTAGAGCCCGAAAGCGGCGGCCAGCGCCCGCTTCACCGCAGCTTGGGTCGCACGTGCAGCCCGACCTCCGGGTCGACCACGATCTCCTGGGAGGCCGGCAGACCGTCGGCGTCGAGCGCCGCGTCGAGCGGCACGTTGCGCTTGACCAGGGCGAGCGCGATCGGTCCGAGCTCGTAGTGACGTGCGCTGCTGCCGACCGTGCCGACGGTGCGGTCACCCTGCTTGAGCTCGGAGCCGCGCTCTGGCAGCCGGTTGTCGGAGCCGTCCAGGTGCAACAGGGTCAGCCGTCGCGGCGGGCGGCCGAGCGTGTGGACGCGGGCGACGGTCTCCTGGCCGCGGTAGCAGCCCTTCTCGAGGTGTACGGCGCTGCCGATCCAGCCGACCTCGTTGGGGATCGTGCGGTGGTCGGTGTCGAAGCCGAGCCTGGGTTCGCCGCGGCCGATCCGGAGGGCGTCGTAGGCCCAGCGGCCGGCGGGCGGGCCGGCTGCCTCGGCGTACTTGTGCAGGTCGCCGCGTGCCACCAGGTCGTAGCCCTTGGGGCGCCACATCACCGCGACGTCCGTGGCGGGCGTGATCTCGACGCGCATCATGAACTTCATGCGGTCCAGGAACGACGCGAGCGCCTCACCCTGACCTGGTTCGGTGTGCGCGGTGAACGTCTCGCCGTCGTCGATGCCGGTGAAGGCGTGCTCGACGTGACCTTGCGGGCTCAGCACCAGCGCCGTGGTCGGCTGACCGGCGGGGAGACCCTCGAAGAACTGCGTGGTGATCGAGTGGAGGTAGGCCAGCCGGTCGGAGCCGGTGATCCGCAGCACGTCGCGGTTGCTCAGGTCGACGAACCCGTCACCCGCCGCCAGCGCGCGCTGCTCGAGGTTGAACGAGCCGTAGTGCGCTGCGACGGGTGCGTCGACCCCGTCGCCGGCAACGGCTCCGGGCAGGTCGAGAAGAGGGCTGGTCACGACTGTTCCAACGACGTGCCGGCCCCTGCGCATTCCTGGCAGAGCCCGAATACCGACAGGTGGCCCACATCGGTCACGAAACCGTGGTGCTCGAGCAGCGCGTCGGTGAGGGGCTGCACCTGCTCCGGCGTCGCGTCGATGATGCGGTGGCACTGCCGGCAGACCAGGTGGACGTGCTGCGGCGTGGACGACGAGTGGTACGTCGGCGCACGGTCGGTGATATGCGAGTGGCGCACCAGGCCGAGCTCCTCGAGCAGCTCGAGGTTGCGGTAGATCGTGGAGATGTTCACCGCCGTGGACTCGGAGTGCACCTCCTTGAGGATCTCGTCGGGCGTCGCATGACCGAGACGCTCGACCGCACGCAGCACCAGCTCGCGCTGCGGGGTGAGGCGGTAGCCCCTCGAGCGCAGCTTCTCGTGCAGGTCGTCGGTCATGGCCGTCTCACTGGCGGACCAGCCGACCCCAGAGGTGCGGCTGGAGCTCCTGCCCCATGGCAGCCATGTCGTAGGCCCAGAGCAGGTCACCCTCGACCAGGCCGTACATGCGATGGCCGGCGGAGTACTCCTTGGCAGTGCCCGTGCGTACGACGGCGTCGGTCGAGAGCTCGATCTTCGCGCCGTCGACCTCGCCGACGTAGATCTCGACGAAGCCGGTGTTGTGAGTGAGCAGGAGCTCGACCTCGCCGGTGGCCTTCGGACGGAGGAAGCCGGTCTCGATCGCCGCGTCTCGGACCTTGTTGCCGTCGGCGTCGACGATCCACCCGCGGCTCATGTAGTGGAAGAACGGCCGGCCGTCGTGGGTGAAGATGCACTCCTGGCCGAACTCGAAGCCTTCGATCGTGGGGTAGTCGCCGTGGCCGTTGCCACGCCAGGTGCCCAGGAGCCACGCGACTTTGGCGCACTCCGGGTTGAGGTTGTCCGGCAGCTCGAAGGGCACGTCAGCAGCCAGGTCAGCGGTTGGTCGCCTTGACCAGCTTGCCCAGGACGATGAGCGCGACGACGCTGGCGAGGACAACCACGAGCGCCATGAGGGTGATGAACACTGCTTCCATGGCCAGTGAGTCTATCGGGGTCGTCAGCGCCTAAGGTCGGGGCATGAAGAGGCTTGTCATCAAGGTCACAGCTGGAGCCGACGAACCCGAGCGCGCCAGCCAGGCGTTCACGGTCGCTTCGACGGCGGTCGCCGCCGGTGCCGACGTGAGCCTGTGGCTGACCGGTGAGGCGGCGTGGTTCGCCGTACCCGGGCGGGCTGAGGCCTTCGACCTCCCGCACGCCGCTCCCCTGGCCGACCTGCTCGCCGCGGTCCTCGCCGCCGGGCAGGTCACGCTCTGCACGCAGTGCGCCGCCCGGCGCGACCTCTCCGAGGCCGACATCGTGCCCGGCATCCGGATCGCCGGGGCGGCCGCGTTCGTCGAGGAAGTGCTCACCGACGGAGCGCAGGCGCTGGTCTACTGAGCTCACGCGGCCCGCGGTGGTCGAGCTGAGGTCGAGCCAACCCGCGGTGGTCGAGCTGAGGTCGTGCCAACCCGCGGTGGTCGAGCAGTGACCGGAGCGTTGGCGGAGGGAACGTCCGTCGAGACCAGTGAACGTGAGGTGCCTGAGGACTGCCCGCGCAGGTGCGGTTGTCTGGTCTCGAGGGGCGGCGTCTCGGGCTTCGCCCTCGGCCCCTGCTCGACCACCGGTCGCCGGCTCAGTGGCCAGGCGACCAGCGCGCCGGCGAGGGCTCCCAGCCCGTTGTGCCAGACGTCGGCAAAGGTGGCCACGCGGGTGGGAAGGAAGGCCTGCTGGGCGAGCTCGATGAGCATCGAGGCCAGGACACCCAGCGCTACGGCGAGCAGCGGCCTGCCCAGCAGCACTGACAGCAGGACGCCGATCGGCACGAAGAGCACGACGTTGGCGAGCACCTCCGTCTCGGTCGTGTCCAGCTGCCCGCTGGACATGTGGTCCGCCACGCCGTCCCCGAGCGCGAAGGCCCAGTGGCCCGCGGACGGGTCGGCGAGAGTGAGCCGGGCGACGATCAGCGCGTAGAGGACGAGAAGGACGGCGGCGAGGGGGCGACGGATCATGCCTTCGACGCTAGGCAGCGGGCTCCCGTCGTACCTCCTCCTGAGGTGCCGAAGGGGTGGTACCTCAGGCCAGAGGTCGGGTACCGAGCAGCTCCCGGGCCTCCGCGGGCGTCATCGGCTCGCGCTGCGCGAGCCGGCCGAGCTCGACGGCACGGGCGACGAGCTGGTCGTTGTGCTCGACCGGGACCCCGCGAGCCAGCGTGAGAACGTCCTCCATGCCGACTCGCAGATGACCGCCCTTGGCCAGCGCGGCGAGGGCGACGGTGAGGGTGCTGCGGCCGATGCCGGTGGCGGACCACGAAGTGACCTCCGGCGGCAGCGCGGCGACCGCGGCGACGAGCGCGTCGGCGGTGCCGGGCATCGCACCCGGGACGTTCATGACGAGGTCGACGTGGACCTTGCCGCCGTAGGGAAGCCCGTACGTCGACAGCAGCCGGTGCAGCGAGTGCACGTGTCCCAGGTCGAAGAGCTCGAACTCCGGGACGACCTCGCGCTCCTGCGACTGCTGGTAGAGGTCACAGATGAAGCCCCACGGGTTGAGGAAGACGTCGTCGCCGAAGTTGGTGGTGCCCATGGTCAGGCTGCACGAGTCGGGCTGGGCGTCGAGCACGTTGAGCCGCGCCTCGAGGGGGTCGTGGACGGAGCCGCCGGTGGAGAGCTGGACGACCAGGTCGGTGGCCTCGCGCAGCGCCGTCACCGTCTCCGCGAGACGGGCCGGCTCCAGCGTGGGCCGGTGCTCGTCGTCGCGGATGTGCACGTGGATCATCGCGGCGCCCGCGGTCTCGCACCGCTGCGCGGTCTCCACGAGCTCCTTCAGCGTCGTCGGGAGCTGGGGAACGTCGGTCTTGGCGGTCTCGGCGCCGGTCGGCGCAACGGTCACCAGAAGCTTGTCCGTCATACGGTTCACTCTGTCAGAGAAACTGTCCTCAGTCGATCACGAAGCAGGAACATTTCCCGATGCGAGCCGTCGTACAACGCGTTCTTGAAGCATCCGTCACTGTCGACGGGACGATTGCCGGTGCGATCGACGGTCCGGGACTGCTCGTCCTGCTGGGCGTGACCCACGACGACGGCCCCGAACAGGTCGCCTGGATGGCCCGCAAGATCTGGGAGCTGCGCATCCTGCGCGAGGAGCGGTCCGCGTCCGACCTCGGGGCGCCGATCCTCGTGGTCAGCCAGTTCACCCTGTACGGCGACGCGCGCAAGGGCCGTCGTCCGACCTGGACGGCAGCCGCGCCGGGATCGCACTCCGAACCCGTCTACCACTCGTTCTGCGAGGAGCTGGAGCGGCTGGGCGCGACCGTGGCGCGTGGCGTTTTCGGTGCCGACATGCAGGTGTCCCTGGTCAACGACGGCCCGGTCACGATGATCCTGGAGCGCTGACCAGGGGCGACCTCAGCCCACGGCTTCCGACAGCTGGATCTCGCTGATCGCGACGGTGTTGCGGGGGCCGCGGACGGACCCCAGGAGCTCCAGAGTCACCAGGCCGGTCTCCACCGGGGGGATGCGGAGGGTCTGCACCTGGCGGTTGCGCGCCGAGCCGTCCAGTCGCTGGAGCACGCTGCGTCCGTCCTGGAAGTACCAGCGCACCTTCGTGAGGCGGTTGTTCTCCGCGTAGCGGTCGACCCCGCTGGCGGCATCGGTCTTCGCGTAGCCCGGCACGAGCCCGACCTCGGCGAGCCGCAGCTTCGCCGGCAGCGTGAGCGTGATCGTGACCCCGCGACCTCCGCCCGAGCAGCGCCAGGCGGTGGTGAAGTCGCCGTCCAGCGCGCGGTCCGCGACGTAGGTGACGCGGCGGCCCGCGGCGTCGCGGCTGGGCGGCAGGGTGCAGCTCGACTGGGCAGTGACACCGGACAGCGGACGGACGGGCCCGTCCCACGGCTCGCCCTTGACCGGCTTGGGCGCCGGCAGCGTGCTGACCGGGGCGCTGGGCCCCCCGGAGACCACCGGCGTGGTGTTTGCCCTGGGCGTCGGCGAACTGTCGGAGAAGAGCTTGCCCACGCCGTACGCCCCGAGGACCAGGGCCAGCACGACACACCCGATCAGAGCGGGCATGAGCCAACCCGGCTGCCGGACGGGTTCCTCCTCGTCGCGGTGGGTCGGTCCGGTCCAGGGCTCGGGCTCGGCAGCGCCGAAGAGGTACTCGTCCAGTGACGCGTGCGCCTCGGCGGGCGCGGCCGGTACGACGGGGAGGTCGTCGTGGGACGTCGCCCAGGCGCGCTCGTAGCCCCGGCGGTACGCCTCGGCGTACTCCGGCGGCAGGTCGGGTGGCAGGTCCCCCAGCGGGTCCTGGCCCGGGGCGTCGGGTTCGGTCACAGCTCTCCAACCCTACGGAGTCGGGGCCGTGTCGGTAAAAGCAGCACCCCCCGGATCTGCTGTCCAGGGGGTGCTGCGTCAAGCGTCAGAGCGAGATCTCGACCTCGGCCACCGAGCCCACCGCAGCGCTGACCGCGGTGTCCTTGGTGTCCGCGCCCGGCGCGAGGGTGCGCAGGGTCCAGTCGCCGTCACCGGCGAAGAACCGGAAGTGACCGGTCGCCGAGGTGGGCACCTCGGCGGTGAACTCACCGGTGCGGTCGAGCAGCCGGACGTACGCCGACTCCACGGGCTGCCCGTCCTTGGTGACGACGCCCTGGATGATCGCCTCCTTGGCGACGTTGATCCCGTCGAGCGACAGACCGCCCGTCGTGGCGCCGCACATCAGAGCGACCCCGGCTCGTCACCGAGCACGACCGGAACGCCGACGAGGGAGCCGTACTCGGTCCACGAGCCGTCGTAGTTCTTGACGTTCTCCAGGCCGAGCAGCTCCTTGAGCGCGAACCAGGTGTGGCTGGAGCGCTCGCCGATGCGGCAGTAGGCGATGGTGTCCTTGGAGAAGTCCAGGCCGGCCTCGGCGTAGAGCTCCTTGAGCTCGTCGTTGGACTTGAAGGTGCCGTCGTCGTTGGCAGCCTTGCTCCACGGCACGTTGCCTGCGGTCGGGATGTGACCTGCGCGCTGGGCCTGCTCCTGCGGGAGATGGGCCGGGGCGAGGAGCCGGCCGGCGTACTCGTCGGGGCTTCGGACGTCGATCAGGTTCTGGGCGCCGATCGCCGCGACGACCTCGTCACGGAACGCGCGCAGGGAGTGGTCCTGCTGCTGGGCGACGTACTCGGTCTTCTCCGGGCTCGGCGCCTCGTTGGTCAGCTCGCGGCTGTCGAGCTCCCACTTCTTGCGGCCGCCGTCGAGCAGGCGGACGTCCTGGTGGCCGTAGAGCTTGAAGTACCAGTAGGCGTAGGCGGCGAACCAGTTGTTGTTGCCGCCGTAGACGACGACGGTCTGGTCGTTGGAGATGCCGCGCTCGGCCAGGAGCGCCTCGAACTGCTCCTTGGACACGAAGTCACGACGGACCTGGTCCTGGAGGTCCGTGGTCCAGTTGAGCTTGACGGCGCCCTTGATGTGGCCCTTGTCGTACGACGTGGTGTCCTCGTCGACCTCGACGATGGCGACCTTCGGGTCCTCCAGGTGCTCCTCGACCCACTGGGCCGTGACGAGAGCGGTTTCGCGAGACATCGCTGTCCTTTCAGGATTTCTCAGTGTGCGACGGGGGATCCGGCGCGCTTCTCAGTGGTGTTGGGGGCGAGTCGGCGTGCGAGGAGGTAGACCTCGCACCCCAGGCAGAACCCGTAGACGGCGTTGAGGAACGCCGCTGCGAGCGCGAACCCGGTCGCGATTGCCCCCAGAAGGGTCGCGCCGGACAGATAAGCGACCACGGCCAGGGCGGTGAAGCCCAGGCCCACCCCCTGCGCGAAGCGCGGAGGTGCGGCGTCCTCGAGCTCGCGGGGAGCGCCGAGGCGGGGTCGGAGGAAGCTCTTGAACAACCAGGCCCACGGGGTGTGCTGCGGTCCTGCGAACGTGCCGAACGCGAAGCCGGCACCGAGGAGGACCAGCGCCACCACCGTGACCACCGACGGTGCTGCGAGCAGCGCGACGGTGAACCCGGCGAGGTTGACCGCGGCGGTGAACCGCTGGCCACGGGGGTCGATCTGGGCGGCAGACATGGGGATGTTCTCCTGAGCACGGAAGGGAAGGGACGTGCGGGGCGGGACGCCAGGGCACGCGATCCGGACCAGTCCGTTGCGTGAAGAGGGATTCTCAGCCCGGGAGCGGGCAGTGGCGTCCCGTCAGGTCATTCGACACAGCGACGAGCGCACGAGGCAGTGGTCCACTGCGCGGCGCTTGGTCAGCATGGTCGAGAACATGGCGCAAGCCTAGGAGCCGGGCTTCCTGTGGTCTAACGTTCGTCTCGAATAATGGACTAGTGTCTTGTTATTCGGACGCTGGCGGCTTGCGCCCAGTCGCGCGGAGACCGAAGTCGCTGCGCAGCCTGGTGCGGCTCCCGAGGCGATAGAGCAGCGAGCTCTGTGTCGACCAGTAGGTGAAGACCTCCACGGAGGTGTACGACGCGGAGAGGGCCTCCACGAGCGCAACCTCATCGACCCCGTCGCGCATCACGTGGTACTCGACGAGGTCGGAGGCCTCGCTCTCGGACCACTCGCCCTTGAACCTCCGCAGCCGGGTGGCCAAGCCACGCGCGTAGTTGCCCTGAAAGACACGCCAGGCGTAGTAGGAGCCGCGTGCCACGGCGTGCGTGCTCTTGGGCATGCGCGGGTAGTACAGGGGGTCCTGGACGGAGTACAGCCACCCGCCTGGAGCGATCAGGTCGCTGAGCCGCTGCACGAAGGAGAGGTAGTCCGGGATGTGGTGCAGCACCGAGACGCAGGCCGCTCCGTCGTACCCGGCATCCTGCTCGAGTACCTCCTCGCCCGTGGTGTCGTGAACGACTGTGACTTCGGGATGAGCGGCGTACTTGGCAGCAAGCAGGTCGGCGCTGGCTCGCGAGGCTTCTGTGACCGTGACCTTCGCGCCGGCGGCCAGAAGCGTGTCGGTGAACGTCCCGTGACCCGCGCCGACCTCGAGGACGTGGCAGCTCCCCTGCCGCGCAACGGTGGACCGGACCAGGGCGGTCAGACCCTCCTGCACCATGAACCGCAGCCGGGCGTGGGCGAGGTGGGGCGACCCCTGGCCGTAGTCGTGACCCTGACCGTGCGCCGCGTCCTGGGCCGCGCTCACCGTCATGTCGTGTCGCTCAGGCACCGGTGGAGTCTCCGGCCGCCAGGAGGATGCTCTCGAAGCTGTCGACACACCCGTCCAGCGAGAACTCAGACTCGGCAAGGCCGCGGGCCGAGGCCCCCAGCTCGGCGGCGCGGGGCTCGTCGCTGAGCACCTCCACCACCCACTTGGCGGCCGCGTCCAGCGACTGTGCGTCAGGTGGAAACACCGCGCAGCCCGCCTGTTCGAGGAGCTGGGAGGCGAGGTTCTCGTGAGGCATGAGCCCGACGACGGGACGCCCCGCGCACAAGTAGGAGAGGGTCTTGGACGGCACCGAGAAGGCGCCCGCGGACTTCTCCAGGAGCACCACGAGCGCGTCACCCGAACCCAAGACCTCCGACAGCAGCTCGTAGGGCTGGAAGGGGAGGTAGGTCAGCGGTACTTCGCGGCGCATTGCTGAGGCACGCAAGATCTCCTCGGCGGGGCCTTCGTTGACGACCACGAGCCGCACGTCGATCCCGAGCTGGCGCACCCGCTGGGTGAGCTCGACCAGGAGGTCGGGGTTGTGCTTGAGCCCCAGGGTGCCGGAGTAGACAAGAGTCTTGGTGCCCGAGAGCCCACGCTCGCGTGACCAGACGTTGTCCCGAGCCACCGGAACGATCTCGTCCAGAGGCGCCCAGTTGGGGATCACCGTCGTCTTGTCTGCAGTGCCCCAGGCGCGGTGCACCGCCACGAAGGAGTCAGCGATCACCACCACGTGGGCCGCGCGGCGAGCGCACCAGCGCTCCCCGACACCGATGACCCGCGCAGCGACGACCCAGACTCGCGACAGCTTGTTGCCGGCGAAGCTGTTGAGCGCGATCGTCTGCACGTCCTGGTGCCAGAGCACCCACGGGATGCGTCGTAGGCCCAGGTAGAGCACGACGAGCACGAGCATCGGGACAGGGGCGTTGGAGATCATCACCACGTCGGGCTTCTCGCGGCGCAGCTCACGGATGAGCTGTAGGCCGTAACCCATCTCCTGGAAGGTGCGCTGGACGAAGTTGTGCTTCTTCACGGGGCCGGACCCGACGGTCGAGAAGCGCGGTCCAGAAGTGCCGTGCACGTCGAGGTCGCCTTTGCCGGAGACGTAGGCGGTGCAGGTCGAGTGGAGTACGTCGTGGCCGCGCACGGCCAGTGCCCGACTCAGCTGCGCCTGGAACGGATGGCCGCTGTAGTCGTGGAGGAGCAGCCTCACTCCATGGCCTTCTTGACCTGGTCGTAGACCCAGCGGTAGGTGACCTCGAGACCCTCTGCCAGGGCGATGGACGGCTCCCAGTCGTAGGTAGCCAGGATCTGGGTATTGTCGCTGTTGCGGCCACGCACCCCCTGCGGCGCGTCGAGCTTGTAGCGCCGTTCGCACTTGATGCCGGCGATGTCCTCCACGATGTCCACGAGCTGATTGATCGAGACGAGCTCGGAGGAGCCGAGGTTGACCGGTTCGCCGCTGTCGCCGGCTGTCACCAGCTGAGTGCCCTTGAGGCAGTCGTCGATGTACATGAACGAGCGGGTCTGCTCGCCGTCGCCCCAGATCTCCAGCTCGTTGTTGCCCGAGATCACCGCGGTGGCCACCTTGCGGCAGACAGCGGCTGGAGCCTTCTCGCGGCCGCCGGCCCACGTGCCGTTGGGGCCGTAGACGTTGTGGTAGCGCGCGACGCGAGTCAACATGCCGAAGTCCTCTGCGAAGTGGCGGCACATGCGCTCGCTGAAGAGCTTCTCCCAGCCGTAGCCGTCCTCGGGCATCGCCGGGTAGGCGTCGGCCTCACGTAACGCGGTTCCGACGGTGTCGGTCTGCTTGTCTGCGGCGTAGACACACGCGGAGGACGCGTAGAAGTAGCGTCCGACTTCGGCCTCATGGGAGGCCTGGAGCATGTGGGTGCTCGTCAGAACCGACAGCATGCACGCCGCCTTGTTGTTCTCGATGAAGCCCATGCCTCCCATGTCGGCGGCCAGCATGTAGACCGACTCCATGCCCTCGGTCGAGGCTCGTGCGGCTTCCAACAGCGACAGATCGGCGACAAGGTTCTCCGCATCCGGATGCACCTGGTACCAGTCGGACTGCGGCTTCACGTCCACGGATCTCACGGTGTAGCCCTGGTCGAGCAGGTCTGCGACCAGGTGACCCCCGATGAATCCTCCGCCACCGGCGACGAGGACGGTTCCTTGCTTGCTAGGCATAGTCCGAAGCTCCCGATCTGTCTGCGCGTGCTCTGGGTCCGGCTGCTAGTTACTAACGGGATTCCTAGCGTTTGGTTAGGGCCTAGAACAGAGTTCATTTCCGGACCCTCGAGTTCCTGCGCTCCCGTCGACCGTACTCGGAACTTGGACACTTGTACGCCGATCGGCCGACGGGTGGGATGTCTAGGCCATCGCCGCCGGGGGCACTCGAACAAAGCCGTGAAGGCAGCCGCGACAAGCGAGCACGTATGCTTCCGGCCGTGACCAGGCGAGCCTTCATCACCGGAATCACCGGGCAGGACGGCTCATACCTTGCCGAGCTGCTCCTGGCCAAGGGTTACGAGGTTCACGGGCTGGTCCGCCGCTCGTCGTCGGTCAACCGTCAGAGAATCGATCCGATCTACCTCGACGCTCATGCCGGAGCGAGGCTCCACCTGCACTACGGGGACATGACTGACGGAGTGAGCTTGGCCAACCTGGTTCGCGAGATCGAGCCGGACGAGATCTACAACCTCGCGGCGCAGAGCCACGTGCGCGTGTCGTTCGAGATGCCCGAGTACACCGCGTCCACCGACGCCATCGGTACGATCCGGCTTCTCGAGGCCGTCCGAGCGGCCGGCCTGGACAGTCGCTTCTACCAGGCCTCCACCTCCGAGATGTTCGGTGCGACGCCGCCGCCGCAGAGCGAGACGACAGCGTTCTACCCCCGATCGCCCTACGGAGCCGCCAAGCTCTATGCGCACTGGGTGACGGTCAACTACCGCGAGGCCTACGGCATCTACGCCGTCTCCGGCATCTTGTTCAACCACGAGTCCCCGCGGCGCGGTGAGAGTTTTGTGACCCGCAAGATCACCCGCGCGGTCGCCCGGATCAAGAGCGGCAACACCCTCCCGCTGGTGCTGGGAAACGTCGCAGCCGTGAGGGACTGGGGCTACGCCAGGGAGTACGTCGAAGGCATGTGGCGGATGCTGCAGGGGGACGAGCCCACTGACTACGTGCTGGCCACAGGCGTGGGCACAACTGTCGAGGAGTTCTGCCGGATGGCTTTCGAGCACGCCGGCCTCGACTGGCGCGACCACGTCATCTTCGACGACGCCCGCTACGAGCGCCCGACCGAGGTCGACGCCTTGATAGGTGACCCGTCCAAGGCCGCCGAGCTGCTGGACTGGAAGGCGCAGACCGACATCGAGTCGTTGACCGAGCTCATGGTGGACGCCGACATCGCGGCACTGGTTCGGTGACCACTGCGCTCGTCACCGGTGTCGGCGGCCAGGACGGCACCTATCTCGCGCGGCAGCTGGTCGGCGAAGGGGTGGCCGTCGTCGGCACAGTGCCGCCCTCGTCGGCACCTGTGGTGACGCCCTACCTCGAAGGCGTGACCGTCGTAACCCACGACGTACGCGACACCGCCGGATTCCGCGAGCTGGTCGCGCGGCACAGACCCGACGAGGTCTACAACCTGGCGGGCTTCAGCTCGGTCGGGGCGAGCTGGGACCAGCCCGAGCTGGTCGAGTCGACCAACGCCGCAGCGGTGGAGGGCATGCTCCAGGTGCTCGTCGGCCGGGGCGGAACCCGCTTCTTCCAGGCGTCGAGCCCGGAGGAGTATGCCTCCGGCGCCGCCAGTCCTTACGCGCGTAGCAAGTCCCGCGCCCACGCCCTCACAACGGAGGCCCGCGATCGCCACGGCCTCTTCGCGTGCGCGGGCGTGCTGTACAACCACGAGAGCCCGCTGCGAGGCAGACAGTTCGTGACGCGCAAGATCACCCGCGCGGCCGCCGAGATCAGCTCTGGCCGACGCGAGCGGGTCCGCCTGGGCAACCTCTCGGTCACCCGCGACTGGGGCCACGCACGCGACTACGTCCGGGCGATGACTCTGATGCTCCGCAACGACCAGCCCGCTGACTTCGTCGTGGCGACGGGCGTCGCCCATACCCTCGAGGACCTGCTCAACCACGCTTTCGCGAGCGCCGGGCTCCGTGACGCGTGGCGGTACGTCGAGCAGGACCCCGCCCTCATCCGACCCGCCGACAGTCCATCCATGGTGGGCGACGCGACTCCGATCCGTCGGGCCCTGGGCTGGTCACCCACCATCGGCTTCGAGGCCACCATCGCGCAGATGGTCGCGATGGACGTTCGCCGCGTGGAGACCGGCGTCGAGGAGCACCCCGCCTATCTCGGCTAGCATCGAGCGGCGTGACAGTGCGAAGTGGACCGCGTTTACATTGGGGAACCGTCGCCTCACTAGGAGAACCGCGTTGGCTGAGCAGCCATTCATGCCCGATCCGACATTGGCCAGGCTCTACCCGGAGGCCGCGGTGGGCGGCTTCTCCCGGCTCGATGGGTCGATCGAGTTCTATACGCGCGTCAACGCGCTGGTGGACGAGAAGTCCCGCGTGCTCGACTTCGGCGCCGGCCGTGGCCAGTGGGCGCTCGAGCCGAGCCCTGAGATGTCGCGGCGGCTTCGCCATCTGAAGGGCCGCGTCGCAGAAGTCGTCGGCAGTGACGTCGACCCCGTGGTGATGACCAACCCGACACTCGACACCGCGGTCGTGGTCGAGCTCGGTGCGCCGCTGCCGTTCCAGGACGACAGCTTCGACCTGGTGATCGCCGACCATGTGCTCGAGCACGTCGATGCCGACGACGCACAGTCCGCCGCGGACGACATTATGAGAGTGATCAAGCCCGGGGGGTGGCTCGCGGCCCGCACACCCAACAAGTGGGGAATGATCGGCGTCGGCGCACGCTTGGTCCCCAACAAGCAGCATGCCAAGGTGCTCTCTAGGCTGCAGCCTGGCCGCAAAGCCGAGGACGTCTTCCCGACGCGCTACGCGATGAACAGCCGCAAGCGCCTGCGCACGCTGTTCGCGGGTCATGCCTTGCACGTCTACGGCCACACCAGCGAGCCGACGTACTTCGGGCACTCCCCGACCGCCTGGTACCTCGCTGCCGGCCTGGGTCGACTCACCCCGCCGAAGCTAGCTCCGACTCTCATGGTGTTCGTCCGGAAGTCCCCTCCGTGAGGATCTTCGTCGACGCCATGTGCGCCGACTTCGGCGGCATCCGCACCTACGTCGAGCACCTTCTGGGACACTGGGCCGACGAGTTCCCCGACGATGAGCTGCACGTCGCGATTGCGACCGGCGCCACCCTCGACACGGCCGGCCACCGGCGGCACGAGCTCGCGGTTCGCCATCCTGCGACGGTCGGGCGCCCCTGGGCTCAGTCGTTCGCGATGCGGCGACTGGTTCACGATCTGCGGCCCGATGTCGTGCTCGCGACCGCACCCACCACCACGATGCGACGGGTTGGTGCTCCGTTGGTCGTCGTCGTGCACGACATGCGGCACGAGCTGCGACCCACACAGTTCTCCGCCTTGCGCCGTCTCTTGCGCAAGGTCTCCTACGGCCGGGCCTACTCCTTGGCGGACGCCTTCGTAGCGGTCTCCCAGCGCACGCTGGACGACCTCCACGAGCTGCACCCAGAGCTCACCGGCAAGCCTGGCCTGGTCGCCCGACACGGCTCGGACCACGTGCACCGCTGGCCGAGCCCCACCCGCGGCGGCCCCGGCGTCGCCTACGCACACCACACCAACAAGAACCCCGCCCTGGTCATCGACGCCATGGAGGTGCTCGCACGCCAAGGCGACGACGCCCCGCAGCTGACGATCATCGGCCTGTCCAGCGAGCACCGAGGAGCGCTGGCCGACGTGGTGGCGGCCAAGGGGCTGGGCGACCTGGTGCGACTCTCGCCGTACCTCGTCGACGAAGAGTTCACGCGGATGATGTGCGAGGCCACCCTCGTGGTGTTCCCCTCCGACTTCGAAGGCTTCGGCCTCCCCGTCGTCGAAGCGATGGCTCTCGGGAAGCCGGTGGTGATCGGCCCGGAGAAGGCGACGTTGGAGGTGTCGGCCGGCCACGCCGAGGTCATGGCCGGCTGGAGCGCCCAGGCACTGGCGGAAGCGATCACCCGGGCTCGCACGCACACCGACCAGGAGATCGAGGCGGCGCGAGAGTGGGCCGCGACCTTTACCTGGGCCAGGACCGTGCGGGAGACCCGCGACGCACTCGAGGTCGTCGCCATCCCGTGATGCAGCGATTCTCGGGCATCATGTGCGGCCTCCCATAAACTGCAAGGACCTTTCGATGAGTGAGGACGTGGAGTGGACCTTCGTCAACTGCTAAAGACGCTGCGCCACCGCTGGCGGTTCGTGGCGGCCGTGTTCGGCGTATGCGTGGTCGTGGCATTCGCCTTCACCTCGGTCCTCACGCCGATGTACAGCTCGACGACGCAGGTGCTGATCACGCCCACCGGTGCCGTCACCGGCGATGCCGCGACGCAGAACTACCTCGCCCAGCAGCGCATCACGTCGTACGCCCAGATCGTTACCGACCAGTCCGTGCTCCAGCGCGTGATCGACGAGGCCGGCGTGGACGTCACCACTGATCAGCTGCGTGCGCGCACCACCACGGCGGTGGCGCCAGGCTCGTTCATCCTGCCCATCACGGTGCAGGACAAGAACCCCGGCGCCGCGCAGGACCTCGCCCGAGCGATGTCCACCGTGATTGCCGAGCTCGTCACCCAGCTGGAGACTCCTCCCGCGACGTCGTCGAACAAGAAGCCGCAGCCAAACCTGCAGGCAAACGCCGTCGGCGAACCCTCGTACTCCGAGGACGCGGTCAGCCCCAACCTGAGCCTCAATCTCGTGGTGGGCGGGCTATTGGGGCTACTGGTCGGCATCGCCGGTGCCGTCCTCCGCGAGACCCTCGACACCTCGGTGAAGTCGTTCAAGGAGCTCGCCGAGCTCACCCGTAGCCCGGTCATGGCCGTCATCCCACACGATTCAAGGGTCGGCAAGCACCCGCTCATCACCGACCCTGAGGCCTCGGCTTTCGCTGGCGAGCCTTATCGGGTTCTGCGCACCAACCTGCAGTTCGTGGACCTCGACTCCAAGCGCCAGATGTTCGTCGTTTCCAGCGCGCTGCCCAAGGAAGGGAAGACCGTCACCGCGGTCAACCTGGCCATCGCCATGGCGCAGTCGGGGCGCGAGGTGCTCCTCATCGACGGCGACCTGCGCCAGCCGGCGGTGGCTTCCATGCTCGGCCTCGAGAACACCCGAGGGCTGATGACAGCGATCACCGGGGCGGCCAGGCTTGACGAGGTCGTCCAGGAACACACCACCCTGGGGCTCACCGTGCTCGGCACAGGCCCGCTTCCCCCGAACCCCGCCGAGGTGCTCGACACCGAGGCGGTGCGCACCCTGCTCACCCGGGCTCACGACGAGTACGACGTGGTCATCATCGACTCGCCACCCCTGCTCCCGGTCGCGGACGCCGCCATCCTCGCCGGCATGGTCGGAGGCGTGCTTCTCGTGGTACGCCACGGCAAGACCAGCCGCGACGACGTGCTCCAGTCCGTCGACCGGCTCAGAGCGGTGGGCGCCGAGCTCCACGGCGTCATCCCCACACGGGTGCCCAAGAGCGCTAGCCACAGCGCAGACGACTTCATCGACGAGTCCGCGCAGTTCCCGGCGCCTGGAGCGCGCGCGATCCGCAAGGGGCGCAACGACGGCGCCCACGTGCGCGACAAGGGCTGAGCATTTGCGCGCAGCACGTGAGCTCGCGTCGACCAGCACCTCCGTGCTGGTGGGCTCGATGGTCGTCGGTGGCTTGCTCACGATGGCTGCGACACAAGGTTTGGTGCTCGCCACGCTGTGCATCGGAGCCGTGGGCATGGCGGTCCTGCTTGTCTCGTTCGGCATCGAGCGCACAGCGGCGGGACTCATCTGGCTCGCGGTCTTCTGCTCGCCGTTGAACGCCGTGCGACCGACAAGCGCAGCTTCGTTCGTGACGGCCGCGGATCTGCTGTTCGTGGTGGGGTTCGGGCTGCTCGTACCAGTGCTCATCCCGCGCAAGCTGCACATCCCGCCGGTGTGGGGGCTCGGTGTGCTGATCATGGTCGCGATGGGCTTCTTCGCCTCGTTGGCGAGTGATGAGCCCGGCCTCAGCCTCAACCACATGACGCGGTTCCTGGTGGCGGCGGTGTTCCTCCCCCTGGCGTTCATGTACTGGCGGCCGTCCCGTCGCACCGTCACCGGGCTGGTCTCGGCGTACGTCTTCGGAGTCTGCGTCAGCGTGCTGTCGGCCCTGGTCACCGGTCCGGACTCGGTGACCGGTCGCTACGACGGTCTCACCACGCACTTCAACTTCTTCGGGCTCACCGGCCTCCTCGCGTTCAGCGCAACGCCGTACATCGCGACCACCCTTCCCAAGCGGGTGCGCCCGCTGGCCTGGCTCGCCGGGCTCATCGCCTTCTACGGCGTCTGGATCAGTGGCAGCCGTGCAGCACTGCTGGCCGCCGTGCTCCTGGCCGTTGGCTACCCGATCGTGGAGAGGTCGCTCAAGGCGACCTTCTTGCTCTTGGTCGGCGGCGTTGCCGGGCTTGCCCTCTCCGGCCGCATCCTCGACGCGAGCGGTTCCAATGCCCTGAGCCGCCTTCTCGGCGGCGGCTTCGCAGAGTACGCCGACAAGGCCCGCGAGGACGCCCTCCAGCTGGCGCTGACGATGTTCCACGAGCACCCGATCCGAGGCAATGGCTTCGCGATGGCCCTCGAAGCACACAACATCTACCTCGAGATCGCCGTCTGCGTCGGTGTCGTGGGCACAGTCGGCTACCTGCTGATCTTCTTCACGATGGTCAAGCCGCTGTTCACTGGCCTACGCCCGGATCACATGCTCGCCTACCCGCCCCTGGCCTACGCGATGGTCGGCATGATCACCAACGCATTGTGGGACCGGTTCATCTGGGGTCTGCTGTCGGTCTGCCTGCTCGCCACCCTGTTCCCCGCGCCCGACGAGGACGAGATCGAGGTCGCGCCCGGAACCGAATCCGGTGCCGATCGTTGGCAGGAAGGACAGCTTCGAGAAGTAGGGGATCCAGCTTGAGCACGATCCGACGAGCCCAGCACGCGCTGCGCCGGGTCCGTCAGACCCTCTTCAGCTTCGACAACGGGCCGGCCCTCCTGACCAGCATGTCTCGGGGTCGGCTCACGGGGAGACCGGCAGAGCTCGTCTTCCGGGCCGGCGGACTGACCATCACCGTCCCCAACCGGCCAGGAGCGCGGGTTCCGGTCTACGAAGTCTTCGCCGAGGACACCTACCGCCTCGGCTGGTTCACCGAGGACCTCGGTGAGGGCCCCACGAGCGTCGACATCGGCGCCCACGTCGGATGCTTCGCGCTGGCGTTCGCACACCAGCATCGCGCCGCCCGCGTGGATTGCTACGAGGCTTCCCCAGCCACGTCGGTGTACCTCGAACGCAACGTCTCGGCGAACAGGCTGTCTGACCGCGTTCACATCCACGCGACCGCTGTCTCGTCCGAGGCCGGGCATCTGGAGTTTGCCGACAATGAGGGCGGGAGCAGCCTGAACGGCCTGACCTCTCCCGAGGAACGCACCATCAAGGTCCGCGCGATCACAGTGGCAACTGCCTTCGAGTCAGCGGGGGGCAGCATCGACGTCGTCAAGATCGACACCGAGGGCGCGGAGTACGACCTGGTGCTGGCCTCCGACCCAGCCACCTGGTCCGGCGTCCGCCGAGTGGTGCTGGAGTACCACGACGTCCCTGGTCACTCGTGGGACGAGCTCGAAGCGTTCTTCTCCGGAGCCGGACTCGTCGAGGTGGCGCATGAGTCGGTCAGCCCTCGCCAGGGCACGGTCTGGCTCTCCCGCACGCCCCTGACATGAGTCGGCTACCCAGCGCACTCCAGCCGGCGTGGCCTCTGTTCAAGCGCGTGCATCGGTTCCTCTCCTTCGTGCTCGGCACCGTGTTTCGGCGTACGTCGAGGGTCAACGGCTCGCGAGCGCTCCCGCACCGCGCAACGACGGCGGCAGCCGATACGGCGGCCCTGGAGCCCTACGCGGTCACCCTGCATCCGGCCGGGCGGGGCGAACATCTCGTGCGGACCATGCCCGTGGGTGAGCCCTCCGAGCACTGGGTCTTCGAGTCCGAGCTGCAGTACGACGTGCCCGCCCGGTTCTGCCTGGAGATCGAGCAGGGGACGACGGTCGGTGACTACGCCGCCATCGTCACGCCCGGCGGGACCCTCGACTTCGAGACGAGCGGCTACTTCGGCATCAACAGCTGGCGGGAGCACCCGATCTTCCTCCGGCCTCGGCTTCCACCACGCGTGCACGTCGAGGGCTCGCTTCTCAACCTGACCACTCGAGGAGCGGCGGCCAACTACTACCACTTCCTGCTCGACGTGCTGCCGCGCTACGGCATCTTCGCCGAGGCGCTGCCCGGCCGCGTGCCCGACGCTGTCTACGTGCCGCACGCCTCTCGCTACCAGCAGCAACTGCTCTCGATGGCTGGGATCGACCGGCTGCCGCTGATCCCGGCCAGCAAGCACACCGCCCTTCAAGCAGACCGGCTGCTGGTGCCAAGCACGCCCAACAACGAGCTCGCCGCTCCGCTCTGGGTGGTCGGCTGGCTCCGCAAGACCCTGCCCGCTTCTGGCGCGGTCGACCTGCCGACGTTGCTCTACGTGACGCGAGGTGACTCGCCGAACACGAGACGCTACGTCGAGGAGCCCCAGCTGTGGCCCCACCTGGAGAGGCAGGGGTTCACCCGTGTCGATCCCGGCAGTCTCAGCGTGCAGGAGCAGATCGACTGGTTCGCGGCCGCTGACGTGATCGTGGCGCCCCACGGAGCCGCGCTCTCGAACCTGGTCTTCTGCAAGCCGGGTGTGCGAATCCTCGAGCTGTTCGCGCCCAGCTACGTGAACCATTGCTACTGGACGATTGCCTGCGCTGTCCCCGGCACGACGTACCACTACCTGGTTGCCGAGGGCTCCCACGGCGGGGGCAAGCCGATGACCGGCGTCCTGACGGACATCCGGATCCCGCCGCAGCGGGTGCTCGAGGCCATCGAGCGACTGCGCTGTTGAGCCCGCCCGGCGCGTGGCGCCGACCAACGGCGGACTCACGTCAGCCGGTGAGCTCGGGGTGTTCCTTGAACCACTCGATGGTGCGGAGGAGGCCCTCCTCGACGGGGATCACGGGCTCCCAGTCGAGGAGCTTCTTGGCCAAGCCGATGTCGGGTCGGCGTACGGCGGGGTCGTCGACCGGCCGCTCGATGAACTGGATCTCGGAGTGGGAACCGGTGAGGTCACGAATCCAGGTGGCGAGGTCGAGCATCGAGATCTCGCTGGGATTGCCTATGTTGACCGGGCCGGACTCGGAAGTTGCCGCAAAGCGCAGGATGCCCTCGACCAGGTCGTCCACATAGCAGACGGACCGCGTCTGCGAGCCGTCCCCTGCCACGGTGATGGGGGCGTCGTGCAAAGCCTGGCGGATGAAGTTGGGGATGGCGCGGCCGTCGTTGGGGCGCATCCGTGGGCCGAAGGTGTTGAAGATGCGGACGATGCCCGTGTCCACCCCGTGGGTGGTGCGGTAGGCCATGGTGAGGGCCTCGCCGAAGCGCTTGGCTTCGTCGTACACCCCTCGTGGGCCGACCGGGTTCACGTGGCCCCAGTAGTCCTCGGTCTGCGGGTGGACCTTCGGATCGCCGTAGGTCTCGGAGGTTGAGGCCAGGACGAAACGCGCCTGCTTCTCCTTGGCCAGCCCGAGGGCATGCAGGGTGCCGATCGATCCGACCTTCATGGTCTCGATCGGGAGCTCGAGGTAGTCGATCGGAGAGGCGGGCGATGCGAAGTGCAGCACGAGGTCGACGACGCCCGACACGTGTAGGTAGTCGGTCACGTCGAGCTTGATCAGCCGGAACAGGGACTCACCGAAGAGGTGCTCGACATTGGCGGGGACGCCGGTGATGAAGTTGTCGAGGCAGAGCACCTCATGTCCTTCCTTCACCAGCCGGGTGCACAGGTGCGAGCCCAGGAAGCCCGCACCGCCGGTCACCACTACGCGCATCAGATGTGTTCCTTCGGTCGACTGGCTGCCTGCGCAGGCTACCTCAGCCCCAGATGCCGTCCTTGGCGACGAAGCGCCCGCGGAACCTCTCCATGACCTTGGGGAAACGGCCCTTGAAGCGGGCGTACTCGTCGGGCAGGGCGATCCGCACGCTCTTCGCGGCGTCGCCCACCAGGTCCTTGGCCACCTGCTTGCGGCCCGCTCGGCGGCGCCAGGCGTCAAAGGCGTCGGCTTCGGCCTCGACGAACGGGGAAGGCAGAGCGGTGCCGGCCTGCGACTGGATCCGGTAGGCACGACGGGTCTGGCGCGCGATGCGGCGACCCCGGGTGTCGGTCCAGTAGGGGTACGACGGTGCCGGCGGAAGGTTCTGCTCGTGCTTGGCCAGGACGTCGGCGTACTCGCGGCATAGCGTGGCGACCGCCTCGCCCTCGCGCAGGTGCGAGGTGGACATGTCCAGGCGGGTGGTCAGCTCGTCAGGGTTGGCGGAGTCGAAGGCGTGGAAGTGGAACAGCCGCAGCCGGTCCCCGTTCTGCTCGACATAGATGCCCTCGTCATCGACCGCAAGGTCACGTTCGTGGAGGTTGCCCACCCCGACGTTGTAGCCGCGGTGCTGCCACGCGGTGGCGTGGAACAGGGTGCTGCCGATGTCGACCCACTTCTGGTCGACGAAGAGACCCGACAGAGGGTCGTGCAGGCACTCCTGCTGCAGGTGGCCCCACCACCAGTCGAGGAAGTCGAAGGCGCGACGGTCGAAGCCGCAGAAGCCTAGGTTGAACACCCCTACGGTCAGCAGGTGTCCCTCGGTGAAGACCGCTCCCGGCGGCACCGGCTCGAGGAAGTGCGGAGTCAGGAGGATGCCTCCTTCGCTGGCGGCGAGGTCCACGGGCAACTCGACCATCGGTGCGGTGACATAGGTGTCGGGATCGAGGTAGACGACCTGCTCGCTCTCCTCGAGCAGTCGTCGGAAGAGCCGCGGCTTTATCGAGGTGGCGAACTCGACGAGGTCGTAGATCGCGGCCAGCTGAAGCACCTCGCGGCGAGGTAGACCGAGCACCTCCGTGCTGACGAGCCGGACGTTCGAAGGCAGCCCGACGATCCGCGGTAGATCTTCGTCGCTGCGGGCGTCGATGAGCACGACCACCAGCGTGGCTTCGGGGTGGTGGGTGGCCAGACTGTCGGCCAGCGCCAACGCCTTCGGCAGGTAGTTGCGCGCCAGGATGGTGCAGTACGTCGGGCCTCTGGTCATGGGAGAGACGGGTCCTTCGTGGTCAAGAAGTGACGCATGTCTACGGGGGAGATGTTGTAGAACGATACCCGTTGTGGCTCCGGTATCGTCCTTCGGACCGAGGGCGACGAGAGTGGCGAAAGGGTGGGCGAAGTGAGCATCGTCAAGTACCAGCTCCGCCGGGTGAGGGACGGCTGGTGGGGACGGGACGAGGCGGTCTGGCGAAGGCTCAAGAGGGCGGGCCGCGTCGTCTACGGCCAGGGGAGCTACGGCATACCCACCATCCACCACTTCGTCCACGACGACGCCAGGTTGGTCGTCGGCAACTACAGCTCGATCGGCGGCACCTACATGCTCGGCGGACAGCATCCCGTCGACCACGTCACCACGTACCCGCTGAGGATCAACTTCGGCATGGCTGGCGCCGGCACGGACGGCAACCCCCAGGCACGCGGCGACACCGTGGTGGGCTCGGACGTCTGGACCGGCTACGGCTCGTGGATCCTGTCCGGCGTGCACATCGGCGACGGCGCCATCGTGGCCACCGGGTCGGTGGTCACCAAGGACGTGCCGCCGTACGCCGTGGTGGGCGGCGCACCGGCTCGAGTCATCAAGTACCGCCACACCGAGCAGCAGCGTGCTGCTCTCCTCGAGCTCCGCTGGTGGGACTGGCCAGAAGCGGAGGTCCGCGAGGCCGTGCCATACCTCGCGTCGAACGACATCGACCGGTTCATCGAGTACGCCCGGTCCAAGGGCTCCTAGTCCGGCCGGCGTACGACGACGACGTACTGCACGTCGACGAGGCTGCTCAGCCGCCCGCGGGTCAGCTTGTGCACAGCCGCCACACGCCGGCGGTGCCGACTGCGTTGGGGGGGCTCGACCGACTCGAGCACCAGGCCGGACGAGGTCATCAGCTCCACCGCGGTCTCCTTGACGAAGAACCGTAGGTGGGTTCGGTCCAGGATGCCGGCGTCGGTGAGGTTCCAGCGGTCTTTGAAGAAGAGCCCGCCTGAGACCCGGAAGTGTCGGACGTTGGGGATGCTCGCGACGATGCGCCCACCGGGCCTGAGCGCCTGGTGCAGCCGAGCGACGAGCGCCCAGGGGTCGACGAGGTGCTCGAGGATGTCCAGACACAAGATCGTGTCGAACGGTCCCTCCGCAGCCACCACCTCTGCGAAGAACTCGTCATCCTCCAAGTTGCCGAAGAACTGGAAGTCGACACCCACAGGCGTGACGTAGGGACGGACGAGGTCGACCGTGCCGACCCGCGCGGCCAGCCCGAGGTTCTTGATGTGGGCGGCGGTGGCCCCGGTGCCTCCGCCGATGTCGATCAGTGTGCCGGTCGTCTTCGGGATGAGGGGGATCACGTCGAGGCGCACCTGGTTGTGGTATCCGTCGACGACGTGGTCGGGCGTAGAGCTCATCTCGTCGTCAGACGGTCTTGCGCCAGTAGGCACCGGTGCCATCGATGTCCACGATCGCGTCGGTGATCCCGTGCTGCGCGCGGTAGTCGTGGACCGCCTGCTGGGCCTGGGACACATGGCTGCCGAAGTCGTCGACAATGAGGTAGCCGCCGACCGAGAGCTTGGGGTAGAGAGCCTCGATCGCCTGGACCGTCGACTCGTACATGTCGCCGTCGAGGCGCGCCACCGCGAGCTTCTCGAGAGGGGCCGTGGGCAGAGAGTCCTTGAACCACCCGACCAGGAACTGCACCTGGTTGTCGAGCAGGCCGTAGCGCTCGAAGTTGTGCCGAACCTGCTCGACGCTGACACCAAGACCACCGAGCACGTGATGTGTGTCGCCCGCATCCGCCGGGAACTCCGCCGCGTTGGGCTTGGGCAGACCCTGGAACGAGTCGGCAACCCATACGGTGCGACTCGTGTCGCCGTACGCCTTCAGGACAGCGCGCATGAAGATGCAGGCACCGCCTCGCCAGACGCCCGTCTCGATCAGGTCGCCCTCGACGCCTTCCGTGACGACGCTCGAAACGCACCGCTGGAGGTTGGTCATGCGCTTGAGGCCGATCATCGACTCCGCGCGAGACGGCCAGTCCTGGCCGAGCTCCCTCAGTTTCGGGTCGTACGGCTTGCGGTAGGCCACCTCGAAGTTGAGGCGGCCGACGGCGCGACCCACCGAGTCGGCCAGGCGCTTCTTGAACGACGAGGACCCTTGGGTCCTGACCCCGCCGAGGATCGAGTCGTTGTCCTCGGCCAGCGCACCGGTGAGGGTGCGCTTCATGAGCTCCAGGTAGAGATCCCGGCACTCCTCAAGCTGTGCATCTGCGGTGGGCATGGGCGGACTCTACCCGCCGGATCGAGTCGCGAGAGCGGGACCCGAACCGTGGAACGGCCGGTCAACCCCGATGTCGGCCGGGCGCTTCCGCGGGAGGGCGGACGCGGCGTCCGTGGGCTCTGTAGACCAGCCAGCACGGGATCACGACCAACGCCTGGGCGACCGCGACACCCCAGCAGTAGCCCCGGGCGCCGTCCAGCGCGGCGCCCATCACGCAGGCAACCAGCGCCATCGGGAGGTACACGAGGTTGAAGGCCAGAAGCTTGCCGACTCCGCGCTGGCCCAGGATGCCCGCCTTCGGACCCGTGATCAGACCGAGCATCACCGCCGAGACCCCGGTAGCGAGGAGTAGCGGCCGAGCGACCTCCCAGGTGTCCCCCAGGAGCTGGCGTCCGAGGACGTCGGGGAGGAGGAGCATGACGGCCAGGTTGAGGGCTGCCACGACGGCCGTGACCGTCGTCGTACGCCGGACGTGCCCCGCGATCACGGCAGCGTCGGAACCAGCCCGTGAGACCTCAGCGGTTCCGGCAGCGATCGCCGCTGTCTCGAGGGTGCCATAGGGACGCACCAGAAGCTGCGCACCGAGAGCTGCGCCCACAGCCCTGGTGCCGGAGATGACGCTCAGCGAAAGGGTGGCAACGAGCACGGCCCCCTGCCCCGTGGTGTAGGCAGCCAGGTACCGCCACGAGAGCTTCCACGTCTCGCGCATCCACGACAGGCTGAGAGTCAGGTGGTGGTGCCGGTGCCGCCAGAGGAGCAGCAGTCCAGCGGCCGCGCCGGAGCCGCTCCATGCCGCAACGAACCACGGCACCGACTCCAGGTCGGCAACGACGAGGGCGGTGACCCCGGCGATCACCAGGAGAAGCCAGGCCACGTCGAGGAGCAGCGCATCGCCGGGGCGCTGCGTCGCGAAGCCCAGGTAGCGGCCCAGGTCCTGCATCACCAGCAGTGGTAGTGCAGCCGCCAGCACCAACAGCCCGCTGCCGAGAGCCTGGCTCCACAGCAGCGCGACGAGCCCGCAGGTCGCCACCAGCAGGCCGAGCCAGAAGCCGAGGACCAGGCCGCTGCCGATGGCGTCGCCCGGGCGCTCCTGCGCCTCGACCGGGTGGACCAGAAGCGGGTCGCCGAGGAGTCCCCTCGAGGCACCCTGCACCAGAACGTAGACCTGGAAGATGATCCCGAACAGCCCGAACGACTCCACGCCGAGAACGCGAGCAGCCAGCACGGCCACGAGGACGTTGGAGCCGCCGGCGACGATCTGGTCGAGGGTGATGGCACTGAGACGGCGGCCGACCGAGCCGCCTGCGCGGCTCAATACGCTCCCCGGCCGCCGAGCACGGCGCGAATGGTCTTCCACACGATCTCGATGTCACCGGTCAACGACCAGTTGTCGACGTAGTAGAGATCCAGCCGTGTCGACTCGTCCAGAGACAGGTCACTGCGACCGGACACCTGCCAGAGGCCGGTGAGGCCGGGTCGGACCAGAAGCCGGCGACGCAGGTCGTCGGTATAGCTGGCGACCTCGCCGGGAAGTGGTGGCCGTGGACCTACCACGCTCATGTCGCCGCGCAGGATGTTGATGAGCTGCGGCAGCTCGTCCAGGGACAGCCTGCGAAGCCGTCGGCCGACACCGGTGATGCGCGGATCCTGGTGCATCTTGAACAACAAGCCGTTGCCGTCGGACTCCTCAGTGAGTCGGGACAGCCGTCGCTCCGCGTCGACGACCATCGTTCTGAACTTCAGGCACGAGAACTCACGGCCGTCGCGCCCTACCCGGACCTGACGGAAGATCACCGGTCCGGGTCCGGACAGCCGCACCGCGACTGCGATGACCAGAAGAGCGGGGGCCAGCACTACCAGGCCGACGACCGCGGCGCCGACGTCGAGGAGTCGCTTGGTGACGCGCTGCAGCCCAGTGAACTCTGGCAGCTCGAGGTGCAGGAGTGGCAGCCCGGCGAGCGGACGGATGTGAATCCGCGGACCCGCGACGTCAGTGAGACTCGGGAGTACGGCGAGGTCCGCGCCAGTGCCCTCGATCTGCCAGGAGATCCGACGGAACTCCTTGCTGTCGTGGCCGGCACCGGAGGTGAGGAAGACAGCCTCCGCCTGGGTCTGCTGCAGCGCCTCACGCACATGGCCGGTGTCGCCGACGACGGGGATGCCGGACACGGACGCGTGGGCATCGGAGGTCGGCAGACAAACGCCGACGACGCGATAGCCCGTCCAGGCTTCACGTTCGAGCACCTCGATCAGCTCGACGCTCTGGTGGTAACCGCCGACGACCACCACATCGTGCAAGAACCAGCCAGCCCTGCGCAGGCTGTGCAGGAGCTGCCTGCCTGCATAGCGGCCGAGCACCGCCAGGACCGGACCCAACGTGAAGGCGACCACGAAGTAGGAGCGGGAGAGCTCGGACTTGGTGAGGTAGGCCGCGACCGCCACCACGCCCGCGGTCGCAAGCGCCGCACGTGCTACCAGCTTGTACTCCTCGGACCCGGAGCCGACTGTGCGCGAGGAGTAGGCGCCGGTCAGGTGCAGCAGAGCCGCCCACAGCAGCACGATGCCGGTGGTGACGAGGGCGTAGTCGGTCGTGATCGTGTCCTGCCAGCCGGCCGTCACCAGCGGTCCGTCTGCTTCGCTGAGTGCGTATCCCGCCGAGACGGCGCTCAGGATCAGGAGCAGGTCGATCACCGCGATCGCGACGCGGTATGTCCTGAAGTCGCCCCTGGCGCGGCGCATGTAGCGGACACCAGCTTTCTGTAGCACGACGCTCCTCGGCATCGAAGACCCGACTGAGGCCCAACGATTTCACGCCGAGCGGCGTTATGGAGATCAACGCCCGGAATTGACCGGAGGGTTCAGCGGTCCACGGCTCTCGACAGCGCTGCCAGGACCTCCTCCTTGCGGGGCGCGCCCGCGGCTCGCACGACCTCGCGTCCGTGGGCGTCGAGCACCAGCGTCGTCGGCGTGCGTACGACGCCCAGCCGGCGCACCAGCTCGAGGTGCTGCTCCGCGTCGACCTCGACGTACTCCACTCCGGGCACGACCCCTGCTACGTCGGTCAGCACCCGCCTCGTTGCCCGGCAAGGGGCGCAGAACGCCGAGGAGAACTGCACCAGCGTCGCCCGCTCCCCGAGCGCGTGCTCGAGGTCGCTGTCGCCCAGCACGGAGGGCGCCGTCTCGACCTCCTCCGGCACACCCCTGACCCGATGCGTCCCGCGGAACCGTCCGTCGGCGTAGGCCCGCCACAGGCCGAACGCGCTCGCCAGCACGACGGCCGCGACAAGCACCCAGGTCCCTTGGCTCACAGGGAAAGTCAACCAGGCAGGTGGCGACCGCATTCCGTGGTCGTCTTCCTGCGCACGTTGCGGGTGGTCTCGACGCGTCCGTCGCCCGGGGGCGACGCTCCGGCTCGACCAACGGAACAGGGCAGAACGCGATCGGCCCTGAGGACTGTGGTCGCAGGAAGCGATCGGGCATCGCCGAAGGCAAAAAGGGAACTGGGGAGCCGGGCACCGCACTACCCGCACCGCCGAACACCCGACCGAAACCAAACGAGAGAAACCAAGGAAGAAGCCCCCCAGCAGGCGCTCCGTGTGCCCGGCCGCAGGCCGAAAGCGCGGAGCGCCCGGTCGCGAAGCGACCGGGCGCCAGGGCAACGAGCGCACAGCCACTGGGAGGTTAGCTGCTGGCTCAGAATCGGTGACCCCCCACCGATTACGCGCCCTCCCCCCACGGGCCGTGTTGGGAGAGAGTGAGCACCGAAGTGCAATCTCTGGACGTTTCAACGAGCGTCCAGCGAGCCGGTTACGCCCTTGCGGGACTTTTTCGCCCGGATTTGGCTTACTGACCGAACGGTCCCGGTCAGCCACCCGCGAACGGCGGGAGAAGCTCCACAGTTTGCCCCGGTTTGACCACGATTTCTTGCGGGTCGTAGCCACCGACCGGGCGATCCTCCACCAGGATCGAGCAGACGGCCACGACGTCGTACAGCCTCGGGCGGTCGCGGTGGAGGTCGTAGACCTGCTTCAGGATCACGTCGAGTGTGGTGGGCTCGGTGATCGGGAGGGTGTCGGACGCGACGCCGGCGGCGCTGCGAGCGGCGGCCCAGTAGCGCACCGTCACGCCGGGTGAACCTGGCGCGTCAGGCGGGTGACCGGTCATATCCGGTATCCTGCCTTATCGCTGAGACACGGACTTCACGTGTGGCGACGCCCCCGGGCGGCTCAACGGCGAGTCGACGCAACCCTCCACCAGGAGGTGAACATTGAGCGCCATCCTGCTGCTGACCAGCGCCCTCCAGCCTTCCGCTGAGGTGCTGCCCGCGCTCGCTCTCCTCCCGCACGCCGTCAAGATCCTGCCCGCCGAGGGCAGCGCGCTGCTCGAGGCCGCTGACGTCGACCTGGTGCTCGTGGACGGCCGGCAGGACCTCGCCCACGCACGCGACCTCACCCGGCTCATCCGTACGACGGGCTCCGACGCGCCCGTCCTGCTCATCGTGACCGAAGGTGGTCTCTCGGTCGTCGCCGTCGACTGGGGGATGGACGACGTGGTGCTCTCGACCGCCGGCCCGGCCGAGCTCGAGGCCCGCATCCGGCTGGCGATCGCGAGGTTGGCCGCGAAGCGCGAGAGCGACGACCCTGAGGCGCACGTGATCCGGTCGGGCGAGGTGACCGTCGACGACGCGACCTACACCGCGAAGCTCGGCGGTCGTCCCCTGGACCTGACCTTCAAGGAGTTCGAGCTGCTGAAGTACCTCGCCCAGCACCCGGGCCGGGTCTTCTCGCGTGAGCAGCTGCTGCAGGAGGTCTGGGGGTACGACTACTTCGGTGGCACGCGCACCGTCGATGTGCACGTCCGCCGGCTCCGGGCCAAGCTCGGCCCTGAGCACGAGCAGCTGATCGGCACCGTGCGCAACGTCGGCTACCGGTTCGTGCTGCCGCCCAAGGAGAGCGCGGCCGAGCGCGAGACCACCGACGCCTGAGGCTCGGGAGCCACCTGCACGGGGATCCGCAGGATCGGGGCGGGCTCCGGCTGCCTCTGCGCGCGGCGCACGTCGCGCGTGAGGGTGTCCTCGAGCCGACCGAGCCAGAGCACCAACAGCAGGCACAGCACGGGGAACGCCAGCGCGAACCCGAGCTGCCACACGTCGCTCATGTGTCCCCTTCGCGGCTTGCCGCCTACGAGGAACCATAGGGTTTGAGCATGTCCCCGGCCAGCAACCCGCAGCGCGTCGCCCCCACGGATTCCGGCTGGGAGGAGCGCGTGCGAGAGGTCGTCGCCCAGGCGACGCAAGTGGACGGCCGATCGCCACTCAACGAGGACGCCCTGCTGGATCTGGCCCACCACGCTCTGGAGGGCGCCGAGCTGTACGTCGTCGACGGTGGCTTCGCGCTGGTGAGGGGCGGGAGCCTCGAGCTCGTCGTGGCACCGCCGAGTCGTGGGCAGGGGCTCGGGACGGCTCTGTTGGAACTGGTCGACGGGCCTGTCACCGCGTGGTCTCACGTCGACCACCCGGCCGCGGCTGCGCTCGCCAGCTCGCACGGCTTCGCACGCGCTCGTGAGCTGTGGCTGATGACCCGCCGCGCGGCATCCGTCACTCCCGTCGAGCCGGCCGTGCCGATCCGCGCCTTCGAACCGGGTGACGAAGAGGGGTTCCTCGCCGTCAACGCCGCTGCGTTCGCCCACCATCCGGAGCAGGGCTCGCTGGACCTGGCCGGGCTGCGGGAGCGGATGGCCGAGCCGTGGTTCGACCCGGCCGGGTTCTTTCTCGCCGAGCGCGACGGGCGCCTCCTCGGCTTCCACTGGACCAAGGTGCACCCGGACGGCACCGGCGAGGTGTACGTCGTGGGGGTGGCTCCCGAGGCGCAGGGGCTGGGACTCGGGCGCGCGCTCGTCGTACGCGGGCTGGAACACCTGCAGCCGCGTGACGTGCTGCTCTACGTCGAGGCGGACAACACGTCGGCCGTAGCGCTCTACGGCTCGCTCGGGTTCGAGCACACCGCCACGGACGTCCAGTACGTGCGAGAGCGCTAGGCGAGCGCAGCCTCTAGGTCCGCGGCGAGCTCAAGCATCGCGTTCCGTGCCGCCCGGAGACCGAGGAGAGCCGCGAACGCGTGCGTCAGCCCCGGGTAGTAGCGCTCGGTGACCTGCTGTCCCGCCTCGCGCAACAGCTCGACGTAGTCCTTCTCCTCGTCGCGCAACGGGTCGAAGCCGGCGATGGCGATGACGGTCGGAGCGAGACCCGCCGGGAACGACTCGCGGTAGCCGACCGAGTGCCCGGTGTCGCGGCGCTCCTGGTCCCCGAGGTAGGTCTCCTCGAAGAACGTCATCGACTCATCGGTCAGGATCAGCCCTTCGCCGAAGAGCTTCCGGCTCGGGCCGGACTCCCCCATGCGCGTGCCCGGGTAGACCAGCAGCTGCAGGCGCAGCGGAAGTCCTGCCTCCGCCGCGCGGATGGCTGCCAGCGCGGCCAGGGCGCCGCCCGCCGAGTCGCCACCGACCGCGATGCGATCGGGGTCGGCGCCCAGCGCCTCCGCGTGCTTGAACGCCCAGTCCAGCGACGCGAAGGCGTCGTCAGGGCCGGCCGGGTACGGGTGCTCGGGGGCGAGTCGGTAGTCGACCGCGAGGACACGCACCCCCGCCCGCTCGGCGAGAAAACGACATACGGCGTCGTGGGACTCCAGGTCTCCGAGCGTGTAGCCACCGCCGTGGAAGTACACCAGCAGGCCGTCGACGCCGGCCGAGCTGCGCGGCACGTACAGCCGCGCCGGCAGCCGTCCCTCGGCTCCGTCGACCTCGAGGTCATGCGTCTCACCGATCGGCTGTCGTCCGCCGGCCACCTGGGCCTCGCGACGCAGGGTGCTGCGCCGCTGCTCCAGGGTCCGCTGGGTCATGCCGCCACCGACGAGCCGCTGCAGGCGCAGGACGGCGTGCAGGTCGCGGTCCAGCGTGTTGCCGTCGATGACCACAGGCGGGCCGGTGAGCACCCGCTTGGCAGGTCCGGGCAGGGCGAGGAGGAGCCCGAGAGCGGCGGACTCCGCCGTACGCCGAAGAGTGTCGATCACGCAGCGCAGGCTACCGGCCTCCCGAGCCGCCGAGCCGCGACGTCCACGGAGTCCGACCGTTACCTGCCGTTCACCCCGTGGTGCCACCATGGCCGGATGAGCACCGATCCTTCCGGCGTGCTGGCCGCGGACGAGCCCCGCGAGGCGAGCATCCACGTCCTGCATGAGACCTACGACGTCGAGCCCCCGTACGACGTGGAGGGCGATCTGCCCGAGGACCGGTTCCTGGACCGCGAGCTGTCGTGGCTGCACTTCAACCAGCGCGTGCTCGAGCTCGCCGAGGACTCAGCCCTGCCGCTCCTGGAGCGCGCCAGGTTCCTGGCGATCTTCGCGTCCAACCTCGACGAGTTCTTCATGGTGCGGGTGGCGGGTCTCAAGCGACGCATCGCCGCCGGTGTCGCCGTCCCGTCGGCGTCGGGCCTGCAGCCGCGTGAGGTGCTCGAGACGATCTGGTCGGTGACGGACGAGCTCATGCAGCGGCACGCGGACCTCTTCCGCGAGGTGGTCGTGCCCGCTCTCGCGCAGGAGGGCATCGAGCTGATCCGATTCGACGCTCTGGAGAAGGACGAGCAGAAGGCCGCCAAGAGGCTCTTCAAGGAGCGCATCTTCCCCGTGCTCACGCCCCTCGCCGTCGACCCGGCCCACCCCTTCCCCTACATCTCTGGTCTCTCGCTGAACCTCGCCGTCCTGGTGAAGAACCCCAAGACCGGCAAGGAGCACTTCGCACGCGTGAAGGTGCCGCCGATCTTCGACCGCTTCGTGCCCGTGGGTTCCCAGCGGTTCGTGCCGCTGGAGGACGTCATCTCCGAGCACCTCAAGCCGTTGTTCCCCGGCATGGACGTCGTCGCCGTACATCCGTTCCGGGTCACCCGCAACGAGGACCTGGAGGTCGAGGAGGACGACGCCGAGAACCTGCTCGCCGCGCTGGAGAAGGAGCTGCTGCGCAGGCGGTTCGGACCGCCCGTCCGGCTCGAGGTCGAGAACTCCATGGACGAGCACGTGCTCGAGCTGCTCGTCACCGAGCTCGGCATCTCCGACGCGGAGGTCTTCCGGGTCCGCGGCCCGCTCGACCTGCGTGGCCTGCACAGCATCGCCGACCTCGACCGCGCGGAGCTCAAGTACCCCGCCTTCCTCCCCAAGACCCACCACCGGCTCGCCGAGGTGGAGACCGCGGCGCCGGCTGACATGTTCGCCTCCCTGCAGCGCGGCGACGTGCTGCTGCACCACCCCTACGACTCGTTCTCCACCTCGGTGCAGCGGTTCATCGAGCAGGCCGCCGCCGACAAGCGGGTGCTCGCGATCAAGCAGACCCTCTACCGCACGTCCGGCGACAGCCCGATCATCGACGCCCTCATCGACGCGGCGGAGGCGGGCAAGCAGGTGCTGGTGATCGTCGAGATCAAGGCCCGCTTCGACGAGCAGGCCAACATCCGCTGGGCCCGCAAGCTGGAGCAGGCCGGCTGCCACGTGGTCTACGGCCTCGTCGGGCTCAAGACGCACTGCAAGCTCGCGCTCGTCGTACGCGACGAGCCGGAGGGCATCCGCCGCTACGCCCACGTCGGCACCGGGAACTACAACCCCAAGACAGCACGCCTCTACGAGGACTTCGCGCTGCTCACCACGGACCTGGAGATCACCGAGGACATCGCGCACCTCTTCAACAACCTGTCCGGGTTCGCCCGCAAGCCGGCGTACGACCACCTGCTCGTCGCCCCGGACTCCGTGCGCGACGGCCTGATCGAGCGCATCGACGACGAGATCCAGAACCACCGCGAGGGTCGGCCGGCGCGCATCCGCATCAAGGCCAACTCGATCGTGGACGAAGCCGTGATCGACGCGCTCTACCGGGCGTCTCGGGCGGGCGTCCCGGTGCAGCTGCTGACGCGCGGCATCTGCGCGCTCAGGCCCGGCGTACCCGACCTCTCGGAGACGATCGACGTGCGCTCGGTGCTCGGCCGGTTCCTCGAGCACTCGCGCATCTTCTGGTTCGAGAACGGCGGCACTCCCGCGGCCTGGATCGGCTCGGCCGACCTCATGCACCGCAACCTCGACCGACGCGTCGAGGTGCTGACCGAGCTGCCCGGACGGGCGCAGGTCGAGGAGGTCGGCCGCGTGCTCGACCTGGCCTTCGACGACGGCACCGCCTCGTGGCACCTCAACCCCGACGGCTCCTGGACCCGGCACCATCTCGACGCCGAGGGCAACCCGCTGGTCGACCTGCAGGAGACCCTCATCGCCAGCGCCGGCAAGCGAAGGACCCCGACCCCGACGCCCCGCGTGGTGTGACCCGACCGACCACCGGTGGTCGAGCAGGTGGCGAGGTCGAAGCCCGAGACACCGTCCGTCGAGACCAGCAAACGCGACGTGCCCGCCCACCTCACCGCGCAGGTGCGGCAGATTGGTCTCGACAGACGCTCGCTCCGCTTCACTGCTCGACCAGCGGGGGTCGGGTCAGCAGGTCCCGACTCACTGCTCGACCAGCGGTGCTAGCAGGTCGCGAAGAGGGTCGGCCCGTTGCTGAGCACCGACAGCAGGGACTCCTCGTCCTCGGCCGGCCGCAGCCGGAGTACGACGAAGCGGCCCTCCCGCTCCGCCCCGGTGATCTCGAAGCGCTCGTCGAACCGACCGCCCAGCCCCGGGGCCTCGCCGGCTGCGAGGTCGGTGCGGGGCTGGAGGTTGGCGCGAGCCTGGTCGTCGCTGGCGAACATCATCACGACTCGCACCTGGCCGTCGGCCTCGCGCGCCATCACCAGCCCGTCTACCGGGTCGACCCCACCCACGTCGGCGACCAGCTGCTCGGCGTGGTTCTGGTCGGCGTCGTCAGCGCTGGCCATCGACAGCGCGCCACAGGCGAAGTCGCCTCCCCAGAGCACTGCTGACACGGGCGACACCGCCTCGCCGGCCAGGTCGTCCACGCGGTCGAGCAGCGACTCGGTGTCGCCCTTGGCCACACGAGCGGCCCGCTCGGCGTACGTGCCGTCGTCGGAGAGCAGCACGAGCTGTGCGTCGTCGAGCAGCACGATGTTCTGCAGCACAGGTGAGAGCGATGGGTCGACGCCGGCGACCAGCGAGGGGTCTGCGGTCCAGGCGCGCTCTGACGACGACGGCTTGCCGTAGCCGAGGTCCTCGAGCGTGTCGCGCAGCCGGGGGTACGACGTGTCGAGCTGGACCACAGCGACGGACCCGGCATCGGACTGGCCGTAGACCTCCCACTCGGCGGCCGAGAGGTTGATCCCGTAGTTGGCCTCGAGCGCCACCGCGGAGCTCTCCAGGGCGGACGACCGGGTGAGGTCGGCGTCGTACGCGTCGTCGACGAAGGTTTGCAGGTCGCGGTCGTCAATCGTAGCTCTGGCGTGCGCCCAGTCGGTGAAAGCCGCCCGCAGCGTCGCGGCCGGAAGCGTGTCCAGCGCCGCGTCGTAGCGGCTCCGGTCGTCGCGAAGCAGCCACCATGCCGCGCCGGCCACGAGTGCCACAACCGTGGCGACAACGGACACAGTCACGACACGTCTCCGCACGCGGGCCGGTCCCCTTCCGTTCACTACTTGGTGTGACACTAGCCGCATGCCAGCGCCAGCCCCGATCGTCGCAGCAGGCGCGGTCGTCGCACGCAAGACCCCCGGTGGCAAGGGGCTCGAGGTGCTCCTCGTGCACCGGCCGAAGTACGACGACTGGGCGTTCCCGAAAGGCAAGCTCGATCCCCACGAGCACGTGACGGCGGCCGCCGTGCGCGAGGTCGCCGAGGAGACCGGGCTCGACATCCGGCTCGGCCCACCGCTGACGACGCGGAGCTACCTCGTCAACAACGGACTGTCGCGCACCAAAGAGGTCCACTACTGGGCGGGCCGACTGGTCGGGGACGACGACGTCTCGGCCTACGCGCCCAACGACGAGATCGACCAGGTCGCCTGGGTCGGGCTCGACAAGGCCCCGAAGCAGCTGAGCTACGCGCACGACGTGGACACGCTGGAGGAGTTCCTGGCGCTCCGCAAGAAGTCCTATCCACTCGTCGTACTGCGGCACGGCAAGACCCGGGCGCGGAGCAGCTGGCGCGGTGACGACCGCGAGCGGCCGCTGACCAAGCTGGGCGAGTTCCAGTCCGAGCAGCTGGTCCCGATCCTCGCCGCGTACGGCGTGCGCCGGGTCGTCAGCTCGAGCAGCCGCCGCTGCTGGACCACCCTTGCGCCGTACGCCGAGGTGGCGGACCTCGACGTCGAGGTGACCAGCGACCTGGCCGAGGAGGACGCCACGCGCGGCGGCGTCGGCGACGTCGTCGCTGACCTCCTCTCGCTCAAGGAGCCCGCGGTGCTCTGCTCGCACCGGCCGGTCCTGCCCTGGGTCTTCGACGCCCTCGGGGTCGAGGAGTGCGCCCTGGCTCCGGGCTCACTGGCCGTGCTCCACCACCGTCGCGGCAAGGTCGTCGCGGTAGAGGTCCACGAAGCCCCACCCGGCCGCTAGCGAGGCGCGCCGAGCGTGGGCGCCAGGCCGACACGCCTGAGTTCACGTGACGGCTGTCTCACGTCCGGTTTCGGGACCCCGAACGGGCTCCTGACGTTCACTCCTCGTTTACCTGCTACGGCCGGTCGCTTCACCTGCCCTGCCTAACTTCGAATCGTCAGATTCCAGTAATCACAGGAGAAGATGAAGTGAATCGCACTTCGATCCGCCGCGCCGCGGCTGTAGCCGTGGCCCTCGCGATGGGCTTCGGCCTTGCCGCGTGTGGCGACGACGCGTCCGGCAGCACCGACGGTGGCGACGCCGTCTCCGGCAACGTCTCGGTCGACGGCTCCTCGACCGTCTTCCCGATGAGCGTGGCAGCCCAGGAGCTGCTCAACGAGCAGAACCCCGACGTCAAGGTGACCGTCGGCGAGTCCGGGACCGGCGGTGGCTTCGAGAAGTTCTGCGCCGGCCAGACCGACGTCTCCGACGCCTCGCGTCCGATCGACGAGGAAGAGATCGCTGCGTGCGAGGCGAGCGGTGTCGAGTACACCGAGCTCCAGGTCGCCACCGACGCTCTCACGGTCGTCGTACACCCCGACCTGGCCGTCGACTGCCTCAACGTCGACGAGCTGGTCAAGCTCTGGGGCCCCAAGTCCAAGGCCAAGAAGTGGTCGGAGATCAACCCGGAGTTCCCGGACCAGGAGATCAAGCTCTTCGGCCCCGGCACCGACTCGGGCACCTACGACTACATGGCCGCCGACGTGATCGGTGACGAGTCCGAGACGACCCGCTCCGACTACGAGGCTTCCGAGGACGACAACGTCCTGGTCCAGGGCGTCTCCGGCACCGAGGGTGCGACCGGTTACTTCGGTTACACCTACTACGAGCAGAACCAGGACAAGCTCAAGGCTGTGGCGATCGACAGCGGCAACGGCTGTGTCGAGCCCTCCGCCGAGACCGCCCAGGCCGGGGAGTACACCCCGCTGGCCCGACCGCTGTTCATCTACGTCAACAAGGCGAAGTACAACGAGAACGACGCCACCAAGGCGTACGTCGACTTCTACGTCGAGAACCTCGCTGACATCGCCGAGGTCGGCCAGTTCATCGCGCTGAGCGACGACCTGTACGGCAAGACCAAGGACGCCCTCGCGGGCATTGCGGGCTGATCGAACCCCGATGAGCAACGCCAACCTGAGCGCAGCAGGCCCGTCCGGAGGGACGGGCCTGCTGGCCGCACCCGACCTGAGCTCGAGGACCCGCCCGGGCGAGCAGGTGATCAAGCTCGTCCTCGTCTCCTCGGCTGTGCTGTCCGTCCTGGTGACGGTCGGCATCATCGTGGCGCTGATCCGCCCGGTGTTCGGGTTCTTCGACCAGGTGCCGTTCAGTGAGTTCTTCAGCACCGACCCTCACAGCCACTTCGCCGTCGTACCGCTGATCACCTCGACCCTGACGGTGACGGTCGTGGCGCTTCTGCTGGCTGTGCCGCTCGGCCTCGGCGCTGCGATGTACCTCTCGGAGTACGCCTCCCGCCGGGCCCGGAAGATTCTCAAGCCGATCGTCGAGCTGCTGGCCGGCATCCCTTCGGTGGTCTACGGCTTCTTCGCCTTGACGTTCGTCACTCCGACTCTGCTGCAGGACTTCCTCAGCCTCGAGGTTGGTTTCACCAACATGCTCGCCGCCGGTCTCGTGCTCGGCGTCATGGTCATCCCGACCATCGCCTCTCTCGCGGAGGACTCCCTCTCCGCGGTGCCGCACGCGATGCGCCAGGGCTCACTCGCGATGGGCGCCAACCGCATGCAGACCACGCTCCGGGTCGTCTTCCCGGCCGCGATCTCCGGCATCGCAGCTGCCATCGTGCTCGGCATGTCCCGCGCCATCGGTGAGACGATGATCGTCGCGCTGGCCGCCGGCGCCCAGAAGAACCTCTCGTTCAACCCGCTCGAGAACGGGCAGACGATGACGGGCTTCATCGCCCAGACCGCCGGCGGTGAGAACCCGGTCGGCTCGGTCGAGTACAACGCCCTCTTCGCCGTCGGCCTCACTCTCTTCATCATCACGCTGATCCTGAACATCATCAGCATCACCGTCGTCCGACGATTCCGGCAGGCCTACTGATGAGTCTCGCAACCGCCACCGCGCAGGAGGTCACCACGTCGATCTCCTCCGGCAAGAGCAAGGACCGCAACCTCAAGTCCATCGTGTTCCTGGGCCTACTGTGGTTCTCCCTCTTCTTCGGGGTCATGGTGCTCCTGGCACTCGTGATCAGCACCGCGGTCAAGGGCGCGGACCGCTTCGACAGCAACCTGCTCACGAACTTCTCGTCGCTCCTTCGGCCGGAGACCACCGGTTTCAAGGCGGGCATCTTCGGCAGCCTCTGGCTGATGTTGTTCACTGCGCTCTTCGCGGTCCCGCTCGGGATCGCCGCAGCGCTGTACCTCGAGGAGTTCTCCGACAACTCGTCGTGGTGGAACAAGCTGATCGAGGTCAACCTGCAGAACCTCGCCGCCGTGCCCGCCATCGTCTACGGCCTGCTGGCAGTGGCAGCCATGGCGCTGCTGGGCTTCGAGGACACCGGAATCGTGCTCGGCGGCGCGCTGGCACTGGCTCTGCTCATCCTCCCGGTCATCATCATCACGACCCGCGAGGCAGTGCGAGCCGTTCCGCAGGAGATCAGGCAGGGCTCGCTGGCTCTCGGGGCCACGGTCTGGCAGACCACCTGGCGGCAGGTGCTGCCGTCGGCCGTCCCCGGCATTGCCACCGGGACCATCCTCGGGCTGTCCCGGGCGATCGGAGAGGCCGCCCCGCTGATCGTGGTAGGCCTCGCCGGGTCGGTGCTCTTCACGCCCGACAGCCTGACCAGCCCGATCACAGCGCTCCCGATGCAGATCTACAACCTGACGAGCCAGTCGCGCGAGGAGCTGCGCACTGCCGCCTCCGCCGCGATCATCGTCCTGCTCGTGATGATCCTCGGGATGAACGCTCTCGCCATCTTCATCCGCAACAAGTTCCAGAGAACCTGGTAGGAGTCCCCATGGCCACCCATCCCGCCACCGCGACCACGCGTCCGGTCGTGCCGGAGTCGTCCCTCGGCACTCTGGCCGAGGCCAGCGCAGAGCGGCCTGTGTCGCTGCCCGGCCTGCCGCCCGAGCCTGTGATGGAGGCGCGCGGACTCAACGTCTTCTACGGCGGCTTCCACGCGGTGCACGACGTCAACCTCAGCTTCGGCAGGCATGAGATCACCGCACTGATCGGACCGTCCGGGTGCGGCAAGTCGACCGTGCTGCGCTGCCTGAACCGGATGAACGACCTGGTGACCGGTGCTCGCGTCGAGGGCGAGGTGACCTACCACGGCAAGAACATCTACGGCCAGGGCGTGGACCCCATCGCGGTGCGCCAGCACATCGGCATGGTCTTCCAGAAGCCCAACCCGTTCCCCAAGTCGATCTACGACAACATCGCCTACGGCCCGCGCGTCACGGGGATGAACGTCGACAGCATGGACGACCTGGTCGAGGAGGCGCTGCGCGGCGCAGCGCTCTGGGACGAGGTCAAGGACAAGCTGAAGCAGTCGGCGTACGGTCTGTCCGGTGGCCAGCAACAGAGGCTGTGCATCGCTCGCACGATCGCCACGAAGCCGGACGTGATCCTGATGGACGAGCCGTGCTCCGCGCTGGACCCGATCGCGACCTCACGCATCGAGGACCTCATGCACGAGCTGCGCAACGACTACACGATCATCATCGTCACCCACAACATGCAGCAGGCGGCCCGGGTCTCGGAGCGTACGGCGTTCTTCACCGCCCGGCCCGACGAGACCACCGGCAACCGCACCGGGCTGCTCGTGGAGTTCGACCTCACCACGAACATCTTCACCAACCCGCACGACCAGCGAACCGAGGACTACATCTCGGGTCGCTTCGGCTGATCCCCGACCAGGGCCGTGCCCACCCCCGTTCGCGGACACGGCCCTGATCGCCCCTCGACACAGGGACGAGCGAGCCGCGCAGGTATGACGAAGGTTCGCCTCACTTTTGCGCGGGCTACGGCAGCTGGAAGACGTAGTGGCAGAGGAAGTAGACGATGGCAGCCATCGAGCCGGCCATCGGAAAGGTCAGCACCCACGCCGTGACGATCGAGCGCGCCACCCCCCACCGCACCGCTGAGAGCCGCTTGGTCGCCCCGACGCCCATCACCGCTGAGGTGATCGTGTGGGTCGTGGAGATCGGAGCCTCGAACGCGAACGCGGTCGTGTAGAGGACGCCCGCGGCCACCGACTCGGCCGCGAACCCTCGTGGCGGGTCGAGGTGGATGATCCGACGGCCGAGCGTGCGCATGATGCGCCAGCCGCCGGCGTACGTGCCGAGTGAGATCGCGGCCGCCGCGGAGAAGATCACCCACGCGGGCAAGTCGTCGTCAGCTGCGACGTACCCGCCAGTGAGCAGGGCAAGGAAGATGACGCCCATCGTCTTCTGCGCGTCCTGGAGGCCGTGGCCGAGCGCCATCGCTGCCGCGGAGACCGTCTGGGCGTAGCGGAACCCGCGGTTGGTGCGGCCGGGGTTCGCCTTGCGGAACAGCCACATGATGGCGACCATCACCAGGAACGCGGCAGCAAAGCCGAACAGGGGCGAGGCCACCATCGGGATCACGATCTTCTCGATGATCACGTCCCACTTCACGACGTGCGAGAAGGCGTCGTCGGAGACCAGGGCATAGGCCATCGCCGAGCCCACCAGTCCGCCGATCAGCGCATGCGAGGAGGACGACGGCAGACCGTAGTACCAAGTGAGCAGGTTCCAGGCGATGGCGCCGAGCAGGCCTGCCATCACGACCACGAGCCCGTGTGTGTCGTCCGGGGGCGAGATGACCTTGCCGACGGTGTTGGCGACCTCCTGGCCCAGAAAGGCGCCGATGAAGTTCATCACCGCGGCCAGCATCAGGGCGATACGCGGGGTCAGTGCGCGCGTCGAGACCGAGGTGGCGATCGCGTTCGCCGCGTCGTGGAACCCGTTGGTGTAGTCGAACACCAGGGCGACGCCGACGACCGCGATGACGATCGCGAGGTCCATGGTGGGGTCAGCTCTCCTTGACGGCGATCTGCTCGACGATGTTCGCGACGCGCTCGAACCCGTCGATGGCCGCCTCGAGCGAGTCGACGATGTCCTTGAGCTTGAGCACCTCGAGCGCCTCGTAGGAGCCGCTGAAGAGCTTGGCCAGGATTCGGCGGTAGGACTTGTCGCCGGCGTTCTCCAGGCGGTTGATCTCGATCCAGTACTCCTCGAGGTCCTTCATCGCCTTGAGCTTCGGCATCGACTGCGCGGTGAGCTCGGCGCAGCGCTGGATCACCTCGACCTGGTTGGCGAGCTCCTTGGGGAGCCGCTCGACCTCATAGAGCAGGACCAGGTCGACCGCCTCCTCCATGAAGTCCATGACGTCGTCGAGGCCGGACGCGAGGGCATAGATGTCCTCACGGTCGAAGGGCGTGACGAAGGTGCTGTTCACCCGCCGCACGATCCCGTGCGTGGTCTCGTCGGCCGCGTGCTCGGCGTCCCGCATGCGGGACGCAATCCCCTCGCGGTCGTTGCCCTCCCCCAGCATCTCCGCAAGCAGGGACGCTCCAGCCACCAGGTGCTGGGCGGACTCGGCGAAGAGGTCGTAGAAGGTGGGGTCGGCCGGACGGAATCGCAATGCCACGACAAGGCTCCTGAGCGAGGAGGATGCAAACCGGGAGCAATGCTAGGCGCACGGGCCGTCATCTGCGCAATCCAGGCGGCATGACGCGCCCACAAGGCAGGGTGAACACACGATCAAATACCCCTGAGGGGTAGGTGACCAGGGGCCCGAGGTTCAGCGCTGGATGTTGCGGACCTGCTGGGTCGGGATGGACGACGGAGTCACGCCCAGGAGCCGGTCGATGTCGCCCTGGGTCAGGTGGTCGCTGCTGGCGCCGGCCGCGATCATGAGGTTGGTGGTCAGCTCCACCTCGGCCAGCAGCTCAGCGTCTTCGAGCGGGACGTCCAGCTGGTCACCCATGCTGGTACCCCCTCCGGGTCGTGTGCCTCATTTTCCCGTCTGTCTACGGTGCTGGATCCATTCTGTCTGACCTCTGAACGAGTACCCATAGTCAATTGGGACAAAACGAAGGGCCCCGACTGATCCGGTCGGGACCCTTCAGATGCCTAGGTCAGGCAGTGTCCAGCCTCAGGCAGGACGGACGTTCTCGGCCTGGGGGCCCTTGGGACCCTGGGTGACCTCGAACTCGACCTTCTGGTTCTCCTCGAGCGACTTGTAGCCGTTCATCTGGATCGCCGAGTAGTGCACGAAGACGTCGTCGCCGCCGCCGTCCTGCGCGATGAAGCCGAAACCCTTCTCGGCGTTGAACCACTTCACAGTGCCAAGAGCCATGCTCTTACTTCTCCTCTTTTGGGGCTGGAACCGCCACTTCGACGGTCCCGCATCACGTGCGGTGTGACGTCGAGCCCCCTCGAGGCCCCCTGTGGACAACCTGAGAGTCAACGCCGTCGGCCATGCCATCACGTTCTGGCAAAACTCCGCGGGCGTAACCTGCTAAAGCCTTGCACCTGATGCTGCCGAAGACATTACCAACGATCACTCCCGTTGCGGAGAGGTGGACGCAAAGCGGGTGGAAAAGGTCGGTAAACCGACTAGGGACCCAAGACGTCCAACCCGTGAGCAGGGATCAGCCCGCTCAGCCGCAGCCCTTCTGGAGGTCGCCATGTCGAACCGGACCCGTCTCTCGCTCGCCGCCGGTGCGGTCGCCCTTGCCCTGGTCGGCAGCGCCTCGCCGGCCGGCGCGCTCCCGGCGTACACCCAGGCGCCGACCAGCTGGACCAACCCCAACCTCACCGGGCAGCCGAAGATCACCGGGCTGCGCGTCGCCCGGCACGCGACGTTCGACCGCATCGTCATCGACGTCACCGGACGGCGGCCCAGCTTCACGGTGCGGTACGTCGACCAGCTCACCTTCGACGGCTCCGGCAAGCCGGTCCCGCTCAAGGGCAAGCGCCGGCTGCAGCTGGTGCTCGACCCCGCCCGCGCGCACACGCTCGACGGCCACAACGTCTACACCGGCCCCCGCCTGCGCCAGTACCACCTGCCGACCCTGCGCGGCGTCGCGTTCCTCGGGGACTTCGAGGGCGTCGTGTCGTTCGGGCTCACCGCACGCAACAAGCACGGCTACCGGGCCTTCACGATGGTCGACCCGTCGCGCATCGTGATCGACCTGAAGCACTGACCCGCGACCGGTGGTCGAGCAGGTGGCGAGGGCCAAGCCCGAGCCACCGTCCGTCGAGACCACTCAAGGCGAGGCGCCGCTCAAGTCCCCACGCAGGTTCGGCTCACTGGTCTCGACGGACACTCCTAGGCTGGCCGAGACCCAGGTCACACCGGCGAAAGGTGAAATCTCCTGCCAAACCGGCGTTTCGCCGCTTGCACAGGTAGCCTGGAGTCATCAGTGGGCCGGGGGGCCTCAGACAAAGAGAGGGTTGCGGAATCTCGGGAGCGGCACACGCCGCACCGCGGTGCGAGTAGCCACAGCCGAGCCGTCAGGCTCTGTGGTGCCTCGTGCGCTGCCGGGTTCGTGCTCTTCTCTCAGAACAGAACCCGTGGGGGGTTTCGCATGAACGACGCCTACACCGTGCGCCATCCTGGCCGCCGTGAAGCCGCGGTGGCGATCGCGGTCGCCAGTGTCCTCATCCTGGCGTCCTGGCTCGCCGGGCACCTCGGCGACGACCCGAAGCCGTCCGGCGACCTGACCTCGCTCGCGAGCAGCCCCGACGACTCGGTGGTCGACCTCGACCTGCCTGGGGAGGTCACCGCCGCGGAAGCCGCAGCCTGCCTCTCCGACGCCACCACCCTCTACTCGAGCGTGCAGAAGACCGCCACCGGCTCGACGCCTGCGCTCGTGATGCGCGGTGCCGACGACGAGCTCCGGCTCTGCGACTCGTTCGGGCCGGACTCTCCTTCGGTCGCGCCGGTCGAGCTCGCCGACGCGGAGCACCCGGTCCGGCTGCTGTCCAACGGCCGGCAGTCCTGGGAGTGCGACGGCACGCGGCTGTCCTCGTTCCGCGTCTCCCACTGGCTGTCCGTGGCCGACCCGGTCGCCCGGGTGGACCTGCGGTTCCTGATCGACGGCGCCAGCGGCCGGTGGTTCAGCGCGAAGGCCATCGACGGGTTCGTGCACCCGCAAGCCTGGCTCAGTGAGCAGAACAGCGGGGCCAGCGTCCAGCTGCAGGTCCGGGTCCTCGACGCGAGTGGCGCCGCCGTGGCGCAGGACGCGCTGCCCACGACGCCCCAGCCGATCTCCAGCTGCGACGGCGGCGACGTCCAGATCGGCTGACGCGGGTCAGCGCTGGGCGCGCCTGTTGGAGTTGAGCGCGACCAGCCGGGTCACGACCATCGCGATGTAGAAGAGCCCGACGACCTGCTCGATCATCACCACGCTGCGGCTGTGGCCGGTGATCGGCACGATGTCGGAGAGCCCGGTGCTCGACAGCGTGGTGAAGGAGAGGAACAGCAGCTCGGTCCAGGTGCGCGTCTCGTCCGGGCTCGGGATGCCGGTGAACGCCCCCGGGTCGATCGCCTGGAGCACGACGTACACGTGCGCGAACGCCCAGGCCACAAGAGTGAAGACCGCCCCGATGGCGAACAGCTCGTCAGTGGTGACCTGCTCGTCGTCGAGCATGTACATCAGCATCGCGCCACCGGCGTACACGTAGAGCACAGCTTCGAAGCCGGAGGTCCACGGCACGAGGTCCTCGTTGCCGGTGAAGACCTGGGTCAGCAGCAGTACGACGGCCGGCAGCGCGATCAGCCCGGCCACCCACGACAGCAAGGGGGTGGCCCGCACCGCCAGCACGGTCAGGGCCAGCACCACCAGCCCGAACAGCGCGAAGAGCTGGCGTCCCTCGAACGAGTCCTCCAGGAACGGGTAGAGCAGCACACCGCCGAGCTGGGCGAGCAGCAGCAGCGCGCACGGCGTACGACGGAAGAAGCGGACCAGCCCCATAACGGCGAGAGTAGTGGCAGGCTTCTCTTGTGGCGCGGAGGACAGGACGGAACCGGGGGCTCGTCGCCCTCCTGCTGGCCGTCGTGTGCCTCGCGCTGTTCCCGCCGCCCGTCACCGTGGCGGCCACGCCCGCGCCCGCGGCCGCGTCGCGCGTGGCCCCGGGCCGTAGCGGCTGTGAGTCCTCGGCGACCGTCGAGGTCTGCTTCAGCTCACCTGCGAGCAAGGGCGGCCGCGACCGGTCCGTCACCAACCGGGTCAGCAAGCTCTTCAAGCAGGCGGGTCCCGGCGACACGATCCGGGTAGCGATGTTCCGCTGGGACATCCCCTGGTCGGCCGACGACCTGCTGGCCGCACAGGCGCGCGGCGCCAAGGTCTACCTGGTCGCCGACGAGGACGTGATGACCAAGCCCGCCGGCCGCAGGCTCGCGCTCGGGCTCGAGCAGCGCGACCCCGCACCGCGCAACGTCGTTGTCTGCAAGGGCGCCTGTCTTCCCTGGCGCGGCCGCGGCCCCGCACCGCCGGCGCAGAACATCATGCACCTCAAGCTGCTGCTCACCGACATCGACGGCGTCCGGTCGGTCGTCACCACCTCGCTCAACCTCGAGGGCAGACAGCACAGCCAGTACAACTCGCTGATCCGGGTGGTGAGCCCGGCGTACTACAGCTTCGGGCTCGGCTACTTCGAGCGGCTGCGCGCGCAGAGCTGGACCGCGGGCGGGGTCACGTGGAGCGACGCGACCAAGAAGCACAAGGGCACGCTGACCGCCTCGGTCTACCCGCACCGGCGGGACGTGCTCCTCGACACCCTGAAGCGGGTGCGCTGCGTCCGGGGCGCCCGGCGGGTCGACATCATGATCGCGGTCATCCAGCGGTACGACGTACGAGCTCAGCTCGGACGCATCCACCGGGCCGGCTGCCGGCTACGCGTGATCACGACCCGCGACAAGATCGAGAACTGGCTGCAGTTCCCGTTCACCGCGCCGAACGGCAGCCGCTACGACCTGCCCGACCACCGCGTGAAGACGATCTCCACCCACGACAAGGTCGTCGCGATGCACGTGCGGTGGGGCGGCCGCAACCGCTACCTGGTCGTCACCGGCACCAGCAACACCACGTGCGGAGGCTTGCTGTACAACGACGAGCTGATGCTCCGCATCGAGGGCCGGTGGGTCTACAACGAGTACCGCGGGCATGTCATGGACGCCTTCACACGCGCGCACCAGAGTCGCGAGTCGATCCTGCCCACTCAGGACCCCTGCCGCGGGTGAGCCGGCGGCCGGTCAGCCGAGGTGGCTGCCGCACCCACCCCCGCACGGACTCAGCCGATGGCCTTCTCCACGACCGCACAGAAGTCGAAGTCGGCATCCAGGGAAGGGAACCTGCCTCGGATCTTGAGCAGCTCGTCTTCTACGAACTCGCCGCCCGGCTGGCTGTCCCCCAGAGTGTCGAAGACCGTGCGGAAAGTCACCTGGCCGATGTCCTTGACGAGCACCTTGCCCGAGCTCTTCTGCACGACGAAGGGGATGCCCGTGGTCGTGGAGATGAACTCCCAGATGTCACCCTCGATGTGCTTGGCCGAGTGCTCCTTGAAGACACCGCGACCCCAGATCCGCATCGACTTGCCGTTCGCCGGGTTGGTCAGCACCTCCCCGAACCGGAAGTGGTCCTCCACCAGGAACGCCTGCCCGTCCGACCCGCGTACATTGCGCACCACGAACCAGCCCCATCGCCGGCCCTTCACCTCGAAGGGGAACGCACAATCCTCGTCGGTGAAGGAGTACGGCTCGTTGTATCTGCCCTGCTCGTAGATGCTCCCCTTGCTGTGTGCCTGCGCCGGACCCCCGATCGGCATCAGCAGCACCAGACCCAGGAGAAGAACACTCAGTCGCCGCATCATCGGGAGCACCTCCGGCTCGTAAAAGGTTTCTCCTGCGCACGCTAGACCCGCTTGCGGCCCACAGCCATAGCCATCCAGAGCCAGCCCGGAATGCCCGAGCCGACACGCTTCGACCGGGATATCTACGGCATACTTGGCGTCCGGCGCGTTCCAGACGCGCGTGGGCCTCTAGCTCAACTGGCAGAGCAGCGGACTTTTAATCCGCGGGTTGTGGGTTCGAGTCCCACGGGGCCTACCGATTCGGCTGCCGGCTCGCGCGCCAGCTGGCAGCCCTCGGGTTTTCGGGCGTGATCAGGCCCCGACCCGGCAGGGGTTGCCAGTTCTTTGGGCCCTCGACCGACTACTTCGGGTCCCGCACCCAGCAGACCATGCTCAACTTCCGCGTCCGCGACCTCGATGCCACGGCCGCGTTCTCGAGGACCCCGGCGAGCTGCGGGTTGGAGCCCCGCAGCCTCACTACAGCGGCGGCGCCAGCTGAGTCATGCGGGCTGCGCCGAGAGCACCGCCTCCGGGCGTCGACGGACCGTTGTTGACCACGATCTTGAGGCTCTCGTAGATGTCCTCCATGTCGAGCAGGAACACGCGCTGGGCTCCGGTTGCGGTGGTCGTCCGACCCTTCAGCGGGAAGCCCCACCCCTTGGCCGGGTTCGTGCTCGCGAAGTCGTCCCTGACTCGCCCGTTCGCCGACCACTCGGTTGCGAACTGCACGGCATCGCGGCCGGCGCCGTCGACCACATAGGTGCCGTAGTTCTTGATCGAGCGGGCCAGGATCCTCGCCGGCTCCGACTCGAGGGTCGTGAGGTCGAAGCTGTTGGGCAAGGTGAGCAGAACGCCCATCTCCGCCGAGATCGGCGGGGGACCGCCCGGGCGCAGCGTGCCGTAGCCAGGCTTCTCACCTGCGGGAGGGTTCGCCGAGTTGTTCCAGTGCGAGTCAGCGTCGAGTGCCGGCCAACGGTAACCGTTGCCGTCCGGCCCCTTGGACAGCCAGTACGCCGTGTAGAGCTCCATCTTGGTGGCATGCGGGATGTTCCCACCCGGCACCCACTCGCCCACGCGGATGGCCCCGCCGAGCGCGGTCATCGACGAGCCGCCGTGAGCGCCGCCACCGGCCGTGCCGTTCGCGTTCGGGCCGTGGCCACCGGTGACGATGGAGTCACCCTGGTGCTTCGAACGCGTGGTCTTGCTGGTGAAGAACGTCGAGGCTCCGGAGCCGCACTGGGTCAGGGGCTGGGTCTCGCGCAGGGTGTTGTCGGGCATCACGATGGCGGCCGGAGCGTTCGGCTTCGTGCCGTCGGGCGCACCTGCGAGGAGAAGCGGTAGCGGGAACTCGTCGTCTGTCCCGAGCGTGATCGTGTCAGGGGTGTTCGCGGCGTCGTCTGTGTCGTCGCAGCGGTCTTCGCCATCGGCCCAGCCGGCGTCGTCGTAGTCGATCTCCCGCCACTGGGCGCTCGGCATGCCCGGCTGGAGGAACAGCAGGTCCTCGTCGACCGTGATCGTCGGGAAGGTGCTCTGCGGAGCAAGCATCCCGAGGGGTGTGAGCTGCGCAGAGGTCGCTCGTGGGAGGTTCCAGAACGAGTCGGTCGGGTAGGGCCACAGCAGCGGGTCACGAGCCGCCACCGTGAACGGGACCTTGGCCGGCGTGGTGTCGCCCGATGCGCCGTTGCGCGACTTGGCCCAGACCTCGAACGCATCAGCCGGCAGCGTGACGGAGAGCTGCCAGGAGGTGGTGCCGCTCGCCGTGCGCCAGTCCTTGGTGGCGCCCATGCTCCCGTCGTCCTGGAGCCAGAGCTCGGCGCCCTGCTTCTTGATCGCGAGATCCACCGAGGTGACGCCTTGCGGGCCTGAGGCGGTGCCCGCGAAGGTCACGGCCGGCCACTTCTTCGGCACGATCGTGGCGTTGGCCGCCGGAGCCGTCACGGTCGTTTCCAGAACCGTGGCCGCATCAGCGGGAAGGTGCAGCGCCAGGGCCGACCCCCCAGTCGCAAGCGTCAGTCCGACAAGCAATCGCAAACCCGAGACCCGCATGATGACCCCCTCATCCATGTGCGATGAACAAACCGTAGTCGCGACCGGCCGCACGCGACAGGCCGCGCCAGACCGGTGCACTCTCCCCCGTTCGAGTGGCGCCTGACCCGGTTCCCCGGACGCGCCGTCCGGCCACCGGGTCAGGCCCCGCCCACTCCACTGAGCGGTCCTGCCTACCCAGACGCGACCATGGGGGGACGATCGCGTCGTGAGCAGTCAGCTCTTCCGCCGTACGCCGGCGTGCCACCGAACCGCCTGACACCCGAGAAACCGGCGGTTCGACGACGACCGCGATGGCATCGTCACTCAACCCACTAGGGCAGCCCGGACCCCGGTGTGATTCACCAAGCGCGAAGTTTTTCCGCATCTGCCTCGTGGCGATCCGCCGAACGGCGACTCCGGACGGCTCACAGGTGCTATGTCGGCGGCCCTGACGGGTCGCTACGGTCCAAAGATGAGGCACAACGTGATGGCGTCATCGGCCCTGTTCAGCTGCATCGTCGTCGTCACGGCGGGCGCCACGTACGCCGGCGCGGCCGCCGATCCGGCCTCGCCCCGCCCGACCATCGCCGCGGGGCTGGCCAAGCTCGACACCGGCCTGCGGATCCTGGCCTCAGCCGAGGCCAACGGCGAGACGATCGACCAAGACACCGGCAAGTCGTCTGGTGGCTCGCTGTCGGTGCGCAGTGCCGCCCAGCTGTCCGCCTCAGACGAGGTGCTGGTCGACGTGTACGTCGACGGCTCCCTCGACCAGACCGCCGAGGCGCTGCGTGACCTGGGAATGCGTGTCCGCGCGGTCAGCCACCACGCACCGCAGCGCATGGTCGAGGGCTGGCTCCCGGTCTCGTCACTGACGGAGGCAGCCGCGCTCGACGAGACGCGGGCGCTGCTCACCGTGCCAGAGGTGGGCACCAACGAGGGCAGCGTGCTGTCGCAGGGGGACGCGGCGCACAACGGTCCTGCCGCCCGGGCGCTCGGTACGACGGGCGCGGGCGTCAAGGTCGGGGTCATCTCTGACTCGATCAACCGCGTCGGTACCGGTGTCGCCGGATCGCAGGCGACCGGGAATCTCCCTGGCCCCGCGAGCACGCCGCCCGGCTCTGTGACCGTCCTCTTGGACGGCCCACCCGGCAGGATCGACGAGGGCCGCGCGATGGCCGAGATCATCTTCGACACCGCTCCGGGCATGCGAGAGATGTACTTCACCACCGGCACCGAGGGCGCCGCCACCAGGGCGTCCGGCATCGACAACCTGGTCGCCAACGGCGTGAAGGTCATCGCGGACGACACGTTCCAGATCACCGAGCCCTTCTTCCAGGACGGCGTCGTCGCCCAGGCCGTCGACCGCGCACGCGCTGCCGGCGTCTCCTACCTTGTCTCCGCCGGCAACCGCGCACGGCAGAGCTGGGAGGGCACCTACCGCGCGATGACGGACCCGCGCGGCGTCAGCGCGTCGGCGAACGACTTCGACCCTGGCGCGGGTGCGGATGCGATCCAGACCATCGGCACCTTCACCAACCGCAACATGTTCATCGCCCTCCAGTGGGACGAGGCATGGAGCCATGCGACCACCGACCTCGCTGTCGACGTCTTCAGCGTCAACGGCGGCGTCCCCTCCTACGAGTTCACCGAAGACGCCGACAACATCGCGACCGGTCTTCCGTCTGAGTTCGTCGGCATCATGGTCAATGGCACAGCAACCATCGCGATCTCGGTCCGGCGGAAGACCGGCACGCGCAGCCCGTTCATCAAGTACGTCGTGGGTGGGACCCAGACCTTCACGATCGCCGAGTACGCGACGAACTCGGATGCGATCGACCCGGACGCGGCCTCCGCGAGGGGAGCCCTCACGGTGGCCGCCTCGAACTGGGCGACTCCCGCCACCCCGGAGAGCTTCAGCTCCCGCGGGGGCTCGGTGACCAAGTTCTTCGACACGGCCGGCAACCGCCTCAGCACGCCCGAGGTCCGGATCAAGCCCGATCTCGCGGCAGCAGATGCCGTCGCGACGAGCGTGCCAGGCTTCAACCCCTTCTTCGGGACGAGCGCGGCAGCGCCGAGCGCCGCGGGGATCGCAGCTCTGATCCGAGCCGCCAACCCGGCCATGCCCGTCTCAGTGCTCAACGCGATCCTGACCAACCCGGCCAACGCGACCGACTGCACGCTGACAGCGGGCCAGCCCGATGCGGACTGTGGCTCCGGCTTCATCCGGGCGGAGAAGGCTGTCACGCAGGCGAAGGACACCACGCCGCCCACCGTCAAACCGGTGACCTCACCGGCCTCGCCCAACGGTAAGCGCGGCTGGTTCATCGGCAACGTGGGCCTCACCTGGTCGATCACCGACACGGGGTCACCCGCTGCGGAGCGCACCAACTGCAGCAGGCAGACGATCTCGAGCAACGGCATCAGGACGATCAAGTGCACCGCCCGCAGCGCAGGGGGAGCCGCGTCCGCCACGGTGACGATCAAGCGCGACGCGTCGAAGCCCAGCAAGCCGAAGTTCAAGGGGATCAAGAAGACCTACACGAGCGGCGCCCGACCGAAGAAGAGCAAGGTGAAATGCACGTCCAGGGACGCCCAGTCCAAGATCTTCAAGTGCAGGATCAAGGGCTTCAGCACGGCACGTGGCACCCACAAGCTGACCGCGATCGCGACGAACGGCGCAGGCCTCACCAAGAAGGCAACCTTCAAGTACACGATCAAGTGACCTTGAGGGGCCGGTCGGCGGCTCAATAGGTCACCTCTCGATCCCCGTGGCGTCGTGCGGCTCCCCGACCGGTTTCGACTCCGGGGAGCCGCGCTCGCGCAGGAAGATGCTGAAGACAACCATCGTGCCGACCGCGAGGAACTCGGACCGCCAGTTCTGCAAGCTCCGGTTCCAGAAGTCGGGCGAGGACAGGTACTCTCCCCAGCCAAGCGGCCGCTGCAGGTCGACGAGCTGTTCGGCGTTGTAGGCCGCGCGACCGGCCTCCTCCGCCTTCTTGGACTCGGGCGAGCCGCGCTGCACCAGCCAGACCGTGAGCATGATGAAGAGAAGGAACTGGAGATACTCCGACTGCCAGTTCTCCGCCACGTCGACGGTGAGCCGCGACGACGTGACGTACTCCCGCAAGGTGAAGGTAGGAAGTCGCGAGTCGACAGCGTGTTCGTTGAGCTCCGCCTGACCGGTCAACATCTGACCGACGAGAGCCAGCAACAGAAGTACGCCGAACGCGAGGCTGGGCCCATGGTCACGCAGAGCCCTCATCGCTTCATCACCGCCGAGGACCCGCTCGAGCGCTCGGTAGAACTTGAGCGCCGCTGCCTCGGCCTCTTACTCCTCGGCAGTGCCGAGGCCGGAGCATCCGCTGAGGAGCAGAACGGCTGCGAGCTGCGCGGCCGGGCGAATGACCTTCACCGGGCCGCGGCGAGCATGCCTCGGCAGTCGACGAACACCGCGCCTACGCGAAGAGCCTCGTCCACTAGCGGCAGCAACGCGACGTCCAACTCGTCGCGGGCCCGGTTCTGGTCCGCGAGAAAGTCCACGAGCGGCTGCACGTCCACGTCCTCCCGGTACCCATCGAGTGCACTGCATACCCGCCAGCGCACGGGGTACCTCGTGGCGACCCGACGAGAGAGGGGGAGTCGATGCGGCTGCCGACAGCACGCGGCCCGCTGAGCCAACAGCTCTTCGCGGCCATGCGTGCCGATGCTGAGGTGCCGGCCTCGGACGTCGCCACAGACGACGAGGACGTGCAGCTGAGCCTCTGGGCGCTCTACGAGCTGCATTACCGCGGCTTCGACGACGTCGACGTCCGACGGGAGTGGGACCCGGCGCTGCTGTCACTTCGGGCCGAGCTCGAGGCACCGTTCGAGGACCGGCTGCGCACCGAGGTCCAGCCCGCGCTCGGCGAGCTGGGCGAAGACATCGTCGCCGCCCTGACCACGATCGTGACCGTGGACAGCGACTCCCCGTCGCTGCCGAGCCATCTGCATCGGGAGGCGACCGCAGAGCAGTACCACGAGTTCCTCGTGCAGCGCAGCGTCTACCACCTCAAGGAGAGCGACCCGCACGCGTGGGCGGTCCCTCGTCTCGACGGAGCGGCCAAGGTGGCCCTCGCGGAGCTGCAGTACGACGAGTTCGGCGCGGGCGTGCCCAGCCACCTGCACAGCACGCTCTTCGGCGACGCGCTCGAGGGAGCCGGGCTCGACCGCACCTATGGGGCGTACGTCGACCTCGTGCCGGCGTACACGCTCGCCGTCAACAACGCGATGTCCTTGTTCGGTCTCCACCGACGCCTGCGCGGAGCCTGCATGGGTCACCTGGCGGCCTTCGAGATGACCAGCTCGCTGCCGTGCCGCCGCTATGCCCAGGGAGCCGAACGACTCGACCTCGACGCTCGGGTGGTGCGCTACTTCGACGAGCACATCGAAGCCGACGCGGTGCATGAGCAGATCGCGGCGCGCGGCATATGCCAGCGCTTGGTGGAGCAGGACGCCACGCTTCGCGACGACGTGCTGCTCGGTGCTGCGGTGTGCGTCCATCTCGACGATGTGGCTGGCGCGCGGATGATGCAGGCTTGGGGCGAAGGACGGTCCTCGTTGCTCGACGTCGTTCACGAGGAGGTCGCGTGAACGAGTGCTCGGTCGAGCTCGTCCCTGGAGGACCGGCGATCGTCCGCGGTGCAGATGTCGTCCGTGACCAAGACGGCCAGGCTCATGCGGTGCACCGTCCTGTCGTTGCGGTGTGCACCTGCGGACTCAGCCAGCGCAAACCGTGGTGCGACGCGACGCACAAGGTCGCGTCAGCGGATAGCGTCGAGAGAGAAGGCCCATCCGGGTGACTCGACGCCCGCCCGGCAGGTGAGCAGAGCCGGCGCTGTCACCTCGTGTCGCAGGATGACCGTCCACTCCCTGCCGTCGACGTCGAACGTGACCTCGTCGCCGGCGTGAGCGACAAGGCCGAGCGGCTCGATCGCGGTCAGGCCGAGATGTCGACGCAGCAGGATCTCGGCTGCCTGCGCGGGGAACGACAGCCTGGACCGCCCACGCAGGTGCCCGAGGTCGAGCCGGCCGGCACGGTGCTCGGCCACGAAGTCGCGAACGTCCTGCGGCTCCAGCCGCCCGTAGTAGAGGCCCTGCGGAAGGACGAGCACGTTCGCGGCGAACCGGTCACCGCCGATGTGGGAGACCTGCCAGGTCTCCTCCGGAGCCACGTCATGCATCGCCTGCCACAGCGGCCGGCCGCGCTCGGCGCAGCAGGCGTCGTGCTTGCCGTGGGTGCAGACCAGGTACAGCAGCCCGTCGTACGACGAGAGGCCCGGCCGCTCTCCCAGGCCGACCCGGGACAGGTCCAGGTCGAGGAGCTCATGCGGGTCGGAGAGGCGGGTCGTCTCCACCCACCCGTCCGACGCGGCGAACACGCGAGTGGAGCGGTGGTGCTGGCCACGGATCAGCAGGGGACGCAGCCCGGTTCCCCGCAGTTCGGCAAGACGATGCTTCACCTCCTCGGGCAGCCGGGAGTCGCGGACGGCGTCGACCCCCCAGGGGCCGGGGCACTCGACCATCAGGAAGGACCGAACCGTGGAGGCGGTCCCGACCAGGGAGTCCCCCCTCTCCTCGCCGGCCGCCGTGCAGCGGAAGGTCACCGCACGATCCGCAGCAGGCCCTCGCGCACGAGCCGGCGCGTGAGCACCTCGGCGCTGTGCGGGTCGAGCGGCAGCTCCTCAGGCCGGAACGACGCGCGCTCGCGGATCACCTGCATGGCCTCCAGCAGGTGGGCCGGCATTCGGACCTCCCGATCACCCAGCAGGACGCGCAGCCGGTCACCGTCGGGCACGAGGTCGCATGCGGAGGTCGCCCGCCGCTCGAGCAGCGAGCCGCCGTGGAGGGTGTCGAGCAGGGTCCGGTCGAGCAGGCCGCCGTCGAGCAGCGGGGTGCGTTCTACCAGGAACCGGGAGCTCTCCGAGTCGACGACGTCTGCCGCAACGACCGAGGCCAGCGACTCGACGAAAGTGGCGAGCCGTTCTGCCAGTGGCTCGGTCAGCCGGTCACGTTCGCCGAGATAGGCAGCGGGCAGGTGCTCGTCGTACGCCGGGTCCGCGAGCACCTCCGCGCTCACGTCCGAGAGCAGTGACCGCCAGGTCAGCTGGTTGACCCCGATGGTCACGTGCAGCGACGGGACGTCCTGGGTGCGTGCGGCATGGGGCGTGCCGGCCGGCAGATAGACCGACGTGCCGACCTCCAGCAGGAGCTCCTCGTCGTCGATCTCCCACAGCTTGTGGCCGTGGGTCTGGAAGACGAACACGTCGTGGGTGTCGGAGTGTTTGGCGAACCCCTGGGCACCGGGCGGCGTGAGGTAGGCGTTGGCCTGGCACGGGTGGCCGAGGGCGAGCTCGAGCTCACGCACAAGCCGGGTGAGCGGCGAGTGGTAGCGGTGCAGCCCTTGCAGCACGACGGTCGCTCCGCCGTCGTACAGGTCGAGCACCTTGGGCGCATCCACCAGACCGGTCAGCGCGGTGCCGGCGATGGTGGCAGCGCGCGTGAACGACGCCGGCGGCAGGACGGTCCCGTCACGGACGACCCGCAGCGCGGGTGTGCGCAAGGCCACGCTGGTGAGCAGCGAGTCCACCGCCTCCATCGAGAGCATCCGCGCGAGCTCGTCGTCGCCGTGGTGCACGTGGACGTGCGAGGCCCAGACCTTGTCGCAGAAGGCCTGGGCGTCGCCCGTCAACAGATCGAGGGCGCTCAACTTCTCAGCGGTCGGTGCCGTCGGCGTCGCCGCTGTCCCCGTCGGTGCCGTCGGTCGAGTCGCCGTCGGTCGAGTCGGTGCCGTCGGCGTCGCCGCTGTCACCGTCGGTGGCATCGGTGCTGTCGCCGTCGGTTCCGTCGGCGTCCTGGGCCGGCTGAGGTGCGGAGCCGCCGCCGACGACGGTCTCAAGGTCGGAGTCCTCCAGGGGAGGCTGGGCCGGGTCGTCAGGTGTGCTGGTCATGGAGTCCTCCTGCTCGGGGCAGCCGGGTCGCCGCCAGCAGTCCGGTACCCCGGGTCGGCCCGCGCCAAGCATCCGGCCCTCCTGGACAGACCCTCTCGGTCCCTGCTGGTATGGAAGTCCGACCCGAGCCCGAGGAGCGCCCGTGACCGACCTCCCCGCTCCACGCGGCGCGTAGGAGCCCTGGTGGGCTGGCCGGCCGACAGCCGGTGGCTCGATGCCCTGGCGCACGCGGTGGTCGGGATCGACGCTGCCGGCATGGTCGAGGGCTGCAACCGCGCCGGAGTGGCGATGCTCGCCGACCCCGAGCCCGTCGGCAAGCACTTCGCCACCGAGTTCCTCGAGCCTGGTGACTGCGGCGGGTTCGCGGAGGTGCTGGCGCAGGCCTTCGCCGGTGTGGCGTGGCGTGGCGAGCTGCAGGTACGACGGGCGGACGCGGCGGGCCCGAGCGAGATCGGCGTCGTACCCATCGACACCGACGGCAGCGTCGACAGCGTGCTCCTCGTGGCCGGGCCGGTGACCGGCGAGGCCGATCGCGCCGTGGCGCTGGCCGAGCGGCTGACGCGGCTCGCCTCGATGGTTTCCCGGGTCCTCTCGTCGGACTCGCTCGGGTCCGTCACCGACATCGTGATCGGGCCCATGGCCGACGCGGCCGGTGCGACGACGGCCTCGCTCTCCTTGCTCGTCGACGACGAGACCCTGTCCCTGATCGGGCTGCGAGGGGGCCGTCCGGGAGCGGCGTCGCGATGGGCCACCTTCCCGCTGGCCGCAGAGACACCTGCGAGCGTGGCTGCCCGGTCCGGCCATCCGCTGGTGCTCATCGGCCGCGCCGCGATCCACGCCCGCTTTCCCGATCTCGAGGCCGCCGCCGAGGGCGAGCGGTCCATGGTGTGCCTGCCGCTCGTGGTCGCCGGCAAGGTCATCGGCGTCACCAGCATGTCGTTCCCGGGGCGGCGCGACATCGACGCAGCCGAGCTTCAGTTCTTCAGGATCATGGCCGACACGGTCGCCCAGGCGGTCGATCGCCTCCGGGCGCAGGAAGAAGCAGACGACCACGCCCGCAAGCTGGAGTTCCTGGCCGAGACGAGTGCGGCGCTGGCGAGCAGCCTCGACTACCAGGCCACCCTCCGGCGCGTCGCCTGGCTAGCCGTCCCGCGCTTCGCCGACTGGGCTGCGGTGGCGCTGGCGCGCGACGGGACCTTGGAGACCCTCGCCGTCGCCCACACGGACCCGGCGAAGCTGTCGATCGTCGATGAGTACCAGCGGCGCTACCCGCCCGATAAGACGTCGACGACCGGCGGCTACGAGGTGCTGCGCTCGGGCAAGAGCCAGCTGATGCCGGAGATCACCGACGACGTGCTGATGGGGATCGCCCAGGACGATGAGCAGCTGCGCATGCTGCGAGCCCTCGAGTTCCGCAGTGGCATCGTCGTGCCGCTCAAGGCGCGCGGCCGCACCATCGGAACCATGACCTGGGTCAGGGGTGAGACGGGGAGGCGCTTCGGTCCGGCGGACCTCGGCTTCGGCGAGGAGATCGCCCGGCGGGCGGCGATCGCGATCGACAACTCCGAGCTGCACAGCGAGCTGCGCGAGGTCGCCGAGCGGCTCCAGCACGAGGTGCTCCCGCCCGCGCTGCCGGCACTGCCCCGCTGGGAGCTGGCAGCTCTGTACTCGTCGTCCGGCCGAGCGCAGGTGGGGGGCGACTTCTACGACGCGATCCCGCTCGACGAGAACCGGCTCGCGCTGTTCGTCGGCGACGTGATGGGGCGCGGCGTGCAAGCGGCGGCCGCCATGGCCAAGGTCAGCGCGTCGCTGCGGACGATGCTCGCGGTGAACCCCGACCCCGGCTCGATCCTCGACCGTCTCGACCTGCTGTTCGAGCAGTACCCAAGCGACCAGCTCGTGACCCTGGTGTATGCCGTCGCCGACCCTGGCCGCGGCGTCCTCACGCTCGTCAACGCCGGCCACCCGACGCCGCTGGTGCTGACTGCGGGCGGTGAGGGCAGGTTCCTCGACGAGGCAGAGGGCCAGATCCTGGGCGCCGGCCGCGCCCGTCGTACTCCGGTCGAGGTTCCGCTCGGGCTCGGAGACACCGTCCTGCTGTTCACCGACGGCCTCGTGGAACGGCGGACCGAGGACCTCGAGGTCGGACTACGCCGGCTCATGGAGAGCGCGATCGCTCACCACCAGTCGCCACTGACGATCCTGCTGGACCAGGTGGTCTCCGACGTGCCGGATCCCACCCGCGACGACGACCTCGCCATCCTGGCGGCTCGCCGGCTCGGCTGACGGCGGATCTCCCAGCGCAAGGTGGGGCTGCACACAGGTTCGTCACAGGTGCGGCCGCCACGGTGGATGCCATAGCACCAGACAGAGGAGCACAGACATGGACAGGACGACGTGGGTACGCACCGGGGTCGCCAGCGCGGTCGCCGGGCTCGGCATCGCCGTCGGCGGCGTGGCCCTGGCGACGGCGGACGACGCCGCCACGCAGGAGCGCACGGCCCAGGAGGGCGGCCGCTTCGGTCATCGGCTCGGACACGGCGCGATGGCCGCCGAGCTCGCTGACAAGCTCGGGCTCGACGAGGACAAGGTCGCCGATGTGTTGGAGAAGGTGCACGAAGCGTTGCGGCCCGAGCGCCCCGACCTCAGCGACGGCCAGGTCCCCGAGCCGCCCACCGACGAGGAGATCGAGGCGCGCCAGGCAGCCCTCGCGAAGGCGCTGGCCAAGGAGCTCGACGTCTCCGAGGCCAAGGTCGCCAAGGCTCTCGACGAGCTCCGCGCCGATGTCGAGGAGCGCATGGACGACCTCAGGGCCGACCTGCGTGACGGTCTCGTCGACCGGCTCGCCGCGGCCGTCGAGGACGGCACCCTCACCGAGGCGGACAAGGCGTCCGTGCTGAAGGCGTACGACGCCGGACTGATCGGTGGCATGCGCGGCGGACCCGGCTTCGGCCCCGGCTTCGGCCACCGCTTCGGTGGCGGCGACGGTGGCGGTCCGACCACCTGAGCACCCGGCCGAGACTTCCCCGTCCGCCCCGCTCCTCGGTAGGCTCGGGGCGGACGGACGCCCAGGTCGAGCAGTGGCCGCTGACGCGATGCCGTCCATCGGAGCGTTCCCGTCATGCACTCTCGGGTCATCACACTCTCGTCGGGTCACTCACTTCTCGCCTTGGGCGGAGAGCTCGACCTCGGCATGCGTTCGCTCGTGCAGGACGACGTCACGGACGCACTCAACCGGTCGCCTCACCTCATCATCGACCTCGGGGCAGTCACGTTCCTGGACTCCTCGATCCTGTCCGTGCTGGCCTGGGGGCATCGGCGCGCCATCGAGCGCGGCGGGGAGATCACCTTGGTCGACGTACCCCCGGCGGTCCACAAGCTGATGGTGCTCACCCGGCGGGACCGAGTGCTCACCATCCGGCGGACCGTCGCAGACGTCGTCAACGACTCACCCTCAGGACGGGCTGAGCGCTCAGGACGCTAGAGACGCTCCATCAGCGCCTGCGCGTCGTGCGGGGCGTGACCACGGGCGTCGTTGTCGAAGTAGACGTAGACGTCGCCCTCGGCCGCCCACCCGCGGCAGCGCTCCGCCCACCGGTCGAGGCTGCGTGGGCTGTAGCCGCTCGTGTAGAGCCTGCTGTGGCCATGCAGGCGCACGTAGACGAAGTCGGCGGTGCTCTCATCGATCTCTGGCGACGTTGGGCTGTCGGACACGACACATGCGACCCGCGGTCGGACATCAGCGAGAAGAACTTGTCGTTGGCGAACGACCGGTTCCGAACCTCTAGCGCATGTCGCACAGGCCGACTCGACCCAGGGGCTACGTCGGCGCAGCCGGTGAGCCGTTCGTCATGTCTGCGCGCAAGGGCGGCCAGCGCATCCGTGGTGTCCGGGAGGAGGTCGAGGAAGTCCGCGATCGACGACGGGTC
>CAVXXY010000002.1:0-612637 GCA_963765905.1 uncultured Actinomycetota bacterium
TTGATGCCTTGCCGCAATCTAGGCGCAAGACCGACCTAGCGGAAGAGCGGAGTTTTGCTGGGCCAAGACCGATTCGGTCACCGCTGGACGTTCCGGTAGAGTCTCCCCGGCCCGGCCAGGTAGCTCAGTTGGTACGAGCGTCCGACTGAAAATCGAAGGTCGGCGGTTGACCCCGCCCCTGGCCACCACCCAGACCGCAGGTCACCTTCCGGGTGACCTGCGGTTTCGCTATGTCACGGCTTCCAGTCGTTCACTCGATCGTCTTGCCCACCGCCAGAAGGATCACGAGTCCCTCGACTGCCTCGAGGGCGTGTCGGGAGGCGGGCACGATCATCAGATCGGCGGGGGAGCCCTTCCACGTGGTCTCACCGGCAACGGTGGACCGGGCGAAGGGACAGGAACCGCGTAATTGGGCTGAACCATGACATTTGTCATGAGTCGGCATCCTATTTTCGGTTTCCGTTGCCAAGCTGGACCTAATGTTCGAAATAGTCCACTAATAGTCCATCTAGGTGGCGGATTCCGAAGACAAGTCGGCTACTGTATTGCAAGAGAGCCGGGGGCTCCAAGGCGCTGTGAAAGCGCGAGGCAGAGATCGATCCTCCCATCGATCTGTGCCCTGCAGGGTCTGGCCTGGGGGAAAAGTGTCAGGCCCTGCATCCCCCTCCGGCATCATTCGCCCTCGAGGCCCACTCTGATCGCCTCGATCACCCGCGGCCGCAGCGTGGCCACGGTCACGACCTCGTCGACCGACCCGACCCGCACGGCTCGGTGGATGTCGTGGACACCGTCGAACTCCGAGGCGACCTCGCCGATCTTCTCCGGCCTCACCGCGGCCCGCAGCTCTGCGAGCTCGATCACCAGCCGGCTGCGCTCGGTCGCGGTCGAGTCGGCGATGCGGGCCTCCAGCGCACGGACCCGGGCGTCGGAGGACGTGCGCTTCTCCACCTCGCCGGCGAACACCACTGCAGCGGCAGGGGCACCACCGATGACCGAGGCGAACGAGCCCTCGAGCGCCAGGACCGTCATGCTCGGGTTCAGTGCCTTGGAGAACACCACGAACGCGCCGCCGTGGTAGCGCGAGATCACGCAGAACACGATCGGCCCCCGGAAGTTGACGATCGCTCGACCGATCTCGGCGCCGTACTCGAGCTGCAGGTTGCGCATCGAGTCGGGTGAGCCGTCGAAGCCGGACAGGTTGGCGAGTACGACGAGGGGGCGGTTGCCGCTCGCCGAGTTGATCGCGCGCGCAGCCTTCTTCGACGAGCGCGGGAACAACGTGCCGGCTGTGTAGGTGTCGGGCCCGTCGGTCGGCGGGAAGCCGCGTCGGGGAACCGGGCGCGACTCGATGCCCAGCAGGCACACGGGGTAGCCGCCCAGGTGGGCGTCCTGGACGACCGCGGTGTCGGCATCGGCCATGCCGGCCCAGCGCTCCAGGGTCGGGTGATCCTGGTCGGACAGCGCCAGCATGACCGTGCGGATGTCGAACGCCTTCTTGCGGTCGGGGTTGGAGCCGGCCGAGAAGATCTCGCCGACCGTGGCGAAGTCGCTGTCGGCCAGCGCATGGGGGAACGACGAGATGTCGCGGTCCGCCGGGTCGCTGGTCGGTGCCCGACGGGGTCGCGACTCTCCCGGCACGACGTAGGTGTGGTCGTAGTGCGCCATCAGGACGTCGAAGGCGCCGGCCAGGTCAGGAGCCCAGTACTGCGCCTGCCCGTTGGGACCCATCACGCGGTCGTAGCCGCCGATGCCGAAGTTGTCCTCCGCAGAGACGCCACCGGAGAAGTCGAGCGACTGCTTCCCCGTCAGCACCATGGCGCTGTCAGGGGTCATCACCAGGATGCCCTTGGTATGCATGAGCATCGTGGCCTCGGCGTTCCAGTACGGCTGCGCTCCGACGTTGATGCCGGCGACGACGACGTTGATCTCGCCGCCTGCCTGGGTGAACTCGATGATGCGCTTGAGCCCGGCAGCGACCCAGTCCATGTTCTCGGTCCCGGAGTCCATCGAGATCCGGGCGCCTGCCGAGAGCGCGAACCACTCCACCGGCACCCCCAGCTGCTCAGCCAGGTCGATGGCCGCGATGATGCGCGAGCACTCCGGCTCCGACACCGCCCCCAGTGCCTTCGTCGGGTCACCGCAGAGCACGACCCGCTTGACACCCTCCGGGTGCTGGGCCGTCGGTGTCGTGACGACGGCCACGATGATCCCGGACTTGTTCAGGCCGCGCGGGCGATCGACCGGCACGAGAGCGCCGGTGTCGTCCAGGTCGTGCTCCACGAGCGAGCCGCCAGGACCGGTGAGCACGCCCTCGAGCTCGTAGGGATAGACCAGGCCACGACGCCGAGCGCGTACGACGTTGCCGGTGTACTCGTCCAATGGCTTGAGCAGCTCGGTCGGTGGCTCCTCCAGGGAAGCCGTGACGCCGGCGCCGGGGCGCGCATGGAACCTGATGACGAGTGGTGTCGCGCTGCCGTCGTGACCGGCGACCCGGCCCTGGGCAAGGACCTCCGCGATGCCGGCACCGTCGGTCAGCGGCGTGATCTTGCTCTGGAGGGCGCCCAGCTGCTCCGGGTCGGCGTCGACCACCGGCCACACCTGGACCCACACGTGGTTGTTGTCGAGCTTGTTGCCCGCCGCCCCCATCGCCGTACGTGCCCGCCGGATCGCCTCCAGGCAGTTCTCGACGGCGCGCTCGGCGTGCGGAAGGCCGATGACCTTGCCCGCCTCGTCGCGTACGACGGCCAGCTGGCGGACCTGCGCCAGCGCGACCAGGCGGCGGTCGGAGGGGTTCTCCCGGGCAACGCAGTCGTAGAGAAGGACGTCCTCGGGCGCCTCGACGCGCGTGACGTGGAAGTCGCGCAGCCGCCACAGGTTCAGGCGGCGGCCGACCATCGGGTGGACCCCGCGGACCAGGTCGTCCTCGACCACGCCACCGTCGGGATCGGGCCGGTAGGTGAAGTAGCTGACCGGCCTCGCCCCGCCCGGGCACACAGCGACCGCGACTCGGCGTACGTCGTGCGCGAACGGCAGCGCCCCCACCAGCCGACCGAGCTCCGCGGTCGCCTTCTCCGCGGCCTCGGGGGCGTCGGGCCAGTGCAGGTAGAGGTCGACCACAGCACCCTCGCCGGGGTTGCGGGCGGCCACCTCCTCCCTGACGGCCGCGGACAGACCGCTGTCCTTGGTGAGCTCGGCAACGATGCCGACGGTCGAGACCAGCCGGGTCGGCCGGTCGTCGACGACGTAGTCGGCCACGACGAACGGACGGCCGCCCCGCTGCACCGACCTGAGCCCGTGGAGGTCGTACTCGCGGTAGTGGCGGCGCACGAGCACCTCGAGCATCGGCTCGTGCTCCGGTACGCCGGCCTCCAGCCGCTCGGAGAGGAACCTGACGATCTGCTCGGGGATCCGCGCCAGCGCCTCGATCCGCTCGGTCCGGTCGGGCGCATCGGGGTCTGCCGCCAGGGCGGCCACCTCGTTGCGTACGCCGGCCAGCACGCTCGAGCGCTCCTCGTCGACCAAGGGCTGGTCGAACCACCGGAAGCGGGTGCTCCGCGCAAGGTCGCCGACCACGGGGAACCGCAGCTGCGTCGCCCTGACGAGGCGCTCGAGGAGGTCTCGTGCAGGGCCGGCCAGGTCCTCAGCCGGCGGGGGCTCGGCGATCCAGCGCTGGAGCAGGGCCGTCGCCAGGTGCACGTCGGGAGCAGACCGCTGCTGGGCCAGGAAGATCCGGAACACCGCCTCCTCGAGCTGGGGTGTGCGGTCCCACCCGGTCACGCCGTAGTGCGCGAGCACCTTGGCGAGCCGGTCGCGGAACTGCACCGGCAGCCCACCGCGATCGGCGTCGAGGCTCTGCAGGAAGGCGTGGAAGTGCTCCTTGGAGCTGTGCACCTGGAGCTCGGTGTGCAGGTCCTCCCCCGCCGGCCGGTTGCGGCTCAGCTCGGCGAAGTCGGCGAACATGCTGAGCAGCGTGATCTCGTCGGAGACGACGTCGTGACCGGCGGCCACGAGCTCATCACGGTCGGAGAGGTAGTCGTCGATGAGGTCGCCCTCGTCACGGGGGTCGACGTCGTAGCCCATCAGGATCGCCGAGACGTCGGCGCGGCTGCGGGAGATGCGCGTCTCGGCGGAGGCCTCGTCGTCGGGCTGCGGCAGGTCCAGACCCGGACCCGCCTGCTCCGGGGCCGCCGTCTGCTCGCCGTCGTCGTCTGCGACCGGCTCGAGGCGCACGAGGGGGGCGCCGGTCTCGACCTGGCTGCCGGTCATCACGAGCAGCTCACGCACGCGGGCCGCGAAGGGGGCGCGCAGCACGGTCTCCATCTTCATGCTCTCGAGCACGAGGACCGCGTCACCCGCAGCGACCTGGTCACCGGCCGCGACCGGGGAGGCGACCACGAGGGCGGGCGCCGGGGAGCGCAGTACGCCGCCCTCGTCGCGACTGACGCGGTGAGCCACCCCGTCGACCTCGATCAGGTGGACGGGGCCGTGGGTCGCTGTCACCAGCCGGAAGACCTGGTCCCCGACCGCCAAGCGGGTGTGGAACTCGTCGAGCCGCTCGATGTCGGCGATCACCACGGCCTCGGCGTCGCGGGAGACGACACCGACCTGGAAGCGGTGCGGCCCGATCTGCAGGACCGTGACCTTGTACGAAGTACCGCGGAGCTTGAAGTCGACGGCACGACCGACCTTGTGCTGCACCTGCGGGCGACCGCCGTGGGCGCTCTCGAGCAGGCGGGTGAGCTCGACCTCGGCCTCGTCCTCGTAGGCCTCGATGCCCGCCGCGACCAGCGCGATGCCCGAGTGCTCGTGGTCGACGAGCCGGCCCTCGGCCCGGACCCGGTCGATCCAGCTGGTGTCGGCCCAGCCGGCCTTGCCGTCGATGACCTCGGACTGTTCGAGAAGATCGAGGATGAAGCTCTTGTTCGTCGCGCCGCCCTCGATCACGACAGTCGTCTCCGCCATCGCGCGCCGGAGCCGGGCCAGCGCCTCGTCGCGGGTGCGGCCGTAGGCGATGATCTTGGCGATCATCGAGTCGAAGTCGGCCGGGATGGTGTCGCCCTCGCCCACTCCGGTGTCCACTCGGATGCCCGGGCCGGACGGCAGCTCGAGCAGGGCGATGCGGCCCGGCGAGGGCGCGAAGTCGCGGTCGGGGTCCTCGGCGTTGAGCCGGGCCTCGACCGCGTGGCCCTTCTCGACAGGTCGCTCGCCCTCGAGCCGGCCTCCCGCGGCGACGTGCAGCTGGGCCTTGACCAGGTCGAGGTCGGTGGTCACCTCGGTGATCGGGTGCTCCACCTGGAGCCGTGTGTTGACCTCCAGGAAGGCGAACGTCCGCTCGCCCGGGTGGTAGAGGAACTCGACGGTCCCGGCGCCGACGTAGCCGACCGCGATGGCCAGCCGCTCCGCGGCGGCCTTGACCTCAGCGGTCTGCTCCGGGTCGAGCAACGGCGAGGCCGACTCCTCGATCACCTTCTGGTTGCGCCGTTGCACGGTGCAGTCGCGCACGCCGATGGCCCAAGCAGTGCCGTGGCTGTCGGCGATGAGCTGGACCTCGACGTGACGGGCACCGGTGACCAGCCGCTCGAGGAACACGATGCCGCTGCCGAACGCGCGCTCGGCCTCGTCGCGCGTGCGCTGGTAGGCGTCCTCGAGGTCGGCGGCCGAGGCCACCATGCGGATGCCGCGCCCGCCTCCACCCGCCGTGGCCTTGAGCATGAGGGGATAGCCGATCCGGTCGGCGGCAGCGAGGGCCTCCTCGACCGTCTCGACGCCGCCGCGGCTCCAGGGCGCGACCGGGACCCCGACCTCCTCGGCGATGAGCTTCGACCCGATCTTGTCGCCGAGCTTGCGCATCGCGGCCGCGCTCGGCCCGACGAAGGTCACCCCGAGCCGCGAGCACAGGTCCGCGAAGGCCGGGTCCTCCGCGACGAACCCCCAGCCGACCCAGACCGAGTCGGCGTTGCACTCGACCAGCGCCCGCTCGAGGACAGCGAGGTCGATGTAGGGCCGGGCCGAGGCCGGACCGAGCGAGTAGGCCTCGTCGGCCTCCCGCGCGAACATCGCGGTGCGTTCCTGGTCGGTGTAGAGCGCGATGGTGCGGATCTGCTCGCCGCCCTCCGCGTTGAGGTCGCGAACGGCGTGGATGAGTCGCATCGCAGCCTCACCGCGATTCACGATGGCAAGACGGGAGAACACGCTGGACCTCCAGATTGGGGAGCACTGCTCTGGGCAAGTCGTCGTGTCGAGACTGTCACGTAGGACAGTTACGGGCGAGTCACAAGTCCCCGGCCCAACCTGGGTAAGCGGCACCGACGCGCACGTCGTACGCCGGAACCTAGCGTCGGGGCATCAACCGAACCCTGAACCAGGAGGAACAAGATGCCCGTGACGCTCCGCGTACGTTACGGCTCGCCTCGACGGTTTGACGTCGGCTCCCCGGGGCACCTCAGATGCGGAGGGGAGAACTGAGGGAGTCATGGAGACCAGCACCTGGATCGTCATCGCCGTCGTAGCGATCATCGTCGTGGCCGCCATCGTCGTGCTCAGCATGCAGGCTCGTCGCAAGGCGGACGAGAAGCACCGCGAACGCGCCGAGGAGCTGCGGTCGCAGGCCGAGGCCCAGCAGGTAGGGGTCAAGCGGCAGACCGCCGCAGCCGACGAGGCGCAGGCAAAGGCTCAAGCCGCGCGTGCCGAGGCCGACCGGCTGGAGGCGGAGGCCAAGGACATCGCCTCGACCGCGGCTGACTACGAGCGTCGTCACGTCGACACGCTGCGTGAGGCCGACGAGATCGACCCGGATGTCAGTGTCGAAGAAGCCGACAGTCGCGCGCCGGGTCGCCGCAAGGCCTGACCGACCCAGGGGACGGTCTAGCGTGGGCCGGTGACCTTCGAGCAGATCTCGTGGCCCGTCCGCACAGCCCGCCTCTCCTTAAGGCCCGCCGGCGAGGACGACATCGAGCCGACCTGGCGCTTCCGGAAGCTTCCGGACGTCAGCCGCTGGATCACGCGAGCACCGACGACGGTCGAGGTCTACCGTGAGCAGTTCCTCGACGAGGAGCGCTTGGCCAAGACCCTGGTGGTCGAGCTCGACGGCACCGTGATCGGCGACCTGATGCTGGGCATCCAGGACGCCTGGGCACAGGCCGAGGTGGCTGAGCAGGCCAAAGGCGTCGAGGCCGAGCTGGGGTGGTCCCTCGACCCGGCGTACGGCGGGAAGGGCTACGCGACCGAGGCGGTCGAGGGCCTGATGCGGGTGTGTTTCGAGCATCTCGGTGTACGCCGTGTCCTCGCCAACTGCTTCGCCGACAACGAGGCGTCCTGGCGGCTGATGGAGCGAGTCGGCATGCGGCGCGAGGCGCACACCCGCAAGGAGTCGCTGCACCGTTCAGGCGAGTGGCTGGACGGGCTGACCTACGCCCTGCTCGCCGAGGAGTGGCGAGGTCGCTGAACGCCTATCATCGGCTGGGTGGGGACGACCTCGGGGCGCGAGCTCGTGGAAGCGGGCCGGGAGGCCATCCGGGCCGGCGACCTGGAGACTGCCGCGCGCTCCTTGAACGCCGCGTTGGCGATCGGCCCGAGCGCGGAGGCCCACGACGGCCTGGCCTATCTCGGCTACCTCGACGACGACTTCGAGGCGGCAGCACGTCACTGGGAGCTCGCCTACGACCAGTACCTCGCGGCGGGTGACCCGCGGGCCGCGGCACTGGCGGCGGTGTTCCTCGGCGGTACCTACTACGACGGCTTCCTCGACGAGGCTCGAAGCCGGTACTGGCTCGAACGTGCCGGCGAGCGGCTCGAACAGACTGGGCGCTGCGTCGAGCGCGGCTACCTCGCGCTCGCCCTGGTGGCCTGCCACATGCGTGACGCGAACGCCCTGGAGCAGAGTGCAGCGGTGGCTCTGGAGCTCGCGCAGGAGTTCGGCGACCCGACGCTCGAGGCACGGGCACGGGCGGACCGCGGGCTCGCCCTGATCAATCAGGGGCGCATCAGCCAGGGTTTCGCCGAGCTCGACCAGGCGGTGGCAGCGATCGCGGCTGGGAAGGTCACGCCCCTGCTGAGCGGCGCCATCTTCTGCGCCATGCTCTCGGCGTGCGAGCGCACCGGAGACGTCAAGCGCGCGGAGGAATGGATCGAGATGGCGCGTGCCCACCTCGACCGCACGTTCGGCGGCAAGCTGCCGGTCCTGCACTCCCACTGCCGCACTGCCTACGGCGCCGTGCTGAGCGACAGCGGGCGCTGGAGCGAGGCGGAGACCGAGATCCTGCACGCGCTCGGGCCCGACGCGTCCAGGGCGGTTTCGAAGCGGGCCGACGCGGCCGGGGCCCTCGCTCGGTTGCGGCTGATGCAGGGCCGGCTCCAGGAGGTGGCCGACCTGCTCGAGCCGTACGACGGGCACTTCGAGGTGTGTGAGCAGGCGGCTCGGCTCCACCTCATGCGCGGGGACGCCAAGACGGCCGTGACCGTGCTCCACCGCGGGCTGCACGACCTCGTGGGCGACCGGCTCCGAGCCGGCCGCCTGCTCGAGCTGCTGGTCGAGGCCGAGCTTGCCCGAGGCAACGCCGATGGCGCCGAGCGAGCTCTCGAACGGCTCGAGGCCTGCGCACTGAGCTCGGAGAGCCAGGTCCTGCGCGCCGCGGTGAGCCTCGCCGAGGGTCGGCTCGCGATGCACCGGGCGATGTGGGAGCAGGCCTGCTTCTGCTTGGGAGAGGCCCGCACCACGCTCGGTGACGAGGAGAGGCCGGCGATGGGCGGCGCGATCCGTCTCGAGCTCGCGACCGCACTGGCCAACAGCGGCGACCGCGCCGGCGCCATCGACGAGGTCCGTGGCGCCGTGACGACCTTCGAGCGGCTCGGGGCCACGGTGCAGGCGGACAGAGCGACCACGCTCCTGCGCAGCCTTCAGCCGACGAGCGGCGAGGCCATGACACAGTCCTCCGAGCCGGACGTCGAGCCGTTCGACCTCGTCGTCATCGGCTCCGGTCCCGCCGGCGAGAAGGCCGCCGCCAAGGCGGCGTACTTCGGCAAGCGGGTGGCCCTCGTCGAGCGCTCGCAGCAGTCCGTCGGCGGTGTCGCCGTCACCAGCCTCGGCATGATCCCGACCAAGACGCTGCGTGAGTCCGCGCTCTACCTGACCGGCTTCCAGAAGCGCGAGATCTACGGTGCCTCCGTCGAGCTCGAGGGGCCGGCGATCCACTCCCAGCTCGGCCGTCGTACCGACGAGGTCAGCGCGACCATGAGCCGGGCGGTGCGCGACAACGTCGCTCGCCACCACATCGAGCTGGTGACCGGAACGGCGACGCTGCGCGCGGGCCGTGAGGTCGTGGTCGACACGCCGCGCGGCTTCCGCAGGGTGCTGTGCGGCGAGGCGATCCTGGTCGCGACCGGCTCCCGCCCCTATCACCCTCCGCAGATCCCGTTCGACGACCCTGACGTCCTCGACTGCGAGCAGGTGCTGGAGATCGAGTCCACTCCCGCGAGCCTCGTGATCGTCGGCGCCGGCGCGATCGGGTGCGAGCACGCCTCGATCTTCACCGCGCTCGGCGCGACGGTGACCCTCGTGGACGCGAGCGAACGCATCCTCGGCTACGTCGACGCGGAGCTCTCCCGCGATCTGCGCCGGATCTTCGAGTCGATGGGCATGGACGTCAGGCTCGGCGTGCAGATCGACCAGGTACGACGCGACGCGGCCGGCCTTGTCGTCGTGCTCGGCGACGGCACCGAGCTCCGGCCCGAGAAGCTGCTGTTCGCCTCCGGCCGCTCCGGCAACACCGAAGGGCTCGGGCTCGACGTGGCAGGGGTCCAGGTGGACGGCCGCGGCCGGATCGTCGTGGACGACCGCTTCCGGACCACTGCCCCCGGCATCTACGCCGCCGGCGACGTGATCGGTCCACCGGCGCTCGCTTCAGCCGCGATGGAACAGGGCCGGATCGCGGTCTGTGACGCGTTCGGCGTGCCCGGCATCGACGCGGTCGACCAGGTCATCCCGACCGGCGTCTACTCGATCCCCGAGGTGGCCGGCGTCGGGCTCACCGAGCAGGAGGCCGCCCGGCAGGGCATCGACTACGAGGTCGGGCGCGGACGCTTCGCGGCCAACTCACGCGGCAACATCTCCGGCGCCACCGACGGGATGGTCAAGCTGGTGTTCCGCCGTGACGACAGGACGCTCCTGGGTGCGCACATCCTGGGCGAGGTGGCCAGCGAGCTGATCCACATCGGTCAGGCAGCCCTGCACCACGGCGACAAGATCGACTACTTCCTCGACACGACCTTCAACGTCCCGACGTACGCCGAGGCCTACAAGTACGCCGCCTACGACGGGCTGCAGCGCCTCGAGGCGACGTCCGCCCGGTAGCGACCGACCGACCCTAAGAGGCCTGCATACTCCAGCTCTTCGACCCCAGGTGGGATCGCGAGGACCACCTGTGGCGGACGTTGCTCAGTCTGACTGCTCGACTTGTACTCGAACATCTGTTCGTATATAGTCCATCCATGGGACCGTTGACCGTCGCAAAGCTCACCGACCTGGTGACCGCGCTCGGCGTGTCTCCGGGGACCGCGGGTGAGGCCGAGCGGATCGACCGCATCCGTGTGCTCGAGCAGGTCAAGGCTGCCTGCGCCGCGGCCCAGGCCCGCGAGACAGTGGCGCTGCGCGAGCAGCGCCTGGCCGCCGAGGAGGCCGCCCGGGTGCCGGTCCGCGATCGCGGCAAGGGGCTCGGGGCCGAGGTCGCGCTGGCGCGGCGGGAGTCCCCGCACCGCGGTTCCCGGCTGCTCGGCCTGGCCCAGGCACTGGTCACCGAGATGCCGCACACCCTGGCCGCGCTCGAGCGCGGTGAGATCAACGAGTGGCGTGCCACCCTCGCGGTCCGCGAGACCGCCTGCCTCTCCTGCGACGACCGGCGCCAGGTCGACGTCGAGCTGGCCGGACGCCTCGGAGCCTGGGGCGACCGGCAGGTCGAGGCCGAGACCAGGAAGATCGCCTACCGCCTCGACCCGCACGCCGTGGTCGCCCGCGCCCGCCAGGCCGAGGCCGACCGGCGGGTCACGCTGCGGCCCGCGCCCGACACCATGAGCTCCCTGACCGGCCTGCTCCCGCTCAAGCAGGGAGTCGCCGCCTACGCCGCTCTGCGCCGCGAGGCCGACCAGCTCCGCAGCGCCGGCGACCCCCGCTCCCGCGGCCAGATCATGGCCGACCTCCTGGTCGAGCGCGTGACCGGGCTGACCACCGCCGACGACGTCACCGTCGAGGTGCAGCTGATCGTCTCCGACCAGACCCTGGCCGGCCACGACGACCAGCCCGCCCACGTCACCGGCCACGGACCCGTCCCCGCACCCTGGGCGCGCACCCTGGTGCGCGACACCGCCGCGACCGTGTGGCTGCGCAAGCTCTACACCGACCACCACCGCCTGGTCGCCCTGGAGTCCACCCGCCGGATCTTCCCCGAGGGTCTTCGCCGGCTCCTGGTCGCCCGAGACCAGATCTGCCGCACGCCCTGGTGCAACGCCCCCATCCGGCACGTGGACCACGTCATCCCCGCCCAGAGCGGCGGACCCACCAGCGAGGCCAACGCCCAAGGGCTCTGCGAGGCCTGCAACCACGCCAAACAAGCCTCCGGCTGGCACGCCCGACCAGGACCAGGCGACACCATCAACACCACCACACCGACCGGACACCGCTACACCAGCCGACCACCCGACCCACCCGGCGCAGCGCCACCCAGCCTCCTCGAACGACAACTCGCCGACCTCATCTCCGCGCACGCCGCGAAGTCAGACCCGCGCCGTGGCTCAGCGATCGGATCCCCTAGGGATGGCGACCAGCAAAGACACCAACGACCCCGCGAACGGTGGACCGAGCACAGTCGACGAGGACGTTGACGCAGTGCACCCCGCAGTCACGCTTGCGTAAGCATCCTGGGCATGTCTGCCGGGCCCGCATGAAAGAGTCCCGCCGCCATAGCTCTCGCAATTCATGGTGACAGCAACGGATACCCGAATGAGGATGAGGCGTTCAGCGAGGCCGGCCGAGGACGGGCGGATCCGCGCGGTCACCGGCTTCTTCGGACCCTTGGACCAACGCACCGCCGGGCTCACCGCTCGTCGTCGTCGTCGAGGCGCCGTGCCGCGTCGGCGTAGATGGCCTTGGCGACGGCGGGGAACTCCTGCTCCATCGCCCGGAAGGCGGTCCCGAACATGACCAGGACCTTCATCGGGGTCGCGGCCACGATCGACGCCGTACGAGGGCCTTCGCTGAGGATCGCGATCTCACCGAAGTGGTCACCACGCCTGAGACGGCCGACAACCTCACCGTTCTGCACGATGTCGGCCTCGCCCTCCACGATCACGAAGAAGCGGGACTGCTTGTCGCCCTGGACGCTGAGGGTTGCGCCGGGCTCGACCTCGTCCTCCGCCAGGAGCGCGGCCATCCGACGACGCTGCTGCAGGTCGAGTGACGCGAAGACGCCGAACTGCTCGAGCACGAGCGGGTCAGGGTGGTGGCCACCGGTGTCCATGCTCGGATCCTGCGCCCTTATCCGTTGCCGATCGCCAGGATGTTGCCGTCAGGGTCCTTGACCCAGGCGCCGACGTAGTCGCCCATCCGGGCGAGTCCCTTCTCGTCGGTCGCGAAGGGACCGTCCGAGTACTGCTCCAAGGTCACGCCGTTGGCTAGAAGCTCGTCGACCGTGGCCTCGACGTCGTCCACGACGAAACCGGCGGCCGTGGCGCCCGACGGGCGCGCGTTCGGCGACGGGAAGACGTGGATGGTGGTGCCCCCGCCACACTCGTAGGTGCGGCCGCCATCGGGGAGCTCGACGCCCTTGCCCAAGCCCAGCTTGCCCTCGTAGAACTCAGCCGCTCGGCCCATGTCCGAGACCGCGATCGCAGCCCCTGCCTTGCTCTCACCAAGACCCATCACGCCTCCTATCGAAGTGTGGCCGTGGCGACTCGGCAGCGTCACGAGACCTTCTGGGGACGTTACTCGCCCAGCGCAGGGTCAGACCAGACCGACGGCGCCGGAGCCGACCGCCCGCACCTGGCGTCCGGAGCACCGAGCACGGGTTAGATTGAGTCTCCCGGCATCCACGATGGAGGCGGTTTTGGTCACCCAGAGCCCACGCGAGCACACCTGGCTGTGGCTTGCAGCAGGGCTCCTCCTCTGCATCGTCGCGGCCGACGTGCTCGTGAACGACTCTCCCGTGGTGCTGAGCCCGCTGTTCTCCCTCGCACCCCTGGTTGCCTGTGCCGCGACGCCGGTCAGACCGACGGCCACACTGGCCGTCGCGAGCATCGTCTCAGCAGCCGTCACGCCGCTGTGGAACCTGGCCCAGGGCCTGCAGTACTGGGTGCGCCTCATCGACGTCGTCGCGGTGAGCCTGGCCGCGGTCGGCATCGCCGCCGTCCGTCAGCTCCGCGAGCGGCACCTCGCCGACCTGGCCGCAGTCTCCGAGGTCGCCCAGCGGGCGATCCTCCCGGTCCTCCCGGAGCTCGCCGGACCGGTGGCGGTAGCCAGCCGGTACCAGTCGGCCGCCCAGGGTGCGCTGGTCGGCGGTGACCTCTTCGACTGCTACCACACCGACCGGCACACGAGGTTCGTCGTCGGAGACGTCCGAGGCAAGGGCATTGCCGGCGTCGAGCAGGCGGCGCGCGTCATCCGGGTGTTCCGCCAGTCCGCCGCGACCCGGGACACGCTCTCCGAGGTCGCCGAGGAGATGGACGAGTACCTCAAGCGGTTCTTCACCGACGAGGAGTTCGTGACCGTGATCCTGGTCGAGGTCATCGACCCGACACACCTCAGTATCGTCCGCGCCGGCCACCCCCACCCGGCGTTGCTGGACGCCCGGGGCCAGGTGACGATCGTGGAGACTCCGGGTGGTCTCCCTCTGGGGCTGCCGCTCACCCCCGGGCTCTACCCGGAGACGGAGCTGGCGTGGAGTCCCGGCGAGCGGCTGCTGCTGTACACCGACGGTCTGAGCGAGGCGCGCGACTCGCATGGACGCTTCCTCGAGGTCGAGACCCTGGCCGCGGCGCTCTCCCGAAGCGGGCTCGAGCAGGCCCTCGACGCGGTGCTCGACGCGGTGACCACACACGTGCCACCAGGCAACTTCAATGACGACCTGGCGCTCGTCCTGCTGCAGAACGTCGCGCCGGTGGACGCCACCAGCTCACCCGGGAGTCCTCTGAGAGGCTCGGAGGGTGCGGCCTCTCACTGACGACCTCATCGCCTTCTGGCGCGAGCGACGGCTTTGCACCGTCACCACGCTGCGCAGCGACGGCTCGCCGCACACGGTGCCGATGGGCGTGGTGCTCGACCCCGTGGCGCTGCGCGCCTGGGCGATCACGGCGGGTGGGTCGCAGAAGGCCGTCAACCTCCGGTCGTCGAGCGACCCGCGGGTCAGCGTGTGCCAGGTCGACGGGCGACGCTGGTCGACGCTCGAAGGCCTGGCGGAGGTTCTCGATGATCCTGCAGCCGTGGCCGAGGCGGAGCGCAGGTACGCCGAGCGCTACAAGCAGCCACGCGGAAATCCGGCCCGGGTCGCACTGCGCATCAGCCTCACCCGCGTGCTGGGCAACGTCTGAGCTCTCAGCAGTAACGGCGGCAGCGGGGCACGTCTCGCCCCGCGGCCGTGTGAGCACGCCGCACAGCCTTGCGAGGCGACAGGTGGTTGCCCCGTCGCCAAGAGTCGAGGAACCGCTGCGGTCTCACCCAGCCCCGGCGTACCCACCACACCCCCGGTCGTGTCGGCCAGGAGACTCCGAAGTGGAGATGGGAAGCGGTCCCGGCCGCGCTCCCCGTCGTACCGACGCGGCCCAAGCGGGTGCCGCGGCCGACTGCGACGCCCGGCTTGATGCCCCGCGCGAGCCTGCGCAGGTGCGAGCCGTAGTAGCGCACGCCGTCGAAGCCGACGACCGAGACGAACAGCCCGCCGCGGTCGGCGCCCCTGTTGGTGCGCGGCCGCCAGCGGTTGACGCGACCCACCTCGTCGACCGTGCCTGCGACCGGCGACACGAAGGCGCACCCGCGGCGGGCGAAGATGTCGGCCGCCGGGTAGTGGTGGTGGGATCGGGCGTACGACGACCGGCAGCCCCGGATCGGGTACGCGTAGCGCCGCTTCGCGGAGGAGGGGACAAGCCGCGTCAGCTCGACCCGCATCGCCACCGCGGCCGGGGCCGGGGCGGTCTCGCCGGGCCGGACCACGACCGGAGCTGGAGAGGCCGCGACGAACAAGGAGACCAGTGCCGCGATCAGGCGGTCCATGGCATCTCCCTTCGGTCTCGCCCGACGCTACCCCGGCCCGGTGGAAGCCACCTGCCGGGCCGAGCATGGACAGGCGCCACGACCCGGGCCTACCGTGACGAGGTGGCTCGATCCATCCGCTCAGCCCCTCGGGAGCGCATCCTCGACACGGCCTACGACCTGTTCACGCGACGTGGCGTCCGCGATGTCGCCGTCGAGGAGATCATCGCCGGAGCACAGACGGCCAGGGCGACGTTCTACGCGCACTTCCCCTCCAAGTCCGACCTCGTGCTCGCGTTCCTCGACCGCCGTGAGGAGGCGTGGACGATCGGGACGGTCCGCGAGGGTGTCCGCACGCGCGGGCGGACCCCGGGCGAGCAGCTGCTCGCGATCTTCGACGTCTACGACGAGTGGTTCCACGAGGACGACTTCAACGCCTGCTCCTTCGTCAACGTCATGCTCGAGATGGGCGTCGACCACCCGCTGGGGCGGGCCAGCCTCACCCACCTGACCCACCTTCGCGAGATGGTCGCCGAGCTGGCCCGGGAAGCCGGGATCGCAGACGTCGAGTCGTTCTCCTGGAGCTGGCACCTGCTGATGAAGGGCGCCATCATCTGCGCCGCCGAGGGCGACCGCAACGCGGCCAGGCGCGCGCGGGTCCTGGGCGAGCATCTCCTCTCCACCAGCACCTAGCCGCGATCGGCCGAGATCTTCGCCAACCAGACTGGACAGTCTTGTCTGGTGCTGCTGTGATATCTCCAGGAAAGCGTTTTCGGGGAGGTGGATGACATGAACGAGGCGCCGAGCGTAACCAGGACGGTCATCGGCGATGCCGCAGTGGCCACCCCGGTCGGTGAGTTCGACCTGGCCTGGGCAGAGGTCTTGAGGGAGGAGCTCCTCGCGGCCGTCAAGACGGATCCCCGCCTCGTGGTCGATCTCTCGCAGACGACCTTCATGGACTCCACTGCGATCGGTGCCCTCGTCAGCGTCCACCGCGTGGCGATGGACTGCGGCGGATGGCTCCGTCTGGTGGCGCCGCTCCCCAACGTCCTCAAGGTCCTGCAGGTGACGGGACTCGACGCAGTCCTGGCGATCAGCGACTCGATCGGCGAGGCCATCGGGTCCCCGACCACCCCCGCTGCCCCGGTCACCTGAGGCACAGAGCCTCGCCCCCCGAGCCGCGCGCCGACGACTTTGGCCGCGGAGGCGGATCTAAGTAGCTAGGTAAGTACTTCTGCGCATGTGCCGGACTCCTTACAGGCGGACGCTGGAGTCAGGAACAACAACCAACGCAGAAGGGCGAGACCATGTGCAGCCACACTCCCTGTTGCCCGTCCGCCGACGCGGCCGAGGCCTGCCAGGCTCACGTCCGGGTGGACCACCACGAGCAAGGCTGGTGCCTGCTCTGCAACGGCGTGATCCTCTTCGACGACGGCGGCGCGATCCTTCCTGACGGCCACGTCCGCGAGCCGCAGCGCGCGGCCTGACTGGCAGCCCTCAGTGCTGCACCACGATGACGTGGAGCGTGCGGGGGCCGTGCACGCCTTCGACACGGTCGAGCTCGATGTCGCTGGTCGCCGAGGGACCGCTGACCCAGGTCTGCGGCCGGGCCGGGTCTAGCAGCGCGATGGCGTCCGGGACGCCGTGGACGACCTGGTCCTCGCGGACGACGCACACGTGGAGGTCCGGCACCAGGGTCAGGGCACGACGTCCTTGGCCGGCGTCGTGGTCGAGCACGATGGTCCCGGTGGTGGCGATCCCGAGCGCGCAGGTGGTGACCACCCCGTCGACGCGATCCAGCTCCGCGGCCGACTGTCCCGCATCAGCCACCGCTCCGGCGACCGGCCACGGCAGCCCGTCGGGCACCATGACCGTCAGCCCCTCGATCGCCGATGCGAGTACGTCGGCCAGCGCGCTCTCCGCGCATCGCGTGACCGTGGCGCGGTAGTCCTCGACCCGCTCGACGAACAGCTCCACGAGGTCGGCGCGGGACGAGCTGTCGCGGTAGCCCCGCGGTGCCACCGGTGCAGTGGTGTCGGCACGATCCAGCGCACGTCGTACGTCGGCGAGGATCTGGTCGCGGGCGCTCATGACTCACGACCTCCGGTCCGGCGCCACCACACGCGGAACGGCTCGCGGGGCGCCGGCGGAAGGTCCCGGGCGTCGGTCCAGGCCTTGGCGCCGACGCGGCGAGCGGCTCGGGTGCCGATGCGGGTGAAACGTTCTGCGAAGCGCAGCCGGCGCGGCGAGCTCAGAACGCGAGCGGCACCGCGCATCGCCAGCGCCTCGGCCTTGGGTCGGCCCCCGCGGTGCGCGTCGACGACCTGGGCGCGGAGGTCGACCAGCACCGAGGGGATGTCGATCTTGACCGGGCAGACCTCGTAGCACGCTCCGCACAGGGAGGACGCGTAGGGCAGCGAGTCCACCTGCTCGTCGGTGCCGACCCCGCGCAGGAGCGGGTTCAGGATCGCCCCGATCGGGCCGGGGTAGACCGAGCCGTAGGCATGCCCGCCGGTGCGCTCGTAGACCGGGCAGGCGTTGAGGCAGGCCGAGCACCGGATGCACCGCAGCGCCTGGCGACCCACCTCGTCGGCCAGCGCTCGGGTGCGGCCGTTGTCCAGCAGCACGACGTGCACCTCCTGCGGCCCGTCGCCGGGTGTGACGCCGCTCCATGTCGAGGTGTAGGGGTTCATCCGCTCACCGGTCGACGACCGCGGCAGCAGCTGCAGGAACACGTCGAGGTCGGACCAGGTCGGCAGCACCTTCTCGATGCCCACGACCGACACCAGCACCTCCGGCAGGGTCAGGCACATCCGGCCGTTGCCCTCGGACTCCACGACGACGAGCGTGCCCGAGTCGGCGACCGCGAAGTTGGCGCCCGACACGGCGACCTTCGCGCGCAGGAACTTCTCGCGCAAGTGGAGCCGCGCCGCCTCCGCGAGCCGCGCCGGGTCGTCGGTCAGGTCGTCCGGAGCGGGCCGCCCGACAGTGCCCATCGTCGCGCTGAAGATCTCCTTGATCTCCGCCCGGTTGCGGTGGATGGCCGGCACGAGGATGTGGGACGGGAGGTCGTCGCCGAGCTGCACGATCAGCTCGGCCAGGTCGGTCTCCCACGCCGAGATGCCCTCGGCGGCGAGCGCCTCGTTGAGCCCGATCTCCTGGGTGGCCATCGACTTCACCTTCACGACCTCGTCGACGCCGTGGGCCTTGGCGACCTGCGCCACGATCGCGTTGGCCTCGGCAGCGTCACGTGCCCAGTGCACGACGGCACCGGCCTTGGTCAAGGACGCCTCGAGCTGCACGAGGTAGCCGTCGAGATGGAGCAGCACGTCGTCCTTGATCGCCGCGCCCGCCTCACGCAGCTCCTCCCACTCGTCCACCTCCGCCACCACCGCTGCGCGCTTGGCGCGGATGGTCGAGGTCGCGTGGGCGAGGTTGGTGCGCAGCTGGGTGTTCGCGAGCGCCGCGCGTGCGGCCTCGGGGAATGCCGGCATGCCGACGAAGGTCCCGGTCATGAGCTCGCACCCTCGGTCGCGGCCAGCACCTCGGCCAGATGCAGGACGCGTACGCCGGACCGCTGGCGCGAGAGCAGTCCGCCTATGTGGGTCAGGCAGGAGTTGTCGCCCGCGACCAGCACCTCCGCGCCGGTGTCGCGAACGTGTCTCGCCTTGTCGCTGCCCATCGCCACCGAGGTGTCGGCGTTCTTCATCGCGAACGTGCCGCCGAAACCACAGCAGCTGTCGGCCTCCGGCAGCTCGAGCAGGTCGATCCCACGCACGGCGCGAAGCAACCGCAGCGGGCGGTCCCCCACCCCGAGCATCCGCAGGGAGTGGCAGGTCGGGTGATAGGTCACGCGGTGCGGGAACGAGGCTCCGACGTCCTCCACGCCGAGCACGTCGACGAGGAACTCCGACAGCTCGTAGACACGGGGAGACGTGCGCCCCACCGCCTCGACGAGGGCGGTGTCCTTGCTGCGCCGGGCGACCATCCCGTGCTGGTGCCGGGCACACCCCGCACAGGAGCCGGACGGAGTCACCACCGCGTCGTACCCGTCGAAGGCCCGCACGAAGTTGCGTACGACGGGCACGGCCTCGTCGAGGTAGCCGGTGTTGACCATCGGCTGTCCGCAGCAGGCCTGCTGCTGGGGGAACTCGACGTCGACGCCCAGCCGCCGCAGGAGCTTCACCACGGCCTGACCCGTGCGGGGGTAGAGCGCGTCGTTGATGCAGGTGACCTGGAGGGCGACCTTCATCAGGCCATCCTGCTGGACGGCGTGAACCGCCGCACCTCGGTCGTCGCCGCGACGAGCCGGCGCAGGTCCTCCAAGCCTCCGGAGAGGACACCCGCTGCCCGGCCCTGGACGAGCACGTTGCCGATCGCCGTGGCCTCGACCGGCCCTGCGAGCACCGGCCGGCCCGACCGGTCGGCGGTCGCCTGACAGAGCAGGGTGTTCAGCGCCCCACCGCCGACGAGATGGATCACGCGGACAGCGTGCCCGGACAGCTGCTCGGCGCGGTCGACCGCCGTGGCGAACGCGGCCGCGAGGCTGTCGACGATGCCCCGCACCAGAGCCGGTCGCGAAGCCGGTGGTGGGTGTCCTGCGTCGTCGTACCACTGCCGGATGCGCGCCGGCAGGTCTCCGGGCGACAGGAACGCGGGGTCCTGCACGTCGAAGATGTGACGGGTGGGAGGGAGCGAGGCGGCTGCTGCCAGCAGGCGCTCCAACGGCTCCACCACCCCCTCGCGTGCCCAGGTGCGCATCGTCTCGCTGAGCAGCCAGAGCCCCATGACGTTGGTGAGGAAGCGGACCCTGCCGTCGACCCCGCCCTCGTTGGTGAAGTTGGCGATGCGGCTCTCTTCGGTGAGCACGGGACTGTCCAGCTCGACGCCGACCAGGCCCCAGGTGCCGCAGGAGATGTAGGCCGCGTCGTCGCTCCGGATCGGTACGCCCACGACCGCGGATGCGGTGTCGTGCGATCCCACCGCGATGAGCTCCACGTCGGGCAGGGCCAGGTCCGGCAGCAGCCGGCCGACCGTGGTCCCGGGGTCCACGAGAGGACTCAGGACGGACCGGGGCAAGCCCAGCCGCCTCACGAGCTCGTCGTCCCACCGACCGGTGCGGACATCGAGCAGGCCTGTGGTCGAGGCGTTCGTGCGCTCGGTGACCGCGCGGCCGGTGAGCCAGTAGCCCAGCAGGTCGGGGATCATCAGCAGCTGGTCCGCGCCCGCCACCGACCCGTCGGCGGTCAGCTGGTAGAGCGTGTTGAACGGCAGGAACTGAAGCCCGTTGCGCCGGTAGAGCTCGTCGGGTGGCACCAGCTTGTGCACGAGCTCGACCCCGGCCGCGCTGCGCTCGTCCCGGTAGTGGAACGGAGCCCCCATCAGGCGGCCGGAGTCGAGCAGTCCGTAGTCGACCGCCCACGAGTCGATGCCGACGCTGGCGAGGTCGGCCTGTCGAGATGCGGTGCGCAGTCCGTCCAGCGCTCGTTGGTAGAGCTCGAGCACGTTCCAGTGCAGCCCGTCCGGGAGGCGCACCGGGTCGTTCGCGAAGCGCGCGACCGCCTCGAGCTCGAGGACGTCACGGCCCACGCGGGCGAGCATGACGCGCCCGCTCGAGGCACCGAGGTCGACGGCGGCGACGTTGACGCTCACTTCGTTCGCACCTCAGCCCCCGGTCAGCGGAGGAACGCGGCAGCGACGCCCGAGTCCACCGGGATGTGCAGGCCAGTGGTCTGGGTGAGGTCAGGGCCCACCAGCGCGTAGGCCGCGTTGGCGACGTGCTCGGGCAGCACCTCCCGCTTGAGCAGGGTGCGCTGGGCGTAGAACGCTCCCAGGTCCTTCTCCTCCACGCCGTAGACCGCCGCCCGGTTGGCACCCCACCCGCTGGCGAAGATGCCGGAGCCCGCGACCACGCCGTCGGGGTTGATGCCGTTGACGCGGATGCCGTGCTCACCCAGCTCGGCCGCGAGCAGCCTGACCTGGTGCGCCTGGTCGGCCTTGGTCGCGGAGTACGCGATGTTGTGGGGCCCGGCGAAGATCGAGTTCTTGCTGGAGATGTAGACGATGTCGCCGCCCAGGCGCTGCTCGATCATGGCCTTCGCCGCCTCGCGGGCGACGAGGAACGACCCGCGCGCCATCACGTTGTGCTGCAGGTCCCAGTCGGCGACCGTCGTCTCCAGCAGTGCCTTCGACAGCGACAGGCCTGCGTTGTTGACCACCAGGTCGAGACCACCGAAGGCCAGCAGCGCCTCCTGCAGAGCCGCCTGCACCTTCGCCTCGTCGCTCACGTCGACCTGTACCCCGACGGCGACATCGGGACCGCCCAGCTCAGCGGCCGCGGCCTGAGCCTTGCCGAGATCGAGGTCCGCGACGACGACACAGGCACCCTCTGCGGCGTACTTGGTCGCGATGGCCTTGCCGATGCCGGAAGCAGCGCCCGTCACGAACGCGATGCGGGCGGCCAGTGGCTTCGGCTTCGGCAGGCGCTGGAGCTTGGCCTCCTCGAGGGCCCAGTACTCGATGCGGAACTTCTCCGACTCGTCGATCGGCGCGTACGTCGACAGCCCCTCGGCACCGCGCATCACGTTGATCGCGTTGACGTAGAACTCACCGGCGACGCGAGCCGTCTGCTTGTCCTTGCCGAAGCTGAACATGCCGACACCAGGCACCAGCACGATCAGCGGGTCGGCACCACGGATGGCCGGCGACTCGGGAGTCGCGTTCCGGTCGTAGTAGGCCTGGTAGTCCTCGCGGTACTCCGCGTGCAGCTCACGCAGCCGTGCGACCGACTCCTCGACGCTCGCGGTCGCGGGAAGGTCGAGCAGAAGCGGCTTGACCTTGGTGCGGAGGAAGTGGTCGGGGCAGCTGGTGCCGAGCTCCGCGAGGCGGGGGTGCTCGGAGCTCGCCAGGAAGTCCAGGACGACGTCGGAGTCGGCGAAGTGGCCGACCATCGGCCGATCCTGGGAGGCGATCGAGCGGATCGTCGGCACCAGGGCAGCCGCCTTCGCGCGGCGCTCGGCCTCCGGCAGCGCGGCGTAGCCGTCGAGGGCGGGCCCGAAAGGCTCGGCCCTGCTGTGCTGGGCGATGTACGACGCGGCGGTGTCGATGATCCACAGGGAGCTCTGCTCCGACTCCTCGCTGGTGTCCCCCCAAGCGGTGATGCCGTGGCCACCGAGGACGCAGCCGACGGCCTGCGGGTGCTGCGCCTTGATCGCGGCGATGTCCAGACCCAGCTGGAAGCCCGGTCGGCGCCAGGGCACCCACACGACCTTGTCACCGAAGATCTCCTTGGTCAGCGCCTCGCCGTCCGCGGCGGTGGCGATGGCGATGCCGGAGTCCGGGTGGAGGTGGTCGACGTGGGCCGCGTCGACGAGTCCGTGCATGGCGGTGTCGATCGAGGGAGCGGCGCCGCCCTTGCCGTGCAGGCAGTAGTCGAAGGCCTCGACCATCTCGTCCTCGCGGTCCAGCCCCGGGTACACGTCGACCAGAGCACGCATGCGGTCCAGGCGCAGCACGGCAAGGCCGCTCGCGGTCAGGGTGCCCAGGTCGCCGCCTGAGCCCTTGACCCACAGCAGCTCGACCGGCTCGCCGGTGACCGGGTCGGTCTCGGTGCCCTTGGCCGAGGTGTTGCCTCCGGCGTAGTTGGTGTTCTTAGGGTCGCTGCCCAGCCGGTTGGACCGGGCGACGAGCGCCTCGACGACATCGGTGGTCGAGGTGCGAGCGGAGCGAGCCTCGAAACTACTCATCTCAGTTCCATCCTGCCTGGGCGCCGCCGACGCGGTCCGCCTCGATCTGCTCCTGGTAGCCGCTGGCGAGGAAGGCAGCCATCGGGTCGGCCGGCAGTCCGCGCTCCTCGCGCCACCCGGCCAGGTCACGTCGTACGTCGGTGTAGAACGCGTCCATGAAGATCTGGTTGGCCAGCAGGACGTCACCGTCGTTGCGAGCTGCGTCCAGGGCGCCGGTGTCGAGCAGCAGCGCCCGAGCCGTCATCTCCTGCACGTTGAGCACGGACCGGATCTGGCCCGGGATCTTCTTCTCGATGTTGTGGCACTGGTCGAGCATCAGAGCGACCTCGCTGCCCTCGCCGTAGCCGCCACCGCGGACCACCTCGACCATGATCCGGAAGAGCTGGAAGGGATCGGCGCTGCCGACGATGAGGTCGTCGTCGGCGTAGAAACGGCTGTTGAAGTCGAAGGAGCCCAGCTTCCCGAGCCGGAGCAGCTGGGCGACGATGAACTCGATGTTGGTGCCGGGTGCGTGGTGACCGGTGTCCAGGCACACCATCGCCTTGTCCCCCAGCGCGGCGCAGTGGGCGTACGACGTGCCCCAGTCCGGCACGTCGGTGTGGTAGAACGCCGGCTCGAAGAACTTGTACTCGAGCACCAGCCGCTGGTCGTCGCCGAGCTGGGCGTAGATCTCTGCCAAGCCCTCGGCGAGCCAGTCCTGCCGGGCGCGCATGTCGCCCTGGCCGGGGTAGTTGGTCCCGTCGGCCAGCCAGACCTTCAGGTCGCGTGAACCGGTCTTGCCCATCACCTCGATGCAGTCGAGGTTGTGCTGCACCGCCTTGGCGCGCACCTTCGGGTCGGCGTGGGTGAGGCTGCCGAGCTTGTAGTCGTCGTCCTGGAAGGTGTTGCTGTTGACCGTCCCGAGAGCGACGCCGTGGTCCTCGGCGTACTTGCGCAGGGATTCGAAGTCGTCGACCAGGTCCCACGGGATGTGCAGCGCGACGCTGGGGGCGAGCCCGGTGAAGCGGTTCACGGCCGCGGCGTCGGCGATCTTCTCCTCGACCGTGCGCGGGGTGCCTGGCGAGCCGAACACCTTGAATCGCGTGCCCGAGTTGCCATAGGCCCACGAGGGGACCTCGATGGCCAGCTCCTCGAGCTTGGGGCTGATCTGGTCGAACGTCGTCATCTCTCGTCTCGTTCCTTGATCTGGTCCTCGAGCATCTGGTCCTCCAGGTTGAAGACCTCCTCCAGCCGGAGGAAGCCCGTGTCCGGCGTCGCGCCGGCCAGGTTCTCGAAGTACGGCGCCATCTCGGCCTGCCACCGCGCGTTCACGTCCGTCGCAGCCATGCCTTGGACCGCTGCCTCGAGCGATGGCGTCTCGAAGTAGCCGACGAGCAGCCCGTCCTCCCGCAGGAAGAGGGAGTAGTTGTGCCAGCCTGTGCTGTCCAGGGCCCGGAGCATCTCCGGCCAGACGGCTCGGTGTCGCTGCTTGTACGACTCGACCCGGTCGGGCTTGACCTGGAGCTGGAAGCACACACGCTGCATGGTGGACCCCTCCTGGGTGCCCGGCCGGGTGGGTGTCACCGCCCGGCCGGGCACGACGCTCGTGCGTGACCTAGAAGTCGAAGTCGCCGATGTTGTCAGCGTTGAACACGAACGGCTCACCCAGGAGGACCACGCCGTCGGCGCCGACCTCGAACGTGCCGAGCCTGCCCGCCTCGAAGCTGTCACCCTCCTCGCCGGTGATGTCACCGTTGATCAGCGCGTTCGTGGCCTGCACGGCCAGGTAGCCCAGGTCGCCCGGGTTCCACAGCGCGAAGGCCTCGACCGTGCCGTCCTCGACGTAGGGCCGCATCTGGTTCGGCGTACCGAGACCGGTCAGGGCGACCTTGCCCTTGAAGTCCGACTCCGAGAGGTAGCGACCGGCGGCAGCGATGCCCACCGTGGTCGGCGAGATGATGCCCTTCAGGTTGGGGTTGTTCTGCAGGAGTGCCTCGGTCTGGTCGAACGACTTCTGGTCCTGGTCGTCGCCGTAGACCGTGTCGACCAGCTTGATCTTGGCGTAGTCCGGGTTGGACTCGAGCTCGGCCTTCATCATGTCGATCCAGGCGTTCTGGTTCGTGGCGTTGGCCGCCGCCGAGAGGATCGCGATGTCGCCGGCGCCGTCGATCTGCTCGGAGATCATCTCGAGCTGCTTGGCGGCGATGCCCTCCGCCGTGGCCTGGTTGATGAAGAGGTCGCGGCAGTCAGGGTTGGTGTCGGAGTCGAAGGTGACGACCTTGACCCCGGCTTCGCGCGCCTCGCCGATAGCGTCACAGATCGCCTCCGGGTCGTTCGCCGAGACGATGAGGCCGTCGGCGCCCTGCTGGGCGACCGTGTTGATGAACGGCACCTGACCTGCAGGGTCGTCACCCGTCTCCGGACCGACCTCCTCGATCGTCGCGCCGACCTCGTCGGCAGCCTCCTCGGCACCGTCAGTGCTGGTGTCGAAGTACGCGTTGCCGAGGTTCTTGGGAAGCATGGTGAGGGTCGTGTCGCCCCCACCGTCACCGCCGCCGGAGCCGCCGGTCTCGTCGTCGCCACATGCGGACAGGAGGGAGACGCTGAGCACCAATGCAGCCAGCGCAGTAACCCGATAGGAATGGAGTCTCATCCATCCAACCTTTCTCGTTCGTTCAGACGCCGGCCGGAGTGGCCTGCTTCGGAGGAGCCGGCTCTTCGGGGCGAGGAGCCTTGCGTGGGAGCTGGGTTGCCACCCACGAGATCAGGGGAGATGCGATCACCGAGGCCACCAGGAGCAGCCCGATGACGATGATGGTGACGTCGGCCTTCTGCCCCTCCAGCCGCAGCGCGCTGGAGATGACGCCGATCAGGACGACGCCGGCGAGTACGCCGTGGATCCGGCCACGGCCACCGAAGATCGACACACCGCCCAGGAGCACCGCGGCGATCACCTGGAGCTCCATGCCGGTGGCGTTGTCGCCGCGAGCGCTCCCGAAACGCAGCGTGTAGTACAGGCCGGCGAACGCCGACACCACGCCTGAGAGCACGAAGAGGATGCACTTGGTGCGGGCCACGTTGACGCCGGTGAAATGGGCGGCCTCGCTGTTGAGCCCGATGTCGTAGATGCCTCGCCCGAACGTCGAGAAGTGCAGCAGCACCGAGAAACCGACCGCCAGGACGACGAAGGGGATCATGACCAGGGGGATCTTCGTGGCGCCGATCGTCCCGGTCGCCAGCTCGGTCCATCGGTCCGGGAACCCGGTGACCGCCTTGGTCCCCAGGAGCCCCACGGCGACGCCTCGGAAGAGGGCCAGAGTCCCGATCGTGACGGCCAGCGACGGCAGCCCGACGTACGCGATGAGGAAGCCGTTGAGGAAGCCGCACCCCGCGCCCACCAGGAGCGCGATCAGCGCCGCCACCGGGATGGAGAGGCCGTTGTCGTAGAGCACGCCGAGCAGCACGCTGCTCAGGCCGACGATGCTGGCGACCGAGAGGTCGATCTCGCCGGTGATGATGATCAGCGTCATCGGCAGGGCGATCAGCAGGATCGGGGCGATGTCCTGCAGGAGGAACTTCAAGGTGAGGGGCTGGTCGAAGTTCGGCACGCTCGCCAGCGAGTAGAGGACCACGACGATCGTCAGCGCGATGACCGCGGCCTCGCGCGTCAGCAGCACACGCATCAACAGCGGCTGGGAGTACTCGGAGTAGGTGCGTTGCGAGCTCATGTCGTCATCTCCCTTGCTTCGGCGAGCTTCGTCGACTGACGGACGGACAGGACCCGGTCGAGCACGATGGCGCCGAGGATCAGGGCGCCGACCACGGCCCGCTGCCAGAAGTCCTCGATGCCGAGGCTGGGCAGTGCCCGGTTGATGGTGACCAGGAGGAAGGCGCCGATCGCGGCACCCCAGACCGTCCCGCTGCCACCGAAGATCGCCACGCCGCCGATGACCACAGCCGCCACCGCCTGGAGCTCGATCCCCGAGCCCACGCCGGAGCTCACCGTGCCGTAGCGAGCGGTGTAGAGGACGCCGACCAGGCCGGCCAAGGCCCCGCTGAGCGCGAAGGCGGCCAGGACCCGGCGCCGGACGTTGAGCCCGTAGAGGACTGCTGCGTCAGGGTCGGAGCCGATCGCGTAGAACTCACGGCCGCCGCGAGCGGTGTAGAGGTAGTAGCCCACGGCAGCGAGCACCACCACGGCGATGATCGTCAGCAGGGGGATGGTGAGGAACGCCTTGTTGCCCAGGGTCAGGAAGTCAGGCGGCAGGTCGCCGGCGTTGATCCGGTTGCTGCCCGCCCACGAGAGCATGATGCCGCGGTAGATGTACATGGTGCCGAGGGTGATCACCAGTGACGGCACGTTGAAGTACGCGACCAGCACCCCGTTCACGAGCCCGAGCACCGCGCCCGCCACGACGCACGCGACGAACACCGCGACGATCGGGAGGCCGGGCTGCTCGATGAACAGCCGACCGGTGAGGTACGCCGTCAGCGCCATCACGGACCCGACGGAGAGGTCGACGTTGCGGGTGATGACGACGACCGCCTGCCCGACCGCGAGGAGCAGCAGGATCGAGGGGTTCACCAGGAAGTTGCGCCAGCCGTCGGAGCTGAACAGGAAGCTGTCGTTCTTCACAGTGGCCACGACCGTGACCGCGATGAGCACCAGGAAGATCGACAGCTCGCGGGAGCGGAGGGCGTTGCTGACGATGCGCCGCCCTGGCGAGAGCGCGCTGGGCTCGACGAGCAGCACCTCGCTCGTGGCCGCCTCGGAGCCGTCCCCGTGCTTGACCTCGGTCGTGGGAGTCATCGGGCGACCTCCGGCTGGTGGGTGGCGGCGTACATCACGGCCTCCGGTGTCGCTTCCTCACGCGGGATGTCGGCGGTGATGCGTCCCTCGCAGACGACCAGGACCCGGTCTGCCATGCCGAGCACCTCGGGCAGCTCGGAGGAGATCATCAAGACGCCGAGGCCCTGCCCGGCCAGCTCGGAGAGCAGTCGGTGCACCTCGGCCTTGGTGCCGACGTCGATGCCACGCGTCGGCTCGTCGATGATGAGCAGCGACGGGCTGGTGGCCAGCCACTTCGCGATCACGACCTTCTGCTGGTTGCCGCCGCTCATGGTCGAGGCGTTCATGTCGAGTGCGCCGGTCTTGACCTCCAGGCGAGCGGCCCACGGCCCAGCGGCGCGGTTCTCCATGCCTGCTGTGATCAGCCCCGCTTTGGCGAGACCGTTGCGGATGACGCCGGCGACGTTGCGGGTCACCGAGGAGTCGATGACCAGGCCCTGCTTGCGGCGGTCCTCGGGGATGAGCGCCATGCCGGCCCTGATCGCCGCACGAGGGTCGCTCTTCGGCACGGGCTTGCCACCCAGCCGGACCGAGCCGGAGTCGTAGCCGTCGACGCCGAAGACCGCGCGGGCGATCTCGCTCCGTCCGGCTCCGACGAGGCCGGCCAGACCGACGATCTCCCCGGCGCGGACCTCGAACGAGACATCGTGGAAGACGCCGGTCGCGGTGAGGCCCTGGACCTCGAGGACCGGTGCGCCGATCTGCGCCGGCGTCTTGGGGAAGAGCTCGGCGACCTCGCGTCCGACCATGGCCGCCACGATCTTGTCGACCGAGCTCTCGGCGGTCTTCGAGGTCGAGATGTACTCGCCGTCGCGCATGACCGTCACCGTGTCGCACAGCGCGAAGACCTCGTCGAAGCGGTGGGAGATGAACACCAGCGCACGACCCTCGTCTCGCAGGCTCCGCGCCACGGCGAACAGACGGTCTACCTCGACACCACTCAGCGCCGCGGTGGGCTCGTCCATCACCAGAAGCTTGGCGTCGAGCGAGATCGCCTTGGCGATCTCGATGATCTGCTGGTCGGCGATCGAGAGGCCCTCGGCGGGACGCCTGGGGTCGATGCGGACCCCGAGCCGGTCGAAGAGCCGCTCGGCCTCGGCGTACATCGCAGCACGGTCGATGCGCCGGGCACGGCCCAGGATCTGCCGGCCCATGAAGAGGTTCTCCATGACCGAGAGGTCCGGGAACAGCGTGGGCTCCTGGTAGATCACCGCGACGCCGGCCGCCTTGGAGTCGGCGGTCGAGGAGAAGTCGACGTCCTGGCCCTCGAGGCGGAAGACGCCACCGTCACGGCGGTGCACTCCGGCGACGATCTTGACCAGCGTCGACTTGCCTGCGCCGTTCTCGCCCACCAGGGCGTGGATCGAGTGCGGGTGCACGGTCAGGGACCCGGAGCGCAGCGCGGCGACCGGGCCGAACGCCTTGGCGACTTCACGCAGCTCGAGCGTCGGTGTGCCGGTCGGCGACTGTTGGTTCATGGGGCCCTCGTTTTGAAAGGTTTCAATTCGATGGGACGACCGTAACGTGACCGCCGCCACATCGTCAATACCCGCCTTGGAACTGGCTTGGAACTCGCGGGGCCGGGCTCTGGCCGCCGCACAAGACCGTCCGCTATGGTCGGGGCTCACCGACAACGTTTCAAAGCCTCGGAGGCCCCATGTCCGCCAGCGTGAAGGACGTCGCGCTCGCCGCCGGGGTCTCGCTGGGCACGGTCTCCAATGTGCTCAACCGGCCGCAGGTGGTGAGCGAGGCGACGCGGCTCCGGGTCGAGCGCGCCATGTCCGACCTCGGCTTCGTCCGCAACGAGTCGGCCCGCCAGCTGCGAGCAGGCCGCAGCCGCACGGTCGCCTACATCATGCTCGACGCGACGAACCCCTTCTTCACCGACGTGGCCGCCGGGATCGAGGAGACGGCCGAGGCAGCCGACCTCGCTCTCTTCAGCTGCAACAGCGACAACCGGCAGGACCGCGAGACGACCTACCTCCAGCGCCTCGAGCAGCAGCGCGTCCAGGGCGTGCTCATCACGCCGGTCGACCCGGAGTCCGAGATGCTCGACCAGCTCCCGCAGCGCGGCACCCCGGTCGTCATCGTCGACCGGACCCGCAACAGCACCACGCACTGCACCGTCGCGGTCGACGACGTCCTCGGTGGACGCATCGCCGTCGAGCATCTCCTCGACCTCGGGCACGAGCGCATCGCCTACGTCGGCGGCCCCGAGCGCATCGGCCAGGTGCGCGACCGTCGCGACGGCGCCCTGCAGGCCCTCGCCGACGCCGGCCGGTCCGCCGACAAGCTCGTGCTGGTCGAGACCGAATCGCTCACCGTGGCCGAAGGGCTCAGTGCCGGCGAGCGCATCGCCGGCATGTCTGCCGGGACTCGCCCGACCGCTGCCTTCTGCGCCAACGACCTGCTGGCCCTGGGCCTGCTACAGCGCTGTGTGAGCCTCGGCCTCCGAGTGCCGCAGGACCTCGCGATCGTCGGCTACGACGACATCGACTTCGCCGCGGCGGCGGCCGTGCCCCTCACCTCCGTACGCCAGCCGCGGCGCAAGCTGGGCGCCACTGCCGCGCACCTGCTCCTCGACGAAGCGACCAACCCCGACCACGAGCACCAGCAGGTCGTCTTCATCCCAGAGCTGGTGGCACGGACGTCGACCCGGTCATAGGCCGGGCGGTCACCGTGTCGACAAGGACCGTCGCCTGCCAGATAGTGAGGCATGGCCGCTGTAGAAGACGCGCTGCACGGGTTGCGTGAGCTCGAGCGAACCCGGCTGGAAGCACTGGTTCACGCCGACCTGGCCACCGCGGAGCTGCTGCACGCCGACGACTACCAGCTCATCACTCCTGGCGGCCGAGCTCTCACCAAGCGTGACTACCTTGACGGCATCGAATCCGGCGCCTTCCGCTACCGAGTCTTCGAGCCCGTCTCCGAGGTGTCTGCGCGAGCGTGCGACGACCTTGCGGTGCTGCGGTACCTCGCGCGCATCGAAGTGGACTTCACAGGCGGCAACGATGCCGGCGTCTTCTGGCACACCGACGTGTACCAGCGGACAGAAGACCAGTGGCGAGCGCTCTGGTCGCAGGCGACGCGAACGAGCGGTCCTGCCGGACTGGGTCAGGCAGCGACTGCGCCGTGACGGGGCAGTACGTCGACAGCGTTCCACGCAGCCTCGGTCACCTCACTCCCGCGCGACCGATGGCGTGGCACGTAGAAGACGTTGCGGTCAGAGTCCGCGTGTGTGAGGGCCCTCGCGAATCCCCATCCCCTCGTGGCCACCATCCGCAACTGTCTCCCCAGTGGCCTTATAGCTGAACATGCGCTTTCGTCCGTTTTCATCTAGATAACTATGGAATCAAATGAAAACGCCTGATACTCGATCGGCGAGCAGTCCTCGATCAGACCAGTCCGCGCCGTACCGCCCAGACGACGGCCTCGACCGGGGTGCTGACCCCGAGCCGGTCGCAGATGTGCCGCGTGCGGCGGCGCACCGTGCGGTCCGTGGTGTCGAGGCGGCGGGCGATGGCGGTCGCCGGCAGGCCGCGCGCGAGCAGCGAGAGCAACTGCAGCTCCTCCCGCTCGAGGGGGAGCTCAGAGGTGGGGGACAACAGATCCATCGACACTCCCGAGACCAGGATCATGAATCGTTTCACGCAAATCTAGGCGAGCCGCGCGTGGCCTGTCAACGGCTGGCTGTCCGGAACCGGACGCAGGGCTGGCCTGGCTCTCGACTCCTATGACATAACCGTTATGAAACGTTCCAACCCCCCACTCGAAGGACTGCGATGTCTCTCCGCTCCCGAACCTCGATCGCCGTGGCGGTGGTCGCCGGCCTGCTCGGGCCTGCGCCGGTCGCGGTGCTCCTGGCCCCCGCCTCGGCCGCGGCTTCCGCCGTCACCGTCTCCACCCTCCGGACCAACGCGCTGGCCGCGCCCCTGGGCATCGGCGCCGAGGCACCCCGGCTGAGCTGGGCACTCCATGCCGACCGTCGCGGTCTGCTGCAGAGCGGCTACCAGGTCCGCGTCGCGACGTCGGCGTCCCGCCTGGCGGAGGCCGACGTGTGGGACAGCGGCCAGGTCGACTCCGACCGCTCGGTCGACGTGACGTACGACGGCCCTGCCCTCACCTCCAGCACGAGGTACCACTGGCAGGTTCGGGTCTGGGACGAGGACGGCAACGCCTCCTCGTGGAGCGAGCCGTCGACGTTCGAGACCGGCCTGCTGGACAACGCCGAGTGGAGCGGTGCGTGGATCGGCGCACCGGCGCGGACGATCCCCGCGTCCTGGACCGACTACACGATCGAGTTCACGGCGTCCGGGATCGAGGGAGCGCTGGGCGTGTACTTCCGCGGCCGCGACACCGAGCACGCCTACATGTGGCAGCTCAGTGACGCCGAAGGTCGCCTGCGCCCGCACATCAAGAACGGCGGCTACTCGGTGCTGCCGGCTACGTCGTTCCCGAGCGGCTTCGACTTCGCGGCGGAGCACGGCTACGCGATCGAGGTGGACGGAAGCCAGATCACGACGTCGGTCGACGGCGCCGTGCTCGACACCCGCACTGACAGCACGTTCACCGGACCCGGCATCGTCGGCTTCCGCACCAGCAACGCGGAGTCCGGCCTCGTCCACGACGTCACCGTCACGTCCGAAGGTGGCGACGTCCTGGTCGACACCACCTTCCCCACCGGCGACCGCACCTTCACCGGCGGCACGGTCGCGGGGGGCGCACTGCGCGTCGACAGCTCAGGACCCGAGGTGTGGTTCAACCTCGGCGACCCCGTGCCGCTGCTGCGCACCGAGGCCGAGCTGGCCGACAAGCCGGTCGCCCGGGCTCGTGTCTACGCCAGCGCGCAGGGTCTCTACGAGCTGTACCTCAACGGCGAGCCGGTGGGCGACCACGAGCTCGCCCCTGGCTGGACCGACTACAACAAGCGCATCCAGTACCAGACCTACGACGTCACCGACCTCGTCCGCGCCGGCAGCAACGGCTTCGGCGCGGAGCTCGCCAAGGGCTGGTACGCCGGCCGCGTGGCGATGTTCGGCTCCGGCATCTGGGGCGACAAGACCGGCCTGCTGGCCGAGCTGCACGTTGAGTACGCCGACGGCAGCACCGACGTGATCTCGACCGATGACGGCTGGGTCACCACCGACGGCCCGCGCACCTCGGCCGACCTCCTCGATGGCGAGGCGTACGACGCCCGCCGTGCCGAGGAGCTCGGCGACTGGTCCGCCGCCGAGTACGACGACGCCGGCTGGCAAGCCGTCGAGGTGCGTCCCTCGGCGACCTCCCTGCTCGAACCCCAGGACGACCAGCCGGTCCGCGTCACCCAGGAGCTCGAGGCCAGCAGCATCGACTCCCCGACCGAAGGCGCGTTCCTCTACGACCTCGGGCAGAACATGGTCGGCAAGGCACGCGTGACCCTGCAGGGCGAGCCGGGCCAGACCGTCCGTCTGCGCTTCGGAGAGGTGCTCAACCCGGACGGTTCGCTCTACACCGCCAACCTCCGGTCCGCGAAGGCGACCGACTACTACACCTTCGCCACGTCGGAGCCCGAGACCTACCAGCCGTCGTTCACCTTCCACGGCTTCCGCTACGTCGAGGTCACCGGCCTCGACGAGGAGCCCGCGGCGAGCAGCATCACCGGAGTGGTGATGGGCACAGACGGCGAGCTGACCAGCAACTTCACGTCCTCCTCGGCGCTGGTCAACCAGCTGCACAGCAACATCGTGTGGGGTCAGCGCGGCAACTTCCTGTCAGTGCCGACGGATACCCCGGCCCGTGACGAGCGGATGGGCTGGACGGGTGACATCAACGTGTTCGCCCGCACCGCGGTCTACAACCTCGACTCGCAGGCGTTCCTCAGCAAGTGGCTGCAGGACCTGCGCGACACCCAGCGTCCCAACGGCTCGCTGCCCGGCGTCGCGCCGATCATCCCGAACCGCTTCGACGGCGGCTACGAGTCGGCCGGCTGGATGGACTCCGGGGTGCACGTGCCGTGGACGCTGTGGCAGGCGTATGGCGACACCGAGGTCATCCGCGACAACTACGAGATGATGAGGCGGTACGTCGACTTCCTGGCCGCCGACTCGACCAACCACATCCGCTCGGCGGGCGGCTACCTCGACTGGCTCAACCTCGACGACCCGACGCCGGCCGACGTACTCGACACTGCGTTCGTCGCGAAGAGCACGCGTGAGTTCGCCGAGATGGCAGCCGCTGTCGGACGAGAGGCGGACGCTACGGCGTACCAGGCTCGCTTCGAGGCGATCCGCCAGGCCTACCAGGACGCGTTCATCGCCGCGGACGGGACGGTCAAGGGCGACAGCCAGACGTCGTACATCCTGACGATCACGAACGACCTGGTGCCGGCAGCGAAGAGGCAGGCATTGGCCAAGCAGTTCGTGGAGACGATCGAGCGCAGGGACTGGCACCTCTCGACGGGGTTCCTCGGCGTCGACGGCCTGCTCCCGGCGCTGACCGCGATCGGGCGCACCGACGTCGCCTACCGCCTGCTGCAGAACGAGGACTACCCCTCGTGGGGCTACGAGATCGGCCGCGGTGCGACCACGATCTGGGAGCGCTGGAACTCGATCATGCCCAACGGTGAGTTCGGCGACGTCGGCATGAACTCGTTCAACCACTACGCGTACGGCGCGGCGGGCGAGTGGATGTACCGCACGATGGCCGGCGTCTCCGCGCTGGAGCCCGGCTACAAGCGGATGCTGATCGCACCCGAGACCGGCAACGGCGTCGACCACGTGTCGTTCCGCCACCGCACGCCGTACGGCGACGTGGCCACCGCCTGGCAGCGCGAGGGCGACGGCCTGACGCTGGACGTGACGGTCCCGGGCAACACCACGGCCGAGCTCCGCCTTCCGAGCCCGAGCCGCTGGGCGGTCACCGAGGCAGGCCACCCGGCCGAGGAGGTCGCCGGCATCCGCTTCCTCCGGATGGACGGGCCCAACGTGGTCTTCGAGGTCGGGTCGGGCGACTACTCGTTCGCCGTGGACCGCATCCTGGGAGACCTGGGCGAGGCTCGGGAGCAGGTGGCTGCCGTTGTCACCGCCGTCGACGGGCTGGGCTCCCCGGCCGCTGTCAACACGGCCGCCCGGCTCCAGGAACGGGTCGAGTCCGCGTGGACGACGTACCTGGCCGGCGACTACACGCGAGCCGTCGCGGACGTCCACCACGCGCTCTCCTTCGCCGGGGACCTCGACCGCTGGCTACAGCGACAGGGGTCCGCACCGGAGGTCCGGGCTCTGCTCGCCGAGGTCGACCGGCATCTTTCCTCCGCCTCCGCGCGGCTGGTCGGGGCTGTCGCGTCGCTGGCTCCTCCGGCGACGGTCGTGCGCCCCGGTGACGTGGTCCGCGTGCCGGTCGTGGTGGAGAACAAGGGCGGCACGTCGCTCTCGTCGGTCGGATCGACGCTCAGCGCACCCGCCGGCTGGAAGGTCACCTCTGTCGGCTCGCGGCCGAGCACGGCCAAGCCCGGCACTGCGGTCACTCACCAGTACGACGTGACGGCTCCGGCAGGTGCCGCACCCGGTACGGCCGAGCTCACCGGTGTTGTCACCTACCGTCATGAGAACGCTCTCGCGACCCTGCCCGTGGCGGCGACCCTGACGATCGGGCCTGCGGTCAGCATCGAGTCGGTCACGGTGACACCCGAGGCGGCGCTCCCGGGTGAGGACGTGGACGTGCGCGTAACACTCCGCAACCACACCCAGCAGCAGCGCTCGGGCGCGGCGCGGGTCCAGCTGCCGGCCGGCTGGGGTGAGGCTCCCGAAGCGGCGTACTCCCTGGCCGCCGGCGCCACCGGCACGGTCGACGCCAGCCTCACGGTGCCGCTCTCGGTGTCGGAGGGGACGGTGCAGCTCGTCGCGTCCACCGGCTCCACCGAGCAGGAGCAGCGGAACGCGCAGCTGCAGGTGCGGTTCGTGAACCCGCCCGCCGGAGCGGCCGACCACGTGGACCTCGGCAACTCGGCATCGGAGCAGGCGCACGGCCTCAGCGCGTCACCGTCGTCCGGGACGAACGTCGAGGCCGGGCTCACCCGCCGCTACACGAACTCGGCCAGCCCCGGCGGCTGGTTCGAGGTGGACCTCGCCGTCCCTGCCGGTGAGAGGTTCGTGCTGAGGATGGTCGAGACCTACGACTCGCCCCAGCTGAAGACCTACGACGTGCTGCTGGACGGCGCCGTGGCGCACGAGAGACGATTCCGCAGGACGGCCGGTGGCCAGGGCTCGCTCAGCTACCAGTTCGTCGTGGAGCCGTCCGCGGTCACGGCCGACGGGAAGGTCCGGGTGCGCTTCCAGGACGTCGGTCAGGACTACGACCCGTCCATCGCGGACCTGTGGTCGGTGCCGCTCACCTGACCCACGACCGCAGGATCCGGGCCACCTCGGTCCGTCCCTTCGCGACGGCGTGCTCCCGCGGTGCGCGCGGGGATCGAGGAGCGTTTCGCCGGCCTCGCCGACCGGGTGATGCTCTCGATGCCGTACGCCCGTGACGAGGCGCTGGCCGTCGACGTCACCCGCTGACGGTCGTCGCTCGCGCCTCAGAGCGTGACGCGCATGCGCACGATGCTGCGGGCTTCGGAGGAGCGGATCTCGACCAGGTCGCACAGGTGGTTGATCAGCCAGAGCCCCCTGCCACCGCCAGTGTCCGGGTCAGCCGGCAGCCGGCCCACCAACGGGTCGTGGATCCGGCCGTGGTCGACCACGTCGCAGACCAGGGCGTCGTCCTCACGCCACAGGCGGACCGATCCCCGGCCGTCGGCGTAGAGCTGCGTGTTGGTCACCGCCTCGTGCACGGCCAGCACGAACTCTGCCGAGCGAGTGGGGTCGAGGCCGGCCGCCCACGCGTGCTCGGCCACGGCCTGGCGCAGCTCGGCGGACGTCTCGACCTCTGCGATCGCGAAGGTCTCGACCAGACCGACGGGGTCGGGCAGCGTCCCCGCAAGTGGGTGAGCCCGCGCCACGTCGTACGACGTGCTGGCGCGGGTGCGGCCGTGCTCGGTCACCCAGGGATGGGTCCGACGCGCTTCCTGGAGGATGTCGTCCCCCAGCCGGCCGGCGTCGTACGGGCAGAGCAACGTGAAACCGTTCGCGTCGCCGAAAGCGACGTTGAGCAGGGCCTCGTGGTGCAAGCACTCCACGACCTCCGCGTCGCTGCGTCCCGGCCAGATCGGCTCCCCCAGTCCGCGGGCCTGCCTGCCATGGCTCGCGTTCTCCTCGACGAAGAGCGCCCAGGCCGAGATGATCCGACCCGGGTTGCGCCCGATGGACGCCATGTCCTCGAAGACGACATGCTCGGCATCGTCACCGAGAACGTCGCGGAGCAGGCCGAGGTTGTCGACACCCGTCGCGACGAGGACGCCTTCGCCCTTGCTGATGCCGTCACGGAGGAAGGGCACCGCACCCTCGAGGAAGGCCGTCTCGTCGTCGTAGAAGAGGGCCTCGTGGGCGAACCCGGCAGCAGGCTGGACGTCAGCGCTCAACGGCCCGCTCCGAGCAGGTCGGAGAGCCGTCGGAAGAGCGGAGGCGTGCGGCGCAGCCGCACCTCGCCACCCTGGTCGGCAACACGTCGCGAGTAGCTCTCGACGGCGAGCACGCCCCTGTGGTCGACGAACTCGAGGCCGGCCAGGTCGAGGACGACGACCTCACCCGGCTCGACGACGAACATGAGCTGCTGGCCGAGCTCGGCACCATCGGTCAGGAAGACCTCCGCAGCCGCGGCGAGGTCGCCGGCGCCGTCGAAGCCCCAGCATGCGTGTCCGTTGAGTCCGACGTCCCGCGGGGAGTCGACCAGCCCGTGGTGGCGCACATCAGCAGGCTACGCCACCACCAGTGGTCGAGCAGGTGGCGACGGCGAGCGCCACCACCGCTGGTCGAGCAGGTGGCGAGGGCGAAGCCCGAGACACCGTCCGTCGAGACCACACAACCCAAGGTGCCCACCTACGTAAGCCGGCACGTCACCTTGTTGGTCTCGACAGACGCTCGCTTCGCTTCGCTGCTCGACCAGCGGTTGGTCTAGTAGCTCTTGGGGAGGCCCAGCATCGACGTACCGATGTGGGCGAGGACCAGCTGCTCGGCGACCGGGATGTTCTTGCCGATGCGGGCGTCGCGGAACATCCGCTCGACCGGGTACTCCTTGGAGTAGGCCATCCCACCCAAGGTCTGGAAGGCCTGGTCGGCGGCCTCCCACGCCACCTGGGCGCCGGTCAGCTTGGCGATGTTGGCCTCGTTGCCGCACGGCTGGCCGGTGTCGAAGAGCCATGCCGCCTTGTAGGTCATCAGCCGCGCCAGCTCGGTCTTGGCCTTGATCTGGGCGAGCGGGAACTGGATCGACTGGTTGACGCCGATCGGGCGGCCGAAGACCTCACGCTCGCGGGCGTACTTCGCCGCCACGTCGAGCGCCGCATCCGCCGAGCCGACACCGCCCGCGGCGGCCAGGATGCGCTCCGGGTTGAGCACGTCCCACAGCACTCCGAAGCCCTCGTCGACCTTGCCGAGCACGTTGTCGGCGGGGACCCGGACGTCGTCGAAGAACACCTGGCTGGAGTAGAGGATGTTGCTGCCCATCTTGGGGATCGGCGTGTACGACAGCGTGCCGTCGGCGAGCGCCTGCTTGACGTCGACGAGGAAGAGCGTGAACCCGGCCGTCCTCGGGCTCGCCTCGGCGGCCGGGATCGTGCGGGTCACCGCGATCATCCAGTCGGCACGCTCGACGTTGGAGATCCACACCTTCTGACCCTTGATCAGGAAGTCGTCACGCTCACGACGAGCGCTGGTCGTGATCTCGATCGCGTTGCTGCCGGCATCGGGCTCGGTCAGTGCGAAGCAGAACTGGATGTCGCCGGACGCGATGCCTGGGAGGATGCGCTGCTTCTGCTACTCGTTGCCGTGCCTCACCAGGGTCATCGCCCCGAACCCGGGTGTGGTGACGTAGATGAAGGTGCCCTGGGTGCCGCCCGACGCGCAGAGGGTGTCGTTGGCGACCGCGAGCTCGAGCAGACCCTGCCCGCCCCCGCCGTACTCCTCGGGGATGCTGAGCCCCAGCCAGCCACCCTCGCCGAGGTCGCGGAAGACCTCGTCGGGGAAGCGGTGCTCCTCCTCACACCGGGACCAGTACGCGTTGTCGTACTTGGCGGCCACAGCAGCGACGCCCTCACGTACGGCGAGCGCCGACTCGGGCAGGTTGAAGTCCATCGATCCTCCGAAAAGCAAACTGACTGTGACAGTAACACTGTCACAGTCAGGCTGCTCGTCTGGCAAGCGCGTGTGGCGCCTGTCTCAGTCGTCGACCAGAGCCTCGTCGCGGTGTGCCTCCTCGTGCTCGAGCTCCCAGGGGTCGGGCACCGGCGAGAGGCTGGCTTCGTCGGCCTTGGCCAGCTTGCTCGGCCACCAGATCACCTGGCCGAGGTCGAGGTTGATCGCGGTGACCAGCACGGAGCGGACGATCATCGTGTCGAGCAGGATGCCCAGCGCTACCGTGACTCCGAGCTGGGCCAGGAAGACGAGCGGGATCGAGCCGAGCACGAGGAACGTCGCAGCCAGCACCAGCCCGGCCGAGGTGATCACCCCACCGGTCGAGCTGAGCGCGACGATCGACCCCGGTCGCGTGCCGCGTTGCAGTGTCTCCTCGCGGACCCGGGTCATCAGGAAGATGTTGTAGTCGATGCCCAGGGCGACCAGGAAGACGAACGCGAACAGCGGGAATCCCGGGTCGGAGCCGGCGAAGTCGAAGACGTAGTCGAACAGCAGCGTCGAGATGCCCAAGGCTGCGCCGAACGAGAGTACGACCGTTGCCAGCAGGATCAGCGGCGCTGTGACCGCCCGGAGCAGAGCGATCAGGATCAGCAGGACCATCAGCAGAATGATCGGGATGATCACCACGTTGTCGCGGTTGGCCGCCACCTTGGTGTCGAAGTAGATCGCCGACCATCCACCGACCAGCGCATCGGCATCGGGCACGGCGTGCACCTTGTCGCGCACCTGCTCGATCACCGTGAAGGTGGACTGAGCCGCGACGTCTCCGGCCAGTGGTGCCTCGATGAACGAGACGCCGTCCTGAGTGGCCGGCTCGGTCGGCTCACCGAGGCCCTCGATGCCGGTCATCGCGGCGCGGACGGCCTCGGCCTGGTCGGCCTTGGTCACGACCTGCACCGTGTTGGACGCGTCGAAGAGGCCGTGGTCGGCGAGCATCAGCTGACCGTCGATCGACTCCATGTCCTTCGTGTACTGGTCCTCGGTGGCCAGCCCGGCGGTATCCAGCTTGAAGACGCCCAGGCAGGCGACGGCCAGCAGCAGGGACGTGGTGACCCAGACGCTCCGGGGCCGCACCTTGATGCGGTCGGCGACCCGTGCCCAGAACCCGGTCTGGGTCGGCTCGGCCGACGTGAACGACGGCCGCTTGGGCCAGAACACCCAGCGCCCCGTGATGACCAGGAGAGCCGGCAGCAGGGTCACCATCACCAGGTAGGTGACCGCCACGCCGATCGCCGTCACCGGGCCCAGGCCGGCAGTGGAGTTCATCTCGGCGAAGAGCAGGCAGAGCATGCCGACGACCACGGTTCCGGCACTGGCCATGATGGCCGGTGCCGCACGGTGCAAGGCATAGGCCATCGCCTCGTGCCGGTCGGCGTGCCTGCGCAGCTCCTCTCGATAGCGGGCGACCAGCAGCAACGCATAGTCGGTGCCGGCTCCGATCACCAATATGGACAAGATCGCCTGACTCTGCCCGTTGACGGTGAGGTCGGCGTACTTGGCCAGGAAGTAGATCAGACCCTGCGAGACCATGAGCGCCACGACGGCGCTGAAGATCGGCAGGATCCAGAGGACCGGACTGCGGTAGGTGAACAGCAGGATGATGATCACGATGCCGAGGGCGGAGAACAGCAGAGCTCCGTCGATGCCCTCGAAGACCTCCGACGCGTCGGCTGCCTGGCCTCCGGCACCGGTGATGTAGGTGGTGACGCCGTCGATCTTGGACAGGTCACGCAACTTGTCGGCGGTGTCGGGCATGTCCATCCACCCGTTGGCCCCGAAGTTGAAGGTCACCAGGGTCTGCATGGCCTTGCCGTCCTCGGAGGGCAGCGGGCCGATCACCTCACCGTCGACGCCGTCGAGGGTCGCGAAGTCCTTGGCCTGCTCGGTCGCCGTGGCGATGTCGGCCTCGGTCAGCCCGGCATCGCGTTCGTAGGCGATGACGGTCGGGATCGAGTCGGGGTCGTAGAACGGGGTGAGCTCCTCGAGGGCACGTGTCGACTCGGCGGTCGCCGGCAGCCACGAGGAGGCCTCGTTGTTCTGCACGTCGATGAGCTTGGACCCGAAGGCCCCTCCCACCACGAGGGCGACGAGCCAGAAGACGAGGACGAACCACTTGCTCACGCGGCCGGTCAACTTGCCGGCGATCTGTGCATGCATGTCGAGATTCCATCACTCAGGCGCTGTAGGCGCATCCGGGTTTTCCCTGAGGCAGACCGGGTTGGCGCCTCGAAGTCATCGGTCTCCATCAAAGACGCCGGCACCGACAGTTCTGTGACATCACGAGGACAGCGGGTGGACATCAGGCACACAACGGGCGTACGTCGGGGCAGCTGAGTGCGCATACTCAGCGGCTCTGAGTCCCGAAGCCGTCGTGCGCAGGCGGTGCCGTGTGGCGCAATAGGGACATGACGCGCTACGCCGACCCACAGCGGTGCCCGGACTGCGGCTCCCCGATCGACTACGGCGCCACGGCTTGCTCGGCTTGCGAGCTCCCTCTCCAAGGGCCTCTCGCCCAGCAGCTGTTCGTCACGCTGTCCCGCGCCGACGAGCTGCTGGCGAGCCTGCGCGCTGGGACCGGCTTCGCGCGTGTAGCCTCATCGCCGGTCGTCGACCACGCTCCCACGAGGTTGACCGATCAGGCGACCGGGACAGCTCCCACTGGCTCGGTCGCCACCCCAGGGGTTCCCGCCGCTCCAGCCACCGCGCCGTCCGCGGGCATGAGCGGCGCGTCGGTGCCCAAGATCCTCCTGGGCCTCGGTGCCGGCTGCCTGCTCGTAGCCGCGCTGGTCTTCCTCGCGGTCACCTGGTCGGTGATGGGCGTCGGGGGCCGCACGGCGACCCTGGTCGGCTTCACCGCGATCACCGGCGGTCTCACCGCGTGGGTGGCCGGTCGAGGTCTGCGGGGTGCCGTGGAAGCGCTAGGCCTGGTCACCTTGGGCCTGGGCACCCTCGACGTGGTCGGTGCGAAGAGCGCGGGCTGGTTCGGCGACCTCAGCGAGCCCTCCTTCCTGGTGCTGCTCGGCGCGCTGCTGACAGCAGCCGCCACCGGTGCGTGCCTCTGGCTCCGGCGTACGCCGTCGGGGGCGTTCACCTCGGGCGAGGTCGTCGCCGGGATCGGCGTCGCGACTGCAGCGATCGGTCTGACCGCGGGCGAGTGGTGGACGGTCGACGCCCGGCTCGTGGTCGCGACCCTCGCCGGCCTGGCCACGGTGGTCGCCTTCCGGCAGCTGACCCTGCACGTGGCCACGGTCCTCGCCGCCACGGTCAGTGGCTTCACCTGGCTCGGCCTGGTGAGCAGCGGTCTCGACAGGATCCTCGAATCGCCAACCCTGCAAGGGGTCTGGGCCGACGGCGGTGGCCTGCCTCTGCTCGCGGCCGCTGCCCTCGTCGGCGGCCTGACCGTCGTACGGATCCTTCCGCTGGCTGCCCGGCTGTCGGCGTCGACGCTGGCGGTGGCGCTGGCAGCGACCGTTGTCGCAGTGCCCGCTCTCGACAACGGCGCGACCGAGGCGTGCCTCACGGTCATCGCGATCCTGCTGGCCTCGGTGGTGGCGCTCTGGTTCGTGCCCAAGCCCTGGTCTGCCGCCGCCGGCCTCACGGCGCTCGGCTCCGGCATGGTGACGGCCGTGTTCGGGCTCGCGCTTGGCGCGACTGCGGGCCTCCGCCTCGCTGAGGCTGCGACCGACCACGGCCGGTTCCTCGACACCCTTCCCCGGCTCGGTGACGAGCTGGACGGTCTGGCGGCCTGGCTCCTCGTCCCCGTCGTAGCCGCCCTGTGCGCAGGTCTGGCCGTCGCGGGAAGGATCGCGGGCCGCTCGGTCCCGTGGGAACGCGTGCTGCCGTTCGTCGGCGTGGCCACCGCGGTCGGCACTGCCGCGCTGTACCCGTTGCCCATCTGGGTCTTCGTGGCCGCGGGTCTTGTCACCGGCGCTGCTTACGTCGTGCGCGGCGACGTGGTGCTGGGGTCGCTCGGCCTGCTGGCCGGCCTCGTGCTGTCCTTCCACTCCGACGGGCTGCTCGCCGTGGCGCTGGGGGTCGTGCTGGCATCGGCGGCACTGCTGCTGGTCCGCGACGATCGCCCCGAGGTACGCACCGGCGCCGAGGTCGTAGCTCAGGTCGCGCTCGCCTCGTCGGTCTGGGTGTGGGGCCTTCTTCTCGACCAGCCTGGGGAGTGGGTTGCCGCGGTCGGTCTCGCGCTGACGGCAGCACCCGCGCTCGTCGTACGTCGGACCGGGCTCGAGCTCGGCGCAGCCGCGGGCATGCTCGGGCTGTTCTTCGCCGGAGTCGCGACCGCGCCGGGTTCTGAGCTCAACTCCTGGGTCGCGGTCTACCTGACCCTGTCCGGAGCGACGGTCTGCGCGCAGTCGCTCCTGCGCCAGGACCGCCGCGAGCTCGGCTGGGTCGGCGGCCTGCTGCTGGCCGCAGCGACCTGGGTGCGCCTGGCTGACCTCGGCGTCAACGAGCCCGAGCCCTACACGCTGCCCACCGCGATCGCCCTGCTCGTCTTCGGCCTGGTGCACTTGCGCCGCAACCCCGGCGCCCCGACCCTGACCGCGCTCTCCCCAGGACTCGCCCTGGCCCTGGTCCCGAGCCTGCTCTGGGTCCTGGACGACCCCCACACGCTTCGCTCCCTGCTCCTCGGCCTGGCCTGCCTCGCCCTGGTCGTCGCAGGAGCCCAGCTCCGCTGGACCGCCCCCCTCGTCCACGCGGCAACAGTCGGCGCCCTCGTGGTCCTCCGCCACGCCGCGCCGTACATCGCCGACTCCGGCGTCCCGCGCTGGCTCCTCATCGGCTTCGCCGGCGCGCTCCTGGTCACCATGGGCGTCACCTGGGAGCAACGAGTGCGAGAGGCCAGAGCAGTAGTCGGCTACGTCAAAGGCCTGCGCTGAGCCGCAGAAGCCCAAGCACCCGTGCACGCGGCAAACCGAACGCGGCGAGACCTACCGCGCCACGCACAGAGCGACGCCACGTCCGAAGGACCAACAAGCAATGGGGGGCCGCGAGCCGCGCCCGCCCGGACCGCGGAACTGCCGAGCCGGACAGACGGTCACCCAAGAACCAAGCGGACCACAACACGCAGAACGAAAGCCCCGCGGGAAGAAGAAAGACTGAGGGCCCGGCGTCAGCCAGGCCCTCAGCGAAAACTTTGGCGTAGACCCCCCTGAGGAACCCCCCACCAAAGATGTGTCGAACTGTCAGTCCGTGTCGCCGCGACGCTGCTCGGGAACCATCCCGCTCAGCAGCTCACGGACTTCGGACTCACGGTATCGGCGGTGTCCCCCAAGTGTCCGAATCGAGCTCAGCTTGCCGGCTTTGGCCCACCGGGTGACCGTTTTGGGGTCCACCCGGAACATGGCCGCTACCTCAGCAGGCGTGAGCAGCGCTTCAGACTCAGGCGGTCGCGTGTTCATCGTGCGAGCCTCCCTCGTTGTTGTTTGTCATGAAACGACAGAACGAAAGCCCCCCGACTGACGCTCCCCACTGAGGATAGGACAGAAGGGAAAACTTCGACAATGGTCGGAAAGGGCCACCAAACAGGTAGCACTAGTCAATATAGGTGGTGGCGAGGTGACCCAGATCGCACTCCGGTAGGCTCAGAGGCGGTCCGCACCACCCCCGCGGGCCTTCCTGAAACGTCCGCAGACCCCGCGGGCATGAGCTGAAAGGGTCACCACCGTGGCCGACGGATCCCTGCCGCCTACCCACTCCTCGGGAGGCGGCTTCGCTGTTCCTGCAGGCGTTTTCGACCACCCCCACGAGCAGGTCGTGTACTGCCACGACGAGGCCTCGGGGCTCAAAGCCATCATCGCGATCTACTCCACCGCGCTCGGCCCGGCGCTGGGCGGCACCCGTTTCTACCCGTACGCCGACGAGCAGGCCGCGCTCACCGACGTACTCGCGCTCTCCAAGGGCATGGCCTACAAGGCTGCGGTGGCTGGTCTGGACCTCGGCGGCGGCAAGGCGGTCATCATCGGTGACCCGGCCATCGCCAACTCCGAGCCGCTGCTGCGCGCCTACGGCCGTTTCGTGCAGTCCCTGAACGGTCGCTACTACACCGCCTGCGACGTCGGCACCTGCTCGGCCGACATGGACATCATCGCGCGCGAGAGCCGGTTCGTGACCGGCCGCACCGTGGCCAACGGCGGCGCCGGGGACAGCTCCGTGCTGACGGCGTACGGCGTGTACCAGGGCATGCGTGCCGCGGCGGAGGCCACCTGGGGCACCCCCCTGCTCGCCGGGCGCGTGGTCGGCGTGGCAGGCGTCGGCAAGGTCGGCCGGCACCTGGTGGGCCACCTTGTCGAGGAGGGTGCCGAGGTGATCGTCACCGACGTGTCCGCGGCAGCGGTCGCGGCCGTCCAGGCGGCGCACCCAGGCGTGCGGGCCGTGCCCGACACCGACGCCCTGGTCGCCTCCGAGCTGGACGTCTACGCTCCGTGTGCCCTCGGCGGCGCGCTCGACGACGACGTCGTGGAGGTGCTCTCCGCGAAGGTCGTCTGTGGCGCCGCCAACAACCAGCTCGCCCACGCAGGGGTCGAGAAGCTCCTGGAGGCGCGCGGCATCCTCTACGCGCCCGACTATGTCGTCAACGCCGGCGGGCTGATCCAGGTCGCCGACGAGCTGCACGGCTTCTCGTTCGAGCGCGCGCAGGCCCGCGCGACGGGCATCTACGAGACCACCAAGGCCGTCTTCGCGCTGGCTCTGGAGGAGAACGTCCCGCCCGCGGTCGCCGCCGACAAGCTCGCCGAGCGCCGCATGCGCGAGGTCGGCCGCCTGCGCGGCATCAGGGTCTGAGGCACGCTCGTCGGAGGCAGGGCAGGCGACATCGCCTGTCCTGCCTCAGAGCGTCAGGAGTGTGTGCGCTCAGTCGCGACGGTCGGCGTAGTCCGCCCACTCGTCGTCGTACTCGTCGTCGGCGTCATCGACGCTGTCGACTGCAGGTGTCTCCGGCATGTCGCCATGCAGCTCCTTGGCCAACGCGCCGAAGTCCGTCTGGTGAGTCTGGTACTTCAGCTCGCGAGCGACCTTGGTCTGCTTCGCTTTTGCACGGCCGCGCCCCATAGGGTCGACCCCCTCGCACACTTGGCCGGCGTCACGCCCGAACCTGTCTCACGAGCACCGAGGGATCCGGTGCCGCAGTCGAGGGTCACACGCGCGTCCGGTCTCTCCTTTGGTTTCTCGTGGGTCCAACGTTACCTGGCTTGTGGTGGTTCCTGCACACCGGATACCGGGTTTCGCGCGTGGCGAACGCGTCAATCGCTCAGGCGGGGTGGTCGCCGACCAGGGTGACCGAGCCGGGCCGTCCGGCGCCCACCTGGTGGACCACGCCGGCGACCCAGGCGGTGACCTCGTGCTCGGCCAGGGTGGAGATCGCCTTCTTGGCGTCGGCGGCGTCGACGAGCGCGACCATGCCAACACCGCAGTTGAGCGTCTGCTCGAGGTCCTCGCGGGCCACCGAGCCGACCTGGGTGACCAGGTCGAAGATCGGCTGGGGAGTCCACGTGCCCCGGTCGAGGGTGACCGACACGTCGGACGGCAGCACCCGCTCCAAGTTGGCCGCCAGGCCGCCGCCTGTGATGTGCGACATGGCGTGGGTGCGGGTGGCGCGCGCGAGCGCCAAGCAGGCCTTGGCGTAGATCATCGTCGGCTCGAGGAGCTCCTCGCCGAGGGTGCGGCCCAGGTCGTCGACGTGCTTGTCGAGCGCCCAGCCCGCCTGGTTGAGCAGCACGTGCCTGACCAGGGAGTAGCCGTTGGAGTGCAGGCCGCTGGAGGCCATCGCGATCACGGCGTCGCCCGGCTTGACCAGGTGGGCGCCCAGGAGCTTGTCGGCCTCGACAACGCCGGTGGTCGAGCCGGCCACGTCGTACTCGTCGGGGTCGAGGAGGCCCGGGTGCTCGGCGGTCTCGCCGCCGATCAGGGCGCAGCCCGCGACCACGCACGCCTCGGCGATGCCCTGGACGATCGCCGCGATCCGCTCCGGTACGACGCGCCCAGTGGCGATGTAGTCGGTGAGGAAGAGCGGCTCGGCCCCGCACACCACCAGGTCGTCGACGAGCATGCCGACCAGGTCGAAGCCGATGGTGTTGTGGACGTCCATCGCCTGCGCGATCGCCACCTTGGTGCCGACGCCGTCGGCGCTGGTCGCGAGCAGCGGCCGGTCGAAGCTCTTGAGCGCCGAGGCGTCGAAGAGGCCGGCGAAGCCGCCGAACCCGCCGACCATCTCAGGACGCTTGGCCTTCTCGATCCAGACCTTCATCAGCTCGACGGCCTTGTCGCCGGCCTCGATGGAGACGCCGGCCTCTTCGTAGCTGCTCACGGGTTCCTCGTCGTCAGGGCTGGTCAGGGCTGGTCACGGGTGCTGCAGAGCGCCGATGCCGCCGGCGTCGAGTCCGGTCGTGACGCCCTCGACGTCGCGGGTCATCTCTACGGGCTTGTCCAGGACGGGTAGCGCGCGCTCGAGGACGTGCTTGCCGAGCACCTCGTCGTCGGGGAGCTCGATGGGGTACTCGCCGGTGAAGCAGGCCAGGCACAGCCGCTCACGGGGCTGCTCGGTCGCCTGGATCATGTCGTCCTCGGAGATGTAGCCGAGCGAGTCGGCGCCGATCGACGCGCGGATCTCCTCGATGCCCAGGCCGTTGGCGATCAGCTCGGCGCGCGTGGCGAAGTCGATGCCGTAGAAGCACGGCCACTTGACCGGCGGGGACGAGATCCGGACGTGGACCTCCTTGGCGCCCGCCTCGCGGAGCATGCGCACCTGCGCCCGCTGGGTGTTGCCCCGGACGATCGAGTCGTCGACGACGACCAGCACCTTGCCGCGGATGACGTGCTCGAGGGCGTTGAGCTTGAGCCGGATGCCCAGCTGCCGCAGGGTCTGCGAGGGCTGGATGAACGTGCGGCCGACGTACGCGTTCTTGACGAAGCCTTGGCCGTAGGGGATGCCGCTGGCCTCGGCGTAGCCGATCGCCGCGGGGGTGCCCGACTCGGGGACGGGGATGACCAGGTCGGCCTCGACCGGGTAGGCCTTGGCGAGCAGGCGGCCCATCTCGACGCGGGCCTCGTGGACGCCGCGCCCGGCGATGGTGGCGTCGGGGCGGGCGAGGTAGACGTACTCGAAGACGCAGCCCTTGGGCTTCGGCTCGGCGAACTGGTGCGAGCGCAGGCCCGACTCGTCGATCACCACGAGCTCGCCTGGCTCGATCTCGCGGATGGTGACGGCGCCGATGGTCGCCAGCGCCGCGGACTCCGACGCGACGACCCAGCCCTGCTCGAGGCGGCCGAGCACCAGCGGACGGATGCCCTGCGGGTCGCGAGCGGCATAGAGCGTGTGCTCGTCCATGAACACGAACGAGAAGGCCCCGTGCACCGTCGGCAGGATCTCGATCGCGGCCTCTTCGAGGGTGCGGTCGGGATGGCTGGCCAGCAGCGTGGTGACCAGGCTGGTGTCGTTGGTCGACTCGGTGACGCCGGACTGCCGGGACGACCTGATGTCGAGCTCGCCCTCGGGCGTGGGCAGCGAGGCGACCCGGTCCGCCAGGTCGCGGGTGTTGGTCAGGTTGCCGTTGTGCGCCAGCGCGACCGACCCGACGGCGGTGGGCTTGAAGGTGGGCTGGGCGTTGTACCAGGTGCTCGCGCCGGTCGTGGAGTAGCGCGTGTGGCCGATCGCGATGTGGCCCTTGAGCGACTCCAGCGTGGTCTCGTCGAAGACCTGCGAGACCAGACCCATGTCCTTGTAGACCAGGATCTGGCGCCCGTTGCTGACCGCGATGCCGGCCGACTCCTGGCCGCGGTGCTGCAGGGAGTACAGCCCGAAATAGGTCAGCTTGGCGACGTCCTCGCCGGGCGCCCAGACGCCGAAGACCCCGCAGGCGTCCTGCGGGCCGGTGTCATGGGGGTCGAGCTCGTGGGTCAGCCGGCCGTCTCCGCGTCGGAGATGTCTGCTGTTCGGGCGAGGCACGGGCCCAATTCTAGGTGCTGGGCGGGTGGGTGCCGAATCGTGGACGTCTGGCGGCGCGTGGGGAACCCGACGCAGGGGTCAGAGGTTGTTCAACAACAGTGCCTCGGCCAGGCACACCCGCTCGAACTCGGCCAGGTGGAGCCCCTCGTTGGCGCCGTGGGCGCGGGTGTCGGGGTCCTCCACACCGGTCACCAGCACCGAAGCCTCGGGGAAGGCCTCGCGGAACGCCGCGATGAAGGGGATCGAGCCGCCGACACCCATGTCGACGGGGTCGGTGCCGTCCCAGGCCTCCTTGAAGGCAGCCCGAGCCGCGTCGTACGCCGGTCCGGTGGCGTCGATCAGGGTCGGCTCGCCCAGGTCGCCCGGGGTGAACGTCACCTTGGCGCCCCAGGGAGCGTGCGCGTGCAGGTGCTCCTCGAGGGCCTTCATCGCACTCGTGGCGCTGTCGCCGGGCGCCAGACGAAGCGAGATCTTCGCCTTCACCGCGGGGATCAGGGTGTTGCTGGCGTTCTTGGTCGTGGTCATGTCGAGGCCGATGGTGGCGATGGCGGGCCTGGCCCACAGCCGCTCGACGATCGAGCCCTCGCCGATCAGCTCCACACCGTCGGCGATGCCGCTCTCGGCCCGGAAACGGTCCAGCGGGTAGTCCAGGTCGGCCGCGTCGCCACAGTGGAAGCCCTTGACCGCGACGTTGCCGGCGTCGTCGTGCAGGGAGGCCAGCAGCCGGACCATAGCCGTCACGGCGTCGGGTACGACCCCGCCCCACATGCCCGAGTGAACGGCGTGGTCGAGGGTGCGCACCTCGACGTACGCGTCGACCAGGCCGCGCAGGCTCGTGGTCAGCGCGGGGACCCCGATGTCCCAGTTGCCGGAGTCGGCGATGACGATCACGTCGGCCCGCAGCAGGTCCTGGTGAGCGCTGAGGAAGGCCCCCAGAGTCGGGGACCCGACCTCCTCCTCGCCCTCGACGAAGACCGTGACGCCCACCGGGAGCTCGCCTCCGAAGGCGCGTATGGCGGCTAGGTGGGCCGCGATCCCGGCCTTGTCGTCGGCGGACCCACGGCCAAAGAGGCGACCACTCCGCTCGGTCGGCTCGAACGGCTCGCTGTCCCAGTCGGCGCGGTCGCCCACGGGCTGTACGTCGTGATGCGCGTAGAGCAGGACCGTCGGCCGCCCCTCCGGTGCCGGCTTGCGGGCCACGACCGCAGGTGCGCCGCCGTCGACCGAGAGGATCTGCACGTCGTCGAAGCCCTCGGCGCGGAAGAGGTCGGCGGTGGCATCCGCGGACCGGCGTACGTCGTCCGCGTGCTCGGGCAGCGCGCTGACGCTGGGGATCCGTACGAGGTCCTCGAGGTCGCGGCGGACCGAGGGAAGGACGGCCTGCACGGCATCGCGCAACTGGGCAGAGGTCTTCGTCGACGTCATGTCGCTCACCCTAGGCGAGCGGCAGCAGAACACTCAGGTCGGACCGTTCCCCCGACGCGGTCAGCAAACCGTCGGCCTCGGCCTCCTCCCAGGTCAGGTCCCCCAGCGCCAGCGAGACCCACGTCTCGGGGGCGGTCTCCACGACCGCCGGAGGCGTGCCCCGGGTGTGCCTGGTGCCCTCGACGCACTGCGCCACGGCGTACGGCGGCACGCGGACCTCGACCGCGCCACCCGGCGCCTTCGCGACCAGCACCGCCAGGAAGTGCTTGGTCAGCAGCCTCAGGTCGGGCGGCTCCGCCACACCTTCTCGGAAGCGCGCGACGGCAGCACCGACGGCAGTCGGGTCGGCCGTTCGCAGGCGCGCAGGCATGCCCCGACTCTAGGTCCAGCTCGGGGAGGGGTTGTAACGCTGCGGCTAGGGTGGCCGCTTCACCTGGGAAAGGGAGGAACCCATGCGAAGAGCCCTCACCGGGCTGGTGCTGGTCGCCGTGACGATCGGCCTCACCGCGGCGCCGGCCCAGGCCCGTCGTACGCCGGGGCACTTCACCGGCTATGCGTTCGACACCTGCCACACGCCGTCGCAGGCCCAGATGGACGTCTGGCTCACGCACTCGCCCTACTGGGGCGTGGGTGTCTACATCGCCGGCGACAACCGGGCGTGCCCCGACGAGCTCTCGCTGAACCTCACCCCGACCTGGGTCCGCCTCCAGACCCGCAAGGGCTGGCGGGTCCTCCCGCTCACGGTGGGACGCCAGGCTGCCTGCTTCAAGCCGGGCGAGGCCGACGTCGCCCACATCGACGACGACCCCGCCGACAGCTACGCCTCCGCACGCGCGCAGGGGCGGGACGAGGCCAACGCGACCGTCACCGCGTCGCGCAGCCTCGGCATCGCCAGAGGCAGCACGCAGTGGCTGGACGTCGAGGCCTTCGCGGGCAACCAGCACTGCCGGCTGTCGACGCTGGCGTTCGTGCAGTCCTGGACGAAGCGCCTGCACGACCTCGGCTACAAGTCCGGCTTCTACTCCAGCGCCGCGTCGGGCATCGCCGTGCTCGACCAGGCCCGCCAGTCCGGCGAGCCCAACCTGCCCGACCAGGTGTGGATCGCGGAGTGGAACTCGGTGGCCAACACCGACTCCGACTACGTCGCGGACGACGCGTGGCGCGAGCAGCGGATCCACCAGTACCGCGGCGGCCACCACGAGCGCTACGGCGGCGTGACGATCAACATCGACAGCAACTGGATGGACATCGGACACGGGTCGCGCGCCCCCAAGCCGAGCCCGCACTGCCGGGTGCAGGTGGACTACTCGTCGTACGGCGTGCTGCGGCGCGGCTCGAAGAGCGCCAAGGTGACCGCCCTGAAGTGCCTCCTCCGGCAGAAGCACGTCTACAAGGGCAAGCTGACCCAGCGCTACGACAGGCGCACCGCCAAGGCGGTCAAGCGCTTCCAGCGCCGCCATGACCTGCCGGCCAGTGGCCGCACCACCAAGCGCACCTGGGTCACGCTGCTGTCCGCCGGCAAGTCGCCGTTCCTGAAGGTCGGCGCGGCGTCCAACTCCGTACGCCGGCTGCAGCGCTCGCTCAACGCCGCGACGAAGCAGCACCTGGAGATCACCGGCGTCTACGACAAGAAGACCGCTCGCGCCGTGAAGAAGTACCAGAAGGCGCGCAAGCTGCCGCGCACCGGCGTCACCACGGCCGAGGTGTGGGACGACCTCCACCGCGGCCGGCGCTGACCCAGCCGGGCTGGCGTGTCTTTCGCATGAAATGTCGCGAATCCCTGTTACGTTTGGGGTTTGTGGGATTAAAGTGACTTCTGGTCAAGCCAGTCAGGAGTCGTCATGTCGTTCCGTCCCGTCCCCCGGCGCCGGGTGGTCACCCGCCTCGTCGCTGCCGGTTCCGCTGTCGTGGCAGCAGCGGCGCTGGCTCTCCCAACGACGAGCCTGACCGCCCAGGCCGCCGGGGGCATGGAGCGCAAGGCCGGCAACGTGGTCACCCCGGGCAACTTCACCGGCTACGGCTTCGACCAGTGCGTGGCGCCCACCCAGAAGGCGATGGACGCATGGTTGAAGTCGTCCCCGTTCTGGGCGGTCGGCATCTACATCTCGGGCAACTCGCGGGCCTGCCGCAACCAGCCCAACCTGTCGACCACCTGGGTCTCGACCCAGCTGGCCCACGGGTGGCGGCTCCTCCCGATCACGTTGGGTCCGCAGGCCTACTGCAACCCGCGCTACCCCAAGTACAAGGACGACCCGGTCATCAAGAAGTCGTCGGCGAACAACTACGCCGCCGCCCACGCGCAGGGTGTCGCTGAGGCGACCAAGGCGGTGCAGGCCGCGGGAGCGCTCGGCATCGTCGCGCGCAGCACGCTCTGGTACGACCTCGAGGCGTTCTCCAACAGCAACACGGGCTGCCGCAAGTCGGCGATGCGGTTCCTGTCCGGCTGGACCGAGCAGCTGCACAAGCTCAACTACGTCTCCGGCGCCTACTCCTCCGGTGCGAGCGGCATCAGGGCGATCGACGACGCCCGCGCCGGTGACAGCACGTTCACCGAGCCAGACATGATCTGGGTCGCGGACTGGTCCGGGAAGCCGATGAGGTTCCGCGGCTCCTGGCTGCGCCAAGGCGCCTGGCAGCCCGGCCGCCGGATGCACCAGTACCGCGGCGGCCACAACGAGACCCACCGCCGGGTCACGATCAACATCGACAGCAACTTCCTCGACGTGGGGCGCGGCTCGGTCGCGGCCCCTGCCGCTCCGCGATGCGGGGGCGTCCCACTGGACTTCACGATCTACTCGATCCTGTCGCAGACACGGAAGAAGAAGCCCGGCCGCACCAAGGCAGCGCAGTGCCTGCTGAAGGAGAAGGGGCTCTACCGCGGTGCCATCCATGGGGTCTACGACGGCGCAACCGCAGCTGCTGCCTCCTCGTACCGCCGACAGGTGGGGCTCGCCGGACCCGCGAACGTGAGCCGTCGCACCTGGGTCGCGCTGCTCTCGAGCGGCACTCGGCCCATCCTCAAGTACGGCGCCGCCGGCGAGGACGTGCGCCGCCTGCAGCGCTCGCTGGTCGCGGCCGGCCACTCGGTGCCCGTGACAGGCACGTTCGCGTCCGCGACCACTGCGGCGGTCAAGGCGTACCAGAAGGCACGCGGCCGCAACCAGACCGGCGTCGTGATCCCGAGCCTCTGGAAGATGCTCCAGGCCGGAGTCCGCTAGGGCTCCCCTGCCGGGCGCAGCACACGGGCCGCCGCGAAGGCGGCAGACGCAAGGACACCGAGCACGCCCATCGCCAGCAGCGCCGCGCGGCCGTCGGCGGCCGCGATCAGCAGACCGGTCAGCAGCACGGCCAGCGGCTGCAGGCCGAGGGTGATCGTGCGAGCGGTGCTGCCCACGCGGCCGAGCAGGGCGTCCGGCGTGTACGACGCCCGCAGCGTCGCGTAGGCCACGAGCTCGAGGGCGAGCCCCGCCCCGACCAGGAACCCGCCGACCAGGAGTCCGACCACGTCCCCGGCCAGCGCCATGAGCAGGAGCGCCGAGCCGACGAGCGCCCCGGCGGCGAGGAGCCGGGCTCTGAGCAGGCGGTTGCCGAGGCGAGCCGCGACCAGGGACCCGAGCAGGTAGCCCACCGACCACACGCTGCCGACCAGCCCGAACACCTCCGGACCCAGGTCGACGTCGACGGTGACGAAGTAGCTCAGCGCGGGCAGGATGCCTGCGCTCGCCAGCCCTGCCAGGGCCCCGTACCCGATGAGCCACCGCAGCCCGGCGTGGCCACGGACGAAGCGCAGCCCCTCGAGGATGTCGGCCAGCATCGGTGCATTGCCCTCGTGGCCCTCGACGACGAGGCGGCGACGAACCAGCAGCAGGGAGAGGCCGGAGACGGCGAAGGAGGTCGCGTTGATGGTCAGCGTCCACGCGGGGCCGACCAGCGTGAGCAGCAGCCCTGCCATCGCTGGCCCGATGATGAACGGGACGCTCAGCACCGACTCCATGTAGCCCATCGCCCGGCCGAGGTTCTCCCGGCCGACCAGCGGCGGGACGGCACTCGCGAAGGCCGACTCGAACAACACGCGGAGCGCGCTGACCGGGGCGGTCACGAGCAACAGGACCAGGACCGGCGAGGCGTCCAGCCAGATCGCGACCGGCACGGCGATCGTCAGAGCTGCGCGTCCGACGTCCGCCCAGACGAGCAGGCGTCTCTTGTCGAGCCGGTCGGCCAGGGCACCCGACGGCAGTCCGAACAGCAGTGCCGGAAGCAGCTCCAGTGCACCCACGACACCCAGCAGGGCGCCCGATCCGGTGAGGTTGAGGACGACCAGCGGCAGGGCGGTCAGGGCCACCGCGTCACCGAGCGCAGAGGCCGACTGCCCGACCAGGATCACGCTGAAGTCGCGGTTGTCCCGGAGCCGGGCGGGAGGGAGGTTGCTGGCACCGCTGATGCGTGGAGACTACTCACATGCCGACCGAGCCGGGGCCTAGCACGACCGTCTTCCCGACCACCAAGGGGGACGAGCACGGCCGCGTGCTGGTCGGGGGCGACCTCCGGCCGGGGACGCTGCTCGCGGCGTACCGGGCCGGGCTCTTCCCGATGCGCCAGGGCGACGGCCGGCTCGCGTGGTGGTCGCCGGACCCGCGCGGCGTACTGCAGCCGGGGCACCTGCGCGTCAGCCACTCGCTGCGCAAGAGCCTGCGTCGGTTCGAGATCCGCGTCGACACCGCCTTCGACGCGGTGATCGCGGCCTGCGGCGAGCGCCCCGACGGCGAGTACCACTGGATCACCGGTGAGATCCGGGAGGCGTACGGCGAGCTCCACCGGCTGGGGTGGGTGCACACCGTCGAGGCGTGGGTGGACGACGAGCTGGTCGGCGGCCTGTACGGCGTCTCGCTGGGCGGGCTGTTCCACGGCGAGTCGATGTTCGCCCGCCGTACCGATGCCTCCAAGTCCGCCCTGGTCGCCCTCGTCGGCAGGCTCGACACCGTCGGCGACGCGTGGCTGGTCGACATGCAGTGGCTCACCCCGCACCTGGCCTCCCTCGGCGCGACCGCGCTGACCCGCGACGAGTTCTTGGTCAGGCGAGCCGAGGCCGCTGCGCTGCCGAGCCCGTTCTAGGGCCTAGGGACGGCGGAACGGGAGGAGTCTGCCCCACGTCCAAGGGGCGTCCGTCGCCGCTGGCAGACGGCTGGAGTCGGGAGGCAACGTCATACCGTGGACGCGTCGATCCTCCGGGGACGAACAACAGGCGGGGCTCTGCTGGACTACCGCGTCTTCAGCTCACCGGTCGAACTTGCCGGTCAAAGACCCGTAGCCCTCGTAGGCACGATCGATGGTCATGCAGATGCACGGGCGATCATCGACCTGCCGAGAGGTGAGTCGACAGGCGTACGGGATCGGACACTGGTTGTCCGGGTGGCCATCGATGAGGTGTTCCACACCGACGGGATCACATTCGACGACGGGTTCGCGCATGTCTCCCTCCCGCGCGGGGTCGAAGCGATTGACTCGGACCACCGATCCATCGCCGGCTTGCGCGGTGACCCCTCCACCACTACTCCGGTCGCCGAGTTTGCGACCGCGCTTCCCGTCGGCACCCGAGTCCTCGTCATCTCAGGACCCGAGGACGCGGCATCTCGCGGAAGTGGCGAAGTCATCGCTCCCGACAAGGGAGTGGCCAGTGGGGCGACGCTCCTGACCGGGCTGCACCCTCAAACGTTCTCGGTCGAAGTGCTGTCCAACGGCGACACCCTCTCGGGATGGGACCTGTCCTACCAGGAGGCCGTCGAACGGCTCCGCTCGAGATACGGAGACTGAACGAGACGATGCCCGGCCGGCGTCAGGCCATCGCGGCCGGCAACGTCGCCGACCACGCCGCGCGAAGCTCGTCGAGCGGGATCGTGAACTGACCCTGTACGTCGAGCGCGTCGCCGTCGGTGACCCCGATGCGCGCGTGCGCGAAGCCCCGTGCGGTGCACATGTCGGTGAAGCGGACCTCCTCCGAGCGCGGGACCGCGACGATCGCGCGGGCCGTGGACTCGGAGAACAGCGTGACGAACGGGTCGCCGTCGAACCACACCCGCGCACCGATGTTGCCGTGCAGGCAGGCCTCGACCAGGGCCTGGGCCAGGCCGCCGTCGGAGAGGTCGTGGGCGGCGTCGATAAGACCGTCGCGGGAGGCGTTGATCAGGATGTCCGCGAGCTCCTTCTCGGCGGCGAGGTCGACCTGCGGCGGCAGCCCGCCGAGGTGGCCGTGCGCGACGTGGGCCCACTCCGAGCCGGACAGCTCCTCGCGGGTCGTGCCGAGGAGGTAGATCTGCTGGCCCTCGGCGACGAAGCCGGTCGGCGTACGACGCGTGACGTCGTCGATCACGCCCAGCACCGCCACGACCGGCGTCGGCAGGATCGCGGTCTCGCCGGTCTGGTTGTAGAGGCTGACGTTGCCGCCGGTGACGGGGATGCCGAGCGCCTGGCAGCCGTCGGCCAGGCCACGCACGGCCTCGGCGAACTGCCACATCACAGCCGGGTCCTCGGGCGAGCCGAAGTTGAGGCAGTCGCTGACGGCGAGCGGACGCGCTCCCGTGGTCGCGACGTTGCGGTAGGACTCGGCCAGCGCGAGCTGCGCGCCGGTGTAGGGGTCGAGCTTGGCGAAGCGGCCGTTGCAGTCGGTGGAGACCGCGACACCGAGGTTGGTCTCCTCGTCGACCCGGACCATGCCGGAGTCCTCGGGCTGGGAGAGCACGGTGTTGCCCTGGACGTAGCGGTCGTACTGGTCGGTGATCCAGGACCGGTCGCAGAGGTTCGGGCTGGCAGCGAGCTGCAGCACCGTCGCGCGCAGGTCGGTCGGCCGCTCGAGCTGGTTGGCGTCGTCCGCCTGCAGGGCGTCCTGCCAGTCGGGGCGCTCGAACGGGCGTTCGTAGACCGGGCCGTCGTGGGCCACCGTGCGCGGGGGTACGTCGACCACGAGCTCGTCGTGCCAGTAGATCTCCAGCGTGCCGGTCTCGGTGACCTCACCGATCACGTGGGCCTCGACGTCCCACTTCTCGCAGATCTTGAGGAAGCGCTCGACGTTGGCGGGCTCGACGACCGCCATCATCCGCTCCTGCGACTCGCTCATCAGGATCTCCTCGGGAGCGAGCGTGGAGTCGCGTAGGGGGACGCGGTCGAGCCACACCTTCATGCCGCCGTCGCCCGCACTGGCGAGCTCGCTGGTGGCACAGGACAGGCCGGCGCCGCCGAGGTCCTGGATGCCGTCGACGAGGTGCTCGGCGAAGATCTCCAGCGTGCACTCGATGAGGAGCTTCTCCATGAACGGGTCGCCGACCTGGACGCTGGGCCGCTTGGCCGGACCGTCCGCGTCGAAGGTCTCGGAGGCGAGCACACTCACGCCGCCGATGCCGTCGCCGCCGGTGCGGGCGCCGTACAGGATGACCTGGTTGCCGACACCGGTCGCCTTGGCGAGGTGCAGCTCCTCGTGCCTCATCACGCCGACGCAGAGCGCGTTGACCAGCGGGTTGCCGACGTAGGTCGGGTCGAAGACCGCCTCGCCGCCGATGTTGGGAAGGCCCAGGCAGTTGCCGTAGCCGCCGACGCCGGCCACGATGCCCGGCAGCACGCGCCGGGTGTCGGGGGCGTCGAGGGGGCCGAAGCGCAGCGGGTCCATCACCGCGACCGGGCGCGCGCCCATCGCCAGGATGTCGCGCACGATGCCGCCGATGCCGGTCGCGGCACCCTGGTAGGGCTCGACGTAGGACGGGTGGTTGTGCGACTCGACCTTGAACGTCACGGCGTAGCCGTCGCCGATGTCGACCACGCCGGCGTTCTCGCCCATGCCGACCATCAGGTGCTGCTTCATCTCCGGCGTGACCTTCTCACCGAACTGGCGCAGGTGCACCTTGGAGGACTTGTAGGAGCAGTGCTCGCTCCACATCACCGAGTACATCGCCAGCTCGCTACTGGTCGGTCGCCGGCCGAGGATCTCGCGGATGCGGAGGTACTCGTCCTCCTTGAGCCCGAGGTCCTTCCAGGGCTGCTCGCGGTCAGGGGTCGACTCGGCGTTCTTGACGGTGTCGAGGGTGCTCACGGCAGCGGGTTCCTCTGGAGCTCGTGGGGACGCGCGCCAGTCTACCGACGCCTCAGCGCCCCCTCGGCGACGGGCAGGACGGTGGGCATCCACGGATCCACCCCAGGAGGACAGCATGAACCGCTCTGTCATCACCCTCGTCGCCACGGCAGCCGCCGCGGCCGTCACCGGAGCTGTCGGCGCCGGCGTCACCCAGGCTCAGCCCACCCCCGCTCCTGCGGTCACCCTCGACGCGGGCACCACCACCCCGGCGTACGACCGCGACGGCAGCCGGGCCTGAGCGCGAGCGAGCACGCGACCGTCCAGGCGGTCTGGATGCAGGTGCGCGGGGACTTCGCCCCGTTCGACGTCGACGTCCTCCGCACGTTCGGCGCCGGCGTGCCGGCGTACGTCTTCACCCGGGCGACCAGCAAGACCGTCGCCAAGAGCATCGCCGAGTGCGTCAGCCACGAGGTCGGGCACACGCTCGGCCTCCAGCACGACGGACGGGCCGACGGCGACGACTACTTCCTCGGGCACGGCAACTGGGGCCGCTGATGGGGGCGGCCTACTTCACCGGCGTCACGCAGTGGAGCCAGGGCGAGTACGCCGGAGCCGACAACGCCCAGGACGACCTCGCCGTGATCGCAGGCTGGCTCGGCTACGCAGCCGACGACTACAGCGCCTCGAGCGACACGACGCCGAGCTCGAGCTGACCCTCCGGGCCGGCACCTACCACCTGGTGGTCGACGGTGTGGGCGATGGGGGCCCCGCGACCACGGGCTACAGCGCCTACGGCTCCTTGGGGTTCTACGGCGTCAGTGCCGCCGTAGGCCCTTAGCGATCCGGGTACGGCTGCATCACCACGGCCGGGTCGTGGTCCGGCGAGCCGAGCTCGTAGACCGCGCCGTACGCCGTGGTGAGCGTCTGCCCGTCGACCTGGAGCGTCATGCCGGCATTGGAGCAGTTGCGCACCTGGTGGAGCTCGCCGCTCGGGTCGGCGTACTCCCAGCCGACGCTGCGGGAGAGAGGAGCGTGCACGGAGACCTTCAGCCCGCTGACGCTGAGGTCGAGGCCGTCCGGCCGCGGGCGTACGACGGCCCGGCGACCGAGGCCGCCGACCCTGCGGCGGACACCACCAAGGGAGACGAAGCCGTTGGCGATCCAGGGCGCCACGACCGGCCCGACCTTGATCCGGCCGACAACCAGGTCGAGCCAGGCGTCGGGTCGTCCGTCGAAGCCCGCTCCGCGCAGCCAGACCCACCGATGGGCGTGCTCGCTGCCCCAGTTGTGGCCGAGCATCCCGCGCCAGCCGTCGAGCTCGATGCCGTCGCCGTCGATGGTGAGTGAGCCGGAGACCTGCATGTCGGGACGGGGGCTGGTCGACTTCGTGCGTGGCACCGGTGCGGCGTACAGCGCGTCGAAGGGCAGGTGACGCAGCGGTGCCTCGTCGCCGGTGAGGGACAGGTCCCAGGCGGCGGCGAGACCAGACACGTCGATGGACCCGTGCGCAGCGTCACGACTCACGGCCGCCTGGTCGCCGATCGCCACCGAGCCGTCACCGGCGCGCATCTCAGCGTTGACCTTGCCGGCCCGGACGCCCTCGGGCGTGAAGCGTGTGAACCACAGCGACCCGACCGCCGCCGCGTTCGGTGCCTTGCGCACGGTGTGCCGGATCCAGAGGGTCGTGCCGTCGCTCGGGTGGCTCGCGGTGAGGTAGACGCTCTCGTAGTGCGGCGCCCCTGGCGGGACCCCGGGGAACCGCGGGACCAGGGCGTTGCTCAGAGCGCCATCCCCTTGGCGGCGGCCTTGCGCCTCGCCACAGGTGGCGGCTTGATCCCGACGCCCTTCTCCAGCTCGACCAGCGCAGCCTCGATGCCGTCGGCCATCTCGTCGATGTCCGCGGCGACCTCGGGCGTCGTCACGAAGCCGAAGTCGAGGGAGTCGAGGTAGCTGAAACAGGTGATGTTGAGCGCGACGTCCATGACCGGAGGGCCGATCGGCACCAGCGACTCGACCTTCGCCCCGGCCATGTAGAGCGGGAACGGCGGACCGGGGACGTTGGACACCACGAGGTTGATCGGCGCGAGGTTCTTGGAGAGACCGGTCGCGGTGTAGGTGCGCGCGGCGAGCTGGAGCAGCCCCGGCGGCGTCGTCTCGGTCAGGCCCATGATCTGGTGCGCGGTCAGCGCCTTGGCCATCTCCTTGGCGCCGTGGGAGCTCTCGTGGATCGCCCGGATGCGCTCGGCGGCGTCCTCGATGTTGGTGGCCAGGGAGACCGTCATCGAGCTGACCCGGTTGCCGACGTGGCCGGTGGTGTCGTCGGTGCGCGTCGAGACGGGCACCTGCGTGACCAGCGGACGGTCCGGCAGCTCGCCGCGCTCGTCGAGGTAGGAGCGGACGGCGCCGGCCACCAGTGCGAGCACGACGTCGTTGAGCTTCACGTCGTAGGCGTCCTTGACCGCCTTGACCCGGCTGAGCTCCACCCGTGAGCCGGTGATGCGCCGGTGCGGGGAGATCCGGGTGTTGAAGCGCGTCGGCGGCGCGTCGAAGTAGCGCGGCGGGCGGTTCTGGAAACCGCGTACGGCGAGCTGCTGGCGCACGGTCTGCTCGAGCACCCGCGCGATGCGGTAGGGAGTCTTCACCCCTACGTTGAGCACGCTCCCGAGGGCACGGCGCTCGAACCCGGGCAGCTGGAACCCGACCAGCGAGCCCACCGTCTCCTTGGGGGCCTCCCGAGGCTCCGGCGTGATGTCGAGCAGGATCTCCCCGAGCCCAGCACCGGAGACGCCGTCGATGATCGCGTGGTGCATCTTGGTCAGGGTGGCGACGCGACCGCCCTCGACGCCCTCGATGAACCACAGCTCCCAGAGCGGCCGCGACCGGTCGAGCTTGTAGGACATCAGCCGACCCACCAGCTCGTCGAGCTCCTTGCGACCGCCGGGGGCCGGCACGCCGATGCGCCGCAGGTGGAAGTCGATGTCGAGGTCCTGGTCCTCGACGAACCACGGCCGGTCCAGGCCGAGCGGTCCGCCGACCACCCGCCAGCGCAGCTGCGGCATCTGCGGAAGCCGCTCGATGACGAGCTCCCGGACGCGGTCGAAGCTGAAGCCCTCCACTCCCGTGGGGTCGCAGACCGCGACGGCACCGACGTGCATGTGCCACCCGGGGGTCTCGGCGTACCAGAAGGCCGCGTCGACGCTGGACAACCGCTTCATGGGCAGCAGCCTAGTGCCAACCTGTGGAAAACTAGAACAGGTTTCAGTCGGCGAGACCATACTCGAGGCGCACCTTCTTGGGCACGCACATCGCCCACGCGTCGGTGACCAGCTCGGTCATCTCCTCCTCGTCGAGCAGGTCCAGACGCACGCAGACCCAGTTGTAGCGAAGGTCCGACTGCGACGGCATCAGGAACTTCTCGGGCTCGCTCTCCACCAGGAACGCGCGCTGGTCCTTGGGGAAGCCGAAGCCCATCACGGTCTCGTCGCGCGAGAACGCCACGTAGACCAGGCTGCCCACCCGGAACTTCACCCGGTCGCGGATCAGGTGCTCGGTGGTCCGGGGCAGGGTCACCGCGAGGCGTCGTACGTCCTCGACCGTCACCATCGGGGCATCACTCCCTCATCACTCCCTCGTCACTTCGCCATCATGACCGTTTGCGAGGCACCCCGTCAGGGGCACTATGGGCCCATGGATGTCGACCGTCGTGCCCTTCTTCTCTCCGGCGCCGTGGGCGCCACATTGCTCGGCGCGGGTCCGGCCGACGCGGCACCCCGCGTCGGCAAGGTGCTGGCCCGCAACCTCGAGGTGCCGTGGGGCATCGCCTTCCTGCCCAGCGGCAACGCCCTGGTCAGCGAGCGCATCTCCGGCCGTGTGCACCTGGTCCGCAAGAACGGCACCCGCAAGCACGTCGGCACCGTGCGCGGCGTCGGCAGCGACGTGGGCGAGGGCGGCCTGCTCGGGCTGGCGGTGTCGCCGAGGTTCCGCGAGGACCGGTGGGTCTACGCCTACTACACGAGCGGTTCGGACAACCGCATCGTGCGGATGAAGTACGTCGACGGCAGGCTCCGCCGCAAGCAGGACCTGCTCCTGGCCGGCATCCCGATGAGCACGATCCACAACGGCGGCCGGCTGCTCTTCACCCCCGGCGGACTGCTGCTGGCCAGCACCGGCGACGCGGCCGACGGCTCGACGGCTCAGTCGCTCGGCTCGCTCGGCGGCAAGATCCTGCGGCTGACCCCGGGCGGCGGAGTCCCGGGCAAGAACCCGTTCGGCAGCTACGTGTTCAGCTACGGCCACCGCAACCCGCAGGGCCTCGCCTTCGACGGCCGGGGCCGGCTGTGGGCAGCGGAGCTGGGCCAGAGCACCCGCGACGAGCTCAACCGCATCAGACGCGGCGGCAACTACGGCTGGCCCGTCGTCGAGGGAGGCGACGGCGGCGGACCCTTCCGTGACCCCATCGCCACCTGGGCCACCGCGGAGTGCTCCCCCAGCGGCGTCGCCGTCGCCGGTGGACGGGCCTGGGTGGGTGCCCTGCGTGGTCGCGCGCTCTGGTCCGTCCGACTCGACGGACCGCACAAGGGCCGCAAGGTCCGCCACCTGCACGAGCGCTTCGGCCGCATCCGCACCGTCCAGCGCGCCCCCGACGGCTCCCTCTGGATCACCACCAGCAACCGTGACGGACGAGGCTCACCCACCGCGGCCGACGACCGGGTGATCCGCCTACGCGTCTGACCTTCCGCCGAGTTGTCCCGCGAATCGCCTGCATCAACGCCGAGTTGTCCCGCGAATCCGGCCCTCGGCCGGATTCGCGGGACAACTCGGCGGGAGACGGGAGGAGTCGTGGGACAAGTCGGCGTCAGCGCTTGCGGAGGGCTCCGGCTTTGCGGAGGGGCTTGGTGACGCGCCAGGAGGTGCTGGCCTCGAGCTCGTCGATGCGCTGCTCGAGCCGGGCCACCTTTGCGCGGAGCTCGGCCTCCACGGCCTTGACCGGCTTGAGCTTGTCGGAGAACACCGAGATCCAGCGGTCGGCGATGGGCGACTCGATGATCTCGTGGTGGCCGAAGACGCCGTTGAGGCCGCGGAAGTAGACGTCGAGCGCGGCCGGTGTGAAGACGAAGGTCTGGTCGGCCGCCGGGACGCTGACGCCGATCATCGGGAGGTCCTCGGCGACCGGGTCCTGCCGCTCGACGGTGGCCCGGAACTTCTTGTCCTGAGGGCCTGGGTACTCCAGCACCAGGTGCGACGACGCCAGGTCGGCGAGACGGTCGAGGAAGGCGAACGGGTCAGGCACGTGGTGGATCACGTTGAAGCAGACCACGACGTCGAAGCTGTCGGACGGGTCGAGTACGCCGTCCAGCATCATGTTCCGCGTCTCCAGCTCGACGCCCAGGCCGGAGGCGAGGGCCCGCAGCTGCCTGAAGCGCTTCTTGCGGGGCTCGACGGCGGTCACCTTCGCGCCCATGCGTACGGCGGCCAGGGAGGCAGCACCTTCTGCAGCGCCGATGTCGACCAGCCGCTTGCCGGCCAACGGCATGTGCAGCGCCCGGACGAGCGTGGCGGCGCGCTTGGCACCGGTGGCCTCGGGGTTGTAGTCGGCCTGGTAGGTGCTGGCCAGGATGTCGAGCTGGCGCTCGCCGTGTCCCTTGGCGCACAGGTCCGGGCCGTCGGCAGACGCCAGCCGCGGGAAGTCCCAGCGGGACAGCTCGACGCTGTCGCCGTGGATCTCGGCGTTGGAGCACAGGAAGCGGTGCGGCGTGCCGGCCAGGTCGAGCTGCAGCGCCAGGTGCTCGCAGAGCTGCTGGACCGACGGGGCCTTGAGCGCCTTGGCCCACTTCTCGCCGTAGCCGTCCTCGCGGTCGGCGGTGCGCTCCTGACGCTCGTTGGCCCGCGCGACGAGCACCGGGACCGGAGCCATCAGCACGGTGACGTCGGTGGCGGTCTGGATCAGCTCGACCAGGTCGGGGCGCAGCTCGATGCGTGCGTCGTCGCCGCGGCGAGCCGTCGGGTTGCGCAGCAGGTTGTAGTGCACGACGTCGTCGTCACCTTGCGGGATCGCCCCGGACTCCAGGACCTCGTGGGCCTGGTGGACGGTGATGGACTCGCGCTCGGCAAGACCGCGCAGGTAGGTCGTCTTGCCGGCTGATGTCGGACCGATGACGAGACGCATCGAGCTTGCTCCCTCTAGGTGGCTGGTGGCTGGCCTAGGCCGAGGCCAGGCTCTTGAGGACGCTGGTGAAGAACCCGAGCCCGTCGGTTCCCGGGCCGCAGAGGTCCTCCACGGCGTGCTCGGGGTGCGGCATCAGGCCGACCACGTTGCCACGCTCGTTGGTGACGCCCGCGATGTCGCGCAGCGAGCCGTTGGGGTTGTCACCGAGGTAGCGGGCGAGCACCCGCCCCTCGCCCTCCAGGCGGTCCAAGGTGGCCTCGTCGGCGATGTAGCCGCCTTCGCCGTTCTTGAGCACGATCGTGACCTCGGCGCCCGCGTCGTACGCGTTGGTCCAGGGGGTGCTGTTGTTCTCGATGCGCAGCTGCTGGTCGCGGCAGACGAACTTGCGGTGGTCGTTGCGGATCAGCGCACCCGGCAGCAGGTGCGACTCGCAAAGGATCTGGAAGCCGTTGCAGATGCCGAGCACGGGCATGCCCTTGCCGGCGGCCTCGATGACCTCGGTCATCACCGGGGAGAAGCGGGAGATGGCACCGCAGCGGAGGTAGTCACCGTAGGAGAAGCCGCCTGGCAGTACGACGGCGTCGACACCCTGGAGGTCGTGGTCGCCGTGCCAGAGCGCGACGCCCTCACCCCCGGCAAGACGTACGGCGCGCAGGGCGTCGACGTCGTCGAGCGAACCCGGGAACGTGACGATCCCGATCTTCACGAGCCGTCCTCCACCGACACCGAGAAGTCCTCGATGACCGGGTTGGAGAGCAGCTTCTCGGCGATGTCGTGGATCTCGGCCAGCCGTGCCTCGGTGAGCTCCCCCTCGACCTCGAGCTCGAACCGCTTGCCCTGGCGGACGTCGGCGATGCCCTCGAACCCGAGCCGCGGCAGCGCGCCGTGGACGGCCTTGCCCTGCGGGTCGAGGATCTCCGGCTTGGGCATGACAGCGACGATGACGCGGGCCACTGGGTGACTCCTGGGTGGTGGTGCGGGCAAGACGGGCGTCAGTCTACTGCCCGCACGCCCCCGTCCCGCACGACGCTCAGCTGAGCTCGCGCTTGAGGATCTTGCCGGTCGCCGTCATCGGGAGTACGTCGACGAACTGCACGATGCGCGGGTACTTGTAGCCGGCCATCTGCTCCTTGCCCCACGCGACCAGCTCGTCCTCGGTGATCGTGGCGCCCTCGGCTCGGATCACCACCGCCTTGATCTCCTCGCCGTGGCTCTCGTGGGGTACGCCGATGACCGCGGCCAGCGAGACCTCCGGGTGGGTCATCAGCACCTCCTCGATCTCGCGCGGGTACACGTTGAAGCCGCCGCGGATGATCATGTCCTTCGAGCGGTCGACGATGTAGTAGAAGCCGTCCTCGTCTCGGCGGGCGAGGTCGCCGCTGCGGAACCAGCCGTCCCTCATCACCTCGGCCGTGGCCTCGGGACGGTTGTAGTAGCCCTTCATGATGTTGTGCCCGCGGATCGCGACCTCGCCGATCTTGTCCTCGCCGTGGCCCTCGACGGTGCCCCACTCGTCGTCGACGAGCTTGCACTCCACACCCCAGATCGGGATGCCGATCGAGCCGGGCCGGGGGTCGCGCTCAGGGTCTGAGAACGTGGCCACGGGCGAGGTCTCCGAGAGGCCGTAGCCCTCGAGGATGGTCACGCCGAACCGGTCCTTGACCTGCTTGATGATCTCCACCGGGAGGCTGGCACCACCGGAGACGGCGACGCGCAGGTTGCGCGCGATGAGCTCGACGTCGACGTCGTCGGTGAGCGCGCCGAGGAGGCCCCACCACATCGTCGGTACGCCGGCGAAGAACGTGATGCCCTCCTTCTGCAGCAGGCCGACCGCGGCGGCGGCCTCGAAACGCGGCAGCAGCACCAGCGTCGAGCCCACTGAGAAACCGGCGTTCATCTGCACGCTGGAGCCGAACGAGTGGAACAGCGGCAGCGTGATGAGGTGGCGCTCGTGGTCGGTCGCCTTGGTGCCGAAGAGCCGGTTGCAGGTCAGGGCGTTGAGCACGAGGTTGGAGTGGCTCAGCTCCGCACCCTTGGGCTGGCCCGTCGTGCCTGAGGTGTAGAGGATGACCGCGGTGTCGGTCTCGTCGGTGACCACGGTGTCGAAGGTCGGCGGCTGACCAGCCAGCGCTGAGCCCATCGTCTCGGCGCCCTCGATCGGCGACGCTGCGGCCGGGTCTGCGGTGACCAGGAAGAAGTGCTCACATCCGTCTGCGGCGTTGAAGCCGGCCCAGCCCTCGGCGCCGATCGCCAGGTCGGGCGTGCCCTGGAAGCAGAAGTAGGCCTTCGCGTCGGAGTCGCCGAGGTGGTAGGCCACCTCGCGTCCCTTGAGGAGCACGTTGAGCGGTACGACGACCGCGCCGGCCTTGAGGATGCCGTAGTAGACGATCGGGAAGTAAGGGAGGTTCGGGCAGCTCAACGCCACCTTGTCGCCAGGCTGGATGCCACGGGCCACCAGCAGGTTGGCGACCTGGTTGGCGACGGCGTTGACGGACTTGTAGTCGAGCCGCGTGTCGCCCAGCACGACCGCGTCGCGGTCCGGGTGCTTGCGGGCGCTGTCTTCGAGCAGGGACGCGAGGTTGAGCACGGAGACCTCCGGAAGCTGTTCGGCGTTGGGGCAAACTTACTGCGTGAGCACGCCCGCGTCCGAGGAGCGCCGTACCTGGTTCCCGCTGGTCCTCGCGGGTGGCTTCGTCGCCTTCGCGCTGGCCGTCGCGTTCTTCGCGTATGCCGCGAACCGGGAGGGTCGACCGGAGCAGGCGTCCTCGGTCGACGCCGTCTCGTTGCTGGCGATCGAGGCCGTGGACAGGGCCGACCCAGGCTTTGCCGACGAGCTGGCGTGCGGGGCGGCCGACCTGACGGGGTTCGTCCCCAGGGAGGGCACGACCGCCACCCGCTCGGAGGTGAAGGGCGACCGGACCGGCAGCTTCCGGCTCACCGTCGGCGACCAGGAGTGGACGATGACCGTCGGCCGCGACGGCGAGCGGTCGTGCCTCGAGTCGGTCCAGGAAGTGCTCAGAACTCCTCGCCCGTAAGGCGCTCGAACACCTCGACGTACTTCGCGCGGGTGAGGTCGATGACCTCCTGCGGCAGCGGCGGCGGAGCCGCGCCCGACGCCTTGTCCCAGCCGCTCTCCGCCGAGGTGAGCCAGTTGCGCACGATCTGCTTGTCGTACGACGGCTGGGTGCGACCGGGCTGCCACTCGTCGAGCGGCCAGAAGCGCGAGGAGTCGGGGGTGAGCACCTCGTCGGCCAGCACGATCGTTTCGTCGTCGCCCGACGATCGACGCAGGCCGAACTCGAACTTGGTGTCGGCCAGGATGATCCCGCGGTCTCGCGCCAGGCGCTCGGCGTAGGCGTAGGTGCTCAGGGTCAGCGCCTTGAGCTCACCGGCGAGGTCTCCACCGATCTGCATCGCGACCTGCTCCAGTGAGACGTTCTCGTCGTGGTCGCCGATGGCCGCCTTGGTGGCCGGGGTGAAGATCGCGTCGTCCAGGCGGCTGCCGTCCTCGAGCCCGTCGGGCAGCGGGACCCCGCACACCTCGCCGGTCTCGCGGTAGTCGGTCAGGCCACTGCCGGTGAGGTAGCCGCGGGCGACGCACTCGACCGGGAACATCTGTAGGTCCTCGCAGATCACCGCTCGGCCGGCGACCTGCTCGGGGACGTCGGTGCTGATCACGTGGTGGGGCACGAGGTCCTCGAGCTGCTCGAACCACCACAAGGACATGCGGGTCAGGATCGCGCCCTTGTCGGGGATCGTGCTGGCCAGCACCCAGTCGAACGCCGAGATGCGGTCGCTGGCGACCATCAGGAGGTGCCCGTCGTCCAGGCGGTAGAGGTCGCGCACCTTGCCCGAGTGGATGTGCTCGGCCCCCTCGATCTGCGGGGCGGGCGGGATGTGGGCGCCGGGGGTGCTCATGCGAAGACCCTATGACCACGCAGATCGAGCCGCGAAGTGAGCGCCAGCCAACAACCGTGTCGATCCGCTTCTGCACCTCGGCGTCGAAGGCGTCGGCGACGTCCTCACGCACCTCGACGTACGACGCGCCGGTCGCTGCCAGGTGGTCGACGGCGCTGCGGATGTAGCCCGCCTGGCCGTCGGCCGTGCGTACGCCGGTCGCGGTGATCTCCTCGATCGGCTCGGTCACGACCGCCGCGTTGCCGGCCTGCAGGGCGGGGTAGTGGTTGCTGGCGAACAGGGCGCGCTTCGCTCCGGGCGGCTCGGTCGGGGTGAGCTTCCTGCGCAGCGCGCGGTCCTTGATCGCCAGCCGACGGTAGAGCGCCGGGATCCAGCGCAGCGTGGCCGTGACTGCCTTGTTGCCGATCAGGCTGAGCGTGGAGTACTCCATGAAGCCCCACCAGAACGCGCGCTCGGCCGACTGGGTGATCGGCACCTTGGTGAACATCGCGTGGTGCAGCCCGGAGTAGACCCGCTCCGGCTTCGGCGAGATGTGCGGCGCCGACCGCTGGAAGAGCGTCAGGTGGCCGACCTCGGGCTGGATGTTGGGGACGATCTGGATGGCGCTGGCACCGGTGCCGATGACCGCGACGCGCTTGCCCCGCAGGGGTACGTCGTGCCGCCACTGCGCGGAGTGGAACTGCTCACCCGCGAACACCTCCGCGCCGCGGAGCGCCAGACTCCTCCGACGACGTCGCCCTTCTCGACGATCGTGACGTCGTCGTGCCCGTTCTTCAGCAGCTCGACGGCGACCGCGATGCCGCCGAAGCCGGCGCCGACCACCAGGACCGAGACCACCTCAGCCCCCGGCAGGCGTGAGCCGCAGCGCGCCGGGCGCCTCGCCCTTGTTGGGCCAGAACGACATCGCCCGCTCGGCCTGCGCCGTGATCGTCAGCGACGGGTTCACCCCGAGGTTGGCGGTGATGGCGCTGCCGTCGGCGATGTGCAGGCCCGCGTGGCCCTAGACCCGCTGGTAGGGGTCGACGACGCCGCTGCTCTCCGAGTCGCCGATCACGCAGCCACCGATGTAGTGCGCGGTGGCCGGGATGTTGAACGCGTCGGTGACCAGGTTCTGCGGGATGCTGGCGATCGCGTCCCACCTCGTGTCCGCACTCGACCGGCCGGGTCTGGGCATCGAGGTGGGGAGCCGCTATCGCGTCGCGACGTTCGGGATCTTCGGCTACGCGTGCATCACCAGCCCGTCGCTGCGGGCGGTGATCGAGTTCGGCCTGCGCTACTACGAGCTGTCGTTCGGCTTCTGCATGCCGTCGGTGGAGATCGACGACGAGGTGCGCCTGACGCTGCACGAGCCCGGCCTGCCTGCTCCGATCACCCGGTTCCTGCTGCAGCGCGACCTGGCCTCCATCTACGTGTGGACGTCGCTCGGCAGCTCTCGACGAGCGAGCGGACCCTGCGGCGCCGGCTGGCCGACGAGGGCACGTCGTACCGGGCGCTGCTCGCCGAGGTCCGGCTCACCCTCGCCGAGGCGACAACACCGTTCATCGCCGCCTTCAGGCGCTGGACCGGAACTACTCCTGCGCGATGGCAGCGCCGATGACGGCTCGCGGGTCGGCGGCCCCGTCGAGCGACCCGTCCGGGTGTACGTCGATCAGGTGCGCGTGCCCGAAGGCACCGCTGTAGGGCGCGGGCTCGACCGGCTGGCCACGCGCCGCGAGGCCCTCAGCCCAGGGGGCGCCCTCCTCGATCTGCACCGTCTCTTCGGAATCCCACGTGTCGAACCCGGTCGCTGCGCGACCGGCTTCGAGCCCGGACCGTTCCGCAGCCATGGCCCGTCCCTGCCGCTCGTCGGCTCCGCGGTCGCTGGTAGCGCCGTGCCCGGCTCTGTGGTCCTTTCGGGCCGCCAGCCTCCACCGAGGCGTCGCGATCACGTCGTCGGGCGGCTGCTCGTGACGCAGCAGCCGCACCAGGAGCTGCAGCATGATCTGCGGCTGTGCGTCGCCGCCCATGCTGCCGACCACCGAGCGCAGCGAGCCGTCGGGACGGGTAACCAGCCCGGGCACGAGCGTGTGCGGAGGGCGCTTGCCCGGTGCCAGCTCGGCCGGGTGGCCGGGTCGGAGGGAGAACCCGAGACCGCGGTTCTGCAGGTTGATGCCGGTGCGCGGCTCCCACAGCAGCGACCCGAAGCCGAGCGCGTTGGACTGGATGAGGGAGACCCCCATGCCCTCGCCGTCAACGGTGCAGAGGTACGTCGTGCCACCCGCGGCGCCGGGCGACCGCACCTCCGCGCGCGCATCGGGTCGCACCATCGCCCGGCGCCGGTCGACGTCGCCGGGCGGGGTTGCATGCTCGTGGAGCACGTCCGGCCGGTCGTAACCGGCGACCCGGGCGGACTCGACGAGCAGGTGCGCCCAGAGCGGGTCGTCCGGGTCGTCCGGCAGGTCGAGCCCCTGCACGACTGCGAGCGACAGCAGGAGGAGGTAGCCCTGGGAGTTCGGGGGAGCCGTCCAGACGTCGTGGCCGAAGACGCGCTGCCGCAGCGGCGTCACCCAGTCGGCCAGCGGACGGGCGAGGTCGGCCTCGGCGTAGAGGCCCGCGCCCAGCTCGAGCAGACCCTGCCCGAACTCGCCCGCGTAGAACCCGTCGCGGCCCTGGTCGGCGATCGCGTGCAGCGTGCGCGCCACGCCGAGGCGGACGACCAGGTCGCCCTCCCTCTCCAGGGGCACGGTCGGGAGCCGCGGCTCCAGCAGCGGAGAAGGGCGGAACCCCTTGTTGGCAAGGGCTTCCGCAGGCTCGAACAGGACGTCGAGGGGCAGCCGCGCCCGCTCGTGCAGCGCCATCCACCCGTCGACACAGCCCGGCACGGTCACCGCCCGGAGGTCGCCGGTCACCGGCATGCGGGTGTGCCCCTCGGACCGCAGCTGCTCGGCGGACGAGCCGGCCCCGGCGCGGCCGGACGCGTTCAGGGCGTGCACCTGCCCGTCGTACACGAGAGCGAAGAGGTCGCCGCCCATGCCGCACAGGTGCGGAGCGGTGACGGCCAGGACGGCGTTGGTCGCCAGCGCTGCGTCGACCGCGTTGCCCCCGCGGCGCAGCATCGCGACGCCCGCCTCGGAGGCGAGGCGGTCGGCGCTGCACACCATGCCGCTGGTCATCGGCGCAGGAAGTCCCGGATCTTCTCGCGGGCTTCGTCACGCAGCTCGGGACCGTGCGTGAAGGCGGCCAGCTTGTAGTCGAGCTCGCCCAGGACGTGGGCGGTCTGCTTGGTCATCCGGAAGTCGCTGCACATGAACTTCCAGGAGTAGGACAGCCCGCCGGTGAGGGCGAAGTTGAAGAGGGCGTCACCGGTGATGAGCAGGTCCTCGTGGAGGAGGGACACGTGACCGGGCGAGTGCCCCGGCGTGTGTACGACGCGCAGGCCGGTGCCGACCGGGAGGAGGTCGTCGTCGTGCAGCGGCTTGCCCGGCTCGAACGCCTCGAACCGCCCGTTGCCCAGCCGGGAGAAGATCCTCCCCGAGAGATAGGACGTGTCCGGCCGGGCCAGCACGTCGCCGGCCACGGCCGCGGCGTGGTCATCCTCGTGCACGAGCACGTCGGCGCCGGTCAGTCGCTTCATCTCCGCCGCTCCCCCGGCGTGGTCGGGGTGGATGTGGGTCAGCACGATGCGGGTGACGTCAGCCGGGTGCTTGCCCATCGCGGCCAGGCCCGCCACGATCCGCGGCGGCGCCTTCTTCACCCCGCAGTCGACCAGGGTCACCGAGCCGTCGTCGTCGACGATCGCGAAGGAGTTGACGAACGCCTTGCCCTGGGTGGGGATGCGCCACACGTCGGGGGCGAGCTGCACTGCGGGAGCGGCCATCAGATCGGCAACAGCTCGTAGATCTCGACGGCGTAGTCGGCATCGACGTCGTCGAGGAACGGATGGTCGCGGCACCGCTTCATCGCCGCTGCCAGGGAGTCGGCGTGGATGATCGAGTAGCCGCTCATCTTCGACGTGGGCTGCTCGGAGCCGTCGCCGCCGATGGCTCCCCGCTCGCCGAAGGGGAACCCCGGGTCGTCGACCAGGTCGCCGTTGCGCTCCATCCAGGCGCCCCAGCGCTCCATCACCTCGTCGTTCTCGTCGACCGGCATCTCCGCCGCCGGGAGCACGTCGCCGCGGTACAGCACCAGGTACTTGGGCATGTGTGCAGCCTATTGGTTGGAATTGGCCGGAAAGTATTGGTTGGAAAACTGTCGGCGGCGAGGTCTAAGGTTTGAAACGAACTCGTTCCGTCCGTCCGGGAAGGCCTCTCATGAGCCAGGCACCAGCACAGATCGACTACCCCGACAACATCGACGCGGCCGTTCTCAAGGTCGCCGGCGTCGTGGTGCTCGGCGCCATCATGTCGATCCTCGACATCACGGTCGTCAACGTCGCTCTGCGGACCTTCCAGACCGAGTTCGCCGACAGCCCTGACAACCCGCTCCTCTACTCCACCGTCGCGTGGACGGTCACCGGCTACACGCTAGCGCTGGCCACCGTGATCCCGCTGAGCGGCTGGGCGGCCGACCGGTTCGGCACCAAGCGCCTCTACATGACCGCGATCGCCCTGTTCACCCTCGGCTCGGCGCTGTGCGCGACGGCCTGGGACATCAACTCGCTGATCGCCTTCCGGGTGCTGCAGGGCTTCGGCGGCGGCATGTTGATGCCGATCGGCATGACGATCATGACCCGCGCTGCCGGCCCGCACCGGATGGGCCGCCTGATGGCGATCCTCGGCGTCCCCATGCTGCTGGGCCCGATCTGCGGGCCGATCATCGGCGGCTGGCTGATCCAGGAAGCCTCCTGGCACTGGATCTTCCTGATCAACCTGCCGCTCGGCATCGCGGCTCTGGTCTACTCCCAGCTCGTGCTGGCCAAGGACGCCCCCGAGCCCTCGGAGTCCTTCGACTTCCTCGGCATGGCTCTGCTCTCGCCCGGCCTGGCGATGTTCCTCTACGGCGTCTCCTCGATCCCGGGCAAGGGCACGTTCAACGACCCGGGCGTCTACGGCTGGATGGCTGCCGGCACGGTGCTGATGGTCGTCTTCGTGTGGCACTCCTTCCGCCCCGAGCACCCGCTGCTCGACCTGCGGCTCTTCCACAACCGCAACTTCACCTCGGCTGTCGTGACGATGTTCCTCTTCGCGGGAGCGTTCTTCGGCGGGCTCCTCCTGGTGCCCCAGTACTTCCAGGAGATCCGCGGCGAGACCGCGCTGATGGCCGGGCTCCTCGTCGCTCCGCAAGGCCTGGGCGCGATGCTCACCATGCCGGTCGCCGGCGCTCTCGCCGACAAGCTCCCGATCGGCCGCATCGTCCCGTTCGGCCTCGTGGTGATCCTGGTCGGCATGTTCGGCTTCACCCAGGTCACCGAGTCGTCGTCCTACCCGGTGCTCATCGTCTTCCTGGTGATCATGGGTCTGGGCATGGGCGGGGTGATGATGCCGCTGTTCACCTCGGCGCTGAAGACCCTGACCGCCCACGAGGTCGCCCGCGGGTCGACGCTGCTCAACATCACCCAGCAGATCGCGTCGTCGATCGGCGTCGCGGTGCTCTCGGTCGTGCTGACCAACCAGATCAAGGACGCCCGGAGCCCGGCCGACGCGGCGGACGCCTTCGCGACGACGTTCTGGGTGGCGCTGATCCTGGTGACGTTCACGCTGGTGCCGGCGTTCATGCTGCCGCGCAAGCACGAGGAGTCCCACCTGCTCGACGAGGGTGCTCCTCCGGTCGTCATGCACTGATGCTTCAGCAGATCGGCGTGACGGGCACGCTCTCGGCGTACTTCTCGCACGCCGGGCTGACCTCGCCGACCGCGTTCGCCAAGGTGACGACACCTAGCACAACCGCAACCCCTTCGTCGACCACCCCGAGTGGGCCGACTCGATCTGGTGACCCAACGCTGGTCGAGCAGCGAAGCGAAGCGAGCGTCCGTCGAGACCAACAACGTGACGTGCCCGCTCAAGCGCGCGGGCACCTTGCGTTGACTGGTCTCGACCGACGGCGGCTCGGCTAGCGCCTCGCCACCTGCTCGACCACCGGTGGGTGGGCTCGACCACCGGTTGGTTCAGAGGATCGCGCCCGGCACGTACGCCGCGGCCTCGGGGTAGCGCCGCAGGACCTCCTCCACCCGGCGTACGACGGCCTGGGTCTGGGCGACCGCGGCACCGGTGAACGTGACGGGGTCGGCGACCAGGGTGGCGAGCTGGTCCTGGCTGAGGCCCAGCTCGGGGTCGGCGGCGAGCCGCTCGAACACGTCGTTGGCGGCCTGGCCCTTGCGCATGTCGAGGGCCACGCCGACGGCTGCCTTCTTGATGGCTTCGTGCGCGGTCTCGCGGCCGACGCCGTTGCGCACCGCCGCCATCAGCACCTTCGTGGTGGCCAGGAACGGCAGGTAGCGGTCGAGCTCGCGCTGGATCACGGCCGGGAACGCACCGAACTCGTCGAGGACCGTCAGGAACGTCTGGAACAGCCCATCGGCGGCGAAGAACGCGTCGGGCAGCGCCACCCGGCGTACGACGGAGCAGGAGACATCGCCCTCGTTCCACTGGTCGCCGGCGAGCTCCCCGACCATGGAGAGGTAGCCGCGCAGGATGACCGCGAGGCCGTTGACCCGCTCGCACGAGCGCGTGTTCATCTTGTGCGGCATCGCGGAGGAGCCGACCTGGCCCTCCTTGAACCCCTCGGTCACCAGCTCGATGCCGGCCATCAGCCGGATCGTGGTGGCCAGGTTGCTCGGCGCGGCCACCACCTGCACGAGGGCGGAGACCACGTCGAAGTCGAGGGACCGCGGGTAGACCTGGCCGACGCTGGTCAGCACGTTGTCGAAGCCGAGGTGCGCCGCCACCCGCTCCTCGAGCGAGGCGAGCTTCTCGGCATCGCCGTCGAGCAGGTCCAGCATGTCCTGGGCGGTGCCCACGGGGCCCTTGATGCCGCGGAGCGGGTAGCGGGCGATCAACTCCTCCAGACGCTGCAGCGCGACCAGCTGCTCGTCGGCGATCGTGGCGAACCGCTTGCCGAGCGTGGTGGCCTGGGCCGCCACGTTGTGCGAGCGGCCGGCCATGACGAGGGTCTCGTGCTCGGTGGCGAGCCGCGCCAGGCGAGCCAGCGAGGCGACGACACGGTCGCGGACGAGGTGCAGCGACGCGCGGACCTGCAGCTGCTCGACGTTCTCGGTGAGGTCGCGAGACGTCATGCCCTTGTGGATGTGCTCGTGTCCGGCGAGGTCGGCGAACTCCTCGATGCGCGCCTTCACGTCGTGCCGGGTGACCCGCTCGCGTGCAGCGATCGAGGCGAGGTCGACCTGGTCGACGACCTTCTCGTAGGCCTCGACGACCCCGTCGGGCACGTCGATGCCGAGGTCCTTCTGAGCCTTGAGCACCGCGATCCAGAGCTGCCGCTCGAGCACGATCTTGTGCTCGGGCGACCAGATCTGGACGAGGTCGGCACCGGCGTAGCGGTTGGCGAGGACGTTGGGAATGCTCACGTGGCTACCTTCTCGGCGATGTCGGTGCGGTGGTGGGAGCCGTCGATCTTGATGAGGGCGACGCCGTCGTACGCGCGCTGTCGGGCCTGCTTGATCGAGGAGCCGTTGGCGGTGACGGCCAGCACGCGGCCCCCGGCGGTGACCAGCTCCCCGTCGCGTACGGCGGTGCCGGCGTGGATCACGTCGACACCCTCGAGCTCGTTGGCCTCGTCGACGCCGCTGATCGCGTCGCCCTTCCGCGGCGACTCGGGGTAGCCCTCGGCCGCGACGACGACGGCCACCGCGGCACCGTCCTTCCAACGCGGCGGGTCGACCTCGTGCAGGCGGCCTTGGGCGGCGGCCTGCAGGAGTACGCCGAGCGGCGAGTCGAGCATCGAGAGCAGCGCCTGCGTCTCGGGGTCGCCGAAGCGCGCGTTGAACTCGATCACGCGGACACCTCGCTTGGTCAGGGCGAGGCCGGCGTAGAGCAGCCCGCTGAACGTCGCGCCACGGTTGGCCATCTCGCGCACCGTCGGCACGAGGACCCGCTCGTAGACCTCCTCGACCAAGCCCTCGGGTGCCCAGGGCAGCGGCGTGTAGGCGCCCATGCCCCCGGTGTTGGGTCCCTCGTCGCCGTCGTACGCACGCTTGAAGTCCTGCGCCGGCTGGAGCGGGTAGACCGTCGTGCCGTCGGTGATGGCGAAGAGCGAGACCTCGGGGCCGTCGAGATGCTCCTCGATCACCACCCGCTCGCAGGCGATCGCATGGGCGAGCGCGACCTCGCGGGAGTGCGTGACCACGACGCCCTTGCCGGCCGCGAGCCCGTCGTCCTTCACGACGTACGGCGCACCGAACGAGTCGAGCGCGTCGGCCGCCTCCGCTGCCGTGGTGCACACCCGGGCCATGGCGGTCGGCACGTCGGCACCGGCCATCACGTCCTTGGCGAACGCCTTGGAGCCCTCGATCTGCGCGGCAGCGGCGGAGGGGCCGAACACGTCGATCCCGGCCTCACGCAGGGCGTCCGCGACCCCGGCGACGAGCGGGGCCTCCGGGCCGACGACGACGAGGTCGGCGCCGATCCGCTGAGCCAGCGCAGTGACCGCCTCGCCTGACATGGGGTCGACGTCGTGCAGCGCGGCGATGGCCGCCATGCCCGGGTTGCCCGGCGCCGCGTGGACCTCGGTGACGTGCGGGTCGCGGGAGAGCCCCAGGGCGAGCGCGTGCTCACGGCCGCCGGAGCCGATGACAAGGGTTTTCACGTGCAGTGAGTCTACGGCGTGCTCAGCGTCGCCAGTTCTCGACGAGCAGTCCTGGGACGCGCCTGAACTCCCGCACGTTCCCGGTCGCGACGGTCAGGCCGTGGGACCGGGCATGCCCGGCGATGAGGACGTCGTACGGCCCGATGGTGACGCCCTTGCCCACCAGGCTCGACCTGAGCTCCCCGGCGTGCCGAGCGGCCTCGTCGTCGAAGTCGAGGATCTCGAACAGGGCCTTCACATCGTCCAGCGCGCCGAGGCTGTGCCTCGGATCGCGCGAGCGGTGCGCGCCGAAGGTGAGCTCGGCCAGACTGACGGTCGAGACTCCGAGCGCGCCCTCGTGTGCCGTCAGGTGGGCTATCAGCCGAGGGCGGGGCCCACGGAGCATCTCGATGACGATGTCCGTGTCCAGCAGGTGCGTGGTCACCAGAAGGAGCGCTCCTGCTCGGGCGGCTGGTCGCGATCCGGAAAGTCCGGGACGAACCGCCCGTGCTTCAGCCAGTGCGCCAGTCGCCGTCCTTTGGGCGTGATGACGCGCGAGTCTCCGACAACCAGGATCTCGACCTCGTCAACACCGTCAGGAAACGCGACGTCCTTGGGCAGGCGCACGGCTTGGGTCTTGTTGCTCATGAACAACCTCGTGGTTCTCATCGCGACCCCTTCGTATCTACCTCAAGTATACACCTCAGGCGCGACGAGACACGGACGCCGAGTACGCCGCCGGACGGTAGCGCAGGATCGGGTCGTCGGAGAGCTCGATCCCGTCCACGACCCGGGTCGGGTCGAAGACCACCACCTCGCCGTTCTGCTCCCGGGCGGGGTCGAGCGCGGTCACCTCGATCGTGCCGGCGTCGAGGTGGCGGGAGTTCCTGCCCCACACCGACATCGGGTCATGCGGGTCGTCGTCGGCGCGGGCGACCTGCACGCTGAGCGTGAAGCGCACAGGACCCGCGTCCAGCCGCGCGGCGAGCTCGTCCTGCAGCCGGTTCTTGCCGCTGAAGGTCTGGTCGAGCCGGTCGGACTCCCCCGCCTGCGGGAGCATCCGGTAACGCACCCAGGACTCCTTGCCGTCGGGCGCGATCCATTTGTAGGCGTGGATCGGGTGGTACGTCGCCTCGGCGTACGAGTGCGGCGGCACGACCGCGCGGAGGTTGGCGAGCATGGCCGGGATCGCGTCGGGATGCTTGGCCATGAACAGCGGGACAAGGTGGCGCTTGGTGGCGAGGGCGGTCAGCTCCAGGAAGGCCTCGACGGTGCGCACCGGGAAGCGCGGCGCGGTCTGCCCGAGCAGGTCGGTCGCGGTCCCGTCGGGCAGCCGGAAGGAGACCGCCATCCCCCGGACGTCGTGGACGGTGTCGCCGTAGTGGGGGTTGCCGGCCGCGTTGGAGAACCGCACCCGGACCGGCACCGGGTCGCCCTGCAGGTGCAGCGCGCGACACTGCAGAGCCGCACTCTCGGTGGCGGTGAACGTGCCCTGGTAGAAACGCCCCTTGGCGTGCAGCGCGCGACAGCCCTCATGCTTCCCGAAGATCTCGTTGAACCTGTCGACGGCCTGCTCGGGATCCACCATGGGCCGACCGTAGTGCCGCGGCGGGCCGGGCGTCACCTCCCCGTCCGCCGCCCTCGCGCTTGCTAGGTTCGGGCTCATGGGGAGGCTCGCGGCAGTCGTCACGATGCTGGCGTTCTGCGCTGCTTGTTCCTCCACCCCCGCGCCGGCACCACGCGAGACCTCTCCCGAGCTGGATCCCACCACGCCCGCGTCGGCTCCCACCGACGCACCCGCGACCTCGGCCGGCCCACTCACGATCGCCGCCTTCCCGGCGCCCAAGGACCTGGGCCCGGGCTGGAGCTACCGTGTGGACCCGGGGGACGCGGAGGGCGGCTACGTCGGCAACGGCACGCCCGGGCTGGAGCGCGACCCGGGCGAGGTCACCTCGCTCGCCGTACCTCTCGGGTGTCCGCGCTCCGGCCTGCCGACGCCCACGCACGCGTTCGAGGTGGACTACACCTACCGCGGCCAGCCCGTGGTGGCGGTGCGGGTCGAGTTCGGCCGGGTGTCACAGGCGCGGGGGTTCGTGTCCGCGCGCAGCCGCGACATCAGGGCGTGCCGCGGGCGAAGCGGCGGCCAGGCGGTCGGACCCTACGTCTCGCAGGTGCGCGGCCCGGTCAACGACCGGACGCCTGACTCGGACCCCTGGGTCGAGCTCGTCGTACGACGTGGCACGGGTGTGCTGCTGATGGCGGCGTCGACCACCTGGGACTCACCGCCGTTCACCCCCGACGAGGTCCGCCGGATCCGAGCCCTGGTGGCTGCGTCATGAGGCGTGCGGCGACCCTGCTGGCGGCAGCGCTGCTCGTCCCGTCCGGCCAGGCGCACGCCCTCGACGAGCCGCCGCCGAACACCGCCCCGGTCGCTCAGTCCGACGCCGCATCCGTCCGGGCGGGCGAGGCCGTGGAGATCCCGGTGCTCGCCAACGACACCGACGACGGGGTGCCCGGTCCCCTGACCGTGGTGTCGACGACCGGCGACGCCAGGGTGACGTTCACGCCTGAGGTCGTCACGTTCCGTGCCGCGCCGACCGACACCGGCACCGCCACCTTCGACTACGTCGTCAGCGACGGGGAGCTCACCGCGACAGCGACCGTGACGGTGACGATCACGCCCCTGCCGCGCAGCGTGTCCCTCACCGTGCCCGCTCTCGTGGCACTTCGCGCGAGCACGCTGCGCGGGGCCGTCGCCCCGGTGCGCTCGGTCGCGGTCTCCCTGGAGCGCAAGACCAGTGGCAAGCCGTGGCAGACCGTCGCGCGCACGACCACCGACTCTGCCGGCCGGTTCGCGTTCGGCCAGCGGCCCACCCGGCTCCAGCTGCTGCGCTTCCGGGCCGTCGCCGAGGGAGTGCGGTCCGCCGTGGTCAGCCGCGAGGTCACCGCCAAGCCCGACTTGGTCGTCTCCGGGCCGCTGCAGTCGTCGGACGTCCGCCACTCCTACCGCACCGGGTGTCCGGTCGGGCCGGCCCAGCTCCGCCGGGTCACGGTCAACCACGTCACCTACTCAGGGCGCGTACGACGAGGAAGAGTCGTCGTCTCCGCGCGCGCCGTACCTGCGGTGAAGGCCATGCTGGTGGCCGCCCTGCGTCGCGGGTTCCCGTTCAAGCAGCTAGTGCCGGCCGAGCACTTCTACGCCGGGGGACGGCGCACGCCGACCGGGTCGGACCTCGCGGCGATGCGGGCCGACAACACCTCCGCGTTCAACTGCCGCACGGTGACGGGCAACCCCTACCGGCTCTCGCAGCACTCCTACGGCAACGCGATCGACGTCAACACCGTCCGCAACCCCTACGTCACCGCCAGCCGGGTCTACCCGTCGTTCGCCCGCACCTACCTACGTCGCGGACACGCGCGCGAGGGGATGCTCTTCCGCTCCAGCATCGTCACCAGGGTCCTGCGCGCTCGCGGGTGGCTCTGGGGCGCGCGGTGGGCACACCCGGACTACCAGCACTTCTCGAGCAACGGCGGCTAGCCGCAGGCCGGCAGCATGGCGGCGACAACAGTCAACGGAGCACGATGGTCTCTTCGCGGCCGGGACCCACGCCCACACCCCAGAACGGGGCACCGGACATGTCCTCGAGCGCACGGACGTAGCGCTGCGCGTTCTTCGGCAGGTCCTCGAAGGTGCGGCACGCGGAGATGTCCTCCTTCCAGCCGTCGAGGAACTCGTAGACGGGCTTGGCGTGGTGGAACTCGGTCTGCGTCATCGGCATCTCGTCGTGGCGCACGCCGTCGATCTCGTAGCCGACGCAGACCGGGATGCGCTCCCAGTCGCCGAGCACGTCGAGCTTGGTGAGGAAGAACTCGGTCAGACCGTTGATGCGCGCGGCGTAGCGGGCGATGACCGCGTCGTACCAGCCGCAGCGGCGGGGACGCCCGGTCGTCGTGCCGAACTCGGCACCGATCTGGCGCAGCTGCTCGCCGTCGTCGTCGAACAGCTCGGTCGGGAACGGCCCGGAGCCGACGCGGGTCGTGTAGGCCTTGATCACGCCGATGATCCGGTCGATCCGGCCAGGGCCGATGCCGGCGCCCGTGCAGACACCGCCGCTGGTCGGGCTGCTGCTGGTCACGAACGGGTAGGTGCCGTGGTCGACGTCGAGCATCGTCGCCTGGGCGCCCTCGAACAGGACGACCTTGCCGCCGTCGAGCTCACGGTTGAGCAGCAGGGACACGTCGGTGATCATCGGCTTGAGCCGGTCGGCGTAGTCCCCGATCTCGTCGAGGATCTCCTGCACGCTGATCGCGCGGCGGTTGTAGACCTTGACCAGCAGGTGGTTCTTCACCTCGAGAGCGGCCTCGACCTTCTCGGCCAGGATCTTCTCGTCGAGTACGTCGGCCACGCGAACACCGACGCGGTTGATCTTGTCGGCGTACGCCGGACCGATGCCGCGGCCCGTCGTACCGATCTGCTTCTTGCCGAGGAACCGCTCGGTCGTCTTGTCGATGTTGGTGTGGTAGCTGGTGATCAGGTGCGCGTTGGCCGAGACCAGCAAGGTGGAGGTGTCGACGCCACGCTTGGCGAGCCCGTCGACCTCCTCGAACATCACGCGCGCGTCGATGACCACGCCGTTGCCGATCACCGGGATGCAGCCGGGGGTGATGACGCCGCTGGGAAGCAGGTGGGTCGCGAACTTCTCGCCGTTGACGACGATGGTGTGGCCGGCATTGTTTCCGCCGGAGGTCCTGACGCAATAATCAATGCTGGAGCCGAGAAGGTCGGTCGCCTTCCCCTTGCCCTCGTCCCCCCACTGGGCACCGAGCACCACGATCGCGGGCATGCTCACCTCTTATCGACACGTCCGAACAAAAAGAAAGACCCGGCGCAACAGCACCGGGCTCTTGCGACTGGACTCTACTACAGCCAGCCGCGCCGGACCGCTTCCGTCCCGGCCTGGAACCGCGACTCGGCCCCCAGCGCCGTCATGATGTCGGCGATGCGACGGCGTACGGTGCGCAGGCTCATGCCCAGGGCCCGGGCGATCTGCTCGTCCTTCGCGCCGGACGCGAGCTGCTCGAGGAACAGCCGCCGGTCCGGGCCTCCCTCGGCCGCCGGATCGAGCCCCGGCAACGACAGCCCACGTTCCCACAGCCCCTCGAAGTAGAGCCTCAGAGCTGCGACGAGCGACTCCTGGCGGATCACCAGCACCCGTTCGGCGTCACTGCCCAGCCGCACCGGCAGCAGCGCCACCCCCGTGCCGAAGATCGCCAGGCGGGTCGGGAGCGAGGTCAGGAAGCGGACCTGCTCGCCCTGGTCGGCTCGCGTGCGTACGGCGGCCGGAGCCTCCTCGAGCGCGCGGGCCGGGTAGAGCACCCGGGACGACCGGCCCTCCCGGATCAGTTGGATCACGACGTCGTCCGCCCGCCGGCCGTCGTCGTACCGCCACTGGTCGGGCCGTAGGAAGAGCATCTCGCCGGGCGCGCTCGCGGCCAGGCCGGGCATCAGGCCCACCAGGTCGCGACCTCGGATCACCTCGAGCGTGACGACCTCGCCCGTGGTCGCGGCGCTGGCGTGGTGCAACGCGACGTAGTGCGGCAGTCGCCTCCGAGCCTCCTCCAGCTCGTCGCGCACCGACCGCAGCTCCGCCGCGCGGGTGACGAGGAGACGGCCGATCGCGTCCTCGGGAGGGAGCGGCTGCACGAGGGCGCCGTCGCGTCGTACCAGGCCGGCGCCCTGGAGCCCGTCGAGGATCGCCTCGACCACGTCACCCTCCAGCCCGCTCATCCAGCCGACGTCCTCGGACCGGGAGCCCGGGTTGCGCAGCACCACGCCGTACACCCGCTGGGCCGCTGGGTCGAAACCGAGAGCAGCCAGCGGGGAGTCCGGGCCCGCCTCCAAGGTCACGCTGGCATCTTAGTGCCAATGGCAGGAACTGGTCACACCACCGGCACCCCACCGTTGCATGCTTTTCGCGTCGCCTCTCCCTCTCGGGTGGGTGTGGCGACCTTCTCAACGGCGAGGCGTCGGAATGGCAGCAGGGGACGATTCCGGCGCCTCGCGGCATGCCTGGGGTTTGGCGGTGGGTGGGCCGAGCGGCATGTAAAGCGGGGTTATCGCTCGTTTAGCCGGTGCAGGGCCCGTGCGAAGTGGCAACAGCGGTCCAGAAGTCGGCCACGATTCTCCCCAGGTCGACTTGTCCACCGAGCGTCGACACTCGTCAGCAAACCACCCCGTGCAGCGACGACCCTCGACCGCATGAGACCTGACCTGATGGCGATCGCGGTCCGCAACCGGGGCGTGTTCCGCCGACAAGAGGCCGAGCGTTGCGGCTACTCCCCCAGCGAGCTGCGCACCAAGACGCAGAAGGGCGGCGCCTGGGTCGTCGTACGCCGGGGAGTCTATGCGGAGCGGTCCCTGTGGGATGCCGGCGGCGACAACGACCGCTACCGCCTCGAGGTGCGAGCAGCCATGCTCAACCTCGAGCACAACGCCTACCCGAGCCACACGTCAGCGGCCGCTCTTCTCGGCTTCCCGCTCCTTCCCGAGTGGCGGGTGATCGTCCACGTGACGCGACCGCGGACAGGCGGGGGCCGCGGCGAGCACGGCGTACGACACCACCCCGCTGCGGTACCTGATCGCGACCTTGTCACCCACGACGGACTGGTGATGACCGCACCCGCTCGCACGGCGCTCGACGTCGGTCGCGAGCACGGGTTCGAGGCCGGGGTGTGCGCCTGCGACGCCGCCCTGAGACGCGGGGCGACGCGAGCCGACCTCGACCGGGTGGCTCGCGGCATGCGGAACTGGCCCGGGATCGTCGATGCTCGCGAGGCCTCGCAGTTCGCGGACCGGGGGGCCGAGACGATCGGCGAGTCCCGGGCTCGCGTGCTCGTGGGGGAGCTCGGCCTCGGCAGCGCGCGCACGCAAGTGAGGATCACCGACGGGCGGCGCAATGCATACGTCGACCTGCTGGTCGGCCGTCACGTGTTCGAGTACGACGGGCGCATCAAGTACGTCGGGCGTGAGCGGGGAGGCGTGGCAGACCGCCCGGTCGAGCAGGTCCTCTGGGAGGAGAAGAAGCGAGAGGACTGGCTCCGCTCGATGTCGCTCGGGGTCTCGCGGATCATCACGGCCGACTTCTACGGCGAGGCTCGAGTGCGGGCGCGGGCACGGCTGCTGCGCGAGGCGACCGAGACGATGCGCCGCTACCCGGGCAGCTATCCCTGACAACTTCCGCGGGGCTGTCTCCACCTCCGCGGTGCTCGAACCTGGCTAAACGAGCAATAACCCCGCTTTACAGCAGCTCGGAGGCGGCCGTGGCGGACGAGTCCCGCAAGAACGTCGCGCACCTCTCCTCCTCGGCCGTCTCGCCGATGGCCCCGGCCGCTCGCGAGAGGGCGGCCAGCGCGCGCAGGAAGCCCCGGTTCGGCTCGTGCTCCCACGGGACGGGGCCGTGGCCCTTCCAGCCGTTGCGGCGGAGCAGGTCGAGGCTGCGGTGGTAGCCGACCCGGGCGTAGGCGTAGACGGTCAGGTCCTCCGCACCCGCATCGCGGGCCTCCTCGGCGAGGGTCGCCCAGGCGAGCGGCGACTCCGGGTGGGAGCGTACGACGTCGGCGGTCGGTGAACCGGCGGCCAGCTCAGCGGCTGCGGGGTCCTCGGGAAGCTGGGTGGGGGGTGGTCCGGCCATCAGGTCCTGGAAGGTCATGGAGCAATTGTCCCCGCTGTGCTGTTGAGTAGCGACATGACCCAGGACAAGGACCCGTGGCCGGCTCTCTGGGCCCTGGTGCTCGGCTTCTTCATGATCATGATCGACACCACGATCGTGTCGGTCGCGACGCCCGCCGTCATCGAGGACCTGCACGCCGAGGTCAACTCGGTCGTGTGGGTGACCAGCGCCTACCTGCTCGCCTACGCCGTGCCCGTGCTCATCACCGGGCGCCTGGGTGACCGGTTCGGGCAGAAGCAGGTCTACCTCTTCGGCCTGGTCATCTTCACGCTCTCGTCGCTGGCCTGCGGCCTCACCGGCTCGGTCGAGGGGCTGATCGCCGCGCGGGTCGTGCAGGGTCTCGGCGCAGGGTTCATGACGCCCCAGACGATGGCGATCATCACCCGCATCTTCCCCGCGGAGCGTCGTGGCCAGGCCACCTCGCTGTGGGGCGCGACGGCGGGTGTGGCCGTGCTGGTCGGCCCCCTGCTGGGCGGCATCCTGGTCGACTCGCTCGGCTGGGAGTGGATCTTCTTCATCAACATCCCGATCGGGCTGCTGGCGTTCGTCCTGGCGTGGCGGCTGGTGCCCAGCCTGCCGACCCACCCCCACAAGTTCGACTGGCTCGGGGTGGCCCTGAGCGGCGTCGGCATGTTCCTGCTGGTCTTCGGCATCCAGGAGGGACACCAGCAGGACTGGGACGCCCTGATCTGGACGATGATCGCAGGCGGCGTCGTGGTGCTGGCCGGCTTCGTGCTCTGGCAGGCGCGCAACCGCAACGAACCCCTCGTCCCGCTCAAGCTGTTCGTCGACCGCAACTTCTCGCTCGCCAACGTCGGCATCGCGACGGTGAGCTTCGCGTTCACCGCGATGGGCTTCCCGGTGATGCTCTATGCCCAGCTGGTCCGAGACCTCTCCCCGACCAGGTCGGCGCTGCTGCTGGTGCCGATGGCGGTGATGTCGATCGTGCTGGCGCCCGGCATCGGCAAGCTCACCGACCGGGTGCACCCGCGGGCGATCACCGCCGTCGGTTTCACCGCGCTGGCCGTGTCGCTGGTGTGGCTGTCCCTGGCAATGACCCCGGACTCCCCCACTTGGCAGCTGCTCCTGCCGATGGGGCTGATGGGCGCCGGCAGCGCAGGCATCTGGGCCCCCCTGACCGCCACGGCGACCCGCAACCTGCCGATGCACCTGGCGGGGGCCGGGGCCGGTGTCTACAACGCGATGCGGCAGGTGGGCGCCGTGCTCGGCTCGGCGGCGATCGCCCTGCTCATGGACGCACGCCTCGCCGCCAAGGGGCTGGAGTTCGACCCGAGCCGCTCGTCGGGCAGCGGTCTGCCCGAGCAGGCACACGCAGCGTTCAGCGACTCCATGGGTCAGGCGCTGCTGCTCACTCCGGCGGTGCTGCTGCTCGGCCTCGCCGCCGTCGCGTTCTTCGCGCGCCCGACCGGAGGAGGCTTCGCCGCACGCGAGCCGGCCGCAGAGACGGCGGCGACCTAGAGCTTCTGCCCCACGCTGGAGAGGTTCTCGCAGGCCTCCACCACGCGTGCGGCCATGCCCGCCTCGGCGGCCTTGCCCCACGCGCGGGGGTCGTAGGCCTTCTTGTCGCCGACCTCGCCGTCGACCTTCAGCACGCCTTCGTACTTGGTCAACATGTGCGTGGCGACCGGCCGGGTGAAGGCGTACTGGGTGTCGGTGTCGACGTTCATCTTCACCACGCCGTAGGACACCGCGGCGGCGATCTCCTCGGGTAGCGAGCCCGAGCCGCCGTGGAAGACGAGGTCGAACGGCTTGGCGCCGGAGTCGAGGCCGAGCTTGTCGACCACGGCCTGCTGCGCGTCGCGCAGGATCTCCGGGCGGAGCTTGACGTTGCCCGGCTTGTAGACGCCGTGCACGTTGCCGAACGTCAGGGCCGTCATGTAGCGGCCCTTCTCGCCGATGCCGAGCGCCTCGACGGTGGCAAGGGCGTCCTCGGGAGTGGTGTAGAGCTTCTCGTCGATCTCCCCCACGACGCCGTCCTCCTCGCCGCCCACCACGCCGACCTCGATCTCGAGGATGACCTGGGCCTTGGCGGAGAGCTCGAGCAGCTCCTCGGCGATGACGAGGTTCTCCTCCAGGGGTACGGCGGAGCCGTCCCACATGTGCGACTGGAAGTACGGCGTGCCGCGGTCGATCGACGCGGCCAGGAGCGGCCGGACGAACCCGTCGAGCTTGTCCTTCGGGCAGTGGTCGGTGTGCAGCGCGATGTTGACCGGGTAGTTCTTGGCCACCTCGGCCGCGTAGGCGGCGAAGGCGAGCGAACCCGTCACCATGTTCTTCACGTTCGGGCCGGAGAGGTACTCCGCGCCGCCCGTGGAGACCTGGATGATCCCGTCGGACTCGGCGTCGGCGAAGCCCTGCAGCGCGGCGTTGAGCGTCTGCGACGAGGACACGTTGATCGCCGGGAAGGCGAAGGCGTTGCTCTTGGCCTTGTCGAGCATGGCGGCGTAGGTCTCGGGAGTCGCGATGGGCATCTTGGGTGTCTCCTGGGTCACATTCGCTGGTCAACGCCCACTCTAGTGTGGTCGCGGGACCGCCCAGATCCCGGACCGCATTGTGTACAACGCGACGTCCTACGAGCCGGAGCGCCCGCCGACTCCCCCCTTCATCCCCGCCAGGCTGACTCGTCGCTGAGGTCGGCGTGCTGCCGGATCCAGGTGTGCATCGCGATCGCGGCGGCGGCCGAGGCGTTGATCGAGCGGGTCGAGCCGAACTGGGCGATCGAGAAGGTGCCGTCGCAGGCGTCGCGCGCCGCGTCGGACAGGCCCGGCCCCTCCTGGCCGAACAGCAGGCACACCTTGCGCGGCAGCTCGAGCGTCTCCAGGTGTGCGGAGCCCGGGAGGTTGTCGATGCCCAGCAGGACGACGCCGTCGGCGTGCAGCTGCTCGGCGAGCTCGGCGACGGACGGGTGGTGGTGGACGTGCTGGTAGCGGTCGGTCACCATCGCGCCGCGCCGGTTCCAGCGGCGGTTGCCGACGATGTGGACCTCGCGGGCCAGGAAGGCGTTGGCGGTGCGGACGATCGTGCCGATGTTGAAGTCGTGCTGCCAGTTCTCGATCGCGACGTGGAAGTCGTGCCGGCGCGCGTCGAGGTCGGCGACGATGGCCTCCATCGACCAGTAGCGGTAGCGGTCCACGACGTTGCGTCGGTCGCCGTCACGGAGCAGCTGCTCGTCGTACTGCTCGCCAGTGGGCCACTCGCCCTCCCACGGCCCAAGGCCGACCTCTGCGGGCCCGTGCGGCATCGGGTCGTACGGCGCGCGCGGGTCGTCGGTCACAAGGTCAGGCTAGGGTTTTGGAGTGATCGACATGCTCTCGCCCCTCCTGCTCGGCATCGAATGGATGGACCCGGCGTGGTGGCTGCGCGAGTTCGGCGACCAGATGTTCTGGGCGTCCGTCGTGATCATCTTCGTGGAGTGCGGGCTGCTCTTCCCGATCCTTCCGGGCGACTCGCTGCTGTTCGCGGTGGGACTGTTCATCGCGACCGACAAGCTCGACTTCAACATCGCCGTCGCGTGCGTGATCCTCAGCGCCGCGGCGTTCGCGGGCAACGTCGTGGGCTACGAGATCGGGCGCAAGGTCGGGCCACCGCTGTTCCACCGCGAGGGCCGGTTCCTGAACATGAGGAACTACGAGAAGACCCACGACTTCTTCGAGCGCTACGGCAACAAGGCGCTGGTCCTCGGGCGGTTCGTGCCGATCGTGCGCACCTTCATCACGGTCATCGCCGGTGCGGGCGAGATGGACCGTCGCCGGTTCTTCGGATGGTCCTTCGTCGGTGCCGTGCTGTGGGCGACCGGTCTGACCCTGGTCGGCTACTTCCTCGGTGACGCCGTGCCGAGCCTGGAGAAGAACCTCGAGGCGGCGATCCTGCTGATCGTCGCCGTCTCAGTCCTGCCGATGGCCTACGAGTACTGGAAGCACCGCCGTCAGGACAAGCCGAGCTCGTCCTTGCCGAAGGCGTAGAGGTACGGCACTCCCTCGGCCTCGACCTTCTCCTTCGCGCCGGTGTCCCGGTCGACGATGACGGCGACCGCCACGACCTCGGCACCGGCCTCGCGCAGCGCCTGCACGGCGGTGAGCACGGAGCCGCCAGTGGTGGAGGTGTCCTCCACGGCGAGCACTCGGCGGCCGGCGACCTCGGTGCCCTCGATGCGGCGCTGGAGGCCGTGGGACTTCGACTCCTTGCGTACGACGAACGCGTCCAGCACCCCGCCGGTGGCTGCTGTCGCGTGCAGCATCGAGGTGGCCACGGGATCGGCGCCGAGGGTGAGCCCGCCGACGGCGTCGTACTCGACGTCCTGGGTCAGCTCGAGCATCACCTGGCCGACCAGTGGCGCGGCCGTGCCGTCGAGGGTGATGCGGCGGAGGTCGATGTAGTAGTCGGCCTCCTTGCCGGAGGACAGCGTCACCTTGCCGTGCACGACGGCCTTGGTCTTGATGTGCTGCAGGAGGTCGTCGCGCGCGCTCATGGCGCCTAGTGTGCCTGGTTGGGTGAGCGGGTCCGTCACCAGTGGTCTCGACGGACGCTCGCTTCGCTTCGCTGCTCGACCAGCGTCGGTCACTTGGTTCGGACGGACATGAGGTGGCCGAAGGCGATCATCCGGTCGTCGGTGTGGAAGATCTCCGAGCACGTGGTCAGGGTGATCAGCTTCTGGCTGGCCCCCGGGTCCGGCTCGACGCCGCCTTCGTCCGGGTTGTCGGGGAGCTCGTCCAGGACCCAGCCGGCGGAGAAGGGTACGACGAGGTCGCGCGGGTCGGTGTCGAGCACGTAGGTGTAGACCGCGGTCCGCGTCTCCACCAGCACCTTGTCGCCCGGTCGCAGGTCGGGCATGCGCCGCAGCGGCTCGCCGTGGGTGACCCGGTGAGCCGCGAGGGCGTAGTTGCCCTGCTGGCCCGGGCCGGCGGAGTCCTCGAAGTGCCCGAACCCCTGGGACAGCACGTCGCCCGTCGTACCCTCCAGGACGGGCATCACGTAGGACCGGCCGAACCTGGAGATCCGGACCAGGGCCGACGCGTCTCCGAGCGGCACCTCGCCGCGTTCGGCGCTCCTGCCTTCCCCGGCTCCCCAGTCCTCGCGCAGCGCGGTGACGTTCTCCTCCTGCTTGTGCCGGGCCACGATGTTGGTGCCGAAGAACTGCCAGAGGAAGTAGCCGAGCAGCGCGAGTCCCGCGAGGATCATCCCGGTCCCCAGCCAGAACGCCACCCGTCGCATGCGTCGATCCTGGCATGCGGCGGCTAGTTTGAGGGGCATGGTCGACCTGCCCCGCCTTGCCGCCCGGCTGCGCAACGTGCCCCCCACGATCTTCACCACGATGTCCGCCCTCGCGACCAGCACCGGCGCGATCAACCTGGGCCAGGGCTTCCCCGACGAGGAGGGGCCGGCAGCGGTGCTCGACGTCGCGCAGGCGGCTCTGCGGGGCGGCCGCAACCAGTACGCCCCCGGCCCCGGCGTACCTGAGCTTCGCGAGGCGATCGCCGAGCACCAGCAGCGTCACTACGGCATCGAGCTGGACCCGGCGACGCAGGTGATCGTGACCGCGGGGGCGACCGAGGCGATCGCGGCAGCGATCCTGGCGCTGGTCAACCCGGGCGACGAGGTGGTCGTGCTGGAGCCCTTCTACGACAGCTATGTCGCGACGATCGAGATGGCCGGCGGCGTACGACGGCCGGTGACGCTGCGCGCGCCCGACTTCCGGCTCGACCTCGACGAGCTGCGGTCCGCCGTGTCCGAGCGCACCGTGGCGATGCTGGTGAACACACCGCACAACCCGACGGGCTCGGTGCTGACGCGTACAGAGCTGGCCGCCATCGCCGAGGTGGCCGTGGCACACGACCTCGTCGTGGTGACCGACGAGGTCTACGAGCACCTGACCTTCGACCACCACCATCACGTGCCGCTTGCGACCCTGCCCGGCATGGCAGACCGCACGGTCACGATCTCCAGCCAGGGCAAGACGTTCTCGTTCACGGGCTGGAAGGTCGGCTGGGTCACCGGCTCCCCGGAGCTGGTGCAGACGGTGCTTGCGGCGAAGCAGTGGCTCACGTTCACCAACGCCGCCCCGCTGCAGCCGGCGGTGGCCCACGCGCTGCGTCACGAGGAGGCGTTCTTCGCGGGCCTGGCCAAGGACCTGCAGGGCAAGCGCGACCTGCTGTGCGAGGGGCTGCGGGAGGCTGGGCTCGACGTGTTCACCCCCGCGGGGACTTACTTCGCGCTGTCCGACGTACGCCGGTTCGGGTACGACGACGGGCTGCAGTTCTGCCTCGCGCTGCCGGAGCGGGCCGGAGTCGTGGCGATCCCGGCCCAGGTCTTCTACGACGACCGGGAGGAGGGCCGCCACCTGGTCCGCTGGGCGTTCTGCAAGCAGACGCCGGTGCTCGAAGAGGCGGTGACCCGGCTCCGCAAGGCTGACCTCGCACGCTGACTCGGTCGGCAAGCTGGGCAAGACAGGTGCGGGGCTCCTGGGAAGCGAGCCCCGCACCAGCCCAACTCTCGACATCTGGTGAAGGCGTGGGAGGTCGTCTCCACCAGATCGGTCGCCCCACCCTGAATCCGACCCGGTGGGGCGCGACGGGCACGCGTGACTGGGCTCGGCGGATCATGTTGCGGTGAGCAAGGTCCGTCGTCGACGACGAGCCTGGCATCCTGAACGCCTTGCAGCGTGTCCTGGAGGGCGACGGGTACGTCGTGGTGACTGCCGGCACCGGCGCGAAGGGCCTCGACCTGGCCGCGGCCGCTGCCCCCGACCTGGTGATCCTCGACCTGCACCTGCCCGACTCCGACGGGATCGAGCTGGTCAAGGTGATGCGCCGGTGGATGCGGCTCGACCTGATCCTCTCCGGCTTCGACGACGAGCGACGCAAGCGCGCCAAGCTCGGTGACGACGCCGCCCATCCGGCCTACATCCGCACCGAGAGCGGCGCCGGCTACCGCTGGATCGCCCGCGGCCGAGCTGCTCGGTCGGGTCCAGCTGCTGCTGAACCAGGTCGCTGGAGCTGCCGGCGTAGTCCGGGCGGTGGCTCGGTCTTCAGGGTGACGCTGCCGGCGTGACGGCTACCAGGCGCCCGAGCGCGGCTGCGCCGGCTGCTGGGGACGCCCGGTGTACCACGCGTTGGCGCTGCGGGTGAGGAGCAGGGCGATGGTCGCGACGGAGGGCACCAGCGTCAGCAGCGGCACGATGGCAATCACAGCGATCAGGCTGAGCAGCGCCGCGCCGGTGGCGGAGACGATCAGCAGGACGCGGGCCCACGTCTGCCGGCGGAGGGCGAAGAACGCGAACACCGCCGCGACGATGCACCACAGGACCACGACCGCGATCGTCACCCAGAGATAGGTCATCGCCTGGTCGGCGGTCACGCCGAGGTCCTCGAGCTGCGGGTCCTTGTCGAGCTGCTTCTGGAACTCACGCTCGAACCCGCTGCGGTCGATGGCGATGAGGAGGCCGGCGAGCACCGAGGCGGCCGCGGTCAGGCCGGCAAAGACCCAGGTGAGCATGGCGGCGAGGAGGACCGAGCGCGGCCGCTGGCCGGGACCGGCCTGGGGCGGGGGGCTCCACGGCACGTCGTACTGCGGTGCCTGCTGCTCGGGCGGCCGCGCACCGTACGGGTACGACGAGGGCGGCGGCTGCTCACCGGACTGCTGCACCGGCGGCGGCGGTGCGGGCGGTGGTGACATCGGTCGGGGCGGAGGCTGCTCCTGGCTCCGGACCGGCTCGGGCCGCGGTGCCCGACCGGCGAACCAGTCCCTCGCGGGCTCGGACCACAGCCCGAACGCGGCGACGCCGAGCAGGACCGGCAGGGGTCCGACGGCGGGGATGGAGAGCAGCAGGAGCCCGGCAGCGACGGTGAACCCGATGCGCGCGCCGTTATGGCGCTGGAAGACGTAGATGCCGAGCACGAAAGCCGCAGCGGCGATCGCCCCCGCGACGAACAGCGTGCTGCGCCAGAGCTCGAGCCCCTCGTCGACCGTCAGGCCGCTGCCGGGGACACGCGACAAGAAGTCGTCGACCTTGTTACGACCGTCGACCGTGCGCGTGCTGGCCATCGTGTCGAAGAGACCACCCACCAGCACCAGACAACCCACCAGGCCGATCCCACCGGAGACCGTGACCTGGCGGGGCCGTTGCAGACCCTGCTCACTCATGTCGTCCATTGCATCACGTCAACCAAGGGTGCCTGTGCCAGAGTACGAGCCATGACCGAGTCCCCTGCCCGGCGCGGCCGCCCAGGCTACGACCAGGAGACCGTGCTGCGGCGGGCGATCGAGCTGTTCAACAAGCAGGGGTACGACGGCACCAGCATGGGCGACCTCGCCCGCGAGCTGGGCTTCTCCAAGTCGGCCATCTACCACCACGTGCCCAGCAAGCAGCACCTGCTGCAGCAGGCGCTCGACGAGGCGCTCAGCGGCCTGGACCGCGTCATCGACGAGGCCCGTGGCGACTCGGCCTACGAGCGGCTGCGGGCCGGCGTGCGTGCTTCTGTGCACGTGCTGGTCGAGCACCTGCCGGCGGTCACCCTGCTGCTCCGGGTGCACGGCAACAGCGAGGCCGAGCTCGACGCGCTGCGCCGGCGTCGCGAGATCGACGACAAGCTGGCTCGGCTGGTGCGCGCCGCTGTCAACGAGGGCTCCCTGCGTGACGACCTGCCGGCCGACCTCACCAGCAAGCTCCTGTTCGGCATGGTCAACTCGCTGATCGAGTGGGTGCGCCCCCAGGGACGGTACGACGCCGACGTACTCGCCGAAGCCGTGGTGACCATCGCGTTCGACGGGTTGAAGCGCTAGGACCTGATCGCCCGGGAGCGGCCGCGGAACTCCGCCACCACCTCGTCGCCCCTGCGCACCGTGACGTCGTAGATGCCGGACCGGCCGGTCAGCACCCGCTCGGTCGCGGTGGCCACCAGCACCTCACCGAGATGGGCTGTGGCCAGGAGGGAGATCTCGAACCCGGCCGCGACGGTCGACACGCCTCGTGAGTTGCAGGCCAGCGCGAACGTGCTGTCGGCCAGGGTCGCGACCAGCCCGCCGTGGCAGAGGCCGTGACCGTTGACCATGTCGTCACGCACCTGCATCGAGACGCGGGCGGTGCCGTCGTCGAGATGCTCCAGGTGCATGCCGAGCGCCTTGCTGGCCGCGTCGGCAGCCCACATCTCCTGAGGATCCATTGGCATCAGCCCCCTGACCGGCACGCTACCGGGTCTAGGGTTTCGGGTCATGACCCACCGCCTCACCATCCAGTACGCCGCACCGGCCGATCCCGAGGCGTTCGACCGGCACTACTTCGAGCAGCACCTCCCGCTGTGCAAGCCCCTGCCCGGCCTGCGCGCCGCGTCGTTCTCCAAGCCGCGAGGGCTCGGACCCGGCACCACGCCGTACCTCGTCGCGGAGCTCGACTTCGACGACGCCGACGCGCTCAAGGCGGCCCTGAAGTCACCCGAGATGGCCGCGGTGGCCGCGGACGCCGCGACGCTGGAGGCCGAGCGCGTGATGTTCACCGGCGAAGTGGTGGCGGGCTAGGAGTGGCTCCGCCGGCAGACACCGCCCAGCAGCGCGTCATCCGCGTGTTCATCTCCTCGACGTTCCGCGACATGCAGGCCGAGCGGGAGGAGCTGGTCAAGCGGGTGTTCCCGCAGGTGCGGCGGCTCTGCGAGCAGCGCGGGGTCGCCTGGAGCGAGGTCGACCTGCGCTGGGGCGTGACCGATGAGCAGAAGGCCGAGGGCGCGGTGCTCCCGATCTGCCTCGCGGAGATCGACCGGAGCCGGCCCTACTTCATCGGGCTCCTCGGTCAGCGCTACGGCTGGGTGCCCGACGACGGCGACCGGAGCGTGACCGAGCTCGAGATCCTGCATGGGGTGCTCAACCACCGCGGGTCGGCCGACCACGCCTTCTTCTACCTGCGCGACCCCGCGTGGGTGCAGCGCCAGCCGGACCCGAGTCTCTACCTCGAGGAGACGGCGGAGGGCGTGGCCAAGCTCGAGGACCTCAAGACCCGCATCCGGGCGTCGGGACAACCGACGCGCGAGTACGCCGACCCGGTCGCGCTGGGCGAGAAGGTGCTACGCGACCTGACTGCGCTGGTCGAGGAGAGGTTCCCGGCGGACCAGGCACCGACCCCGCTGGAGCGCGACCGCGCGGAGCACGCGGCGTACGCCGTCAGCAGGTTCACCTCCTTCGTCGAGCGACCTGCCCTGACCAGGCGGCTCGACGAGCACCTGGCCGGACCGCTGTTGGTGACGGGACCCTCGGGTGCGGGTGCATCGGCTCTGGTCGCGAGCTGGGCCGCCAGGCAGCCCGGGGCCGTCGTACAGCACTACGTCGGCGCCAACGCGAGCAGCGCGGACTGGAAGGCCATGGCCGCCAGGATCCTGGGCGAGCTCGGCGTCACCGACGTACCGGCTGACGGGCCGGCTCTCCGGGCGGCTCTCGCGGAGGCGACACGCGACGTCCTGCTCGTCGTGGACGGCGTGGACCGGCTCGCCGACGAGCACGGTGCGCCCGACCTCCTGTGGCTGCCCGAGCAGACACGAAGCGTCCTCACCAGCGGTCCCGGCCGACCGCTGGAGCGTGCGCTGAACCGCGGCTGGCCGGTGCTCGAGGTGCCGCCGCTCGACGAGCGCGAGCGACGCGAGGTCATCGCCACGTTCCTCGGCCGGTTCGCGAAGGGGCTCGACGAGGTCCACGTACGACGGCTCGTCGCCGACGACCTGACCGGCAACCCGCTCTTCCTCCGCACGGTGCTGGACGAGCTGCGCCAGCACGGTGACCACTTCACCCTCGGCGAGCTGATCGAGCGACTGCTCGCGGCGCAGACGGTGGACGACCTGTTCGAGACCGTGCTCGCTCGCTACGAGCAGGACTTCGAGCGCGACCGTCCCGGGCTGGTGCGCGACGTGTTCACCCTGCTCGCCACCGCCCGTCGCGGGCTCACCGAGGCGGAGCTGCTCGACCTGCTCGACGTACCCCAGGCCACGTGGTCGCCGCTGTACCTCGCCGCGGAGCAGCTGCTCCTGAGCCGCAACGGCCTGCTCGGGTTCGCCAGCGACCACCTCGGCACGGCGGTGTCCGACCGCTACGCGTCGCCGCAGCACGACCGCCTGTCGGCGTACTTCCAGCAGCAGCCGCTGGGGCAGCGCAAGGTCGACGAGCTGCCGTGGCACCAGCTCGCTGCGGGCGACGCGGCCGGGGCCGCCGCGACGCTGGCCGACCTCTCCTTCACCGAGCTCGCCTACCGGACAGCGCTGGCAGACCTGCGCCGGCTCTGGGCCGCCCTGGAGGCGGCCGGGCACCGGATGGCCGACGCCTACCAGGCCGTGGTCGACGACCCCGCGACGCACGACCGCGGGCAGCTCGCCTGGGGTGTCGCCCGGCTGCTCACCGACGCGGGCTACCCGACGCAGGCGCTTGCCCTGCACCGCTACCTGGCCGAGCACTCCGAGGAGGGACCGCGCAGGACCGGCGCGCTGCTCAACCTCGGTGCCGCGCTGTGGGCGGCGGGCGACCTGGAGGCGGCCGACCGCACGCTCCAGCAGGCCACTACCGAGGACCCGAAGGTCAGGCACATGGTCCTGGGCAACCTCGCCCTGGTACGCCGTGACCGCGGCCTTCTGGAAGAGGCTGCCGCGCTCTTTGCGGAGGAGGAGCAGCTGTGCCGCGACCTCGGCGACGGCTTCGCGCTGCAGGCCAGCCTCGGCAACCAGGCGCAGCTGCTCCGCCAGCAAGGAGAGTACGACGAGGCGCTGGCCAAGATCGCCGAGCAGGAGCAGCTCTGTCGCGACAACGCCGACCCTGCAGGTGTCGCCCGGGCTCTGGCGGCGCGGGCGACGGTGCTCGCCGACCGGGGTGATGTCGCGGGGGCACTCGCGCTCACCCGGGAGTACGTCGACGGCTGCCGCGAGACCGGCGACCTGCGCGGCCTGGTCGAAGGGCTGGTCAACACCACCACGATGAGCTCCCAGCTCGGCGACGCGAGTGGCGCGGTCGCGAGCAGCACCGAGGCCGAGGCCGTGGCACGCCGGCTCGGTGACGCCGGGCTGCTCGCGCGCGTCCTGGTCACCAAGGCGCTGGCCGTCTCCGCCACCGGCGCGTGGCCGCAGGCCGAGGCGATCGCGCGCGAGGGCGAGCTCACCGCCCGCAACGCGAACGCGATGCCGCAGGTGGGTCTGGCGCTCGGCATCATCGGCACTGCCCGGCGTGAGCAGGGCGACCTCGCGGGCTGCCGCGCCGCGCACGAGGAGGAGCTGCGCGTCGCGACCGATCCGCAGGCAGTGTCCAGCGCGCACGCCAACCTCGGCACCGCTGCCCTCGCGGAGAACCGGCTGGCCGACGCCCTGGCGGAGTACGCCTTGGCAGAGCCCGGGTTCCGCGAGCGGCAGGTGCACTCGAGCCTGCTGCCGGTGCTGGCGAACCGCGCGCAGATCCACCACCAGCAAGGGGACTTCGCGGCCGCTGTCGTTGACTACGGCGACGCTGCCGCGTCCGCGGCGACGCTCGGCCTCGCCTCGGCGGTGAAGCAGTGGGGCGAGCCCGGCGTACAGCTGGCCTACCAGGTCGGTGACGTCGCGCGGGCCGAGTCGCTGTGGCAGTCGCTGACCTCGGCGTACCGCAGCCTGGGTGAAGACGCGTCGCTGCAGCGCGCGCTCGGCGAGCGGGCACTGCTCCTGATCAACCGGCAGGCGTACGACGACGCGGTGCCGCTGCTCGATGAGCAGGAGGCCATCTGCCGGCGCATCGACGACCAGGTCGGGCTGGCCGCGTGCGTCGGCAACCGGGCGATCGTGCAGCGCTTCCGCGGAGACCTCGCCGGCGCGCTCGCCCTCGTCGAGCAGCAGCTCCAGCTCGCGCAGGCGAGCAACAACGGGCAGGGCGTGCTCTTCGCGACGGCCAACCGCGGCGAGCTGCTCGGGCTCCTGGGCCGCAAGGACGAGGCTCTGCAGGCACTGCAGTGGGCCCGGGCCACGGCGCAGCAGTGGGGACTGCAGCCCATGGTCCAGCAGCTCGACCAGCTGATCGCTCAGCTCTGACGGGCGAGCTCGAAGCCCGCCCGAGCGAGCATGGCCGGCATCCCCTGGATCCGGGCGATGCCGTCCTCGCGCCAGTAGTCCGACAGCTCCCACCAGTCGACCAGCTGGGGGTTGAGCTGTCGCTGGTCGTCGCGCTCGGGTCCGTAGGTCCAGCCCTGGGACTCGCGCTCCACGCGCCAGCGCTCGTGCTCGCGTTCGGCGAGGCCGGCGACCTCCTCGTCGGTGAGCGGGTTGCTCGTCGTACCCCAGTGCCGTAGTGGCACCAGCTCGAGGCCGAGGTCGGTGATCGAGCCGAGGACGCCGTCGGCGGACCGGCGGCTCGACTCGCGCTGCTCGTCGGTGAGCCGCTCCCAGGAGCGGTCGTAGACGCCGCCGGTGCTGGTGCGCGCCCGGTGGTCGTCGTGCATCGACCGCGCGAGGCGCTCGCGTACGCCGCCCTCGATGATCGCCGGTGAACAGGCCTTGTCCAGCATCGGGAACAGCTCCAGGCCGGGGAAGCGGTCACCGGTCACGATCTGACCGAGTCCGGCGTCGCCGCGGGTGCGGACGACGACGGGGATGGTCGCGTCGTCCAGCAGCCGATGCAGGAAGAGGCCCGTGGACAGCGCGAGCGACTCGTCGTCGAGCACGACCGCGACCAGGCTCGGCCGTCGTGCCTTGAGCCGGTCGGTCAGGGCCGCGAGCGCCTCCTCGGTCGGCGAGTCGACGTCGAAGGCCAGCAGCGTCGGCTCGACCGCCTCCCGCAGCGCCGGGTGCTGCATGACCATGCCCTGCCAGCGCGAGTCGCCCTCGAGGTCGACGAGCGTGGCGACGAGTGGTGAGTCGCCGAGCTCCGCCCACTGCTGCGCCGCGGACACGACGAGCGCTCGGCCGAGCTGACCGAGCCCGACGACGACCAGGTGCGGGTCGCTGTCGGGAGTGAGCGCCAGGTGCTCGGCGAGGAGCACGCGTGCACCCTGCTCGTGCAGGTTGAAGAACTCCACGCGCACGTGCTCGTGGCGCCCGAGACCGGTGCCACGCAGCAGCTGGGTCAGGTCGGCGTCCTCGAGGTGCGCGTAGCAGCGCAGGTCGGGGCGGCGGCCGTCGCGAGGCACCTCGCGCGCGGCCACCACGACCGAGACGTTCAGGGCGTCAGTGGCGCACAGCGCCACCAAGCCCACCGCACGGTCGGCCCGGACCGCACGCAGCACGGCCGGATCGGTCGGGTCCCCGGCCAGGCAAGGTACGTCGTGCGCGCGCAGCGCGGCGATGCCGGCACCGGACGCATTCGGGTCCACGCCGACCACGCGACGGCCGTCGGCCGCCAGCGCCAGGGCGAGCCGCGTGCCACTCGCACCAAGACCGGACACGATCGTGTGCCCCCGGAAGGTGCGCAGCCGCATCCGCTGGAACTGGTCGCGGAAGACGACGGAGGCCGCCTGCACGAGGGTGCCGGTCGCCATCAGCGGTGCGGCAAAGCGAGCGACCTCGAGCCGCCAGTTGTCACCACCTCCGCCGTACTCCAGCAGCGCGAGCTGAAGCGTGTTGTAGAGGCTGTCCAGGAAGTCCTCGCCGGAGTCCTGTGCCTGCGCCTGCTCCACGAACCCGCCGTAGCCGAGCACGAGCAGGACCACCCATGCCATCGCCAGGAGGTACCAGCGGCGGCGGGAGTCGGCGAGGAACCTCATGGTCGGAGGCTATCGGCAGCTACTGCCGTTCGAGCTCGAAACCGGCGCGCGCCAGCAGTGCGGGCATCGCCTGGATCCGCGTGCGGTTGTAGTCGCGCCAGGGGGCGCGGAGCTGCTCCCAGGGCACCAGCTGCGGGGTCCGCTTGGCTTCCGCGTCACGCACGGTGTCGAAGGTCCAGCCCTCCGCCTCCCGGCGCGCGCGCCAGCGCTCGTGGTCGTGCGCGCACAGACTCTCCACCTCGTCGGGCGTGAGCTCGACCTCGGCCGAACCCCAGTGCCGCAGGGGCAGCAGCTCGAAGCCGAGCTCGGCGAGCGCGTCGATCAGGAAGTCGGCCGCCTCGCGGCTGACCTCCTGCTGCTCGTCGGTGAGGTCGCGCCAGGGCGGGTCCTCCACTCCTCGCGCCTCGGCGCGGGTGAGGTGGTCCTCGTAGATCGAGTGCGCCAGCTGCTCCCGCACGCCGCCCTCGATGATCGCCGGCGCGCACGCCCGGTCCAGCAGCGGGAAGAGCCGCAGGCCCGGGTAGCGGGACCGCTCCGGGTCCTCGTGCATCCCGACCACCTCGCCCAGCCCCTCGTCCCCGCGGGTGCGGACGACGATCGGCACAGTGACGTCGTCGAACAGTCGGTGCAGGTACAGACCCGTCGCCAGCGCGAGCGACTCGTTGTCGAGGACGACCGCCACGAGACCGGGCTTGTGCTCGGTGACCCGTTTGGTGAGCTCGGCCAGCCCCTCCTTGGTGGGGGCCTCCACGTCGAGCTCGAGCAGCCGGGCGTGCACGGCCTCGACCAGCCCGGGGTGCTGCATCTCCATCGCCTGCCACTGCCGCTCCACGTCGAGGTCGACCAGGGTCGCCGCGAGCGGGCCCGACTCGGCCTGGTGCCACTGCTGGGCGGCGGCGAGCACCAGCGCCCGGCCGAGCTGCCCCAGGCCGACGACCACCAGGTGCGGCGTACTCCCGGAGGTCATGCTCTCCAGGTTCTCCGCGAGCAGCACCCGCGCGCCGCGCTCGTGCAGGTTGAAGAACTCGATGCGTACGTCGGTGTCGCCGCCGAGGTCGGAGCCCCGCAGGTAGGCCGTGAGCTCGGCGTCCTCTAGGTGGATCGCGCACCGCAGGTCGACCGCGCGACGAGTGCGCGGGATCTCGCGCACGGCGGCCGCCACCGCCACGTTCTTGGCGTCGGTGCCGAGCGCGACCAGCGAGGACGCGCGGTCCACCCGCACCGCCTTGAGCACGGCTACGTCGGTCGGGTCACCGGCCAGCACCGGCACGTCGTGTGCGCGCAGCGCGGCGATCCCCTCCCCGTGCGCGTCGGAGTCGACCCCGATCACCTTGCGGCCGGCGTCGGCCAGCGAGAGCGCCAGGCGCGTGCCCGACATGCCCAGCCCCGCCACGACGGTGTGGTTGCGGAACCTCCCCAGCCGGTAGCGCTGGAACTGCTCCTTGAACACGACCGACGCCGCCTGCACCAGCGTGCCGGCCGCCATCAGAGGCGCCGCGAACCGGGCGATCTCCAGCCGCCAGTTGTCGCCGCCGCCGCCGTACTCGAGCAGGGCGAGCTGCAGCGTCGAGTAGAGGTTGTCGAGGAACTTCGGGTCCTCGCCGGCGTCGCGCGCCTGCTCCACGAACCCGCCGTAGCCCAGCCCGATCAGCACCACCCAGGCCAGCGCCAGGAGGTACCAGCGTCCGCGCGAGCTGGAGAGAAACCCCACGAGCGGAGTATGGCGGAGGACGCGAGCGCTAGGAAGCCAGCTGGTCGCCCGGCGCTTCTCGGAAGACGGTGCCGTGGCGGGTGCGGACGACGTAGGTGCCGTCGTCGTCCCTGGTGAGTGAGTAGCCGGTGCTGTGCTTGGCCCGGTGATGCTTCTTGCACAGCGGCCCGGTGTTCTCGGTGTCGGTGGGCCCGTGTGGGTAGGGGATGCGGTGGTCGATCTCGCACAGCACCGAGGGTCGACCGCAGCCGGGCCAGATGCAGGAGCGGTCCCGGGCCACGTCGCTGCGCCAGATCGCCTTGGTCGGTGCGTAGGACGTCGTGGAGAGCTCCACGAACCGGCCCGCCTCGTCCGTGAGCAGCCGGTGCCAGGTCGAGCCCGGCTGGCCGGCGATGTGCCTCGCGACCTCGGCCGGGATCGGGTGGTCACCCGACAGCATCGCCGGGTCGTCGTCGAGGCCGAGCAGGGTGCCGATCGGGACGGTCACGTTGACCACCGGCCGGGCGAACGCGCCGAGGTCGTGGTGGGTGAAGGTCTTGCCCGGGTCCTCGCCGTCGGCGGTCTCGTCGGCCTCCAGGTCGGCGTTCAGTGCGGTCACCTCGAGCCGCCCCACGATCAGGTCGACCAGGGTGTCGGCCCGCATCTGCTCCAGGGTGCGGCCCTGATCGTCGTCCTGGCAGCGCTTCTTGGCGATCAGGGTCAGCCGGTAGTCGGCCGCGACCAGATCGTGCGCGGCGGTGCGGGCCCCGAAGCAGGCAATGCCGTGCTCGTCGTGGCGCAGCCAGACCCGCCGCTTCGCGAACGCGTCGCTGAACGTCTCCTCCTGCGGCTTGCGCTTGCGTTTGAGCGCCCGGAACCGGGCCGCGTTCTGCAGCTGCGAGCGCCGCAGCCGCACCACCGGTGTGGTCGGGTCATCACGCCGCGCCAGGTAGCGCTCGACGTCGGCGTGGAACAGCTCCCGCTCCTGGTCATCGGCCAGCGTCTCCGCGGCGTCGAGGAACACCCGCGCCTTGTGCAGGTCCAGCCGCCCGCTCAGACACAGCGCCCAGACGCAGGGCAGCCAGCCAGTGAGCTTCTGGTAGGTGTCGATCCAGATCTGGACGGTCACCTCGGCCAGCCCGAGCACCCCCGCGATCTCGATGGCCGCCTCGCCCGACGGACCCAGCTCCGTCGGGTCCTCACCACACGCCAGGTAGAGCTCGTAGACCACCTGCAGCTGCCGCGCCCGCGCAGCGTTCTGCGTCACCTGCTCCTGCTCCGCCGCCGCGATCAGCTGCGACGGTGGGCTGATGGAATGCGTCGTCCCCACAACACCCCCGATGTGCGTTCGTTGCCGATCGACCCCTGCAACCAAAACGCTACCGGGGACCACCGACACAAATGACGACGAGCGGCTCGCCAGATCCGGCAGCCTCCGAGACGCTGGTGGTCGCCCCAACCCGAGGTCGAAGGCGTAGCCCATACCGCCCAGTATGACTCGCTACCGGTGTGGACTGACGGATCACCGGGACGAGTTCGGCGTCGCGGACTGCCCGGGCCGAGAGCGGCCTGGTCTTGGCGGCGTAGTAGCTGCTCGGGGCAATCTCGACCCCTGCGCTGCGCAGGGCGTCGATGATCGGCTCGACCCCGAGCCGGCGGCCATCGACGACACGATCCTTGTGCTCGTCGATGTAGGCCACGATCACTTCAATCGGCGGTCGAGCTCCGCTGCCGCGAAAAAAGCAGATGCCGTGCGCAGGATCTCGTTGGCCCGCCTGAGTTCAGAGTTCTCCTGCTCGAGCTCAGCCAGCCGCTTGGCGTCATCGGTCGTGGTGCCCGGACGGACACCTCCGTCGATCTCGGCCTGCCGCACCCAGTTCCTCAGGGTCTCGGGGTGCATCCCGAGCTGCTCGGCCACTCGCCGGATCGCACCGCTCTTGGCGGCAGGGTCTCGACGCAGCTCGACAGCCATCCGGGTGGCGCGCTCACGCAGCTCGTCGCTGAACTTCTTTGGTGCTGACATGACTCTCATCCTTCATGGATTGAGAGCCTCCATCAGACCCGGGGCGATTCAACCCAGCAAGTGGCTCGGTTGGTCCGCGCCAGTCGAACGCGGACCAACCCGTCATTTCCTTCGGCTGCGCCTGCGAATTGGTGCAACCTTTGAGTCGGAGGGCGGAGTGTCCGCGCTGCCACTGTGAGACTGGTCATTTAGAGATTTCAGCGCAAGCGCGAGCTCCTGTCGCACTACGGATCGAACCGCTTCAGACTCGTCCGCCGCTGAGATGTGGGTTCCGCCACCGCCCCCGTAGAACTTCGGCTCGCTGACGAAAGACCCGCTCTGCGGGTACGCAACCTCGACACGCTCGGCATTCTCCTCGCGTCGAATGCGCTCCACCAGCCACGATCGCGCCAGCGTTGAGGCAGGCAGGTTTGCCCTGTCCGCAAGGGCTTGAAGCGCTTCAACCTCATCGTGATTTAGGCGCACTGAGAAGACGACGGAGCGATTCCGACGGTTCGGACGCTCACCCTTGCCCGCAGGTGCCTCTTCACGTGACTGCTCCGAAGCCTCAGTCTCTTCGGCCAAAAGATCCTTGAACTTGTACTCATCCATCGTTCTCCTCCTCTCGGTATTTGCGCTGGTGCGAGGGGTTCGCGGCCCACGCATTTACACCCCAGAAGTCTCCAAACTCTCCGTCACCCTTGCGAATCAGAATCACTACAAGGATGCGGCCCCCTCCCGTCGAATAGCCAATGACCCTGATGGTCTCGCCTGACTTACCAGCCGGGTCTGGCTCGAACCAGACCGAGTCGGGTCATTGACAGCCTCATCGGCCCACACGGGCAAGACATCAAAGTCCCCGGACTTCCTTGACGACCGAGTCGCGATGTAGGCACCGCGGTGGCTCCAGTCGACTTCGTTGTGCATGACGCAAGTGTACTACGTTGTAGTACACCTCGCCAGGTGTTTGGCGGACCTAGTCAGCCCGGAGGTAGTTGCTGCTTTCCGCCGCGACACGGCGTGCGCCCTTAACCACGGATCCACACCGCGCAAGGTCGCGGCCATTGACGGCACGCGCAAGTTCGAATCGGTGCAACTTTGAGGTGTGCTGAAACGTCCCACATGTATGAGGGCACAGACCCGCGTGCTGGCCGGGTGCTCGGTCTTGCTCCTGGCTATCGCCGGGTGCGACGCAACAGACCGTGGATCGGACGCGAAGGTTGGCGAGCCAGCGGTTTGGCATGCCGATCCGCAGCAAGACCTGACCACGGAGTCGAGCAAGTTCACCGCGCTCGTGTCACGCGTGGCGTGCAACAACGGAGAGACCGGTGAGGTGCTCGCGCCTCAAATCGAATTGGGTGCAGCCGAGGTCTTGGTCACTTTTCGTGTAGCCCCAAAACAGCCAGGGGGTGCCACGTGTCCGAGCAATGCGGAAGTTCCCTATGAGGTAGATCTTGGGGAACCGCTTGGGACGCGGGATCTGGTCGATGGTGAGTGTCTAGGTGGAGGCGGCACCAAGACGACGGCTTTCTGTCTGCCGAGTGGCATCCGCTTTTCTCCCTGACGGCTTTGATCAACTAGTAGGCTCCCCTCTGTTGTCGACCGGCGGTCGGGGCAGGGGCCTTTCGAGTTTGTCGGGTCGGTTGTAGCGTCGGTCGTGCGGGTCCGGGAAGTGGCTGATCCGAAGTGTCGATGTGCGGGGGCAGGTCGACCGCGCTGGACTCAAGAGACGCCCCGCTGTGCCCTCCCGGGCCCGTGCCCAGGGCGCGTTGTTGGTCAGTGACGAGCTGGCGGTAGACGGCGTCGGAGATCCGTCGCTTGAGGCTGCGCTTGGCTTCCATGCGGGTCTTGCCGGCGCCGAGTTTGCGTCGGTCGTAGGCCCGGCCCTCGGTGTCGAGGCGGATCTGGGTGGTTGCTGCGATGTGCAGCACGTGGTTCATCTTCCGGTTCCCGGCTCGGGAGAGGCGGTGTCGGATCTGCTCACCGGAGGAGGCGTCGAGGGGTGCGGTGCCTGTCCAGGACGCGAAGCGGTTGCGGTTCGCGAAGCGGCTCACGTCACCGACGTCGGCCAGGATCCTCGCGGCCACGACGGGGCCAACACCGTGGAGTTCCATCAGGGTTGAGCCGCGCTCGAGGACCATGACCTTGAGTTCCTTGGTGTTGAGCTTGATCTTCGTCTCGATCGCGATCAGCTCCTCCAGTTGCTCCAGAGCCAGTCGCTTGCGGGTCTTCCCGGCCAGACGGCGAGGTCGTACCGAGGACAAAATCGTCCGGGCCTGACCGGTGGTGATGTCCTTTTTCGCCTTGCCTGGTGTGAGTTCTGAGAGCAACCGTTGGAGCCGGTTGACGGTTTAGATCCGGGACCGGGTGAGCTCTTCGCGCCGGTCGACGAGCATCCGCAGGGCCTCCAGCTCCTCATCATCGGACAACTCACGCAGGCCCTTGGTGCGCACGGCCACGGCGGCGACCGCGTGAGCGTCGTGGGCGTCGGTCTTGCGGTTGTGACCGGTGTCGAACAACCGTGCACGTGCCGAGAGCTTCGCTGGAACGTCCACCACCCGCTCGTGATCGGCCAGGAGTCGCTGGGCCAGTGGGCGGCCCGCTCCGTTGCTTCCTTCGACGGCCCACACGCGGTCCGGCCAGGCTGACACGGTCCTCCGCATCGCCGCGTAGCCGGCCTTGTCGGTGCTGAACCGTCCGGTCGCCAGCACTGTCTCGTGATCGTCGACGACCTCGCTAGTCGCCGACAGCTTGTGGGGGTCGACCCCGATGAACACCTTCGCCATGTTGCACCATCCTGAGTTGGAATCGGATAGAGATCGCGAGGTGGGCATTGCTACTAAGAGCTGGGCAGTCCCCTCTGGAGCCACACCCGACACGGTGCCCGGCAGCACGCAAACCGAAAGAGAGCCACACCAACGAACCCCGGTGGGCAGCCGCACAGAGAGCGTCCCGCCGGACACCTAGACCGAGTCTGGCCAGACGCCGGTCCTAACGGAATCGTCTCGTATCCGCCTGTCGGCGCGCGGCGACCCGTCCCGGACTTGGGCAGTGGCGCGAGCCTGGTTCACGCGACGCCGATGATCGCCTCGAGAACTCTGCCCGGCACAGCGGCGACCGCCTACCGTCCGTGTCGCTGATCGGCGTTGCACCCCATGCGGCACCGCTGTGTCGCCTCGGGCAGCTCAGCCGTTGGTAACGGCATATCGGAGTAGCACCACGCCGGACCGCAACGGACGCGACTCGATCAGTTCGAGATGGGGAATCGAGGTGCCCTCGGCGGCCAGGCCCATTCCACGGCCTTGGATGACGGGGAACATGAGCATACGGATCTCGTCGACGAGCCCGGCCGCGAGCACCGCGTGCGCCAAGGTGATACTCCCGGGCAGCGTTAGGCCTCCGCCGTCGGACTCCTTGAGCCGACGCACCTCTTCGACCGGGTCACCGGAGAGGATCGCCGAGTTGCGCCACTCCGGATCGGTCATCGACGAGGAGACGATGTACTTCTGCACCTGTTCGAGATACGCACCCGCCGGCTCGTCGGTGTGCTGAGGCCAGTACCCCCGGAAGTCCTCGAAGGTCTGCCGACCCAGCACCACCGCGTTGGAGGACGCGCCCGCGCACTCCATCCCTTCCAGCCAGTCCTGGATGCCGCCGTCAGGAGCCGGGCTGAACCACTCGTCGAGCATCTCGATCCGCCCGTCGGCGGTGATGTTCTCCGTGATCAGCAAACGGCGCATGACACCGGTCTATCACCACCCGCCACAGGGCGCCCCCTTCAGGCCGCTTCTGAGAGAGACGCGCCACTTCGCCGCATTGGGGCGGTGTCGCGATGGGGTCGCTGCTCAGTCGGGCGTGCGCAGCGCGTACGCCACCCCGTCCGCGAGCGACATGGCAGCGCCACGACCGCGTGCGGAGGCGAACGCCTGTGGTGCGAGGCCTGCAGTTAGCGCGGCGATCGTCTCGGCATGCTGCTCGCGCTCGTCGGGTGGCCACTGCCCGCCGGCGCGTTCCAGCATGGCGGCTGCCATCCCGATGAGCGTGGCAGCTCGTTCGTAGTCGCGCTTGGCAGTTGTGACGGCGGCGATGCTGTTGATAGTCCAGGCGATCGACATCTCGTCACCGCGGGCCGCGTCGATAGCCAATGCCTCCAGGGCGAGTTCCTCGGCTCGCTCCAGGTTGCCCAGCCGTCGTTCGACCATGCTGAGGTTCGCCGACTCCACCCAAACCACGAACAGGTCACCGGTGGTGCGGCCACTCAGCAGGCGCGCCGACATCACCTCGCGTGCTGCTTCGAGGTCACCTGACATCTGCAGCGCCACTCCGATACGCGGGCCATACTCACACGCTGTACGCCCACCAGCTGCGCCGCTGGTTCGCCTGGTGCGAGACCAACGGCCTCGACCCACTCAGCCGCCGACAACTTGAACTGGTCACCGAACAACTGAAGCGCCTGCGTGCATTGGACGAGCCGCCGGCCGAGGAGACCGCGGGACTTCGCCAGGTCAGGCAATCAAAGAAGCACCAGGTCTGGCGACTATGCCATCGGTTCGAAGAGGGCATCGCGGTCCGGCTCATCTGTTGGTTTCCACCGGGATCCGCCGAGGTCGTGGTGGCTCTATTTGCCGGCGATAAGGCCCGTATCGGGGATGCCTGGTACGACAGCGTCGGACACCGGGCCGACATGGTGATCGAACAGTGGCTGCGAGAGAAGGACAGGGATCACGATGACTAAGACCAAGCGCAAGGCCGGTATCGCGCCGGCTGGGTTCGTGGATGGCACCGACCTCATCGATGAACTCCTCGACGAGCCTGGCATGGACGCCGCAGTAGCCAACATCGAGCGGGACGTCGCCGAGATGGACCGGATCTATGCCCAAGGGCTAGCTGAGATCCGTAAAGCCGCCACGCTCACCCAAACGGATCTCGCCAAGAACATGGGCGTTCAACAGGGCGCCGTATCCCGTATCGAGAACCGCGACGACGTCCTCCTGTCCACCCTGGCCCAGTACGCCGCCGCGGCCGGGGCGGTCGACGTGCGAATCGTGTTTCACATCAACGGCGTCGATGTCGAACTCCCCTTGGAGCACTACCGCGCACGCCACGACTAGCCCATGAACCCGCGGAGACGTTGGTACATCACGCCGCCGCCAGTCGGCGCGCGTCGCATGGGTGGACCATCGTCCGCGTCCCTGCTGAGGAAGAAGGGCACAGTCCGGCTATGGATTCCGTCAGGCACCGGGGGCAGGCTAAGCGGAAGGAGGACACCCGCTCCAGGGACGGAGATGGTTATGGATCTCGATGAGTTCGTCAACAAGTGTGAGCAGGCGTGGCAGGTCTTCGTGACCGGCGACCCCGGTCCTGCACAGTTGCTGTTCTCACGCCGCGACGACGTGACGCTGGCCAATCCGTGGGGTCCCGCCGTAACGGGATGGGCGGATGTGTCAGAGACGCTGGTAGTGGCGGCGGCTCGCTTTCGGGGCGGCCAGCTGGCAGCGTTCGAGCTCCTCAGCAGGTTTGTGTCGGACGAGCTCGCCTGTTATCACGAGATCGAACGGGGTGAGGCAATGTTTGGGGGTCGCGCTGAGCCTGAGTCCTTTGCCCTTCGGGTGACCTCAATCTATCGGCGTGAGGATGAGCAGTGGCGCATCGTGCTCAGGCACGCGGACCCCATCCTGGCCCCGAGGACAGTCGATGCGGCGCTGAGCGGTTGAGCCAAACCTGACCGCTCAACAGGCCTCGCTGACCCCTCCGACCAGGCTGCCGACGCGTCTGCGGATGCACTGACTCAACTGCGCGGCCAAGCTGCTGCGAATGTCAGGCAACGCGTCAAGCGTCGAGGGCACATGGGAGTAGGGAATCGCCGTGGCAACATCTAGGGGAATCGCCAAACTGTGGAAGTCAGTCGTCAACGTTTGCGACCTTGATGAGGGCGAACGGTTCTGGTCAGCCCTGACGGGGCTTTCGCCCACTGGAAGACACGGCGATGAGAACGGTGATCAGTACTCGTCTCTGGAAGACTCCGACAACCCCGATGACCCCCTCTGGCTGTTGCTCCAACTGGTTCCCCGCGACCAGACATCCTGGATCGGTGGCACTCATCTCGACCTTCGGGTGGAGGATGTGGCCCTTGCGGTACGCCGGACGGAGGAGATCGGCGGAGTCACAGTGAAGCTGCCGGGCTTCTACCCACCTGGCGACGCGCCGTATCTGGAGTGGGCCATCATGCAGGACCCGTTCGGCAATCAGTTCTGCTTAGTGAAGTGGCCGCTGGCCTCCGCGGGTGGGGTCGATCACGAGTCCGTCACCGCAGGGCACTGACGCTCGAAGATCCCCGTTCCGCTGGTGCGCGGAGCATCCGACCATGCCGCTCTGGGTGCGCGATCGTGGCGAGCATGCGATCCGCTGCCCGGATCGTCATGCGTCTTGATCGCAGGCCAGGGTGTCACCGTTGGAGTCACGCACCTCAACAGGACCATTTCGCACGGAAAACCGAGCCTCCCCCTCGCCGCCTTCGTCGATCCGGTTGTCCTCGCCGGGCAGATACCTCCACAAGTGCGCGACGACGTGGTCCTCATGGGACATGTCGACCCGAGTAGTGATGACCTCGTAGACGCCGTAGGCGTATGTCAGGACCAGCGTGCCCCCGTCCCAGCCGCAACCGGTGAACGGTTCCTCATCGCCAAGGTTCGGCTGAGTGACTTGGCGAGCAAACCAACCCACAGAGCCGATGAGAAGTACCGCCAGGACAACAAGCATGGTTCCGCGGACACGCGTCATGGCGAAGAGTCTGTGCTTCGCGATCGCTGTGCGTCATCGAGTGCGACGTGACTGTTACTTCGCAGAGGGACCCGAGCGCGCTCATGCCGCCGATAGCGTGCGCTGCGGCAACCGGATCTGCCGCGATCAGCGCGCGCCCATGACGGTGCGTCTTCCGCCGCGTTCCGGACGCTGCTCCTGGCCGCCCGAGAACGGCCGCGGAGAGGTTCACTCTTGGTGCGTTGCTTCCAGGACTGTTGAGGGCTTGAATCCCCTGAAGGTGAGCCAGAGGCCGAGTCCGAGTTCCCAGGCCGCGATGGGCAGTGCGAGCGGGAAGGCGGCGACGGACATGTCGTCCATGCCGCCGAAGGCGACGATCACCGACTTGGTGATCAGGAGCGGTGCGCCTATGAGTCCCAGGATGGAAAGGAACTTGGGGACGAGTCCTGCCTTGTAGAGCACGGTCGCGAGGAACAGCGCGTTGAAGGCCGGCATGATTCCGGGGCCGAACAGGAACGTCCAGTCACGGATGTTGACCAGGGCGTGGGCGACCGCGGTCAGGCCGGCGGGGGCATCAGCGTTGCCCCCGATGTCCTGCCGCAGGGTCACGACGGACAGGATGCTGACGACGCCGATCAGGATAAGCCCGGCTTCGACGATGCGAGACGAGACGAAACCGAGTGCGGCGGTCTTGCTGACCCTGCGGGTGACCGGGTAGAGCGCGAGTGCGGTGGCGACGCAGGCAAAGGCGGTGAGGAGCTCGAAGATACCTCCCAGGAGGACCTGGTTGTCGTTGTCACCGCCTCCGAGGACAAAGCCAGCGTGGTCGGTGACCGGGTTCAGGAGCCCGACGGCAGGCATCGAGAAGACGAAGGTGGCGAGGTAGGCGATGCCGCCCCAGAGGGCGACGCGGCGGGCGTTGTTGTTCATGAGCTGCTCTTTGCGGTGAGGATGCGGCCCCGGATCTTGTGAAGCTGGGGCATGAGGCCGTAGATGACGATCGGGACGGCGATGGTGGCGAGGACGAAGGTCCGCGGGACGGCGGACATCGGCGTGAGCCAATCCGACAGGGTCAGATTGATGACGGTCAGGCTCGGGAAGACGCAGAGCCAGATCATCAGCGCGAGCTGGTGCTTGGTCGGCGCTCCAACTGCGGGGCGGGAGTTCTGGTCGGGCATGTGGTTCTCTCTCTCGGTTTCTGTTGGGTTGTCAGGCCGGGAGGCCAGCGCGGAATGCCTGGACGGCGTTCCGGACGTCTTCATCGGTGAGGTCGTTGTTGATCGCGATCGCGGCGGCGGACCCCTCACCGGCGGCGGTGATGACCTGGGCACGCGGGTTCACGGCGTTGCCGGCGGCCCAGAGGCCCGGGATGGATGTCTTGCCGGTGCTGTTGACGACGGCCCAGCCCTGGGCGTCGGTCTCGGCGGCGAGGCCGGACAGGAAGTCGTTGTTGCCGACGAATGACGGGCGCACGAAAACGGCGCTGCGCGGCACGACCCTGCCGTCAGCCAGCTCCACTCCGGTCAGACGGTCGCCCTCGACAACGACGCGGGCGACCGGGCCCTCGATGATGCCGACGGCGCGGGCAGTCAGTTGTTCGTGCTGCTCGTCGGTGATCTCGGTGTTGTGGTCGAAATAGACCACGTCGTTGCTCCACTGCCGGATTAGCAGCGCGTGCTGGACTGCCATCGAGTTCCCGCCGAGAACGCCGATCGCTTGGTCGCGGACCTCGTGACCGTGGCAGTACGGGCAGTGCAGGACGTCCTTGCCCCACCGCTCCGCCACCCCGGCAATGTCGACGACCTCGTCGCGCAAACCGGTCGCGACCAGCAGACGCCGGGCGACGAGCGGTTCCCCGGAAGCCAGAAGCAGGCCGAAGGTGCCGTCGACGTTGCGGAGGATGCCGGTTACCGAGGCGTTGACCAAGAGGCCGCCGTACGAGGCGACCTCGTCGCGACCGACCTTCAGCAGGTCGGCGGGCGGCATGCCGTCGCGGGACAGGAAGCCCTGCAGATGGGCGGCTGGGCCGTTGCGGGGCTGACCGGCGTCGATGACGGCGACCTGGCGCCGAGCGCGCGCCAGGACCAGGGCTGCGGAGAGTCCGGCCGCACCGCCGCCGATGATTGCAACGTCGTAGGAGTTCATGTCGTAGAGACTGGAGACCTGTCCCGGTATCGACAACGAATGTTGCGGAAACCGGGAAGTCCAGCGGAGCATGGGCCCATGAATACGAGCGAAGAGGTCATCGCCGCGGCCCTCGACCAGGTCGGCGGCCGGTTGAGGACCATCCGCAACGAGCGCGGCCTCACCCTGACCGCGGCTGCGTACACGACCGGGATCTCCAAGAGCACCTTGTCGCGTCTGGAGAACGGCGAACGCAAACCCAGCCTCGAGCTACTCCTGCCGCTAGCCCAGGCCTATCGGGTGCCGCTCGACGATCTCGTCGGAGCCCCAGAGGTCGGCGACCCACGCATCCGTCTCAAGCCCAAGCGCATCAACGGCCGCACCGTCGTACCCCTCACCCGCCACGCCGGCGGGATGCAGGCCTGGAAGATCGTCATCCCGGTCACCAAGAACATCCCCGAACTACGCGTCCACGAGGGCTACGAGTGGCTCTACGTCATCGCCGGCAAGATGCGGCTCATCCTCGGCAACCACGACCTCATCCTCGGCCCCGGCGAGGTCGCCGAGTTCGACACCAAGGAACCACACTGGTTCGGAAGCAACGGCAAAGAACCCGCCGAAGTCCTCAGCCTCTTCGGCCGCCACGGCGAACGCATGCAACACCGCGCGCAGGCCTAAGCAGACGACCCTGATCTAGCCGAATAGCCTCACGCGACCAGGCGCGTCATACCGCCGCACAGAAGCCGTGACGACTGAACTCACTCGGGCGGGGGAACCTGGAAGGCCCGGACCTCGATCCGGCCGCCCAGAGCCTTGGACGCGCGGGCGGCCCAGTCGACGGCGGTCTCCTGGTCAGCGACTTCTATCACCCAGAAACCTCCTAGGTACTCAGAAGCCTCGACGAAGGGCCCGTTGACGGTCTCCAGCGACTCGCCGGTGTTGTCGACGGTGATCGCGCTCGATGGCGGCATCAGCCCGCCGGCAAAGACGAAGGCGCCGGTCGACGTCAGTTCCTCGATGATCGCACCGGTGGCAGCCAGGGCCGCCTCAAGCTCGGCCGGGTCCATGGTCTCCATGGTCGGCTCCTCGTCGGAGTTGTGCGGAACGGACAGTAGGTATTGGCTCATGCCTAGTACGACCCTCCGCGCCGCGGGAACTCATCGGTCGACCATCGCCCCGCGAAGCCCGGCGCGAGGAGGACCACGCGCGGCTTCGACGCGTGCTCGCCGTACGCGCGATGGTGGCGACCAGAATGAGCCAACGACAGATCCTCGTAGAAGGGCTGTTCAGAGAAGCCAACGCCACGATGGAGAAGGTGCCCGACTGACGAGAGCTGGCCAAGGGCGAAGTGCGTCCTTCCGCCGCCTTTCGGCGAGCGCCTGCCGTGCGCGCTCAGTCCGGTCGGCATCACCGGCGTCTGCCAGCCAGTGGACGAAGGTCGCCAACGGTTGGCACGGCTGCGGGTCACAGACGGACAACGGTCATCCCGGTGGCCGAGGCGCGGTCCATGGCAGCCAGGGCCGCGCCGGCATCTTCGAGTTCGATGACCTGGCCGACCAGTTCGCCAGGGCGGAGAGTCCCGTCCTCGATCATGCTGAGCATCGCGGGGTACTCGCGGGCAGGCATGCCGTGCGAGCCGTAGATCTCCAGCTCCTGGGACACCACCAGGTCCATCGGGAGCGGCGGCGTGGACGACTCGCCAAGCAGCAGCCCGGCCTGCACGTGCCGGCCGCGCCGACGCAGGCTGCGCACCGAGGCCACCGCCAGCTCGGGGGACCCGAACGCGTCGACTGACACGTGAGCGCCGCCTCCCGTCAGGTGCCGGACCGCCGCGGCCACATCCGAGGTGCTGCCCGCATCGACAACCGCCTCGGCTCCCAGCGACGATGCGCGCTCGAGAGCGGCCGAGGACACGTCCACGGCGACCACTCGCCCGCCAAGGGCTGCTCCGATCATCACCGCGGAGAGCCCGACCCCTCCGCAGCCGTGGATGGCCAACCAGTCGCCCGGGGCGACCCGGCCGTGGGTCGCGACGGCCCGGAACGCAGTCGCGAACCGACAGCCCAGGGACGCCGCAGTAACGAAGTCCACCGACTCCGGCACCCGGACCAGGTTGGTGTCGGCGGCGTGGATGGCTACCCGTTCGGCAAACGACCCGGGACCGGTGAACCCTGGCTGGGTCTGGTCGGGGCAGACCTGCGCCTCCCCCGACTCGCACCAGGCGCACCGGCCACAGCCGCACACAAACGGCACCGTCACCCGATCACCGGCCCGCCAACGGCGTACGCCGGATCCGACCCGAGCCACGACCCCGGCCAGCTCATGGCCGGGCACCTGTGGCAGCGACACCGGATCATGACCCTTCCAGGCGTGCCAGTCCGACCGACAAACCCCGGTGGCGCGCACCGAGATGACCGCCCCGTCCTCGGGACACTCCGGCTCGGGCAGGTTGGCCAGCACCGGCAGCGCGCCGTACTCGTGATAGATGACGGCCTTCACCCTGCCCATCATGTCCTGCTCACCGCTGGGGCGCGCGGCCGAGTCGGGCGGTGCGTCCTAGGGCCGCCAGCAAAGCCCGCTCGAGGTTGCGACCGAGAACCGGGATCCCCAGCGGCCCTGCCCGCCTCACTTCCACTCCCCGACCACCTCCTCTAGGACGACTGAACCGTCCTCAGCCAAACGCCCCATCGCCACAGCCCGAACCTGTGCCAGGTCGGCATCCGTTGCGTCCGGGCCCATGTCTACGGCCAGCCGCATTCGCTCATTCGCTCGCACCTCACGCAGGAAGGCCAACATGCGCACGACTTGGTCATTCGCCAACTCGCCAACGAGCGAGGCGTCGTCCAGAGGCAGATCCACGTCCGGATCCGTAATCAGACAGAACACGATCTCCGCCGCGGCGCCTTCCGTCGGTCTTGGAATCCACGTGTGCAGGCGCTCTTTGCGAAGGGGTCGCTCCCAGTTGACAACCGCCGAGCGAATCCGCACGGTGCAAACGCGGGTGACGCCCGGACGCGTGGCGTCCGCAGGCTCGCCTTCCCTTGGCGGATGGAGGCTCACCTCAATAGCCCCTCGCATCTCTCGGGGAGAGACGTAGGACGACCCATCTCGGTGAACCCAGGCTCGCCAGCTGGAACTTCGGGCGCCAGATTCTCCGGCAACAAATCGAACTCGGCACCGTTCACACATGAAGTATCGAGGCTTCTTGCTGACGGCCGGAGGTCGTCAGTAGCCGCCATTGGTGCGTCCCCTGGTTGGGGCAAGCCGCGCGCGGGCGAGTCGGGCGGTGCGTCCTGCGGCCGCCAGTCGGTTCAGCTACGCCGCGATGTCAGATGTATGTCTACCGGGTCGCCGTCGCTCTTCCCGATGGCTCGCCTGATCGCCGCAGCGACCCGGGAGCTTGTGGGTGCCATCACCAAGTGCCATGAATGCTCCGTCGAAAGGTTCACCGTCGATCGTGCCGGAGACCTTGACCAGGCCGCGGGTGCCGAAAATGGCTGCGGAGTCGGGCAGCTGAACACAGGTCCAGGTGTCCCCCTCCCGCACGCGTCCCATCGTCGCCGTGAAGGTGATATCGAGAGGGCTAGGGGTTGCGCTCATGTCGGGATCCTTCCTGATCGAATGCGGGTCTCGAAGGTCTGACCTGAGTTCTCCTCGTGACTCATCCCTCCAACGTCATACCGCCGCGAGTTCGTCGTTGGCGCCATTGATCTTCCAGTGGCAGATTGTGGGACAACGATCGACACGGACCTAGCTAGAGGAGAGACCGATGAAGCAGCGCGCGGCACACGGCTCTGCCACGGTCGAGATCAGCGCGGCCCCCGAGCGGGTCTACGAGCTTGTCTCCGACATCACGCGTATGGGCGAGTGGAGCCCCGAATGCGTCCGATGCTCGTGGACCAAAGGCGCATCCGGGCCAGCTGTCGGCGCCCGCTTCAAGGCCGCGAACAAGGGCGGTCGAGGACCGGCTTGGTTCAACACACCGGTGGTCACGGTCGCCAAGCCTGGCCGTGAGTTTGCGTTCAACCGCAGCGGAGTCGGCATCGGCTCCTACACCTGGAGGTATGCCCTCGAGCCCACGCCGACGGGAACGCGCGTGACTGAGTCCTTTGAAGCCGAGCGGCCCCTGAGCAAGGCGATGACCTGGGTGACGATGAAATGGACGGGGAGCAAGGACCGCGACGATGACCTGCGCCGCGGAATGACCACGACCCTAGAGCGGATCAAGGCGGCCGCCGAGGCGGCATAGCTCGTCCTCCAGCGGGTCGGGCACGAGACCCGTCGGAGGAAGCGCGTCATTTCGCCGCGATGCGGCCGCGTCAGTCGGGCGTCGTGGCACTAGCTGTCGCCGAGAGCTTCGCCGCGGAAACGACGCTGTCGAGAAGATCGATGAACGCCGCCGGCTGGTCGTACATGATGAAGTGACTGCCGGCCATGAATGCCAGCTCGACGTGCGGGATGGATGTGGTCTGGACACGCCATCGGGCCTCCAGGTCCGCGTCAGGAGTCGCACCAGCGCTGGCCACCACGACGGTGACAGGTGCGTTTATCCGGTTCAGGTCCGCTCGGAGATCCTTTGCGACCCCCTCGCCAAAGAGTTGGGCGATCGTGGTCAGGTCTGAACGTGCCGACTCTGTGAGCACTCGTTCGCGGTCGCTCGCCGCGGTGAACATGCCGCTCATGTTCTGCCAAACCCAGGACTCGAGCTCTGGCTGCGTCATCGCCTGGAACTTGTCCACCTTCGACCGGACGGCGGATTCCGCGCGGGCCTGGGTCATGGTCGGGTCATCGACACCTGCAAGGAACGGGAACCCTTCAACATCGACCACTCCACCTAAGCTTGGCAGGGTCTCAGCGAGCCATAGGGCCATGTGTCCGCCGAGGCTGTGGCCTACGACGATCGCCTCGGCCAGACCGCTGTCGAGAATGTAGCGTTCGAGCTCGGCGTGAATCCGCGCCAAGGACGGCTCGCCGACAGGAGGCACCCCGGCGAAACCGGCGAAAGAGATCACGTGCGCCTCGACGCCCTGCAACTGACCGACGATCGGCTCCCACACCCGCCCGCTGCAGGCGAACCCGGGAATGAAGACCACCGGGTGGCCGGCCCCGGTCACCGTTATCTCGAACGTCGTCGGCGCGAAACGCACACGGCGACCCTCGCACTCTATGAACTCGCCGCGCAAGCCGCGTCACATCCCGCCTGTAGCCGGGTCAAGTGTTCAGTCCAAGCGGCCAAAGCCCGGTGGCCTCTCGATGTGTTTGGCGTCGAGTTCGACGAAGCGAGGCTCGCAAACTTGCAACGCACCCACTGCCCACTCGGAGAGGTCTGCCAGCAGTAGCGCGTTCGCAAGGGTCACGCCCTTATCGCGCGTCCAGCCGGAAACCCACGGATAGGCATCCGCGTCAGCCTTCTTGAGGCGCACAAAAGAGCCGCTGTCCTCTCGACCATGATCCCGGTCCCAGTGTTCAAGCACGTCTCGCAGGCGCGGGATGACCTTCAGCATGTCTCCAGGCGCCGGCGGAATCAGGTCGCGGGTTGGCTTGCGAAGCCTCTCGAAAGCGGTGACGAGATGGTTGGCGGCCCAGACAACGTTCACTTCGAGGTAGTGGCTGAGAGTCATGACGCGCCGCGCCGCGATGTCTTCCGCCGGGGAATGTCGCAGCCGCATGGCGTGGACGTATGCGACCTGCGTTCGTTCGATTGCGTCGAGTGTTCCAACCGCCCACATGATGACGTCATGCAGCTTGGACATCTCAGTCCACCAGTCCGAGGGCGATGAATCTGATGACATCTTCGACATGGCAGCGAGTCTGTCACCGGTCGGGCACGTGTGGTGCTGCGTCACTTCGCCGCCTTGGGAGCCAGGTATCCCCCCTTCACCGGATGATGTCTGCGCCGTGCTCTAGGAGATCGAGGATGTCATCTGCCTGGTACAACGCGGACTTCCGATACTTGCCGGTGGCGGCTCGGACAATCCCGACGGAGTCAAGCTGCTTGACCAGCTTCTGTGCCGAGACAGAGGACACACCGAGGTTGTCCGCAAGGAACCGCGCCGAGATGACCGGGTACTCGACCACAAGGTCAACCGCGCGGTGGATGGAGGAGTCCGACCGGAACCGCGACACCGACTGCTTCCACCGCTGGTGGATGTCAATGGCAGCCAACCGGAATGTCTCCGCTGCTGACACCGCTTCACTCACGTAGTCGAGGAACTGCGCCACATAAGGGTCCAACGCGGGACTCCGGTCATCGCCGTCGTAGCGGTACTTGGTCAGCGCTTCAACGTACCCATCCACATCCTTGCGGAGCACGTTGGACAGAGGGATGACACCACCGTCAACCAGGCCGGAGCGCTTCAGGACGCCGTGGAACAGCGCTCTACCCACGCGACCGTTGCCATCCTCGAATGGGTGGATGGTCTCAAACTGCGCATGGATAATCGCGGCCTGCACGACCGGTAGGTCCCCGGAGGTGTTGACGTAGTTGAGCAGATCATCCATATAGGGGCGCACCAATTCATGCGGGGGGGCCGCGTAGTCCGCCTTGAACTTGTTGCTACCGCCGATCCACACCTGCTCGGTTCGATACCCGAGCCGATGCCAGGGGAGAAGTTCATGGTGGATGTCCAGCACCTGGTCGTGGGTCCAAGCGCCAGCGCCCAGGAGTTCTATTGCTTCCTTCATCGCATCTACGTTGCGGATCACCGATGAGGCGTTCTGGGATGCCGTCGAGTCACCGATCTGCGCGATGGCGATGGCTCGAGGGTGCTCCCGGATGTCCTCGATCCAAGAGGAGGAGATGGACTCCGAGCGGATCATCGTCGAGTACAAGATCGGAAGTGGATTGGATCGGAGCCGCTCCCCGAGGCGACCGAGGGCAGTGGAGACTTCGGCGGCATACTCCAGCACCTCACCATCCAAGGTGTTGGATACTGAGGCGAGCTTGTCCGGGTGATATCGGAGGTAGCTGCCACCTTGTCGATCCGCACGTGTGAGACCGGCGAAGTCGGGCGGGACCTGTACCCGTTCCCAGTGAGCCATGGTTACCTCCTCACACTCTAGAGTTAATGCTATCGCAATAAGGTTAACTCACGGCCGAAGTTGATTAACCCCGCAAAGGGCACAGGAGATGATGGCTCCATGCCGACGACGCGGTTCACCGTCCACACAACCTTGTCACCGAGCGAGGTGATGGAGCTGTTCACCGACTTCGGCTCCGACCGGGCCGGCCGGTGGCCCAACCTCGACGACGCGCACTTCAAGGTGCACGACCAGGGTCCGGGCTGGGCCGAGGTTACCGAGGGCAACGCGCTGGCCTGGGAGCGGGAGCGTTACGCGTGGGACGCCGAGGCCGGGACGATCACGATAGACACTGTGGACTCGAACATCTGGGGGTCGGGCAGTGGCTGGCGCTACGCGCTTGCGCCCGCATCCGGCGGCACCGACGTCACGGTCGAGCTGACACGCGTGGGCAAGAACCTCCGGGGCAAGCTGGTGGGAGCGCTGATTCCCATCGGAGGAGCTCAGGCCCTGGGCAGGCAGTTCCGGTCGGTGCTGAAGAAGGCGGAGTCTCGCTGACTTCCGCAGGTCCTGCTGAGGCTCACACGACCAGCGTGCCCTCGCCGGCCGTGCGGGACGCGTAGGCGGCGGCGAGCTTGGCGGCGTACGGTCCGGGGCTGCCGTCGCCGATGGTGCGCCCGTCGACGGTCAGGACCGGCGTCACGCCGCCCATCGTGCCGGTCACGAACACCTCGTCGGCGGCGTAGACCTGGGTCAGGGAGAAGTCGCCGACCTCGACCGGGGTGCCGGCAGTCGCGCAGATCTCGAGGATGGTCTCGCGGGTGATGCCCTCCGGACAGGCCCGGGTGGTCGACGTACGGACGACGTCGTCCTTGACGTGGAAGACGTGCGTGGCGTTGGTCTCCGCGACGAACCCGTTGTCGTCGAGCATCAGCGCGTCGTCGGCACCAGCGACGTTGGCCTCGATCTTGGCCAGGATCGAGGTGAGCAGGTTGTTGTGGTGGATCTTCGGGTCCAGCGAGTCCGGACGGTGGCGGCGTACCGAGGAGGTGAGGAGCGAGATCCCGCTGTCGGCGTACACCGGTGACTTGAACTCCGCCAGCACGATGAGGGTCGGACCGGACTGGTTGAGTCGCGGGTCCATGCCGCTGGTGATCTTCACGCCGCGGGTGAGGGTGAGCCGGATGTGCACGTCGTCAGTCATCGAGTTGGCGGCGAGCACGGCGCGGATCCGCTCGATGATCTCCTCGTCGGCGGGGATCGACGCGAACGCGAGTGCCTGGGCCGAGCGCCGCAGTCGCGCCAGGTGCTCGGTGAGCTTGAAGATCCGGCCGTCGTGAAGCCGGAGCCCCTCCCACACCGCGTCGCCGCCCTGCACGGCCGAATCGAACGGACTGATGCCCGCCTCATCCCGGTGGACGAGCCGGTCGTCGATCCCGACGATCAGGTCGCGGTTGCGCTCGTCGAAGGTCTGCAGCATCAGGACTCCTGGGGAGAGAGGCGGTAGGGCGCCAGCGCGTCGTAGTACGGGCGGCAGCGCTCCAGCAGGGGTGCGAGCCGGTCGGGCAGGGGGTCGCCAGATCCGGGCGAGTAGCGCGCGAAGCCGGTCGACGACTCGACGCCGGCGTACCAGTGCGGAGCCCATACGCCGTCGGTGTCCCGCGGTCCGGCCGGCCAGGAGAGCATCGCCTCGTCGAAGCCGATCCCGAGCGCGTCGCACAGCAGCGTCAACGTTGCGCGGGGGTCGCGCAGGACGTCGGCCGCATCGACGACCGGGCCGCCGAAGGTCTCGAACAGCTCCAGCTGTTGCGGAAGACCGAGGTCCTCGAGCGTCGGCTCGCCGCGGACCTTCGCGTACGACGTCAGCACGCGCTCGGGGTCGCGGACCAGGAACGCGTGCCGCAGGGACGCCAACGGCTGCCGCGGGAACGTCGGAAGCAGGTGGTGGGTCATGTGCTTCTGGTACTGCACCGGCGTCGCGACCGGACCGTCGGTGATCTCGGTTGCTACGACTGTGGGGTCCGTCTCGTGCGAGGCGATGACGTCGTCCCGACCGGGGTGGTCGAGCCCCGTCGCGACGAGGTAGGCGGCGTACAGCGGCTCATCGACCACCGAGCAGTCCGGGCGGTTCTCGAAGCTGCGCATCAGGGCCGTGGAGAGGTTTCGCGGGCCGGACCACATCGCGATCCGCACCGGAAGCGTGTCCTCGTTCATGGGCAGCAGTCTGCCTCGTTGTCGGTCAGGACTCTGGCGACCAGTCCGCGCTCCGCCCGAAGGCGGCGAGAAGGTCCGTCTCGGGATCCCCGACCAGCGGCGCGCGTGGTCCGATGGCGCCGCTCTCGCGGTAGATCTCCTCCATGCTCGCGAACCAGGCGGCGACCGCCGTGACGAGCTCCGGGTCCAGGTGTGCGTCCAAGCCTGCGCCCTTGGCCAGGTCCCAGCCATGGATGAGATGGTCTGCGGCGAGCTGCCAGGCGTACTCCGAGGCCTCCTCCGGTCCGTAGGAGAGCATCACCTTGCCGCCCGCGGGCAGCTTCTCGTCCGCGACCGAGAGCGCAGCAACGGATGCCTCCCGCGCGACGCGGACCGGGTCGTCACCCAGCACGTCGCCGTCGAATCGATCACCGACGTCAGCGATCGTCGAGCCTTGGAGGAGGGGAACCATCCAGAGCTCCTCACCGACGACGTGGTTGACCAGGTCACGTACCGACCAGTCGGTGCACGGTGTCGGGTTCTCCCACTGGTCGGCCGCAACCGCGTCGACCTTCGTCTGCCAAGCCTCGACGGTACGGCGGTGCACTTCCACGATGTCCATGCGTCCATGGTGCCGCAGCAGGCCCGGACCTGGCGTTACGAATCCAAGACGCTTGACGCGCGGAAGCACCCGGGGAGTGATCGCCTGCGACGCAGGTACTCTCCCGAAGGGCGTCCCGTTCGGGGCTGTCGAAGCAGGTCGACCCGGACCTGATGAGCCGGCTGGAGCTCGGCTCTGGGGCAGTGGCGATGCGCTATCAGCCACGAAATTAGCCGTCTCGGAGCGACTCACATACCCTCTTCGGGCTATGTCGCGTGTCCCGCGGCTCGTGGAAACTCGAATTGGCCGACACGTCCGGCCATCGGGGGCAGGTAATCTATGCGCGGCACAATTCGGACCTGCTGGACGCTGTTTCTAGTGGCGGGCTTGTCGCTCCCAGCGGGTAGTACGTACGCCGCTGGAGACATCTACAACGGCAGCGGAACCACATACGTCGGTTCCGGATCTTGAGAACCCGCTGCCAGAACACGTCGGTGTACTCGTGCAATCCCCTCCCAGCGAACGCACCCGACTACCGCGGCTGTGCCTGAGGGGCCACGATGAAGACCATCGCACTTGCCTCCGCAGCCGTCGCTGTCACGCTCGCCGGAAGAGCATTAGCCACTGGAGTAATCAACCGCCAAATGCCGGCAGACAAGCCGGAGGCGAGCGCTCCGGCGGACCCAGCTGCTTCGGCTGATCTAATCCGGAATGGGACTGGTCGGTCCCCCGTGCACTGAACCCAGAGAGTCACGGCCTGGAGGAGAGCGTGTTCTTCCATGCCCCCTTAGCGGCCCCCTTCACCGAGATGAAGATGACGGTGAGTCCGATGTTCGAGGCGGATGAGGCTGCTATGGCAACGGACGTCTCCAAGCGTGAGGTTCAAGCTGGGCTGGAGTGCCTAAAGTCGACACCGCAGAGCTCCGAGACTGACGCCTCCCCCACGCCACCGGGCATCAACGACCTACGAGAGCAGTGGTGGGCGACGATGGCGGAGCTCGACAACCAGTTCGGAGATCGGGACGCGTATTGGAGCTGCGTGTCGAAGAAGACCGTCGACGGAACGAGCGGGGTCCAATCCAGGGGGGCGTTGCTCGAACTGCTAGAAGCACGCATGCCGCCGATCTCGAAACTCCCGGGCTCCCCTACTAGCCCCGAAGCGTCGGCGCCTGAATGGACCGGTCTGGTGCAGTTCGAGCAAGGGTGGCAAGCCGCTGAGTTCTCTCGCCGCGCCGACGTCTACAACGCCGGCATGGATGAAGTCCGCGCCGCCATCGAGAGTTTCTCTGCCCGACACGCCACAGAGATCGCAGCGGCCCGCGACGCCTGGAGAGACACCGTTCGCGAGCCCGCGACCTCGGGTACGCGGGGCGGTTCGAATCGCTCGTGAAGCCTGGGCAGTGCCCTGGACGAGATGGGCTGCACTCGAGGCGCCCTCATTCAACGGCGGCTGTCACACTTCGCGGCCGGTCGTCGTCTTGATGTCGTACCAACTCACAACTGGAGGACGACATGACCGGAACGACCCGCATCCCCGCCGCCGAGATCACCGGTTTCAAGGGCACGCTGATCAAGCGGTTCGCGAAGAAGACCCTGGGCCAGGTCCCGAGCTCGCTGGGTGTCTACTGGCACAACCAGAAGGTGCTCATGGCCATGGCCGGCGTGGGTGGCAAGATCCAGAAGTGGGATGCCTGCGACGAGCAACTCAAGTCATTCGCACACATGGCGGTCGCCGCTCAAGTCGGCTGCAGCTGGTGCTTGGACTTCAACTACTTCGAGGCCCACAACAAGAACCTCGACATGGACAAGGCCCGCGACATCCCGAGGTGGCGCGAGTCGAGCGCGTTCTCGCCACTCGAGCGCGAGGTGCTGGAGTACGCCGAGGCGATGACCGTGACCGAGCCGACGGTGACCGACGAGATGGTGGCGTCGCTTCGTGCCCAGCTCGGTGAGGCCGCCCTCGTCGAGCTCACGGCGATCATCGCGTTCGCCAACTTCACGACACGCCCGAACGTCGCGCTCGGCATCGAGTCGGACGGTTTCGCCGCCGCGTGCGGCCTCAAGCCGCTCGCTCAGCGCACCGTCGTAGGGTCGTGAACGTGACCGTGACCGAGGACCCGTTCGTCGCCCACCGAGGACTGCTCTTCACCGTCTCCTACGAGATGCTCGGCTCGGCCTCCGACGCCGAGGACATCGTGCAGGACACCTGGCTGCGTTGGGACGCGATGGGTGAGGACGCCCGCGCCGACGTGCGCGACCCGCGTGCGTTCCTGGTGCGGATGGTGACCCGCAAGGCCCTCGACCGGCTGCGCGCGAACGCCCGGCGGCGTGAGGAGTACGTCGGCGAGTGGCTGCCCGAGCCGCTGCTCACCGCCCCCGACGTGGCAGACGACGTCGAGCTCGCCGAGAGCGTTTCGATCGCGATGCTCACCGTGCTCGAGACGTTGACGCCCACCGAGCGGGCGGTGTTCGTGCTGCGCGAGGTGTTCGACACGCCGTACGGCGAGATCGCGGAGGCAGTCGGCAAGTCCGCGGCCGCCGTACGGCAGATCGGGCACCGTGCGCGGGAGCACGTCGCCGCCCGGCGGCCGCGGATGGAGGTCAGCCGCGGCGAGCAGCGGGAGGTCGTCGAGCGGTTCCTCGCGGCCGTGACCGAAGGCGACCTGCAGGGGCTGCTGGACGTCCTCGCACCTGATGTCGTCCTGGTGGCCGACGGCGGCGGCGTCGTCCAGGCTGTCGTCAACCCCGTGGTCGGCGCGAAGAAGGTCGCCAACCTGCTGCGACCGTTCACCCGGCTGGCTCCGGAGGCCGAGATCCTTCCAATGCTGCTCAACGGCGCGGTCGGGGCCCGGATCATGGGCACCGACGACGGCCATGACACCGCTATCAGCTTCGTCATCGAAGATGGCCGGATCAGTCGGATCTACGCCGTACGCAACCCCTCCAAGCTCGGCCGGATCGACGTCGAGGCGACGATCAGTCGCTAGCGGCTCGTTCCCCTAGCGCGAAGCAGTGAGCGTTCTGGGGACCGTGCGCGAGTGGCATGACGAGGATGGCGGGTCAATCCTGACGCACCGATCCGTTCCTACTCGGATCGGCAGTCAGTGCAGCTCTACCGCGCCGCCGCTAGTCTCCAGCGTGACCGATCGACAGCCCGGCTCGCCTCCGACCAGTTCCAGACCTGGTACGTCGCCACCCAGCCAGTCGCGCAGTCCGTCCACATCCCCGCCGAGCTGGATGCGGGAAATGCCTGTGGCCGGTATTCCTTCGGAGGGGCTCTCGCCGCCGTGCGCACCGTCCCAGGTCAGGAAGAACGGGAAGCCTTCCGTCAGGGCGCGTTCGAGGCCAGCCATGCGCCAGGAGACCAGGGAGCCGTCCGGACGCACCCGGCTGCCCGGCGTCGCAGTGAGGCCGAGTCGGGCACACACGCCGTCCAGGTCATTGGTCGACAGGCAGACGCCGGCGAGCTTGTCGCCCGCGGCGGTGACGGAGAGCAGCCACTGTCCCAGGGGGTTGCTCCGTGCCTTGTCGAGGTCGCGGATGCCCATCAGCTCGAGGTAGGCCGTTCCCGCCGGCACGATGCTGTTACCCGTCCCCCAGTCGAGGTGGTCGCCCCCGCTGACGGCACCCAGCCCGTGGGTGGACAGCAACCGGGCGGCGGTGGCATCGATGTCACGCGTGGCCAGGATGACGTGGTCGATCCTCATGTCGCATCGTGACGCCGCAGGTGGAGGGAGGTCAATGCGGCGGCTGGCGGCACCATCCGTTCCGGTGTAGAGGTGAGCCCACAAGGCCGGTCGGACGGCCCTGCGAACCGGGTACGCCGAGTGTTCTAGGCCGTGGCCTTAGCCTCTGCGCGCCGCTTCAGGGCGCTGTTGAGGTTGTCGTGGTGAGCCTGGATGGCACCGCCCATGAGGGCGCGGAACACCGGGAAGAGCAGCCCGGTCACGTCCTCGACGTGAGTGACGAGCACGGTGTCGTCCGGCTGCTGCTCGATGGTGAACTCGCGGCTGCCGGCGAAGAGGCGGTCCCCGCCGACGTTGCCGTGCCAGCAGAGACGGTGACCAGGTACGACGTCGGTGAGCTTGGCCCTGACCTTCGCCGAAGGGCGCCCGGGCATGGCCAGGGTCATCGCCACGGTGCTGCCGACCTCCACGACTCCGGCGATCGAGGGCAGCGACGGGTTCCACTCGGCGTAGCTTCCAAAATCGACTAGGACATCCCACACAGTGGTCGCGTCTGCGGCGATGGGAAACGTGGTTCGGTAGACCGCCATGGAGCCGAAGGTACAGGTCCGAGTGGGCTCGGCACCACGCGGGTGCAGCCGCAACCCCGGGCCGGGCCCGGGACGTCATACCCGTTGGCGGCTCTGGCGACCCTCGAGCATGACGTCACCCGTGCGCAGTCCCAGCATCAACCCGCAAGACAACCATCGGAGGATTAATCGCATGACCTACATACAGCGTTTCGACCACGTCGGCATCACCGTCGCGGACCTCCCTACGGCTACGGCGTTCTTCGTCGGACTGGGACTCGAGGTGGAGGGCACCGGATCCGTGGAGGGCGAGTTCGTGGAGACCGTCTGCGGCATCCCGGGCGCGGTCTGTGAGATCGCGATGCTGCGGCCGCCCGACGGAGGGTCCCGGCTGGAGCTCTCGAGCTTCGTCACGCCCGACCACGTGCCCGGATCACCCGCAGCAATGGCCAACGAGCTTGGCCTGCGCAACGTGTCCTTCGAGGTCGTCGACCTCCAGGCGGCCGTCGATGCGGTGGCTACGGACGGGTACGGGCTCGTCGCCGGCATCGGCGAGTACGAGAACAGCGTGCGGATGGCCTACGTGCGTGGGCCCGAAGGGATCATCGTGTCCCTGTTCGAGCAGACTCAGAGGTAGGCGTCCGGCACTGGGCCGAGAACCTCCATCTGAGATCTGGCCGCGATCTCACCCAGCAGTTCCGGGGTGGCCGATCCGGAAGCCTCGGCCTCGGCCAAGTCTTCGAAGAACTCCGTCATCGCAGCAGGTGCGAAGAGATTCAGCTTCTTGCCCGGTCCAGCCGAAACCACCTTGAACGTGTGCGGCGTTGCGCGCGGCACATATACAAACGTTCCGGGCGGGCACAGAGTCTGCTGATCATCCAGGAACATCAGGTACTCGCCTTCGAGCACGAAGAACGCCTCAGCCGCATCGCGGTGGAGGTGAAGCGGCGGCCCGAACTCCGGCGGCTCATTCTGAGTTTGCAACAGTGCGAACTCGCCAGACGTCTGAGCCGAGGACGCCAGGACCACTGCCTCGAAGTTCCCCAGGTCAAGACGCCGGCCCTCTCCGGGAACGACGATGAATGCCTCACTCATGAGTGACACGATCCCCCTCGGCGCGTGGTCATCGCAATCAAGACCCAAGCCAAAGGCGGGTTGACAGTCAGGTCACCTGCGCCGCAGCGCTTGCGATCGCCAGCTGCCCACCCCCTGTGACGACCGTACGGCGACGCGGAAGAACGCCGCCTCATCCTCAGTCGTCAAGCTGATGCCGAGGAGCACCACCGGACCCTGGAAGTGCCCGGACAGCAACATGTCCAGGGCCACCGTGGCGCCGTGGGAGAACCCAACGACCACGTCGCACGCTTGCTCATTGGTCAGCTCCCCGGCCCGGCGAGACAGGGCGGGGATGTGTCGGTGAGGCGCCAGCCGCCTGGCCGTCTCCAGCCCGAGACGCTCCAACAGTTGAGCCCGGGCACTGTCGCGTTCCGCGCCCAGCTGGCGGAGCCTCACCGCCGCGACCGACGGCAGCTTCAGGGCTCGTCGCGTTCTTGCGTCTCATCTGCGTCGACGGCGGCCTTGAGGTCCTGCGGAACAGAGAGCGATGGCGGCCGAGGGTACTGGAAGGTGCCCTCGGCTTCTTCGCCTCCAGGGCGCTGGTTCAGCGCCTCGAACAGGGGCCGCAACCAGCCGAGCTTCCGAAGCCATCCCACGCCGGTCATCTTGCCTTGTCACCCAGCCGTCAGCGTCAGCCCGTCCCCACCCGCATCGACCACGACCTTGCTGCCGTCGGGCACCTGACCGCCGATCAGCATCCTGGCCAGCGGGTCACCGATCGCGGTCTGGATCAGGCGCTTGAGCGGACGCGCGCCGTACGCCGGGTCGAAGCCGGTGTCGGCCAGCCACGTCTGGGCGGCCTCGGTGACCTCGAGCGTGATCCGGCGGTCGTCGAGCCGGTTGGCCAGCAACGCCAGCTGCAGGTCGACGATGTGGGTGAGGTCCTCCTTGGTGAGGGCGTCGAACATGACGACCTCGTCCAGCCGGTTGAGGAACTCCGGCTTGAAGGACTGGCGTACGACAGCCATCACCGAGTCGCGCTTCTTCTCGGCGTCGAGCGTCGGGTCGACCAGGTACGTCGAGCCGAGGTTGGACGTCATCACGATGACCACGTTGCGGAAGTCGACCGTGCGGCCCTGGCCGTCGGTGAGCCGACCGTCGTCGAACACCTGCAGCAGGATGTCGAAGACCTCGGGGTGGGCCTTCTCCACCTCGTCGAGGAGTACGACGGAGTAGGGGCGGCGGCGGATCGCCTCGGTGAGCTGGCCACCCTCGTCGTACCCGACGTAGCCGGGGGGTGCGCCGACCAGCCGTGACACCGAGTGCTTCTCGGAGTACTCACTCATGTCGACCCGGACGATCGCCCTCTCGTCGTCGAAGAGGAAGTCCGCGAGCGCCTTGGCCAGCTCGGTCTTGCCGACACCGGTCGGGCCCAGGAACAGGAACGAGCCGGTCGGGCGGTTGGGGTCGGAGATGCCGGCGCGCGAACGTCGTACGGCGTCGGACACTGCGTTGACGGCGGCCTTCTGGCCGATCAGCCGCTCGCCGAGGACCTCCTCCATGCGCAGCAGCTTGGCGGTCTCGCCCTCGAGCAGGCGGCCGGTCGGGATGCCGGTCCAGGCCTCCACGACGTCGGCGATCTCCTCGGGTCCGACCTCCTCGCCGACGAGCGGCGTCACGTCGGTCTTCTCGCTGTCCTCGAGCGCGGCGATCTTCTGCTCCAGCTCGGGGATCTTGCCGTAGTTGATCTCGCTGGCCTTCTCCAGGTTGCCCTCGCGCAGCAGCCGCTCGGCCTCGATGCGCAGCCCGTCGAGCTGACGGCGCAGCTCGCCCTCGCCCTCCAGGGACGTCTTCTCCTTGTCCCAGCGTGCCTCGAGCCCGCGCAGCTCCTCCTCGCGGTCGGCGAGGTCCTTGCGCAGGGTCGCGAGCCGGTCCTTGGAGGCTTCGTCGGTCTCCTTGGCAAGCGCGAACTCCTCCATCTTCAGCCGGTCGACGACGCGGCGCAGCTGGTCGATCTCCTCGGGCGACGACTCGATCTCCATGCGCAGCCGCGACGCGGCCTCGTCGATCAGGTCGATGGCCTTGTCGGGCAGCTGGCGGCCGGTGATGTAGCGGTCGCTGAGCGACGCGGCGGCGACCAGCGCGGCGTCGGTGATGCGTACGCCGTGGTGGGCCTCGTACTTCTCCTGGATGCCGCGCAGGATCTGGATGGTGTCCTCGACCGAGGGCTCGCCGACGAAGATCTGCTGGAACCGGCGCTCCAGGGCGGGGTCCTTCTCCAGGTGCTCGCGGTACTCGTCGAGGGTGGTCGCGCCGATCATGTGCAGCTCACCGCGCGCGAGCATCGGCTTGAGCATGTTGCCCGCGTCCATCGCGCCCTCGCCGCCGGCGCCCGCGCCGACGACCGTGTGCAGCTCGTCGATGAACGTGATGATCTGACCCTCGGCGTCCTTGATCTCGTTGAGGACAGCCTTGAGCCGCTCCTCGAACTCACCGCGGTACTTCGCGCCCGCGACCATCGCCGCGAGGTCCAGGCTGAGCAGGCGCTTGCCCTTGAGCGAGTCCGGCACGTCACCGGACACCACGCGCTGGGCCAGCCCCTCGACGACGGCGGTCTTGCCGACACCGGGCTCGCCGATCAGGACGGGGTTGTTCTTGGTACGACGCGAGAGCACCTGGATCACGCGACGGATCTCGGCGTCGCGACCGATGACCGGGTCCATCTTGCCGTCGCGCGCACGCTCGGTCAGGTCGACGGCGTACTTCTCCAGCGCCTGGAACGCCGACTCCGGGTCCTGGCTGGTGACCCGCACCGAGCCGCGCACGGTCTGCAGCGCGGTGCGCAGCGCATCGGCGGTCGCGCCCGCGGTCTTCAAGATGGTGGCCGCGGGAGAGTCGACGAGCGCGGTGGCGATCAGCAGCAGCTCGGTAGAGGTGAAGTCGTCCTTCAGCTCGGTGGCGAGGTCCTGGGACTTCTGGAGCACCTGCAGCGCCGCGCGGGAGTACGACGGCGCGGCGACCGTGCTGCCGGTCGCCGTCGGGAGCTTCTGCAGCTCGGCGTCCACGGCCACCCCGAGGTTCGTCGGGTTGGCCCCGGCCGCCTCGAGGAGCGGGTGGATGATCCCGTCGGTCTGCCCGAGCAGGGCGTCGAGCAGGTGCAGTGCGTCGACCTGCGAGTGTCCGGCCGCGACCGCAGCCTGGATGGCGCCGTTGATCGCCTCCTGGCTCCGCTTGGTGAACTTCGAAGCGTCCATGTGGTGCGTGTTCCTCCCGTGGCGAAAGCATCGTCAGGGATATCAACGCCTACAAAGTTGAGTCTGTTCCACTCAAGTCTGCGCTCGCGGCCCCATTTTGCTCACTCGAGTGCGGGGTGGTTGCTTCCGCGCCCTTCTTTGGCTTGGTGCTTGGGCACCTGTTCGGCGGTGCGGTCTGCTTCGTGCCCGGCTCCCCATTGCCTTTTCGCCTTCGGCATGGCCGATCGGTATCCGCGACCCCGGTTTTCCAGGCCCGATTTCTTTTTCCTGCTGGCTTGCTTTCAGCTGGCCAGCGGTTGGGGGACTCGCCTGGCCAGCTCGTGGGCGCGGGCTCGGAACTGCTCGACGTTGGCTAGCTTGATGTGCTCGTAGCCGCGGACGAGGTCGGGCAGGTCGCACAGCTCGCGCAGGGTCTCGGGGTCGGTGTCCTGGGCCAGGGCGGCTCGGACGAGGGCGACGTACTCGCTCGGCAGTGCCCGCTCGACCCGGCGGACCTCGGCGAGGCCGAAGAGGTCGAGCTTGGAGCCGCGGAGGCGGCGCAGGGCGTAGAGCAGCCGGAAGACCGGGACGATCCACGAGCCGAAGGCGATCTTCCTCTTCCAGCCCAGGGCTCGGAGCATCGGCGGGTGCAGGAGGAACTGCACCTTGGCGCCCTCGCCGAACTCCTGGGCCAGTCGTGCGCGCATGGCCGTGTCGAGGTGGAGGCGGGCGACCTCGTACTCGTCCTTGTAGGCCATCAGCTTGAACAGCCCGGCGGCGAACGAGGCGGCCGTCTCCGCGTCCATGCCGGCGGACATCTCGTCGACGAGCTGCACGAAGCGCTCGGCGTACGCCGTGTCCTGGTACGCCGTCAGCTCCTCGACGTACGTGGCCATCGACGGGCGAGCCGGCTTCTCGACGCGCTCGGGCGACACCAGGACCGGGTGGGCGACGGCGATCCGGCCCAGGCGGAAGGCGGCGAGGTTCTTCTCGACGGCCGCGCCGTTGAGGCGTACGGCGCTCTCGAAGGCTTCCCCGCTCACCGGCAGCACACCGTGCTGGTACGCCGCGCCCATGAGGATCATGTTGGCCGGGAGGTGGTCGGCGAAGAAGCGCTGCGCCAGAGCGCTCGCGTCCAGGGCGAGGTCAGCGGTGGAGCCCGTCGACTCCGCGAGCCGGGTCGCGACGTCCTGCCACGCGGGGTAGGCCACGGTCGCGTCCTGCACCATCTGCGACGTCGGGGTCTCGCCCTGGTTGACCACGGCGATGGAGCGCCCCGGTCGCAGGGTGGCGAGGTTGGCCTCGGACGCGGCGCCGAGGCTGTCGAAGGCGATCAGTACGTCGACCGAGGAGCGGCTGGCCCGCAGCTGGCCCACGACCGGCCGGGGGCTGAACCGTACGTCGGACAGCACCGGCCCACCCTTCTGGGCGAGGCCGATCTGCTCCAGCCCCGCGGCGTAGGTGCCGTCGAGATGCGCGGCCATCTGGAGGACCTGCGAGACGGTGACGACGCCGGTGCCGCCGATGCCGGGCATCCGCACCAGGACGTCGTCGCCGACGCGGCGTACCGGCTCGGGCAGCACCACATCAGCGCTCGGGAGCGGCTCGGTGCGCGGCTTGCCTCCGGGGACCACCCGCACGAACGAAGGGCAGTCGCCCTGCACGCACGAGAAGTCCTGGTTGCACGACGACTGGTGGATGTGGGTCTTGCGGCCGTACGGCGTCTCGACCGGCAGCACCGAGGAGCACGTCGACTTCGCCGCGCAGTCGCCACAGCCCTCGCACACGCGCTCGTTGACCCAGATGCGCTCCGGCGGCGCCGGGATCTTCCCGCGCTTGCGCAGCCTGCGCTCCTCGGTCGCACAGCGGTCGACGTGCATGAGCACGGTGACGCCGGGCACCTCGGCCAGCTCCCGCTGCACCTCGAAGATGTCGTCCCGGCTGCGCACCGACGCGATCGGGTCCAGCTTCAGCTTGCGCCACGGCTTCACGTCGCCGGTGGTGAGCACGATCTTCTTCACGCCCTCGACCGCGAGGAGCCGGACCAGCTCGGGGACGCTGAGCTGTCCCTCCGGGCGCTGGCCGCCGGTCATCGCGACGGCGTCGTTGACGAGCAGCTTGTAGGTCAGGTTCACACCCGCCGCGACCGCTGCGCGCACCGCGAGGGAGCCCGAGTGGAAGAACGTGCCGTCACCCAGGTTCTGGATGAAGTGCTGGTCGTCGGTGAACGGCGCCAGGCCGAGCCACTGCGCGCCCTCGCCGCCCATCTGCGTCATGCCCACGAGGTCACCGCGGGTCGGCTGGGTGTCCAGCGCCACCATGACGTGGCAGCCGATGCCCACCCCGACGAGCTTGTCGGGCTCCGCGCGGGTGGACACGCTGTGCGGGCAGCCGGAGCAGAACGCGGGCGTCCGTGACGGGAGCATCGTCAGCTGGGTACGACGACGAACGGGCGCGGGCAGGTCGAGCGGCAGCACGTTGCGCAGCGCGGTGCTCACGTCGTCGGAGGTCAGCCCGCTCCGGGCGGACAGCAGCGGTGCGCCCGTGGCGGTGCGCTTGCCGACGACGACCGGGGCGTCCGGCGTGCGGTACAGCGCCTCCTTGAACAGGCTCTCGACGAAGGGCAGCTTGTCCTCGACGACCAGCACCGTCTCGACGCCGCTCGCGAACCCGCGCAGGGTCGCCTCGTCCAGCGGCCAGGGCATCCCGAGCTGGACCAGCCGCAGGCCGAGCCGCTCGTAGTCGGCCGCGGTGAGCCCCAGGTCGGAGAGGGCCCGGAGCACCGACTGGTAGCCGAGGCCCGCGGCCACGATGGCCACCTTGGGCGAGCTGGGCTCGAAGGTGATGCGGTTGAGCCCGGCGATCGCGGCGTACTCCTGGGCGAGCGCGAGCCGGCGCGTCATCAGGTCGAACTCGCCGTCGAGGTTGGTCGGAGGCAGCAGCACCACCGGCGTCGAGGCGGCGCGGACCGGCAGGTCGGGGATCCGGTCCAGCAGGCCGTCGAGGTCGACGACAGCGGTCGAGTCGGCGACGTCGGCCACGATCTTCAGTCCGGTCCAGAGGCCGGCGTACCGCGACATGGCGATCGCGTGCAGGCCGAACTCCAGCAGCTCGGCGACGCTACCGGGCGCGAGCAGGGGCATCAGCAGGCTCTTGCACATCTGCTCGCCGGAGCTCGGCACCGAGGACGACTTGCTGGTCGGGTCGTCACCGATCCAGGCGACAGCACCGCCCAGTGGGGCGGTGCCGCTGATGTTGGCGTGCCGGATCGCGTCGGCCGCGCGGTCCAGGCCCGGGTTCTTGCCGTACCAGACCCCTGTGACGCCCTCGAACCGCCGGTTGTCGAGCTGGCCCACCAGCTGGGTCCCGGCGACCGTCGTCGCGGCGAGCTCCTCGTTGAGGCCCTGCTGGAACAGCACGTGCTCGGGGTCCAGGAACGCGCGGGCGCCCGCCATCTCCCGGTCGACGCCACCCAGCGGCGAGCCCTGGTACCCGCTGACCAGGACAGCCGTGTCCCGGCCGCGGGCGCGGTCGAGCCGTCGCTGGTCGAGGGTCGTGCGCACCAGCGCCTGGACGCCGGTCATCATGACGGTGCCGCTCGTGGCGGAGTACTTGTCATCCAACGAGGTCATCACTGGAGTACGGTCGCTGGTCAGGTGTGACCGGCGCAATATTCCTTCGGAAGATTGCGCCAGATAGCAGGTTCCCGCCGAACCTCAGCGAGGTTCCTTATGGTCAACGCCAGTCCGGCGTACGCTTTCCTTCGTGGACTCGATCGACGAGAAGATCCTCACCGTGCTTCGGTCAGACGCGCGTACGTCGCTGACCGACATCGCCGCACAGGTCGGCCTCTCGCCCGCCCCGGTCAAGCGACGGATCGAGCGGCTGGAGCAGACCGGCGTGATCGAGGGCTACACCGCGATCATCAACTACACCAGGACCGGCACCCAGATCGAGGCGTTCACCGAGGTCCGGCTGCCCGGGTCGACCGACGTCAACGAGCTCTGGGAGGAGCTCCAGCGCACGCCCGAGGTGGAGCAGATGTTCATGGTCGCCGGCGACTCCGACGCGCTGATCCGCATCCGCGTCGGCGACGTCGAGCACCTCCAGCGCGTCGTGAACGACCTGCGCCGCAAGGGCAGCGTCGTGGGCACCAAGACGCTCATGGTGCTGACGTCCTGGCAGCGTCGCTGACCCCGCAGTGTGACGGTCAGCTGACCGTCGGAGGCTCTGCGCCGTCCTTGGGGGCGGCGTGCTCGGGCAGGTTCGTCATCGGGACGGCCGGGTCGACGAGCACGGCTCGGCAGAAGTCCTCGCCGAAGGGGGTCAGGTGGATGCTGCGGCGCACCACCTTGTGGGAGCGCACCGAGTGCATGGCTTCCAGCACGTCAGGCTGAGCCTCGACGACCTGGTACTTCAAGGGGTCGCTGAGCTGCTCACGGGAGAACCAGATCAGGCCGAGCCGGAACAGGTTGTGCAGGTACGACGGCACCTGGTCGAGATAGCGCAGACCCGCCCGCGGCCCGATCATCGTCATGCCCGACTTCACCAGGCGCGAGCTCACCATGCCCACGGGGCCACCGGTGCGGACGTCGACCGAGGGCTGCGGTCCTTCGCGCAGGAGGAGCAGCAGGATGCGGCCCTCGTCGGGCGCGAGCTCGGTGAGGATCCGGGCGTAGGCCGGGTGTCCCTGGTCGTTGTTCCACACGTCCCGCGACCTCATCAGCAGCGCCTCACCCTGCTCGCGCAGTGACTGGGCCTGCTTCTCCTGGCGCGACGTGCCGTTGTGCGAAGCGGTCGACGGAGACCCGTTGATCGAGGCGCTGACCTCGATGACCGCCTGCGGGATCGGCACCCCGGAGCTGACCGCCTTGGCCAGGTCGGCTACGACGCTGGAGGCGTTGACCACGCTCTGGGCGAACTCCACGGCGCTCGACGGGCTGCTCGCGGCCCGCAGCATCGCCCGGGCGCCCTTCATCGAGGCGACCACGCCCCACTCCGTCGTACGCAGCCAGGAGGTGGCGGCGATGCGCACCAGCCCCGGAAGCGCGTCGAGGGCAGGAGCGGTGTCACCCGCCCGTGCGGGCAGCTTCTCGTCGTACCGGTCGTGCTCGGTCATCCTCCGCCAACTCCGAATATCAGGTAGTGGGTGTAGCCACCGGCTACGCCCATGATCGCGCCGTGGGCGTAGAGCATCCACTCGTCCTCCCTGATCGCCGAGCGCATCATCTCCACGAAGTCCTGGGGCGGAAGCTCCTTGGTGCGCTGGGCGATCAGCGCTCTGATCTTCTCAGACTGCTGCCGGCTGAAGTCGGCGTCCTTGAACGGCGTGAGCGTGCGGTCGACGGCCTCCGAGGCGAACGTGTCCTTGATCGTGTCGTAGGCACGGCGCCCGATGGCGACTCGGGCAGCACCGCGCACCGGGCCGGCGGCCTTGTCGATGGCCGGACCCAGCGCCGCCGCGAGCATCTGCCGGGTGCGGTCGCCGCGCGGGCCGTCGAGCAGGAAGTCGCCGATGCGCTCCAGGGTGATCACGTCGTCGGCGATGATCTTGGCGTAGACCTCGGCAGCCTCGTCCTGCCGTCGCAGGAACAGGCCGTGGAACCTGACGCCGAGATAGCGCTTGGGCTCGATCGGCTCGAAGATCAGCCACATGCCGAGCAGGTTGGTGACCCAGCCGACGACGATGCCGAGCAGCGGCAGCAGCCACCACTGGTGGAACCAGTGGTCGGCGAACGCGACCGGGATGCCGAGCAGGAACCCGAAGATGAACCCGAAGTTCACCATCATCCGGAGCTCTTTGCTGCCGATGTCCTTGAAGACGCGTACGACGAGCCCAGGGTTCTTCTGGAAGTGGTCGATGACCATGATCTTGGGGTCGAGCAGCTGGTCGATGTGCTCGCCGATCTCGTCGGTGACGGTCTTCACGACGCCGGGCAGCTGCTGCTGAACGCGGGCCACGATCGCGCGCTTGCCGGGCTGCGGCAGGTCGCGCCAGAACGCCGCGTTGCCGCGCCGCATCACGTCGTCGACCAGCTCTGGGATCTCCGGCTCGAAGATGTTGACGATGTGCTCGGCGATCTTCTCCGGCTCGAGCTGCTGGTAGAACTCCTTGGGCGTGCCCAGCTTGGCGATCGCCTTGTCGACGGCGATGCTGCCCATCTTCGCCGCTCGGGCCGGCACGATGCCCTGCCAGCCGATGCCGCCCTGGAGGACGCCCGGGACCTCCTGGAGCTTGTGCGGGGCGAGCTTGGCCAGGTCCTTCATGCCAGGGACCTTGAAGCCGTGGAAGTTGATGGGTGCGAACAGCATGATCAGGCCGGTCCAGTTGATCAGCCAGCCGACGACGGCGGTGAACACGGGGATCGAGAGGAACGCGACCCAGTCGCCGGTGGTGTTGATCTCCTGGAGGGTCCAGTCGATCTCGCTCCACGCGAACAAGGGCGCCAGCCCCGTCATATCCTTCACCGTCCTCGCACCCGGGCTCCCGTCCCAAGGCCTGAGGCTATCGGTAACCCGGAGTTACGGGGAGCCGTCTCAGGAGCCGCGGCGCCACACCACGACGCTCGCCGCGCCAGACCCGGGCTGCGGCACGGCAGGCAGGTTGCGCGGGCCCTCGGTCATCAGCTTGCGTACGGCGAACTCGGCCGCGGCGAGCTGCTCCTCGAGCTCATGGACCCGCGAGCGGAGGGCCGCGACGTGGTGTTCCAGCTCGAGGATCCGGCGGACCCCTTCGAGCCCGATGCCCGACGCGGTCAGCTCGGCGACCTCGCGGAGCAGCTCGATGTCGCGCCAGGAGTAGCGCCGGCCGCCGCCGCCGGCCCGCCCGGGCGAGACCAGGCCGAGGCGGTCGTAGGTGCGCAGGGTCTGCGGGTGCAGCCCGGTCAGCTCGGCCGCGACGCTGATGACGTAGACGGGGACCTCGGGGCCGGGAGTCTGGCTCATCGCGCACCACCGGAGGAGAACAGACCCGCGCGCAGGTCACCATCGGGCGTGGCAGCCCGGAGCGCCTCGACCGCAGTCTTGGCGTCGTCGGTGAGCTGGGCGGGCACCTGGACCTCGACGGTCACCAGCAGGTCGCCCTGGTGCCCGTCGGCGCGACGGATGCCCTTGCCGCGCACTCGGAAGGTGCGGCCGTTGGGTGTGCCGGCGGGGAGCTTCACCGTGACCGGTGGGCCACCGAGCGTGGGCACCTTGACCTCGGCCCCGAGCGCGGCCTCGTGGAACGCGATCGGCACCTTGACCGTGACGTTGTCGCCACGGCGACCGAAGATCGGGTGCTCGGAGACGTGGACGACGACATAGAGGTCGCCGGGCGGGCCGCCGTACTCGCCGTTGGCGCCCTTGCCACGGAGCCGGATCTTCTGGCCGTCCTTGACGCCCGCGGGGATGCGCGCGGAGATCGTGCGGTTGGACAGGCCCCGGCCAGAGCCGTGACAGGTCGGGCACGGGTCGTCGACCAGCAGGCCGCGACCGCCGCACGCGGGGCAGGTCTCGTTGAGCGTGAACGCTCCACCGACCGAGGCGGCGCGCATGCCGACGCCCTCGCACTCCGGGCAGACCCGCGGCATCGTGCCGGCTCGGGCACCGGTGCCGCTGCAGTCGGGACACGGCGCGTCAGAGGTCAGGCGCAGGCTCACCGTCACGCCCTCGACGGAGTCGGTGAAGCTGATGGTCGTCTCGGCCTCGACGTCGGCTCCCCGGCGGGCCCGGCCCGTGCTGCGCGTCGTACGACGGCCGCCGCCGCCGAACACGCCGCCCAGGAAGTCGCCGACGTTGCCGCCGAAGAAGTCGCCGAGCCCGTCGCCCATGCCGCCACCGCCGCGGAACGGGCCGCCGCCGGCGAACATCGCGCGGGTCTCGTCGTACTGCTTGCGCTTCTCGGCTTCACCGATCACGTCGTAGGCCTCGGCGATGGCCTTGAACCGCTCCTCGGCGGCCTTGTCGCCGGGCTTGGAGTCGGGGTGGTTGGCGCGCGCGAGCTTGCGGTAGGCCTTCTTGATCTCGTCCTGCGAGGCGTCCTTGCCCACGCCCAAGGTCTTGTAGAAGTCCTTGTTCGCCCAGTCGGTGTTGGTCACACGCCCTCCCCTCGATGTCTAGACGTCGTCGTCGCCCGGTTGGTCGGCCTCGGGCCCGGACCCCGGCTCGGGCCCCTTCTCTGGCCCCTTCTCGGGCTCGGCCTCGGGCTGCGGCTCGGGCTCCGGGTCCATCACGATCACCTGCGCCGGACGTACGACGCGGTCGCCGATCGTGTAGCCCGCCTGCACGATGTTCTGGCAGGTCGAGGTCGTCACGTCGGGGCTGTGCCCGTGCATGAGGGCCTCGTGTCGGGTCGGGTCGAACTCGTCGCCGGCCTCGCCGAACTTGTGGAGCCCCTGGCCCTCGACCACCCGCTGCAGCGACTCGGCGACGGCCTTGAAGCCGCCGTCGAGCTCACCGTGCTCGCGGGCGCGGTCGATGGCGTCGAGCACCGGCAGCAGCGACGAGAGGATCGCGAACTTGGCGTTCTGCAGCACCAGCTCGCGGTCACGGTCGACGCGTCGCTTGTAGTTGAGGTACTCGGCCTGCAGCCGCTGCAGGTCGGCGGTCAGCTCGACCACCCTCGGGTCGGGCACCACCTCGGGGGCAGCGGGCTCGCCGCCCCCGGAGTGGTCGTCCAGCTCGGTGTCGAAGTCGACCATCCCCTCGTCGGGGAAGTGTCGCTCCCCCGAGTCAGGCCCAGAGTCAGGCTGGGTCACTTCGGCTCGTCCCCGTTGTCCTCGTCGACGATCTCGGCCTCGACGACGTCCTCGTCGGCGTCGCCGGTGCCCGCGTCGCCCGCACCGGAGGCGGCCGCGCCGGCCTGGCCGGCGGCGTACATCGCGGCGCCCATCTTCTGGCTGGACTCGTTCAGCTTGGCGATGCCGGCGGAGATCGCGTCGGCGTCACCCGCGCCGTCGTTGGCCGCGAGGGCCTCCTTCAGCGTCGCGACGTCGGCCTCGACCTCGGTCTTCACCTCGGCCGGGATCTTGTCGGCGTTCTCCTCGAGGAACTTCTCGGTGCCGTAGACCAGCGCCTCGGCCTGGTTGCGGGCCTCGACGGCCTCCCTGCGCAGGCGGTCCTCCTCGGCGTACTGCTCCGCGTCCTTGACCATCTTGTCGATGTCTTCCTTGGAGAGGGCCGAGCCGCCGGTGATCGTCATCGACTGCTCCTTGCCCGTCCCACGGTCCTTGGCGGTCACGTGCACGATGCCGTTGGCGTCGATGTCGAAGGTGACCTCGATCTGGGGCACGCCACGGGGCGACGGCGGGAGACCGGTCAGCTCGAAGTTGCCGAGGGCCTGGTTCTGCCCGGCCATCTGGCGCTCACCCTGGTAGACCTGGATCATCACCGAGGGCTGGTTGTCGTCAGCCGTCGTGAAGACCTCGGACCGCTTGGTCGGGATCGTGGTGTTGCGCTCGATCAGTCGCGTCATCACGCCGCCCTTGGTCTCGATGCCCAGCGACAGCGGGGTGACGTCGAGCAGCAGGACGTCCTTGACCTCGCCCTTGAGCACACCGGCCTGGAGCGCCGCACCGACGGCGACGACCTCGTCGGGGTTGACGCCCTTGTTGGGCTCCTTGCCGCCGGTCAGCTCCTTGACGAGCTCGCTCACGGCGGGCATGCGGGTCGAGCCGCCGACCAGGATCACCTGGTCGATCTTGGACACGTCGAGCCCGGCGTCCTTGATGACCGAGCGGAACGGCTCCTTGGTGCGCTCGAGCAGGTCGGCGGTCAGCCGCTGGAACTCACCCCGGGTGAGCTTCTCCTCGAAGTGCAGCGGGCCGGCCTCGCCGTGGGTGATGTAGGGCAGGTGGATCGTGGTCTCGCTGGAGGACGAGAGCTCGATCTTCGCCTTCTCGGCGGCCTCCTGGAGGCGCTGCTTGGCGATCTTGTCGGCACCCAGGTCGACGTTGTTGTTGTCCTTGAACTTCTTGACCATCCACTCGACCAGGCGCAGGTCCCAGTCGTCGCCACCGAGGTGGTTGTCGCCGGAGGTCGCCTTGACCTCGATGGTCGAGAACCCGTCGTCGTCCTTGCTGACCTCGAGGAGCGACACGTCGAAGGTGCCGCCGCCGAGGTCGAAGACCAGGACCGTCTGGTCGTCCTTCTTGTCCAGGCCGTAGGCCAGCGCGGCCGCGGTGGGCTCGTTGACGATGCGCGAGACGTTGAGGCCCGCGATCTCGCCGGCCTCCTTCGTTGCCTGGCGCTGCGCGTCGGAGAAGTACGCCGGGACCGTGATCACCGCGTCGGTGACGGTCTCGCCGAGGTAGGACTCCGCGTCGCGCTTGAGCTTCTGCAGCACGAACGCCGAGATCTGCTGGGGCGTGAACGACTTGTCGTCGATCTGCACCTTCCAGTCGGTGCCCATGTGCCGCTTGACCGAACGGATGGTCCGGTCGACGTTGGTCACGGCCTGGCGCTTGGCGACCTCGCCGACCAGCACCTCGCCGTTCTTGGCGAACGCGACGACCGAGGGCGTCGTGCGGGCGCCCTCCGCGTTCGCGATGACGGTGGGCTCGCCACCCTCGAGGACAGATACGACGCTGTTCGTCGTACCCAGGTCGATGCCGACCGCTCGTGCCATGTTGTGCTACCTCCGTGTGAGTCCTGCAGGTGCTGCAGTAGGTTCGTGGCTTGCGCAGAGTCTGTCAAAAGACTTGAGTCGGTTCAACTCAACTCTGTCGAAGGGCTCAACGGGCGGGGGCCGCGGTTGATTCCCGGTACGCCTCCTCGATCTCGGGACGGTGCCGGGTCATCAGCCGGGCGATCCACACGGCCGCCGTGAGCTGCCCCAGGCCGGCCACCACGAAGACGGTCCCCAGGCTGGTCGCGTCGGCCAGGAACCCACCGGTCAGCGCCCCGACCGGGATGACGCCCCAGATCACCATGCGGTAGGCGCCCAGGACGCGGCCGAACAGCCCGGCCGGGATCATCGCCTGGCGGACCGACATCGAGAGCACGTTCCACACCGTCACCGCACCGGCGCTCACCGCGAAGAACGCTCCCGCCACCCACGGCGACTCGGTCAGGCCCATCGCCACCAGGCACAGCGGGGACACCAGGGTCGCCGACACCAGCGTGGCGCCGCGGCCGAAGGTCGTCGACAGCCGGGGCGCGGTCAGGCCTCCGCAGATGCCGCCCGACGCTGCCGCCACGGCGAGCAGCCCGAACTCGGCCTCTGACAGGCCCAGGGTCTCCAGCGCGTAGAGGACCATGACGCCGTTGATCATCGCCTGGAAGAACCCGAAGTACCCTGCCGACATCGTCAGCCCGCGCAGGAAACGGTGGTCGCGCAGCCAGCGCAGCCCCTCGCCGATGTCGGCGCGGAGCGTGGTCTGCGTCGTGCGCTCGGTCCGGAAGGAGCCGCGCACGGCGAGGATCAGCAGCGCGGCCACGAGGTACGCCGCACTCGCACCGAAGATCGGCGCCGCCGCGACCGCGGCGAACAGGAACGCACCCAGCGGCGCCCCCGCGAACGACGCCCCCACCGTCTCGACGGCCGTCATGTAGGAGTTGCCGCGGTCGAGACCGTCCTTGCCCACCACCTGCGGCAGCATCGCGCGGGCGGCCGAGTCGTAGATGACCTCCACGAAGCCGAGCACGAGCACTGCGGCGTAGATGACCCAGATCGTCACCAGGTCCGCCGCGATGAGACCGCCGAGCACGCCGTACGCCGCTGCTCGGCCGGTGTTCGCCCCAGCCATCGACAGCCTCCGGTCCAGTCTGTCCACCAGCGCCCCGCCCGGGACCGCGAAGAGCAGCCAAGGGACGTAGGACACCGCCTCGAGCGCGGAGATCTGCACCGGGTCGCGGGTGATGCTCGCCGCAAGCAGCGGGAGGGCCACGAACGCCACGCCGTCAGCGAGGTTGGACGTGCCGCTGGAGGCGAACAACCGCCAGAACGAGGTCCCGAGCTTCACCCCGTGACGGTAAGCGTCAGTTGACCTGGATCGAAACCGAATTAGACGAGCGGCCCGTCGTCGGGTCGAAGACGCGGAAGACGTTCTCGCCGAAGCGCCCGGTGTAGATGTAGGTCTCGAACGCGCCGTTGCGGACGTTGGTGCGCGCATCGAAGTCGACCCAGGCGTCGCCCTCCTTGCGCTGCACCTGCAATGTCACGCTCTCACCGTCGAGGTAGAGCCCGTTGAGGTTGATCCGCTCACCGCTGGAGACCTTGGTCGGGTTGGCGTAGAGCGTGATCTCGCCGACCTCCGAGGACGGGCTGTCCGTCGGGTCGAGCGGCAGCGCGGTGACCCGGGGTCCGGTCGGTGCCGCGCCTTCGGAGATGCGGGGCTCGTCGACCTGGGGAGTCTTGGTGTACGGCGGCATCACCAGGGAGGCCGGAGCCTCCGGGCCGCTCGAGGACTCCCCGATGCCGGTGACCCGCGAAGCACCCACGGCCATGATGCCGACGACGACCCCGATGATCACCGCGGCTGCCGCGAGGGCGCCGACGCCCACCATCACGGTGCGCTGCCAAGGCTGCTCGGCGTGGTCGTCGTCCATGCTCCAAGGATGCCTGCTGTGGTCAACCGGAGGTGACGAACGACACGGTGGCGAGACGGCGGGATGTTCGAACGCGGTCAAGGTCACAGTGGACACCCGGTCTCGGCTGGCCAGAATCCCCTTATTCTCAAGGGATTATGAGCAAACGTCACGTGCCGAGCCATCGCGCGGAGCGACCGAGCCTCGCCGCTCGCGTCGTCCTCCCGACGACCGCCGCGGCCGGCACGGGTGCCGCGATCGTCCTGGTGACCGCGACCGCAGCCAGCCCACCCGCCGCACCCGCCGCCGGCGGTCCGGTGACCATCCAGGTCTCCGCCCACGGGAGCACCTCCGCGGGGCCCGCCACCCAGCCGAGGGGCAAGCGCGCCGCTCACCGTCCCTCTCCCACGCCCACCGCGGACGCGCCCGCCGCCGCGGCCGAGCAGCCAGTGACCGAGGCTCCCAGCGGCGCTCCCGCGGCCGATGCCCCCAGCAAGCCGACGGCGGCCCCGACCACCGTCGCCACCGCCCGCCCCGCGCCGGCCCAGGAGTCCGCCACGCCCGCCCCCGAGCCCGCCGAGGACCCCGACCTCCTCACCGGCGTCCTCGGCGTGGTGGGCGGCCTCCTCGGCGGCTGACCCAACCCCCGGTGGTCGAGCAGTGACGAGGCGCTAGCCGAGGAGCGATGCTCGACCAGCGGTGGGTCGCGTTAGTCCTTGCGGTCCCAGGCGAGCTCCTCGACGAGCTGGCGGCTGCGCCAGCCGTGCGGCGTACGCACGAGCTGGTGGAGGTAGTAGCCGCCCACGTCCAGGTGCCAGGCGGAGCCGTCGGGCTGGGTGATCTGCATGGGGTTCATCAGGTAGACGCGCGCCTCGGCGGTGTCGCCGTCGAGGGTGACCTCCTTCTGGCAGACGTAGTGCTGCATGTGGGAGAACATCGGCAGCGTCTGCGCCAGCCAGGCCCGGACCTCGTCGCGGGTGCCCTTGATCCCACCGCTCGCGGTGTAGTCGATGGTGGCGTCGGGGGTGAAGACCGTGTCGAACCGGGGCCAGTCCATCGTGTCCACGGCGCGCGTGTACGACGTGATCAGGTCATCGATCTCGAGCCGGTCGGAGAGCGTCTGTAGATCCAGCATCCTCAGAGGCTAGTCCGAAACTGGAACACGTTCTAGTATCAGGTCATGCGATTCACCTACGCCGAGGCGATGACCGACGCCCGCTACTACGTGCCACTGGCCCAGGCGGCGGAGGCGGCGGGCTACGACTCGATGACGGTCGCGGACTCGCTGATCTACCCGGCGCAGTCCGACTCGACCTATCCCTACACCGACGACGGCAACCGGGAGTTTCTCGAGGGCAAGGAGTTCATCGAGACGATGACACTCTGCGCGGCCCTCGGGGCGGTGACCTCGACGCTGCGCTTCACACCGTTCGTGCTCAAGCTGCCGATCCGGCCGCCGGTGCTCGTCGCCAAGCAGGCCGCCTCCATCGCGTACCTCACCGGCAACCGGCTCGGGCTCGGCGTCGGGCTGTCGCCGTGGAAGGAGGACTACCAGGTGATGGGCATCCCCTGGGAGAAGCGCGGCAAGCGGCTCGACGAGTGCATCGACATCGTCAAGGGCCTCACTGCCGGTGGCGAGTTCGAGTACCACGGCGAGTTCTACGACATCCAGCCGGTCACCCAGACCCCTGCACCCACCCAGCCGATCCCGATCCTGGTCGGTGGCCATGCCGATGCCGCGCTGCGTCGTGCGGTCGTCAAGGGCGACGGCTGGATGCACGGTGGTGGACCGCACGAGGACCTCGACGACCTGCTCGACCGGCTCCAGGTCATCCGCAAGGAGGAGGGCAGGGAGAACGACCCGTTCGAGATCCACGTGATCTCACTGGACGCCTACGGCGTCGACGGCTGCAAGCGGCTGGAGGACAAGGGGGTGACCGACGTGATCGTCGGGTTCCGGCTGCCCTACGTCAAGGGTCCCGACACAGAGCCGCTGGAGAAGAAGATCCAGCACCTCGAGCGGTTCGCCGAGTCGGTCATCAGCAAGGTCAAGGGATGAGCCTCGAGTCCTTCACCGCAGCCTGCCGTGAGGCCGAGGAGCTGGTCCGCGGCGCGTCGTTCATCAAGACCGAGCAGGACCTCGTCGACGGGCTGGACTACCTCGCCGGCTCGATCCGCGCGTCGCTGCAGCTCGCGTGGGCGTACGACGTGGAGCGGCCGTTCTTCGTCAACAGCACCAACCAGTTCACCAAGATGGGGCTCGACAACCCCGACACGGTCTACTACCACGCCTATGTCCGGCCGGGTCACCGCTACGTCGTGCGCGGCACTCGCGGGACGACGGTCGACCTGTCGTTCCAGCTGCTCAACGGCGACTACACCCCCTCGTCCACACCCGACGGCTCGGTGGCGTTCGACGACCGCTCGCTGGACATCGCACCCGACGGCACGTTCGAGCTGGTGCTGGACGACCTTCCCGAGGGCGCAGCGATGCTCGCCGTACGCGAGGTCTACGACGACTGGTCGGCGACCCGCGGGACCATCACGATCGAGCGAGCCGACACCGTCGGGACTTCTCCCACGGTCTCGCCGGACGAGGCGGCGCTCGCCAAGCGCTACGCCGTGGCGGGGAAGATGCTGCTGGGGCGCATCAACACGTGGTTCGTGTTCCCCGAGTGGTTCTACCTCAACGAGCCGGTCAACACGATCACGGCACCGCGACCGACACCGGGCGGGCTGTCGTCGCAGTACTCCGCGGTCGGTCACTACGACGTCGCCGACGACGAGGCGATCGTGCTGACCGTGCCGCGCGGCGATGCGCCGTACCTCGGCTTCCAGCTGGGCAACCCCTGGTACACCTCGCTCGACTACGTCCACCACCAGACCTCGCTGAACGGGCACCAGGCGCAGGTCGACCCGGACGGCATGATCCGGCTGGTGGTCACCGAGACCTCTCCGGGCGTCGCGAACTGGGTGGAGCGGCTCGGCCACGACCGCGGCTACCTGCAGTTCCGCTGGCAGCGGCTGGACGCACCGGTCACCGAGGGACCGACCTTGCAGGTGGTGCCGGTGTCGGCGCTGTCCGACGTACTCCCCTTCTACTCCTCCAACACCGTCACCCCCGAGCAGTGGGCCGAACACATCGCCGCTCGCCAGCGCGGGGTCGCAGGAAGGCTGATCGGATGAACCTGCAGGACAAGGTGGTCGTGCTCGCGGGCTACGGCCCCGGCCTCGGCCACTCCGTGGCGACGCGGGCGATAGCCGAGGGTGCGAGGCTCGTGCTCGCATCGCGTACGCCGGAGAAGCTCGACGCCGCCAAGGCCGAGCTGGGCGACATCCTGACCGTGCCCACCGACGTGAACGACGAGGAGGCGGTGCGCAACCTGCTCGCGCAGACGCTCGCGTCGTACGGCCGGGTCGACTCGCTGATCGTGAACGCCTTCCAGATGCCGCCGATGGACCCGCTGACCAAGGTCAGCCACGGCAAGGTCAAGAAGGCGATGGAGACCAACGTCTTCGCACCGCTCACCCTGACCTCGGTATTCGCAGACGCCCTGGCCGAGTCGGGCGGCAACATCGTGATGGTCAGCTCGATGGTGATCCGGCACAGCCAGCCGGAGTACGCCGCCTACAAGCTCACCAAGGGCGCACTCCACCACCTCGCCTCGTCGCTGGCCACGGAGCTGGGACCGCGCGGCATCCGGGTCAACACGGTCGCACCGGGCTGGATCTACGAGGACGTCAACAAGATGTACTTCGAGTGGATGGCCAAGGAGCGGGGCGTCACGCCGCAGGACGTGTACGACGAGATCGCCGGGCTCTCGGACCTCAAGCGCATCGCACTTCCCGACGAGGTCGCCAACCCGATCCTGTTCCTGGCCTCCGACGCGGCCAGCGCGGTCACGGGCACCTGCCTCGACGTCAACTGCGGGGAGTACCACGGCGGATGAGCCTCACCACGCGCACCCGCGACTCGGTCGGGACCTACGACGACCTGCACGCGTCCGCCTCGAAGATGACCGGGCTCACCGACTTCGGCGATCCGGTGTACGAGGAGGGGCTGCGGCTCCTTCTCGACGACTACGCGTCGGTGAGCGGGCTGACCGGCGAGGGCAACTACATGCAGCGCACGTTCCTCCGGGGGGCCCTGGTCGGCCGGCTGCTCACGGTCAACGCGCTGACCCACTTCCCGGGCTTCTCCGACGTACCGATCGAGCGACCGATCTTCGTCACGGGCATCCCGCGCTCCGGCACCACGGCGCTGCACCGCCTGCTGTGCGCCGACCCCGGGTCGCAGGGCCTCGAGCTCTGGCTCACGGAGTTCCCCCAGCCGCGGCCGCCCCGGGCCACGTGGGAGTCCGACCCGATCTTCAGCGGCATCGCCGCGGCGTACGCCGAGCAGCACGTCACCAACCCGGAGTACCTGGGCATCCACTACATCGACGCCGCGTCGGTGGAGGAGTGCTGGCGGCTGCTGCGACAGGCAGGCCTGTCGAACTCCTACGAGTCCCTCGCCTACGTGCCGGCGTACACGTCGTGGCTGCGTGAGCAGGACTGGACCCCTGCCTACGAGGTGCACAAGCAGAACCTCCAGCTGATCGGCCTCAACGACGCCGACAAGCGGTGGGTGCTGAAGAACCCCTCCCACCTCTCCGCCCTCGACGCGATCATGCGCGTCTACCCCGACGCGCTGGTCGTGCAGACCCACCGCGACCCGGTCGCCTCGATCGCGTCGTCGTGCTCGCTGTCGCAGGAGACCGCCCGCGACTGGTCCACGGTCTTCCAGGGCGCGCTGATCGGCCAGACCCAGCTCGACCTCTGGTCGTCCTCCGCCCGTGCGTTCCGGGAGGCCCGGTCGGGCTACGACCCGAAGCAGTTCTTCGACGTCGACTACGCCGACTTCGTCGGCAACCCCCACGGCACCGTCAAGGCGATCTACGACGCCTTCGACCTCGAGCTCACCGCCGAGCACCAAGCCGCGATCGACGTACTCGACCACGAGTCCACGCACGGCAAGACCCAGGCCAGGCACACCTACTCCCTGGCCGACTACGACCTCACCGACGACGAGGTGCTGACCGCCTTCCGCTGAGACGCGTCAGCGCGACCGGACGATGATCAGGGCGCCGTTCTTCGGGACGCTGGTGATGTTGCGGACCTTGGCGACGTCCTTGGCCTCGGCGTGTACGTCGAAGCGGAGCATCACCTCGCGCAGGATGGCAACGCCCTCCATGAGCGAGAAGCCGGCCCCGATGCAGCGGCGCACGCCACCACCGAAGGGGATCCAGGTGTTCGGGGCGACCTTGCCGTCGAGGAAGCGCTCGGGCCGGAACGCCTTGCTGTCCTCGAAGTTCACGTCGTGGGAGAGCAGGATCGAGGCACCGACCGCGACCCCTGCAGGGAGGTCGATGCCGCCGATGGTGGCGGGCTTCATCAGCAGCCGGCCGACGAACGGGATGACCGGGTGCAGTCTCATCGACTCCTTGAGCACGGCCTCGAGGTAGGCGTCGTCACCCGCGTCGGCGGCCTGCTGGGTGCGACGCATCAGCTCGGGGTCGCGGCCCAGCTCGTACAGCGTCCACGCGAGAGCGGTGGCGGTGGTCTCGTGGCCGGCCAGTAGCAGAGTGACGAGCTGGTCGCGAAGCTCGGGGTCGGTGAGCGGCTCCTCGCCCTCGACCTCACCGACGTGCAGCAGCTGCGAGAGGACGTCGTTGCGCGACCCCAGGTCGGTGGCGCGACGGCGCTCGGCGATCTCGGCGTACAGGACGCGGTTGAGGTGCTCCTCGTTCTCGGAGAACCGCTTCCACATGCCGAAGCGGTGCATCCACGGGTAGCTGATGCCGAAGAGCAGCGCCGGGCTGATGTTCACGACGTTGTTCACCAGCGGGCGCAGCTCGGCGAGCCGGCTCTCGTCGGTGACGCCGAAGACCACGCGCATGATCACCTCGAGCGTCAAGGCGTTCATCCGGTCCAGGGACGCGAACTCCACGCCCGCCCGCCACTGGTCGACCTCGGTCTTGGCGACCGCGGTGACGATCGACTCGTAGCCCTCCAGCGCACTGTTGCTGAAGGCCGGCATCAGCAGCTTGCGGGCCCGCTTGTGCTGGCTGCCGTCGACCAGCAGCAGCGAGTGCTCGCCCATGATCACGCCGAGGACGGCGTTGGACTTGCCGGCGTGGAAGTCCTCGGGGTTGCCCGCGAAGATCTCCTTGAAGTGCTCGGGGCGCGTGAAGAACACGATCTGCCTGCCGTCGGGGATCAGCCGGACCGTGAAGACGTCGCCGTACCTGCGGTGCATCCACGGGACGAACCGGTGCCGGGCCCGGATGAACGCCAGGCTCTGCACCACAGCGGGCCAGGGCGGGCCGGGCGGGAGGTCACCGGTCGGGATGGGTGGCCAACCTGAGGCGTACGCCGGCTTGTTGTCAGTGGTCGCCGTCATAGGACGAGTATCACCCGAACCGGATACCGGCGGCATCCGACTCCGGTAGGAGATCAGCGGGTCAGGGCGGCGCCCTCGGCGAAGTACGCCGCCAGGTCGGCCACCTCGCCCAACGGTCGAGCGGAGCCGAACGGGGCGTTCCAGAAGTCTCCCGAGTACGCCTCCCGCTGCCAGGGCCCGACGTACGCGTAGGGGACCGCGAGGAAGGAGTCCCCCGGCGACACTCCGAAGTTGACCTCGTCGACGGTGATGCCGAGGTCGAAGTGCTCGGGCCAGAGCACCCGCTTCGCGTCGGGCGCGATGGCCGCCAGGGCCTCGTCTCCCCGGCGGAACGCCTCGGCGATCTCAGCCGCGGCGTCCGCGTCGACGGTCAGCACGTGGTCGGTGGTCAGCCCGCAGCCGCCGGAGTAGATGTCGTCGAGCGGGCGCGGGGTGAGCCCAGCCTCGTCGGCGACGTCGGCAACCGAGCGTCCATGGAGCGTGACCTCACGTCCGCCGGTCACCAGCCTGGCCCCGAGGACCCGGACGTCCGGGGGCGCGACGGTGCCGAAGCCTCCGGGGAAGGGTGCGAGCTCGATGCTCTCGCTCGCGGCGAACTGTGGCCCCGCCACCAACAGCTCGGCGAGGGCGTGCAGGGAGAGACGTGTGCCAACCAGGTCAGACATGGTCCAGACGCTAGTTGCGGCCGGGCCCGTCCGGGCCGGCAACTCCTTACGCGTCGAGGAACAGTCGGTCCATCTCCTTCCCCAAACCGCGACGCGCAGCGAGTCTGGGCTACATGACCGAGGACAGCTGGCACCGGGTGACCCCGACGGACGTACCTGACGAGGGACGGGTCACCGCGACCGTGCTCGACGGCAGGTCGGTTGCGCTGACCCGCTGCTCCGGGCGGGTCGGAGCACTGGAGAACCGGTGCCCCCATCAAGGTGGCCCGGTCGGCGAGGGCTCGATCGAGAACGGGTGGCTGCGTTGCCCGTGGCACGGCTACGACTACGACCCGCTCACCGGCCGTCCGCCCGAGGGCTTCACCGACGCCGTCACGGCGTACGACGTGGAGGAGCGCGGCGAGGACGTCTACGTACGGCTGCCGCAACCTCCCCAGCGCGGGCGGACAGTCTCGGACGTGCTCGTCGAGACCTTGGTCGCGCACGGCGTCGACACGGTCTTCGGGATGGTCGGCCACTCCAACCTCGGCTTCGCCGACGCGTTGAGGCGTGCGGAGGAGCGTGGCGAGCTGCGGTTCATCGGGATCCGCCACGAGGGCGCCGCTGCCTTCGCCGCCAGCGCCTACGGCAAGCTCACCGGCCGCCCCGCCGCCTGCTTCGCGATCGCCGGGCCCGGGTCGACCAACCTGCTCACCGGCCTCTACGACGCCAAGCTCGACCAGTCGCCCACGATCGCGATCTCGGGCCAGGTGCCGTCCAAGGTGCTCGGTCGTGGGGCCTTCCAGGACCTCGACCTCTCGGCCGTGTTTCGCGATGTCGCCGTCTCGACGGCGACGGTCCAGGCCGGCAGCGACCATGCTGAGCTCGCCGCCCTGGCGGTCAAGCACGCGGTCGACGGCCGCGGCGTGGCGCACCTGGTGCTGCCCGACGAGGTCCAGGAGCAGCCGTCCGATGCTGAGCCAGCCGGCGCTCAGGGCCGGTTCGCCGAGCGGCGTATCGCACCGGACGCCGGCTCGCTCGAGCAGGCGGCCGACCTGCTCCGCAGTGCAACCCGGCCGGTCTTCGTGGTCGGCCACGGCGCGCGGTCAGGCCTGGCCGAGCTGGTGACGCTGGCCGAGCGGCTCGGCGCCCCTGTCCTGACGACCTTCAAGGCCAAGGGGCTCGTCGCCGACACGCATCCGCTGGCGGGGGGAGTGCTCGGCCGGAGCGGCACACCGGTGGCGAGCTGGCTGATGAACGAGTCCGACCTGCTCATCGTCGTCGGCGCCAGCTTCTCCAACCACACCGGCATCGCCTCCTACAAGCCGATCATCCAGGTCGACGACGAGGCGGCGTCGATCGGGCGGTTCCACGCGGTCACCGTGCCGGTGATGGCCGACGCCGCCCTCGCGCTCCGGGCGCTCGACGAGCGCACCCGCGAGACCACCACGGTCGACCAGCGACCCGACGTCGCCGCACGCTGGGACCTGTGGCGCGCCGAGAAGCGACGCCGCGTTGCCGACGACCGGGGCAAGGGGGTCTCCGCGGCGGCGGTCTTCGCGGCTCTCTCCGAGCACCTTCCCGAGGAGGCCGTGGTGGCCGTCGACGTGGGCAACCACGCCTACTCGCTGGGTCGCTACCTCGAGTCCAAGGGCCAGCCGGTGCTGATGTCGGGCTACCTGGGGTCGATCGGCTTCGGCTACCCGGCCGCGCTGGGGGCCTGGGCCGCCGACCCGAGCCGACCCGTCGTGGCGGTCACGGGGGACGGCGGCTTCGGGCAGTACGCCATGGAGCTGAACACCGCGGTGAAGTACGGGATCCCGATCAAGCACGTGCTGCTCAACAACAACGCTCTCGGCAAGATCGAGAAGGAGCAGATCGCCGGTGACTTCCCGGTGTGGCACACCTCGCTGACGAACCCCGACTGGGCGGCCTACGCCGAGCTGTGCGGGGCCACGGGCATCCGGGTGGACCGCCGCGAGCAGCTCGACGACGCGTTCCGCGCCCTCTTCTCGGCCGAGGGTCCCGCGCTGCTGTGCATCGAGCAGGACGCGGCCCTGCTGTGAGCGTGCGCCATGCCTGATCTGGACTTCGCCAACCTGCTCGGCGTACTGGGCATCGCGCTGCTCGCCCCGCTGGCCCTGGGGTTCGCGCCGAGGCTGCGCGTGCCGGCGGTGGTCCTGGAGATCGTGCTCGGCATCGTCGTCGGCCCTGCTGGGCTCGACTGGCTCGAGCCGGACCTCGCGGTGCAGACCGTCGCGCTCCTCGGCCTGGCGATGCTGCTCTTCCTCGCGGGGCTCGAGGTCGATCTCCACGCCCTGGCCGGCCGCCTGCTGCCGATCGCCGCGGCAGGCTTCGCGCTCTCCCTCGCCATCGGCTGGGGTGCCGGGCTGGCTCTGGACGCAGCCGGCTGGATCGACGACCCGCTGCTGCTCGCGGTGGCGCTGTCGGCCACCTCGCTGGGGCTGGTCGTGGCCGTGCTCAAGGACTCGGGCAGCCTCAGCACTCCCCTGGCCCAGACCGTGATCGCCGCTGCGTCGCTGGCCGACTTCGCTGCCGTGCTGCTGCTGTCGCTGCTCTTCTCCACCGACGGCAGAGGCACCGGGTCGCGGCTGGCCTTGCTCGGCCTCTTCGTGGGCATCGTGGCTGTGGTGGCCCTGGCCGCACTCGTGTCGGCCCGGAGCATGCGGCTGGGCGGGGTGCTGGTCGCCTTGCAGGACACGACGGCCGAGATCCGCGTCCGGGCCGCCGTGCTGGTGATGGTCGCGTTCGCTGTCGTCGCTGAGCGGTTGGGCCTGGAGAGCATCCTCGGCGCGTTCATGGCGGGGGCCGCAGTCGCCGCGCTGGACCGCGACAGCGCGAGCCACCCACACTTCAGGATCAAGCTGGACGCGATCGGCTACGGGTTCCTGATCCCGGTCTTCTTCATCACCAGCGGGATGCGCCTGGACGTCACCGGGGTGCTTGGCTCGGCCGACCAGCTCGTGCGGCTGCCGGTGTACGTCGCGCTGCTGCTCGTCGTACGCGGGCTCCCGGCACTGCTCTACGTCTCGACCCTCGGCCGCCGGGGAAGCCTCGCGGCCGGGCTGCTCCAAGCCACCAGCCTGCCCTTCATCGTGGCCGCCACCCAGATCGGCACGCTGACCGGGCGCATGACGACCGAGACCGCGACCGGGCTGGTCTGTGCGGGGCTGGTCTCGGTGCTGGTGTTCCCGGCCGTCGCGGTCGCGGTCGCCCCGCAGGTCAGCGGAGCAGACCGTCGCGTCTCGCGATAGCGGCAGCCTCGGTGCGTCCGCCGGCGCCGAGCTTGGCCAGGATGTTGGAGACGTGGACGCTGACCGTCTTTGTGCTGATGAACAGCTGCTTGGCGATCTCGCCGTTGGACTTGCCCTGGGCGACCAGCGCCAGGATCTCCGACTCGCGGCCGGTGAGTGCCTCGCTGTGGCGTCGCGCCGCGCGGGCGCGAGTGGACACCTGGTCGAGCTCGGTCAGCAACGGCTTGGCCCCGAGCGTGACCGCGACGTCGCGGGCGAGGGCTACCTGCTCGTCGGCCTCGGCAGTGCGGCCGAGGGCGCGGTAGACGGCCGCCAGCCGCGCGCGGGAGCGGGCGAGCTCGAACACGTGGCCCATCTCCTCGAACGCCTCGACCGTGGAGATCCAGGCGGCCAGCAGCTCGGCCTCGTCGACGCTGTCCTGACCGGCCAGCCACCGTAGCCGCAGGTGCTCGGCGTGGAAGCGCGCGACCCACGCCACGCCCTCGGGGCCGAACGGACGCTTGCGCGTCTTGACGCGCTGCCGCACCGCCTCGACCGAGGACACCAGCTCGGGCACCCGGGCCGTGAGAGTCACCCGCTCTGCCTGCGGGGCGGTGGTAGCGGCCGTCGCCAGCTGGCCCAGGACGAGGGCGGAGGTGCGGATGCGGGCCTGGAAGAGCGGGTTCCACGTGACGCTCAGGACGTCGATCATCTCGTCGAACACCTGCAGCATCTCAGCGACCCTGCCCTGGTCACCGAGGAGGTCGATCGCCGCCGTGGCGCTGTTGATCGCGGTCTGGCCCTCGCGCGGCCAGGCGGGACGCACCTGGTCGAGCAGCGCCAGGCCCTCGGGGTCGCCGCGGCCGGCGGCGACCATCATGCGCACCGAGACCATCAGCGCCTCGGGGTCGGAGGGCGGTGACTGGCCGGAGAGGTCGCAGATCTGCAGCGTCTCGTCCCAGCTGCCGCGGACGTAGGCGACGATCGCCTCCATCAGCCGGGCGTCGAAGCCGTAGGGCGCCCAGGGCCGGCCGGCGGCACGGGCCGCCTCGACCGCACGGTGGTAGGCCTCCTGCGCGTCGCCGAGATGGGTGCGCTCCCAGTGGAGCTGGCCGATGAGGTACTGGCCGCGCATCTCCCCGGCCGTGTCCCGGTCGCCGCGCGCGAGCGTGACGACCTGCTCGAGCGACTTCAGCGCAAGGTCGACCTGACCGGCACGGTTGTCGACGCCGGCGAGGGTGGTGGTGGCCTCCGCGACGAGGCGAGGCAGGTCGAGCCGCTGCGCCAGCGAGAGCGCCTCCATCGCGTGGCGGGCGGCCTCGTCCTCGCGGCCCTCCTCGGCGTTGGCGCGGGCGTGGGCGCTGAGCACCTTGGCGAGCAGGGGGCTCGGCCGCTCGTCGACAAGGCTCAGTGCCTCGGTGGTCGCCTCGAGCGAGACCCCCCTCGACTCGATGAGCAGGGACGTATTGGCGACGGCCAGGAGCAGCCGGGCGCGGTCGTGGTTGGGTGCGTCGGCCGGCAGCCGGGCTAGGTGGTCGCTGACCAGAGCCAGCGCGCGGGCGGGGTGGCCCGTGGCGATGATCGCGTCGCTGGTCTTGGACACCAGCGCGACCAGGTCGAGCTCCTCGTCGCTCGCTGCCCGGCCGAGCAGCTCCAGCGCCGTCTCGAAGTGGCGGGCCGCCTCGTCGGGCCCGCCGACCGCCATCGCGTCGGTCCCTGCCGTGATGCTGGCGTGGACGGCGGTCGGGATGTCGTGGGCCGCTCGGGCGTGCATCGCGAGCTCGGCCGCAGTGCCGTCGACCTGCTTGCTGGCCAGGGCGTCTACGTAGGACGCGTGCAGCCGGACCCGCTCACCGGGCAGCAGGTCGTCGTAGACGGCCTCGGCCAGGAGGGCGTGCCGGAAGGAGTAACCGTCGGGGGCGACGTGCACCAGGACGTTGGAGTCGACCGCCGAGCGCAGTGCACGCTCCATCTCGAGCTCGCTGATGTCGACGACCCGAGCCAGGAGGGCGTGACTGACCCGACGTCCGGCGCAGGACGCCGCCCGGACGACCGCGCGGCCGCCGTCGTCGAGCCGGTCGAGCCGGACCAGCAGCAGGTCGGCGAGGTCGTCGGGTAACCCGGTGCTGGACATCTCCGAGGCGCCGAGCAGCTCCTCGGCGAAGAAGGCGTTGCCCTCCGCACGGTCGACGATGCGGGCGACCTCACGCTCGGCCAGCGCACCCGCGGCGAGCGACCTGTGCAGCGATCGGACCAGGCGGCGTACGTCGGCGTCGGGCAGCGGCCCCAGCTGGAGCCGCTGCACCCCAGGCGCTCGCGCCCACTCGGCGGCGGTGGCGCGCAGCGGGTGGCGGCGGTGCAGGTCGTCGGTGCGGTAGGACGCGACGACCCCGACCGTGCCGCGGAAGGGCCGCGCGAAGAGGAAGCTGAGCAGGTCGCGGGTCGACTGGTCGGCCCAGTGGACGTCCTCGATCACGACCAGGACCCGGCTGGACTCGGCGAACAGGTCGATCGCGCCGTGGACGGCCTCGAAGAGCTCGGCACGGTCGATGTCGTCGGCCTGCACCTTGCCGACCCCCGAGAGCATGCGCCGACCGGGGGCAAGGGCGCCGATCGCCGGGTGTGCCTCCGCCACTGCGGCCACCTGGTCGGGAGCATCGGACGCCAGTCGCCCGACCAGCTCGCTGAAGGGGAGGTAGGGCAGCGCGCTGTCGCCGAAGTCGAGGCAGTGCCCGATCATCGTGCGCCAGCCGGCCGCCTCGGCCGAGGCCACGAGCTCGGTCAGCAGCCGGGTCTTGCCGACCCCGGCGTCACCGGCCAGCAGGACCGCACGCGCGGGAGTGGCTCCGCTGAGACCGACCCAGTCGGCCAGCGAGGCGAGCTCGCGAGTGCGTCCCTGGAGCGGGTGAGTCGAAGATCGGTCGGGTGCCACGCACCCCATCATTGCGTCAGGCACCGACAGATCTGAAACCGATATCACTGCTCCACTGCAGGCTTCCTGCGCTGGGCAGGCAGCTTGAGACTCCTCCGGCGTGGAACCCGGAACTTCGTGCGACGTGCCTGGACCAGTCCGGCGAGCCGCTCGCGCTGGTCGCGCACCTCTGCCTCGAAGGATGACTCGAAAGTGGTGAACATCTTCTTCTCCTCAGAACTCGTCCGGTGGTGATGCATCCACTGTCGTCTTCTGAGGTAGGCGCGTTCATCGGGAGGAAGCCTTATCTTCGCCAGGCAGGCCCGGGAGTGCCTTAGAACCTGGCTTAGATGGGGCGGCCGCCCAGGAAGACCTGCCGCACGATCGGGACGCCAGGACGGTAGGCGAGGTGCACGTACGACGGCGCCTCCAGCACCACCAGGTCGGCGGGCGTGCCCAGGCCGAGATGCCCGACGTCCTCCCGGCCCAGCGCCAGGGCACCGCCGGCGGTGGCGGCGTACAGCGCCTCGGCGGGTGACAGCCGCATCTCCCGCACCGCGAGCGCGATGCAGAACGGCATCGAGCTGGTGTAGCAGGAGCCGGGGTTGCAGTCCGTGGCGAGCGCGATGGCGCACCCGGCCTCGACCAGCTCGCGGGCCGGCGGGTACGGCGAGCGGGTGGAGAACTCCACGCCGGGGAGCAGGGTCGCCACGCAGCCGCTGTCGGCCAGGGCGGAGATGTCGCGGTCGTCGAGGAACGTGCAGTGGTCGACCGCCCGCAGGCCGAGCTCGGTCGCGAGCTGCACCCCCGGGCCAGGGCCGAGCTGGTTGGCGTGCAGGCGGGCGCCCAGCCCCTTGGCGCGGCCCGCGGACAGGACGGCCCGGGCCTGGTCGGCGCCGAACGCCCCGCGCTCGCAGAAGACGTCGACCCACTTCGCGTACGGCGCGCAGGCGTCGAGCATCGAGCCGGTCACCAGGTCGACGTAGGCGTCGGGGTCGTCGTCGTACTCCCGCGGTACGACGTGCGCACCGAGGTAGGTGGTCTCCGTGGTGTGTCGCTGCGCGATCGCCAGTGCTCGCGCCTCGTCCTGCACGGTCAGGCCATAGCCGCTCTTCACCTCGACGGTGGTGGTCCCCTGGCGGCGCATCTCGTCGAGCAGCCGCACCAGGTTGGTCTCGAGCTCCTCGTCGGTGGCCTTGCGCGTCGCCTCGACCGTGGTGTGGATGCCCCCGGCGAGATAGGGCCGGCCGGTCATCCGCGACTCGAACTCAGCGGCCCGGTCGCCCGCGAACATCAGGTGTGCGTGTGAGTCGACGAAGCCCGGGATGACCGCGCGACCGCCCACGTCGTAGGCCGCATCGGCCTCGGGCGCCCAGCGCATCGGCCCAGCCCACACCACCTTGCCACCCTCGAGAAGCAGGGCGGCGTCCTCGATGATGCCAAGCCCGGGTGCCTGCGTCGGGTCGTTGGTGACGAGCTCACCGATGTTGGTCAGCACCAGGCTCGTCACGAGGCTCCCTCTCCCCAGACCCCGCGGATGGCCCGGTCGAGGTCAGCACCGATCTTGCCGTGCTCGAGCTCGATCCGCACCCCGGCACTCACCACGGACACGACGTCGACGGCGGAGGCGGCGAACACGGCGGTGTGCTCGTCGCGGCCGGTGCCCGCCGTACGCGGGCTGGTGGTGCCCAGCGTGACCAGGTCGGCGCGGGCGCCGACCGCGATGCGACCCGCGTCGTAGCCGAGGGAGAGGTGGCCGTTGACGGTGGCCGCCGACAGCAGCTCGGCCGCGTTCCAGTGACCGCGCTGCTGGGTGGCCAGCCGCTCGTCGAGCTCGACGGCGCGCATCTCCTCGAAGAGGTCGACCACGGCGTGGCTGTCGCTTCCCAGCGTCAGCGGCGAGCCGGCCTCGTGCAGTGCGCGCGAGGGACCGATGCCGTCGCCGAGGTCGCGCTCGGTGGTCGGACAGAAGCAGGAGTACGACGCGGAGTCGCCGAGCAGCCGGATGTCGCCCGGGGTCAGGTGGGTCGCGTGCACGACGCTGGTCCGCTCACCCAGCGCACCCGCCTCGGCCAGGACCTGCGTGGGGGTCAGGCCATAGGCCGCCAGGCACTCGTCGTTCTCGGCGACCTGCTCGGAGAGATGGACGTGGAGCGGACCGCTGCGGCCGGCGACGACCGGCAGCGCCTCGCGGGGGACGGCCCTGACGGAGTGGATGGCCGACCCGAACCCGGTGCCCTCGACTCGTCGCGCCCAGGCTTCCGCGGTCCCGTCACTGAACCGGCGTTGGACGCCCTCCGGTTCACGCCCGATCCCCGCCGCGAGGTAGCACGTGTCGAGCAGCTGCACGTCCACGCCCGCCTCGACCCCGGCCGCGACCAGCGCGTGCCCCATCGCGTTCGGGTCGTCGTACGGCGTGCCGCCGGGTCCGTGATGCAGGTAGTGGAACTCCCCCACGCTGGTGATGCCGCCCGCCGCCATCTCCCGGTAGACCGCGACGGCGAGCCGGTGGTAGCTGTCCGGGTCGAGCCGCTCGGCGACTGAGTACATCTGCTCGCGCCAGGTCCAGAACGTCCCGCGCTCCCGTTGCGTGCGGCCGCGCAGGGCTCGGTGGAACGCGTGGCTGTGGCAGTTCGCGAGGCCGGGAATCGTCAACCCTGCAAGGCGATTCGCACCGCCCGGCTCACCCTGCTCGACGGCGGTGAAGACGCCGCCCTCGAAGCTCACCAGCACCCCGTCGGCGATCCCCGTCGGCAGCCACGCGCGCTCCAGCCAGTAGGTGGTCATGCCCACCACGCTGGTCGAGCCGCGAAGCGAGCGAAGCGAGCAAGCGAGTCGTTCGCCCAGGGGCTCACGTCCCGGCTCGACCAGCGGTCGGCTGTCATCCGGCGAGCTCCTGGAGCACGTCCGCGAGCGCGTCGACCCCGGCGAGACAGTCCGCCAGCTCCGCTGACTCAGCGGGCGAGTGCGAGACGCCGGTCGGGTTGCGGACGAAGAGCATCGCGGTGGGGATGCCGGCCTGGGCGAGCACCCCGGCGTCGTGCCCGGCGGCCGTGGGGATGACCGGCCGGCCGCGGGCAATGCGGGCGGTGAGGTCGGCGTCGAAGCGGACCTCGGGGGTCACCGACTCGGCGGTCACCTGCACCGTCGTACCGTCTCGTTCGGAGCGCTCGGCCGCCTGCCGCTCGACCACGGCGAGCATGGCCGCCAGGTCGTCGTCGGAGGCCGCGCGGGCGTCCAGCCAGGCGGTGACGTGCGACGGGACGGCGTTGGTCCCGTTGGGGCGTACGTCGAGCCGGCCGAACGTCGCCCGCTGGCCACCGAGCCTCGCCTGCTTGTTGGCCGCGAGCGCGGTCATCGCGTAGGTCAGCATCGGGTCGCGGCGGTCCTCCATGCGGGTGCTGCCTGCATGGTTGGCCTCGCCCACGAAGTCGAACCGGTAGCGACCGTGCGGCCAGATCGCGCTGGCCACGCCGACCGCCTCCTCGCGCTCGACCAGGTCACGGCCCTGCTCGACATGCAGCTCCACGAAGCAGCCGACGTCGGCAAGCAGGTCGACCCCGGGCTCACCGGTGACGTCGCCCAGCCGCACGCCGTCGCGGTCGGTCAGCTCGCGCGCCGTCGTCCAGTCCACAGCACCGGTCGCGAGCCGGGATCCCAAGCAGGCAAGGCCGAAGCGGGACCCCTCCTCCTCCGCGAACACCCCGATACCGATCGGACGGGACGGGGTGAAGCCGCGGTCGCGCAGGGCGTCGACAGCCGCGAGGGCGCTGATGACACCGAGCGGTCCGTCGTACGCGCCGCCGTCGAGGACGGAGTCGAGGTGCGAGCCGGTCAGGACGCCGTCGGAGCCCTCGGACCACCACGCCACCAGGTTGCCGAACCCGTCGTCCTCCAGCCGCAGGTCGCGCTTGTCCACCTCCTGGAGGAACCAGGACCGGCACTCGCGCTCGGCCGAAGCGAAGGGCTGGCGGAAGTACCCGCCGGTCGCCGCGGACCGGCCGACGGGGGCGAGGTCGGCCCAGAGCTGCTCAAAGGACATGCTTGGCTCCATGGAGTTCCAGGACGTCGTACGCCGGCGGCAGATGGTGCGCAACTACGACCCCACGCCGCTCGATCCCGCTCAGGTCGACCGCATCCTCGACAACGCGCTGCACGCGCCCAGCGCCGGCTTCAGCCAGGGCTGGGCGTTCCTCGTGCTCGACACGCCAGCCGACGTCGACAGGTTCTGGGCGGCCACGTCGCCCGACTCCGATGCGGACAACACCTGGCTCCGCGGCATGCGCACCGCGCCGTGCGTCGTGGTGCCGCTGGCCAACAAGGACGCCTACCTCGACCGCTACGCCGAGCCCGACAAGGGCTGGACCGACCGCGACGAGAGCCGCTGGCCGATCCCCTTCTGGTACACCGACACCGCGATGGCGTCGCTGCTCATGCTCTTGACGGCCACCGACGAGGGGCTCGGCGCCTGCTTCTTCGGCGTGCCCGACAAGGACGGGCTGCGGCGCGAGTTCGGCATCCCCGACGAGTACACCCCGATCGGCGCGATCACCCTCGGCCGGCGTACGACGGACGCGGGTCCGGCCGGGTCGCGGGGCCGCGGGCGTCGCACGGACGTCGTTCATCGGGGGAGCTGGTAGCACCCCTCCATCCCATCGACCCGGAGCCGCGCGGTCAACGACCGCAGGGTCCGAGGCGTCTCGGATCCGAGACGACTACCGTCGTAAGCATGAACGGGGTCGAGAAGCAGATCCAGGAGGCCTACGAGCGCGGGGACTTCGACGGCCTTCCCGGCGCCGGCAAGCCGCTGCGGCTGCGCAACCCAGACGACCCGGAGTGGTTCGCCAAGCAGCTGATCGAGCGCGAGCAGCTCAGCGGCTTGCTGCCGGCGCCGATGGCCCTGCGCAAGGAGCGGCGCGAGCTGCCCGACCTGACCGACCAGCTGGACTCCGAGGACGAAGTGCGCGAGGTGCTCCGGGACTTCAACCGCCGCGTGCGCGAGGCTCTGCTGCGCGACAGCAAGGTCGTCGTGGGTGGGGTGAAGGTCGAGGAGTGGGTCGAGGCGTGGCGACAGCGGCGCGAGTGACGGCGTCCTCGAGAACTGTCAGAGCGAAACCCCCACCTCCGCCATCGGGATGCGCACACCCTTGGCCTCTGCCACCCGCGCCGCCTCGTCGTAGCCGGCGTCGACGTGCCTGATCACGCCCATCCCGGGGTCGTTGGTCAGCACCCGCTCGATCTTCTGCGCGGCCAGCTCGGTGCCGTCGGCGACGCAGACCTGGCCGGCGTGGATCGAGCGGCCCATGCCCACGCCGCCACCGTGGTGGATCGAGACCCACGACGCGCCGGACGCGGTGTTGACCAGCGCGTTGAGCAGCGCCCAGTCGGCGATCGCGTCGGAGCCGTCGAGCATGGCCTCGGTCTCGCGGTAGGGCGAGGCCACCGAGCCGCAGTCGAGGTGGTCGCGTCCGATCACGACCGGTGCGGACAGCTCGCCGCTGGCGACCATCTCGTTGAACTTCAGGCCGGCCAGATGACGCTCCCCGTAGCCCAGCCAGCAGATGCGGGCCGGCAGACCCTGGAAGTGGACCCGCTCACGGGCCATCGTGATCCACTTGCGCAGGCGCTCGTTGTCGGGGAAGAGCTCGAGGATCGCCTTGTCGGTCGCGGCGATGTCGGCTGGGTCCCCGCTCAGCGCGGCCCAGCGGAACGGGCCCTTGCCCTCGCAGAACAGCGGCCGGATGTACGCCGGCACGAAGCCCGGGAAGTCGAACGCCCGGGTGTAGCCCGCCTTGCGGGCCTCGTCGCGGATCGAGTTGCCGTAGTCGAAGACCTCGGCGCCCTTGTCCTGGAAGCCGACCATCGCCTCCACGTGGCGGGCCATGGCTTCACGCGCCCGGTCGGTGAGGCCGGCCGGGTCCTTCTCCCGAAGCGCCGGCCAGTCCTCGAAGTCGACCCCGACGGGGAGGTACCACAGCGGGTCGTGGGCGCTGGTCTGGTCGGTGACGATGTCGATCGGCGCGTCCTGCTCCAGCAGCGCCGGGAGCATCTCGGCGGCGTTGCCCAGGACGCCGATCGACAGCGGCCTGCGCTCGTCGCGTGCTGACACCGCTAGCGCCACGGCCTCCTCCAGCGACTCCGCCTGTACGTCGAGGTAGCGGTGCTCGATGCGCCGCTTGATCCGGGTGTCGTCGCACTCGATGCAGATCGCGACCCCGTCGTTCATCGTGACCGCGAGCGGCTGCGCGCCACCCATGCCACCGAGCCCGGCGGTGAGCGTGATGGTGCCGGCGAGCGTGCCTCCATACTTCTTGTCGGCGACCGCGGCGAACGTCTCGAACGTGCCCTGCAGGATGCCCTGCGTGCCGATGTAGATCCACGAGCCGGCCGTCATCTGGCCGTACATCGTCAGGCCCAGATCCTCGAGCCGGCGGAACTCCTCCCAGTTGGCCCAGTCGCCGACGAGGTTGGAGTTCGCGATCAGCACGCGAGGAGCCCACTCGTGGGTGCGCATCACGCCGACCGGCTTGCCGCTCTGCACCAGCAGGGTCTCGTCGTCCTCTAGCGTCGTCAGCGAGCGCACGATCGCGTCGTACGCCTCCCAGCTGCGCGCGGCCTTGCCGGTGCCGCCGTACACGACGAGGTCCTCGGGACGCTCGGCGACCTCGGGGTCGAGGTTGTTCATCAGCATCCGCAGCGGGGCCTCGGTCTGCCACGAGCGGGCAGTCAGGACGGTGCCACGCGCGGCCTTCACCACTCGGGTCATGACAGCTCTCCGATCGCTTCTTCGACGACACGTACGACGGCCCCGGAACCCACCAGGGACACGGCCTTCTCGATCTCGGGGGACAGGTGCCGGTCGGGGCCAGGGCCCTCGATCCCGCTGGCACGCATCAGGTCGACCACGGCTCCCGTGGCCGGCGAGGGCTCGAGCGGACGCCGGAGGTCGAGGGCGCGCGCACCGGTCAGCACCTCGACCGCCAGCACGCGGGTCAGACCGTCGACCGACCGACGCAGCTTGCGGGCGGCGTTCCACCCCATCGACACGTGGTCCTCCTGCATCGCACTCGACGGGATCGAGTCGACGCTGGCGGGGACGGCCAGCCGCTTGAGCTCGGAGACGATCGCGGCCTGGGTGTACTGCGCGATCATGTGGCCGCTGTCGACGCCAGGGTCGTCGGCCAGGAACGGCGGCAGCCCGTGGCTGCGCGACTTGTCCAGGAAGCGGTCCGTGCGACGCTCGCTGATCGAGGCCAGGTCGGCGACGGCGATGGCGAGGAAGTCCAGGACGTAGCCGACGGGTGCGCCGTGGAAGTTGCCGTTGGACTCCACGCGGCCGTCGTCGAGCACGACCGGGTTGTCGACTGCCGAGGCGAGCTCGCGTCCGGCCACGACGCCGGCGTGCGAGGCGGTGTCACGGGCCGCACCGTGGACCTGCGGCGAGCAGCGCAGCGAGTAGGCGTCCTGGACGCGGTTGCAGTCCGGGCCTCGGTGGCTGGCCACCACCCCGGAGTCGGCCAGGATGCGGCTGAGGTTGGCCGCGGACAGCGCCTGGCCCGGGTGCGGCCGCAACGCCTGCAGGTCGGCCGCGAAGACCCGGTCGGTGCCGAGCTGGGCCTCGACCGACATCGCGGCCGCCACGTCAGCCGTCTTGAGCAGCACGTCGAGGTCAGCCAGCGCCAGCACGAGCATGCCGAGCATGCCGTCGGTGCCGTTGATGAGCGCCAGCCCCTCCTTCGCGGCCAGCGCGACCGGCTGCAGCCCGGCGGCCGCGAGCGCCTCGGCGGTCGGCATGAGGGTGCCCGCCGCGTCCCGCACCTCTCCCTCACCCATCACCGCGAGCGCGCAGTGCGACAGCGGGGCGAGGTCACCGGAGCAGCCGAGGGAGCCGTACTCGTGGACGACCGGCGTGATGCCGTGGGTGAGCAGGTCGGCGTACGCCCGCGCGGTCTCCAGCCGTACGCCGGTGTGGCCGGTCGCCAGCGTCGACAGCCGTAGCAGCATCAGGGCCCGGACCACCTCGCGCTCCACCTCGGGTCCACTGCCCGCGGCGTGCGACCGGACCAGCGACCGCTGCAGCTGGGCGCGCATCTCCGTGGGGATGTGCCGGGTCGCGAGCGCACCGAACCCGGTGCTGATGCCGTAGGCCGGAGTCGGCGCCGCCGCCAGCTTCTCCACCGCGGCTCGCGCGGACTCGACGGCGGTCACCGCGTCGTCCCCGAGCATCACCGAGGCACCGTCGCGCGCCACTGCCACCACATCTGCGAAGGACACCGGTCCCACGCCCACCGTCACCGTCGACATGCCTCCATCCAACTCCCGGGGCGGCCTGTCCGGTAGCCGCGCGGCAGCGGAAGCGTCTCGGATCCGAGACGCCGCGCTCGGTCAGAAGATCCAGCGCGCGAGCGCGACGATGCCTACGACGCTGAGGATGATCGCGAGGAGACCGCAGCCCAGGAAGAAGGTGTCCACGCGGGTGCCCGCGGTGCGTTCCGACTGGTCGTGCTCCGGCCACTCCAGCTCGCGCTCGGTGAGGAACTGCCCCGCGTGCGCCTGGCTGCAGAAGCTCAGCTCGGTCTCGTCGAACTCGCAGTCGACGTCCACCGACTGGCGCTCGAGCCGCAGCCACACCCAGTGCTCGTCGACGTCCGTGCGACCGCACAGGGCGCAGTGGTCCTCACTCACGACTGCAGTATGGCGGTCTCGGGTCTGAGACACTCGCGGAATGGGACAGGTGCCGGCGGCGACCCGGGCGCTTCGCGTGCTGCGGTTCCTGGCGACGCAGCCGGACCCGGTCCCGCTGGACCGGATCGCGCGCGAGGCAGGGCTGCCGCGGTCGAGCGCGTACCACCTACTCGGCGCCATGATCGAGGAGGGGTTCGTCGTCCATCTCCCCGACGAGCGGCGCTACGGACTCGGCGTCGCCGCCTTCGAGGTGGGCAGCGGCTACGTCCGGCAGGAGCCCCTGCAGCGGATCGCGCGCCGGCCGCTGGCCCGGCTCGTCGACGAGGTCGGGCAGTCGGCCCATCTCGCGGTCCTGCACGGCCGCGACGTGCTCTACGTGCTCGAGGAGCGCGCGCCAGGCAGCCCCTCGCTGGTCACCGACGTCGGCGTGCGCCTTCCTGCGCATCTGACCGCCAGCGGGCGCGCCATCCTGGCCGCGCTCCCGGCGAACCAGGTGCGAGCGCTCTTCCCCGACCGCAGCGCGTTCGCCGACCGCACCGGCCGAGGGCCCGGCAGCCTGACCGCACTCCGTGCGGTCCTCACCGAGACCCGGATGCGCGGACATGCCCTCGAGCAGGGCGAGGTGACCGAAGGGCTCGCGAGCGTGGCCGCACCGGTGCTCGACCACAACGGCCACCCGGTCGCGGGGGTGGCGGTGACCTACCCGGCCGACCGGCCGGTCGACGCCAGCGACGCCGTACGGCGGGTGGCGGCCGCGATCAGCGCCCGGCTGGCCGGACGGCGGCTGACCAAGCCGTAACCTCGGCCGCCGCGGGTCGTTCAACGTTGAGTAGGTCGGTTGACCTGAACGGGAGAGAGCGACGGATGGCGATCACCTCTGCGAAGCGACGGCTCGGACTGACTCTTGTGCTCTCCGCTGCGCTGGTCGGGGGCGCCGTCCTGGTGCCCCGCAGTGCCGCGCCCGAGACGACCTCCACTCTCAAGCAGTCGTACGACGCGCGGGCGAAGCAGGTCACGCTGAGCCGCAAGGCACCCCGGCACGTCCACGGCGACGCGTTCATGGAGGCGCTGCGCACCGGTGGCGAGGGGGACAAGCACGACCACAGCGACCCCGCCACCAAGAACGCCGTCTCGCGAGGCGACCTCAGCGACCCGCTCGCCAGGGACACCACGACCGCGGAGCAGGCTCGCTCGGCCGTGGCCTCGGTCGCCGTGGAGCGCAAGGCCCGCCAGCCGCGGCTGGTTCCGGGCTTCACGACCCGGCCCCGGCTCGTCGTACCCGAGGACCGCTACGCGATGGCCGGCGGCTGCTACACGCTGCGTGCTCCCAGTGGCGGCTACGTGCACCGGTCCGGCTCGAAGCCGACCGCGACCGGGGCGGGCGCCGAGCCGCTGCACTTCCAGGCGACGCGGCTGGGCAGCTACCTGCTCTACGGCACCAAGTCCGACTACCTCGGCGTCGCCGCGCTGCTGGACCTGCTCGGCCACGCTCCCGCCTTCGTGGCCACCCCGAGTGGGAACACCGACTGGACCGTCGCCCGCAAGGGGTCGGGCTACACCTTCATCCTCGCCAGCGGCAAGGCGCTGGTGGCCGGCGCCGACGGCGCGATCGGCCTCGGCGCCGCCGCCCAGGCCACGCCCTTCCAGCTGCGAACGGCGTCCGGGTGTTCGGCCTTCCCCGAGATCCAGACCAACGTCGGCCGCCCGTTCAAGGGCAAGACCTCGATGCAGGAGACGCGAGGCCTGCTCGACACGCACAGCCACGGGATGACCCACGAGTTCCTCGGCGGCAGAGTGATGTGCGGCAAGCCGTGGGACCCGTTCGGCGTCACCAAGGCTCTGGTCGACTGCCCCGACCACACCGGCACCGCCGGCTATGGCGCGGTGGTGGAGACCTTCCTCTCCGGCAGCACGCCCGGGCACGACACGGTGGGCTGGCCGACGTTCAAGTACTGGCCGGCGCCACACTCCCTGACCCACCAGGCGCTCTACTACAAGTGGCTCGAGCGGTCCTGGCGCGGCGGGCTGCGCGTCTTCACCAACCTGCTCACCGAGAACAACGTGCTGTGCGAGCTGTACCCGCTGAAGAAGAACTCCTGCAACGACATGGACGCGATCCGCCTGCAGGCCAAGGACATGCGCCAGCTCCAGGACTACATCGACGCGCAGTACGGCGGCCCCGGACGCGGGTGGTACCGCATCGTCCGCGACCCGTTCGAGGCACGCCGCATCGTCAACCAGGGCAAGCTCGCCGTGATCATGGGCATCGAGACCAGCGTGCCGTTCGACTGCAACACGGGCATCCGGGCGCCCAAGTGCACCAAGGCTTCCATCGACCGCTCGCTCGACGAGGTCTACCGGCTCGGCGTGCGGCAGATGGAGATCACCAACAAGTTCGACAACGGCCTCACCGGAGTCGCGGGCGACGCGGGCTCGACCGGCGTGCTCACCAACTTCGCCAACTTCCTCAACACCGGCTCGTGGCTGAGGATGGCCGCCTGCCCCACGTCGTACGGCGCGGGCGTGCAGGACCAGCAGCAGGTCACCGCCCCAGGAGTGCTCCCCGACCAGGACGCCCTGTTCGGTGCGATCGCCAAGCTCTACGGCCCGCTCGGTGCTCTTGCTCCGGCGTACACCAGCAAGCCGCACTGCAACCAGGCCGGCCTGACCGCTCTGGGCAAGCACCTGGTCAGCCGCATGGTCGACAAGGGGATGCTCTTCGACCCCGACCACATGAGCGTGCTCGCGCGCAAGCAGGCCCTGGACCTTCTCGAGGCCGCTGCGCGCCAGGGCCGCCACCCCGGCGTGCTGTCGAGCCACTCGTGGTCGACACCGGACGCCTACCCGCGGATCTACAAGCTCGGTGGCGTGATCACGCCGTACGCCGGTGACAGCAAGGGCTTCCTGGCCAAGTGGAAGCAGCACCTGAAGTGGCGCGACAAGCGCTACTACTTCGGCTTCGGCTACGGCGCCGACATCAACGGCTTCGGTGCGCAGGGCGACCCGCGCAACCCTGCCGAGCCCAACGACGTCGACTACCCCTTCACCGGGCTCGGCGGAGTCCGCATCGACCGCCAGCGCGGCGGGCAGCGCGTGTGGGACATCAACACCGACGGCGTCTCCCACTACGGCCTCTACCCCGACTGGGTGCAGGACGTCCGCGTCCTCGCCGGTGCTGCGGGAGCGGCCTTCGCCTCCGACATGTCGCGCGGACCCGAGGCCTACCTGCAGACCTGGGAGCGAGCACTCGGCGTCACCAACGACGGCTGCCGCGACGCGCGTGCACTGCGCAAGCTCCGCGCGTTCACCAAGGTCAAGAAGGGCATGACCACGACCACGGTGCTGCGCAAGGTCGGCCAGCCGCACACCCGGATCGGCAAGACGTTCGGCTACTGCGCGAAGAAGTCGGGCAAGAAGGTGCACGTCAAGGTCGGCTTCACCGCCGCGGGCAAGGTCAGGCGAGTCCGGACCTGATCGATCGAGGGCGTCGGCGCGCGTCAGTCCAGCGGTCGCAGCTCGTCGGCGTAAGCCGGTCGCTGCCGAGGACCAGCGCGTCGATGCCGAGCACGCGGGCCAGGGCATCAACCCCCTGCGCGCCGTACGACGAGGTGTCGACGTAGACGTGTGGGTCGACCCTGCCTGCCGCGAAGACCAGTCGGAGCTCGGGGAGCTGGGCGCGGCTGCCGAACGCTCCGGCCACAGATGCTGGTGCAGGTCGACGGCCGTCATGAGACCTCCTTCCGAAATATGATTAAGTCACTGTACTTTATCGCATTCGACGACCAGGTCGCGGACCTCTGGGCGAGCCGGAAGTTACCCATCGGTAGGATCTATCCCACACGTCCAAGGGCTGACCAGCATGCCCAAACCCCCGTAGTCTCGGGCCGGACGAGGAACGAGTCCGGCGCTCGGCGTCGGTGGTTTGGAGTGGAACTGATGACTGTTGTGCTGGTGCTGGGCCTGGTCATGAACGCGATCGCCCTGCCCCTCGCGGCCAAGCGCGTGGTGTTCCTCTACAAGCTGATCACGAGTGGCCAGTCCGACCCCGCTCGCGTCGAGAACGTCAAGAAGCGCCTGCCCGACCGGCTCAAGACGCAGCTGGTGGAGGTCTTCGGCCAGCGCAAGCTGCTCAAGTGGTCGATCCCCGGCGCCGCGCACGCGTTCGTCATGTACGCCTTCCTGATCCTCGGCACCGTGTACCTCGAGGCCTACGGCATCCTGCTCTCGCGCAACCCCGAGTGGGCCATCCCGGTCGTCGGCAGGTGGGACCTGCTCGGCTTCGCCCAGGACTTCATCGCGGTGATGTGCCTCGTCGGCCTCGCCACCTTCGCGGTCATCCGCATCAAGAACGCCCCCGAGCGCATCGGACGCAAGTCACGCTTCAAGGGCTCTCACCTCGGCGGCGCCTGGATGGTGCTGTTCATGATCTTCAACGTCATCTGGACGATGCTGCTGTTCCGCGGCGCTTCCGCGGCGGCCGACAACCTGCCCTACGGCAACGGCGCGTTCGCCTCGCACGCGATCGGCAACGTCCTCGACGGGCTGTCCCACGACGCCGTGGAGACGCTCGAGCACGTCGGCCTGCTGCTGCACATCGGCATCATGCTGGTCTTCCTGATCATCGTGCTCAACTCCAAGCACCTGCACATCTTCATCGCACCGATCAACGTGCTCTTCAAGCGCGAGCCGGTCGCCCTCGGTGCCGCCGCACCCCTGATCGTCGGGGGCAAGGAGTTCAACCTCGAGATGGTCGAGGACATGGACGAGGACGCCGTCATCGGCATCGGCAAGATCGAGGACTTCAGCTGGAAGGGCATGCTCGACTTCGCGACCTGCACCGAGTGTGGTCGCTGCCAGTCGCAGTGTCCGGCATGGAACACCGAGAAGCCGCTCTCTCCCAAGATGCTGATCATGAACCTCCGCGACCACGCGTTCGCGAAGGCGCCGTACATCCTGGCCTCGGAGGAGGAGCGCGAGAAGCTCCCCGACAGCGTCAAGGCCGAGGCACAGCGCGAGCTGGTCGGCGCGACCGAGGGCGAGGCGTGGCACCCGACGGGTGGCGCGGTCATCGACCCCGACGTGCTGTGGTCCTGCACCTCGTGCGGTGCCTGCGTCAACCAGTGCCCGGTCGACATCGAGCACGTCGACCACATCATCGACATGCGCCGCTACCAGGTCCTCATCGAGTCGAGCTTCCCGTCCGAGCTCAACGGTCTCTTCAAGGGACTGGAGAACAAGGGCAACCCGTGGAACATGAACGCAAACGCGCGCATGGAGTGGGCCCAGGGTCTCGACTTCGAGGTCAAGGTCGTGGGTGAGGACGTCGAGTCCCTCGACGAGGTCGACTGGCTGTTCTGGGTCGGCTGCGCCGGCGCCTACGAGGACCGTGCCAAGAAGACCACGCGTGCCGTGGCCGAGCTGCTCGACACGGCCGGCGTCTCCTTCGCCGTGCTGGGCAACGGCGAGACCTGCACCGGCGACTCCGCCCGCCGCTCCGGCAACGAGTTCCTCTACCAGCAGCTGGCGATGGAGAACATCGAGACCTTCAAGGAGACGAAGGTCAAGAAGGTCGTCTCCACCTGCGCGCACTGCTTCAACACCCTCAAGAACGAGTACCGCCAGCTCGGCGTCGAGCTCGAGGTCGTGCACCACACCCAGCTGCTCAACCGCCTCGTGCGCGAGGGCAAGCTCACTCCCGTGCCCGACACGAGCGCTGCGAAGAAGACCATCACCTACCACGACCCGTGCTTCCTCGGTCGCCACAACCAGGTCTACTCCCCGCCGCGCGAGCTGCTCTCGGTGATCCCGAACGCCGAGGTCAAGGAGATGGAGCGCAACTCCGAGAAGTCCTTCTGCTGCGGCGCCGGCGGCGCGCGCATGTGGATGGAGGAGACGATCGGCGAGCGCATCAACGAGAACCGCACGATCGAGGCCGTCGGCACCGGTGCCGACCAGATCGCCACCGCCTGCCCGTTCTGCCGCGTCATGCTCGACGACGGTCTGACCAAGATGCAGGCCGACGGCGATGCCCGCGAAGAGGTCCAGGTGCTCGACGTCGCGCAGCTGCTGCTCGCCGGTGTCAAGCGCGACGCCGCTGTCAAGGTCGCCGCCGCGGGTGGGTCGGCCAACGACGTGGGCGAGCCCGAGCCGGAGCCAGCCCCCGAGCCGGCGCCAGCCCCCGAGCCGAAGCCCGCCCTCGAGGTCCAGGCCGAGGCGACCACCGAGGGCGACGCGACTCCGGAGACGGACAAGCTCTTCTAGTGCAGCGATGCTGCCCGTGACGCCGGAGGACATCGAGACCGCGGCCGCTCGCCTGTCCGGGGTGGCCACGCTGACACCCGTGGAGCGGTCCGCCCGGCTCAGTGAACGGGCCGCGGCCGAGGTGTGGCTCAAGCGCGAGGACCAGCAGCTCGGGCGCTCCTACAAGGTGCGCGGTGCCTACAACCTGATGGCCGGCCTACCCGGTGACGTCCTGTCGCGCGGTGTGGTCTGCGCCAGCGCCGGCAACCACGCGCAAGGCGTGGCGCTCGGGTGCGACCGGCTCGGCACCGCCGGCCACATCTACCTGCCGACCAACACGCCGAAGCAGAAGCGCGACCGCATCCGCGAGCTCGGCGGCGACCGGGTGGAGGTCTCCCTGGTCGGCCGCACGTACGACGACGCCAGCGCGGCAGCGCACGACCACGCCGACCGCACCGGGGCGACCTACGTGCATCCTTTCGACGACCCGCGAACGATCGCCGGCGCCGGGACCGCTGCCTGGGAGCTGACGAGCCAGCTGACCGAGCCGCTGGACCTCGTGCTCGTCCCGGTCGGTGGTGGCGGGCTGATCGCCGGGGTCGCCACCTGGCTGCGCCATGCGTGGCCGGAGGTTCGGATCGTCGGGGTCGAGCCGACCGGGGCGCCGAGCATGCGCGCCGCTCTGGACGCCGGGACCCCGGTCCGGCTGGAGACCGTGGACACCTTCGTCGACGGGGCGGCGGTCGGGCGCGTCGGCGACCGCACCTTCGAGATCGTGCGCGAGCTGGTCGACGACGTCGTGGCGGTGGACGAGGGCGCGGTGTGCACCGAGATGCTCGAGCTGTACCAGACCGAGGGGATCATCGCGGAGCCGGCGGGAGCTCTGGCGAGTGCCGCCCTCGGCGTACTCGACCTCGCCGGGCACCGGGGCATCGGCTGCATCGTCAGCGGTGGCAACAACGACGTGAGCCGCTACGCCGAGGTGCTCGAACGGTCTCTGCTGCACCTGGGACTGCGGCACTACTTCCTGGTGACCTTCCCGCAGGAGCCGGGCGCGCTGCGGACCTTCCTCGACGACGTGCTCACCGAGGGTGAGGACATCGTGGTCTTCGAGTACGTCAAGAAGAGCAACCGGGAGACCGGACCCGCGCTCATCGGCATCGACCTGCAGGACGCCGCGGGGCTGTCGTCGCTCCTGGAGCGCATGCACGACAGCAACCTCGCCATCGAGCGCATCCCCGCAGGCTCACCGCTCTTCGCGTTCCTGCACTGAGCTCGCCCGCGCCCCGGCTAGCCGGTCACGAACGCGACTCCGGCGAGGATGAAGTAGAACCGCAGCGTGCGGCCGACGAACGTGCTCACCACGAACACCCAGAGCTGCATGTGCAGCGAGCCCGCGATGACGGCCATGATCAACAGAGGCGGCAGCCCGATCGACGCGGCAGCGAAGAGCACGCCCGCGGCGTACCACGGACGTCCGCGCGTGCGCTGCTCCCAGTTGTCGTAGGCCTCGCGCACCTTGGGCTTGTCGAGCTTCTTCTGCACCCAGTCGCTGTCGATCGAGCGCTTGGCCGCGAAGTACCAGATGACCTTGCCCAGCGTCTGGCCCAGCGCCGCCACGAGCGACAGCCCGACGGCCGCGGCGAGCTTGGTCTGCGTGCCGACCGCGCCGAGGTAGACCTCGACGTTGAGCAGCGGAAGCAGTGCACTGGCGAAGCTGAACCCGAACGTCGATAGGAGCAGCCTCACCCCAGAACCGTAGCCTGCCGACGGTTGCGAGTCGGCTAGGGACAGCCGAGGGCGCCCGGGCTGGTGTGCCCGGGCGCCATGAAGGCAGATGCCCCTATTCAGTTGTGGGATTCAGTTGTGGGATTCAGTTGTGGGTCATCCATCGAGCCGCTCCGCGATGCGGTGCAGGCTCCGGGCGACGGCGTGACGGCGCCGCTGCCCTGCTCGTCGGGACCGCGCCTTGGCTTCGCGCAGGTCGTTGATGTGGTCGTGCGAGAGACGGAGGGTGTAGTCGTTCATGGCGGTGCCTTTCAAAAGTGGGGATGGAGTGGGGATAGAGCGGGGATTGAGCTCAGAGCTGGTTGAGTACGACGTCGCCGCTGACCGTCTTGGCGCGGACCTCGACGTAGTCCTGGCCTTCGACGGGCTGCCCGGCGCCCTCGAGCGAGGAGCGCACGCGGCCCGAGACCGAGCTGACGTCGGTCCACACCGGGACGCCGGCGGGGATGCCTACCTTGATGTCCCCGGAGGCGTTCTTGGCGGTCAGCTTGCCGGCCGGGAAGCGGTCCACGAGCAGGTCGCCCGAGCCCGACGAGAGCTGCACGTCACCGGTGGCGTCGTGCACCTTGAGGTCGCCGGAGCCGGACTTCACCGACAGGGCCGCGCCGGCGTAGCCGATCTCGATGTCACCGGAGCCGGTCGACACCTGCGCCGGGGCCTGGAGCCGCTGGACGTTGATGTCGCCCGAGCCCGAGGCGATGTTGGCGGCTCCGTCGACCACGCCCATCTCGATGTCACCGGAGCCGGTCTTGACGACGGTCTCGGCACTGACCGTCTCGACGGACACGTCGCCGGAGCCGGTGTAGAGCTTGACCCAGCCGAGCGTGCCGGTTGCCGTCAGGTCGGCGGACCCGAGCCGGGTGGACAGCTCGCTGTTGGTCGGGATGCGGGCCTCGACGCGCAGGTCGCGGCTGCCGGTGAGAAAGCCCACGCGCTTGGGAGCGATCACGACGATCTCGTGCTTGTGCTGCTCGACGGTGACCTCGTCAGCGTGCGGACCGGTCACCTCGATCGTGGTCTGGTCGACGTCGGCGGCGGTGACGTGCACCTCGCCGGAGCCGATCTCGACGAACAGGACGGGCGGCTCAGGGGTGTCGAACACGTGCTGCATGGCTGTCTCCAGGGTGTGCGGGACCACCCGACCGGCGGTGCCGGGCGGTCGAGGGTTGTGGTGGGTTGTCTGCTGTCAGACCCAGCCGGTCATCCGGCGTGAGCCGTGACGACCGCGTCCTTCGCGGCCGTCGTCGAAGAACGGGATGCTCGAGAGGTCGATGTCGACGTTGATGGCGCCGCGCTCCCGGGTGGCGTTGCGGAGTACGCCGACGATCCAGCCGTTGAGCGAGTGGCCGCTCTTGGCGGCGAGCTCCTCGGCCCGGAACTTGACTGCTTCGGGGATGCGGAGGGTGATGCGGGCGATGGTGCCGTCGTCCTCGTCCTCCTCAGTGGCGCCGGGTGGGGCGGGGGGAGCGGGAGGAGCCGGCGGGGCAGGGATCGAGGGGCCGGACGGGACGTCGACCACCAGCTGCGGCTCGCGGCCCCTGAGCCGGACCTCGACCGAGCCCTCGGGGAGCTCGGCGGTGATCTCGGCGGCCGCCTGGGACAGCGCGTCCATCAGGGCCAGCCGCACGGCGGGGTCGAGGGCCAGCGCGAGCCGCTCGGCAGCAGCCTTGGCCTCCGCGCCCCCGGCCTCGGCGGCCGCGGCGAGGTCCTGGCGGAGGCTCTCGACGTAGGGGGTGATGTCCATGCGCACCACAATGACACCACAGTGACGTCATGTCAAGTCATTGTGATGTCACATTGGTGCGGACCTGACGTCAGACGGTGTCAGACGGCGTCACCCGTGACGTCGCGGCGTCACTCGATCGGGGTGCGGTGGAAGTTCTGGAAGGACTTGCTGGGGGTGGGGCCTCGCTGACCCTGGTAGCGGGAGCCGTACTTCGCGGAGCCGTAGGGGTGCTCGGCGGGCGACGACAGCCGGAAGAAGCAGAGCTGGCCGATCTTCATGCCGGGGTAGAGCTTGATGGGGAGCGTCGCCACGTTGGCCAGCTCGAGGGTGACATGGCCGGAGAAGCCGGGGTCGACGAAGCCCGCGGTGGCATGGGTGAGCAGGCCGAGCCGGCCCAGGGACGACTTGCCCTCGACGCGGGCCGCGATGTCGTCGGGCAGCGACACGACCTCGTACGTCGACCCGAGCACGAACTCGCCCGGGTGCAGGATGAACGGCTCCTCGCCCTCGGGCTCCACCACCCTCGTCAGGTCGGACTGGTCCGCCGCGGGGTCGATGTGCGGGTAGCGATGGTTCTCGAACACCCGGAAGTAGCGGTCCAGCCGGAAGTCGATGCTCGACGGCTGGATCATCGCCTCGTCGTACGGCTCGATCGAGACCCGCTGGGACTCGATCTCCTTGAGGATGTCGCGATCTGAGAGCAGCACGAGTCGACCCTAATGGGTCGACTCGTGCTGCGCTCCAGCCAGTCCGCACGTAAAGGCGGGATGGTGACCGCTCAACGGCTCCGCGGTGCGGGTAGTGCCCTACCGGAGTCCCCAGTCCCCTTGGCTCGCTCCGCTCGCGGAGGCCGCGACCCCCTAGGCTTCCGGCATGAGCTTCCATCGGTACGTCGCTCTGGGCGACTCGTTCACCGAGGGCGTCGGCGACCCCGACGAGAGCCGTCCCAACGGCCTGCGCGGCTGGGCCGACCGGGTCGCCGAGGTGTTGGCCACCCAGAGCGAGGGGTTCGGCTACGCCAACCTGGCGATCCGCGGCCGCAAGCTCGTCCCGATCCTGGACGAGCAGGTGGAGCCGGCGATCGCTCTCGACCCCGACCTGGTCACGATCCACGCGGGCGGCAACGACATCCTGCGGCCGAAGGTCGACCTGGACGTCCTCGCCTCTCTGTACGACGAGGCGATCGGCAAGCTGTCCGGCACGGGAGCCCAGGTCGTGATGTGGACCGGGCTCGACCTCGTCGAGTCCTCGATCTACGGCAGGCTCCGCGGCCGGGTCGCGACGTTCAACGAGCTGGTGCGCGAGATCGCCGACAAGCACGACGCGAAGCTGCTCGACCTCTGGCGGCTCCGCGAGTTCCGCGACTGGCGACTCTGGGGCACAGACCGGCTCCACCTCGCCCCGGCCGGTCACCAGCTGATGGCGATCCAGGTGCTCGACCTGCTCCAGGTCCCGCACACCCTCGAACCGCTTCCGCTGCCAACCCTGGTCACGCTCGGCCGCCGCGAGCAGGCCCGGGCAGACCTCGAGTGGGTTCGCACGTTCGCAGCCCCGTGGGTGCACCGGCGGCTGACGGGGCGGTCCAGCGGCGACGGCATCAGCGCGAAGCGGCCCACCCTGGAGCCCATCTGATGTACGTCGCCGTGGTCGGTCCGGGCGAGGCGTCCGAGGACGAGACGGCGATGGCTCGTGAGGCCGGCCGCCTGCTCGCCGCGGCAGGGCACGTCATCGTCACAGGTGGGCTGGGTGGCGTGATGGCGGCCGCGGCCGAGGGAGCCGCCGACGGCACCGTCGTGGCGCTGCTGCCGGGGACCGACCGCTCCGCCGCGAGCCCGGGGCACCACGTGGTGATCCCGACCGGGCTGGGCGAGATGCGCAACGCGCTGGTCGTGCGGGCGGCGGACGCGGTGCTCGCCGTCGGTGGAGCCTGGGGGACGCTGTCCGAGATCGCACTGGCGGTGCGCACCGGCGTACCCGTCCTCGCGGTCCGGTCCTGGGACCTGCCCGAGCCCGTCCGCCACTTCGAGACCGTGGCCGAGGCTGTGGCTTCCCTCGGCTGACGGTTCGGGTAGCATCTCTCAGCGTCGCCGGACCTCCGGCGCAGGCGGATGTAGCTCAGTTGGTAGAGCGCGACCTTCCCAAGGTCGATGTCGCGAGTTCGAGTCTCGTCATCCGCTCCATAACCGGGGAACCCGGCTACCGTTACCTCGGGTAGGAAGCACCTTCACCGAGGAGACCCGAGATGACCAAGCCGCCGGACCTTCGCTCCTACGACGCGCCGCAGCGGCTCAACACGCCGACGCTCGAGTCGGTGCGACACTTCCCGATCTTCGAGGGCATGGCCGAGGCCGACATCCAGCAGGTCCTCGACGCCGGCACGTTCGTGTCGGTGCCGGCGGGCTGGTCGCTGATCTGGGAGCAGACCCCCGCCGACAAGGCCTACCTGATCCTCGCGGGCGAGGTGTCGATCCAGCACCACGGCAACGAGTTCGCCCGGGTCGGTGCCGGGCAGCTCATCGGCGAGGCCGCCATCGTCGGGCAACAGCTGCGCACCGCCACAGTCGTGGCGTTCACCGACCTCGAGGCCCTGCACCTGACCCGCGAGTCGGTCGAGAAGCTCGCGTCCGACAGCCCGGCGTTCAAGGCGTCGCTGGAGCAGTCGGCCGCGGAGCACAGCGGCGACGACTGACCAGGTCGTCCGCGGCGTCGGCCCACTCGCCGTACTCGAACTCGAAGCCCTCCGTCAACAGGCGACCCGGCACCACGCGCCGGCTCTTGAGCAGCAGCTCGGTGTCGGTGCGCAGCACGAACGCACCCACCTCCGCCATCCAGCGCGTCGCGGGCAGCCCCACCCTCCGCCCCCAGGCCTCGCGCAGCACCCGCATGTGCTCACGCTGCGGCAGTGGTTGGGGTGACGCGTGCGTAGGTGAACAGCTTCACAGGTGACGCAGCGCGGCCTCGGCTGCGTTGTGCCCGCACATCCCGTGGACTCCCCCGCCGGGCGGCGTGGCCGCGGAGCAGAGGTAAACACCCGGGACGCCGGTCGCGTAGGGGTCGGCCGCGACGCGTGGCCGGAACACCATCTGCCGCAGCGTGTGGGCACCGGTCGCGATGTCACCGCCCACGTAGTTCGGGTTGTAGGCCTCGAGGTCGGCGGGCCCCATCGACACGGAGGCGACGACGCGGTCGCGGAAGCCGGGTGCGAACCGCTCGACCTGGCGTACGACGTGCTCGGTCGCGTCACCGGTGAACCCATGCGGCACGTGGGCGTAGGCCCACACCGGGTGCACGTCGCCCACCGACCGCGTCGGGTCGGCGAGGTGCTGCTGGGCGAGGAGCACGAACGGCTGGTCGGGCAGCCGGCCGCAGATCGCCTCACGCTCGGCGGCCGCGATCTGGTCGACCGTGCCGCCCAGGTGCACGGTGCCGGCGACACTGCAGGCGGGGTTGGTCCAGGGGATGCCGCCCTCGACGGCGAAGTCGACCTTGAAGGCGGCCGGGCCGTGCCGGAAGCGGGTGTAGGCACGTCGTACGCGGGACGGAAGCCGGTCGCCCAGGATCGTGACCGCCTGGGTCGGCGCCACGTCGAGCATCACCACGTCGGCCTCGGGAGGCTCGGTCACCTTGACGCCGGTCTCGATGTGGCCACCGAGGCCGCGGAGCACGACGGCCATCGCGTCGGTGATCGCCGCGGAGCCGCCCTGCGGCACCGGCCACCCGAAGGCGTGTCCGGATGCCGCGAGCATCAGCCCGAACGACGTCGTCAGCGGAGCGGTCAGCGGCCGGAACGAGTGGGCCGAGCAGCCGGCGAAGAGAGCCCGCGCCTCGTCGGTGCGAAACCTGCGGGCGAACGTCGCTGCTGGCAGCAGCCCCATCGCACCGAAGGCCGCCAGCTTCACCGGACGGTCGGGCACGTGCAGCAGCGGGCGGAGCACATCGGCGGCCACGTCCTCGAAGTGCAGCCGCCCGAACACCTTGGCCCAGGCGGGTTCGCCGAGGCCGGCGGCAGTCTCCTGCACGGACCTGCGGAGTGCGCCGGCACGACCGCCGTCGAGCGGATGCGCGAGGTCGTTCTCGGCCCAGCACCACGTGACACCGTGCTTCTCGAGGTCGAGTGACTGCATGAACGGCGAGCCGATGCCGAGCGGGTGCACCGCCGAGCAGACGTCGTGCTTGAGGCCGGGGAGAGTGAGCTCCTGGGTGCGCGTGCCGCCGCCGATGGTGTCCCGAGCCTCCAGCACGGTCACCTCGACGCCGGCGCGGGCGAGCGTGATCGCAGCCGCGAGCCCGTTGGGCCCGGAACCGACGACCACCGCGGTTGTCATGCTCCGAGCATGCCCGGTCGGACCTACTGGTACTCCTTGGGCTCCACCAGCACCAGCCAGTTGCCGCTGTTGTCCCGCATGACCGCCTCCACGCCGTAGGGCCGGTCGGAGGGCGGCTGCGGGAAGGACACGCCCTGGGCGCTGAGCTCCTCGAAGGTCTTCTGGCAGTCGGCCACAGTCAGGCCGAAGCCGCCCATGTCGCCACGCCCGAGCGCCTTGTTGACCGCGTCGGCCATCTCGGAGTTGAGGGGAGGGCCCGGCACCATCAGCGTCACGTCGAGCTCGGGCTGCGACGGGTGCCCGACAGTCACCCAGCGGTAGTCGCCCAGCGTGACGTCGGTGCGCTCCTCGAAGCCGAGCACCTCGACGTAGAACTTCTTGGCTTCGTCCTGGTCGGTGACCCACAGCGTCACCAGGGAGATGTTCGTGATCATGTGTCGACGCTAGACGCCGTGATCCTGCGCGGGCTTCTCCCAGGTTGCTCTCTCCTGGAGACCGCGCATGAAGACGAAGCATCCCGGGATGTGCGGCAGCCCCTGCGCCGCGTAGCGCCGCTGGTAGCCCGAAGGCGTCTCACCCACCAGGGCGCGGAACCTCGAGCTGAAGGAGCCCAGGCTGGCATAGCCGACCAGCATGCAGATCTCGGTCACGGTCAGGTTGGTCGCGCGCAGCAGGTCCTGGGCGCGCTCGATGCGGCGCTCGGTGAGGTAGTGCGCAGGCGTCACGCCGAACTCCTCGCGGAACCTCCTGACGAAGTGGTACTTCGACACTCCGGCCGCCGCGGCGATCGTGTCCAGGTCGAGGTCGTCGGCGTAGCGCCGGTCCATGAGGTCGCGCGCGCGGCGCAGGTGTGGCAGGAGGCTCGGCGTCACCGCAGCTTCTTGGTGTAGCGATGGCAGGGCACCGCCACAGTGCCACCAGGCGCCGGAGCCTCGTGCTCGAACCAGCCCTCGTCGACCCAGCCCTGGTGCTCGTAGAACGCACGAGCCCTGGCGTTGCCCGGCACCACGGCGAGCCAGGCCTGGTCATGACCCCGAGCGCCGATCAGGCGCTCGGCCTCGGCGAGGAGCCGCGGCGCGACACCTGCCCCGCGGTGGCGGCCGTCGACGTAGACCTGGTCGACCTCGTCGCCGAGCACCATCACGAAGCCCGCTACCTCGCCGTCCACCGTGGCGACGGTGGTGTCGTCGACGCGCTCGGCCGCGCGGGTCGCGAAGGACTCCGGCGGCCGGACCTCGATCAGCTCGTCGGGGACGTTGCCCAGGTGTGCGTCACGCCACCCGGTGTGCCAGATGCCGGCGACCACCGGCGCGTCGTCCGGGGTCGCGGGTCGGAGCTCGACAGCCATGGCACCGACCCTAGGACGTCGCACCGACAGCTCTGTCGACGGTCGCGGTCGGTGGGCCGCACACGTCGCAGTGCATCTTCGGGCACTCGGCGTGATGCTCGTCGTCGACAGCCGGGCGCCGCACGAACATCGCTGAGAGAACGCCGCCGAGAGCCAGCAGAGCGGCACAGCACCACATCGCGGTCCGATAGGCGGGCTCGAGCAGAGCGGGGTCGTTGAAGCCGTCGCTGCCCAGTCCGGCCACCACCGGCAGCACCGCGACCGCCAGCAGGCCGGCGGTCCGGGCCACGGCGTTGTTGACGCCGCTCGCCACACCGGCGCGGCTATCGGGAACGGCCGCGAGGACGGTCGCGGTGAGCGGCGTGACGGTGGCGGCCAGACCGAGCCCGAACAACGTCGTCGGCAGGAGTACGTCGAGCAGGTAGCCCGTGCTGGTGTCGATCCGCACCAGCGCAGCGGCACCGGCGGCCGAGAGCAAAGGTCCGACCGTCATCGGCAGGGTCGGGCCGAGCCGCTCCGAGAGAGCACCCGCCGCCGGCGAGAGCAGCAGCATGCAGACGGTCAGCGGCAGGAGCGCCAGCCCGGCCTGCAGCGGCGGTACGTCGGCGACGACCTGCAGGGCGATCACGAGCCAGAAGGCGAGACCGCCGATCGCGGCGTACACGACGAAGGTGACCGCATTGGTCGCGCTGAAGGTGCGTGAGCGGAAGACGTCCAGCGGCAGCATCGGCTCTCGGGCCTCGCGCTCGCGGAGCACGAACAGGGCTAGCCCCAGCAGCCCCACGGCGGAGAACAGCCAGGAGCGTTCGGAGAGGCCGAAGGTCAGCAGGCCGAGACCGGCGACGGCGAGGACCACCCCGGGCAGGTCGAGGTGCTTGGAGGCGTTGGGGTCTCGCGTCTCGGGCACGTGTCGCGAGAGGGCGAGCACCACGGCGGCCACCGGGAGGTTGACCAGGAACACCAGGCGCCAGCTGCCGAGCTCGACCAGCCAGCCGCCGAGCAGCGGGCCGATGACGGCCGCGACCCCGCTGAAGCCGGACCAGGCGCCGATCGCCTTGCCGCGGTCCTCCGGCCGGAACGTCGCCTGCAGGATCGCGAGACTGCCAGGCGTCAGCAGCGCGCCGCCGACACCCTGCAGGGCACGCGCACCCACCAGCAGCTCGACGTTCGGCGCGATGCCGCACAGCAGGCTGGCCACCGCGAACCACGCGACGCCGACCTGGAAGACCACCCGACGGCCCAGCCGGTCACCGAGCGAGCCGCCGAGCAGGATGAGTGAGGCGAGCGTGAGGGTGTAGGCGTTGACCGTCCACGTCAGGCCCGTCGTACCGGCGCCGAGGTCGTCGTCGACCGCGGGCAGCGCGATGTTGACGATGGTGGCGTCGATCAGGGCCATCGCCGAGCCGGCGATAGTGGCGGCCAGCACCCAACGGCCTCGGGGCTCGCTGATCGTCAGCATGCTCACCCCTGCAGACTAGGCGCATGACGTTCGCGGGATTCCCCAAGGAAGCGCTCGACTTCTACGACGACCTCGAGATGGACAACACCAAGTCCTTCTGGACCGCCCACAAGGAGGTCTACGAGACGGCCGTGAAGGCACCGATGGTGGCGCTGACCTCGGCGCTGGAGGAGGAGTTCGGGACCGCGAAGCTCTTCCGGCCCTACCGCGACGTCCGGTTCGCCAAGGACAAGACGCCCTACAAGGAGCACCAGGGCGCCTACGTCTCGTCGAGCTCGGGCAGCGGCTGGTACGTCCAGCTCTCGGCCGCCGGCGTCTTCGTCGGCGTCGGCTACTACGGCCCCTCCTCGGAGGCGCTCGCGAACATCCGCCGTGCGATCGACGACGACCTTCGCGGGCCCGGCTTCGAGAAGCTCGTGAGCGGGCTGGTGAAGAAGGGCTGGCAGCTCGGCGGCGAGAAGCTCAAGACCTCCCCGAAGGGGTACGACGCCGACCACCCGCGCATCGAGCTCCTGCGACACAAGTCGCTGACCCTGGGCAAGAACTACGGCTTCGAGCCGGTGATCCACACCGCCAAGCTGCTCACCAAGGTCCGCACGGACTGGCGTGCCGCCCGACCCTTCGTCGACTGGGTCGGGCAGCACAGCTGAGCGATCCTCTCAGGCCGCGGCCGCCGAGGCGGTCGGCTCCAGGGCGAGCGCCAGGATCTCGCGGACGTCGCCGACCACGCGCACCGTCAGGGCTTCCAGGACCTCGGCCGGTACGTCGTCCAGGTCCGGCTCGTTGCGCAGTGGCACGAACACCTCGGTCAGCCCCGCCCGCTGGGCGGCGAGCAGCTTCTGCTTCACCCCGCCGATGGGCAGGACCCGGCCGGTCAGCGACACCTCGCCGGTCATGCCGACCTCGGACCGCACCGGCCTCCCGGTCAGGAGCGAGACCAGCGCGGTCGTCATCGTCACGCCGGCGGACGGACCGTCCTTGGGCACCGCGCCCGCGGGCACGTGCACGTGGATCGGCTTGTCGAGCGCCTCGGCCGGGATGCCGAGCTCCGCTGCGTGGGACCGCACGTAGGTGAGCGCGATCTGTGCCGACTCCTTCATCACGTCGCCGAGCTGCCCGGTCAGCGTCAGGCCGGAGGAGTCCCCGGGCAGCGCGGACGCCTCGATGTAGAGCACGTCGCCGCCCATCCCGGTCACCGCCAGCCCGGAGGCGACCCCGGGCACAGCAGTGCGCTCGTGCGACTCGGGCGTGAACCGCGGTCGGCCGACCAGGTCCTTCAGGTCCGGCGCGTCGACCGTCAGCGGCAGCTCGCGCAGCGACGCCTTGCGGAACGCCTTGGCCAGCAGGCGTTCCAGCGAACGTACGCCGGCCTCCCGGGTGTAGTTGGCCGCGAGCTCGCGCAGCGCCTCGTCGGTGATCGTCACCTCGTCGTCGTTCAGCGCCGCACGGGAGAGCTGGCGGGGCACCAGGAAGTCGCGGGCGATCGCGACCTTGTCGTCCTCGGTGTAGCCGTCGATCGTGACCAGCTCCATCCGGTCCAGCAGCGCAGGCGGGATCGTCTCCAGCACGTTGGCCGTGGCGATGAAGAGCACGTCGGAGAGGTCCAGGTCGAGCTCGAGGTAGTGGTCGCGGAAGGTGTGGTTCTGCGCGGGGTCGAGCACCTCGAGCAGCGCGGCCGCGGGGTCGCCGCGGTAGTCGGAGCCGACCTTGTCGACCTCGTCGAGCAGGACGACGGGGTTCATCGAGCCCGCTTCCTTGATGGCCCGCACGATGCGACCGGGCAGCGCTCCGACGTACGTCCGCCGGTGGCCGCGGATCTCGGCCTCGTCGCGGACACCGCCCAGCGCGACGCGCACGAACTTCCGGCCGAGCGCGTGGGCGACGGACTCGCCGAGGGAGGTCTTGCCGACCCCGGGCGGACCGGCCAGCAGTACGACGGCGCCGGAGCCTCGACCGCCGACGACCTCGAGGTTGCGCGAGGCGCGGCGGGCGCGGACCGCGAGGTACTCCACGATCCGCTCCTTGACCTCGTCGAGGCCGTGGTGGTCGGCGTCGAGCACCTCGCGGGCGGCGGTGATGTCGGTGCTGTCGGTGGTGGTCGTGCCCCACGGCAGGTCGAGCACGGTGTCGAGCCACGTGCGGATCCAGCCCGCCTCGGGGTTCTGGTCACTGGAGCGCTCGAGCTTGTCGACCTCGCGCAGCGCGGCCTCGCGGACGTGCTCGGGCAGGTCCGCGGCCTCGACGCGGGCGCGGTAGTCGTCGGACCCGTCCGGCTCTCCCTCCCCGAGCTCCTTGCGGATGGCGGCGAGCTGCTGGCGCAGCAGGAACTCTCTCTGGGTCTTGTCGACCGACTCGCGGACGTCCTCGGCGATCTTCTCGTCGACCTCGGACTGGGCGAGGTAGTCGCGCGTCCAGCCGATCAACGCGGTCAGCCGCGCCTCGACGTCCGGGGTCTCCAGCAGCTCGCGCTTGCGGTCGTTGGAGAGGTACGGCGCCCAGCCGGCGGTGTCCGCCAGGGTCGCGGGATCGTCGATCGCGTTGACCGAGTCGATGATCTGCCACGCCTCACGCTTCTGCAGCACCGTGACCACGAGCTTCTTGTACTCCGCAGCCAGCTCGGTCACCCGCTCGGTCGGCGCCTCGGTCTCGACCGGCTCGGCCTCGACCCACAGCGCCGCACCCGGTCCGGTCACGCCGGACCCGATCCGAGCCCGCTCACCGGTGCGCAGCACGGCGGCCGCCGCACCGCCGCGGAACTTCCCGACCTTCTCGATGACCGCCACCACGCCGTACGACGCGTAGCGGTCCTCGAGCCGTGGCGCGACCAGCAGCTCGTCGGACGAGCCGGCCTTCGCCGCGTCGACCGCGGCCTGCGCCGCCTCGTCGAGCTCGATCGGCACGACCATCCCCGGCAGCAGGACCACGTCGGGCAGGAACAGAACAGGCAGCCGCTTGACAGTCATCAGGACCCCTCGAAGAAGTTGAGTGATGAAGGCTCAACCTTTGGCGAGGGGCTGGTGTTCCCTTGTTCGCTCGCGGCGAACCGTCGCAGTGGTGGCCCGGGCTACCTCATGGAGACATGGTCGCGACCGTCACGACTCCCGTCTGCGGATCGAGGCTGATGCGGCGGCCGTCGACGTCGAAGAGGACCAGCCCTCGAGACTTGGTCGAGCAGGGCTTCATGCTCACACTCTCACGCCATCCCCCGCTGACTTCTGGTGCAGCCTCTACTCCTTGCGCAGAGAGGCCATCGTGCGGTCGACCTCCCAGTGTGCCCGCATGCTCTCGATCAGGCCATCGGCGTTGAGCCGGTAGACGGCGACCAGGTCGGTCTCGGAGACGGTCCCGTCAGCGAGGCGGATCGTGAACCGGCCGACGTTGGCGCAGTGCGGGCCGTTGGCGAACGAGTCGTGGATCGTGGCATGGAAGCGCTCGATCGGTGCGATGGCCAGGTCCCAGAAGGCCGAGATGCCGTCCTTGCCGCGGTGGCCCTTGCCGTCCTCGTCGAAGAAGGAGGGACCGACCGGGTCCTCGAGCACGGCGTCGTCGGCGAAGAGCGCGAGCCACTCCTCCTTGGCCTTGCGGGAGACCGCGTCGTACGAGCGCTGGGAGATGCGGCGGGCAGGGTTGTCGCCGTCGGGCGCGTTCCAGGTGATGGCAGCGGATTCGATCACCGCAAAACTGTAACCTGTTCTAGTTCTTTGAGCCAGAGCGCGGAGCCACCTCGTCAGTGCGGCTTCCACGCCTCCTCGTCCTTGGTGCGGGCCAGGACGTGCTTGGGCAGCCGGCGCTCGGCCAGCGAGCGGATCGAGACCTGCTCGAAGACGTCGCGAAGGCTGGACCGCGCCGCGATCCAGACGTGCTGGAGCACCTCGGCGGACTCGTTGTACTGGACGGCCTCGGGCCGGAGGCCGTAGACGCTGACCAGGGGGCCGTCGACCGCGCGGATCACGTCGGCCACCGTCACGGTGTCGGCATCGCGCGCCATGCGCCACCCACCGGACTGGCCGCGCTGGCTGATCACCACGCCGGCTCGGCGCAGGTCGGCCAGGATCGCCTGGAGGAAGCCGTGCGGGATCTCCTGGAGCCTGCCGAGCTCCTCCGCGCTCACCGGTGAGCCGTCGGTCCGCGAGGCGAGCTCGATCAGCGCGCGGAGCGCGTAGTCGGACTTGGCGGAGACTCGCATGGGTCAAAGTCTGTCAGACAACTACAGAAAGGGCCGCCACACCCCGCTGCGCAGCCTCCACGGAGAGAACGGGCCACGGGTGACCTGAGCCACGATCCCCGCGTGGGAATCCCGCTCTGCGCAACGGATTCTCGCAAGATCTTGTCGAACTTACTCGCCGGTACGTATGATGAAGTTACCGACGAGTAGAACCTCGTTACCAGACAAACGCACCAACGAGATCCCACACCGAGGTGGATGCTGTGAGCCACTACAAGAGCAATCTCCGCGACATCGAGTTCAACCTCTTCGAGGTCTTCGGTCGCGAGGAGGTCTACGGCCAGGGCGCCTTCGCCGAGATCGACGTCGAGACCGCCCGCGAGATCCTCAAGGAGAACGAGCGCCTGGCGCGTGAGGACCTTGCCGCGTCGTACGTCGACGGCGACCGCAACCCGCCGGTCTTCGACCCCGCGACCAGCACCGCTCCGGTGCCCGCCTCGTTCAAGAAGTCCTACGACGCGTTCATGAAGGCGGAGTACTGGCGCCTGCAGATCCCCGAGGCCATCGGTGGCCAGGCCGCTCCGCCGAGCCTGAACTGGGCGATCGGGGAGTTCGTGCTCGGCGCGAACGCCCCGGTCTGGATGTACTCCGCGGGCCCGAGCTTCGCCAGCGTGGTCTACCACAACGCCAACGGCGTCGAGCGCGACGTGCGCATCGCGCAGATCATGGTCGAGCGCCAGTGGGGCGCCACCATGGTGCTGACCGAGCCCGACGCGGGCTCCGACGTCGGCGCCGGCCGCGCCACCGCCACCCAGAACGACGACGGCACCTGGAACATCGAGGGCGTCAAGCGCTTCATCACCTCGGCCGAGTCCGACCTCCAGGAGAACATCATCCACCTGGTGCTCGCGCGTCCCAAGGGCGTCGAGGGCGTCGGCGGTCCCGGCACCAAGGGACTCTCGCTCTTCATCGTCCCGAAGCTCATGTTCGACCTGGAGACCGGTGACCTGACGGGCGAGCGCAACGGCGCCTATGTCACCAACGTCGAGCACAAGATGGGCATCAAGGTGTCCAACACGTGCGAGGTCACCTTCGGTGACTCCGCGGTCGGAGGCGGAGAGCCTGCCGTCGGCTACCTGCTCGGTGAAGTGCACGACGGCATCGCGCAGATGTTCGACGTCATCGAGAACGCCCGCATGATGGTCGGCACCAAGGCCATCGCCACGCTGTCCAGCGGCTACCTCAACGCGCTGGAGTACGCCAAGAGCCGCGTGCAGGGCGCCGACCTGACCCGGGCCGCCGACAAGACCGCCCCGCGCGTCACGATCACCCACCACCCCGACGTACGCCGCTCGCTGATGACGCAGAAGTCCTACGCCGAGGCCATGCGCGCGCTGGTCCTGTACACGGCCACCTGGCAGGACAAGGTGCTCGCGTCGACCGCCGAGGGCGAGAAGGACGACCTGGCTGCTCGCGTCAACGACCTGCTGCTCCCGATCGTGAAGGGCTACGGCTCGGAGCGCTCCTGGACCCTGCTGGGCACCGAGTCGCTGCAGACGCTGGGCGGCTCCGGCTTCCTGCAGGAGTACCCGATCGAGCAGTACGTCCGCGACGCCAAGATCGACACCCTCTACGAAGGCACGACCGCGATCCAGGGTCAGGACTTCTTCTTCCGCAAGATCGTCAAGGACCAGGCCCAGGCGCTGGGCCACCTGGCCGACGAGATCAAGCAGTTCATCGAGAGCGAGGCCGGCAACGGACGGCTGAAGGTGGAGCGCGAGCTCCTCGCCAAGGCGCTCGAGGACGGCGAGGCGATCGTCGCGACGATGATCGGCCAGCTCATGTCAGCCGACCCGTCTGCCGAGGGCGGCGACCTGCGCAACATCTACAAGGTCGGGCTGAACACCACCCGCCTGCTGATGGTGCTGGGCGACATCGTCTGCTCGTGGCTGCTGCTGCGCGGCGCCGAGGTGGCTCTGACCAAGCTCGGCGGCGAGGTCAGCGCCAAGGACAAGTCGTTCTACGAGGGCAAGGTCGTGGCGGCGCAGTTCTTCGCCCGCAACGTGCTCCCGAAGATCGCCTCCGAGCGCGTGCTCGCCGAGTCGATCGACCTCGCGGTCATGGACCTCGCCGAAGAGTCCTTCTGACCCGCATCCTCACCTCGCCTCGAGCCCCGGAGCCACTCGGCTTCGGGGCTCGTTGCCGATTGGTCGCTCCTTGGGTGGCGGCGACGGCTCTGAGGAGTGATTTCGAGGCCTCTGCCAGGGTGTGCACATGAGGCTCGCGTGGACGACGTACACGCCGGTTCTCGCCGTGCTCGCCCTCGTCGCCACCTGGGGGCGTGACCTCAGCACACCCCTGTACGTCGTGGTGGCGCTGCTCCTCGGCGCGGCCGTGCTCGCGTCGGTCCACCACGCCGAGGTGGTGGCGCACCGGGTCGGCGAGCCGATGGGCTCGCTCGTGCTCGCGGTGGCGGTCACCGTCATCGAGGTGGCCCTGATCGTCACGCTGATGGTGTCGGGCGGCAAGGACACCAGCACGCTGGCCCGCGACACCGTCTTCGCGGCGGTGATGATCACCTGCAACGGCATCGTGGGGCTCTGCCTCTTCGTGGGCGGCGTGCAGCTCGTGCTGCTGGCGCTGACCGTCGTGGTGAGCGTGCTGACCGTCGTACCCGGACGTGCGACGCGCCTGCAGGGCGGCGTGCACCTGGTGCTGTTCGCGGCGTTCGTGTTCCTCGCGATCAACCCTTGAGTACGGAACGTCGCTGATCTGAGTACGACGGCTCACGCACCATCCGCCTGGTCGGACGAGTGTGGAGGCATGAGCAGACCGATCGCCGCCATCGCCGTCGCCGCACTGCTGTGCGCCGCGCTGAGCGGTTGCCTCACCGCCGAGAGCCTCACGGCCGAGAGTCTCGCGACCGAGGCCGAGCAGCTCCGGACCGACCTGGCCGAGCTGGAGGGAGTCGAGGTGGCGCGGCTCACCTACACCGAGCCGGTCCCCCTGGACACGGGCAAGCTCGACCTCGTCGTACGGATGCCATCGGACGCACGGCCGGCTGACGTCGCCGCCGTCATCACTGCCGCCTACGCGGGTTTCGAGGGCACGCACCTTCACGAGGAGGGCGACCTGGACGTCCGCTTCGGCAGGCACCGGATCCACCTCCGGTCGTTCGAGCCGGCGGTTCCCGACAGCTTGGTCGAGGCCGCTGCGCTGCGTGCCGCCCGGGCGACCGAGCTGGGCACGGTCGAGGCCAGGATCAACACCCAGGAGGTCCTGGTCGAGGGTCAGCCGCACACCACCGTGACGATCCTGCTGGGCCAGGGCTCAACCGCGAGGGACGTGGTCCCGGCTCTCGCCGGAGTCGACCGGTTCGTCCAGGGCTCACCGGCGGAGGGCTGGGGAGTCCGGGCCGCCGACGGGTCCGAGCTCGAGGACGACGACAGCTTGCCCAGCGAGCGGCTCCGCCGCCTCTTCGGACAGCTGGAGCAGCACGACCTGCCCGGCGCGCACGTGGTGGTGGAAGCCGGCGACTACCCGTCGTACCCCTTCGAGGACATGCGGGCGTTCGTCGCCGTCGACCTCACGGTCTACGCGCGGGCGGGCGCGATCGAACCGCAGGACTTGGCGACGTACACCCGCACGCAGACCGCGCTGGTGGAGAGCCTCGACCCGGAGATCCTGCTGTCCGTGATGACGGACGAAGAGGGCACGCCGCCGCCTCCTCGCTAGCGGCCGCGCTTCTCCGCGCCGCTCCAGCGAGCCTTCTTGCCGACCTTGTGGGTGGCTGAGCCGGGCTTGCCGGCGGGCTTCTTGGCGGCAGGCTTCTTCGCGGAAGGCTTGTCTGCGTGCTTGGACTCGAACTTCTTCTGGCCGTCGAACTTCGAGGGAGCGGTGCGGCGGTTGTCGGACCGGTCGTTGCTCCACTCGCGACGGGCGGGACGCTCCTCGCGGGCGGGCCGCTCCTCGCGGGCCGGGCGCTCCTCGCGGGCGGGACGCTCGTTGGTCCACTCCCGCCGCGCCGGACGCTCGTTGGTCCACTCCCGACGGGCCGGACGCTCGGTGCGGTCACCGTCGCGCGCGGGGCGCTCGTTGCGGTCCTTCCAGCTGCCCTGCGGCCGGGTGGTGCGGGGCGATGACGTGCGCGCACCGTAGGGCTTGCGCGGGCCGGAGGAGCGCGGGGCGCGGGTCTCGGGCTCGAAGTGCTGGCCGGCCGCCGCACCGAGGGCCGCGGTGGTCATCGGACGCGGCGCGCTGCGGATGTCGTGGTGCTTGGCCTCGACGCCGGCCTGCTTCTGGAGGCGACGGACCTCCTCGAAGCGCTTGCGCATCGTCAGGGTGACGACGGCGCCGGACTCGCCGGCACGCGCGGTGCGGCCGGAGCGGTGAAGGTAGGCCTTCGGGTCGGTGGGGGCGTCGAAGTGGACGACCAGGCTGACCCCGTCGACGTGAATGCCGCGGGCGGCTACGTCGGTGGCGACCACGACCTTGGCGTCGCCCTTGGAGAACTTGTGGAGGTTGCGCTCGCGCACGCGCTGCGACAGGTTGCCGTGCAGGTCGACCGCGTCGATGCCCTGCTCCTCGAACGTGTCGCGCAGCTCGGTCGCACCCTCGCGGGTCTTGACGAAGACGATCGTGCGCGCGTTGGCCTCGACGAGCGCGGTGACCGCCTCGAGCTTGTCGTTGAAGCCGCCGACGACCAGCACGTGGTGGTCCATCGTGGTCACCGATGCCTCGGCCGAGTCGACCTGGTGGGTCTTCGGGTCGCGCAGGTGCTTGCGGACGAGCTTGTCCACGTCGCCGTCGAGCGTGGCCGAGAGCAGCAGACGCTGGCCCTCCTGCGGGGTCTGGTCGAGCAGACCGTCGACGACCGGGTAGAACCCGAGGTCGCAGAGGTGGTCGGCCTCGTCGAGCACGATGATCTGGACGTCGTCGGTGCGCAGGCTGCCGCGGTCGATGAGGTCCTCGAGACGGCCCGGCGTTGCCACGACGATGTCGACGCCCTGGCGCAGGGCCTTGATCTGGCGGTCGTACGGCGTGCCGCCGTAGATCGTGGTGAGCTTGAGTCGCGCGGCGTGCGCGAGGGGCTCCATCGAGCGACGTACCTGGGTCGCGAGCTCGCGCGTCGGCACGATGATGATCGCCCGCGGGCGGTTGATGCGGCTCTTCTCACCGGCCAGGCGGGCGATCACCGGAAGACCGAAGGCCAGCGTCTTGCCGGAGCCGGTCTGGGCGCGGCCGAGCACGTCGTGACCGGCCATCGCGTCCGGCAGCACGGCGGCCTGGACGGGGGTGGGCTCGGTGATGCCGGCGCGAGAGAGGGCGTCGACGACGTTGGCGGGAAGGCCAAGGTCGCTGAAGGAGGACAGCGTCATGTCAGGGTTTCGGTGTTTCCGTGAGTCATCGGGCGCGCACCGACCAGGGCCACCTGTTGTGGACCGAGCTGAGCCTCAGTGCGCTCAAGCCCGATCACTGGTCTTGCACGATTCCATCCGTGCACCACACCGGGCATGAAAGAAGGCCCCGGTTTTGAGCGGTGGGGCCTTGGCTGACTCCAGTCTACCGCAGCAAACCGACCCGTTTGACCACGGCGAAGTGGGGCACCCCACATGCGGAGGGGAAACCATTTCCCGAAGGGAGAAGCATCATGGGCATCGGCCTCGGCATCGTCCTGATCCTCGGCGGGCTCATCCTCGTCACCGGCGTCGTCAACTACGACATCAACTTCATCGAGGATGTCACGCTCGGGTGGATCCTGCTCATCGTCGGCGCTCTGGCGCTGGTTCTCAGCCTCACCCTGAACGCTCAGCGCAGCCGCACCTCGCACGTCGAGGAACGCCGCATCGAGCACTGAGCCGAGCACTGAGTCGCGCACTGACGGGCGACCCATCAGGTCTGACCTCCGAGGGGCAGCACGAGCCGCGTGCTGCCCCTCGGCCTGACCCTGACCGGCACTCCCCAGTCCTGCTGGTGCAGGTGGCAGGCAGCGCCCTCGCCACCGTCGACGTCACACGACGCCGCGCGGGCCGCGACGTGCAGGACGCCCTCGCCGACCGCCGGGTCGATGACCAGCGTGCGACGCAGGTCGGTGCCCCGACCGGCGCCCTCCCTGACCAGCCCCTCCGGCGTGCTCGTGACGAGCAGCTGGCTCGGCGGGCCGAACCGGTCGTCGACCTTCTGACCGGGCGGCGGCGTGAACTCCACGACCAGCTCAACCTCGCCGGCTGCGATGTCGGTGGGCGGCCGCTGGGTCCGGTGCGCGAAGGCCTCTCCTGTCGCAGTCGACCCCAAGGGAACGCGGGTCAGCCGGTGGGCGGCCGACTCCACGACGACGAGGTGGTCGCCGTCGACGTACAGGCCACTCGGCTCGGCGAGGTCGACGGCGATCGTGGTGACCTCGTGCAGGACCGGGTCGTAGCGGCGTACGGCTCCGTTGTAGGTGTCGGCAACCGCGACCGAGCCGTCGGGGAGCACGGCGACGCCGAGCGGATGCTGGAGCAGCGCCTGCTCCGCGGGGCCGTCGCGGAACCCGAAGTCGAAGAGTCCGGTGCCCACGACCGAGTGGACCTGGCCGTCCTCGACGTACCGCAGAGCGCTCGTCTCGGCGTCGGCCAGCCAGAGTCGGCGCCCGTCACTGGCGAGCCCGCTCGGCTGCGCGAACCACGCCTCCCGCAGTGGCCCGTCGAGCAGCCCCTCGTTGCGCGTGCCGGCGACGTGCTCGGCCACGCGCGTCGCCGGGTCGACCGTCCACAGCGTGTGGTCGCCGGCCATGGCGACCCACACCCTGCCGTCGTGCCAGGTCAGGTCCCACGGGCTGTTGAGGCCGTCGGCATAGGTCTCGCCATCCAGGGTCGCAATGCGGTGGTTGACGGTGTCGGCCACCAGAAGGGTCCCGTCGGGCAGCACGCACACGCCGTTGGGCTCGTTGAACCCGCCGTAGCGCTCCTCGCCGACGACGACCTCGCCGTGGCCGGCGTCCGCGATCGCGACCCTTCCGTCAGGCAGCCGGATCGCCTTGGCGGGGAACGCGAGCTCACCGGGCACTGGCTCCGGCGCGACGTATGGCGAGTCACCGGGCTGGAGGGTCCCCTTCGCCCGGTGCTCCTGCGCCAGCATCGCGATCATCGCGTCGAGCGCGTGCGCGTGCCCCTCTCCGGCGTACTGGGCCACGACGTAGCCCTCGGGGTCGACCAGCACCAGGGTCGGCCATGCGCGAGCGGTGTAGGCCTGCCAGGTGACCAGCTCGGGGTCGTCCAGCACCGGGTGCTCGACGCGGTAGCGGACCACCGCCGCACTCAGCGCGTCCGGGTCGGCCTCGTGCACGAACTTCGGTGAGTGCACGCCGACGACGACCAGCTCGTCGGCGTACTTCTGCTCCAGCGGGCGCAGCTCGTCGAGCACGTGCAGGCAGTTGACGCAGCAGAAGGTCCAGAAGTCGAGGAGCACGAAGCGGCCGCGCAGATCCTTCAGCGACAGCGGGCCCTCGGTGTTGAGCCAGCCGCGGCCGGCGAGCTCGGGGGCGCGCACGCGTGGGGTCTTCACATTGCTAGTCAACGTGAAGCACCTCCTCCTTCATCCCGCGGGGGCTTCTCCTAGGGTTGGGTCATGACCGACCTGAGCGGGTTCATCGCGGCATGGCAGGTGGCCTGCGCCGACGCGGCGGCGTTGCTGCACAGCCTGGACGAGAACGACTGGGAGAAGCCGACCGACCTGCCCGGCTGGAACGTCCGCTACGTCGCCGCACACCTGGCGCACCTGGAGTCCGAGCTCGCCGGCCTGCCCCAGCAGCACGTCGACGTACCGGAGTCGTCGCACATCAAGGGCCTGATGGGGCAGTTCACCGAGATGGGTCCGATCGCCCGTGCGGACTGGACCGCCGAGCAGGTGATCGAGCAGTTCGAGCAGGCCGTGGCCATCCGCACGAAGGCACTCGCCGACCATCCGCCGACCGACCCCGCTGCGCTCGGGCCGGGGTTCGCGGGCCTGATCGGCTGGAGCTGGGCGACGCTGCTCTCCAACCGGCCGCTGGACGTCTGGATGCACGAGCAGGACATCCGTCGTGCCGTCGACCGGCCTGGCAACCTCGACACCCTCGCGGCGCGGCACACGGCCGGCGTGTTCACCAAGAGCCTGCCGTACGTCGTGGCCAAGCGCGCGATGGCCCGGCCAGGCACCACCGTCGTGATGCGCACGACGGGAGCGCAGCAGCTCGAGATCGCAGCCCAGGTCGGCGACGACCGACGCGCGGTACTCGTGCCCGCGACCGACGACGCCACCGTGTCGATCACCCTCGACTTCGAGGACTTCGTCGTGCTGTCCGGTGGTCGTCGCACTCCGGTCGGCATGGACGTCCGGCTCGAGGGCGACGAGGAGCTCGGCAACCGAGTGCTCGCCGGCATGGGAGTGACCCCGTGAGCCACTGGGACCTCGTCGACATCCCCAACCTGACCGGCAAGCGCGCTCTCGTCACCGGCGTCACCAGCGGCGTGGGGATGCACACCGTCACCGAGCTCGCCAAGGCTGGGGCCGAGGTGATCCTGGCGGCGCGTGACCCGGAGAAGCTCACGCGCACGGTCAAGCAGGTGATCATGGCCGCCCCGCGCGCCAAGGTCGACCCGCTCGTCTGCGACCTCGCCGACCTCTCGTCGGTGCGGGAGGCCGCCAAGAACGCCGCCGCCTTCGGGCCGCTCAGCATCCTGGTCAACAACGCCGGCGTGATGGCGACCCCCGAGAGCACCACCAAGGACGGCTTCGAGCTGCAGTTCGGCACCAACCACCTGGGCCACTTCGCGCTCACGGGTCTGCTGCTCGAGCAGCTCGTCGACTCCGGCGAAGCCCGGGTCGTGACGCTCTCGTCGCACGTCGCGCGCGGAGCGCTCCGGCCGCCGCTGGGCGACCCTCGCGACCACTCCGGGCGCTACTCCCGCTGGCCGGCGTACGCCGCCTCCAAGCTGGCCAACCTGCTCTTCATGTTCGAGCTCGACCGCCGGGTCACGGCGCGAGGACTGCCGATCACCTCCGTCGGTGCGCACCCCGGCTACTCCCGCACGGGGCTCCAGAAGGAGGTCGCGATCGTCGACGCCGTGAGCGGGCTGGTCGGGCAGACCGCCGAGATGGGCGCGCTCCCCGCCCTGATGGCCGCCACCGCCCCCGGCCTGCGCGGCGGCACCTACATCGGACCGGGCGGACCCTTCGAGATGCGCGGCACCCCCAAGATCGTCAGAGCTCCCCGTGTCGCCCTGCACGAGGAGAACGCCCGCAGGCTCTGGGCGCTCTCCGAGCAGGCGACCGGTGTCAGCTACCTGTCCGCAGAGTCGTAGGCCCATGCCACTGCTACGGCCCGTGGACTCCCATGACCTGCAGGACGTCATCGCGCTCAACCACCGCAACGTCGAGCTCCTCGCACCGATGGACGAGCTGCGCCTGACCGAGCTGCGCTCCCTGGCCGACCGGTGCGACGTGCTCGACGTCGACGGCGCGTTCGCGGGGTTCGTGATCACGTTCGGGCCGGGCACGTCGTACGACTCGGAGAACTACCGCTGGTTCACCAGCCGCTACGACGACTTCTACTACCTCGACCGGATCGTGCTGCACGAGGACTTCCGGCGACGCGGCCTCGGTGGGTTCGTGTACGACGAGCTGGAGCAGGTCGCCCGCAAGCACGGCCGGATGACCCTGGAGGCCAACGTCGACAACGCCGGGTCGATCGCCTTCCACCACGGCCGGGGATACGTCGAGGTCGGCGAGATCGGCGACCCCGACCACCGGGTGATGTTGATGGAGAAGCCCCTCCCCTAACGCCGAGTTGTCCCGCGACGCTGCTGTGTGGGCGCGAGTTGTCCCGCGAGTGCTGCTGTGTGGGCGCGAGTTGTCTCACGACGCTGCTGTGTGGGCGCCGAGTTGTCTCGCGAGTCCTGCTGTGTGGGCGCGAGTTGTCTCACGAACCCCGGGCGATCCGCGCGGCAAAGGTCTTGCGCGACTCGCGGAATGCGTGCGCGAGCTCGACCGACGCGTTGTGCTGCTGCCCGAACACGTTGACGCGGCGGAACACCTCGACATCCCAGGCTCGCCGATGCCGGAGGAAGTCGCGTCGGGCGTCATCGCCGACGGCGTGCTCAGGACCGTGGAACTCCTCGCCGTCGTACTCCGCCGCGAACCGCAGCTCCTCGAGACCGAGGTCGAGCCGCAGCTCCTCGCCATGTGGCCCCACCACGACGATCTGCAGGTCTGGCCAAGGGAGGCCAGGAGCCTCGTGCCAGCGCACCCTGAGCCCGGACTCGCCGAAGCTCTCGGAGCGACCATCGGCGCGCGGCGCGAGCCAGCGAAGGAGTACGACGCCCCGCTGCTTCTTGAACCGTTCGACCCCATCCACCAGCTCCTCGAGCGAGAAGGCATCGGTTCCGAGCAGCGCGTCCATGCCTCCCATCGCGACGACCGGGGCGTTGAACCGGCCGAGGTCCCAAGCGGTGCGGATCGGCGTCGTAACGAACAGGCCGTCATCGAGCGGCACCACGTCGTACTCCTGGAACCACCGCTGCCCGCTGCGGGCCAGCCCGCTGCGCAACCTCTCCTGCCCGCGGAACCGGAAGGCGTCGATCTCGACCGTCTCGTGTCGGCCGGGGCGGTCGAGCGCCGACCAGAACCAGCATGCCGTCCAGTCACAGATCACCGAGCCGGGCGGGGCGATCAGAGCGAGTGCTTGCCGGCGCAGCTCCCGGCTGTCGGGGACCTGAGCCGCGACGTACACGCGCTGGGTCAGGTGCCGCACAAGTCCTTCGTCGACCAGACGCACGAGCGACCTGTCGGCTATCCCGTGGTCACGTGCCATGGCAGAGGTGAAGGGTTGGTCGATCGGCAACGGAAAGCTCTGGTCGAGGAAGACGGTCGGAGCCGGAGGGAGTTGAAGGGCCACCCGTCAGATCGTGGCGTGCCGGACGGGGGCGTGGAGCGCCGAACAGCAATCTGTGGACAAGTCAGGATTCGCGGGACAACTCGGCGTCCACACAGCGGAGTCGCGGGACAACTCGGCGTCCACACAGCGCAGTCGCGGGACAGTTCGGCGTCAGTGCAGCCGGTCCCCCATCTTCGCGATGAAGGCCAGCACCTCGTCCTCGTCCTTGTCGGGCAGGCCGATCACGACCTCGTCGACGCCGATCGACTCCAGGTGCGCGACGCGTTCGGGGTCGGCGCGGCCGCCGAGGGCGACGACGTAGGGCTCACCGGACCGGCCGGCGTCGGCCCAGGTCTTGTACAGCAGGGTGACCTGGTCGTCGATGTCGTTCTCGTAGGGCGTGGTGATCCACCCGTCGGCGTTGGCGGCCACCCAGCTGAACGTCTTCTCGGTCCCGCCGGCGCCGATGAGCAGCGGCACGTGCTCCTGGGTCGGTTTCGGGTAGGCCCAGCTGCCACCGAACGAGACATACTTCCCGTCGTACGACGCGACGTCCTGGGTCCACAGCGCCCGCATCGCCTCGACGTACTCGCGCAGGGCGGTGTAGCGGAACTTCGCGGGGATCCCGTGGTCCGCCAGCTCGTCGGTGTTCCAGCCGAAGCCGGCGCCGAGGGTCACCCGCCCACCCGAGAGGAAGTCCAGCGACGCGATCGCCTTCGCCAGGGTGATCGGGTCGGACTCGACCGGCAGCGCCACCGCCGTGGCCAGGCGGATCCGCGAGGTCACCGCAGCCGCCGTCGCGAGGGAGACCCAGGGGTCCAGGGTGCGCAGGTAGCGGTCGTCGGGCAGGTCGGCCCCGCCGGTCAGCGGATGGGCCGCGTCGCGACGCACGGGGATGTGGGTGTGCTCGGGCACGTAGAACGAGTAGAAGCCGGCGTCCTCAGCCGCCTTGGCGCACGTCGCCGGCGCGATGCCACGGTCGCTGCTGAACAGCACGATGCCGAACTTCACCTGAGCTCCTCGAACCTGCGGTTGGCTCCAAACTAGAACTTGTTCTAGGTCAGGATAGGCATATGACCCGACTCACGGCTAGCGAGCTGATCGACCTGGTCCTGGACGAGGGGTCGTGGGAGTCGTGGGACAGCACTCCCGTCCGCAGCAACATCAGCGACGAGTACGCCGAGGAGCTGGCCGCCGCCGAGGCGATGAGCGGACAGACCGAGTCGGTCGTGACCGGCACCGGACTGCGCGGCGGGCGCCGCATCGCCGTCCTCGCCGGCGAGTTCTCCTTCCTGGCCGGGTCCATCGGCATCGCCAGCGCCGAGCGACTCGTCTCGGCGATCCGGCGGGCGACGAAGGAGAGCCTGCCGCTCATCGCCGCCACCAGCTCGGGCGGCACCCGCATGCAGGAGGGCACCGTCGCCTTCGTGCGGATGGCCAACATCTCGCTGGCCGTGGCCGAGCACCGAGCAGCCGGGTTGCCGTTCATCGTCTACCTCCGGCATCCGACCACGGGCGGCGTGATGGCCTCGTGGGGCTCGCTCGGCCACGTCACCATCGGGGAGCCGGGGGCGTTGGTCGGCTTCCTCGGCCCACGGGTCTACGAGGCGCTGTACGGCAAGAAGTTCCCCGAGGGCGTCCAGACCAGCGAGAACCTCTTCGCCAAGGGGCTCCTCGACGGCGTCGCCGAGCCACACCAGGTGGGCGGTCTGCTCGACCGAGCGCTGCGGGTGCTGATGCCCGACCTCGACCCGGTGCCCGACGACCCCGGCGAGGACGAGGTCGAGGACGTCGACACCTGGCAGTCGATCACGATCTCGCGGCGCCCCGACCGGCCCGGCGTCCGTCGGCTGCTCCGGTACGCCGCCACCGACGTCATCCCCCTGAACGGCACCGGAGAGGGTGAGCACGATCCTGGCCTGCTGCTGGCCCTGGCGCGCTTCAGCGGCTCGCCTTGCGTGTTCCTCGGCCAGGACCGGCGTGGTCAGACCGAGCTGCACCCGATGGGGCCGGCAGCGTTGCGTGAGGCACGGCGCGGCATGCGGCTCGCGGCGGAGCTCAACCTGCCGCTGATGACCGTGATCGACACCCCGGGCGCCGCCCTCTCGCCCGAGGCCGAGGAGGGCGGTCTGGCCGGTGAGATCGCGCGCTGCCTCGCCGACCTGGTCACCCTCGACGCCCCGACGCTGAGCCTGATGCTCGGCGAGGGCACGGGCGGTGGAGCGCTCGCGCTGCTCCCGGCTGACCGCGTGATCGCAGCACAGCACGCGTGGCTCTCACCACTCCCGCCCGAGGGCGCGAGCGCGATCGTGCACCGCGACACCCAGCACGCCCCGGAGATGGCGCGCGCCCAAGGAGTGCGGTCTCTCGACCTGCGCGCCGCCGGCATCGTCGACCGGATCGTCGCGGAACGCCCCGACGCAGCCGACGAGCCGGTGGAGTTCTGCCGTCGACTTGGCGGCGTGCTGCACTACGAGCTGGCCAGGCTCATCGCGGAGGACCCCGCAGCGCGCTCCGCCCGGAGGCGGGCGCGCTACGAGGCTTGACCCCTGTGCGCTAGTCGGTCACCGCAAGCGGAGTGCGTACGACGGTCACCCCGGGCACGTCGCTAGCCGTCATCTCGGTGACCAGGTCGCCCGTGCCCACCTTGTCGCCGCGCGCCTGGAACGAGTAGGTCAACACGTCGCCAGGAGTCGCGTCGGTCGAGGTGACCCGCAGGCCGGCCGTGGTCGGAAGCACGGCCTCCACGTCGCCCTGGCCGATCGAGTTCTCCGCGCCGACCAGGAAGTCCTGGCCGGAGGGCGCGGCCTGGTCCGCGGCGTACTCGTAGACGATGTCCTGGAAGCCGTCGACTCCGATCCAGACCTGGAAGGTCCGGAGGTCGGTCGTCCCGAACACGTTGACCTGGTGCTCCAGCACCAGCCAGCTGTTGACGTCGTCGGTGAGAACCGCCGCGAGAATGCCCGGCGTGCCGGTGCCGTCGAGGTCCGTCCAGAACGGCGCCATGATGTTGTTCGGCCGCTCCGGGTCGGGACCCGCCGGAAGGGTGCAGCAGTTGTTGTCGTCGGCAGTGCCACCACCCGCGATCAGGTAGCCGTTGGAGTCGACGCCGATCTCGTCGTACGACTCGCCGTTGAAGGTGTACGGCCGGGACGCCGTAGTTGAGGATCTCCTCGTCACCGATCGGGTCCGGGACGACTCCCGAAGTCCTCGAGCGGGATGTAACCGAAGTTTCCCGGGGGGGCAACCGAGGGTACGCCGGGCGAAGCACCCTCGAGGACGTCCGAGGCGCGGACCTCGTGCTTCCCGTGCTTCTTCGCACCGCTCACCGAGGTGACGGTGAAGCTGTTCGGCACCGTGCTGGTGAGGTCAACCGACTGCTCCGTCGGCAGAGTGGTTGACAGCCTCGACCGTGCACTCGGTCGTCTCCTTCCGCGCGACGGTCTCGGGATCGCAGGACTGGCTCAGGCTGACCTGGCCTTGAGTGTGGATGAACGCGACCGGCAGGTGCATCTGCGCGTCCGCGGTGCTCAGCAGCACCGTGCCGAACTGCTGCTCCCCGAGCGGGGCGTCGGACTCGATCGTGATCGTGATCGTGCGCGACTTGCCCGGCTTGAGGTCGAACGTGGCCGGCTTGACCTCGATCTGCGAGCCGGGCGGTGCCTGGGCGCTGGTCACGGTGACCTTCTGCTTGGCCCCGGTGGCGTTCGTCGCCGTGCGCGTGGTCACGATCCGCCCGGGCATGACCGGGGCGTTGATCGACGGCAGGTTGAGGTGTACGGCGTTGACCGGGTCGTTGCCCTTCGCGACGAAGTTCGCCGCTGTCTCGTCGAAGAGCAGCGGTGCGTAGATCGCCTCACTGAGGTCGATCCGGCCGGCTCCCATGTCGAACGGGTCAGCCGGAGTGACCGTGTCCTCCTTGACCACGTCGGTGACGGCGGTGGTCATCAGCGCGGAACGCACCTGGCCGGGGGTCCAGCCCGGGTGCACTGCGCGGGTGAGGAGGGCCGCGCCCGCAACATGCGGCGAGGACATCGACGTACCGGCGATCGCCTGGAAGAACTCACCGGGCGGGCTGCCGCCGGCGACCGGGTCCGGGGACGACGGAGTGGGTGAGGCTCCCGCCAGGATCTGTACGCCGGGCGCGGTCAGGTCGGGCTTGATGAACAGCCCGCCCGGCCCGCGGGACGAGAACGCTGCCATCACGTCGCCCTGCCCGTCGGCCTTGGCTCCGGCGCCGAACGAGCCGGTCACGTCATCGTGCCCGTTCATGAACGCGACGAAGTCGGTGCCGTCGGCCACGTGGATGGTCGGCAGCCAGTGGTTGTCGGTCTCGGTGTCGGCAAGGGTGGCGTTGTACAGCACCATGCCTTCGGCGCCACCGGAGTAGGCGACGAAGCCCTTCCACACCCGGGCCTGCACACCACGCTGGCAGGCGATGATCAAGCCGTCGAACTGCGTGGGGCTGCTCGGCTCTGCTCCGCACAGCGGGTCCTCGTAGCCGGGGATGTCACCGGCCAGCACGACGGGTGCCGGGCCGGCGCCGGCGGTGACCGTGTTGCCGTCCACGGTGAAGGTGTCAGCGTTGGAGGCCGTGAGGTTCAGCGTGGTGCGGAACTCGCGCGTCTGCATGGAGGCACCGACCGTCGTCGTCCACGGCGAGAGGTGGTCCGTCGTGCTCGCACCCGGGCCGGAGTTGCCGGCCGAAGCGGAGACGAACACGCCCGCGGCGTAGGCGTCGAGGAACGCGAGCTCGACCGGGTCGCTGAACGGCTGGGAGCCGCCGGAGATCGAGAAGTTGATGACGTCCACGCCGTCGACGATCGCCTGGCCCACGGCTCGCGCGGAGTCGGAGGCGTAGCAGCCGTCGGGTCCGCAGACCTTGTACTCGATGACATAGGCACCAGGTGCCAGGCCGTGGAGCGGTCCACGGTCGACCCCGAGCAGGGTGGCGTGCTCGAGCATGTTGCCCGCGGAAGTCGAGGACGTGTGGGTGCCATGGCCGTCGCCGTCACGTGCGGTGCCGGCGTACATGTCGACGGTCGCCCCCGGGTCGGCGTCATAGTCGTCGGTCATGTGCACGCCGCCGATGAGCTTGTTCTGACACACGAACGGGTCGCTCGCCGGGGTCAGCGGGTTGTCGCCGTAGTTGCACTCGCGCGCCGGTCCCGGCGGTGCCGGCAGGTTGCCCTGGTCGGCGAACGAGGGGTGCTCGGGCCAGATGCCGGTGTCGAGGTTGCCGTAGATGACGCCCTGGCCGGCGTTGGCGGTGGTGCCCAGCTCGCCGTACGCCGCAGGGGCGCCGACGAACTCGGGGCTGGAGTCGGTCAGTGGCTGCTCGAGCGAGTTGGCCTGGACGGCGACCACGCCCGGGAGCGCGGCGACCGCCTTGACCTTGTTCGCCGGCAGTACGGCGGACAGGCCGCCGTACACGCGGCGAACGGTCCCTCCGAAGGCGACCTGCGGAGCGGCCTTGCGGATGTCGGCCTTGATCCCGGCCTCGCGGTCGGCGACGTAGGCCTCATAGGCGCGCTCGGTCGACGACTTGCCGGTCAGCTTGCGACCGGTGACCGCCGGGCTCGTGGCGGCCAGGCCGGAGAGTCCACCCTGGTAGGTCGCTGTCGAGTCGTAGTCGAGCTTGATCATCACCCGCACCGGACGCCCGTCGGTGCGCCGCATCAGGGCAGGGTCGCTCTCTGCGAGACGACTCGTCGGCGCCTTGTGGGCGCTTACCCTGTTGGCGAGCCCGACACCGCCGGCGACCGCCGTCAGCCCGCGTTGGGGATCGTCGGCTTGCGCCGGCCCCGCCGCGACAACTGCTACCGGGGAAGCAAGGACTGCTGCCCCCATCCATGCCACTACCCGAGAATTCCGCATGACTGACCCCTGTGAATATGTGAAGGCTCCCCTGCACGCAGGGTAGACCTGTCACCCGGGTCGCGCCATGGCCCGCTTGTTGGAATCGTCAGAGCATCTGCCGGGCAAGGTCGATGGACCAAGCCAGGTGGTCGGTGACCACCTTCTCGAACCGCTCGACGTCGTCGCCGCGCAAGGCGTCCAGGATGCCTTCGTGCTCCCGGATCGCCTCGTCCATGCGGTCGACGCGACCACGCATCATCACCGATGTGAACAGGGTCTGCCGCTCGCGGAGCATGCGGTAGACGGCGCTGAGTACGGCGTTGCCGGCGGCGTCGACGATCGCCTCGTGGAACTCCCGGTCGGACGTGGTGAACCCCGCGGTGTCGTGCTCGCGCCGGTTGCGCTTGAGCCGCTCGTGGATCTCCTCGGCCTTCGGGAGCAGCTCGTCGCGGCGGGAGAACGACTGCTTGGCCGTGAAGTGCTCGACCAGCTCGCGGGCCTGGAGCACGTCCTCGACGTCCTGCCGCGAGTACGTCGCGATCAGCGCGCCCTTCTTCGGGTAGAGCGTGAGCAGGCCCTCGACCTCCAGCCGCAGCAGCGCCTCGCGCACGGGCGTGCGGCTCACGCCGACCTCCTGGGCGAGGACACCTTCGGTGATCAGCTGGCCGGCAGGGTAGACCGAGTTCAGGATGGCCCACTTGATGAAGTCGTAGGCCTTCTGCGCAGCAGAGCCAGGGTGGGGTGCGGTCGAGTAGCGCATGTTGCATCCATCCTAGGTCGGCGCGACGTAACCATTTGCGGGGTTTGCTCGTTTCCGACGTAGGACCCCGCCGCCGCCGAGCCGTACTCGCCGCCTCGCACACGCCAGGCTGCCGCTGCTGCAACGGCGCCCCAGGTGTCACGGCCCGCGTCGCCAGTTCCGCGTGGACCGTCAGACGCTGTGGTTGCGCCGCTCAGGCCCGGTGGCGGCGGGTCCTCTCTCTCCCAAGCCTCGCCGGGCGAAGCCTCGCCGGGCGGCTGCCGCTCTGCTCAGAACATCAGCGCGGCGGCCGGGTCCTCCATGATCGCGGCGACGTCGGCGAGGAACTGGCTGCCCAGCGCACCGTCGATGAACCGGTGGTCGAAGGAGAGCGCGAGCGTGGTGATGTCGCGGATCTTGATCTTGCCGTCGACGACCCACGGCTGCTGACGTACGGCGCCGAAGCAGAGGATCGCGGACTCGCCCGGGTTGATGATCGGCGTGCCGGCGTCGACACCGAAGACGCCCACGTTGGTGATCGTGAAGGTCCCGCCGGCCATCTCGGCCGGCTGGGTCTTGCCCTCGCGTGCCGTCTTGGTCAGCGCGTTGAGCGCCGCGGCAAGCTCCAGCATGCCCATCGACTCCGCACCCTTGACGTTGGGTACGACGAGCCCGCGCGGAGTGGCCGCGGCGATGCCGAGGTTGACCGCGCTCTTGTAGACGATCTCCTGGGCCGACTCGTCCCACCAGGCGTTGATCTCCGGCGTGCGTCGTGTCGCCAGGCAGACCGCCCGGGCGAGCACGAGCAGCGGGGATACCTTGACGTCCTTGAAGTCGCGGTGGGCCTTGAGCCGGTCGACGTACTTCATCGTGCGGGTGACGTCGACGGTGATCCACTCGGTGACGTGCGGCAGGGTGAACGCGGAGTCCACCATCGCCTGGCCCATCATCTTGCGGACGCCCTTGATGGGCTCGCGACGGTCGCCTTGGCGGGCGGGCGCCGGAGTGGTCTCGACGGGCTGGCTCGCTGCGCTCGCTTCGCCGCTCGACCAGCCTTCGACATCACCGCGGGTGACCGTGCCGCCGGGGCCGGTCGGGGTCACGCTCCGCAGGTCGATGCCGAGCTGCTTGGCCAGGAAGCGCACCGGCGGCTTGGCCAGCACGCGGGTCTCCACTTCTGCGTTCTCGTGTACGGCGACCGCGGGCACGGCAGGCTCGTTGGCAGGGACGACCTCGGAGGTGTTCTGCACGCCGGGCTGCTCGAAGACGCCCTGCACCTGCATCTGCGTTGCGGCACCTGCGTCGGACGCAGCCGTCGCGGGACCACGGCGGGCACGACGCAGGGCGGAGCCAGACTTGGGGCCGTAGCCGACGAGCGTCTGGTTCTCGCCACCACCGGTGGCCGCCGGGTTGGACATGTCGATCTCGCCGAGGGGCTGCGGCGGCGGCGGGGCGTCCGCACCGTCGGAGACGGCGATGATCGGGGTGCCGACCGGGATCGTCTCGCCCTCGGCGACATGGATCGCCACGATCGTGCCGGCGTACGGCGAAGGCAGCTCGACCAGCGACTTGGCGGTCTCGATCTCCACGACGATGTCGTTGATCTTGATGACGTCGCCGACCTTCACCTTCCAGCTGACGATCTCAGCCTCGGTCAGACCTTCACCGACGTCGGGGAGCTTGTATTCCTGGGTCGTCATGGTCAGAACCCCAGCGTCCGGTCGACGGCGTCGAGCACCCGGTCGAGGTCGGGCAGCCACTCCTCCTCGACCCGCGCGGGCGGGTAGGGAGTGTCGAAGCCACCGACACGCAGCACCGGTGCCTCGAGGGAGTAGAAGCACTCCTCGGTGATGCGTGCAGCGATCTCCGAGCCCATGCCGAGGTTGGTGTGGGCCTCGTGGGCTACGACTGCATGGCCGGTCTTGCGGACCGACTCGAAGACCGGGTCGAGGTCGAGCGGGGAGAGGGTGCGCAGGTCGATGACCTCGATGCTCTTGCCCTCGCCGGCGGCCGCCTCGGCCGAGGCCAGACAGGTCTTCACCATCGGGCCGTAGGCAAGGAGCGTGACGTCGGAGCCGGTGCGGATGGTGCGGGACGCGAACAGCGGGTCGGGCGTCGCGGACTCGTCGACGTCGGCCTTGTCGGCGTGGTACTGCCGCTTGGGCTCGAGGAACACGACCGGGTCGTCGTGCTTGATGGCCTGCTGGATCATCCAGTAGCCGTCGACCGGGTTGGAGCACGAGACGACCTTGAGGCCGGGCGTGTGCGCGAACTGCGCCTCGGGCGACTCGCTGTGGTGCTCGACCGCGCCGATGCCACCGCCGAACGGGATGCGGATGACCATCGGCATCTTGATCTTGCCCTGGCTGCGGAAGTGCAGCTTGGCCACCTGCGACACGATCTGGTCGTAGGCCGGGTAGACGAAGCCGTCGAACTGGATCTCGCAGACGGGGCGGTAGCCGCGGATCGCCATGCCCACCGCAGTGCCGAGGATGCCCGACTCCGCCAGTGGCGAGTCGATCACGCGGTCCTCGCCGAAGTCCTTCTGCAGCCCGTCGGTGATGCGGAAGACACCGCCGAGCTTGCCGACGTCCTCGCCCATCACGAGGACCTTGGGGTCGTCCTCCATCGCTCGACGGAGCCCCGCGTTGAGCGCCTTTGCCAGAGTCATCTTCGCCATCAGTGCGCTCCCTCAAAGGTGTCAAGGTAGGCGGCGTAGGACGCCTTCTGCTGCGCGAGCTCCTGCGTCTGCTCGGCGTACACGTTGTCGAAGACGTCGAGGATCTGCGGCTCGGGCATCGCCTTGCAGCCCTCGCGCAGGTGGGCACCGAGCTGCTCGGCCTCCGCCTCGATCTCGTCGAAGAAGCTCTGGTCGACCAGGCCGTTTCGGGTGAGGTAGACCTTCACCCGCGCGATCGGGTCCTTGAGCTTCCAGTGCTCGACGTCCTCGGAGAGCCGGTAGCGGGTCGGGTCGTCGGTGGTGGTGTGCGCACCCATGCGGTAGGTGTAGGCCTCGACGAAGGTCGGGCCGGAGCCCGTGCGGGCGCGCTCGAGCGCGGCCTGGGTCACGGCGTAGGTCGCGAGCACGTCGTTGCCGTCGACGCGCACGCCGGGGAAGCCGAAACCGAGCGCCCTCTGGTAGAGCGGGATCCGGGACTGGCGCGTGATCGGCTCGGAGATCGCCCACTGGTTGTTCTGGCAGAAGAACACGACCGGAGTGTTGTACGACGCGGCGAAGATGAACGCCTCGTTGACGTCGCCCTGGCTGCTCGCACCGTCGCCGAAGTAGGCCACCACGGCGCCGTCGCGCTCGGGGTCACCTGTGCCGACGACGCCGTCGCGCTGCATGCCCATCGCGTAGCCGACGGCGTGCAGGGTCTGGGCACCGATCACGATGGTGTAGAGCCCGAAGTTGTTGGCGTAGGGGTCCCAGGCGCCCTGGTCGACACCACGGAAGAGACCCAGGAGGCGCAGCGGGTCGACGCCGCGGGTGTAGGCGACACCGTGCTCGCGGTAGGTCGGGAAGACGTAGTCCTGGGGGCGCAGCGCGCGGCCGGAGCCGATCTGGGCGGCCTCCTGGCCGAGCAGCTGGGCCCAGATGCCGAGCTCGCCGTGGCGCTGTAGGGCAGTGGCCTCGGTGTCGATGCGACGGGTGAGGACCATGTCGCGGTAGAAGCCCTTGATGGCCTCGTCGTCGAGGTCGAAGGAGAACTCGGGGTGCTCGATCCGCTCCCCCTCGGGGGTCAGCAGCTGGACGAGCTCAGGGCCGCCGTCGCGGTGGGTGGGTCCGAAGACGTCTCCCACGCCGGGCCCGAAGTCAGGGCGTGTTGTGCTCACCTGCACTCCTTCGTGTCGTCGGTGAGCGGGGTCCTCCGCCACCGGCTGGTCTTGCGCATCCGGCCGGGGGTGGTGGCCGCGCTGGATCGGATCGGACGAGCCGTCCTGTGACCGGCGCCACACGTCGCCGGTCAGGTCCAAGTTACCGATTACCTCGGGGTTCGCCTAATCGGCAGGATCTCGCGGTCGCCCGTCCGTTAATCGGTTTCGGCCCGTCGCTGGGCTGACTAACCTGTCAGGGGTAAACGAGAGGACGGTGATGACACATGGCGAGTGCAGCAGCCCCGAGGTTCGGGTTGGTCGCCGCCGCCCTCGGCATCGTCTACGTCGTGTGGGGCTCGACCTACCTCGGCATCCGGGTCGTCGTGGAGGACGCCCCGCCGATGATGTCGATGGGCCTGCGCTTCACTGCGGCCGGCCTGGTGCTGGCCACCATCCTCGTCGTACGCCGAGGTGGGATCGCGCAGTTCGACCTGAACGCCAAGCAGATGCTCGGCACCGCGTTCCTCGGTCTCTCGCTGCCGCTCCTGGGCAACGGCCTGGTGTCGGTGGGCGAGTCGAAGGGCGCGACCTCAGGCTTCACCGCGTTGCTCATCGCGATCGCCCCGCTGATCATCGTGGTCTTCAGGGTCGCCGAGCGTGACGTTCCACAGCCCCTGACGCTGGTCGGCGTCCTGGTGGGCTTCGCCGGCCTCGCCGTACTCGTGCTGCTCGGCCGTGGTGCCGGCGACTTCGACCTGTTCCCCGCGCTGATCATCCTCTTCGCGGCCTCCTGCTGGGCGTTCGGCTCCTACGTGCAGCCGCGGCTGTGGCTTCCGTCGGATGCGTTCGTCGTCGCCGTGTGGGAGATGCTCTGGGGCGGTCTGATGATGGTGGCGGTCGGCGCACTGGCGGGTGAGCGGTTCACCTTCGACTACCCCGCCAAGACCTGGTTCGCCATGGGCTACCTGATCCTGTTCGGCTCGGTGGTCGCGTTCACGGCGTACGTCTGGCTGGTCGCCAACGCACCCATCTCCCTGGTCGCCACCTACGCCTACGTCAACCCGGTGATCGCGGTCCTCCTGGGCTGGCTCATCCTCGACGAGAAGATCACCTGGCCGATCGTGTTCGGCGGCGCGATCGTGGTGTCTGCCGTGGCCTTGGTGATCACCTCCGAGCGGAGACGGCCACCCGCCGCGTCTCCCGAGCTCGAACCGGAGATCATCGAGGTCGCCTGACGCCGGCTCGACCGACGACAATCGGTGCATGAGCGTCACGGTCGAGACCAACGGGCCCATCACCACGGTCGTGCTGCACCGGCCCGAGCGGCGCAACGCCGTCGACGGGCCGACGGCACGAGCGCTCGCCGACGCGTTCCGCGCGTTCGACGAGGACGCGGACGCCTCCGTCGCGGTGCTGTACGGCGAGGGCGGGGTGTTCTGCGCCGGTGCCGACCTGATGGCGCTGACCACCGACGACGTCAACCGGGTCGAGCCAGAGGGCGACGGGCCGATGGGGCCGACCCGCATGAAGCTGTCGAAGCCGGTCATCGCCGCGGTGGAGGGCTACGCCGTAGCAGGCGGTCTGGAGCTGGCCCTCTGGTGCGACCTGCGCGTGGTCGCCCACGATGCGACGTTCGGGGTGTTCTGCCGGCGGTGGGGAGTCCCGCTGATCGACGGTGGCACCGTGCGGCTGCCGCGGATAGTGGGGCAGGGGGTCGCCCTCGACCTCGTCCTGACCGGCCGGCCGGTCGCGGCCGACGAGGCTCTGCGGATCGGGCTGGCCACGCGCGTCGTACCGTCCGGGACGGCTCGCGCCGAGGCCGAGGCCCTGGCGCGCAGCCTCAGCGAGCTCCCGCAGACGTGCCTGCGCCAGGACCGGCTCTCCCTGCTCGAGCAGGACGGGCTCGAGGAAGGCGCCGCGCTGCTGAACGAGTACCACCACGGTGTCGTCTCCCTCGCCGACGTCGTGGAGGGCGTCAGCCGCTTCCAGGAGGGGGCGGGGCGGCACGGCAGGTGAAGTTAGGTTAGCCTAACCTTCATGGCAACCCTGGTCGAGAAGCTCCAGTACAAGGCGTACGACGCCTACCTGTCCCGCTCGATGGCGATCACGCCGAGCAAGACCGACTTCGTGCAGTTCGAGATGGCCGTGGTGTCGGTCAAGGACCTCAGCGACCGCGTCCGCCGGATCACGTTCGCGGCAGACGGGTTCAAGGACTACGTCCTCACCGGGCCCGACGAGTACTTCGCGCTGCTGATGCCCCGCGACGGGCAGCTCCACCTGCCGCAGGAACGGCTTAACGTGCGCGCCGCGATCGCGAAGATGCCCGAGGCCGAGCAGCCCGAGATCCGCTGGTACACCGTGCGCGCGCACCGCCCCGGTGCCGGCGAGATCGACGTCGACATCGTGCTGCACGGCGACGCCGGTCCCGGCTCGGCCTGGGCGTGCCGCGCGGCCGAGGGACAGGTGGTCGGCTTCCGCTCCGGCGCCGCGCCCTACGACCCGACCCGGTTCGGCGGCCCCCGCCTCTTCGTCGCCGACGAGACGGCCGTCCCCGCGCTCGCCGCGATCCTCGAGCGGGAGTCCGGCGCCACGGTGTACGTCGAGGTGCCCGACCAGTCGTGCCTGGCCAGCTTCGAGGGTGACGTGGACCTGCACGTCGTACTCCGGGGTGACGCTGCTCCCGGGGAGGCAGTCGTGAAGTCGCTGCGCGAGGCGGATCTCTCCGGATTCGCGTACGCCTGGGTCTGCGGCGAGTCGGGTCTCGCGACCGGCGTGCGCCGTTACCTGACCGGTGAGGTCGGGATGGACAAGAGGTCGGTGTTCTTCAGCGGCTACTGGAAGGTGGGGGAGGCGCGGGGGTAGCGCCGCTGCGGGTTCCCCACCAGAGGTCAGACGAGCTTCCCAGCCACTCCCAGGAACACATCGTTCCCCGCCGCCTCGCCGATGCTGACCCGCACGCCCTCCCCGGCGAACGGGCGTACGACGATCCCCGCCTCCTCGGCCGCGGCGACGAGCTCAGGGGTGCGGTCACCCAGGGGCAGCCACACGAAGTTGCCCTGGGCGTCGGGGATCTGCCAGCCCTGGCCGGCCAGCGCCGTGGTCACCCGCGACCGCTCCGCCACCAGCGCGTCGACGCGCTCGAGGAGCTCGGCCTCCCGTGCCAGCGAGGCGACGGCGGCCGCCTGGGCGATCGAGGAGACCCCGAAGGGCAGCGCGCACGCCCGGACCGCAGCGGCCACCGGCGAGGGAGCGACCAGGTAGCCGCAACGCAGCCCGGCGAGCCCGTAGGCCTTGGCGAAGGTGCGCATGGCGACCACGTTCGGCCGGTCGCGGGTGAGCTCGACGGCGTCGACCGGGTCGTCGAGGCGCACGAACTCGCGGTAGGCCTCGTCGACAACGACCAGGACGTGGGACGGGACCCGGTCCAGGAACGCCGTCAGGGCAGTCTTCGACACCGCGGGACCGGTCGGGTTGTTCGGCGTGCAGACCACCACGACCTTCGTGCGGTCGGTGATCGCAGCCGCCATCGCGTCGAGGTCGTGCTCGGCGGTCGCGGTCAGCGGCACCCGAACCGACACAGCGCCGGACACGGCGGCTGCGATCGGGTAGGCCTCGAAGGACCGCCACGCGTAGACGACCTCGTCGCCGGGCTCACAGAACGCCTGCACCAGGTGGTAGAGCAGCGCCACCGAACCGGTGCCCGCCGCGAGCTCGGCGGTCTGCACCCCGAGCTTGCTCGCCAGCGCGTCGTACAGGGCGGCACAGCCCATGTCGGGATAGCGGTTCATGTTCGCCGCGACCCTCGCCGCCTCCTCGAGCACGCCCGGGAGGGGCGGGTAGGGGTTCTCGTTGGAGGAGAGCTTGTACGTCGTCAGCCCGGGCCGCGCGACGGGCGGCTTGCCGGCGACATAGGCGGGTACGCCGGCGAGGGCGGCGCGCGGCTGCGGGGTCGTCATGCGGCAGACTCTAGTCGCGCCCCTGACAGGGGTGACGCGGCACTTGACCCATTACTCTTCGGGGGTGTCCCGCAACCCGACGTACGGCACCGTGCTGGTGCTCACCGGCGCCTGTCTCTTCGTCGTCAACGGCGGGGTCAGCCGAGTGGCGCTGCGGGCCGGTGTCGACGCGGGCACCCTGACCACCATCCGTGTGACCGGCACGCTGCTCGTACTCGCCGCGTTCGTCGCGCTGGTCCGGCCCAGCGCCCTGCGGCCACCTTCGGGCAGGCTCGCGATGCTCGTGGTCGCCCACGGGCTGGTCGGCGTCGCCGGCCTGCAGTGGACCTACTTCGTCGCGGTCGACCGCCTGCCGCTCGGGACAGCCCTGCTCATCGAGTACCAGGCACCGATCCTCGTCGCACTCTGGGCCCGCTTCGTCCAGCATCAGGCCGTGCGGCGTCGGCTGTGGTTCGGGCTCGGACTCGCGATGATCGGGCTCATCGCATCCGCTGACGGGCTGAAGTTCGACAGCGTCGGCATGCTCGCGGCGGCCGGCGCGGCAGTCTGCTACTCGGCGTACTTCCTGATCGGTGAGGTCGGCGTCAACACCATCGACCCGCTGCGGGTGATCGTGTGGTCGTTCGCCGTGGCTGCTGTCGCGCTCAACGTCGTGGCGCCCCTGTCCGGCGTCGGCGACCTGTTCACGCGCGACGCGTCGCTCCTGGGTCGGCTCGGCGGTACGACCGTGCCGCTGTGGACGGTGCTGGCCTGGGTGATCGTCCTGGGAACGGTCGTGCCCTTCGCCCTGCAGCTGCTCGCCCTCCAGCACCTCGAGGCCACGTTGGTGACGACCCTCGCGATGCTCGAGCCCGTCGGCGCCGTGGCGCTGGGCTGGCTTTGGTTCCGGGAGTCCCAGAGCGCGCTCGCGGTCGTCGGAGTGACCGCGGTGGTGGCCGGCGTGCTGCTCGCCCAGACCGCACGGCGGACCGCCGTACTCGAGCCGGCCGGGACCTAGAGAAGGCCGCACGGCCCGGCTGTGCCGGTGCCCCCTAGCCCAAGGGGACTACACCCTTCCGCGCAGAGTCGTCATTCCTGTAGCCGAACGGCAAAAACTAGGTGGACGGATAGTGCAATTCCCCGAGTTATCCGACAAGATGCTCTCAGTGATCGGTCCAGGGGTGGGCCCCGGTCACATCAGCAGTTCAAGGCGATTCGTGCCAGGAACTTCCTGGGGGGAAACCGTCAAAAATGTCGGTCGCGCGTGCGCGGCCAGCGGGCGCTCGCGCGTCTGAGGCAAAGCCACCAGTGGGGGGTTCTGCAGGTGGGGGGTAACGCGACAGCCTGGCCCAGGCAGCATGGGGAAGCTGCTGCCTGGCCGGGTTGCTCGCAACTACGCAAAGGGAGCCGGTGGCATGCGGACTGCGTCTAGGGGGCACAAACACTTCTTCGGCCGCTAGGGCCACGCGAGCTGCGAGCCCGCGTTCACGGCGCCCCCCATCCGGGAACGCGGGTCTCGCCTTGTCGGCCTTCGGGCCGGCAGGGGCAGACACCCGGTGGAGTTCGCCGGGTGTCTGTCGTTTGCGCGGCGGACACCCGCAACGCCTACGGCAGGACGACCTCGCCGCCCGCGACGTAGGGGAGGTCCCTGCCCACCTGTACGTCGAGCGGGTTGGTCAGGCAGCGGATCGAGCCTCCACCCTTGTGCAGCTCGGAGAGGTCGAGCAGGACGATCTCGAAGCCCCACGCCTCGAGCTGGGCGCGGACCCGGTCGGGGCAGGCCGGCATCAGGATCGTGCGGCCGATGACGATGGAGTTGGCGCAGAAGGTGAGGGCCTCGTCCTCGGTGAGCACCAGGGGCTCGGGCACCAGTGCCAGCGCCGCGGCGGCGGACTCGTCGTCGAACGCAGCGGGGCAGACCATCGCTCGGTCCGCGTCGAGCGGGCAGAACGCGAGGTCGAGGTGGTACATCGCCGGGTGCGCGATGCGCAGGCCGCGGACGCGGACGTCCAGCTCGGTGGCGAGATGCTTGAGGGCGAGCTGCTCGGTGCGCGGACCGAACCCGACCACCAGCGCGTCGCCGAACGCGAACGCGTCGCCGGCCTCCAGGTGCGCGCCGATCCCCTCACGTCCGACGTACGACGGGGTGAAACCGGCCGCCCGAAACCACTGCTCGGCGGTCGGGGTCTCCATCTGCCGCTCGGCGTAGCGCATGTGCGAGAGCACCGCGCGATCGCCGACGACCAGCCCGAGGTTCATCGCGTAGACCATGTCGGGCGCATCGGCGCGCTGCGGCAGCACCGCGACGGCACCGCCCGCCGCCTCGATCGCCGAGACGAGCGCGTCCCACTGCCGGCGCACCAGCAACGGGTCAGGCTGCACGGCGGTGTCCATGTACGGGTTGATGACGTACTCCACCCGGAAGTGGTCGGGACGCACCATCAGGTACCGGCGACCCCAGGCCAGCTCGGCAGCGATTGTCAGACAATCAGACATGATCCCATTCTGGACGCGGGGTCGCCGCCGGTCAAGCCGTTGTCGGACAATCGGGGTGTGGCCTTCGACAGCCTCTCGCTCGAGCACACCTCCACCGTCGACCGCGTGGCCGACGAGCTGCGGCGAGCGCTCTTCGAGGGCGAGGTCGAGACCGGCACCCCGCTGCGCGAGGTCGCACTCGCCGAGGCGATGGGCGTCGCCCGCTCGACCATCCGCGAGGCGCTCACGATGCTGGTCAGCGAGGGGCTGGCCACCCGCGAGCCCAACCGCGGGGTCCACGTCACCGAGCTCGCCGCCGACGCCGTGCACGACGTGTGCCGGGCGCGCACGGTCCTGGAGACGGCCGGCGTACGACGCTGGGCGGAGGCGTCGGAGCAGTCCCGCGACGTCGTACGACGGGCGCTGGAGGCCTTCGCCGCAGCCGCCGTCACGGCTCCGGCCGCCGAGTTCACGGCACTGCACCTGGAGTTCCACCGAGCGCTCGTCGGGCTGACCGAGTCCGAGCGGCTCGTCGCCCAGGCCGAGTCGCTCTACGCCGAGATCCGGCTGGCTCTGGCACACGTCGACCGCGCCCGACGCAACCAGGCCGAGCAGGTGGAGTCGCACCGGCTGCTCGTGCGCATGCTCGAGCAGGGCCGCATCGAGGAGACCGCCGCCGAGCTCGAGCGGCACATCGCTGACGGCGCGGAGTCGATGCTGGCTAGGCTGCGGGGGTGAGGTTCGTCCTGTGGGTGCTGGTCAACGCCCTCGCTCTCGGAGCAGCCGTGTGGCTGCTAGACGGCATCACGCTCCAGGGCGACTCCGACCGCGACCGGGTGCTGACGCTGCTGGGGGTCGCACTGATCTTCGGCGTGGTCAACGCGGTGGTCAGCCCGATCGTCAAGCTGCTGTCGCTGCCGTTCATCATCCTCACGCTCGGGCTGCTGATCTTCGTGATCAACGCCGCGATGCTGATGCTCACCAGCAAGATCGCCGGCGAGCTCGACCTGTCCTTCCACGTCGACCAGTTCTGGTGGACCGCGATCTGGGGCTCGGTGATCATCTCGGTGACCACCACCTTCCTCGAGCTCGTGGAGCCTGACGAGTGACGCGCATCGCGGTGGTCTGCCTGGGCAACATCTGCCGCTCGCCGATGGCCCACGTGGTCCTGGAGCAGCGGCTCTCCGAAGCGGGCGTCGATGCCGAGGTGGTCAGCGCCGGCACGGCGGGCTACCACGTCGGACGCCCCATGGACCGGCGTGCGGCCGCGACCTTGCGGGCCGCCGGCTACGACCCCTCCCGGCACCGTGCCCAGCAGTTCGACCGCCGCTGGTTCGACGACGTCGACCTGGTGCTGGCGATGGACGCCGCCAACCACGCCGACCTCCTTCGCCTCGCAGGACCACAGGCCGAGCGGCTGCGGCTGTTCCGCTCGTTCGACCCGGCCGGGCCGGGCGACGTACCCGATCCCTACTACGGCGGCGACGAGGGCTTCACCGAGGTCCTCACGATGGTCGAGCGCACCGCCGACGCGATCGTCTCCGAGCTCCGCGCAGGTGCCCTGACATGACACGCATGGGCACGATCGCGGGCCGGGCGGAGGCGCTGCTCGGCGCGGCGGTCGTGGCCACCTCGCCGGTCGCGGGCGGTGACATCTGCGTCTCCACCCGGCTCCGCCTCTCCGACGGCTCGTCGGCGCTGATCAAGACGCGCGCGCACGCACCGGCGAACTTCTTCCGGTCCGAGGCCGCCGGGCTCTCCTGGCTCGCTGAAGCCGGCGGAGCTCCCACTCCGCAGGTGCTCGCGGTCGAGGACGACTGCCTGGTGCTGCGCTACGTCGAGCACGGCAAGGTCACCAACGACGCCGCCGAGGAGCTCGGTCGCGGGCTCGCGGCCACCCACGGCTTCGGAGCGCCGGTCTTCGGGAGCGATGCCGGCGACGGGTTCATCGGCTCGCTGCCGATGCCCAACCGCCCGGTGGACAGCTGGCCGGAGTTCTTCGCCACGAGGCGACTGCTCCCCTACCTCAAGCTCGCGGTCGACCGCGGCGGTCTCCAGCCGGACGACGGGGAGGCGATCGAGGGCGTCGTACGCCGGATCACCGAGCTGGCCGGTCCCGCCGAACCCCCCGCCCGGATCCACGGCGACCTGTGGTCGGGCAACGTCATCTGGGGACACGACGGCAAGGCCTACGTCATCGACCCGGCAGCCCACGGCGGCCACCGCGAGACCGACCTCGCGATGCTCGCGCTGTTCGGGCTGCCCAACCTGCAGCGCGTGCTCGACGCCTACCAGGAGGTCACGCCGCTGGCGGACGGCTGGCAGGAGCGCGTCGGCCTGCACCAGCTGTTCCCGCTGCTGACCCACGCGACCCACCATGTCGGTGGCGGCGCCTACGGCGCGCGGGCCGGCGAGACCGCGCGCGCCCTGCTCAGCGGCTGAACCTCCTGGACTTGCTCAAGCGACCTGCGCTGGCCACGCGATGGCCTCTTCTCGACGAGTGGTGGCGACCCGGCAAGAGCTATTTCAGCCGCGTCTCAGGTCGTGGTGGCAGGCTGTCCCTGTGAGTGGTGCAGCCCAGGTCGAGCGTGAGACGCATCGGGTCCTCGTCGTCGACGATGACCGCGCCGTGCGTGAGTCGCTGCGACGATCCCTGGAGTTCAACGGCTACTCCGTCACCCTCGCGGGCGACGGCGCGGAGGCCCTGGCCGCGATCGCCAGCGCTGCCCCCGACGCGCTGGTCATCGACGTCATGATGCCGCGCCTCGACGGCATCGAGGCGACCCGAGCGCTGCGGGCGGCGGGCAACGACCTTCCGATCCTCGTGCTGACGGCACGCGACTCCGTGGGCGACCGGGTCGAAGGGCTCGACGCCGGCGCCGACGACTACCTCACCAAGCCGTTCGCGCTCGAGGAGCTGCTGGCCAGGCTGCGTGCGCTGCTGAGGCGGGCGCAGCACGTCGAGGACGACGCCGACCTCGACAGCGAGCTCCTCACCTACTCCGACCTCTCGCTCAACCCGGCCACCCGCGAGGTGCGTCGCGGTGAGCGCGCGATCGAGCTGACCCGCACCGAGTTCACACTGCTCGAGATGTTCCTGCGCCGCCCCCGGCGCGTGCTGGACAGGTCGTTCATCCTCGAGGAGGTCTGGGGCTACGACTTCCCGACGACCGCCAACTCCCTGGAGGTCTACGTCGGCTACCTGCGACGCAAGACCGAGGCCGAGGGCGAGCGCCGGCTGATCCACACGGTTCGAGGCGTGGGGTACGTCCTCAAGGAGGGCTGATGGCCGGCCTGCACTTCCGTGCCTCGCTGGCGAGCCGGGTCAGCCTTCTGGCCGCGATGGCGGTCGGCTTCGCTGTGGCGGCAGTGGCTGCCACGGGCTACCTCACCGTCCGCAACCAGATGTACTCCAGCCTCGACCACTCGCTCACCGCCCGCGCCTACGCCCTGACCAAGTCGCCGCTCAACGACGAGATCGTCGACCAGGTGCCGTCCTGGGCGCTGGGGGCGGCGGACCTCAAGATCGCCGTCCTGTACGCCGACGGCCGTGCGCCCGTGTCCTCCGACGAGGTGCGCTCCGGGGAGAGCATCAGGCTCGCGAGACCCGAGGTCGACGTCGCGTCGGGGCGCAGCAAGTACTCCTGCCGCACGATCCGCACCGACAACGGCTCTGAGTTCCGCGTCGCCGCGGTGCCCGGCCATGACGACGGCACCGCGCTGATCCTGGCCCAGTCCCTGGAGCCCACCGAGGACACCTTGGACAAGCTCGGCTGGGTGCTGCTCTTCTTCGGCGGCCTCGGCGTCGTTGGGGCCGGCCTCGCCGGCTGGGCGGTCGCCCGCAGCGGCCTGCGTCCGGTACGCCGGCTCACCGCCGCGGTCGAGGAGATCGCCCGCACCGAGAAGCTAGAGCCGATCCTGATCGAGGGCAACGACGAGGTCGCGCGCCTGTCGATGGCCTTCAACCAGATGCTGATCTCCCTGGCCGCCTCACGCGACCGGCAACGACAGCTGGTCGCCGACGCCGGTCACGAGCTGCGCACGCCGCTGACCTCGCTGCGCACCAACCTCGAGCTGCTCACGCAGGCGGAGCGGCAGGGTGGTCTGCCCCCTGCCGCCAAGGCGGAGATCCTCGACGACGTGCGCTTCCAGATCGAGGAGCTCACCACGCTGATCGGTGACCTCACCGAGCTGGCCCGCGACGAGCCGGTCAGTGCTGCCGTCGAGGCGGTCGACTTCGACGAGGTCGTCGAGCGCGCCCTCCATCGCGTACGCCGTCGCGGCCTGGGCCTGCACTTCGACGTACAGCTGGACCAGTGGTGGGTCGTGGGCGAGGCCGGCTCCCTCGAGCGCGCCGTCACCAACCTGCTCGACAACGCCGCGAAGTGGAGTCCCGACGAAGGCACCGTCACCGTGGTGCTGCGGCACGGCACCCTGACGGTGTCCGACCAGGGGCCGGGCATTGCGGCCGACGACCTGCCGCATGTCTTCGACCGCTTCTACCGGTCGAAGGAGTCGCGCACGATGCCGGGCTCGGGGCTCGGGCTCGCGATCGTCCGCCAGATCGCCGAACGGCACGGCGGGGCGGCGTGGGTCGCCTCGACCGGGCCTGAGGGCACGTCGTTCACCCTGCACGTCCCGGGTTCGACCCAGCAGCCGCAAGGTCACAGCAGCTTCACCGGTACTGCCTAGATCCAAGCAAGGATCACAGAGTCGCGGCAGCGGCACCCCACCGCACCGCGGCGCTGGCAACCACCGCCGTCCGCACGGCGGAGTCTCAGCACCTTCACCGGTTGCCCCTAGAGACCACTAAGCCCGCTCTCAGACTTGCTGCGCATGCTGGACCCATGACCGAGCAGAACCCCTTCCCGCCCGCTGAGCCGACCGAGCCCTCTGAGCTCAACGAGCCTGCCGCGCAGTATCCCTACGAGCCCACCCAGCAGCTCCAGTGGACGCCCGCGCCGGCGCCGGCCTCTCCCAAGCCGGGCCGCCCGTCGGCGGCCGTGATCGCCGGCATCCTCGCCGCCGCCCTCACCGTCGGCGGGGTCGCCGGCGTCGCGGGCGCGGCCGGGATCATCGCCGTCGACCACGCACGCGACGACACCTCCACCAGCGGTACGACGAGCCCGGTCATCTCCCGCGACGAGGACGACCCGGCCGCGGCCGGCAGCGTCGAGCAGGTCGCCAAGGCGGTGCTGCCGTCCGTCGTGAAGATCAACGTGTCGGGCCAGCAGGGCTCCGGCTCCGGGTCCGGCATCGTGCTCAGCTCCGACGGTCTGATCCTGACCAACAACCACGTCGTTGCCGTGGCCGGTCAGGGAGGCGCCCTGTCGGTCAGCTTCAACGACGGCTCCACCGCCAAGGCAACCGTGGTCGGCACCGACCCACTGACCGACCTCGCGGTGATCAAGGCCGAGGGCGTCAGCGGTCTCGCGGTGGCGAGGCTCAACGCCGCGGACAACCTCGACGTCGGCGAGAACGTCGTCGCGATCGGCTCGCCCTTCGGCCTGGAGGCCACCGTCACCAGCGGCATCATCTCTGCGCTCGACCGACCGGTCTCGGTCGGCGGCGACGGCCAGGGCAACGACACGACCTACCCAGCCATCCAGACCGACGCTGCCATCAACCCCGGCAACTCCGGCGGTCCGCTGGTGAACCTCGACGGTGAGGTCGTCGGCATCAACAGCTCCATCCGCACGGCGTCCTCCTCGGGGCTGGGCAGCGAGGGCGGATCCATCGGCCTCGGCTTCGCGATTCCGCTGTCGAAGGTGATGCCGATCGTCGACCAGCTCCAGAAGGGCGAGACCGCGACGCACGCCCGGCTCGGCGTCACCGTCGGCAACGCCGCCAGCCAGGACGGTCTGGTCTCCGGTGCCCGCATCGACACCGTCACCGAGGGGTCCTCGGCGGACAAGGCCGGCATCCGCAGCGGCGACGTGGTGACCAAGATCGACGACAAGGTGGTCACCGACTCCGAGTCCCTGGTCGCCACCATCCGCGGCATGCGCCCCGGCGACTCGGTCACCCTGACCGTCGTACGCGGCAACGACTCGCACGAGCTGAAGGCTGTGCTGGACAGCGACGAGGGCCAAGTCTCCCGCTGATCACCTCAGGCCGAGCGCCGGCGTTCAGACGAGCTTGATGCCGTGCTTGATCCGGAACCGGACCTCTGCGAGCTGCAGCTGGATCGGAAGCACCCGGATCCAGCGCGGCGTGAGGCGTGACACCAGCGCGAAGACCTTCACCCAGCGGTCGAACCTGCGCTGGTCGTTGGCGGTCCACTCCAGACGCATCGCGTCACGAAACTCCCTGGGCAGCATGCCCGTCGTGAAGAAGCGGTTCACCCGCGCGTTGCCGAGACGGAGCCAGGGCGCGACCATCTTCAGCTCGACGACCTTCATCAGGTGGTCACGCACGGGGTCGTCGTACTGGACCTTGGCTAGCCCTTCCTTCCAGTACACGTCGAAGGCGTCGCGGTCGGCTGGCCACATGTCCTCCTGCACCTGCAGGGTGGTGCCCAGTCGGCTGCAGTACCGGTAGAGCGCGTCCTCGTCGGCCTCGGACATCGGACCCAGGAACCTCACGCGCATGTCGCGGACGCCGAAGTAGAGGCAGGCCGCCACCCACAGCTGCAGGGCGGGGTCGAACGCGTTGTACTGCACCGGGCTGCGCGGACCGGAGCGCACGGCGACGTGCGACCGGTTGACGGCCTCGCGGTAGGCGATGCGGTCGGCCTCGCTGCCGAAGAGCGCCACCACCAGGTAGGAGATCGTGGTGCGCAGCCGCTTCCAGGGGTGGATCAGCACGTTGCCGGTGGACACCTTGCTCTCGGCCACGCCGTAGCCGACTGCGGGCCAGCCGAGCTGCATCACCACGTTGGCTGCGGCGCCGAGCATGCCCGCCGGGCCGGGGATGTGGTCGCGGAGGTCGAACTCGGTCACACGATCGGCTTTTCCTTGCGAACCCGACGGCGGAAGTCCCACAGGAAGAAGTTGAAGGGGAAGATGCGCGCAGGACGCGGGAGCAGCCTCGACCCGAGGCCGAGCGCACGCATGGTGAGCCTGAACAGGCGCTCGTCACGCGTCGACCACTCCAGACCGAGCGCCTCCCGGAGCTCAGCCGGCAGGAACCCGGTGTTGGTCCAGGTCATCAGCTGACCGCTGCCGACGCGCATCACGGGATGGACCATCTTGAACTGCAGCAGCTTGAGAAGGTAGACGCGCACGATCGGGTCGATCTCGAGGGCGGCCAACCCGGCCCGCCAGTACTCCTCGAACGCCTTGCGATCGGCCGGCCAGGCATCGGCCGGCATCTGCAGGGTGGTGCCGAACCGGATCGACTCCGCGTAGATCGCGTCAGCGACCTCGTCGTCGAGCGGTCCGCGCATGGTGGCGAGCATGTCGACGTACCCGAAGTAGAGGCAGGCAGCGACCCAGAGCTGGAGCTTGGGGTCGAAGGCGTTGAACTTCACCTGTGCACCGGGGTCGGAGTGGACGCCACGGTGCGAGAAGTCGACGGCCTCCCGCATAGCGAGCCGGTCGTCGTCGGTCCCGAGCAGGGAGACCGCCAGGTAGGTGAACGTCGTGCGCATCCGCTTGAAGGGGTGGTGCATCGCACTGCCCTCGATGCGCGGCTTGGTCACGACGCCGTAGCCGACCGGGCGCAGACCCAGCTGCATGATCACGTTGGCCGGGCCGGCCAGGAAGGCTCCGACGCCGTCCATGTGGTCACGGATGTCGAAGTCGGCCGGGGCCGTCGTGCGCGGCTCGGGCTCGTGCGCCAATGCACTCATGAGTCCACGGTAAGGTTGACAACGACCGTTGTCTACCCTTGGAATGGGTGTCGTGGGTAACAAGAGCTGGGCGGGGAGCACCCTGGCCGACCGGCAGAGCGAGCGTCGCGCGAAGCTGCTGGCGACCGCGCTCACGCTGCTTGCGTCCGGCGGCGGGCAGGCGGTCTCCGTGCGCGCGGTGTGCCGGGGCTCCGGGGTCACCGAGCGCTACTTCTACGAGAACTTCGCCGATCGCGAGGCCCTCGTGGCTGCCGTGTTCGACCAGCTCAGCACCGAGATCATGGCGGCGGTGACCCTGGCCGTAAGCACCTGCGAGCGCAGCAGCCGCGCGATCGCCGAAGCCGCCGTCGACGCGGTGGTGGGGCTGACCATCGACGAGCCGGAGAAGGGCCGCGCGCTCTTCGTCGCACCCGTGAGCGACCCCATGCTCTACGGCAAGGTGGACGAGGTCGGGCGTGGCCTGGTCGCGATGATCCGCGAGCAGCTCCCCGGGCGCGCCCCGGCGGCCCACCGCGACCTGGTCGCCAGCAGCCTCGCCGGTGCGCTCGCCCACCTGTTCCACCAGTACGTCGCGGGTGAGCTGCGGGTGAGTCGTCGCGACTTCGTGCAGCACTGCGTCGAGCTGCTGCTCACCGTCGCGCAGATGCCCGCGCCGGGGCGCGGGGACGTCATACCGAACGATGCCCATAGCCGCCAGAACGTATGACGTCGCGCGCTGCCGCGCTGGGAGGTCATACCGAACGATGCCCATAGCCGCCAGAACGTATGACGTCGCGCGCTGGCGCGGCAACCGCCCGCCGCCCGAGCGAGCCGTCAACCACTCACCGCACGCCTCAGCCGCTCCGCCTTCCACCGCGTCTCGGCGTACTCGCTCTCGAGGTCGGAGTGCACCGTGATGCCCCCACCGGTGCCGTACTCGTAGCGCCAGCGGTCGCCCTCGGGCGTCGCGACGAGGGAACGGATGACGACCCCGAGGTCGGCGCGGCCGTCGGCGGAGATCCAGCCGAACGCTCCGGCGTAGACGCCGCGCGGAGTGGACTCGACCTCGTCGATGATGCGCATGGTCTGGAGCTTGGGGGCACCGGTCATCGAGCCGGCAGGGAAGAGCGCGCGCAGGGCGCCGACCGTGGTGACGTCGTCACGCAGGTGGCCGCGCACGGTCGAGACGAGCTGGTGCACGCTGGCGTAGGACTCCACCTGCATGAGCGCGGGCACGGTCACGGTGCCGGGCGTGCACACCATGGAAAGGTCGTTGCGCAGCAGGTCGACGATCATCAGGTTCTCGGCGCGGTAGCGCGCGTCGGCTGCGAGCTGCTCGCGTCGCGCCTCGTCCTCACCGGGCGTGGACCCGCGGGGGGTGGTGCCCTTGATCGGCTTGGTCTCCAGCCAGCGGTGGCGGTCGATGGTGGCGTAGCGCTCGGGGCTCGAGCTCAGCAGCGCGACGCCGTCGTGCTGGAGGAAGCCGGCGTACGGCGCGGGGTTGTCGGCGCGGAGCCGGAGGTACGCCGCCTCGGGGTCGAGGTCGGAGAGCACCGACTCGCGGTAGGTCAGGTTGACCTCGTAGGAGTAGCCGCCGCGGAGCGCCTCCTGCACGCGCTCGAAGGCGTCGCGGTACGACGGCGGCACCGGCTCGCCCACCTGGGTCAGCCGCTCGCCAGGCACCAGCTGCTCGTGCTCGGTGACCAGCGGCTGGCGCAGTCGCATCCAGACGGCGTCCGGGACCCCGGACGCGGGGCGAGCAGGGAGCGCGGGGTTGCACGCGTAGCCGAAGTAGCCGACCCAGTGCACCTCGGGGTCGCCGGCATCACGTGCGATCTCCTGCTCGAGCACCGTGAAGACGTCGTCGCCGACGTGCTCGGCCGAACCACTCGCGTGCCGCCGGACTCCGGCGCCGACGGCGTAGCTGAGCGAAACGTCGTCGGGGCCGAGCACGCCGACGATCGACCGCTTCCCCGACCACGACCGGGAGCCGCCCCCGTCCAGCCAGAACATGCGCGTCACGTCAGGAACGTCCTGACCAGGTCGACACCGTGCTCGGTGAGGATCGACTCGGGATGGAACTGCACGCCCGAGAGCGGCAGCTCGCGGTGGCGCACGCCCATGACCACTCCGTCCGTGGAGGAGCCGGTGGAGACCCGAGCGGTCACCTCGAGCACGTCCGGTACGACGAGCGCGGCGAGCGAGTGGTAGCGAACCGCGTCGAACGGCGACGGCAGGCTCGCGAACACATCCCTGCCGTCGTGCGACACCGACGCCACCTCGCCGTGCGCGGGCGCGATCCGGTCCACCTGCCCGCCGTACGCGAGCACGAGAGCCTGCATCCCGAGGCAGACCCCCAGCACGGGTCGACCCAGCGAGAAGACCCCCGACCCGAGGGCGAAGAAGGCGGGGTCACCGGGATGCCCCGGCCCCGGTGAGAGTACGACGTGGCTGAACGACGCCAGCTCAGGAAGCGACACGACGTCGTGCTCGACGACAGCCGGCAAGGTGCCGGTCACCGAGGCGATCAGGTGGACGAGGTTCCAGGTGTAGGAGTCGTAGTGGTCGACCACGACCACATTCATGACCTGCTCATGACAGGAGCTCGAGCACCAGGTCGTGGATCAGGTCGTAGCCGTTCTCGGAGAGGATCGACTCGGCGTGGAACTGGACCCCTCGGTAGTGCGGGCCGGCCAACAGGTGCAGGTCACCGGTCTCGGGGTCGGTCGCCACTCGCACGCCGTCAGGCAGCTCACCGGCCGGCCTTCCGACGAACGTGTTGTAGAAGCCCACCCGCTCCTCACGGCCGCCCAGCTCTGGGCTGAGGTTCACCAGCGACTGCGTGCCCTGGAACACGATGTCCTTGTAGGCAAGGGGAATCCCCAGCCTGTCGCTGGTCACCTGGTGACCGAGGCAGACGGCCAGGAACGGCTGCTTCTTGTCCAGCAGCTCCTCGACCGCGGCCCGGAACGCCGCGATCTTGGGGTGGTCGCCGTCGCGCGGGTCGCCGGGCCCGGGCCCGACGATCACCAGGTCGTGGCCGTCGAGGGCGCCGGGCGCGTAGTCCTCGTGACGTACGACGGACGAGGTCATGCCCATCACCCGCAGCACGTGCCGCAGCATGTTCACGAAGTCGTCCTCGCCGTCGAGGATGACCGCGCTCTTGCCCTTGAGCTCGGGTGCGGGCGGGGAGCCGCCCTGATCGGTCAGCCAGAACTTCGAGAGTCGCTGGTTGCGGCTGCCGAGGGCGATGAGCACGTCCTCGTCGCGGGTGAGGTCGGCGATCCCCTCGGGCGGGCTGGCTGGTGCCTCGACCAGGCCGAACGCGTTGAGGATGCCGCCCGCCTTGGCGTGGGTCTCCGCGACCTCGTACATCGGGTCGGAGTCGCGTACCAGGGTCGCTCCCGCCGTGATCTTGAGCTTGCCGTCCAGCGAGACGTCGGCGGTGCGGATCACGATCGGCGAGTCGGCAGTGGGCGCACCGAGCTCGTCGCGGCCGATGAGCGCGAGTGCGGCGCCGTAGTAGCCGCGCCCCTCGGACTCGTACTTCTTGATCAGGCGTACGGCGTTCTCGACGGGGCTGCCGGTGACCGTCGCCGCGAACATCGTGTCGCGCAGCACCTCGCGCACGTCACGGGAGGTGCGGCCGGCGAGGAGGTACTCGGTGTGCACCAGGTGCGTCATCGGCTTGAGGAACGGGCCGAGCACCTGACCGCCCTCGTTGCAGATGTCGCACATCATCTTCAGCTCCTCGTCGACGACCATGAAGAGCTCGTAGATCTCCTTCTCGTCGGCCAGGAACCCCAGCAGCGCCGGCTTCTGCTCCTGCGGCGTGAGGCCACGCAGCCGGAACGTGCCGCTGATCGGGTTCATCCGCACGTCGCCGCCGTGAACGCTGACGTGACGCTCCGGCGAGGCACCGACCAGGTAGCGATCGCCGGTGAAGAAGCAGTAGGTCCAGTAGGCGCCACGCTCGCGCTCCAGCAGGCGTCGCAGCACGGTCAGCGCCTTGGCCGGCCCCCAGTCCCGCAGCTGCGCGCGGTAGTGCCGGCCGACGACGAGGTTGGCACCCTCGCCGTTGCCGATCTCGTCGTCGATGATCGTGCGGACCACCTCGGCGTAGGCCTCGTCGGGGGTCTCGAAGCCGCCACGGTCGGAGAACTCGACGGGCTCGTCGGGGAGCGCAGCCAGCAGCTCGTCGTGCGCGACCTCGGTCTCGGTCTCGATGCGCACGACGGTCAGCGGCGTGCCGTCGTCGTGGACCTCGAAGCCGCGTTCGGCCACCTGCCGGAACGGGATCGCGAGCAGCCGGTCGAACCTGCGGCCGGGCTCCGGGGCCCCCTCCTCCAACGGGACGTCTGCGAGCCGCTCCACAGTGCTGCGCGCGCCCCCGACCAGCGTCACTGTCGACGAGTCACCACGCCGGATCACCGCCCAGGCCTCGTGCCCCAGCAGCTGCTGGAGTGCAGAGGAGGCGGATGGAGCGGTGTCGGTCATGGCGAAACGCTACCAACGGGCGCGGCGCGGACTCCCGGTGTCTCGTGCGGCCAACGTGCCGCACACCGGACACCGCGTGACCTCTTCCGGAAGGGGCGGTTGGTCAGTGCAGCAGGTCCGACACGATGGGAGCCGCGCGGTGCCGGTCATGACGATCGTCCGCGAGACCTAGCGTGAGCTGACCTCGACCAGCCGCTGCGTCGCACGCGTGAGTACGACGTACAGGGTGGCGCGACCTGTCACGGACTCCGCCTCGATCTCCTGCGGCTCGACCACGACGATGCCGTCGAACTCCAGACCCTTGGTGTCCAGGCCGGTGAGCACGGCGATGCGGGCGTCATCACCTCCGGCTGCAGCCTCCTCGAACTCCGGCCAGCGAGCCAGCCAGCCCGAGACGGCAGCGCGTCGTGCGACCGGTACGACGATGCCGATCGTGCCTGCCACCAGGCCGGCGAGCTCGGCAACGGCCGCACGCACTCCCGCCTCCAGGTCGTCTACCACGACGGCGGTGGGGCCGAGCCCGGTCGACCGGACCGCGATGGGGAGGTCTGCGTCGAGGCCGACGCGGGCGGCGTACTCCGCGGCGTGGTCGTAGATCTCCTTGCTGTTGCGGTAGTTCGTCGCGAGGTGGAAGTCGTGGCGCGCCTTGTCGCCGAGGGCTTCTTCGCGCGCGGCCGCGGACTCAGCCGGGACGGGCCACGAGGACTGGGCCAGGTCGCCGACGACGGTCCACGAGGCCACGCGGCCACGACGTCCGACCATCCGCCACTGCATCGGGGACAGGTCCTGGGCCTCGTCGACCAGCACGTGCGCGTAGTTGTCGTCCTCGGTGCTCGATGCGGTGCGTGGGCCGGAGCCGTACTCCCGGTCCGCAGCCGTCGTAAGCTCGGGCATGTCGTCTGAGACGAGGTAGGCCAGCGGGTCGGCGTCGGGCTCGATCTCCGGCATGTCACCTAGCAGGTAGCGCAGCTCGTCGAGCAGCGCGACGTCCTCGACGGACCAGCCACCGGTCTCGTTGTTCCAGGACTTGGTCAGCACGGCCTGGTCCTCGCTGCGGACCAGCGTGTCGCTGACGCGGGCGAGGAACTCCTCGTCGCGCAGCCAGCCCAGCACCTCGGTGGCGTCCAGCGGCGGCCACCAGTCGTGCACGAACTGCACGAACGCCAGGGTGTCGCGCATCGTGTCCGCGAACTCCTCCTTGCCGCGGTCTCGTGCCCGGTCGCCACCGACCTTGCGCCACAACGCGTCGATGAGGAGGTTCGGCACCCGCTGGGTCACCTTGTTGCGCTTGCCCTGCGAGAGCAGCTGGCGGCGGAGGTTGCCGAGCTCGCGGGAGGAGAGCACGAGGTTCTCGTCGCGGTAGAAGACCCGGAAGTCGTGCGGGGCACCGGGCACCGACTGCCGCGCCGTACGCCGAAGCACCTCGACCATCGCCGCCGCACCCTTGACGTCAGCGACCGCGGGCTCGTCGTGCCGGGTCGCACGGATGCCGTCGACGACCTCGCCCAGCGAGCGCAGGGCTACGGCGGTCTCACCCAGGGACGGCAGCACGCGCTCGATGTAGCGCATGAACACACCGGACGGGCCGACGACGAGGACGCCGCCGCGTTCGTACTTGGCACGGTCGGTGTAGAGCAGGTACGCCGCCCGGTGCAGTGCCACCACGGTCTTGCCGGTGCCAGGGCCTCCCGAGATCGACACGACACCCTTGGCGGGCGCACGGATCGCCTTGTCCTGCTCGGCCTGGATGGTGGCGACGATCGAGTGCATCGACCGGTCGCGGGCGCGAGAGAGCTGCGCCATCAGTGCGCCCTCGCCGACGACCGGCAGGTCGGTCTCGGCCTCGTAGTCGATCAGGTCGTCCTCGACCCCGACGACCTTCCTGCCGGAGCAGCGCAGCACCCGCCGGCGTACGACGCCCTGGGGCTCGGTCGGGGTGGCCTGGTAGAACACCGCAGCCGCCGGGGCACGCCAGTCGATCAGCAGCGTGTCGCGCTGCTCGTCGCGGAGGCCGATGCGGCCGATGTAGCGGGGGGCCTCGGCCTCGTCCAGGAGGTCCAGCCGGCCGAAGACGAGTCCCTCGTGGGCGGCGTTGAGCGTGGCGATCCGCTTGGCGGCCTGGAACACCATCGCGTCACGCTCGACGAGGCCGCCCTCGTGGCCCAGCGAGCCGCGGCCATGGCCCTCCTTGGCGAGCGCCTCGGCGTTCCTGGTGGACGTCTCGAGCTGGACGTAGACGCGGTCGACGAAAGCCTGCTCGTGCGCGATCTCCGTTGCGACGGAGTCCTCGTCGGACAACGAACCCCCCGGGCTCCTCGAAGCGGCATAGGCAAAGGGCTGCGGTCCGGAAGAACCGCAGCCCTCAACTCTACCTAGTGGTTGCCCGCCGCGTCAGTCGACCTGCTCACTCAGCATCACGCCGAGGCGCATCCCGGTGGCGTCGCCGCCCCGGACGGGCAGACTCAGATGGTTGCCTACCTCTTCCTGCTGAGGAAGGCGAGCATGGCCTCCCGCGCCGCGTCGCTGCCGAAGAGCCGCGCAGACAGAGCGGCCATCTCGTCGGCGCCTGCGTCGAGGTGCGCGGTGATCTGCGACCCGAGGAGCTTCTTGGTCTCCCGGAGGCCCTGGGGATGACCCTTGGCGAGCTCGCCGCAGATCTGGTCGACCTCGCTGTTGAGCTCGTCGAGCGGCACCGACCTGGTCGCCAGGCCGTAGTCGACCGCCTCGCGACCGGTGAACGTCGACCCGGTCAGGAAGGTCAGCGATGCCGCGCGAGGAGTCATCCGTGGCAGCAGGGTGAGCGAGATGACGGCCGGCGTGAGGCCGAGTCGCACCTCGGTGAGCGCGAACGTAGCGTCGTCCGCGGTCACCACGATGTCGCAGGCGCCGACGATCCCGATGCCGCCCGCGCGCACGGCACCCGCCACGCGAGCCACCACGGGCTTCTCGTGCGCAACGATGCTGCGGAAGATCTCGACCATCGCTCGCGGTGCGTCCTCGGGGCCGGCCGCCATCTCGGACATGTCCGCGCCGGAGCAGAAGACCGTCCCCTCGGCACGCAGCAGCACGAGCTTGACCTCGTCCTCGGCGGAAGCACGGTCGAGCCGCTGGACCAGCTCGGACACCAGCTGGCGAGACAGCGCGTTCTTGTTGTGCTGGCTGTCCAGGGTGATGATGGCGACCCCGTCGGCGACGGAGTAGTGGACGAGCTCGTCGGTCATGAGGTCTCTCCCAGTTCGGTGGTTGAGTCAGTAGGACTTCGGCAGGCCAAGCGAGTGCATGGCCACGAAGTTCAGGATCATCTCGCGGGACACAGGCGCGATGCGACCGACGCGTACGGCGAGCAGCAGGTTGGCCAGGCCGACCTCCTGCGTCATGCCTGCCCCACCGTGGGTGTGCACGGCCGCATCCGTTGCGTTGCAGGCCACCTCGGCACCGGCGTACTTCGCCATGTTCGCCAGCTCGCCCGCACCGAAGTCGTCCCCTGAGTCGTAGAGGGCCGCCGCCTTCTGCTGCAGCAGCCGCGACATCTCGAGCTCGATCTTGATCTTGGCCAGCGGGTGCTGGATGGCCTGGTGCGCGCCGATGACCTCCTTGAAGACCTGGCGGGTCTTGGCGTACTCGACCGCACGGTCCAGCGCGTAGCGGGCAGCGCCGTTGGAGAACGCCGCGCCCATGATCCGCTCAGGGTTGAGGCCGGCGAAGAGCTGCATGAGCCCACCGTCCTCGTCACCGACCAGTGCATCGGCCGGCAGCCGGACGTTGTCGAGGAACAGCGTGAACTGGTTCTCGGGCGCGGCGAACGCCATCGGGATGTCCTGGGCGGTCAGGCCCTCGGCGTCCGTCGGGACCACGAAGAGGCACGGCTTGAGCTTGCCGGTCTTGGCGTCGGTGGTGCGGGCGACGACCAGGATCGACTGCGCCTCGTCGACACCGGAGATGTAGATCTTCTGGCCGTTGAGCACCCACTCGTCGCCGTCTCGCGCGGCCGTCGTGGTGATGTTGTGCGCGTTGGAGCCGGCGTCGGGCTCGGTGATCGCGAAGACCATCGTCAGCGAGCCGTCGGCGATGCCGGGCAGCCAGCGCTTCTTCTGCTCCTCGGTGCCCGAGCGGGCGATGACCGTGCCGCAGATCGCCGGCGAGACCACCATCAGCAGCAGAGGCGCGCCTGCCGCTGCGACCTCCTCCATGACGGCTGCGAGGTCCGCGATGCCGCCACCACCGCCGCCGTACTCCTCGGGGATGGAGACGCCGAGGTAACCGTGCTTGCCCATGTCCTGCCAGAGCTCGGTGGTCTTCTCGCCGGCGCGGTACTGCCGCTCCAGGTACTCGCGGCCATAGCTGCGCGCCAGCTTGCCGACGGCCTCTCGCAGCGCGATGCGCTCGTCGGGCTCGGTGAACAGGGTGGTGCTCATGCTGTCTCCTCTTCGACTACGGCCAGGACGTCGCCTGCCGAGACCTGCTGACCGACCTTGACGTCGATCTCGCTGACAACACCGTCGTACGGCGCCACGACGTTGTGCTGCATCTTCATCGCCTCGAGCACGAGCACGACCTGGCCGGCGGTGACCTGGTCGCCGACCGCAGCATTGACGGCGATCACGCTGCCCGGCATCGGGGCCAGCAACGAGCCGGTGGCAACCTGGTCGGCCGGGTCGGTGAAGCGCGGCTGCTTGACGAGGCTGGCGTGACCGCGGGGTGAGTCCACGTCGAACCGGTCGCCCCGACGGGTCACGTCGTACCGCGTGCGTACGCCGTCGCGCTCGATCACTGCGGCACCGTCCCCGACGTAGATCACCTCGACGCCGTCGGCGGCGAAGCCGTCCCGCGTGGCGTACCACTCGACCTGGATCTCGGTGGTCGAGCCCGTCGCGACTCCGAACGTCGTCCGGTGCGGCTGGGAGACCACGTTGCGCCACCCGGTCGGGATGCCACGTTGCACCGTGGCAGTGCGCCTCCGGGTGTCCGTGTCGACCACGGCAGCGGCGAGCGCGGAGTCGCGCAGTGCCGGGTCGTCCAGGGCGCTGACGTCGCGGTCCCAGGTCTCGAGGTAGGTCGTGTACATGCCGCCGCCGGCCACGAGTGGGTCCCGGAGCAGGCGCACGAGGAAGTCGCGGTTGGTGACCAGGCCATGGATGCGTGCGCGTTGCAGAGCTCCCGACAGGCGGCGCAGAGCCTCGACGCGGTTCGGCGCCCAGACGATCACCTTGGCGATCATCGCGTCGTAGAACGTGCCCACCTCGTCGCCGGCCCGGACCCCGGAGTCGAGGCGCAGACCGTGGCTCAAGGGGTTCTCGAACTCGGCGCTCACACCCGGGATCTCGAAGGCGGTGAGCAGCCCGCTCTGGGGCTGGTAGTCGTGCGCCGGGTCCTCGGCGTACAGCCGCACCTCGAGCGAGTGTCCGGCGACCGCGGGAGTCGCCTCCGGCACGACGCCGCCCTCGGCCACGGCCACCTGCATAGCGACCAGGTCCAGGCCGGTCACGCACTCGGTGACCGGGTGCTCCACCTGCAGGCGGGTGTTCATCTCCAGGAAGAAGACCCGGTCCCCGTCGACGAGGAACTCCACCGTGCCGGCACCGACGTAGCCGATCGCCTCGCCCGCCGTGCGCGCAGCCTCGTGGAGCACCTTGCGCACCTCGTCGGAGAGGCCGGGCGCAGGTGCCTCCTCGACGACCTTCTGGTGGCGTCGCTGCAGCGAGCAGTCGCGGTCCCCGACGACGACCACGTTGCCGTGGGTGTCGCCGACGACCTGCACCTCGACGTGGCGGCCGCGCTCGACGTACGGCTCGCAGAAGACCGTCGGGTCGCCGAAGGCACTCGCGGCCTCGTTGCTGGCCAGCTCGACAGTGCTGGTGAGCTCGGCGAGGTCCCGGACGACGCGCATGCCGCGTCCACCGCCACCGCTGCTTGCCTTGACCAGGACCGGCAGGTCGGCCGCGGTGATGCTGCCGGGGCTGAGCTCGGTGAGCACGGGCACCCCGGCAGCTTCCATCAGCTGCTTGGCCTCGACCTTGGTGGCCATCTTGTCCATCGACTCCGGCGTCGGGCCGACCCAGGTCAGGCCGGCGGCCAGGACGTCGCGGGCGAACGTGGCGTTCTCGGACAGGAAGCCGTAGCCCGGGTGGATCGCGTCCGCACCGGCACGGCGCGCGGCCTCGATGACGAGGTCCCCACGCAAGTAGGTCTCAGCCGGGGTGTTGCCGGGCAGGTGTACGGCGAAGTCTGCCTCGGCAACGAACGGCATGCCGGCATCGGCGTCGGAGTGGACCGCCACGGTCTCGATGCCGAGGTCGCGGCAGGTCTTGAAGACCCGGCGGGCGATCTCGCCGCGGTTGGCGACCAGGAGTCTGGAGATGGTCATCGGTCCTCGCTCACATCCTGAAGACGCCGAAGCGGTCGGTGCCCTCGATGGGCTTGTTGTCGATCACCGAGAGGCAGATGCCGAGCACGGTGCGGGTGTCGCGCGGGTCGATGACGCCGTCGTCGTAGACCATCCCGGACAGCACGTAGGGCAGGCTCTGCTCCTCGATCTGCTGCTCGACGTAGGCGCGCATCGCGGCGTCGCCTTCCTCGTCGTACGGCTGGCCCTTGGCCTCGCTCGCGGCGCGCGCGACGATCGACAGCACGCCCGCAAGCTGCTGCGGACCCATCACCGCCGACTTGGCGCTGGGCCAGGTGAACAGGAAGCGAGGGTCGTAGGCGCGGCCGTTCATGCCGTAGTTGCCGGCGCCGTACGACGCGCCCATGATCACCGTCAGGTGCGGCACGGTGCTGTTGCTGACCGCGTTGATCATCATCGCGCCGTGCTTGATGATGCCGCCCTGCTCGTACTCCTTGCCGACCATGTAGCCGGTGGTGTTGTGCAGGAAGAGCAGCGGCGTGTTGGTCTGGTTGGCGAGCTGGATGAACTGTGTCGCCTTCTGCGCCTCCTCGGAGAAGAGGATGCCTTGCGCGTTGGCCAGGATGCCGATCGGACGGCCGTGCAGCCGGGCCCAGCCGGTCACCAGCGACGAACCGTAGAGCGGCTTGAACTCGTCGAAGGGCACCTCGTTGCCCGGGCCGGCGCCGTCGCAGATGCGGAGGATGACGTCGCGCGGGTCGAACGGCTCCTTGAGGTCGGCCGGGATCAGGTCGAGCAGGTCGTCGACGTCGAGCTCGGGCTCGGCGTACGACGTGGCCTCCGGCCGTGCCTTCTGGTGGTTGAGCCGAGCCACGATGCGCCGGCCGATGCGGATCGCGTCCTGCTCGTCGACCGCGAGGTAGTCGGCCAGCCCAGAGATGCGCGCGTGCATCTCTGCGCCGCCGAGCGACTCGTCGTCGGACTCCTCACCGGTCGCCATCTTCACCAGCGGCGGGCCGGCCAGGAAGACCTTCGCGCCCTCCTTGACCATCACGACGTAGTCGCTCATGCCGGGGACGTAGGCGCCGCCGGCCGTGGAGTTGCCGAACACCAGCGCGATCGTCGGGCGCTTGGCTGCACTCGCCCGCGTGAGGTCGCGGAACCCCCGACCACCGGGGATGAAGATGTCCTTCTGGGTGGGCAGGTCTGCCCCGCCCGACTCGACAAGGCTGATCGTGGGCAGGTCGTTCTCGGCGGCGATCTGAGCGGCGCGACCGAGCTTTCGCAGCGAGTACGGGTTGAGCGTGCCGCCCTTCACCGTCGGGTCGTGCGCCACGATCATGCACTCCACGCCGGACACGACACCGATGCCGGTGACGCAGGTGGCACCGACCTTGAAGTCAGAGCCCCAGCCCGCCAGGGGCGACAGCTCCAGGAACGCCGATCCCTCGTCGACCAGCAGCTCGATGCGCTCGCGGACCAGCAGCTTCCCTCGCTGCTTGTGCCGCTCGCGGTACTTCTCGCCGCCGCCGTCGACGGCCTTGGCGTGCTCGGCCTCGAGCGACGCGAGCCGCTCCAGCATCAGGGTGCGACGGTCCGGCGCGTCCACTGTCTCGGTCATGGCTTGTACCCCAGCAGCTTGGCGGTCAGGTCGTTGAGCACCTCGGTGGCACCGCCGCCGATGCCGAGGATGCGCTGGTCGCGGTAGTGGCGGTCGATCTCCGACTCCCGCATGTAGCCCATGCCACCGTGCAGCTGGACGGCCTCGTCGGTCACGAACCGGCTGGCCTCGACGGCCAGCGCCTTGGCGTGCAGCGCCTCGGCGAGGACGTTCTCGCCCGCGACGTACCGACGTGCGACGTCTCGGGTGTAGGTGCGCGCCACGTCGACGGCCCGGTGCATCTCCACGAGCTTGTGCTGCACGACCTGGTTGGCGACCAGCGGCTTGCCGAAGGTCTCGCGGAGCTTGCAGTAGTCGACGGTCAGGGCGAGCGCTCGCGACGCGATGCCGTAGCCGTGCACCGCGAGCGAGAGCCGCTCGACCACGAACGCCAGCGCGATCTGGACGAACCCGGAGTGCTCCTCCCCGACCAGGTTGCCGGCCGGGACGCGGACGTCGGTGAACGACAGCTCAGCAGTGTCCGAGCACCACCAGCCCATCTTGTCGAGGTTCTTGGTGACCTCGAACCCGGGTGTGCCCTTGTCGATCACCAGCAGGCTGACGCCCTTGTAGCCAGGACCGCCGGTGCGCACGGCGGTCGTCACGAAGTCGCCGCGCACTGCGCTGGTGATGAACGTCTTGGCGCCGTTGACGACGAAGTGGTCGCCGTCGCGTGCGGCGGTCGTGCGGAGGTTCGCCACGTCGGACCCGCCGCCCGGCTCGGTGATGCCCAGCGACCCGATCATCTCGCCGGCCAGGGTCGGGCGCACGTAGCGGTCGATCAGGTCGGTGTTGCCGCTCATGATGATGTGCGGCAGCGCGATGCCGTGGGTGAAGAGCCCGGCCGAGACCCCGCTCGACATGCCGGCCTCGAACATCGCCTCCTGGCTGGCGATGACGTCGAGGTAGGTGCCACCGTCCCCGCCCACCTCCTCGGGTACGCCGACACCGAGCAGCCCCTGCTTGGCGGCGGCCTTGTGGAGCGACCGCGGGATCTCCTTCGCGGCCTCCCACTCCGGGAGGTGGGGGACGATCTCACGCTCGGTGAAGGTGCGTGCGCTGTCGCGCAGAGCCTCCTGCTCCGCTGTCCAGAAACTCATGAGAGCAGCTCCTCGGGGATCTCGAGGTAGCGGCTCCGCGCCCACTCACCCAGACCCTTGGCCTGTGGGTCGAACCGGCTGCTCGCGGCGACACCCTCGCCGAGCAGACCACGGACCAGGACGTTCACGGCGTTGAGGTTGGGCAGCGGGAAGACCTCGACCTCGAGGCCGTCGGCCTCCGGCAGCAGCCGGCGTACGACGTCGGGGGTGATCGTGGCCAGCAGCCAGTCGGCCCGGTCCTGGCGTCCCTCGCTCACCCACAGCCCGACGTTCGCGTCGCCACCCTTGTCACCGCTGCGCGCATGCACGAAGGCTCCCAACGGAGCCCTCCTCGATGCTGGTCGAGCCGGGACGTGAGCCCCTGGGCGAGCTTCGCTCGCTTCGCGGCTCGACCAGCGTGCGGGTGGCGCAACGTCCTCCGTGGTGCCGTCGTGGTGGTGCACGACGTGCGGCACGGTGCCCTGCGGGACGTAATAGGGCTGGTAGACGCCGTACGGCGTGCCCGGCAACGGCGGAGTGGTCATCGTGAAGCCCGGGTAGGACCCCAGCGCGAGCTCGACGAGCGGCCCCGTGAAGCCCTTGCCGACCCGGTCCGGCGACGGGTCGCGTACGACGACGCGCAGCCGTGCGCTGGCGGCCTCCTGGGTCGCGGCGTCCTCGTGGTCGGTGCGGGCCAGCGCCCAGTCGACGTGCTCGGGGCGGCTGCCCTCCAACGCGGCCTCGACCTGCGCACGCACCCAGTCCGCCTTGGCCTCGATGTCGAGACCGGTCAGGACCAGCTCGGCCTGGTTGCGGAAGCCGCCGAGCACGTTGACGCAGACCTTGGTGTCCGCCGGCGGCGCCTCGCCCCGCGCGCCGGAGACGCGGACCCGGTCGCGGCCCTCCTGGGTGAGGGTGATCGTGTCGAGCCGGGTCGTCACGTCCGGCCCGAGGTAGCGGGTGGACTGCACCTCGTAGACGAGCTGGGCCGTGACGGTGTCGACCGTGACCGCGCCACCGGTGCCGTCGTGCTTGGTGATCACGCACGAGCCGTCGGCGTCGACCTCCGCGATCGGGAAGCCCAGTGGCGTGAGGTGGAACCCGGTCTCGCGGAACATCTCCTTGAAGCCCGAGAAGTTGCCGCCCGTGGCCTGGGTGCCGCACTCGATGATGTGCCCGGCGACGACGGCACCCGCGAGCCGGTCGTAGTCCTCGCGGCCCCATCCGTAGTGCGCGATCGCCGGGCCGACGACCACCGAGGCGTCGGTGACCCGGCCGGTCACGACGATGTCGGCGCCCTTGGCCAGGGCCGCCGCGATGCCGAACGCACCGAGGTAGGCGTTGGCGGTCAGCGGCTTCCCGCTCTGCGCGGTGCCCAGGCCGAGCTCATCGGCGCGGGCGAGCAGGTTGTCGCCGTCGACGTACGCGACCTTGGCGCCCAGCCCTTGCAGCTTCTCGGCCAGGCCGGCGGGGTTGAGGCCACCGGCGTTGGAGACGATCTTGACGCCCTTGTCCAGGGCGAGCGCGATGCAGTCCTCGACCTGCCTGACGAACGTGCGGGCATAGCCGAGCGACGGGTCCTTGAGCTGGTCCTTGCCCAGGATCAGCATGGTCAGCTCCGCGAGGTAGTCGCCGGTCACCACGTCGACCGGGCCGCCTTCGAGCACCTCCCGCATCGCCGAGAGCCGGTCGCCGTAGAAGCCGCTGCAGTTCGCGATGCGCAATGCGTTCGAGGATGGGCTCATGAGGTCGACCTCCCCTCTCCTGGCGGGCCGGCGAAGGCCTGGGCGATGTCGAGCCACTGATCGGCGACCGGTCCGGTCGCGACCAGGTCGAGGTCGTCGCGATGGCGCCGCTGGGTGACCCGCAGCGCGAAGTCGTACGCCGACCCTCGGACCGTGTTGACGGCGTCGGCCGGGCCGTGCTCGAAGCGGGCGCCACTCGGGAGCGTGAGCGACACGTGGACGTCCTCCTCCGGGGCGGCGAGGCCGTTGGCCGCGAACGCGAACCTGCGGGTGATCGTGCCGAGGAACACCACGTGCCGCACCCGGTCGTTGGGAGCCGGCACCGCGTCGAGAGCCTCGTAGACGTCGAGCCCGTGCGCCCACGTCTCCATGAACCGGGCGGTCGCCATCGAGCTCGGGCTCATCGGCGGCCCGAACCACGGCAGCTTCTCGCCCTCGGGGTGGTCGCGCAGCGTCTTGACCAGCAACGGCCGGGCCGCGCGCCAGCGAGCCAGCAGGTCGGCAGGATCTGCCTTGGCGCCCTCCAGGGCAGCAGCGTCGACGTAGCCGTTGGGGTCTTCGAGCGCCTTGAGGACGCCGGCGTCCCAGGCCTCCTTGTCCGTGGCGGCGATGACTGCGACCTCGTCGGTCCACGCCAGGTGCGCGATCTGCGTGGCGACGTCCCAGCCCGCCGCCGGCGTCGGAGTCCGCCACTGGTCGTCGGTCAGCGAGCTGACCAGCGACTCGAGCTGGTCGCCCTCGGCGGTGAGGTCGTCGAGGACCCCGTCGAGCATGTCCCGTGAACTCAAGAGGAGAGCTCCTTCAGTGCGTTGTCGAGCGTGGTCGCCCACTGGTCGAGGATCTTGGCGCGGCGGGCCGAGTCGTCGGTGATGGTGTTGGCCAGGCCGAGGCCGCGGACGAGGTCGAGAGTCGCCTGCACCAGCTCGCGTACGCCGGGCGTGGTCTCGTCGACGCCAAGCGCCTTGACCGTCAGGCGGTGGCTGCCCCTGCCGACGCGGCGCTCGAGCTCGACCACGCGCTCGTGCAGTGCGGTGTCGCTGCGAGCGGCGACCCAGAGCTCCAGAGCCGCCTCGAACATGTCGCTGGAGAACTGCTCACCGAGGACGTGCACGACCTGGTGGACCCGGTCGGGGCTCTCGGGCAAGGCTTCCAGTGCGGCGCGGTACTCGACGTCGCGGGTGGACCAGAGGTGCTCGACCGCGGCCAGGACCAGGTCGTTCTTGGTCGGGAAGTGGTGCAGCTGCGCGCCGCGGCTCACGCCCGCACGCTCGGAGACGAGCGTCGTCGACGTACCGCTCCAGCCTCTCTCCACCAGGCACTCGATGGTGGCGTCGAGCAGACGCTGACGCATGGCTCGGGAGCGTTCCTCCTGAGGGACACGAGCAGGCGCGGTCGACGACGTCACGACCCCATCGTGCCGCGGGAACAAACAAACAGTCAAGCCTGACTTTTTCTGTTGGAGCGGACCTCCCTCATGCGCGGGCCCAGCAGGAATAGGCTCCGGCCAAGCGCGCTGATCCCAGCGGCCTACACCAGGAGACTGACCATGAGCGACCAAGCACCTCCCCCTCCTCCGCCGCCTCCGCCGCCGGGCGACGTGCCCCCGCCGGCCTATGGCGCTCCACCCGCCGGGGTCGGGGGCTACCAGGTCGCAGAGTGGCCGCAGAGGGCACTCGCCTTCGTGATCGACGTGATCGCGCCGAGCATCGTGATCTACCTGTTCTTCGTGATCGTGGGAGCCGTGCTCGACGCGGGCGCGATCATCTTCCTAGGCTGGATCGCCGCGATCGCGTGGGTCCTCTACAACTACGGCTACGTCGGCGGGACGACCGGTCAGAGCATGGGCAAGAAGATCGCGGGCATCAAGCTGATCAACGTCTCCACCGGCCAGCCGGTCGGCGCCGGCATGGGCATTGCCCGGTACTTCGTGCACATCCTCGACTCGATCCCCTGCTACATCGGGTTCTTGTGGCCCTTGTGGGACGCCGAGAAGCGAACGTTCGCCGACATGATCCTCACCGACCAGCGCGTCGTGGTCGCCAAGTAGTCTGCCGACGCGAGCGAGGGCCCATCCCGTGTTCGGGATGGGCCCTCGTCCTGCGTGGTGGCTCAGTCTTCCTTGCCGGCGCGCTTGGCGGCCTCGCGGATCTCGAACACCTCGGTGCCGAAGTCGCCCAGAGCCTTCGCGACATCTCGGACGGCGCCGACGACGATGTTGGTCACGCGGCCGGCCGTGTCCGCCGCGGCTTCGAGCGTGCTCTCCACCGCGTCCTTGCCGATCTCTGCCTTGCTGATCTCGTCGCTCATGCTTCCAGTCTCGGTGTCACGGTCCTCGCGCACAACGTGAGCCCGCCCACCCGGATCGCTCACGCGGCCTTGCTCCGGGTCGGCAGGGCGAGCCGGCAGATCTTGGCTGCGACCGACGCGAGCTGCCTGTAGAGCGGGCCGGTGTTGTACTGCAGGCCGTAGCGCTCGCAGATCTCGCGCACCTCGACCGCGATCTCCGGGTAGCGCCGCGCCGGAATGTCTGGGAACAGGTGGTGCTCGATCTGGTGCGAGAGGTTGCCAGACAGCACGTGCAGCAGCTTGCTGCCGCTGATGTTCGCCGAGCCCAGGAGCTGGCGGTAGTACCAGTGGCCGCGGCTCTCGTTCTCGGCCTCCTCCTCGGTGAACGTCGCGACGCCCGTCGGGAAGTGGCCGCAGAAGATGATGTTGAAGGCCCAGATGTTGCGGACCAGGTTCGCGACCGCGTTGCCGGCGAGGGTGCTCAGGAAGAACGGGCCGGTCAGCGCCGGGAAGAGGACGTAGTCCTTGAGCACCTGACGACCCATCTTGCGACGGATCCGGCGCAGCACCGGCTTGGTCTCCTCCCAGGAACGCTCGCCGTTCTTGATGTTCTCGACCTCGAGGTCGTGCAGAGCGACGCCCCACTCGAAGAAGGTCATCAGGAGGAACGCGTAGACCGGGTTGCCCAGGTAGTACGGGCGCCACTTCTGGTCCTCGTCCATGCGCAGGATGCCGTAGCCGACGTCACGGTCCTTGCCCAGGATGTTGGTGTAGGTGTGGTGCATGTAGTTGTGGCCGTACTTCCAGTTCTCGGCGGGCGCCATCGTGTCCCACTCGAACATCCGGCTCGAGAGGCCAGGGTCGCCCATCCAGTCGTACTGGCCGTGCATCACGTTGTGGCCGATCTCCATGTTGTCCAGGATCTTGGAGATGCTCAGCGACGCGACGGCCAGCGGCCAGGCGGGCGGGAGGTAGAACAGCGCGCGGCCGGCCACCTCGAAGCGGCGCTGGTACTTCACGATCTTGCGGATGTAGGCCGCATCCTCCTCGCCCAGCTTGGCGACGAACTTGGCGCGGATCGCGTCCAGCTCCGCGCCGAACGCCTCGATCTCCTCGGGGCCCAGCTTGCCGCTGGAGCGGGTGCGCGTGGAGGTGCCGACGGTTCCGGTGTCGAGCGCGGGGCGCTCATCCATGATTGTCATGAGAGTTCCTTTCGTGGGTGGTCTCGACGGACGGCTCGCAGGCTCGCCTGCTCGACCAGCGGGATCGGTCAGAGGTCGACGGAGCAGCTGCCGACGGGAGTGGAGACGCAGATGCGGATCTCCTCGTCGGGAAGGCTGGACTCCTCGCCGGTGAGGATGTTCTTGACGGTGCCTTCGGGCTTCTTCTTCACGCATGAGAAGCAGATGCCCATCCGGCAGCCGAACTCCGGGGTGAGGCCGGCAGCCTCGGCCTGCTCGAGCAGGGTGGCCCCCGTGTTGGGCGCGGTCCGGACCGACCGCTCGAAGACGATGTCGCCCTCGGCACTGCCCGTCGCCACGATCGGCGGCTTGAAGAACTCGACCCGGAGCTTGTCGCTGGCGACGTAGGCCGCCTGCACCTTGTCGATGAGCCCGGCCGGCCCGCAGGCCCAGGTGTCGACGGTCTCGAAGTCCGGCACCAGCTCGCGCAGCGCCTCGGCAGTGAAGAACTCGCCCTTTCCGGCTTCCGGGTAGACCAGGTGCCGGTGCACGTTGGGGGGCAGCTCGGCCAGCTCCCGGGCGAAGATCTGGTGGTCCGCCGACTGCGCGTAGTGCAGGAAGGTGATCGTGCCGCCGTACCCGCGTCGCATCAGGGTCCGCACCATCGACATCACCGGCGTGATGCCGGAGCCGCCGGAGATGAGGATCAGGTGGTTCGGGAGCGGCTCGGGCAGCGTGAACTCGCCGGCCGCCTGGGAGAGGTGCACGATCGTGCCGGGCTGCGCCTTCTCGACCAGGTACTTGCTGACCTGACCGTCGGGGTTGGCGCGCAGCGTGATCGTGATCCGGTCGCCGCGGCGCGACTCGGGTGAGCTGACCGTGAAGCACCGCGTGGTACGACGGGCGCCCTCGATCTCGATGCCGAGCTGGACGTACTGGCCGGCCAGGTGGCCGTTCCAGGTCTTGGTGGTCTGGAGCTCGATCGTCGCGACGGGTGCGCCTGCCCGGGTCTCCCGGGTGACCGAGACGACCTTGGCGCGCACCTCCTCGGCTGCCCACATCGGGTTGACGATCTCGAGGTAGCGGTCGACCCCGTGCGGCGAGGCTAGCGCCGTGACGACGGGGGACCGGAGGATGGTCTGGGTGAGGCTCATGGGATGTCGGCTCCTGATTTCAGTGAACATCCGTACACCACTATGGTGCACAGGTGTCCACTCAATCCGCAACCCGATCCACGCGTGATGCCCACCACGTCAGTGAATGACTGTTCACTCAAGTGATAAACTGAGCCCGTGAGCGAGGAGCTGAGCCGTGCGGAGCGCAAGGAGCGCACCCGGCAGTCGATCCTCGACGCGGCGCTGGAGCTCAGCCAGGAGGGCGGGCTCTCGACGCTCTCCCTGCGGTCGGTCGCGAAGAAGGTGGGCATCGTTCCCACGGCCTTCTACCGGCACTTCGCCTCGGTCGAGGAGCTCGGCCTGGCCCTGCTGGAGCAGTCCTTCGGGGCCCTGCGCGAGACCCTGCGCGACGTCCGCCGCGACCAGCGCGACATCGAGGGCGTCATCGAGAACTCCGTGAAGATCCTGGTCAAGAACGTGAACGACCGCCGCGCCCACTTCCTGTTCGTGGCGCGCGAGCGGATAGCCGGCCCCGCGCTGGTGCGCGAGGCGATCCGCCGGGAGATGGAGCTGATCGAGCTCGAGCTGGCGATGGACGTCGGCCGCCTGGTGCCGAACCACTGGTCACACGAGGACCTGCGCACCGTCGCCGGCCTGATGGTCACCGCGATGACCGGCATCGTGGAGGCCGTCATCGACGCCCGCCCCGGCACGGAGGACGAGATCGTCCGCAACGCCGAGCAGCAGCTGCGGATGATCGTGGTCGGCGTGGCCAACTGGCAGAGCCGGTGAGGCCAGGAGAACCTGCGATTCTCCCGGACCCGGGCGGGTTGGCCGCCTGATCCGGGGAATCGCCCGTCGCGCTGGCCTCAGTCGACCTCGTAGTCGCGGTCGTCCCGGTTGTTGTTGTAGTCGTAGGTGTCGCGCCGGATGTCGTTGATGTGTCCGACGTCGCCCTGACGGTCGCGGTAGAGATCGCGGCCGCCGTCGTCCTTGCCGGCGTACGACGTGCCGTCCGGGGCCAGCCAGACCTTCGCCGCATGGTCGTTCGCGTCCGCGGTGATGGGGGCCAGCGTGCCGCCGATGCCGAGCCCGCCGAAGCCGAGCCCGCCGGCACCGACGCCGGCCCCGCCCTGGTTCTGCATGGCGAGCAGGATGTCGACCTGGCTCGTCGATGGCCGGGTGCCGAGCCAGGTCCCGATCGCCGCGTTGTTGCTGTCGTTGACGATCGCCTGGGCGAGCAGTGCTCCGAAGCTGGGGTCGACACCGCCGGCGGCCAGGCCGGGACCGGCGCTGACCTGCGCCTGGTCGGCCTGGAGCTGCCGGGCCCTCCCCAGGAGCTCGTTGGTCGCGGCGGCGTACTCGTTGAAGGCACCGATGACGGCATCCCCGAGTGCGACCACCTCGTCGAGCAGGCCGGGGACCGAGGAGTCCCAGGGGTCGCAGAGGCAGTACGACGGCGCGGCCGTGCCCAGGCCGTTGAAGTGGATCCCCATCGCGTCCGCGCCGCGAACGATCTGGGCGACCACCTGCTGGGAGGTGGCGGCGACTGTGGCGGGGTCCATCTCGATCAGGTCACCGCCGGTGGTGTTCAGCCACATGGCCGGCACCTCGCTTTCTTGGGAGTCTGGATGTTCGACACGTGCAGGGGTCAGTACTGGGGTCAGTAGGGGAGGCTCGCCTGCTGGGCGAGCTCCATCTCGATGCGGTCCGCCTCACGCACGAGCCGCGCGGCGACGTCCGTGATGCGGTCGCAGGTGCCGCGAAGGCCGGCGCTGGTGCTGCTGATGCTGCTGCGGAACCGGTCGCCGGCCGGACCCACGACGACGGCGCTCGCCGTCGTGGCGTCCACCTGGCCGGCGACGTCCCGGAACACATCACGCGCTGCCGCAGCTGGGCGGCCGCGTGTCGCAGGGAGGCCGGGTCGCCGGTGACGTAGGTGCCCATGATCAGCTACCGGCGGCCTGGAGGGCCTCGCGACGACGGGAGACCTCGAGGGCCGCGTCCTGCAGGGCCGAGCGCAGCTTGGACAGGCTCGGCTCGAACTCTGCCTCCCACATCTGCCGGAAGCGGTCCGCTGCCGGACCCTCCCACGTGGTCGAGCTGAGCTGGCCGCGGATGGCGCGGGTGAGCTCGTCGACCGAGCCGGACTCGCGGTCGAAAGTGCCGCGCAGGGTCACGAGCTGCTCGAGCTCGCCGCCGATTCGTGCCATGTCATTTCCTCCTGTTAGGGGACCTCGTGGTCCTGGTGTGGAACCCACGATGTCCGGGAGGACTGAGGTGGCGCTGAGGCTGCGGTCAGCCCATCAGCCTGCGCGCCAGCGGCAGGGGGAGATGCTTGAGGGCGAACCCCACAGGTGCCCACGGCCAGCCCGGGACGCGGGCGGAGGCGACCTCCTTCTCGATCGCCTTGACGATCGACCGCACGCCCTTCTCGGTGGAGGCTACGAGCATCGACGACTCGGACGTCGCCTGCATCTCCGAGGCGATGTAGCCGGGATAGAGCACGGTGACCTTGATCGGCTTGCCCATCACGTCGGCGCGGAAACCCTCGGCGAGGTGGGCGACACCGGCCTTGGTGGCGGCGTACGTCGTGATGTTCTTCGGCATGCCACGCATCGCGGAGACGGACGAGATCATCACCAGGTGACCGGCGTTCTGCTTGCGGAAGATCTCCGCGGCCGCCTCGGTCTGGGCGAGCGCGCCGATGAAGTTCGTCATCGCGGTCTGGCGGTTGGCGTCGAAGCGGCCGGTGCCCAGCGGCTGCCCCTTGCCCAGGCCGGCGTTGACGATGACCCGGTCGAGGTGGCCGAGCTCGTCGGCGAACTCGTGGAACACCCGGAACACCGCATCGTGGTCGTTCACGTCGAGCGCCTTCACCTCGACGCGGCCACCGTGCTCGGCCTCGAGCTCCTTCTTCAGCCCCTCCAGCCGGTCGGTACGACGGGCGCAGAGCGCGAGGTCGTAGCCGAGGGCGGCGAACTGCCGGGCCATCTCGGCGCCGAGCCCGGAGCTCGCACCGGTGATCAGGATGGTCTTGCGGGGCATGTCGTTCCTCTATCGGTAGGTGACGTGGTCGGGCTCGAGGTGGACGTGGTCGTTGAAGGACACCAGGGTCATGCCCCGCGAGCCCACCACGACCTTGGTGATGCCGGTGTTGACGGTGACGGAGTTGAGCCGCTGCCAGAGGTCGGGGTTGCCCGCCAGCAGCGCACTGGCCACGCAGGCGATCGCACCGCCGCTGGTGAACACCACCCCGGTGTCACCCGAGCCGAGGCCGTCGACGGCCCGGTGCAGGGCGGCGTCGACGCGCTGGGTGAAGGACGCGAACGACTCGTCGTACTCCTCGTCGTGGTTACCGCTCATCCAGCGCATGGTCGCCAGCTCGAACCACCGCTGGAACGCGCGTCGCTCGGTGACGGCCTCCTCGGAGTCGGGCGGAGCGTGTGCTGTGAGCACCTGCACGTGGTCGAACTCGTCCCAGCCGTCGTCGACCTGTGCGTCCGGGAAGCCGGCCTGCCGCGCCGTCTGCTCGTGGCGCTTCATCCCCCCGCGCACCGCCCGCGCCGGGACGATGCCGCGGTCGGCCAGCGCGCGGCCGAGGATCTCCGACTGCTCCTCTCCCTCCGGGGAGAGCTGGTCGTAGTCCGCGGCGCCGAAGGACGCCTGCCCGTGCCGGACCAGCAGCAGGACACTCATGACACAACCCCCGATGGTCGAGCAGTGAGCGGAGCGCTAGCGGAGCGAACGTCCCTCGAGACCAATGACTGAACGTCACGTTGCTGGTCTCGACGGACGGCGGCTCGCCCAGGGGCTCGCCACCTGCTCGACCACCGGTAGTCGCTCATCACGACACCAGCTCCGCGATGCGGCGGTCCAGGATCTGCACGGCGGGGCCGAACAGCGAGAACATCTCGTTGGACGTCTGCTTGTGGAAGTAGCGGTAGTAGATCTGCTGGGCGATGACCGCGTTGCGGAACAGCCCGAAGACCTCGTAGAACCGCCACTGGTCAGGGGTGACGTCGAAGCCCATGCGGTCGAGGTAGCGCCTGACGAACTCCTCGCGGGTCAACATGCCCGGCAGGTGGGTCGGCACGCGTCGCATCATCTTCAGCTCGTCGGAGTCGTCGGCCTGCACCCAGAACGCGATCGCGCCACCGAGGTCCATCAGCGGGTCGCCGATGGTGGCCATCTCCCAGTCGAGCACCCCCACGACACGGGTCGGGTCGTCGGCCGAGAACACCATGTTGTCGATCTTGAAGTCGTTGTGGATCACGCAGCTGGCCACGTCGTCGGGCTGATGGGTGTCGAGCCAGGCCATCACCTGCTCGAGGTCGGGGTTGTCCGGCGTGCGCGCGTTGCGGTAGCGCGTCGACCAGCCCTCGACCTGCCGGCGGACGTAGCCCAGGCCCTTGCCGAGCTCGGTGAGGCCGGCCGCGGCGGGGTCGACCGAGTGCAGCTCGGCGTACACCTCGACGACGTTGAGGCACAGCTGCCGGGCCTGCTCCTCCGACAGGGGTACGTCGGAGGGCCACTCGCTGCGCGGGATGACGCCGTCGATGCGCTGCATCACGTAGAAGTCGGAGCCCAGCACGCTCGGGTCGTCGCAGAACCCGACCATCGGCGCGACGTACGGGAAGTGCCCGTGGAGCTGTGACTGGATGAAGTGCTCGCGGTGCATGTCGTGAGCACCCTTGGCCTTCGTGCCGCGTGGGGCGCGTCGCAGGATCAGGTCGCGACCGGGGTAGCGCAGCAGGAAGGTCAGGTTGGACGCGCCGCCGGAGAACTGCCGGACCTCCTCCGGCTTGCCCTCGACGCCCCGGCCCTGCAGCCAGGCGCTGACGGCGTCGACGTCGAAGGTGTCCTCGGCACGGACCTCTCGCCCGTCGTCGGCGGTCATGCGCGCTCCAGCTTCTCGGCCTGCTCCCGCATCATGCGGTCGTAGGCCGGGCGGTCCGCCCACTTCAGGTAGTAGGCGAAGCGGGCCGCCTCGTCGGGGACGATCACGTCCTCCCCCTTCTCCATGCCCTCCAGCACGGCCGCGGCGATGTCGTCGGCGGTAACCTTCGAGCTCGCGACCAGGCCACCGATCACCTTGCCGACCTTCTCGTCAGTGCCCTGCAGGGAGTCGAGCAGGTTCGTCCGGAAGTACGACGGGCAGACCGCGCTCGCCTTCACGCCGTACTGCGCGAGCTCGTGGCCGGCCGTCTCGGTGAACGCGACGACTGCAGCCTTGACCGCGTTGTAGGAGCCCATGCCGCCCGGATGCACCAGGCCCGCCAGCGAGGCGACGTTCACGATGTGACCGGAGCCCTGCTCCTTGAACAGCGGGGTGAACGTCCTGGTCCCGCGTACGACGCCGAACAGGTTGATCTCGGTGATCCATTGCCACTCCTCCATCGTGCAGAGGTCGATGCGTCCGCCCCCGGCCACGCCGGCGTTGTTGACCAGGACGTCGAGGCCGCCCCAGTGCTCACGCACCCAGCCCAGCGCATCGGCCCAGTCGTCGTCGGAGGTGATGTCGAGCCTCTCGATGGTGGAGTCCGAGGTGCCCCCGCCGACAAGGTCGGTGGCGAGGACGTCGTCGCCGCGGGCACGGAACGCGCGGGTGAGCGCATCGCCCAGACCCGACGCGGCGCCGGTCACCAGGACGCGGCGGCTCACCGGTGCTTCCCCAGCTCGAGCTTGGCGATCACGCCCCGGTGCACCTCGTCGGGACCGTCGGCCAGCCGCAGCGACCGAGCCCCGACCCACGCAGCCGCGAGCGGGAAGTCGTCGGTGAGCCCACCGCCGCCGTGGAGCTGGATCGCCATGTCGATGACGTCGAGCGCCATGTTGGGGACGTCGACCTTGATCTCCGACACCGCCGACAGCGCCTCGAGGGACATCCCCTGGTCGAGCAGCCACGCGGCGTGCATGACGAGCAGGCGCGAGCGGTTGATCGCGATGCGGGCGTCCGCGATGCGCTCGGGGTTGCCGCCGAGCTTGGCGATGGGACGCCCGAACGCCGTGCGCGACAGCGACCTGCGGCACGCCAGCTCCAGCGCCCGCTCGGCCAGCCCGACGGCGCGCATGCAGTGGTGCACGCGGCCCGGGCCGAGCCGGCCCTGGGCGATCTCGAAGGCCCGGCCGGGGCCGAGCAGGATGTTGGCAGCGGGCACGCGTACGTCGGTGAAGGTGACCTCGCCGTGACCCAGCGGCTCGTCGTAGTAGCCCATCGTGGTGAGCATCCGCTCGACCTTCACGCCCGCTGTGTCACGCGGCACCAGCACCATGGTGTGGCGGGAGTGCCGGTCGGCGTCGGGGTCGGTCAGGCCCATGAAGACGAGGATCTTGCAGTCGGGGTTGCCGACGCCGGTGGAGAACCACTTGCTGCCGTTGACCACCACGTCGTCGCCGTCGAGCACCGCCGTGGCCGCCATGTTGGTCGCGTCGGAGGACGCCACCGAAGGCTCGGTCATGCAGAACGCGCTGCGGATCTCGGCGTCGAGGAGGGGCTCGAGCCACTCCGCCTTCTGCTCCTCGGTGCCGTAGCGCAGCAGCACCTCCATGTTGCCGGTGTCGGGAGCGTTGCTGTTGAACACCAGCGGCGCGATGAACGACCGGCCCATCGCCTCCGCGACCGGTGCGTAGTCGAGGTTGGAGAGGCCCTCGCCACCGTCGGTGCCGAAGTCCTTGGCATAGCGCCCGGCGTGCTCGGCGGGCAGGAAGAGGTTCCACAGGCCCTGGGCCCGCGCCTTGCCCTGCAGCTCCTTGATGACCGGGTCGGGTGTCCAGCTGTCACCACCGCTCTCGCGCGCCACCTTGATCCGGTGGTGCACCTCGGCCTCGATCGGCTCGACCTCGGTGGCGACGAACGTCCGGACACGGTCGCGCAGGTCGACTGCGCGGGGTGAGAGCGAGAAGTCCATGGCTTGACCCTAACGCGCTGTTGAGCAATGCTCAATAGCGTGAGTGACGGGTCACGCAGGCGGATGACCGCCGACGACCGGCGGCGGCAGCTGCTGGGCATCGGCCTCTCCAAGCTCATGGAGAAACCCATCCAGGACCTCGCCCTCGACGAGATCGCCGCCGAGGCCGGCATCTCGCGTGGCCTGCTGTTCCACTACTTCCCGACCAAGACCGACTTCTACCTCGAGTGCATCGCGGCGGCGGGGCGGCGCATCCTGCGCAACACCGCACCTGACCCGGACGTCCCCGGCGACGAGCAGCTGGCCCAGACCGTTCGCCGCATGGTCGAGCAGATCGACAGACGACGGTCGTTCTACCTCTCTCTCGTGCACGGGGTTCCGGAGATCGCCGACGTGTACGAGTCGGTCCGGGAGGTGACGACCGACCGGGTGGTCGCGGCGCTCGCTCTCGAGGTGGGGCAGCGGCCCGTCGTACATGCGTGGTGGGCGTACGTCGAGGACCGTGCGCTCACCTGGGCGGACCAGCCGACCGCGGCGCGCGATCCCGTCGAGGCCCTCGTCGAGCACTGCTGCGCCGCGCTGACGGCACTGCTCGCGCTGCAGTGAGACGCACCGCGGCTCTCAGGAAGCCTGGTTATGCTCCCTGGGATGTCCGGGGAGGCGTGATGAAGAGGACCTGGGTCGCCGTGGCCCTGCTGCTGGCGACGACCGCCTGCGGCGGCGACGACGAGGGGGCCGAAACGGCCGGGCCGCTTGCCGGCGACGACAAGGTCGCTGCCGACTCGATCTCGGCCTACTGGCAGCGCTCCGGAGTCGAGAAGAAGGCCTCGATCTGCCTCGGCGAGCGCATGGTCCGCGAGTTCGGCGTAGCGCACCTGAAGGACCTCGAGGTCCTCGACGCCAAGCTGAAGGCGCAGGACACCGCCGCGACCGCGTTCAAGAGCGACGCCGACGCCCCTAAGGCGGCCACGATGATCGTCGACTGCCTCACCCTTCCAGGGCTGATGAAGCAGCAGTACACCGGCGTCGACGACGCGACCGCGACCTGCCTGGCCGACGCCTTCGGCCGCGACCGGATGGTCGACGCGATGGCGGCTCAGTTCCAAGGCACCGCCGCCGAGGACACACCCGAGGACGTCACCGCCGAGATGAGCGAGTGTGTCCCGAACAAGTAGGGCCTCGGTCGCCGCGCTCCTCGTCGCGTCCGTCGTCCTGACCGGGTGCAGCGGGCTGTCCGACAACGAGAAGATCGCGGCCGAGAGCCTGTCCGCCGCGTTCGAGCAGGAGTACGGCGACATCAGCGTCGAGGATGCCGACTGCGCCGGGGAGAAGTGGGTGCGCGACATCGGGCTCACCGCACTGCAGAGGGGCAAGGCCCTCGGCGAGAACCTCACCGTGCCCGGCAACGTCCGCGACGCCGAGCTGACCGAGGCCGGCGCCAAGAGGGCAGCGGCGGCGTTCCAGGAGTGCGGCGACTTCGACAAGGTCGTGACCGGGATGGTGACGACGTTGTTCGAGTCGACCGACGAGCAGTCCGACTGCATCGCCGGCGAGGTGACCAGCGACGCCGTCGACGACTGGGTGGTCAACGACCTCCAGGGCAAGGTGCGCGACAACATCTACGTCGCGGCGGGCCGGGAGTGCATGTCCACCCCGGAGCGCGACGCCACGGCAGTCGACGCGCTCACGCTGGAGCTGGCGGGCAAGGACCGCGGGCTCACGCCTGAGCAGGCGGGCTGTGTCGCGCGAGGGCTGGTGCAGGAGATCGGCACCTACGAGCTGGTCGCCGCCGAGATCCTGCAGGCCGACCTCCAGCCGAGCCAGGCGCCTGGCTTCACGTTGATGAACGAGACCGATGCCTCGATCGCCGCCGACGTCACCGTCACCTGCGTTCCGCTGGAAGACCTGCTCACCCGCGGGATCAAGGGTGGAGGCACCTCCGGCGACGCGGCCGAGCTCAAGAAGTGCCTCACGGCCGCGGTCGACGACCAGGCCTACCACCGCTACTACGTCGCCTCCTACATGGGCCGGCAGGCGACGTTCGGCGAGGATGCCGCCAAGAAGCTGGCCGACTGCCTGACTCCGCTGCTGGAGACCGGCTAGCTCAGGACGCGACCGTGCTGACCACGCGGCAGCGAGTGTCCGGGTCGGCCCACGCCTCCGAGGCTCCCACCAGCCGGTAGGCGGAGAAGAGCACGAACGGCAGTGCGACCACCACCGACCAGTCCGCCCCGGCACGGGCGGTCACGGCGAACACGAGACCCGTCAGCGTCGTACTCAGGGCGAGCCGGCTCGAGTAGCCGACCATCACCAGCGGTGGCGCCGGCGTGGCCCGCGAGCTGCGCATGTCGACGGCGTACGGGCGGCTGACCGACCAGCGCAGCGACCTCGACACGACCTGGAGCACGACGACCACTGCGCTACACAGGACGGCGACGACCTCGTCGAAGGAAGGCAGCCCCGCCCGCAACGACGCGAGAACCAGGGTCAGGGCGGTCGCGAACAGCAGCACTTCGCAGAGCACGACCACGCGCGAGGCGAACACCCGCCGCGGCTCGACCGGAAGGCTGTCACGCCAGAGCGCACCACGACCGTCCAGACACCACGAGTTCACGCCGAACAGCAGGGCGCCACCGGAGGCGACCAGGCCAGGGAGCACGGTGAGCATCTCCCACTCCAGGCCGCCGGCCAGCGCGACCGCTCCCGGCATGAGGCCGAGGACGAAGACACCGCGGCGCAGCGGGACCGAGCGCCAGATGCCGACACGGTCCGTGCGCAGCAGGGCCGCGAACTCCGAGGACGGCGCGGGACGCGGCTGGTACGGGGCCGACTCCAGACGCAGCTCGTCTCGCGGCTGACGGCCCGCCACCGCACCCGCCACGGCGGCACCGAGGAGCACGCCGCCGAACATCACTGTCAGCAGGATCACCATCGTGAGCGCCCAGTACAGCTGGTCGTTCTGGCCACGCCCACCCACGGTCAGGGCCAGCTGTGGCCCGACCCAGGTGTGCTCCAACATCGGGACCAGCCGGTCGGCAGCCACCAGCCAGGCGAGCAGCATGCAGGCGCCCGCCCCGATGCCGCGCACGATCCACGCCCCCCGAGCGCCGCGGCGCAGCCACTCGATGCCCCAGGCCACGACCTGCGCGAGGACCGTCGCGGTCACGATCCAGACGACAGTCACGATCTCGGCCTCGATCAGGCGAGGGCGTGGCCCGACGACGTAGGCCACCGAGCCCAGCAGCGTCCAGGTCTGCAGCAGCCAGGCGATGTTCAGCGGTGCCATCAGCAGTGTCCCGAGGTGGTCGGTCATCGTGCTGACCGGGTAGGCCACCGCCTGCTCCCGCGGCAGCAGCTCGCGACCACCGCCGGTCGCAGCCGCCGAGACGACCGAGAGCAGCAGGATGCCGAACATGGCCGACGGCAGCAGGATCAGGACATCGAGGCGGCGGTCGTTGCCTTCGGGCAGGTAGCCAGGAAGCCAGGCGACCAGCAGCGTGATCACCCCGATGGTGACCAGGCCGATCGTGGCGTAGCGGCGGGCCCTGCCGCGCAAGGTGCCTGCCCGGAACGACAGCAAGGGGCCGACGTCGGCCGCTGCGCGTCGTACCTCTGCAAGCCAGCCGAGCTTGGCGCGAGCCGAGTCAGTCGAGGAGAGAGCGGTAGACACCGGCGCCCGCCTCCCCCTTCATCTCCGACGCTGGTATGGCGGCCACGGCCGAGCCACCGCGCAGCACGATCGCGTCCTGGCACGCCTCGACCGCCAGCTCGCGCAGGTGCGTGGACACCAGCACAGCAGCGCCACGTGCTCGGGCATCCGCAATCACGTCCATGGTCGCCTCGACCCCCAGCGGGTCGACGCCGTCGAAGGGCTCGTCCAGCAGCAGCACGTCAGGCTGATGGAAGGCCGCCAGGATCACAGACAGCCGTCGCCCCATGCCGTGGCTGAACCCTGCCGTCACCCGATGGGCCGCCGCGCCCAGGTCGAACCGCTCGAGCAGCTCACGCGCCCGGTCCTCCCAGGCGGGCTCGAGCCGCCGCAGCTTCGCCGACAGCTGCAGGTGCTCCCACGGCGTCGCCCGCGGAACCGTACCGCCCACGTCCGGGCAGTACCCGGTCAGCCGCTTCACAGCCAGCGTCTCGGTCCGCACGTCCCGCCCGCAGACAGTCACCAGACCACCGCTCGGCGGGATCACACCCGCCAGGACCCGCATCGTCGTGGACTTCCCGGCCCCGTTGCGCCCCAGCAGCGCCGTCGCACTGCCCGGCTGCACGGTGAACCCGATGCCGCGCACGGCATCGACAGGTCCGAACCGGACCCACAGGGAAGAAACCTCGACCAGTGGGGAAGACATAGAGAGAAGTCTCGCAAGCAACCGGCAGGCTCGGCCGGGAATCGCACAATTCCGACACCGGGTGTCCTTGGCGACCAGACGGCGCCAGGGTCAAGGGCCGAGCAACGCCGCCGGCACCACCGCGATCCCGTCTGGCCGACGATAGGCGGTGGTTCCGGTCGAGACCACGATGGACTCCAGAAGTCGGTCCCCGAGGTGGCCGCGCAGCCAACGAAGGTGTCTGACGTCGTCGTCACCGACGGTCCCTCCGAGCTTGACCTCGACGGCCACCACGGCGCCGTCCGAGCGCTCGATGATGAGGTCGACCTCATGGCGGCCATCGCGCAAACGCAGATGCGAGACCCGTGCCTCGTGCAACTGTGCGTAGACGCGCACGGAGAGCGTCACCAAAGACTCGAAGAGCGCGCCGAGCAGCGTTCCGTCGCGGGGTACGGCCGGACCGGCCGGGACACCAGTGATGAGCTTGGCGGCGTCTGTCCCGAGCAGGTTGGCCGCCAACGCCGGATCAGCCAGGTGGTGCTTGGGTGCGAGGCCGAGTCGACCCAGGTGCCCAAGGCCGGGCGCCCAGCCGGGAATCGGGTCCAGGAGCCAGAGGTGGGCCAGGATCTCGCGGTATGCGATCGTCGTCGTCTTTGCGGGCTTGTCGCCATGGCCGGCCGTGGCGGCGTCCATCAGCGCGTTGTAGCTCGTGGTGGTTGAGGTCGCCGCAGCGTACGCCGCGAGCCACGCCCGAAGCGTCTCGGGGCGGCGGACACGGTGACCGAGCTCGGGGAAGTCGCGGTCGACTACGCGCTCCAGGTAACCGTTCAGCTGGGCCCGCCGGGCGCGGCCCCCCAGGTTGCGGACGCCGGGGAACCCGGAGGCGAGGATCTCCTCGACGTAGCCGTCCAGCGTCACCGGCGAGTCTCCCTCGATCCGGGCTCGCGATCCGGACAGGAGCTCCTGCAAAGACACCGTTGGGGCGACGAGGCGGCGCTCTGCCAGGGACATCGGACGCAGCCGGACCCGTACGATCCGTCCGGCTCCCGAGTGGATCGCAGCGTCGACTGGCGTGGCAGAGCCGGTCAGCAGGAAGCGGCCCGGGCCCACCTCGGCGTCTGCGGCCCGGCGCACGTAGTCCCACACCGGCGGGTGTCGCTGCCACTCATCGATGAGCACGGTCCCGTCGAGCGCCCCCAGCCGGGTCGTGTCCGCCTGCAACAGGGCCAGTCGTGCGGGATCGTCCAGGTTCACGACGTGGTCGGCTCGGCGTGACGCGGTCGCGGTCTTGCCGACGCCCTTCGCGCCGTCCACCGCAATCACAGGCAGCACGGCAAGCAGCTCGTCGAGCTCCCGATCCACGATCCGCGGCAGGTAGTCCATGGCGATACACTACCGTTCGCACATAATTTGCACTACCATTCGCATGTCATAGACACTACTTTTCGCACCCAGTTGTCACCCCAGCGCGCCCCCGGCCCAAAAGGACCGAGGGCGCGCCAGGGACTGCTGACGAAGCGGGTCAGGCGGGGAAGCCCTCGCCCCTCTCGGCCTTGTCGACCAGCCAGGGGGTGGGCTTGAAGCGGTCGCCGTAGGTCGCGGCGAGCTCCTCGGCGCGGGCGATGAAACCCTGGAGGCCGCCCTCGTGGTTGGTCATGAAGGTGACGGCGCCACCGCTGATCGCGGGGAAGCCGATGCCCATGATCGAGCCGATGTTGGCTGCGGCGGCCGACTCGATCACGCCCTCCTCGAAGCACTTCGCGGTCTCGAGGGCCTCGGCGAACATCATGCGGTCCTTGATGTCCTGCAGCGGGATCTGCTGCTCCGCCACCGGGAAGGTGTCGGCGAGGCCGGACCAGAGCGTGCCACGGTTGCCGGCCTCGTCGTACTCGTAGAAGCCGGCGCCACGCAGGCGGCCGGGACGGCCGAGCTCGAGCATCTTCTCCACGACGGCGGTGCCGGGGTGCTCGACGACCTCCTTGCCCTCCGCGACCAGACCCTCGCGGGTGGCCTTGGCGATCTTGCCCATCAGCTCCATGTTGAGCTCGTCGGTCAGCTGCAGCACCGGGGCCGGGTAGCCGGCCTGTGTGGTGGCGCGCTCGATGCTCCAGGGAGCGACACCCTCGGCCATCATCGCGAGGCCTTCGTTGACCATGAAGCCGATGACGCGTGAGGTGTAGAACCCGCGGCTGTCGTTGACGACGATCGGGATCTTCTTGATCGCCAGGACGTAGTCGACGGTCTTGGCCAGCGCCGCGTCGGAGGTGTCGGCGCCACGGATGATCTCTACCAGCGGCATCTTGTCGACCGGCGAGAAGAAGTGGATGCCGATGAAGTCCTCCTTGCGCTTGACTCCCTCGGCCAGGCCGGTGATGGGAAGCGTGGAGGTGTTCGAGCCGAGCAGGGCGTCGTCGGTGACGATGTCCTCGATCTCCTGGAAGACCTTGTGCTTGAGAGACGGGTCCTCGAACACGGCCTCGACGACCATGTCGCAGCCCTTGAGGTCCTCGGGGTTCGCGGTGGGCGTGATGCGCGCGAGGATCTCGTCGGCCTTGTCCTGGGTGATGCGGCCGCGCTCGAGCTGCTTGGCGAGCAGCTTCTCGGAGTAGGCCTTGCCCTTGTCGGCCGACTCCTGGGTGACGTCCTTGAGGACGACCTCCATGCCCGCGCGGGCGGAGGAGTAGGCGATGCCGGCGCCCATCATGCCGGCGCCGAGCACGGCGACCTTGGCGGGCGTGAACTTCTCGAAGCCCTCTGGGCGCAGCGAGCCGCCGTTGAGCGCCTGCAGGTCGAAGAAGAAGGCCTGGATCATGGCCTTGGAGACCTGCCCGGTCACCAGCGACGCGAAGTAGCGGCCCTCGATCTTCTCGGCGTTGGCGAAGTCGACCTGTGCTCCCTCGACGGCCGCGGAGACGATCGCCCGCGGAGCCGGGTAGGGCACGCCCTTGGCCTGCTTGCGCAGGTTGCCGGGGACGGCCGGCAGGAACTGCGCGATGGCCGGGTGGCTCGGAGCGCCGCCGGGGATCTTGTAGCCCTTGCGGTCCCACGGCTGGGTGCGGGCGTCCTCGTTGTCCACGTTGGCGAGGATCCACTGCTTGGCGGCCGGGACGAGCTCGTCCTCGGTCTCGACGATCTCGTCGATCAGGCCCTTCTCCAGCGCCTTGTCGACCTTGAAGCGGGTGCCGGTGGTGAGCACCTCCATGACGCCGGTGAGCAGACCCAGGAGACGTACGACGCGCACGATGCCGCCGCCACCGGGGAGCAGCCCGAGGCTGACCTCGGGGAGGCCGATCTCGGTCTTGGGGTTGTTCGACGCGATGCGACGGTGGGTCGCGAGAGCGATCTCCAGGCCCCCACCGAGGGCAGCGCCGTTGATCGCTGCGACGACCGGGACACCGATGGTCTCGAGCTTGCGCAGCCCGGCCTTCAGCTGCATCGAGGTGTCGTAGATCTCCTGCGCCTGGTCGGGGCCGACGGCGAGGAGCTGCTTGAGGTTGCCGCCGGCGAAGAAGGTCTTCTTGGCGGAGGAGAGGACGACGCCGGTGACGGTGCCCTCGGCAACCTCCTTCTCCAGCTGGGCCAGGGCGGCCTTCATGCCCTCGGCGTACGCCTCGTTCATGGTGTTGGCGCTCGCGTTGGGGTCGTCGAGCACGAGGTTGACGATGTTGTCGGCGTCCTTCTCGTAGCGCACGCCCAAGCCCGTGACGCCAGAAACCGTTGCGGTGTCAGTCATGTGGATTCCTTGTCCGTGTTCTCGGGCGGTCAGACGCGCTCGACGATGGTGGCGATGCCCATGCCGCCGCCGACGCAGAGCGTGGCGAGGCCGCGGCGCAGGTCACGACGCTCGAGCTCGTCGATGAGCGTGCCGAGGATCATCGCGCCGGTGGCACCCAGCGGGTGGCCCATGGCGATGGCGCCGCCGTTGACGTTGACGATCTCCGGGTCGAGGCCGAGGTCGCGCGTGAAGCGCATCGCGACGGCGGCGAAGGCCTCGTTGATCTCGTAGAGGTCGATGTCCTCCGGCGTGAGGCCGGCCTTGGCCAGTGCCTTGCGGGCGGCGGGAGCCGGGCCGGTCAGCATGATCGTCGGGTCGGCACCGGAGACGGCCGCGGAGATGATGCGGGCGCGCGGCGTGAGTCCGAAGTCCGTGCCGACCTGCTCGTTGCCGATCGCTACCAGGGCCGCACCGTCCACGATGCCGGAGGAGTTGCCGGCGTGGTGGACGTGGTTGATCCTCTCGACCCAGTGGTACTTCTCGAGCGCGACGAAGTCGAAGCCGCCCTGCTCACCGATGTCGGCGAACGACGGCTTGAGGCCGGAGAGGCTCTCGACCGTGGTGCCGGGGCGGATGAACTCGTCCTTCTCCAGGACCGTGAGGCCGTTGAGGTCCTTGACCGGGATGACCGAGCCGTCGAAGTAGCCGTTGGCCTGGGCCTTGGCGGCGCGCGCCTGCGACTCGGCTGCGAACGCGTCGACGTCCTCGCGGCTCCAGCCCTCGAGGGTGGCGATCAGGTCGGCGCCGATGCCCTGCGGGACGAAGCTGGTGTTGAGCGCGGTCCAGGGGTCCATCGCCCAGGCGCCGCCGTCCGAGCCCATCGGCACCCGGGACATCGACTCGACGCCACCGGCGAAGATGAGGTCCTCGAAGCCACCGCGGACTCGGCTGGCGGCCTGGTTGACGGCCTCCAGGCCCGATGCGCAGAAGCGGTTGAGCTGTACGCCGGCGGTGGTGTCGGGCAGGCCGGCCGCGATCGCCGCGGTCTTGGCGATGTCGGCGCCCTGGTCACCGATCGGCGAGACGACACCGAGCACGACGTCGTCGACCCGCTGCGTGTCCAGGCTCGGGTTGCGCTCCCTGATCGCGTCGATCAGTCCCGTGACCAGGTCGATCGGCTTGACCGAGTGCAGCGAGCCGTCCTTCTTGCCCTTGCCTCGGGGCGTGCGGATCGCGTCGTACACGAATGCTTCGGCGGCAGGTGCCATGAGATGAGTCCCAACTCTGCTCGAACGGTGGGGAGGAGGTGCCAACCTTGACACTAATGCTGTTAGTGTCGTCAGCCAAGGGACATCGTCCCACTTGAGACGTACGCCACAGAAGAGACGGGAGGGCGAGATGACGGCCGAGGCGGTCCAGGACAACGAGCTCATCTCGCTCGACGAGCTCACCGAGCGCACCGGGATCAGCGTCCGGAACGTACGGTTCTACACCACTCGCGGCCTTCTGCCACCGCCGATCAGGCGCGGACGCTCGGGCTACTACGCGCCCGACCATGTCGCGCGGCTGGAGCTGGTCAAGGAGCTCCAGGCCCACGGCTTCACGCTGGCGGCCATCGAGCGCTATGTCGCGCGCATCCCCGAGGAGTCCACGCCCGAGGAGATCGCCGTCCACCGGGTGACCCTCCAGCCGTGGCTGGTCGAGGAGCCCCAGGTGGTCACCCGGCGCGAGCTCGACGAACGGGCCGGGCGCAGGCTCAGCGAGGACGCGATCGACAAGCTGGTCGCGATGTCGGTCGTCGAGCGGGTCGGCCAGCGCTACTCGATCCACACCAGCCGCTTCGCCAGCGCCGTCGGGCTCGTCGACCTCGAAGTCGATCTCGGCGTCCTCAACGCCTGCAACGAGATCTACACCCGCCACGCGCGGGCCATCGCCGAGGAGCTGATGGAGGTCTTCCAGCGGCTGGTCTGGCCGGCGTACAAGGGCGGCGACCTGCCGGCCGAGCACCTCGTGCGCATGCTCGAGGCGTTCCAGCCGACGTCGGTGGCCGCGCTGGTCGAGGCGTTCAACCAGGCCATGACCGAGGTACGACGGGCCGAGGCGGCGCGGCGCACGACCTGAGAGCACCGTCCTACACATGCTAGTGTATGTGTATGTCGCTGATGGAACGGCGCCTTCAGCTTCTTCTCGACGAGGAGCGCTACTCACGCGTCGCGCGGGAGGCCGAGGCCAGCGGCCGGAGCGTGGCCGCGGTGATCCGTGAGGCGATCGACGTGCGGTTCGCGGCCGACGTCGACCAGCGCCGCTCGGCTGCCCTGCGCTTCCTGCAGCTCACCTCCACCACCGACGGGCAGGAGCCCGACTGGGCCGAGACCAAGCGTGCCCTCGAGTCCGACCTCGAGCTCAAGCTCTCGTGACCCGGCTCTTCCTGGACACCACGGTGCTGGCGCTCGCGGCCGGAGATGACCATCCCCTCAGGGATGCCTGCCGGGGCCTGGTGGCCCGGAGCGCGCGGGGTGAGACCGCCCTGCACATCAGCGCCGAGGCGATCCAGGAGCTGCTGTTCGATCGGATGCGGAGGACCGGTCGCACCGTCGCGGTGGAGCAGACTCGTGCGGTGCGTGAGGCCTGCGTGGTGCATCCCGTCGACCTCGAGACCCTCGACCGCATGCTCGACCTCGTCGAGACGACGCAGCTTCGCGGGCGAGATGCCGTGCATGCGGCCACCGCACTGGTCGCCGGGTTCACCGAGATCGTGAGCACCGACAGCGACTTCGACGGCATCCCGGGACTGGCCCGGGTGTCGCCTGAGGATCTCTGAGCGAGCTCAGCTCTGTTCGGCCGCTCCGGACTCGATCAGCTTCTCGACGTTCTCGATGCCCCAGGCCGTCAGTGCGTCGCGCGTCGCGCTGCCAGGAAGCGTGGGGCCGGTGGTGAGCGTGGCCTCGGTGCGAGAGAACCGCGGCGCCGGCGCCGGCTGCAGCTTGCCGTCGTGCTCGACGAAGACCCCGCGGGCCTTGAGGTGCGGGTGCTCCACGGCTTCGGTGAACGGGAGGATCGGCGCGACACACGCATCGGTGCCGTCGAAGATCTCGCTCCACTCCGCCTGGGTCCTGCTCTTGAACTTCTCCTCCAGCGCCGCACCCACCGCCGTCGGGTCGGTGGCGAGCGCCGGGTCGACCTCGGTCAGTCGCAGCAGCTCGGAGTAGAACTGCGGCTCGAGCGATCCGATCGACATGTGCTTGCCGTCGGAGGTCTCGTAGACGCGGTAGTTGGGGACCCCGCCGTCGAGCAGGTTCTTGCCGCGCTCCTCGACGGCCATCCCGCCGTCGATCATCGCGGCCCACATCATGTTCAGGTGCGCGGTGCCGTCGACGATCGCCGCGTCGACGACCTGGCCCTTGCCGCTGACACGCGCCTCGAGCAGCGCCGCGAGCAGGCCGATGACCAGGTACGTCGAGCCGCCGCCGAAGTCGCCGACCAGGTTCTGTGCGAAGTGCGGCTTGTCGGCGTCCTGGCCCGACGCGTGCAGCGCCCCGGTGATCCCGATGTAGTTCATGTCGTGGCCGGCCATCTGCGACCACGGTCCGTCCTGCCCCCAGCCGGTCATCCGGCCGTAGACCAGCCGCGGGTTGCGGGCCAGGCAGTCGTCGGGACCCAGGCCGATGCGCTCGGTGACCCCGGGGCGCATGCCCTCGATGAGGATGTCGGCCTGCTCGACAAGGTCGAGCACGGTCGCCACCGCGTCGGGGTTCTTCAGGTCCAGCGCGACGCTCGGGCGTCCGCGGGTGAGGAAGTCCGACGTACGCGGGCCGGCGGAGAGCCCGCCGCCACCCTGACGCTCGACGCGGATCACGTCGGCGCCGAGGTCGGCCAGGATCGTGGCGGCGTGCGGTCCAGGACCGATGCCGGCGATCTCGACGACCTTGACGCCCTGGAGCGGGCCCGTTCCCTGACCGAGTGCATACGTCATGAGCCGATCATGACACTAAAACTGTCACAGTTGCAGAGGGCGTCTCACATCATGCGCGTCACGGTGATGGTCACGTTGCTGCACGACGAGGCCAGGCTCTGCATCGCGCTTCGCTCCGCGGTGTCCACGGTGAGCCGCCAGCGGATCTTGACCGCGACGAACTCGCGGAGGTAGCGGCACTTGTCGTACTGCGGAAGCCACGTCGCGGGGTCCTGGTCTCCCTTGGCCTGGTTCACCGTGTCGGTGACCCCCACGAGCGCCCTGGAGTCGCCGAGGTCGTTGGCGTAGGCCTCTCGTTGCGCAGCGGTCCAGTTCCGCGCACCGGAGTCCCAGGCCTCGGCCAGCGGGACCATGTGGTCGATGTCGATCCGCGAGCTGTCCGTCCACGAGATGCGGTCGTAGTAGGAGAACCAGCGGCCGCCCGTGAGCGCGCAGCTCGCCCCGACCGAGACAGGGTCGTCTGCTTCGGCGATCAGCACCTCGCGCCGGGTGTCGCACTTGTCGCCGTCGGCGTCGACCCAGTGCTTGAACAGGTTGCGGCTGTAGCCGGTGCGCACCTCCGTGGCGCCCACCAGGTCGCTGATCGCGGTGTTGAGCGGGGCGGAGTACGTCGCGGCCTGGGCCGCCGGCGCAGGCGCTACGAGGAGGAACGCCCCGAGCAGGGCGGCGATGGTGACAGAGGTGAGTCGGCGCATGGTGGGCTCCTTACACCCGAGAGGAGGCCGGTACGTGCAGTTAGATACTGCGCCCTCACCGCCGGCAATGCACGACCCCTCACGCAGCAGAGATGACGCAGGCCACACCTGCAACCAGTTGCATAGGGTATGCAACGAGGTGCAGACTGGATCTATGGCCCTCGAACACGTGCTGCTGGTCTCGCTCAGCGAGCGCGCCGCGTCCGGAGCCGACCTGACGCGTCGCTTCGACAAGTCGCTGGGCTTCTTCTGGAGCGCCACCCATCAGCAGATCTACCGCGTGCTGGGCCGGATGGAGAAGGACGGTTGGGTGGTCTCCGAGACCGTCCCGCATCGCGACCGCCCGGCCACCAAGGTCTACGACGTCACCGATGCAGGACGCGCCGAGCTCCGCCGCTGGATCGCCGAGCCGACCGAGAACACGCCGCTGCGGTCGGACCTCATGGTCAAGTTCCGCGCCGCGGCGTACGGCGACCGGGCGCAGCTGCTCGAGCTGGCCAAGGAGAAGCTCGACGAGCACCAGAAGCGGCTCTCCCTCTACGAGTTCATCGAGCAGCGCGACTTCCCGACTCCCCCGGGCGAGCCCGGCCATGACCTCGACATGTACCTGGTGCTCCGCGGCGGCCTGCTGATGGAGCAGTTCTGGATCAACTGGCTGTCGGAGTACCTGGAGCACTTCGACGCTGGCACGCTCGCACCTCAATGACCGGAAAGAAGACGGCATGACCTCCTTCCCCCTGCTCACCTCACCCGTCACCATCGACGGCGTCACCCTGCAGTCGCGTGCGGTGATGGGCTCGATGCACACCGGTCTCGAGGACCGTCCGTGGCACATCGGCGAACTCGCGGCGTACTTCGCCGACCGGGCGCGCGGTGGTGCCGGGCTGCTCGTGACCGGTGGCTACGCCCCCAACGTGCGCGGCTGGCTGCTCCCCCTCGGGTCGCAGATGACGACGCGGATGAATGCCATGCGCCACCGCGAGATCACCGACGCCGTGCACGCCGAGGACGGGCGCATCCTGCTGCAGGTGCTGCACGCCGGTCGCTACGGCTACACCCCGTTCAGCGTCTCCGCCTCCAACCGCAAGTCCCCGATCACGCCGTTCAAGCCGTCGGCGCTGTCCACCAAGGGCGTCGACAAGACCGTCGACGACTTCGTCGACGCGGCCAGGCTCGCCCAGAAGGCCGGGTACGACGGCGTCGAGATCATGGGTTCCGAGGGCTACCTCATCAACCAGTTCCTGACCGCCCACACCAACGACCGCACCGACAGGTGGGGTGGCAGCGCCGAGAACCGGATGCGCTTCCCGATCGAGATCGTGCGACGCACCCGCGAGGCGGTCGGCGACGGCTTCCTGATCCAGTACCGCATGTCGCTGCTGGACCTGGTCCCCGATGGCCAGACCTGGGAGGAGGTCGTGACGCTCGCGCACGGCATCGAGCAGGCCGGCGCCTCCATCATCAACACCGGCATCGGCTGGCACGAGGCTCGAGTGCCCACCATCGTCACGAGCGTCCCCCGAGCAGCCTGGGCCGACACGACCCTGCGCCTGAAGGACGTCGTCTCGATCCCGGTCTGCGCGTCCAACCGGATCAACACTCCTGAGGTCGCCGAGGCTCTGCTCGAGCAGGGCATCGACCTGATCTCGATGGCCCGACCGTTCCTCGCCGACGCCGACTTCGTCAACAAGGCCCGCGACGGCCGCGCCGACGAGATCAACACGTGCATCGGCTGCAACCAGGCCTGCCTCGACCACACGTTCAAGAACCAGCGGGCCTCCTGCCTGGTGAACCCGCGGGCCTGCCACGAGACGTCGCTGGTGCTCTCACCGACCCGGTTGTCCAAGCGCGTCGCGGTCGTCGGGGCCGGACCGGCGGGACTCTCGACCGCGGTCTCCGCGGCCGAGCGCGGTCACTCGGTCACGCTCTTCGAGTCGTCGGACGTGATCGGCGGCCAGTTCCGTCTCGCGATGCAGATCCCGGGCAAGGAGGAGTTCCGCGAGACGCTGCGCTACTACTCACGTCGCATGGAAGTCCTCGGCGTCAACGTGAAGCTGTCGACCTACGCCACCCCCGATGTGCTCGAGGGATTCGACGAGGTGGTCGTCGCGACCGGCGTCGAGCCGCGCCCCCTCGACATCCCCGGCGCCGACCACCCCAAGGTGGTCAGCTATCCCGACGCGATCAACGGCAAGGTCCAGGTCGGCGCGCGCGTCGCCGTCGTCGGGGCTGGTGGCATCGGCTTCGACGTCACCGAGCTCCTCACCCACACCGAGGAGACCCTCGAGGAGTGGAAGGCGCACTGGGGTGTCGGCGACCCGTCGGCTCCGGGCGGCCTGGGCGTGCCGGTCGAGCGCACCGCCGCGCGGGAGGTCTGGCTCCTGCAGCGCAAGACCTCCACCCAGGGCAAGGGCCTGGGCAAGACCAGCGGCTGGGTGCACCGCGCCCTGGTCAAGCAGATGGGCGTCCACCAGATCTCCGGCGTCACCTACGACAAGGTCGACGACCAGGGCCTGCACATCACCGTCGACGGGGTGCGCCAGGTGCTCGACGTCGACCACGTCGTGGTGTGCGCCGGCCAGGAGTCCGTGCGCAGCCTGTACGACGAGCTCGGTGCGCGGGACGACGTGCACCTGATCGGCGGGGCCGACGTGGCCGCGGAGCTCGACGCCAAGCGCGCGATCAAGCAGGGCACGGAGCTGGCCGCCACGCTCTGAGGTCTGGCCTCAGACAGGCGCCGACTCCGGGCACGACGTCTGCGGAGCTCCTCTCGGTCCGCCCCGGCGGTGAAGAAGGTCAAGGTCGTCGGCTGACGCGGACCGGCTGGTCGAGCCGCACCCCGGCTCGACCAGCCGACGCGATCAGCAGCAGGTCTCGTCGCAGCAGCTGAAGTCGTCGTCACAGCAGTCGTACATCGCGGCACCTCCTCTCAGCAGCAGGCGGAGGCGGTCTCCGCGAACGTCGCGCTGTCCTCGAGGACCGTGTAGACCTCCCAGCGCTCGCTGTTCGGCGCGCCCTCGACCCAGAACTTGGTCTGCTTGGCGTAGCAGCAGGTCTGGTCACGCTCCTCGACCGACGCGAGACCCTCGGCGGCCAACCGTCTCTGGGTGGCGTCGACGGTGTCGACATCGGCGACCTCGACACCGAGGTGGTTGACCGATCCCCCTTGGCCCGGGCTCTCGATGAGCACGAGCTTCAGCGGGGGCTCGGCGACCGCGAAGTTGGCGTAGCCGGGCTTCACCTTCGCCGGCTCGGTGCCGAAGAGCTTGCGGTAGAAGGCGATCGACTCGTCGAGGTCGTCGACGTTGAGGGCGAGCTGGAGGCGGGACATGGTTCTCCTAGAGATTGACGGTCATCTATCTCTAGGTTGCATCAGACATCGACACATGTCAATATTGATGAGTGTCCATGTCATTGCTGACCCTGACCCCGGTGCAGACCGTCGCGTGCTGCTCACCGCTGGTCCAGGAGCCGATGTCCACCGAGCAGGCCGAGCAGGTCGCGCCGCTGCTGAAGGCGATCGCCGACCCGGTCCGGCTGCGGCTGCTCTCACTCGTCGCGTCGTGCGCGGACCAGGAGGCCTGCGTGTGCGACCTGAACGACGCGTTCGACCTCTCCCAGCCGACGATCAGCCACCACCTCAAGGTGCTGCACCAGGTGGGTCTGCTCGACCGCGAGAAGCGTGGGGTCTGGGTCTACTACCGTGCGCGCACGGACGCCCTCGCCGACCTCGGAGCGCTGCTGGGGTCGGTGCGCGCGTGAGGGAGCGGTTCACGACCGAGCTCCTGGGCACTGCCTTCCTCGTCATGGCTGTGGTGGGGTCGGGAGTGATGGCGACCCGCCTCACCGACGACGTCGGGCTGCAGCTGCTCGCCAACAGCCTCGCCACAGGGGCAGCCCTGGTCGCGATCATCAGCACCTGGGGCGGAGCGTTCAACCCAGTCGTCACCCTGGCGCTTCGCGCCTCCCCGCTCCTGGCCGTCGCTCAGCTCGTCGGCGGGGTCATGGGCGCTGTGCTGGCCAACCTGATGTTCGAGCTCGACGCTGTGACTGTCGCCTCGACGGAGAGGTCGTCGGCCGGGCTGTGGCTGGGCGAGGTCGTGGCTACGTTCGGGCTGGTGACGGTCGTGCTTCGCAGCCGTCCCGAGCACGTCGCGTACGCCGTGGCCGGCTTCATCACAGCCGCCTACTGGTTCACCTCGTCCACCAGCTTCGCCAACCCGGCCGTCACGATCGCCCGGATGCTCTCCGACACGTTCACCGGCATCGCGCCGTCGTCGGTGCCGATGTTCCTGGTCGCGCAGCTGGTCGGCGGCGCCCTTGCGATCGGTCTCGCCCGCGCCGTACCAGCCAAGGAGCTCGCATGAAGCCCACCGTCCTCTTCGTCTGCGTGCACAACGCCGGCCGGTCGCAGATGGCGGCCGGGTTCCTGCAGCAGCTCGGCGGCAGCCACGTGAGGGTGCTGTCGGCCGGGTCGATGCCCGCGTCGGAGATCAACCCCGTCGCCGTCGAGGCCATGGCCGAGGTCGGCATCGACATCACCGCGGCTCGGCCCCAGGCACTGACCACCGAGGCCGTCCAGGAGTCGGACGTCGTGGTCACCATGGGCTGTGGCGACGCGTGCCCCTACTACCCGGGCAAGCGCTACGAGGACTGGGTGCTCGACGACCCGGCCGGCCAGGGCATCGAGGCGGTCCGTCCGATCCGCGACGAGATCCGGAGCCGCGTCGAGGCATTGCTGGAGTCGCTGTTCTGACGGTTGGATGAGGCATGCCGCATTCGGTGCTGGTCGTGCCGGTCCCCGAGCTCCAGGCTCGGGTGCACCGCGCACACGTCGCGCTGCTCTCGCCGTTCGCGACGAAGGCGGAGCTCACCGACGGCCTGCTCGGTGAGGTCGAGCAGTTCTTCGCCGACTGCGTCCCCTGGTGGTTCCAGCTCGCCGAGGTGGCGGTGCTCCCCAACGGCACGACCTACGTGGCGCCCGACCCGGCTGCTCCCTTCCGGAGTCTCGGTCACGAGCTCGGCCGCCGCTTCCCGGAGTACTCCTCGGGGGTCGGCGGCTTCGACGTACCGCACGTCGAGGTGCCCGAGGGCTTCCGGCTGGAGGCTCCGGTGACGGCGTACGCCGCGAGCGCCGCGCTCTGGTGGTTCGAGGACGACGTGCCCGCGGAGCTCGTCGCGTTCCCGTTCGGGACGACCGCCGCCTGACGGCGTCCTAACGCCTGCGGTTCTGCAGGCTCACGATCAGCAGCGAGACCCCGAGCCCCGCGATAAGCGGTCCTGCGATCGCCCAGAAGCTCGAGCCGGTCATGGCGCTCCCCTCGAGGTAGCCCAGCCCCTGGAAGGTGAAGACGCCTCCGCACACCACCATGAGCACTCCGGCGACCAGTGGCAGGTTCTTCATGGGGACAATCTAGGGGTGCAGGACATCCACCGAGCAGGGGACCGCTTCGTCACCGAGTACGACGGGGTGGTGTCACGGCACTCGTTCTCGTTCGGCGGCCACTACGACCCGCGCAACGTCGGGTTCGGGATGCTCGTGTGCCACAACGACGACCTGCTCCAGCCCCGCAGCGGCTACGACGACCATCCGCACCGCGACCTCGAGATCGTGACCTGGGTGCTGGAGGGGGAGCTGTGGCACGGCGACTCCGAAGGCCACGACGCGGTGACCCGCCCCGGTGAGATCCAGGTGCTCGGCGCGGGCGCCGGTGTCGTGCACCGGGAGCACGCGGGCGCCGGCGTGACCAGGTTCGTGCAGATGTGGGTGCGTCCCGACGAGCCCGGGCTGCCGACGCACTACCTGCACGAGGCGTTCCCCGTGGCCGACGGCTGGGCGACCGTGCCCGGCGTGCGGAGCCGCCGTGCAGCCCTGCACGCGACGCGGCTCCGGCCCTCGGCACCGGCCGAGCTGCCCGCTGCGCCACAGGTGCACCTCTTCGTGTGCAGGGGCGAGGTCACGCTCGGGACCGGTGAGCGACTCGCAGCCGGCGATGCGCTCCGCGCGAGCGAGGTCGAGGGCCTTCGCCTCACCGGAGAAGCCGAGCTGCTCGCTTGGGCGATGCGCTGAGACGCGGCGACTCAGGGCAGCAGCACCTGCAGCGCTCCGGGCTCGACCTCGGCCGTCAGCGGCAGGTCCTGCAACGGCTCCCCGTCGCCGAAGGCAGCCACCCGGTCGCGGGCGCTCAGGCTGATCTTGCGGCCCCGGAACGTGAGTACCTCCGGCCGCTCGACGTGGCTGCCGTCGTACACCTTCGGCATCAGCTGGATCAGCCGCCAGCGCGGTGCCTTCGGGATGACGACGACGTCCAGCAGACCGTCGTCGACAGCGGCCTTCGGGGCGACGTGCATGCCCTTGCCGTAGTAGCCGCCGTTGGCTACGACGATCGAGTAGGCCTCCAAGGAGACCGACGAGTGGTCGACATCAAGGGTGTAGCGCGTCGGCTTGTAGGTGAGGAGCGCACGGACCGCGGCGTAGGGGTACTGCAGGGGACCGGGCAGCCAGTGGGCACGGTTGACCAGCTCGGAGGCGAGCGAGTCGACCCCGGCGTACACGCTGCCCAGCACGACCTTGTCGCCGACCCGGACCACGTCGACCGGAGTGGGCTCGCCCTCCAGCAGGGCGTGCGCGACCTTCTCCGGGTTGGCGTCGAGCAGGCGGAGCTGACGGGCGAAGTCGTTGCCACGTCCGCTCGGGATGATCCCGAGCACGCCACCCGCGTCCACGACCGCGCCGGCGACGGAGGCGAGCATGCCGTCCCCGCCGCACGCGACCACCGTCTGGCCGAGCCGCACGGCCTGGCCGACCTCGTCGATCGAGTGGTCGACCCCCAGGCTCACCACGACCTGCACGTCACATCCGCTGTCGCGCAGGATCTTGGCGACCGGCTTCACGCGGTCCATCGCCCTGCCCCCACCCGAGGAGGGGTTGACCAGGATCCGGAACGAGCGCGTCACGGCACGAGGATGCCAGGGTTCAGCACCCCGGCCGGATCGACTCGCTGCTTGACGGCACGCAGGACCTCGACACCGACCGGCCCGATCTCCTGCGCCAGCCACGGCCTGTGGTCGGTGCCGACCGCGTGGTGGTGGGTGATCGTCGAACCGGTCGCGATCATCGCGTCCGAGGCGGCGGCCTTCGCCCGCAGCCACTGCTCGACGCCGTCACCCTCCTGCTTCGCGGCCACCGTGAAGTAGAGCGAGCAGCCGTTCTCGTAGACGTGCGAGACGTGGCACAGCACGATCGGGCTGCCCAGGGACTCGGCCAGCGCCGACTTCACCGACTCGTAGAGGCGCGGGACGTTGGACCAGAACGTCGCGGTCTCCAGCGTCTCCACGAGCACGCCGAGGTCGAGCAGCGAGTCACGCAGGTAGGGGCCGTCGTACCGGTGGTCGGCCCAGGACTCGTTCAGACCCTCGCTCTTGCCGCCGAGGCGGGTGAGCGCCTCGGTGACCAGCGCGCGCTTGCGGTCGACGGTCACCTGGTCGGCCTCGAAGCCGGTGACCATCAGGCAGCCGCCGCTGGCAGAGCTCTCCGCGCCGACCGACGACGGGTCGGCGAGGTTGACCATGGTCTCCATCTCGTCCGAGAGGCGCAGCACTGTGGGCTCGATGCCCGACTGCTTCAGGTGCCGCATCGCAGCTGCACCCTCTGTGAACGACGGGAACCGCCAGGTCTCGTAGACCTTCACGGGCGGCACCGGGCGCACGCGGACGGTGATCTCGGTCGCGACGCCGAACGCGCCCTCCGAGCCCATCACCAGCTCGCGAAGATCAGGACCCGCGGCGTTGGCTGGTGCGCTGCCGAGCACCCAGTCGCCCAGCGGCGTGGCGACCTTGAGCCCGACCACGAGCGAGTCGAAGCGGCCGTAGCCCGAGCTGGCCTGACCGCTGGAGCGGGTGACCGCGAAGCCCCCGATCGAGGCGTACATGAAGCTCTGCGGGAAGTGCCCGATGGTCAGGCCCTCTTCGGCGAGGAGCGCCTCGGCCTCGGGACCGAGCAGACCGGCCTCGAGCGTCGCGGTCATCGACTCCTTGTCGACCTCGACGAGCCGCTTCATCCGCACCAGGTCGAGCGCGATGACGCCGGCGAACCCGTCACGCCGCGCGGCGAGGCCGCCCACGACCGACGTACCCCCGCCGAACGGGACCAGCGCCACGTTGTTGTCCACGCAGAACCCGACGACCGCGGCTACCTCGTCGTGCCCGGCCGGGCGGACGACGGCGTCGGGCGCGTCGCTGGCGTCGCCCTGGCGCATCTTGAGCAGGTCGAGCGTCGACTTGCCCCGGGTACGACGGATGCGGGTCTCGTCGTCGGTGTGCACGTTGTCCGCGCCGACCACACCGGCGAGCCCGTCGAGGTGCGCCTGGCTCAGGCCCACGGGAGGAAGGGCGACGTCCTCGAGGGCAACCGCGGGCCGCTCTTCGATCTCCCCCACGAACATCTCGATCATCCCGCGAGCGGAGTCCGCGAGCGGCGTCGCCTTGGCCGGGTCGCCCCAGCGGGCCCAGTGCATCTCAGTCGTCATGTGCTACAGTGTTACACATGACGTCACGTTGTCACAACCCCAGTGCTCCGGCATGACGGGCACGAGCCCCGAGAGTGCCTACCTCGACGCTGCTCGTGAGTGCATCGTCGACGTCGGGTGGCGGCGTACGACGCTGACCGACATCGCCCGTCGCGCCGGCGTCTCACGCATGACGATCTACCGCCGCTGGCCGGACATGCAGACGCTCTTCGCGGACCTGCTCGTGCGCGAGTGGTCCGAGCTGCTCGTGGAGGCCGAGCTCGTGGACGACGACCGGGCCTCGACGCGCACGCAGATCGCGAGCGGGCTGACCCGCATGGTGCGGCTGCTGCGCGACAACGCGCTCTGGCGCCGCATCGTCGAGCTCGACCCCGAGCTGCTCCAGCCCTACCTCCTGCACCGGACCGGCCGCAACCAGAAGTGGGCCATCGACGTGCTGGCCACCCTCCTCAAGGACGGCCAGGCCGACGGCTCCGTGCGGGCCGGCGACCCCAACGACCTGGCTCGCGCCATCCTCCTGGCGGCCTACGGCTTCGTCCTCTCCGCACACACCATGGAGACACCGCTGGACACGCTCGACGAGCAGCTGACCGACCTGATCGAGAGGTACCTCCAGCCATGACGACCCAGCTCAACGCCGCTCGCCGTGCCGCCGACCTGGCCACCCTCACCCAGGGTGACGTGGTCGACGTGCTCGTCGTCGGCCTGGGTGTGACCGGCGCCGGCGTCGCGCTCGACGCGGCCTCACGCGGCCTCTCGGTCGTCGCAGTCGACGCTCACGACTACGCGTTCGGCACCTCACGTTGGAGCTCCAAGCTGGTGCACGGCGGCCTGCGCTACCTCGCCAAGGGCCAGGTCGGCGTCGCCCACGAGAGCGCGGTGGAGCGCGGCATCCTGATGACCCGCACCGCCCCGCACCTCGTGCACACCATCACCACGTTCATCCCCCTGGGGCGCGACATGTCCGGCTCGCAGGCCACCCTGGCGAGAGCGGGATTCTGGGCAGGCGACGCGCTGCGTCTCGGCGCCCGCACGCCCCGCTCCTTCCTGCCCCGACCCCGCAAGGTCGGGGCTGCGCGCGCTGCCGAGCTCTGCCCTGCGGTCAAGCGCGCCGACCTGCGTGGAGCACTGCTCGGCTTCGACGGGCAGCTCGAGGACGACGCCCGGCTGGTGACCGCCCTCGTCCGCACGGCAGCGGGCCACGGAGCCCGCATCCTCAACCACACCAAGGCCCTGGACGTCACCGGGACCTCGGCGACCCTGCGCGACGAGCTCACCGGGGCGACCTACGGCATGCGCGCGAGGGTCGTGATCAACGCCGCGGGAGTCTGGGCCGGCCACGTCGTACCGGGTCTGCGGCTCAAGCCGAGCCGAGGCACCCACCTGGTGCTGCGAGGCGACGCGATCCCCGGCCTCACAGTGGCCCTGACCGCCCCCGTGCCGGGCGAGACCAACCGCTTCGTCTTCGCGCTCCCCCAGCCCGACGGCCTCATCTACGTCGGGCTGACCGACGAGGAGGTCGAGGGTGAGATCCCCGACGTGCCAGAGGGCTCCGAGGAGGAGGTCGAGTTCCTGCTGCGCGTCATCAACGGTGTGCTCGAGCGACCGCTGACGGCGGACGACGTGGTCGGGACCTACGCCGGCCTCCGCCCGCTGCTCGACAGCGACGGTCGCACCTCGGACCTCTCCCGCAAGCACGCGGTCCTCATCTCCGACAGCGGAGTCGTCACGATCGTCGGCGGCAAGCTCACCACCTACCGCAGGATGGCCGAGGACGCGGTCGACGTCGCCGTACGCAGCGCCGGTCTGCCCGACGCCCCCTGCCGGACCAAGGACCTGCCGCTGGTCGGCGCCCCTCGACACGCGCTCGCCAGCTCCTCAGGAACCACGGAGCGGTTGCGCACCGGTCCCGCGCCCGAGCGGCTGGTCCGGCGCTACGGCGTCGAGGCAGCCGAGGTCGTGGACAACGCCCTGCACGTGACCGGCCTCTCCCGCGACGCCGTGCTGGCTCCGGTCGGCCCCGACGTCGAGGTGACCCTGGCCGAGCTGGTCTGGGGAGCGACCCATGAGGGGGCGGTGACCGTCGACGACCTGCTGGACCGGCGCACCCGGATCGGGCTGGTTCGCCGCGACCGTTCGGCAGCCGTCGAGTCGGCGCAAATGGCGTTGGAGGCCTCGGTTCGTAGGGCATGATCTGTCCCACGCCAACTCGGCGATCGCACCACGGGGGAAGGACCGCCGATCATGCCGCTCAGCAGAGCCTCGCGCCTGGCTGCCGTCGTGGTCACGGCCTCCCTGGGAACGAGCCTGTTGCAGGGCGGCAACACGGCCACCCACGCGGCGCGCGGCGACGCCATGGCGGTGCGTGCGGCCGCGGTGGGTAGGCCCAACATCGTGCTGGTGCTGACCGACGACATGCGGGCCGACGACGTCCGCTTCATGCCGACGGTCAAGCGTGAGCTCGCCCGGCGGGGGCTGACCTTCCGCAACTCGTTCAGCCCCTACCCGCTCTGCTGCCCCGCGCGCGCGTCCCTGCTCACCGGGCAGTACGCCCACAACCACCGCGTGCTCGACAACAAGCCGCCCTTCGGCTTCGGCAGCTTCGACGACAGCCGCACCCTCGCGACGTCGCTGCAGGCGGCCGGCTACCAGTCCGGCCACGTCGGCAAGTACCTCAACATGTACGGCCGGGTCCGCTCGAAGGTGACCGGCAAGCCCTCGCTCCGCTACGTGCCGCGCGGCTGGACCGACTGGAACGCGACCTTCCAGCCGCCCAAAGGCAGCCGCTTCAAGGGCGACACCTACAACTATCTGCGCACGCCGTACAACCTCAACGGCAAGCTCGTGCAGCGCAATGGCGTCCACCAGACCGTCACCCAGGGCAAGCTGGCTCGGCGCCTGGTCACGAAGTACTCCGCGTCCGCCAAGCCGTTCTTCCTCCTGCTGACGCCACTCGCGCCGCACAACGGCCAGCCCCGCGAGCCCGACGACGGCCGCTGGAGCTCACCGGCCCGCCCACCCTGGGTCCGCGACAAGCTCAAGAACGTGACGGTCAGCCCCGGCCTTCCGAAGGGCGGCGGCCCGAGCGAGCGCGGCATCCGCGACAAGCCGACGTTCCTGCGCAGGTCCGAGCTGAGCAAGGCCGAGCGCAAGGCCGCGGCCGGGCTCACCCGCCAGCGCGGGCAGGCCCTGCTGGCGCTGGACCGCGAGCTGAAGAAGCTGGTCGCGACCCTCAAGCGCCGTGGCGAGTACGACGACACGGTGCTGGTCTTCACCTCCGACAACGGCTACCTCCTGGGCGAGCACCGCATCCGCACCGGCAAGACGGTGGCCTACGAGCCCTCCATCCGGGTGCCTCTGCTGCTGGCCGGACCCGGCGTCCCGCAAGGAGTGCGCAACGACCCGGCCACCACGCTCGACGTGACCGCCACGGTCCTCGACCTCGCCGAAGCCGTGCCACCGCGACTGGCCGACGGCCGGTCGCTGGTGTCCACGTTCGGCGGCGACCTGGGCTGGGACTTCCCGGTCGTGACCGAGGGCAAGCTCAAGCGGCACGGCCGAGGGACCGAGCCGCTGGTCCTCGGCGTCGACACCGAGCGCGGCGCCTTCGCCTCGGCGCTGAACACGATCGGCCTGCGCACAGCGCGCTGGAAGTACATCCGGCACGAGGGCGGCCAGGTCGAGCTCTACGACCTCGACAACGACCCCTACGAGCTGGAGAACCTCGCCGGCAACCTCGGCTACACCGGCGTCCAGAACGACCTCAACTCGCTCTGGCGTCAGTACAAGAGCTGCGCGGGCTCGGCCTGCCGGGTGCCGCTGCCGGAGCGGTTCCGGCTCGACCCGGCGAGCCTCAGGTTCTCCACGGCACACCAGTCCGCCCTGATGATCGCCCGGCACGGAGTCAGCTGGTAGGGCTCGACCGGCTCACCTGGCGAGGTGCTCGATGACCTCCGCACCCGGCAGCTCGGCCAGCAGCCGGCCGTGCAGGAGCAGCTTGCTGCGTCGTACGCCGGAACCGAGGACGGCCGTCGGGATCTCCAGGCACCTGCTGTCCACGAGCACCCGCCAACCGTCGGGCAGGCCCAGCGGCGTGATGCCGCCGTACTCCATGCCGGACTCGGCAACCGCCTGGTCCATCGGCAGGAACGACGCCTTGCGTACGTCGAGGAGGCGGCGCACGACGTTGTTGACGTCCGCGCGGCTGTCGGAGCGCACGACACACGCGGCCACCCGGAGCTCGCCTCCGCGGGTGCCTCCGACGACGACGCAGTTGGCGCCGTCCTCCAGGCGCAGCCCGTAGCGCTCGCTGCACGCTGCGGTGTCGGCCACCTCGGGGTCGATCTCCGCGACCGCCACCTCGGCCGCCGGAGCCCAGCGCGCCAGGGCCGCGGCGACCGGGACAGCCACCAGCTCCGGATGGTCGAGGACAGACAGTGCCCGCAGCGTGCCGAGGGTCTCCATGGAGCCAGCCTAAGGACCGAACGAACGGAGTCAGAGAACGGGCCGGAGTAAAGAGGAGCTCACGGGTGGTTCGCCCGCGCGTGGTGGGCGGCAAGGACGTCTGCGTGATCGGTGCCGTCACCGAGGAGACGCCTGCGCTGGTCAGCCCGGCGGGCATCACCGACGTCGACTTCGGTGACCCGGTCGACGCGATCAACCGGGTCGTCGACGAGATCCGCGACGACTGCGACGTCCTGGTCGCCACGCTCCACGAGGGCGCGGCCGAGGGCATGCCCGAGGGTGCGACCCTGGAGGAGGAGATCGCCGACAGCGCGACCTTCGCCAAGATCGTCAACGGGATCGACGCCGACGTCGACGCGATCTTCACCGGACACACCCACAAGCAGTACGCCTGGAAGGCTCCGGTTCCTGGGCAGCCCGGCAAGGTGCGTCCGGTCGTGCAGACCGGGCAATACGGCGAGTTCGTCGGGCACGTCGTGCTCGGCGTCGACCCGACCACCAACGAGGTCTCCCTCAAGACGCTCGGCAACGTCCGGCGGGTCACCGCTGCGGACTCCACGCTCCTCGGCATCTCGCCGCGCGTCGTGGACGTGCGCGACATCGTGCAGGACGCGCTCCGTGCTGCCGACGTGATCGGCCGCGTGCCGAAGGGCGAGATCACCGCGGACATCACGCGCGCTCTCGGTGGCGGCACCTACGTCGACGGCAAGTACACCGGCGGCACCTCCGAGCAGCGACAGAACGAGTCGACGCTGGGCAACCTGGTCGGCAACGCGCTGCGGGACTCGCTCTCGAGCGAGGAGCTCGGCGCTGCTGAGATCGGAGTAGTCAACCCGGGCGGTCTGCGGGCCGACCTGACCTACGCCGGCACGGGCACCGACGGCAACAACGACGGGGTCGTCACGTTCGCGGAGGCCAACGCGGTGCTCCCGTTCGTCAACAACCTCTGGACGCTGACCCTCACGGGCGCACAGTTCAAGGCGGTCCTGGAGCAGCAGTGGCAGCCCGCGGGCTCGTCGCGGCCGTTCCTGCACCTGGGCCTCTCGGACAACGTGTCGGTGACCTACGACCCGACGAGGACGGCCCTGCAGGGTCGTGTCACGTCGGTCTTCGTCGACGGCGAGCCGCTGGACCTCGACCGGGACTACCGGATCGGGACGTTCTCGTTCCTGGCTGTCGGTGGTGACAACTTCACCGCCTTCGCCCAGGCGACGGACATCACCGACACCGGGCTCGTGGACCGCGACGGCTGGATCTCCTACCTGGAGACCAACAAGCCGACCGCTCCGGCCTACGACCGTCGCCAGGTGGCCGCGTCCTCGCTGCCGACCAGCGTCGCGGCCGACGACGAGGTGTCGTTCACGCTCGGCAACGCGGCGGCCGTCGTCGGCGCCCAGACGCTGAACCTGAACTCGCTGGGTGCGCCGGCCAACACCACCGTGGAGGCGGCCTACGTCGAGGGCGGCACGTCCACCGACCTGGGGTCGTTCCCGGTGGCGGCAGACGGCACCGCGCCGATCTCGTTCACCGCACCGGCGACGGTCGCTCCGGGATCGACGTTCACCTTCACCGCTCAGCCGAGCGGCACGGTCGTGACCGTCCCAGGCGCCGGCGTCACGATCCCGCCGTCGTCGACCACGGTGTCTGCCACGTCGAGCCCGGCGAAGGTGCAGGTGCTCAAGACCAAGGCGACGGTCACGGCCACCGTGTCCAGCTCGACTCCGGTCAACGGCGGCACCGTCGAGGTGCGTGAGGGCGACCAGGTCCTCGGCACCGGCACGGTCGCGGCGGGCAAGGGCACGGTGAGCCTGCCGGTGTTCAGCAGGCTCGGCGCGCACACGCTGACCGTGCGCTACCTCGGCGACGCGACGCACGACCCGTCCACGACCAGCCTCAAGGTCACCGTCTCCAAGGCCAAGCCGAAGGTGAAGGTGACCAAGAAGCCGAAGCAGGTCAAGGTCAAGAAGACGCGGGCCAAGCTCACCATCACGGTGACCTCACCCGGCCAGTCGATCAAGGGCTACGTCGCCATCAGCACAGGCGGTGAGGTCGTCGGCCTGGCCAACGTGAAGGCCGGCAAGGCGACGTTCAAGCTGCCGAAGTTCAGCAGCAAGGGCAAGAAGAAGGTCACCGTCGTCTTCCTCGGCGGCGACCTGACGACGACCGCCAGGGCGAAGATCACGATCAGGGTCGTGAGGTAACCGCTGTAACGCTGGGTGCCTGGCGGCTGCGCTCCTCGCGCAGCCGCCAGGCGACCAACCCTGAGCAGAACAGCGCCATGCCGGTCATCAGCCACGCGCCCTCCACGCCGAGCACACCGTCGGAGAGGTCGGCGACGAGCTGAGGGATGACCAGGGTGGTCGCCGCGACCGCGAGGAGGAGGTAGGGCGCGGCGGGGCGCACCACGTAGGCCAGGAAGGCCCCGATGCCGGCCAGCGCGAGCATGGCGTAGCCGAGGGCGTCGGTGAACTCGTCGAGGACGGCGAGCTGGCCGGCGACCAGGGCGATGGTGAGTCCGGCGTAGCGCAGCCACTCGACCAGGCTGCTGCGTGGCCGGGTCCGGAACACCTCCGGCGTCCCGTCGGTCAGCACGCGGTCGATCACGTCGGCGGCCTGCGCGGCACGTCCGGTGCCGAGCACGCCCTCGAGGACGAGCGCCTCGACGACGGAGGAGGTACGAAGGTCCCGAGTCATGTCACCAGCGTGACAAGCGGTGGCTCGTCAGTCATGAGCACACGTACTCAGATCCGCTAGAGCGTGCTCAGGTCCGGAGGTACGTCGACCGCGCAGCGCTTGAGCGCCTCGATCGGCACGATCTCCAGCGCCCGCTCGTGCGTCGACGCCAGCACGACCGGAGCCGCGGCGCCGTCCTCGTAGGCGTGCAGCCAGCGCGAGGCCACCACGCACCACCGGTCTCCGGGCTGCAGCCCTGGGAAGCTCCACTCCGGCCGCGGAGTCGAGAGGTCGTTGCCGACCGACTTCTGGTGGGCCAGGAACTCCGCCGTGACGACCGCACAGACGGTGTGGTTGCCGACGTCCTCGGGCCCGGTGCTGCAGGCGCCGTCGCGGTAGAACCCGGTCATCGGGTCGATGCCGCACGGCTCGAGCTCCTCACCCAGGACGTTGAGCTCACCGTCGTCGATGCCGTCAGCCACATCGGACACCGTAGCCCGAACGGGCACAGCCCACACCGTAGCCCGAACGGGCCATGCGCCGGGTTCTTTACTTTGCCATTCTCGAAGCATGAAGCGCCTGGTCATCTGCTGCGACGGCACCTGGAACCGCCCGGACAGTCCGAACATCACCAACATCGAGAAGATCGCCCGGACCGTGCAGACGGATCCGGGTTCGAGCGCGGGCGTTCCGCAGCTGGTCTACTACGTCAGCGGTGTCGGGGGCGCGGGCTACGAGACCGACCGGATCCTCGGTGGCGCGTTCGGGTTCGGGCTGTTCAACACCATGCTGGCCGGCTACCGGTTCCTGGCCCAGAACTACGAGCCCGGCGACGAGATCTTCGTGTTCGGGTTCTCCCGCGGCGCGTTCACCGCGCGCACCCTGGTCGGGATGATCGGCTACGTCGGGCTGATCACCAAGCGGGCCCTCGTCGACGACCAGCTGTCCCAGGCCCGCGACTTCTACAAGCAGCGCAAGAAGGACGACGACACCCGGTCGGCCGCCCTGGTGTCCTGGCGGGCCGAGCACTGCCACGAGTCGACACCTATCTCGTTCATCGGCGTCTTCGACACCGTCGGCGCCCTCGGCGTTCCCGGAGCGATGTTCCTCGCGCCCCGCTTCCACAACCTGCAGCTCAGCAAGGAGGTCCGCTGCGCCCGTCATGCGCTGGCCATCGACGAGTACCGGCTGAAGTTCGAGGCCTCGCTCTGGACCGCGCTCCCGGGCGAGCCGACCGAGGACCCGCGCGTCAAGCAGGTGTGGTTCCGCGGAGCGCACTCCGACGTCGGCGGCGGCTACGTCGAGACCGGGCTCTCCGACTCCACCCTGCTCTGGATGGCGACCGAGGCACACCAGCAGGGGCTGGTCTTCGACACCCCGCTGCTCGCGTCGTACGTCGCCAGCGGCCGGAAGGTCAAGCAGCACAACCCCCTCAAGCCGATGTTCCGCGTGCACAACGCCCTCATCAAGCTCAAGATGCTGGTCGGCCTGACCAAGACCGACGCGTTCGAGAAGAAGAAGCTCCGCCGACTGGGCCTCCCCGGCCGGTTGTCGGTCCGGGTGGCGAGCACCGCCGTCGAGGACTACCAGCGGGGCGACTACCGGCCCGACAACCTCACGGCGTACCTCGACGAAGCGGTCGTCGAGCCCGTGGAGCGGCTGCCCAAGGCCGGGCAGGAGGAGGTGCTCAAGCTGGTGGAGCCGCTGGGCAAGCCCGTCTGACGGTCACTTGCGCACGCTCGAGGTCACCGCGCCGAGCACGGCCGTCAACGGCTCGGGCACTCGCGCAGGCTCCAACGCCTCCACCAGGAGCCGGGCGTAGCGCGCCTTGCGGCCCGAGCGGGACCCGAAGAAGCGCCGGAGCACCTCCGACCGGGACCAGTCGCGCTGGGCGGGCATGCCGGCCAGGAGCCGCAGCGAGCGCTCCTCGCCGGCCGACCGGATGACGGCCTCCACGGCCTCGACGCCGTGCGCCCGGATGAGCTCGTCCTCGAGATCCTCCGAGCACTTGAAGAAGCCCAGGCCAGGCAGGGCCTCCGGCTCGATCGCACCCAGCCCGGCGGCGGTCAGTCCCCTGCGGAGCTTGGCCTCGTCGGCCTCGTCGTACAGCCCCGACAACGGGAGGTCGAGCCCGCGCGGACCGTAGCGCTGCGCGAAGGCCCGGGTGTTGGTGATGCCGCCCATCGCGACCACCTCGATGCCCTCGGCAGCGAGATCCCGCCCGCGACGCCTCGCCAGCGTGAGCAGCGCGATGCGGTCGCTGTTCCCTTCGACGAGTACGACGCCACGCAACGTGGTCACCGGCGGACCGCGCGGACAACGGCATCGACGCCCGAGCCCGCAGCACTGCGGGGACGCTCCTCGGACACGAGGACCTCCCACTCGAGCGGGTCGAGCGCGTCAAGGGCCGAGTCGACCGTCACCTGGACCTGCCCGGCGGCGGGCGACGGCGCTCCGGTCGCAGGGTCCACCGGAAGGTGCCCGACCAGGAACAGCGTCCCGCCCGGGGCGACGCCGGTGCCGAGCCGAGCGACCATCTCCTCCACCGACCCGGCCACGTGGACGTAGAGACAGCTGACGAGGTCGAAGCCACGAGGTGCCGGTGCCCAGGTGCCGAGGTCGCCCTCGACCCAGTCGACGCGGTCGGCGATCTCCTGCCCGAGCGAGCGAGCCGTCGACCGGGCCTGCTCCAGCGCGGTCACGGAGAAGTCGACCGCGGTGACCCGCCAGCCGGCCGCGGCCAGCCAGAGCGCCTCGGCGCCGTGCCCGCAGCCTGCGTCGAGTGCCCGGCCCGCCGGGAGACCGGCGACCTCCGCGAGGAAGTGCGCGTTCGGCGGGCGGCTGGACACCGTGTCGGCATGCTCCCGCAGGGCCTGCTGCCAACGCCGTTCCCAGGCGTCCCGGTCGAACATCGGGTCGGTCACGACTCCTCCTCGCTCGTCCCCGACCGTAGCCGAGGAGGGCACCGGCGAATCCAGGTGCCGATCACGCGCCGAGGCCCGACAATGGTGGGCATGCCCACCTCCAGCCAGTGGCTCGCCTTCCTGGTCGCCTCGATCCTGTTCATCCAGGTGCCGGGACCGAGCCTGCTCTTCACGATCGGCCGCGCGCTCACCGTCGGCCGCCGCGAGGCGCTGCTCTCGGTCATCGGCAACGCCGTCGGCCTGGTCGTCCAGGTCGGTTGCGTCGCGCTCGGCCTGGGCGCGATCGTGGCCGCGAGCGCCACGGCGTACACCGTGCTGAAGCTGGTCGGCGCTGCCTATGTCGTGTGGCTGGGCCTCTCGGCGATCCGCCACCGGGCCGAGGCGCGGGTCGCGCTCGAGCACCCGGAGCGGGCGCCCTCGACCCCGGGGCATTCCGTGCGCACCGGCTTCATCGTCGGCGTGACCAACCCCAAGACGATCGTGTTCTTCGCCGCCTTCCTGCCCCAGTTCACCAACGAGTCCGGCCCAGCGGCGCTGCAGCTTGCCCTGCTCGGCCTCGTGTTCGGTGTCCTCGCCGCCTGCTCGGACAGCCTGTGGGCCCTGGGCGCCGGGAAGGCTCGCGACTGGTTCGCCCGCAAGCCCCACCGCCTCGACAAGCTGAGCGCGACGGGTGGCGGCATGATGATCGCGCTCGGCGTCACCCTCGCCGCCAGCGAGTAGGAGCGCAACGTGGCAACTCTCATCCTCACGGTGATCGGCGACGACCGGCCGGGTCTGGTGTCGTCTCTGTCCGCCCCGATCAACGCGCACGGGGCCAGCTGGGAGCGCAGCCAGATGTCCCGGCTGGAGGGCAAGTTCGCGGGGATCGTGCTGGTCGCGGTCGCCGATGACCGGCTCGAAGCCCTGGTCGCGGACCTGGAGGCGCTGAAGGACCAAGGTCTGCAGGTCGTCCTCGAGCGGACCGACCAGCCCGACGAGCGCGAGTCGCTGCGGCTCCATCTCGAGCTGCTCGGCGCCGACCACCCCGGCATCGTCGCCGAGGTGTCCGCCTGCCTCGCCGACCAGGGCGTCAGCATCGAGGAGCTGAGCACCGACGTGCGCGACGCTCCGATGGCCGGCGGGACCCTGTTCGAGGCCAGCGCCGAGCTCGTCGCGCCGCCGAGCACGAGCACCGAGACGCTGCGCAGCCTCCTGGAGAAGCTCGCCGACGAGCTCATGGTCGAGATCAAGCTGACCAGCGGCTGAGTCTTCTGGCGGGAGCTAGAGGAAGGCCTTGCCCGCCTCGGGCAGGTTCCCGTGGCGCTCGGCGACCTGGCACCACCCCTTGACCATCGCGAGGAAGTGCGCAGGGTTGTAGACGTCCTCCTCGTTGGCCCAGAGGCCGTCGCCGGCGTACCGGAGGATGGTGATGTTCGACGCCTCGTGCACGCTCCCGTCGCCCGGGTCGCGCATCAGGTTGCGAATCTCGCAGATCACCCAGCCGCGGTCCTCGTCGATGGTGTGCCAGGCGGCGGGGAAGGCGACCATCTCGCTGCCGGGGAAGGTGGTCATCGTCTTCCAGATCCACCGCCGGGTCTCCTCGCGTCCCTGCCAGGAGCCGTAGACGTGCTCGACGTAGGTGGCGTCCTCGGTGAAGCGGTCGGCGAAGAGGTCCCAGTTCCTGGTCGCGCAGGCCTTCTCGACGTCGGCGGTGTAGCGCTCGAAGGCCTCACCGAGCTCGGCTCGTGTCCATCCCATGCGGGCAAGACTAGAACACGTTTCAGTTCCCGAACAGAGCGCGGGCTCGGCCGCCAGGGCCGCCCAGCCGCACCCCCGTACGGCGTCTGGGCGTCCGTCGTGCCGTTGGGAGGCCGGTGCGACGGTGGTCTTCCTGACGGGCGAGCCCGCGTGACCACCATGTTGTCGTGGGTCGACCGGCGGCCGTATCCGTACAGGTACTCAGTTCGGGTGAGGCGGGGCACTCAGCCGAGCAGGACTAGGGCCCGGCCGCCATCAGCTCCCACTGGTGGCCGTCCGGGTCCAGGAACGACCACCCGTACATCGGACCGTCCTGCATCGGGTCCTGCGCGGCCGAGCCTCCGGTCTCCAGCGCACGGCTGACGAGCGCGTCGACCTCGTCGCGGCTCTCTGCGGACAGCGCGATGACCACCTCACGGGTGGCCGGGACCGGCTGCCCGGTGAACGAGGTGAAGAAGTCGCGCTTCAGCAGCATCACCGAGGCGTCTCGGCTCACCACCATCGCTGCGGCGCGGTCGTCGGAGAAGGCGGGATCGAAGGTGAAGCCCAGGGCGGAGAAGAAGTCGACCGAGCGGCCGAGGTTCGCCACGGGCAGGTTGAGGAAGAGCTTGCGTGCCATATCCGGACAGACCGGGGAAGCGGCGAAAACTCGTCGGTAGGCAGCGATGAGTTTTTCTCGCGTGACCAGTCACTACAGATGTGCCTAGATTGGGGTACAGCGGAGGAGGAGACCCATGGTGACCGAGACGCGCGAGACGACCATCCCGGAGCAGACCGGCGTGAGTGCCGATCCGGAGGACTTTCCTCGGCTCGCGGACCCGTTCCGGCGTGAGCTGTTCGCCCACTGCTACCGCATGGTGGGCTCGGTGCACGACGCCGAGGACCTGGTCCAGGAGACCTACATCCGCGCCTGGAAGGCCTACCACGGCTTCGAAGGGCGCTCGTCGCTGCGCACCTGGCTGTACCGCATCGCCACCAACGTCTGCCTGACCGCGCTCGAGGACAAGGGCAGGCGTCCGCTCCCGACCGGTCTCGGCGCCCCCAGCATCGACGCGAGCGCGCCGCTGGTCTCCTCCGAGGAGGTGCTCTGGCTCGAGCCAGTGCCGGACTCGATGATCGCCGACCCCGCGCAGCAGGCGGCCGACCGCGACACGATCCGGCTCGCGTTCATCGCCGCGCTGCAGCACCTGCCCGCTCGTCAGCGTGCGGTGCTGATCCTTCGCGACGTGCTCAAGTGGCGCGCGGCCGAGGTGGCCGAGGCGCTGGAGATCTCCACCGCCGCCGTCAACTCCGTCCTCCAGCGCGCCCACGCCCAGATGGCCAAGGCCAACCTCACCGCCGAGTCGATCACCGAGCCGGTGGCCGACGACCAGAAGGAGCTGCTGGAGAAGTACGTCGCAGCCTTCTGGGAGAAGGACATCACCACGATCGTCTCCTTGCTCAAGCAGGACGCTGTCTGGGAGATGCCTCCGTTCGTCGGCTGGTACCAGGGTGCGGAGAACATCGGCCGGCTCATCGACGTCAACTGCCCCGGTGGCGTGCACGAGATGCGCATGGTGCAGACCTCGGCCAACGGGCAGCCGGCGTTCGGGCTCTACATGAAGCAGCTCAACGGCGACTACACACCGTTCCACCTGCAGGTGCTGACCATCGAGGACGGCCGGGTCGCCCACGTCGGTGCGTTCTTCGAGCCACGGCTGTTCGAGACGTTCGGCCTGCCAGCGGTCCTGCCAGCGGAGGGGTAGACGTCATGCGGTCGGCATCGATCTACGCGCCGCCGCTCATCGAGTCGCTCGGGATGCTCGAAAGGGCCATCGGCTACACACGCCTCGCGCTCATGGAGGTCACCCCGAGCATGCTCGAGCGGCCCACGCCCTGCCCTGCCTGGGACCTCGGCGACCTGCTCGACCACATGGTCGACTCGCTCGCTGCCCTCACCGAGGCAGCGGACCTCGGCTACGTCGAGCTGTGCACGCCCGAAGGCCCGCCCTCCCCCGTCGACGCCGTGGAGACGCTTCGTCAGCAGGCCTGCACGCTGCTCGGCGCCTGGTCCGCCCTTGCCCGCGACGACGAGGTCATGGTCGGCGACCGGCCGCTCGCCGCGTCCCTGCTGGCCTGTGCCGGGGCCCTGGAGGTGGTCCTGCACGGCTGGGACGTCTCCCAGGCGACTGGCTCCCGCAAGCCGCTCCCGGCCCTGCTCGCGCTCGACCTGCTGCCCTGGGTCGACGTCTTCGTCACCGAGGCCGACCGGCCAGAGCGGTTCGCGCCCGCGCTCGACGTACCGATGGGTGGTCCGTCGTCGCGGCTGCTGTCACTGGTGGGGCGCTTGGGTCAGTAGGAACACCTTGATGGTGCGTGAGGTGCGCACCTCGTACTTGCTGAAGTTCGGCCAGGTCTGGAGCATGTGCGCCCACGCCGCCGCCCGCTCGTCACCCTCGAGCCGGCGGGCGACCATGGTCGACGTACGACGACGGAAGCGCACGGTCACCTCGGGGCCGGCCTCGAGGTTCTTGACCCACATCGGCTCCTTGGCCCCGCCGAAGTTCGAGCCGGCGACCAGCAGGTCGGAGCCGTAGGGCACGGTCAGCAGCGGGTTGCTGCGCGGGATGCCGCTCCTGCGGCCGACCACCGTGAGCATGACGCTCGGCAGCCCGGCCAGGTCGAGGAGCGTCAGCCTGCCTCCGGTGACCCGCTGGATCAGCTTGTCGACCCACACGATCTGAGGGAGGAAACGAGGCAGCCAGGGGATGGCGCCGATCTTGACCGCGAGCGGCGTGAGCAGACCCATGCAGCGATCCTAGGGTCAGGGCGCGACGTAGTCCGTGGAGTCGCCGCTGACCACAACGTAGAACCGCTTGCGCGCCCCGTCGACGGTGAAGCTGCCGTCGCTGTTGCGCGGGCTGACCACGAAGTGGTTGACGTTGCCCGTGCCCGGCGGCGCGCAGGCGACCTGCCCGGCGATCTGGCACTGCGTCGCACTGATCTCGCCGGCGAACTCCGGGTTCGCGTCGGGACCGACGCCGCGGCCGTTGGTCAGCATGTCGCCGTTCTGGTCGACCTGGTTCTGCAGCGCGATACTGGCGACCACACCGTTGTTGGTCAGGGGCTCGTTGGCGTTGATGTACACGTTGCCGTTGGCGCGCAGCGGGTTCGGCTCACCGAGCGTTACGTAGGCGGCGGTCACCGTGAAGCCGCCCGACTGTGCCTCGATCTCACCGGCAGCGTTGACCAGGACCCAGCGACCGGCGCCAGCGGGTCCCTGCGGGCCGGCAGGCCCCGTCGTCAGGACACCGGGGCGGAGGTCCTTCTTCCGCAGCGTGCCGTCCTTGATGTCTGAGCTCCTGAGCGAGTCGTTCCTGACGTCTGCGGAGCCGATCTTCGCTGCGGCGTACGACGTACCTCCGAAGGCGACGAACAGGGCGGTGGTGGCGACGAGGGTCGCGGCTGATGGCTTCATGGTGCTGGTACGGAGCCGCCACGCGCGTGGATGGCTCTACGCTGTGAGAATGGACGCGGGGGCCCTGATCGCACTGTTCGCCTTGGGTGTGGCGATCGTCGTCGGGTTGGCGATCCTCGGCGCCGTCCAGGCGAGGAAGCGGCGCGACGAGCTCCACGCGTACGCCGTGAGCAGGGGGTGGACCTTCGCCCCCCGGGACGACCGCTGGACCACACACTTCGACGGCACACCGTTCGGCAGCGGGCACGACCGGCGGGCGAGCAACGTCATGACCGGCCTGTACGACGGCCGCGGTGTGCTCGTCTTCGACTACGTCTTCCACACCACCGAGACGAGCACCAACGCTCAGGGGCACACGACCAGGCGCGAGGTGTCGCACCCCTACGCCATCGTCGCCATCGACGCGGGCGTGAGGTTCCCCGACCTGCGCGTCACACCCGAGGGCATGTTCATGCGCGTGGTCGGCAAGCTGCTCAACCGCGACATCGAGCTGGAGTCGGAGGACTTCAACCGCGCGTTCACGGTGACCTGCGAGGACCGCAAGTTCGCCTCCGACGTGCTGCACCCGCGGATGATGGAGGCCCTGCTCGGCTACCGTGACATCGGCTGGACCTTCAACAAGGACTGGATCCTGGCCTACGAAGAGGGCCGGCACACGCTGGCGGAGCTGGAGCGCCGCCTCGGGGCTCTCGACGCCGTGCTCGACGGCATCCCGGAGTTCGTCTGGCGCGAGGCGAAAGGACCCACCCCGTGACCACCGGGCAGGCCGTGCTCACGATCGCCGGCGGGGCACTGTTCGTGCTGGCGCTCGCGCTGGTCGTCTCCTACAACCGCTTCGTCTCGCAGCGCACGCTCGTCGACGAGTCGTGGAAGCAGATCGACGTCGAGCTCCAGCGGCGGCACGACCTCATCCCGAACCTGGTCGCGACGGTCAAGGGCTACGCCGAGCACGAGCTCGAGGTCCTCGAGCGGGTCACGGCTGCGCGCGCCGAAGCCGAGGCACATCGCAACGAGACGCCCAAGCAGCGCGAGCCGTTCGAGGAGCACCTCGGCGGCGCCGTACGCACCGTCCTGGGCCGCGCCGAGGCCTACCCGGACCTGAAGGCGAGCGCGGGCTTCCTGCAGCTCCAGGACGAGCTGACCAACACCGAGGACCGCATCGCGGCGAGCCGGCGCTTCTACAACGGCAACGTCCGGGCACTGAACACCCGCATCTCGACCTTCCCGTCGAACCTCGTCGCAGCGCTGTTCAGGTTCCGCCCGCGCGACTTCTTCGAGCTCACCGAGCCGGCAGCGAGAGATAGCCCTCGTCTCGCGTGACGACCTCGCGGTAGCCGAGCTCCCGCCGGGCCTTCGAGTCGTCGACGGTCACCTCGTGGCCCGCGAGGGCGAACGCCGTCCAGGTCACCGGCGGCGTGCTCTTGAGCCGGAGGGTTCGCCAAGCGGCGTCGACCCCCCACGAGGCGGCACGCGCCAGGCTCCGAGGTACCGAGCGGTCGGGCAGCGTCACGTCGTACGCCTGGGCACAGCGGGTCAGGAACTCGCGGAGCTCCACGTCGGGCCCGTCGGTGAGGAAGTACGCCTGCCCACCGCTGCCCTTCTCGGCCGCGAGGACGATCCCCTCGCACACGTTGGCGACGTGGCAGGTCGAGGTGAGGTAATGCCCGCCGTCGACCCACGACCAGCGGCCTTTGCTCGCGGCTGCGAGCACCTCGGGCAGGACGGTGGTGTCGCCTGGACCCCACACCAGCCGAGGACGTACGGCGACGACGCGGAAGCCAGGCCTGTCGGCCCTGAGCGCGAACAGCTCCGCCGCGCTCTTGGTGCGCGGGTAGTCGCCTGCGTGCCGGTGCCCACGCCGGAACAGGCCAGGGTTAGCGACCGGCCGCGGATGCGTCTCGTCGACCTTGACCAGCGGCCGCCCATCGGCCAGCACCGCCTCGGTGGAGACGTGCACGAACACCCCGATGCCGGCGTCCTTGGCGGCCAGCAGCGTCTCGCGGGTGCCCTCGATGTTGACCTCGTCGAACTCGTAGGGGCTTCCCCACTGCCGGGTGTCCGCAGCAGCGTGGACGACGACGTCGTAGCCGCGAAGGTCGCCGGCCCGCTCCCGGATCCGAGCCAGCTCTCCGCGCAGCACGGTGGCACCCGCAGCCTCGACCGTCGCAGCCGAGGTCGACGACCTCGCCAGGGCGAGCACCTGATGCCCGTCGGCCACCAGCCTGCGGACCAGGTGCTGTCCCACGAACCCGGAGCCACCGGTCACGAAGTACCGCATGGCAGGACCGTACCGAAGTAGGTTGAGGCGATGCGCCGCCTGCTCCCGTTGCTCCTCGTCACGCCCCTCCTCGTCGTCGCGCCCGCCGAGGCGGAGGCGCCGGGCAAGCACGTGGTCGAGGTACGACGGATCGGCACGAGCGTGAAGGGTCGGCCGATCCGGGCCTACCGCGTCGGCGACCCGGACGCCAAGGTCAAGGCGGTCGTGCTCGGGGCACTCCACGGCGACGAGAAGGCCGGGATCACGGTGGCCAGGGCGATCCGTGACGGGCGGCGGATCAAGGGCGTCGACCTCTGGGTGGTGCCGACGATCAACCCCGACGGCGTGGCCCGCAACCGAAGGGGCAACGCGCACGGGGTCGACCTCAACCGCAACTGGGGCTACAGGTGGACGCCCCTGAAGGGCAGGTACTACGCGGGCAGACGGGCGTTCAGCGAGCCGGAGACAAGGGCGTTCAAGCGGTTCGTCCACGAGATCGACCCGCGGTTCATCGTCTCGTTCCACCAGCCGCTGTACGGCGTGGGCCGCTCAGGTGAGCGCCAGTCGTTCCTGCGCCGCCTGGCCCGCGGGCTCAACCTGCCCCGGCGGTCGTTCGAGTGCGGCGGCGTGTGCCACGGCACGATGACGATGTGGTTCAACCGCCACCACGACGGCACCGCGGTCACCGTCGAGTTCGGCGCGCACCCGCGCCGCGGCTATCTGAAGCAGCGGGCGCGGCGCGGCACGGTCCAGGCCGTGCTCGGCCGCTACCGCTGAGGCGCTTGTCCGACCCCGTCGCCGAGGCCGCGCGTGTACTCGGTCCTCAGCGTCACCTGGTTCTGCGGGCCGGTGACGAAGTTGTCCCGAAGGTGCGAGGCGCTTAGCCAGCCGAGGGACCCCTTGGTCCGCAGGTCGGCGCGGGACAGCTGAACGAGCTTCTGCTGGTGGCTGTCGCCGTCGACCTCGCCGTCGAAGATCGTGACGGTGCGGACCAGGTCTCCGACCGGCTTGATCGTGAGATCGAGGTAGGTCGGGACAGTCTCGTCGGTGTCCGACAGCCAGAGGTCCACGGGACCACGCGCCCGGATCGTGCTCAGGTTGTTGGTCCAGGTGACCTTGATCTGGGAGTCGTCGTCCATCTCGAGCTCGACACTGAGCGCGTGCACGTTGCCCGGGCGTCCGGCGACGTGACCCAGGTTGACGAAGGCGACGTCGGCCTGCAACGTCGGGTACATCGAGATCTCCCAGCCCCCGCCCTTGGCCTGGGCGCCCTGGGGCACTAGGAGCAGGGCTCAGCAGCACAGGAGAGCGGACAGCACAGCAGAGATCCGAGACAGGTCGACCCCACGGTCTAACACCGGCCCCCGGCCGGGTCTTCGCAGCCTAGCCGCGGGTGCTCCGCGGCCATAGGCCGTGCGGGTGGTCACCCGGGGAGTCGCATCACCGTCCCACCAGGTGCGCGCTGGAACGTGGCACCCGGGCCGCCGCCGGGCATCCGCTGCTGCCCGTCCGAGCTCGGCAGGTCGGCGTCCCGGTCGGCGAGGACCACGCGGTCACCCGCCTCGATGCCGCTGACCTGCAAGGTGGTGGCTCCGACCGCGCCGACGGTGACCTTGCGGGAGACTGCGCGGTCCCCCCGCAGCACCTTGAGGCTGCCGTTGCTCACCGCTGAGGCCGGCACGGTCACGACGCCTGATGCGGTGTCGACCACGACCGCCAGGCTCGCCGTGGCACCGGTCGGGAGTCCGCGACCGCCGGCCAGGGTCACGGTGACGGGGTAGGTCGTCGCGTCCTGACCGGTCGTGGGAAGCATCCCGATGCGGGTCACCTCGCCGGCGAAGACCTTGTCGCGGCCGGGCACCGTGACCCCGACCTCCTGGCCGGTCTCCAGCTGCTCGACCTGCTCGGCGTCGGCGTCGACCTCGACCGTGGTGGCACCCGCCCCGACGACAGTGACCACGGCAGTGCCTGCTGTCACGCCGGCGTGGCGCGCCACGTCGATTGTCACGACCGTGCCGGCGCGGGGAGCGCGGAGCACCGCCGCAGCCAGAGATCTCTGGGCGGCCAGCAGGTCGGCCTTCGCCTGGTCGATCGCGGCCTGGTCCGCGGCGATCGTGCCGGCTGAGGAGTCGGCGGTCTCGTCGCGCGACGTGTCCATCGCGATCGCCGGCATGACGACGGACTCGCTCGTCGCGGCGGCCGGCTGCATCTTCGTGGCTGCCGCCGTCAGGGTCTGCGCCAGCGTCACGAGCGATGTCTGCAGCGCATCCTGGGCCGTGGCCACGGCGTCCTGGGCCGCCTGAACCTCGGAGAGCGCGATGGTGCAGTCCTCGCCCGGCTCGGCGCAGGCGGTCTGCTGCGCGGCGAGCGCGGTCCTGGCGGCGGCGATCGCCCCCGTCGTCCGGGTCTGGGCCTCGCGCACGGCCTGCTGCTGCGCGGCGAGCTGCTTGAGGGCCTCCTGCACCGCGGGGTCAGGCTGCTGCGGCTCCGGCTCCTGCTGCGGCTGGGGCGTGCGTGGGGTCTTCGGCTGCTGCTGCGGCTGCTGCACCGACTCCTCGACGACCTGCTCCTGCGCGTCCTGGTCGGCCTCGAGCTGGGCCTTCGCCCTGGCGAGGGTCGCCTCGGCGGAGGTGACCACCGCCTTCAGCTCGCCCGTGTCGAGGGCTGCGATCCGCTGGCCCTTGCGCACACGGTCGCCCTCCTCGACGTACACCTTCGCGACGGTGCCGCTGGCGGCGAAGCCCACGTCGGAGCGGTTCGAGTGCTCGATGCTGCCGCTCAGCGCGAGCGTCTGCTCGACGTCGCCGATCCGGGCCGTCGCCAGCCGGTAGCGGGGTCCGGACTCCTCCTGGGCGCGCGCGGCGGTGGCGGCACCACCGAGGAGCAGGACGGCGGCACCAGCGGCAGCGGCCTTGCGGTACCTCACGGCTGGGCCATCCGTCGTACGGCGCCGAAGCCGCACTCACCGTCGACCGGGTCGGAGACCGCGACGGTGGTAGCGGTGACCGCTCCGGTGTCGTCCTTGTCCCCCTCTGCGTTGACGCACCTGCCGACCTGCAACGCCTCCTCGGTCGCCGAGACGGTGTCGGTCCAGGTCGTGCCGGCCGTCGTCGTGACGGTCCGCGTCGTCGGGTCGGCCGGGCCGGACGTCTCCACCGTGAGCGTGTCCCCGTCGAGCGCGGTCACCTCTCCGAACGCGCCGCCCAGCATCACGCGACCGGGACCGCCGCTGGCGCGGTCGCTGGGAAGACCGCTGGGGCGATCCGCCGGCGGCTCACCCTCGGTCAGGGTGCGGGGCCCACCGCGCATCGCGGGGGCACAGGAGCCGTCGACCTTCGCGGTGATCCGGACGCTCTGGGCGGTGACCCCGTCGTCCCCCTCGCCGACAACCATCACGCAGTCGCCGATCTCCAGGTCCTCGCGCGTGGCCTTCACCTGGGAGGTGAAGGTGGTGCCGCCGGTCCAGGTCACCGCGACCTGTCCGTCCATCGCGTTCTGGACCTGCAGCGTCCTTCCGTGGATCGCGGCGATCTCCCCGCTCGCGCCGGGGAAGGCGCGGGCCTGGGTCGAGGTGTCCGGGGTCTGGTCCGTCGCCGCGGCAGCCTGCTCCGGCTGGCCTCCACACGCAGAGGTGGTGATCAGCAGGGTGGCGGCCGCGGCGACGGCGGTCTTCAGGGGGTGCATGGGAGTTCCTCACTCGCTCCGCAGAGCGTCGATGGGGGTGAGCTTCGCGGCGCGGCTAGCGGGATAGACCCCGAAGCCGACGCCGAGGACGAGGGCGACGCCGATCGCCGTTGCCGTCGCAAGCGCAGAGATGCTGACCGGCTGGTCGATCAGGCTCGGCAGCCACAACGCGGTGCCGATGCCCAGCGCGACACCGACGACGCCGCCCGCACTGCCGAGGGCTCCGGCTTCGACCAGGAACTGCCGACGGATCACCGACGGCGTCGCCCCGAGCGCCTTGCGGAGGCCGATCTCGCGGACCCGCTCGGTGACCGAGACCAGCATGATGTTCATGACCCCGATGCCGCCGACGAGCAGCGAGATCGCGGCGACCCCGCCCAGCAGGATGGTCAACGTACGGTTCGTCGCGTTGGCCGTCTCCAGCAGGGACTCCTGGGAGTTGATGGAGAAGTCCGCCTCGGTCACGCCGTGCCGGTTGCGCAGCAGCGCGTCGACCTCCTGGTACGCCGCGGACAGCGCGTCCTGCGAGGCGGCCTGGACGTAGATGGTCGACACCGTGCTGCTGGTCGAGCCGGTGACCTGCTTGGCAGTGGTGAGCGGCGTGACCGCGAGGTCGTCCTCGCTGGCGTCGCTCGACGATGCACCAGAGCCGACGAGGACGCCGATCACGGTCATCGGCCGCCCGGACACCGTCACGGTCTGTCCGACCGGGTTGCCGCGGGTGAACAGCTCGCTCGCCGTGTCCGCGCCGAGCACGACCACGGGTGCGGCCTCGGTGATCTCCCGGTCGGTGAAGAACCGACCGACCGCCACCTCGCGCTTGCGGACCGACGGCCAGTCGGTGGTGGCGCCGACCAGCTGCGACGTCCAGTTCGTGGTGCCGTTGACGAGAGCGGCGGACGACGTCACGACGGGGGCGACGTCACCGACATCGGGCGCAACGTCCTTGCTGGCAAGGGCCGCCGCGTCCTGGAGCGTCAAGGTCGAGCCCGATCCGAAGCCGCCGCGCACACCGGAGGACGACGTGCTGCTGCCTGGCGAGACGATCAGCAGGTTGCTGCCCAGAGCGTCGATCTGCTCGCGCACCTCGCGCTGGGCGCCCAGCCCGAGACCGACGGTCACGATGACCGACGAGATCCCGATGACGATGCCGAGCATCGTGAGTCCGGAGCGCAGGCGGTGCGACCGGATCGCCTCGGCACCACTGCGAAACGTCTCCCACCAGCTCATGGTGGTGAGACGGCGGACTCTCCGTTGCTCGCGGGTCATGCCATCGCCCGGTCGAGCAGCGTGCCGTCGTGGATCACCAGCGTGCGCTGGGCTCTGGCCGCGACATCGGGCTCGTGGGTGATCAGCACGACGGTCCGGCCGGAGGCGTGCAGCTCGTCGAACAGCGCGAGGATGTCGACAGTGGAGCCCGAGTCGAGGTTGCCGGTCGGCTCGTCGGCGAGCACCAGCGCGGGCTCGGTGACGAGGGCGCGGGCGACGGCGACGCGCTGCTGCTGGCCGCCCGACAGCTCACCCGGCCGGTGCTCCACGCGGTCGGCCAGCCCGACTTTCGCGAGTGCCTGCAGGGCTTTCTCCCTGCGCACGGGTTTGGGGGCTCCGGCGTACACCAGGGGCAGCTCGACGTTGCGCAGCGCGGTCAGGCTCGGCAGCAGGTTGAACTGCTGGAAGACGAAGCCCACCTTCCGGTTGCGTACGACGGCCAGGTCGGCCTCGCTCATGGTGGCGACGTCGGTCCCGTCCAGCACGTAGCTGCCGCTGGTCGGCACGTCCAGGCACCCGATGATGTGCATCAGCGTCGACTTGCCCGACCCGGACGGACCGACCACCGCGACGTACTCGCCCTCGTGGATCGTGGCGGTCAGCCCCCGCAGCGCCTGCACCGCGAGCGAGCCACTGACGTAGGTCTTGCGCACCTCGGTCATCTCGATGACCGGCTTCACGGCGCCGTCTCGATCCGGACGCCGGGGCCGCCGCCCTCGCCGAAGACCATGCCGCCCGGCGGCAGCTGCACATTTCCTCCACCGGGGGCGTTGCCACCCGGCGTGCGCGCGAACGAGACCACCTCGACCTCGTCGCCCTCGGCAAGCCCGCTGACGACCTCCGTCGAAACGCCGAACGTCTCGCCGGTCTCGACCGGCGTCCGCACCCGTCTTCCGTCCACCAGGCGGTAGACGAAGGTGCCGTCGTCGCCCTGGCGCAGGGCCATGGACGGTACGGCGAGCACGTCGTCGACCTGGCGTACGACGATCTGCAGCGTCGCCGCGACTCCGGCGAAGACGTCCTTGCGACGACCTGTCACCTCGACGGTGACCGGGAAGGTCGCGGCTCCGTTCTCCTGCGCCTCCGCGACCCGGCCCACCGAGCGCACGGTGCCGTAGACCGGCTCGGTCGCCCCGGTCGGTGTGATCTCGACCTGCAGGCCCTTCTTGACCCGGTCGATGTCGGCCGTCGCGACCTGCGCCTCGACCAGGAAGCGTTGCGCCGACACGACGGTCACGTCGGCGGGCTCACCCTGCTGTGCCTGCGTGCCCCCCACGGTGTCTCCCACCGCGACGTCGACGGAGGCGACCGTCCCGGTGATCGTGCTGCGCAGCCTGGCGTTCGAGAGCGCTTCCTCGGCCTGCGCGAGCTGTGACTCGGCGTCGACCACCGCCGCCTGGTCGGAGGCGAGCTGGGTGTCGGACGCGTCCGCGTCCTGGTCGTCGTCGAGCCGCGTGCGGGCCGCGTCGAGGGCGGACGCCTTGGCGTCGACGTCGCTCTGCAGGAGGTCGTCGTCGACGACCGCGAGCACATCACCCTTGCGGACTCGCTGGCCCTCCCGCACCCTGACCGCTGTCACGGTGCCGGTCACCGTAAACGACAGGTCGGCCTGTCGCTTCGGCTCGATCGTGCCGCTTGCCGAGACGGTGTCCTTGAAGGTCTCCCGCGAGACGGTCATCGTCGCCGCCTGCGCGGCGGCCGGCTCGGGGCGGGTCAGCCACCACGTCGTACCTCCGGCGCCGGCGAGGGCTACCACCACGACCGTCGCGACATGTCTGCTCGGTTTGCGCATGGGACGACTCTCGGGACCTCCGCTGTGCCTGGCCCAGACAGCATCTGTGCGGTGACTGTGAAAAAGCCCGATGAGAACCGTCGGTGCGGGTCAGAGTGGGTGGACCAACCTCAACAGCGAGCCTTGACCTGCGAGGTGGGCGTGCACCAGCTGGACGACCGCAGCGCCCTCCCCGATGCCGAGGCGACGCGCTTCATCCAGCCGCTGCGCACGTCGCCCACGGCGAACACCCCGGGCAGGCTGGTCGACAGCGCACGGTTCGGCGCCGCTCGGCGAGCATCGTCTCCCCCGTGCCCGGGCCACCGGTGACCACGATCGCGGGACGCTGCGAGGGCATGGCCCAAGGCAACCGATGGACCCCGGCGGGGTGGCTACCTGGCCCAGGCCTCACGTAGGCGGACGACCAGTGGCTGACGCACCACGCGCCGCGCCGGTTTCCCGTCCGCGCGAAGGCCGCGCACGAACGTCTGGCCGAGAGCCACCGTGCGACCGACCGGGTCGCCGAACGCGGCGAGTCCTGCGGCCACGGCGACCATCTGGGCCTCGACCCGCACTGCGTGCTGCAGCACCGTCGCGGTCGCGTTCAGGTCGAGGATCCGGCGTACGCCGGGCAGCCGCTCGGCCGTGAACCGCCAGGCATCCGCGACCGTGTCGGTCAGCTCGTGGTCGTCCATCTCCAGGCCCAGGTGGATCCTGCCCTCGAGTCCGCGGCTCCAGAGGTCCTGCAGAGCGAGGAGCAGGCGGTCGCGGTCGCCGAACTCGGCCTCGAGCTCGGGAGTCCAGGGCAGCTCGTTGGCACCGGCGTCCAGCTCGGCGACGACGTGGTGCAGCAGGTCCGTACGGCGGTGGACGGTGTCCCAGGTGGTGGTCATGCCTCGAAACTACGGAGAGCGACGCCTCGCTTCAGCGTGCTGCGGTAGGGACTTCCGGCTGCGACCGGAGGGGGAGCCCCGCTCCTACCGCAGTCGGATGTGCGCGCGCGAGGGCCGCCCTACGCTGGAGAGGTGACTGCGCTGGAGCGGTGGTACTGGAAGGCCAAGGAGCGGTGGGTGGCAGCGGGCTACCCGAACTACGCTCCGTGGGTTCCGCTGCTCTTCCACGGGTTCACGTTCGTGGCACTGGTCCTCTCGATCACCCAGCGCATCGACGAGGGGCATGCGCAGGAGGCAGCCGGGCTGGTCGCTCTGACGATCTTGGCCTACGCCACCAGCGAGATCCTCGGGCCCCGGATGCCATGGTTCGTGTTCGCACTGGCCTCTCTGGCGCCGCTGGGAGCACTGCGCTGGGCCTACCCGGTCGAGTTCGACTTCACCCTGCTCGCGGTGGCCCTGATCGTCGGACGCTTCGGCGCCCTCGAGCCCGTAGGTCGCAGCGCCGTCGTCTTCAGCGTCACCCTGGCGGGGATGCTCGGCCTCGGGCTGTTCACCGACTTCCACGGCACCGGGTTCGCCGTCGCGGTCGTCATCGCAGGCTGGGACCTCGGCTGGATCATGCAGACCCAGCAGCGGCGGATCGACCGCCAGCAGGAGGAGCAGGTGCAACGTGAGGCCCAGGCCGCGCTCGAGGAGCGGCAACGGATCGCCCGCGAGGTGCACGACGTGATCGCGCACTCCCTCAGCGTCACGTTGCTGCACCTCACTGCGGCTCGCCGCGACCTCGAGGACGGCGGCGACGTGGACGAGGCCATCGACGCGTTGCGTGACGCCGAGACCGTCGGCCGCCAGGCCATGCACGACATCCGGCAGACAGTGGGACTGCTCAACTCCGATCGCGGCAGCCTGCAGGCCGCCCCGGACCTGAGCGACGTGCCCGCGCTGGTCCAGCAGTTCCGCTCGGCGGGTCTCGACGTCGAGCTCGAGGTCGCGGGAGACGGTGCCACTCTCTCCGCAGCGGTCCGCACCGGCCTGTTCCGCATCGTTCAGGAGTCGTTGGCCAACATCGCCAAGCACGAGCCCCTCGCTGCTGCTCGCGTCACCCTCGACCTGGCCGGCGACCCGGCCCGGGTCACCATCGTCAACAGCCTCACCCACCCGGTCGGCGCGGTCGGCGGGGGTTCCGGGCTGCATGGCATGCAGGAACGCGCGACCTCGCTCGGCGCGAACCTCACCGCCGGCCCCGACGCCCGCGGGTGGCGGGTGCAGGTCGAGTTCGCCAACCCGCACGCCCACAGCTGTCCCCTGCCCAAGCTGCGCGACCTGCGCGGCGCGAGCTCGCCGGAGACCGCATGAGCACCCTGACCGAGGAGGACCTGGTCAAGGTCCTCCTCGTCGACGACCAGGACCTCGTGCGGTCGGGCCTGCGCCGGATCCTGCGCCGCAAGGACGGGATCGTCATCGTCGGTGAGTGCACCGACGGCGACGAGGTCGAGGAGGCCGTCGCGACCTCTCGGCCCGACGTGGTGGTGATGGACCTGCGCATGCGCCGGGTCGACGGGATCGAGGCGACCCGCCGGCTTCGTCGTACGCCGGACGCGCCGCCTGTCCTCGTACTCACGACCTTCGACGACGACGAGCTCCTCTCCGGAGCCCTGCGGGCCGGTGCCGCCGGCTTCCTGCTCAAGGACAGCGCGGCCGAGGACCTGGTGCGTGCCGTGCAGACGGTCGCCACCGGACGTGCCCTCCTCGACCCCGCGATCACCGCGCGGGTGCTGGAGACCTACCGCGCGGCTCCCACCGAGCGGCCGGCGGTCTCGGCCGACCAGCTGACCGGTCGCGAGCTGGAGGTGCTGCGGCTGATGGGCCGCGGGCACTCCAACACCGAGATCGCCGAGGAGCTGGTGATCTCCGAGGTGACCGTGAAGAGCCACGTCGGCCGCATCTTCACCAAGCTCGACCTACGCGACCGGGCCGCCGCGATCGTCTACGCGTTCGACCACGGGCTGGTCACGCCGGGTCGCTGACCTCCTCGCGGAGCTCCGCGCGGGTCTCGTCGCCGTGACCGGGCCACCACGCCGCGTGACCGATCAGGGCGGTCAGCGCGGGCGTGAGGAACAGTGCCATCACGAACGCAGCCATCGCGATGCCGGTGGAGAACGAGAAGCCCATCGACTTGAAGAACGAGCCCTCGGCCAGCATGAGCGAGGCGAACGTGCCGGCCAGGATCAGGCCCGCCGCCACGATGGTCGGCCCCGCGTGCTCGATCGCCCGTGCGGCCGCGGGCCTCGGCTCCAGGCCCTCGCGTGCCTCTTCTCTGAGCCTGGCCACCATCAAGATGTTGTAGTCGGTGCCGAGGGCCACGACGAACAGGTAGATGTAGATGGGCAGGATGAAGATCAGGCCCGGCTCGTCCAGGACGTGCTGGAACAGCAGCGTGGTTGCGCCGAGGCTGGCTGCGAAGCCGAGCCCGACCGAGACCATGAGGTACCACGGCGCGACGAGGCTGCGCAGCAGCAGCGCCAGGATCAGCATGATGATGAGAGCGGCGACCGGGAAGACCACGGAGTAGTCGCGGGCCATCGCCTTGTCGAGGTCGACGAAGATCGACGTGGTGCCACCGACCAGAGCCTGAGTGCCCTCCGGTGCTGCCTCATGTGCAGCGGTGCGGATCGGCCCCTTCACGTTCGCCAGAGCCTGGTCGGACGACGGGTCGTCGGAGAGCACCACGCTGAACACCGCGACGTCGTCGGTGCGCTGGGCAAGCGTGGCCTGCTCGACCCCGTTGGTGTTGACCAGCTCCTCGCCGTAGGCGTCGAGGGCCGCGTCGTCCAGCCGCTCGCCGTCGGTCGAGCTGAGCAGCACGGTCGTCGGGTCGGCGGCGCCGCTCGACGTCGCCTCCTGCAGCTTGATCAGCGCCTTGCCCGACTCGGTCTTGGCGGTGCTGTCGTCGGTGAAGTTGAAGGTCGGGTTGAACCCGAGGGCGAAGACAGCAAGCACGGAGAGCGCCCCGGCCGAGAGCACGGCGTAGCGGACGGGCTTCGCGGCCACGGACTCCCCGATGGCGCGGAACCTGCTCGAGTCGGGCTCGACCATCCACTTCTTGGAGGGCCACTGCAGGACCTTCGGTCCGAGGACCGCCGCGGCTGCCGGGACCAGCGTGAGCGCCGCCAGCACGGCAGCGGCGACGGCGATCGCGAGGGCTGGGCCGATCGACTGGAAGATGCTGAGCGAGGACAGGATCATCGCCATGAACGCGACGATGACGGCACCGCCGGCCGACGCGATCGCCTCGCCGGCGCGCTCCACGGCGTAGGCGACCGCGGACCGGCCGTCGCGGCCCTGGCGCAGGCCCTCTCGGTAGCGGAAGAGGAAGAACAGGATGTAGTCGGTGCCGATGCCGAACAGCACGATGAAGAGGATCACGGTGATCGAGCTGTCGGCCTTGAGGTCGAACACCTTGTTGGCGGTCGCGATCAGGCCGTTGGCCACGGTGCCGACCAGTCCGACGGTCAGCAGTGGCAGCACGCAGGCGATCACGCTGCGGAAGATCAGCGCGAGCAGGATGAGGATCAGCAGGAACGTCACGCCGCTGACGATCGCGAGCGCCTTCTCCGACGACTCCTGGGAGTCCAGCGACTGCGCGGCGGAGCCGGTCACTCCCGTGCGCAGGTCAGTGCCCTCGACCAGCGGCTCGAGATCGGCGCGCATCTTCTTGGCGTCGTCGATCGCGGTCGGGTCGAAGGCGTTCTTGCCCTTCTTGACCGTCACGAAGATCGCCTGGACCTCGCGGTTCGACGAGGCGGGCGTGGCGGCAGCGGTGCCGAGGTTGTCGTAGTTCTCCTGGTTGAGCGCCTCGGCGATGGAGGCCACCTTCGCCTCGTCGGCAGCGGTGAGCTGCCCGCCGTCCTTGCGGTCGACCACGATGATCGCGCCGGTCTCGCCCCGCTCCGGGAACGCCTTCTGCTGCACCGCAAGGGCGCGCACCGACTCGTAGTGCTTGGGCAGGAACTCGGACTGGTCCTGCGTCGACTCCAGAGCCGGTGCGGTCGTCAAGATCACCGCCGCTGCCACCAGCCAGGCAGCGATCACGAACCAAGGACGACGCGAGACAAGCTTCCCGAGAGACTCGAACATGGCTTGAAACTACACAAGCCCAGCGACCGGAAAGGTGGGCGGGAGGCCCAAGGCCGCGAAGAGCTCAGGGCCGAACGTGGTGATCTCCGCGACCAGGTCGCCCTCCACCCGCAGCACGTCCAGCTTGAACGCGCGGAACTCGGTGTCGCCGGGACGACGCAAGTACGACGCGGCTGTCGGCATGAGGTTGCAGCTGGTCGGCACCAGCTTCCAGTCGCCGTCGCGCTCGGGGCCGAAGGCCGTGCGCAGGATCGGATGGATCACGTCGCGACCGTCGAAGCACACGGGTGCCGGCGGCATCGTGATCCGCAGGTCGGTGGTGGCGACCGCCATCGCGGCATCTGCGTCGCAGCGTTCGTGGGCGTCGATGAACGCCGCGAGCAGCTCCTTCTCCGCAGGATTCGGCTCCTGGGCCGACCAGTCGCTGCGGTGCGACGGCAGGTGCTTGCGCATGGTCCCCCGCGCTCGCTGGAGGGCGCTGTTGGCTGCCGCGACTGTCGTACCGAGGAGGTCTGCGGTCTCCTTCGCCGAGAGGCCGAGCACCTCGCTGGCCAGGAGCGCCGCGCGCTGCCGGGGCGGCAGCACCTGCAGTGCCACGAGGAACGCGAGCTCGATTGTCTCGCGCGCGACGTACGACTCGTCTGGGCCGTCGTCGAGCACGGTGTCCGGGTACGGCGTCAGCCACGGCACCTCGGCTGCCGAGCGCAGGACCGAGACCTGCCGCTGCTGTGAGCGGATCCGGTCCATGCACACGTTGGTCGCGATCCGGTAGAGCCAGGCGCGCAGGTGCTCGCCCTCGAACGTGTCGCGGCTGCGCCAGGCCCTGAGGTAGGTGTCCTGGACGGCGTCCTCGGCTTCGTCGTACGACGCGAGCATCCGGTAGCAGTGCACGTGCAGCTCGCGCCGGTGCTGCTGCAGTGCCTCGTCGGAGAGGACGCTCATCGCACGTTGTGCTTGACCTCCTGGACCGCCCACGAGTTGCCGTCGGGGTCGTCCAGGAAGATGTAGGAACCGTAGTCGGCCCGTTCGGCGTGCGGGCCGTCCTCCATCTGACCGGTCGGCCCGAAGTGCTTGATCCCGCTGTTCTTCACGCCCTGGGACTCCAGGTGCTCGTGCGCCGCCTCGATGTCGTCGACGCAGAGGTGGATGCCCTTGACGGTGCCTGGCTCCCCGCCGCCGAGGTTGGTGCCGAACGTGATCGAGCAGGCCGAGCCCGGCGGCGTCGCCTGCACCACGCGGAAGCTCTCGCCCGCCGAGTGGTCCACGTCCAGCGTGAACCCGAGCTGCTCGGTGTAGAACGCCTTCGCGCGGTCCACGTCGGTGACGGGTACGACGATGACCTCGATCTTCCAGTCCATGGTTGCTCCTCCTCCGTTGTCCCCACTGTTGCAGGGCCTGTTGCTAGGTGGAACGCTTGGCGACGGAGGAACTCATCGGTTCATCGACTAGGTTTTTCGCATGGGCTCCTCGACGTACACCGTGGAACGTTCCGCAACACTGGCCGCGCCGCCGCAGCGCGTCTTCGACCTCGTCTCGGACTTCCACCAGTGGCGACAGTGGTCCCCCTGGGAGGATCTCGACCCCGACCTGGAGCGCAAGCACAGCGGCGCCGAGTCCGGGACCGGCGCGGTCTACGAGTGGTCGGGCAACAAGAAGGCCGGCCAGGGCCGCATGGAGATCACCTCTGCCACGGCCCCCTCTGACGTGCGGATCAAGCTCGACTTCGTCAAGCCGTTCAAGTCCAGCAACACCACCACCTTCACCATCGCTCCCGACGGCGATGGCTCCAAGGTGCTGTGGTCGATGACCGGCCCGCGCCCGCTGTTCATGCGCGTCTTCGGGTTCGCCTTCAACATGGACAAGCTGGTCGGCAAGGACTTCGAGAAGGGCCTGGCGCGGCTCGACGCCGCTAGTCGATGACCCTGCTCGCCGGCGCTCCGTAGACCACGTCGACGTACTCGCGATGCCGACCGATGTAGTCCTTGACGAACGGGCACAGCGGTAGCACCGTGAGCCCGCGCCTGCGTACGTCGTCCAGCGCCCACTTCACCAGCGCGCTCCCGACACCCAGGCCTTCGCAGCGGTCCTCGACCTCGGTGTGGGTGAAGACGACGAGCCCCTTGGCCAGCTGGTAGTTCGCCCACCCCACCAGCTCGCCGTCGAGGTGCGCCTCGTAGCGGTCGGCGTCCGGGTTGTCGGTGATGGTGATGTCAGGCATGGGACCAGCATGCCCGCCGTCCGTCGAGACCACACCACCATCGCTGGTCGAGCAGGCGACGCGAAGCGAGCCGTCCTCGAGACCACTCCGGTGAGGTGGCCGCTCAAGTGCCCCCGACGGTCTCTGCGTGGTCGAGTTCTTGACGGTGACGTCGTGACGTTCCGCGGTGGTCCAGCGGCCTTCCGCACACCCTGCGCTGGGCGCCGGTCCCAGCCACTCGTCTGGCTTCGGTCGGGTTTCCACACCTGGAATCGAACAGAGCTAAAAGTGTCGGAGGTGCCTGGCAGTCTGGACCCATGACCCAGAGCACCCCGACCAGCGAACGCACCCACCCGGTGCACAAGCTTCGCCGGCGCGGTGCTCGACGCCTTCGCCCGGCTCGGTGACCCGGCGACCTGGTCGATGACCGGCGACGAGCTGGCCGAGACCATCACCGACCTGCACCCGCCGCGGCCCGCCTGGACGCCCTGACCCTGGCAGTCGTGGCCCAGGCCGACGTGGTCGACCTGGCTGCTGAGCGGGCCGCGGTCAACACCGCCGCCCTGGTCCGCGACCTCACCCTGATCACGGGTCCTTCGGCGTCCCGGATGGTGAAGACCGCCCGTGCCCTGGAGAAGCACCCCACCACCCAGCGGGCGTTGGCCTCGGGTGCGGTGGTGTTGGAGCAGGCCACCGAGATCCTCCGTGCGGTCGACGCCCTCCCCCCGGAGGTGGACCCGGTCGACCGGGACACGGCAGAGCAGCACCTGGTCAACCTCGCCGCGCAACACGACGCCCGGGAGCTACGCCGACTCGGGCAGCATCTGCTGGAGGTGATCGACCCCGACGGTGCCGACGCCCAGCTCGCCGCCCAGCTCGAAGCCCAAGAACGCGACGCAGCCCGCAAGACGTTCCTGACGGTGCGGGACTGTGGAGACGGCACCCACGAGGGCCGGTTCAAGATCCCCACCCTCCACGCCGCCATGCTCACCCGCCAGCTCGAAGCCGCTGATGAACCCGAGCCGTCCGGACCCGATCACCACCGGCACCGGCGGGAAGGCGCGGCCGGAGGTCCGCGGTGAGGCGTTCACCCAGTGGATCAGCCGCTACCCGACTGACCGGCTCCCCACCTGCGGTGGGGTCGCCGCCACCGTGGTGGTCACGATCCCGCTGGACACCCTGCTCCACGGCCTGACAGGCCGCCGCTCTGGACACCGGGGACCTGATCTCACCCACGCTCGCCCGGAGGCTGGCGTGTGAGGCCGGGATCATCCCCGCCGTCCTGGGCAGCCACGGCGAAGTCCTCGACCTGGGCCGCAGAACCCGGTTCCACACCCCCAAGCAACGCCTCGCGATGAACCTCCAACAACACGGCACCTGCGCCGTCGAGCGCTGCACCATGCCCGCCACCTGGGCCGACGCCCACCACCTGACCCCCTGGTCCCAAGGAGGCCACACCAGCGTCCACGACGGCGTGCTGACCTGCACCCGACACCACACCCAGGCCCACGACCCCCGCTACCAGGTCGAACGCATCAGACCCGGCAAGATCCGACTCGTCAGACGTCAATAGCGTTGGGCGGCCGCCTTGACCGGCGCGGACTAGGGTCCTGGACCATGAGGTTCCGGGAGGGCGTACGTGCCTTGATCGTCGACCCGGACGACAGCGTTCTCCTGGTGAGGTTCGACTGGGAGGGCCTTGAGCTCCCGGACGGACTCTGGGCTTGCCCTGGCGGCGGCATCGAGCCGGGCGAGACGCGGCTCGTTGCACTGCAGCGTGAGTTGCGCGAGGAGACTGGTCTGCACATCGACTCTCTAGGGCCCCAGGTCTGGACGAAGCGCACCGTCCTCCCCATGGGTTCTTGGGACGGCCAGATCGACCACATCCACCTAGTGCGCACCCCGAACTTCGACCCGCAGCCGCACCTGACGGCCGAAGGCCTGGCCGCGGAGAACATCCACGGGCTCCGGTGGTGGAGCCCCGCCGAGCTCGCTGCTGGCGGCAACGTCTTCTCACCGCGCGCGCTCCCAGCGCTTCTCGAACGCCTGCTGCGAGAAGGGCTGCCGCAGTCCCCGGTCGAGCTCGACGGCTTCTGAGGCCCGCGCGTCCGCTGGCGGGGAGGCGGGCGGGATGTTCGGGTTCGCGTGTCCAAGCGCTTACCGGGTCCTTACCCAGTGCTTACGCGGCCGGATTTCGGGATGGAGGGCGCCGAAGCGCGAGTTGGGCGGGGTGATCGGCACACATCTCCCAACCACCGAAAGGCCGAGATCATGAAGAAGAAGGCACTCGCCGCCACCGCCGCAGCCGCCGTCCTAGCTGGCTTCGCCAGCCCCGCGGACGCGACCACCCCGAAGGTCGTGGGTCACGTGTACCAGCCCACCAACAGCTCAGCAGGCAACGCGATCGCGGTGTTCGACCGCTACGCGGATGGCTCGCTCCAGCCTGCCGGACAGGTCGCGGCGGGCGGTGTCGGAACGGGTGCGTCGCTGGGGTCGCAGGGCGGCATCGCCCGTGACGGCAAGCTGCTCTTCGTGGTCAACGCGGGAAGCGACTCGGTCTCCGCCCTGCGTACGACGAAGCACGGGCTGCGTCTGGAGGACACCATCTCCACGCATGGTGACCGTCCGGTGAGCGTGACCGTGCGCCGGGGCATCGGCTACGTGCTCAACCAGGGCAGCGACACCATCCGCGGCTTCAGGTACGACGAGTCCGGCGACCTGCGCCGCCTACCCGGCTCCACTCGCGCCCTGACCCCCAACCCGGCGGGTGGGACCGTCGACGCGGCACAGGTGCAGTTCAGCCCGAACGGGCGAACGCTCGCGGTCACCGAGCGGGCGAGCAACAGCATCGACACGTTCCGCGTTCGTCGTGGGTACGCCGGTCAGGCCCGGGTGCACGCCTCGGCGGGCACCGTGCCCTACGGCTTCGACTTCGACCGCCGAGGAACGCTGGTGGTCTCGGAGGCAGCGACCGGCTCTGCCTCGTCGTACCGCGTGCAGCCTGGCTTCAGCACCTTGACCGCCGCACTGGCGAACACTCAGGCAGCCGCCTGCTGGCTGGTGGTCGCCGGTGACCACGCCTACGTCGTGAACGCGGCGAGCGCCTCGATCTCGACGTACCGGATCGCCCACACCGGCGAGCTGACTCTCGTCGCGGCCGTCGGTGCGACAACCGGTGCCGGCCCGACCGACGCGGCGGTCTCCCCGAACGGCAGAAGCCTGCACGTGCGCCTGCGTGACGGCTCGGTGCAGTCGTTCACGATCGGTGCGGGCGGGAGCCTGGCCGACGCAGGTACGGCGTTCGTGACCGAGCAGTTCGGCGTCGCCGGCCTCGTCGCCGACTGAGCCGGCTACCACCCCTGGCGACCAAAGGAACTCCGGCTCCTTCCACGCGGAAGGGGCCGGATTCCCTTTGTCCACAAGGGGAAGCACGCAGCGGGTCGAGGGTGAGGGGGTCACGCTGTACTCGCCCGTCGGCAGGCGGCACGGCCGCTGCCCGAGGCTCAGCAGGCCGTGGCCGAGATCGCGGCGTACGTCGACCGCGTGGCACCGCGGGTGCGCAGCGCGAAGACGGCCTAGGCCCAGCACCTCGCCACCTGCTCGACCAGCGGTGCGGTTCTAGACTTCGCCGGTGACGCCCGAACGGATCGACCCCGACGAGCTGGCCATCACCCTCAAGGTGCTGGCCCAGCTCCCGCAGCTGCCGCCCGACCATGAGGACATCCGGACGGTCAAGCGCTCCGCGTCGTACATGTACAAGATGATCAAGAAGGCCCGCCGTGCCGAGATCCGCGAGGCCCGGCAGTCCCACGACCAGGCGATCATCGAGAAGACGGCGACCGGCTCCCGGCTGCGTATCGACGACGAGACCAACGGCATCCCGCTCGTCTCGGGCACGACCGGCACCTTCGCCGGCGAGCTGATCACTGCTCGCGGCTGCTACATCTGCAAGGGGGACTTCACCCTCGTCGATGCGTTCTACCACTGGCTGTGCCCGACCTGCGCGGCGTACTCGCACGCGAAGCGCGTCCAGCGAACCGACCTCACCGGGCGGCGTGCTCTCCTGACCGGCGGCCGGGCCAAGATCGGCATGTACATCGCCCTGCTCCTGCTGCGCGACGGGGCTGCCCTCACGATCACGACGCGCTTCCCCAAGGACGCGATCAGGCGCTTCTCCTCGATGCCGGACTCCGCGGACTGGATCGACCGGCTCAAGATCGTCGGCATCGACCTGCGCGACCCGACGCAGGTGATCGCGCTCGCCGACGACGTCGCGGCCGACGGTCCACTGGACATCCTGGTCAACAACGCCTGCCAGACCGTACGACGCACCCCCGGTGCCTACGCGCCGCTGGTCGAGGCCGAGTCCGCGCCCTTGCCCGGCGGGGTCCGGCTCCCGGAGATGGTGACGTTCGACCGGATCAGTGAGGCGCACCCGGCGTCGCTGACCGGCGCGCTCGCCGAGCACCCGCTGCCCCACCACCTCGGCGAGTCGGCGGCGAGCCTGACCGCTCTGGCGTTGAGGGCCGGCAGCGCGAGCCTCGACGCCCACCTCGCCGGAACCGCCGTCGACGCGGGCGGCCTGCTGCCCGATCTGCAGACGTCGAACTCGTGGACCCACGTCGTCGACCAGGTCGACCCGCTGGAGCTGCTCGAGGTGCAGCTGTGCAACTCGATCGCGCCGTTCCTGCTGATCTCACGCCTGCGGGAGTCGATGCGCCAGTCACCGGCGCGACGGAAGTATGTCGTCAACGTCTCCGCGATGGAGGGCCAGTTCTCCCGTCGTTACAAGGGTCCCGGCCATCCGCACACCAACATGGCAAAGGCTGCCCTCAACATGCTGACCCGCACGAGCGCCGGGGAGATGTACGAGGCCGACAAGATCCTGATGACCGCGGTCGACACCGGCTGGATCACCGACGAGCGACCGCATCAGGAGAAGCTGCGCATCGCCGCCGAGGGCTGGCATGCGCCGCTCGACCTGGTCGACGGTGCGGCGCGCGTGTACGACCCGATCGTGCGCGGCGAGTCCGGCGAGGACCTGTACGGCTGCTTCGTGAAGGACTACAAGCCCTCGCCGTGGTAGCCGCTACCAGGTCGCCAGTGCCTTCTTGACCTCCGCCCGGAACATCTCCACCGAGACCGTGCTCATGCCGGAGCTGTTGTTGTTGAAGGCCGAGCAGTTGCCGTCGGACGTCGTGTCGAACGTGCAGCTGAACTGCGAGTCGAAGTAGCGCCCGTAGACGTACGGCGTCTCGACGATCCGCCCGCTCAGGGTGAACGGCAGCCAGATGATGCCACCGACCGTCCGGCTCTGCATGGTCGGCGGGTTGCAGGTGCCGCTGCCGTCGAAGTTCGGGCAGTAGCCGTAGGAGCCGCCCTTCGACCGGGTCTCGACCAGTGCGAGGAACCGGTTGCGGTCGGTCACGCTCAGGCCGGCCGCGTTCGCCTCGGCGATGATCATGTTCTTCAGCGCACCGTCGCCGATCGGGCCACCACTCATGTAGGTGAAGAGCAGGTTCCGGTGCGTCGCGTCGAGCAGGCTGAGGTTCTGGATCCCCTCGTAGATCTTGCCCGCGTCGCGCAACGTGAGCTGGTTGTGCGTGAGCGGCTGCGGTGAGGCCTTGCCCGGGCAGCCGATGCGGTGGTTGACCTTGCTACTGGTCATGCCGGCCAGCGTCTTGGTCGCGTTGAGCACCGCGAAGCCGAAGCGCCGCGTCAGAGCATCGGTCGTGCGGTTGTCGGACTGCTGCAGCGTCTGGGCCACGATCACCGGTCCGAGATCGTCGGAGTACGTCGAGCCGGTCAGCAACGCGCCCGTGTCACCGTTGTACGCACAGACGTCGGCGTGCTGAGGGTCGTCACCGATGTTCTCGCGGTAGCCGGTGTCACCCGGGTAGCGGGCCGGGAAGTCGGGGTGCGCGTACCAGGTGACGTCGGTGAGCTCGGAGACCGCCGGGTCGTTCTGGATCTGACGCATCGCGGTGACGGCGTGCACGATCTTGATCATGCTGGCGGGCTCGAAGACGTTGCTGGCCCCGATGCCCAGCGCCTCCGCGCCGCCGACTCGCTTGAGGAAGAACCCCCAGTCGCCGGTCATCTTCGAGGACACGAGCTGGCGGATGCGGGTGCTCTCCGCGTTGACGTTGTTGATCAGCAGGGCGTCGTAGCGACGGGTGCCGTCGACGACGCGGGACTTGACCTGGAAGATGCGGCCGCCGGTCTGGTCGGCGAAACGGGACAGCCGGGTCTGTGTCACGTTGCGCGCCCACCACCAGTACTCGCCCGAGCCACGCTGCATCACCACGTCGTACTTCTTGGAGGACTTGCGCTCGAGCTGGATCAGCCGTGCCTTGTTCTTCTTCAGGTGCTTCTCGACGGTCGCCCAGGAGACGTTGTAGTAGTGCCACCACTTCTTCTTGTCGACACCCTTGTTCTTGACGTAGATCGCGGAGAACTTGCCTCCCGGGTTGCGGTCGACGTCGATGACGCGCATGTTCTCGTTCTTGGCGAACTTCGTGATGGTGCTCAGCGGCACGTTGTAGTGCCAGCCCCAGGCCTTCTTGGCGACGCCCTTGTTCTTGACCATCACGACGGCGTAGCGGGTGCCCTTGGAGGTGGAGTAGGGCTCGATGTCGATGAGCCTGGCCTTCTTGGCCTTGAGGAGGCTCTTCACCTTGGCACCGGTCTTGCCGTAGTACCACCACCACGTGCGCTTGTAGGTGCCCGCGTTGGAGACGTAGCTGACCGAGAACTTCGGCGCGGCGGAGTTCACCTCGAGGTCAACGATCCGGTTGCCCTGGTTGACGAACGCTGTGACGGTCGCGGGGGTGACGTTGGTGTGCCAGCCCCAGCCGGTGAGCGCCTGGCTGTTGCGTTCTGGGTCCTTGACCGCGGAAGCGCTGGTGGCGGCCGTCTGCGGCAGCGCGAGCAGCGCGCCGACGAGCGTCGTGAAGGTGAGTGCCGTGACGAGTCGGCGAGGGCGTCTGGAGGGAGCCATTTGCTGAAAGTAAGGAGAACCGCCCATCTCGGACATAGCCCGTTCGGGCTACGTCTCGGCGCTCAACCGGCGATGCGGGCGAACGGGCGTGCCTCCTCGAGCTCGTAGGCCAGCTCCAGCAGCCTGGTCTCGCGACCGCGGCCGGCGCCGACCATCATGCCCAGCGGCAGGCCGTCGGCGCTCCTGGCCACGGGCAGCGAGATCGCCGGGTCGCCTGTGGCGTTCTGGAGGGGCGTGAAGGCGACCCAGTCCATCAGCCGCTCGAGGACCTGCTCGTACGGCGCGGTCGGGTCGAGGTGACCGATCTTCGGGGTGGGCTGGGCGAGCGTCGGGGTGAGCACCGCGTCGTACCTGTCGAAGAAGCGCGCCGACACGTGCCGGGACGCACCGAGCCGGGTGGTGGCCAGCGGCAGCCGGTGCAGGTTGCGCTGGGCGTGCCGGGCCAGGCCGAGGGTGAGGTTGTCCAGCTTGGTGCTGTCGAAGGTCGGCCCGAAGGCACGCTTCCCCGAGCGGACCAGGAAGAAGGAGAGGAACGACCAGTAGAGGAGGAAGTCGTCGGCGAAGTACGCCGGGATGGGTGGCGGGATCTCCTCGACGCGGTGGCCGAGGTCCTCCAGCAGCGCAGCGGTCTCCAGCGTGCGCTCGCGCACCTCGGGGGTCGCGTCCCTGCCGATGGACTGCGTGACCACCGCGATCTTGAGGCGCGCACGCCCCGGGCCGGTGACGTCGCCGATCGCGGAGAGCTTGGGGTTGCGGAAGACCTTCTCGGCCTCGCGGTAGAACGCTGCGGTGTCGCGCACAGTGCGGGTGACGACGCCGTCGGCGACGATCCGGACCGGCATCTGCCTCATGGTCGCGTCCTGGGCGAGCCGGCCGCGGGTGGGCTTGAGCCCGACCAGGCCGGTGCAGGCCGCCGGGATCCGGATGGAGCCGCCGCCGTCGTTCGCGTGCGCGATCGGGACCACTCCCGCCGCGACGAAAGCGGCGGACCCGGACGAGGACGCCCCTGCGGAGTGCGAGGTGTCCCACGGGTTGCGCACCGCGCCGAGCCGGGGGTGCTCGGCCGACGCGCTGAACCCGAACTCGGAGAGCTGGGTCTTGCCGATGGGCAGCAGCCCGGTCGCCTGGTACATCCGGGCGAAGTCGCCGTCCTTGGCAGCCGGGCGCGGCTCCCAGGCGTCGGTGCCCTCCTGCCGAGGCGTGCCCTGCAGGTCGACATTGTCCTTGACGAACGTGGGTACGCCGGCGAAGTAGCCCATGCGCGGGCGGTTCGCCGCGGCGGCGGCCCGGTCGAAGACCTCGTAGGCGAGGCCGTTGAGCTCGGGCTGCATCGCCTCGGTGCGGGCGATCGCTGCGGCGACGACCTCGCTCGCAGTCACCTCACCCGAGGCCAGGCGGCCGACGAGGTCGACGGTGTCGGAGCTGCCCAGGGCATCGTCGGTGAAGGCGTGAAGAGGCACGCCTCCAAGAGTAGGACATCTGACCTACTTCGCACCACCCTCGACTCACCGTGAGCATCCCCGGTATCTGGGATACCCATCAGGCCCTCTTCCTTCCTAGCCTGTGGAAGGAGGAGGTGCACTCATGCTTCGTCGTGCGGCGCTCGCGCTGGTCGTCGTGCTGCTCGCGAGCGGTTGCCAGGAGCAGGACCGGGATGCGCAACCACGTGCGCTCGCGGAACGACCCGCCTTCACCATCGGCCCGTACGACGACGCGCGGCTGGCCGTCGACGTCCGCGAGCTCGCGGCGTGGGGCATCGAGACCTTCGAGAGCCCCGAGGACACCGAACCGATCGTCCGTGCGAAGCAGCGGTCGCCGCTGCGCCTGCTCCAGAGCCAGGTGCGCAACCTCGGCGTCGCCGCGGCCGCGGGTAACGGCACCACGGGAGCCGAGCTGGACGCCTTGTTCAGCGAGCTGCTCGAGGTACGCCTCCCGATGGCTGAGCTCCTGGCCGGCTACCTCCAGAGCGACGAGCCCACCGCCAAGCGGCTCGGCCTGGGCCTGGACCTGAGCGACCCCGCGGCGACGGTGTTCCCCGACGTTGCTCTCGTCGCGTTCTCGCGGGACATGGTCGACGTCGGCCTGAGCCAGGACGCCAACACGCTCTCGTCGTTCACGACCGAACGTGGCACCGACGTCTGCGCGGCCGCCGGCAGCTTCTTCGACAGCATGTTCGACGGGCTCTTCCGGGGGCTGGACATCGCCCGCGTCGACACCTCCTCCTGGCCGAAGTGGCTCTCGTGGGTCGGCGACGGCACGAACCTCGTGCTCCACGGCCTGCGTGCGGGGCTCAAGGTCGTGATCGTCGGCGGCAAGGAGGTGCTGCTCGCACCGATCCGGGACATCGTGGGGAAGCTCGCCGCCATCACGGCGATCGTCGCCGCCACCAAGACGCTCGTGCAGCCCCTGCGGCCGACCCTGACCCTGAGCCCCGGGTCGCCGGAGTTCGGAGTCACGGGTGGCGACCCGCTGGCCTACACCGACACACTGCGGGTCACCACACCCGCGCCGACGCAGTGGCCCCCGGAGGTCCTCTCCTGCGCCAAGCTGGTCAATGTCACGCTGCCGGACCTGAGCCTGCGGGACAGCCCGGTGCGCTGGAAGGTCACGGGCAACGGAGCGGTCTTCACCGTGCGTCAGGACAGCGTGCTGCGCGACGTGAAGGGCGTCGGCGTCGCCGAGCTCCGCCTGCAGACCGCGACCGAGCCGATGGAGTGGAAGGAGCGCGGACCGCGGCGCGTCACCCGGGCAGTCGTCGAGGCCACCGTCACGCGACGTACCAAGGAGCTGAGCGACGCCCTCAGTCGTGCTCTCACGTCACTGCTCGGTCCGCTGCCCGACTTCCTCAAGGCCCGGGCGCGAGGCCTCACGTCCAAGTTCACCGACGGGCTGATCCAGCGCCTGGTCCTCCTCTCCACCGCGACCGCCCGGCACTCCCTCGACGTGGTCCACCACGGACCGCCCGAGGAGACACCGACACCGACGCCCACGCCGTCGCCCGCGCCGAGCCCGACCGCGACCGGCGCCGTCTGGGTGCACGTCGAGCGTCCCGCGGCCGCAGGTGTGCTGCGGGGCAGGGTGCTGGAGCTGGTCGCGTGCGACGGTCGCACGTGGAGGGGCCGGCTGCGCACCGGCGGGCTGCGCCACCCGTCCGACGGCTTCGAGGTGCCGTGGGCGAACCTGCCGGTCAAGCCGTTCACCCTCGGGCGATCCGGCACCGCGCGTACGACGGCCGACGGCATCGTCATCATCCCGTTCCCCGTCGAGCGGCGGGTGCCCCTGCACTACAACCTGGCGATCAGCGTCTCCGGCCGGACGATGACCGTGGACGGCGTACCGGTCGAGGGAGCCGTCTCGTTCCGCAACATCCCGATCCAGAAGGCCCCGGCGGGCCTCTGCCGTTAGGAGCCCTGCCCATGCGTGCCGCCGCTCTTGCCCTGGTGTTGGTGCTCACTGCCTGCGGCGGGTCCGAGGGGAGCGGCACCCCGTCCGACGAGCCGAACGCCGCACCCAGCACGGAACCCGGTCCCTCACCCGGCACCGCCCCGTCCAGCACCGCCCCGTCCACGGTGCCCGCGGCGACCGGGCCGGTCGTGCTCGACGAGCGTGGTGGCGGCGCCGGTCCGCAGGTCTGCTCGATCATCGCGGCGTCGCGCGTCGAGGACTGGCTCGGGGGCGCTCTCAACCCTGCCGAGGTGGCAGGGCCGCTGGAGTCGGGTTGCGAGTGGGACGTGGTCGACGGTGAGGCGGCGCTGATGATCCAGGCGATGTCGGCCGACTTCTACGTCGAGGCCGAGGGGTCCACCGGGTCTGAGCCGCTGGCCGGCGTCGGCGACGACGCCTACACGGCGCCCGGGCTGTTCGACGACTACACGGCCTGGGCACGGGTCGGCGAGCTGATGATGCTGGTCTCGGTCGAGGGGACCGACGACGACAAGGGTCTCGCCACCGAGATCATGCGGGGCACCATCGATCAGGTCCTGTAGTCAGGTCCTGTAGACGGCGACCTCGGTGGCCTTCACCGAGAACACCACGCGAGCCCCGGGCACCAGGTCGAGCTCGGCCACGGCCTGCGGGGTGATGTCGGCGCTGAGGTCGCCGGCCCGCACCCTGATCTGGTCACCGCGCGGCTCGAGGTCGGTCACCACGACGTGGAAGGTGTTGCGTGGAGAGCCGCCCGGAGCCTGGAGGTAGACCGAGACCGCGTTGGGCCGGAACACCGCAACGACGCGGTCGCCGGCGGCCGGCGCCGGGCCGTGGGCCTGGCCCTCGACGCGCACGGGTCCCGCCACTCCACCGTCCCAGGTGCCCGCCACCATGTTGAGCCCGGCGATGCGCGCCGCGAAGGCGCTGCGGGGGCGCGACAGCACTTCATGGCTCGGACCCTGCTCGACGACGCGGCCCTGGTCGAGTACGACGACCCGGTCAGCGAGCAGCAGCGCGTCGAGCACGTCGTGGGTGGCGATCACCGCGGACCGCTCGCGCAGCACCTCGCGCAGCATCTGACGAAGCGCCGGGGTGACCTCCACGTCGAGCGCCGCCATCGGCTCGTCGAGGAGCAGCAGGTGAGGCTCCGCGGCGAGCGCCCGGGCGACGGCGACGCGCTGTGCCTGCCCTCCCGAGAGCTGCACCGGTCTTCGCGTAGCGAGGTCACCGACGCCCACTTTCGCCAGCAGCTGCTGGGCTCTGGCGCGCGCCTCGCGCCGGTGCACCCCCTTGCTGCGCGGGCCGAACGCGACGTTCTCCAGCGCCGTGAGGTGTGGGAAGAGCAACGGCTCCTGCGCGAGCAGAGCGACCTCGCGCCGGTGTGGCCGCACCCAGGCCGAGCGGCCGGTCAGCGTGCGTCCGCCCAGCACGACCTCGCCGTCGTCGGGATGCAGCAGCCCGGCCGTGACCCCGAGCACGGTGGACTTGCCGGCACCGTTAGGCCCGAGCAGGGCGACCGTCTCCCCGTCGCCGACCTCGAACGCCACGTCGAAGTCGCGAGCAGTCACGCGGGCGTCGAAGACCAGGCTCACAGCGCGCTCCTGTCACGCCGGGCCAGCACGGTGATGAGGACCGCGACGACCACGAGCACCAGCGACAAGGCGACCGCCGCATCGGCGTCGGTCTCGCGCTGCAGGTAGATCTCCAGTGGCAGCGTGCGCGTGACCCCCTGCAGGCTGCCGGCGAAGGTGATCGTCGCCCCGAACTCGCCGAGGGCCCGGGCGAAGGCGAGGACCGCCCCGGACGCGAGGCCCGGCAGCACGAGCGGGAGCGTGACCCGGCGCAGCACGGTGGTGGGGGATGCACCGAGCGAGGCCGCCACCACGTCGTACTGCTGGCCGGCGGTGCGGAGCGCGCCCTCGAGGCTGACCACCAGGAAAGGAAGGGCCACGAAGGTCTGGGCGATCACCACCGCGGCGGTCGAGAAGGCCACCTGGAGACCGAGGACGTCCAGCGTCTCGCCCAGCAGGCCCTTGCGACCGAAGGTGTAGAGCAGCGCGATGCCGCCGACGACGGGAGGCAGCACGAGCGGCAGCAGCACGAGCGAGCGCAGGACGTCCTGCCCGGGGAAGCGCGTGCGGGCGAGCACGAGGGCCAGTGGTACCCCGAAGACCAGGCAGAGGAGGGTGCTCGCGGCCGACGTACGCAGGCTCAGCTCGAGGGCGTCGCGCGAGGAGTCACTGGTGACCAGGTCGACGAAGTGGGCCCAGTCGACCCGGCTGACGATCGCTGCCAGCGGAAGCAGCACGAAGACCACCCCGGCACCGGCCGGCACGAAGGCCCAGGCGGGAAGGCCGACGGCTCTCTCGCTACGGCTTGGCGAAGCCCGCCTCCTCCAGGACTGCCTGACCCTCGGGGTCGAGCACCAGCTGCATGAACTCCGCAGCCAGGTCGGCTTCGGCGGAGTCGGCGATCGTCGCGATCGGGTAGATGTTCACGGCCGCCGACGCCTCGGGGAACTCGATGCCTTCCACCTTGTCGCCCGCCGCGATGACATCGGTGACATAGACGAGGCCGGCATCGGCTTCCCCGGCGACCACCTTGTTGAGCACGTCGGTGACCGACTGCTCCTCGCTCACCGGCTTGAAGTCGAGCTTCGCCGCCGCTTCGACCTTGCTGGCAGCTGAGCCGCACGGCACCTCGGGGGCGCACAGCACGAGGTTGACGCCCTTCTTGGTCAGGTCGGCGAGACCCGCGATGCCGGCCGGGTTGCCCAGGGGGACCGCGATCTCCAAGGTGTTGGCGGCGAAGCTCTCGGGGTCGCTCCCGAGCAGGTCGTCGGCCACGAGCTTGTCCATGTTGGCCGTGTCGGCGGAGGCGAAGACGTCGGCTGGGGCGCCCTGCTGGATCTGCGCCACCAGGTCGGAGGAGCCGGCGAAGCTGAACTCGACCTCGACGTTGTCGTGGGCCGCCTCGAACTCCTCGCCGATCGCCTCGAAGGTCGACTTCAGCGACGCCGCGGCGTACACCGTGATCGTGGTGGTCTCCGAGCCGTTCCCCCGAGACGGTTCGTCGTCCCCACATGCGGTCAGGGCGCCCATCAGCACGACGGTTGCTGCCAGTGCTCGCCTCACTCGTCTGCTCCCGCGATCTCGATCACGACGTTGGTCGACTTGATCACCGCGACGGCGACCGAGCCGCGTTCCAGGCCGAGCTCGTGAACGGCCTCACTGCTCATCAGCGAGACCACCCGGAACGGGCCGCACTGCAGCTCGACCTGGGCCATCACGGAGTCGACCTTGAGGTCGGTGACGAGCCCGACGAACCGGTTGCGCGCCGAGCTCAGCGTGCCGCCCGGCACGGCCGGTGGTGTCGCGTGCTCACGCGCCACCATCGCGACCTCGTAGCCGTCGACGACCTTGCGGCCCGACGCATCCGTGGTGGCGCTGAGCACGCCGCGCTCGACCCAGCGCCGCACGGTGTCGTCACTGACCCCGAGATACGAAGCAGCGTCCCGGATCCTCATCTGCGGCATAACAGTGATACTAGTGCCGCAGATGCAGAACCGGGGACGCTGGGGTGCTGCTAGTCCTTTGCGCGGTAGTTCAGGTAGATCACGCCGTTGGGGAAGGCGTCGGTGCGGACCAGGTCGAACGTCGTCGACGAGGCGCCGTCGGCGAAGAATCGTGTGCCCGACCCGAGCGTGAGCGGGTACTGCACCAGGTGCAGCTCGTCGATCAGCCCATCGGCGAGCATCGCGCGCACCAGCTGGCCGCTGCCGCTGATGTAGAGGTCACCGTCGACCTCCGCCTTGAGCTTGCGGAGCCGCTCCGCGTCGTACGCCCCGAGGACCTCGGAGTTCGACCAGGTCGCGTCGGCGTCGCTCAGCGTCGAGGACACGACGTACTTCGTGGTGTCGTTGAAGAAGGGCGCGCCGGGGTCGTCCTCGACCGTGCGGGTCGACCAGGCCGGCTCGAACATCTGGTAGGTCTTGCGGCCGAGCAGGATCCCCTTGCTCTTGTCGGTGACCTCGGCCAACCGTTCACCAAGGCCAGGGTCGAAGCCGTAGTCGAACGTCCAGGTCGGCTCGTCCATGACGCCGTCGAGGCTGATGAACTCGTGTACGTGCACTGCTCCCATGGTGGATACCTCCGAGTCGGTCGTTCTCCGGCGCTCGCCGGACAAGCACCACGCTATTGAGCGCCGGCCGCGCCGTGCGAGTCGGTTTCGGGTCCGTCGGCGTCGATCCGCTGCCAGGCTGTGTCGGGACTCCTGCACTCACGAGGTCTTGCGCATGAACGTCAGGTGGGTGACGCCGCTGGGGGCGGAGACGGCCTCGATGTCGTAGGAGTCCTCGAGGGCCTCCAGGCCGTCCCAGACCCGGACGCCGCGGCCCAGCACGATCGGGACCTGGACCAGATGCATGTGGTCCACGAGCCCGGCGGCGACGAAGTCGCGTACGACGGTGGCACCACCGCCGATGCGGACATCCTGTCCGTCGGCTGCCTCGCGGGCGGTCTCGAGCGCCTCGGCCGGGGTGGCGTCCAGGAAGTGGAACGTGGTGCCGCCCTCCATCTCGATCGGAGACCGCGGACGGTGGGTGAGCACGAAGGTCGGAGAGTGGAACGGCGGGTTCGGGCCCCACCAGCCCTTCCAGTCGGGGTCGTCCTGCCAGCCCGGGGGGCCGAACTTGTTGGCGCCCATGATCTCCGCGCCGAAGCCGTGGCTGTGGCGCACGGCGAAGGCGTCGTCGACGCCGGTGGTGCCGCCCTCGCCCCAGAACCGAGTGGCGAACATCCACTCGTGCAGACGCTCGCCCGCGTGGCCGAACGGTGCCTCCAACGACTGCGGCTCGCCAGTGGCGAAGCCGTCGAGTGAGATGGCCAGGTTGTGGATCCGTGCGAGTGACATCCGCGTGCTCCTCGATGTGGTGATGGCGCTTTGCAGTCTGTGCTCACGATGCTGACCACGATCGCCGGACATTGTCATCGGCCCGGGCGGAAATAGGGTGGTGAACTTCCTGATCGCCAAGCAGGCTGCTGTCATGAACCTCGAGATCCTCCGCTCCGGGGACGCTGGGTACGACGAGCTTCGACGGGTCTGGAACGCGATGGTCGACCGTCGCCCTCGCATGATCGTGCGCTGTCGCTCGGTCGACGACGTCGCCGCCGCGCTCGGATGCGCGCGCGAAGAGGGGCTCGACGTCGGGATCCGCTGCGGTGGCCACAGCATCGTCGGCCATGCGGTCCCGGACGACGGCTTGATGATCGACCTGACGCCGATGGGCGGCGCGCGGGTCGATGCCGAGCGCCGACGTGCCTGGGTGCAGGGAGGCGCGCTGCTCGGTGCGCTCGATGCCGCCTCACAGCCGCACGGTCTCGCGACGACGGCGGGCAACGTCTCGCACACCGGGGTAGGGGGCCTTGCCCTCGGTGGGGGGATGGGCTGGCTCGCGCGGCAGCACGGGCTCACCTGCGACAACGTGGTCTCCTACGAGCTGGTCACGGCCGCCGGCGACGTCGTACGCGCGTCGGAGGACGAGAATCCCGACCTGTTCTGGGGGCTGCGCGGTGGTGGCGGCAACTTCGGCGTGGTCACCGAGTTCGAGTTCCGGCTGCACGACACCGGCACTCGGGCGCTGAGCGTCGAGCTGGACTTCCCCGTCGGCACCGCCCCGCTGGCGGAGTGGCGTGACCTCAGCATGGCGGCACCGAGGCAGGCGACGTACGCCGCGACCGTGATGGAGGGCACCGCCACCCTCGGCTTCGTCTGGGTCGGTGACCCGGCCGCCGGTCACGAGCACGCGCGCGCCCTCACCTCCCTGGGGCGGCCGAACCAGGAGCGCATCGTCGAGCAGTCCTACGTGGAGCTGCAGACCCGCGAGGACAACCTCGAGGCGCACGACATCCGCCGCTACTGGAAGGGCCACTACTTCCGCGAGCTCAGCGACGACGCCCTCGAGGCACTCCGCATCCACGACCCGGCCGTGGCAGCGAGCCTGCAGGCGTACGGCGGCGCCATCGCCGACGTGCCCGACGAGGCCAGCGCGTTCAGCCAGCGCGATGCGGCGTTCGAGTACGTCGCCGCCGCCCGCTGGACCGACCCCGCCGAGGACGGCGACCGCATGGCCGTTGCCCGCGAGAGCTCCGGCCGGCTGGAGCCTTTCGCCAGCGGGGCCTACGTGAACACGCTGGGGGACGACGGTCAGGCCGGCGTACGACGGGCGTACTCGGAGGAGAAGCTCGCCCGCCTCACCGCTCTGAAGGACATCTACGACCCGGGCAACGTCTTCCACCTGAACCAGAACATCCGCCCCAGCAACGGCTGACGCCGACGACAGGACGTCTCAGCCGTGAGCCATGTCGACGAAGCGGGAGTAGTGACCCTGGAATGCGACGACGACGTCGCGGGTGGGTCCGTTGCGGTGCTTGGCCACGATCAGGTCGGCCTCGCCGGGGCGGGTCGACTCCTTCTCGTAGACGTCCTCACGATGGAGCAAAACGACCATATCGGCATCTTGCTCTATGGAGCCCGACTCGCGGAGGTCGGAGAGCAACGGCCGCTTGTCGGAACGCTGCTCGGGGCCACGGTTGAGCTGCGAGAGCGCGACCACGGGGACCTCGAGCTCCTTGGCCAGCAGCTTGATCTGACGGGAGAACTCCGAGACCTCGAGCTGGCGGGACTCGACCTTCTTGCCTGAGGTCATCAGCTGGAGGTAGTCGATGACGATCAGCCGCAGGTCGTGACGCTGCTTGAGCCGGCGGGCCTTGGCGCGGATCTCCATCATCGTCATGTTCGGCGAGTCGTCGATGAACAGCGGCGCACTGGAGACCTCACCCATCTTGCGCGCGAGCTTCTGCCAGTCATCGTCGGTCATGTGGCCGTTGCGCATGTGGTTGAGCGGGATCTTGGCCTCGGCACTCAGCAGCCGCATCGTGATCTCGTTGCGGGTCATCTCCAGGCTGAAGATGACCGAGGTCAGGTTGTTGTGGATCGAGGCGCTGCGGCACAGGTCGAGAGCCAGCGTCGACTTGCCCACGGCAGGTCTGGCCGCGACGATCACCATCTGCCCGCCGTGCAGGCCGTTGGTGAGGTCGTCGAGGTCGGCGAATCCGGTGGGGACGCCGGTCATCTCGCCGTCGCGGTTGGAGATTGCCTCGATCTCGTCGAGGGTCGTCTCCATGATCGCGCTGAGCGGGGCGTAGTCCTCCGAGGTGCGCTTGTCGGTGACCGAGTAGACCTCCTGCTGGGCACGGTCGACGACGTCGTCGACCAGGCCCTCGCCGGCGTAGCCCATCTGCACGATGCGGGTGCCCGCGTCGACCAGGCGGCGCAGCACGGCCTTCTCGCGGACGATGGAGGCGTAGTAGCCGGCGTTGGCGGCGATCGGGACGGAGGCGGAGAGGGTGTGGAGGTAGGGCGCGCCGCCTACGCGGACCAGCTCGCCGCGACGGCCGAGCTCGGCGGCGACGGTGACCGGGTCGACCGGCTCACCACGGCCGTAGAGGTCGATCATCGCCTCGAAGATGGTCTCGTGGGCCGGGCGGTAGAAGTCGGTGCCGCGGACCGTCTCGATCGAGTCGGCGATCGCGTCCTTGGTCAGCAGCATCGCGCCGAGCACGCATTGCTCGGCGTCGTTGTCCTGCGGCGGAGTGCGGCCGCCACCGCCCTGCCCAGCCCCGTCGTAGCCCCCGCCGAATGCCGGTGCGTAGTCGGTGTCCTGCGGGTAGTCGGCGATGCTCACCGGTCCCGCCTCCCCTCAGTCGCGACTTGTTGCCGTTGCGCCCGACACTCGCGCGTGCCCCCAACACAAAACACTCCCCGCCCGCGGCGCGAGCAGGACGCGCCGGAGCGCGTCCCTGAGGAAGCCTGGGACGCGTGGGCGAGGTGGGGAACCCGGGTGCGAGGCTGGCGACGTTACTCCCGGGTCGGGCCAGGCTGGTAGCCCGCCGTCCACAGCCTCCTGTGGATAACCGCGGACATCGTGTGGAACACGCCGCCCATCATGTGCACAGGCTGTTCACACAGCTGTGGACCGTCTCGTCCCATCCGTCACAACACCCCGTGTGACCTGCGAAAACGTCGTCCACCCCGTGTGGAGCCAAGATTTCTCGGCCTCGTCTCGTTCACCGAACAGTCACCGAACGGCCACTCGCCCGATTGCGATTTCAACATCCTCCGAACGGCCGATACCCACAGACCCACCTGGGTTACCCACAACTAGGCCATAGGCGCTCCGCAACTAGGCTGCAGCCATGACGACGGGGACCCGGCAGCACGACCGGGAGATCCTTCGCCTGGCCGTTCCTGCCTTCCTCGCGCTGGTCACCGAGCCGCTCTTCCTGCTCAGCGATGCCGCGATCGTAGGCCACCTCGGCACCGCCGAGCTGGCCGCGCTCGGCATCGCCGGGGCCGTGGTCCAGACCGCGGTGGGTCTCTGCGTCTTCCTCGCCTACGGCACCACCGCGTCGGTGGCACGGCGGATCGGGGCCGGCGACCTCCGCGGTGCGATCGGGCAGGGCGTCGACGGAGTGTGGCTCGCCGTGCTGATCGGCGCGGTCACCACGGTGGGCGGGTTCCTGCTCACCGGACCGCTGGTACGGCTCTTCGACCCCGCGGCCGGCGTCGAGGGGCACGCGACGTCGTACCTCTCCTGGGCGTGGCTCGGGGTCACACCCCTGCTGGTGATCCTGGCTGCCACCGGGATCCTGCGCGGTCTCCAGGACACCCGCACACCGCTGTACGTCGCGGTCGCGGGCAACCTGCTCAACATCGGGCTCAACCTGCTCCTGGTCTACGGGCTCGACCTCGGCATCAAGGGCTCCGCCATCGGCACCGACCTCGCCCAGGGGATCTCCGCCCTCGCGCTCCTCGTGGTCGTCGTCCGCGCTGCCCGTCGGCACGAGGCTCCGCTGCGTCCGCACGCCCGCGGGATCGCCCTCGCCGCCCATGCCGGGATGGCGCTGGTCGTCCGCACCCTCACGCTGCGAGCCAGCCTGCTGGTCACCACGTACGCCGCGGCACGGCTCGGGTCCACCGACCTCGCCACGCACCAGCTCGCGATCACCATCTGGGGGTTCCTCGCGTTCGCGCTGGACGCGATCGCCATCGCCGCGCAGGCGATCACCGGCCGCTATCTCGGCGCCGGCGACGTGGACACCACCCGCAGGGTCACCGACCGCATGGTCCGCTGGGGGTGGCTGAGCGGACTGGCCACCGGCGCGGGACTCGCTGCCCTCTCTCCGTTCCTGGGCCCACTCTTCACCAGCGACGTGGCCATCCACGACGCGCTGGTCCCCGTGCTCCTGGTCGCCGCGCTCTTCCAGCCCGTCGCCGGTGTCGTCTTCGTCCTCGACGGCGTGCTGATCGGGGCGGGCGACGGACGGTTCCTGGCGTGGGCGGGCGTCGTCGTCCTCGCGGTGTTCGCGCCGGCGGCCCTGCTGACCGGGACGCTGGTGTGGCTGTGGCTGGCCTTCGGCGTCTTCTTCATGGGCGGCCGGCTGGTGGTGCTCCTGACCCGTGCCCGCGGGACCGGGTGGATGGTGACCGGCGCGTAGGGCAGCCTCCGCGGTCATCGGTCTGATTAAGGTGACGCCGTGACTCCGCTGCAGAAGATCGCCCAAAAGGATCACCGGATCACGGCAGCGCAGCCGACCGCACCGCGGCGCCGGTGACCACGCAGCCAACGGCCCGGTCTGACTAGGGTGACGCCGTGACTCCGCTGCAGAAGATCGCCATGGGCGTGGTCTTCCTGGTGCTCAAGGCCGAGTTCGGCGCAGGCTGGGACGCCCTGCCCGACCCGGTCGGCTGGCTGCTCGTGCTGGCAGGCACCTGGGCGGCGCGTGAGCACCTGCCCAACGCGAGCACCCTGCTTGCCCTCGGGGGGCTCGCGTTCGTCGGGTCGGCCGCGACGTACCCGCCGCAGGTGGTCGACGACCTCGACCCGGCCGCGCTCTGGCTGCTGCAGCTCCCGCACCCGTCGTACGCCGCGGTGCTGTGCTTCGGCCTGGTGGGGGTGCTCGGGCGCGACGGACGCTGGTTCCGCTTGCTGGCGTGGGCGTTCGTCGCCGCAGCCCTTCTCCCGGCCGCTGCGATCGCCACCGACGACCCGGTGGTCGCCGATGTCACGCAGGTGACCCTGGGGCTTGCCCAGCTGGTGCTGGTCTGGCAGCTGTTCGCCCACAACCGGCGTCCCGAAGCCGGCGGTTTCCCGCGGCCCGTGCGCCAGTCTCCACACTCCGGAACGTAAAGCCGCATGACTATTCGATGTCCGAATCGTTGTCATAATCAACGAGCTGTCCCGTCTCACCTCTGAGAGACGAGCTACCTGGGAGCCCACCTATGAACGTCCGTCGCGCCCTCACGACCTCGGCAGCGCTGCTGCTGGCAGGCCTGGTCGTCCCTGTGACGACCGCGACGCCCGCAGCCGCCGCGAACTGCGGATTTCTGACGGCCTGCTATGCCCCCGAGACCATCCTCGACTTCACCGCCGGCACGCCCGCGGAAGCCGGCTTCACCGCGGAGACGATCAACCGCAACGCGGCCTTCAGCGTCGGCGTGGCCGACACGACCGACACCAACATCACCTACGAGTGCCTGCTGCAGAAGGAAGGCGGCCCAGCCGCCGCCTGGAGCTCCTGCACCGTGCCGGTGACCTACCCCGACCTCGCCCTCGGCGGCTACAGCTTCTCGGCCCGCTCGACCAAGAACCCCGAGGCCTCCGACCTGCTCGCGACTCCTACCCCCGTCGACCAGCGCAAGGTCGTCACGTTCCGCTGGGACATCGTGGCCCCGATCGGCAGCAACCCTGACGAGCCGGTCACCAGGCTGCTCGAGACGCCGGGTCGCTGGCTGCTGGACAGTGTCTTCTCCGTCGACATCGCCGCCAACCGGTCCATCGACGGTGCCCGCTGCACCATGGACGGCAAGGTCAAGGCCTGCAACTACCGCCAGTTCGACACCGTCGTGAGGTCAGGCACGCACACCGCGACGGTCGCGGCGATGGCAGGCACCCACATCGACCGCACACCGGCCGTCGTGAGGTTCGCAGTCCCCAAGCAGGCCAGCAAGCTCAAGGGCTACCGCGGCGGCTGGGACCGACGTACCGGCTATGACTACTACCAGGACCAGGTCGCGATCACCCGCAACAAGGGAGCCTCGTTCACGACCGGCTTCGACAAGCAGCACCACATCGCTCTCGTGCTCAGCACCGGACCGGGCAACGGCAAGATCGCGGTCTACCTCAAGGGCAGGCTGGTCAAGAAGATCAACCTCGGCACCCGGGCCCGGCACAACCGCGTCCTGGTCCCGATCAAGAACAGCAAGAAGCCGATGGGCGGCCAGCTCAAGATCGTGGTGCTGTCGAAGAACAAGCCGGTCTACTTCGAGGGGCTTGCGCTCAGCAGGCACAAGTGAGGCTCCGGCCCCGGCGTACGTCGGACGCGATCAGCCCGACCGCGCACTACACCGGTCACGTGTGGGCGCGCAACGGACTCTCGGCACCAGGTCTCTCGACGGTCGAGGGCCGGCTCATGTACGCCGCAGCCAGGCCGGTGGTCGAGCTGGGGCAGCTGCTCGGCGTGAGCCCGCTCGAGGACGCCCTGCTCGCGCGGCACCGGGTCATCGACCACGTCCTGCGTGCGGCGGTCGAGGCCGGCGAGGTCACCCAGGTCATCGAGGTCGCCGCGGGACTCTCGCCTCGCGGGTGGAGGTTCAGCCGCGACTACCCGCACCTGGTCTACGTCGAGGCGGACCTCCCGGCGATGGCCGACCGCAAGCGCTCGATCCTTGGCCGGCGGGGAGATCAGCACCGGGTGGCCGACCTCGACGCGCTCGCCGACGACGGCCCGCTCTCACTGGCGACCCTGGCCGGCGCGCTCGACGCCGAACAGGGAACAGCGATCATCACCGAGGGCCTGCTGATGTACTTCGACCGACCTGAGGTCGTCGGCATGTGGGGACGGTTCGCGGACGTGCTCTCGAGGTTCGACCACGGCGTCTACCTCTCCGACCTGCACCTGCTGAGCGAGAACGACCATCCGCTCACCACGGCCGGGCGCCGCGTGCTCGGCTGGGGCGTGCGCGGGCGGGTGAGCTTCTCGTTCAGCGACGAGGCCGACGCGGTCACCTCGCTCCGAGCTGCGGGCTTCGCGCAGACGACGCTGCACCGCCCACGCGAGTACGCCGGTCGCGTGCCCGGTGTCAGCAACAACGGCGCCAACGTCGTACGCGTCATCGAAGCATCCGTCTGACCTTCACAGCGAGCGAAGGAACACCTCCATCGCGCGCGCCGACGCGCCGAGGCCTCCGCGCGTGAAGCCGACGACGATCCCCTGCGTCCGCCCGTCGAGGTCGCCCTGGTAGCACTCGCGCATCCCCCGGATCAGGAGGTCGTTCTCCGCCGCACGTGCGATGACGGCGTCCTCGTCGGTGACCCGCACCAGCGCCTGCAGCCCGGCGGCGACACCGTTCAGCTCGAGTCCGGTCGCGGCCAGCTGGTCCCGGCGCTTCTTGTAGCGCGCCCGCATCAACCGCACGTGGCGGTCGTAGTCGTGGCTGTCCACCAGCTCGGCCAGGGTGAGCTGGCCCAGCGACTCGGTGTGACTGTCGGCGTACTCCTTCTGCTGCACGACCCGGTCGCGGATGCGGGAGGGCACCACCATCCAGGCCAGCCGCAGCGCGGGTGCGAGCGTCTTGGAGGCCGTGCCGACGTAGACGACCTGGTCGGGCGCCATCGCCTGCAGCGCGCCCACCGGCTGCCGGTCGTAGCGGAACTCGCCGTCGTAGTCGTCCTCCACCACGATGCCACGCCTGGCCTGGGCCCACTCGACGAGCGCCATGCGGCGCAGCGGTGCCAGCGGTACGCCGAGCGGGTACTGGTGTGCAGGGGTCAGCACGACCAGGCGCACCCCGTCGTACGCCGGGGTGTGCAGGAGGTCGGTGCGTGCGCCGTGCTCGTCGACGGGGAGGGGCACGACCTTGCGACCGTGGGCCTCGACGACCCGGCGGTGGAACGCCAGCCCCGGGTCCTCCATGGCGACCGGCCCGCGACCGACGGTCTGTGCGAGCAGGGCGAGCGCCTGGACGAAGCCGCTGGTCACCACGATCCGGTCGGGGGCCGCCGCGACACCCCTGGCCCGGCCGAGGTATCCGGTCAGCGCCTGTTGCAGCTCGGGGCGGCCGGCCTGGTGGGCGTAGTCGAACGCCGAGCTCGGCGCCCGGGTCAGCGCCTTGCGCGAGGCGCGGAGCCAGAGCGAGACGGGGAAGGCCGAGACGTCAGGCACGCCGGGGGTCAGGTCATGGGCCCAGCTCCGCTGCTCGCCGGGATCCTGCTCGGGCCGGCTTGCCCGCACCGTGTCTGCGACCGCGGTCCCCGACCCGGTGACCGCGACGAGGAAGCCTTCTGCCACCAGCTCGGCGTACGCGGCGGTGACCGTGCCGCGCGAGAGTCCGAGCTCGGCGGCGAGCACCCGGGTGGACGGAAGCCGCTCGCCCGCCTTGAGCCGCCCCTCCTGGACGGCCTGACGCAGCGCCTGCTCGAGCGCCTGGCGCCGCCCGGTCGAGCCGCCCAGGTCGAGGTGCAGGTCGACTCCGGAAGTGGACCACTCATCGGCCATGCGTCGATATAAGCAGAGAGGACCGCCCCCTCACGGGAGCGGCCCTCTGCTGGTGCTGCGGGTCAGGCGGGAACGACGTTGAGGTTGACGATCGCGTCGACCTCGTCGGCCACCTTCACCGTGACCTGGTGAGCGCCGAGCGACTTTATCGGGTTGCCGACCAGGATCTTGCGCTTGTCGACCTCGGCACCGGCGGCAGCGACGGCCGCAGCGATGTCGCTGACGGTGACGGCGCCGAAGAGGCGGCCGCCCTCGCCGGCACGGACCGGCACGTTGATCGCAGCGGCCTCGAGCTTGGCCTTGATCTCCTGGGCCTTGTCGAGGTCACGGACCTCACGCGACGAGCGAGCCGTCTTGATGGACAAGATGGTCTTCTCGCCACCCTTGGTCCAGCGGATCGCGAAACCGCGCGGGATCAGGAAGTTGCGGCCGTAGCCGTCCTTCACCTCGACGATGTCGCCGGGAGCGCCGAGGCCGGAGACCTCCTGGGTCAGGATGAGCTTCATCAGGGGACTCCTCTCTCAGCGCGCCGTGGACGTGTACGGCAGCAGGGCGACCTCACGGGCGTTCTTGACGGCCGTGGCGACGTCGCGCTGGTGCTGCACGCAGTTGCCGGTGACCCGACGCGCGCGGATCTTGCCGCGGTCGGAGATGAACTTGCGAAGGAGGGTCGTGTCCTTGTAGTCGACGTACGCGACCTTCTCCTTGCAGAACTGGCAGACCTTCTTCTTGGGCTTGCGCAGAACTGGCTTCGCCATTGTGGTGCTCCTTGTTGGAGAGCCCGGCCGGTGGTGTCACCGAATGCCGGAATGACTGTCAGATGGATGACTCAGATCAGAACGGGGGCTCGTCGGACGAGCCGGACGGTGTGCTGGATGCCCACGGGTCGCCTCCGGGAGCGGACTGCTGTCCGCCCCAGCTGCCACCCTGCTGGCCACCCTGCGAACCACCCTGGCCACCCTGGCCGGCCTGCTGGCCGCCCTGGCTGCCGGCGTTGCCACCGGAGGCCCACGGGTCGTCGCCACCGAAGCCGCCGCCACCGCCACGCTGGGTCTTGGTGACCTTGGCGGAGGCGTACTTCAGGCTGGGCCCGACCTCCTCGACCTCGATCTCGAAGACCGTGCGCTTCTCGCCCTCGCGGGTCTCGTAGCTGCGGGCCTTGAGGCGTCCCGACACGATGACCCGCATGCCCTTGGTCAGCGACTCGGCGGCGTTCTCCGCCGCCTGACGCCACACCGAGCAGTTGAGGAACATCGCCTCGCCGTCGCGCCACTCGTTGGACTGCTTGTCGAAGTTGCGCGGGGTCGAGGCCACCGTGAAGTTGGCAACCGCCGCACCCGAAGGGGTGAAGCGCAGCTCCGGGTCGGCGGTGAGGTTGCCGACGACGGTGATCGGGGTTTCGCCTGCCATGTCAGGGCTCCAGTCTCGGTGTTACGAAGAGTTGTTCTGAACGTATCCCCCACCGCCGACACAGTCAGCGGTCAGGGTAGGCAAGATCAGCGAGCGTCCGGCCGGATGACCTTGGTGCGCAGCACGGACTCGTTCAGCGTGAGCTGACGGTCGAGCTCCTTCACCGTGGCCGGCTCGGCATTCAGGCTGATGACGGCGTAGATGCCCTCGGGGTTCTTCTTGATCTCGTAGGCAAGACGGCGCTTGCCCCACACGTCGACGTTCTCGACACTCCCGCCGTCCTGCCGGACGACGTTGAGGTAGGTATCGAGGGACGGCGCAACCGTGCGCTCTTCGAGACTCGGGTCGAGGATGACCATCACTTCATAAGCACGCAAAGCAGTCTCCACCTCCTTCGGACTAGGCGGCCACGGTCTCTCCGTGGCAGGAGGGCTGTTGCGACATGCACGCCCCGGACACGACATGGGTCGGCTCGAGGCGAACGCCCAAGGCTATCAGCGGTACGACGGGGCGAGAAATCGGCGCGGTAAAAACAATCAGGAGTGCTTGCTTTACTGGCGGGTCGCCCTTAGGTTCGACCGCAACCAGCCCGCTTCATTTCCCGAGGGAGCCCTCATGGCCGCACCCACCACCGTCTGCGAGGCCTTCCAGCAGACCGCCAAGATCGACCCCGACGCGGTCGCGATGCGCACGCCGGGCGACGCCGTCTCGATCACCTGGCGGGAGTACGACGCGCGCGTCCGGGCCATCGCCGCAGGGCTCGCCCGGCTGGGGCTGCGACACGGCGACGCCCTGGCGTTCTTCCTGACCAACCGGCCCGAGTTCGCACTCGTCGACACCGCCGGCATGCACTTGGGCGCGACCTGCTTCTCGGTCTACAACACCAGCTCGCCCGAGCAGCTGCAGTACCTCTTCACGCACGCCGAGAACAAGATCGTCGTCACCGAGCGCGCGTTCATCGACCGCGTTGTGAAGTCGGGCGTCCCCATCGAGCACGTGGTCTGCGTCGACGGGCCGGCCGACGGTGCGACCACGACCCTGGCCGAGCTCGAGGCGGGCGGGGACCCCGACTTCGACTTCGACGCCGCCTGGCAGGCGGTGCGCCCCGACGACGTACTCACGCTGATCTACACCTCCGGCACCACCGGGCCGCCCAAGGGCGTGCAGACCACCCACGCCAACGTGATCGCCGAGATCGACCTGGTCAAGAAGGTGGCGGCCGCCGAGTTCGGCGACCGGCAGACGTCGTTCCTGCCCGGCGCGCACATCGCGGACCGGGTCTCCACGCTGTACTACATGCAGTACTACGGCCTGGAGATCACCTACGTCGACGACCCCAAGGCGATCCTGGCCGCGCTGCTCGACACCCGGCCGACGGTGTGGTTCGCGGTCCCCCGCGTCTGGGAGAAGATCCGCGCCGGCATCGAGGCCAAGGTCAACGCCGAGCCCGACGAGGCCAAGCGCAAGATCGCCCTCGACTCGCTGGCGATCGGACGGGTCAAGGCCCGGGCGGACCTCGGGGGCCAGCCACTCACCGCCGAGCAGCAGGAGCAGTGGGAGCTCGCCGAGGCCTTCGTGCTGGCCAACCTGCGCGCGGCGATCGGCCTCGACCAGTGCCGCTGGGCCTGGACCGGTGCGGCCGCTCTCGCGCCGGACACCCTGGAGTTCTTCCTCGGCATCGGCATCACGCTGTGCGAGATCTGGGGCATGTCCGAGCTCACCGGCATCGCCACCATGAACCCGCCGGAGCGGATCAAGGTCGGGTCCGTGGGCCAGGCCCTGGACGGCGTCGAGGTCAAGCTCGCCGACGACGGCGAGATCATGGTGCGCGGCCCGATCCTGATGAAGGGCTACCGCAAGGACCCCGAGAAGACCGCGGAGGCCATCACCGACGACGGCTGGATCCTGACCGGCGACATCGGCACGGTCGACGAGGACGGCTACTTCACGATCATCGACCGCAAGAAGGAGCTCATCATCAACGCCGGCGGCAAGAACATGTCGCCGACCAACATCGAGAACTCGGTCAAGGCCGCCTGCCCGCTCATCGGCGGCATGATCGCCATCGGCGACAACCGTCCGTACAACGTCGCGCTCATCGCGCTCGACCCCGACGCTGCCGCGACGTACGCCGAGAAGGCCGGTGTGTCGGCCGACCCGGCCGTGCTCGCCAAGGACCCCGGCGTCGTCGCCCTGGTCGCCCGAGGCGTCGAGGACGGCAACGAGCGGCTCTCGCGCGTGGAGCAGATCAAGAGGTACGAGATCCTCGACAGCTTCTGGGAGCCCGGCGGCACCGAGCTGACGCCCACCATGAAGCTGCGCCGCAAGCCCATCAACGAGAAGTACGCCGACCGGATCGAGGCGTTGTACTCAGATGCCTGAGCCGAAGCAGGACCGCAGCCGGGCGACCCGGCAACGGCTGCTCGACGCCACCATCGCGAGCCTCGCAGACGTCGGCTGGGACCGCACCACGGTGGTCGCCGTGGCCGGTCGCGCGGGCGTGTCGAGAGGTGCCGCCCAGCACCACTTCGTGACCCGTGACGACCTGGTCGTGGCGGCGGTCGACCAGGTGCGGGAGCGGATCCTGTCCGACCTGCGGGCCCGGGTGCCGGAGGTCGCCGACCGCGACGACCGGCCCCTGGCCGTGCTCGAGATGCTCACCGACGTCTGGACGAGCACGTTCGGACGCGCCGCCACCCATCTGTGGGTGGCCGCTTCGACCGACCCCGACCTGCAGCCGCTCGTCCTCCCGCTGGAGCGTCAGCTGAACCGCGACATCTACGAGGTCACCCTCGAGCTGCTCGGCGCCGACCCCGAGCACCCCCAGGTCCGCGACTCGGTCGGGCTGACGCTGCAGCTGGTGCGGGGAATCGGGCTCGGCGCGCTGCTCCGGCGCGACTCAGCACGGCGACGCTCCGAGCTCGCCCAGTGGGCAGCGATGCTGGCCACGATCGAAGGAGTGCTGACGCGCCGCCCGGCGTGACGGCCGACCTGTCGGTGGCGGCTCGTAGGGTTGGTCCCATGTTGTTGGGAGCACACGTCGACCAGACCGACCCGGTGGCCGAGGGAGTTGCCCGAGGAGCCGACGTCGTCCAGTTCTTCCTCGGTGACCCGCAGGGCTACAAGGGCCCCGAGATCCGCTACGCCGGTGGCGCGGCCGCACTGCGTGAGGCCGCCGAGACCGCCGGCATCGGGCTCTACGTCCACGCGCCCTACCTCGTCAACGTGGCCACCACCAACAACCGCATCCGCATCCCGTCCCGCAAGCTCCTGCAGCAGCACCTCGACGCCGCCGCGGAGATCGGCGCTCGCGGCCTGATCGTGCACGGCGGCCACGTCAACAATGCCGACGACCCCGAGATCGGGTTCGACAACTGGCGCAAGGCCGTGGAGGCCACGGACGTCAAGATCCCGCTGCTCATCGAGAACACCGCGGGCGGCGACAACGCGATGACCCGCGAGCTCGACCGGATCGCCCGGGTCTGGGACGCCATCGCCAGCGCCTCCGGCTCCGACAACGTGGGCTTCTGCCTCGACACGTGCCATGCCCACGCCAGCGGCATCGAGCTGTCCTCAGTGGTCGAGAAGCTCCGCGCGATCACCGGGCGCATCGACCTCGTGCACGCCAACGACAGCCGCGACGAGTTCGGCTCCGGGGCCGACCGCCACGCCAACCTGGGCTCCGGCCATGCCGACCCCGACGCCCTCGCCGCCGTGCTCCGCGACGCCGGGGCGCCGGTGCTCGTCGAGACGCCGGGTGGGGTGGACGAGCACGTGGCGGACCTCGAGTGGGTTCGCGCGCGGGTCTAGGCTCGCCCCTGTGACTGCCCCGCTCACCGTCCGCACCATCAGTCCCGAGGAGCACCTGGGCTTCCTGCGCACCCGACGGTCCGCGAGCTTCCTGCAGACCCCCGCCTGGGGTGAGGTCAAGAGCGAGTGGCGGCGCGAGTCGCTCGGCTGGTACGACGGCGAGACGCTGTGCGGCGTGGCTCTCGTGCTCTACAGGCAGCTGCCGCGGCTGCAGCGCTACCTGGCCTACCTGCCCGAGGGGCCGGTGATCGACTGGGGGTCGGAGTACCTCAGCGACTGGCTCGCACCGATGACCAGGCACCTGGCGTCCCAGGGTGCGTTCGGGATCCGCATGGGTCCCCCCGTCGTCACGGCGCGGTGGGACGCGGACTCGGTCAAGAAGGGTGTGGCCGATCCCGACGTACGCCGGCTGCAGCAGGTCCCGCCCACCGAGCGCAGCCCGGAGGGGGCCCGGGTGGTCAGCCAGCTGCGGGAGCTCGGGTGGCAACCCCAGGCGGTGGAGGGCGGGTTCGCAGCCGGACAGCCTCAGTACAACTTCCAGGTCCCGCTGGCCGGTCGCTCCGAGGACGACGTGCTCAGGGGCATGAACCAGCTCTGGCGGCGCAACATCAAGAAGGCGGCCAAGGAGGGGGTCGAGGTCGCCGTGGGTGACCCGGGCACCGACCTCAAGGCGTTCCACGACCTCTATGTCCACACCGCGCAGCGCGACCACTTCACGCCGCGTCCGCTGAGCTACTTCGAGACGATGTTCCGGGCGCTCGGTGCTGAGGAGCCCGACCGGATCCGCCTCTACCTCGCGCGGCACGAGGGCGACCTGGTGGCGAGCACGATCTGGATCCGGGTCGGCGCGCACACGTGGTACTCCTACGGCGCCTCCTCCACCGAGAAGCGTGAGGTCCGCGGCTCCAACGCGATCCAGTGGCGCATGGTCCAGGACGCGATGGCTGCCGGCGCCGACGTCTACGACCTGCGTGGCATCACCGACACCCTCGACTCCGACGACGCCCATGTGGGGTTGATCCAGTTCAAGGTCGGCACCGGTGGCGAGGCCGTGGAGTACGCCGGCGAGTGGGACCTGCCGGTGAGCAGGACGCTCTACAAGGCGTTCTCGCTCTACATGAAGAGGCGCGCATGATCACGCTGTACGTCGACGGCGAGCGCTGGGACTCCTGCCTCCACCACGCGACCAAGGTGCACCCGGGTCTCGTGCCGGTCGCGAAGGGCAACGGTTACGGCTTCGGCATCACCACCCTGGCCGCCAAGGCCAACGAGCTCGGCGTCGACACCCTCGCCGTCGGCACCTACGACGAGGTCGAGCAGGCCGATGCGTTCGAGGGATCCGTGCTGGTGCTGACTCCCTGGCGGCCCTTCGAGACCCGCGCGACGTACGACGAGCGCGTGATCCACACCGTCGGCCGCATCGAGGACCTGCGCGACCTTGCCGTGAAGGCGGAGCAGCCCCGCGTCGTCCTGGAGCACCTCACCTCGATGCGCCGGCACGGCTTCACCGCGCGGGGCCTGCGTGAGGCCGGCGACACCATCGGCGCCTCGGACGAGCCCGGCGTGGTGGTGGAGGGCGTCGCCTTCCACCTGCCCATGGGCCACGGCTCGCACCTTACCGAGGTCGACCGGTTGATGACCGAGGTCGTCGCCGCCGGTCTGCCGACCAACCGCATCTACGTCAGCCACCTCACCGACAACGAGCTGGCCGTCATGCGGTCGAGCTGGCGCGACTACGACATCCGCCCGCGCATCGGCACGAACCTCTGGCTCGGCGACCGCAACGCCCTGAACGTCAAGGCCACCGTGCTCGACGTGCACGAGGTCGACCGCGGCGACGTCTTCGGCTACCGCGGCCGGTCGGCCCCCAGGCACGGCCACATCGTCGTCGTCTCCGGCGGCACGGCACACGGCATCGGCCTGGAGGCGCCGCACGCCAACGGCAGCCTCAAGGAACGAGCCGCGACCATCGCCCGCGGTGGGCTCGACGCAGCGGGCTTCGTGCGCTCGCCGTACACCATCGACGGCAAGCAGCGACTGTTCGCCGAGCCACCGCACATGCAGGCCTCGATGTTGTTCGTGCCCGCTGGTGCAGGCGTTCCCGAGGTGGGCGACGAGATCGACGTGCGGGTCCGCTACACCGCGACGAAGTTCGACCGCACGGTCATCAGGTAGCCGCCCGCGCCGGGTGCATCGGGTCGTCGGTGATGCCGTCCTCACGCACCGGGTCGTTCTCGGGCCGGAGGATGTCGCGTACGACGAGGCCGGCGAACCAGACCTCGGCCGCTACCCGCACGATGATCGCGAGCCAGTAGACGTGGTCCTCCGCGCCGACCGTGGAGGGCTCGGTGAACCTGCCGAGGTACCACCACACCGCCGCGAAGTAGAAGACCTCGGCTGCCTGCCAGATCAGGAGGTCGCGCCAGCGCGGGCGGGCCAGGACAGCGAGCGGCAGCAGCCACATGACGTACTGCGGCGAGTAGACCTTGTTCACCAGCAGGAAGCCGCACACGATCAGGAAGGCCAGCTGCGCGATGCGTGGCGTGCGGCGGGCGAGCAGACCCAGCAGCAGCACCCCGACGCACACACCGACGAAGAAGAGCTCCGAGACCCAGTTGACGGTCTGGTAGCGAATCGGCCCGGTGGCCTGCTGCACGACCAGCCACAGCGAACCGAGGTCGGGTCCGCGCTCCTGGTTGAAGGTCCAGAAGCCCTTCCAGTGCTCGAACCCGAAGACCATCGCCGGCAGGTTGGCCGCCAGCCAGCCGGCTGCCGTGCCGGCGAGCGCGGGCCGGAACCGGTCGACCTCACGGCGTCGTAGGCAGACCACGAGCAGTGCGCCGAGCAGGAAGAGCGGGTAGAGCTTGGTCGCAGTGCCCACGCCGATCAGCACTCCCGACAGGAGTGGTCTGCCGCGCGACCAGGCCCACATCGCTGCAGCAAGCGCGAAGATGGCGAGGTAGTCCCAGTTGATCAGGCCAGTCAGGGCGAGCGCTGGCGCTGCGGCGTACGGCAGCGCGTCCCACGGGCGGCCGCGGTGCGCACCGGCCATGAAGAACGCGGCCCCCAGCGCGAAGAAGGCCAGCAGCACCGCGGTCACGGTGAAGAACGTCTCGGACTCCGGCCCGACGTTCGGATCGCGATAGGTCTCCTCGGCCGGCAACGACTCCCGCTGCTCGAGGTCCGGCCAGCCGTGTACGACGTGGGTGACCACGGCCGCACCGTAGGCGAAGTAGCCGATCAGCGCGGGGTACTCCAGGTCGGGGTAGCGACCGTCGGTGTCGGTGAAGGGTACGACGCGCTCGGCGAACCCGCGCCCGGCGTACAGGTAGGGCACGTCGGAGTAGCACATCGCTCCATAGCGCTGCGCGTCGCTGACGTTCCAGTGCCGCGCGGCGCACGGGGTCTTCTGGACCATGCCGAGCAGGAAGCAGACCGCCGCCACCGCGAGCACGACGCGCACCGGTGTCCACCACGGGTGCGGACGGGCGCGGGTCCCGACCGGGCCGCCGACGACCTCGCTGGCCTGCATGGCCAGGGGGTCGTCGTGGCTGGGCCGATGGGGCTCCGGCTCCCCGGCGACGAACGGGTCGCCGGTGCTGCGGCGGTGCTTGCTCAAGTGCGTCGCAGGTAGCCGACCGACTGCCGATCGGGCTGCCCGTCGCGGTCCGGTGTCCTGCGGTCCTGACCCGGTGGGCCGGGGCAGGGATCCTGGCAGATCAGCTCGTCACATGGCGGCTCGCACGGGTCAGGCGGCAGCGGGTCGGTCGGGGTCGGCGTCGGTGTCGGTGTCGGCGTCGGCGTCGGCGTCGGCGTCGGCGTCGGCGTCTTCGAAGGCTTCTGCGTCTTGGTCGGCTTCGGCGGCTTCGGCTTGGGCGTGAACGTCGGAGCGGGCAGGTGGTCCTTGGCGGTCTGCTTGATGTTCGCCGGCGGCGGGAACTCCTCGACCGGCTCACCCTCCAGTGCCCGGGTCATCGTCGCGGTCCACGTCTGGGCGGGGAAGGTGCCGCCGTAGAACGGGTTGAGGTAGCCGTCGAGCGGCTGCTGGCCGTTGCCGCGCACGTACATCACCGCGGTCGAGAGCTGCGGCGTGAAGCCGACGAACCAGGACGAACGCACATTGCCCTCGTTGTTGGTCGCCGTGCCGGTCTTGCCGGCAGCCGGTCGGCCGAAGACGTCTCCGACACCCGGCCTGCCGGTGCCGACCTCCACCGCCTGCGAGAGCGCGTAGGTCACGTCGGCCGCGACGTCCTCCTCGATGGCCCGCTTGGTCCGGAGCTTGTGCTCGTACAGCTCCTGGCCGTCAGCGTTCTTGATGCGCACAACGACGAAGCGCTTCTTCGACAGACCGCCGTCGGCGATGCTGCCGTAGGCGTTGGCCATGTCCACCGGGGCGACGTCGTCCTGGCCCAGCGTGACGGTGAGCACGGGCGAGAGCAGCTTGCGCGGGACGCCGAGCCCGGCCGCGGTGTCGATCACCTTGCCGGGGCCGTCCTCGAGCGCGTCGGTGACGTCGGCGAACGCCGTGTTGACCGACTTCTGGGTTGCGGTGAGCAGGCTGATCCGGCTGCCGAAGTCGGAGCCGAGACCCTCACCCTGGTTGTTGATCTCGACGTTACCGATCTCCAGCGGGGAGTTGCCCTCGAACGTGCTCTTCAGCGAGTAGCCGTTGCCCAGCGCGGTCGCGAGCGCGAACGGCTTGGCTGTCGAGCCGATGCCGCCGTGGCCGTTGACGGCCCAGTTGATGCCACCATTGGTCTTCTCGTAGGGCTCTCCGGCGTAGAAGCCCTTGACGCCACCGGTCCGCGGGTCGACCGAGGCGACGGCGACGTGCAGCTGCTTGAGCCCCGGCGGTCGCTGTTCGGCGACGGCCGCGGACGCGGCGTTCATCACCTTCTTGCTGATCGTCGTGGTGATGCGGAGGCCTCCGCGGTCGATCTCCTGGTCGGCGAAGCCGCGGGCGTTGAGCTCGTCGCGGACCATCTCCATGACGTAGCCGCTCTGGCCCACATAGCCGGTGTTGCCACGGATCTTGGGGAACTTCGGCAGACGGGCGGAAGCCTCGGCGTACTGCGCCGAGTCGATCTTGCCCGTGTCGGAGAGACCGTCGAGGACGTAGAGGTAGCGGCTGAAGAGCGCGTCCTTCGCAGCGGCACCCTTGGCCGGGTCGTAGTTGTTCGGCGAGTTGATGACGGCGGCGAGTGCAGCGGACTGGCGCAGGTTGAGCTTGCTCGCCGGAACTCCGAAGTAGGCGCGCGCCGCGGCCTCGATGCCGTAGGCACCCCGACCGAAGTAGATGGTGTTGAGGTAGCCCTCGAGGATCTCGTCCTTGCTCCGCTCTTTCTGGAGCTTGAGGGAGACGAACGCCTCCTTGATCTTGCGCTTGTAGGAGCGCTCGGAGGTCAGGTAGAGGATCTTGACGTACTGCTGGGTGATCGTCGAGGCGCCCTGGGTGGCGTTGCCCTTCGCGTTGCTGAACGCCGCTCGCAGGATGCCCTTGGGGTCGATGCCCCGGTTGGTGTAGAAGGTGCGGTCCTCGGCGGCGATCGCCGCGTCGGCGGTGTATTCACCCATCTCCGACAGCGCGATGCTGTCGCGGTCCTGCGACGCGAACTTGCCCAGGACGGTCTTGCCGTCGTCGTAGTAGACGTACGACGTCTGGGCCTTGAACTCGGCGTTCTCGTCTGGGATGTCGGTGCGGGCGTAGGCGACCATGAACGCCAGCACGAGAAGCAGCGCACCGGCGAGGCCGACGAGGAAGAGCCTCTTGAGCCAGACCCGGAACCGGCTCTTGGGTGGCTTGCCGGGCTTGCGGCTGGTCGGGCCGCCCTTGCCCGGACCCTTGCCGGCGCCCTTGCCCCTAGAGGCGGAAGCGGAGCGCTTGCCGTGGGAGGCCGACTTCGGCTTCTGCCAGGGCCAAGGTTCCTTGTTCTGTCCGCTCACGTGTCTGCTACTCCGGGGATCGTCGCTCGGGTCTGGTAAAGGGTACGGGTGAGACCCCGCTCAGCCCGAATCCCCGGTGCCGGCCGCCGGGTGTCCGACACGCCTTTTGGCGCTACTTCGATATATCGGTACGATATAGAAGACCGATAGTTCAATCCGACGAACACCAGGTGAACCGTGACCCGACGTGGGGAGACCCTCGAGTTCGCAGTCCTCGGACTGCTACACGAGACACCCATGCACGGGTACGAGCTGCGCAAGCAGCTCACCGGCGTTCTCGGCTGGGGCAGGGTGCTCTCGTACGGCTCCCTCTACCCGGCCCTGAAGAAGATGCTCCGAGCGGGCTGGATCACCGAGCACGTCTCGGCTCCCGAGCCCGGGGTGGTCTCGCGCCGGCAGCGCATCGTCTACGAGCTCACGCCCGCAGGCGACCAGCGGTTCACCACGTTGATGGCCGATGCCGGTCCCAACTCGTGGGAGGACGACAACTTCGACGTCCGCTTCGCGTTCTTCAGTCGCACAGACCTGGAGATCCGGCTGCGGATCCTCGAAGGGCGTCGCACCCGCCTGGAGGAACGGCTCGCCCGGGTGCAGGGCCAGCTGGCCCGCACCAAGAAGGAGATGGACGCCTACGCCACCGAGCTGCAGAGGCACGGTGTCGAGTCGGTCGAGCGCGAGGTGCGCTGGTTGTCGGACCTCATCGACGAGGAACGGCGCAGGGGCAGTCTCGGCGGCGAACCACCGCGCGACAGCACCAGGGACAACAGCAACAAACCAACGGAAACGGCAAAGTAGAAGGAGAGCCCGATGGGTTCGGTACGAGTAGCGATCGTAGGAGTCGGCAACTGCGCCACCTCCCTGATTCAAGGCGTCGAGTACTACAAGGACGCCGACCCGGACGGCAGCGTCCCGGGTCTCATGCACGTCAAGTTCGGCGAGTACCACGTCAGTGACGTCGAGTTCGTCGCCGCATTCGACGTCGACGCCAAGAAGGTCGGCTTCGACCTCTCCGAGGCGATCACCGCGTCGGAGAACAACACCATCAAGATCGCCGACGTGCCGCCCACGGGTGTCATCGTGCAGCGCGGCCCGACGCTCGACGGTCTGGGCAAGTACTACCTCCAGACCATCGAGGAGTCCGACGCGGAGGCCGTGGACGTCGTCCAGGCGCTCAAGGACTCGCAGGCCGACGTACTCGTCTCCTACCTTCCGGTGGGCTCGGAGGAGGCCGACAAGTTCTACGCGCAGTGCGCGATCGACGCCAAGGTCGCCTTCGTCAACGCGCTTCCCGTCTTCATCGCCTCCGACCCCGAGTGGGCCGCGAAGTTCGAGGAGGCCGGCGTCCCGATCGTCGGTGACGACATCAAGTCTCAGGTCGGCGCGACCATCACCCACCGCGTGATGGCCAAGCTGTTCGAGGACCGCGGTGTGGTGCTGGACCGCACCTACCAGCTCAACGTCGGCGGCAACATGGACTTCAAGAACATGCTCGAGCGCGAGCGCCTGGAGTCCAAGAAGATCTCCAAGACGCAGGCCGTGACGTCGAACCTCAGCGGTCCGCTGGCCGGCAAGACCGCCGACGACCGCAACGTGCACATCGGCCCGTCGGACTACGTGGCCTGGCTCGACGACCGCAAGTGGGCCTACGTCCGCCTCGAGGGTCGCGCCTTCGGTGACGTCCCGCTGAACCTGGAGTACAAGCTCGAGGTGTGGGACTCCCCGAACAGCGCCGGCATCATCATCGACGCGGTGCGTGCCGCCAAGATCGCCAAGGACCGTGGCCTCGGCGGCCCGATCCTGTCCGCGTCGGCATACCTGATGAAGTCGCCGCCGGTCCAGATCGAGGACGACAAGGGTCGCGCCGACCTCGAGGCCTTCATCAAGGGCGAGGCCTGACCTGACTCACCGGTGACCTTCGGTCACTCCCCGTTGGTTTGAGAGAGCCGCGGACCCCAGCCCCGGGGTCCGCGGTTCTTCGTTGTCACCCCGACGATCAGCGGGATCAGCCCGCGGCGGCGTGCGTGGCGAGATGCTCGCTGGAGTGCCTGACCGCGAGCTTCACGAACGGCTCGATCACCTTGCCTATTGCCTTGCCCGCGATGCCACCTGGCAGCTCGTAGTAGACGTCGGCGCTGATCCGCGTCGTGTCGGCGTCGACCTCGTCGAAGGTCCAGGTCGACCAGTTGCGGAAGCCCTTGACCGAGTCGAACTCGAACATGCGGCCCTCCTCGAACTTGGTCGTCTCGATCGTCGAGTGCAGCGTGACGCCGAGGTGGATGCTGCCGTCGAAGGTCGCGCCGAGGCCGCGGTCGAGCTCGGTGGTGGGGACGAAGCTGGAGATGCCGTACAGCCAGTCCGGGACGTTGCGATAGTCCGTGACGTACCCGAACACCTTGTCCAGCGGCGCCGCGCAGTCGGTCTCCTTGTGGATGTGGATCGCCATGACCGGAGACACTAGGGCACCTATGGCCACCCTTCGGCATCTTGTCCACCTGCTGCACGGCGTCTGGTTCCGCCGGCTCTTCGCCGTCCGGGTCACGTCGCAGTTCGGTGACGGCTGGTTCCAGGTCGGTCTCGCGTCGTACGTCCTCTTCTCGCCCGAGAAGCAGCCCGACGCCGGTGCGATCGCGGTGACGCTGACCGTGATGCTGCTGCCGTTCTCGCTGGTGGGACCGTTCGCCGGCGTGCTCCTCGACCGATGGCCCCGGCGCCAGGTGCTGGCTTTCGCAAACCTCGGGCGGCTGGGCGTCGTCCTCGTGCTTGCGGTCCTGGTGGCGTACGGCGTGCCGGACCCGGTGTTCTACGCCGTCGTCGTGCTCTGCCTCTCGGTGAACCGGTTCGTGCTCGCCGGCCTCTCGGCGTCACTGCCGCACACCGTCGACGCCGACGACCTGGTCACCGCCAACGCTCTGACACCCACCCTCGGGGCGATAGCAGCGCTCACCGGCGCGCTGCTCGGCACGCTGGTGCGCAGCTACACCGCCGACGCGGTGGTGCTGGTCGTCGCCGCCGTCGCGTACGGCGCGGCCGGGCTGCTCGCGCTGCGCATCCCCCGCCAGCTGCTCGGCCCGGACTTCGACCCGGCACGACCCGCGGTCCGCGAGGCCGTCCGCAACGTGGCAGCAGGGCTCGCCGACGGCGTGCGCCACCTCGCCGAGCGGCGCCAGGCCGCCTACGCACTGCTCGTGGTCACCAGCAGCCGTTTCTGGCTCGGCCTGACGACCGTGTGCGGCTTCCTGGTTTTCCGCAACCACTTCCACGCGGCCTCCGAGACCGACGCTGCCCTGCGCGACATCTCGGTGATGCTCGGCGTGAGCGCGCTGGGCTTCGTGCTGGCGGCCGTGGTGACGCCCGCCGTGGTCGAACGCGTGCTGCCGCAGACCTGGGTGCTGCTCCTGCTCGGGACCTCAACGGTCGCGCAGGTGTTCCCCTTCGCGCTCTACGAGAAGCCTGCGCTGTGGGTGTCCGGCTTCTTCCTCGGGCTGGCCGCGCAGGGCATCAAGATCTGCGTGGACACCATGGTGCAGCTCGGAGTCGACGACGCGTTCCGTGGAAGGGTCTTCTCGATCTACGACGTCTTGTTCAACCTCGCGTTCATCGGGGCAGCGGCGACCGCCGCGGCCGTCGTACCGGACGACGGGATCTCCTACCCGGTGGTGGGCGTGACGGCGGTCGGCTACCTCGTGACCGCATTGACCTATGCGGGCTACTGCCGCCGTCCGTCGCAGAGGGCCAGCCGTTTGTGACGGCCGTGGTGCTTGCCCCGTGGTCCCTGCTGTCGGAAAGTATTGGCAGGGACCACGGGAGGAGACCGCCATGGCCGGCACCGCCACCGAGACGGGACAACACGAGCTCAAGCGGGTCATGGGGCCCAAGCTCCTACTGCTGTTCATCGTCGGGGACATCCTCGGCACGGGCGTCTATGCGCTGACCGGCCAGGTCGCCGCCGAGGTCGGTGGTGCCGCGTGGGCACCGTTCCTGGTCGCGTTCATCGTCGCGACGATCACGGCGTTCTCCTACCTCGAGCTCGTCACGCGCTACCCGCAAGCGGCCGGAGCCGCGCTGTACACCCACAAGGCGTTCGGCATCCACTTCCTGACGTTCATCGTCGCCTTCACCGTGATGTGCTCCGGCATCACCTCCGCCTCGACCGCGTCCAACGCCTTCGCGGGCTTCCTGCGCGACGCCTTCGAGCAGGACTGGGAGCCGGGCAGCACGCCGATCCTGCTGATCGCCCTCGGCTTCATGCTCGTGGTCGCAGCAGTCAACTTCCGCGGCGTCGGCGAGAGCGTCAAGGCCAACATCGTCCTCACGCTGGTCGAGCTTTCCGGACTGCTGCTGATCATCATGCTCAGCGCGGTCGCGCTCGCCGGCGGTGACGGCGACTTCTCCCGGGTGACGGTCTTCGACGCCCCCGACGACAAGAACGCCTTCGTCGGGGTCTCCATCGCCACCGCCCTGGCGTTCTTCGCGATGGTCGGCTTCGAGGACTCGGTCAACATGGCCGAGGAGTGCAAGAACCCGATCCGCGACTTCCCCCGCATGATGCTGGTCGGCCTCGGCCTCACCGGCACGATCTATCTCCTGGTCTCGATCGCAGCGGTCGCGATGGTCCCCGTCGGCGACCTCACCGATCCCACCAAGCCCTCGGCTCTCACCCAGGTCGTCGCCGCCGCAGCGCCCGACCTGAACTTCGACCGGATCTTCCCGTTCATCGCGATGTTCGCCGTCGCCAACTCCGCCCTGATCAACATGCTGATGGCGTCCCGCCTGCTCTACGGCATGGCCAACCAGCGAGTGCTCCCGGCGGTCCTCGGCACGGTCCACCCGACCCGTCGTACGCCCTGGGTGTCGATCCTCTTCACCACCGCGCTCGCCCTGGGCCTGATCACCTACGTCGTGCTCCGCAGCCGCACCCCCGAGGGCTCGTCCTCCGTCGGCCTCCTGGGCGGCACCACCGCCCTGCTGCTGCTCTGCGTCTTCACGGTCGTCAACCTCGCCCTGATCATCCTCCGCCGCCGCGAACCGGCCGAGCACGAGCACTTCAAGGCGCCCTACATCCTCCCGTGGCTCGGCATGCTCACCTGCGCCTTCCTCGCCGGCCCCTGGGCCCGCAGCGAGGCCAACCGCGAGCAGTACGAGATCGCCGGCTACCTCCTCGTCCTCGGCATCATCCTCTGGGCGATCACCTGGGTCGCCAACCGCGGCGGGTCCGGACCGCCCGCCGAGTACGACCCCGAGGAACTAGGTACGACGGGGCCGGTGAACTAAGCCCAGCCGCGCTTCGCGCGGGTCTTCGCGCTGCGCGCGGGGCGCCTGCGGCGCCGGGTTCCGCGCTTCGCGCGGGGCGCCTGCGGCGCCGGGCCTTCGCTTGGACCCCGCAGCCCGCAGGGTGGGTCGGCCGCGGGCCGGCCCGGCGCGCCGGGCCACGGCCCCGCTCAGGCAGGCTCCGGCGTGTCGCTTCCCGGTGGCCGGTGTGGTCCGTTCCTCCTCGGCGCCACGCCTTCGTTTTAGCCTTCGCGGGTCCGCGTCCCGTCGCTCCGCGCCGTCCCCCGTCCGACCCGGGGGGTCGGGCAGCCCGCTCCGCTCCGGCCAACAAGATCCTGATGGGTGGTGGGTGTGTGACAGGTGGGATCCCCTGTATTACATCCCCCTCCCTCCCTCCCCCCTCCCACTCCCCTTGTGTGGCCGGAGCGGAGCGGGCCGGTCCCGCCCCACCCCGGGTGGGGGACGGGTCGCTGGGTCGGGCCGGTGCGGCCGCGAAGGCTAAAACGCAGGCGTGGCGCTGAGGTGGAATGCGCAAAGATGCACCACCAGTGGCGACACGCCGGAGCCTGCCTGAGCGGGCGTGCCGGACCGGGCCAGAGGCCCGGCCCCCGCCCCCCAAGGGGCGGGACCGGCGGGGTCCAAGCGAAGGCCCCGGCGCCGCAGGCGCCCCGCGCGAAGCGCGAAACCCGGCGCCGCAGGCGCCCCGCGCGAAGCGCGAAAGCGCGAGGCGTCTCGCGCGAAGCGCGAGACCCCGCGGAGCGGGGTCCTACAGTCCTCCGGGAGTCAGTTCCCCAGCAGGCCGCCGAGGCCGCCGCCGGAGCTTTGGCCTTGGGTGACCGGGGTCCACTCGGAGGGCTGGACGACGACGAAGCCGGGGCCGTGGAAGGCGTACTGGAAGGCTTCGCCCGAGCCGCCTCGGAGCATGGACTTCATGTTCATCGAGGAGACGACCTGGGGGACCAGGTTGGCGGACCAGGCTACGCAGGCCTGGACGTCGACGTACGTCGGCTGCTGGCTGCAGTCCAGGACGACGGGCTGGCCGACGGTGCAGAGGGCGACCGAGCCGGTGCCGGTGACGGTGGTGTTGAACAGGCCGCCGGCCATGATGCCCGCACCCTTGACGCGGTTGATGTCCCACTCCAGGGCGGCGTCGAAGGCGAGCAGGTTGCGGCCGTTAACGCTGATGGCGTCGCCGGTGAGCTCGATGAGGAACACGAAGCCGGCCTCGCTGGCGAAGAAGACCTCGCCCTGTCCCTGGACGCGCATCAGCGGGACGTCCTCGCTGGTGACGATCTTCTTCAGCAGCTTGCCGACGCTGCCGGCCTTCTCGTGGTGGAACTGCACCTGGCCCTGGAAGGCGACCATCGCGCCCTTGGTGGCCAGCACGTCGGGGCCGAGCGAGACCCGCAGGAGCTGGGGGTTCTGGAGTGCGAACCGCTGCTGGGCCTCGACCTCGAGGTTGGACTGGGCGAAGAGATCACTCTGCATGCGGCAAGAGTAGAGGGGCGACCGTGTGGGGCCGCCCCTCGCTCTCGTGCTTCAGCTACTGCAGGACCAGCGGCGTGGGCACTCCGCCGTTGGAGAAGGCGGCAAGCCCGACGGAACCCGCGCTCACGTTGCCGAGCTGCCAGCCGGACCGCGGACCGATGCTGGGCGAGCAGTCCGGGTTGTCGATGCTTGCGGCGGTGAGAGCCACCTCGGTGGCCGAGCCGCTGGGGCCGATCGAGGTCGGGACGGCGAGCGTGTTCGGGCTGCCGAGGTAGACCACGAGCTTGGCGAACAACGGGGTGTTCTCCGGAGTGTCGCCGTTGCCCGAGTTGAGGTACGGCGTGCCGGTGCAGCCGGGGCCTGCGTAGTAGGCCTGCGCAGGCCGCATCTTGCCGTCCCAGCCGAGCGTCAGCACGTGACCCGTGCTGGTGCGGACGGTGACGCTGGTGGTGCTCACCGAGACCACGGTGCCGACCACGTTGTCGCTGCCGTCACGAAGGGTCGCCCCGCCACCGGCCGGTCCGGGTGGGCCGACGGGTCCGGCAGGACCAGCGGGACCTTCAGCACCCGTCTGACCCGGCGCGCCGGGAGGACCGGCGGGACCCGCCGGACCGGCTGCACCGGGAGGACCCGCAGGGCCCACGGGGCCGAGCGGACCGGGAGGACCTGCCTGCCCGGCAGGGCCGGGCGGACCAACCGGTCCCTGTGTGCCCGTTTGGCCGTCGTCGCCGTCGCTGCCCGCGGGTCCCGTCTGGCCGGCCGGACCCTGCGGACCGGGACCGCCAGGAAGACCGGGGATGCCCTGCTGTCCGGGCGGGCCGGGAACGCCCTGCGGGCCGGCCGAACCTTGTGAGCCGGTCGCGCCGGGGTCGCCTTGGGGGCCGACCGGACCCATGGCACCCGCAGCACCGTCAGCGCCGGGGAGGCCGGGGACGCCCTGGGCACCGTCCTTGCCCTGCCCGCGCTTGCTCCAGGTCATCCTGAACTCGCGGAGGCTCGGATGCTCCTTGGTGCCGTCGACCGCACAGTTCTTCTTGGGGTTGATGACGCGCATGGACCCGGTCTTCGCGTTGACGCACGTGGTGATCGTCTTGTCGGTCGCAGCGCTGTTGACGGCGAACGCGCCGCCCAGGCCGCTGACCGCGAGCGCAGTGCCCAAGCCGAGCACCACCAGTGTCTTTCGACGCGAGCGGAGCTTGCTGAAGGAGTACAAAGGGGATCCTTCCGAGAAAAGGGACCTTCGCAGTCAAACACCGCAGAGTGCACCGCCGCAGAAGAACCAGTAAAGAAACTGGACGACCGCGCGGGGGCGGGATCAGCCTCGCTGACTCCACCACTCGAGCAGGGCGGCCTTGGCGTCGTCCTGCGACATCGGGCCGTTGTCCAGGCGCAGCTCGAGCAGGAAGGCGTACGCCGCGCCGACCTCGCGCCCGGGCGGGATGCCGAGCAGCTCCATGATCTGGTTGCCGTCGAGGTCGGGGCGGATCGCGTTCAGCTCCTCCTGCTCGGAGAGCCGGGCGATGCGCGCCTCGATGTCGTCGTAGGTGCGGGCGAGCCGCTCGGCCTTCCGCTTGTTGCGCGTCGTGCAGTCCGCGCGCGTGAGCACGTGTAGCCGGTCGAGCTGGTCACCGGCGTCGCGCGCGTAGCGGCGTACGGCGGAGTCGGTCCAGGTGCCCTCGCCGTAGCCATGGAAGCGCAGGTGCAGCTCGACCAGGTGCGACACGGCATCGATCTCGTCGTTGCTGAACTTCAGTGCCTGCATGCGCTTGCGGGTCAGCTTGGCGCCGACCACGTCGTGGTGGTGGAAGGTCACCGAGCCGTCGGGCTGGAAGCGACGGGTGCGTGGCTTGCCGATGTCGTGCATGAGCGCGGCGAAGCGTACGACGAAGTCGGGGCGGCCACCGAGCCGCTCCTCCATCGCCATGGCCTGCTCGAGCACGGTCAAGGTGTGCTCGTAGACGTCCTTGTGGCGGTGGTGCTCGTCACGCTCGAGCGCCAGCGCGGGAAGCTCGGGCAGCACCAGGTCGGCGAGGCCCGTCTCCACCAGGAGGGTCAGGCCGAGTCGCGGCTGGGGTGCGCACACGAGCTTGACCAGCTCGTCGCGGACCCGCTCTGCGGAGATGATCTCGATGCGGCCGGCCATCTCCGTCATCGCCTGCCTGACCTCGGGGGCGACCTCGAAGCCGAGCTGCGCGGCGAACCGCGCGGCACGCATCATGCGCAGCGGGTCGTCTCCGAACGAGTCCTCGGGACGGCCGGGGGTGCGGAGCACTCCGTTGGCCAGGTCCAGCAGGCCGCCGTAGGGGTCCTCGAACCGGTTGCCCGGGACGCGCACGGCCATCGCGTTGACCGTGAAGTCGCGGCGGCCGAGGTCAACGGCCAGCGAGTCGCCGTACTGCACCTGCGGCTTGCGCGACGACGCGTCGTAGCTGTCGCTGCGGTAGGTGGTGATCTCGATGGTCCAGTCGCCCTTGCGGCAGCCGATCGTGCCGAAGTCGCGGCCCATGTCCCAGGTGGCGTCGGCCCACCCGTTGAGCAGCTTCTCGGTCACCTCGGGGCGGGCGGAGGTGGCCAGGTCGAGGTCGTTGTGCAGCCGGCCGAGCATGGCATCGCGCACGGGGCCGCCGACCAGCGCGAGCTCCTCGCCGGCCTTCTCGAACCGCTCACCCAGCTCGTCGACGACAGGTGCCACACGCAGCAGCTCGCGCAGGGCGGTCTCCTGCACGTCGCTGAGGAGGAGCGGGGGGCGGTCGGACACGGGAGACAACTCTAGGCGGTCTTGGCGCACCGATAGATTGGCACCCATGCCCCGCCGCGCTGCCTCCTGCCTGCTCGCGGGCCTGCTGGCAGCCGTCACCCTCGTGCTCCCCGCTGTGCCCGCTGCCGCGGCCGAGGGCGACCCCCTGCGCGTGACGATCGACAGGCTGGCGCCATCGGTCATCCCGCAGCGCGGACCCCTGGTGGTCTCCGGGCGGATCACGAACACCACCGACCAGGTGTGGTCTGACCTGAAGGTCTACCTGCACACGTCGTTCACCCCCTTCACCACGGAGGCCGAGCTGCTCGAGGCGACGGCGACCGACCCGACGTCGTACATCGGGGACCGGCTGGCCGAGCCCGGCCAGTTCCAGGCGCTGACCACGACGCTGGCTCCGGGCGACTCGGTGCGCTACCGCCTGCGCCTCCCTCGGGGTCAGCTCAACATCGCCGACGAGCCCGGCGTCTACTGGGTCGGCGTCCAGGTGCTCGGTGCGCAGGAAGGCGAGCGACTCGACGGCGCCGACGGACGTGCGCGCACGCTCGTCCCCCTGATGAGGCCGAACGGTCCGCGGTCGACCTCCTTGGCGTTGACGCTGCCGTTCCGCGCGCGCATCTTCTACGACCGCGACGGAAAGGCGCAGCTGACCTCGGTGTGGCACCGGGCCCTGAGCGACCGTGGCCGGTTCGGACGGCTGCTGGAGCTGGCCCGGTCCGCGGGCAGCTATCCGCTCACCCTCGTCGTCGACCCGGCTCTGCTCGACCTGGCCCGCACGCTGGCTGCCGACAACCCGGGCTACTCGCTGGCTCCGACCACGGAGCCGGCCGAGACCCCGTCCCCCAGTGCCACTGCCACCGACGAGCCGGAAGAGCCCACCGACCCCGAGGAGCCCGTTGAGCAGTCTCCCGAGGCCGCCGAGGTCGAACGCTGGCTTCGTTCCTTCCTGGACGAGGCCGGCCGGCGCGACGTGCTCTCCCTGCCCTACGGCGACGTCGACGTGGCTGCGGCCTTCACCGCGTCGTACGGCGAGGTGGTGGAGAGCTCACTCGGCCTGACCACGCGCAGCTTGGAGGCGCTGGGCCTGCGCGCCACCCCGGTCGTCGACCCGCCCGACGGAGCCCTGCCCTGGCCGGCGCTGGACGGCCTCGACGACGCCGTACCCGTGCTGCTGAACGACCGCGCGGTGCTCGCCGCCGGTCCCAGCGTCGACGTGCAGTCCGGCCCGTCCCTCACCGTCACCGACAGCAGCGCCGACGACGGCATCCCGGGGCTCGAGGAGCCGACCAACGCCTTGGCCATGCGCCAGCGCATCCTGGCCGAAGCCGCCCTCCACGCCCTGTCGCCCGACCGCGACCAGCCGCTCTTCGTCCAGCTCCCGAACCGCTGGGAGCCGGGACGGGCCTGGGAGCGGTCCGACTTCTTCGAGGGGCTCGACCAGCCGTGGCTGATCCCCGCCAACGCCGGCGCGCTGGTGCGCAGCCGCCCCGCGGACTCGCTGCTGCTGCAGGACTCCGAGGACCTTGTGTACGACGACCAGACCCCGGCCATCCCCGCCGCCAACTTCGTCGCCGCCAACAACCTCGTGCGCGCCGGCCTGACGCTCGACGTGCTGCTGCCGGAGAACGACACGATCGCCGAGCAGCTCGCCGGGCTCGCCTACCTCGGCACCTCCGCACAACATCGCGACGAGCCGGTGGCCGCCGGTGAGCGCACCAAGGCGATCGCCTTGGCGGTCGGAGATCTGATGGAGGAGGTCACCGTCAGCGGCCCCGCGTTCGTGACGATGTCGAGCGAGGACGGACCCTTCCAGGTGACGATCCGCAACGGCCTCGACCAGCCCGTCACAGTCGCCGTGCGAGCCAACGCGATCGGCACCGACAGGCTGCGCATCCCGTCGCCCGAGCCGATCACGCTCGAGCCGGGGCAGCGGCACCCGTTCCGCATGCACGCCAACTCGAGCACGGTCGGCATCTGGCCCGTCGTGCTCCAGCCGGTCAACGTCGACGGCACTCCGCTGGGGGCCTCGATCGAGATGAAGGTGCGCAGCAGCCACGTCGGCCAGTTCATCTGGGGGGTCCTCGGCGGCGGCACCCTCCTGCTGTTCGTGCTGATCGTGTTCCGGGTTCGCCGCAAGGTGCGGGCCCGCCAGTCGACCCACGGTCCGCTCCTGAAGGCCGACGCATGAGTGAGGAGACTCCGGGAGAAACCCAGGGCCGTTCGCTGCTCGGCTCGAGCGCAGTCATGGCTGCGGGCACCGTGGTGTCGCGGCTGAGCGGCTACGTCCGCAACACCTTGCTGCTCGCGGCGCTCGGCACGTACCTCCACGCCGAGGTCTTCAACATCGCCAACACCATCCCGAACATGCTCTACATCCTGCTGGCGGGTGGTGTGTTCAACGCCGTACTCGTGCCGCAGCTGGTGCGCGCGATGAAGGAGGACGCCGACGGCGGCGAGGCCTACACCAACCGGATCATCACCCTGGCCGGACTGTTCCTCGCCGGCGTCTCCGCCGTGCTGGTGGCCGCGGCGCCGCTGCTGATGGAGCTCTTCCTCTCCCCCGGCTTCGGCACACCCGCCAACGCAGAGGCCCGGGACTCCGCGATCACCTTCGCCCGCTACTGCCTGCCGCAGGTCTTCTTCTACGGCATGTTCGTGCTGATCGGTCAGGTGCTGAACTCCCGCAGGAGGTTCGGCCCGATGATGTGGGCGCCGATCGCGAACAACGTGATCGCGATCGGCACCCTGGTCATCTACCTCTTCGCCTTCGGCCCTGCGGCCGGCGCCGAGCGCACCAGCGGCTACACCTCTGGCCAGGAGCTGCTCCTCGGGCTCGGCTCCACCCTCGGAATCGTTGCGCAGCTGCTCGTGCTGCTGCCGTACCTGCGGTCAGCGGGCTTCCACTACAGGCCCCGGTTCGACTTCAAGGGCACTGGCCTGGGCCACACCCTGCGGCTGGGCACCTGGACCGTGCTGTTCGTGATCGTCAACCAGATCGCCTACACCGTCGTCGTACGGATCGCCTCCAGCGGCACGGCGGACGGCGAGCCCGGCGCCGGCTTCACGATCTACTCCAGCACCTTCCTGGTGGTGATGGCGCCGCATGCGATCGCGACGGTCTCGCTCGCCACTGCCGCGCTGCCACGCCTCTCGCACCACGCCGCCGAGCACGACTACGCAGCCGTCGGGCGGCAGGTCGGCTCGACCATGCGCACGGCGTTCGCGCTGATCCTGCCCTTCGCGCTCGTGCTGCCCGTGATCGCGCTGCCGGTGGCCAACCTGGTCTCCAAGTACGGCGCCGCCTCCGACTCGACCAGCGAGTTCGCCCGCTCGCTCGCGCTCTTCTCGATCGGCCTGGTCTTCTTCACCGCGCACTACCTGGTGCTCCGCGGGTTCTACGCGCTCGAGCGCACGCGCACCGTGTTCTGGGTCCAGTGCGTGATCGCGCTGGTCAACATCACCCTGGCCGTCGTACTCACCCGGGGCGTCGACCCGCTCGACGTAGCGCCCCGCCTGATCCTGGCGTACGCCGGCGCATACCTGGTCGGCTCCGTGGCGTCGTACCTGCTGCTCCGCTCGATCCTGGGCGGCCTCTCCACCGACGCGCTGCTCCGCACCCTGGTGCGCCTGCTCGTCGCCGGCGGCCTCGCCGCGCTGGCCACCCTCGGCGTACGCGAGCTGGTCGAGCTGGGCTGGGAGCCCGACGGCACCAAGGTCCAGGCCATCGTCATGCTCGCCCTGATGGGCGTCGTGGACCTCGGCCTCCTCGCCGTCCTCGCCCGCCTGATGCGCATCGACGAGGTCAACGACATCGTCGGCCTCGTCACCCGACGCCGGTCACGCCAGGGCTGAGGCCAGCTGACGCCGGCCGGAGATGCCGAGCTTGTTGTAGATCCGGCCGAGGTGGTTCTCGACGGTCTTGGGGGAGACGAAGAGCTCCTGGGCGATGTCGCGGTTGGCTCGGCCGGAGACGGCGAGGTCGGCGACCCGGCGCTCGCTGGCGGTGAGGGATCCGGGGCCGTCTGCGGAGAGCTTGCGGGGACGGTCGCCGAGGGCGGCGAGCGCGTCGACGGCTCGCTGCCGCTGGACCTGGGCGCCGCAGGCCTCGGCGAGGTCGGCTCCGAGCAGGAGCGGCTCGCGGGCGTCGGTGCGCCGACGGGCTACGCGCAGGGCCTCACCGAGGTCGAGGAGGGCCTTGGCGTGCTCGAGCCTGGCCGGCGACTTCTCCAGCACGTCGACGGCCTCCCGGAGGGCCTCGAGGCGGCGGTCGGGGTCGACCAAGCCGACCAGGCGCAGCGCGAAGCCGACGTCGGTGGGCGCGCCCCAACGACGGGCGAGGTCGAGCTGCTCGTCGGCGACGCGGATGGACTCGTCCCCGCGGTCGAGGCGAGCCAGGGCGACGGCGGCCGGACCCCGCCACGGTACGGCGGGCGGGTCGAGGTGGGCAGCGGCCATCTCGTCGCGTAGGGCGTGGGACTCGTCGAGGGCTCGCTGGGGGTCGTCGAGGGCGAGGGCGATCCGGGCGCGTGGCTCGCGCAGCCAGAGCGTCGGGATGATGCGCGGCGCGTCGACGGTCGCGGCGGCGTGCTCGTCGAGCCGGGCTGTCGCGGCGGCGTAGTCACCGCGCTCGCAGTCGACGTAGGCGCCGAAGTGGGCGGCCGTCGCGCGGAGCGCCAGGATGGGTCCGGAGAGCTCCTCGTGGACCACGACGTCGAGGATCGAGTCGGCCTCGGCCTCCAGGGCGGTCAGGTCACCGGCCCGCCAGGCCGCGAACAGGTCGGCGTTGGCGACCATCGCGTAGTCGACGGGCGACCCATGGGCGCGCACCCGGGCACGTGCCCGGCCGATCTCCTCGCGTGCGGTCTCCAGGCTGTCCGCGGCGATCAACGCCATCACCGCCAGCACCCAGCCGACCATCGAGTCGAACCGCTTCGAGGTGTCGTCGAACAGCGCGCCGTCGGCGAGCGCCCGCGTGGCCAGCCGGGCGACCTCCTCGTGGGGGACGACCTCGTAGCGGCCGCGCTGCGCCAGGAGGGCAAGCAGCGTGCGCTCGTCCGGAGTGCGGCCGGCAAGGTCCGCGAACTGCTGGAGGTGCTCGGAGGCACGGAGCCGCTCGCCGGGCAGCAGGGACCGGATGACGCCGAGCCGGGCGTCGAGGGCCAGCCGGGACTCGGCATCCCCCGTCCAGTCGCGGAGGCAGCGCTCCAGCTCGTCGACAGCGACGCGCGGCCCGTCGGTGACGGTCGCCGCAGCCGCGGCGCGGCCGAGCAGGGTCGCACGGCGCTGGTCGTCCTCGGCCTCGGCGGCGGCAGCGAGCAGGTGCGGCCGGGCCGCGTGCGCGTAGCCCGCGTGCAGGAGCGCCTCCCCCAGCTCGGCGCGGGCAGCAGGGGTCGGCTCCTCGTCGTACGCTCGCGCCAGGTGGCCGGCGGCCGTGACCGCGTCACCGGCGGCGAGCGAGAAGGCGGCTGCCTCGCGGTAGAGCGCGGCAGCGTCGGGCAAGGTGCCCCGAGGTGAGGCCGCGAGGTGGGTGGCTACCAGGCTCGGCGAGGCGTGCTCGGCCTGCAGCATGCGGGCGGCACGGGCGTGGAGCTCGGCGCGCTCGACCGGCCCGAGGGCACCGTGCACGGCCTCGCGTACGACGGGGTGGACGAAGCGCACGTGCTCCGAACCGGGCAGCAGGACATGTGCCGCGACCAGCTCCTCGACCGTGGAGGCGAGCTCGGTGCCGTCGAGGCCGACCAGGGTCCCGGCCGCGAACGGCGAGCTGCCCTGGCCGAGGACGGCCACCGCTCCGGCCAGCCGGACCGCGTCGGGGCCGAGCCGTCCGAGCATCGCCCGCGACACCGTGCTCGGAGCCAGCCCGGCGATGGCGTCCGCGGTAGCCGGGTCGGCGAGCGACCGGCCGAGCACTGCGAGCTCGTCGAGCAGGGCGCCGGTGAGGAACGGGTTGCCGCCCGTGGCGCGGTGGATCGCGGAGACGACCTCCTCGGCCGGAGCGGCCCGCGAGGTGCTCAGGGATCCGACCGCGTCGCGGGAGAGCGCTTGGGGCAGCAGCCTCTCGACGTGCCGCGACACGGTGAGCTCGGCGAGTGGGCCACTCTGCTCGATCGGTGGCCTGGTCGCGACCACGAGCAGGATGGGCAGGTCGGCCACCCGCCGGGACAGGTAGGAGAGGAACCGCAGTGACGGCAGGTCGGACCACTGCGCGTCATCGACGGTGATCAGCAGCGGACGCGTCGAGGACAGGTCCACCGCGACCCACCACAGCTGGTGCAGCGTGCGGGCGATCTCCGCGTCGCCCGCCTCCCCGGCAGGGGCGGCGTTCAGGGCCTCGAGCGCCTTGCCGGTGGGGCCGGCCACGATCGCGTCTCGCACCTCGCCGGAGTAGCGGGCGATCGACCGCTCGACCATCTGGCGTACGACGCCCCAGGCCATCGCGCTCTCCAGCTCGTCGCCGGTGGCCTGCAGTCGTCCGAAGCCACGCTCCTTCGCCATCGCGCGGGCCGCCCGGACGAGATGGGTCTTGCCGATGCCCGCCTGCCCCTCGATGACCAGGGTGCGGCCCGTCCCCGCGGCCGCCGCGGCCAGGGCGGCGGTGATCCGGTCGAGCTCCGTGGAGCGTTCGAGTGTGGCGACCTCGGGCACGATTGCATCGTAACGACGTAAATCACTCCCGTCCGCCGACCGGCGAAGGCCCGCACCGCCCCGATCGTTCCCTACGATGGAGGCTGCAGGCAGGGAGCACTCGGGGAGGGACACCGGCATGACACCGATCAGTCCCGGCACCGTGCTCGCCGGGCGTTTCCGGCTCGAGGACCTGCTGGAGGAGACCGGGGGCGCGCGGTACTGGCGGGCCACGGACCTGACCCTCATGCGCGACGTCGCGGTCCATGTCGTGGACGAGTCGGACCCCCGCGCGCGGGCGCTCCTGGCCGCGGCGCGTACGTCGGCCACGGTCACCGGGTCCCATCTGCTGCGTGTGCTCGACGCCGCCGCCGAGGACGGCGTCGCCTACGTCGTCAACGAGTGGGGCAACGGCATCTCCCTGGACAAGATGCTGGCCGAGGGTCCGCTCCAGCCGCGCCAGGCGGCCTGGCTGGTGCGCGAGGTCGCCGACGCCATGGCCGAGGCACACCGGGTGGGCGTCGCCCACGGCCGGCTGATCCCCGAGAACGTCATGGTCAACGAGAGCGGCGCGGTCAAGATCATCGGGTTCGTGGTCGACGGTGTGCTGCACGGCCGGTCCGAGGACGCTCTCGGTGAGCGCGAGGGTGACGTGCGCGACCTGGCCGCGCTGCTGTACGCCGGCCTGGTGGGCCGCTGGCCGGGCACGCCCGGCACGGTGATCCCCGCTGCGCCGCTCGACCACGGGCGAGTGCTGCGGCCACGGCAGGTCCGAGCCGGTGTGCCGAAGGCGCTGGACCGGGTCTGCGACAACGTGCTCAACGGCGTCGACCCCACGTTCCCGATCGAGACCGCCCACGAGATCCGCGCGGTGCTGTCGGACTTCCTGGGCGAGGTCGGTGAGGGCATCACGCTCGACCGGGCCGACGCGGGCGGCGAGCCCACGCAGGCGATCCGGCTCTCCGACCTCGACCCGGACGCGACCCAGGCCGGGCTCCCGGCCTTCGCCGACACCTCGTCGAACCTGCCGATCGTGGACGACGAGGGCACCCAGGTGGTCCCGCCGATCGTGCCGATGCCGTCGACCCGCACGCCGTACGTCGGCATGGGTGGTGGGTCGGCGCCGGCCGGCTGGGGTCCCGATGCCGGGAGCTCCCCGAGCTCCGAGGACGAGCCGGGTTGGGAGCGTGAGGAGCCCGGCACGCCCTGGCTGAAGCTGGCGGGCCTCGTCGCCGCGGTGCTGGCGCTGGTGGTGGCCGTGGTCTTCGCGTTCAACCTCGGCCGCGGTGACAGTGGCGAGCCCGACGACGACCCCGGTCGGCCGACCGCCTCCCCAGAGCCGGTCAAGCCGGCCTCGGTGAGCGACTTCGACCCGTTCGGCGACCCGGCCGAGGAGAACCCCGAGACCGTCGGCAACGTCGTCGACGGCGACCCCGGCACGACCTGGCAGACGATGCGCTACAACGACGGGCCTGCGCTGGTGATCAAGCCCGGAGTCGGGATCCTGCTCGACCTCGGCTCGGCCCGCGCGGTGTCGTCGGTGGAGCTGACCCTCGTGGGCGACCCGACCGCGGTGCAGCTGTTCGCCGCTCCCGCGGGTGCGCCGCCCACCGGTGTCGACGGCCTCGACGAGATCGCGTCCGACGACGCCGCGAGGACGTCGGTGACGCTGGAGGCTGCGGAGCCGGTCAACGCCCGCTACCTGGTCGTGTGGCTCACCTCGCTGCCCCAGGTGCGGGGTGGCTTCCGCGGCGAGGTGGCTGAGATCGTCGTACGGTCGTAGCTGTGGACCCGGTCCCCGGCAGCGGCATGGACGACACCGACGACGTCGCGCTGCTGGCCGCCCACGTCGACGGCGACCCGGCTGCCTTCGGCGTGCTGTTCGCCCGGCACCGCGACCGGCTGTGGGCGGTGGCCCTGCGCACGACCGGAGATCCCGAGGAGGCTGCCGACGCGCTGCAGGACGCGATGATCGCGGCGTTCCGCCGCGCCGCGTCGTACCGCCAGGAGGCGGCCGTCACCACCTGGCTGCACCGCATCGTGGTCAACGCCTGTCTCGACCGGCTCAGGAGGCGCAAGGTGCGGCTGGCCGACCCGCTGCCCGACGACGTCGAGCAGTACGCCGGTCGCGGCTCGACGCTCACCGCGGCCCCCGACGACCCTGCCGACGCAGCGCTGGGCACCGAGCGCCGGCAGGCGGTGCTTGCCGCCCTGGAGACGCTGCCCGCCGACCAGCGGGCAGCGTTGGTGCTGGTGGACATGGAGGGCTACTCGGTCGAGGAGACCGCCGCGATCCTCGACTGTGCCCCGGGCACGGTCAAGAGCCGCTGCTCGCGGGGACGGACCAAGCTGCTGCCGCTCCTGGCGGCCTACCGCCGTGACGCACGCCACGGGAACCCCGACGACCCCACCCGCGTCGGATCAGCGAACAGCTCTGCGGCAACGCCGTCGACCGGAGGAGGTGAGGCGTGAACGAGCAGGAGCTCACTCCCGAGCAGGAGGCCGAGGTCAGCAGGATGCTGGCCGAGTCGGCTCCTCCGGTCGCCATGCCCGCTTCCGTCGTGGCTCGTCTCGACGCCGTCCTCGCCGACCTCGTCGCGGAGCAGGAGTCCCCAGTGGCCGCAGCGACCGCCGACGACGGAGTCGTGGTCCAGCTCAAGCGCCGCCGCTGGCCCCAGGTGCTGGTGGCCGCCGCTGCGGTGTCCCTCTTCGGCTACGTCGGCGGCACGCTGCTGCTCCAGGACCGCGGCTCGTCGGACGACGGCGGCGCCGCCGTGGGCACGGCCGACGCGGAGAGCGCACTGCCCGAGCCGCGCCGTGCCGCTCCGCAGGCTGTGCCGAAGCCGCTGGCCCCTGCCGAGCAGGGCGACGGCCGGGAGACCGACCCCACTGCGGCCGACAGTCTCAGCGGGCTGCTCGAAGGCGACGCCCTTCGCCTCACCCGCGACGCGGCCGACGCCACCTTGGCCCTGGACAAGCGGTTCGGCGCCGCCACCGACCTGCGCTCCTATGCCACCAAGGCCGGGCGGTGCTCCAGCCCGGTGCTGCGGCCGTCCGAGACGACGTTCGAGCTCCCGCTCGAGGGCGGACGACGAGCCGTCGTGGTGCTCAGCCCCGTCGGCGGCGGGACCCAGGCCACCGTCTACCCGTGCCGGCAGTCGCGGTTCCCGATCGGCTCGTCCCTGGTGCTGGCTGCCCGCTAGCCGAAACACACCCGTCGCTCGACGACCGGTCGCTTCGCTGCCTGGAATTTCGGGCACCTAAGGTGTGTTAGTGGTTTCGAGGCTCGCGAGCTCGCACCTCAACCCACGATGCCCGTCCCCGACCCTGGAGTGACCCGTGTCCGACGCCTCGTCCGACCTCAGGAACGTCATCATCATCGGCTCCGGCCCCGCCGGCTACACCGCCGCGGTGTACGCCGCCCGCGCGAGCCTCGCACCGCTGGTCTTCGAGGGCTCGGTGACCGCTGGTGGCGCGCTGATGAACACCACCGAGGTCGAGAACTTCCCCGGCTTCCGCGACGGGATCATGGGTCCGGCGCTGATGGACGAGATGCGCGCGCAGGCCGAGCGGTTCGGTGCGGAGCTGGTGTCCGACGACATCACCGAGGTCAAGCTCGAGGGTGACGTCAAGGAGGTCACCGACGGCTCCGGCAACGTGCACCGCGCGCGCGCCGTGATCCTGGCGACCGGCTCGGGCTACAAGAAGCTCGGCCTGGAGCACGAGGACCGGCTCTCCGGCCACGGCGTCTCCTGGTGCGCGACCTGCGACGGGTTCTTCTTCCGTGACCAGGAGATCGCGGTCGTCGGCGGCGGCGACTCGGCCATCGAGGAGGCGACCTTCCTGACGAGGTTCGCCAAGAAGGTCTACCTGCTGCACCGCCGCGACACCCTGCGCGCGTCCAAGATCATGCAGGAGCGAGCCTTCGCCGACGAGAAGCTCGAGATCGTGTGGAACTCCACCGTCAGCGAGATCCACGGCGACGACAAGCTCACCGGCGTCACCCTGACCGACACCGTCAGCGGCGCGACCCGTGAGCTGCCGGTCACCGGTCTGTTCATCGCGATCGGCCACGACCCCCGCTCGGAGCTGCTCGGGGGCCAGGTCGACCTCGACGAGAACGGCTATGTCCTGGTGCACCAGCCCTCGACCCGCACCAACCTGCACGGCGTCTTCGCCAGCGGTGACCTGGTCGACCACCACTACCGACAGGCGATCACGGCGGCAGGCACCGGCTGCGCCGCGGCGCTGGACGCCGAGCGCTACATCGCGGCACTCGACCACGCCGCCTCCACTGCCGGGTCGGCCGAGGAGACGACGGTCGAGGCCGAGCTCGTCTGAGCTGGTCTGAGGGCAACGCCTGACCGGTGACCCGACCGTCGGGCACACTGCTGGGGTGAACCGCGCCCCCGCCCTGGTCGCCTGCGTGGCGCTCCTGCTCGGCGGGCTGCTGACCGGGTGCTTCGCGAGCAAGGAGACCCGCCAGGGGGCCGACCGGCTGGTGCTGGTCTATGACGACATGCCCGGTGTCGCCGGCGTCCGTGTGCAGTCCGGGCGCGACGGCCAGGGCGCCGAATTCGTCGAGACGGTCGTGACCCTCGAGGCTGACGCCACCACCGCGGAGGTCACCGACCTGGTCCTCGGTCACGACGCGAGGGTGGACGACGCCGGGCTCGCGGACGGGTTCAGCTATCGGGGGCTTCGTCTGGAGTACGACGCCACCGGCCGGCCCTCCCTCACGATGCGCTGGCTGGGCCCCGCCGAGGCTGCCGTGGTGCGCAGCGGGGTCGAGCACTGGTTCCGTGTGACCTCGCTGGTCGGTCCCGCGATCCAGCTGGTGCTGGGCAGCGACGGCTCGGAGCTGTACGGCGTGCAGCCCGCCGACTCCCACACAGTTGCCGACGTCTACAGCACCCTGGCCGCCGACCCCGAGATCGGCCCGGGGCGCGCCGCGTGGGACGTCACCAGCCACGACGGCGTTGCCCTACGGCTCGCGATCCAACCGCTGCCGACGCCGGCCCAGCTGTCGGCCTGGGACACGATGGTCGAGGCGATCGGCATGCTGCCCCCGTCGTACGCGGCCGTGCGGCTTGACGTGAGCGTGGGCGGTCTCGCGACGGTCGACGTCGACCTCGCCGCTCCGGAGGGGATGACCAAGGAACAGCTCACACCCGCGGCGTACGGCGGCCAGCTGTGGCCCGCGCTGCGCCGCCAGCTCGACGTGGTGGCCGACCTGCACCCGCGCTGGGGCTACTTCGTGCAGTGGGCCCCTGCCGACTCAGAGACCACACAGACCTCGCTGGTCTCACTGCTCAGCGACAAGGACCCGGTCGACAACGGCGACGAGACCTACCGCTGGAGCAAGGCCGCCCAGGACTACGTCCAGAAGCGCTGATGTCGCCGGGGAACAAAGTGTCGGACGCTTAGTGTTGTGTCGGTACGTAAGCAACGCCCCCGCTTTCTGTGAGACGAACGGAGACCCCCGTGGCCGACATGAAGGTCGTGACCGACGCCGACTTCGAGACCGAGGTCCTCAAGTCCGACAAGCCCGTGCTCGTCGACTTCTGGGCCGAGTGGTGCGGACCGTGCCGCCAGGTCGCGCCGATCCTGGCCGAGCTCGAGGCCGCCCACGGCGACAAGGTCACGTTCGTGAAGATGAACGTCGACGAGAACCCGGTCACCCCGTCGACCTACCGCGTCACCGGCATCCCGACGCTGAACGTCTACCAGAACGGTGAGGTCGTCAAGCAGATCGTCGGCGCGCGGCCGAAGTCGGTGCTGCTCAACGAGCTGTCCGAGTTCATCGCCTGACGGCTGCGTCACCGGAGCAACGTCGGAGACGGCCCGCCCCTGAGGCGGGCCGTCTCTTGCGTTCCTGCAACCGTTTCGGGGCGCCGAGCGTCTCTCTAGGTACGAGGCCCTGCCGGGCCCTGCACGAGGGATGGACCGAGGTTGAGTCCTGGCCCGATCGGGTAGACGATGCAGACACACGCGCGCCTGTGCACGGCGCCCGCTCGAGAGGAGGTCGGTGTGACCGAGGCACGCACGGTGCAGACCGGGTTCCGGCTCGGCGACGAGGGCGACGCCGTCCTCGACATCCGGTCCCGGCTGGCGATGCTCGACCTGGTCGCGCTCGACGGCCCGCAGCCGCGTTCCTTCGACGCCGACCTCGACCACGCGGTCCGAGCCTTCCAGCAGGGCCGCGGACTGATCGTCGACGGAGTCGTCGGGCCGCACACCTACCGCGCTCTCGACGAGGCCCGCTGGCAGCTCGGTGACCGGCTGCTGGTCTTCAGCGCCGGCAACGTGCTCCAGGGCGACGACGTCCTCTCGCTCCAGCAGCGTCTGCTCGACCTCGGCTTCAAGGTCGGCCGGGTCGACGGGCGGTTCGGCTCCCAGACCGAGACGGCGGTCAAGGAGTTCCAGCGCAACGTCGGCATCCCGCCCGACGGCACCTGCGGCCCCGCCACGCTCAAGGCACTGGCTCGGCTCGCCCCGATCGTCAAGGGCGGCAGCCCCAACGCCATGCGCGCCGAGGAGCGCATCCGCCGAGATGGCCCGCAGCTGACCGGCAAGGTCGTGGTGATCGACCCCGGCACGTCACGGGTCGACGACCCCGAGCTGCGAGGGCTGGCCGACGCCGTGACCTACGACCTCGCCAAGCGGGTCGAGGGCCGGCTGGTCGCGACCGGTGTCCAGGCCTACCTCACCCACCGCGGCGTCACCGGTCACGACATGGACGAGGACGAGCGCGCCGAGTTCGCCAACCGCACCCGCGCCCACCTGACCATCTCGCTGCGCGTCGACTCCAGCGAGAACGCCGACGCGTGCGGAGTCTCGACGTACTACTACGGCATCGAGGCACACGGCGTCCGCTCCTCGGTGGGCGAGCGCTTCGCCGGGCTGGTGCAGCGCGAGATCGTGGCCCGCACCGACCTGGCTGACCTGCGCAGCCACGCCCGGTCGTGGGACATCCTCCGGCGCACGGCGATGCCGGCGGTCGTCATCGACGCCGGCTACATCACCAACCCTGGTGACGCGGCCAGGCTCTCCGACCCGGTCTTCCGCGACGTGCTGGCGGAAGCCGTCGTCGTCGCGGTGCAGCGGGTCTACCTCTCCCCGGAGACAGACCCGCACACCGGCGTACTCCGGCTCTCGGAGCTGCGCGAGCAGATCCGGAGCGGCGACTGAGTCCCGGCCTCAGGCGGCCTTGACGACGCTCCTGCGGGGCTTCTTCTTGGTGATCCGCTGGCCGACGTACTGAGCCAGCTCGCCCACGCCACCGTTGGGCAGCGAGAGCCGCACGACCTTGTGCCACGCGGAGCCGACCTGCTGCGGCAGCGACCCGGTCACGTAGTTGAGGCCGTAGCGCTCGAACACGTCCTGTACCTTCGGCGCGATCTCCTGGTAGCGGTTGCTCGGGAGGTCGGGGAAGAGGTGGTGCTCGATCTGGAACGAGAGGTTGCCGGTCATGATGTGCATCGCCTTGGAGCCGGTGATGTTCGCCGAGCCCAGCATCTGCCGCACGTACCACTCGCCGCGGGTCTCGCCGACGATCGAGCGGCGCTCGAAGGTCTCGACACCCTCGGGGAAGTGCCCGCACATGATCACCGAGTGGGTCCACCAGTTGCGGACCAGGTTGGCGGTGAAGTTCGCCGCGAGCGTGGTCGGCGCGGAGGGGCCCGAGAGCAGCGGGTGCAGCACGTAGTCCTTCTTGAACTGCGCCCTGATCTTCTTGCCCACCTGGCGGGCGCGGGCGCGGAACTCGGGGTCCTGGCGGCGCTTCTTGCTGCGCAGGTTCTTGCCGAGCTCGAGGTCGTAGGCCGCGATGCCGTACTCGAAGAAGCAGGCGTTGATGAAGTTCCACAGCGGCTGGGCGAGGTAGAACGGGTGCCAGCGCTGGTCCTCGTCGACGCGCATGATGCCGTAGCCGAGGTCGTTGTCCTTGCCGATCACGTTGGTGTAGGTGTGGTGCAGCTCGTTGTGCGAGTGCTTCCACTGCTCCGACGGGGAGACGTTGTCCCACTCCCAGGACGTCGAGTGGATCTTCGGGTCACGCATCCAGTCCCACTGGCCGTGCATGATGTTGTGCCCGATCTCCATGTTCTCCAGGATCTTGGCGACGCTGAGGCCGGCGGTGCCGACGATCCACGCGGGCGGGAAGATGCTGACCAGCAGCACGGCACGCGAGCTGAGCTCGAGCTTGCGCTGGGTGGCGATCACCTTGCGGATGTAGGCCGCGTCGCGCTCACCGCGGCTGTTGACGACCTGGTCGCGGATCGCGTCGAGCTCCTTGCCGAGGTTCTCGATGTCCTCGGGGGTGAGGTGGTCGATCGGGGACATTGCCTTCTTCTGCAGAACAGTCATGCGGATCTCCCTGGTGCGTAGGGGGTTGTCAGATGTCGAGGTGGCACGGCCCGGCGGCCGCGTTGATGCAGGTCTGGACCTTCACGTTGTCGCCCTCCACGGCGGTGGTGACCTCGCCGGTGCGGAGGTCGCGCACGGCGCCCTCCTTCAGGGGTACGACGCAGCCGAAGCAGATGCCCATGCGGCAGCCACTCGGGAGCAGCGCTCCGTCGTTCTCGCCCGCGGTCAGGATCGGGGTGGCGCCGTCGGCCTCCACGGTCCTGCCCTGCTTGCCGAAGGTGACCGTGCCGCCGTCGCCGGTGATCACGATCGTGGGGCGGAACCGCTCGGTGTGCAGCTGGTCCTGGATGCCCTTGTCGGCGTACAGCTGCTCGATGGTGTCCAGCAGGCCGGTCGGGCCGCAGGCCCAGGTCTCGCGCTCGGCCAGGTCGGGCACGAGCTCGACCAGGCGGTCGGCGGTGAGCAGACCGTGGGTGTCGTCGTGCTGCTCGACCAGGGTCAGCCGCCCGGCCTTGGCCAGCAGTCGCAGCTCGCCGCCGAAGATCACGTCCTCCTTGGTGGGGGCGGCGTGGACCAGTACGACGTCGGCCCCGTTGTGCTGGTCGAGCCCCTCGAGTCCCCGGAGCATGCCCATCACCGGGGTGATCCCGCTGCCGGCGGTGACGAAGAGGACCTTGCGTGGCAGCTTGTCGGGCTGGGTGAAGTCGCCGGTGGCCTGGTCGAGCTGGAGGATCGCGCCCGGGCGCGCGCTGCGGACGAGGTGGTTGCTCACCACGCCGTCCGGGATGGCCTTGACGGTGACGCTGACCAGGCCCTCGGCGTACCGAGCGCTGGTCAGCGAGTAGGCGCGCCAGAGCCGGACGCCCTCGACGTCGACACCGACGCGGACGTACTGGCCTGGCGTGTGCTGCTTCCACCCGACACCGGGCCGGATCACCAGCGTGACGGCGTCCCTGGTCTCGGGGTGGATCGCCTCGATCCGCCCGCGGAGCTGGGAGCGGTTGCGCAGCGGGGCGACCACGTCGAGGTAGTCCTCGGGGACGAGCGGGGTCACGACGGACTCCGCGAGGCGGCGTACGCGTTCCCTGATCTGGCTCATGGTCCCAGCCTGACTGCTCGGAGGCGTAGAATCCTGACCAGGCCCAGTGAATCGACGATCGGTAATTGTTCGTGACGAACAAAATCTCCGTAAATGGTGTGGACGAGCCACTCCAGCTCTCCCCCGCGGTGCTTAAGCGCCTCCGCACCGCCGTGCCCGAGCTCTCCGAGCAGGTCGTGGCCGCGGTGGTGGCCAGCGTGCCCAGCTACGCCGACCCGTTCAGCGGCAAGATGGGAAAGGTCATCACCACCGCCGTCAGCACTGCGCTAGAGGGTTTCGTCGACCTCGCCTCCAGTCCCGGCGGCATGGCGGCCGGCTCGCAGGTGCAGTTCGTCTACGACGCGGCCTACGACCTCGGCCGCGGCGAGGCCAGGTCGGGGCGCTCGATGGACGCGCTCTCCTCGGCCTACCGCGTCGGAGCGCGGACGGCGTGGCGGGACCTGTCGTCGTCCGCCGCGGAGGCCGGTCTCCCGGCCGGTGACATGGCCCGGTTCGCCGAGCTCGTCTTCGCCTACATCGACGAGCTGTCCGACGCCAGCGTGCGCGGGCACGTCGAGGAGCTCGCCTCGAGCGGGCGGCTGCGGCAGCGGCGACGTGAGCGGCTGTTCGCCAAGCTGCTCGAGGGGGAGCCCGACGACGCGCTGCACTCCGCTGCCGAGCGTGCGGAGTGGGACCCCCCTCGGACGCTGACCGCGGTGATCCTTCCCGAGCGGCAACTGTCCACCGTCCTGGCCCTCCTCGACGTACGCACGCTCCAGCCGGGCCAGGACCTGCCTGCCCTCGCCTCCGAGCTCACCGTGCTGCTGGTCCCCGAGGCCACCGGCCGCAGCCGCACCGCACTGTTGCGCGTGCTCCGCGCGACCGCGGCCGTCGTCGGACCAGCGCGGCCTTGGCTGGAGGCGCACACGTCGTACGAACGGGCTCTGCAGGCCCACCAGCTCGGGCTCGAGGGCGACACCGACACACACCTCGTCTCCCTGGTGCTGGGCGCGGACCCGTCGGCGATGGCTGACCTGCGAAGTCGGGTGCTGACTCCGTTGGACGGGCTCTCGGAGACCTCGCGGCAGAAGCTGACCGAGACGCTCCGGGCATGGTTGCTGCACCACGGTCGACGCGACGAAATCGCTGAGGCGCTCTTCGTGCACCCGCAGACCGTGCGCTACCGCGTCGGGCAGCTGCGGGATCTCTTCGGTGACCGGCTCACTGATCCGCAGAGCGTGCTGGAGCTGACCGTCGCGCTCAGTGCGCCACCGGGCACCCGCTGATCCTCCCGCTCGACGCTACGAACCCCGACGCCGTGGCACATCCGACCTGGGGAGGAACTGGCTCTGCGACGCGGGGCGGACCTTGGCGGGGCGGACCACGCCGACGAGCCGCTCGAGTGCTGCCTCGACCTCCTCCTTCCAGGTCAGAACCGACTTGAGCTCCAGCCGCATGCGCGGATGCTTGGGATGCTGACGCTGGGTCTTGAACCCGACGCGCGCCAGGAACTCAGTCGGCAGCACGCAGCTGGTCGCCCTGCCGGAGACCCCGAACGCCTCGACGGCCCGGATGTCGCCGCGCTTGATCAGGTCCTTGGCCATGCCCTGGAGGAGCACGCGTCCCAGACCTCCGCCGGCGAAGGCCGGGTCGACGTACGCGGTCGCGAGCTGGACGGCGTCCTCGCTGATCGGCGCGGTCGGCAGCTGGGCGGAGCCGGGGAAGTACACTGGCGGCGCGTAGAGCACGAAGCCCGCGGGCTCCCCGTCGACGTAGGCCACCCGGCCGCAGGACCCCCACTCCAGCAGCACGTGCGAGAGCCAGGCCTCCTTCTCCGAGCGCGCCTCGCCCGCCTTCTCGGCGCGGGTGCGCGCGACGGGGTCGAGCTCCCAGAAGACGCACTCCTGAGCGTCCTCGGGCAGGTCGTCCAGGCTGTCGAGGGTGAGCCGGACCAGCTTGCGAGCCACAGCTCGATGGTAGGCCCCTCACCCTCTCCGCGGTGGTCGAGCAGCGACGATCGGAGGGGGTGGCTAGCGGCGCAACGTCACCAGGAACTCCTCGATGCGGCCGATCGCCTCGGTCAGCATCGGTACGTCGGGGAGCGTCACCAGGCGGAAGTGGTCCGGCTCGAACCAGTTGAAGCCCGTGCCGTGGGTGACCAGGATCTTCTTGGCTCGCAGGAGGTCGATGACGAACTTCTCGTCGTCCTCGATGCCGAACATCTCGGTGTCCAGCTTCGGGAAGCAGTAGAGCGCACCGTGCGGCTCGACGCAGGTCACCCCGTCGATCTTGTTGAGCAGCTGCCACGCGATCTTGGACTGCTCGTAGAAGCGGCCGCCGGGGCCGATGTACTCGTTGATGGACTGGTAGCCGCCGAGCGCCGTCTGGATCGCGTGCTGGGCCGGGACGTTGGGGCACATGCGCATGTTGGCCAGCAGCGTCAGACCCTCGAGGAAGTCCTCGGCGAGGTGCTTGGGGCCTGAGATCATCACCCACCCGGCGCGGTAGCCGCAGACTCGGTAGGCCTTGGACAGCCCTGAGAAGGTCAGCGTGAGCACGTCGTCTCCGGCGTACGTCGCGGTGTGGTGGTGGACGTTGTCGTCGAAGAGGATCTTCTCGTAGATCTCGTCGCTGAAGATCACCAGCTCGTGCCGGCGCGCGATGTCGACCAGCGCCTTGACGGTCTCCTCGGTGTAGACCGCGCCGGTCGGGTTGTTCGGGTTGATGATGACGATGCCGTGGGTGTTCTCGGTGATCTTGGACTCGATGTCCTCGAGGTCGGGGTTCCAGCCGTTCTCCTCGTCGCAGCGGTAGTGCACAGGCGTGCCGCCGGACAGCGCGACGGCGCCGGTCCACAGCGGGTAGTCGGGCGCGGGGATGAGGATCTCGTTGCCGTCGTCGAGGAAGGCCTGCAGCACCATCGAGATCAGCTCGGACACGCCGTTGCCGATGAACACGTCGTCGACGGCCGTCTCGGTCAGGCCCCGAGCCTGGTAGTACTGCGCGACGGCGGTGCGGGCGGAGTAGATGCCGCGGGAGTCGGAGTAGCCCTGTGCGTCGGGCAGGTTGTGCACCATGTCGGCCACGATCGCCTCGGGTGCCTCGAAGCCGAAGGGAGCCGGGTTGCCGATGTTCAGCTTGAGGATCTTGTGCCCCTCGGCCTCCAGGCGCTGGGCCTCGACGAGGATCGGTCCGCGGACGTCGTACCGGACGGAATGGAGCTTGCGGCTCTGCACGATGGGGCGCATGAGCCCATTGTTTCAGCCGCGACCGGTGGCTGCCCGGCATATGTCGCTGGCTGGGCTGCTGGACTAGGGTTTCGCGCATGCGCGACTTCACCTACCCCCTGGTCATCGCCGCGGCAAAGACGTGGTTCAAGGCCTCCGACTTCCGGTTCGTGTTCGAGGGTCTCGAGCACATTCCGGACAAGGGCCAGGGCGCGATGATCGCGACCAACCACATCTCCTACGTCGACTACCTCGTCTCGGGTTTCCCGGGCGCGAAGAAGGGCCGTCTCACCAGGTTCATGGCCAAGAAGGAGGTCTTCGACCACCCGGTCGGGGGTCCGGTGATGCGGTCGTTCCACCACATCCCCGTCGACCGGTCCGCCGGCCTGGCCTCGATGGACGACGCGGCCCAGTACCTCCGTGCCGGCGAGCTCGTCGCGATCTTCCCCGAGGCGACCATCTCCCGCAGCTTCTTGATCAAGGAGCTCAAGACCGGAGCGGTCCGCATCGCGGCCAAGGCCGACGTGCCGGTGATCCCGGTGATCATCTGGGGCACCCAGCGCATCTTCACCAAGGACCACCCCAAGGACCTCTCCCGGCACAAGACGATCATCGTCAAGGTCGGGCCGCCGATCTGGTGCGGCGTCGAGGACCCGATCGGCCAGACCGAGCAGCTGCGCAAGGTGATGACGACGATGCTCGACGAGGCGATCAAGGCCTATCCCGCCGAGGAGCAGCCCCCCGGTTCGTGGTGGCTGCCCGCGTCGTACGGCGGGTCGGCGCCGACGCTGGAGGAGGCCGAGAGGATCGACTCCGAGGAGAGACGCGAGCGGGCCCGTCGCAAGGTCGCGAAGCGGGCCAAGAAGAAGGGCTAGGAAGGGCTACGAAGCCGGGGCGACGCCCTTGCGATGCCGCTGCGCGAGCTCGGCGTAGTAGGGCGGGTTCGCGTCCACCCAGAACTGCGCCCCCGTGCCCGCGATCGGCTTCTTGACCTGCGCCGGCGTACCTGCCGCAAGCACACCCTCGGGGATCTCGGTCCCCGGGCTGACCAGCGAACCGGCGGCGACCATCGAGCCGCTGCCCAGCGAGCTGCCGTCGAGCATCGTGCTGCTGTTGCCGAGCAGGGCACGCTCCCCCAGCGTCGCGCCGTGCACGATGCAGCTGTGCGCGACGGTGGCGCCGGCGCCGATCTCGACCACGCTGTCCGGCGCTCCGTGGATCACGGAGTTGTCCTGCACGTTGGCGCCCTCGCGGACCACGATCGCGCAGATGTCCGCGCGCAGCACGGCGCCGTACCAGACGCTCGCGCCCTTCTCCACGGTCACGTCACCGATGAGGGTGGCAGTTGCGGCGACGAAGGCTTCTGGGTGGACGACCGGGCTCTTGCCCTCGAACTCGAACAGCGGCATGGCGACAACCTACGCCGTGCTTGACTCCTGACATGAGACTGCTCGTGCTCGGTGGGACGTCCTGGCTCGGTGGAGCCGTCGCAGCAGCCGGCGTGGCCGCGGGCCATGAGGTCACCTGCCTCGCGCGTGGCGCCTCAGGTTCGGTCCCGGCCGGTGCCACGCTGGTCCCGGCGAACCGCGGCAGCCTGAGCGCGTACGACGAGCTCGGGCACTTCGACGCGGCCATCGAGGTGAGCTGGCAGCCGTCGTTCGTGGCCGGGGCGCTGCAGCACGTCCGGGCCGACCACTGGGTCTACGTCTCGTCGGTCTCGGTCTACTCCGACCGGGCGTCGGTTGCCCACGGTACCGTGGGGAAACTGTTGCCTGAGTGGTCAGGGACCGGTATTGCGACGCGTGAGGTGTACGGGGAGGCCAAGGTCGCCTGCGAGAAGGCCTACGAGCGAGCGCTCCCGGCCTCGTCGTACGCGGTCGCGCGAGCGGGGCTGATCGGTGGCTACGGCGACCTGACGGACCGGCTCGGCTACTGGCCAGGGCGGGTGGCTCTAGCGGAAGGGGCCCGGAGGCGCGTGCTGGTGCCGGCGCCGACGAGCACCTCGGTCCAGGTGATCGACGTCCTCGACCTCGCCGCATGGCTGCTGCACTGCGCGACCGCGCGCGTCAGCGGCGTGTACGACGCGGTGGGCCCCCACACCACGCTGCAGGACGTGCTCGATACCTCGGCGGCTGCGGCCGGCACCTCCCCCGAGCTCGTCCCGGTGGACGGCGACCGGCTCATCGCGGCTGGGGTGAACCCGTGGATGGGCCCGGACTCGCTGCCGCTGTGGGCGCCTGCCCTCGGCGACTTCATGTCACGCAGCGTGGCCGAGGCCGAGGCCGCCGGGCTGCTGCTACGCCCGGTTGCTGAGACCGTGGCCGACGCTCTGCGCTGGGAACGCGAGCTGGGCCTTACCCGAGAGCGCAGCTCAGGACTCTCCCCAGCGCTCGAGGACCAGGTGCTGCAGGGGCTGTGACGATATGTGGCTTTGTCGACAAACCCACATGTCGTTTTGTCAAGGTGTCGCTGAGTCGCCCTGTCGACGTTGGTACGTCGGGTCCATCAGCGCGACGATCCGCTCCAGGTCGGGGATCGAGGCGAACTCGATGGAGATCTTGCCCTTGCTGCGGCCGAGGTCGACCTTGACCCGGGTCTCGTAGAGGTCGCTGAGCCGCTCGGCCAGGTCGGTCAGCGCCGGAGCCGTGGGCTTGTGCCGACGCTGCGTCGGGGGCTTGTCCGACCCGAGCTCCCCCACTGCCACGATCTCCTCCAGGCCTCGCACCGAGATGCCCTCGGCGACGACCCGGCCCGCCAGCCGGTCCTGGACGGCAGCGTCCTCTACCCCGAGCAGGGTGCGGGCGTGGCCCGCCGACAGCACCCCGGCCGCGACTCGGCGCTGGACCGCGGGGCTCAGCTTCAGTAGGCGCAGCGTGTTGCTGATCTGCGGCCGGCTGCGGCCGATGCGCCCGGCGAGTTCCTCGTGCGTGCAGCCGAAGTCGTCGAGGAGCTGCTGGTAGGCGGCTGCCTCCTCGAGCGGGTTGAGCTGGGCACGATGGAGGTTCTCCAGGAGGGCATCGCGCAGCAGGTCGACGTCCTGCGTCTCGCGCACGATCGCCGGGATCGTGGTCATGCCGGCCTGCTGGGTCGCACGCCACCGGCGCTCGCCCATGATCAGCTCGTACTTGCCCTTGTCCAGCGGACGGACCACGACGGGCTGGAGCAGGCCGACCTCCTTGATGGAGAAGACCAGCTCGGCCATCGCCTCCTCCTCGAACACCTGGCGCGGCTGGCGCGGGTTCGGGGTGATCGTGGTGACGTCCAGCTCGGCGAAGTAGGCGCCCTCGACCGGCCTCAGGCCGGACTGGTCACCCTGAGGAAGGGCACCGAGGGCATCGAGTGCGTCCAGGCGAGGCTTGGGAGCAATGGTCGCTGTGGCGAACGACGGTGGAGAGGGGAGTGTCGTTGCCGGGCTCGAGGAGGCGGACCCGTCCTCCTCGACGGGGGCCGTGGGGATCAGCGAGCCCAGACCTCGCCCGAGGCCACGTCGCTGTGGCTGCTTCTCACTCATGGGGTGCTCCCTTGCTGACCATCTCGCGTGCGGCTTCCAGGTAGGACAAGGCGCCCGGCGACGCCGGGTCGTAGGTCATCACGGTCTGCCCGTAGCTGGGCGCCTCCGAGACACGCACGGAGCGGGGAACCGCGGTCTTGAGCACGAGGTCACCGAAGTGCTCGCGGACCTCGTCGGCCACGCCGGCGGAGAGGCGGGTGCGGGCGTCGTACATGGTCAGCAGGATGGTGCTGATCTGCAGAGTCGGGTTGAGGTTGGCCTTGACCAGGTTCACTGTCTCCAGGAGCTGCCCGACGCCCTCGAGGGCGTAGTACTCGGCCTGGATCGGGATGAGCATCTCGTCGCCGGCGACCAAGGCATTGAGGGTGAGCAGACCGAGCGACGGCGGGCAGTCCACCAGGACATAGTCGAGTCGGTCCGGGTTGCTGTCGGTCACCGGGCTGTCGGTGACCAGCGGGTAGCCCCGGATCGCCTTGCGCAGACGGTTCTCGCGCGCGACGACGCTGACCAGCTCGATCTCCGCCCCGGCCAGGTCGATCGTCGCCGGGACGACGAACAGCCCCCCCACCTCCGGACTGGGACGCACGATCTCTTCGAACGGCACGCCCTCCACCAGAGCGTCGTAGGACGACGGGATTCCGCGGTGGTGCTCCACTCCGAGCGCTGTGGACGCGTTCCCCTGGGGGTCGAGATCCACCACGAGCACCCGTTGGCCGTGTTGAGCCAGGGCGGCCGCCATGTTGACCGCGGTCGTGGTCTTGCCGACACCGCCCTTCTGGTTGGCGACGACCATCACGCGGGTGCGATGGGGGCGCGGCAGCGGCTCTGTCGTCTTCAACTGCTGTTGCTTGGCCAAGTCCTCCTCGACAGCGCGGGCGAGCGGGGTGGAGTGGTCCGCGCCGTCGTCGTACTCGGAGGCAACCTCCCCGGCGGTGCGGAACGAGGCGCCAGGAGCGGGATAAGGACCGAACTGCGACGGCTCGGGCGGCTGCTTGTCGGGGCGAGTCACGACCGGCTTCTCCTCTGGTTGCGCTTCCGGAGAGTCCTGGCTCTCGGCCGCCACAGCGGGGTCGGGCTCGACTGCCGGTTCTGGCTCTACAGCGTCCACTGTTTCACGTGAAACATCGAGGACTGTCTCGGGGTCGTCCTGCGGAACCATGGCTTCCTTCACCTGTGGATCGGCCTGTGGATTCTGTGGGAATCTCTCGGTCTCGGGCCTGAGCGCAGTCTCAACCAAGGTCGTCGCCACCTCGACGGGCGGGAAGGCCAGCGCTGGCGTCGGTGCAGCCTCGTTGGTCAGTGGGGGAGCAGTTTCCTCGGAGCGTCGACGCGACCACCATTTGGCCTGCTTCGACTCCGGCACTGCTCTACCGCCTCTTCTTCTGCTGACGAGCCTTCTGGGAAGAAATCAAACCTAACCGGGAGGGCCGGGTCGCTTCCACTCGCAGCACCGTGGTCTGTGGACCAATCGTTCCTGTGGAGAACGAAGACACGGAAATGGCGCCCGCACCGTGCTTCTTCAGCTCGCTGGCGGCCTCGTCGAGTTCCTCGTGGACAGTGCTCCCCTTCATCGCCACCAGAGCTCCGCCCTGCTTCACCAGCGGCATCGACCAGGTGAGTAGACGACCCAGGGGAGCGACCGCCCGCGAGGTCACCACAGAGAACTCCCTCTTGCCGTGCAGCTCCTCCGCGCGGCCGCGAACCACCTCGACGTTGTCCAGTCCAAGCTCCGCCACGACCTCATCCAAGAAGGTGGTCCGGCGCAGGAGTGGCTCGACGAGGGTAAGGGTGAGGTCCGGTCGGGCGATGGCGAGCACCAGTCCAGGAAGGCCGGCACCGGACCCGATGTCGCAGACGTCCAGGTTCTCGTCGAGGGCCCTCCCCAGCAACGCGCAGTTGACCAGATGACGCTCCCAGAGCCGCGGCGCCTCGCGTGGTCCGATCAAGCCGCGTACCACTCCTTCGGTGGCCAGCAGCTCGCAGTAGCGCTCGGCCAGGGGGAGGCGAGAGTGAAACACCCCCGCCGCCTCTGCAGGCGCCGGGGGTGATGTTTCACGTGAAACGTCGTCATTCGTCACGCGGGGCGAACCACCACGTAGCGCTTGGGCTCGGCGCCCTCCGAGTCAGAGACCAGACCAGCAGCCGCCACGGCGTCGTGTACGACCTTGCGCTCGAATGGTGTCATCGGGTCCAGAGCCACGGGCTCGCCGCTCTCCTTCACCTCGGCCACCGTGTCAGCCGCCAGCTTCTCCAGCATGCTGCGCTTGTCGGCACGGAAGCCGCCGACGTCGAGCATCAGCCGAGACCGCTCACCGGTCTCGCGGTAGACCGCCAGCCGGGTCAGCTCCTGCAGGGCGTCGAGTACCTCACCGGAACGACCCACCAGTTGGTCGAGGTTGCCGCCGACGATCGAGACGGCGGCACGGTCACCCTCGACGTCCATGTCGATGTCGCCATCCAGATCGGCGATGTCCAACAGCTCCTCGAGGTAGTCCGCGGCGATGTCACCCTCGCGCTCCAGCTGGGCGGTCAGGTCACCCTCGGACTCGGACTCGGACTCCGTAGCCTCGTCAGACTCCTCAGACTCCTCAGACTCAACAGAAGCTTCGGCCTCCACCGTGGGGTCTTCCTCCGTCTCGGTGGTCTGGCTCTCCGTGATCTCGTCGGTCACGTCGTACTCCTAGCTCTCTCGTGCGAACGTCGGTGGGCTACTTGCCCGATGGCTTGGGGGGACCCTGCTTCTTCCGCTGGCTGCGTGACTGGCTCTTCGGCTGGACCCGGGGAGCGGCCTTGGGAGCCTCCACCGCCGGGGCCTCCTCGACCACGGTCTGGCCGTGCTTGGCGGCCTTCGCCTTGTCGCGGTCCTGCTTGGCCTTGAACGCAGCGGTGTTCGGCGCGGGGTTGTTGCGGATCACGTAGAACTGCTGGCCCATCGTCCACAGGTTCGAGGTCGTCCAGTAGAGGAGGACGCCGATGGGGAAGGCGATGCCGCCCACCGCGAAGACGACCGGCAGCACGTAGAGAAGCATCTTCTGCTGGCGGGCGTACGGACCGGTCAGCGCGTCGGCCGGCATGTTCTTGCTCATCAGCTGGCGCTGGGTGAGGAACGTCGTCGCGGTCATCGCCAGCACCAGGAAGCTGGCGAGCACGATCACCGAGGTGGCGGCGTCGGGGCTGGTGAGCTTGTCGGCGATGTGCGCGCCGAACAGCTTCGCCCGGCTGAGCTCGTCAACCTGCTTCTGGGTGAGGGTGCCTCGAACCCGACCGTTGGCGGCGTTGTCGATGAGCCGGAACAACGCGAAGAAGATCGGCATCTGGAGCAGGATGGGCAGACAGGACGCGAATGGGTTCGTGCCCGTCTCGCGATAGAGCGCCATCGTCTCCTGGGCGAGCTTCTCCCGGTCGTGACCGTACTTCTTCTGCAGCTCACGCACCTTGGGCTGCAGCAGCTGCATGTTGCGGCTGGACTTGATCTGCTTGACGAAGAGCGGGATGAGCGCGGCCCGGATGACCAGCGTCAGACCGACGATCGACAGCGCCCACGCCACCCCCGAGTCCGAGGGCATCCCGAGGGTGGTGAAGAGCGAGTGGAACCCCGAGAGGATCAGCGAGGTGATCCAGTACAGGGGCGCCATGATCGCGCTGAGGAAGTCGCCCACTTAGGCTCCTTGGGTCTGGTCGGTGCGGAGGGTTCGGGAGTTCTTGGTGGGGACGGGGTCGTAGCCGCCGGCGGCCCAGGGGTGACAGCGCCCGAGTCGGCGTACGGCGAGCCAGGTGCCCTTGAGCGCGCCATGCTCGGTCACCGCCTGCAGGGCGTACGCCGAGCAACTCGGGTGATATCGGCACACTTGCCCATAAAGCGGACTGATGAGCAGGCGATACGCCTTGAGGAACCAGATGATCGGGTACTTCACTGCCCACCCCTGACCTCTGAACGCGTGGCTCCCTGGGAGAGTGCCCGGGTGAGCCCGGCGTCCAGATCCTGCCCGAGCTCGGCGTACGACGAGCCGGCTGCCGCCGGGAGAGCCCGGACCACGAGCACAGCAGAGCCCGGGAGCGAGGAAACTCGTTCCCGGGCCAGGTGTCGAAGTCTGCGCTTCACCGTGTTGCGGGCCACCGCGTTGCCGACCTGCCTGCTGACCACCAAGCCGACCTGGGCCGGGACCGGCGGGTCGGCGGTGTCACGCACCAGCAGGTGTACGACGAGGCGGCTGCTGCCGGCGCGTCGGCCACGCCTGATCGTCTCGGCGAACACCGGCCCGGACGTGAGCCTGTTCACCGACGCGAGCAAGGCTCAGACCGCGAGACGCTTGCGGCCCTTGGTGCGGCGCGAGGACAGGATGGCGCGACCCGCACGGGTGCGCATGCGCAGACGGAAGCCGTGCGTCTTGGCGCGACGACGGTTGTTCGGCTGGTAAGTACGCTTGCTCACGATTACTCCGGCTATCGTCAGGCGGCCACGGTCAGGCCACCAGGGGGTTCAGGGAGATCGGGTCGCGGGCACGCGGCATCCGCCGACACACGATCGACCTGCCAACGGTACGCGGTGCCGAGGCAGAGGGTCAAACCGGACCGTTGTTGCCGCCGTAGAGCACGCAACATACTCCCGGTACCTGTGGACAACCGGTTGTATCCACAGGCAGGGCTTGTTAGCGTCAGGCGGTCCCGAGATTCCCTGCGGCTGACGCACCCTCGCTTCCCCAGCTCTTCCTCGATGATGCTGAGCCAGCCGCCTCGGAGCGCCCACTACCAGACCTCGGGCGCGATGCACAACCTGTGGACAAACGTGTGGACTGCGTGGTCAGCCCCCGCGGGAGTGGTCCACAAGCACGCCCCAACAACCCGGCGAAATCCCTCATCAGGGGTTAAACGCCCACAGATTGAAGGTACTCGTGGAACAGAAGTGGGAGAACCACGTGGAACAGTCGGCGAACATGCCTGGCGCACACAAGGCACCCGTCGACCTGCCCACCGTCTGGCATGACCTGGTCGAGGACCTTCCGTCCAGCCAGAAGGCGTGGCTCAAGGCCTGCCGGCCGATGGCGCTCCACGAGAACAACGCGATCATCGCGGTGGCCGACGACTTCACCCGCAACCAGATCGAGGGCCGGCTGCGGACGCGCTTGGAGGACGCGCTGAGCGAGGCGTTCGGCGCGCAGATCCGGATCGCCGTCACCGTCGACCCCCAGCTCGAGCGCGCCACCGATGTCCCGCCGGCGCCCGTGGCCGACGAGCTCGAGGACGACACGGCGACAGATCTCTTTGGCGACTTGTCGACAAGTCCCTTCGTCCCCGCCCAGGACGCCGGTCGCAGCGCGGGCAACGTGCTCGAGACCAGGCTGAACCCCAAGTACATCTTCGAGACGTTCGTGATCGGCTCGTCCAACCGGTTCGCGCATGCGGCGGCCGTCGCGGTCGCGGAGGCCCCGGGCAAGGCGTACAACCCGCTGCTGATCTACGGCGACTCAGGTCTGGGCAAGACCCACCTGCTGCACGCGATCGGCCACTACGTCCGCAGCCTCTTCTCCGGTGCTCGCGTCCGCTATGTGAGCTCTGAGGAGTTCACCAACGAGTTCATCAACGCGATCCGCGACGACAAGGCGGCCACCTTCCAGAAGCGCTACCGCGACGTCGACGTTCTGCTGATCGACGACATCCAGTTCTTGGAAGGCAAGATCCAGACCCAGGAGGAGTTCTTCCACACGTTCAACACCCTGCACAACGCGAACAAGCAGATCGTGATCACCTCCGACCGCGCGCCCAAGCGACTGGAGGCCCTCGAGGACCGGCTCCGCAACCGGTTCGAGTGGGGACTGATCACCGACGTGCAGCCGCCCGACCTCGAGACCCGCATCGCGATCCTCCGCAAGAAGGCCGCCACCGAGCGCATGACCGCGCCGCCGGACGTGCTCGAGTTCATCGCCAGCAAGATCCAGACCAACATCCGCGAGCTCGAGGGTGCGCTGATCCGAGTCACCGCGTTCGCCAGCCTCAACCGGCAGCCCGTCGACCTCACCCTGGCCGAGATCGTGCTCAAGGACCTGATCCCCGAGGGCGGCGAGCCCGAGATCACCGCGAGCCTGATCATCGCCCAGACCGCGTCGTACTTCGGGCTCTCCATCGACGACGTCTGCGGCCAGAACCGCTCTCGTGCCCTGGTCACCGCCCGGCAGATCGCGATGTACCTCTGCCGCGAGCTCACCGAGCTGTCGCTGCCCAAGATCGGGCAGCAGTTCGGCGGACGCGACCACACCACCGTGATGCACGCCGAGAAGAAGATCCGCACCCAGATGGCCGAGCGGCGGTCCACCTACAACCAGGTCACCGAGCTCACCAACCGGATCAAGCAGCAGGCCCGCCAGTCGTGACCAGCGGCGCCACGACGTGTTCGGGGACCTGTGCAGCAAGCTGTGCGCCGGCCGCCCGGATCCGTGTGACTCCTGTGCACAAGCCTTGCGTACGACGGGCCGCCGCCCGCGTCGTCCACACCCGCCCCCAGGCCGACCCCAGGCGGTGCACAGCCCCCTCGGACGAAGAAACCGGCTCTGACCTGCGCAAACACCGGTTGTCCACAGTGTCCACCGTTGTTAACAAGACTATGGAACTATCCATGGCTCCCACCTCAGTGAACTTCACGAGGAGCCCGATCCTGGGGACGAAGGCACGACCAGGTATCCATGTACTTACAACTCCTGCGTCTTGTCGGCACCGCGTGGCAGGATGCTCAACCCCCAGGTCTTTTTCCGTGTCACTCCCAGGAGGCGAACAACCGTGAAGTTCCGCGTCGAACGCGACGTCCTGGCAGATGCCGTCGCGTGGGCCGCACGCAGCCTCCCCGTCCGCCCGAGCGTCCCCGTCCTGGCCGGCCTGCTGATCGAGACCAGCGAGGCCGGCGACGGCCTGGTGCTCTCGACCTTCGACTACGAGACCTCGGCCCGCGCCACCATCCCGGCCGCGGTCCAGGAGGAGGGCAAAGCGCTGGTCTCGGGGCGCCTGCTGGCCGACATCACCCGGAGCCTGCCGAACAAGCCGGTCGACATGGAGATCGACGGCGCGAAGGTGTCGCTGGTCTGCGGCTCGGCGCGGTTCTCGCTGCAGACGATGCCCGTGGACGAGTACCCCGCCCTCCCGGCGATGCCCGCGGCGACCGGCACCGTGAAGTCCGACGTGTTCGCGGCCGCGGTCGGCCAGGCGGTCACCGCTGCCGGCCGTGACGACATGCTGCCCGTGCTCACCGGTGTGCGCATCGAGATCGAGGGCGACAACATCGCCCTGCTCGCCACCGACCGGTTCCGGCTCTCGCTGCGCGAGCTCGGCTGGGACCCGGGTGCCACCGACGCCAGCGCCGCGGCCCTGGTCCCGGCGCGCGTCCTGGACGCCACGGCCAAGTCGCTGACCAGCGGCACCGACGTGACCATCGCGCTGGCCGGCGGCGGCACGGGCGAGGGGCTGATCGGCTTCGAGGGCTCCGCCGGCGGCGGCGTACGACGCACCACGACCCGGCTGCTCGACGGCGAGTTCCCCAAGGTGCGCACGCTCTTCCCGAGCGAGCACACCACCGTGGCCCGCGTCGACCGGGCCGCGCTGGTCGACTCTGTCAAGCGGGTGTCGCTGGTGGCCGAGCGCAACACCGCCGTCCAGCTCGCGTTCAGCGACGGCTCGCTGACCCTCGACGCCGGCAGCGGCGACGAGGCGCTGGCGACCGAGCAGATCGACGCTCAGGTCAAGGGCGAGGCGATCACGACCGGCTTCAACCCGCAGTTCCTGCTCGACGGCCTGACCGCGATCGAGTCGCCGGTCGTGGAGCTGAGCTTCACCCAGGCCAACAAGCCGGCCGTCATCACCGGCGTCGACGGCGGCCTGGACGGCGAGGCGGTCTCGGAGTTCCGCTACCTGCTGATGCCGCGGCGCCTGCTCGGCTGACGTTCCACGCGGGTGGAGGCCTCGACCCCCGGACACGGGAAGGGAGCAGTGCCATGGACCTGGGTCTGATCGGCCTCGGCAAGATGGGTGGCAACATGCGCACCCGCCTGCGCAACGCCGGCCACGACGTCATCGGCTACGACCGCAACCCCGACGTCTCCGACGTGGGCAGCCTCGAGGAGCTGGTCGGCAAGCTGCCGTCGCCCAAGGTGGTCTGGGTGATGGTGCCCGCCGGTGACCCGACCCGCGAGACCGTGCGCTCGCTGAAGGGACTGCTGGGCGAGGGTGACCTCGTCATCGACGGCGGCAACTCCCGCTGGACCGACGACATCGTGCACGGCGAGCTGCTGGCCGACAAGGGCATCGGCTTCGTCGACTGCGGTGTCTCCGGCGGCGTGTGGGGCCTGGAGAACGGCTATGCCCTGATGACTGGGGGCGAGGCTGCCAACATCGCCCTGGCGCAGCCGATCTTCGACGCGCTCAAGCCTGAGGGTGAGTTCGGCTGGGTGCACGCCGGCAAGGTAGGCGCGGGGCACTTCTCGAAGATGGTGCACAACGGCATCGAGTACGCCCTCATGCAGGCCTACGCCGAAGGCTGGGAGCTGCTCCAGGCGGCCGACCTCGTCGACAACGTGACCGACGTGTTCCGATCCTGGCGTGAGGGCACCGTGATCCGGTCCTGGCTGCTCGACCTCCTGGTCGCCGCACTCGAGGACGAGCACGACCTCGGGTCCATCCGCGGCTACGCCGAGGACTCCGGCGAGGGTCGGTGGACCGTCGAGGCAGCCATCGAGCACGCCGTACCGATGAACGTGATCGCCGGCTCCCTCTTCGCCCGCTTCACCAGCCGCCAGGAGGACTCCCCGGCGATGAAGGCGATCGCGGCGATGCGCAACCAGTTCGGTGGCCACGCCATCAGGACCGAGGCGCCACCGACCACCGCGACCGACCAGCCCGGCGACCAGCCCGACGGTCCGCCCGCGCAGAGCAGAGCCGCGCAACAAGCCGCGGCGGACGACCCCACGAACCCACCCGCAGTCGAGCAGTGAAGAAGCGCCGCCGGTGCATGTCGCCCACCTGACCCTGCACGACTTCCGCTCCTACGACACCGTCGACATCGAGCTGGGGCCGGGCGTCACCGCGTTCATCGGACGCAACGGCCAGGGCAAGACCAACATCGTCGAAGCCGTCGACTACCTCTCCCGGCTGGTCAGTCACCGGGTGGCGACCGACGCGCCGCTGGTCCGCCAGGGCACCGAGCACGCGGTCGTCCGCGCCAGTGTGGTCCGTGACGAGCGCACCGCCCTGCTCGAGGTCGAGATCAACCCGGGTCGCTCCAACCGAGCCCGGGTCAACAAGTCACCACTCCCTCGCGCCCGCGAGCTGCTGGGACTGGTCCGCACGGTGCTGTTCAGCCCCGAGGACCTCGACCTGGTCAAGGGAGACCCGAGCGACCGACGGCGCTTCCTCGACGACCTGCTGGTGCTCAGGGCACCGCGCTACGCCGGCGTCCGCGCCGACTACGACCGCGTGCTCAAGCAGCGCAACGCCCTCCTCAAGACCGCGCGGCAGAACCGTCGTGGCCGACCCGACGAGCACTTCGAGTCCACGCTCTCGGTGTGGAGCTCGCAGCTGGTCCGCGTCGGGGCCGACCTGCTCGCCGCCAGGCTCGCCCTGGTCGCCGACCTCGAGCCCCGGGTCGCGGCGGCGTACGCCGAGGTGGCCCGCGACGCGACCAGCAACGACACCACACTGCGCTACCAGCCGTCCTTCGACCTACCCCTCCTTGCGCCAGACCGCGACACCTTGGCGACCGCGTTCGAGCAGGCTCTCGAGGCCCGGCGGCAGGACGAGGTCGACCGTGGAGTCAGCCTGGTCGGCCCGCATCGCGACGAGCTTGCGCTCACGCTCGGGACGCTCCCGGTCAAGGGCTACGCCAGCCACGGCGAGTCCTGGTCCTTCGCGCTGGCGCTGCGACTGGCGAGCTACCAGCTGCTCAAGGACGACGGCGACGACCCGATCCTGATCCTCGACGACGTCTTCGCCGAGCTCGACACCGAGCGCCGCGACCGGCTCGCCGCCCTGGTCGCCGGTGCCGAGCAGGTGCTGGTCACAGCTGCAGTGCCCGCCGACGTCCCCAGCGAGCTCGCGGGTGCCCGCTTCGAGGTCGCGCACGGCAAGGTCACGCCGGCGTGAGCGACCAGCCGCCCCCGGCGAAGCCACCGCAAGAGCCCTCCGACCACCGCGACGAGGGCCTCGACCTCGCCCGCGCGGTCGCACGCAGCCTCGCCTCGACCCGACGTACGACGAAGAAGCCGCGCAAGCGCCGCACCGACCCGCAGTTCTCCGGAGCCCATCCCGACGACCGCGACCCGCAGCTGCTCGACTCGACCATCGGCCGGCTCGTCGCCGAGCAGGGCTGGTCGACCGACGTGCGCGTGCACGGGGTGTTCGGGCGGTGGAGCGCGATCGTCGGTCCCGAGGTGGCCCAGCACTGCTCCCCCGAGTCGTTCGACCAGGAGCAGGCCAAGCTCGTGGTGCGCACCGACTCCACCGCATGGGCCACCAACCTCAAGCTGCTGCTGCCCACTGTGGTCCGGCGGCTCAACGAGGAGCTCGGCGACGAGACCGTGAAGCTGGTCGACGTGCTGGGGCCGACCGGACCCACCTGGAAGAAGGGCCTGCGCAGCGTTCGCGACGGCCGCGGCCCGCGCGACACCTACGGATAGCTCCTGCGCCCTCGACAGCCGCCGCCTCCGCGGAGGAGCATGCCTCCCAGGGAGGGTCCATGTCTGACACCACGCCACCGCCCACCGAGCTCAAGCACGACTCGATCGGCTTCGTCGACGCGCTGGTCATCGGTCTGAACGCCACCAGCCCGGCGTACTCGTTGGCTGCCGTGATCGGGCCGATCGTCGCCCTGGTCGGCGTCTTCGCTCCGGGAGTGCTGCTGGCCAGCTTCGTCCCGATGCTGCTCATCGCCAGCGCGTTCAACTACCTGAACAAGGCCGACCAGGACTGCGGTACGACGTTCAGCTGGGTCACCAAGTCGATGGGTCCCTGGTGGGGGTGGCAGGGCGGCTGGGCGATCACCATGACCGGCGTACTGGTGATCGGGGCTCTCGCCGACGTGGCGATCCGGTTCACGATGCTGATGGTCGGCCTCGACGACTACGCCTACCCCGAAGAGGGCGTCACCCCGAACTACTGGCTGTGGCGGATCGCGATCATGGCCGTGACCGTCGGGCTGGTCTTCGTGATGACCTGGTTGTGCGTCGTAGGCACCGAGGTCTCGGCGAAGGTCCAGAACGTCCTCATCTCGCTCCAGGTCCTCGCCCTGCTCGTCTTCGCCGCGGTCGCGATCGGCAAGGGTGGGGGCGACACCCCGAGCCTGGAGTGGCTCAATCCCTTCGGCGAGGGCGGCGGTGCGCTGACCAGCGGCCTGCTCCTCGGCGTCTTCGCCTACTGGGGCTGGGAGTCGGCGGTGAACCTGACCGAGGAGACCACCGACTCGGCGACCGCCCCGGGCCGAGCAGCGCTGCTGTCGACGGCGCTGCTTCTGGTGACCTACCTCTCTGTGGCCTATGCGATCGTGGCCGTCGCCGGCACCGCCTTCCTGCAGGAGAACGCCGGCGAGGAGGAGTACATCTTCGCGCTCATCGGCACCGAGGTCCTCGGCGGCTGGGACTGGGTGCTCCTCGCCTCGGTGGTGACCAGCGCGGTCGCCAGCACGCAGACCACTATCATCCCGGCCTCGCGCACCGCTCTCTCGATGGCTCGGCGTCGGGCCCTCCCGCACACGTTCGCGCACATCCACCCGCGCTTCCGCACGCCTGACGTCTCGACCTGGTGGGTCGCGGTCATCGCCAGCGTCTGGTACGTCGTGATCAGCCTGCTCTCGGAGAACGCGCTCTTCGACTCCCTGACCGCGCTCTCGCTGGTGATCGCGTTCTACTACGCCTTGACCGGCATCGCGTGCGCGATCTACTACCGGCGCGAGCTGACCCACAGCGTGCGCAACCTGCTCTTCATCGGCGTCGGCCCGGTCGTCGGCGCGGTGCTGCTGCTGTGGCTGCTGGTCGAGTCCGCCCGTGACATGTCCGACCCGGAGAACTCCTACAGCGGCACGAGCTGGCTCGGCGTGGCCCCTCCCCTGCTCATCGGCATCTCGATCTTCGTCACCGGACTGCTGCTGATGTTCGTCTGGTACGCCCGCGACAAGGAGTTCTGGCGCGAGCGCACCGGTGTCGCGGACCCAGCCGTCCTGAGGAAACCGGAGAAACCAGAGATGACGAGGTGACCCGCCTATGAGCATCGTCCTGGGGTACGACGAGTCCCCCGGCGCCGACCGGGCGCTGGCCGCCGCCATCACCGTCGCGCAGAAGCTCGGTGAGCCACTGGTCCTGGTGTACGGCGCGGCGCCACCCGGTCTGCTCGGTGAGGAGTACTCCTCCCACCTGGAGGCGCTCGAGGCGATGGGCCATGAAGCGGTCACCCACGCCGTCGCCAAGGCCCAGGAAGCCGGGGTCGCCACCGAGATCGAGGTGGTGCGCGCCAAGCCTGCCGAGGCGCTCGTACAGGTCGCCGACCGGCACGACGCGACCCTGATCGTGGTGGGCTCCTACGGCGAGTCGCCGATCCGCAGCGCGCTGCTCGGGTCCACCCCACACCGGCTGCTCCACCTCTCGACGCGGCCCGTGCTCGTCGTACCGGAGTAGCGCCGCACAGGGCCGCTGACGGCCTGGTCCCCGGTATGGGGACTCAGGTGACCCCCTCCGAGGGCCTTCGCAGGGCCGTCTTCGGCCCATGAGAGGCGTCTGCGCGGTCGGATGGGGCCAATTCCTGGGGGTGGGTACCTCGAATTCGGCCCACAACCGGGTAAGATGGGCCTCGGGTCGTTCCCCGTTTCTCCCGCCTCGTTAGCGGGACCCAGGGGCGACCTTCGTCATGTCTGCACCCGGACAGTCCGCACCAGAGAGGGACCCGTGAGCGAGAGCGCCGAGGACCAGGTCACCAGCACCCCCAGCACCAACGGGCACCAGGTCCAGGAGTCGTACGACGCCTCCGCGATCCAGGTGCTCGAGGGCCTCGAGGCGGTCCGCAAGCGCCCCGGCATGTACATCGGCTCGACCGGCGAGCGCGGCCTGCACCACCTGGTCTGGGAGGTCATCGACAACTCGGTCGACGAGGCGCTGGCCGGCCACTGCGACCTCATCGTCGTCACGCTCCAGGAGGACGGCGGCGTCCGGGTCGACGACAACGGCCGCGGCATCCCGACCGACATCCACCCGACCGAGGGCATCCCCGCGCTGACCATGGCGCTGACCCTGCTGCATGCGGGCGGCAAGTTCGGTGGCGGCGGCTACAAGGTCTCCGGTGGTCTCCACGGCGTCGGCATCTCGGTGGTCAACGCCCTCTCCACCCGCGTCGTGGCCGAGGTCAAGAACCGCGGCCACCTCTGGCGCCAGGTGTTCCACATCGGAGTCCCCGAGGGCGACCTCGAGCAGGTCCGTCCGATGGAGGAGGGCGAGCGCACCGGCACCACGATCACCTTCTACGCCTCCGAGGACATCTTCGAGACCACGACCTACTCCCTGGAGACCGTCACCAACCGCATCCGCGAGATGGCCTTCCTCAACAAGGGCCTCGAGATCGTCGTACGCGACGAGCGCCCGGTCGCCGAGGAGCTGTCCGAGATGCTCCACGACGCGCTGCAGGAGGACGTCTCGACCGACGCGGCCGACGAGGCCACCTCCGAGGGCAACGTCATCGAGCGACGCTTCAAGTACGACCGCGGCCTGGTCGACTACGTCGAGCACCTCAACCGCCGCAAGGACAAGGCCAACCCGACGATCATCAACTTCGAGGCCGAGACGCCCGAAGGCACCGAGAACCACATGAGCCTCGAGCTCGCGATGCAGTGGAACTCCTCCTACACCGAGTCGGTGCACACCTTCGCCAACACGATCAACACCCATGAGGGCGGCACCCACGAGGAGGGCTTCCGGGCCTCACTCACCACGCTGGTCAACAACTGGGGTGAGGAGTGGGGGCTGATCAAGAAGCGCGAGGACCGCGTCTCGGGCGACGACATCCGCGAGGGGCTCACCGCGATCATCTCGATCAAGCTCGGCGAGCCGCAGTTCGAGGGGCAGACCAAGACCAAGCTGGGCAACACCGAGGCCAAGGGCTTCGTGCAGCGCATCGTCAACGACCAGCTCGGCGCCTGGCTCGAGCAGAACCCCGCCGAGGGCAAGGACATCGTCCGCAAGGCGCAGGCTGCCGCGTCGGCCCGCATCGCCGCTCGCAAGGCCCGCGACCTGGCCCGCGGCCGCAAGGGCCTGCTCGGTGGCGGAGGGCTGCCCGGCAAGCTGAGCGACTGCCAGTCGACCAACCCCGAGGAGTGCGAGGTCTTCATCGTCGAGGGTGACTCGGCCGGTGGGTCGGCGCGCCAGGGACGGGACCCCCGCGTGCAGGCGATCCTCCCGATCCGCGGCAAGATCCTCAACGTCGAGAAGGCTCGCATCGACAAGGTGCTGGCCAACACCGAGGTCCAGGCCATCATCTCCGCACTCGGCACCGGCATCCACGAAGAGTTCGACATCGAGAAGCTCCGCTACCACAAGGTCGTGCTGATGGCCGACGCCGATGTCGACGGCCACCACATCAACACCCTCCTGCTGACGCTGCTGTTCCGCTTCATGAAGCCACTGATCGAGCAGGGCTACGTCTACATGGCACAGCCGCCGCTCTACCGCATCCGGTGGAACAAGCCCCACGAGCACGAGTTCGTCTACTCCGACTCAGAGCGCGACGCGATGACCACCGACGGCCTGGGCCAGGGCAAGAAGCTCCCCAAGGAGAACCCCGTCCAGCGCTACAAGGGTCTGGGCGAGATGAACGCCGAGGAGCTGTGGGAGACCACGATGAACCCCGACCAGCGGCTGATGCTCCAGGTGACCCTGGAGGACGCCGCCCAGGCTGACGAGATCTTCTCGACCCTGATGGGCGAGGACGTCGAGCAGCGCCGCAGCTTCATCCAGCGCAACGCAAAAGACGTCCGCTTCCTTGACATCTAGGCGCAACCCCAGGTGGTCGAGCAGATGGCGAGGCGCTAGCCGAGATGCCGTCCGCCGAGACCAGCCAAGGCGACGTACGAAAGAGACTGGACAACAGTGACTGAGACCCCCACCGAGAACCCGAGCGGCGGCCGCATCGAGCAGGTCGAGCTGCAGACGTCGATGCAGCGGGCCTACATCGACTACGCCATGGCTGTCATCGTCGGGCGCGCGCTGCCCGACGTACGTGACGGGCTCAAGCCGGTGCACCGCCGCGTCCTCTACGCGATGTACGACGGCGGCTACCGTCCCGACCGCGGCTTCTCCAAGTGCTCGCGCGTCGTGGGTGACGTGATGGGTCAGTACCACCCCCACGGCGACACCGCGATCTACGACACCCTGGTACGGCTCGCGCAGCCCTGGGTGATGCGGGCGCCGCTGATCCACGGGCAGGGCAACTTCGGCTCGCCGGGCAACGACTCCGCCGCCGCCATGCGTTACACCGAGTGCCGCATGGCGCCGCTGGCGCTGGAGATGGTCCGCGACATCGTCGAGGACACCGTCGACTTCCAGCCCAACTACGACGGTCGCTCGGCAGAGCCGACCGTCCTCCCGGCGCGCTACCCCAACCTCCTGGCCAACGGCTCGGCCGGCATCGCGGTCGGCATGGCGACCAACATCCCGCCGCACAACCTCCGCGAGGTCGCCGAGGGAGCACAGTGGGCGCTCGAGCACCCTGACGCGACGCGTGAGGAGCTGCAGGAGGCGCTGATCGAGCGGATCAAGGGCCCCGACTTCCCCAACGGCGCGCTGATCGTGGGCCGCCATGGGATCGAGCAGGCCTACCGCACCGGTCGCGGCTCGATCACGCAGCGGGCCGTCATCGACATCGACGAGGACACCAAGGGCCGGACCAACCTGGTCATCTCCGAGCTGCCCTACATGGTCAACCCGGACAACCTCGCCCTGAAGATCGCCGAGCTCGCCGACTCCGGCAAGGTGCAGGGCATCGCCGACGTACGCGACGACTCCTCCGGCCGCACCGGCCAGCGCCTGGTCGTCGTACTCAAGCGTGACGCCGTCGCCCGCGTCGTCCTGAACAACCTGCTCAAGCACACCGAGCTGCAGACCAACTTCAGCGCCAACATGCTCGCGCTGGTCGACGGCGTGCCGCGCACGCTGACGATCGACCAGTTCATCAGCAACTGGGTCACCCACCAGATCGAGGTCATCCAGCGGCGCACTCGCTTCCGGCTCACCGAGGCCGAGAAGCGCGCCCACATCCTGCGCGGCCTGGTCAAGGCGCTCGACATGCTCGACGAGGTGATCGCGCTGATCCGGCGCTCCCCCGACGTCGACGAGGCTCGCCAGGGCCTGATCGAGCTGCTCGACATCGACGAGATCCAGGCCACCGCGATCCTCGACATGCAGCTGCGTCGGCTGGCTGCCCTCGAGCGCCAGAAGATCATCGACGACCTCGCCAAGATCGAGCTGGAGATCGCCGACCTGGAGGCGATCCTGGCCAGCGAGACCCGGCAGCGGCAGATCATCGGCGAGGAGCTCGCCGCGATCGTCGAGAAGTACGGCGACGACCGGCGCAGCCGGTTCATCGCGGCCGACGGCGACCTGTCGATGGAGGACCTCATCCCTGACGAGGACCTCGTGGTGACCATCACCCGCGGTGGCTACGCCAAGCGCACCAACGCGGCGCTCTACCGCACCCAGAAGCGCGGCGGCAAGGGTGTCCGCGGGGCCACGCTGCGCGGCGACGACGTCGTCGAGCACCTGATGGCCACGTCCAACCACCACTGGATCCTGTTCTTCACCAGTGCCGGCCGGGTCTACCGCACCAAGGCCTACAACCTGCCCGAGGCGTCGCGTGACGCGAAGGGCGGTCACGTCGCCGGCCTCCTCTCGTTCCAGCCCGACGAGAAGATCGCCCAGGTGCTCGCGATCCGTGACTACGAGCAGGCGCCGTACCTCGTGCTCGCCACCCGCAAGGGTCTGGTCAAGAAGACCCGGCTGGCCGACTACAACTCGCCTCGGCAGGCCGGCGTGATCGCGATCAACTTCCGCGACACCGGTGACGACCAGGAGCCGGACGAGCTGATCGGTGCCGAGCTGTGCGGTCCCGACGACGACATCCTGCTGCTCTCGCGCAAGGGGTCGGGCATCCGCTTCCATGCCGACGACTCCCAGCTGCGGCCGATGGGCCGGGCCACCTCCGGAGTCAAGGGCATGGACTTCCGCGGTGACGACTCCCTGCTGTCGATGTCGGTGATCACCGCCGAGGCCGAGGCGCAGGCCGAGGCCGAGGGTGAGGGCTCGGCCGACGTGCAGTACGTCTTCACCATCACCGACGGCGGCTTCGCCAAGCGCACCCTGATCTCGCAGTACCGCGCCCAGGGTCGCGGCGGCTACGGCGTGAAGGCGATGAAGCAGGACGACGACCGAGGCAACCTGGTCGGTGGCTTCATCGTGGTCGAGGGCGACGAGGTCCTGGCGATCAAGCAGTCCGGGCAGGTCACCCGCTCGGCCATCGACGACAACCTGCGTCCGACCGGCCGCGACACCAAGGGCGTGAAGTTCGTCGGTGTCGGCGAGGGCGACCAGGTCGTCAACGTGGCACGCAGCGTCGAGTCCAAGCTCGAGGAGGGCGACGACGCCGACGAGGCCGGGGAGCTCGAGGATGCCGAGGGTGCTGCCGACGCTCTCGTGAGCAGCGAGTCGAGTGTGCTTGCCGAGGATGCGACAATCGGTGAGGGCGGGGATGCGGCCGACGAGGCTGACGCACCCGCCGACGGGGACACCGAGGAGCAGTGATGACCGAACGACGCACCGACAACAGCCAGCCGCTGGTGCCGCACCGCACGCTGTCGCCGTCCGCGCCCGCGGCCCCGGCGACCGGCGGGGGCGACCAGCGCAAGCCGTTGTCAGAACGCGTCTCGGCAGCCCTCTCCTCCACCACCGCGGCCAAGCCCGGCGCGACCTCCCCGTCGCCGGCCCCCGCTCCGAGCCGTGCCCCGCGCCCCAGCAGCGCGAAGCCGATCGGCAAGCCGTTCGCCGACGTCGCCCGCCCCGCCAAGGTCCGCAAGGCCCGGCTGCGGCTGACCCACATCGACCCCTGGTCGGTGATGAAGACCGCGTTCCTGCTCTCGGTCGCCATCGGCGTCGTCACGGTCGTCGCCGTCGCGATCGTCTGGGGCGTCCTGGGCATCGCCGGCGTCTGGGAGTCGATCAACAAGACCGTCGTCGACGTCGTCGGTGGTGACACCGCCGGCACCTTCGACATCCGCGACTACCTCGGCCCCAGCCGGGTCCTGGGCTTCACGATGATCGTCGCGGTCGTCGACGTCGTCCTGATCACCGCCCTGGCCACCCTCGGCGCCTTCCTCTACAACCTCTCCGCCGCCCTCCTCGGGGGCCTCGAGGTCACCTTGGCCGAGGACGAGCACTAGCTCCCACCGGTCACATCTTCCCCACGGTCCCGTGGTGAACATGGGTTTCCCACGATGGGCAGATCGTGGGAACCCCTGCTCCGTCGTGGGAACCCCTCGTTTTGTGACGCCGGACCGGCATGAGGTAATCTTCGTCGTCGGCCAGATGCGTCTGGCCGATCATTGTGCGGGCCTATAGCTCAGACGGTTAGAGCGCTTCCCTGATAAGGAAGAGGTCACAGGTTCAAGTCCTGTTAGGCCCACCCACCTGAGTCAACAGGAGGCCCCATGAAGAAGCTCCTCATCCTGGTCCTTGGCGCGGTCGGGGCAGTCCTGGCCCTGCGCAAGACCAAGGCGAACCAGCACGAGCAGGCTCTCTGGGCCGAGGTCACCGACAGCGTCAAGCGCAGCTGACGCAGTCCCACCAGCCCACCACCGGGGGCCATGGCGCAATTGGTAGCGCACCTGCTTTGCAAGCAGGGGGTTAGGGGTTCGAGTCCCCTTGGCTCCACCCGGCTTCGCCGGGGACGTCATACGTTCCGGCGGCTATCACCACCATTCGGTATGACGTCCCGCCGCAGGCGCAGGCAGCGCTAGCACCCCCGACACCAGCAGGAGCGCCCTGCCGGCAAGCACCACCTTGTTCATGACGCCACCCCTCGAGCACGATGGAACCACGCCGAACCCCGGGCTTCCAGAGCACCGACGGGTGTCAGCAGATGGGCCGTGGGGAAACACCTCTGATGTGACGGACAAGCTGTCGTCCTACCGCCGCAAGCGGGACTTCACCGCGACGCCCGAGCCGGCCGGCCAGGAGGCTGAGCAGCGTGGGCGGCGACGCTTCGTCGTGCAGCGGCACCGGGCGCGGCGACTGCACTACGACCTGCGGTTCGAGATCGACGGCGTGCTGGTCAGCTGGGCCGTGCCCAAGGGCCCGACGCTCGATCCGACGGTGAGGCGGATGGCGGTGCACGTCGAGGACCACCCGATGGAGTACGAGCACTTCGAGGGCGTGATCCCGTCGAGCCAGTACGGCGGGGGCGACGTCATCGTCTGGGACCGCGGCACCTGGGAGCCGGTCAGGACCGACGACCCCGCGAAGGCGGTCGCCGAGGGCGAGCTGCACGCCGAGATGTACGGCGAGAAGCTGCGGGGCCGGCTGGTGCTCGTGCGCCGAGACGACAAGCCCGACGGCAGAAACAGGACGGCAAGCAGGAATGGCTGCTGCTGCACAAGCGCGACGAGCACGCCGTCGAGGGCTGGGACCCGGAGGAGCATCCACGCTCGGTGCTGACCGGCCGGACGAACGACGAGGTCAAGGCCGACCCGACCAAGGTCTGGCGCAGCGACAAGCCGGCCAGCGATGCGGAGGAGGACGTGTCCACGATGATCGAGCGTCCCGACACCACGGGTCTCGACGAGCTCGGCAAGGAAGGGGTCTGGCACATCCACGGCCGGGAGCTCAAGGTGACCAACCTCGACAAGGTGCTCTTCCCGGCCCGTCCGGGCGAGGCGCCGGTGACCAAGCGTGATCTGCTGCGCTACACCGCGGCGATCGGGCCGACCATCCTGCCGTACGTCGAAGGCCGCGCGCTGAACCTGCACCGCTATCCGAACGGCGCGGACAAGAGCGGCTTCTGGCACAAGGAGCTGCCCGACCACGCCCCCGGGTGGCTGCCGCGGTGGGACAACCCGCTAGCGGACCCGGGCGAGACGCAGACCTACCTGGTCGCCGACGAGCCCGCGGCCCTGGTGTGGGCCGCGAACTTCGGCGCCCTGGAGTGGAATCCGTGGACCTCTCGCACCGATGAGCCGGAGCGCCCGACCTACGCGATGTTCGACCTGGACCCCGGCGAGACGACCACGTGGGAGCAGCTGCTGGAGCTGGCCAGGCTGCACCGCACGGCGTTCGAGAAGCTCGGCGTCCGGGCCCAGCCGAAGGTGACCGGCGGCCGCGGGATCCAGATCTGGGTGCCGGTCCGGCGCGGCCCGTCCTTCGACGAGACCCGCGCCTGGGTCGAGCAGGTGTCCAAGACGGTGGGTCAGCTCGTCCCGGACCTGGTCAGCTGGAAGTGGCAGAAGAAGCAGCGCGGCGGCAAGGCCCGGCTCGACTACACCCAGAACGCGATCAACAAGACCCTGGTGGCGCCGTACTCCCCCCGACCGCGCCCCGGCGCTCCGGTGAGCATGCCGATCGGCTGGCACGAGCTCGACGACCCCGACCTGCGACCGGACCGCTGGACCATCCGCACGGCCCTCGACCGGCTCGACGAGGTCGGCGACCTCTTCCACGGCGTGCTGGTCCAGGACCAGCAGCTGCCGAGGTTCAGCTAGGCGCCGGCGCCCCGTCGGGCTGTACGACGAGCCAGACCCCGCCGTACTCCTCGATGTCGTGGCAGAGCACCTGGCGCTTCCCCTCGTGCGCGTAGAAGTACAGCGGGTGTCCCCGGTAGGTGACCTGGGTCGACCCGTCGGTGCGCTCCGTGGTGCCGAGCAGGCCGGAGCGGACCCGGCCGGCAGCCACGGGTTCGCCGCGCGTCAACACCGGCGGCCAGGCCTCGGCGCAGGCGTCGTAGCACTCGGGCTCGGAGGTGGTCTCGGCGTCGAAGAGGTAGATCGCCTGGCCGGACCTGTCGAAGAGCATCTGCCCGTACTGGGAGTCGTACGTCGTGATCGTCGTACCCGACTTGGCGTCCATCGTGGCGGTGGGAGCAGCTGCCTGGGGGCTCGATGTTCCACGTGGAACATCCTCGACCGGGGCAGGCTCTGCGGCGCAGGAGACCAACAGGAGCAGGGGAATCAGGGCTCTCACCCTCTGAGTGTGCGGGAGCGGACCGGGTGCGGTGGTGACGAGGTGGTGACGAGGTGGTGACGTTCGGAGCGGCCGTTGCGGTCTCCTGGTCTCGACGGACGCTCCCTCCGCTAGCGCTCCGGTCACTGCTCGACCACCGGTGGATAGCCTGGTCGGGTGCCGGCTCTCCTCTCCCCTCGCCTGCTGGTGCTACACATCGTGGCCATCGCCGCGGTGGTCGGTGCGGGCTGGCTCGGGCTCTGGCAGGTCGACGCCTGGCAGGACAACCGAGAGGACAAGGCGGCGGCGCTGGTGGACGCCGAGCCGATCCCGCTCGACGAGGCGCTCGGCCCGGACGACGTCTTCCCCAGCAGGTACGTCGGCCAGCCCGTGACGCTGAGCGGCACCTGGCTCCCCGACCAGACCGCGTACGTCGAGCGCGACGACTCGCGCTGGGTGGTCACGCCGGTGGCGACGGCCAGTGGATCCGCGATCCTGGTCGTGCGCGGCAGCACGCCGAGCCGGGCGGCGGCCCCGAAGGGGGTGGCGACAATCACCGGCTGGCTGCAACCGGGAGAGGGCAGCAGCGGCATCCGCATCGTCGACTTCCTGGAGCGCATGGACCAGGACCTCTACGGCGGCTACGTGATCGCCCGGGAGCCGCGAGAGGCTGGCCTGGCCGCGGTCACCCCGGACCAGCTGCCCAAGCCCGACGCGTTCACGGGCCTGCGGAACCTGCTCTACGGCCTGGAGTGGTGGGTCTTCGGGGCGTTCGCGGTGTTCCTCTGGTGGCGTTGGTGCCGCGACGAGGTGGAGCGTGTGAGGTCCGGCACCAACGCCACGGACGACGGTCAGGACGCCGACGAGCCTCAGGTACCGTCGAGCCCGTGAACCCAGCCCTGCAAGGCCCGTTGACCCGCTACCGCGTGATGGCGTCGGTCGTCGGAGTCCTGCTCATCGTGCTCTGCCTGATCGGTCTGCCGCTCAACGAGGCGCACCTGGTCAACGATGCCTGGTTCCCCGAGGGCACCACCGCGCAGCAGGTCGGCGACGACATCAGCAAGTACCTCGGTGTCGCTCACGGCTGGCTGTACATGCTCTTCCTGTTCGTGGCCTTCCACCTCTCCCGCCGGGCGAAGTGGGACCTGCGGTTCACCATCGTCACGCTGCTGTGCGGCACGGTCCCGATCCTGAGCTTCTGGGCCGAGCGCCGAGCGACGCGGCGGGTGCGCGCGGAGGCGCCTGCTACTGAGTCAGCAGGAACCCGTACAGGATCGTGACCGCGATCATCAGCACTCCGCCGCCGAGCGGGTAGAACCACACCGGGCGCTTGCGGACCGCTCAGCACCGCCGTGCCGAGCAGCACCCCGACGTACAGCAGCCAGGAGACGACGCGCTCACCCGTGCCCGGTTGTGTCACGGCAGCAGGAAACCAGGTCCAGTAGCGTCGGCGCCATGGCTCGCTCCGGAACCGCCTTCGTGCTCGGGGGCGGAGGCGTGCTCGGAGCGGTGGAGGTCGGCATGCTGCGCGCACTCTTCGAGGCCGGGATCGCGCCGGACCTGATCGTGGGCACCAGCGTCGGCGCTCTGAACGGCTCTATCGTCGCGACCCAGCCCGAGCTCGCGGTCGTCGACCGGCTCGAGGAGCTGTGGCGCGAGGTGGCCAGCGGCGAGGCGGCGGTGTACGACGGCGGCCGCGTCCGGCAGGTACGACGGGCCCTGACCACCGGCACCCACCTGCACAGCAGCCGGCCGCTGCGCGAGCGTCTGACCCGGGAGCTTGGCGAGGTCACGTTCGACGAGCTGGCGGTGCCGTTCCAGTGCGTGGCCGCGAGCATCGAGAAGGCCGGTGAGCACTGGTTCCACAGCGGCCGCGTCGTCGACGCAGTGGTCGCCAGCGCCGCCGTACCGGGGCTGCTTCCTCCGGCGGAGGTCGACGGCGAGCACTTCCTGGACGGCGGCATCGTGAACTCGATCCCGATCGGCCGGGCCGCCGAGCTGGGGGCGAGAACGATCTACGTGCTGCAGGTCGGCCGCATCGAACGCCCGCTCACGCCACCCAAGCGACCCTGGGAGGTGGCTCGCGTCAGCTTCGAGATCGCCCGCCGGCACCGCTTCCACCGCGACCTGGCGGCCCTCCCCCGCGCAGTCACCGCCCACGTCCTGCCCACCGGCGGCGGCTCGGCGCGCGACGACTCGATCCGTGCCTACCGCGACTTCAGCCGCGTCGAGCGCCGCATGCAGCAGGCGTACGACGCGAGCCGTGCCTATCTCGAGAGAACCTGATGGCCGGCCTCTTCCGCCGCGTGGTGCTCGCCCCGGCGATCATCGCGCTAACGGTGCTGCTCCTGGTCTCCATCCCGCTGTGGCTGATCGTCGCCGCCGCGGTGAGCCCGCGGCTGCCGGGACACTGGCGACCGCTGCGGCTGCTCTTCATCGCCTTGCTCTACCTGGTGCTGGAGTCCCTGCTTCTGCTGGTCTTCTTCGGACTGTGGCTGGCGAGCGGCTTCGGGTGGAAGATGCGCACGCCGTACTTCGAGGGCATCCACTACGACCTCGGCCAGATCTTCCTCGCGGTCTTCTTCCGGCAGTCGCAGCGCGTCGCGAACTTCCGGATCCGGACGGTCGGCCCCGACCCCGACGCCTTCCCGGGCGAGCCGCTGCTGGTGTGCAGCCGGCACGCGGGGCCGGGCGACTCGTTCATCCTCATGCACGCGCTGCTCAGCTGGTACCAGCGTGAGCCGCGGGTGGTGCTCAAGGACTCCCTCGCCTGGGACCCGATGATCGACGTGCTGGTGACCCGCCTGCCGGCGCGCTTCGTGAACCCGCACCCCAAGAAGGGCCAGGACCTCGAGGCGACGATCGCCGACCTGGCGCGCAACCTCGACGAGAACGACGCCTTCGTGATCTTTCCCGAGGGCGGCAACTTCACCCCGGCTCGCAGGGAGCGCGCGATCGAGCGCCTGCGCAAGCTGGGGCTCGACCGGATGGCTCAGCGCGCCGAGCGGATGACGAACGTGCTGGCACCACGACCGGGTGGCCTCCTGGCCGCGCTCGACGCAGCACCCGAGGCCGACGTCGTCCTGGTCGCCCACACGGGGCTCGACCACATGCTCACCGTGGGCGACGTCTGGCGTGAGCTGCCGATGGACAAGGAGCTGGTGATGGGCTGGTGGCGCGTGCCGCGTGAGGAGATCCCGGAAGGACGCGACGAACGGATCGACTGGCTGTTCACCCGCTGGGAGGAGATCGACGCCTGGATCCACGAGCACAGGCCGGCCGACCTGCCGTTCAGACGTTAGCCGGCAGCGTGGCGGGAGGCCCCGGACCGCAGCGAGCTTGCGAGCCGTCGTGTCCGCGCCCCCCGAAGACACGCCTCGGCCGATAGTCAAGCATCCGGGTCGTCGACCGGGGTCTCGCTCACCGGGTGGTCGGGGTCGGTCACGACGTGGGGAGCCTCGGCCGCATCGGCCAGCGCCTCGTCGGGGGAGGCGCCGGCGGAGTCGTCGGCGTGGGCAGCCGGCGGCGCAGACGGACGCTCCGGGCTGGTGTCCGCGTCGGTGTCGGGGGTGTGCCAGAGGTCGTGTTCCTGCGTGGTGAGCTTCTTGGCGACGAACGCGGCGGCGGCGGCCAGGCCACCCAGGACGAGGAGTTTGCGCATGGCACCATCCTGCCCGTTCCTTGGCCGTGACCAAAGGAAGGAAGGATCACAGGATCGCGGCAGCGGTGCGGGCAGCACGGCGGCGCCCGTCACCACGGCGGGAGGCGGCCGTTCCGCGGTGCGGGCAGCGCGGTGCCCGGCTCCCCAGTCCTTGATCTCACCAAACGCGTGGGAGGATCGACCGCACGGACCCCTGACCAGAAAGCACGAGGCCGACCGAACCATGGCTGAGACCTACGCCACCTTGAAGACCAACCACGGTGACATCGTCATCCACCTCTTCCCCAACCACGCGCCGAAGACCGTAGCGAACTTCGTCGGCCTGGCCACGGGCACCAAGGAGTACGTCGACGCCAAGTCGATGGAGTCGCGCACCGGCAACTTCTACGACGGGCTGACCTTCCACCGCGTCATCGACGGGTTCATGATCCAGGGCGGCTGCCCGCTGGGCACCGGCACCGGCGACCCGGGCTACCGCTTCGACGACGAGATCCACCCCGAGCTCGGCTTCGACAAGCCGTACCTTCTCGCGATGGCCAACGCCGGCATCCAGGGCGGTCGGGGCACCAACGGCTCGCAGTTCTTCATCACGGTCGCTGCAACCCCGTGGCTCAACCGCAAGCACACGATCTTCGGAGAGGTCGAGGACGAGGCGTCGCAGGCGGTCGTCGCCAAGATCGGCAAGCTGCCGACCGGTGCGATGGACCGTCCGCAGCAGCCGGTGGTCGTCGAGTCGGTGACCGTCGAGGAGCGCTGAGCCCTCCCCCATGCCCGAGATGAGCGAGCCAGCAGCGCCGCCGGTCTGCTACCGGCACACCGAACGCGAGACCTACATCTCCTGCCAGCGCTGCGGCAAGCCCATCTGTCCCGACTGCATGCGCTCGGCCGCGGTCGGCTTCCACTGCCCCGACTGCGTCAAGGAGGGGGCGAAGTCGACGCGGTCCGGGCGCACGGCGTACGGCGGCGAGATCTCGCGCAACCCGGCGCTGACCTCCCAGGTGCTGGTGGGGATCAATGCAGCTGTGTGGCTCCTGATCGTGAGCACCGGCGGCGCCGCGAGCGAGTGGTTCAACCGGCTGGCGCTGCTCCCCCGAACCGTCACCTACCAGCAGCCGAACGGCACCTCGGAGCACGTTCGTGGGGTGTCCGACAGCGTCTTCGGCGACGGCGGCGCCTACTGGCAGCTGGTCACCTCGATGTTCACCCACATCGAGGTGTGGCATATCGGCTTCAACATGCTGGCGCTGTGGATGCTCGGGCCGCAGCTCGAGCTCGCGCTCGGGCGGGCGCGCTTCCTCGCGCTCTACCTGCTCTCCGGCCTTGCCGGAAGCGCCTGCGTCTACTGGCTCTCCAACGAGTTCAGCCAGACGCTGGGCGCCTCCGGGGCGATCTTCGGGCTGATGGGGGCGCTGCTGGTGATCGCGCTCAAGGTCGGCGGCGACGTACGAAGCCTGGCCGGCTGGATCGGGGTGAACTTCGTGATCACCTTCCTCTTCGCCAGCTTCATCTCCTGGCAGGGCCACACCGGCGGCTTCATCGGCGGTGTCCTCCTCGGCGCCGTCCTGGTGTTCGCGCCACGACAGCGTCGCAGCGAGCTGCAGCTGCTCGGTCTCGGCTTGTTTGCCGTCCTGCTGGTGCTGGTGATCCTGGCCCGTAGCGTCTCGCTCGCTGCCTGACCGAGGGCAACCCCGCAAAGCAAGCGTTGTCAACAGGTGTGGACCGACCTGTGGAGAACTACATCGATGTCATTTTCCCCAGCTGGGGACATCCCTGTTAACAAGTGAGGCCTCTGTGACCGTTGGTCACAAAGGCCTCGGAAGCGTGGCGGGCTACTCCCACTTGGTGGCGTAGACGAACCCGGTCGCCATCAGCGCGATCCCGACGACCAGGTTGTAGTTGTCCAGGTCGCTGAAGAGCGGGAAGTCGGGATCCTGGCTGGTGAAGTAGTAGAGGACGATCCAGGTCAGGCCGACCAGGAAGCAGCCGAGCATGCCGATGACGACCCCGCGGCCGCGTCCCAGCGGCGTGGTCTTGTGGGCGGCGATCGTCAGGGCGAGCACGATCATCCCGAACCCGATCAGCCAGTTCCAGTCCTCGAGGTCGAACATCCACTTCGCGGTGGCGCCGGCCTTGTCGATGACCTTCCAGTCGTAGTACGTCACCCAGGCCACGCCCGCGACGAACAGCACGGCGGCGATGCCGGTGCGGACGATGTTGATCTTGCCGGGCGCCTCGTACTTGCTGGGGCGGGCGTTGGACACGGGAAGCTCCTGGGTTGCGGCGTGCTGTTCTGTGCTGTCGGTGACACGGGGGTCATGCCCGTGCGTCGGCTAGCGTAGTCGGCGTGAGCGATCCGCACAGTCACCGGGCACCGGAAGAGGTTCTCCCGCCCTGGCACCGCCGGATCGTGCAGGCCTTCAGGGTCAGGTACGGCGAGGGCTACTCCGAACGCAGCCTGCTGTGGAGGATGCTCACCCCCGCGGTGTTCGTCCTCGCGGGCGCACTGTTCGTCACCAGCGCGATCAGCAGCCGCGGCACCGACCTGCGACCGGGCCGCTACGCCGACCTCGCGGACCTCGCCGAGAGCCGCTCCGACAAGGTGGCCGACCTCAACCGGGAGCGGGCGCGGTTGCAGGCCCAGGTCGACCGGCTGACCGCCGGGCTGTCGGGCACCGAGCTGGAGAAGGCCAACGACGTGCTCGACGAGCTGCGCGGTCCCGCGGGCATGGTGCCGGTTGCCGGGCCGGGCATCACCGTCACCCTCGACGACGCCCCCGAGCCCCCGCTCGGGCTGCCCGACGACGACCAGATCGAGAACCTGCTCGTGCACCAGCAGGACATCCAGGCGGTCGCCAACGCTTTGTGGGCCGGCGGCGCCGAGGCGGTCACCGTGCAGGGCCATCGGATCGTCTCGACCACGGGCATCCTCTGTGTCGGCAACAGCGTGCTGCTGCAAGGGGTCGCCTACCCCCCGCCCTACGTCATCTCCGGCATCGGCGACACGACCGGCATGTTGAGCCGCATCGACAACGACCCGGTCATCGAGCGCTACCTCACCCACGTCGAGGAGTTCGGGGTCACGTGGGACCTCGACCTCGAGGAGAGGCTCGAGTTCCCGGCGTACGACGGCTCGGTCGACAACCAGTACGCCCGCCCGATCGAACCCCCGGACATCGGCACCTAGCAGCTCATCACCGGTCGCCGCGTCGGTGCGGAGTGGTCTCGACACGCTTGCTCGCCCCGGGGGCTCGCTTCGCGGCTCGACCAGCGGGCTACCCGTCGCCGGGGTTTCCCGGAGGCCCCACGCCGTCGGTCGGCTCGTCGGTGGGCAGGTCGGTCGGGAGGTCGGTCGGCTCCTCGGTGGGCTCCTCGGTCGGTGGTGGCTCGTAGGACGACACCGTGATCACGACCGTGGTGCCCTTGGGCTGCTCACCGTTGGGCGTCTGCTTGAGCACGGTGCCGGCCTCGGCCTCGGTCTGCGAGTCGAAGACGGCATCGACCTCGAAGCCGGCCTCCTCGAGGATCCGGGTGGCGTCCTCCTGGGTCTCGCCGACGACGTTGGGGACCTCGATCGGGCCGGCCGACCAGTAGACCCGCACGATGCGCCCCACGTCGTACCGCGTGCTGGGCACGGGGTCGGTGCGGATCACGGTGTCCTTCGGCTCGTCGGAGTCCTCCTCGATCAGCCGGACCCTGAAGCCGAGCGCCTCCAGCTCGCGCCGGGCGACCGCCTTGTCCTTGCCGATGACGTAGGGCACCGTCTCCTGCTGCGGGCCGACCGAGATGACCAGGTTGACCTCGCTGCCGGGGGCGACCTTCTCCAGCGGACCGGGGTCCTGGGAGACGACGTTGCCCTCGGGTACGTCGTCGCTGGCCTGCTCGGTGCGCTCGCCGAGCACCAGGCCCGCGGCCTCGATCTTCTGCACCGCCTCGGCTTCGGCGAGCCCGGTCACGCGGGGCACGCTCTCGCGCTCGGGCGCCGATTTGAACATCTGGGAGCCGAAGACCACGGCAGCCACGAGGAGACCGAGGATCAGCACGCCCATCAGCACCAGCGGCCAGCGTCGACGCGGCGGGGGCTCGTCGTCGACCGCGTTGAACATCGACGTGCCCTCCGCCGGCGGTGCCGGGGGTGGGTCGACAACCGGGAGCGGTACGACGGGCTGCGGTGCCGTGACCGGCTTGCCCGCCGCGTAGCGCTCGATGTCGGAGCGCATCGCGGCCGCGCTCTGGTAGCGGTCCTCGACGCGCTTGGCCAGCGCCTTCATGACGATCGCGTCGATCGCCTCGGGCAGCGACTCGTCGAGCGCGGACGGCGGCTTCGCCTGCTCGCGGACGTGCTGGTAGGCAACCGACACCGGGCTCTCGCCGACGAACGGCGGGCGGCCGGTGAGCAGCTCGTAGAGCAGGCAGCCCGTGGAGTAGACGTCGCTGCGGCTGTCGACCTGCTCGCCGCGCGCCTGCTCGGGCGAGAGGTACTGGGCAGTGCCTATGACCGCAGCGGTCTGGGTCATGGTCGAGGACGTGTCGGCGATCGCCCGGGCGATGCCGAAGTCCATCACCTTGACGTCGCCGCTGGGCGTGAGCATCACGTTGGCGGGCTTGATGTCGCGGTGGATGATGCCCGCGCGGTGCGAGTAGTCCAGGGCGGACAGCACGCCGGAGACGATCTCCAGCGCCCGCTCGGGCAGGATCTTGCGGCCCTCGCGAAGGATCTCGCGCAGCGTGCGGCCGGCGACGTACTCCATCACGATGTAGGGGTGCGGGTGCGCGTCGCCCGGACCCTGCTCCTCGCCGGTGTCGTAGACGGCGGCGATCGCTGGATGGTTCAGGGAGGCGGCGGACTGGGCCTCCCGGCGGAAGCGCGCTTGGAAGGTGGGGTCGTCGATCAGGTCGGTGCGCAGCCGCTTGATCGCGACCACGCGCCCGAGCCTCACGTCGGTGCCCTTGCGGACCTCGGCCATGCCACCACGGCCGAGGAGCTCACCGAGCTCGTAGCGCCCCCCCAGGCGAGGACGTTCTTCACTCATACGGGTTGTTCCCTCACTGGTTGAGCACTGCTTCCATGACTCGTTTGGCGATCGGTGCCGCGAGGCCCCCGCCCGAGATCGCGTCGCGGTCGACGCCGGCATCCTGCACGAGCACCGCCACCGCAACGCGAGCGTTGTCGGCTGGTGCGAACGACACGAACCACGCGTACGGCGGCCGCGAAGGGGTGCTCTGCGCGGTGCCCGTCTTGCCGCCGACCCGGACACCCGAGATCTGTGCCGGCCGCCCGGTGCCGTTGTCGACCACCGACACCATCATGTCGACCAGCTCACGGGCAGCGCTGGAGGTCATCGCGGGCTCGCCGGAAAGAGGCTGCGGGTTGGCCTTGTCGAGCACCGAGAGGTCGGGGGCGCGCTCCTCGTCGACGAGGTAGGGCCGCATCACCCGGCCGTTGTTCGCGATGCCGGCGACCACCATCGCCATCTGCAGCGGCGTGGCAGCGACGTTGGACTGCCCGATCGCCGACAGCGCGGTCTGCGGCAGGTCGGGGTCGGGGAAGACACTGTCGGCCTGGCCGTTGAGGTCGTCGAGGTAGTGCTGGCCGAACCCGAACTTCTCCGCCTGCTCCTGCAGGACCTCAGCGCCCAGGTCGAGGCCGATGGAGCCGAACGCGACGTTGCAGGAGACCTCGAGAGCCTGGGTCAGCGTGATGCGGTTGGCGCCGCACGAGCCGCCGTTGGAGTTGGGCAGGTTGCGCGTCGACTGTGGCAGGTCGAGTGTCGCCCGGCCGTCGACCATCGTGCGGGAGTCGTAGCCGTGCTGCAGCGCCGCCGCCGCGGTGACGAGCTTGAACGTCGACCCGGGCGGGAACCGCTCCTGGATCGCGCGGTTCTGCATCGGCTTGTCGGGGTCGGCGTTGAGCCGCTCCCACGAGCCGTTGACCGCGGTGAGGTCGTGGCTGGCCAGCAGCCGGGGGTCGTAGGTCGGGTTGGACGCCATCGCGAGGATCTTGCCGGTGGCCGGCTCGATCGCGACCACAGCACCCTTGGTCCCGGTGCCCAGCGCGCGAAGGCCCTCGAAGGCTGCGGTCTGTGCCGCGGGGTTGATCGTCAGCGTGACCGAGCCGCCCTTGGGCTGGTCGTTGTTGGCCAGGTCGATGACGCGGTCCACGAAGAGCCGCGAGTCACTGCCGGAGAGGATGCTGTTCTCGGTGCGCTCGACCGCGTTGCGTCCGAAGGTGTAGCTGAAGAACCCGGTCAGGTGGGCGTACTTGAACGGCTGCGGGTAGGTGCGCTGGAACTCGAACCTGTCGTCGCTGGCGACGCTCTCCGCCACCGGCTCGCCGCGCACCAGGATCGCCCCGCGCTCGCGCGCGAACTCGGCGTCGGTGACGCGACGGTTGTCGGCCCGGTCGTTGAGCTCCCCGGCGCGGAAGTACTGCAGGTAGGTCGCGTTCACCAGCAGCGCCCCGAACAGCAGCGCGCAGAACACCGACATGGTGCGGATCGGCTTGTTCATGACCCGCACCTCTGTCGACCCTCGGTGGTCGAGCAGGCGGCGAGGGCGAAGCCCGAGGCGCCGTCCGTCGAGACCAAGGACGGGACGTGCGGTCGTAGGTCTCGACGGACGTTCGCTCCGCTAGCGCTCCGCTCACTGCTCGACCAGCGGTATGCGCTCATCGCAGCACCACCACCTGGGTGGCGTCGTCCTCGCTGGGCGGCGTCAGGTCCGGCGGGGGCTTGCGGGCCTGGTCGGAGATGCGGATCAGCAGCGCGATCACGACCCAGTTGGCGACCAGGCTGGAGCCGCCGTAGGAGAGGAAGGGGGTGGTCAGGCCGGTCAGCGGGATCAGCTTGGTGACGCCGCCGACGACGACGAACACCTGCAGGGCGAGTACGACGCCCAGGCCGGTCGCGATCAGCTTGCCGAAGTTGTCGCGGCACACCAGTGCCGTGCGGAGGGCCCGCTCGACCAGCAGGCCGTAGAGCAGGATCACCGCGATGAACCCGGTCAGGCCGAGCTCCTCGCCCAGCGCACCCATGATGAAGTCGCTGTAGGAGAAGGGGATCTTGTCTGGAGAGCCCTGCCCGAGGCCACGACCGACCAGCCCGCCCCAGGCCATGCCGTACATCGACTGGATGATCTGGCCGAACGAGTCGGTGTCTGCGAAGGGGTCCAGCCACCCGTCGACCCGGCGCTGCACGTGGCCGAAGAGCAGGAACGCGAAGTAGGCCCCGACCAGGAACATGCCGCCACCGAGGAACAGCCAGCCCGGCCGCTCGGTCGCGACGTACAGCATCACCACGAAGAGGCCGAAGAACAGCAGGCTCGAGCCCAGGTCGCGCTGGCCGACGAGCACGACCATGCTGGCGGCCCACATCAGCACGAGCGGACCGAGGTCGCGGCCGCGCGGGAGGTCGATGCCGGCGACCCGGCGACCGGCCAGAGCCAGTGCGTCGCGGTGCAGCACGAGGTAGCCGGCGAAGAAGATCACCAGGGCGATCTTCGCGACCTCGCCCGGCTGGAAGCTGAACCCGCCGATGCTGATCCAGATGCGGGCGCCGCGGATGTTGGTGCCGATGCCGGGCAGCAGCGGGAGCAGCAGCAGCGCGATCGCGCCGAGGCCGCTGGTGTAGGTGAACGCCTGCAGCCTGCGGTGGTCCTGGAGCACGATGAGCAGCGCGACGAAGAGCACCACCCCCAGCGTCATCCACTGCAGCTGCTTGGCAGCGAGACCGCCGACGTCGGGCATGTCGGTCAGGTCGAGCCGGTGGATCACTGCCAAGCCCAAGCCGTTGAGCGCGCTGACGATCGGGAGCATCACCGGGTCGGCGTACGGCGCTGTCACGCGGATCGTGACGTGGCAGGCGGCCACCAGCGCGGTCAGCCACCCGCCGTAGTTGATGATGTTGGTCGGGATCTCGTCCTGGGCCCCGAGCCCCACCGCGGCGTAGGCTCCGATGCCGACGACCAGGCTGAGCACCAGCAGGAACAGCTCCGCCCCGCGGCGGCGTCGGTGCACGAACTCCTGGAGGCGGTGACGCTCACTCATGGTGTCGTCTCGACGCAGTCGGGCGGGGCGAGCGTCGGGGTCGGCGTCGGGGTCGGCGGGGGGGTCGGCTGCTTGCCCGGCTTCGGCGTTGCCGCCCCGTCCGGTGTCTTGACCGGCGGGGCCGGCTCCGGCTCGGGGCAGGAGACGAAGTACTGAGGCAGGTTGTCGACGATCCGCTGCGCGTCGGCGAGGCTGTCGGCCTCGATGCCGTCGGCCAGGCGACGCTCGGCGTCCGTGTCGTTCAGGGCGGCCAGGGTGAGGTCGTCGCGGCGGTCGACCACGCGCTGCATCGTGAGCAACGGTAGGTCGAAGTCGACGCCGCGGTAGATGGCGACCACGTCACCGTCTGCAGCGACGTAGTACTGGTCCTGGGTCCAGTCGTAGGCGAGCTTGCCAAGGCCCACGAGGACAGCGAGGAGCACGAGTACGACGGCGAGCCGGCGCACCCACATCAGCCGGCGTGGCGCGCGCAGTGCGTAGCGCAGCTCCTCGGGGTCGACGTCGTCGGTGTCGTCGCCGACCCGGACCGCCGGGATCTCGCCGGTGTCGCTGCGGACCGGTGCGGCGCCGTCGCTCACGGCCGGACCGTCGCCGCTCAGCTTGCGTGGCTGGCCCGCGGCGGCACCTACCAGCATCGCGCCCGTGGTCGCGGCTGCGGAGTCGGGGTCGACCGGGGCGTCGGCGTCGACGACGTCCGCCACCACCACCGTGACGTTGTCGGTGGTGCCGAGGTCGAGGGAGGTGCGCACCAGCTCGACGGCGGCGAAGTCGACGTTACCGTTGCCGAGCACCTCGGTCATGTGGGGATCGTCGAGTACGCCGGAGCAGCCGTCGCTGCAGAACAGCAGCCGGTCGCCCGCCTCCAGGTCGAGGTAGAAGAGGTCCGGCTCGGTCTCGTGGACCGCGTCGACCGCGCGCAGGATCAGGTTGCGGTGCGGGTGGCTCCGCGACTCCTCCTCGCTGATGCGGCCCTCGTCCACCAGTGTCTGCACGAACGTGTGGTCATGGGTGATCTGGCGGATCTCGCCCTGCCGCAGCAGGTAGGCACGGCTGTCGCCGAGGTGCGCGACGCCGAGGCGGCTGCCGTCGAACAGCCCGGCGGTGATGGTGGTGCTGGTGCCGTCGAGCTCGCGGTCCTGCTCGACCAGCTCGGCCAGCTTGTCGTGCACGCGGTGGATGGTGCCGGCCAGCGCCTCGAGCAGGTCGCCGGTGGGCGGCTCGTCGAGCCGCCGCATGATCTGGATCGCGGTGTGGCTGGCCACATCGCCGTAGGCCGCACCGCCCACGCCGTCCGCGATGACGAGCAGGTTGTCACCGGCGTAGCCGGAGTCCTGGTTGTCCTTGCGGTAGCGCCCGAGGTCGGACAGCGCCGCGTAGCGCAAGGCGAGACCTCGACTGGAATCTGGGGGCACCTTACTTCCTCAGCTCCAGGGTGGTCTTCCCGACGCGGACCTGGGAGCCCAGCTGGATCGCCGTGGGCTGGGTCAGCCTGTGCGGGCCGATGTAGGTGCCGTTGGTGGAGCCGAGGTCCTCGACGTACCACTGGTCGCCCGACGTCGCGATGCGCGCGTGGCGGGTGGAGACGTAGTCGTCGTCGAGGCGGATCGCGGCGTCGCTGCCCCGGCCGATCAGCAACGGGGCGAGGTCGAGCGAGATCTGCTCGCCGGCGTTGGCGCCGTCGACGATCAGGACGTGCGTCGGTGCTCCCCGCGGACGCTTGGCCGGCGACACCTTGGCCTTTTTCTTGCTGACCCGCTGCTGCTGACGCTCTGCGCGCCGGTCGGCTCGCGGCCCCTCGACGCGTGCGCCGAACATGTCGCTGCGGACGACCGAGACGACCGACAGCACGAAGATCCAGAGGATCGCGAGGTAGGCGAACCGGATCAGCAGCAGGGTGAAGTCACTCGACATCGTCGCCGCCCGCCGAGTGAGTGCTGAAGTGCACGGTGAGGGTCGTGTTGCCGATGCGGATCGCGTCGCCGTCGGCCACAGTGGCGTGCTCGACGCGGTGTCCGTTGACCAGCGTGCCATTGGTCGACCCGAGATCCACGACCTGCACGGCCGGGACATCCTTGCCCGCCGTCACCCGAAGCTCGGCGTGGCGACGGCTGACGCCGGGGTCGTTGATGCGCAGGTCGGCCTCGGCGCCGCGCCCGACCACCAGCCCGGGCGGCGTGAGCGGCTGGCGCGTGCCGTTGACCTCGAGGTGAGCCGTGGTGGTCTGCTTCTTGCGCGAGAACGCGGACAGGAGGCCCCCGCCGTCATCCGGCCGCTGGGTCCCCGACACCTTGGCCGCCGCCTGGCTCTTGATGCGGAACCGGCCCGTGCCCAGGTCGTCGGCCTCGTGGAACGTGATGCCCACCGCGCCGGCGAAGACGTAGTGCTGCTCCTCGGCGTGCTCGCGCAGCAGCTCTCTCAGCTCGTTGCCGAGGGTCTCCTCGTAGGGGCCCAGCCGTTCGTAGTCCATCGGCGACAGCTCGATGTCGAAGGAGTTCGGCACCAGGCGCCGGTCGCGCGAGAGGATCTGCGCGGCGTTGTCGACCTCACGCTGCAGGGCGGCCGCCAGCTCCACGGGCTGGACTGCGCTCCGGAACGCTTTGGCGAAGGCTCCCGAGACCACCTGCTCCAACCTGCTCTCGAACCGCTGCAGTAGTCCCATGTCGCCTCCTCTCGGGCACCTGCCGTCGTCGCCGTCCCTGCGATGCTATCGGCCCACCCCATCCGGTTTGGGCACCGCAGGTCCGGTGGGATAACCTAGGCCCGCTTCTCGCGCGAGTGGCGGAATAGGCAGACGCGCACGGTTCAGGTCCGTGTGTCCGAAAGGACGTGGGGGTTCAACTCCCCCCTCGCGCACCACTGCTTTGCCGTCGTACAGGACGACTCCCATCGCAAACCGGTCCTTCAGTTTGTCGCGCAGGAAGGCCAGCCCCTTGAAGTCGCCTTGTGAGACCGAGCCGGCGGCCTTTATCTCCACGCCGGCCACGCGACGCCCGTCGCTCTCCACGATGAGATCGACCTCAATGCCGTCGCGGTCGGCGGAAGTGGACGAGTCGGGTGGGTTCTCAGCCCAGACGAGCTGGCGGCGCAGCTCGCCCGCGACGAAGGACTCGAGCAGGCCACCGGCAGTGTCGCCGGCCGGCCGGACGCTCCTCGGTGCCGGGGATCTGGAGCTGGTCCGCTGATCCGGTGACCAGGAACCGGCCGGGTCTCCGGACCTCCTCGACGGTGTCTTTCATCGCCCGGACCAACTCCGGAACAGACTCGGCATCGGCGAGTGGACCATGACGACCACCTCTCCCCGCCGTCCCTTCATAATACGGATGACCGTCACCGGGTTGACGTCGGTCGCACGATGGAGAAGTCCCGCAGCGACTGCGATCATGGCCAGGTGAGTGACCTGGTGTCCGAAGCACTGGTTGCCGCCCAGCGCGCGTTGAGGTCGGGCGTTCCGGCAGCCGCCCAGGAGGCCCTGGAAGGGGAGCCGCCCACTGCGCCCGTGCTGGAGATGCTGGCTCGGGCGGCGTACCTCGGGTTGGACTTCGCCGGTGCCATCGGGCAATGGGAGCGTTCGTACGCCGTCTATCGCGCCGAGGACGACACTGTCGGCGCGGTGCGGGTGGCCCGGACGCTGGGCGGCATGTATATGGCAGTCGTCGGGGATGCCGTCGTCGCCGGCGGATGGATCGCGCGCGCTCAGCGGTTGATCGGCGAGGTCGGTGCGTCTGCGGAGCATGGCTGGGTCGCGCTCAACCGTGGCATGGCCGAACCCGATCGCGAAGCCAAAGAAGTGCTGTTCCGCGAGGCGCTGGGAGTCGCCCGCCAGTGGCGCGACGCCGAGCTCGAGGTGGCCGCTCTGGCCTACCTGGGCGCAAGCTTGGTGCACGAGGATCGCACCGCGGACGGCATGGCCCTCCTCGACGACGCGCTGGCAGCCGTGACCGGCGGTGAGATCGACGACCAGTGCGTGCTCGAAGAGGTCTTCTGCCAGCTCTTCGCCGCCTGTGAGCACGCACTCGACGTCGGTCGCGCCGACCAGTGGATCCACGCCGGCGAAGCCCTGGCGGAACGGCGCGGACTGCCCGGGATCGCGGCCTTCTGCCGTACCCACTATGGCGCGATCCTGACTGCGGCAGGGCGGTGGCGAGAAGCCGATCAGGCCCTGACCGAGGCCATCGAGCTCTGGGGTCTCGGGCAGCGCTCCTCTCTGCGCCTCGGGGCGGTGGTCCGTCTGGCCGACCTGCGCGTTCGGCAGGGGCGCCTGGACGAGGCCGAGGCGCTGCTACGGGAGCTCGATGTAGACGCGGTTGTCGACGCCGCCCGGCCGCTCGCCGCCCTCCATCTCGAGCGGGGCCAGTCGGCGATCGCGCACGAGATCCTCATCCGCGCCCTGGGCACGATGGAGCCGGCCGGGACGGCCGTAGTCCCGGTGCTGGCACTGCTCGTGGACGCTCAGCTCGCGCAGGACCAGCACCGGGCGGCGACGGCGAGCTCCGATCAGCTGGTGGAGATCGCGAAGACCGTCCAGGGTGAGTGGGTGGCGGCTACGGCCGCCGCTGCGTGCGGCAGGATCGCCATGGCCTCCGGCGTCGGAGATGCTCTCGATTGCCTCCGGCGTGCGGTCAGAGGGTTCGCCAGAGCAGAGCTCCCCCTCGAAGCCGCCCGCTGCCGCTTGGACCTCGCTCGGGTCCTGGCGGCCGACCACCCCGAGGTGGCGGCAGTGGAGGCCCGGATCGCGCTGGCCGTATTCGAGCGATTACAGACCGCGTCGTACGTCGAGGCCGCGACCGCGCTGCTCGACGAGTTGGACTCCACTGCACCGTCGCGTGACGAGGTCGGCCTTCTCAGCAGGCGGGAGACCGAGGTGCTCCAGCTGATCGCGCGCGGCCTGAGCGACAAGCAGATCGCTGCCCGGTTGACGCTGAGCGAGCACACGGTGCATCGCCATGTCTCGAACATCATGGGCAAGCTGGGCGTCGGGAAGCGCTCCGCCGCCGCCGCCTACGCGGTCCGGCAGGGCATGATCGATTGAAGGCCACATCGAGTTGATGTGGCCGGAACCGGCCATGTCCGCACGATGGCCGATCCGGGGGATGCGGTGGGACGCATGCGGAACGCACGCTTCGACGTAGCCGAGTCGAAGGAGATCCACATGACCGACGCACGAACCGCCACGGGATCTGCAACCGTCCAAGGCCCGTTGTGGGGGGCGCGCCCCCGCGACTGGGCTGCCCAAGAACTACGGCATCACACCATCTACGACCACACCTGGCCGCTCGTCGACGTCCGCGCTGGCGGCGCAGTCCTCGACGTGGGCTGTGGAGCCGGCACCTTCTGCCGGCTCGCCTCCGAGCAGGGCTTCCAGGTCACCGGGATCGACGCGGCCGAGTCCTTGATCGAGCTCGCTCGCGAGCTGGTCCCGGACGGCGACTTCCGCGTCGGCGACCTCCAGTTCCTGCCGTTCGCCGACGACCAGTTCGACTGCGTGACAGCGTTCAACTCCGTCCAGTTTGCGGCGGATCCGGGCGCGGCGCTCGCCGAGCTCGAGCGCGTCGCGAAGCCGGACGCGCCCGTCGTCATCGTCGTGTGGGGTCGAGCGGACCACTCCGAGCTGACGGCCATCGTCACCGGACTCGCGCCGCTCCTTCCGCCACCGCCGCCCGGCGCCGTCGGACCGGCGGCGCTCGCCGAGGAGGGCGCGCTGGACGCCCTCATCCAGGGGGCCGGGCTGCGTGGGACGGCCGACGGGTACCTGCCTGTGCCTCTGGAGTACCCCGATCAGCAGGCGTTCTTGTCGGCCAATCTCTCCACCGGGGTGGCGGCCGTTGCGATCCGCACGTCCGGCGAAGACGCCGTGCGCGACGCGATCCTGGGCGCCGCGGCACCGTTCCGGACGGCCGCCGGCGGATACCGGATCGAGACCGAGTCGCGCTACGTCATCGCCTCGGCGTGATCTGGCTTCGGACCACAGTGGTGGAGCGGGTTCTCGCCGTCTGTTCGGCGACGCTCCGGAGAGGCGGTGCCCATGGGGATCCGGGTGGCGTGCACCCCTGGGGTGCACGCCCCCGAGGAAACGGGAGGCAACCGGAGGCAACGGAGGGCGCCGTTCACGATCAGGATGGCCGTTGAGGCGTCAGGAGGCATGGACTTCCTTCGGTTCAATTCCCCCCTCGCGCACCGCCGCGAGGCCACGGGCCCCAGATCCGGGGCCATATCGCTCTGAACTGCCTTTTTGGCTGTTTACTCGCGGATTCGCGGTAGGTCAGTCGCGGATTCGCGACATCCGATCGCGGCTTCTGCGGTTCACACCTCTCCGCGAAGCACGGGCGCGTGAGCTCGATAGACCAACGCTGGCCACAGGCACTGTGGCGGTGCCTTGGCCGATCGACCCGTGGTCAGGTCATCTGCCGCGCAGGGCCCCAGCATCAACATCAGCACTGCGCGCCCCTTCCGGGCTACCGCCCGAAACCATCTGGATCTTCCACCCCTATGACGCGTTGGCCGGCGAGAACGGTCGTAGCCGTCAGCCGATCAATCGCAGGGCGGGTCAATCTCCCGCGGCGGCCAGCAGCCGCGCGCCGACAACTCGGGCTGCCTGCTGGACCTCGGGGCAGCCGACGATGCGGTACGGCGCATGGATCAACGCCAGCTGCTCGGCGTACCACCAAGGGTTGCTGGTGCTGCCGGTCAGGCGCGTCGTGTGCGCGTCGACGGCCTCGAGCCGCCCAAGCGTCCGCGGGACGCGCACGCTCTCCAGCGGTGCGTCGACGACCACCACGACGTCGTACTCCCAGCCGATCGCGAGGTGCTGCTCGAGGGTCGCGACAGGGTCCAGATCGGCCGGTGGGACGAAGGTCTCGTCAAGTGGCTCGACCGCGCGGATGCGGTCGACGCGGTAGGTGCGGATGGAGCCCGCGGGGTAGGTCCGGCACAGCAGGTACCACCGTCCGTGGCGTACGACGACGGCCCACGGGTCGGCTGCGGTGGACCACTCGGTGCCGGACTCCGAGCGGTAGTCGAGCCGCACCCGGCGGTGCTGCGACACGGCCTGGACCAGCGCGCTGGTGGTGCCCAGGTCGGGACGGGCGGCGGCGTGGTCGGGCGCCGCGGCCGCCGTACGACGCACCGCCTCGGCCTGGGCCGCCACGGGCTCGGGCAGTGCCCGCACGATCTTGCCGAGCGCACTGCCCACCGGGCCGGTCGGGTCGCTCGCGTCGTGATGCCCGTCGAGGACGGCCATCACCAGGCCGAGCGCCTCGGTGGCGCTGAACGTCAGCGGCGGGAGCCGGAGCCCACGGCCGAGCCGGTAGCCGCCGTAGGGGCCGCGGACCGACTCGACGGGGATCTCGGCCTCACGCAGGATCGCGACGTAGCGGCGCGCCGCGCGCTCGGAGACGCCGAGCTTGTCGGCGAGCCGGTCGGCGGTGATGCCGGGGTGGGCCTGCAGGAGCTCGAGGGCCTGCAGGGCTCGCGCTGTCGGGCTGGTCTCCACAGTCTGCTGCATTTCCGGAAGGGGATCGTCCGGAACCCACCCTAACGTGGACCTATGACCATCAAGCTGAACACCCAGATCACCGAAGCCGGGCTGGACGCCGGCGAGGTGGAGATGCTGCTCTTCGCCCTGGAGCGCAGCCGCGCGCAGTTCGCCTGGAAGGTCGGCGGGCTCGACGAAGCGGGCCTGCGCCAGCCGCACCCGCCTTCCACGATGACGATCGCCGGCCTGGTCAAGCACCTCGCCCTCGTCGAGGACTCCAAGGTCTGCGAGTTCGTCACCGGCGAGCCACTCCCGCCGCCATGGGACGAGCGCGAGGGCGAGGCGAACTGGGACTGGGGCTGGGAGTCAGCTAACGCCGACTCCGCCGACTCCCTCTACACGCTTTGGCAGGACGCCGTGGAACGTGCGCGGAAGGCGTGGGCGGCCGCGATCGAGGACGGCGGCCTCGACCAGCCGTCGAAGTACGTGCTCCCCGACGGTCGCTCCCCCAACCTGCGCCGGTTCCTGGTGGACCTGCACGACGAGTACGCGCGCCACGTCGGCCACGCGGATCTCTTCCGCGAGGCCGTGGACGGTCTGGTCGGCGAGGACCCGCCCCAGGACCGTTGACCACACCCCGTGCCGGAACGCCGGCAGGCTGGTCCACGGCAGTCCGACGGTGTCCCCGCGCCTAGCCTTCCGGCGGCCGGCTCATCAGGAGCCTGGGATTCTCGAACGTGTCCGGAGTGCTGACCCTGGTGATGCGCCCCGCCGGCCAGACGATCCCCCAGACCTTGCCGACGACATCGGAGACCGGGACGGTGCCGTCGCCCTCGAGGTCTCGGTGGTAGCGGGAGTCCTCGCTGTTGGTGCGGTTGTCACCCATCACCCACAGCCTGCCCTTGGGGACGGTCACCTTGAACTTCATGTCGGAGGGCTCGGTGCCCTTCTGGATGTAGTTCTTCTCCTCCAGGGGTACGTCGTTGACCCGCATGCGCCCCTGCTTGTCGCAGCAGACCACCTGGTCACCACCCACGCCGATGACCCGCTTCACCAGATGGCCGCCGGTCGGGTAGAGGCCCACCGTCGAGAGCGCCTTCTGGACGAGGTTGAGCTGGGGCTCCAGGCCGAGCCACTGCCCGTTGGGGTCGTCGAAGACGATGACGTCCCCGCGCTCCACGTCGCCGGACCAGTACGACACCTTCTGCACCAGGATCCGGTCGTTCTTGATGAACAGCGGCGTCATCGACGTACTCGGCACGAAGAACATCTGCACGAAGAACGTCTTGACGACAAGAGCGACGCAGACCGCGGTCGCCAGCAGGACGATGAACTCCAGCCACGCCGGGAACTTCCGCTTCTTGGGAGTCTCGCGGGTCTCCGCGGCATGGGTCATGGCGGTCAATCTACTGATCGATCCCAACCGGTGGTTCCGAACCCGACGTACGCTGGACAAGAGGCGGTTTGAGGGAATCGCGTCATGGGCTGCGGGCGACCGCGTCTCATCGGTGCCGAGAGGGAGTCCGGCGCCTACATAGGGGACTTGGGAGACACAACACGATGCGCCGCTTCACCGACGCACCTCTTCGCCGCGCGTTCGTCGCTGCCGGCGCGATCGCCCTTGCCGGTTCGCTGACGGCCTGCGGCGAGTCGTCCGACCAGGTCATCAAGAACACCAGCGCCCCGACCAAGTCCGCCTCCCCGACCACGTCCACCACCGGAGTGGCAACGCCTGACCCCGGCAAGCTCAAGGACGCGCTCGAACGCCCCGACATCCTGATCACCTCCGGTGAGACGCTCCCGGCCGACCTGGTCAAGCGGGTCCGCGCGATCAAGCAGGTCGCCGCCGTCGAGAAGCTCTCCGTGGGTGCGATGTCGGTCGAGGGCCGCACCCTGACGCTTGCGGCCGTCGACCCCGCAGGCTTCCGGCGCTTCACCCCGCAGGCGACGGCCTACGCCAACGACGTGTGGGCCCGCGTCGCCGGCGGTGAGGTCGCCGTCGACCCGAGCACGCCCAAGAAGGTGATCGGCGAGGGCGACCTGCTCTCTTTCGGTGAGAGCGACGACGCCGAGAAGGTGCATGTCGGCGCCTACGCCCCGCTGTCCGCGCCGAACCCGTTCGCCCCCAAGCCGCCGTTCCAGGCCGTGGTCAACCACAAGCGCGGCGCCACGCTCGGGATCCCCAGCGGCAACGCCCTCCTGGTCTCCACCGGTGGCTTCACCCCGTCCAAGATCGAGAAGCAGCTCAAGCAGGTGCTCGGCGGAAACGCCACCTACCAGGTCCTCGCGCTCGAGTTCGACAACGCCGTCCAGACCGCCGTCCTCTCCGGCGGCTCGGTCTCCTCGGCCGTCGGCTCGTTCAGCTACACCAACGGCCCGAACGGCACGATCCGCCCGAACGCCGGCTGGGTCAGCACCTACATCCGCACCGAGGCCGTCCCGATCCTGGGCAACGTCACCTGCAACAAGGCAGTCTTCCCGCAGCTCCGCGCGGCGCTGACCGAGATCGTGCAGCGCGGCCTGGCCAGCAAGATCCATAAGGGCGAGTACGCCGGTTGCTACTACCCGCGCTACATCGGCCGCTCCGCCGCCAACGGTCTCTCCCTGCACAGCTGGGGCATCGCGCTCGACCTCAACGTGCCCGGCAACCAGCGCGGCACCGTCGGCGAGATGGACCGCAGCGTCGTCCAGGTCTTCAAGAGGTGGGGCTTCGCGTGGGGTGGCGACTGGAGCTACACCGACCCGATGCACTTCGAGATGAGCCGAGTGGTCGACGTCCGCTAGTCGGGGTAGGCCGACCAGTCGAACTCTGGCGCCAGGATGTCGTGGGTCTCGGGGTGCTTCTTCATGTAGCCGCGCACGAACTCGCACTCCGGCACGATCGGCATGCCCCGGCCGCGCACGAAGTCGACGACCCCCGCGGCGATCTGGCTGCCGATGCCCATGCCGTTGTAGTCCTCGTCGACCTCGGTGTGGAAGAACACGTAGCGACCGTCGCGTACGTAGTACTGGGAGAAGCCGGCAAGAGCGCCGTCGTCGGTGCGGGCCTCGACCCGGTGGTGCTCGGGGTGGTCGACGATCTTCACCTGGACACGGGCAGCCATGTCCCGATCCTGCCAGAACGACCTAGGCGCCAAACCGGTTGGCCAATCGGCGTAACCTGCCCGCATGACGATCCTCGACGACGCCAAGGCCGGCATGGACCCGTCCGTCCGCCCGCAGGACGACCTGTTCGGCCACGTGAACGGCACCTGGCTGGACACGACCGAGATCCCCGCGGACCGTTCCTCCTGGGGTCCGTTCGTGGAGCTGCACGACCGGGCCGAGGACCAGGTGCACACCATCATCGAGGACCTGGCGGCCGTCGAGTCCGAGCTGGGCAGCAACGCCCAGAAGATCGGCGACCTCTACGCCAGCTTCATGGACGAGGACGCTGTCGAGGCGCTCGGTGCGACCCCGATCCAGCGCAGCCTGCAGACGGCGTACGCCGTGGAGTCGATCGCGGAGCTGCCCGGGTTCCTCGGTGAGCTGGAGCGCGCCGGGAGCCAGGGGCTGTTCGCGGCGTACGTCGACAACGACGACCGGCAGGCCGACCGCTACATCCTCAACCTCATGCAGGGTGGGCTGGGACTCCCGGACGAGTCGTACTACCGCGAGGACAAGTTCGCCGACGTGCGCTCCGCCTACCTCGTGCACCTGGGCCGGATGTTCGAGCTGGCCGGGGTGGCCGAGCCGGCCGGCGAGGCGCAGCGGGTGATGGACATCGAGATGCGGCTCGCGCAGGGGCACTGGGCCAGGGCGGAGACGCGCGACGTACTCAAGGGCTACAACCTGACCACCTACGACGAGCTGGTCGAGCTGGCGCCGCACTTCGACTGGGGGTCCTACGCCACGGGCATCGGCGCGCATGACCTGGTGCTCGCCGAGGTCAACGTTCGCCAGCCCAGCTACCTGTCCCACCTGTCCGCGGTGATGGGTTCGGCCCCGATCGAGCAGTGGCGCTCCTGGCTCGCGATCCGGATCATCCGCTCGGCCGCGCCGTACCTCTCCAAGGCGTTCGTCGAGGAGAACTTCGACTTCTACGGCCGCACCCTCAACGGGACTCCCGAGGTGCGGGCGCGCTGGAAGCGCGGCGTCGCCTTCGTCGAGGGCGCGATCGGCGAGGCGGTCGGCGAGGAGTACGTCGCCCGGCACTTCCCGCCGAGGTCCAAGGCGCTCATGGACGAGCTCGTGCAGAACCTGCTCAAGGCCTACCGCGTGTCCGTCGAGGCGCTCGACTGGATGGGCGAGGAGACCAAGCAGCGGGCCTACCGCAAGCTCGACACGTTCATGCCGAAGATCGGCTACCCCGACGAGTTCCGCGACTACTCCAAGCTCGAGGTCACCCGCGACGACCTGTTCGGCAACGTGGTGGCCGCGTCCGCGTTCGAGCACGACCGGCAGCTGAACAAGATCGGCTCGCCGGTGGACCGCGCGGAGTGGCACATGCTTCCGCAGACCGTCAACGCCTACTACAACCCCGGCATGAACGAGATCGTCTTCCCGGCGGGCATCCTGAGCAAGCCGTTCTTCGACCCGGACGCCGATCCTGCCGACAACTACGGCGGCATCGGCGCGGTGATCGGTCACGAGATCGGCCACGGTTTCGACGACCAGGGCTCGCGCTTCGACGAGCTCGGCAACCTCGAGAACTGGTGGACCGAGGACGACCGGGGCGCTTTCCAGGAGCGCGCCGACCAGCTCATCAAGCAGTACGACGGGTTCAGCCCGCGCAACCTGCCCGGCGAGTTCATCAACGGCTCACTGACCGTCGGCGAGAACATCGGCGACCTCGGCGGCCTGACCATCGCGCTCAAGGCGTACCTCATCTCGCTCGGCGGCCAGGAGGCACCGGTTGTCGACGGCCGCACCGGGATCCAGCGGGTGTTCTACAACTGGGGCCTCATCTGGCGCATCAAGCGGCGCCAGGAGCAGGAGCAGCAGCTCCTCACCATCGACCCGCACGCGCCGGCGGAGTTCCGGGCCAACATCGTGCGCAACCTGGACGAGTTCCACGAGGCTTTCGACACCGCGCCCGGCGACGGGTTGTGGCTCGATCCCGAGGACCGCGTGCGGATCTGGTAGCCGAGCGCCCGCTAGGCGGGCACGGCGAGCGAGACCGCGAAGTCGCCAACCGGGTCGGTCCACCACCGGACCAGCCGGTAGCCGGCCGCCGCCAGCTCGGACTTCACCTTGTCGCGCCGGAACTTGGCCGAGATCTCGGTGCGCAGCTCCTCGCCGCGCGCGAACGACACCTCGAGGTCGAGGTCGCGGATCCGCACGACCTGGTCCTGGCGCGACCGCAGGCGCATCTCGATCCACTCCTCGTCGGCGTCCCAGACGGCGACGTGGTCGAACAGGCCGGGATCGAAGTCGGCGTGCAGGGTGCGGTTGAGCACCGAGAGCACGTTGAGGTTGAACTCCGCGGTGACGCCCGCCGCGTCGTCGTAGGCCGCGACCAGGCGGGCCGGGTCCTTGACCAGGTCGGTGCCCAGCAGGAAGGCGTCGCCGGCGACGAGACCGCTGCGCACGTCGGTCAGGAAGGCGTGCCGCTCGGCCGGAGTCAGGTTGCCGATCGTGCCGCCGAGGAACGCGACCAGCCGGCGGCCGCTCGCCGGGAGCAGGCCGAGGTGGTGCTCGAAGTCGGCCACGACGCCGTGCAGGTCGAGACCGGGGTAGTCCGCCGCCAACGCGTCCATCGCCCCTTCGAGCGCGGTCGGGCTGACATCGACGGGGACGTAGCGCTGCAGGGTGCCGGCACGGGCCAGCCCGTCGAGCAGCAGCCGGGTCTTCACGCTCGACCCGGACCCCAGCTCGACCAGGGTGTCGGCCCGGGACTCCGCGGCGATCTCGTCCGCGCGGTCATGGAGGATCCGGCGCTCGCGCCGGGTGGGGTAGTACTCGGGCAGCCGCGTGATCGCCTCGAAGATCTCGCTCCCGCGGGCGTCGTAGAAGTACTTCGGCGGCAGCGTCTTGCGCTCGGCGGTGAGCCCGTCGCGTACGTCGTTCTCCAGGCTTGCCCGCAGGTCGTCCTCGGTGAGGTGGACGTCGATGCGGCCGGCTGGTTGACGGTCGAGCTCGCGAGCCGCGACCTGTCCTGAGGTGCGAGCCTGCGAGCCTCGAAGGGATTGCAGTGTCATGACGGTGTCTCCAGGTCCAGGGGTGTGATGGTCAGGCCGTGCTCGCCGACCTCGACGAGTGCGCCCTCGGGCACCTCGTTCCAGTCGGGGTCGTCGTCGAACGGCTCGGAGGCGACCGCGATGCCGCTGGCCTTCTCGAGCACGAAGAGCTTCTCGCCGTACGTCGTGCCGGCGATGCCGCGACCGTCGACGGCCAGCAGGTTCAGCCGGCCGCCGCCGAAGCGGATCACCTCGCGGATCACCTCGACCAGCGCGGCACCCAGCGGAGTGCCGGCCGTCCATCGGCTGGCCGCCAGGCCGAACACCAGCGCGGAGTCGACCGGTGCGGCGGCCTCGGGGATGTCGAGCGTGCGGTCCCACAGCGCCTTGCGGGCCTGTCGCCAGTCGCCGATGCGGCCGTTGTGGCTGAACAGCCAGCGGCCCTGCTGGAACGGCGCCACACATGACTCGTCGTTGGCGAACCCGGGCGTGCCGGACCGGACCGCGCCGAGCAGGCAGCCGGTGTTGATCGTCGGCGCCAGGCTGTTGAAGCTGGCGTCGGTCCAGATCGGCTGGGCGCGGCGGTAGCGGACCGGCTCGCTGCGGCCGGTGACGTACCAGCCCGCTCCGAAGCCGTCGGCGTTGACCAGCCCGTGCAGCTGCATCCGCGGGGAGTAGGACTGGGTGGCCAGGGAGTAGGGCGGGTCGAGCAGCGCCGACTGCAGGGAGATCGGCTCGCCGACGTACGCGAGATGTCTACACATGCTGTGCTCCCTTCCCTTGGCCGAGCGTGTCTACGGACGGAGGGGGCGCGTGGCTCGCAGGCTCGCCCGAGGCCCGAAGGCCTCCCGACACGCTGCCGGCCGTGCTGTCGGCCGTGCTGTCGGCCTCGACCGACGCGGCCGTCCGGAAGCCCGCGAAGATCTGGCGCCGGATCGGGTAGTCCCAGTTGCGGAAGGTGGTGCGGCAGGCGATCGGGTCGGTGGCCCAGCTGCCGCCCTTGAGGACCTTGTAGTCGTGGCCGAAGAACACCTCGGAGTACTCCTTGTAGGGGAAGGTGCAGAAGCCTGGATGGCCGGTGAAGTCGGTCGAGGTCCACTCCCAGACGTCGCCGAGCAGCTGGTGGACGCCGTAGGCCGAAGCGCCCGCCGGATAGGAGCCGACCGGCGTGGGCTGGTAGCGGTCCTGCCCCCAGTTGGCCGGTGCCCCACGGTCGTCGAGCGGAGAGGTATCGCCCCACGGGTAGCGTCGCTTGGTCTGCGTGACCGGGTCCCACGACGCGGCCTTCTCCCACTCTGCCTCGGTCGGGAGCCGCCGCCCGGCCCAGCGGGCGTAGGCGTCGGCCTCGAACCAGCAGACGTGCTGCACGGGCTCGTCGAGGGGGAGCGGTTCGGTCACGCCGAACCGGCGGCGAAGCCACTGGCCGGCGTCGCGGTGCCAGAACGCCGGAGCCCGCTTGCCGCTCTCGCAGCGCCACTGCCAGCCGCCGGGGGTCCACAGCCGCTCGTCGTCGTAGCCGCCGGCCTCGACGAACGCGAGGTAGGCGGCGTTGGAGACCGGCACGGTGTCGATGACGTAGGGCGGGAGGGTCACCCAGTGGGCCGGGCGCTCGTTGTCGTAGGCCCACGGGTCGGTCGAGGTGCCCATCAGGAACGCCCCGCCCTCCACGAGCACCTCGGCCGGAAGGGAGGTCGCCCGGGGAGGCGTTGCCGGGTCGGAGTGCAGCACCGGTGCGCCCCGGCGCAGCTGATGGGTGGCCAGCATGGTCTCGGCATGCTGGTGCTCGTGCTGCAGGACCAGGCCGTAGACGAACCCGTCGTCGAGCAGCTGGCTGCCCTCGAAGCTGATCGACTCCAGGGAGTCGAGCGCCTTGCGCCGGACCAGGTCGAGATAGGCGACCGACTCCTGCGGCGAGAGGAGCGGAAGGCTGGGTCGCTGGGCGCGAGGATGCTCGAACGCGTCGTAGATCGTGTCGATCTCCGGCCGCATCGGCGCGATGCCCGCGGCCGCGCGCAGCAGCCAGAGCTCCTCGTAGTTGCCGACGTGGGCCAGGTCCCACACCAGCGGCGACATCAGCCGTGAGTGCTGGGCGGTGAGCTCGGCGTCGTCGAGCACGGCCGTCGTCAGCCCGACCGAGCGGCGTCGTACGCGCTCGAGCTCGTCGGCGATCGTCTGCCTGTCGGGGGGCGTGCTCATGCGACCTCGGTCCTCTCTGAGTCTGCGGGGCTCCGTCCGTGGACGGTGTGCTGCTCGGCGAAGTCGGCGACGACCCCGCTCAGCAGCGGGTGGTGGCGGGTCAGCGAGTCGAGCGCGATCTCGAAGCAGCGCAGCGCAGCCTTGGCGAGGACTGGGTCGTCGAGTCCTGCCTGGGCTGCGGCGGCCCACCGGCCCCGCGCCGGCTCCGCGACCTCCGCGGCCAGGTCCGCAGCCATCGGGTCGTCGAGCAGAGAGGTGAGCACTGCGACCGGCACCGGCCACCAGCGGACCGGCTGCGCGTCGACGTAGCGGACCTCGAACCAGCCGCGCGGACGGACCGGCGGGAAGAGGGTGCTCAGGTGCAGGTCGAGGTCGGCGGTGGTGGGAGGGTCGGCGGACTCGACCCAGTCACGGAACGTGCCGCGCCCCTGGTGCATCATCACGCGCGCCCCGAGGGCGAGGTCGGCATAGGCCGTGACCGGGTCATCGCCGGAGGGCGGGGCGGTGCGGTCCGGGTCGAGCGCCTGCCAGATGCGCTGCCGGGTGGACTTCCAGCCGGTGAGCTGGCCGTCGCGGCGTGGGGAGTTCGCGAAGGCCGCGATCAGCACCGGCCCGAGGTCGTGCAGGAGCCGCCAGCGCGCGGCAAGTTCGGTGCCGACGTCGAGGTTGACCTGGGTGGCAGCGGTCGTCGCCATCATCGAGCGCCCCACCCGGTCGCGCACTGGGACCAGGGGCTCGAGACTGTCGAAGTAGGCCTCCATCGCGTCGTAGCGGCGGCTGTTGAGCTGCCGTCGCGGCGGCCGGCACGGGTCGACCGCGACGTCGAGCGGGTGGAGCCCGGCACGCCCGACACCGGCGAGGAGCGCATCGAGGTCGCGCTGCATGTCGGTGACGAGGGAGGTGAGGTCGGTCGCGGCCGGGGAGCTGAGCTCAACCTGGCCGCCCGGCTCGTAGGTCAGGCTGCTTCCCGCCGGAAGGCGGGTGCGCAGCAGCGCCGCACGAACGCGGCGCAGCGAGACGGTCTGGCGGGGGTCCGCGCCGGCGAGCAGCAGCTCCAGCTCGGCGCCGACCTTGGTCGGTGGGCCGGTCTTGAAGCAGATGCGGCCGACGTAGCCGTGCACGGACTCACAGTCGTGCAGCTGCTCAGCGGTCATCGTGCCCTCCTCGTGCCAGGTGGTGTACCCAGCATTGCCGGTCGCACCGACAGTTTCGAGGAGAAGAGGGTTACCAACTCCTTGCGGGGGGTGGCTAGGCGAGGAGAGCCTCGACCGCGTCGATGATGCGCTGGTCGTCGGGCGGCACCTGCGGGGAGAAGCGCGCGACGATCTCGCCGTCGCCGGAGACCAGGAACTTCTCGAAGTTCCACTGGATGTCGCCGTGCTTGCCGCTGGCGGTGGCGACCGGGGTCAGGACGTCGTACAGGGGATGCCGGCCGGGCCCGTTGACCTCGACCTTCTCGGTGAGCGGGAACGTCACGCCGTAGGACGTGGAGCAGAAGGTCTGGATCTCCTCAGCCGTGCCGGGCTCCTGCCCGCCGAACTGGTTGCACGGGAAGCCGACGACGGTGAATCCGCGCGGCTCGTACTTCTCATGCAGCTCCTCGAGCGCGCCGTACTGCGAGGTCAGGCCGCAGCGCGACGCCACGTTGACCAGCAGCGCCGGCCTCCCGCCGGTGAGCTCGCCGAGGGTCGCCGGGGTGCCGTCGAGGCGTGCGATCGGGGTGTCGAGAAGACTCATGCGGACAAACTACCCAATGCCATGCGCTGTAGAACCTCCGCCAGCTCGTCCTCCGGCAGTGCCGAGATCCGGGGGGTGGAGTTGAGGAGCCCGAAGACCGCGTGTGCCCGCGCCCGGGCGGCCTCGATCGTCACGTCGGGGCGTACGGCGCGCAGGTGGCGCGCCCACAGGTCGACGTACTCGGTCTGGAGCGACCGCACCTTGTCTCGAGCCTCCGTCGGCAGCGAGTCCCAGTCGCGGTCCTGCACGACGATCAGCGGCTTGTTGTGCAGGGCGAAGTCCGTGTGCCACTCGACCAGGGCGGCCAGCGCCTCAGGCGGCGAGGCTGCCGCCGCTGCCCGGGCGGTGCCGACGCTGAGCAGCTCCTCGCTGATCGAGACCAGCATCTCGGCCAGCATCGCGTCCTTGGACGGGAAGTGGCGGTACAGCGCCGGGCCCGAGATGCCGACCGCGGCTCCCAGGTCGGCCACCGAGACTCCGTGGAAGCCACGACGCGCGAACAGCTCCGCTGCCGTGCTGAGGATCTGCGCTCGCCGGGTGGTCACGACTCCAGGGTAGGTGAATGATCGTTAACGTGGCGGCTGCGCCCCGTGGGAGCTTCACCACGGTATGCAGCGAAGCCCGCGAGCCTCCCCATGGGAACCGGGGCCTCCCATGCGGTGCATGCCTAGGGAAGCCCGGGTTCCGCTGCATACCGTGGGGAACCCGCCCGCGCGACCCACCGCGCCCACGTCACCACCCCCAGCGCCCCCACCGTCACCCGCCTCCACCCGTCGTCGTCGACAGCGGCCACCGACCAGCCGACAGGCCCGCCGTAGCCGATGGCCACGTCGTCGAGGGTCTGCTGCAGCGGGGGCTCGAGCGGCGACTCGGGCCACCAGGTGCGGACCCCGGCGGTGTCGAGGCAGTAGAGGTCGGCGGCACCGATCCAGGCCCGGGCCTCTGCCCCGAACTGCGCGGCGGCGCCGAGGGTGACGTGGAAGCGGTCCAGCAAGCCGTCGCGCGCCTGCTGGGCGGCCATCGACCGCTCGTCCAGCGGCAGGCGTACGACGCGCACCTCGGCGTCCTCGGGCACCGGCTCCCCTGCGGCCTCCTGCAGCGACGCGGTGGTCGGGAAGTGGGCCAGCCACCGGGTGCGGTGGATGGGGTCGTCGTCGACGTCGAGCACCACGACGTACCCCTGACGAGTGGAGAGGAGGTCCCAGCCGACGACGTAGGGCTGCTCGCCCGGGGTGGCGCGGGCGACGGCGAGGTTGGCCGAGTGCGCCGCGAGCCTGACGTCGCAGGCGTCCCATCCCGGGACGAGCACGCCGAGACGGTCAACGCGCGAAGACACAGAACTCGTTGCCGTCGGGGTCGGCGAGCACCGTCCAGCCGGGAAGCACGGCCAGCACGGTGGCTCCCGCGTCGACGAGGGCCGCCACGTCGCCGTACACGTCGATGTGCACCCGGTTCTTGACGGTCTTGGGCTCAGGCACGGGCACGAACGCGATCGACCGCAGCGGGCACCCGACGATCCCGTCGACGTAGGAGAAGCCGCGGTCGTCGTGGTGCAACGTGGCGCCCAGGACCGCGCCCCACCACTCCGCGATCGGCGCCGACTCGACGCCGGTGTCGACGACCAGCTCCACGTGGCGCGGGGTGGTCGTCGCGGGGTCGGAGGTGAACACGCACAGCTCGCCGCCCTCGGGGTCCTCCAGCACGGTCCACGCCGGCAGCTCGGCGGTGACCGTCGCCCCCGCATGCTGGGCGTCGGTGACCGAGTCCAGCCACACGTCGAGATGCACGCGCTGCTTGACGGTCTTGGCCTCGGGCACGGTGTTGACCCAGACCGTGTGCTGGGGATTGGGGCCGGTCAGCCTGGCGTCGCCGTCGTCGAGATGCTCGACGTCCAGGCCCAGCACGGCACCCCAGAACTCACCGAGGCGGTGGGCGTCCACGGCGTCGATACAGAGGTCCTTGTACGTCGCGAGCGCCATGGAGCCCAACGTAGTCGTCTCCCGTCAGTAGACTTCCCGCACCGGTCTAGGAGGGTCACGTGGCTGCGTCGAAGTCATCGTCGAGGGCACCGCTCATCGCCGCCGCCATCATCGGCGTCGTCGCGATCGTGGGCATCCGTGCCTGCGCGGCGGGAGGCGACGACGACGACAACCCGAAGAGCGACCCGCCCGTCGTACGCCGTGACGGGTGCACCGCGCTGACGATCGGGGCCTCGCCCGAGAAGCAGAGCATCATGCAGGCGATCGCCAACGACTACAACCGCTCCGACCGCAAGGTCGGCGACGCCTGCTTCGAGGTCACCGTCAACCCGCTCTCCTCCGGCGGAGGCGAGCAGATCCTGGCCCGCGGCTGGCAGGAGGACGTCGACGGCACGCCCCCAGACGTGTGGTCTCCCGCCGGGTCGACGTGGGTGCGCCTGCTGGAGAAGGACCTGTCCCGCCAGGACAAGCCCAACCTCGTGCCGGACGGTGAGATCCGGAGCGTGACGACCACCCCGCTCGTGCTGGCCATGCCCAAGCCGATGGCGCAGGCGATCGGCTGGCCGGGCAAGGCCCTGGGTTGGGGCGACGTGCTCCGCCTGGCCAACAACCCGCAGGGGTGGGCCTCGGCCGGTCACCCGGAGTGGGGCAAGTTCACCCTCGGCAAGACCAACCCGAACATCTCGACCTCCGGCCTCGCGGCGACGGTCGGCGCCTTCGTGGCCGCCACGGGCAAGTCCTCCGACCTGACCCTTCGAGACGTCGAGGACCCCAAGGTCCGCAAGTTCGTCGGCGACGTCGAGCGGGCGGTGCTGCACTACGGCGACACCACGCTGACCTACCTCTCCAACCTGCAGCGTGCCGACGACTCCGGCGCCGGCCTCGGCTACGTCTCCGCCGTGGCCGTGGAGGAGAAGTCGGTCATCGACTACAACGCCGGCAACCCGACGGGCAACCTGGCCACGCTCGGCGACCACCCCGCGCCGAAGGTCCCGCTCGCGGCGATCTACCCCAAGGAGGGCACCCTCTACTCCGACAGCCCCTACGTAGTGCTCGACGCACCCTGGGTGAGCGAGGAGAAGAAGGGCGGTGCAGCCGACTTCCTGGAGTACCTCCAGCGCGACGCCGCACAGAAGCAGTTCACCGACGTCGGGTTCCGCACCTTCGCCCACGAGGCGGGCAAGCCGATCCTCGACAGCGACGAGCTCATCCCCGACGGCGTGAAGATCGAGCTGAGCGCACCGTCGCCCGACGTACTCGACGCGGTGCGGGCGACCTGGACCGACCTCCGCAAGGAGGCCCGCGTGCTGATCCTGCTCGACGTCTCGGGCTCGATGGGCGAGGAGGCCGGCGGCGGCACCAAGCTGGAGCTGGCGAAGACGGCCGCGGTCAAGGCGCTGTCGCAGTTCACCGCCCGTGACCAGGTCGGCCTCTGGACGTTCACGACCGACCTGCCCACGCCTTCGGGCATCTACACCGAGCTGGTCCCGATAGCCCCGATCAGCCAGAACAAGCAGCGCATCACGCAGGCGGTCACCAACCTCGCACCGCTCAACGGCACGCCCCTGTACGCCGCGATCCGCGCCGGCGTGAAGGAGATGAACTCCAGCTTCGACAGCTCGCGGATCAACGCGGTCGTCGTGCTGACCGACGGCCGCAACGAGTACCCACCCGACTCCAACCTGGCCAGCCTCGTGCGGGCCCTGGACGGAGGCGGCGAGAACACCCTGCGCGTCTTCTCGATCGCCTACGGCGAGGGCGCAGACCTTGCGACGCTCAAGCAGATCTCCGAGGCGTCACGCGCGGCGGCCTACGACGCCACCAACCCTGCCAACATCGACCGCGTCTTCACCGCCGTGCTCTCCAACTTCTAGACCAGTAGGCAGCGCATGAGCTTCTGGAATCGCATCGGCTCCTCGGCCACCGACCCCTGGCTGGTGCTCGCGGCTGCGTTCGGTGGCGGCGTCGCCTGGGCGGTCAGCGTCCCGGTCGCCGGAGCCGCCGCGGTCGGCGCCGGGATGTACGCCGTCGGTGCGCTCGTGGGCGGCATGCTGAAGGACAAGGAGGAGGACGCCGGCGAGCCGAAGCTGCCCAAGCTGCACGAGGGCACCGCGCAGGCGCAGATGGTCGACAGCCTGGCCCGCTACATCAACGACCTGCGCACCCTGCGCGAGGGTCCCAAGCCCGAGTCGCTGGTCGACCCCTCGATCGAGGCCCTGGTCGCAGCCGACAACGCCTACGGCACCGCGGTGCGGGTCGCGGCCGCTGTCGACGGTCTCGACGTCGCACTGGCCCGCAGTGGCGGGCCGGCCGGCCCCCAGCAGGTGCGGGAGGCCGTGACTCGCATGGCTGCGCGCCGCCAGGGTCTGCTCGACAGGCTGCGCGGCATGGTCGACGAGGTCGCCGAGGTCTACACCGAGCTGCTGGAGCTGTCGGCCGCTGTCTCCTCGCTCGATGTCGGCTCAGGTGCGGGTGACGAGGTCGCGAAGGTCAGTGCGTCGCTCGACTCGCTTCGCTCGACCCTGGCCGAGCTCGAGGCGCAGGCCCGCAAGACGACCTAGCTAGCGCAGCCCCGTCCGTTCCGGGGTTCTGCGGACGCAGCCCGATGCGGCGTGTGAGCATCGACAGATGCTGATCGCCCGCCGCCGCGCGTCGTCGCTGCTCACCTTTGCCCTCACGGCGGGTGTCCTGGTGCTCGCCCCGACGGTGGAGGCGAGACCACGCAAGGTCGCCGCGGCCACCCTGCTTGCCAAGCTCGATGTGGTGGAGGAGCAGGGCTGGGAGACCTACCGACGCGCGAAGTTCCGGCACTGGACCTTGAAGCGCGGGCTGTGTGACACCCGTGACGTGGTCCTCATCAGCGAGTCGACCAGGCGGGCGAGCACACGGGGTGCCTGCAGCGTCACAGGCGGTCGCTGGGTGTCGGTCTACGACGGCAAGGTGGTCCGCAACCCGCGCAAGCTCGAGGTCGACCACCGGGTCGCGCTGGCCGAGGCTTGGAGCTCCGGCGCGCGGACTTGGAGCCGGCTGCGCCGCCAGGCGTTCGCGAACGACACCGGCTACGCGGCGACGCTGGTCGCGGTGACATCGGCGACGAACCAGGCCAAGGGCAGCTACGACCCGAGCCAGTGGGAGCCTGCACGCAACAAGTGCGCCTACGCCGCGCACTGGGTGGCGGTGAAGTACCGCTGGAACCTCACCGTGGACGCGCGCGAGCACGCCGCCATCGCTGACCGGCTCAGTCGCTGTGGCGCCAAGCGCACCATGGTGCTCGTCCCGGCGAAGGGACGCCCGGCTCGCAAGAGCAGCGGCACCAAGCCGAGCGGTGGAGCGGGAAACGGTTCGGTCGCGCCCGTCCCGGGGACCTGGAACTGCCCGTCGTACGCGCCGATCAAGGGCAACCGGTCCAGCAGCGGCGACTGGATCTACCACGTGCCCGGGGCGGCGTACTACAAGGCGACCAACCCCGAGGAGTGCTTCCGGACGGAGGCCGACGCCGTCGCAGCCGGCTACCGCAGAGCAAAGGTCTAGAAGGGGTTCTCGCGCTTCCAGACGGTCGGGAACGAGATCGGCACGCCGTCCGCCTCGGCCAGCGGCAGCAGCACGCGCAGGGTGTTGTCGAGGTCGTCACCCGCGAACGGCAGCGCCCGCAACGGCTGGGTGAGTGGACGGAAGAAGTCGTCCCAGTGGATCAGCACCACCCGCTTCGCACCGACCGCGCGCACGGTCTCGTGCCAGTACGTGCGGATGTAGTCGTCGGACTGGATGCCGAGCTGGCCGACCCCGAGGTAGGCGACATCCGCCTGCTGCCCGGCCAGCGAGCCTTCGACGTACCCGGCGCTGCCCTGGATCAGCACCCGCTCGCCGCCCGTGTGCCGGGCGAGGATGGACCACGCCTCGCCACACCGGTAGGCGGCCGCCTTCACCGGGGGTAGGACGGGCGCCTCGATCGGGCCGGGAAACCGATCGGGCGGGCAGTGGTGCGACTCGATCATCGTGATCTCGTAGGCGCCGAACGTCATCGGCTCACCGGGCGTCGCGACCTTCACCTGGTCGGCCGGCAGGTCGTGACCGACCATGGCGGCGCTGGTCCCGCCGGTGAGCACCGCCCCGGTCTTGCGGGCCACGACCGCGGAGTCCATCGCGTGGTCGAAGTGCGTGTGCACCGGCAGCACTGCCTCGACCGTGGTGATGTTCGCCCTGGCCAGGCACTCGTCGATGCGCTGCTCGTTGGGCGCCACCCTTCGCAGGCCGACGTCGAGGAGACCCGGTCGGCTGAAGAACCCGTCGGTGAGGAAGGCGCTGCTCCCGTCGTCGACCAGCAGCGTGGCCACACCGAGGAAGGTGACGGTCAGGTCGCCGCCCTCCGGCAGGTCGAAGCGGTCGGCGTAGGCCGCGAGGTCGGGCCTTCCCAGCTTCAAGCGCATGCTCGGAGCGTAGTGCGACCACGCGGACATGCAGGTCGCGCCCTTTCAAGCCACCTGGCCGTCGCGGGCCGCGAGGGCTGCATGTTCGGAAGGCCCCAGTCTCGACGAATCCACCATCGCGACCAGGCTGGCGCGCACGTAGTCCTGGTCGTGCATGACGTCCTCGTAGCTGAACCTGAGGACCGTCCAGCCGCGGATCGACAAGCCGGTGTAGCGGCGGCAGTCCTTGCGCAGCTGGGCTCGGCTCGCATGGAACTCGAACGAGTCCGCCTCGACCACGAGCTTTCGTTCGACATCGACCAGGTCCGGTCGGCAGGTGAACCCTCGGTCATGGATGACGACCTGGGGTGTCAGGCGCAGCCCCGCGTCGAGCGCGATCGCCCGAAGTACCGACTCGAACGGGTTGGCAGCTCGGCCGTCGGCCTCCTGGGCCACGCGCATGGCGGCCCGCCGTCCCGTCGACGGGAGGGCCAGGGCAAGGCGAACCAGCTCATCGCTGTCAACGCGTCCCTGTCGTAGTGCCGAGTCGGCGACGGCGAGGGCCTCGTCGAACGGGAGGTCGCAGGCGCAGTCGATGACCGTGCGAGCAGCTGCCGACGAGTGACCAGCCGGCGGAGCCGATGTGCAGGTGCCACGCCACCAAGTCGCTGGAGAACCTCAACCGGGTGCATGCCAGGAGCCTTGCCCAACTCCGAGCGGAGCGTGTTCCTCAATCCACAGGCCGCTAAGACATGCGGCCCTCCCGCCGACGCGGGCGTCGTGAGCGGCAGGTGGCCGAGCTGCATGTCGCTGCGGCCGGACACGTGCTTGCATGAGGGCATGTCACTCGACGACCTCGCCGTCTCCGACCTGGTGACCGACCCGGAGCTGATGGAGAGCTACCGGTGGGACTGGTCGAAGGACCCGTCGGCGGGGAAGCCGCTGGCGGTGGTGCGGGCGCGCGACGCGGCGGACGTGCAGGCGACGCTGCGCTGGGCCTCTCGCCACGGCGTCCCGGTCGTGCCGCGGGGCGCAGGGTCGGGTCTTGCGGGCGGGGCGTCTGCGGTCGACGGCGGCATCGTGCTCAGCCTGGAGAAGATGCGCAACATCGAGATCGACGTCGCGACCCGGGTGGCGGTGGTCGAGCCGGGGGCGTTCAACGTCGAGGTGAAGCGAGCGGCGGCCGAGCACGGGCTCTGGTACCCGCCCGACCCGTCGTCCTACGAGATCTGCTCCATCGGCGGCAACATCGCGACCAACGCCGGCGGGCTGTGCTGCGTGAAGTACGGCGTCACCACCGACTACGTGCTCGGCCTCGACGTCGTACTCGCCGACGGCACTCTGGTCACGCTCGGTGGCAAGCGCATCAAGGACGTCGCGGGACTGTCGCTGCTCAAGCTGTTCGTGGGCAGCGAGGGAGCGCTCGGCGTGGTGACCAGGGCGATCCTGCGGCTGGTACCGGCTCAGCCGCCGCGCTCGACGCTGGTGGCGCAGTTCTCCTCTGTGAAGGCTGCCGCGGACGCGGTCGTCGAGGTCGGCCGGACCATGCGCGCGTCGATGATGGAGCTGATGGACCAGGCCTCGGTCAATGCGGTCGAGGACTTCCAGCCCATGGGCCTGGACCGTACGACGGCCGCGCTGCTCGTCGCCCAGTCGGACGCCCCCGGGGCAGCCCGGTCCGCCGAGGTCGCGACGATGCAGGCGGCCTGCGGGGCGGCGACCGAGGTATTCGTGACCGACGACCCCGACGAGGGCGAGATGTTCGTACAGGCCAGACGGCTGGCGTTCCCCGCCATCCAGGCGCGCGGCTCGTTGCTGCTCGAGGACGTCGGCGCGCCGGTGCCGCTGCTGCCCGACCTGCTCGCGGCGGTCGCCGAGATAGCGAGCACCCACGACGTGGAGATCCCCGTCGTCGCCCATGCCGGCGACGGCAACACGCACCCGATCATCGTCTACTCGCCGGAGAGCGAGCAGCGGGCGCGGGCGGCGTTCGCCGACGTGATGTACGCCGCGATCCGGCTCGGGGGCACGATCACCGGCGAGCACGGTGTGGGACGAGCCAAGGCGTTCGCGCTGCCCGACCAGCTCGGCCCTGACGTCATGGCGCTCACCCGGCGGGTCAAGGCGGCCCTCGACCCGCAGGGGATCCTCAATCCGGGGGCCGTCCTCTAGGTTCGTAGGTATGGCTCTCCTCGAACGGCACCTCTTCGGTCCCGGCCCCTCGAACCCCTACCCGGAGGCGACCAACGCGCTGGCCCGGCCGCTGCTGGGCCACCTCGATCCGGCCTTCGTGCAGCTGATGGACGAGACGTGCGAGATGCTGCGGAGCGCCTGGGGCACGAGCAACGCCAGGACCCTCCCCCTGAGCGCCACGGGCAGCGCCGGCATGGAGGCCGCCTTCGTCAACACGGTGTCCGACGGCGACGTCGTCGTGGTCGCGGTCAACGGCCTGTTCGGGCAGCGCATGTGCGACGTGGCTGCCCGTTGCGGCGCCGAGGTAGTGCCGGTCGAGCACGACTGGGGCACCCCGGTCGACGTCGAGCGGGTCGTCGCCGCGCACCCGTCTCCGAAGGTGATCGCGGCCGTGCATGCCGAGACCAGCACCGGCGTACGCTCCGACATCGCAGCGCTGGGCGCCGCCAAGGGCGATGCGCTGCTCCTGGTCGACGCGGTGACGAGCATCGGCGGCATCGAGCTGCTGGCCGACGAGTGGGGCGTCGACCTCGGTTACGCCGGCACGCAGAAGTGCCTCGGTGTCGCGCCCGGGCTGGCACCCTTCACGATCGGCGAGCGCGCGTGGGAGCGCCGGGTGGAGAGACCGCAGTCGTGGTACCTCGACCTGGGGCTCCTCGGCGGCTACGTCGGTGAGGCGACCGGAGCGAAGCGGACCTACCACCACACCGCCCCGACCGCGATGGTGGCGAGCCTGCATGCCGGCCTCTCGCGCATCGTCGAGGAAGGCCTGCCCCAGGTCTGGGCGCGGCACGAGGAAGCCGGCCGCGTCCTGCAGGAGGGGCTCGAGGCTCGTGGCTACGAGCTCTTCGCGCAGAAGGGCTACCGGCTCCCTGAGCTCACCACGGTGAAGGTTCCCGACGGCGTGGACTCCGCGGCGGTGCGCGCTCGGCTGCTGGAGCGGCACGGCATCGAGATCGGCGCGGGCGTTGGTGCCTATGCCGCGAGCGTGTGGCGCATCGGGCTGATGGGGCACAACGCGCGACCGGACGCAGCGCTGCTGGTCCTGGCCGCTCTGGACGAGGCAGTTAATGATCGCTAACCTAGATGTTAGCGATCGCTAACTTGGAGGGTTTCTGATGGCCGTGGAGATGAAGGAGCTCGTCGACGAGCTGAGGGAGCGCCTGGCCACCGTGCGCCTGGGCGGCTCGGAGGCTGCTCGCAAGAAGCACACCGACCGCGGCAAGCTGCTCCCGCGCGACCGGGTCGACCGGCTGCTCGACCCCGGCTCACCGTTCCTCGAGCTCTCGCCGCTGGCCGCCTGGGACCTCTACGGCGGCGACATTCCCTCCGCGAGCGTGATCACCGGCATCGGCCGCATCTCGGGTCGCGAGTGCGTGGTCGTGGCCAACGACGCGACGGTCAAGGGCGGCACCTACTACCCCCTCACGGTCAAGAAGCACCTGCGTGCGCAGACGGTCGCCCTGCAGAACCGCCTGCCCTGCGTCTACCTGGTCGACTCGGGTGGCGCGTTCCTCCCGATGCAGGACGAGGTCTTCCCCGACCGCGAGCACTTCGGCCGGATCTTCTACAACCAGGCCAACCTCTCCGCACAGGGCATCCCGCAGATCGCCTCGGTGATGGGATCGTGCACCGCGGGCGGCGCCTACGTCCCCGCGATGTCCGACGAGACCGTCATCGTCAAGGAGCAGGGCACGATCTTCCTGGGCGGCCCGCCGCTGGTGAAGGCCGCGACCGGCGAGGTCGTCACGGCCGAGGACCTCGGTGGCGGCGACGTGCACGCGCGGCTCTCCGGCGTGGTCGACCACCTGGCCAACGACGACGCACACGCCCTCGCGATCGTGCGCTCGATCGTCTCGACCTTCGAGGACACCGGCGGACCCGCCGGACGCCGGCTCACCCCCACGGCACCCGAGGAGCCGCTGGACGACCCGCATGGTCTGTACGACGTGGTGCCGACCGACCCACGCACGCCCTACGACGTGCGTGAGGTGATCCGCCGGGTCGTCGACGGCTCCCGCTTCCACGAGTTCAAGCAGCTCTACGGCGAGACGCTCGTGTGCGGCTTCGCGAAGATCTGGGGCTACCCGGTCGGCATCCTGGCCAACAACGGCATCCTCTTCTCCGAGTCCTCGCTCAAGGGCGCCCACTTCATCGAGCTGTGCAACCAGCGCGGCATCCCGCTGGTGTTCCTGCAGAACATCACCGGCTTCATGGTCGGCCGGGAGTACGAGAACCGCGGCATCGCCAAGGACGGCGCCAAGCTCGTCACCGCCGTGGCCTGTTCGGTCGTCCCCAAGTTCACCGTGGTCATCGGCGGGTCGTTCGGCGCCGGCAACTACGGCATGTGCGGCCGCGCCTACGACCCGCGCTTCCTCTGGATGTGGCCCAACGCCCGCATCTCGGTGATGGGCGGCGAGCAGGCGGCGTCGGTGCTAGCGACCGTGGCCGGCCGGCCCGACGACGAGGAGTTCAAGGCGCCCATCCGCGACCAGTACGAGACCCAGGGCTCGCCGTACTACTCCAGCGCGCGGCTCTGGGACGACGGGATCATCGACCCCGCCGACACCCGACGCGTGCTCGGCATGGGCCTCGCGGCCGCCGCCAACGCCCCGATCCCCGAGCCGTCCTACGGCATCTTCCGGATGTGAACCCATGATCTCTACTCTTCTCATCGCCAACCGGGGCGAGATCGCGCTCCGGGTCATCCGCGGCGCTCGATCCCTCGGCATCCGCACCGTCGCGGTCCACTCCGAGATCGACCGCGACGCACCGCACGTGCACGAGGCAGACGTCGCGGTGCCTGTGACGTCGTACCTCGACATCGACGCGCTCCTGGAAGCCGCCCGCGTCTCCGGCGCCGATGCGGTGCACCCCGGCTACGGCTTCCTCTCCGAGCGCGCCCCGTTCGCCCGCGCCGTCGTCGACGCGGGGCTGGTCTTCGTCGGACCGACCGCCGACGTGATGGACAAGATGGGCCGCAAGGACACCGCGCGCGACATCGCGATCGCGGCCGGGGTCCCGGTCGTGCCCGTCGGGTCGGACGCGAGCGGCATGACTTTCCCCGTGCTGGTGAAGGCCGCGGCCGGGGGCGGCGGCAAGGGCATGCGCATCGTGCGCGCGGCCGGCGACTACGACGCGGCGCTCGCCGCCGCGAAGCGCGAGGCCCTCTCGGCGTTCGGCGACGACACCATCCTGGTCGAGCGCTACGTCGAGCACGGTCGGCACGTCGAGGTGCAGGTGCTCGCCGACCAGCACGGCAACGTCGTCCACCTCTTCGAGCGCGACTGCTCCGCGCAGCGCCGTCACCAGAAGGTCATCGAGGAGGCGCCCGCCCCGGGGCTCTCGGAGTCGGCGCGCAAGGTGCTGCTGGAGTCGGCGGTCGCGCTGGCCCGCGAGGTCGGCTACACCAACGCCGGCACGGTGGAGTACCTCGTCTCCGGCGACGAGGTCTTCTTCCTGGAGATGAACACCCGCCTGCAGGTGGAGCACCCCGTCACCGAGGCGGTGGTCTCCACGGGCTCGACCGGCGGCAACGTGGACCTCGTGCAGCTGCAGCTCCGCATCGCCGCGGGCGAGCCGCTCCCCTTCACCCAGGAGGACGTGCGCTGCGAGGGCCACGCCTTCGAGGCGCGCGTGTACGCCGAGGACGCCTGGGCCGGGTTCCTGCCGCAGGCCGGCGTCGCGTCGTACGTCGCCTGGTCGCCGCGCGCCCGGGTCGATGCTGCGCTGTCGTCGGGGGCGGCAGTGAGCACGTCGTACGACCCCATGCTGGGCAAGGTGATCGTGCACGGCCCCGATCGCGAGGCCGCGCGTCGCATGCTGGTCGCAGCGCTCGACGAGACCGCGATCCTCGGCCTGACCACCAACGTCGGGTTCGTGCGGGCCCTCGCCGCGTCCGACGAGTTCCGCGACAACGCCGTCGACACCGCCTGGCTGGACTCGCACCCCGACGCCCTCGAGCCACCGTCGCGCTCGGTTGCTGCCCAGCTCGCCGCGCGGGCGGTCGCGGGCGCGGTGGTCCAGGAGTCGACCCACCCGTTCGGTGCGGGCGACGGCTGGCGGCTGGCCGGCCCGTCCGCCGAGGTCCACGTCGAGCTCGACGACGAGGTCCACCTCGTCGCACCCGACGCGGCGCCGCTGCTCGAGCGGGCGGCGGCGACCCTGGTCGACGAGCACACGGTCGAGGTCGCGTGGCGCGGCCAGCGGTTCTCCTTCCTCCGTCCGCAGGCCGGCGACGCCGAGTCCGCCGGCGCGGGTGATGGCACGGTCCTGGCACCCATGCCGGGCACCGTCCTCGCGGTCAACGTCGCCGTCGGTGACACGGTCGCCGATGGAGAGGTGCTCGGCGTGATGGAGGCGATGAAGATGGAGCTCGCCCTCAAGTCGACCGCAGCCGGCGTAGTGACCGCCGTCGGTGCCACGGTCGGCGAGCAGGTGCCGCTCAGGCACCAGCTGTTCGTGGTGGAGCCGTCGTGAGGGCCCCGCAGCTCGTCCCCGACCCGGCGCTGCCGAAGGCCGTCACGATCTACGAGGTCGGCCCCCGCGACGGTCTGCAGAACGAGAAGAACACCGTTCCCGTCGAGGTGAAGGTCGAGTTCATCCACCGCCTGGTCGACGCCGGGCTGCCGATCGTCGAGGCGACCAGCTTCGTGCACCCCAAGTGGGTCCCGCAGCTCGCCGACGCGTTCGAGGTGATGACCGCGCTGGGCGAGGCCGGCCGCGACATGCCCGTCCTGGTGCCCAACGAGCGCGGGCTCGACCGGGCCCTGGAGCTGGGCTGCAAGCACGTCGCGATCTTCGGCAGCGCCACCGAGACGTTCGCGCAGCGCAACCTGAACCGCAGTCTCGACGAGCAGTTCGCGATGTTCGAGCCGACGGTGACGCGGGCTCGCGAGGCCGGTCTCGACGTACGCGCCTACGTCAGCATGTGCTTCGGCGACCCCTGGGAGGGCGACGTCCCCATCGACCAGGTCGTCGAGGTCGGCAAGCGGCTCTTCGACCTCGGCGCCTCGCAGCTCAGCTTGGGCGACACCATCGGCGTGGGTACGACGGGCCACGTCACCGCCCTGCTCGACGCGTTCAACGCCGCAGGGCTGGCCGACGACGCGCTCGCGATGCACTTCCACGACACCTACGGCCAGGCGCTGGCCAATGCGCGCACCGCGCTGCAGCACGGGGTCACGACGTTCGACGCGAGCGCGGGCGGCCTCGGCGGCTGCCCCTACGCCGAGAGCGCCACCGGCAACCTCGCCACCGAGGACCTGGTCTGGATGCTGCACGGCCTCGGCCTCGAGACCGGCGTCTCCCTCGACAAGCTCGTGGCCACCAGCGCGTGGATGGCCGAGCAGCTCGGCCGACCCTCGCCCAGCCGGGTCGTGACCGCGCTCCAATAGACTCCCGCGCATGGCTCGAGTCGTCTACCTGCACGTCGGTGCACCCAAGACGGGGACGACGTACCTCCAGGACCGGCTGTCTCGCAACCGGTCCCAGCTCGCCCGACACGGCGTGCACTACCCGGTCGACGCGGAGGGCAGCATGTTCCGTGCCTCGATCGACCTGCTCGACATGTCGTGGGGCGGCCTGCGCGAAGGCGCTCGCGGGGAGTGGGACGCGCTCGCGCAGCGCGTCAACCGCGCCGGGGGCACCGTGATCGTGAGCCATGAGATCCTCGCCGCGGCGAAGCCCGCCCAGGTCAAGCGGGTGATGAAGGACTTCGAGGGCGCGGAGATCCATCTCGTCTACTCCGCGCGCGACCTCGCCCGGCAGATCCCGGCCGAGTGGCAGGAGAACGTCAAGCACCGTGGGAAGAAGCCCTTCGCGCGGTTCCTGGACAACGTGCAGTCCGCGCCGCGGCTCCGGTCGCCCAGCTGGTTCTGGCGCGTCCAGGGGCTCCCCGACGTCTTCGGTCGCTGGGCGCGCAACCTGCCACCCGAGCACGTCCACCTGGTGACGGTGCCGCAGCGCGGGGCGCCGCGCGACGAGCTGTGGCGGCGTTACTGCACGGCACTCTCGCTCGACCCGTCCTGGCTCCCGGCCGACAGCCCGCGTGAGAACGTCTCGATCGGCATCGCCGAGGCCACCTTGATCCGCCGGCTCAACCGCAGGCTCAAGCGCGCCGACTCGTTGGAGAACGCCGCCTACCGCAGGCTCGTCCGCGAGCTCGTCATCCACCAGACCCTGGCGCACCGCGACGGCATGGTGCGGGCGACCCTGCCGCCGCGCGCCTATCCGTGGGCGATGGAGGTCGCCGAGGAGTGGATCGAGTGGGCCGAGGGCGCCGGCATCGACGTGGTCGGTGACCTCGAGGACCTCCGCCCGGTGCCGCCGGGCGAAGGGAGGTGGGTCAACCCCGACCGGCCCGCCGCCGGGGCGATGGTCGACGCCGCGCTGGACGTCATCCACGCCCTGCTCACCGAGGCCGCCGCGGCCCCACTCGACACGCCGAACCCGATCCAGCGGGCGCGCGCGAAGCTTCGTCGCCCGTGACCGCGTACGACGAGGCAGTGCTCGCCTGGGCGCAGGCCCTCCGAGCCGGGAGTACGACGCCGTGGTCGGAGTTCTGGCCGACGGCACCCGCGACGTCGGGTGGCGGGCCGTTGCCCGGTGCCGCCCAGCTCGAGCTGACCCGCCTGCTGGCGACGCGGTGGAGTGGTCCGGGGTTCGAGCAGGTCGCCGACCGGGTGCTGCACCGGGAGCGACCCGGCCGCGGGCTGGCGCGCAACCTGCCGCTGACCCATCCGGAGGCCCCTGCCGGCCCCGGCGCACCGCCTGTCGACCCGGCCGAGCTGCCCGTGGACGAGCTGATCCGGCTCGGTGTCGGGGTGCTCGCCGACCTGGCCGTCGCAGCCCCCCGACCGCCGCGGCCGCGGAGGGTGCCGTGGCAACGTCACCGCCGCCCCGAGCCCGATCCGGTCGTGCCCCCCTCCGGCGTGGAGGACCTCCTCACCCGGGCGTGGTCCGCACGCGTCCGACGCGGTGCCGGCTGGCGTTGGGGACGCTACGTGGCCTGGTGTGCCGGCCGCGACCTGCTCCCGCGCGACCCCGGTCCAGGCACCTTGGCCCCGGAGAGCGTCGACCTGCTCCGGCGTACCAACCGGGTGCTGCGGCTCCGGGTGCTCGAGGAGGACGCGGAGGTCGTGCGCGAGACCGTCGTACGCCTCCTGGGGCCGGGCGAGGCGCGTCCGCTCCCGGTCGCGGCTCGTCACCAGGCCTGGGCACGGTCGCAGGCGGGGAGCCTCGCGGCCGACGGCTACCCTGTCGAGGGCGATGTGTCCCGGCCGCTCGACCTCCGACCGCTGCGCAGGCGCGACGTCCTGGACCACCTCGTCGACGTCGTCGTCCGGTCCGTTGAAGAGACCCGAGAGGAGCAGGCTTGAGCAAGGTCCTGGTGCATGTCGGCGCACCGAAGACAGGGACCTCGTTCGTCCAGGACCTGCTCTTCAAGAACCGGGAGCCCCTTGTAGAGCAGGGGATTCTCTATCCTGCGGACCGGTTCGACGCACACTTCCTCGCCGCGCTCGACCTGATGGAGCTGCCGTGGGGCGGGCTCGAGCGCCAGGCGGTCGGAGCCTGGGACGAGATGGCCGCCCGGATCCGCGAGTTCGACGGCACCAGCATCGTGTCCCACGAGATCCTCGCGATCGCCTCGCAGCGGCAGGCCGAGCGTGCGATCGCGTCCTTCGGTGACGCCGAGGTGCACGTCGTACTCTCCGCGCGTGACCTGGTCCGGCAGATTCCGGCCGAATGGCAGGAGAACGTCAAGCACCGGCGCACGCTCGACTACGCCACCTTCCTCGAGCAGATCCGCGACCCCGCACGCAGCAGCGAGCTGGCGTCGTGGTTCTGGGGCGTCCAGGAGGTGCCGGACATCCTGGCTCGCTGGGGCGGCGGCCTGCACCCGCGCCGGGTCCACCTGGTCACGGTGCCGCCGTCCGGTGCGCCCTGGGGACTTCTCTGGGAGCGGTTCGCGGCGGTGCTCGGCCTGGACCCTTCCGCCTACGACACCGCCTCCGAGCGTGCCAACCCGTCCCTCGGCCCTGCCGAGACCGACTACATCCGGCGCGTGAACACGCGCGTCAACGGCCTGGTGCCCAACGAGCACTACCGCGAGTTCGTCCGCGAGCTGCTCGCGCACCGGACCCTCTCCCAGCGCACCACCTCGCCCAGGCTCTCGGTGCCGCCGGACGTCCGTGAGTGGGCGACCGCCCTGTCCCAGGACTGGGTGCGGCTGCTGGCCGCCAAGGAGTACGACGTGGTGGGTTCACTCGACGAGCTCGTGCCGCAGGCCGACCCCGACGACTACGTCGACCCCGACCTACCGGCCCACGACGACGACGTCGCGCTGGACACCACGGTGACCCTGCTGACCGAGGCGGCACGGCTGCGCGACGAGGTCGACGGGCTGCACGCCGAGCTCGACCAGGCTCGTCGCGACCTCGACGACGCCCGCGCCGGTGCTGTGCTGCGAGCCAAGCGGAGGTTCGTGCGCGCGGCCGACGACAACCGCGCGATGCGCGGGCTGCTGAAGTTCTACCGCAAGGCACGCGGACGCTGAGATCTGCTGCTACACGGGCCAGCTCAGCGTGGCGGAGCTGTCGCAGCGCACAGTTCTGGTCGACTCCTCGACCCAGTACGAGCACGCGGCAGTAGAGGAGCTTGTGAAGTTTCTTGGTGGGCACCCCCGGCATCGACGCCTGATCTCGGCGGCGACATCGTGCGCGCTGACGGGCATGTGCCAGGGTGCCCGTCGGAGCGGCTCCTTCCGCGACCTCGGGTGATGTCGCTTGATCGAACATGAGTTCGATAATCGCGCGAACCCCGGACAGGGTTGATCAGCTTTGTTGCGTTCGCTGGACTAGCTCGCGGTCGGCGTAGCGGCCGATCCTCCACGTCGAGTAGCCGTCGGCCCCGGCGCCCACCAGCCCGCCGATGACCGGCACTCGTCGGCCGATCGTGGTGGCCAGCCGCTTGCCGGCGACCTTGGTGACGAGCTCGGAGGTGACCTCGGCGGCCATGATCTTGTTCAGCTCGGGGTCGTAGGTGGGAGCAGTCGCGATCGCGAGCGGACGGGCGGGGATGCGGCGCTTCTTGACAGCCACCTTCACGGCGTCCTCACCGAGCACGCAGGCCAGGATCGCGTTGCGCACCCGCGGGTCGGCGAGGTCGTAGCCGCGGAGGTGGGCGATGCCGGCGACCATGCGGATCTGCAGCAGGGCGACGCCGGCGATGTTGGCGGGGATCGTGACGGCGGCCGTGACCAGGCCGCCGAGGTTGGTGACGAAGCCCTGCAGGCCGGCCAGCCGCACATTGAACTCGATGACCTCGTGGATGGCCTGCTGGATGTCGCCCGGCTTCTCGGCGAGCTGCTTGTCGGCAGCCTCCGCGGCTCCGGAGAGCGGGCCGACGCCGTCGATCGCCTTGGCCAGCGCCTCGTGGACCACGCTGGTCGTCAGACCGGGTGCGATCTTCTGCACGCGCGGGGCGATCTGCTTCGCGACGGTTCCACCGATACCCATGGCCAAACCTTATCCAGCCGTGACAACCGACCTCCGGTCGTCGGCCGTGGGAACGGGCTACCTCGGGGCCCGAGCGTGGCTACCTTGGGTGCGTGCCCGTCGTACCTCCGCCCAGCCCGTGGAGCTTCCCGGACCTGACCGGTCCGCAGGCTGCCGACATGGGGGACCTGGTCGGCATCGGGGCCGACCTCGAGCCTGGGACTCTCATCGACGCGTACTCACGCGGCTTCTTCCCGATGCCGGCCGACGACCGTCGCGAGGGCATGTCCTGGTGGTCGCCCGTGCTGCGCGGGGTGCTGCCCCTCGACCGACTGCGGGTGACCCGGTCGCTGCGCCAGTCCGCCAAGAGGTATGACGTGCGCATCGACACCGCCTTCGAGGAGGTGGTCACCCGGTGCGCCGACCCCTCGCGCGACGGCAGCTGGATCGACGAGCGCATCCACTCGGCGTACGTGACGATGCACGAGCTCGGCTGGGCACACTCGGTCGAGACCTGGCAGCACGGCCGGCTCGTCGGCGGTCTGTACGGCGTGGCGCTGGCCGGCCTCTTTGCGGGGGAGTCGATGTTCCACCTGGAGAGGGACGCCTCCAAGGTGGCGCTGCTCGCGCTGGTCGACCTGCTGCGCGACCAGCACTCCGACCGGCGCCTGCTCGACGTCCAGTGGTCGACCCCGCACCTGGCGTCGCTGGGGGTGGTGGAGCTGTCGAGGGAGGAGTATCTCGCCGAGCTCAGCGTCGCCCTCGAGGTGCCGCTCCCTGAGCTGTGGGCGTGAGGGGCCTCAGACGACCGTCGGCGGGTGCGGGGTCTCGCTGACCAGCGGTCGCCCCGCGGCCTCCCAGTCGAGCAGCCCGCCGTCGAGGTTGAAGGCTTCGATGCCGTTGTGCACGAGGTAGGCCGCGACCTGGGCGGATCGGGCGCCGACCTTGCAGACCACAAGCACCTGGGTGTCCAACGGCAGGTCGCCGAGCCGGGTGGGCACGTCCATCATCGGGATGTGTTGCGAGCCCTCGATGTGACCGTGGACCCACTCGTGGTCCTCGCGCACGTCGAGGACGTGCATTCCCTCGGGGAGCGGGTCTGGGACGCCGGTGATCGCGACGGTGGGCACCTTCATGGGTCCCAACCTATCTTTGAAGCATGAGCGACCTGCAGTGCGCGGTGACCGTGGTGGTGGTCCCGCACGCCGACGGCGTCGCGACGCACCTGTGGGACCGCCTCCAGGAGCTGGCCGACCTGCACCGCGGAGAGACGGTGACCTTCGCCGTGACACCCGAGCTGATGCGGGCCGCTCTGGGCACCGACGAGCCGGTGACGATGCGCGGCGACAACGACGGCTGGGTCCGCGCTACTTGAGAAGCTTGCTCATCCGGCGGTCCGCGAGCGGCTTGCCGCCGGTCTGACAGGTCGCGCAGTACTGCAGGCTCGAGTCGGCGAAGGACACCTCGCGCACCGTGTCGCCGCAGACGGGGCAGGGGAGCCCGGTGCGGCCATGGACCGCGAGGTTGGACTTCTTCTCCCCCTTGAGCTCGGACGCGGCCAGGCCGAGCGAGCGCTGCACGGCATCACCCAGGACGTTCTTGATCGCGTCGTAGAGGGTCTGCAGCTCCTCGCCGGTCAGCGAGCTGGCCGGCTTGAACGGCGACAGCTTCGCGGCGTGCAGCAGCTCGTCGGAGTAGGCGTTGCCGATGCCGGCGATCGTCGACTGGTTGCGCAGCACGCCCTTGAGCTGCGACCGGCCCTCCGCGGTGACGATGTCGCGCAGGACGTCGATCGTGAACGCGTCGTCGAGCGGGTCGGGGCCGAGCCGGGCGATGCCCGGGACGTCCAGGGGGTCGCGCACGACGTACACGGCCAGGCGCTTCTGGGTGCCGACCTCGGTGAGGTCCAGGCCGCTGTCGTTGTCGAGCACGACGCGAGCCGCGAGCGGCGACTTGGTGCTGGGTTTGGGCGGGAGCTTCGGTACCTCGTCCTTCCAGCGCACCCAGCCCGCCCGCGAGAGGTGCGTGACCAGGTGGAGGCCCCCGGCGCTGATGTCGAGGAACTTCCCGTGCCGGGCGACGCCCTCGACGAAGGTCCCGTGGAGCGCCGACAGCGGCGGGTCGTAGGTCTTGAGCGCGCTGAACGCCACGATGTCGACACGGACGATCGCGCGGTCCTTCAGGCGCTCACCCAGGTCCTGGACGAGCCCCTCCACCTCGGGAAGCTCCGGCACGCCGCCAATCCTACGAACCCTGGCGAAGCCTTGTGGTGCCGGTCACAATGGAGGAGTGACCCCGAACTGGCTCCCGGCCGGCGGTGAGATCTTCCTCGACCAACGGGGAGGACACCGGACGCTGCGGCTGTCGTGGCACCACGAGGACGGCCTCATCGTCCTCTCCCTCTGGCGCGGCGGGCTGTGCACGGGCTCCTTCCGGCTCGCCATCGAGGAGGTCCCCGACCTGATCGACGTACTGCGCCGGGGGCTGACCGGTGCCTACGAGCAGGCGTACGACGAGGCTGTGCGGGACGAGTCCGAGCCCGCCGCCGGGTGACTGTCGGAGCGAAACCTGCACTCTCTGAGTGTCGCGACGCTCTGCCTGTCCCGGTTTCGCCGGTCAGCCGGTGAAACCGCGAGCGCGACACGATTCCCCTCGCTAGCCAAATCTAAGGATTGCGCTAGACATCTCGATACCTTCGCATCGTGGACCCGATCCGGAACCCCTACGCCCCCGGCGCAGGCCAGCGCCCGCCCGAGCTGGCCGGCCGTGACCGCGAGCTGCAGCAGTTCGACGTCACCCTCGAGCGCGTCGCCGCCGGCCGCCCCGAGCGCAGCATGGTCATCAGCGGCCTGCGCGGCGTCGGCAAGACCGTGCTGCTCAACGCCCTGCGCGGTCAGGCCGTCAAGCGTGCGTGGGGCACCGGCAAGATCGAGGCGCGGCCCGAGCAGAGCCTCCGGCTGCCACTCGCCCAGGCAGTGCACGCGGGCGTGCGGGAGGTCGCGCACCGGCACCGCGACCCCGACCGGGTCGACGCGGTGGCCGGAGTGGTCAAGAGCTTCGCCCAGCGCACCGAGCTCAAGGACCGCAAGGGCTTCCGGTGGTCCCCACCGACCGACGCGCCGGCGACCAAGGGCCGCGCCGACAGTGGCGACCTCGAGCTCGACCTGATCGAGCTCTTCACCGACGTCGCCGACCTTGCACGCGACCTCGGCGTCGGCATCGGGCTCTTCGTCGACGAGATGCAGGACATCGCGCCCGCCGAGCTCGCTGCCCTCTGCGGTGCCTGCCACGAGATCAGCCAGCAGAGCGCCCCGCTCGTCGTGGTCGGCGCGGGCCTGCCGCACCTGCCGGTGGCGCTCGCGGCGAGCAAGTCCTACGCCGAGCGGCTGTTCCGCTACGTCGTGGTCGACCGGCTGCCGCGCGACATGGCCGACCGTGCCTTGGCGGCGCCGGCCGCCACCGAGGAGGTCGCCTTCGAGCTGGAGGCGCTCGACGCGCTCTACGAGCTCACCGACGGCTATCCCTACTTCGTGCAGGCCTACGGCAAGGTCACCTGGGACGTCGCGGTGGGCTCCCCGATCCGCTACGCCGACGTCAAGGAGGCGGCTCCCGAGGCGGAGGCCGAGCTGGCCGTCGGCTTCTTCGGCGCGCGCTACGACCGCGCCACCCCGGCCGAGCGCGACTACATGCGCACGATGGCTGAGCTCGGCGGCGAGACCGGTGACGGGCCGGTCTCCACCGCCGACATCGCGACGTCGCTGCGCCGCAAGCCGCAGTCGCTGAGTCCGGCGCGCGACGGGCTGATCAAGAAGGGCCTGGTCTACTCCAGCGAACGCGGCACCGTGGCGTTCACCGTGCCGCACTTCGGCAAGTTCCTGCGGGGTCAGCGGCCGGTCGACTAGCGCCACTGATGCACGCCGTGTGTACGACGAGCGCGCCGCGTCGTTCTAGACATCCTGACCGCCGGACTCGTGCCACCATCTCTCCATGCGCAAACCCGAGGGGCGCCCGCAGGTGGTGGCCCACCGCGGCTCGAGTGCCATGCTGGCAGAGCACACCCTGGGCGCCTACGTGCGGGCGCTCAACGAGGGGGCCGAGGGGCTCGAGTGCGACGTACGGCTGACCGCCGACGGTCATCTGGTCTGCGTGCACGACCGCAACCTCAAGCGTGTCGCGAACACCAAGGCGCTCGTCTCGACCATGACGCTCGCCGAGCTCGACGAGCTGGACTTCGCCTCCTGGAAGAATCCCTGGGCCGAGCTCGACGACGAGGCGCCCGACGTCGACGAGGACAGCAGGAAGGTGCTCACGATGCGCCGGCTCCTGGAGACGGTCCGCGACTATGACCGGCACATCGACCTCGCGATCGAGACCAAGCACCCCACGCGCTACGCCGGTCTGGTGGAGAAGCGGCTGGTCGAGCTGCTGGAGGAGTTCGAATGGACCGGCGGTGACAGCCCGGTGCGGATCATGAGCTTCTCGCCCGTCGCTCTGACCCGTATCGAGCGGCTCGCCCCGGCACTGGAGGTGGTGCTGCTGACCGAGAGCGCGTACTCCTGGCGTCTTACGTCGGGCGTCCTGAGCCCCGGATGGATCGCCGGGCCCGGCATCGAGCTGCTCCGCGAAAACCCTCGATTAGGGGCTAAACTCCATCGAACTGGACGACGAGTCCACGTGTGGACGGTGAACACGGTCGACGACCTCGACCTGTGTCTCGAGCTCGGGGTCGAAGCCGTGATCACCGACAAGCCCGGGGCGGCTCTGGCGCACCTGCGAGGCAGGTGAGTTTGGGTTGGCCGCTCTAGGGGATCATCTGGCCAGTAACTTCCGGCTAGACGACCGGCCCAACGAGAGGTGGGGGCCCACCTGTGGAGGCATCGGTGCGCACTGAGGCAGCGCGGGTGAGCATGCGTGTTCCCTTCGCGGCGTCGTCCGTGTCCGTCGTACGCCGAGACCTGCGTGCGTGGATGCGGGAGCGTGGCACGCCCACCGAGCGCATCGAGGATGCCCGCGTCATCGTCTCCGAGCTGGTCGGCAACTCCGTCCGGCACGCCCAGCCTCTCGCCGACGGCTGCCTGCTGGTGACCTGGGCCCTCGAGCGCGGCACGTTGAACATCTCGGTCACCGACGGGGGCAGCCCGACCACACCGCATGCCGTCGACGCTCCCGTCTCCGCCACGTCGGGTCGGGGCATGGCGATCGTGGAGAACCTGGTCGACGAGTGGTGGCTGGAGGACCGCCCGTCCCGCAGCACCGTCCACACCCGGCTCGACCTCGCGTAGAGCGCAGTGCGTTGACCCGTTGCGTCGACCTATAGCCTCGCGCGCATGGGAAAGAAGTCGAGGACCAAGGCACGCACCGAGACGCCCGAGGGTGGGGTCGGTCCGCGCCAGCCGTGTCCGTGCGGATCCGGTCGGCGCTACAAGGCCTGCCACGGAGCCGCCGACGGCCCGGCCCCGGTCTTCGTCAGCCGCCCGTTCGAGGGGCTGGCCGGGGAGTGCGACGTCGTCGCGATGCGCGAGCTCGTCCCGGCCGCGACCGCCGAGGTGAAGCTCAAGGGGAGCGACCGCAAGGTCCTGCTCTGCTCGCTCCTGCCGATGGCCGCCCCGGCGCTGGTCCGAGACGACGGCACGATCTGGCTGGGCCTGCAGGTGCAGCACGCCTTCGGCGACCCGAGCCGCGACCTCGGCGCCGTGCTCGAGAAGGCACTCGATGCGGAGCACGGCTCGATGGTGGGCCTGACCGAGGCGCCGGGCGATGGTGCGCGGCTCCAGGACCTCCTCGAGGACGCCCCGCTGGACGTCGAGGTGCACCCGGGCTTCGACTTCTGGATGTCCGACGTGGAGGACCCGAGCGGGTCCGCCGCCGCCTCGCTCGACCAGGCCAACTCCTCGGTGATGCCGACGCTGCGGCTGGCCGGCGTCGACGCGGCGTACTGGGTCGACGCCGGCAGCAAGGAGCATCTCCGCTGGGTCATGCCGTTCGACGAGGACCGCCTCCTCGACGCCCTCGCCCGGCTGCACTCCGCCGGCAACGACTCGCTGGTGGAGGGCTCACGGTTCGTCGGTATGTTCCGCGCGCACGGTCTCCTGACCCCGGTCTGGGACCTCCCCGTCGGCACCGGCGCCGAGGCGCTGGAAGAGCCTGCCGACCGGTTCGCAGCGGAGCTCCAAGCGGCTCTTGCAGACGACTCACCCCTGAGCACCGAGCAGCGGGCGGCTCGCTCCGGACTGGCGAACCGGCAGGTCACGATCCGTTGACGATGTGGACTAGGCCGATCCGGTGGTAAGTCGCGTGACCCAGGACATATTCGCTTCGGGTGGTTGATCAAACGCTCAACCACCCGTAAGTTTGTGGGTGCCCGGTCGTTGTTGTATCCCCCGTCAGCAACGGCCGGGTTTCTCTATGTTCGGGTCCGCGAACCTCGTGGATTCGGCTCTAGCTCCCCGCAACAGGATGCTCCAGTCGGGCTACCAGCTCGGCGACGACGTCGCCCGCTGGCTTCTTCGCGCGAACAGCGCCGACGCCTTCACCGGCGTACAAGGCCATGGCCTCGATCCTGCCGCTGACGTTGATGTCAGGCGGGGAGGCGTTGAATCTCGCAATCGGGTGGTCCTGGCCGCGGAACCGGACACGGCCAACGGTGTCGCCATCCATTGCGCCAGCCGCTTCGACGGCGCGCTTCAGGACGCGATGCGGTGCGTCTGGCCAACCACCCGAGAAGGCGGTGGTCAGCACCGTGTCCGCGCCTGACTCGGCGTTGATGAGCGCCTCGATGTACGCCGGGTGCGCGGAGGACTCGTCCGTCGCGACGAAGCGGGTGCCAACCCGGACGGCCGCCGCTCCAGCCTCGATCGCTGCCCTGACGTCGTCGGCGCTCGCGATACCGCCGGCCAACACAACGGGAATCGTCACCAGTCGGAGCACGTCCTCGAGCAGCTGCATCCGCGGACTGGTGCCGCGTACGTGCCCCCCCGCCTCGACTCCTTGAGCGATGACGAAATCGCATCCCGCCTCCTCGGCGAGCGCCGCGTGCTCGGCTGAACCCACCTGCCAGGCGGTCGCCGCATTGCCCGCGCGGTTGGCTCGCCTCACCAGTTGCGGGTCCGGCTCGGTCCAGAAGACCTCCACCACCCGTAGTCGTGCGGCAGCGACTTCGAATGCGTCGAGGTCAGCCTCGATCAAGTGGCCGAAGAAGCCCATCCCCACCGTCCCTTGGGGCCCGGCCAGTTCGAGCGCACGAGTCATCCGCTCGGCTGCAGGCTCCTGCCCGTGCGTGGCCAACATCCCGAGCGCCCCCGCCCTCGCAACGGCGCCCGCAAGTTCGGGCGTGGCAACAGCGCCCATGGTCGCCTGCTGTAGGGGATACCGGCAGCCGACCAGCTCCGTGAATCGTGTCTCCATCCCGCCATTGACCCCTCGCAAAGACCACCGGGTCAAGCAGACCTCGGGTGCGCCGCGAGTCGACTCCACTGCCGGAACAGACCTGTCTGGTGATCGCACAGCGACGAGGACTGTCCGAGCCGCTGCGTACGCTGCCAACCGTGACCCTCGAGCTCTCCCGCCGCGACGCCCGTCGCATCGCGGTGCAGGCGCAGCTGCTCACCGCCGAGCGCCCCGACGGGCTGCTCGAGCTCGTCCGGCACCTCGGGCTCCTGCAGCACGACCCGACGGCTGCGGTCGCGCCCAACGCCCACGTCGTGGCGTGGAGCAGGCTGGGCTCGTCGTACTCCCAGCGCGAGCTCGAGGAGGCCCTCGACGCCTGCGTGCTCGTCGACTACCAGGGCTTCATCCGGCCGGCGGAGGACATGTCCCTCTTCCGTGCCGAGATGGCCGTGTGGAGGGGCGAGGGCGAGCTCACCGGCTGGCCGCTGCGCGTGCGCAACTGGGTCGAGGCCAACGACGACTGCCGTCGCGACATCCTGGAGAAGCTGTACGACGAGGGCCCGCTCCCGTCGCGCGACCTGCCCGACACGACAGCGGTGCCCTGGCGGTCGAGCGGGTGGAACGACGACCGCAACGTGCGCATGCTGCTCGAGCAGCTGGTCCAGCGCGGCGAGGTCGCGGCGGCTGGTCGCGACGGACGAGACCGGCTGTGGGACCTCGCCGAGCGCGTCTACCCCGACGGCCCGACAGTGCCGCTGGAGCAGGCGCTGCGGCTTCGGGGCGAGCGCCGCCTGAAGGCGCTGGGCATCGCCCGGGCCCGTGCGACCCAGATGCCCACCGAGCCCAACGACGTGGGCGAGGTGGGCGTCCCGGCTGTCGTCGAGGGCGTTCGCGGCACGTGGCGCGTCGACCCGGCCTACCTCGACACCAGGCTCGCAGGCAGGTTCAAGGGCCGGGCCGCCCTGCTGTCGCCGCTCGACCGGCTGGTCATCGACCGCAAGCGGATGACCGAGATCTTCGAGTTCGACTACCAGCTGGAGATGTACAAGCCCGCGGCCAAGCGACGGTTCGGCTACTGGGCGATGCCGATCCTCTACGGCGACCGGCTGGTCGGCAAGCTCGACGCGACGGCCGACCCCGAGGCCGGTGTGCTCCGGGTCGACGCGGTGCACGAGGACGGCGAGTGGACCAAGACGCAGCGGGCACAGGTCGGCAGACAGGTGAGCGACCTGGCCCGGTGGCTGTCTCTCGAGCTCGAGCATTCACAGTAAGGTCGATCGGCATGATCCGGTTTGATGCGGTGACGAAGGCCTACCCCGGCGGCACTGTGGCGGTGAACGGCCTCGACCTGGTCGCGCCGTCCGGCAAGATCACGGTGCTGGTCGGGCCCAGCGGCTGCGGCAAGACCACGACGCTGCGCATGGTGAACCGGATGATCGAGCCGACCAGCGGCAGCATCACGATCGACGACCAGGACACCGCTGCCATGGACGCCGCCCAGCTGCGACGCGGCATCGGCTACGTCATCCAGCACGCCGGCCTCTTCCCGCACCGCACGGTCGCCGCCAACATCGCGACGGTCCCGCTGCTGCTCGGCTGGGACAAGGGGAAGGCCAAGGCCCGCGCCCACGAGCTGATGGAGCTCGTCGGCCTCGACCCGGCCTTCGCCCGCCGCTACCCGCACCAGCTCTCCGGCGGGCAGCAGCAGCGCGTCGGTGTCGCCCGTGCCCTGGCCGCAGACCCGCCCGTGATGCTCATGGACGAGCCGTTCAGCGCGGTCGACCCCGTGGTCCGCGAGCAGCTCCAGGACGAGTTCCTCCGGCTGCAGGCCGAGCTCGGCAAGACCATCGTCTTCGTCACCCATGACATCGACGAGGCGATCAAGCTCGGCGACCAGGTCGTCGTACTCAGGGTCGGTGGCACCGTGGCCCAGGCCGCCCCGCCCGCAACGCTGCTGGAGGACCCTTTCGACGACTTCGTGGCCGACTTCGTCGGACGCGACCGAGGCTACCGCGGGCTGTCCTTCCGGGCGGCGCCGCTGTCGCCGTCCGAAGAGCCGACGGTCCGCCTGGGCGAGCGGGCGACGGGTGAGGGCTGGCTGCTCGTCGTCGACGATGCGCGCCGCCCGGTCGGCTGGGTCGAGCCGAAGCGGCTCACCGCACCGGTGACCGAGACCGACCTGCACCGAGGGGGCACCGTGGCCAGCATCGACGGCTCGCTCCGTGCCGCCCTCGACGCTGCACTCTCCAGCCCGAGCCGGCGGGGTGTCGTGGTCGACGGTGCAGGTGCGCTCCTCGGCACTGTCCGGGCCAGTGAGGTGCTCGCCTTGATCGAGGACGTCTCGTGACCTGGCTCAACGACCACTGGAGCGACGTCTTCGAGCTGCTCGGCAAGCACGCCTACCTCGCCGTGCTTCCCCTGGTCGTCGGCCTGCTGCTCGCGCTGCCGCTGGGCTGGCTCGCCGTGCGCTACCGCCGGGCCTACACCCCGCTCGTGCTCGGCACCGGCCTGCTCTACACGATCCCCTCCCTTGCCCTGTTCATGCTGATGCCCGGCATCCTCGGCACCGGCATCCTCGACCCGGTCAACGTGCTGGCCGCGATGACGGTCTACACCGTCGCCCTGCTGACGCGCACGGTCGCCGACGGCCTGTCAGCGGTGCCCGAGGACGTCCGGCTCTCGGCCACCGCCATGGGCGTGAAGCCGGTGCGCAGGCTGCTCACCGTCGACCTTCCGCTGGCGGTTCCGGTGATCGCCGCCGGGCTGCGCGTGGCCGCCGTGAGCAACGTCAGCATCGTCAGCGTGGCCGCCCTCATCGGTGTCCCGCAGCTCGGGCAGCTCTTCACCGACGGCTTCTCCCGTGACTTCTACGACCCGATCGTGGTCGGGGTCGTGGCCTGCCTGCTGCTCTCGGTCGTGCTCGACCTCACCATCGTGGGCGCCACCCGCGTCGCCACGCCCTGGCAGCGGGGGAGGCGAGCATGAACCTGATGTGGCAGTGGCTCACCGACGGCTCCCACTGGAGTGGCGACGACGGGGTGCCTGCTCGCATCCTCGAGCACCTCCAGTACTCCGTCATCGCGGTCCTCATCGCGGCCGCCCTGGCGGTGCCGTTGGGCCTGTACGTCGGCCACACCGGCCGCGGCAGGTTCCTGGCCGTCAACGCCACGGGCGCCCTGCGGGCGATCCCCAGCCTCGGGATGCTCTTCATCGTGGTGATGTGGCTGCGCGACGACCTCGATGGCGACGCCGCGTTCCTGGTGCCCGCGTTCGTCGTACTCGTAGTCCTGGCCATGCCGCCGCTCCTGGCGGGCGCCTACGCAGGGGTGGAGCAGGTCGACCCCGCCGCGCGCGATGCCGCCAAGGGCATGGGCATGACCGGCTGGGAGGTGCTGTGGAAGGTCGAGGTGCCGTGCGCCCTCCCGCTGGTGATCTCCGGTCTGCGCTCGGCCACGCTCCAGGTCATCGCGACCGCGACGCTGGCGGCCAACGTGGGGCTCGGGGGCCTGGGCCGGTTCCTCCTCGACGGCTACGCCATCCGGGACTACGGCCAGATGGCGGGTGGTGCGCTGGTGGTGGCGCTGCTGGCTCTCCTGGTCGACCTCCTGCTGGCCTCGACCCAGCCGGTACTGGTTTCTCCCGGGGTGACCGGGAAGACTGCGCGCTGGACGCGTGTTGACATGCCTAGCCCCAACCTGTGACTGGAAGGCTCACCGATGAAGCGAATGTCCCTGGCTGTGGCCGCACTGGCGACTGCGGCTCTCACCCTCAGTGGCTGCGGAGACGACGACCCGCTGAGCAGCGGCGGAGGTGACGGCGGCGACACCATCCGCGTCGGCTCCGGGAACTTCCCGGAGAGCGTCGTGCTCGCCGAGGTCTACTCAGGTGCCTTGGAGGCCAAGGGCTTCAAGGTCGAGAAGACGCTCAACATCGGCTCGCGTGAGGCCTACCTGAAGGCGCTCACCGACGCTGACCTCGACGTGTTCCCCGAGTACACCGGCAACCTCCGGCTCTACTTCAACGACAAGGCGGCCGCGACCGCCCCCGACGAGGTCTACGACGAGCTCGTCGCAGCGCTGCCCGACACCCTCAAGGTGCTCGACATGGCCGTCGCGGAGGACAAGGACGCGGTCGTGGTCACCAAAGAGACCGCCGAGAAGAACTCCCTGACCTCCATCGGCGACCTCAAGGACGTCGCGGGCGACATGACGCTGGGTGGTCCGCCGGAGTGGAAGACGCGCCAGACCGGCGTACCTGGTCTCAAGGCCAAGTACGGCGTGGTCTTCGGCGACTTCCGTGAGCTCGACGCCGGTGGCCCCCTGACGCTGGGTGCTGTGCAGAACGGCCAGGTCGACGCGGGCAACATCTTCTCCACCAGCCCGGAGGTCGCCTCGGGTGAGCTCGTCGCGCTGGAGGACCCGGAGTCGCTGTTCGCCGCGCAGAACGTCGTACCCCTGGTCCGCGCGGAAGCCTCCGACGCCGACGTCGAGGAGGCGCTCAACGCCGTCTCGGCCGCCCTCAGCCAGCAGGCGCTGCTCGACCTCGTCGACGCCGTGGTGACCGACAAGGAAGACCCCGAGGACGTCGCCGCGGAGTTCCTCGAGGCCAACGACCTGGACTGACGTATCTGACAACGACTGTTGTCAAGCGGTGGGCTCCCTGGGTAACGTTCACACCGGAACCCAGGGAGCTCCATGTCCGAGCACGTCACCTACTGCCGCATCTGCGAGCCGCTCTGCGGCCTGATCGCCACGGTCCAGGACGGCCGGCTCCAACAGCTGCGGCCCGACCCGGACCAGCCGCTCTCGCGCGGACAGGCGTGTCCCAAGGGGATCGCGTTCACCGAGATCCAGAACGACCCCGACCGGGTGCTGCACCCACTCCGGCGCAATGCCCAGGGTGAGCTCGAGCGGGTGACCTGGGAGGTCGCGCTCTCCGACATCGCCGCGCGCCTGCGGACCCTCCGCAAGGACGAGGTCGGGATCTACTTCGGCAACCCGAGTGCCTTCTCCTACTCCCACGCCCTCTGGGTGGCCGGCTTCGCCAAGGGCCTGGGCACCAAGCACCTGTACTCCGCCGGCTCGCAGGACATCAACAGCCGCTTCGTGGCCAGCCATCTCCTGTACGGCGCCGCGACGCAGCTGCCCTTCCCCGACCTGCCGCGCACCGGCTTCCTGCTGATGCTCGGGGCCAACCCGCTGGTCTCGCACGGCAGCGCGCTGAACGCCCCGCGGATCAAGGACCAGCTCTCCGGCATCGTCAGGCGGGGCGGCCGGGTCGTCGTGGTCGACCCGCGGCGCACCGAGACCGCCCGTGCCTACGAGCACGTGGCCGTGCGACCGGACACCGACGCCTGGCTGCTGCTGTCGCTGCTGCACGTCGTCTTCGCGGAGGGTCTCGCCGACGACGCGGCGATCGGGGCACAGTCGACCGGTGTCGAGCTGATCCGCTCCGCGGCGGCGGCGCACCCACCGGAGGAGACGGCTGCGATCACGGGTGTTCCCGCCGACCTGGTACGGCAGCTCGCGCGCGACTTCGCGTCGGCTCCGAGCGCCACCGCCTACGGCCGCACCGGTTCCTGCCTGGGCCGGCACGCCACACTGGTGGGCTTCCTGATCGACGTGCTCACGCTGGTCACCGGCAACCTCGACCGAGCCGGCGGCACCCTGTTCTCCCGGGGGATCATCCCGGCCGAGGAGCTCGCCGAACAGCTCGGGCTCGCGTCGTACGCCCGGTCCACCTCGCGCGTCGGAGGCTTCCCCGACGTGCTCGGCTCGTTCCCCGCGGCACTGATGGCGCAGGAGATCACCACCCCCGGCCCCGGGCAGCTGCGCGCGCTGATCGTGACGGCGGGCAACCCGGTGCTGTCGGTGCCCAACGGCACGGCGCTGGTGGAGGCGCTGTCGCAGCTGGAGCTGATGGTGTCGATCGACCTCTACGTCAACGACACCAACCGCTACGCCGACTACGTCCTCCCCGCGACGACGTGGCTCGAACGCGAGGACTACCCGATCGGCATCGCATCGGCAGCTCCCACGCCCTTCATCCAGGCCACCGAGGCGGTCCTGCCGGCGTACGGCGAGGCGCGGCAGGAGTGGGAGGTGCTCGACGAGATCGCCCGGCGGGCCGGCATCGGCATGTTCCACCTCGGGCCGCTGCGCCGGCTGGCGGGCGTCACCACGCGGCTGCCTGCCCGCCCGACGCCGCGGGTGCTGATCGAGAGCCTGCTCCGGATGGGTCCGTACGGCGACCGGTTCGGCCTGCGTCGCGGGGGCCTCAACGCGAACAAGGTCCGCGAGAGCCCGCACGGGATCGTGCTGGCCGAGCATGCCGCGACGGGTCTCCGCAAGCATGCCGTCCGCCACCGCGGTGGCCGAGTCCGCCTCGACCCACCGGAGATCGCGTCCGAGCTGGCTCGGCTCACCCGGGTGGACGACCCGGAGTACCCGCTGCGCATGATCGGGCTGCGGGAGCTGCGGTCGCACAACTCCTGGCAGCACAACGCTCCGACCCTGATGAAGGGCACGCGCCGTCACGCCGCGCGGATCAACCCCTCGGACGCGTCCTCGGTGGGAATCGTCGACGGCGCCCTCGTGCGCATCCGCTCCCGGCACGGCGCCATCGAGACGCTGGCCCTGGTGACCGACGAGGTCGGCCCCGGCACCGTCGCGGTGCCGCATGGCTGGGGCCACGAGGGCGGCTCCTGGGAGCTCGCCAACAAGGCCGGTGGCGCGAACACCAACCTGCTGGCCTCCAGCGACCCCGCCGACCACGAGCAGCTGGCCGGCATGGCGCACCTCAACGGCATCCCGGTGGTGCTCGAGGCGGTGTAGGTCGCCGGCGTGACGCTGGTCGAGCCGGGAGGCGAGCCCTCGGGCGAGCGACCGTGTCGAGACCACTCCACAGCGGGGCAGGAACTGCGCCACCCGAGTCTCTGGGCAGCTCGCCAGTGGTCTCGACGCGTTGCTCGCCTAGCGGCTCGCTTCCGGCTCGACCAACGGGTCGCGGCTGATCGGGCAGCTCATGCAGCGCGGGCCACCACGTCCCGACCCGAGCTCGGAGCCGGCGATCGCCACGACCTCGATGCCGGCGTGCTCGAGCCGGGAGTTGGTCTCGATGTTGCGCTCGTAGGCGACGGCCACGCGAGGAGCGATCGCCAGGGTGTTGTTGCCGTCGTCCCACTGCTCGCGCTCGGCGGTGACCGGGTCGAGGCCGGTGTCGATCTGGTGGAGGGTGTCGATCTGCATCGCCTTCGCGGCCGCGACCAGGAACGGCTCCGCGGGGGCGATGTTGAGGACCAGCTCGTGGTCGCCGTCGCCGTTGCGCTCGACCAGGGTCACGGCGTACGCCTCCAGCGCGTGGGCCACGTTGGGGTACATCACGATCTTGTCGACGTCGACCATCGTGCAGACGGTGTCGAGGTGCATCGTGGCCCGCTCCTGCGCGATGGGTACGGCGAGCACAGTGTGTGCCAGGCCGGCGGCGAACACCTGGCGAGCCAGTCGCTCCGCGCCGGCGGGGGTCGTGCGCTCCCCGACCCCGACGGCGATCACGCCGGGGGCGAGCAGCAGGACGTCGCCGCCCTCGACATGCTCGCGCTGCCAGCCGTGGATCGTCGGGGTGCCCTTGAACCGCGGGTGCTCGGTGTAGATCAGCTCGGTCAGCTGGGTCTCACGCTCGCGGGCCGGCATCGCCAGGGAGGTGATGGCGACCCGGTCACGCACCCACACGCTGGAGTCCCGGGTGAACAGCAGGTTGGGCAGCGGGTCGATGATGAACTCGTCCTGCGGCAGCAGCGAGGTGACCAGCCCGTGCCCGCCGCGCAGCTCGTCGTTGCGGATGCCGGCGGTCAGTGACTGGGTGAGCTCCTCCGGCGACTGGGAGGTCAGCGCGTCAGCGAGGTAGCGCCGCAGGGTGTCGCCCAGGTGCAGCCGGCCCAGCGCCCCCGCGATCGCCAGCGACCGGGCATCCGCCGACTCCAGGGTCTCGGTCAGGAGCTCGGTCAGGTAGACCACCTCGACCTCACGGTCGCGGAGGGCCTGGGCGAAGGCGTCGTGCTCGTCCTGCGCGCGGCTGATCCACGGGATGCCGTCGAAGAGCAGCTTGTCGTTGTTGCGGGGCGTGAGCCGCTTGAGCTCGGGACCGGGTCGGTGCAACATCACCGTCTGCAGGCGGCCGACCTCGCTGTCGGCGCCGTGGGCGTTCGTCATGCCTGCACCCTAAACCTCAGGCGGCCCCCGGGGTCCGGCTTGGGCGGGGTGGGTGGTCTCGACGGGCGCTCGCTTCGCTCGCTGCTCGACCGGCGAGTGGCTCGCTGGTCGACCAGCGTGACTACGGCACGATGTTCTGGTTGTGCCGGAAGAGGTTGGCCGGGTCGTAGCGGCGCTTGATCTCCGCGAGCCGGTCGTAGTTGCCCTTGTAGTTCGCCCGGATTCGGCTCTGGTCGTCGTCGGCCATGAAGTTGATGTAGCCACCCTCCTCCGAGTGCGGTGCCGTGGCCTCGTAGTAGTCGCGGACCCAGGCGGTGTTCCGCTCGTCATCCTTCTCGTCGGGCCACATGCCCGCGATGACGGTCGCGAAGTTGGCGTCGCGGTACGCGAACGCCGTCGCGTCGGGTTCCACCCGATGGCAGGCGCCGTTGATCGGGTAGATGTGCATCGTGGAGGTGAGCTCCGGGACCTTCGAGCCGTGCTCGACGTGCGCGGCGATGGCGTCGTCGGTGAGCTCCTTGACGAAGCTCGCCTTCCAGTAGTGCCGCAGCCCTGAGGGGTACAACGCGTCGAAGGCGCTGTTCAGAGCCGGGTACGGCATCGGACCGACCGCCTCTGCGACCACAGGTGCAAGGTCGCGGAAGGGCTTGAGGATCTGCTCACCCTTGTCGAGGTCGCCGGACCAGCAGGTCACCATCAGGGCAAGCGACGTGCCGTGGCGCTCCTCGGGGATGAACGGGAGTGGAGGCGCGATCTGGTACGCCGGGAAACCACCGAACTCCTCCGGCGCGTCCGCGATGAACTCGCGGTACAAGCGGAACAGGTCGCCCGCCTTGTCGAGCTCGAAGAACATCGGCCCGCCGTAGATGTCCTTGACCGGGCTGAGCTTGAACTCGAACGAGGTCACGACGCCGAAGTTGCCTCCGCCGCCACGGATCGCCCAGAAGAGGTCCTCGTCGTTCTTCTCGCTGGTGGCGTGGAAGGTGCCGTCACCGGTCACGACGTCAGCGGCGACCAGGTTGTCGAGCGCGAGCCCGAGGCCCCTTGCGAGGTAGCCGATGCCGCCGCCGAGGGTGAGACCACCGACACCAGTCGTCGAGATGATTCCTCCGGTCGTGGCCAGCCCGAACGCGTGCGCCGCGTCGTTGAGGTCCCCCCAGGTCGCCCCACCGGACACGCGCGCGGTCTGGGTGAGCGGGTCCACGCGGACCTCGCGCATGGCCGACAGGTCGATCACCACGCCGTCGTCGCAGGTGCCGAAGCCGGGCACGCTGTGGCCGCCACCTCGGACGGCGACGGACAGTGAGTTGTCGGCCGCGTAGCGGACCGCGGTCATCACGTCGCCGGCGTTGACCGGCTGCACGATGACGGCCGGCCGCTTGTCGACCATGCCGTTGCGGACCTGACGGGCGACGTCGTACCCCTCGTCGTCCGGCGTGGTCACGGTTCCCCTGACCTGCTCGCGCAGTGTCTCGAGCTGAGCGTTCATGTGTCCCTCCTGAGGACTCATGCTCTGGCGGCACCCCGACGTCCGCCGTCGCTGCTACGACTTTGGCCCTCTGTGGCGGTCCCGATCAACTGCTGAATCTGTAGTTGCCCCTGGCCGGGGGCACGAGGAGAGTGGGCGCATGGCGGGCTATGGGCAGTTCTGCGCCATCGCGCAGGCCGCGGAGGTGCTGTCGGAGCGGTGGACGCCTCTGGTGATCCGCGAGATCGCGATCACGGGAAGCCGACGCTTCAACGACATCCAGCGCGGCGTACCGCTGATGTCGCCGTCACTGCTGAGCAAGCGACTCCGCGCTCTCGAGGGTGCGGGGATCATCGAGCGGCGGCCACGGCCCGACGGTCCGGGCAGCGAGTACCACCTGACGCCGGCAGGGCAGGAGCTCGGGCCGCTCATGATGCAGATGGGAGTCTGGGGCGAGCGCTGGCTCCGACGCCCGATCTTCGAGGCCACACCCGACACCGGCCTGTTGATGTGGTGGGTGCGAGGCACGGTCAAGGCCGACGAGCTGCCGTCAGGGCGCACGGTCGTCCACTTCCGGTTCGCGGGAGCGCCGGAGAAGCTGAGCAACTTCTGGCTGGTCCTTCCCGAGGCGGACCTCTGCCTCACCGACCCGGGATTCGGGGTCGACGTCACGGTGGCCAGCGACGCGGAGACGCTGACCGCCGTGTGGGTGGGAGACCTCGGCGTGTCAGCCGCGCTGAGGAGCCGCTCCATCGAGCTCGACGGGCCGCGGCAGCTGGTGGCATCGTTCCCGAGGTGGTTCGGGCTGCACCCGCTGTTCGCCGACGTCGAGCACCCCAGCAGCCGTCCTCGGGTCACGGCGTAGACCGGGTGCGGGCCGCTAGCTCAGGATCTCGAAGAGCGTGACCGCCTCGAGCACCAGGCAGACGCCGCCACCGAGGTAGAAGATCGTCGAGAGCTTCACGTGCCGCAACAGCCACCGGCCCACGAGTACGGCGAGGCCGGAGACTGAGAGCAGGGCGGCCCACGCCCCGACGAAGACGGCCACCGGGTCGTCGTACTTGGCAACCAGACTGATCGTCAGCAGCTGCGAGAGGTCGCCCCACTCGGCGGCGAAGAGGACGACGAAGCTCGCAGCCACGGCGGCGAAGCCGGTCTTCGGGCTGGTGGCCTTGGCGGCGAACTCCTCCTCCTGCTGGGCCTCCTCCTCGTCGGCGTGTCGGGCAGCGCGGAACAGCAGGATCGCCCCGAGCAGGAAGATCGCCGCGGCGACCGACTTGACCGCGACGTCGGGCAGCAGCGAGACCAGCGACCCTGCGGTGACCGCGACCAGGGTCTGCACGAGGAAGGCAGCACCGACGCCGAGCCAGACCAGAAGTGGTGGGTAGCGGGTGGAGAGCACCAGCGCAGCGATGAAGGTCTTGTCGGGCAGCTCGACCACGAAGATGGCACCGAAGGCGAGCAGGAGTACGGCGAGATCCACTGGGCCGAGACCTCAGAGCTTCCTGGACGCGGCGATCGCCTCGGCGAGCACGTCCTTGATCGGTCGGCCGGTCTTCTCAGCCACCATCGCCACGTCGGCGTACTCGGGCTGGGCGTTGGTCAACGACCCGTCGAGGTACGCCAGCTTCACGCGGACCTCGTGTCCGGCCACCTTCACCGTACGCATCTCCCGCTCGAGAGCGGTCTTGCTGAGAGCGATCTCACGGACGCCGATGGTGGAGGTCTGCCGGAACACCTCGGCCCGGACGGTTGCAAGGAGGTCCGACGAGACCAGGACGTGGAGGGTGTGGGCAGGCCGGCCCTTCTTCATCAGGATGGGGCTCAGCCAGGCGTCGCTGGCGCCGGCGTCCAGGAGGGCCTGCAGCACGCTCGGCCACAGCCTGGGGTCGAGGTCGTCGATGTTGGTCTCGAGGAGCACCGGTGCGCCGGACGAGCCTGCAGGCTCGCCGACGAGCAACCGCACCACGTTGGCGTGCGACCTCGGGTCGCGGCCACCCGCCCCGACGCCGACCTGCTCCACCGTCATCGCCGGCTGCGGACCCCAGGCGGAGGCGAGCGTGGCGAGCAGGGCGGCACCGGTGGGCGTGCAGAGCTCGGCCGCACCCGGTCCGGCGTACGTCGGCACGCCGCGGAGCAGCTCGACGACCGCCGGGGGCGGCACCGGCATCGACCCGTGGGCGCCGGTCACCGTGCCCGACCCGACCGCGACCGGAGAGACGACGAGCGAGGTGATGCCGAGCTGGTCGAACCCGGCGCACACGCCGACGACGTCGGCGATCGCGTCGAGGGCCCCGACCTCGTGGAAGTGCACGTCGTCGGGGGTGGTCCCGTGCACCGCGGCCTCGGCCGTGGCCAGTCGCTCGAAGACGTCGTGGGCGCGGCCGGTGACGAGGTCGCGGACCTCGCGCCAGGTGCGGTGCGTCGACGAGTCGGCGACCGAGACGTGGCAGCGCGTGGCCGCGAAGCCGTTGCGGGTCACCGCCTCGACGGACAGCGAGACCGGCTCGGGCGAGACCGCGTCGATCGCCTGCTGCAGCACGTCGACCGGCACACCCGCGCCGACGAGCGCGCCCAGCAGCATGTCACCGGACGCGCCCGACGAGGCGTCGAGCCACCCGATCACAGCGCCCACCGCCACCGGTGGTCGAGCAGGGACGTGCGGTCAGGGGTGGGGGTCACTTGGGCCTCGCGTTGCGGGCCACGCGGGCTGCAAAGACACCCGCCCCGAACCCGTTGTCGATGTTGACCACCGTGACGCCGGGCGCACAGGAGTTGAGCATCGCGAGCAGCGCAGCCACACCGCCGAAGGACGCGCCGTAGCCGACACTCGTGGGCACTGCGACGAGAGGTACGCCGGTCAGGCCGCCCACGACCGACGGCAGCGCACCCTCCATGCCGGCGACGACCACGAGGCAGTCGGCGCTGAGCAGGGTGTCTCGCACGGAGAGCACGCGGTGGAGGCCGGCGACGCCGACGTCGTTGACCAGCTCGACGTTGGACCCGAAGACGCGGGCGGTGAGGGCCGCCTCCGCTGCGACCGGCGCGTCCGACGTACCGGCGGAGACCACTGCGACCGTGCCCTGCGCGGTGGGCAGGGGCCCGATGGTGGCGGCGCGCGCCACGTCGTCGACGTCGGCGAAGCCGCGCACGGCGGCGATCGCCTCGTCGGAGAGCCGCGTGGCGAGCACGGCGCGCCCCGGGTGGGCGTCATGCAGCGACCGGAGGATCTGCACGACCTGCTCGGGGGTCTTCCCGGCGCCGTACACCACCTCCGGGTCTCCGGTGCGCGCGGCTCGGTCGGTGTCGAGCCGGGCGAACCCGAGGTCGGTCACGGGGTTGTCCATAGGCTCAATCTAGGTGCAGGGGCGCGACCGATGCATTTCCGTGCCGGCCATCGTCAGTACCACCATGGAGAAGATCATGGGAACCGACGAAGCACAGTTCATCGAGGCGGCCCGCACCGGGGACACCGGTGGGTTCGCCCTGCTGACCGAGCAGTTCCGGCGCGAGCTGCACGTGCACTGCTACCGCATGCTCGCGTCGTACGACGATGCGCAGGACCTGACGCAGGAGACCTTCCTGAAGGCGTGGTCACGACGCGAGACGTTCGAGGGCCGGTCGTCGCTGCGCACCTGGCTCTACCGGATCGCCACCAACTGCTGTCTCGACCTCCTGGAGAAGCGCCGTGACCGGACGCCGGTCCCAACGGGCACGCCGGGCGAGACGGAGGTGCTCTACCTGCAGCCCTTCCCCGACCGTCAGCTCGACGAGGTCCGCGACCCGTCCGAGACCGTCATCGCCCGCGAGACCATCGAGCTGGCCTTCATCGTCGCCGTGCAGCACCTGCCGGCTCGGCAGCGAGCCGTGCTGATCCTCCGAGACGTCCTCGGCTGGTCGGCCAAGAAGACCGCCGACAGCCTCGAGCTGACCCTGGCTTCGGCGAACAGCGCTCTCCAGCGGGCCCGCGAGACGATGCGCGAGCAGCTGCCCGACGGCAGGTTGGACTGGAGCGCTCGCAGCCGACGCGAGCTGTCCGGTGACGAAAGGGCGATGGTCGACAAGTACGTCGACCTGCACCGGAACTTCGACATCGACCGACTCGCGTCACTGCTGCGCGCCGACGTGAAGTGGGCGATGCCGCCCGAGCCCGGCGTGTACGTCGGACGCCAGCTCTGCATCGACACCTGGGTCAATGGTGGCCTCGGGGAGCCGGACTGCCGGGACTTCGCCACCCTGCCCATCGTGGTCAACGGACAGCCGGCCGTGGCGTTGTACCTGCGCAAGCCGGGGGAGTCGGCGTACACCGGCTTCGCGGTCGACGTGCTCGAGGTGGTCGACGGTCTGGTGGCGACGATCATCGCGTTCGGCTCTGACCGCTTCGAGTCGCTCGGGCTGCCGATGTCGCTCGAACGTTGAGCGTCAGGCGTTGGCCGCCTCGGTGAACAGCCGGGTCATCGCCTCGGTGAATGCGGGCAGGTCGTCGGGCTTGCGGCTGGTGACCAGGTTGCCGTCCACGACGACCTCCTCATCGACCCAGTCGGCCCCGGCGTTGCGGAGGTCGGTCTGCAGGCTGGGCCAGGAGGTCATCCTGCGGCCCTCGGTGACGTCGGCCTCGACCAGCGACCACGGTGCGTGGCAGATCGCGGCGACCGGCCGGTCGGCCTCGAAGAACGACCGCACGAACGACATCGCCTGCTCGTCGGTCCGCAGCCGGTCCGGGTTCGCGACGCCGCCGGGCAGGACCAGGCCGATGAAGCTGTCGGCGTCGGCCTCGGCGACCGGGAGGTCGACCGGGTACGTCGACGCCTTGTCGAGGTGGTGGTAGGCCTGCACCTGGCCGGCCTCGAGAGCCACCAGCACGGGCTCGCCGCCGGCGGACTCCACGGCCCTCCACGGCTCTGTGAGCTCGACCTGCTCTACGCCCTCGTTGGCGACCAGGAACGCGACCTTCTTTCCGTTCAGCATGCTGTACCAGTAACCCAGGAGCCCACAGGCATGCGTCTCTCCTAGATAGAGTGGGTGCCAGGAACCCCACCCGCCCGCTACGCCTACCTCGGTCCAGCCCCGGCGCGGAGCGCCCGGTAGGAGCTGTGGACCGAACCACCCGGACACCGCACCGCGGGGCTGCCTCCGCGCGGCCGACGTGAGTGGGGGCTGGGACGTGCTGGCATTGCTTCTCCTAGAGTGGGCGGGTGCCAGGAACCCCACCCGCCCGCTACGCCTACCTCGGTCCAGCCCCGGCGCGGAGCGCCCGGTAGGAGCTGTGGACCGAACCACCCGGACACCGCACCGCGGGGCTGTCTCCGCGCGGCCGACGTGAGTGGGGGCTGGGACGTGCTGGCATTGCTTCTCCTAGAGTGGGCGGGTGCCAGGAACCCCACCCGCCCGCTACGCCTACCTCGGTCCCGAAGGAACGTTCACCGAGCAGGCGCTCCGTTCGCTGCCGGCGGCGGGCAAGGCGGAGCTCCAGCCGGCCGCGACCGTGACGGTGGCGCTGGACGCGGTCCGCGACGGGGAGGCCGACGGCGCCGTCGTACCGATCGAGAACTCCGTCGAGGGCTCGGTCCCGGTCACGCTCGACGAGCTCGCAACCGGCGAGCCCCTGATGATCACGCGCGAGATGACGGTGCCGGTGGCGTTCTCGCTCCTGGTCCGCCCCGGTACGACGATCGAGGACGTCAAGACGGTCGCGACCCATCCGCACGCGGCCGCCCAGACGCGGCGCTGGTGCGCGCTGCACCTGCCGTGGGCGACGGTGATCCACTCGACCTCGACCGCCGCAGCGGCCGCCGAGCTCACCAAGGCAGCCCCGGCCTGGGACGCCGCGATCTCCGCGCCGCTCGCCGCCGAGCACTACCGCCTCACGGTGCTGCACGACGGCATCGGCGACAACGCGGAGGCGCTGACGCGGTTCGTGCTGGTCAGCCGGCCCGGTCCGCCGGCTCCGCGCACGGGTGCCGACAAGACCTCGCTCGTGGCGTTCATGCGTGACGACCACCCGGGGGCACTGCTGGAGATCCTCGAGCAGCTCGCCAGTCGGGGCGTGAACATGACCCGCATCGAGTCGCGCCCGACCGGCGCGGCACTGGGCAACTACTGCTTCTCGATCGACTGCGAAGGCCACATTGACGACGCGCGGGTGGGGGAGGCGCTGATGGGTCTGCGCCGGGTCTGCGCCGACGTACGCTTCCTCGGCTCCTACGAGCGCCACGACGGGATCACCCCGACGATCCGACCGGGCACCGGCGACGCGGAGTTCAACGACGCGTCGGCCTGGCTGTCGCGCCTCCGCGAAGGACGCTGACTTTCTCCCTAGGCTTTGCCTCGACATGGAGATCTCGATCCTGCTGACGTTCCTCGTGCTGGTGCTGACCGGGGTGAGCATCGGCGCGATCCTGATCGCCGCGGCGGCTCTGCGGATGGCCAGGAAGACCAGCCGTCGTGGCAAGGACTCGCCGCTGCCGACCAATGTCGAGGGGCTGCGCAACGAGGTCGGGGCCTTGCGCGCCGAGGTCAGCGACGCCCTGCGCCACCTCGCGGTGGTCCGCTACGACGCGTTCGGTGACATGGGCGGTCACCTGTCGTGGTCACTGGCTCTGCTGGACGACAGCGGCAACGGGGTGGTGCTGACCAGCATCCACGGGCGCTCCGAGGCGCGCACCTACGCCAAGAACATCACCGACTGGAGGTGCGAGCAGCAGATCTCCCCGGAGGAGGAAGAGGCGATCGCCGTCGCCAAGGCTTCCTGAGAGACCGTGCCCGGCTCTACCTTGGGGCTAGGTTCCGCTCTCCCTCCAGGAGGATCTCTTGTCGTTGCGTGCTCTCGCGGCGAGCGCCCCTGACGGCACCGACGCCGTGGCGTGGGCCGGCAAAGTGGTGCTCAAGAGCAAGAAGCGGAAGTTCGGCTGATGCAGCCCCTCGCCCCGGGCTGGTACTGGGACCCCGGTCTGCGCCCCGGGCTGCTGTGCTGGTGGAACGGCCACGACTGGACCGAGCACCTCACCGCGCGCTGGAACGACCCGCCGCCCGAGCGGATCGAGCGGGCCGAGCCGGTCGACGGCCGGCTGGTCAGCGGCGGCCTGGCGATCCCGATGCTGGACGGCTGGGAGCCTTGCCCCGGCTACCCGCACATCAAGGGCGTGCAGGGTCAGCAGCTCGTCGTGGGCAAGACCCCGCGCGGCCCGTACGTCGGTGTGGTGTTCGTCGGCGGTGTGCCCGACAAGTACGGCGTGGACCTCCACGAGGCCGGCATGGGTGTGGCCGACGAGATGCTGGGGATGTACTACCCGCACGAGAAGCCGCATGCGGGGCTCGACCCGCACACCGAGCCGGTCCTGGGTCGTCCGGGGTGGGTTCTCGTCGTACCGATGGACGTGGAGGACCCGGCGCTGGACTTCCACGAGGAGACGGCGGTGTTCGCGGTCGTCGACACCCGGGAAGGTCTGGGCGTGCTGTTCGCGAGCCTGCCCAAGGTCGGGCCCGAGGTGCCTTCGGCCGAGGAGGTGCTCGGGCTGCTGGAGCTCAGCTGACCAGTGCCTGGAAGATCTCGCCGAGCAGGTGCATCAGGAGCAGCAGCGCGGGCAGCCCGAACGACGCGAGCAGCACCCAGGCGATGAGGCGGTGCCACGGCTTGCGGCCGTCCAGCGCGCCTGCGAACGCGACGAGCGCGCCCTCCTCGGTGTTGCGGTCGAGCCCCACCGTGCGCGCGTCCACCGGCGCCTCCGGGATGCCCAGTGAGCGCAGGTGCGAGAGGAACTCCTCTTCCTCGGCCATGGCCCTAGTATCGCTCGGGCGGCCGGGAGGGAACGTCGGCTCGCAGGAACTCGGTCGCGAGCGCCGCGGCGATGCCGCTGAGGTGACCGACGATGGCGTCCGCGTCGGCGTCGATCAGTCCTGACCTCCACGCGAGCATCAGCTCGACGAAGCCGCCCATGCCGATCAGCGTCCGCACCCGCAGCGCCTGCTCGTCGATCCCCGCTGCGAGGTGCGGCTGGGCGAAGTCGATGATCAGGTCGGTCGTCAGCCTGACCAGGTCGCGCCGGCGCTGCTCCAGCACGGCACTGCCGGCATGGTCGCCGAAGAGGATCTGCGCGCTCGCCGGGTCGTCGAGGATCTGGTGGACGACCACCTCCTCCACCGCCCGCAGCTGCTCGAGCGGCGGCCGGTCCGCGGCCGAGGTGACCGTCGCGAAGAGCGTCGCCAGCGTCTCGTCGCGCTTCTGGTCCCAGAGCGTCGCCAGGAGCGCGTCGCGGTCGGCGAAGCTCTCGTAGAAGTAGCGGTCCGTGAGCCCGGCCATCGCGCAGACGCCCCGCATGGTGACCGCAGCCCAGCCGTGTTCCTGCCAGATCGCCACGGCCGCCTCGACCAGCGCGGCCCGGCGCTCGGCGCGGCGCTGCTCGGCGCTCTTGCCGGCGTAGGGGCGAGGGGCGGTCCGTGCTGCTTCCACCTCTACATCTTGACGGCAGGTGCCTTCAGATTGCAATCTGAGGGCATGCGCCTGCAGAAAGGGTCCTGATGAAGCAGAAGCGGAGCAGAGCGGCTCGGGCGGTCGTCACCGGCGCCGGCAGCGGCATCGGCCGGGCGTTCGCGACGGAGCTGGCGCGGCGTGGTGGCCGCGTCGTCTGCGCGGACCTCGACGAGGCGACCGCGAAGCAGACCGTCGCGACCATCGAGTCCGAGGGTGGCGACGCCCTGGCCGTGCAGTGCGACGTCGCCGACGAGGGCGCCGTACAGACCCTCGCCGCCACGGCCGCGGACTGGTTCGGCAGCCCTTCGCTGGTCATCAACAACGCCGGCATCGGCGCCGGTGGCCGCCCGGTCGGCGAGAGCCCGCTGTCCGACTGGCACCGCACGCTCGACGTCAACCTCTGGGGCGTCATCCACGGCTGCCACGTCTTCACGCCGCTGCTGCGCGAGGCCGGTGCCGGCGGGATCGTCAACGTCGCCTCGGCCGCCGGCTTCACCGCCGCTCCGAACATGGCGGCCTACAACGTCAGCAAGGCCGGCGTCGTCAGCCTCTCCGAGACCCTCGCCGCGGAGCTGTCGGGCACCGGCGTGGCGGTCACGGTGCTGTGCCCCACGTTCGTGCGGACCAACATCTTCGACGGCGAGCTGATCGAGCCCGCAGCCGCAGGCCTCGCCAAGCGCATCGGCAACCTCGTCGGCTTCTCCCCGGAGCGGGTCGCCCGGATGACGCTGGACGCCCACGACCGCGGCCGCCTCTATGTCGTACCGCAGCCCGATGCGCAGCTGCTCTGGCGCACCAAGCGGCTCGCCCCCACGCCGTACACCCGAGCAGCCGGCCTCCTCGGCCGGATCGCACCCATCGACTGAGAGGGGCCGGACGATGCCGTTCGACTTCGACGAGATGCTCCAGACGATCAAGGACAAGCAGTGGTCGCTGGCCGACATCGACTGGGACGCCCCCGGTGCCGAGACGATGACGCCGGCGCTGCGCCGCAAGATGCAGCCGTTCATGGCGGACCTGGTCTGGATCGAGCACGTCGGGGCTCGCGGCTTCGCGTCGCTGGCGACCAAGGCGCCGACGGCGACGGTCGCGGAGATCTACCGCTACTTCCACGCTGAGGAGCAGAAGCACGCCAACGCCGAGCTCGCCCTGATGAAGCGCTGGGGGATGCTCGACGCCGAAGGCTCCGTGCCGGAGCCCAACATCAACGTCAAGATGGCGATCAAGGTGCTCGACGACTTCGGCGACACCCTGCCGCTGACCGGGCTCGCGACGCTGATCCCGCTGCTGGAGTGCGCGCTCGACGGCGCGCTGGTCAAGTTCCTGCTCGAGGAGGTGCAGGACCCGGTCTGCCACGAGGTCTTCCGCCACATCAACTCCGACGAGGCGCGGCACATCACCGTCGACTTCCAGGTGCTCGAGCTGATCGGGGCGGGCCCGCTGCACAAGCTGCTCGTCGAGTCGCTCGGCAACCTCAAGCCCCAGGTGGTCCTCGGTCTGATCGTGGTGTTCGTGCCGCTGATCAACAAGATGCGCGACAACATCGTCGCGATGGGACTGCCCGAGCAGAAGCTCTACAACGCCGTGAAGCGGTTCAACACCATCGGCTCGCGCGGCGAGTTCACCAGGCGCATCCCGGCGTACCACGTGCTGCGCACGCAGGCGTCGATGGTCGTCGACCGGACGCACCCCTACCACCGGCTGCTCGCCGACCCGCTGGTGAAGCTGACGTCGTTCATGCCGGCACGGCTGCTCGGCACGCCGCAGGCCTGGGTCGACGAGGTCACCCACGAGCCGGTGGGGTCGTGAGGCTCCTATACGGCGACGAGTGGCGCGACCATGACTTCACCGGCGAGCGGGTCGCCGTCGTCGCGCCGGGCGACCTGGCCGCGCGGATCGTGCCGGAGGTGGTCAGGACCGCACGCTCGGTCAAGGTCTTCCAGCAGGAGCCGACCTGGGTCGCGCCGCTGCGGCTGCCGGTTCTGCGGACCAGGCTGGCCAAGCTCCACCTGCGGCTCACCGTCGGTGACGCCTGGACCCGGCGGCTGCTCACGCCGGGCCGCTTCGGCCGACGTGACGTGACGGTCAGCCAGCGCTACTACCGCGCGCTCCAGCAGCCGAACTGCAAGCTGGTCGGGTGGCCCGTCTACGCCATCGCCGCCGACGGCGTACGGAGCGCCGAGGGCATCGAGCACCGGGTCGACACCGTCGTCCTGCCGCACTCCATGCGAAAGGCAACCGCCGCATGACCACGACCACCGACCCCCGGCCCGGCTCCCTCGACGCCGAGATCGCGATCATCGGTGCTGGCTTCTCCGGCATCGGCGCAGCCATCATCCTCGACCGAGCCGGGTTCTCCGACTACGTGATGCTCGAGGAGGGCGACGGGGTCGGCGGTGCCTGGCACTGGAACACCTACCCCGGCGTCGCGGTCGACATCCCGTCGTTCAGCTACCAGTTCTCCTTCGAGCAGGTCGCCGGCGCGTCGCGGCTCTACGCACCGGGCAACGAGCTGAAGACCTACTCCGAGCACTGCCTCGACAAGTACGACGTGCGCCGACGCACCCGGCTGCGCACCAAGGTCGTCGCCGCGACGTTCGACGACGAGGCGCACCTCTGGCGGCTGGACACCGCCGACGGTGGCAGCGTCACCGCTCGGTACGTCGTCGGCGCGACCGGCGTGCTCACGCAGCCGAAGCTGCCCGACATCGACGGGGTCGCCGACTTCGCCGGCACCGTCATGCACACCGCCCGGTGGGACCACGACGTCGACCTGCGCGACAGGCGCGTCCTACTTCCAGCGCATGCTCGGCCGGCGCAGGCACCAGGTGTTCTTCCAGGACTCCTGCACACGAGCCAACAGCTACTACTTCGACGCCAACGGAGACGTGCCCTTCCGGGCCTCACCCACCCTGGAGACGATGTTGACCAGCACCCGGTTCGACCTGGACGACTACACCTTCGTCCAGGCTGGTCGAGCCGGGAGGTGAGCCGCTAGGCGAACGACCGCGTCGAGACCACTCCGCATCGGGGGGGAAGACTCTGCCACCTGAGTCGCCTGCGTCGGCTGCGGAGTGATCTCGACACGCTTGCTCGCTATCGCTCGCGGCGCCGCTCGATCAACGCGGGGCGCGGAGGAGGAGCTTGCCGGGGAGGCACTCGCAGGTGATCTCGCGGACCGACCCGACGTAGTCGCCGTCGATCTGGCAGGGCGTGTCACTGCCCGCGCGGATGACGACCTTGCGGCCCTGCATGCGGGTCACCGTCTCGTCGGAGTGGCGGTTGCGCGAGAGCACGCGCACGACGATGCGCAGCCAGGACAGGAACCGTTGCGGGAAGAGAAGGACGATGTCGAGCATGCCGTCGTCGATCGCGGCATCGGGCAGCAGCGGCAGACCACCCTGCAGGTGCCCGACGTTGCCCACGACGATCGTCCGGGCGCGGTGCTTGGTGAACTCGCCGCCGTCGACGGAGATCTCCACGCGCACGGCCGGGAACATCAGGTTCCGGAGGCCCGAGATCACGTAGGCGACGGCACCGATCCTGGCCTTGAGGGCCTCGTTGGCCTGCTCCATGATCGCGGCGTCGAAGCCCATGCCGGCCATCACCAGGAAGTGCTCGTCCTCCGGGATGCCGTCGCCGCTGATCCGGGCCAGGTCCACGGCGCGGTCCTGACCATTGAGCCCGACGTCGATCGCCGAGCGGAGGTACAGCGGCAGGTCGAGGTTGCGGGCCAGCAGGTTGCCGGTGCCGGCGGGGATCACGCCGACCGGTACGCCGGTGCCGGCGAGCTCGCCGCACACGGTGCGCACAGTGCCGTCGCCGCCGCAGACCAGGACGAGCGAGGCACCGCTGATCGCGGCCTGCTCGGCCATGCTGCGACCGGGGTCCTCGACGGTGGTGAGGTACCAGTCGGGCTTGGCGTAGCCGGAGTCGGAGGCCATCTGCTCGACGACGGCCTGGAACTGCCCGACGTCCTCGACCTTGATCGGGTTCAGGATGCAGGCCAGCTTGCGCTCCCCGACGAGGATGGGGCTCGCCAGCGGCTCGGCCTTGATCAGCGGCGGCGCGGGGTCGAACGCGTAGGCCGCGAAGAGCACGACGGCCGTGCCGAGCGAGTAGCCCGCGGCGACGTCGGAGATCGTGTGTACGCCGAGCAGCAGCCGGTCCAGGCCGATCCCGGCCGCCAGCAGGACCCCGCCACCCAGGATCAGTCGGCGGATCGGCCGCTTGCGCACAAAGACGTGGGCCAGCAGGCCGGCCTGGGTCACGGCCACCGCGATGTAGGCGGCGTGGCCGCTCGGCATCGCCGCGTTGTCGATGATGAAGAGGGCCTCGGGCGGGCGCGGCCGGCCGACGACGGCCTTGAGCAAGCCGGTGGAGATCATCGTGATCGCCATCGAAGCCACGACCAGGATGGCCGCCCTGTGGTGCCTCTTGAACGCTAGCGCCCCCGCCGCCACCAAGGACGCGATCGCCATCGGGATCGTGTTGAAGGCCCGGGAGACCCAGCGCAGCACCTCGTTGATCTCGTCCCCGGCCCTCAGCGGGAAGAGGTCGTCGATCTCGTCCAGCGAGCTCGCGTCGAGGGTGGCCCAGGTGCACAGCGCGGCGAGTACGACAGCAAGGACGCTTCCCCAGACGAGGAAGCGTCGTCGCGTGGCAGCGGTGAAAGACACGGGCTCCAGTATGGACGTCTCACCCAGCGAGTGGTGCTTGCTGAGAGCAAGCGCACATCACTCGGGCCGCCACGCTGGTCGAGCAGCGATGCGAAGCGCGCCCGTCAAGACCACTCACGGTGACGTGCTCGGCAAAGTCAGCGGGCACCTCGCGTGGAATGGTCTCGACAGACTTGCCGCTCGGCTAGCGCCTCGCCACCTGCTCGACCACCGGCGCCAACCGGACCACGACGCTCTTGCTGGCGGGGGTGTTGGAGACTTTGGCCACCGCGTCCAGCGGGACCAGAACGTTGGTCTCGGGGTAGTACGCCGCGGCGCAGCCGCGGGCAGTGGGGTAGGCCACGACCCGGAATCGCTCCGCCGTGCGCCCCTCGGGGCCGACCAGGTCGACGATGTCGGCGTCGGCGAGCCCGAGGGCGGTCAGGTCCTCGGGGTGCACGAACACCACCCGACGACCCTGCTTGATCCCGCGGTAGCGGTCGTCGAGGCCGTAGATCGTGGTGTTGAACTGGTCGTGGCTGCGCATCGTCTGCAGCAGCAGGTGCCCCTCAGGCACGCGCAGCACGTCCAGCCGGTTGCCGGTGAAGCGGGCCTTGCCCGTGGCGGTGTCGAAGGTCAGCGAGTCACGCGGCGGGTGCGGCAGGGCGAAGCCGCCCGGCACCTGCACCTTGGCCTCGAAGTCGTCGAAGCCGGGGACGACGTTGGCGATGTGCTCGCGTACGACGCGGTAGTCGCCCGCCAGCTCCGCCCAGTCGATGTCGTCGCCGGGGAAGAGCGCCCTGGCCAGCCCACACACGATCGCGGTCTCCGACAGCAGGTCGTCCGAAGCCGGCTCGAGCCGGCCGTGCGAGAGGTGCACCATGCCCATCGAGTCCTCGACCGTCACGTGACCGGCGTCGTCACGCTCGGTGCGACCCAGGCACGGCAGGATGAGCGCCTCCTTGCCCGCCACGACGTGGGAGCGGTTGAGCTTCGTCGACACGTGCACCGTCAGGTCCAGCGACTCCATGGCGGTGGTGGTGGCGGTGGTGTCGGGGGTGGCGGAGACGAAGTTGCCACCCATGCCGAAGAAGAGGCGCACGTCGCCGTCGCGCATCGCCTTGATGCTGTCGACCGTGTCGAGACCGTGCTTGCGCGGGGGCTCGAAGGAGAACTCCTTGCCTAGCCGGTCGAGCCACAGGTCGGGCATCTTCTCCCAGATGCCCATCGTCCGGTCGCCCTGCACGTTGGAGTGGCCGCGGACCGGGCAGACACCTGCGCCGGGCCTGCCGAGGTTGCCGCGCAGCAGCAGGACGTTGACGATCTCCTGGATCGTCGCGACGGCGTCGCGGTGCTGGGTCAGGCCCATCGCCCAGCAGACGATCACCCGCTCCGAGGACCGGTAGCGCTCCGCCAGCCGCTCGATCTCCTCACGGGTGAGGCCGGTGGCGGTGAGGATGTCGTCCCACTCGACGGCGGCAAGCGCCTCGACGTACTCCTCGAACTCGGAGGTGTGGGCGTCGATGAACCCACGGTCCTCCGCGCCGGTCTCCAGCGTCAGCTTGCCGATCGCGGCGAAGAGCGCCTGGTCGCCGGCGATCCTGATGGCGTAGTGCTCGTCGGCGAGCTTGGTGCCCTTGGCAAGACCGAGCGGCGTCTGCGGGTTGTGGAACGTGCCGAGCCCAGCCTCGGGCAGCGGGTTGACCGAGACGACGTAGGCACCGTTCTTCTTCGCCTTCTCCAGCGCCGACAGCATGCGTGGGTGGTTGGTGCCGGGGTTCTGGCCGACGACGAGGACCAGGTCGGCCTCGTAGAGGTCGTCGAGCAGCACGCTGCCCTTGCCGATGCCGATGGTGTGGGTCAAGGCCGAGCTCGACGACTCGTGGCACATGTTGGAGCAGTCGGGCAGGTTGTTGGTGCCGAAGCGGCGCACCAGCAGCTGGTAGACGAAAGCTGCCTCGTTCGACGTACGGCCGCTGGTGTAGAACGCCGCCGCATCGGGTGACGGCAGGGCGCGCAGGTGGTCGGCGACGATCTCGAAGGCACGGTTCCAGGTCACCGCCTCGTAGTGGTCGGAGCCGGCCGCGCGGAACATCGGGCTGGTGAGCCGGCCTTGCTGGCCGAGCCAGTAGTCGCTCCGCTCCCGCAGACCCGACAGCGAGTGCTGGGCGAAGAACTCCGGCGTCACCCGGCGCAGGGTCGCCTCCTCGGCGACGGCCTTGGCGCCGTTCTCGCAGAACTCCGCCGCCGACCTGTGGTCGGGGTCGGGCCAGGCGCACCCCGGGCAGTCGAAGCCGTCCTTCTGGTTCACCTGCCGCAGAGTCAGGAAGGTGCGCCGGGCACCCATCTGCTCGGTCGCGAGCTTGATGCTGTTGGTGACCGCCTTGAGGCCGACTGCCTCGGTCTTCACCGGCGTCACTTCCAGACGGTCCTCTGTGAAGTCGGTGCGGGGCGCACGTTTGGTCATGCCGCCATTGTCGCCGACTAGGGTGAGAGACGTGATCGTCGGCCGTGACGCAGTCGTCGGCGAGGCCTGGCGGGCGCTCTCCACGGGTGGTCGGGTGGTCCTCCATGGTCCCGCCGGCATCGGCAAGACGGCTGTGCTGCGCACTCTTCTCGGCCGCGCCGAGACCTCCGGCTGGGCCGTCCTGACCTGCGCCCCCGCCGAGTCGGAGACGCTGCTGTCGTTCGCGGCGCTTGAGGACCTCCTGCGCCCCTTGGCGCACCTGGTGGCTGAGCTGCCCGGTCCGCAGCGGACAGCCGCCGACATGGTGCTGCTTGCCGCGGACGCGCCCGAACGCGCGGTCGACGAGCGGGCCGTGGGGGCTGCCACGCGCTCGCTCCTGGCCGCGGCTGCCGGGGCGGACACCCCGCTTCTCGTGGCGGTCGACGACGCCCCGTGGCTGGACAGTGCCAGCGAGCGCGCTCTCCGTTTCGCTCTGCGGCGCGTCGACGTACCGGTGCTCGTCGGCAGCCGCGTGGAGGGGGTGCCGGCGGTCGTACCGCTGGGCCTCGACGAGGCACTGGCGATCGAGCTCGAGCCGCTCGGCGTCGGGGCACTGCAGCACATCCTCCAGGCGAAGCTCGGTCGGATGCTCAACCGGTCCCTGCTCGCCCGGCTGGCCGAGGAGTCCGGTGGCAACCCGCTGCTCGTGATCGAGCTGGCACGCGCGGTGCTGCGGCTGCCGCGTCTGCCACTCCCCACCGAGGACCTGCCCCTGGTCGGGGGGTCCGCCGTCGACCTGGCTGCGGTGGCTCTACAGGACCTTCCGGAGGAGTCACTGGAGGCGATCCAGCTGGCGGCGCTCCTGACGGTGCCGCGGATCGCCGACCTGGCTGCGGTCGGGGTGCCCCCCTCGGCCCTCGAAGCGGCCGAGGTCGCCGGGCTGGTGGCGCGGACTCCCCGGCGCATCACCTTCGCCCACCCGGTGTATGCCGCCGCCGTGCGCAGCACCCTCACGCCCGTACGACGACGACAGCTCCACCAGCGGCTGGCCGACCAGGTCGCCGACCCCGACGAGCGGGCACGCCAGCTCGCCTGGGCCCACATCGACCCCGATGAGGAGGTCGCGACCGAGCTCGCAGCCGCTGCCGCGCGCCAGCGTGCGCGTGGTGCTCCCGGTATGGCGGCGGGACTCTATGCCCGAGCTGCCGAGCTCACCTCGACCTCGACGCGTGGTGAGCGAGTCCTGGCTGCGGCGCGCTGCCGTTTCGACGCGGGCGACTACGCGACTGCGGCCGAGGAGGCGCAGACGCTGGCCGGGGAGTCGACCGGCGAGCTCAAGGCGCAGGCGCTGCTGCTGGCAGCCAGCATCGCCTTCAGCGAGGACGTCGACGGGATGAGCCCCGCCACGACCATCGGCGAGGAGGCGCTGGCGGCCGTCGCCCCGGACTCGGTCACCGCCGGCCGGATCCACGCGCACCTGGCGTCGTTCGCCGACCTGCCCGACGAGGGCAGAGTGCATGCAGCCCGTGCGGTCGAGGTGCTCGAGGGGAGCGGCCACGACCAGGACCTGCTCTCCTCAGCCTTGATGCTGCAGCTGTTCCACGAGGTGCGCGCCGGACTACCCGCCCGCAAGGAGCTGCTCGAGCGCGGGCTGGAGCTCGAGGGGGACCGGCCGTCGTGGCTCGCGGGGACCGTGCCGGCGATCTGGTGGACCGGCATCGACGAGCACGACCGCGCGCGTGACCGACTGCATCGCATGCTCGACTGGGCGACGACCCACGGCGACGAGCCGTGGCAGCACGAGCTGCTCAGCCACCTCGGCGCCACCGAGATCTTCGCCGGTCGATGGGAGGCGGCGGCGCAGCACATCGCCGCTGCGCGCGACCTGGGGGAGCAGCTGGGCACGGGACTGGTCCAGGAGACCTGGCTGCGAGGCATGCTCGCTGCCCACCTCGGTGCCCTCGGCGAGGCCCGCGAGATCGCGGATGAGGGGCTGGCACGGGCCGAGCGCCTCGCAGACGGCTGGGGCCGGCGGATCCACCTGCACCTGCTGGGCTTCGTCGAGCTCTCGGCCGGTCGGATGAGGGAGTCGGCGGCGGCGTACACGGCGATGGCCGTCCTCAACGACGAGCTCGGCCTGGTGGAGGCGCTGTCGCTGCGGTTCGAGGCCGACTGGGTCGAGGCGTGTGCCGGCGCGGGAGAGCACGAGACCGCAGCTCTTGCGATGGACCGGCTCCAGCAGCGGCACTCCCGGTTGCCCCGTCCCTGGACCGGGCTCGGGCTCGCCCGCAGTCGCGCCCTCCTCGCGAGTACGTCGGGCGAGGGCGAGCGGGCCCTGGCTGATCTCGAGACCGCTCTCGCAGAGGTGCCGCCGGACGTCGTACCCCTGGACCGGGCTCGGTGTCTCCTGGTCGCCGGCATGGCCCATCGCCGTGCGAAGCGGAAACGTCAGGCGAAGGATCTCCTTACCGAGGCGGAGGTCGCGTTCGAGGCGCTGGGGGCCGCTGCGTTCGCGCAGCGCGCCCGTGACGAGCGTGCCCGCATCGGTGGCCGACCCGCCGCGCCGCTGGACCTGTCCGAGACCGAGCTGCGGGTCGCTCGGCTGGCGGCTGCCGGACGCACGAACCGCACGATCGCCGACGAGCTCTTCCTCAGTCCCAAGACCGTCGAGGCCAACCTCGCCCGGGTCTACCAAAAGCTCGGGATCTCCCGGCGCGCCGAGCTTGCCACCGCGTTGATCGCGAGGGTTTCCCCCGATTCCTAGGGCGTTCCCGGTCTCTAGCGTCGAAGCATGGACCGAAGGTTGTTCGCGCTGGAGCGCTACGAGCATTCCGGCAGCTCGGCCCCCACGGACTCCGTCGAGGGCCTGACCACCGCTGTCACCCGCCTGGTCGCCGCCGTGCACCTTCCCGCCGACGAGGCCGTGCTCGCGCTGGTGGAGGCCGACGACGAGGAGGCGGTGCTCGCCGCCGCGCTCGCCGCCGGTTGGCGGGTCGACCGGGTCACCACCGCCGTCTGGGTCAGCCCAGCGACGCCTACCCAGGAGGAAACGACATGCGCCCCGTGATCGCGGCACCCTTGCTCGCCCTGCTACTGCTGGGGGCCACCGCCTGTGGCGGTGACGACAGCCCCGGCCCCGCGCGGACGGCGGAGAACACCGAGGTCGCCGACGGCGCCGTCGGCGACACCGTCCCGCCGTGCCCCTTCACCGCCGAGCAGGTCACCGACATCCTCGGCCAGCCGATGACCGACGAAGGGAGCTGCCTCTTCGGTGACGGCAAGGGCGTCGCATCGCTCACCGTCACGACGGCCTCCGAGCTCGCGGGCTCGTCGACGTACGACTTCTCCAGAGAGCAGGCGGACAGCACCTACGACGAGGTGGCCGATCTCGACGTCGACGGTCAGGGTTACGTCGCGGTCAAGGACCTCGGTGGTGAAGCCGTCGTGGTCACGCCCGCCGGCAGCTACACGATGATCCTGAGCAGCTTCAGCGCCCTGGACCCGGGCGGGTACGACCAGGTGCTGCGCACGCTGGTCGACCACGTCCAGGGGTTCCAGTGATGACCGGGCGCGTTCTGCTCGCCGCTGGGCTGCTCGTCTGCCTGGCGGGGTGCGGCAAGGACGCGGACCCAGCGCCCGCGGCCGAGCCGGAGGTCACCGAGTCCCCGGTGGCCACCGAGGAGACGTCCCCGACGCCTACCCCGGAACCAGAGCCGCTGAAGCCGTGCGACCTGCTCAGCAAGCAGGAGGTCGAGTCCGTCGCCGGTACGCCGGTCGACCCGCCCGTCGAGTCGCCCGAGGCGTGCATGTGGACCGCACCCGTCACGGGGCCGACCGCGCAGGTCGAGGTGTTCGTCGGCGCCGGCGCCAAGAAGATCCTCGACGTCGACCGCGACCTCGGCCACACCTTCACGAAGGTCAAGGGAGCGGGCGACGAGGCCTACCTCGAGGAGGGGGCGGTCTTCTTCAGCAAGGCGGGCCAGTGGGTGGCGATCCGCGTCGTACGCCTGGATGACCCCGCGGTCTACCGCAAGGCGCTCGTCGCACTCGCGCGCTCGGTCGCCGGGAAGCTGTGATCCCGGTGCGCCGTCTCGCCGTCCTCCTCACCTGCGCCGCGCTGCTGCTCACCTCGTGCGGCGACGACCAGCCCGATCCCGCAACCCAGGACCCACGCAGCCCGGAGGCTCTTCGCTACGGCCTGGCGCCGAGCGTGCATCCGGACGTGACCCTGCAGCCGGACGTAGTGATCGTGCAGGGAGGCGGCGAGTCCGTGCGCTCGGTCTCGGGCGACGGCCTGACCTGGCGGCTCGACGCCGATGCCGACGGCGCCGACCGGCTCGAGCCCGGCAACATCATGTTCGTCACCGGACGCGGCGTGGGCCGGGTCCTGGACCTCCAGGACGACGGTGACGAGCTGGCGGTGACGATCGGGCCGGTCACGCTCACCGACGTCATCCGCGACGGGACCTTCGCCCAGCAGGGGATCGTCCTGGACGACCCGGTCGTCTACACGGCCGACGACCCGTTCTGGGCCAGGGCCGAGAACGGCGGTCCGCTCGCGCCCCGCCCAGCGCCGTTCGTGCGCACGGCTGCTGCTCCGGCTGCTCCCTCTGGCGGCGGCGAGGGCACGGTCCACCCGACCTGCTGCGGCGACGGCATCGGCGTGGAGTTCAAGTACGACCAGGGCGGCACCAAGATCTTCGGCAGCGTCACCTTGACCTTCGCACAGCCCAAGGCTGACTTCTTCCTCTCCATCAGCGGGGGCTCCGTCACTCGCGCCGAGATCGAGATCTCCGGCGGCTTCGGCAGCAAGGTGAAGTTCGAAGGTGGCATCGACGGTGGCCGCCGCGTGCGGACCTTCACCTTCCCGGTTCCGACCGAGTGGGTGATCCCGCTGCCCCCGATCGGAGGCATCCCGCTGGCGCTGACCGTGAGCCAGTCGATGGAGGTCACGACCGCCTTCGGTGGCGACCTGGGCACCATCAAGGGAGACGGGGAGTTCTCCCTGGCCGGCTCGCTGGCCTTCGGCTACACGGGCGGCAAGTTCGGCTCGCGTACGACGAGCAGCTTCAAGCGCCTCGCCAGCCTGGTCGACTCGCTGCACGGCGTACCGGTCGGCGTGATGGGGCTGATCATCAAGCACCGCGTGAAGTTCTCCGTCGGCTTCAGTGCCTTCGTGCTCAACGCAGGTGTCTTCGTCGAGCTGGCCACGCAGTTCGGGGCGACCATGGGATCCGCGCTCGGCGCCGTCGGCACCGCGGGCACGCACTTCGTGGAGTGTCGTGGTGTCGGGCTCGGCGTCTTCGCCAGCTACGGGCTGGGCTACAGCATCCTCGAGCCGGTCGTGAACCTGGTGAACAAGTTCCTCAGCCTGATCAACGTCAAGCCGATCAAGGCCCAGGGCGGGCTGCGCTCGGCCCCAGCCAAGGTGTACGCCGCCGAGGAGATCGTGCCGCCGAACACCGAGCTCTGCGGCCGGCCGACCAGCGGTGGTACGGGCGGGTCAGGAGGCCAGGGCTAGCGCGGCCGCGGCGGGGCGCTGCGCTCGAACATCGGCGCGAACCCGTCGAGCAGGACGCGCAGCCCGAACTCGTAGGACTGGACGCCGTCGGCCGCCCACGCGTCGTCCTCGAGCCCGGTCAGCAGCGGGAACCTCCCGTCGCCCATGGCCTTGCTCAGCACGGGCTCCTGAGCCTGCCAGAACTCCTCGTTGCTCACGCCCGTGCGCGACTCCGCCAGCACCCCGTTGTTGTGGGCCCGCGCCGCGCCGGCAACGAAGACGTCGATGGTGTTGATGACCAGGATCTTCTCCTGGTCGCGCAGGGGGGTGCCCGCCAGTGGGCCGAGGATGATCTCCATGCCGCGAAGCGCGTTGGGCCCGAGCAACGGTCGGGTCTGGTCGACGAACGGCAGCCAGGGATGGCTGGTGTACATCTGCCAGAGCCCCCGGCCCAACGTCTCCAACGCGGGTCGCCAGCCCTCGGGCATCTCGTCCGGACTCGGGGCAGTCACCGCCTCGAGCATGAGGTCGAGCAGCTCGGCCTTGCCGGGCAGGTAGCGGTACAGCGACATCGTGCCGACGCCGAGGTCGGTGGCGACCCTGCGCATCGAGACGGCATCGAGGCCCTCCGCATCGGCGATCTCGATGGCCTTGTCGACGATCTGCGGGAGCGTGAGCTGGGGCTTGGGGCCGCGGCCGGGCTTCTCGTCGTACTCCCACATCAGGGCCAGGCTGCGGCTGATGTCGCCGGCGCCGGAGTGCTCGGTCATGGGTCTCCTGTCCCTGCTTGCCACCAAAACTGCGTAGGGCGTACGCTATTGTGCGTACATCGTACTCAGTTTAGCCCCTGGAGGGATGATGGAGCTCGCGATCCAGGCCGACGGGCTGGTGAAGAGGTACGACGACGTGGCCGCCCTCGACGGCTTCGACCTGGCCGTCCCCTACGGCACCGTGCACGGACTGCTCGGCCCCAACGGCGCCGGCAAGACCACCGCGGTGCGCGTCTTCACGACCCTGATCCGCGCCGACAGTGGCACGGCCTACGTCGCGGGTGCCGACGTACGCAAGCAGCCGATGGACGTGCGCAGGAGGATCGGGCTCGCCGGGCAGTACGCCGCCGTCGACGAGGTGCTCACCGGCCGGCAGAACCTCGAGATGTTCGGCCGGCTCTTCCATCTGGGGGCAGCCAGGGCCAAGAGCCGCGCGCAGGAGCTGCTGGAGCAGTTCGACCTGGTGGACGCCGCCGGCAAGGGCGTGACTGACTACAGCGGCGGCATGCGCCGACGGCTCGACCTGGCCGCCAGCATGGTCCTGGCGCCGCGCGTGATGTTCCTCGACGAGCCCACCACCGGCCTCGACCCCCGTGGCCGCAACGAGGTCTGGGACGCGATCCGCGGCCTGGTGGCCCAGGGCACGACGGTGCTCCTCACCACCCAGTACCTCGACGAGGCCGACCAGCTCGCCGACCGGATCACCGTGATCGACCGCGGCGCCCAGATCGCCGACGGCACGCCTTCGGAGCTGAAGAGCGAGATCGGCGGTGACCAGGTCGAGGTCGTGGTCGCGAACCTCGAGGACCTGCCGAAGGCCCGCGAGGCCTGTGCCTCCGTCGCGACCGGAGAGCTGCTGGTGGAGGAGGAGCTGCGCAAGGTGACCGCCCCCGTCACCGACCGGGTTGCCGCTCTGACGGCGGTCACCGCACGCCTGCAGGCCGACGGCGTACTCGTCGAGGACATCAGCCTGCGGCGTCCGACCCTCGACGAGGTCTTCCTGCGACTCACCGGCCACCGGGCCGACCCCACTACCTCGGAGGAGGTCACCGCATGAACACGGACCTGACCCCGCTCGAGCGACCCGCCGCCTACTGGGCAGTCGTCGACTGCTGGACCATGGTCCGCAGGAGCCTGCTCTACTACGTGCGCACCCCGTCGATCCTCGCCTGGCAGCTCGGCTTCCCGATCGTGTCGGTGCTGCTCTTCGTCTACGTCTTCGGGTCGGCGATGGACATCGGCAACGGCGCGGACTACAAGAGCTTCGCGATGCCCGGCATGTTCGCGATGACGATGGCCTTCGGCTTCATGAACACGGCGTACATCTTCGTCGTGGACAAGGAGAAGGGAGTCATGGACCGCTTCCGCTCGATGCCGATGTCCCCCTCGGCGGTGGTCAGCGGCCGCGGCGTGAGCGACGTGATCAGTGCGTCCGTCGACCTGCTGGTGCTGGCAGTCATCGCACTCGTCGTGGGCTGGCGCTCGGACGGCTCGCTCATGGCCACGCTGTACGCGTTCTTGCTCCTGCTGCTGCTGCGGTTCGCCCTGATCTGGATCGGCGTCTACCTCGCGATGTTCGTGCCCAATCAGGAGGCGGCGGGCAACCTATTCGCGATCGCCTTCCCGTTCGGCATGCTCTCCAGCGTCTTCACCCCACCGTCGCTGATGCCCGACTGGCTCGGCTTCGTCGCGATGTGGAACCCCGTGTCGTCCACGGCCAACGCCATCCGCGACCTGTTCGGCAACCCCCTGCCCCTCGGAGACAGCTGGATCGAGCAGCATGCCGGGCTGATGGCCGTGGTCTGGCCGGTGCTGATCACGCTGGTGTTCCTGCCGCTGGCCGCGAGCAAGTACCAGCGGCTGTCGCGCTGAGCATTCCGTCGACGGGCAGGCACGTCGGTCTCGCGCCACCCCCAGCTCGGCGCGTCGGGCCACCGTGCCTGCCCGCGTGCGGCCTGTGGATGACGAGCACGCAGTACGCCGGAGAACCGGCACCATGGCGCGGTGAACCTGGTGCAGCACCTGATGAGGCTTGGGGGCGTCGCGTCCCGTCGGGTGCTGGTCGACCTCACCTCACGCCGCGAGTTCGACCGCGCGCTCGCGGAAGGCAAGATCGTCCGGAACGGCCGCGGCCGGTACTCCCTCCCGTTCGCCGACGACGCGCTGCAGGTGGCCAACGCACTAGCCGCGGTGGTGTCGCACCGTAGTGCTGCCGGCTACTGGGGGTGGGCGATGAAGGTCGTGCCGCAGGTGCCGTCAGTCACCGTGCCGCGCAAGCGCACCGTGACCCGGGCCAGGCGTCGAGGCGTGGACGTGACCTGGTCGGACATCGCCGCGAACGAGGTGGTGCGAGGTGTGACGAGCATGCAGCGCACGCTCACCGACTGCCTTCGGACGTTGCCCTTCGCCGAAGCCCTGTGCATCGCGGACTCGGCTCTGCGCATGGGATCCGTCTCGAAGGAGGAGCTCGTGGCGCTGGCGACGGGCGTCCGCGGGGGCGGAGCCGTGCAGGCACGCAGGGTCGCTGCCACGGCGGACGGCGGGGCGGCCAACCCGTTCGAGTCCGCGCTCCGCGCCATCGCTGTCGATGTCCCTGGCCTGGCCGTGGTGCCCCAGCTCCCCGTGGAGACGTCCGAGGGCACACGACATCCCGACCTGGCCGACGAGTCGCTGCGGGTCATCATCGAAGCCGAGTCCTTCGCGTGGCACGGCAAGCGGAAAGCGCTGCAGCGGGACTGCCGACGCTACAACGCGTTCACGCTGGCGGGGTGGCACGTCGTGCGGTTCTCCTGGGAGGACGTGATGCTCGACCCGGCGTACGTCGCCGAGGTTCTCGCCGAGCTGGCTCGTCAACGGGCAGGCACGATCCGGCGCCGGGCCGCGTGACTGCACCAGAACGCCCGGCCCGCCTGCCCGTCTGCGGTCCCCGGATAGCATCGACCCCGTGATCGACCCGCGCATCCTCCGTGAAGACCCCGACCGCGTCCGCGCCGCCCAGGCCAAGCGTGGGCTGTCCGCGGACGTGGTCGATGCCGCGCTGAAGGCCGACGAGGAGCGCCGGGCCGCCATCGGCGCGTTCGAGGCGCTGCGCGGTGAGCAGAAGTCGCTCGGCAAGCAGATCCCGCAGGCGCAGGGCGAGGAGAAGCAGGCGCTGCTCGCTCGCACCAAGACCCTGGCAGCGGACGTGAAGGCGGCCGAGGCGCGACAGAACGACGCCGAGGAGATCTACCGGCGCGCGGTCGAGTCGATCCCCAACCTCGCGGCCGACGAGGCGCCCGCGGGCGGCGAGGACGACTTCGTCGTGCTGGAGACGATCGGCACCCCGCGCGAGTTCGACTTCGAGCCGCGCGACCACGTCGAGCTCGGCAAGCTGCTCGGGGCGATCGACATCGACCGGGGCGCGAAGGTCAGCGGCGCCCGGTTCTACTACCTGACCGGCGTGGGCGCCGACCTGGAGTTCGCACTGGTCAACCTCGCGATGGACCAGGCTCGCGCGGCCGGCTTCACGACGGTCATCCCGCCCGTGCTGGTCAAGCCGCGGGCGATGGACGGCACCGGCTTCCTCGGCCAGGCGGCCGACGACGTCTACCGCATCGAGGGCGAGGAGCTCTATCTCGTCGGCACCAGCGAGGTCCCGCTGGCGGCGTACCACTCCGACGAGATCCTCGACGGCGCCCAGCTCCCGCTTCGCTACGCCGCGTTCAGCCCTTGCTTCCGCAAGGAGGCCGGCTCCTACGGCAAGGACACCCGCGGCATCATCCGCGTGCACTGGTTCGACAAGGTCGAGATGTTCACCTACACGACCGTCGAGGAGTCGTACGCCGAGCACCAGCGACTGCTCGAGTGGGAGAAGGAGTTCCTCACCAAGCTCGAGCTCGCCTTCCGGGTCATCGACGTGGCGGCCGGTGACCTCGGGCTCAGTGCCCAGCGCAAGTTCGACTGCGAGGCGTGGATCCCGACGCAGGGCAAGTACCGCGAGCTGACGAGCACCTCCAACTGCACCGACTTCCAGGCCCGCCGGCTCGACATCCGCGGGCGCTTCGCGGAAGGCACGCAGACGCTCGCGACCCTCAACGGCACGCTTTGCGCGATGACCCGCACGATCGTCGCGCTGCTCGAGACGCACCAGCAGGCGGACGGATCGGTCCGCGTCCCCGAGGCGCTCCGCCCTTACCTGCAAGGGCGAGAGACGCTGAAGCCACTATGACCGCCCCACGACGCGCGCACCGCTGCGGGGACCGCTGGTGAGCTACAAGCTGGTCGCGCTCGACATCGACGGCACTCTCTTCGCCCCTGAGGAGGGTGCCGGCACGGTCGCGGAGGCGATCAGCCCGCGCGTCCACGCTGCCATCCAGCGGGCCGTCGACTCGGGTGTCCACGTCGTCCTCGCGACCGGCCGATCGACCTACGGCATCACCCGCGTCTGGGACATGCTCGACCTGCCCCGCAGCGGCGACCAGGTTCTCACGGTCGCGAGCAACGGCGCGGTGACGTTCCGCTACCGGCCGGTCGAGGTGCTCGACGCCGTCACCTTCGACGCGAGCGAGGTCGTGCGTGAGCTGATGACGCACGTGCCGCACGCCATGGTGGCTGTGGAGGAGGTCGGCGTCGGCTACCGCGTCAACCGGCACTTCCCCGAGGGGGAGATCACCGGCCAGATGGTGCTGCAGTCGGTCGAGGAGCTGGTCGCCGAGCCGGTCACGCGCGTGATCATCCGCGATCCCGACTCCTCGGCGGAGTCGTTCATCGAGCTGGCGGAGCGGCTCGGTCTGCAGGGCACCAACTACTTCATCGGCTGGACGGCGTGGCTGGACCTCGCCCCCGAGGGTGTCTCCAAGGCCTCGGCGCTGGCGTCCGTGGCCGAGCGGCTCGGGGTCGACCAGGCTGACGTGCTGGCCATCGGCGACGGTCGCAACGACACCGACATGCTGCGCTGGGCCGGCCGCGGCGTTGCGATGGGCCAGTCCGTCGACGAGGTCAAGAGCGCGGCTGACGCCGTCACCGCCACCGTGCACGACGACGGCGCGGCCCAAGAGCTCGAGCGCTGGTTCTAGCAGCGACTACCTCGCGCGCTTCACCTCGACGGAGCTGGCGCGGTCCTTCGCGTCCACGACCGCGACGTCCCGGCCGTTGCTGCCGGCGACCAGGTCGCGCGCGCCGTCCTTGGCCTGGAAACGGTCGTTGCCGGCGCCGCCGAGCAACCGATCCGTGCCCTTGCCGCCCTTGAGCCGGTCGTTGCCCGGGCCGCCCTTGATCTTGTCGTTGCCGCCCCAGCCGTCGAGCACGTCAGCGCGAACGCTGCCGCGCAGGTAGTCGTTCTTCGCGCTGCCGATCACGCCCTCGATGTCGGGCTCCACCGCGTCGCGTTCGCCGCTCGCACCGTCGTCGGCCCGGGCGTCGAGGGTGACGCGGACGGCCTTGGTCCGCTGCACATAGCTGACGGTGTCGAGACCGGGTCCGCCGAAGAGCACGTCGCTACCGCTGGCCTTCCTGCCCTCGCGGAAGATGTCTCCCCCGGGGCCGCCGTACGCACGGTCGTTGCCGTTGCCCGGGATGAGCACGTCCCCCCCGGGCCCGCCGGACAGCAGGTCGACGCCGGAGGAGCCGTCGAGCCGGTCGTTGCCGAGGCCGCCGACGAGCACGCGCACGCGGACGTCGTCCCGCTCGCCGGCGCTGCCGTCGACCTTGCCGTCGGCGGCGGTGCTCGCCAGGACCGGCGTGGTCCGCCGGGAGTAGTCCCAGATGCCGCCCGGCCCTGCCGTGAAGGTGTCGGAGCCGTCGCTCGTGGACTCGGACACCAGCCGTACGCCGGACCCGGGTGCAGTCACGGTGTCGTTGCCCTTGCCGGGCTGCACGACCGCGGAAGACGACGAGGTCGTGATCTTGTCGGCGTGGGGGCTCCCCTGCACTCTCTCGGTGCTCGGGTCGGTCATCGTGTCGGTGCCCTGGCCGGTGGCGGTGCCTCCGTTGACCACCACAGCGCCGCCATCGGCGAAGCTGATGGTGTCGAAGCCCGCCTCGCCGGCGAGGATGTCGTTGCCGGAGCCGGAGACCAGTACGTCGTTCCCTGGCCCGCCGTACAGCCTCGCGCCGCCGTCGTTGCCGGTCAACCGATCGCCGGCGAGGCCGCCATGGACCTCGCTGAATCCGGTCAGGTCATCGCCCTCGTCCGGCGCACCGTCGTCGTCTGCTCCGTTGTCGTGGTACAGCACCGGTTCGTCGGACTCGAACCGCAGGACGTCCCCACTCGAGCCGCCGTCGACGCTGTCCGGCTCGTCGTCCGGCCAGAGCAGCACCGTGTCCTCGCCCCCGAGGGTCTCCACCGTGTCGGCGCCCTCGCCCGGGGTGACCTGGTCATTGCCGGAAGTGCCGCGCAGGTCGTCGATGCCCTCGCCGCCATCGACCACGGTGTCGCCGACCGAGTCCCAACCGTCGAGGTGCACCACGTCGTCACCGCCGAGGGCGTCGAACTTGGTTGTGCCCGGGGCGGCCGCCACGACCAGCTCGGGGTCCGTGTCGAAGTCCACGTTGAGGTCCAGCGCACCGCCGAGCGGTGTCTGCCAGAGGTCGTTGCCCTCGCCCACATCGACGCCGTCGTTGCCGACGATCGTGAGGGCGACGTCTGTGGTGCTGGTGATCGTGACGGTCTGCTCCCAGAACTGCGAGGCGTCGAAGGTCCACGCGTTGGCCGAGCCGACCAGGTCGATGCTGGTCAGCGTGCTGGCGAGGATGTCATCCATGCCGTTCGTGCAGGGCTCCGCCGTCAGGCCCTGCTCCACGAGCACGTAGCCCTGTTCGGTCTGGCTCAGCCGCATCGCCGCGCCAGCAGGCACGGTGATGTCCAGGTCGGTGCCGGTCAGCGTGCAGGTCACGCCGGCCGCGTACGCCGGAGTGGGCACGACGACGGAGATGCCGGCGAGGAGCAGAAGAGCGGTCAAGCGGATCACCCCAGCAGTGTGGCCGAGGTCAGGGTGCGATATGTCCGAATCGCTGGATCCACTGCGTTGTCTGGGCTTCCAAGTCGAGGTCGTCAGCCCTGACCTAGGCTGACCGCGTGCTCAAGCTGGTTGCGACCGACCTCGACGGCACGCTGCTCGGCGCCGGCGGCGTGGTCACCGAGCGCACGCTCGAGGTGCTCACCGAGCTCGACGACCGCGGGGTCACGGTGGTCTTCGTGACGGGTCGCCCGATCCGGTGGATGGACGACCTCTGGGAGCACGTCGGCGGCCACGGCATCGCGATCTGCAGCAACGGTGGCATCGTGTACGACGTACAGCGGCACGAGGTGATCCAGGCCCGCACCATCCCGCCCGCGGTCGGGCTCGAGGTGGCTGCGCTGATCCGCGCCGAGGTGCCTGGCACGATGTTCGCGTTGGAGAAGACCACCGGCTTCGGCAAGGAGCCCTCGTTCCTGCCGGCCCCCGACGACGCCGACCGTCTCGAGCTCGACGTCGGTCCGCTCGACGTGGTCTTCACCGACAACGTCGTCAAGCTCCTCGCGCTCCACCTGGAGCAGGAGGCTGCCGCGTTCTGGGCGACCCTCGAGGAGACGGTGGGCCACCTGGTCACCACGACGTGGTCCTCGATCGGGTCGCTGGTGGAGATGAGCGCAGCCGGCGTGACCAAGGCCAGCACGCTCGAGCTGTACTGCATCGAGCACGGCATCAAGCCCGACGAGGTGGTGGCCTTCGGCGACATGCCCAACGACATCCCGATGTTGCAGTGGGCCGGCACGTCGTACGCGATGGAGAACGGGCACGAGTCGACCAAGGCCGCGGCCGACCACGTCGCCCCGCCGCACGACCAGGACGGTGTCGCTCAGGTCCTCGAGACGCTGTTCCGGTAGTCCTCGTCGGTCATCGCGTACCACGCGGTGTGGGGCCGTCCCACCAACCCGGGGTGGCTCCAGGGGAGCGGATCTCCCGCCGTACGCTGGAGACATGAAGCGCGTCCTGTTCGCTGCCGTGACCTTCGTGGTGCTGATGACCACGACCCCCGCGTACGCCGGCACCGCCCCACGGCCGGCCACCGAGGACAACGGCCGCTGGGTCGGCCCGATCGCGTTCCTGATCTTCGTGGCTCTGGTCGGCGGCATGCTCTTCATCGTCAACGCCTACCGCAAGAATGACGAGAACCACGACCGCTAGCGAGGTTCCGCTCCTTGGCGAGTGCAACAAGCCCAGCGTTTCCCCTTTTCAAAAGCCGGGTTCCGGGGAAGACTCAGGCCACTGACGGATGCATGTGCCAGGTCAGCTGGAGGTTCATCGAATGACACAGGACGCCGTAGCCGCCGCCAAGGCAGCGATCGACTCCTTGACCGCCGCCGCCGCGCGGGTCGCCAACGAGTTCGGAGACACCCTGGGGGTCAAGCGCCTCCTCTCGGACGTCTCCCGGCTCAAGGACGACCTGCTCGAGATCGGCGAGCCGAAGCCTGGTCACCGCCCGGCGGCCGAGCAGGACATCGTCGAGATCGACGACACCCCTTATGACGACAACCTCTGGGACGGGTCCGACTCGGAAGCGCAGCACGCCCAGTAGGGCGGCACTGACATGCCGACAGGCGTACGCAGTCCTCGCCGTGCCCAGATTCCCGAGAAGACCCTCCGCCAGGATCGCTGGTGGGTCTACCCCCTCGTCACCTTCCTGGTGTTCTTCGCCTTCGTCGTCTACGCGACGTGGCGGGCGTTCATGGGCAGTGACTACTACTCCTCGCCGTACCTCTCGCCGTTCTACTCGCCCTGCCTGACCAGCGACTGTGTCGAGGGCTCGAGCGAGTTCGGCACGCCGCTCGACTGGTGGTCCCTGTCGCCGGCCCTGGTCATCCTGATCTTCCCGCTGGGCTTCCGGATGAGCTGCTACTACTACCGCAAGGCCTACTACCGCTCGTTCTGGCTGAGCCCGCCTGCCTGTGCGGTGGCGGAGCCGCACGCGCAGTACACCGGCGAGAAGCGGCTCCCCCTGATCATCAACAACATCCACCGCTACTTCTGGTACGTCGCCCTGGGGTTCGCCGTCCTCCTGACCTACGACGCGGTGCTCGCGTTCCGCGACGAGCACCACGAGTGGGGACACATGGGTCTCGGCACCCTGGTCCTCGTGCTGAACGCGGCGATGATCTGGCTCTACACCCTGTCGTGCCACTCCTGCAGGCACACCGTCGGTGGCCGGCTCCGGCACTTCTCCAAGCACCCGGTGCGCTACAGGGCGTGGACGCTGGTCTCCAAGCTCAACGTGAAGCACGCGCAGTACGCCTGGTACTCCCTCTTCTCGATCTGGCTCGCAGACCTCTACATCTATCTGCTCGCCATCGACGCCTTCAACGACGTGAGGTTCTTCTGACGTGAGTGAGACCCGGCACCCGATGACCGGCAACCGGATGGATCCGGGCACGGACACGGGCATCGAGACCCACGAGTACGACGTGGTGGTGATCGGTGCCGGTGGTGCCGGCCTCCGCGCGGCGATCGCGGCCCACGACGCGGGCGCCAAGGTGGCCGTCGTCTGCAAGTCGCTGCTCGGCAAGGCCCACACCGTGATGGCCGAGGGTGGCATCGCCGCGGCGATGGGCAACCTCTACCCCGAGGACAACTGGGAGGTGCACTTCCGCGACACCATGCGTGGCGGGAAGATGCTCAACAACTGGCGGATGGCTCAGCTGCACGCCCAGGAGGCGCCGGAGCGGGTGCTCGAGCTCGAGGAGTGGGGTGCCCTCTTCGACCGCACCGGCGACGGGCTGATCTCGCAGCGCGACTTCGGCGGCCACCGCTACGCCCGGCTCGCCCACGTCGGTGACCGCACCGGCCTGGAGATGATCCGCACCCTGCAGCAGCGCACGGTTGCACTCGGCATCGACGTGTTCATGGAGTTCACGGTCACCGAGGTCTTCAAGGACGGCGACCGCGTGTCCGGGGCGTTCGGCTACTGGCGCGAGACCGGCCGCTTCGTGGCGTTCCACGCCCCCGCGGTCGTGCTCGCCACAGGTGGCATCGGCAAGAGCTACCAGGTCACCTCGAACTCCTGGGAGTACACCGGCGACGGCCACGCCCTCGCCCTGCGCACCGGCGCCAGCCTGATCAACATGGAGTTCGTGCAGTTCCACCCGACGGGCATGGTCTGGCCGCCCTCGGTCAAGGGCATCCTCGTGACGGAGTCGGTGCGCGGCGACGGCGGCGTGCTGAAGAACTCCGACGGCGAGCGGTTCATGTTCAACTACATCCCGGACTTCTTCAAGAAGGAGACCGCCGACACGATCGAGGAGGCGGAGGGCTGGTACACCGACAAGAAGAACCACCGCCGCCCGCCCGAGCTGCTGCCGCGCGACGAGGTCGCCCGCGCGATCAACTCCGAGATCAAGGCCGGTCGTGGGTCACCGCACGGTGGCGTCTTCCTCGACATCGCCTCGCGCCGCGACTCGGAGTTCATCCGCCGCCGGCTGCCGTCGATGTACCACCAGTTCAAGGAGCTCGCGGACGTCGACATCACCGCTGAGCCGATGGAGGTCGGCCCCACCTGCCACTACGTGATGGGCGGTGTCGAGGTCGACGCGGACACCGAGGAGTCGCTGGTCCACGGCCTGTACGCCGCGGGCGAGGTCGCCGGCGGCATGCACGGCTCCAACCGCCTCGGTGGCAACTCCCTCTCCGACCTGCTGGTGTTCGGTCGCAGGGCCGGCCACAACGCGGCGTACCACTCCTACCGTGGCCGCGACGACAAGCCGAAGGTCAGCGACGAGCAGGTCAAGGCTGCCCAGCAGACGGCGCTCGCGCCGTTCATGCACGAGGGCGGCGAGAACCCGTACACCATCCAGAAGGACCTCCAGGACGTCATGCAGCGACTGGTCGGGATCATCCGGACCCGGAGCGAGCTCGCCGAGTCGCTGGGCGAGATCGAGAAGCTCAAGCAACGGGCCAAGAACCTCTCGGTCGAGGGCAACCGCCAGTACAACCCGGGCTGGCACCTGGCCCTGGACCTGGCCAACATGCTCATCGTCTCCGAGTGCATCGCCAAGGCGGCGCTGGAGCGGCAGGAGTCACGCGGCGGTCACACCCGCGACGACTACCCCGGACCCAACCCGGAGTGGGGGGCCAAGAACCTCGTGCTCACGCTCGACGAGTCCGGCGAGTCCGTCGACCTCGAGCACCAGCCGCTGCCCGTCATGCCGGACGAGCTGAAGACTTTCTTCGAGGGGGCATGACATGGGCTACGACCTGAAGATGCGCGTGTGGCGGGGCGACCAGTCCGGGGGCGAGCTGAAGGACTTCGTGGTCGGCGTCGAGGAGGGCGAGGTCGTCCTCGACGCGCTTCACCGGCTGCAGGCCACCCAGGCCGGTGACATGGCGATCCGCTGGAACTGCAAGGCCGGCAAGTGCGGTTCGTGCTCCGCGGAGATCAACGGCAGGCCGAAGCTGCTGTGCATGACCCGGCTGGCCGACTTCGACCAGAGCGAGACGATCACCGTCACTCCGCTGCGCGCCTTCCCGGTCATCCGCGACCTGGTCACCGACGTCTCGTTCAACTACGAGAAGGCCAAGGAGCTGCCCGCCTTCGCGCCGACCCCACGCGACGCCGACGGGAAGCGCCGCATGATGCAGGTCGACGTCGAGCGCGGGCAGGAGTTCCGCAAGTGCATCGAGTGCTTCCTCTGCCAGGACGTCTGCCACGTCGTACGCGATCACGAGGACAACAAGCCCGCCTTCGCCGGGCCGCGCTTCTTCCTGCGCTATGCCGAGCTCGACATGCACCCGCTCGACACCAACGACCGCCGCAAGCTCGCTCAGGACGCTGCCGGACTCGGCATGTGCAACATCACCAAGTGCTGCACCGAGGTCTGCCCCGAGCACATCAAGATCACCGACAACGCGATCATCCCGCTGAAGGAGCGCGTCGTCGACCGCAAGTACGACCCCGTCGTGTGGCTCGGAGAGAAGATCTTCCGGCGCGACCGGGCGACGCGCGACGAGGTCTGACCGTGGCGCGGGTTCCCCACGGTATGCAGGGATAAACCGGACACTCGGCTGGCCTACCAGGGTGGAGCCGGGCCTCCCACACGGTGCCCATCGTGGGAAGCCCGGGTTCGGCTGCATACCGTGGGGAAACCCCCACCCCAGCGGCCCCCCGCTCAGGCCAGCCGCGCCAGCGCCTTGACCGAGACCTGACGCTCCTTGGTGATCGAGAGAACCGTCACCACGATGCCCGCCACACCCCACACCAGAAGCGCGGTGACCGGGGCGGCGACGTTCGCGCCGGTGATCACACCACGGAGGGCGTCGATCGTGGGCGCGATCGGGGTCAGGTCGATCAGGGTCTGCAGCCAGTCCGGGGTGGTGCTGATCAGCGCAGTCGGTGCACTCACCGCGATGGCGAAGAGGGCCACGAAGCGACCGGCGCCACCCAGCGCGGCGACCAGGGCCTGGCTGACCGCCAGCATGCTCAGCGCGGCGACGAAGACGACGCCGGTGAACGCCAGCAGCTTGGGCAGCGACAGGTCGAGAGCGGTCTGCAGTGCCAGCCCGACCAGGAGTGCCTGAAGGACCGCGATCACGACCGCCGGCCAGTAGGCCCGCATGGTGAGCCTGAAGGCGTTGAGGTTCGACGTCATCGCCTTCGCCGGGATCGCACGGATCAGCATGAAGACCACCAGGGCGGCGATCGCGAGAGCCAGCGCCGTGAAGTAGCCGGCCGAGAGGTCCGGGTTCGGCAGCTGCGGCTTCTGCGGCTGCACCGGGGAGTTGACGGCACCCATCATCTGCTGCGCCTCCTCGTTGGTCCAGTCCGGGATCTGCTCCTGACCGTCGGCCAGGCCGTTGTGCAGCAGGTACGCACCGTCACGCAGCTGGTCGAGCCCGGCCGGCAGCGCCTTGACCTCCTCGGCGGCGTACGCCGCTCCGTCGGCCAGCTCGCGCGAGCCGTTCTTCAGCTTGATCGAGCCGTCGCGAGCCTGGTGGATGCCGTCGACCAGCTGCGGTACGCCGGCGTTGAGCTGGTCGAGACCGCCGGCCACCCGGCCCGCGCCCCAGGCCAGCTTCTGCAGACCGTCGGTCAGCGTGCCCGTCTGGTTGGCGAGGTAGGTCAGCTGCGCCATCGCGTTGCTGAGGGCGGCGATCAGGTCCTCGGTCTCCTGGACACCGGTGATGCCCTTCGCGGTGTCGAGCACTGCGCTGGCGGCGAGGAGCGTGGAGCAGGGCTCCTGGTTCTGGACGGCATCAGGAGCGTTGCGACAGGCGGTGATCGAGGCGGCCAGGACGGGCTCGAGAGCACGCACCACCTCGAGCAGTCGCTGGATCTCGCGCTTGGCCGGACCCGACTTCGCGTCGAGCTCACGGATGATGCCTACTGCGTTGCGGAGCTCGCCCTTGTAGGTGCTGACTGCGTCGTTGAGCTCGTTCGCCCCGTCGGCCACCATGTGGCCGCCGTCGGTGAGCAGCTGCACCTTGGCGGGCAGGCCCTTGGTCTTGTTCCACATCAGGTCCAGGCCGGCGGCCAGCTGTGCGTTGCCGTCTGCCACCTTGTCCGAGCCCCAGGCGATCTTGGCCAGGCCCTCCATCAGGCTCAGTGACCCGTCGTACGCCTGGTCGAGGCCGTTCGCGATCTGTCCGGACCCGTCGACCGCACGCTCGAGGTCCTCCTTGAGCGGTGCGAGCTTGAGGAAGATGTTGTTGAGGAACTCCTTGGTGAGCTCGCTGTTGAGCGCGTCGGTGATCGTCACCGACAGGGCCTGCCCGATGGTCGGGTCCATCACGCCCGCCGCCGTCGACGTGCGTACGTCGAGGATCGCGGGCTTGAGCTTCTTCGGGTCCATCAGCGACACCGACGTGGCGTCGGAGGAGAAGCTCTCGGGGATCGTCACCGCGGCGGCGTACGTGCCGTTTTCCAGGCCGTCCTCGGCGTCCGCCTCGTCGGTCAGCACCCAGTTGATGTTGACCGGCAGGGACCTGTCGGTGAGCTGCTCGACCATGAGCCGCCCGATCGGGACGAGCTGGCCGTCGACGGTCACGGGCTCGTCGAGGTTCACGACGGCCGCGTCCAGGCGGTCCAGGTTCTCGGTCGCGTCCACCTGCGTCCACTGGAACGAGGCGGCGAGCACGGCCGGGACCAGCATCAGACCCAGGAGGGCAAGGATGCCGAACTTCTTCCCGGTCGTCCGCTCGGTGTTGTTGAGGTTCAGCCTGCTCAGGTAGCTCATGCCGGAGCTCCTTCCGTGACGGGCGAGCCGAGCGGGGTCACCCGGCTGGTCTGCAGATCGAGGACTCGGATGGCCGGGTCATGGACACCGAGGGACGCAAGGGCCTCTCGGGAGAGCGTGGCGAGGGCAGCGACACCCGACGTGTGGGCGTGCTCGCGGATCTCGGCGACCAGGACGTCCCGGTCCTGGGTCGAGGACACGGCGTCGAGCCCGTCGACGACGAGCACCTTGGTGCGGTCGGTCAGCGCCTCGCGTACGGCGGCGATCGGGTCCCTCTCCTCGGCGAGACGGACGACCGAGACGGAGGGGCGGAGCAGGATCATCTGCTGCGGCACCACCTGGCCGGCCACCTTGAGCTTGCCCTCGGTGAGGTGGACCCGGCCGCTGACGGTCAGCGCGAGCGCCGTACGTGCTGTGTGGCTGAGTCCGCGGACCAGGGTCACCTCGCCCGGCGCGACCTCGAACGAGACCGGGCCGTACAAGGCGGAGCCGTCCTTGGCGAGGAGCCGGATGCGGTCCGCGTGGATGCCGGCGTGCGCATCCGCGTGCGGCCACTCCGCCAGCTCGAGCTGGTGGTTGACGCCCTCACCCTCCACGTCGAAGACGGGCAGGCGCTTGTCCAGCCACTTCGGCATCCACCAGGCCTTGTCGCCCAGCAGCGCCATGGTGGCGGGCACCAGCGTCATCCGTACGACGAACGCGTCGATGAACACACCCACGGCCAGCGCGAACGCGATCGGCTGCGTCACGGAGTCGCCGTGCGGCTCGAAGGCCGCGAACACGGCGACCATGATCAGCGCCGCAGCGATGACGACCTTGGCGGAGGCCGCGAAGCCGGACCTGATCGAGGTCTGCGCGTCGTGGCCGTGCACGTACTCCTCCCGCATGCGGGAGACGAGGAAGACCTCGTAGTCCATGGCCAGGCCGAAGAGCAGGCCCATCAGCAGGATCGGCAGGAAGCAGACGATCGGGCCGACCGAGACCACATTGAGCTGGTCGGCCAGGAAGCCCTCCTGGAAGACCAGGGTGACGACGCCGAACGACGCCCCGACCGAGAGCAGGTAGCCCAGCGTGGCCTTGACCGGTACGGCGATCGAGCGGAACACGATGGCCAGCAGGACCAGCGAGAGCCCCATGACCAGGATGCCGAACGGGATCACGGCGGCGCGCAGCTGCTCGGCGATGTCGACCGAGGCCGCCGTCATACCGGTGACCTGCGGGTTGATGTCGTACTTCTTCGCGAGGTCCTTCGAGAGGTCGCGCAGGTCGTGGACCAGCTGCACGGTCTGCGGGTCGTTGGGGCCGGTCTTCGACACGATCTGGATGATCATCGTGTCGCCGTCCGGCGGGTTGGGCGTGGCGATCGGGATCGACCTGATGTTGTCGAGACGGAGGATGTCCTTCTTGACGCTCTCGATCAGCTCGAACGGCTCGCGGTTCTGCACGATGCTCGCGGTGAGCACGATCTGGCCGTTGTAGCCGCTGCCCCACTCCTCACCGACGGTCTCGTACACCTCACGCTGCGTCGTGCCGTGGTGAGCGGTTCCGTTGTCCGGGAGCGCGACGCGCATGTTGAGCGCGGGAATCGTGAGCGCCAGCAGGCCGGCCGTGATCACGACGACCGTCATCAGCGGGACGCGGGTAGCGGCCCTGACCCAGCGCTCGCCGATCGTCTTTCGCGTCCTGCCCGACTTCTTGGGCTTGCGCTCCTTCTTGGCGCGGGGCACCAGGCGGTGCTTGAGCAGGCCGAAGGTCGCGGGGATCAGCGTCAGCGACGCGAGTACGGCGGTGAGCACCGCGATCGCGGCCGCGAGGCCCATCAGCGCCAGGAACGGGATGCCGGTGACGGCGAGGCCGACCAGCGCGATCATCACGGTGGCGCCGGCGAAGACGACGGCCGAGCCGGCGGTCGCCACGGCGCGGCCGGTGGACTCCTCCGGGTCGACGCCCTTGGCCAGCTCGTCCCGGTGACGGGCGAGCACGAAGAGGCTGTAGTCGATGCCGACCGCCAGGCCGACCATCAGGGCGAGGAACGGCGCGGTCGTGGTGATCACGAGCCACTTGGTGGCGAACCAGACGACGCCCATCGCGATGCCGATGCCGGCACCGGCGGAGAGCAGCGGAAGCCCGGCTGCGACCATCGACCCGAACGTCAGGGCCAGCACGAGCAGTGCGACCAGCACGCCGATGGCCTCGTTCGGGCCGATCTTGGGCGGCACCGGGCCGTACGCGCCACCACCGGCGTGGAAGGTGAGCTCGTCGGTGGAGGACTCCTCAGCCAGCTTCTCCAGCGCTGCCTGGGTGGACGGCTTGATCTGCTCCACCGACACGCTCATCTGAACGTTGATCAGGGCAGCCTTCTCGTCCTGGGTGATGGTGTCCTGGGTCTTGAGCAGCGTGTCCCACGGGCTCAGGATCATGACCGTCTGGTCGACGTCCCCGAGCTCCTTGGTGACCTCGAGGATCTTTGCCCGGTTCTCCGGGTCGGTCACCTTGCCCTGCTCGGCGATGACCAGCATCTGGCCGTTGGCGCCGGCGATCTCCGGGAAGGTGTGCTTCAGGGTGTCGAAGGCTTCCATCGACTCGGCACCGGGGATGCGGAACTCGTCCTTGGGACCGTTGCCCAGGAGGTAGCCGCTGCCGCCGACCACCAGGAGAGCGGTGACCCACAGGGCGATGACGACGCGCCACCGGCGGTAGCAGAGCTTGCCGAGGGCATAGAGGAGGGAGGACATGGCTGGCCTTTCTGGTCAGTCAGCTCAGGAGCCTGCGCCCGCGGGGGCGTACAGCGTGTGGAGGGCGAGGTCGACGACCAGGGGCACGAGCTGGTCAGCAGGAACCGACACGTCGAAGTCGAGGCGCTTGGACTGCACGGTCGCGGCCTCGACGACGAGGTTCAGGGCGAGGGCCACGCGGAGGCGCTCGGCTGCCGTGGAGAACGGCGGGTTGAGGACGGCGAGGAGCCGGTAGCCGATGATCCGGATCTCTGTGTCCGCGGGGGTGTCGGAGTCGGGGTCGAACGCTCGCAGCAGCATCGCGGCCATCCCGGGGTGGGCGATCGCGGCCCTGGTCAGGAGCTCCAGCACGCGGCGAGGCCGGTGCTCGTCGTACGGGAGCGCGGCGGCCTGGTCGAGCACCTGGTTGACCAGGACCTCGCCGGCGTCGAGACCGGCTCGGTAGAGCGACTCCTTGCTACGGAAGCGGTGGAGCAGCCCAGCCTTGGAGTAGCCGACGGTGTCGGCGATCAGCTGGACGGACGTGTGCGCGTAGCCGTGCTGGGCGAACACCTCGGCGGCACCATCGAGGATCGTGCGGTCGATCTCCTCGCGGGAGCGGCGCATCTGCTTCCTCCTTGAGCCTGGACTGACCGATCAGGTTCGGCAACGAACCATTTTGGTTCCATACCGTCGGTATCCATGGTGCCCGTGGAAGCGGGGTGCTTGCAACCTGTTAGCACGTGCTCTGGCTCACGCTGCAAGGGGAAACGCCGCCCAGCGCCTCCGTTCAGGCGTGCCGCTGCTTGCAGGTGTTACCGGCGTCACGCGGAGCCGCCGTTCGGACAGCAGCAAGGGCCTGGAACCGGGTGGTTCCAGGCCCTCGACGGGTCTTGGTCAGAGGTACATGCCGCCCGAGCCGGGCGACTCCTCCTGAGTCGGCTGGCCCGGCATGCCCTGCGGCCGACCCTGCATGTCCGGAGGCATGGCGCCCGGCGGCAGGGCCCGGCGCATCTGCTCCAGCTGGGCCCGCGCTGCCACCTGCTGGGCGTAGATGGCGGTCTGGATGCCGTGGAAGAGCCCCTCGAGCCACCCGACGAGCTGGGCCTGGGCGATCCGCAGCTCGGCCTCGGACGGCGTCTCGGTCGTGAACGGCAGGGAGAGCCGCTCGAGCTCCTCGACCAGCTCGGGAGCCAGCCCGGCCTCGAGCTCCTTGATCGACGCCGAGTAGATGTCGGCGAGCCTGGCTCGCGAAGCCTCGTCGAGCGGCGCGGACTTCACCTCCTCCAGGAGCTGGCGGATCATGCTGCCGATGCGCATGACCTTGGCCGGCTGCTCGACCAGGTCGGTCACCAGACGGTCGTCGTCGCCGTCGGGCGCCGCCACCTCGGCCTGCTGCCCGTCGGGGCCGATGATGACCAGGCGGGGACCGTCTTCCTGCTCAGGGGTCTGATCGCTCATGCCGCCACCCTACGGCGTCAGCAGGAGCTTCCCCACGTGAGATCCGGACTCCATCACCTCGTGCGCACGCGACGCCTGCGCGAGCGGGTACGACGCGTGCACCACCGGGCGAACGCGACCCTCCGCCACCAGCGGCCACACGTGCTCGACGACCGCGGCGCAGATCGCGGCCTTCTCGTGGACCGGGCGCGCGCGCAGCGTCGTACCGATGACGGCGGCCCGCTTGGCCATCAACGCCGACAGGTTGAGCTCCGCCTTCACGCCACCTTGCAGGCCGATCACGACCAGGCGACCTTCGCTTGCCAGGGCCTTGAGGTTGCGGTCGAGGTAGGACGCTCCCATGTTGTCCAGGATCACGTCCGCGCCGCCGAGGGCGGTGACCTCCTCGACGAAGTCCTGCTCCTTGTAGTCGATCACGACCTCTGCACCGAGCTGACGCGCGACGTCGGCCTTCTCGGCGGACCCGACGGTGGCGAGCACCCGCGCGCCGTACGCCTTGGCGAGCTGGATCGCCATCGTGCCGATGCCGCCCGCACCACCGTGCACCAGGAACGTCTCGTCCGGCTGCAGCCCCGCGACCATGAACACGTTGGACCAGACGGTGCACGCGACCTCGGGCAGGGCCGCGGCCTCGACGAGCGAGACGCCCGTCGGCACCGGCATCACCTGCCCTGCGGGCACGGCGACCTTCTCGGCGTAGCCGCCGCCCGAGAGCAGTGCGCACACCTCGTCGCCGACGGTGAAGCCGGTGACGTCGGCTCCTACCGCGCTGACGACACCGCTGCACTCCAGGCCGATGATGTCGGAGGCGCCAGGGGGCGGAGGGTAGAAGCCCTGGCGCTGCAGAAGGTCCGCGCGGTTGATCGCGGTGGCCGCCACGTCGATCACGACCTCGCCGGCGCCCGGCTCCGGGTCGGGGACGTCGGCAATGGTGAGGGCCTCATGCCCTCCGGGCTCCGGCACAACAACAGCACGCATACCCGCAATCTAGTTGCTTGGCCGAGAGTGCCTCCGCCGGGCGGGGCAGCCGGCTCGCAGGGGCCTGAGGCCTCCCGGCACGCTGCCGGCCGGCTAGTGGCGGCACCGGCCAAGCGCGCTTCCGGCTACTCGGCCTCTACCAGGTCCGCCTCGTCGAAGTCGTCAGCCGAGACCTCTTCGCCGCCGAACTTCTCCGCGAGCGCCATCGCGGCACCGGCCAGCCTTTCGACCTCTTCCTGGCTCCCACCGTGCAGCGCGGCCGCGTAGCCGAGCAGGTACGTCGAGATCGGCGCGGCTACCCGCTCCACGTTGTGCGCTGCATCGCGGGCGAGGTCGAGGATGAGGCCTTCGTCGACCTCGGTCTCGATGTCGAGGGCGTCGCAGAGCTCGTCGATCCAGTCGTGCAGAGTCACGCTATCCAGCGTCGTACTGATGGGCCGTTCACGCAACCCGTCATCCGCCCGTCACCCGTACCGCCCGTCAACCGCCCGTCAGCCCCGGAGGTCCTCGAGGTCCTGCCAGGTGTCGACGTCTCGTGCCTCGCTGCCGATCGCGGCGACGCGGTCCAGCACCAGCTGCTCGAGCAGTCGCCGGATCGGCAGGTTGTGCACGTCCTCGGGCCGCACGCGGCGCAGCGACTCGGTTCGGTAGACCGCGCACAGCGACTGCGTACGTCCGTCGGCGTCCTCGAGCACCGCGCCGTCGTCCGTCCCCGCCTCGGCCGCCCAGGTGAGCCTGGCGAACGTACCGGCGTTGGCCTTGGGCATGTCGACCGCGAGTACGGCGACCAGGTCGGGCTCGCGGACGAAGACGTCGAGCCCGGCGTAGAGGCCAGCAGCGGGACCCCCGCCCGGCGGATCCTCGCGCGTCCAGGTCACTGCTCTCGTGGTGGGCACCTGCTCTCCGACGACGATGACCTCGACGGCGCTCATCGTCGCCGCGAGCGCGCGCTCGAGCAGGGTCACCCCCCCGATCTCGATGCCGGCCTTGTCCACGCCACCGAGCCTGGCCGCGCCGCCACCAGCCAGGATCACAGCGCCGAGCCGCAGAGGTTCTCCCACGCGTGGAAGCATAGGTCGCATGGAGCTCTCCCTCGTCCAGGCCGCCTCCTCGCTCGACCCGGCCGAGAACCGCGCGTTCGTCGAGGATCTACCGGACACCGAGCTGGTCGTGCTGCCGGAAGCCTTCGCGCGGGACTTCGGCAAGCCCGGCTCGGACGTGACCGCATACGCCGAGCCGCTGGACGGACCCTTCGTCTCCGCCCTCACCAGGGCCGCGGGCGACCGCACGGTGGTCGCGGGCATGTTCGAGCGGACCGACGGGCTGCCCTTCAACACGTTGGTGGTGGTGGATCGCGACGGCGTCCGCGCGGCGTACCGGAAGATCCACCTCTACGACTCCTTCGGCTACCGCGAGTCCGATGCGCTCTCCCCCGGTGGGCTCGACCAGAAGGTGGTCGTGAAGGTCGGTGGCACGAGGGTCGGGCTGCTCACCTGCTACGACCTGCGGTTCCCCGAAGCCGCCCGGCGCTACGCCGCTGACGTGGACCTCCTCGTCGTACCCGCCGCGTGGGTGGCCGGGCCGCGCAAGGTCCACCACTGGCGCACGCTGCTCACCGCGAGAGCCATCGAGAACATCTGCTACGTCGCAGGGGCTGCCCAGCCGGGCCCCCGCTACTCCGGCATCTCCCTGGTGGTCGACCCCCGGGGCGACGTGCTGGCCGAGGCCGGCACGGAGCCCGACACCCTGACGGTCACGGTCGACGCAGCGCGGGTCGACGAGGCCCGTTCGGAGAACCCGTCGTTGGCCAACCGGCGTTTCTGACCCGCGGTATTCTCCGCAGGAGCGGTATCGGGGCCGCGTCGACCGCACACCTCTTGGGGAGAGTTCGCCGTGGCACCTGCTGACCAGCCAGGTCGCAGACGTGCCGCCCCACCCCCCAAGCGCCGCGCCAGCACCCAGCCGGCCAAGGAGCCCAAGCGGCCCAAGCCGGCCGCGGCACCCCAGCCGTCCAGGGCTCCTCAGGCCCCAGCGCCCACGCAGCTCTTCCGCGGTTGGCTGGCGGTCACCGCCGTGGGCCTGCTGCTGTGCCTATCAGGTTGGACCTCGCTCGGCGTACCCGAGTGGGTGCCGACCTCCGGTGCCGTCGTCATCACCACCAACTACGCCCTCGCCCTGGCAGTCCGCACCGGCGGCCGCCCGTACTACTCCGGCGTGCTCGCGCTGGTCCTCGCCGTAGCGGCGGTCGCCACCGAGTCCCCGATCCTGCTCTCCGGAGCCGCCGTGGCCACGGCCGCCCTGGCCGCGGTGCTCGGGGTGATGGCGACCAAGCCGGCCGCCCGCTTCCGGCACGTCATGCGCGAGGTGCTGATCGCGTCGGTCGTCGCGGCCGTGGGCGCCTTCGCCGTCGAGGCCTACCAGGCGCCGGTCTCCGTCGACCGTGCCGCCTACCTCGCGCTGGGCGTGGCGCTGCTGGGTGCGGTGGGGCTGGTCTACCGGCTCGGCGCAGGCATCCACGGACTCGGCCGCCGGGGAGCCGTAGCAGTCGTGAGCGGCATCGGGCTGCTGTTCGTCGGGCTCGCCTACACCGAGGCGCTGTCCCGCTGGAGCACCGGTGACTTCACGGGCAGCGTCGAGGACGGCATCAGCTGGGTCCACGAGACGTTCGGCGGCGTCCCGCGGCCGACCGAGTTCCTCCTCGGCTTCCCCGCCCTCGCCTGGGGGGTCTCCACCCGCGCGCGTCGCCGCCAGGGCTGGTGGGTGTGCGCGTTCGGCGCCGCCGGCCTCTCGGTCGTCACCACGTCACTGCTCAACCCCGCGGTGCCGCTGACCGAGGCGGGACTCGTCCTGGGCTACAGCCTCGTGCTCGGCCTTGGCCTCGGCTACGCCGTCGTACGCGCTGATGCCTACCTCACCGGCAACCGAGGTCGCCGCGCCCGCAAGCTCGAGGAGCAGGCCGCCCACCGGCCGGAGCCGGAGCGCATCGAAGCCCTGCTGTGACCGCCGCCACCTGACGCGCGAGCAAGGCTCCCGCGCGTGTACGGTCCGGAGCATGGCCCGCCAACCCGAGTCGCTCGTCGTCGCCGCCGAGATGGTCGCCAACGTCATGAAGGTGTACGTCGAGGTGGGCGCCGCGGTCGCGCCCGGAGACACCGTCGTGCTGCTGGAGTCCATGAAGATGGAGATCCCCGTGCTCTCCGAACACGGCGGCACGGTCACCGAGGTCAAGGTCGGCGAGGGCGACGTCGTCCAGGAGGGTGACCCGCTCGTCGTACTCGAGCCGTAGACTCCTCACCGGCCCGCGAGGGCCGAGGAGGGGTGCCGGAGTGGCCGATCGGAACCGCCTTGAAAGCGGTCGCTGGCAGTGATGTCAGCCGCGGGTTCGAATCCCGCCCCCTCTGCTCGCTCGCTTCGCTCCCTTGCATCGGGGGCGGGGTGGGCCGTCTTCTTCTTGTACGTTGCTTCTTGCTTGAGTCGGCCGTTCCGCGGTGCGGGGAGTGCCGCTGCCGCGACTTCCCAATATTTCTTGGCCTTCGGCATGGCCGATCGCCTTCTGCGGCTCACACCTCCCAGGCCCGACTACGTTGGTCGAGCCCTTCGAGACCACTGGTGAGGTGCGCGCCCAGGGCGAGTGGGCACCGTTGGTCGAGCCCTTCGACGCGCCCAGGCAGAGGCTGCTACTCGGAGCCTCCGAGGTCCATCGACACCGAGTCGTAGACCAGGTCGTTGACCCGCTGGCGGTGGTGCTCGAGGTCGAGGATCAGCCGGCGCAGCTGTGCTGAGAAGTCGTCGGGGGAGATGTCCTCGGCTGCGTCGAGACGGCTCATGCGCTCGGCGATGCGACGGCGTTCTCGCTTCAGATGACCTTCGCGCGCCGCCAGCCAGGCTTCACCCGCTCGGCTGCGCTCGGAGTTGAGAGCCTCGTGAACACTGGCCATCCGTTGCCGAACCACGCCTCGCCAAGTCTGCTGCGGAGACGTTGCCAGGGCCTGCTCGAGGCCGTGAAGGGCGTTGTCGAGTCCGTTCACAGTGCCACCTCGCCGGGGTCGGGTGTGCTGCTGAGGTCGGTTGAACGCCGTGGGGGGCTCTCAGCCTGCGCACCATGGGTGGACTTCTGAGTGTGACCCCGGTCACGCACCTGTGACAAGGGCCATCAGTGACGCATTTGCTGGCGCAGCGGCGGATTGGGTCTAATCGATCCCGTGCCATCCGACTATCGAGTCTCGCAGGCCATGAGCGTCCGATTCATGGGCCTTTTCCTCGCGGCGGTCGGCACGCTGGTCTTCCTCACCGCGGTCCTGGTCGGGGTGCTCGACCTCCCGATCGTGGTGCTCACTCTCGTCGTCGGGCTGGCCCTGGTCGGTGTCCTGGCTGCGGGTGCGCTGCTCCGGCGGGCCGTCGTCGTACGCCTGGACGAGGTCGGCTACCAGGTCCACCTGGTGCGCGGCGCCGGCGTCAAGCGCGGTCGCTGGAAGGACGTCGAGGACGTGGTCACCGGAGCTGTCGGCGAGCACCCGGTCGTCGTGCTGCGGCTCAAGGATGGGCGTACGACGACGGTGCCGGTCGGCCTCCTGGCCGGCTCGCGAGACGACTTCGTCCGCGACGTCCAGGACCATTGCTCGCGCGGCCACGGCTACCGCAAACTCCGCTGAACCCCCGATTCGCCCGCAGGTCAACCAGGCAGGTAGCCTAGGCCGCTGTCTGGAGGCGTCGCCTAGCCCGGTTTATGGCGCCCGCCTGCTAAGCGGGTTCAGGTTAATCCCTGTCGCGGGTTCAAATCCCGCCGCCTCCGCCAGACCCGGACCGGCCTTCGCACGCTGAGCGCGGAGGCCGGTTCCGGGCTCACCGGTCCCGCGAGTTCGCACGCCTGGGCGCGGGGGCCGCCCCGCTCTCCTCCGCGTCCCCCAGGTCCAGCTCGACGTAGTCGCCGACCACGATGTCCTTCACCGTGCGGAACGTCACCGGCTGCAGCCCGACCGGCCGGCCGTCGCGGAAGGTCACCAGCGTGACCTGGGCGTTGCGCCGCAGCTTGCTCCCGATGGCGATGGCGTACGCCGCCCCGCCCGTCGTACCCGTGACGTAGCGGTAGCCGAGCTTGCCGTTCTCGCCGATCACCTGGTCGGGGCCGACCTGCTCGTGGCGGTGCCCGGAGAGGACAAGGTCGACGCAACCGCGGTCGAGGGCCAGCTGCGCGGAGTTCGCGTCGTGTACGACGAGCGCGCTCACGCGCCGGCCGGCCTCGTCCTCGGCGCAGACCGCGTCGGCGATGAGCTGGCTCTGCTCGCTGAACGTCACCTCCTTCTCGTCGATCCAGCTCCCGAGGCCGCTCGACCGCGGATCGGAGACGCCGAAGAGCCGGATGCCGTCGGGGCCGTCGACCGGCTCGCCGGAGAGCATGGTGAAGCCGAGCTTGCGGAACGTCTTGACGACGAAGTCGCCGTTGTCGTGGTTGCCGGCCACGCCGTACCTGTACTCGAAGTCGTCGAACGCGTGGTCCAGCGACTCCAGGCTGAACGCCTCCCACGAACCGCCGCTGCTGGTGTCGTCGCCGGCGTTGATCAGCATCGTCGCGCCGGCTGCGTCGGCGAGCCCGCGGGCGACGGGGTCCATGCGGATGTTGTCGTGGCGGTCACTGACGAGCACGGCCACGGTCTCGTCCTCGGCCCGCGGGTGCAGCTGGGGTCCGAGGGCCTCGGCGAGCTCCCGCAGGTCGGTGTAGAACCCCAGGCTCGAGCGGTAGCTGTTGACCAGGCTCTCCACCAGGCGGGCGCTGCCCGTCGTCATCAGGTTGCGGTCGACCTGGAGAGCGCGCGCCTCCTCGGGGATCGGCACGGTGGGCAGGGCGTCCTGGATCGGCTGCCACTGCTCCTCCTCGACCTGCGGCCCGTTGCTCTGGGGGAACGCGACGTAGAGGCCCGTGCAGACGGTGGTGACCGCGATCCCGAGCGCGGCGGCCTTGCGAGTGGTCATGCGCCGGGCCAGCTCGTACCACCGCTTCTTGCCTACCAGCCTGACCAGCAGCGGTGCCACGACTCCGATCAGCGACCCGGCGAGCACCCCGCGCAGCACGATGCCGGTGACGACCCCCCGCAGCTTGTCGACCTGGCTGTCCGGCGCCGAGGCGATCACGGCGTACCGCTGGACGATGGTGTCGTAGTCCACGGCCGTCGTCTTGCCTACGTCGACGCGCACGCCGACCCGGCTCGTGGACGGGTGCCGGAAGTCCGGGAGATAGGGCCCGAGGTCGAACGTCGCCCAGCCGTCCAGGGTCGCCCGCACGGTCACCTCGTGCCCCGCGAACGTCGTCTCGCGCGCACTGCTCAGCGTGACGACGACGGCCGAGGGCAGGGCAACCACCAGCCACGCGAGCGTGAGCAGAAGGATGCGCCGGACCATCACTCCAGGCTAGGCAGAACGGCCCAAACCCGTAGAGAAAGCCGAAGGAACGGGCAGTGAATGCCGGCTCGGGCGTGCTCGGCTGGCCGCGGCGTGGACGGATCGTGCGCGACGCACGCGCCCACTACGCGCTGCCCGGCGTCGACGAGGCGGGCCGAGCCGCAGCGCGTCTGTCCGGCCTCCTCTGCCTGGACACCGCCGCGCAGCACCATGGCTGGAAGCTGAAGAGGCGGCCGGAGGCACCGGCGGTCGTCGTGCCCCGCAACCGAAACGTGCCGTCCGAGCGACGCCGCGGCGTGCGGCTCGTCTACGCGACGGTCCCGCCAGCCGACCGCGCCGGGATCGCCACCGGCCATGTCAGAACGGTGATGGACTGCGCCGCCAGGCTGCCCTTCGACGAGGCACTCACCATCGCCGACTCTGCACTTCGCAAGGGTGACGTGACCCGGCAGGAACTGCGGGCTGCGGCTGAGTCGCTTCCTGCTCGCTACCGGGCACGCTGCCTCAGAGTTGTGCGACGGACGACTCGGCATCGTGATCGAAGCAGAGTCGTTTGAGTTCCACGGGCGTCGCAAGCAGCTCAGGCGGGACTGCGTGCGATACAACGCGTTCGTGGTCGACGGCTGGACCGTCGTCAGGTTCGCCTGGGAGCAGGTCATGTTCGATCCGGCGTACGTCGAGTACGTCCTGCGCCGGGTGGTTGAACGGCTGACGAAACAGCCCGAACGACGCGCGCTCTGCTCGTCTTGCGGCCGAACTGCCGCCTGAGCCGCGTCAAGTGCCCGTTGCTCCGGTCAGGCGGCCACCCACGCGCGGTCCCACTTGCCGGCGGTCTCGAGGTAGGGGCGGCGCGGGTCGATCCCGGCGGCCTGGAAGGTCGACATGGTCCGGACGACCTGCTCCTTGTGGTGGAACTCCTGGCTCTCGATCACCGAGCGGGCGACCAGGCTGCAGCGGTGCTCGCCGAACGAGCGGCCGTCGGCCGGGTTCTGGGCGAGGGAGGCGCCGCGGCCGATGCGCAGGGTCAGAGCAGGTACGACGCTGGCGAGGAAGGGCTGCAGGTCGTTGACCAGCTCGTCCAGCGCGGGACGCAGCTCGTCGACCAGCTCGACCGGGAGGTACAGCACGGTCGCGTCGGCGGCCGGGACCGGCGTGTTCATCGCCGAGCTGGTCAGCCGCCACGGGACGTCCCACTGCTTGGCGCGGTCCGAGACCAGGCCTATCGCGTGGAGGGAGGTGTGCGGAGCGCAGGTCAGGTACAGACGCACCAGGTCCGAGCCGGAGCGGGTGTGCTCGTCGGTCCACTGCTTGCTCCACGCCTGCCAGACGTGGGCGCGCTGCGCTGGCATCTCGGGCTGCTGGGAGGACAGGCCGAGGTACCAGCGCTGGTAGAGGAAGCGGGTCAGGCGATCGGGCCTCTTGAGGTGCCCGAGGGAGAGTGCCTTGCGAGCGACGTGCACCGCGCGGTCGATCTCGTCGACATGCCGGTAGCTCATGCGTTCCGCCTCCATTCTCAATGTCGCTGTGCGCCGGCCCCAGAAGGAGGGAACCATGTCGCGCATAACGCTCGGTAAAGAGAGAGAAACGGCCGTCCTGATACAAGAACTTTTCTCGGACTTTTTTCGTGGGCCCTGTATCAAGCGCCCAGGAACCACCTCTTTGTCATCGTGCGGCGGGGGAAGGCCACACAACAGCCGGGCCGATCGGGGGGTCGTGAGGCCCGGCAACGCCATAACGGGGGTGGCGGAGGCACGGACAGCCCTCAAGCTCAGTCCGTGGCTCCGCCCCACGGCGGTGGCTGAAGCACAACGCACAACCAGAGGGGGACTTCCTGCCCAAGGCAGGAGCACCAGGAGCGGCCCGGGGACCGCCGCCTGGTCACCGATTTGAGAGCGCGTCGCCGATGGTGCCGGCGAAAGGCTTTCGGGGGATCGGTGACGAGGCGGCGGCCGCTCAATATGCTCACGACTAGACCACGTGAGCTCGACAGACCCGAACGGGATGAGGACGAACCATGGAGCAGGGGCAGCAGCAGGCCGCGGAGCAGCCGCGACGTTCGGCTCCAGCGCGACCGGTGCTCTCGCAGAAGCCGGCGTACCTCAACCGCACCGAGGACCTTCTCAACGTCCGTGTCCTCGACCCGCTGACCGCTTACCAGGTCCACGGCCAGCCACCGCTGCAGGCGACCTCGTTCGTGGCCGACTCCCTGCTGGTCCGTGGTGGCCGCAAGCTGACCATGGAGATGCTCCTCGAAGCCGCGACCGAAGCCGGCTTCCGGCTCGTCGCCGACCCGAAGGTCGAGCGCGAGGACAAGGTGCTCGCCGAGGCCGAGCTGACCGAGGAGCAGCGCCGCGAGCTCGCCGACATCTGGGTACGCCGCTACCGGCTCGTCGCGATGGAGGACCCGGAGAAGCCGACGTACAAGCCGATCGACACCTGGCGTCTGCTCCAGGCGTTCCGCGCGAAGGTCGGACCGAGGTCGCCGAGTCACGGCGATGTCGGTCTGGAGCACCCGGCGGCGGCGAACCCGTACACGGAGGGCCACCCCTACACGCAGGGCCACCCGTACACGCAGGGCCACCCGTACACGCAGGGCCACCCGTACACGCAGGGCCACCCGTACACGCAGGGCCATCCCTACACCAAGGGCCACGGCGTCCAGCAGTACGGCGAGGCAGGCTGGGGCGGACGTCAGCCGGTCAGCTGGCTCGGCCCCGAGCCGACTCCCACCCGGCTCCTGGAGAAGGGCCCGCGTCCCGTCGTCGCAGTGCTCGACACCGGCGTCGGCAGCCACCCGTGGCTCGGGGACGACATCGTCGACCGGAAGCCGATGGTCAGCAACACCCTGATCGGCATGCCGCCGCCGCCCAAGAAGGTCGACGTGAGCGGCAGCAGCCAGACCCTGGTCGGTGAGCTGGACCAGGACGCCGGCCACGGCACGTTCATCGCCGGCCTGATCCGGCAGGCCTGCCCAGAGGCGCGCATCCTCGACGTCCGGATGTTCGGCGGCGACGGGGTCGTGGCCGAGTCCGATCTGCTGAGCAACCTCCAGCTCCTGGCGCTGCGCCAGGTGCTGGCCCGCAACGGCGACCCGCGCTACGAGGCCATCGACGTGGTCGCGATGTCGCTGGGCTACTACCACGAGCTTCCGGAGGACAAGACCTTCGACGCGTTGCTGCTCGGTCCGCTCCGCGTGCTCGGCCACTACGGCGCTGCCGTCGTGGTGTCCGCCGGCAACGACGCCACGGACCGTCCTCTGTACCCGGCCGCGTTCGCCCCCCACAAGGGCGGGCGGACCGAGCGCAACGAGAAGGACGTGGTGCAGATCCTCAGTGTCGGCGCCCTGAACCCCGACAGCAGCATCGCGCTGTTCAGCAACGACGGCCCGTGGGTCAAGTACCTCCGGCACGGCGCCTCGCTGGTGAGCACCTTCCCCACGACGTACGACGCGTCCCGGTCGCCTGCCAACGAGCTGGTCAACGCTGCGGGCGAGGTGCGCTCCGCGCTCGACCCCGACGACTTCTCGTGCGGCTTCGGCGTGTGGAGTGGCACGTCGTTCTCCGCTCCGGTCCTGGCCGGCGAGCTCGCCGCAGCCGTGGCGCGGGCGTACTACGACGACGGCGACACGCAGCAGGACATCGAGTCGGCGGTGGCGCGGATGAAGCGGCTGATCTCGAAGCTGCCCGGTCGCCCGGCCCGCAAGGCCTCGACGGGGAAGGCGAAGCGATGATCGAGACGCGCCCCGACGGCGAGACCCTGGTCAGCCGGGCCGCCCATGCGTTCGGGCGGTTCCAGCGCGGCGACCGGGCCGCGTTCGACGACCTCGTCGCCACCGTGACCCCGTTGATGTGGCACACCGTGCGCGGCCAAGGGGTCGACCAGACGGCGGCCGAGGACGTCGTACAGACGGTGTGGATGAGCCTGCTGCACAGCGCCGACAACGTCCGCGACCCGCAGACGGTCGTCAAGTGGCTGCTCACCTCCGCCCGCCGCGAGTCCTGGCGGGTCACCAAGCGACTTCGCGCCGACATCAGCCGCAGCGCGGCGATCTTCGGCGTCGACGGCGAGGAGGTGCTCTCGATCCCCGTTCAACGAGAGACCCTCCCCGACGAGGTGGTCCTGCGCGATGCCAGCCAGCAGCTGCTGTGGCAACACGTGCAGGGACTCCCCGAGCGGTGCCGGACCCTGATCCGTGTCATCGCCTACGCCGACAAGCCCGACTACGCGCAGATCGCGGAGTCACTCGGGATGCCGGTGGGCAGCATCGGCCCGACTCGTGGTCGATGCCTGGCCAAGCTGCGCGACGTGCTCGCGCGTGATCCGGAGTGGGAAGGAAACCCGTCATGACCGATGAAGACATCACTGGGGGCTTCGGTCGCGAGATCCTCGAGCCGGCCGACCGGCCGCTCGACCAGGACGACCTCGCCCTCCTTGCCGACGTGCAGAGGCTGTACGACGCGGCCGACCCGGTGCCGACCGACCTGGTGGACAAGACCCAGTTCGCGCTGGCGCTCGACGAGGTCTACGCCGAGGTGGCGCACCTGACCCGCATGCCGCTCGACGCGCTTGCGGTGCGAGGCGACTCCGTCACGGGCACGCGCACCGAGACGCTGACCTTCTCCGCCGAGCGGCTGACCGCGATGGTCACCGTGTCCCGCATCGGTGACCGGGTGCGCATCGACGGCTGGATCGCGCCGCCGGCGGACATCGAGGTCCGGCTGCGCATGCAGGGTGAGCGCCGTCTGGTGGTGGCCGACGAGTCGGGCCGGTTCGTGATCGAGGACCTGCCCGAGGGCTTCGCCCAGCTCAGCTTCCACCCGGTGGACACCGACGACACCGAGGGCGTGATCGTCACGCCCCTGTTCCAGTTGTAGATTCAGGCGCGTGCCCCGCACGGTCAGTCCGGACGAGCTCTGGGTCGAGTTCCACGCGGCTCGTGAGCAGTTCCAAGCAGGCCGTCCAGCGGTGGCGCTACGACGGCTCAACGCGTTGCGCCTGCGAGTGGATCGTGTCGGCGGCGAGCGGGTCCAGGGTCTGCTGGCCAGGGTCGTCCTCTCCCAGGCCATCGCCAGCTTCGAGCTCACCGGCAACCTGATCGCGTCGCTGGCGATGCTCGCCGAGGCCGAGCGTCTGGCCGCTGACTCCCACGCACAGAGCATCGCCGCCTCGATCCGCGGCCAGCGTGGACTTCTGCTCCTCCGCTCCGGCGACACCGGGGGAGCGTTGCGTGCCCTCGACGCGGCGGAGTCCCTCATCGACGCGGCCGACGACGAGGACAAGACCTCGATCCTGCTCAACCGCGGGGCGCTGCACCTGGAGAACGGCGCGCTCGACTGCGCGACCGCCGACCTCGAGCGCTGCATCGAGATCGCTTTGTCGACAAACCAGCCCGAGACGGCGTGGAAGGCCAAGCACAACCTCGGCTACACCGACTTCCTGGCCGGGCGGGTGCCGCGGGCACTGGCGGCCATCGAGGAGAGCCTGGCCGGACTGGGCGAGCCGCACCCGATCGGCCTGCTCGACCTGGCCAGGGTGCTGCGGGAGGCCGGACTGGTCAGGGATGCCGACGTCATCCTGAGCCAGGCGGCGAGCCGGTTCCAGGGCGCTCGCCTCCACCACGACCTCGCCGAGACCGAGCTGGTCCGCGCGGAGTGCGCGCTGGTCGAGGGCGACTTCGCCAAGGCCAGGGCCTATGCACGGGCCGCGCTTCGTCGCTTCCACCGCCGGGGCAACCTGAGCTGGCAGCGCAAGGCAGAGCTGCTGCTGCTGCGCTGCGACCGCCGCCTCGCCGACGACAAGGCTCCCGCAGGACGCGCCGTCGCACTGAGCGGCGTCGCGGTGCGCGCCCTGGGCCTCGCATCGGACTGCGTCGTGGAGGGGAGGGCCGACCTGGCCCGGGCCGCCGAGCTGCTGGCGGCCGAGTCATTGTTGCGCCTGGGCCGCGAGGCTCCGGCCGTGCCGCCGCTCAAGCCGACCGACACGCTCCAGACCCGGCTGCAGACGCACGAGGTCCGAGCCCTGGCCGCCCTCAACCAGGACGACACCAGGCGAGCCCAGGCCGAGGTGCGTAAGGGTCTGTCCGAGCTGGGCTCCTACCAGAACCGGTTCGGGTCCCTGGACCTGCGCACGGCCAGCGCCGTCCATGGCGCTGCTCTGGCCAAGCTCCAGCTCGACATCGTCATGCACGGCCGCCGGCCGGCGGACGTGTTCGCGGGCATCGAGCGCGCCCGGGCGGTCTCCACCCGGCTGGCCCAGGTGCGACCGCCGAGCGACGAGCGCACCGCCAACCTGCTGGCCGAGCTGCGCCAGGTGGAGGAGGAGGCGCGCGGGCTCGCGGGGGAGTCGGGCGCCGCCGAGGTCCTCGCCCGACTGCGCTCGCGGGCCGCACACCTGCAGCGCGACATCCGGGCTCGTGCGTGGGAGCTCGAGGGCGACCACGACGGACCGGTCGAGGCGAGTGCTCGGCTGGCTCCCGTGCGGAAGGCCGCGGGCGAGACCGCCTTCGCTTCGTACGCCCGCTTCCGGGGGCGCTGGATCGCCGTCGTCGCTGCCGGCCGCCGGACCGAGCTGGTCGAGCTCGCCCCGGTGGCCGAGGTCGACGACCTGGTACGCCGGGTGCGCGCAGACCTCGACGCCATCGCGATGCCCCGCCTGCCGGAGCCGATCATGGTCGCGATCCGGAGCTCCATCAACACCACCCTCCGGCGGCTCGACGACCTTCTGGTGCGGCCACTGCGGATTGAGGGCCGGTCGTTGGTGGTCAGCGCCAGCGGCTTGCTCGTGGTCATGCCCTGGAGCCTGCTCCCATCCAGGTTCGGCGTACCGACCGTCGTCACGCCCAGCGCGACCGCATGGCTGCAGCGGCAAGGAACCCCCCGAACGGCCTCTCCGACGGCCGTCGCGATCGGCGGGCCGGACCTCCATCTGGCCGCCGAAGAGGCGAAAATGGTCGGAGAGGTCTGGACCAGTGCTCGAGTTGTTACAGGTTCTGACGCGACCGTCGGAGCCGCCCATGAGGCCCTCCAGCGAGCCGAAGTGGTCCACATCGCGGCTCATGGAACCCATCGTCAGGACAGTCCACTTTTCAGCTCGATCCGGCTCTTCGACGGACAGCTGTATGCCTACGAACTTGACGCTGACGCACGCATAGCGCCCTTCGTTGCCCTCTCTGCCTGCGAGGCCGGGTTGGCCACGGTGCGACCGGGGGACGAAGGTCTCGGGCTGACAAATGTGCTCATTCAGCTCGGAACGACCTCAGTTCTGGCGGGCGTTGCGCGTGTCAGAGATGACGTTGCTGCAGAAGTCATGCATCGGGTGCATCATGGTCTTGCGAGCGGCAAAGACTCGGCCGGCGCGCTCGCAGTGGCTCAAGCCGACTGCGTGGACGCCGGCGTTCCGGTGCCTTTCCTCTGCTTCGGGTCCGCCTGGTAGGCGAACCCGTCCGTAGTGACAAGTGCCCGCATCCTGAGGATGCGTGGGCACTGTCAATGCTGCCGCCTTTCCAGATTTTGCAGATTGATGCAATGCAACCTTTTGAGGTTGTTCTTTGGTGGTCACCTGCTGGTTCCTGGCTGACACTGGTTGGCGAGGGCAGGTCCGGACAGCCGGATTTCGAGCAGGGAAGAGGAAGCCATGAGCCGCAGGAGTCGCACCATCGCAGTCAAGACGATCGGCGCTGTTCTGGCATCTGTCTTCACGCTCGCGGTCACGGCCGGCCCGGCCGACGCAGCACGCGTCACCTCACAGAGCTCGTCGATCTCCAAGGCCGACACGGGCTGGTAGAAATCGCGAAACCCCAATAAATGCAGCCGATTCTCAACATCGGCAGCCACAGAGATTTGAGACGGGATCGACTGAGTCAACCCCCCCGGCACGTCGATCCGAGCGCCAACCCCCCCGGCCCGTCTCAATCAAACGAGGGCAGGGCCATTGCGGCCACTGCCCTCGTTTCTTTGTGTCGGGAGCATGCGCGGAGTAGCGCTAGCTCCGAGCGCCGGACCTCCTGTCCGTGGCTGCGCGGCCAGGTCGGACTTCGACCCCGGCCGGCTCGGGAGAACGGGCCATGACGCCAGTGCACGAATATGCAGTCACTTCAGTCACTTGCGTTTCAGAGGCGTCATGCCGGGACTGCGACGGTCAGACGTCGAGCGGGTCGGGGATCTCCTCGCGCGGTCCTTCTTCGAGCGAGTCGCCGCCCTGCGCGCGGCCCATCGCCCACCCGAGCTGGAAGCGGGTCTGCACGCCGTACTCCTCTTTGAGGGTCGCGATGTAGCCGGCGTAGGTGCGGGTGCTGACGCCGAGCCGCTTGGCGCTGGCGGCATCGCTGTGCCCCTCGGCGAGGAGCCGGACCGTCATCGCCCGGACGTCGGCGGCGATGTTGCGCTCGACGGTGTCGCCTCGCAGCGTGAACGGCATGCCGCGCTCCCAGGCGCGCTCGAAGATGTCGACCAGGTAGCCGACGATCGCCTTGTCGCGGATCGCGATCGCGACGGCGTGGTCCTCGCTGGCCGGGATGATGGCGATGTTGCGGTCGATGACGATCAGCCGGCGGAAGAACTCGTCGAGGGTGCGCACCTCGGCGCCCCGCTTGACCATCTCGGCGACGTAGTCGCGGGTGGCCGGACCGTGGCGTGCCGAGTGCTGGTACAGCGTGCGCATGCGGACGCCACGCTCCAGCGCCTTCAGGTCGCGGTCCTCTGCCCGGTTGAGCTGGCTGACCGGGCGCTTGCCGTAGGGCTGGGCCGTCAGCAGCTCCACGCGGCAGTCGGCCACGGTGGCACCGAGGAAGGCGTTGATCTTGTCGACCCCGTGCACCTCGGTGATCGGGCTCGTGGTGGCCTGGGGCGAGGCCCGGAAGGTCTGGCCGAGAGACGTGAACGCGTCGGCCCAGCTGGCGGACTCCGAGAGGAGCTCGTTGCCGCGCTGGGAGAGGGGTACGACGACCTGGGTCTGGACCGCCGCGGGGTCGACCGGGAAGTAGCGGCGGGCCTCCTCGTCGAACCACAGGAGGCCGATGTCGGTCAGGAAGACCAGGGCGGTGTGCAGCTCGGTGCCGTTGTCGTAGCGCGGGTCGTCGGCCGGGATGTAGCCGTGCGCGACTGCCTTGCTGTAGACCTCACTGCCCAAGGTCTCCAGCAACAGACGCTGTTCAGGACCGTAGCTCGTCGGCGACACCCTGCCCCTCCGCACTTCCTCCCGTGAAGGCACCAGTATGCCGGAGAAGGCTAGAGCAAAGGGCCCCGCTCCGGCTCGAGCAGGGCCCTTCGACGTGTCGGCTTCAGGCGCCCAGGCGCGCCTTGAGTCCGTCGAGCTCGGTCCAGAGCACCGCCGGCAGGGTCTCGCCGAACTTCTCGAACCACTCGGTGATCTGCGGAAGCTCGGCCTTCCACTCCTCGACGTCCACCTCGAGCGCCTTGGCGAGCTGCTCCTGGGTGAGGCCCAGACCCTGGACGTCGAGGCTGCCCGGCGTCGGGACGCGTCCGATCGGGGTCTCGATGGCCTCGGCCTGGCCCTCGATGCGGTCCACGACCCACTTGAGCACGCGGCTGTTCTCGCCGAAGCCGGGCCAGAGGAAGCCACCGTCCTCGTCGCGGCGGAACCAGTTGACGTAGAAGATCTTCGGCAGCTTGGCGGCGTCGTTGTCCTTGCCGACGTTGATCCAGTGGCTGAAGTAGTCGCCGGCGTTGTAGCCGATGAACGGGAGCATGGCCATCGGGTCACGGCGTACGACGCCCACCGCGCCGACCGCTGCCGCGGTGGTCTCGCTGCTCAGCGTGGCGCCCATGAAGGTGCCGTGGGTCCAGTCGCGGGCCTCGGTCACCAGGGGGATCGTCGTCTTGCGGCGGCCGCCGAAGAGGATCGCGTCGATCGGCACTCCGCGCGGGTCGTCGTACTCGGGCGCGAGGATCGGGCACTGCCGGATCGGCGTACAGAACCGGCTGTTGGCGTGGCTGGAGAGCTCGCTGGACTCGGGGGTCCAGTCGTTGCCCTTCCAGTCGGTCAGGTGGGCCGGGGGCTCGTCGGTCATGCCCTCCCACCAGATGTCGCCGTCGTCGGTGAGTGCGACGTTGGTGAAGACCGAGTTGCCCTGGGCGATGGTGCGCATGGCGTTGGGGTTGGTGTCCCAGCCGGTGCCCGGCGCGACGCCGAAGAGGCCGTTCTCCGGGTTGACCGCCCAGAGGCGGCCGTCCGCGCCCACGCGCATCCAGGCGATGTCGTCGCCGAGCGTCTCGACCTTCCAGCCCGGGATGGTCGGCTCGAGCATCGCGAGGTTGGTCTTGCCGCAGGCGCTGGGGAACGCGGCCGCGATGTACTTCACGACGCCCTCGGGCGAGGTCAGCTTGAGGATGAGCATGTGCTCGGCGAGCCAGCCCTCGTCGCGCGCCATCACGCTGGCGATGCGCAGGGCGTAGCACTTCTTGCCCAGCAGCGCGTTGCCGCCGTAGCCCGAGCCGTAGGACCAGATGGTCCGCTCCTCCGGGAAGTGCACGATGTACTTGGTCTCGTTGCAGGGCCACGCCACGTCGGCCTGGCCCTCCTCCAGCGGCGCGCCGAGGGAGTGGAGCGCGGGGACGAATCTCGCGTTCGTCTCCTCCATCTTGCTCAGCACCTCGGTGCCGACGCGGGCCATCACGGTCATCGAGGCGGTGACGTAGGCCGAGTCGGTGATCTCGACCCCGAACATCGGGTGCTCGGCGTCGAGGTGGCCCATCACGAACGGGATGACGTACATGGTGCGACCGCGCATGCTGCCGCGGTACAGGTCCCTCATCAGGACCTTCATCGCGTCCGGGTCCATCCAGTTGTTGGTGGGACCGGCGTCCTTCTCCTCCAGCGAGCAGATGTAGGTGCGGTCCTCGACCCGCGCCACGTCGATCGGGTCGGAGGCCGCGTAGAACGAGTTCGGCTTCTTCTCCTCGTTGAGGCGGATGAAGGTGCCGGTGGCGACGAGGGCGTCGGTCAGCTCGACCCACTCCTCCTGCGCCCCGGTGACCCAGTGGATCCTTGCCGGCTGCGTCAGCTCGGCGATCTCGTCGACCCAGGCCAGGATGCCCTCGTGAGTCGTCGGCTTGGCGGTGGCTTCGGCTGTCATCTCTGGCCGTGTCCCTCTCGAGCGTTGGAGGTGGGAGTGGAAGACCGCAACGCTGCGGAGGCCTAGGACGATACCCACCGCCTCCGGGGACGACCATTTGATCGTTCCACTCGTCGTGGTGTGACTCACCCTGCTCGATTTCGCCCCACGTCCGGCATTGGCTAGACTCTGCGAGGCCCGTACGCGGGTATGCGCCCGTAGCTCAACGGATAGAGCATCTGACTACGGATCAGAAGGTTAGGGGTTCGAATCCCTTCGGGCGCGCGAGAGTCGCGGTGTTCGGGCCAGTCCGACGTGCGATTCGTGCCTCCACGCCCTGCTACCCCCCGACTTCGCGAGAATCGCCCGTCCTGGTGGCCCCATCCCTCTCCGCGGCCTAGGTCTTGTCGATCGAGGGAGGCTGGACCGTTGCCCTCGTACGTCGGCACACTCGAGGTGTGCTGGACCGCCTGACACGACGGCTGTACGACGCCCTGGGGAACCGCTACTGGCTGGTGCTGGTGGCGGGCGAAGGTGGTGTCTCCGTGCTGGTCGCGATCGTGACGGTCGGGATGATCGCGACGTACTTCGACCCGCCGTTGGGCGAGGTGCTCCTGATGATGGGGGTCGGCTCGGGCCTGACGGTCGCTGCCGTCCTCTATGCGGCGCTGCGTGCGCGGCCGGTGCTGGACACGATCGTGACGTGGCGGCGGTCCGAGCGGCCGAGCGCCGAGGAGACGGTGCGGGCCTGGGACGCGGCGGCGACGTTCACCCTGCGGCAGTACCGGCGTGACACCGCCACGGTCAACCTGCTGGCGGTCGTGCCGACGTGCGCGCTGGCCCAGCACGTGTGGGGGATCGGGTGGCCCGGCTTCTGGGCGATGATGCTCGCCTGCGTGGTGCCCTCGGCGTACGCGACGGTGCTCAGCTACTCCACCGGCGAGCTGCTCACCCGGCCGCTCGTGGAGGAGATCGCGATGGCGCTCCCGGACGACTTCCCGATGGAGACCGACAGCCTGCCGATCGCGAAGCGGCTGAAGATCGCCATCCCTGCCTTCACCTCGGGCACCGCGCTGCTGGTCGTCGGTCTGCTCGACGAGGCCGCTGGTGCGCGGGACCTGGTGCTGGCGGTGCTGGTCTCGCTGGGAGTGGGGCTGGCGGTGTCGCACGAGCTGACCGTGCTGCTCTCCAACAGCATCACCCGGCCGATCTTCGACGTACGCCGGCAGCTCGCGCGGGTCCGCGGCGGCGACTACACGGCCCGGGTGCCGGTGCTGACCAGCGACGAGCTCGGCGAGCTCGCGCACGACTTCAACCTGATGGCCAAGGGGCTGCAGGAGCGGGAGGAGATGCGTGAGGCCTTCGGGACGTACGTCGACAAGGACGTGGTGCAGCTGATCCTCTCGGGACAGTTCCCGCAGGAGGGCGTCGAGGTGGACGTGTCGATCCTGTTCTGCGACGTGCGCGGCTTCACGTCGTACGCCGAGAGTGCGGCGGCGACCGAGGTGATCGCGACCCTCAACGCCCTGTTCGAGCAGATCGTGCCGATCGTGGAGAGGCACGGCGGGCACGTGGACAAGTTCATGGGTGACGGGCTGCTCGCGGTGTTCGGTGCCCCGGAGCTCTTCCCCGACCACGCCGACCGGGCGGTCGCCGCGGCGTGCGAGATCGTGCGGGTGACGACGAGTGGACTGAGCATCGCGGCCGGCGTCAACACCGGGCGGGTGGTGGCGGGTCCGATCGGCGGCTCGGGCCGGCTGAACTTCAGCGTGATCGGCGACGCGGTCAACGTGGCGGCACGGGTGGAGGCGGCGACCCGCGAGACGGGCGACGACGTGCTCCTCACCGCGAGCACGAAGGCGATGCTCACCCGGCCGCTGGAGGTGGTCTCGCGCGGAACGCTGCCGCTCAAGGGCAAGGCGGAGCCGGTGGAGCTCTTCGCCGCCTCACTGGAGCAGCGCGACGGCGACCCGGCGCGTTTCTCGGTCCAGTCCCAGCCCTAGCACTGCACCGAGGGCATGAGGCGTCCCTCCCGGAGGTCATCTGCTAGAGGCTCGTCCAGCAACACTCTCGAGCTCGTCGAACGCCGCGCCGGTGTACTGCGCGAGCCGCTGCAGGTGCGGCACGGTGTCGCGGCAGCCGACGAACCCGAGGGCGACGCGGTCGGTGTAGCCGACGAGGGTGACGTTGAGGCCGTAGCCGTCGCAGAGGAACGACACCGGCACGATCAGGTCCAGCTTCGCCCCGGACAGGTAGAGCGGCTCCTTGGAGAGCACCACGTTGGAGACGGTGAAGTTGAACAGTGGCGGGATCACTCCGAGCGCGCCGGTCTTCTGGCCGAGCGCCAGCGGAAGCAGACCGACCAGGGTGTAGTGCTGCAGCGCGTTCGGCGACATCGCGAGCAGCTCGGACTTCCCACGGCTGGTCGCGGCCGCGATCGCGTGCAGCCGCTCGAGAGGGTCCTCTACGTCGGACTGGATCGGGGCGACGAAACCCGTTGCTGCGTTGATGGTCTCGGCGTCCCGGTCGATGCCGACGGGCACCGAGACGGTCAGGCTGTTGTCGGGCAGGGTGTCCTGCTCGGCGAGGTAACGACGGCAGGCGCCGCCGAGCGACGCGAGGATCACGTCGTTGACGGTCGTGTCGGTGGCCGCGGCAACGGCCTTGAGCCGCGGGAGGTCGAGCACCTGGACGGCGAGCCGGCGCTGCCGGGTGACCTTGGCGTTGAACGGCGTACGCGGGGTGCGCAGAGCCGCCATCACCTGGCTGTTGGCGCCGCGCATCATGCTGACGAGCTTGCCGGCGATCTCGCTGGTGGCGTTGACGCCGTCGACCGTGCGCTTGGCGGTGGTGACCGCGAACAGGTTGGCCAGGTTGTAGTCCTCCTCCAGCGGCGGCACGGACTCCGATCCCGGCGCGGCCGCGGGGTCGGTGGTGAGCCACGTGCGGATCAGGTTCATCGCGCCCATGCCGTCGACCGCGCAGTGATGGGCCTTGAAGTAGATGGCCACGCGGTTGTCCGACAGCCCGTCGACGATGTGCGCCTCCCACAGCGGCTTGGTCATGTCGAGCGGGTTGGAGTGCAGCCGCTCGACCAAGGCGCCGAGGTCGCGGTCGGTGCCCGGGTGGGGCACGGCGGAGAGCCGCACGTGGTACGCCGGGTCGGGCTCGACCTTCTTCCAATGTGGCAACCGTCCCCGCCGCGCGATCACGCTGTCGAACGGGAACGGGAGGAAGGCCAGCTGCGAGAACGCGTCGTGCAGCTCGCGTGCGAAGCCGGGCCCGGCACCCGGCGGCAGCTCGAAGATCGCCAGTGCCCCGATGTGCATCGGCGTCCGGACCGTCTCCATCCGGGCGAACATCTGGTCCACCGGGCTGAGCAGCTTCACGTGCGTCATCGTAGAGCGGGACCACTACGCTGCCTACGTGATCGTCGGACTCCCGGACCCGTTGCGTAGAGCCAGGATCCCCAAGGATCTCGAGTCGGTGACCACGAAGGGGCCTGAGGCCGACCCTGCGGACGTCGGGATGACCGAGGCCGGCGTCGAGCGGATCTGGAAGGCGACCCGCAACCTCTACCGCTCCGGGGTCCACCCGGCCATCGCGCTGTGCGTACGCCGGCACGGGCAGGTCGTGCTGGACCGGGCGATCGGTCACGCGCGGGGCAACGGGCCGGGCGACCGTGCCGGCGACGGGGACGTCGAGCGGGTCCTGGCCACCCCCGAGACACCGTTCTGCATCTTCTCGGGCACCAAGGGCACCACCGCCACGCTGATCCACCTGCTCGACGAGCGTGGGCTGCTGCACATCGGCGACCCGGTGGCTGAGTACCTCCCCGAGTTCGCCCGCAACGGCAAGGACGACATCACCCTGGGACACCTGCTCTCGCATCGCGCCGGCATCCCCAACGCCCCCAAGGAGAGCCTCGACCTCGACCAGGTCGAGGACTGGCAGGGGCAACGCGCGTACATGTACGACGCGAAGCCCATGTCACGCGCCGGCAAGCGCCAGGCCTACCACGCGGTCAGTGGCGGCGCCGTGCTCGGCGAGGTCGTCCGCGAGGTCTGCGGCAAGGGGATCAGGGAGGTGCTGGCCGAGGAGATCCTCGACCCGCTCGGCTTCCGCTGGATGAACTACGGCGTCGCCGAGGCGGACCTGGACGCGGTGGCGCTCAACTACCCGACCGGCCCGCTCCCGTTGCCCCCGGTGTCGACGCTGCTGACCCGCGCGCTCGGCGTACACCCGGACGAGGCGACGCGCATGTCGAACGACCCGCGGTTCCTGCGGGCAGTGATGCCCGCGGCCAACGGCGTGAGCACGGCCAACGAGCTGAGCCGCTTCTACGAGCTGCTGCGCTGCGGCGGGGAGCTCGACGGGGTCAAGGTCATGGAGGAGCGCACCATCCGCCGGGCGCTCGTCCCGCAGTCGCATCTCGAGGTGGACCTCAGTCTTGGCCTGCCGATCGGGTTCAGCTACGGCTACATGCTCGGCGGCCGGGTGATCAGCCTCTTCGGGCCCAACACCACGCGCGCCTTCGGGCACCTCGGCTTCGTCAACATCATCGGCTGGGCGGACCCGGAGCGGGCGATCTCGGTCGGGCTGATCACCAGCGGGAAGCCGGTGCTGTACCCGGAGCTGCCCCGCTTCTGGGAGGTCGGGCACCGGATCGGCAAGGAAGCAGCGCCGGTCTAGTCCTGACAGGGCAAATGGCCTCGCGCGGCGGGGGGTACACCGGCAAGGCCATTCACTGTGTCTCGCAGTCGAGACCGCCAAATCGTGGCGCTCCGGTCAAGTGGGGGGATCGAGCGAGGCGCGCTGCGGTTTGACACTTGACCAAATTTTCTCACGGCTGTCCAGGAAACTCAATCGGTGCGCTGGACCAGTCTGTTCAAGCGCTGACGAGCAGGTCCAGGACGTCCGCGGCCGACGAGCGCAGCGTCGCCTGAGCGTGCGGGTCGCCAGCGAGGTGAGCCAGCAGCGCGCGCTGGAACAAACCGTCGAGGGCGGCGTAGGCGACCCCTTCGGTCACCAGCACAGGTTGCTCGCTGAGCTCGGCGTAGCGGGTGAGGATTCGCCAGACCATGCTCTCCAGTGTGTGGTCGATGTCGATGGCGTCGTGGCGCAGCGCGTGGTCGAAGAGGCTCTGCGCGCGGAGGTCGTACCAGAGCCGGTGGAAGGACGCGTCCTCCACGAGCGTCTCGCCCACCAGCTTGAGGAACCCGCCCTTGAGCTGGTCGGCTGTGCGAGCGGTGGCGAGCACCTCGTCGTACCTGAGCACGCAGGCGGCCTTGTACTGCCGGACGCAGTAGATGATCAGGTCGAGCTTGTCGTTGAAGTAGTAGTGCAGGACGCCGTGGGAGAAGTCTGAGTTCTGGGCGATGTCACGCAGGCTGGTGTTGGCGTAGCCGGTCTCTGCCAGCGTGAGGATCGCGGACGCAGCGAGCTCCGCCTTGCGGGCCTCGAACTTCGCACTTGCCCGAGCCGAGACTCGGTGAGCACGCTCAGCGACCGGAGCTGTCATGGACGGACCTTCCATCGAGGCCGCACCCACCCTGAGACGTGGGGGATCGGACCGGTCCCAGTCTAGGCGCGAGAATTCGGACCGCCGGGTCTCGTTGGAAATCTCAACCGAACGGACGATGTCAGTCCCACCCGTCCCACGGGCAGGAGGTTCGCGGCAGGCTGCACAGGAAAGCCACAGGGACCGCACAGCCTGCTCGCGCCCCAGCAAGGCACTCTGGTCCCATGCCCCCCGCAGACCTGCTCCGCCCCGACGGCTCGCCGATCCACGTGCTCGTGGTCGACGACGAGCCCAACATCGCCGAGCTGCTCGGCATGGCGCTGCGCTACGAGGGCTGGCAGACGTCGGTGGCGCACACGGGCGCCAAGGCGGTGGCCAAGGCGAAGGACGTCAGGCCGGACGCGGTGGTGCTCGACGTGATGCTGCCCGACTTCGACGGCATGGAGGTGCTGCGGCGGCTGCGCCATGCGCTTCCCGACGTACCGGTGCTGTTCCTGACCGCCAAGGACTCGGTCGAGGACCGGGTGGCCGGGCTGACCGCCGGCGGTGACGACTACGTGACCAAGCCCTTCTCCCTGGAGGAGGTCGTCGCGAGGCTGCGGGCGCTGATGCGGCGCTCCGGTGCGCACCTCGCGAGCGAGCGGTCGGTGCTGAGCGTCGGCGACCTGACCATGGACGAGGACAGCCGTGAGGTGATGCGCGCAGGTGAGGAGATCAACCTGACCGCCACCGAGTTCGAGCTGCTGCGCTACCTGATGCGCAACCCGCGCCGGGTGCTGAGCAAGTCGCAGATCCTCGATCGCGTGTGGAACTACGACTTCGGAGGCCAGGCCAACGTCGTCGAGCTCTACATCTCCTACCTGCGCAAGAAGGTCGACGCCGGTCGCCCCCCGATGATCCACACCAGGCGCGGCGCGGGCTACGTGCTGAAGCCGGCTCAGGAAGCGGCACCGTGAGGCTGCTCCCCTCCCTCACCTCGCGCCTGGTCCTGACGGCGGTCGGCCTGGTCGCACTGGTCTCGCTCCTGGTCAGCGTGGCGACGACGCTCGGCATGCGGGAGGCGCTGACAGACCGTCTCGATCGCGACGTCTCACAGTTCTCCCGCGGACCGGCGCTGCTGGGACCCAACGGTCCGCGCCCGGGCCTCGTCGTCGTGTACGACGAGACCGGCGCCTTCGTGCAGGCGACCTACATCTCGCCCGCCGGTGACCGCCCTCTGGTCCAGCTGCCTGAGCAGCAGGTTGCCGCCGCGCAGGACATCCGCGACGACGGCGAGGTCCATGACCTGGACGTCAGCGGGCTGGGTGCGTTCCGCGCCCGGGCAGGCACCGGGGTCGCGATCGTCGACGGACTGCGGACCCCGGTGACCGTGGTCAACGGGCTGCCGACCCGGGAGATCGACGAGACCATCTCGAGCCTCGTGCGGTGGGAGCTGCTGCTCAGCCTGCTCGGCGTCCTCGTCGCGTTCGGCGCGAGCCTGCTGCTGGTACGCCGGACGCTGTCCCCGCTGCGGGAGGTGGCCGGAGTCGCGCAGGAGGTGACCCGGCTCGACCTGGCCCGCGGCTCGGTCGGCGAGACGCTGCGAGTGCCGGACCGACTCACCGACGAGACCACCGAGGTGGGCCAGGTGGGCGCCTCCTTGAACTCGCTGCTCGGCCACGTCGAGCAGGCGCTGGACGCCCGGCACCGCAGCGAGCAGCAGGTCCGTCAGTTCGTGGCCGACGCCTCGCACGAGCTGCGCACGCCCCTGACCACCATCCGCGGCTACGCCGAGCTGGGGAGCCGCACGCCCGACGCCCTGGTCACCTCGATGGCCAAGGTGTCGGAGGAGGCCGTGCGGATGTCGACGCTGGTCGACGACCTGCTGCTGCTGGCTCGCCTCGACTCGGGCCGCCCGTTGGCCGAGGAGCCGGTCGACCTCACCCGGCTGGTCGTCGGAGCCGTCGACGACGCGCGCGTGGTCGACCCCTCGCGCACCTGGGCTCTCGCCCTCCCGGACGAGCCGGTGCAGGTGACCGGCGACGAGCAGCGGCTGCACCAGGTGGTCACGAACCTGCTGGGCAACGCCTCGCGGCACACCACGGCCGGCACGGTGGTCACCGCCGGGCTTGCCGAGCGCGACGGGAGCGTGGTCCTGACCGTGCACGACACCGGGCCCGGCCTTCCCGCGGGCCTCGACGTCTTCGAGCGGTTCACGCGCGGCGACTCGTCTCGCACCCGCGCGTCCGGTGGTGCGGGGCTGGGGCTGTCGCTGGTGTCGGCGATCGTCGCCGCACACCGCGGATCGGTCGGTGTCACGTCGAAGCCGGGGGACACGACGTTCACGGTGACGTTGCCTGCGGCCGTTGCCACCTGAGTCCCTGCCGCTGCGGAGGCGGACCCGGCTGTAGGAACTCCTCGAAGTCGCCCACACCGGCTTGGCGCGCGACCATGGTGGTCTCGTTACGTCCGCGCGATGAGGACCGCCGCCGTCACCGGGCGAGCTCCTCGGTCACCATCGGCAGCAGGCGGGGCAGCTCAGCGGTGATGCCCAGGAGCTCCGACTGCCGCGCCAGCATCGCGGTGAAGAGTGCGCCGCTCTCGATCACGCGGGGGTCGCAGTGCCCGAACACCTCGAGCGTGACCGTGCCGTAGAGGGCGACCCAAGACTGCATGAAGACCCACAGCAGGCCCTTGGCGTGCTCGGGGATGTCCTCGACCTTGGCCGGGATCATCGGGTCGTCGAACGTCGCCACGACGGCCGGGTCGATCTCGTCGAGCGAGGGCACGGGGAAGTCGTACTTCCGCCAGAGCTTGATGAGCAGGTCGGTGAAGAGCAGGCCGACCTGCTGCTCCTTCACCTCTTCGTCGTGGGTGATCAGCGGATTGGCGAAGACGAGGCCGAACTCCTGCGGGTGGCGCAGTGCCCAGCGCCGGAACACGATGGCCGCGAGGATGATCTGCGCGGCCGGGTCGTCGTCGGGCTGGCTGTCGCGTGCCTGCGCCAGCACTCGACCGGTCTCCACGTCGATGTCGTGGGCGACCAGCCCCATGAGGTCCTGGACGTTGTCGACGTAGCGGTAGAGGGCGGGCGCGGTGATGCCCATCTTCTGCGCCACGGACCGCAGCGAGATGCCGGAAGGGTCGCGCAGCAGGTCTCGCGAGACGGAGACGATCTCCTCCAGCGTGGCCTGGCGCTGACGCTCACGCCGGGTGACGACTTCTGACAAAGGTTCCTCCTGCCCGCAACCTACGGGTTGACTCCTGCTGAGTTTACAGTGTTCACTGTTTACGGCGTAAACAATCGTAACAACCGTTCACTAGGTGGGACTGATGATCCGGAGCTGGGGAGCCTTCGTGGCACGACGGTCGCTGACCGTCCTGATGGTGGGGATCTTCGTGGTCCTGGGGGCTGCGGCCTACGGCGCCGGCGTCTTCGACTCGCTCTCCCAGGGCGGCTTCGACGACCCGGCCACCGAGTCGTCGCGCGAGCTCGAGGCGGAGCGTGCGGCCTTCGGCAACAAGACCGTCGACGTGGTCGCGATCTACTCCAGCGAGTCGCTGCGGGTGCAGGACGCGGCTTTCGAGGCGGCGGTGCGACAGACGCTGTCCGACCTTCCCGACGGTACGACGGCCTCGGTCACCTCCTACTACGACAGCCCCTCGCCCGACCTGGTCAGCGAGGACGGCCGCGCCACCCAGGTGCTGATCTCGCTCGGGGGTGACACGCAGAACGACTACCTGGAGAACTACGACGAGCTCGCCCCCGCGCTCGAGGAGGTGGACGGGCTCGACGTGGACCTGGCCGGCCCGTTCGCGACGTACAACGACGTCAACCACCTCAGCGAGACCGACCTCCGCAAGGCCGAGACGATCTCCGCGCCCGTCATACTCCTGCTGTCGCTGCTGATCTTCGGAAGTCTCGTCGCGGCCCTGATGCCCGTGCTGGTCGGCGTCATCTCGGTGCTCGGGTCGCTCGCGGTGATCCGGGTGCTCTCGGAGTTCACCGAGGTCTCGATCTTCTCGGTCAACGTGATCACGCTGATCGGTCTGGGTCTCGCGATCGACTACGCGCTGTTCATCATCAGCCGCTTCCGCGAGGAGCTCGCCAAGCTCCCCGAGGACGACCCGACCGCCGTCGCCACCGCCATCGGCACCACGATGAACACCGCCGGACGCACCGTCCTGTTCTCCGGCCTCACCGTGGCCGCGGCGATGAGCTCGCTGCTGGTCTTCCCGCAGGCGTTCCTCAGGTCGATGGGCTACGGCGGGATCGCCGCTGTCATCGTCGCGATGCTGGCCGCACTGACCGTGCTGCCGGCCGTGCTGCGGCTGCTCGGACGTCGCATCGACGCAGGCCGCATGCCCTGGCGTCGAGGCCGTCCGGTCAACACCGACACCGACCACGGCGCGTGGGCCCGGCTCGCACACGCGGTGATGCGCCGACCGGTCCTGGTCGCCCTCGCGGTCACGGCTGTCCTGCTGGCCGTGGCGTCGCCGTTCCTCGGGGTGAAGTGGGGCAGCGTCGACTACCGGGTTCTGCCGTCCGATGCCCCCGCGCACGTCGCGGCCGACCAGCTCAACGAGCGGTTCGGCGCCGAGCGTTCCAGCGCGAGCCTGCTGCTGCGAGACGTGCCGCAGGCCGACGTCGCGTCGTACACCCAGGCCGTCGAGGCCTTACCCGGCATCACCGCCGTCCAGCCAGTCGCCCAGGAGGGCGACACGACCCTGCTCCGCGCGTTCTGGGAGGGCAACAGCCAGGCCGACAAGTCGCAGGCGATCGTCAAGGACCTGCGTGAGGTCGAGCCCGACACCGGGACGGCTCTGGTAGGCGGCCTCTCTGCCGACACCGTCGACCTGCTCGACTCGGTCGGCAGCCACCTGCCCTGGATGGGCCTGATCGTCATCGGCGTGATGCTGGTGCTGCTGTTCCTCGCCTTCGGGTCGCTGGTGCTTCCGCTGAAGGCCGTGCTGATGAACGCCGTCTCGGTCACCGCGTCGTTCGGCGTGATCACCTGGATCTTCCAGGAGGGCCACTTCGAGAACCTGTTGGGCTTCGAGTCACAGGGCTTCCTCGACGCGACGCAGCCGATCCTGATGCTGGCCATCCTGTTCGGGCTGTCGATGGACTACGAGGTGTTCCTGCTGTCCCGGGTGCGCGAGCAGTACGACCTCACGCACGACAACACCGCCTCCGTGGCCGTCGGAGTCCAGAAGACCGGCCGGATCATCACCAGCGCGGCCTTGCTGCTGGCCGTCGTGATCGGTGCGTTCTCGATCAGCGGCATCGTGTTCATGAAGATGATCGGTCTCGGCATGCTGATCGCACTGCTCGTCGACGCGACCGTCGTACGCGCGCTGCTCGTGCCCGCGACGATGAAGCTGCTCGGCTCCGCCAACTGGTGGGCTCCCGGCCCGATGCGCCGGTGGTGGGACCGCTACGGCTTCCGCGAGGAGGAGCCCGAGGTTCTAGGCCAACCCCCGCTGGTCGAGCAGGGTACGAGCCGCTAGGCGAGGAGCCGTCCGTCGAGACCAACCAACGCAAGGTGCCCGCTCACGTCGGTGCGCCGGCTCGGGTGAGTGGTCTCGACGGACGTCGTCTCGGGCTTCGCCCTCGCCACCTGCTCGACCAGCGTCGGGGTAGTTTCGACGGGTGCGGATGTTCGTGGCCGTGGTGCCTTCCGACGAGGCGCTGACCGACCTCGAGGAGTTCCTCGGGCCGCGGCGTGAGGCCGGACCCGAGCTCCGCTGGACTGTGGCCGAGCAGTGGCACGTCACGCTCGCGTTCATGGCCGACGTGGCGCCTCGACACCTCGACGACCTGGTCGAGCGACTGGGACGAGCCGCCGCCCGCCGTACCCCTTTCACTGCTCGCCTGGCGGGTGGCGGCGCCTTCCCCAACCCGGCTCGCGCCAAGGTCCTGTACGCCGGCGTGGAGGCGAGTGACGCCGAGGAGCTCCGCAGGCTGTCGGTGGGGGCACGCGCCGCGGCGAACAAGGCTGGAGCCGAGGCCGGCGGCGGTCGCTTCCGTGCGCACCTGACGCTGGCCCGCAGCGGGCGGCCCTTCGAGGCGACGAAGTGGCTGCGGATCCTGGAGGCCCACGCCGGTCCGACGTGGGCGGTCGACTCGATGGTGCTGATCGAGTCACACCTGGGCGAGGGGCCGCGCAAGCGCCCCAGGTACGAGATCCTGGAGCGCTTCGCCCTGGGTCTATCGTCGGCCTCATGAGGATCGCCGTGCTCGGCACCGGTGGGGTGGGCCGCACCCTCGCCAACGCGTTCAGGAGCGGAGGCCACGACGTCGTGGTCGGCACTCGAGACCCGGACGCCGCCGCGGCCCGCGCGGAGTGGGCGGGTCGAGGGTTCAGCTTCGCGCCACTCGGCGAGGTCGCGGCCGATGCCGACCTGGTGGTCAACGCGCTCAACGGCGCCGCCACCCTCGAGGGACTCGCCCAGGTGGGTCCCTCGCTGGACGGCAAGGTCCTGCTCGACGTCGGCAACCCGCTGGACCACTCCGCCGGCTTCCCGCCCACGCTGACGGTCAAGGACACCGACTCCCTGGCCGAGCAGATCCAGCGGGCATTCCCGGCGGCCAAGGTCGTCAAGTCCCTCAACACCATGACCGCGTCGGTGATGCTCGACCCGGTGCCCGGCACCACGGTCTTCGTCGCCGGCGACGACGCCGGCGCTCGCGAGCTGGTCGTCGACCTGCTGCGGTCCTACGGCTGGGAGGACGTCATCGAGTTCCCCCACCTGGTGGCCGCTCGGGGCCTGGAGATGTGGCTCGCGCTGTGGATCCAGCTGATGGCCACGTTGGGGACTCCGGCGTTCAACATCAAGGTCGTCCGCCCGGCCGACCACCCGGGCGAAACGGACCTGTAACGACCGGGGGATAGGGTCGAGAGATGCCGTACCTGCTGCGTGTGAGCCTCCCCGACGTTCCCGGATCGCTGGGGCGCGTGGCTACGGCCATCGGTGAGGCAGGCGGCGACATCGAGGCGATCGAGATCGTCGAGCACCGCCGTGACGGCACGGCCGTCGACGATGTGCTGCTCGAGACCGCCCCCGGAGTCATGCCCGACTCGATCGTCTCGGCCTGCAACCAGCTCGAGGGTGTCGAGGTGCTCTGGGTCTCTCGCTACGGCGCGGGCGGCAACCTCTTCCTCGACCTCGAGGCTGTCGAGGCGCTCACCCAGCAGCCGGTCACAGCGCTCGACCAGCTCGTCGACCTCATCCCGCTGACGTTCCGGTCCGACTGGGCCGCGCGCGTCCAGCTGACCGACGGGGGGGTCAAGGTGCTGCACTCGACGTCGGCCGCGCCCGACATCGGCGACGTGCAGGCGTCGTGGTTCCCGATCACCAAGGCGACGCGCCTCGAGGCCCCCGAGGAGTGGGCCTCGATCGTGGCCGCCGCGGCGGTCGAGTCGCCGCAGGAGCTCGTCGCCTTCGGCCGGCGGGGCGGGCCTGACGTGCTCGACTCCGAGCTGGCCCGGCTCCACCACCTGACGGCACTCGCCGTCTCCATCGCCCGCACGACCGGTTAGGCCCGTCGTCGCCGGTGGGGACCTTGCGGATCGGACCGACCGCGTCGGGCGACTGACCGGCCATCTGGCGACTTCCCTGGAAATGATCCGCTAAATCCGCGTCAATCCCTGGCAACGGCTGGACTCTGCAACTAGTGTCCCGTGGGACGGCAGTCGGCCTGCTCGCGGCAGAGGCGCAGCGAGCATCTCAGGGCGGTCACGAGCATGCCCTGGAAGGTCAGATCCCTGCCATGGGGAAGTAATGGAACAGAGTCGTTCTAGTCGGAGACGCCTCGCGGCCGCAGCTGCCACAGCTGTCGTCGTCGCGGGCCTGAGCGGAGTAACCGGAGGGCAGGCAAGCGCAGCTCCGAAGGACCTGGGTGATCGGCACAGCAAGATCGACCTCAAGGGTCACAAGCCTACGGCCAAGCCCCGCACGATGCTGAAGAAGTCGGGTCGTCAGGCGTTCCTGCTCAAGCTGTCGGGCAAGTCGACCGGGGACGCCTACGCAGGCGGTCTCTCGAAGGGCAAGCCTGCCGCCAAGACGGCTGCCAAGAACCAGCTCAAGACGGTGCGGTCCGCGCAGGCACGAGTCGCCTCCGACCTGCCGAGCGGCGCCCGCGAGCTCTACCGGACCCACGCGGCCCTCAACGCCATCGCGGTCAACGCCAACGTGCGTGAGTACCGCGCGTTGCAGCGGATCTCCGGTGTCACGGCGGTCTACCCGATCGCGAGCAAGCAGCGCAGCAACTCCTACGCCGTCCCGCTCTACGGCACGCCGAGCGTCTGGCAGGACCTCGGCAACACCGGGGACAACTCCACGATCGCGATCATCGACACCGGTCTCGACTACACCCACTCCAACTTCGGGGGCCCCGGCACGACCGAGGCCTACGACGAAGAGCACGCCAACGAGGACCAGCCAGCCAACCCGGCGTACTTCCCCAACGACAAGATCATCGGCGGCTACGACTTCGCCGGCGACGCGTACGACGCGAGCTCTGACGACCCGGCAGCGGTGACGCCCCACGAGGACCCCAACCCGCTCGACTGCAACGGTCACGGCAGCCACGTCGGCGGCTCCGCCGCGGGACTGGGCGTCAACTCGGACGGGTCGGCCTACGCCGGTCCCTACGACGAGACCACGCCGTTCGACACCCTGAAGATCGGTCCGGGCGTGGCACCGGGCGCGAAGCTCTACGGCTTCCGCGTCTTCGGCTGCGAGGGCAGCACCGACGTGGTCGGCGCCGCGCTCGACCGTGCGATGGACCCCAACCAGGACGGTGACACCTCCGACGCCGTCGACGTCGTCAACATGTCGCTGGGTTCGGACTTCGGCTCGGCGATGGACGGCGACGCGGTCCTTTCCAACGAGCTCGCGGAGTTCGGCGTCAACGTCGTGGTGGCCTCCGGCAACGGCGGCGACGTCTTCGACGTCGGCGGCTCGCCGGGCAACGCAGTCCGCACGATCGCGGTTGCCAACAGCGTCGACGAGTACTCCCAGCTGGACGCCCTACACGTCACGGCTCCCGCGGGCCTCGTCGGCGACTACGGCTCGCAGCGCTCCGTGCTTTACGACTGGGACGCGAACCCCGACCTGGCCGGCACGGTCGCACGCCTGAGTGACCCCACCAACCTCGAAGGATGCAACCCGCTCAGTCCGGCCGACGCTGCCGCCGTCAACGGCAAGATCGCCTGGATCGAGTGGACCGACACGAACGGCCAGATCGCGTGCGGCTCGATCCAGCGCTCGGGCAACGTGGCCGCGGCTGGAGCCATCGGTTTCATCTTCGCCACCAACGAGGTCGTGTTCTCCGCCGGCATCAACGGGAGCGCGACGATCCCGGGCGTGATGATCGACAAGGCCGCCGGTGACGCCCTCCGCGCCTCGGCGACCGCCGGCACTCTGGTGGTCAACGGCACCGAGGTCAACGGCTTCCGCTCGGTGATCGACGGCATCGATGACATGCTCAACGGTGGCTCGTCGCGCAACTCGCGCAACGCGGGCGGCGTGAAGCCTGACGTCACCGCGGTCGGCACCAGCGTGTTCTCCACGGGGGTCGGCACCGGCAGCGAGGGCTCGAACTCCTCCGGTACGTCGATGGCCACCCCGATGGTGGCCGGCCTGACTGCCCTGGTGGTCGACGAGCACCCGGACTGGACCACCGAGGAGGTCAAGGCCGACATCATGAACACCGCCGGTCACGACCTCTGGACCGAGCCGGACCAGACGGGCACCCCGTACGCCCCGAACCGGGTCGGCTCGGGACGGATCGACGCCCCCGCGGCGCTCTCCAACGACGTGCTCGCCTACGTCACCGACGACCCGGGAGCCGTGAGTGCGTCCTTCGGTCCGCTGGAGGTCACCGAGGAGACGACGCTGACCAAGACGATCAAGGTCGCCAACACGAGCCTGTCCGCGGCGTCGTACGACGTCTCCTACGAAGCTCTCACCGAGATCCCGGGCGTGGAGTACTCCGTCTCGCCCGAGTCGGTGACCGTCGGTCCGCGCTCGTCGCAGACCGTCACGGTGACGCTGGAGATCGACCCGGCAGCGCTGACCAAGACGATCGACCCGACAGTGGACCGCATCCAGGCCGGCGAGGCGCGTCACTACGTCGCCGACGCCAGCGGACGGGTCGTCCTGGACAGCACCAACGGCCGGCCCGACCTCCGGGTCCCGGTCTACTCAGCACCGCGTCCTGCTTCGCAGATGTCGGCGCCTGACTCGGTCCAGATGACGTCCGGCGCGACCCAGACCGGTGACCTGCCGCTCACGGGCACGCCGGTCGACCAGGGCACGGGTGACGAGTCGATCTTCTCGATCGCCGGCATCTTCGAGCTGCAGGCCGAGAGCGGACCGGCTCCGGAGTGCACCGACGAGGTCACGACGGGTTGCGTCCACAACGCTGACGAGGAGTCGGCCGACCTGAAGTACGTCGGCACCACGGCTACCGCGTACGGTCCGGACCCGATCGACGACGGGTTCGCGTACTTCGCGATCGCGACGCACGGCCCGTGGTACACCGCGGCGTCGCAGAACGAGTTCGACGTGCTGATCGACACGAACAACGACGGAACGCCCGAGTTCGTGACCATCAACACCCGGCTCGCCGACACCGACGTCCTGGTGTCGGCGACCTTCGACCTCGAGACCGGCGACAACGTCGACCTGCAGTACCTCAACGACATCCCTGCCGACATCGACACAGCAGTGTTCGACAGTGATGTGCTGGTGCTGCCGGTCTACGTGGGGGCGCTGGGTGTCACCGAGGCGAACAGCCGGATCAGCTACGCCGTCGAGTCCTACTCGAACCAGGCCGAAGCCCCGGTGGACGTGATCGGCGAGGACGACGAGGGCATCGACGGCTCGCTGAGCCTCGACGTGGTCGACCCCGGCCTCACGGTGGAGGGAGACCTCACCGGCCCGATCCAGTTCGACGACCCGGCGGCCACGGTGTCCCTCGTCCGCAACCGCGACTCGTACCAGGCGGACAACGGACTGGGCGCCCTGGTTCTCCACTTCCACAACGAGGTGGGTGCCAAGGCGCAGAAGGTCGAGCTGACCAACACCACTGTGGCGTCCGGCGTGACGCTCGCCCTGGCGCCGACCAGCGTCCAGGCGGGCAAGAACGTCACGGCCACGGTGACGGTCGCCAACACCGAGAACACGGTGCCGACCGGTGCGGTCACCCTGAAGTCGGGGAGCAAGACGCTTGCGTCGGGCACCCTCGACGGGACCGGCAAGGCGGTGATCACGTTCAAGGCGACGCCGGCAGGCACGCACAACGTGGTCGCGCAGTATGCCGGTGACCTCACCTACTCGGCGGGCAGCTCGGCGCCGCAGACGCTCACCGTCAGCAAGATCAAGTCCAAGGTGAAGCTGAAGCTGCCGAAGACTGCCGGCAAGGGCAAGACCATCACCGCGACCGTTACGGTCCCGACCGTGAACGGTCTGGTGCCGACCGGCAAGGTCAAGGTCAAGCAGGGCAAGAAGACCCTGAAGTCCGGCACCTTGAAGAAGGGCAAGGCGAAGGTCAAGTTCAAGATCACCAAGAAGGGCACCTACAAGCTCTTCGCGTCGTACGCCGGTGACGGCAACTACAAGAAGGGCAAGTCGAGCACGAAGACGATCAAGATCGTCTGACACCTTCGACAGCGAGACGCCGCCGGCGGGAGTGATCCCGGCGGCGGCGTCCGTCTGTTGCGTGTCAGGTGGTGCGTCAGCCGTTGACGATGGCGGCGAACGCCTCGGAGCGGTAGAACGGCTCGAGCCGGTCGCGCACCAGCTTCTCCAGCCGGCCACCCTCGACGGCCGCCGCGATGACAGCGGGAGCCAGCGACCTGAGGTCCTCGACCAGGTCGTCGCGGGCGAGGTCGAGCTCCTCGACGAGCGTGGTGACGGGGTGCTCGCCGTACTGCTCGAAGAACGCGTCGACCAGCGCCTCGACCAGTGCGCCCACGGGCTCGGCGGGTGCGGCGGCGATGACGACCTCCTGGAGGATGCCGGCTACCCGGCGTACGTCGTCCTGCTTGGCGATCCGGCGCAGCCCGAGCACCTCCTCCGACGAGTGCTCGTCCCAGACCTGCAGCAGCGCGTCGCGCAACATCGGGTCCTTCATGGTGTCGGCGACGATCTTGTTCAGGCGGCGTACGGCGAGCTGGGCGCCCTTGCCCGCGGTGTCGCCGAGCAGCTGCTCGATGCCCGCGCCGCTCGCGCCCATCACCTTCGAGGCCGCGCCGGCGCCGAAGGACACCAGCGAGCCGACACCGGGGATCTTCTCCGCGACCGCGCGGTTGGTGGCGAGCACGTCGCCGACGATGCGGGCGACGAACCGCGAGGCCACGCTGGCGATCAGCGGACTCTCGGTGACGCGGTCGAGCACCTGCTGGACGACGGGCTGCAGCGCGAGTGCCTCGTCGAGGAGCAGCTCGACGTGCTCGCGGGCCAGCAGCTCGCCGACGGTGAACGGCTCGGGCGGCCCGGCGTACGCCACGTCCGCCCCGGCTTCCACCAGTGTGCTCGCGGCCGTGCTCGGCGGCACCGTGGCCAGGAGCCGGCGGACGATCCGCTTGACCTCCGCGGCGTCGACCAGCGCGTCGAGACGGATCTCGCGGCCGATCGCGAGCAGGTCGTCGACATCCCGCTCGAGCAGGTCGGCGAGGCCCTCGCCGGTCAGCTGGTCCAGGACGAAGGCCACCTGGGCGTCGAGGAGCTGGTCGGCAAGGGTGCGCTCTGTCATGCCAGGAAGCATAGATAGCCTGCCTTCCATGGCAGCGCTGGAGAACGTATCTGAGATCTTCGACCCCACGGCGTGGCAGGCGGTGCCGGGGTTCGAGGACCTGACGGACCTGACGTACCACCGCGCGGTCGAGCACGGCACGGTGCGCATCGCCTTCGACCGGCCCGACGTGCTCAACGCGTTCCGGCCCCACACCGTCGACGAGCTGCTGCGCTGCCTGGAGCACGCCCGCACCAGCGCCGACGTGGGCTGCGTGATCCTCACCGGCAACGGCCCCTCGCCCAAGAGCGGCAAGTGGGCGTTCTGCACGGGTGGTGACCAGCGCATCCGCGGCAAGGCCGGCTACCAGTACGAGACCGAGGGCCACGACGACGCCGGCGCGCCCCCCAACCCGATCGACCAGGCCAAGCTCGCCCGGCTCCACATCCTGGAGTGCCAGCGGCTGATCCGCTTCATGCCGAAGGTCGTCCTGTGCGTCGTGCCAGGCTGGGCGGCCGGAGGCGGCCACTCGCTGCACGTCGTCTCCGACCTCACCCTCGCCTCGCGAGAGCACGGTCGGTTCAAGCAGACCGACGCCGACGTCGGCTCGTTCGACGGTGGCTACGGCTCGGCGTACCTCGCGCGCCAGGTGGGCCAGAAGCTCGCCCGCGAGATCTTCTTCCTCGCCGAGGAGTACGACGCCGAGACGATGCACCGGATGGGGGCGGTCAACCGCGTCGTGGACCACGCCGACCTGGAGAAGGTCGCGCTCGAGTGGGGGCGGAAGATCAACGGCAAGTCCCCGACGGCCCAGCGCATGCTGAAGTACTCCTTCAACCTGCTCGATGACGGGCTCGTCGGGCAGCAGCTCTTCGCCGGTGAGACGACCCGCCTGGCGTACATGACCGACGAGGCCCAGGAGGGACGCGACCAGTTCCTCGAGAAGCGCGAGCCCGACTGGTCGCCCTACCCCTGGTACTACTGACCCATGCACTTCGTCGGCGTGGACCTGGCCTGGGGTGACCGCAGGCCCACCGGCCTCGCCGTCCTCGACGACGAGGGTCATCTGGTCCACGTCTCCACGGTCAGCACCGACGACGAGATCGTCGCCGCGCTCTCGCCGTACGTCGACGGGGACTGCGTCGTCGCCATCGACGCGCCGCTCGTCGTCGTCAACCCGACCGGCAACCGCCCTGCGGAGGCGGCTCTCAACCGCGACTTCCGGGCCTTCGAGGCGGGCGCGCACCCGTCGAACACCGCCAAGCCCGAGTTCAGTGACCTCCCCCGTGGGGCGCGGGTGTGTGAGCTGCTCGGGCTCGACATGGACCCGGCCTCGCAGAGCAGCCGGCGGGCGGTCGAGGTCTATCCCCACCCGGCGACGGTCTCGCTGTTCCGGCTCGGGCGGACGCTGAAGTACAAGGACAAGCCGGGCAGGTCGTTCGAGTACCTCCGCACCGAGCTCGTCGAGCTGATGCGTCACCTCACCGGCCTCGCCACCGCCGAGACCGCCTTGCACGTCGAGGGCGAGCCCTGGCAGCTGCTCGCCGAGGAGGTGGCGGCCGCGACCCGCAAGAGCCAGCTGCGCGTGGTCGAGGACCAGGTCGACGCCGTCGTGTGCGCCTACGTCGCGAGGTTCGCCAGCCTGGAGCCCGAGAACACCACGACGTACGGCGACTTCGAGACCGGCTACATCGTCACGCCGACGCTGCCCGCCGACCATGAGCCTGGCGCGCGCCAACCGCAGGAGCGTGACGCGACGGCTGGGGCGGTCCACGACTACGCGCTGCTGCGGCCCGCGCTGGTCACGGTCGCAGACACCTTCGTCGCGCTCGTCACCGCCGTCCTGGACGACGCGGGCATCAACTACCTCTCGGTCACCGGGCGGGCCAAGTCGGTGGCGTCCTTCGCCGCCAAGGCCGCGCGAACCCTCGACGGCGAGCCCGTCTACCCGTCCCCGCTCGCCGACATCACCGACCAGATCGGCGTACGCGTGATCACCTACGTGCACAGCGACGTTGCGGCGGTCGCGGACCTCCTGCGCGACCAGGGGGTCGTCCTCGACGACCGGGACATGGGTCAGGAGACGGCGAGCGAGGGACGCTTCGGCTACGCCAGCCGGCACCTGCTCCTCGAGCTGGGCGCCTCGGACGCTCCCGAGCACGAGGTGCTGCGCGGTCACCGCGCCCAGGTGCAGATCCGCACCGTCGTCCAGCACGCCTGGGCGGAGTTCGAGCACGACATCCGCTACAAGGGCACGATTCCCGACGAGCACGTCCCCGACCTCGACCGTCGGTTCACCCTGGCTGCCGGGTTGCTCGAGCTCGCCGACCGTGAGTTCTCGATGATCCGCGACCGCCTGCAGGCCGGCATGACCGGCGTGGCCGACCAGGGCGAGGACGACGACCCCAGGATCAGCCCGCGTGAGCTGGCGGCCTTCCTCGCCGGGCAGTACTCCGACGCCGGCTGGTCGCGCACCGAGCACTACGCCTGGATCTCGGGGCTTCTCCTCGAGCTCGGCATCACCTCCCTGAGCGAGCTGGCCGACGCGCTGCGGCCGCTCGACGGTGCGGATCTCAACGAGCGCATGGACTACCGCTATCCGCCGGGCGCCGTGCGACGGCTCGACGACGCCCTGCTCGCTACGTTCGGAGACAGCTACGTCCGGCTGCACGGCAACGCCGACCGGGAGGCCGCCTTGCAGGCGCGCCTGATGAAGCTTGCGGGAGGATGAGCTCCATGCCTGGCTCCCACAAGACCTGGCGCGACGTGGCCACCGCGACCGGCGGTCACGACTACGCCCACCGCTTCGCCGCCCGCTTCGACGAGCGGGCCGCGTCAGGCGAGGACGTGCACGGCGAAGCCGCCTTCGTCGCCTCCCTCGTGCCGTCGGGCGCAGCGGTGCTCGACGCGGGCTGCGGGACGGGGCGCGTTGCGTCAAGGCTCGCCGAGCTCGGCTACGACGTGGTCGGAGCCGACCCCGACGAGCAGATGATCGCCGTCGCCCAGGAGCGGTCGCCATCCCTGACCTGGGTCGTGCAGGGGCTGGCCGACCTCTCGCTCGACCGGGAGTTCGACGTCGTGGTCTGCGCGGGCAACGTGATCCCGTTCGTGGACCCGGCCGAGCTCCCCGAGGCCGCCCGCCGCATGGCGGCGCACACGCGTCAGGGTGGCCTGGTCGTCTGTGGCTACGGGTTCGACCAGGAGCACCTTCCTCCCGGTGCACCGGAGGTCCCGCTCTCGTCGTACGACGACGCGTGTGCTGCCGCCGGGCTGGTGCTCGAGCAGCGCTGGTCGGGCTGGGGCCGAGAGCCCTACGACGAGAAGGGCTACGCCCTCAGTGTCCACCGACGCCCCTGACCCCGGCCCTGTGCATGACGACGAGCCGACCCCTGCTCAGCGGCTGATCCTGGTGGTGCTCGCGTTCGCGGCCACGGCGGTGTTCGTGGTGCTTGTCGTCTGGTTGGTGGCCGTGGTCTTCGGCTGACGCCGCGCCACCCGCACGATCCGCGACACCACGTCACCGATCCGTCACCACCGGTGTCTTGTCGCGCCCGTCGCGGTCCAGGAGAGTCGACCCATGACCGACTACGACTTCACCGGCCTGCGGGCGACCTACATCAACTGCACGCTGAAGCGCTCACCGGAGCTGAGCCACACGGAGGGGCTTATCGACGTCAGCGCGGCCATCATGATGAAGCACAACGTCGGCGTTGAGGTGGTGCGCCCCATCGACCTCGACATCGCCACCGGTGTCTACACCGACATGCGCGAGCACGGCTGGGCCACCGACATGTGGCCCGAGGTCCACCAGCAGGTGATGGAGAGCGACATCCTGGTGCTGGCCGGCCCGATCTGGCTCGGCGACAACAGCAGCGTGATGAAGAAGGTCATCGAGCGCCTGTACGGCGGGAGCAGCGACCTCAACGACAAGGGGCAGTACGCCTACTACGGCCGCGTCGCCGGCGCACTCATCACCGGCAACGAGGACGGCATCAAGCACTGCACCCAGAACATCCTCTACTCGCTGCAGCACGTCGGCTACACGATCCCTCCGCAGGCGGACGCCGGGTGGATCGGCGAGGCCGGGCCCGGGCCGTCGTACCTCGACCCCGGCAGTGGTGGTCCGGAGAACGACTTCACCAACCGCAACACGACGTTCATGACGTGGAACCTCATGCATATAGCCAAGATCCTCAAGGACGCCGGCGGCATCCCCGCTTTCGGCAACCAGCGCACGGAGTGGGACGCCGGCACCCGCTTCGACTACGAGAACCCGGAGTACCGCTGAGGCTCACCACCACCCCTGCCGGCGAGCCCAGCGCAGCAGGGTGAAGCTCAGCACGGCCATCAGGCAGAGCACGGCGACCAGCTGCCCGACGTGGGTCTTGCCGTTGACGATCACGTTCATCCCGTAGACGGACGCGATGGCGGTGATGGGGAGGGTGACGGCCGCGATGACCGCGAGGCGTTCCATCGCGACGGTCATCTTGGTGTGCACCTTGGTCTGGTAGAGCTCGATCACGCCGAAGAGGAACTGCGACTCCCCGTCACCGATCGAGCGGACGCGCTCGAACTGGTCGGCCAGGTCGCGGATCAGCACGCGGTCCTTGTCGGTGAGCCAGCGCTCGAGCATGAGGACGCGCGAGAAGATGTCGTGCGACTGCGCCGCCATCGTGCGGGTGGTGATGAGCTCGTGGCGGATCAGGAACATCTGCTCGAGCAGCGCTTCGGGCTCGCGGAGCTTGGAGCTCATCACCTCGTGCTCCAGCCCCGGGAGCTTCTCGGCCACGTCACCTATCAGCGCGCGCTGCCTCCTCGCGACAGCTGACCCGATCGCATAGGCCACCTTGGTCGGTGTCGTCGCCTTGAGCCGCCCGGCCCGCAGCCGCCGCAGCACCCCCTCGGTCTCCCGCATCGCCTCGGAGGGGTCGACGGCGGGGTTGATCGGTCCGTGCACGGTGACCAGGAAGTTCCTCCCGACGATCACGTCGAGCTCGAGCAGGTGCACGTGGCCGGCCTTGCCGAGCAACGGGGCGAACAGCACCAGGAACAGGTGGGTCTCGTAGCCGTGCACCGTCGGCACGTGGTTCCTCACCTGGCAGGCCTCGAGCGCCAGCGGGTGCAGGCGGAAGACGTCGGTGAGGATCTCGGCTGCCCGGTCGTCGACGACGGGGATGTCCACCCAGGTGAACCCGTCGGTGCGTTCGAGGAGGCCCGCCAGGTCGCCGACCTCGTGGTCGGTGACCTCGGTGTCGGCCAGGAACCGCACGTCCATGGGGACAGACTGTCGGTGCCGGACCCCGGCCGTCTAGGTTGCAGTCGTGAAGGTCGCCGTCGTCCGCGAACGCGCGGACACCCGGGTCGCGCTGGTGCCCGCCCTGGTGGGTCGCCTCCAAGCGCTCGGGTACGACGTGGTGGTCGAGCCGGGTGCGGGCGAGGCTGCGGGTCACCCCGACGAGGAGTACGCCGCCGCGGGTGCGACCGTCGGGCACCCTGAGGCCGACCTCGTCCTCTCGGTGGCCCCTTTCGGGGCGCCGGTCAACATCTGCCTGACCGCACCCGACACGGCCGGCGGCACGACGTACGCCCTCGAGCGGGTTCCCCGCATCTCCCGCGCGCAGACGATGGACGCGCTGACCTCCCAGGCGCTGGTGGCCGGCTACCGTGGCGCGATGGTCGCGGCCGAGCTGTGCCCGGTCCTGCTGCCCCGCACGACGACGATGGCCGGCACGCTTCCCGCTGCGAACGCGCTCGTGCTCGGCGCCGGCGTCGCGGGCCTGCAGGTGATCGCGACGCTGGGGCGACTCGGCGCGACCGTCCGCGCGTACGACGTGCGCGCCTCGTCCGCCGAGGAGATCCGCTCCCTGGGGGCGGAGCCCGTCGACCTCGGCCTGCCGCCGTTGCCGGGTGCGGCCGGCTATGCGCGCGAGATGGACGCCGAGCGAGCCGCACTCCAGCAGACGCGGCTCACGCCGTACGTCGAGCAGGCCGACATCGTGGTCACCACCGCCGCCGTACCTGGCCGCATCGCGCCAGTGCTCGTCACGCGCGCGATGGTCGAGCGGATGCGACCTGGTGCAGTGGTGGTCGACCTCGCCGCCGATGCAGGGGGCAACGTCGAGCCGGGTCCCGGCGTCTGGTCGGAGCGCAACGTCGCGGCCCAGCTGCCCCGGCCCGCCTCAGCGCTCTATGCGCGCAACGTCGTCAGCTTCGTCGAGCACCTGGCGACCGCGCCGCCGGACGACGAGATCGTCCAGGCGACGTTCTGCCCGACGAATGGTGGTCGAGCCGGGACGTGAGCCGAAAGGCGAACGACCGTGTCGAGACCACTGGTGACGCGCGCAGCGAATCCAGGTGGCACAGTCCCTGCCCCGGCTGCGGAGTGGTCTCGACACGCTCGCTCGCCCAGGGGCTCCCTGCGCGGCTCGACCGCCGTCAGCCGACGACGCCGTACAGCCGGTCGCCCGCATCCCCGAGCCCCGGCACGATGTAGCCCTTGTCGTTGAGCTTCTCGTCCATGCCGGCCGTCACGACGGTCACCGGGATGGTGAGGCCCTCCAGCCCGCGCTCGAGGTTGGCGCAGCCTTCGGGAGCGGACAGCAGGCAGATCGCGGTGATGTCGTCGGCGCCGCGGTCGACGAGGAACCTGATCGCTGCGGCGAGGGTGCCGCCGGTGGCGAGCATCGGGTCCAGGACGTAGCACTGGCGGCCGGAGAGGTCGTCGGGGAGGCGCTCGGCGTACGTCGAGGCCTCGAGGGTCTCCTCGTTGCGGACCATGCCGAGGAAGCCGACCTCCGCGGTCGGGAGCAGCCGCATCATCCCGTCGAGCATGCCCAGCCCGGCGCGCAGGATCGGCACCACCAAGGGCTTGGGGGAGGCCAGCCGGACCCCCTCCGCCGGCGCCACCGGGGTCGTCACGCTGACCTGCTCGACGCGCACGTCGCGGGTGGCCTCGTAGGCGAGCAGCGTGACCAGCTCGTCGGCCAGCCGACGGAACGTGGGGGAGTCTGTGCGCTCGTCGCGGAGCACTGTCAGCTTGTGCGTGATGAGGGGGTGGTCGGCCACGTGAACGCGCATGGAGCACAACCTAACCTGCAGCGGACAGCGGGCATATGGGGTGGTGTGACAGGGGATGCTCTGTCACCCTGGAATGCGAGTCTGCAATGCAGGCCCGGATGCAAACCTGGATGCACACAGAGCGGTCAACCCACTGGAGGTCTCGATGTCGGCAGATTCCGACGCGATTGCCGAAGGGGTCGACTTTGCCCTCGTCGCCTACCGCGAGGAGGGAGTGTGGCAGGTCGACGAGATCCCGCACGACCGCCTCGGCGACGTCGAGGAGCTCGCGACCGAGCTGCGCCGCTACCCCGGGGACCACGGCGCCCTGGGCCTGATCTCCATCGACGAGGACTTCTTCCTGATCGTCCGGGTGGCCGGCCCCGACGTGCGCCTGCTGCTCTCCGACGTCACGGCCGCCACGGAGTGGCCGATCGCGCGCTCGGTGGTCGAGGAGCTCGAGCTGCCCATGCCCGACGACGACGATGACGACCCAGTCCCGGCAGGGGACCTCGGCATCGTGTCCGACCTTGGCATGGGTGCGATGGACATGGGCGCGCTGCTCGATGACTTCGACGCCTACCCCGACGAGATCCTCAGCGACATCGCGAGCAAGATCGGCTTCGGTCGCCTGTACGACGAGCGCGTGGGCGTCGCCGCACCGTGACCGCCGACGACCGGTGGGCTGACGCGATGCGGCTGGCCCTCGACGAGGCACGTGCCGCCCTCGCCACCTCCGACGTACCAGTGGGGGCGGTGGTCCTCGACGACGAGGGCAACGTCGTCGGGCGCGGACACAACGAGCGCGAAGGGCTGGCCGACCCGACCGCCCACGCCGAGGTGGTCGCCCTGCGCCAGGCCGCCCAGGCACGTGGCGAGTGGCGCCTGGAGGGCTGCACGATCGTGGTGACCCTCGAGCCGTGCACGATGTGCGCCGGCGCCATCGGGCTTTCGCGGGTCGAGCGGCTCGTCTTCGGGGCCTACGACGAGAAGGCCGGCGCGGTCGGATCGCTGTGGGACGTGGTCCGCGACCGCCGGCTCAACCACCGACCAGAGGTGGTCGCCGGCGTGCTCGAGGGCGAGTGTGCCGCGGTGCTGCTGGAGTTCTTCGAGGCGCACCGCTGATTTCTCCACCGCGAGGGGCTCCGGTACCCTTCTCGGCGGTGGCGTGTCCGAGCGGCCTAAGGAGAACGCCTCGAAAGCGTTTGTGGGTGAAAGCCCACCGAGGGTTCAAATCCCTCCGCCACCGCCAATCGAAGGGCCCCGCACTCGCGGGGCCCTTCGCCGTTCCCCCATCCCAGCCACCGGCTGGTCGTCCCCGACGTCTCAGCTGGGCTTCGCGTACGCCGCAACGCCCGTGTCGTACATGACGCACGCCTCGTCGCCGACGGTCCACGCGTCGTGACCCGGCTCGATGAGTACGACGTCGCCGGGGCCGATGGTCCCTTCGGTGCCGTCGTTCATCCGGACCGTCATGCTGCCGGAGATGCAGATGCCGGTGTGCCGGACCTGGCAGGACTCCGTGCCGGCGATCGGCTTGACGTCGTTCGACCACCGCCAGCCCGGCTCGAACGTGCCCTTGCCGAGGGTGAAGTCGCCGATAGTGACGACGTCCATGTGGCCGTGTGCCTTGTAGGGCCTGCTCTCGTGCGGTTTGTCGATGTTCTGTGACTCGATCGTGGCCATTGCCACACCTCCTGGTTGTGTGGCTCCCAACGTAGGGACGCCGCGACCCCCGTGGGGAGCGCTGCGCTTACGGTTCCGAAACGTCGGGCGAGGGATGGGCCCATGACAGCCGACGGAGACCGGGTCACTCTTGGTGGCATGAGCACACCTCCACCACCCACCTGCTGGCCCACCCTCAAGTGCACCGATGCTCTCGCCCAGATCGACTTCCTGGTCACCCTGGGCTTCGAGCGCACCACCATCATGGAGAACGACGGGATCGTGGAACACGCGCAGCTGAGCTGGCCCGAAGGCGGCGGGGTCATGCTCGGCTCCTACACCGGAACGGGGCCGTGGACCATCCAGCCCGGGACGGCTGGCGTGTACGTCGTGACCAACGACCCCGACGGCGTACGCGAACGCGCCCTCACGACGAGTGCGGAGGTCGGCGACGTCGCTGAGCAGGACTACGGCAGCCGGGACGTCCTGATCCGCGACCCGGAGGGCAACCTCTGGAGCTTCGGAACCTACCGCGGAGAGCCCCGGACCTGAACCGCGTCGAAGGTGATCAGAGCCCGAGGTCGCGGCCGATGAGCTCCTTCATGATCTCGTTGGAGCCGGCCCAGATCTTGGAGACCCGGGCGTCACGCCAGGCGCGGGCGACGCGGTACTCGTTCATGTAGCCGTAGCCGCCGTAGAGCTGGACGCAGGCGTCCAGGACGTCGTTCTGCACGTCGGCGGTCCACCACTTGACCTTGGCGGCGTCGACCGGGGTGAGCTCGCCCTGGCTGTGGGCAAGCACGGCGTTGTCCAGGAAGCCGCGGGTGACCTCGACCTTGGTGTAGAGCTCGGCGAGCAGGAACTTGTTGTACTGGAACGAACCGATCGCCTGGCCGAACGCCTTGCGCTCCTTGACGTACTCCAGGGTCTCGTCGAGGATCTGCGCGGCCTGCGCGAGGTTGCCGATCGCGTTGGACAGGCGCTCCTGCGGCAGCCAGTTCATCATGTGGATGAAGCCCTTGTTGAGCTCGCCGATCAGGTTGTTGCCGGGGATCCGGACGTTCTCGAAGAACAGCTCGGCAGTGTCGGACTCGTCCTGGCCGACCTTGTCGAGCTTGCGGCCACGGGTGTAGCCCTCCATGCCGGTCTCGACGGCGAACAGCGAGATGCCGTGGCCCCGCTTGGCCTCGGGGTCGGTGCGCGCGGCGACCACGCAGAGGTCGGCGGAGTAGCCGTTGGTGATGAACGTCTTGGAGCCGTTGAGGATCCAGTCGTCACCGTCGCGCACCGCGGTGCTCTTCAGCGCCGCGAGGTCGGACCCACCGGCCGGCTCGGTCATGCCGATCGCGCACAGGATGTCACCGGACACGAACCCGGGCAGCCATCGTTCGCGCTGCTCCTCGGTGGTCAGCTCGGTCAGGTACGGCGCCACGATGTCGGCGTGGATGCCGTGGCAGGAGCCCAGCGACATCGACACCTTGCCGAGCTCCTCGCACAGCACGGCGTTGTAGCGGAAGTCACCGGCCTCGGAGCCGCCGTACTGCTCGGGGATCTCCAGGCCCAGCAGGCCGGCCTCACCGAAGGCCTTCCACATCTCGCGCGGGAACTGCTTGTTGGAGATATAGGACTCCCAGTTCGGCTTCACCTCGCGGTCCAGGAAGCTGCGAACGCTGTCGCGGAAGGACTCGTGGTCTGCGTCGTAGATGTGGCGCTTCATGAGCCGAAGATTACCGATCGGTAGCCCGGGCTTGCTACCACGGGTGGTCAGCAGGTGGCGAGGGCCAAGCCCGAGACACCGTCTGTCGAGACCAGTCAACGCAAGGTGCCCGCTCACGTACGCGGGCACCTCACGTTGTTGGTCTCGACGGGCGCTCGCTTCGCTTCGCTGCTCGACCAGCGATAGTGGTCTCGGCGGACGCTCGCTTCGCTTCGCTGCTCGACCATCGGTGGTGGGTTAGAGGTCCTTCGGGTCCAGGGTCAGGATCGGGTCCCCGGTCGGAGCCTTGGCCCCGCCGGAGTTCTCCACGGTCACGGCGAGCACGCCGGCGGTGGGGATCTCCTCCACCGCTGAGGTCTCGTCCCCCTCCATGACCGACAGCGACGTCGCGTGACCGTCGTGGAGCAGCCAGAGCTGGTAGGCCTTGCCAGTCGGCGGCGCGGGCATGTCGGCACCATCGACCGCGAGCCGGCCCAGGTCCTTCGACAGTGCGACGCGGACCTCGCCGTCGCCCAGCGGAACGCTCGCTCGGCGTGCGTCGGAGGCAGAGAAGACCTGTGACGCGGTGACCGCGTCAGGCTCGTCGGAGGCGTTGCGCAGGCCGATGCCGATCCCGGCCAGGAGTACGACGGCCGCTGCAGCGGCGAGAAGGCGTGGCACCCACCTTCGGCGTACGACGGGGGCATGGTCGACCAGCGGGGGCAGCTGCGGGGTCTGCTCGGCCAGGGCCAGCACGCGGCTCCGCAGTCCAGGGGGAGGCTGGGCGGGGTCGCCGAGGGTGGCGGCCGCAGCGCGGAGCGCGTCGACCTCCTCGCGGCAGCTCTCGCACTCGGCGAGGTGGGCCTCGAAGGCGGCCCGCTCGTCAGGCTCGATCGCGTCGAGCACATAGGCACCCGAGAGCGTGTGGATGTCAGGACTCATCGTTGGCATCCAAGCAGTCGCGGAGGCGAATCAGTCCGTCTCTCATGCGGGTCTTGATCGTGGGCAGGGGCCGCTCGAGCAGCGTGGCCACCTGGGCGTAGGTGTAGCCCTGGTAGTACGCGAGCTGCACCGACTCCAGCTGCAGCGGGGTCAGCGACTCGAGGCAGCGGTGCACCGACTCGCGCTCGCCGGCGGCGACCACCTCGTCCTCGGGGCCGGGAACGACGTCGGTCTCCATCGACGACACCTTCTGCTCGCGCTGCCGGGAGGCCTCGCTGGAGCGGACGGCGTCGACCGCCCGGCGGTGTGCCATCGTGAGCACCCAGGTGCGGGCGTTGCCGCGGGTGCGGTCGAAGCGGGTCGCCTGGCGCCAGACGTCGAGGAACACCTCCTGAGTGACCTCCTCGGCCCGAGAAGGGTCACGTACGACGCGGCGGGCCACGCCGTACACAGCGGCGGAGAGCACGCCGTACAGCGCGTCGAACGCCTGGAGATCGCCCCTGGCGACCTGCTCCAGGAGCGCTTCGGGGCTGGGTGTCCCTCCCTTGGGGACAAGCCTCAGCATGGGTTCAGCGGGCACGGGCGGCCTCCTCTCGCACCAGTGGTTCGGAACCGCGGGCCGGTGGGATTGGCACCCATCTTGCCCCGGATCGGCCACGAACCCCCGCACATGAAGCGAATTCTCTGGGCGGCGCTCGCGGGCGTCACGGCCGGTGGCGCCGGCGTCGGCGTCAGCGAGGCCGCGGCCGCTGCGCTGCCTGGGGTCACCTCCCCTGTGCTCGCGGTCGCGAACCGGATCATCGACTGGACTCCGCGCCCGCTCAAGGAGCTCGCGATCGAGCAGCTCGGAACCAAGGACAAGCCGGTGCTGCTGGGCAGCGTCATCGCCGGCATGGTCGTGGGCCTAGCGCTCGCCGGCGTGGTCGGTCGGCGCGACCGGCGCCTGGGCGTGGCCGCGTTCGGGCTGCTCGTGGTGGTGTCCGGAGCGTTGGTCCTGGCCGACCGCGCGACGACAGCAGGCGCCGAGCGGCTGCTCCCGGTGCTGCTGCTGGGCATCGTTGCCTGCGGCTCGCTCTGGTGGCTGCTCGGCACACTCGGTCCGCCGGAGGCGACGGCCCCTGAGAGGTTCGACCGGCGGGCGTTCCTGCTCGCCGCCGGAGCAGCCGGCGCGGTCGCGGTCGCCGGTGTGGCCTCCGGTCAGACGATCCTCAAGAAGGGGACCGGCCGCGCCGGCGTACGTCTTCCCGCGCCTGCCTCCGCGGCTCCCCGGCTGCCCGGCGGCTCCGAGCTGCGCGTGCGAGGCCTCACGCCGTACCTCACCGACAACCGCGAGTTCTACCGTGTCGACACCGCCCTCAGCGTCCCGCGCGTGCCCGTCGACGGCTACCGGCTACGCATCCACGGCCTGGTCGACGAGCCGATGGAGCTCAGCTTCAAGGAGCTGCTGGACCTTCCACTCGTCGAGCGACGCATCACCCTGACCTGCGTCTCGAACCCGGTCGGTGGTCCGTACGTCGGCAACGCCACCTGGCTCGGCGTACGCACCAAGGACCTGCTCGAGCAGGCCGGGGTCCGCAGCGGCGCCGACGCAGTGAAGTCGTCCAGCGTCGACGGCATGACCATCGGTACGCCGCTGCAGGCGCTGCTCGACGACCGCGAGGCGCTCATCGCGGTCGGCATGAACGGCGAGCCGCTGCCGCTGGAGCACGGCTTCCCGGTGCGCATGGTGGTGCCTGGGCTCTATGGCTACGTCTCCGCGACCAAGTGGCTCAACGACCTCGAGGTCACCCGCTTCTCCGACTTCGAGGCGTACTGGACCTCGCGCGGCTATGCGGCTCAGGCCCCGATCAAGACCGGCAGCCGCATCGACGTGCCGCGTTCCTTCGCCAAGGTCAAAGCCGGCCGTACGCCGGTCGCCGGCGTCGCCTGGGCGCAGACCCGCGGCATCGAGCGCGTCGAGGTCCGCGTGGACAAGGGCGACTGGACCGAGGCCCAGCTCGCTGCCGCCGACGGGATCAACTCCTGGCGGCAGTGGCTCTGGCAGTGGGACGCCGAGCCGGGCCGCCACCTGGTCGAGGTGCGAGCGGTTGACCGGAGCGGAGAGCCGCAGACCGACGAGCGGGTGCCGATCGCACCCGACGGCGCCACCGGCTGGCACAGCGTGCAAGTCACGGTCGAGTAGATCAATCAGGAAACTCACCAATCCCTAGCCCTGCCCAGGACGAACCCCCGCTGTAGGCAACCTCCCTGAAAGGCCACAGACCATGAACACCTTCAAGAAGACCGCAGCAGGCTTCGCTGCTGTGCTCGCCCTCGGCACCCTCGCCGCCTGCGGCGACGACGAGTCCGCGGCCAGCGCGGACCCGGCCGCCTCAGAAACCACCGAGGCGATGGCCGACCCCGCCGCCGACCTGGTCGGCCCCGGCTGCGCCGACTACGCGAACGCCGTACCGGACGGCGCCGGCTCGGTCGCCGGAATGGCCGAGGACCCGGTCGCGGTCGCCGCCAGCAACAACCCGCTCCTCAAGACCCTCGTCGCCGCGGTCAGCGGCCAGCTCAACCCCGAGGTCAACCTGGTCGACACGCTCAACGGCGACGAGTTCACCGTCTTCGCCCCGATCGACGACGCGTTCGCCAAGCTGCCGGCCAAGACCGTCAAGGCCCTGGGTACGCCGGAAGGCGCCGAGACGCTGAGCACGGTCCTGACCTACCACGTCGTGCCCGGCCAGATCGCTCCCGACGCGATCGTCGGCAAGCAGACCACTGTGCAGGGCGGCGACGTCGAGGTCACCGGCTCCGGTGACAACCTGAAGGTCAACGGCGCCAACGTGATCTGCGGCGGCGTCCACACCGCCAACGCCACGGTCTACCTCATCGACGCGGTGCTGATGCCGACCATGTGAGTTCCGCGACCAGGTCGCGGATCGTCTCCTCGCGAGGGCGGGGCTGGTAACCCAGCTCCGTCCTCGCTTTGGTCGTGTCCACCTCCGGCTGGGCGAAGATCGCGCCGAGCGCTGCCTGCGACATCACGTCGGAGCCGAGCAGCGAGGCGATCGGCTCGGCGATCGGCATGATGGCCTTGAGCACCCACAGCGGCACCGCGAACAGCGGACCGCGTCGCCCGGCCTCGTGTGCCGCCTGCTTCATCAGGTCATGGAGCAGCACCATCTCTCCACCGAGCAGGTAGTTCTCGCCCGTGCGCCCCTTCTCGGCGGCCAGCACCAGGCCGCGGGCGACGTCACGTACGTCGACCAGGTCGAAGCCACCGCCGACCGACAGCGGCACCCGCCCGCGTGCGGAGTCGTTGGCCAGCTGGTTCAGCCGGGACAGCCGCCCGGCATGGTCGCGGCCGCCGTACACGCCGGTCGGGTTGCACAGCACCGCATCGAGACCTTTGTCGACGTAGCGGGCGAGCTCCAGCTCCCCGGCGTACTTGGAGCGGTCGTAGACCGGCAGCCCCGACTCGTCGGTGGCGCGCGGTGACTCCTCGGTGAGCGTGCCGCCGCAGCCGTGCTGGTCGAAGGAGTGCACCGAGGAGCAGTGCACCATCCGCCGGGCACCCACGGTCAGCGCCGCGTCCGCGACGGTGGCGACTCCCTCGGTGTTGAGCTGCCAGGCGACCGGGTCCTCCTGCTTGAGCGTGATCATCGCCACCAGGTGGAAGACCACCTCGGCCCCCTCGAGCGCGGCGATCATGCTGTCGGCGTCGAGCACGTCTCCCTGGACCCACGTGACGCCCTCCGGGGCGATGGTGGAGACGGCGCGGTCGACCGCGACGACCTCGTGGCCCGCGGCGACGAGCTCGTGGAGGAGGTTGGACCCGACGTAGCCGGCTGCCCCGGTGACTGCGACCCTCATGACAGGAAGTAGAACATGTTCTAGTCTTACGACGAAGAGAACGGAGACGTGATGCGCACCACCGAGGTCCTGGACGTCGTGCGGTCGTCCCCCGCGTACGTCGGCCGGCACGACAAGGCCGGCTGGATCGGGATCTTCGCCGACGGCTACGTGATCGAGGACCCGGTCGGCTCCGAGCCGGTCCGAGGCGAGCGGATCAGCGCCTTCTGGGACACCTTCATCGCACCAAACGACATCGTGTTCGACGTGCACCACGAGTGGGTCTCGACCGACCACCTGCACGTTGTGCGTGACGTCACGATCGAGACCACCTTGCAGACGGGCGTCGTCGTGCGCACGCCGGCCCACCTGCGCTACGAGCTCGACGAGGACCTGTTGGTCACCCGCATGGCGGCGCACTGGGAGCCGGCACCAGTCTTCGCCCAGCTCGTCCGGCCCCGCGCCGCTCACCTGCGCTCGATGCTGACCATGAACCGCCGCATGCTGACGCACCTCGGCCCGCGTGGCACCGCCCGGTTCGTCGGCGCGATCCGCAGCGTCGGCCGCCGCGGCAAACGAGCCGTGCTCGAGCACCTCGGCGACGGCGTGCAGGACGTGCACAAGGTGATCGCCGCCGGGACCACCGTCACCCTGAGCTGCACCGTCGCGGGAAGGCCGGCTGCCGTCATCGCGACACTCGACCGGCGCACCCGCGAGGTGCTGGAGTGCACGACTTACACCGAGCTGGTCTAAGGCTGGTCCGAAGGCTGGTCCGAGGCTGGTCCGAGGCTGGTCCGAGGCTGGCCTAGGGCTCGAAGCGGTAGCCCATGCCCGGCTCGTTGACCAGGTGCCGGGGTCTCGCGGGGTCGGGCTCCAGCTTCTTACGCAGCTGAGCCATGTAGAGCCGCAGGTTGCCCCGGGCGGTCTCGTAGCCAGGACCCCAGACTCTGTCGAGGAGCTCACGCTGGCCAAGCAGCCGGCCCGGGTTGCGCACCAGCACCTCCAACAGGTGCCACTCGGTGGGGGTGAGGTGCACGTCGTCCCCGGCGAGCGACACCCGATGAGTGGCAAGGTCGACGGTCGCTTCACCGACCTGGACAAGGGGCTGCTCCTCGGCTGGCGTCGCTCGGCGGCCCATCGCCCGCAGGCGGGCGAGCAGCTCGTCGATCCCGAACGGCTTGGTCACGTAGTCGTCGGCCCCCGCGTCCAAGGCCTCCACCTTGTCGCTGCTGTCAGAGCGGCCTGAGAGCACCAGGATCGGGACCGTTGTCCATCCCCGCAGCCGGGTGATGACCTCGGTGCCATCGAGGTCGGGAAGGCCCAGATCGAGCACCACCAGGTCAGGTGGGTGGGCGGCCGCGACCTCGAGCGCAGCGGAGCCCGTGGCAGCGGTGTGCACGTCGTACTTGCGAGCGGTGAGGTTGATCGCGAGCGCCCGGAGCAGCTGAGGCTCGTCTTCCACCAGGAGTACGACGGGCGCCTTCACGGCGCACGCTCCAGCGACACCACCATGGCCAGCCCCGGATCGCCGTCGTCGGCCACCAACGTGCCGCCCATCGCCTCGACGAGTCCTCGCGACACGGCCAGCCCGAGGCCCAGCCCCTCCGTCGTGCTCGAGTCACCCTGCCGCTGGAACGGCTGGAAGACCGCGTCGCGTCGTCCGGCGGGGATGCCCGGCCCCCGGTCGAGGACGCGAAGCTCGAGCAGGTCGCCCGCCTCCCTGCCGAGCACGGTCACGTCGGCCGAGTGCCGTAAGGAGTTCTGCAGCAGGTTGACCAGCACGCGCTCGAGCAGGCCGGCATCGGCCAGCGCCTCGGGCAGGTCGTCGGGTACGTCGACCAGCACGCCGGGCCGCCCCAGGTCGTCGAGCGCACGGGCGACCGCCTCGTCCAGCGCCACCGCCCGGCGTACGACGGGCATGGCGCCGAGCTGCAGGCGGCTCATGTCCAGGAGGTTCGCGACCAGCGCAGTGAGCTTGTCGAGCGAGGCGTCGGCGCCGGTGAGCAGCTCGCGGCGGTCATCCGGCGACAGCTCGACGTCCTGGGCGAGCAGCCCCGTCACGCTTGCCTTCGCCCCAGCCAGCGGTGTGCGTAGGTCGTGCCCCACCGCGGCAAGAAGGGCGGTCCGCACGTTGGTCGCCGCCTCCAGTGACGCAGCCCGCACCGCCTCCCGCCGGCGCCGCGCCGCCTGGTCGACCGCCCAGCTGACCAGCAGCGCGACCGCGGCGAAGACCACCAGTGCGACGACGTTGTCGGGGTCGGTGACGCGCCAGGTGTGGAGCGGTGGGGTGAACAGGTAGTTGAGGAGGGCCGTCGCGAACACGGCCGCGACGAGGCCGGGGCCGAGCCCGCCTACGAGAGCAACCCCGACCACAGCCAGGAGCAGCAGCAGCGCGTCGCTGACCAGACCCAGCGTGTCGCGGGCCGGGACGAGTGCCGCCGCCACCAACGGCGGCAGGACGACAGCCAGCAGGAACCCCTGGGCTCGGCGAGCGGTGCTCATGACTGCGGTCATCGGATCAAGTGTGCCGCGGCGACGGCACCGGACTTGTTAGACCTGCGTTAGGACTGGTCACGGGCGGCCGCGACGGTGCTTCGCTGACCACGTGAGTACGACGCACCCGACCCGCCTCGCGACCTGGCTCTACGCGGGGGACGAGGCCGAGCAGACAGCCACCGAGCGCACGCATCCGTGGTGGAAGGTGATGTGCCTGACCGGCGTCGACTACTTCTCCACGCTCGGCTACCAGCCCGGCATCGCCGCCCTCGCTGCGGGCCTGCTGTCGCCGGTCGCGACGCTCGTGCTGATCGCGCTCACCCTGCTGGGGGCTCTGCCCGTCTATCGCCGCGTCGCGGCGGAGAGCCCGCATGGGCAGGGGTCGATCGCGATGCTCGAGCGGCTGCTGTCGTTCTGGAAGGGCAAGCTCTTCGTGCTGGCACTGCTGGGCTTCGCCGCCACCGACTTCATGATCACCATCACTCTCTCAGCGGCCGACGCGAGTGCCCACGTGGTCGAGAATCCTGCTGTTCCGGGGTTCCTGCACGGGCAGCAGGTGCTCATCACCCTGGTCCTGGTCGCGCTGCTCGGGGCGGTCTTCCTGCGCGGCTTCCGCGAGGCGATCGGGGTTGCGGTCGGATTGGTCGCCACCTACCTGGCCCTGAACGTCGTGGTGCTCGCGGTGTCCTTCTGGCAGGTCTTCCAGAAGCCGTCGGTGATGGGCGACTGGTCGTCGGCGATGACAGCCGAGCACGGCAGTCCCGTGATGATCGTGGCCGTCGCGCTCCTGGTCTTCCCGAAGCTGGCGCTGGGCATGTCCGGCTACGAGACGGGCGTCGCGGTGATGACCCACGTCCGTGGCCTCGACCTTGCCGACCGCATCAGGCGCACCCAGCGCATGTTGGCGGTGGCCGCCGCCATCATGTGCTGCTTCCTGCTCGGCAGCAGCGTGGTGACGACCTGGCTCATCCCGGCGCGCGAGTTCGAGGACGGCGGTGAGGCGTCCGGACGTGCGCTGGCGTACCTGGCGCACAGCTACCTCGGCAACGGGTTCGGAACGGCCTACGACCTCTCGACGATCGCGATCCTCTGGTTCGCCGGCGCGTCCGCGATGGCGGGAATGCTCAACCTGATTCCGCGCTACCTGCCGCGTTACGGCATGGCGCCGGAGTGGGCGCGAGCCACACGGCCGCTGGTGCTCGTGCTGACCGGCATCGCGTTCTTGGTCACGTGGGGCTTCGACGCGGACGTGAACGCGCAAGGCGGCGCCTACGCCACGGGCGTGCTCGTGTTGTTCACCTCGGCAGCCGTGGCCGTCACGCTGGCAGCCCGGCGGTCGGGGCAGCGTCGACTCGCGCTTGGTTTCTCCGTGATCGTCGCGGTGTTCACCTACACGACCCTGCTCAACGTCTGGGAGAGGCCGGACGGCGTCAAGATCGCCTCCTGCTTCATCGTGGCGATCGTGGTGCTGTCCTTGGTCTCGCGGCTGCGCCGCGCGTTCGAGCTGCGGAGCACCAGCGTCCTGCTCGACCCGATGGCCGAGCTCTTCGTGCGGGACTGCGCGCGACGAACCATACGGCTGATCGCCAACGAGCCGGCCGAGCGGGATGCGGCCGAGTACCGCGACAAGATCACCCAGATCGTCGACGACCACGACCTGCTCGATGCCGGGGACATCGTCTTCGTCGAGGTGACCGTCACGGATCCGTCGGACTTCGAAGGCGTCCTGGAGGTCAGGGGCGAGGTGCTCCACGGCGCCTACCGTGTGCTGACGGTCGAGTCATCCTCGGTGCCGAACGCGCTGGCCGCCCTGCTGCTACACGTCCGGGACGTGACCGGCGTGCGCCCGCACATCTACTTCGAGTGGACCGAGGGCAACCCGGCGGTGCACCTGCTGCGGTTCCTGGCGCTCGGGGCGGGGGAGGTCGCGCCTGTCACGCGGGAGGTCCTGCGGCGGGCCGAACCGGACCCATCGAGACGGCCGCACCTGCACGCCGGGTAGCGCTGGGTAAATTCCGTCGACGGTTGGATGCATTTTCCAACGGGTACGCGCATGATGTGAATATGTTCGGAAGCTCAGGGCTGAAGGACAAACCCAGCCCGCTGGTGATGCCGGTGCTCTCGCCTGGCAAGCACCGCAACCCGCGTAAGGGCGCGTGCTTCATGGAGTTCGCGTCGTACCTCGCCGGCGAGAAGTGGTCGGACCATCCCGAGTGCACGCACGCTGCGCTCGCGGAGCTGGCTCGCGCCGTCAACGACCACATCGGCGACGAGGCCAGACAGACGATCCTGCCGCTCGTGCCCGAGGTGATCGGGCTGGAGGGCGAGGACCCGCTCCTGGCGATCCGCATCGCGCGAGAGTGCGCCCTGGTGGCCCTGCCGGTCGTCCCACTGGGCCGCGCACGCGTCGTCGCTCTCGGGCTGCTGCGGTGCGAGCGCGCGCTGGCCGAGCACGAGGGCCGGGCGCCGCGCGACCTCTCCGAACGAGCCCGCACGGTGCTCGAGCAGGAGCACCAGTCCTACGACTGGGCGATGGCGTTCGCCCGTGACCGGCTCAACGCCAAGACGTTCCGGGGCATCAGCCCCGCGGCGATCATCGACTACGCAGTCGTCGGCATCTCCGAGGCCGCCATCGACAACCCCGACGAGATGCTCGTCCTGTTGCTCCGCGACATGATCGGGCTGTGCAAGGAGTGGCTCGGGCGGGTCGAAGAGGCCGAGGCGCCGATCGAGGCTCCGGCTACAGCCACCGCTCCAGCCGACCGAGTGCGGAGCTGATCTCCTCAGGCGTGCCAGCGAACGACAACCGGACGAACCTGCCACCGTCGGTGGTGTCGAAGTCGATGCCGGGCGCCGTCGCGACGCCCGTCTCACGCAGCAGTCGGTGACACCAGGCCATCGTGTCGTCGGTCAGGTGCCCGACGTCGGCGTACACGTAGAACGCGCCGTCGGCGGGCGCAAGCTTGTCGATGCCGAGCCTGGGCAGCCCGTCGAGGAGCAGGGCGCGGTTGGTGGCGTAGCGGGCGACGTTGGCATCGCACTCGTCGTACGACGTGTCGGTGAACGCCGCGACCGCGGCCTTCTGTGACAGGACCGGCGGGCAGATCGTGAAGTTGCCCGTGAGCACGTCGACAGCGCGCTTGAGCCGGTCCGGCACCAGCATCCAGCCGATCCGCCAGCCCGTCATGCAGAAGTACTTCGAGAACGAGTCGAACACGACCGCCTCGCGGCTCGTCTCCCACGCGCTGCTGTGCGCGGGCGCGTCGCCGGTCTCACCGGCATAGGAGATGCCGTGGTAGATCTCGTCGCTGATCAGCTGCACCTCGTTGGCTTCGCACCACGACGCGAGCGCGGCCAGCTCCTCGGGGAGCAGCATCGTGCCGGTGGGGTTCGCAGGTGAGGCGACGACGAGCCCGTGCACGGGTCGGTCGAGCGACTCCAGCATCTCGACCGTCGGCTGGAAGCGGTGCTCCGGCCCTGTCGGCAGCTCCACCACCTCGCAGCCCAGCGCGGTGAGGACGTTGCGGTAGCACGGGTAGCCCGGCCGCGCGATCGCCACCCGGTCGCCCGCCTCGAACGCCGCCAGGAACGCCAGCAGGAAGCCACCGCTGGAGCCGGTGGTCGCCACCACGTCGTCGGGGCTGACGTCGAGGCCGTGGAAGCGCTTGTGGTGCGCTGCGATCGCCTCGCGCAGCTCGGGGATGCCCAGCGCCACCGAGTAGCCGAGGAGGTCGTGCTCGAGGGCGTGGGCGGCTGCCCGTCGTACGGGCGTGGGGGCGGGGGTCGACGGCTGGCCCGCCACCAGGTTGAGCAGGTCCCCATGCTCCACTGCCCGCCGGTTGGCGGCGGCGAGCAGGTCCATCACGTGGAACGGCGGCACGTTGGCGCGGGTGGCGACCTGGAGTCTGCTCGGCACCCCGCCACGGTATCGCCGATAGAATCAGGCATCAGGCCCCCCGACAGATTGCCGAGGCGACCGTGCACTTCGACGCTCACCAGCTGGACCAGATCCTGCTCGTGGGCGCGTCGGTCACCCTGGTCGCCGTCCTGGCGGTGCGCCTCACGGTGCGCGTGGGGTTCCCCTCGCTGCTGATCTACCTCTTCATGGGCGTCCTGATGGGCGAGTCCGTGCTGGGCATCGGGTTCGAGGACGCCAACGTCGCACACGCCCTCGGGTTCGGGGCGCTGGTGCTGATCCTGGCCGAGGGCGGCCTGACCACGAACTGGTCGGAGATCCGGCCGTCCATGCCGACCGGCGTCGCGCTTGCGACGATCGGCGTGGCCGTGGGCGTCGCGGTGGTCGCGGTGGCGTCGCACTACCTGCTCGGCTTCTCCTGGGAGCTCGCCGTGCTGCTGGCGGCGGTCACCGCGCCGACGGACGCAGCCGCGGTTTTCTCGATCCTGCGCCGCGTGCCGCTGCCACGGCAGCTGACCGGTGCGCTCGAGGCGGAGTCCGGCCTCAACGACGCGCCGACGGTCATCCTGGTCACGCTCGTGAGCACGGGTGCCGCGCTGGACCACGGGGTGCTGGGCTTCGCGGGACTGATGCTCTACGAGCTGGCGTTCGGCGTCGCGGTCGGCCTGGCGCTCGGCTTCGGTGGCGGTTGGGTGATGCGCCGCGCAGCGCTCCCTTCGTCAGGTCTCTACCCGCTCTCGGTGCTCTGCCTCTGCATCGTCGCGTACGGCGGAGCAGCGGCCGCCCATGCCTCCGGCTTCGCCGCCGTCTACACCGCCGCGCTGATCCTGGGCAACATGGAGCTCCCGCACCGCGCAGCCACCCGGTCGTTCTCCGAGGGAGTCGCGTGGCTCGCCCAGATCGGGCTCTTCGTGATGCTCGGCCTGCTCGCCTCGCCGGAGCGGATCGGGTGGGAGGTGGTGCTCGACGCGGTCGTCGCCGGCTTCATCCTGACGTTCCTGGCCCGACCGCTGTCGGTGTACGTCTCGTCGGTGGTCGCGCGCGTGCCGTGGCGGGACCAGGCCTTCCTGTCGTGGGCGGGGCTGCGCGGCGCGGTGCCGATCGTGCTCGCGACGATCCCACTCTCCGAGGGGGTCGACGGAGCAACCCGGCTCTTCGACATCGTCTTCGTGATGACGGTGGTCTACACCCTGGTCACCGGCCCGACCCTGCCCTGGGTGGCGAAACGGCTGGGGGTCATCGTGCCGTTCGAGCCGCGCGACCTGGAGGTGGAGGCCGCGCCGCTGGAGAGCATCGCCGCCGACCTGCTGCAGATCAACATCACCAAGCGGTCGCGCATGCACGGGGTCGAGGTGTCCGAGCTCCGTCTCCCGATGGGAGCGTCGGTCTCGCTCGTCGTACGCGACGGGCAGACGATCGTCCCCGACTCGCGCACGGTGCTTCGTCGGGGAGACGCGCTGCTGGTGGTGACTCCTCGCAAGGTGCGCGAGCAGACCGAGCAGCGGCTGCGGGCGGTCTCGCTGCGCGGGCGCCTGGCCGACTGGCGCAAGGGGTAGTTCTGCGAACCATGGCCAGCCTTCGCGTCTCCACGGTCAACATCGGTGCGCCCGAGCCGCGCCGGCTCGCGGAGTTCTACCGGGACCTGCTCGGGGGCGAGATCGCCCACGACGAGGGCGACTACCTGATCCTCCGCCTTCCCGACGGGCAGGTCGCCCTCGCGGTGCAGAAGGAGGACTACACCCCGCCGACCTGGCCGGCCGGCCCCGGCGACCAGCACATGATGATGCACCTGGAGGTCGAGGTCGACGACCTCGCCGGCGCCGTCGACCATGCGCTGTCCGTCGGAGCGCGTCTCGCGGACTACCAGCCGCAGGACGACGTACGCGTCTGCTTCGACCCCGCCGGGCATCCGTTCTGCCTCTGGCTCGGGTGACGGCCGGTCACTCAGTCGGGACGCAGACCTCCTCGGTCTCACTGACCCGGATGAACCGCTTCGCGGGAACCATGCCGCGGTAGGACGACCCCACGACGACGTCGATGCCGACCCCCAGGTCGTCACCCACGCGTACGACGGTGCGCGGCCCGAACTGGCGGGCGACCAGAAGCGCGGCGGGGTCGTCCTCCTCGGAGGTCCACACCTGCACGACCTTCACGTCGGTGCCCTCGGGCGCGTTGCCGGTCTCACCCGCCTCGAAACCCCGCTCGACCAGGTCGTCCAGCGTCTGGCTCGCCAGGCCCGACCGGTCGCCTGCGTTGAACACACTCACTGTCACTTGGTCGCTGGTCAGCCGCTTGCCCCCCTTGACCTGCTGGGGTGTGCACGTCGGGGCGGGCGCCGGGTCGGTGTCCTCGTCGATCGGCGCGAACAGCGCCTTGAGCCCCACCACGGCCCCGATGACCAGCACCACGACGAGCGCCGTCAGCGTCAGGAAGGTCGCGAGCCGCCGGTTCGGGACCTCTGTCTCCATGTCGCTAGCCGATCTGGTGCACGCGCGCGTGCAGGACCTGGCGCTGCTGGAGCGCCGCGCGGAGGGCCCGGTGCAGGCCGTCCTCGAGGTAGATGTCCCCCTCCCACTCCACGCAGTGCGCGAAGAGGTCACCGAAGAACGTGGAGTCCTCGTCGAGGAGCGCGTTGAGCTGGAGGGTGTCCTTGGTGGTCACCAGCTCGTCGAGCCGCACCTGGCGTGGCGGCAGCGCAGCCCAGTCCCGCGGATCGAGTCCGTGGTCGGGGTAGGGCCTCCCGACCCCGACGCGCTTGAAGATCACGCGTTCACCATAACCAAGGCTCCCAGCGACTCCCATTTGTCCGGTGGGGCGGATAACTTGCAGGCATGACCGAGACGCCCGCACCCGAAGCCGCTGAGAGCAACCCGATCGTCGAGGCGGTCAAGCCCGGCTACGCGTTCGAAGGGGCGGCCCTCGAGCTGGGCGGGCTGATGACCGACGCCGACTCGCTCTCCGACGTGCACATCCGCATCCCGCTCGGCATGCTCAACCGGCACGGGCTCGTCGCCGGCGCCACCGGCACCGGCAAGACCAAGACGCTGCAGCTCCTCGCCGAGCAGCTGGCCAGCAACGGCGTACCCGTCTTCGCTGCCGACATCAAGGGCGACCTCTCCGGTCTCTCGGCCCCCGGTGAGTCCAACGAGAAGATCACCGCCCGGGCGTCGTCGGTCGGGCAGACGTGGGAGGCCAAGGGCTTCCCCGTGGAGTACTTCGCGCTCGGCGGGCAAGGCACCGGCATCCCGCTGCGCGCGACGATGACCAGCTTCGGTCCCACTCTGCTGTCCAAGGTGCTCGGCCTCAACGACACCCAGGAGTCCTCGCTCGGCCTGATCTTCCACTACGCCGACCAGAAGGGCCTGCCCCTGCTCGACCTGGCCGACCTCCGCGCCGTCGTACATCACCTCAACTCCGACGAGGGCAAGCCCGAGCTCAAGGAGATCGGTGGTCTGTCCTCGGCGACCGCCGGCGTGATCCTGCGAGAGCTGGTGTCGTTCGAGAGCCAGGGCGCCGACGCGTTCTTCGGGGAGCCGGAGTTCCAGACCAAGGACTTCCTGCGTACGACGAGCGACGGCAAGGGCATCATCAGCCTGGTCGAGCTCCCGAACCTCCAGGACCGCCCGGCGGTGTTCTCGACATTCCTGATGTGGCTGCTCGCCGACCTCTTCCACGACCTGCCCGAGCTCGGCGACCCGGAGAAGCCGTCGCTGGTGTTCTTCTTCGACGAGGCGCACCTGCTCTTCGCCGACGCGTCGAAGGACTTCCTCACCGCGATCACGCAGACGGTCCGGCTGATCCGCTCCAAGGGCGTCGGCGTCTTCTTCGTGACCCAGTCGCCGACCGACGTACCCGACGACGTGCTCGCCCAGCTCGGCTCGCGCGTCCAGCACCAGCTCCGCGCCGCGACCCCCAACGACGCCAAGGCGCTCAAGGCCACCGTCAACACCTACCCGCACTCGGCGTACGACGACCTGGCCCAGGTGATCCTCTCCCTCGGCATCGGCGAGGCGATCGTCACGGTGATGAACGAGCGGGGTGCGCCCACTCCCGTCGCCTGGACCCGCCTGCGTGCCCCCGAGTCCCTGATGGGCCCCGCGGACCCGGCCGCGATGGAGGCCAACGTCAAGGGCTCCCCGCTTGCCGCGAAGTACACCGAGGAGATCGACCGCGAGTCGGCCAAGGAGATGCTGATCAAGAAGGTCGAGGCCGGCGCCGAGGCCGCGGAGAAGGAGGCCGAGCAGGGGGAGGCGAAGGTGCCCTACCCGAAGAAGACCTCCACCAAGGCGCCCAAGAAGGACGACTCGCTCATCTCCGACGTGGTCAACTCCCGCGCCGGCCGTGAGGTGCTCCGTACCGCCGCCCGCGAGATCGTCCGCGGGGTCTTCGGTATCGGCCGCCGCCGCTGACTGTTGACCCGCGCGTGTTGGAGGGTTGACCCGCGCGTGTTGGTGGGTTGACCCGCGCGTGTTGGTGGCTTGACCCGCGCCTTCCCATGCAGGCGTTGTGTGCAGCCCTGGGCATCGCCACGGCCTGCGGCTGAGCGCTCAGGCTGACCAGCGCAGCTGCTCTGCGATCGCGTCGGCCGGACCGTAGACGCCGCGGAGCTCCTCCCGGGTCTCCAGCAGGCGGAACACCTTGCGCGTGCCCGCGACCTGGCGGATCTCCCGCGGCGCCGGAAGGCCGTTCGGCTTCTCCACCAGCTGCGGGATATCAAGGTCGAAGATGCTGACGAGCTCCATGGTCGGCCCCCTGGTCGTGCGGTCGCTTCGTCTTGTGTGCGTGACGATCCGAGGGTGACAGGCCACTGCGACACGAGTGTGGCCGGCAGGTTACGGGATTGATACTTGCCGTCACCAACTAGCGTGCCCTAGCGTTCGCAGAACTAGAACGTGTTTCAGGAGGGCTCATGGTCGCGGAGCACGACGCCACCGCCGAGACGCAGATGACCACGCACCAGCGCGACCTGGCCGAGCTCGGGACCCTGCTCGAGAAGTGGCTCCCCGATGCGCTCCGGGCGCGGGGGCCGGTGCAGGTGACAGACGTCCATGCCCCGTCGGGTGCCGGCATGTCCAGCGTGACGATCCTCCTCACCGCCGAGTACGACGGCCAGACGCGCGGCCTCGTGGCCCGGCTGGCGCCGGACGACACGTCGTACCCGGTCTTCCCGAGCTACGACCTCCGCCGCCAGTACGACGTGATGGCCGGTGTCGCGGACACGGTCCCCGTGCCTGACCTGGTCGGCGTCGAGGAGACGGGCGACGTGCTCGGCACTCCGTTCATCGTGATGGAGGCGGTGGCCGGCCGGGTGCCCACCGACAACCCGCCGTACGTCTTCGGCGGCTGGCTGCACGACGCGACTCCCGAGCAGCAGCGGGCGGTCCAGGACGTCACGGCCCGTCTGCTTGCCAGGGTGCACTCGGTCCCCGTCGAGCGCTTCCCGCAGCTGCTCGAGCAGGCCGGCTCCGACCCGCTCCGGTCACACGTCGAGCGCGAGCGCGTCTACTACGCCTGGACGCACGCCGAGGACGGCGTACGCGTGCCCCTCCTGGAACGCGCCTTCGACTGGCTCGAGGAGCGCTGGCCGGCCGCCCCTGGTGACCCGGTGCTGTCCTGGGGTGACGCCCGCCCGGGCAACATCCTCTTCGACGGGTTCGAGCCGGTCGCCGTGCTCGACTGGGAGATGGCCTCGATCGCCCCGCGAGGGCTCGACGTTGCGTGGTTCCCGCTCATCCACGCGTTCTTCCAGGACATCGCCCGCGTCTTCGAGCTGCCCGGCCTGCCGGACTTCGCGATCCCCGAGGAGTACGCCGCGACCTACGCCGAGGCCTCGGGACATGAGGTGCGGGACCTACACTGGTACCTGGTCTACAACGCGCTTCGCCACGGGATCGTGATGTCGCGCATCCACCGGCGGCGGGCCCACTTCGGTGAGGAGACCCGGCCGGAGGATCCCGACGACTACGTCATGCACCGCGCGCTGCTCGAGAGGCTCATGGCGTGAAGCCGGTCGTCCTCGACGAGTTCCCGATCCACCAGGCACCGCTCTCGATGGCGCGTGTGGCGAGCAGCGACCGCAACTTCTACGACCGGTGCTACCTCAACGCGCACGACCGGACCGGCGACGTCTTCCTGGTGACCGGGCTCGGGACCTACCCCAACCTCGGAGTCATCGACGCCTACGCGACCGTGCGGATCGGCGATCTCCAGAACACGGTGCGCTTCTCCGACGCGCTCGACGAGCGCTCCCTGGACCAGGCCGTCGGTGGCTACCGGGTCGAGGTGGTGGAGCCGCTCCAGCGGCTTCGGGTCGTGTGCGAGCACGAGTCGCTCTCCTTCGACCTGCGGTGGGAGGGCGCCTTCCCCGCGGTGCTCGAGCAGCGCCACCTGCTGCTGTCGGGCGCGCGGCCGATCCTGGACGCACAGCGCTTCGCCCAGGTCGGCGCGTGGGAGGGCTCGCTGCACGTCGCCGGAACGTCGTACGACGTGGGGGAGTGGGTCGGCACCCGCGACCGCTCCTGGGGCGTCCGCCCGTCCGGCGACGCCGACCCTGCTGGGCGGCCGGTGCCGATGGACGGGTTCTGGTGGCTCTACGTCCCGCTGCGCTTCGACGACTTCGCGCTGGTCGTGGTCGTCCAGGAGTCGCCCGACGGCTTCCGCACCCTCAACGACGCGACGCGGGTCTTCGCCGACGGCCGCGTCGAGCAGCTCGGCTGGCCGAGGGTCGAGCTCGACTACGAGCCTGGCACCCGTCACCCCCGCGCGGCCACCCTGCACCTGACGACGCCGAGCGGTGACGCCCTGGTCGTCGAGGTGGAGACGCTCTCGTTCGTGCCGCTGCACGTCGGCTGCGGCTACGGTGGCGACCCCGAGTGGACCCATGGCCAGTGGAGGGGCGAGGGCTGGTCGTCGTACACGACCTATGACCTGGCGTCCGACGAGCTCAAGGCCCGCATCCCGTGGGGCGTCTCCGACCACGTCGCCCGCGCGACCTGCAACGGCCAGGAGGGCTGGGGCCTCTTCGAGCATGCCTCGATGGGCCGGCACGACCCCACCGGCTTCACCGACTGGTAGCCCGCTCGCGGCCCGACCGCCAGGGGCGGTAACTAGTCCTTTCGGGCCATGTCGGGGGCGGTGCCGCGGGGCCACAGTGTGCAGCGGAGAGGGAGACCGTTCGGGACGCTCGGGCCAGACGGTTCAGGGCCTTGCGCGTCCGCCCTGCGAACCCCACAAGGGGGTCTCTCCCATGCGGACCCGTTCACCCCTCGCCGCGTTGACGTCTCTGGCTGTGGCGATCCCACTCTCGATCGCGACCGTCCCCGCTGTGGCGACGGCCGCGGCTCCCCGTGCCAAGGTGGCCAAGGCCCAGCACGAGCACCACGGCCTCAACGACGTGGACCGGCGCTTCGGCAACAAGCGCTACGCGCCGCGTGCCGACCAGCAGCGTGCCGTCGAGCGCTTGAGCAAGGACGTGCAGGTGACCTGGTCGCGCACCGGCACCGCTCGCTCGCTCCAGGCCGACAAGGGCGCGCTCACGGCCCGCAGCACGGCACGTCCGGACGCGATCGCGCGAAGCTTCCTCGGTCGCAACCCGGAGCTGTTCGGGCTCAAGGCCGCAGAGGTGGCCGACCTCCGGCTCACCGCGCACGACCGGCAGGCCGGTGCCTCCTTCCTGCGCTACCAGCAGGTCTCCGAGGGTCTCGACGTACACGGCGCGACCGTGCTCGTCACCGTCGACCGCCAGGGCCGGGTGCTCATCGCCGGAGGCAGCCTGGTGCCGAACGCCGCAGCGTCACCGGCCGCCACGCTCTCCGCGGCCGACGCCGTCGAGGTCGCGGTGGACGACGTGAACGGCAAGGCCGGTCCCAAGGCCGCCAAGCCGATCGACGTACGCCGGGGAAAGCACCGGTTCACCAACAACGCAGCCGTGAAGGACTACAAGGCTGCGCGGCCGATCTGGGCCGAGCTGGTCAAGGTGGCCACCGCCGACGGCGTGCGGTCGGCCTGGCGGGTCAGCGCCGAGCGCGCCTCGAACGCCGACTACGTCGAGCTGGTCGACGCCGGCACCGGCGAGGTGCTGCTGCGCGAGAACCAGGTCAGCCAGGACGCACGGGGCACGGTGTTCCAGGGCGACGACCCCGAGGCTGGCGGCCGCAGCGAGATCGTCTTCCCGTCCGGGTGGGTCAACGCCGGCGGCAAGACGACGTCCGGCAACAACACCAACACCTACCAGGACGCCGAGGGCGACAACTCTGCGCAGGACGACGACCAGCCGCAGAAGGACGACCAGCACTTCAACTACACGTGGAACGACACGTGGGGGAACAGTGACGGTGAGGAGGGCGACCTGCCCCTGTCCGGCGCCGACCGTGACGCCGCGGTGACCCAGCTCTTCTACTACACGAACTGGTACCACGACTATGTCTACGGCCTCGGGTTCACCGAGACGGCGAACAACTTCCAGAACGACAACGGCGGCAACGGCGGCACCGGTGGCGACGCGGTCGAGGCGGAGTCGGACGCCAACTACACCGGCAAGCAGTGCGACGACGAGGGCACCGCCGTCAAGTGCCTCAACAACGCCAACTTCAACGCCAACGGACCGGACGGCACCAAGCCCCGCATGCAGATGTACGTCGGGGACACCGACCCGGGCAGCGCCTCGTCTCGTCGTACCCAGCGTGCGAACAACCGCGACACCGTGATCCACGAGTACACCCACGGTGTGAGCGGCCGGATCATCTCCAACGGCAACCTCTCCGGAGGCATCCAGTCCAAGTCGCTCGGCGAGGGCTGGAGCGACGCGCTGGCGACGTCGATCAACAACGACCCGGTCTACGGGGAGTACAACAACGGCGACTACGACGACGGCATCCGCGGCGTCGCCTACAACGAGGACAGCCTGGAGTACGGCGACTTCGCCGGCGACAGCGAGCACGACAACGGCCGGATCTGGGCGATGAACATGTGGGAGACCAGGGCCGCGCTCATCGCCAAGTACGACTTCGGGCCGGGCAAGGCCATGCACGAGCAGCTGATGATCCTCGGGATGAAGAACACCCTCAACACCCCGAGCTTCCACGACGCGCGCACGGGCTACCTGGTCGCCGACTCGATCCTCAACGCGACGGGTACGCCGGGCCAGGGCGCCAACTGGTGCCGCATCTGGTTCGTCTTCGCCGACAACGAGCTCGGGCAGACCAACAGCGCCGACCCCGACACCGCCAACTCAGGCAGCATCACGACCAGCACCACCACGCCGGCCGCCTGCTCGCCCACCGCCGCGATCGCGGCAGTCCCGGCCACCCCGGAGGGCACCGCGATCACCTTCAACGGCTCCGGCTCCACGACCGGTGGCGACGCCGGCGACACCCGCACCTACGCCTGGGACCTGGACAACGACGGTCAGTACGACGACTCGACGCTGGCCGACCCGAGCCGGGCCTACGGCCAGGACGGACCGCGCACCGTGGGGCTGCAGGTCACCAACAGCTCCGGGTACGTCGACACCGCCTCGGTCAGCTTCAACGTGACCAACGTGGCGCCGACCGTGGCGGGGACCCTCTCCGGCTCCACGTCCGAGGGTGCGCTGGTGACGCTCGACGCCACCATCACCGATCCGGGCTGGCTCGAGCCACTGGAGGGCACGGTGAACTGGGGCGACGGCACCGGCACCCAGGACCTGACCGGTGTGCTGGAGAACGGCCAACCCACCGCGACGCTGACGGCGACCGCCACTCACCGCTACGGCGACAACGGCACCTACACCATCGAGATCTGCGGCTCCGACGATGACACGGAGACGTGCGTCAACCGGTCGTGGTCGGTGGTCAACGTCATCCCGAGTGTCAGCCTGCAGGCGATCACGCCGATCGACGAGGGCGGCAGCGTCGAGGTCAACGGCAGCTTCACCGACCCGGGCTGGCTGGACACCCACACCGCCACCATCGACCTCGGTGACGGCAACGGCCAGCAGCCGGTCACCGTCACCAAGACCGAGGGCGGTCCCGGTACGCCGGACAGCGGCACGTTCAGCCTCACCGCGCCGTACGGCGACGACGGTGTCTTCGCCGTCACCGCCCGTGTCACCGACGACGACTCCGGCACCGGTCAGGCCAGCCGCAACGTCACGGTCAGCAACGTGAACCCGACGCTGACCTTCGACGAGTCGGACACGATCCCGGTCCAGGGCGTGCCGACCGTGGTCACCGACGTCGACGCGACCGTGCCGTTCTCCTCGACGGTCACCGACCCCGGCAGCGACGACCTCACGGTCACGTGGGACTGGGGCGACGGGGCGCCGTCACCCGACGAGACCGTCGTGTCGCTGGTGAACCCGCCGAACCCCGACCCCGACCCGAGCCCGACCGTGCAGCCGCGGTCGATCACGCCGGAGACCGCCCACCAGTTCCTCAAGGCGTGCCTCTACACGGTCACCGAGACCGCGCGTGACGACGACAACGGCTTCGCCTCCGACTCGGTCCAGGTCGCGGTCTTCGACGACCGGGAGATCGCGCGCAACTCGCTGCTGTGGCTCGGGGAGTACGGCTACCCCGGCAAGCGGCCGCTGATCGGGATCTTCGACCAGTCCGACGAGACGCTGTCGTGCTACCTCAAGCTGGTGCGCCACTTCAGCCAGAGGTACTCGGCCGTACGTCCCGTCAACACCCTGAAGCAGGCTGCGACCGTCCTCGGACCGCCGCTCCTCACCCCGGCGCTCAACGCACGCAACCAGCTAGACGCGTCGTTGCTCGCCGGCTGGTTGGACATCATGGACGGCTCCATCCACCCCGGAGCCGGCGTGGACACCAACCTGAACCTGGTCCCCGACACGCCGTGGATCCAGGTGCTGAGGAACGCCGAGGCGGCGCTGGCCAACCCCAGCACACCGTTGCTCGTCCTGCTCGAGCACAAGCTGATCATCGAGAAGGTGATCACCCTCCATGCCGTTGCCGGCACGGTGGACGTGATCCTGCCCTGGTGACGCGGGGATGATCAGCCGACGGTGACCCGGACCGTCCAGACGGTCTCCGGGGCGCTGCAAAGTGGGGTCGTCGACCGACAGGCCGGCGACCCCGCGATGCTGATGGTCGCCTCGCCGGACGCCTGCGCCGTGATGGTCCAGGACCGGCTGGTGGTCGGGCCATCAGACACGTCCTCGCTGATCGTCACGGCGTCGCCGGCCACCTCCGGCTCACCCCAGTCGTACGACGAGCGTGGCAGGCTGACGCTCGCCGTCCCGCCCACAGCGAGCGAGATCGTGGTCCCGCTGTCTGCCTCCCGCAACCGCGGGATGCCGGTGCCGGCCGGGCTGCTGCTCGCGCTGTTGCTCGGGCTGGGTTCCGCCACCGGTGGCGCCTCGTCACCGCACCCGCATAGGAGCGTCGCTACGAGCGCCAGCGTGACTAGGGTGAGCCTCATGTCCAACGAGGTTAGCCAGATCGAGCAGCTGAAGCACCGCTACCTGCGCCACCTCGACCTCAAGCAGTGGGACGACTTCGCGCTCACGCTGGCGCCCGACGTCACCGCTGACTACGCCGGCCTGGCCTTCGATGGCCGCGACAGCCTGGTGGCCTACATGCGGGAGAACCTCGGTCCGCGCATGATCACCCTGCACCAGGCGCACAACCCCGAGATCACCGTCGAGGGCGACACGGCCACCGGCATCTGGTACCTCGAGGACAAGGTGCTGATGCCCGACTTCGACCTGGTGCTCGAGGGCGCGGCGTTCTACACCGACCGCTACCGGCGTACGGCGGACGGGTGGGTCATCGCCCACACCGGCTACCGCCGCACCTACGAGCTCACGTCACCGCTGGTCGGCAACCTCAGGATCGGCGACGCGTACGCCGGCTGAGTCGGTCCAGGAAAGCATCCATTCCCCCGACATCAAGCTCACAGCCAACGAGATCGCCATGCTGGTGCTGGAGTAGAGCGGGCGTCTTCGTCGTCGGTGCAGCACTCCGCGGTGGATCGCAGCCACATGGTGACTGGGATCCGCCGCACAACCACGGCTGTTGCGCAAAGCATGAGGAGTGATCGTCCACAGTGATGCAGGCACACTGTTCGGATGACGGGGGAGACCGGTGGCCCTGGAGCTGCGCGCCAGCGGCGGCGAGTCATCGTCGTTGCCGGAGCCGTGCTGCTTGCAGCCATCGTGTCCGGGATAGCGCTGAGTCGCACGGGTGACGACCTCCCGCCCGCTGGCCTGACGGTCGGCTGGGGCGGCAGCGAAGGACATCCGAGTTGTGTCTACGACCCGAAGGGCCACGTCGTCGAGTGCAGGCTCACGATCGAAGGCAGAGCGTCTGGAGACGAGGAGGTGACTGTGACCATCACCGCGTACGCAGACGAGAACACCTCCCAACCGGTCGGGTCGAGCAGTCGTAGCGTGCAGGTCGAGGGAACGGTGCACCTGCCGCTCCTGGTCACCGTCCCCGTCGACCAGGCTCCCCACGTCGACGAGGATGGAGAGACAGCCTGCTCCCTCTCGGTGAGAACAGACACGCGTTGACGCCCACGCAGGGCCGCAACGGGCCGGTTCAGCTCGCGGCATCCGAGTTCGACCCCGTGGCCTCGAGCCTTCGAGCGATGGGCTCGAGCACAGCTGACAGCTCGTCGACCTCGACCGGCGCCAACCCCTCGTACGGAGCTTCCGCGAGGGCGTCGGTCAGGGACTCGACTCGGTCCTTGGTCGCACGCCCGGCGTCGGTGAAGCGGCCGGTGGAGTCGATGAGTCCCCGGTCGCGCAGGCCGGCCATGACCCGGGCCAGGCGGGCCTGGGGAAGGTGGTGGATCCGGCCGAACGACTCGGCCGGGTAGATGCCCATGTCCAGGGCGCTGAGCACGTGGGACTCGGTCCCGCCGATCCGCTCGGAGACCAGGGCAGCGATGTGCCCGTCGCCGCGATGCTCGCGGAGCGTGTTGGCTGCGTGCCAGAGCCGGGCCAGGGGCTCCTCGGGCATCGGGAGCGCGCGGAGTCCGGCGTACATGACCCGTCCCTCGGTCGGGGCGCTGGTCGAGGCTGTGGCGAGAAGCTCGGCGGCGCGCGCGAGGCCGCGAGTCTCGACGAGGTCGCCGAGGATCCCCCGGAGCGCCGCCAGGCAGCCCTGCTCGCGCGCGGCGTGGGCCGCCTCGGGGGTCGTCGTGTCCCAGACCTTGGGGATGTGGCGAGCCACCTCGCGTTCCGTGAAGCTGTAGAACGCGGCGTGCACGACCTCGGCCGGAACCCGCCCGAGCGGCGCGGCGCGTCCCGCGAAGTAGCCGTCCCAGTAGTTGTCGAAGCCGAGCGCCGCCAACGAGTCGTTGGGCTCTGGCGAGAAGAAGTTGACCAGCGAGATCGGCTCGGTGAGCTCGTAGAGGCGGCGGGCGACCGGCTCCGGATGTCTCATCTGGGTCATCTCCTGTGGTCAGGGGCGGCGATCACGGCAGGGCGGCGGCGTACCTCTGGGCCAGGTCCTTGACGTGGTTCACGAGCTCCGGCGGGTCGCTGACGTGGAAGGGCATGCCGAGCATGGAGATCCAGACAGCGACGACTTCAAGACTGTCACCACCTGTGACCAGCACGCTCCCGCCGTCGGCGTGGGCCTCGACGGTGCCGACGGCGGGATTGATGCGGGCCACGACCTCGTCCACGGGCGCGTCGACGCGGATCCGGGCGTGCACTGCCCACCCGGTGCGGGCGACCTCTCGTACGACGAACTCGGTGATGTCTCCGGGAAACTCGGCGGGGGCGAACCGCCGCCCTCCGGGTGTCTTCAGCCGCAGCCAGTCGACGCGGTACGGCGCCCACGCGTCCCGCCGCGGGTCGCGAGCGACGAGGTACCACCGCCGCTGCCAGGCGACCAGGTGGTACGGCTCGATCTCCAGCGGCTGGTCGCGGTAGTCGCAGCGGAGGCCGTCGCGGTCGCGGATCGCGAGAGAGATGGCGTCGAGGACGGCGGCTTCGACCTCCGGGTCCTCGACGTTGCTTGCGGTGTTGGCCGGACCGGCAGTGGTCGCGTTGATCAGGGCGTTGAGCTTGCGGCGCAACCGGTCAGGCAGCACCTGCTCGAGCTTCGCGAGCGCCCGGGCGCTGGTCTCCTCCACGCCTGCGACACCGGTCGCGGCGCGCAGCCCCACCGCCACTGCCACGGCCTCTTCGTCGTCGAGCAGGAGAGGCGGCAGCTTCGCGCCGACGCCGAGGCGGTAGCGACCGCCCGGGCCGCGGACTGCGTCGACGGGGTAGCCCAGCTCTCGCAGGCGGGCGACGTCGTTGCGAATCGTCCGGTCCGAGACGCCCAGGCGGCTTGCCAGGTCAGAGCCGGACCAGGCAGCCCGGCTCTGCAGCAGGGACAGCAGCGCCAGCGTGCGGGTCGCGGTCTCGCCCAAGAATCCTCACTTAATGTTGGGTATTCCGGAATCATATCTTCCGGAATCCTTCCTAGGGTCGTAGTCACAAGGTCGATCCCGACCATCAGCCCACAACACGACACCGAGATCGAGGAGACCAAGATGACCAGCAAGACGGACACCACACCCGACACCACGACCCGCCCCTTCACCGTCGCGATCCCGCAGTCCGACGTCGACGACCTCCGGCGTCGGCTCGACGGCACGCGGTTCGCCCCTCCAGCGCCCGGCGACTCGTGGGACTACGGCACCCCGACGTCGTACCTGCGCGACATGGTCGAGCGCTGGAAGCAGTTCGACTGGCGCGACGTCGAGGCCCGGATCAACGCCCATCCGAACTACCTGACCGAGATCGACGGGCAGACGATCCACTACGTCCACGTGCGCTCGGCGGTGCCGGGTGCGCGGGCGCTGCTTCTGGCGCACACCTACCCGGGGTCGTTCGTGGAGTTCCTGCCGCTCGTCGGACCGCTCACCGACCCGGAGGCGCACGGCGGTCGGCCCGAGGACGCCTTCGACGTCGTCATCCCGTCCATGCCCGGCTTCGGCTTCTCCACCCCCGTCGCCGAGGGCGGCTGGACGATGGCGCGCGTCGCGAGCGCCTGGGACACCCTGATGCGCAGGCTCGGTTACGAGTCGTACGGCGTGCACGGGTCTGACGGCGGCGCGATGGTCGGCCGCGAGCTGGCCATCCTCGACCCCGACGGCTTCCTCGGCGCGCACGTGCTGCAGCTCTTCTCCTTCCCGTCCGGTGACCCGGCCGAGTTCGAGGGCTTCGGCCCGAAGGAGTACGCCGCGCTGGAGCACATGCAGTGGTTCCAGTCCGTCGGTGGCTACAACGCGATGAACGGCTCGCGTCCGCAGACCGTGGCAGCCGGTCTCTCCGACAGCCCGGTCGGGCAGCTCGCCTACTCCGAGCTGTTCGAGAGCTTCGGCAACGGCACCTCGCTCGTCACTCCCGAGCAGGTGCTGGAGCAGGTGACGCTGTACTGGCTGACGAACACGGCCGCCGGGTCGGTGCGCTACCACTACGAGGAGGGACATGCCGAGCGGGAGCCGGTGGTGAGCACAGGTCGGCTCGGCGTCGCCGTCTTCCGCGACGACTTCCAGACCATCAGGTCACTGGCCGAGCGGGACAACGCGAACATCCAGCACTGGTCGGAGTTCGACCGCGGCGGACACTTCGCCGTACTGGAGAACCCCGACGCCGTGGTCGCCGACCTCCGCACGTTCTTCAGCACCACGGACTGACAGCACCAAGGGCGAAGCGCCGTGCCGACCAGGGGTCGGCACGGCGCTTCCCCGCTGCCACGCGCATAGTGGCTCGGATCCACGTCGGACCCTTGACCGCGAGGGGTGGAGGGAAGACGCTCGGAGGGCCATCTAGCGAGGAGTCTCCGTGACAACTGCCCCCGAACTGCCCCTGGCCGACGCGACGGGGATGACCCGCTTCCACCGCATCTTCCGCGAGGCGCTCGACGCCGTCCCTGAGCTCGTCGGTGCTGCTCCCGCCGATGACGACGGCCGTGCGGAGTTCGTGGGGTCGTACTACGCCAACGTCCTCAAGCTGCTCCACGCGCACCACGAAGCCGAGGACCTCACGATCTATCCCCTGATGATGGAACGCCTGCCCCAGCACGCCGACGTGATCTCGCGCGTCAACGCCGAGCACGACACGGTCCTGGGCACGCTGGGGGCCGCCGAGCAGGCCGTGGCCGACTGGATGGCGGACTCGTCCAGCGCCGTACGCGACGCAGCGGTCGCGGCACTGACGTCGCTGCACACCATCCTCCTGGAGCACCTGGACCACGAGGAGGCGGACGTGGTACCCCTGATCGCGCTGTGCATCAACGTCGCGGAGTGGGGCGAGATGAGCGCGACCGCCTTCCAGCACTTCTCGGGCGACAAGGTCTGGCTGGTCGTCGGACTGATCCAGGAGCAGATGCTCGCCGAGGAGAACGCGACGATGGAGGCGAACATGCCACCCCCGGTGCACGACTTCTGGGTGGGATCGGGACGCGCGATGTTCCAGGACTTCGTCGCCGAGCTCCGCGGCTGAGTCAGGCGACGAGTGCGGTCAATAAGGCAGCACGCGACCGGACGGAGTGCGCGTGTCGACGGGCGGCAGCTGCAGGGGCCGCGCCGGCTTGGGTTTGACGATGCGGACCTGCATGGCGTAGCTCAGTCCTGCTCGGCGTCGTCGTCGCCGTGCCTGTCGCTCACCCACGAGCCGTTCTCGGCGTAGGTGACGCGGTTGCCCCAGTTGTCAGAGTCCCAGTCGATCATCGTCGTGCCTCACGATCTTGTTCGAGCCTGTCTCCAGAGTCCGCCTCCGGCTGCCGTCGCACATCCGGTTGACTACTTAGCCGGATACCTAGATCCCCCTGGTCCTACCCGAATAGTTCGATCGGCGGCGGTCCCTGGTCCCTTCGGCCACCAGCGGTCGCCCGGAGTGCACGCTTGCCGATGAGTCTGGGTGCGTTCGAGGGTCTGCACTACAAGACACCGGACACAGGAGGAGCCATGGGTGAGGTCATCGCAGCGATCACGACGTCGGTCGACGGCTACGTCGTGGGGCCACAGGACCGGCCGGGGCACGGCCTCGGCATCGGGGGCGAACGGCTGCACTACTGGGTGATGGGAGGCCCGTGGACCTATGCCGACGACGGAGTCGACACCGGCGGCATGCACGGTGCTGACCGGGAGTACTTCGAGACGCTGACCGAGGGACTGGGCTGCGGGATCGTCGGCCGCAACATGTACGACGCCGCCGGCGCCTGGGGCGGTACCAACCCGTTCCCCGGCACGCTGATCGTGCTGACCCACCGCACCGAGGACCAGCCCGACCCGAGCACGGGCTTCCTGTTCGTCGACGGCTTCGACGCCGCCCTCAGCAAGGCGCGCGAGCTCGCCGGAGACGGCAAGGTCTCCTTGGGCGGTGGTGCCGACCTGATCCGCCAGGGTCTCGCAGCCGGCGTGGTCGACGAGCTCGCGATCTCCACGGCACCGCTCGTTCTGGGTGGCGGCAAGCGGCTTTTCGAGGGATTCGAACAGGACCTCGACCTCGAGGTGCTCGGCACGTGGAGCTCGCAGTACGCCACCCACGTGCGGTACGCCGTCAAGCGCGCCGGCCAGGAGTCGGTCACGGGGTAGTGCCGCGAGGTGGCCCGTCTTCGGACCTAGGAGACAGCCGTCAGTCCTGAGAGCCCGATCGGGTCACGCCGAGGGTGAAGAAGTCTGGTCCTGACGGGACACAGCACGTCAGGTCCGTCCGGCAGGAGTGCGGAGGCGGGGTGGCCTCGAGGATCGTGCGCACGGAGTCGAGCTGCGCGGCGAAGGCCGTCAGCTCCTCGATGCGGGCGGCGATCTCGAGCTTCTTGTCGGCGATCAGCCTGGCTACCTCGTCGTGCGCCGGGGTGCAGTTGGTGCCGGCCCAAATCGGGAGGAGCTCGACGATCTGCTCGCACGTCAGGCCGAGCTTTCGTGCTCGGGTCACGAAGAGGAGCTGGGTGGCCGAGCCTTCGTCGTACGCGCGGTAGCCCGAGCCGGTCCGAGCGGGCGCAGCCAGGAGGCCGACCCGCTCGTAGTAGCGGACCGTCGACACCGGTACACCCGCCTGCTCGGCGAGCTCGGAGATGCGCACCTGTCCACGGTAAACCTTGCACCCGGGTGCAAGGTCAAGGACTTGACCTTGCACCCGGGTGCAAGGCCTACGGTCACGCCACCGACCGAAAGACGGTCGCGATCGAGGAGGCCACCATGCGAACCACCAACAAGACCGTTCCCGTGGGCGACATCGACATCGCCTGCACCGTCGTCGGCGACGGCACCCCTCTCGTGGTCCTGCACGGTGCCATCGGGCTGGGCAGCACCTACATGCGGGCGCTCGACCCCTGGGGCGAGGTCCTTCAGCTCGTCCACTACGACCAGCGCGGCAGCGGGGACACTCCGGTGGGCGACGTGCAGCGCGTGTCGTTCGCCGGCGGGGTCGACGACCTCGAAGGGCTCCGTCAAGGCCTCGGACTGGGACGCATCCTGGTGCTCGGCCACTCGGCCGGGGCCTACCTGGCTGCGCTGTACGCCGCCGAGCACCCGTCGACGACGGCCGGCGTCGTGCTTCTCAACCCGGGTCCTCCGCTGGCGCCGGAGCTGATGGAGCGGTTCGGGAAGACGATGTCGAGCCGTCGCACCCCGGACGACGACGCGGCACGCGAGGCGATCGAGGAGTCGGGGGAGTTCCGGACCGGGCAACCACAAGCCCTGGAGCGCCACCAGCTCAACACCTTCGCCCCGTTCTTCAGGGACCGGGCGACTGCCGGGAGGGTCAGCCTCGGGTTCACCGAGATCACCGCCGCCAACGTGCAGCAGGGACCGCAGCGGATGATGGGCAGCCTGGGTGGGCTCGACCCGATCAGGAGGTTCGCGGCCATCGAGGCTCCGGCGCTCGTGGTCCACTCCGAGCTGGACCCGATCCCGGTCGAGTGGAGCCGGTTCCTGGCCGCCACCATTCCCAGTGCCGACTTCGCGCTCCTCGAGGGTGGCAGCCACTTCCCGATGGTCGAGGACGCCGAGCAGCTGCGGAGCACGGTGGTGCCCTGGCTCGGGAAGCAGCCCTGAGCTCCTCCTGTCAGCCTGCGCCAGGCGGCCCGTCCAGCACCTCGGGGACGTACTCCACGAGCTGGAGCCGTCCGTCGAAGGTGCGGCTCTGCACGAGGTCCAGCCGGACGTCGGGGTACTCGTCGTAGATCCGTTCGCGGCCGGTGGCTCCCGTGATGACGGGGAACACGACCAAGCGGAAACGGTCGACGACGCCCGCCGCCAGGAGAGAGCGGCACAGCATGAGGCTCCCCATGGTGCGCATCGACCTGGTGCCGCTGGCTTTCATCTCCCGCACCGCATCGACGGCGTCGCCGGTGACGAGTCTGGTGTTCTCCCAGGTGAGCGGCTCGGACAACGTGCTGGAGAAGACGACCTTCGACATTCCTCCCAACGCGTCCGTCCCAGGCTCACCCTGGGCGACGAACCCGCTCATGAGCCGGTAGGTGTTGGCGCCCATCAGGACCAGGTAGTCCGCCTCGGGTTGGTCGACCAGCCAGGCGAGGTACTCCGGCCCCTCCATGCCCCACCAGCCCGGCCATCCTTCGGCGGCTCCGTAGCCATCGAGAGAGGTGATGAAGTCGACGACGAGCTCGGGCATGTGCGTTCCTCCTGTCACGCTTGCGATGAGCTGGGGAACCGGGGCTCCTGCTGTGAGGTCCGGAACAGCAGCATCCCGACCCTGAGCACTCCCGCGAAGTAGAGGAGGCCGGTGAGAGAGCCGAGTACCGCCGTGAGCAGGTCCGATCCACCGACCTGGTGGGTGACGAGGGCGCCGAGGACCCCGGCGAGGATGGAGTTGATGGTGCTGAGGAAGAAGTTCGTGCTGCCGACGACGTGGATCCACGGCGGCCGGGGCGCGCCGAGCGTGTAGGTCTGGTAGAGGCCGGCCCCGTCGTCCGCAGTCCCGGCGGTGAGGTACGGCGCGATCTCGGGCGCCAGGGCGAGGTACGCGGCTCGGATCCGGTTCATTCCCAGGACCAGCTGCGCGTCCTCCTGACTGGCCAGGCTCACCCGGATCCCGGTCAGGGTGCCGAGTGCGAGCATGGTCGCGTTCAGACCGATCGCGAGCACCCAGAACGGCGTACTGAACCCGTTCGACTGAGCGACGAGGGCGAGTACGACGAGCCCGGCGCTGGCGACGGTGAGCAGGATGGTGATGCGGCTCATGATCTCCGCCCACGTCATGCTGCGAGTGCCGAGCAGGCTCCAGTGCTCGGTCGCGAGCAGTGCCGGCAGGGGGCCGCCGGGTTCGGACTTCGGGGGCGGTAGGTGTTCCTGGGTCACCCCCTCAGCGTCGCGACGAGGCTGGCGGTTGGCAACACGTTGATGGCTGCCCATTTCACCCGACGCTGCACCTTGCCGGGTCGTAGCACCGCTCCGTAGCATCGAGTTCTCGGAACGTGCGCCGTCACGGGAGGCGAAGATGCCAGATGACGCGACCAAGGAATGTCCCTTCTGCCGGGAAGAGATCAGAGCGGACGCCGTTCTGTGCAAGCACTGCCGATCTCGTCTGACCGACGCGGCTCCCGCGCACGGCGGCACCTGTCCGTTCTGCAAGGAGTCCATCCACGAGGACGCCATCAAGTGCAAGCACTGCGGCTCCTCCGTCGGTCCGTCGCCCCCTGGTCTCCGGGATCGCCAGGGTGCCCCCGACGCGGGTCCTCGCGGAGGATGTGGCGGGTGCGGGCCGAAGGACCAGGGGAGGATCGCCGATCCCTCCCAGCTCGGCTCCCGCAAGTCGCTCTACTCATCCTCGGTGGGTGGCCCCCGGGAGCTCGGCGGAGCTCGACCCGGCTATGTGGCGCCGGAGTACGGCGTCGCCTACGGCTGCCTCTGGCGGTGCGACTGCATTCGTGAGAGCGAGCTGTTTCCCGGCATCTGCAACGAGTGGCGCTGCTATCCGATCTATTGCTGAGGTCAGCCAAGCCAGTGGAGTCGTGCGTTTGAGGCGAGGGAAGGGGAACTGCGGAGATGGCGAAGGAAGCGGTCGAGACGGCCACATGTCCGTTCTGCAAGGAAGAGATCCTGGCAGGGGCGCTCCTGTGCAAGCACTGCGGCTCGCGGCTCGGTCCTGAGAAGCTGCAGCACGGCGGCACCTGCCCGTACTGCAAGGAGCAGATCCACCCGGAAGCGACCCGCTGCAAGCACTGCCGCTCGGACCTGGCCTCGACTGAGCGGGAGCGCGGCGCAGGTGGCGGGGGCGGTGGTTGTGGCTGCGGGGGTGGCGGCGGGCAGGGACCGACGCGTCAGCTGGCCGCCTCACGCTCTCTCTACATGTCAGGCTCGGGTTTTCCCGACCCGGAGTGCTTCCACGACTGCTACTGGCGGTGCGTGGACGCCACTGGTGACGCTCAGTGGTGCTGGATCGGCTGCTCGTACGTCTGCCCGGAGTCCACCCTCGCCCGCTAGCGCATCTGCCGAGGCGGTCGGTGGTCGATCAGGAGGGCTCGGCGAGGAAGACCGGGATGCTGCGCTCGGTCCGTCTCTGGTACGCCGCGTAGGGCGGGTACGCCGTCACCGCGCGCTCCCACCACTCGGCCTTCTCGTCGCCCTCGAGCAGCCGAACCGTCATCATCTGTGGCACCGGCCCGTCCTGCAGCGCGATCTGCGGATGCCGGAGCAGGTTGGCGTACCAGGTCGGGTGCTGGGGCGCTCCGCCCTGCGAGGCGACCAGCGCATAGCGCCCGCCGTGCTCGACCCGCATGAGCGGTGTCTTGCGGATCTTGCCGCTCCGTGCGCCGATCGAGGTGACGATCACCACCGGCAGTCCCGTGTCGCGCAGGGTGTTGCCCCGGGCTCCGCCCGAGGACTCGTAGGCCTCGACCTGGTCGCGCACCCACTTGGTGGGGCTCGGTACGTATTCGCCTGTCAGCGTCATACCTGGATAACCGACTGCCGGGTGCGGATGTTCCAATGTCCGCCGCGATCGGCCTCAGGCGAAGACCGACTGTGCGTGATCGTGGAACTGCCGCATCGGGGCGACGGGGCCAACCTCCACGAAGACCGCACCCTCATCAGTGGTCGCCGTGTGTCCCGCAGGCCAGTGGTAGACCTCGCCGGCGCGGGCGACCTCCACAGTGCCGTCGGCATGCACGAGCGTGAGCGAGCCCTCGAGCACGATGCCCCAGTGTGGACTTGGGCAGCGATCGTTGGGCAGTCCGGACAACACTGGTCCGAAGTCGGTCCCGGCCGGGACGCGCGCGTGCCGGATCGCCATCTCGCCGAGCTCGAGGTACCTGGTCTCCAGATCACCAGCCGAGACTTCGACGGGCATGTTGTGCACGGGTGTGGCCATGTCACTTCTCCTTCTCTCGCGGGGGAAATTCAGCGGGGGGCATTCCGTTGATGGCAGCGCGCCACCGCTGGTCGTCGCCGGCCCCCTGGGCGGCAGCATCCAGGACCGCCTGACGCTGCTCTGCCGAGAGAATCGTGACCAGACAGAACTCGTTGCCGAACGGATCGCGCATCACCGCCCAGTCCAGGCGCGGGCTCTCACCGGGGAAGGAGCCTGGCCACGGATAGATGGTCGGTGGCTTCTTCACCGAGCCGCCGATCGCCTCGATCCGCGGAATCGCCTCATCGATGTCTCGCACCCAGATGTCGATGTGGCCCCGGTTGGCCTCCGGCCCCTTGAGGGTGGCGACCAGGTGCATGATCAGGTCGGCCCGCCAGGGATCCGGTTGCCCGAGATAGGCATACCTGCCGGGGAACACAGACGGGATCACGGGGATGCCGGTCAGCTCGGAGTAGAACGCCTCTGCCGCGGCCAGGTCGTTGACGTCCACCACCGGACACTTCAGCCTGCCGATACCCATGACCGCCTCCTGCGGACGTCTCGTGAGACGAGAGTACGCCGGATCTACTCGCAATGCGAGTAGTCTGAGGAAATGACCTCGGCATCGCCCACGACGTACGGACTGCTCGGCCTCCTGGCAGTCCGGCCCTGGACCGGCTACGAGCTGACCCGGCAGGTCAGGCGGAGTCTGCGCTTCGTGTGGTCGGTCTCAGACGGGCACCTCTATCGGGAGCAGAAGCGCTTGGCCGACCTCGGCTGGGCCACGGTCGAGCAGGAGCCCGCCGGTCTTCGCTCGCGCAAGCGCTACACGATCACGCCGGCTGGGCGTGCCGCGCTGGCGGCGTGGCTGGAGACGGAACCGGAGGAGCCCCACTTCCAGATCGAGGGTGTGCTCCGGATGTTCCTGGCTGACCAGGCGAGCCCCGAGGAGTTGCTGACGTCCCTGAACCGGACCGCGGAGGTGACGCGGGCCATGGTGGACGAGATGTATGGGTTCGCTGCGGAGTACCTGGAGGACGGCGGCCCGCTCTCCATGCTCGAAGCCGGCGTTAGCGGAGCCGACGACGTGCGTCGGGAGTTCCATGGCCGCCCGATGTACGTCGAGCGACTGCACGCGGTCGCGTTGGCGATTGACGCAACCACCCGACTGCTGGCCACGCTGGAGGGCTTCTGCCGAGAGACCGCAAACGAGGTGGCGGACTGGCCCTCGACCACCGACTCGTCGCTGACGCCCGCGACTCGCCGACGTCTCGAAGCCATCGGGGCCCGCGCCGCGACCGCTGCCGACGCGACGAGCTGAGACCAAGGGCCCCCGGACGACGAACGCCGACCCGGCCCGGATCGGACCATGATCGGCGTTCTACAGGTCAGGCCCTGCATCCGTGTGGCGGAGGATAGGGGATTCGAACCCCTGAGAGCTTTCACTCAACCCGCTTTCCAACTCTGGGATCGGGGGTTTCGGGGTGTTCGCCGGCCTTCGCTGAGCGTGAAGCCGCGGTCGCGACCAGAGCCAACCGGGCGGATGGACGGGGACAACGACGACGCGCGGCTCCCTGGGCAGCGACATCCCGCCACTGAGCTGTCGTTCTGGCGCGCCCACGGCGAGCGCAGATCCATCGATCTGGCGCGACGGCGTGATGGACGCCGCCCGTCTCAGGACAATCATTGCCGGCGTCAGGCTGTCGCGAAGCGAGCGGGTCTGCCGCTGCTCGTTTCGTCGAGCGGGACCACAATGAGCATCATGGGCGTCTCACGAGGCACCGCGCTGGACCGCAAAGCGGTGCTGCCTCGGCGGGTGGTTGGGCGTGACGCTGAGCTCGTTGCTTTGCGTGACGGGTTGGATGCGGCGGTCCACGGACGGGGGAGCACTCTGTTCCTGGTAGGTGAGGCTGGGATTGGTAAGTCTCGGCTCGCCCACGTGATTGCCGGCGACGCCGCTCATCGCGGGATGCCAGTTCTGCGGGGGCGCGCTGTGGAGGCCAACACGCCGGAGGCCTACCGGCCCTTCGCTGAGGCGCTCTGTTCGTTTGTTCGGGCTGGAGGCGCGTCGGACGCGGCGGAGCTCGATCCGTTCAGGGCGGTCCTAGGGCGCCTCGTACCTGAGTGGCGCAGGGAGGGACACGCCCTTGCGGAAGACTCAGTGGTCGCGCTCGCCGAAGGGGTGCTGCGCTTCCTGCGAGCCGCTGCCGGCGACCGCGGCTGTCTCCTGGTCCTGGAGGACTTGCAATGGGCGGACCCGGAGACCCTCATGATCGTCGAGTACCTCGTCGACAACTTGGCGGCCGAACGCGTCCTCGTCCTGGTCACGATCCGAGACGACGCCCGCTCCTCCGCGCTGGATCTGGCGCAGATGTCGGCCGCCCGGCGGGCAGCCGACGTCGTCGAACTCTCGAGCTTGGGGCCAGAGGCGATGGCTGACATGGTTGCCGCGTGCCTGGACACAGCGGTAGTGCCGGACGACGTGGTGGCCTACGCAGCCCGCGCCGAGGGGGTGCCGTTCCTGATTGAAGAACTCCTGGCGTCTGCTGTGTCGTCGGGCGCGTTGGTGAGAGACGGCGAATCTTGGACGCTCGCGTCGGTGCCAGAACTGGCCGCGCCGCTCACGTTCGTCGAAAGTGTGCGCCGCCGGCTGAAGACACTCGGCGACACGCCGGGCATCGTCGTGACGTCCGCGGCGGTGCTCGGCGCACGGTTCGACTGGGAACTCCTACCGGCGATCACCGAGCTCGACGAAGCCACCGTGCTGGCCGCGCTGCATGCCGCTGTCGACACGCAGCTCATCGCGGTCGACGCGGCTGTGCCCGTGTTCCGGTTCCGCCACGGCCTCTCCCGCGACGCCGTGCTTGCCGGGCTCCTTCCTCCCGAGCGGGCTGCGCTGTCGCGACGGGCCCTCGCGAACATCAACACCCCCGCCGCTGGAGCACCTGAGGACCGGTACCAGCTGGCCGCCCAGCTGGCGCTCGCAGCAGGCGAGCCGCGGCAGGCCGCTGAGTTCCTGCTCGCAGTCGGCCAGCTCGCGCTTCTGGCCGGCGCGTTGGCCAGCGCAGAGAGCGCGCTCGACGCGGCGGCGGACGCCGCTCCGGCCGGGGATCCCATCCTCGTGGAGGTCGAAGAGTCGCTCGTGGACGTGCTGTCCCATGCCGGCAACCGTGACCGCACCGTCGCGGTCGGAGAGTCGCTTCTCGCCAGGCTGGGCGACGGCGAGGTGTCTGCCAGCCGGCGGGGCGTGGCTCATCTTCGGATGGCGCGGGCGGCTGCCGCAGCGACCCGTTGGGACGAGGTCCGCGAGCGACTCGATCTCGCACGGGGCGAAGCGGCGACGGCGTGTGAGGAACGGTTGGGGTGTCGCGTTGACGCGCTGGACGCCCTGGCCGCTCTGGGCCAGGACGACCTCGAGCAAGCCGCTTCCTTGGCGAGCAGCGCGCTCGTCGCGGCCCAGCGATTGGGTGTGCCCGAGGTGATGTGTGAGGCCCTCGAAGCCATCGGACGCTGCCACCGGCCATTCGACCTCGCGGCGGCCGAAGCCGCGTTCCGGCGGGCGTACACGATCGCCGACCAACATGACCTCGCCGTGTGGCGGCTCCGGGCGCTGCACGAGCTCGGCACCATCGACCTGTTGCGCGACGGCAGCACAGACCGGTTGGAGGCGGCGCGCGATCTCGCCCTCAACGCCGGAGCGTTGGCCACCGCCGCGGTGCTCGAGAACCAGATATGCGGGGCGGTCGTCCTCGGCGACAACCCCGACCAAGCCCTCGCCGGCGCGAGCCGCGCCGGCGAAGTTGCTCGACGGTACGGCCTCAGCCGGACTCTGGCCATCGCCTTGGGCTTCCAGGCCATGGCCCACGGCCGTGCCGGTCACCGTCGGGCCATGGAGGACTGCCTTCGGCAGGCGACAGACCATGCCGCTGGCGACCCCAGCATGGCTGTCATGGCCGCCTGCGCTCGCGCTCTGGCTGCCTTCGAAGCCGACGATCACGCCGCCGCGCTCAGCCATCTCGACCAGCGCGACCTCGTTGGGCAAGGACCGATACCCGGCTGGTGGGCGTTGCTGCGGGCCCTCGATCCCGCGGAGGGCGACAGCACGGCGGCGGCCGTGCGAGCCGGCGGCGAACCGGTCCACTTCCTGGCCCGCGCCTACCTCTCCTACGCCGATGCCGTCATCCACGGACGGGCGGGACGCGTGGAGGATGCCCGTGCGTCGGTCGCGGCAGGCGACGGGCTGCTCCAACGGTTCAATTGGGCACGGCATCTCGGTCGCCGTCTGCTCGCCGAGGCAGCGGCGGTGGACGCATGGGGCGACCCGGTGGCCTGGCTCCGGGAAGCCGAGGCCTTCTTCGAGCAGCGCGCCGAGGCCTCTCTGGCAAGAGCGTGCCGTTCGCTGCTACGCCGGCTCGGCGCCCCCGTACCGCGGCGACACGGAGCCAGCGTCGTCCCGGAGGCCCTGTGGGCAATCGGCATCACCCCCCGCGAGGCCGAAGTCCTCGAGCTCGTTGGCCAACGACTCTCGAATCCCGAGATCGCCGAACGCCTCTACATCTCGGCACGCACGGTCGAAAAGCACGTCGAACGGCTCATGGCCAAAACAGGCACGAGCAACCGTCGCGCCCTGGTGCCCCTAGCAGAGCGCATGCGTACGTAGTCGGTTCCCGAGAGATACGTATGCCCCTCCGATGTGCCAAAGCCGGAGCGTCGAGACGATGGCGACATGACCGAACAGCCCAACCCGGAGCCTATCCTCGAGCTCGGCCACGCGTTCTGGGGCGCCAAGGCGCTGCTGAGCGCCGTGGAGCTCGGCGTGTTCACCACTTTGGCCAAAGGCCCCCTCGATAGCGAACGCCTCGCCACCGAGCTCGGCCTGCACCCTCGTGCTGCTCAAGATTTCCTCGATACCCTCGTCGCGCTGAGCATGCTCGATCGGAGCAACGGCGTCTACCGCAACACTCCCTCGACCGACGTGTTCCTGGACAAGGCCAAACCCTCTTACATCGGCGGGCTTCTCGAGATCGCGAACTCGCGTCTCTACCCCCTCTGGGGCTCGCTCACCGAAGCCTTGTGCACCGGTCGGCCCCAGAACGAGATCAAAGATGGCGGCAACCTCTTTGACGCCATCTACCAGGACCCCGCCGGCCTGAGCGGCTTCCTTCACGCCATGACCGGGGTCAGCATGGGCGCCGCCAACGCGCTGGCCGACAAGTTCCCCTGGGAGCGCTACGAGACCGTGATCGACGTCGGGACAGCCGAGGGCTGCGTTCCTGTGCAGCTCGCGCTGCGCCATCCCCACCTCACCGGCGGCGGCTTCGACCTTCCGCCGGTGGAGCCGATCTTCTCCGGCTACGTCGCCTCCTTCGGCCTCGACGATCGCCTGCGGTTCTATGCCGGCGACTTCTTCGTCGACGATCTGCCGCAAGCCGACGTGCTCGTCTTCGGACACATCCTCCACGATTGGGACCTCGACCAGCGGCTCGCTCTGCTCGCCAAGGCATACGAGGCGCTACCCGACGGCGGCGCCGTGATCGTGTATGACGCCATCATTGACGACGACCGACGCACGAACGCCTTTGGCCTCCTCATGAGCCTCCTCATGTTGCTGGAAACCCTTGGCGGTGCCAACCACACCGCGGCCGACTGCCGTGGATGGCTGGAGAAGGTCGGCTTCAACACGACCTACGCCGAGCCGCTGGTTGGCCCCGACACAATGGTGATCGGCATCAAGTAGACCGAATCAGGCGCTCGTCACATCGGGATACGACGGCCTGTCGCTTGCACGGATCAGTCGCGGCATGGACGGCCAAGACGACGACCCCATGCCCTGCCATGCGAAATTCGGCGCTCTGCGGCCACCTCACGCAACACTTTTGGTCTGCGTGGTGCGAGCGGTGGCCCAGGCCTTGGTATGAAGCGAATGAGTGTTTTCCCGATCTCGGCATGAGCGAGCATGCGGGTGACGGTGACGACTCCGGACGCATCCGATCGAGCCTGGTCCGCATAAGCGAGAAGCCACTTTGCCTTGCGTGGGCAAGGGGCGACGTACCCAACTGAGACTAGAACTGAGACTACGAGCCCCCGAGACCACGAACGCCGACCATGCCCACTCCGGGCGATGGTCGGCGTTCTCACAGGTCAGGCCCTGCATCCGTGTGGCGGAGGATAGGGGATTCGAACCCCTGAGGGCTGTTAACCCAACCCGCTTTCCAAGCGAGCGCCATAGGCCACTAGGCGAATCCTCCGCCGCGAAGGATACCGGTGCGGCTCGTGGCGACGAAATCGGTGCGCCGCCAGCCCGCTGCCCCGGTTTGCGTCATACCGGCTGGTGCCTATGGGCTCGGATCGGTATGACCTCCTGGGCGGGTCGGCTGGGACGTCATACGTTGTGAGGGCCATAGTCACCGAAACGTATGACGCACACGGACCCCCGGCCCGAGTTGGGCCGCCTCCAACGGCTGGCCTAGACTCTGCGGCAACCCCCCATGCGGCGGTATCTCGCTGAACTCCCCCAGGGCCGGAAGGCAGCAAGGGCAGGCGAGCTCTACTGGGTGCGTGGGGGGCCTCTTCGTCTCCGACTCGGCTGCCGCGCCGAGGACATCGCCGACCCGCGGCGCGATGGTAGGTGCCCGGGTCTAGGTCGTCACCCGCTCGCCGGTCTGCACCCGCCACAGCGCGGCGTACGCACCATCGGCCGCCAGCAGCTCGTCGTGGGTGCCGGACTCGATGACGCTGCCGGCGTCGAGCACCCAGATGCGGTGGGCGTGCCGGACCGTGGAGAGACGGTGGGCGACGACGATCGCGGTGCACTCGGCGGTGGCGACGCCGAGCGAGCGCTGGATCGCGGCCTCGGTCTCGTTGTCGACAGCGCTGGTGGCCTCGTCGAGCACGAGTACGGCGGGGCGGCGCAGGAGTGCGCGAGCGAGGGCGAGCCGCTGGCGCTGGCCGCCGGACAGCGTGACCCCGCGCTCGCCGACCCACGAGTCGAACCCGCCCGGGAGGGCCTCGATGAACTCCAGCGCGGCGGCGGCGTCGGCCGCCTCCCGGATCTCCGCGCGCGAAGCGGTGGGGCGCCCGTAGGCGATGTTGTCGGCGATCGTGCCGGCGAACATGAAGACGTCCTGCGCGACGTAGCCCATCGAGCCGCGCAACGAGTCCCAGTCGAGATCGCGCACGTCCTGCCCGTCGAGGAGCACGGACCCCGAGCGCGGGTCGTCGAAGCGCAGCACCAGTCGCAGCAGCGTGGACTTGCCCGAGCCGGTGGAGCCGACGATGGCGTGCGTCTCGCCGGCGGGTACGACGAGGTCGATGCCGTGCAGGACCTCGGGGCCGTCGGCGTAGCCGGCGCGTACGTCGCGCAGCTCGATCCGGCCGCGCACCGGCCGCTCGAGGGAGCCGGTGCCGGCGGGGACCTCGACCGGTACGGCGAGCAGGGCGAGCAGGCGAGCGGTGGAGGCGCGGCCGCGCTGGTAGAGGTCGAGCACCTCGGCCACACCTGTGAGCGGCCACAGCAGCCGCTGGGTCATGAAGACCAGCACGGAGTACATGCCGAGCTCGAGGTTGCCGTCGAGGGTCGCCCAGCCACCCAGCAGCAGCGTGCAGGTGAAGCCGGCCAGGATCGCCATGCGCACCAACGGGACGAACGCGGCCGACGTGCGGATCGCGTCGGTGTTCGCGGTGCGGTAGGCCGTGGACACCTGGGCGACACGGTCGCGCTCCCGCGGCTCGGCGGTGAACGCCTTGATAGTGGCGATGCCGGCGAGGTTGGCCGACAGCGTCGACGACAGGTCGTCCACCGCGAGCCGGACCCGGTCGTAGAGCGGCTCGAGCCTGCGCTGGAACCGCAGCGAGCCGATCACGATCACCGGGATCGGCAGGAACGCCAGCACCAGCAGCTGCCAGGACGCGATCGCGAACACCGCACCGACCAGGACGACGTTGAGCGCGGTCTGCAGGATCGCGGGCGCGCCCAGGTCCAGGAACCGCTCGAGCTGGTTGACGTCGTCGTTGAGCGTGGCGAGCGTCGAGCCGGTGGACCGGTTCTCGTGCCAGCCGAGGTGGAGGTGCTGCGCGTGGTCGTAGGCCTCGACGCGCAGGTCGTGCTCGATGCCCTGGGCGAGCCCGCGCCAGAGCACGTCCGCGGCGTACTCCGACAGTGACTCGATGATCCACACGACGAGGTTGATCACCGCGAGCCAGGCGAGCTGGGCGTGCCGGGACTCGACGTTGAGCACCGTGCCGACGAACGACCCCTCACCGCGGACCACGACGTCGACCGCGGCACCGATCAGCAGCTCGGGTACGACGTCCGCGACCTTGTTGACCGTCGACATCGCCACGGCGGCGACGAACGTCCTGCGGTAGGTGCGGTGCCGTCTCCACAGCGCCTTCAGGGGCTGGTCCTGGGCAACCACGGTCATGCCATCGACCTCAGGTGACTGACGAAGGCCCCGTTGCACAGTGCCCAGGGGCCGCGTGCGGCGCGGACAAGCTCGATCGCCTCCTCCGGCGTACGCCCCTGCTTGACCAGGGTCATCCCGACGACCAGTCCCGACCGGTTCAGCCCGCCGGTGCAGCGCACCAGGACCGTCCGGCCGGCAGCGAGCTCGGCCACCACGTGGTCGGAGAGCTCGTCGAGCCTCTGCTCCAGGAAGTAGTCGAGTCCGGCATCGGCCATCCGCAGCACGCGGTGGGGCACGTGCTCGGGCGGGCCGAACTCGGTCGCGCCGGTCATGCTCACGACCGAGTCGAACTGGCCGTCGACCACGGATGCGGTCAGCGACCCCGAGCGTACGTCGGTGCCGCCCATCCAGAGCCCGGGGACGACCTCGTTCCAGGGCTCGGTGCAGAGCGGGATCGAGGTCGCACGCCCGGTGCCACGGCACTCCCGGCAGTCAGCGACGTGCTCGGGCTCGCCGTGGCAGACGTGGCACAACATGTCAGGAAGCGTAGGCCCCGGCGACGTGCTGCCCCGTGTGGGTCACTCTCAGCCCTCGCGGTGGATTGCGACAGCGAGGCAAATCGCCCAGAGCAGGGCAGCGGGGATGGCGAACGCGCCGACCATCGCGACGACGGCGCCGAGGATCACGATCGCGCCGCCGATGCCGACGTAGCCGACCCAGCGGCCGAGCGCCCCGGTGCGGAGCACGACGACCGAGACGCCGACCATGCACAGGGCGAGTGCGGTCATCACGGGCACGCCCATCAGCAGGTAGTTCAGGTCCGTCGAGTACCTCAGCAGCTCGGGCCCGGGCAGGGCTTCGTCCCGGACGTCGACCATGAAGCCGACGACGCCCCGGAGTGCGGCGGTCACGAGGAGCGTGCCGGCGAACGCCGTACCCATCGAGTGCGCGAACGCCGACCAGGCCGGTGCTGCGGCGGCGGGGTGGAGCGACCGCAGGTGGTTCAGGACGATGGTGAACAGCACTGCAGCCGCCACTGCGAAGCCGGCCGAGACCAGGCCTGCCAGGCGGTGCCCCGACTCCTGCCACCAGGTGAGCAGGTCGGCATCGGTCGCGTCGTGCGGCACGTTCACGCTGGCGACGGTCCAGAAGAGTGCCACTGCGAAGAGCAGCGAGCAGAGGGCGGCCACGAGGGCTGCAGAGCGGTTCCGGGAGATGCTGGCCGCCGGTTCGGCCGTGATGGTTGTGGTCATGACTCCAGCGTCGCGAGCCGGCGCCTGTCGGACGACGGAGCGAGCCCGGGACTCTGTTCAGGGCTGACCCTGATCCGGGGGCCCTTCGTTCCTGCCACCATGAGCGGGTGGGACCGGCTGGACGCTTCGTTGCCCGGGCGCTGACCTGGCCGATCCTGCCTGCCCTGGTGATCGGGCTGGTACCTGTCGACGGCACCGGCATCGCCGGGTCCGACGTGGGGTTCCTCGTGGCGATGACCTCCTGCTGGCTGGTGGGGATCCTGCTGACCGGCCGGGCGTTCGAGCAGCCGGCGGGCTGGGCGTTCCTGGGCCTCGGCACGGCGCTCGCGTGGAGCTCCTTCGCCGAGGAGTACGCCCTGGCCGCGCTGGGTGACCGGGAGCTGCCGGGCGGCGACGCCCTGGCCACGCTTGCGGACTCGAGCTGGCTCTGGTGGTTCGTCTTCATCGCACTCGCTCTGCAGCTGACCCCTCCGGCCAGGACGGGTCGGCTACGACGTGCCCTTCCGGTTCTGACCGTTGTGGCGGGGCTGGTCGGCCAGGTGGCGAGCCTGCTACGCCGGGAGCCGATGACGGAGCCCTTTGAGGAGGTGACCAGCCCCTGGGTCCAGGACGGCTGGGTGGGCGACGTCGCTTCACTTCTCGCTTTCCTGGCGATCATCGTGCTCGGCCTCTGCGTCCTCGCCTCGATCGCGCTGCTGGTCACAGGCTGGCGCAAGGCACGAGGTGCCGAGCGGCGGCAGCTGCTGTGGCTGGTGGCCGGCGTGGTGCCGCTGGCGGCCGCCGTACCCGCCTCCTACCTGGTGTCCTACCTGGGCTCGGACCACCTGGCGGGCTACGTGATGTCAGCGGCGATCGTCACCATGACGCTGGGGGCTGCGCTGTCCGTGCTGCGCTACCGGCTGTACGACGTCGAGCGCGTGGTCTCGGAGTCGGTCGCCTATGCCCTCGCCGCCGCCTCCGTCGTGATCGCGTTCGGCATCGTGGTGGTCGTCGTCAGCCGTACGACGCCGCTGGGCACCACGTCGCAGCTGCCGACCATCGCTGCGACCCTTTCGGGCGTCGCGGTCGCCAGACAGTCCTATCTCTGGGCTCGCCGTGCCGTCGACCGCGGGCTCGACCGTCGCCGCTACGACGCCGTGCAGGCGATGCGCACCGGCCTGCAGCAGGACGCGCCCGATGTGGACGCGCTCCTCGTGCTCGCCCTCTCCGACCCCTCCGCCCGCGTGGTCTACCCCGCCGAGGACGGCAGCTGGGTGACTGCCGACGGACAGGACGTCGTCCCGGGTGAGCACCAGGTCGCCGTACGCCGTGCGCGGGTGGAGTACGACCCCGACAGCGTCGAGCGCGGAGTCGTCGAGGCCGTGGCTCAGGAGGCTGCCGCGGAGATCGACAACGTGGCTCTGCGCGCCGAGCTCGCCCGGCAGGTCGAGGTGGTGACCGAGTCGCGCACGCGCCTGGCCAGCGCCCAGCTCGACGAACGCCGGCGGATCGAGCGTGACCTGCACGACGGCGCCCAGCAGCGGATCCTGGCCATCGCGCTGCAGCTGCAGTCGGCCCGGCTCAACGGAGGCGAGGACCTGCTGCGTGACGAGGTGGACCGTGCCGTCGCCCACCTCGGCGTCACCGTCCAGGAGCTGCGCGACCTCGCAGCCGGGCTGCAACCAGCTGCATTGTCGAGCGGCGGGCTCCTGGCAGCGGTGGAGGACCTGGCCGGACGGATCCCGCTGGACCTGACCTACGACGTGACCGAGCGGCGCTTCCCGCCCGCCCTGGAGGGCGCGGCCTGGTTCGTCGTCGCCGAGGCGGTCACCAACGCCGTCAAGCACGCGGGCGCGGGCGTCGTCGACATCGCCGTACGCCAGGAGGAGGGTGAGCTGGTCGTGCAGGTCTCGGACGGTGGCGCAGGTGGGGCGGACCCGCAGGGCTCGGGTCTCGTCGGGCTGGCGGACCGCGTGGCGGCCATGGGCGGCTCACTCGTGGTTGGCGAGCGTGAGCCCTCGGGTACGACGGTGCGGGCGGTGTTCCCGTGCGCGTCGTGATCGCCGACGACTCGGCGCTGCTGCGCGAGGGGCTGGCCCGGCTGCTGGGCGAGGCCGGCATCGAGGTGTGTGCGAGCCTGCCCGACGCGACCGGGCTGGAGGAGGCGGTGGCGACCCACCGGCCGGACGTCGCGATCCTGGACATCCGGATGCCTCCGACGTTCACCCACGAAGGGGCTGCTGCGGCCGCCGAGCTCAGAGCCCGCCATCCGGAGCTGGGTGTCCTGCTGCTCTCCCAAGCCATGGAGACGCGGTTCGCGTCGAAGCTGGTCGAGGAGCACCCCGAGCGGTTCGGGTACCTGCTGAAGGACCGGGTCATCGACGTACAGACGCTGCTGTCGGCGCTGCGCACGATTGCCGACGGCGGCACGGTCCTCGACCCACAGGTCGTACGTCACCTCATGCGCGGGCACTCCCAGCGCAACCCGCTGCTCGAGCTGACCGAGCGCGAGCGCGGCGTGCTGGCCCTGATGGCCGAGGGCCGGTCCAACGGCGCGATCGCCGAGCACCTGGTGCTCAGCGTGAAGACCGTGGAGAGCCACATCGCCAGCATCTTCAGCAAGCTGGACCTCCACGACACCCGCGACGACCACCGCCGGGTGCTGGCCGTCCTCGCCGCGCTGCGAGGGGTGGATGCCGGGTCGTGAATGTCGGACGGCGCGGTTAGGGTTCAAGACGTGGAAGCCCCCCTCGCCCTCTACCGCCGCTACCGGCCCGAGACGTTCGCCGAGGTCATCGGCCAGGACCACGTCACGGACCCGCTGCGTGCGGCGCTGCGCAACAACCGGGTCAACCACGCCTATCTGTTCTCCGGGCCGCGCGGCTGTGGCAAGACGACCAGCGCCCGCATCCTGGCCCGGGCGCTCAACTGCGAGCAGGGCCCGACCGACGAGCCCTGCGGGCAGTGCCGCTCGTGCACCGACCTCGCCCGTGGCGGGCCGGGCTCGGTCGACGTGATCGAGATCGACGCGGCCTCCCACGGCGGCGTCGACGACGCGCGTGACCTGCGGGAGCGGGCGTTCTTCGCACCGGTCGCCAGCCGCTACAAGGTCTACATCATCGACGAGGCCCACATGGTGACGACGCAGGGCTTCAACGCGCTGCTCAAGCTCGTCGAGGAGCCCCCGCCGCACCTCAAGTTCATCTTCGCGACCACCGAGCCGGAGAAGGTCATCGGCACGATCCGGTCGCGCACCCACCACTACCCGTTCCGGCTGATCCCGCCCCGCACCCTCTCGGCGTACCTCTCCGACCTCTGCGACCTCGAGGGCGTGAAGATCGAGGCCGCTGCGCTGCCACTCGTCGTGCGCGCGGGTGCCGGGTCGGCGCGCGACACCCTCTCGGTGCTCGACCAGCTCATCGGCGGTGCCGGTGACGCCGGGGTGACCTACGAGCTCACCACCGGACTGCTCGGCTTCACGCCCGACTCGCTGCTCGATGAGATCGTCGACGCGTTCGCGGCCAGTGACGGCCGTGCCGTGTTCGGTGCCGTCGACAAGGTGATCGAGACCGGCCAGGACCCTCGCCGGTTCACCGAGGACCTCCTGCGGAGGCTGCGCGACCTCGTGATCATCTCAGCTGTGCCCGACGCGACCGTGAGCGGATTGGTCGACGTCCCCGAGGACCAGGGCGAGCGGCTGGTCGCCCAGGCCGCGCGCTTCGGCCGGTCAGACCTGTCCCGTGCTGCCGACCTGGTCGCCGAGGGGCTGACCGAGCTCAAGGGCGCCACCGCGCCCCGCCTGCTGCTGGAGCTCATCTGCGCCCGCGTGCTGCTGCCCGGCGCCGACCACGACACCGACGGTCTCACCGCCCGGCTCGACCGGCTCGAGAAGCGCATGAGCATCGCCCAGCCCCCGGTGGTCGAAGCCCAGCCACCGGTGGTCGAGCAGCGAAGCGAAGCCCAGCCCCCGCTGGTCGAGCAACGAAGCGAAGCGAGCGTCCGTCGAGACCAACAAGGTGAGGTGCCCGCTCCAGCACCCGAGCCGCGAAGCGAAGCCCCGCCCCCGCTGGTCGAGCAGCGAAGCGAAGCGAGCGTCCGTCGAGACCAACAAGGTGAGGTGCCCGCTCCCGCGACCGAGAAGGTTGGTTCGGGCCTGTCGATCACCGACGTACGCCGCATCTGGCCCGACGTCGTCGAAGGGGTCAAGCACCGCCGCCGGATGACCTGGATCCTGCTCAGCCAGCACGCGCAGGTCATCGACGTCGACGACACCACCCTGACGATCGGGTTCAACAACCCGGGGGCCCATCAGTCGTTCCTCGGGGGCGGCAACGACGAGATCGTCCGGCAGGTGCTCATCGACCAGGTCGGACAGGCGTGGAAGGTCGAGGCGATCGTGGACCCGTCCGCGCAGCCCGGGGACCAGCCGCCACCGAAGGTGACCAAGCCGGCGGTCGAGACACCAGCGCCACCACCCGCACCTGCACCCGAGGCGCTGAGCAGTGCGCGCGAGGCGATCCAGGAGACCCGGCAGGCCGGCCCGCCGCCCAAGGCCGAGCCCAGCGTGTCCGACGCTGATGCCGACCCCGACGACCCTGACGCCGACGACGCCGGGCTGGATGGTGCCGAGCTGCTGCAGCGCGAGCTCGGCGCCAGCGTCATCGAAGAGATCAACCACAACTAGGAGCAGGCGATGACCGACAACCCCTTCCCCGGCGGCCTCGACATGAACGCCCTGCTCCAGCAGGCGCAGGCCATGCAGGAGCAGATGGTGGCCGCCCAGGAGCAGCTCGCCTCGACCGAGGTCGACGGCACCGTCGGTGACGGCCTGGTGACCGTGACCGTCACGGCGACCGGTGACCTGGTGCGCGTGCAGATCCGCAAGGGCTCGTTCGACCCCGACGAGACCGAGGACCTGGAGGACATGATCGTGGCGGCCTACCGCGACGCGAAGTCCCGGGCCGACGACAAGGCTGCCGAGCTCCTCGGCCCCCTCGCGGGCGGGCTCGGTGGCGGGCTGGGTGGCGGGCTCGGTGGCGGGCTGGGTGGCGCCCCCGGCGGCGGCCTCCCGGCCGGGTTCTAGGCGACTGCGTTGTACGAAGGCGTCGTCCAGGACCTGATCGACGAGCTCGGCAGGCTGCCGGGCGTGGGTCCGAAGTCCGCCCAGCGGATCGCGTTCCACCTGCTCGCAGCCGACCCCGCCGACGTACGCCGGCTGGCGGCCGTGCTGGTCGAGGTCAAGGAGAAGGTCCGGTTCTGCTCGGTGTGCGGCAACGTCGCCGAGGAGGAGGTCTGCCGCATCTGCCGTGACCCCCGGCGGGACCCGGCCTCGCTCTGCGTGGTCGAGGAGCCCAAGGACGTCGTCGCGATCGAGCGCACGCGGGAGTTCAAGGGTCGCTACCACGTCCTGGGCGGCGCGATCTCGCCGATCGAGGGCATCGGGCCTGACCAGCTGCGCATCCGTGAGCTGCTCACCCGGCTCGCCGACGGGGCGGTCACCGAGGTGATCCTGGCGACCGACCCCAATCTGGAGGGCGAGGCCACTGCGACGTACCTCACGCGGACACTGCGCCCGATGGGGTTGCGCGTGACGCGACTTGCGAGTGGACTGCCGGTAGGTGGTGATCTCGAGTACGCCGACGAGGTCACCCTGGGACGTGCGTTCGAGGGACGGAGGGCCGTCGATGAGTGAGACGCCGATCGTGGGTGGTGGGCTGGACAGCGAGCTGGAGGACTTCGCCCAGCAGATCGCCGACCAGGTCCAGTCGTTCCTGCTCGCGCTGCGGGCGATCGCGCGCGCCGAGGACCCGGGCAGCTCGATCTCCCTGCTGCTGCTCGAGGTCAGCCAGGTGCTGCTCGCCGGCGCCCGGCTCGGCGTACAGGAGGACTTCCAGCCGGCCGAGGAGTACGAACCCGACCCCGGGCCCGACCCCGACCTCGACGAGCTCCGGCTGCGCCTGGCGGTGCTCCTGGAGAGTGTCGACGCCTATACCGAGGTCTTCGACCCCTACGTCGACCCGCCGGAGCTGGTCTCCAGCCTGGTGTCGGACGACCTGACCAGCATCGCGTCCGCGCTGGCCCACGGGCTGCGGCACTACACCGACCGCCGGGTGGCCGAGGCGCTGTGGTGGTGGCAGTTCTCCTACGTCTCCACGTGGGGGGCCGAGGCCAGCAGCGTGCTGCGCGCGCTCCAGTCGATCGTGTCCCACGACCGGCTCGACGCCGACTTCGCCTCCGAGGCCGACCAGGTGGAGGCGGCCGAGGAGATGCTCGACTCCGCAAATTCTTGAGCTGAACTCATCGTCGACCCCTCGACCCGGGAGATTTTCCGGTTTCCAGGGGCACCCGCGCGGTCTCGCTGCGGGAAAACCTGGTCAGGGTCGGACGACTCAGCCCGTAGAATCGCTGTCGCGGAGGTCGAGCAGGCGAGCTTGCGAGCCGTCCGTGTAGACCACCAGCCAGCTGAAGGAGCATCGTGGGCATTGTCGTGCAGAAGTACGGCGGGTCCTCCGTCGCCGATGCCGACGGGATCAAGCGGGTCGCCCAGCGGATCATCGCCGCTCGGAAGGCCGGCAACGACGTCGTCGTGGTCGTCTCGGCCATGGGCGACACGACTGACGAGCTGATCGATCTCGCCCAGCAGGTCTCCCCGCTCCCCGCCCCGCGCGAGCTGGACATGCTGCTGACCGCCGGTGAGCGCATCTCGATGGCGTTGCTCGCCATGGCCGTGGCCAACCAGGGTTTCGAGGCCCGCTCGTTCACGGGCAGCCAGGCCGGCGTGATCACCGACGGTTCGCACGGCAAGGCCAAGATCATCGACGTCACGCCCGGACGCATCGAGAAGGCACTCGGCGAGGGCGCAATCGCGATCGTCGCGGGCTTCCAGGGCGTCAGCCAGGACACCAAAGACATCACCACCCTCGGCCGAGGCGGCTCCGACACCACCGCGGTGGCCCTGGCAGCGGCGCTGCGCGCCGACGTGTGCGAGATCTACAGCGATGTCGACGGGGTCTTCACCGCTGACCCGCGCATCGTCCCGTCCGCCCAGAAGCGTGACTGGGTCTCCTACGAGGAGATGCTCGAGATGGCGGCCTGCGGGGCGAAGATCCTGCACCTGCGCTGTGTCGAGTACGCCCGCCGCTACACCATTCCGATCCACGTCCGGTCGTCGTTCAGCAACCTCAACGGCACCTGGATCAGCGAGTCCGACCCCCGCACCCCCAGCACCCTTGACGGAGAGACCATGGAACAGGCCATCATCGCCGGCGTCGCCCACGACCGCAGCGAGGCGAAGGTGACGGTTGTCGGCGTACCCGACAAGGTCGGTGAGGCCGCACGCATCTTCGAGGCCCTGGCCGAGACCGGCGTCAACCTCGACATGATCGTGCAGAACGTCTCCGCCGCCGCGACCAACCTGACCGACATCTCCTTCACCCTGCCGCGTGACGACGGCCAGCGCGCGATGACCTCGCTGCAGAAGATCCAGAGCGAGGTCGGCTACGACTCCCTGTTGTACGACGACCAGATCGGCAAGGTCTCCCTGATCGGTGCCGGCATGCGCTCGCACCCCGGAGTCACCGCCAAGTTCTTCGCCGCCCTGGCCAGCGCCGGTGTCAACATCGAGATGATCTCCACCTCGGAGATCCGCATCTCGGTCATCGTCGACGAGGCGCAGGTCGACGCCGCGGTCACCGCGACCCACACTGCCTTCGACCTCGACTCCGACCAGGTCGAGGCGGTCGTCTACGGAGGGACAGGCCGATGAGCCGCCCCGTGAACCTTGGCATCGTCGGCGCGACCGGCCAGGTCGGCGCGGTCATGCGCGACATCTTGCTCGAGCGGGGCTTCCCCGTCGGTGACCTCCGCTTCTTCGCCTCGGCCCGCTCCGCCGGCTCGGTGATCCAGTGGGGCGACCGCGAGATAACCGTCGAGGACGCCGAGACCGCCGATCCGGCCGGCTTGGACATCGCGCTCTTCTCGGCAGGCGGTTCGACCTCGAAGGCGCTGGCCCCGAAGTTCGCGGCGGCCGGTGTGACCGTCGTCGACAACTCCTCGGCCTGGCGCCTGGACCCCGACGTCCCGCTGGTCGTCTCCGAGGTCAACCCCGAGGCGATCCGCGACGCGCGCAAGGGCATCATCGCCAACCCCAACTGCACGACGATGGCCGCGATGCCGGTGCTGATGCCCCTGCACCAGGAGGCCGGGCTCGTCCGGCTCATCGCCTCGTCGTACCAGGCGGTCTCCGGCTCCGGCGTCGCCGGCGTCCAGGAGCTCGCCACCCAGATCGCGGCCTACGACGACCCCGCCGCGCTCGCCTTCGGCGCCGGTGACTTGGTGCTGCCCGAACCGGTGAAGTACGCCCGCTCGATCGCGTTCAACGTCCTTCCCCTCGCCGGGTCGGTCGTCGACGACGGCACCGACGAGACCGACGAGGAGCAGAAGCTCCGCAACGAGTCCCGCAAGATCCTCGGCATCCCCGACCTGCGAGTCTCCGGCACCTGCGTCCGCGTCCCGGTCTTCACCGGCCACTCGCTGTCGATCAACGCCGAGTTCGAGCGTCCACTGCCGGCAAAGCGCGCCACCGAGATCCTGTCCGAGGCCGCGGGAGTGGTCGTCACCGACATCCCGACCCCCCTCGAGGCAGCCGGCCAGGACCCGTCGTACGTCGGCCGGATCCGTCAGGACAGCGGAGTCGACGACGACCGTGGCCTGGTGCTGTTCATCAGCAACGACAACCTCCGCAAGGGCGCAGCACTGAACACCGTGCAGATCGCCGAGCTGGTGGCCGCGACTCTCTGACCGGCGACTTGTCTCACGGCTCCCGCTGAAGCACGCCGAGTTGTCTCACGGCTCCCGCTGAAGCACGCCGAGTTGTCTCACGAATCCCGCTGAAGCGCGCCGACTTGTCCCGCGAACTCTGCCGGGCCGAACTCGCGGGACAACTCGGCGTCGATGCGGGGGACTCGCGGGACAACTCGGCGCTGGTGAGGGGGCTTCGCGGGACAACTCGGCGTTCAGCGGATGTCGTGCTGTTCCGGTTCGGGTTCGAGGTCTGACTCGTCTACCAACGCGGTCGTCACCCAGTGGGCGGCCGCATATGCTCCGGCACTCACGATCGGGATCGCCAGGAACATCCACCAGCTGAAGAGCTCCTCGATCAGCAGGAGCAGCACGATCACGCAGATGATGCCGACGGCCAGGGCGCTGGTGCTCTTGGGGTCCGCGACCTCCCAGGCGGCGAGCAGGAGGCCACCGGCCAGGATCATCAGGAACAGGATGAACAGGAGCAGGAAGAAGCCCTCCCTGCCGCACGAGTCGGTGCCCTTGAAGCCCTCGCACGCCTGCAGCGAGCCCCACGTCAGCAGGGCGCCGACGGCGCCGACCAGCAGGCCCGTGATCACGGCCGCCGTGCGACCGGGGAGCTCCGGCAGCTTGAACTCTCGGGCCTCGTCCCAGTCGGCAGCCTTGCTTGCGTCCTTGGCGGCGGGTGCGGACGCCGGTGCTGGTGTCGATGGCTCGGGTACGACGACCGTGGCCTCAACCGTCTCGGGCTCCACGGCCTCGGGCTCCGCCGGGGCAGGCGCAGGTGCGGGGGCAGGTTCGGGAGCGGGCGCGGCCTTCTTCTTGCGTCCGAAGAGGCTCGGGAGCTCGAGCGACGGCTCGTGGTGCTGCTGGTCACCCATAGCGGCAGTATGCCCGACTTCACCCGGGTCTCGTGCGACGCTCAGCCCTTGCAGTGCGCGGGCTGCGCGGACGGCGGATCGCTGGTGTCGAGCGAGCCACCGAGCACCAGCGTGCGCAGGAGACCAGGGAGATGCGATCGCCGTGCCCACCCATGGAGCGGAGCGCTGTGCGGCGCAAGCGGGCCCGCCGCCGCGACAGATCGGCGGGGCTTAGTCGGGCGTCAAGTCGGGCGGAGCAGCTGGTTGACCTGCTCGGCCACCGCGTCCAGCACCGCCTCCGCGCTCTTGTCGTCGCGGCGGGCCAGCCAGTCGAGGGTCAGCCCGTCGAACACCACGGCGAGGTAGCGCGCCAGGACGGGCATCGGCCACGACGACGCGAGGCCCACGCTCTCGAAGAGCGCGATGTAGGCGTTCGCGTAGTGCTCGTACTGCAGCTTGGCGACGTGCTCGAACTCCGGCTCGCGGAGGCAGTACTGGGTGACCTCGTAGGTGAGCAGGTGCTCGGCGGGGTTGGCCGTCACGTGGTCCCAGTAGGCGTGGAAGGCCGCGCGGATCACCTCGGACTGCGGAGCGTCTGCGTCGAACGTCGCCTCGGCGAGGGTCACGGTCTTGCCCACGATCGTCTTGATCACCGACTCGAGCAGGGACTGCTTGGAGTCGAAGCAGTAGTGGAAGACGCTCAGCGAGGTGCCGGCCTCGGCGACGATCGCACGCGTGGTCGCCTTGTTGACGCCGTCGCGGGTCATCACCGCGATCGCTGCGTCAACGAGCTGCTGACGACGTTCGGCAAGGGGCAGGCGAGCCATGGCCCAACCCTAGAGGAACGTCTTCCCCTCGCCCCGGTACGACGGCGCGGTGCTCGTGATGCGGCCGTCGCGGACCAGGTGGAACTCGTCGACGTGCTCGCCGAGCTCGCCGGCCTTCGCGTGCCGGAACCACACCCGGTCACCCACCCGCAGGTCACGGGCACCGGGCCCGGTCACCGGCGTCTGCACCTCGCCGGCGCCCTCGGCCGGCAGCAGCTCGAGGCCGCGCGGCCACACCGGCGTCGGCAGCCGGTCGGGTCCCGCAGGGCCGGAGGCGATCCAGCCCCCGCCTAGCAGGGTGGCGTGCTCGGGCGAAGGCCGACGTACGACGGAGAGCGCGAAGTAGGCAGCAGGACGCGGCCGGAACTTGGCGTAGGAGTCGAAGAGCACCGGTGCCAGCAGGCCGGAGCCGGCCGCGAGCTCGGTGACCGACTCGTCGGCGGAGGTGAACTCGAGGCTGCCCGTCCCGCCGGCGTTGACGAACTCCAGCGGCGCGACCTCGCGCACCGCGGAGACCATCGCGGCGCGACGCTGCTTGAGCTCGATGCCGGAGACGGTCTGGAAGCCGCGTACGCCGAAGCGGCGCAGCCCGGGGGTGTTGTCGCCGAGACCGGCGATCTGTCCCTCGTAGGACATCAGGCCGACCAGCTCGAAGCGTGGGCGGGCCACGACTGCCTCGGCCAGGGCCCTTGCCGCGTCGGCGGAGTGGATGGGGGAGCGGCGCATCCCGAGGTGCACCTTGCCGAAGGCCACCCGCAGGGAGGCGTCCAGGTCGATGCAGACCCGGAGCCGCGGGCCCTGAGCGCCGGCGAGGGACTCGATCAGGTCGAGGTGGTCGACGCTGTCGATCATCAGCGTGACGCGGGAGGCGAGCGTGCTGCTGCCGGCAAGGGTGCGCAGCGCCTCGTGGTCGACATTGGGGTAGCCGACCAGGACGTCGCCGTGCTCCTCGGCCAGCCAGAGGGCCTCGGGCAGCGTGAACGCCAGGATCCCTTGCCAGCCTGGGCGTTCGAGCACCTGGCGCATCAGTGAGCGGATCCGGACCGACTTGCTCGCGAGCCGGATCGGCTTGCCGCCCGCGCGGCGCTCGAGGTCGGCGGCGTTGGCCTCGAAGGCGTCCAGGTCGACGACGGCGTACGGCGGCTGCAGGTCGGCCGTCGCCTGCTCGATGGACTCCACCGCTTCGGGAGTCAGGTGTGCCAGGGCCGTCATGATCCGGGCCGTCCGAGGACGCGGTCGAGGTAGGGGTTGGCGAAGACGCCGGTCGGGTCGAGCTCGTCGCGCAGCGCGACGAAGTCGGCGAAGCGCGGAAGGCGCTCGGCGAAGTCGACGTGTGTGAGCCGGTGCATCTTGCCCCAGTGCGGTCGTCCGCCGGCGGCACCGAGGACGTCCTCGCAGACGCCGAACCAGCGCTCGTGCGACATGCGGTGGTACTGGTGGAAGGCCACGTAGGCGACATCGCGGTCGTACGCCGGGGACAGCCAGATGTCGTCGCCCTTGACGAAGCGCACCTCGAACGGGAAGGAGATCGTCTCGTCGTGCGTGTCGACCCACCGCCGCAGCTCGGTCAGGACGTCCACGATCGCGTCGCGCGGGACGGCGTACTCACCCTCGCGGAAGCGCACGTTGCGTGCCGATGCGAAGACGCTCGGTGCCAGGTCGGTGAACTCGCGGTCCGTCACGGCCTTGGTCACGAAGCGCGTGATGCCGGGAACCCGGCTCGGGAAGCGGGTGCCGAAGCGGAGCATCGCCTCGAAGCCGACGTTGGTGACGATGCGGTCGTCGACGTACTTGCTGAAGGTGCTCATCGGCTTGAGCGAAGTGTCACCGGGGAGCCGCTCGAACCGCCTGGTCAGAGCCGTCGACGTGTGCGGGAACCAGAAGAACTCGAAGTGGTCGTTGGTCTGCACGAGCTCGTCGAGGCCGGCCAAGGTGTCGTCGAGCGGCAGCTTGGCGTCGACCGCGTGCAGGGCGTAGAGCGGGACGCACTGCAGCGTCACCTTGGTGAGTACGCCGAGAGCGCCGATGCTCACGCGCGCTGCCGCGAAGAGGTCCGGGCGCTCCGTCGGCGAGCACGTGACCACGGACCCGTCGGCGAGGACGAGCTCGAGCGCGCGGAGCTGGGTGGACATGCTGCCGAAGAGACGGCTGCTGCCGTGCGTGCCTGTCGACACCGCGCCGGCGACGGTCTGCCGGTCGATGTCGCCGAGGATCTCCATGGCCAGGCCGTGCTCGGCCAGCAGGGGGTTGAGCCGGTGCAGCGGCATGCCGGCCTCGACGGTGACCAGGCCCGACTCCCGGTCGACCTCGACGAGTCCCGCCATGCCTTCGGGCCGCACCTGGAGGCCGGGGGCGACGGCGGCACCGGTGAACGAGTGACCGGAGCCGACGGCCTTCACCCCGAGGCCGTCGCGCACGGCGTCCTTGACCGCGATCGACAGCTCCTCAACGGACCCCGGCGTCACTGTCCGAGCAGGGGTGACCGCCTCGGTCCCTGCCCAGTTGCGCCAGGTGTTCGCCATGGTCCCAGAATGACGGCCGGCGGCCTTGCAAGTCAATAGTCCGGGACAATTGACCTACTTCTTCTTCGGCTTCTTGGGAGGTTTCGGCGGCTCGGCCTTGGCGAACTCGACGGCGCCGTGCACCCACTCCTCGAGCACGGCGTCGGTGAGCTCCTCCGGATGCAGGACGACCATGCCGCGCATCGTCCGAGCGCCCATCTCCAGCTCGTGCCCGCCGCGAGCGAGGGCAGCCTCGTGGCCGTCGGTGCCCACGCGGACCATCAGCCCCTGGCTCATCAGGCCGCACGCCATGTGCGTGTTGACCATGAATGCCAGGCCGCCGAACATCTTCTTCTCCTCGAAGTCGGTCAGTGGGGAGAGCTGCTCCCGCACTCGGACCGCGAGCTCCTCGTCGTACGCCATGAGGCCAATGGTGCCTCGCCCGTGGCAGACTCGCGAGCAAGGAGGAGAGCGATGCGCGAGGACCTGATCCTGACCCCGGATGCGCTCGAGCTGGTGCGCGTGCTGCACGAGCAGCTCGAGGGCCGGCGAGAGGAGCTGCTGCACGCCCGGCGTGAACGCCGAGGCACGCCGCTCGACTTCCTGCCGGAGACCGCCGAGGTCCGCTCCGGTGACTGGCAGGTCGCGAAGGCACCGGCCGACCTGCTGGACCGCCGCGTCGAGATGACCGGCCCCACCGACCGCAAGATGACCATCAACGCGCTCAACTCCGGCGCCAAGGTCTGGCTGGCCGACCAGGAGGACGCCAGCACGCCACACTGGCACAACGTGGTGGGCGGTCAGGTCAACCTGTACGACGCGATCCGCCGCCAGATCGAGTTCCGCTCGCCGGAGGGCAAGGTCTACCAGCTGCACGACGGCCCGCTGGCGACGATCGTGATGCGGCCGCGCGGCTGGCACCTCGACGAGCGCAACCTCGACCTCGGTGACCGCCGCGTCTCCGGGTCGCTGGTCGACTTCGCGCTGTACTTCTTCCACAACGCCCAGGAGCTCCTCGACCGCGGCAGCGGGCCGTACTTCTACCTCCCCAAGATGGAGTCCCACCTCGAGGCGCGGCTGTGGAACGACGCCTTCACGATCGCCCAGGACCACCTCGGCATCCCGCAGGGCACGATCCGCGCGACGGTCCTCATCGAGACCATCCCGGCCGCGTTCGAGATGGAGGAGATCCTCTACGAGCTGCGCGACCACGCATCCGGCCTCAATGCCGGCCGCTGGGACTACCTCTTCAGCGTCATCAAGTACTTCCGCGACGCCGGGCCGTCCTACGTCCTGCCGGACCGGTCCGCCGTCGGCATGACCTCGCCGTTCATGAGGTCCTACGCCGAGCTGCTGGTGAAGACCTGCCACAAGCGAGGCGCTTTCGCGATGGGCGGCATGTCGGCGTTCATCCCCTCGCGCAACGACCCGGAGGTCAACGAGCGCGCCTTCGCGCAGGTCCGGGCCGACAAGGAACGCGAGGCGGGGCAGGGTTTCGACGGCTCGTGGGTCGCCCACCCCGACCTGGTGCCGCTGTGCGCCGAGGTCTTCGGGGAGGTGCTGGGCGACCGGCCGAACCAGCTCGACCGGCAGCGCGACGACGTGCACGTCGCGGCGGCCGACCTGCTCGACGTCGCCTCGACCCCCGGCTCGATCACGCTCGCCGGAGTCCACGCCAACGTGGAGGTCGCGATCCGCTACCTCGCCTCCTGGCTGAAGGGCCAGGGCGCCGTCGCCATCCACAACCTGATGGAGGACGCCGCTACCGCGGAGATCTCCCGCTCGCAGCTGTGGCAGTGGGTGCGCAACGGATCCACGCTGGACGACGGCACGGTGGTCACCGCCGAGCTGGTGCGCTCGGTGATGGACGAGGAGATGGACGCGCTCGGCCCGGACTTCCAGCAGGCCCGGGAGATCTTCGAGCGGGTGACCCTCGCCGACGAGTACGTCGACTTCCTGACCCTGCCGGCCTACGAGGTCATCCGTTGAGGGACCTCGCCGACTTCAACACCGCCGATCCCGACGAGGTCACCACCGCGTTGCTCGCCTGCCTGGACGTGCCGGCATGGGCGACGGGGGTGCTCGACGCGCGGCCGTACGCCGACGAGGGCGCTCTCCTCGACACCGCCGACCGGCTGGCTCGCGCGGTGACCGACGACCAGGTGGACCGCGCCCTCGCCGCCCACCCGCGCATCGGTGAGCGAGCCGAGGGCTGGTCCCGCGAGGAGCAGTCGGGCGTCACGCCCGGAGACGAGCTCGTCGACGTCAACCGGGCCTACGAGGAGCGGTTCGGCCGGGTCTTCCTGATCTGCGCCACCGGCCTGAGCGCCGACCAGGTCATCGCAGCCGCGCGTGAGCGGCTGCACCACGACGACGCCACCGAGGCAGCGGTGGTCAAGGACGAGCTGCGCAAGATCGCGCTGCTCCGGCTCCGGAGGGTGCTGGATTCATGAGCTTCGTGACGACCCATGTCCTCGACACCGTGCGTGGCAGGCCGGCGCCCGGCGTACCCGTCTGGCTCTTCGCCGATGACCAGGAGCTGGGCGAAGCCGTGACCGATGCTGACGGCCGGGTCGGCGAGCTCGGCCCCGACGAGCTGGCGCACGGCACCTACCAGCTGGTCTTCGACGTCGCGTCGTACGACGGGCACTCGTTCTTCCCCGAGGTCGTGATCACCTTCGCGGTCACCGACGACCGCCATCATCATGTGCCCCTGCTCCTGAGCCCGTTCGCCTACTCGACCTACCGGGGCTCGTGATGGTGCGGCTCGGCTCCAACCAGTACGGCAAGGCGGAGAACCGCGTCGTCCGCGTCTACCGCGACACGCCTCGCCACGAGCTGCGCGACCTCAACGTCTCGACCGCGCTGCGAGGAAGCTTCGAGGCGGCGCACATCGCGGGCGACCAGAGCGACGTGCTGCCGACCGACACCCAGAAGAACACCGCGTTCGCGTTCGCCAAGGAGCGGGGCGTGGGCGCGATCGAGGACTACGCGCTGGCGCTGGCGCGGCACTTCGTGTCGACGGTCCCGGCCGCCGAGGGTGCGCGGGTCCAGGTCGAGGAGTATCCCTGGGAGCGCATCGGCGACCACTCGTTCGTCCGGGCGGGGGGCGGCGTACGCACCGCAGAGGTCGACGTCTCAGCCGGCACCGAGGTGGTGGTCGCCGGCATCAAGGACCTGGTCGTGATGAACACGACCGGCTCGGAGTTCAAGGGCTTCCTCAAGGACCGCTACACGACACTGCCGGAGACCGAGGACCGGATCCTGGCGACCTCGCTGGTGGCCACCTGGCGCTACCAGCACGTCGCGGTCGACTGGGACGCCACCTACTCCGACATCCGGCGGCTGCTGCTGCGGGCGTTCGCCGAGACGCACAGCCTCGCGCTCCAGCAGACCCTCTACTCGATGGGGGAGGCAGTGCTCGAAGCCGTCTCAGATGTCGCCGAGGTCTCCTTCACCGCGCCCAACAAGCATCACTTCCTGGTGGACCTCTCGCCCTTCGACCTCGATAACCCCGGCGAGGTCTTCATCGCCGCCGACCGGCCCTACGGGCTGATCGAGGCAACGGTGCTGCGCGGGTGATCGCCCGGTGCTGATCCTCAGAGGGCGGGTACTGCTCCCGTCAGGAGAGGCCGTCTGCGACGTCGGTGTCCAGGACGGCGTGGTCGTCGAGATCGGGTCGTCACTGGCGGGCGAGGTCATCGCTCTGGCCGACGACGAGGTACTGCTGCCCGGCCTGGTCGACACCCACGTGCACGTCAACGAGCCCGGCCGCACCGAGTGGGAGGGGTTCTCGTCGGCCACGCGAGCGGCCGCCGCAGGCGGGGTCACCACGATCGTCGACATGCCGCTGAACTCGATCCCGCCGACCGTCGACGTGTCCTACCTCGAGGTCAAGCAGAAGGCTGCCGACGGGCAGTGCTTCGTCGACGTGGGGTTCTGGGGCGGCGCCATCCCGGGCAACCTCGCCTCCCTGCAACCCCTCCACGACGCCGGCGTCTTCGGCTTCAAGTGCTTCCTGGTCGACTCGGGGGTCGAGGAGTTCCCGCCGCTCTCGCGGCCCGAGCTCGAGGAGGTGATGCTCGAGCTCGCGGCGTACGACGGGCTGCTCATCGTGCACGCCGAGGACCCGCACGCGATCGGCACCACCGCCGGTCCGGCGTACTCCGACTTCCTGGCCTCTCGCCCTCGCCGCTCCGAGAACGCCGCGATCGCCTACCTCGTCGAGCTCGCCGAGGCGACCGGCTGCAGGGTGCACGTGCTGCACCTCTCGAGCGCGGATGCCCTGCCGTTGCTGGGCGGCTCCGCGGTGACCGCCGAGACCTGCCCGCACTACCTGGTGCTGTCGGCCGAGGAGGTCGCCGACGGCGCGACCCAGTTCAAGTGCTGCCCGCCGATCCGCGAGGAGTCCAACCGCACCGCGCTGTGGGAGGGGCTGCGCTCCGGCGCGATCGACTGCGTCGTCTCCGACCACTCGCCCGCGACACCCGAGCTCAAGACCACCGGCGACTTCGGCACCGCCTGGGGCGGCATCGCCTCGCTGCAGCTCGGCCTTCCGCTGATGTGGACCGCGGCCCGAGCTCGCGGCTTCTCGCTGGACGACGTCGTGCGGTGGATGTCGGCGGCACCGGCCGCGCTGGTCGGCCTTCGCCGCAAGGGCGCGATCGAGGTGGGTCGCGACGCCGACTTCTGCGTCTTCGCGCCAGACGACCGTTGGACGGTCGACCCGGCGCTGCTGCACCACAAGCACCCGGTGACGCCGTACGCCGGACGCGAGCTGACCGGCGTCGTACGCCGGACCTGGTTGCGAGGCTCACCCGTCGGCGACCAGCCGCAGGGCCGACTCCTCCGGAGGGATGCATGACCGACTTCACCGAGCTCCCCGACCTAGCCTCGCGTGCGCTGGCCGGGAGTGTCATCGCGGCCAACGACGAGCTGTTCGCCGAGCGCGAGAACCTGATCAAGCCGGAGCCCGCCGCGCCCACCGCCGCCTTCGGCAACAAGGGCAAGGTGTACGACGGCTGGGAGACGCGCCGCCGCCGCGAGCCCGGCACCGACTGGGCGGTCGTGCGGCTCGGCGTACCCGGAGTGGTGCGCGGGGTCGTCATCGACACCGCGTTCTTCACCGGCAACTACCCGCCGCAGGCCTCGGTCGAGGGCCTCTCCATCGACGGCTATCCCTCACCGGACGAGCTCGACGCCTGGCAGCCGCTGCTGCCGAAGGTCGATCTCCGGGGCGACACCGCCAACGCGTTCGAGGTCACCTCCGACGACCGCGTCACCCACGTCCGGCTGACGATCTATCCCGACGGCGGCGTCGCGCGGTTCCGGGTGCACGGTGACCCGCGGCCCGACCCCGCGCTGCTGACCGGCACGATCGACCTCGCCGCTCTCGAGAACGGCGGCACCGTCGTCGACTGCTCCAACCGCTTCTACTCCTCGCCCACCAACGTGATCCTCCCCGGCCGCCCTCGCCTGATGGGCGACGGCTGGGAGAACGCCCGTCGCCGCGACGACGGCAACGACCACGTCACCGTCCGTCTCGCCGGTCGAGGCGTCGTCCGCCGCGTCGAGATCGACACGTCGTACTTCGTGGGCAACGCACCGGGCTGGGCGTCTCTGACCGGTGACTCCTCCGTCGAGCTGGTCCCGAAGACGCGGCTGCAGCCCGACACCCGGCACTTCTTCGTGGTCGAGTCCGACCAGCCGGTGTCGGAGGTGCGGCTCGACGTGTTCCCCGACGGTGGGGTCGCCAGGCTGCGCGTCTGGGGCGAGCTGGAGTGAGAGCGGTCGTCTACGACCGCTACGGTCCACCCTCGGTGTTGCGCCTCGAGGAGCTGCCGTCGCCCGTGCCGGGGGCCGGTCAGGTGCTCGTCCGTGTCGTGGCGACGTCGGTCAACCTCTCCGACTGGGAGTGCCTGCGGGGCAACCCGGCGTACGCGCGGATCGGTGGGCTTCGGCGCCCAGCGCGCCGGGTGCTCGGCTCCGACATCGCCGGTCGGGTCGAGGCCGTCGGGGCCGGCGTCACGAGGTTCCGCCCGGGCGACGAGGTGTACGGCGACAACCTCGACCTGAAGGGTGGCTTCGCCGAGCTCGCGCTGGCGCCTGAGAAGGCGCTCGCCCTCAAGCCGCCGGAGCTGACGTTCGCCCAGGCCGCGACCGTGCCGCAGGCGGGCGTGATCGCCCTGCAGGGGACTGCCTTCGTAGCCCCAGGACAGCGAGTGCTGATCAACGGCGCCGGCGGCGGCTCGGGGTCGTTCGCGATCCAGCTCGCCAAGGGTGCTGGAGCCCACGTGACCGGGGTCGACAACGCCCGCAAGCTCGACTTCATGCGATCCGTGGGTGCCGACGAGGTGATCGACTACGCCAGCCAGGACTTCACCCGCGGTGAGCCCTACGACGTGGTGCTGGACCTGGTCGCCTACCGCTCGATCTTCGCCTACCGAAGGGCGGTGAAGCGCGGCGGACGCTACCGCTGTGTCGGCGGGACGTCGCGCGCACTCCTCCGGGTTGCGACGGCCGGAGCCATCCTCGGCCGGCTGACCGGCCGGAGCCTGGGCGTGCTCGTCGTACGGATGGGGCCGACGCACTTCGAGCCCTTCGCCGAGCGGGTGCTTGCGGGCGACGTACAGATCCCCATCGCGGCCACCTTCGGGCTCGAGGAGGTGCCCGCAGCCCTCGCCATGGCGGGAGAGGGCCGCGCCTCTCGGCAAGGTGGTCGTCGAGGTCGGCTGACTCAGCCCGGCTGGGGGTCGTGGCCGCTCAGCTCGACCATGGCGGCCAGACCCGGGCCGGCGTTCGCCTGCATCCGTCCGACCGCCTCCGCCACGGCAGCGGAGCCGGCGTTCTCGGCCGTGATGCGTGCCGGGTTCAGTGCCACGCCGTTGGCCCAGTCCTTGATGTCCGGCTCGGCGCTGAACGACATCGTGGCGCGGGTGCCGCGGACGTTCATCGCCGCCCAGTCCGCGGGGTTGTCCGGTAGGGGCGAGGGCGGGCAGAGCCGGTTCTTCTCGTCGTCGTCGGTGCGGGTTGCCTCGACGTACCCCGTGACGGCCGCGCCGAAGCACGGGAACCCGGCCCGGACCGGCTGCAACGTGATCGCCTCGGGTCGCCAGATCGGCACGAGCCCGGGATAGCGCAGGCCGTCGGCTGCGCAGTGCACCACCAGCGCGTCGGCGGCGATCTTCACCTCTCCCTCGCCGAGGGTCAGCCTTCCCGGCTCGACCCGGCGGATGTGGCCGAGGCGAACGACGTTCTCGATCGTGCGCAGCTCGTCGAGCTCCCAGGTGGCGAGCGTGGGGGCCTTGGCCATGGTCGGCGTCACCGAGCGGTCGATGCGCAGCATGATGCCCGCGTCCTCCATGCGCAGGAACCAGTCGTCGGCCGACGACGCCTGGGTCGCGGCCTGCATGATGTCGGCCGCCATGCCCAGGAAGATCGCGGGGTCAGGCTGCACAACGGCCCGGTTGAACATCCAAGGGTCCCGTGGCCGCACCCAGCAGATCGAGTCCGGGTCGACGCCGCGTGCGAGCAGCCAGACGATCGCATCGGTCGCGGTCTTGCCCGCCCCCGCGACGACGTACTGGCTCGGCGATGCCTCGAGCCGGGCGAGCTCACCCACCGGGACCACGCACGCACCCTCGGCGACCTCGAACGGCGGTGGCGTGCTCGCCGGAATGTTCGGGGCGAGGTAGCGCGCATCGACGATCCGGCACCGCTCGGGCACCTCGAACCGCTGCCCCGAGATCCTCGACACCACCGTGCGGTCGCCGACGTAGTCGCTGTTGGTGAAGAGCTCCACCTTGCCGGTCGCCGTCATCCGCTCGGCCTGCCGCCCGTAGTAGGCGCAGATCTCGGCGACCGTCGCCCGCTCCTGCAGTCCGGCCTCGGGTCCGTGAGTTTGCAGGTGTCCGCCGCCGAGCAGCGTCGACGCGACGCCGTAGAACGCGGAGGCCTGGTGCAGCCGGACGAACGGGTAGGCGTCGAGCCAGTGCCCGCTGACGCCGTGCTTGCGGTCCACCAGGGCCACGCGCGCGTCGGCGTGGTCGATCAGCGCGTCGGTGAAGGCCATCCCCATGGCGCCGGCCCCCACCACCAGGTAGTCGGCATCGACAGTGCGGGTCATGGGTCCAGCGAAGCATGCTGCGGGGCCGCGGGTCTACTGGTCTGATGCCGTGCCTCGGTGGTCGAGCAGTGAGCGGAGCGAGCGTCTGTCGAGACCAGTCGGCGGCACGTACGCGGGGTCTGTGGTCGCGACGGACGGCGCCTCGGGCTTCGCCACCTGCTCGACCAAGGGCGGATCGGCCCCGCTAGCTCTGTCCGCCGGGCTGAGTCCGCCGAGGGTCGTGGGCGCGCGGCGGTCGAGGTTGCGCTTTGCGAAATGCGGCCGTCTGCGCCGCCGCGACGACAGCAGCGAGAAGCGCGACGACAGCCGAGAACCAGGCGAGGTCTGTCTGTCCGCCGTTGAGGGCGAGGGCAACGGCGAGCACCACCCAGGTCACCGCGAACAGCCACACGCCACCGAGTCGCACGCGGTCGGCATGTCTGCCGAACACCGAGTCGAACAGTGCCCCGAACAGCACGTCGCCGACGAGGCCGAGCACCGTGCAGCCCAGCAGAGCCAGCACCGCCACCGGAACGGTCATCGTCCAGCCTCCTCAGGCACGTCGGGGGTAGTGGTGGCCTTGGTGGACGAGGGTGTGGTGGCTTGGGCAGATGCTGGTTGGGTCTCTGCCTACCTCACCAGTGGTCTCGACGCGTCCGTCGCCCTGGGGCGACGTTCCGGCTCGACCAGCATTTCGACGGTGGGTCACCCCACCTGCGCGCCCTCGATCCACACCCCGGCGACGTCACCGGTCGTTCCGAGCGCGAACAGCTTCGCCAGCGCGTCCTCCGGCCCGGACGCATGGCGGAGTACGACGTCCAGGGTGCTCCCCGGCGCGGGCCGAAGCCACTGCGCGTCGAACCGCTGGCCGACGCCGAGATGCCCGACGTCGGGACGGGCCAGGGCCTGAGCCCCGGCCGTCGTGGCGAGGTGCAGCAGGTGGCGTGGGCTCAGGGCATGGCCGAGCTCTCCGAGCAAGCGCTGGGCGAAGTAGGCCTGCAGCCCTTCCTTGAGCAGGGAGAAGCCGGTGCCCGCGCCGACGTCGGAGCCGAGCGCGACGTGCACGCCGAAGACCAGGTGACGGGTCAGCGGGAAGAGGCCGGAGCCGAGCGAGGCGTTGCTGGTCGGGCAGTGCGCGACGCTTGCCCCCGTCGACGCGAGCAGCCGCAGCTCCGCGTCCGTCGGGTGCACGTTGTGGGCCAGAACGCAGCGGGCACCCACCAGGCCGTGCCGGTGGTAGCTGTCGAGGTAGTGCGGCCCACCACAGAGCCCGGCGACCGTGGTGATCTCCTGGAGGTTCTCGTTGAGGTGCGAGGTGAAGTGCGCGCCCTCCACGTCGGTCACGAGCGCGGCGCACGACGCCATCAGGTCGTCACTGCAGGACAGCGAGAAGCGAGGGGTCACGGCGTACTCGAGGCGTCCCGAGCCGTGCCAGCGCTTCGCCAGAGCCAGGCCCTCGTCGTAGGCGCGGTCCGGGCTGGTGAGCAGGTCCTCGCGCAGCACCCGGTCACTGACGACGAGGCCGCTGGTCATGCGAAGGCCGACCCGGTCCGCCACGGTGAAGAGCCGGTCCACGGCTGCGGCGAAGTGCGAGCCGAAGACCAGCGCGGTCGTCGTACCGGCGGCGACCAGGGCCGTCACGAACTCCTCGGCCACCGCGGACGCGTAGTCGACGTCGGCCAGCCGAGCCTCCTCCGGCAGGGCGCACTGCTCGAGCCAGTCCAGCAGGGGCATGCCCAGACCGCCGATGGCGCGCACCTGGGGGTAGTGCACGTGCGTGTCGACGAATCCGGGGAGCACCACCCCGCCGCGCAGGTCCACAACCTCGTCGTCCGGGTGTGCCGCCGCGAGCGAGGTGAAGGATGACCGGGCGACGATGGCGCCGTCTCGGACCAGCAGTCCGCAGTCGTCGTCGCTGCGCAGCGCTCCCCCACGGAAGGGGTCGTCGGGCGTGTCGAGGACGGTCGCCCGGAAGAGCGTCACCGCCCCTCCGGTGGTTGAGGTGCGACCGGAGCGAGCCTCGAAACCTCGGAGGACAGCACCTGCAACAAGGCGGCTGCGACGCTGACCGCGATCGTGGCCGGCTCCTTGCCCGTGACGGAGGACAGGCCGATAGGTGTGGTGATGCGCGCGATCGCCTCGGCCGTGTGCCCCTCCGAGGCGAGCCGACGCTGGAAGTGCGACCACTTCGTGCTCGACCCGATCAGCCCGATGGAGCCGAGCTGCGGGGCGCGCAGCGCCGCGTCGCACAGCGCTGCGTCCTCGTTGTGGTCGTGGGTCATCACCAGCATGTGGGTGCCGCGAGGGAGAGACGCGATCACCAGCTCGGGCAGCACGGGCACCTCGTGCACGTGCACCCGGGCAACGGCATCGGACAGGACGGCAAGGCGCGTTGCGTCGAGCTCAGCGGACCGTGAGTCGACCAGGTGCAGCTCGAGGTCGTGCCGCGCGAGGATGCGTGCGAGCTCCAGGCCGACATGGCCGATGCCGAAGATCGCGACCGACGGTAGGACGGGCAGCGGCTCGAGCAGCAGGGTCACCTCGCCACCGCAGCACTGCACACCGTGCTGGTAGGGCGCCTTGTCGCTCAGGTTGACCGTCACCAGCGAAGGAGCATCGAGGTCGCCTCGGGCCTTCTCGATCGCGACCGCCTCGAGGTTGCCGCCCCCGACCGACCCCCACGTCTCGGTGGCCGACACCACCATCTTGGCGCCCGCCTCGCGGGGTGCGTGCCCACGCACGGACACGACCGTGACCAGCACCCCGGCCGTGCGGGACTCTCGCAGGGCCGAGACCGCGGCGAGCCAGTCCACCTCAGACTCCCACCGGAGTGGCAGCACGAGCCTTGGACAGCGCCCAGAAGACGGCCTCGGGAGTCGCGGGCGAGGCGAGGTCGACGCTCGTGCTCGGCGGGCCGAACGAGGCGACCGCCTGCCGCAGGGCCTCGCGCACGGAAAAGGCCAGCATCAGCGGTGGCTCGCCGACGGCCTTCGAACCGTAGACGGCGCCGGTCTCGGTCGCGTCATCGAGGAGGGACACGTTGAGCTCGGCCGGCATCTCGCCGAGGCTGGGGAGCTTGTAGGTGCTGGCGGACTGGGTGGCCAGCTTGCCGGACGAGTCCCACCGCAGGTCCTCGAGCGTCAGCCAGCCGACGCCCTGCACGAAGCCACCCTCGATCTGGCCCATGTCGACCAAGGGGGAGAGGCTGTCGCCGACGTCGTGCACGATGTCGACCCGGAGCACGTCGTAGGCGCCGGTGAAGCCGTCGACCTCGACCTCGGCAGCCGCGACGCCGTAGGCGAAGTACTTGAACGGCTCGCCGCGCATCGCCGCGACGTCCCAGTGCAGGCCCTCGGTCTTGTAGTAGCCGGCCGCCCAGAGCTGGATGCGAGAGAAGTACGCCGTGCGGACGCGCTCCTCCCAGGTGTCGCCGGGCACGACCGCCATGCGCTCGAGGATCTGCTCGCAGGCGTTCTTGACCGCGGCACCGTTGAGGTCCGCGCCGGACGACGCGGCGGTCGCCGAGGTGTTGGGAACCTTGTCGGTGCGGGTGGGGGCCAGCCGCACCTTCTCCAGCGGCAGCCCGAGTGTCGTCGCCGCGACCTGCAGCATCTTGGTGTGCAGGCCCTGGCCCATCTCGGTGCCGCCGTGGTTGATCAGGACCGAGCCGTCCTTGTAGACGTGCACCAGCGCCCCGGCCTGGTTGAAGGCCGTGAAGTTGAACGAGATGCCGAACTTCACCGGAGTGATCGCCAGGCCACGCTTGCGATGCGGATGCGCGGCGTTGAAGGCCTCGAGCGCCTCGGCGCGCGCGGTGAAGTCGGACGACGTGAGCACCTGCTGCCAGGCCGTGGCGAGCCGGTCGGGGTGCCGCACGGCCTGTCCGTAGGGCGTCGCCTGGCCCTCGACGTAGAAGTTGCGGCGCCGGAGCTCGGCCGCGTCGTACCCGAGGATCGGGGCGCACCTGCCGAGGACCTCCTCGACCACGAGCATGCCCTGGGGTCCGCCGAAGCCGCGGAACGCGGTCTGCGAGGTCTTGTTGGTCCTCGCGATGCGCCCTTGTGCGCGGATGTGGGGGATCCAGTAGGCGTTGTCGACGTGGCACAGTGCCCTGCTCATCACCGGCTCGGACAGGTCGAGGCTCCAGCCGCCGTCGGAGGTCAGCGTCGCGTCGAGAGCCTGCAACAGGCCGTCGTCGTCGAAGCCGGCTCGCCAGGTGACGTGGAAGCCGTGACGCTTGCCGGACATCGTCAGGTCCTGCGTGCGGTTGAGCCGGAGCCGCACAGGTCGACCGGTCAGCGTCGCACCGAGCGCGGCGATGGCGGCGAAGCCGTGTGGCTGCATCTCCTTGCCGCCGAAGCCCCCACCCATGCGCAGGCACTGCACGGTGACGTGGTGGCTGGAGAGGCCGAGCACGTGGGCGACGATCTCCTGGGTCTCGGTCGGGTGCTGCGTGCTGCACTGCACGAACACCTGACCGCCCTCGTCGACGTGGGCCAGCGAGCAGTGCGTCTCGAGGTAGAAGTGCTCCTGCCCGGCGATCTCGAGCTCGCCGTCGAAGACGTGGGTCGACGCGGCGAACCCGGTCTCCAGGTCGCCGCGCTCGAGCAGCGGCTGAACGCCCTGATAGCTCTCCTGGGCGATCGCGTCGCGCACGTCGATGATCGCGGGCAGCTCCTGGTAGTCGACCTGCACAGCCAGAGCTCCGAGCCGTGCAGCCTCCAGCGACTCGGCGAGCACCCAGCAGACCGCGTGGCCGTGGAACATCACCTCGTCGGGGAAGAGCGGTTCGTCGTGCTTGACCCCGGCGTCGTTCACACCGGGTACGTCGGCCTTGGTCAGCACCCGGACGACGCCGGGCACGTCGTACGCCGGAGCAGGGTCGAGCCGTGTGACGCGGGCGTGGGCGTGCGGCGCCTGCACCGGCCACGCGTGGAGCACGCCCTGGGTGCGGCCGACCAGGTCGTCGGTGTAGAGCGCGTGCCCGGTGACGTGCAGCGCCGCGCTCTCGTGGGGAAGTGGCTGTCCGACCGTCATGCCGGCACCGCCTCGTGGAAGAGCTTGCGCAGCGACGTGCCGAGCATCGCCTTGCGGTAGGCCGCGCTCGCCCGGTGGTCGTCCATCGGCGTGCCCTCCGACTCGAGCACGACAGCCGCTCGTTCGACGGTCTCCTCGGTCCACGGCTGGTCGACCAGCGCCGCTTCGGCGGCCAGGGCCCGGATCGGCGTCGCAGCCACGCCGCCCAGCCCGATCCGTGCCCGTCGTACGACGCCCGACTCGAGCTCGAGGGCGAACGCCACCGCGACCGAGGAGATGTCGTCGAGACGGCGCTTGCTGATCTTGTGGAACGCAGTGAGGCCGGCGAGCGGACGCGAGATCAGCACGGACCGCACCAGCTCACCCGGCCGCAACGCGGTCTCGCGGTAGCCGGTGAAGAAGTCGGAGACCGCTACCTGCCGCTCGCCCTCCGGGGACGCGAGCACGAGGGTCGCGTCGAGGGCGAGCAGCGCGGGTGGAGTGTCGCCGATCGGTGAGGCCGTCGCGAGGTTGCCACCCAGCGTCGCGCTGTTGCGGATCAGCCGGGACGCGAAGACGGGGAAACACCTCGTCGAGCAGAGGCACCGCACCGTCGAGGCGTCGCTCTATCTCGGTGAGCGACAGGCCGGCGCCGATCTCGATGACGTCCCCGACCGACAGGGTGCGCAGCTCGGGCAGCTGGTCGATCAGGACCGTCAGGGGTGCCCGCGAGCCGCGCAGGTTGACCTCGACACCCCAGTCGGTCGACCCGGCGACGACGATCGCGTCGGGCTGGTCGGTGAGCAGCTCGACGGCGTGCAGCAGCGACTCGGGCCGGATGAACCCCGGCGTGCGCATCGCGACCGTTGCCGGAGGCGGGAGATCGCGCCGCCGGTCGAGCGTGTCGTCTGGTGCGGGCGCACCAAGCGCGTGGGCGGCATCGACGATCGGGCGGTAGCCGGTGCACCGGCACAGGTTGCCGCTGATCGCGTGCAGGTCGAACTCCTCGCGGCCGGGGCGGTAGTACTCGGCCGCCATGCTGCACACGAAGCCCGGGGTGCAGTAGCCGCACTGGGACCCGCCCCGCATGGCGAGCTCCTCCTGCACGGGGTGCAGGTCGTCCGGAGTGCCCAGGCCCTCGGCCGTGACGACCTCGCCACCGGCAAGCCCGAGTGCCGGGAGTAGGCAGGCGTTCAGGGGCGTCCACTCGGTCTCCGAGGTGATGCCGGGTCGGGCGACGAGCACCGCACAGGCACCGCACTCGCCCTCGGCGCAGCCCTCCTTGCAGCCGGTCAGGCCCTGGTCGCGCAGCCAGTCGAGGGCGGTCGTGTACGCCGGCACGTCCCCGAGGGGAAGCACCCGGCCGTTCACGGTGACCGCGGGTGTCTCCATGCTGCCCATCCTGCCTCGCGGAAGCAGGAGTGCGAAACAGTTTCCCCGCGTGCTTCAGGATGCGCGGCGCAGGAGTCGTCTGAGCATCGGGCGCCACGGGCGGGGTGGTGCGTACTGGTGCGAGCGCGGGAGCGAGTCCTCAAGCCGGCTCATCACCAGCAGCAGGAAGGCGATGCCCAGTGGCACAGCGAGCACCAGGAGCAGGAAAGGCACGGGCTCTCCTCCTCAGAGCCGCCCGCGCCGGCCCCTCATGAAGGACAGGGCGATGACCACGAGAGCGACGACGATGATGACAAGCAGCAGAAACCTCATGCGGGTCTGTACCCCGGCGTGAGCGGATGATGCGCTGCCCGGCAATACCGGAGGCCCTCACCCCATGGGATGAGGGCCTCTGGAGATCTGTCGGGCTGACAGGATT
>CAVXXY010000003.1:0-1610944 GCA_963765905.1 uncultured Actinomycetota bacterium
TCGAGAAGCAGTACGGCGCGGACTTCCTCGAGCGGCTCGCAGCGCAGAACCCACGCATCTACGAGGCCGGGGAAGCCATGGCCGAGGCGCTGGCATCGGGGGAAATCGTGGCCGCCTCCCAGGTGTCCCAGGTGGTGCTCTACGGAGCCAAGGCCGCCGGTGCTCCGGTCGACGGCGGGCTCGCCGACCCGGCATGGGCAGCATCGCTGTCTGAAGCGGTCCTCGCCGATGCTCCGCACCCCAACGCGGCGCAGCTGCTGATGAACTACATCTTCACCCCGGCGGGTCAGGAGATCGTCGCCGAGCGGATCGCATCTGTGCTGCCGGACATCCCCAGCGCTGTCACGACGGCCGACAAGACCACGACAGGCGGGGTGACTGACGCAAGCCCCGCGCAGTTCAAGGCCTTCGTCGACAGGTTCAACGCGCTGTTCCATGGGTGAGCGGCTCGGGTGGTGGCGAATTTCATCGCCACCCCACGCCAGTTCACCATCACCGTGCTCATCGCCATGAGAGGAAAGAGCAGAGCATGTCCCACGTGTCCGTACAAGGACTGACTCGTCGGTTCGACGGCAAACCACCCACGGTCGCGGTCGCGGACCTGGATCTGGAGATCGAGGACGGCGAGTTCCTGGTTCTCCTCGGCCCGAGCGGCTGTGGGAAGACCACCACGCTCCGGTGCCTCGCCGGCCTTGAGACCCCGAGCGCCGGGACGATCCAGCTAGGTGACTCGGTCGTCTACGACCAGGACCGCAAGATCAACCTGCCACCCAACAACCGCTTCATCGGGATGGTCTTCCAGTCCTATGCGCTCTGGCCGCACAAGACGGTGCGGCAGAACATCGCCTACCCCCTGAAGGCACGCAAGTTGAAGGCCGAGCTCGCCGGCGGAGCCGTGGAAAGGACCGCCGCGCTGGTGGACTGTCAGGATCTGCTCGATCGTTATCCCGCCCAGCTCAGTGGCGGCCAGCAGCAACGCGTGGCGCTGGCTCGAGGTCTCGTCGCACAGCCGGATCTGGTCCTGTTCGACGAGCCCCTGAGCAACCTCGACGCTCGGTTGCGTGACCAGGTTCGCGCGGAGCTGCACGAGCTCCACCAGCGCAAGCCTTTCACCGCGGTCTTCGTGACCCACGACCAGAGCGAGGCCTTGGCGCTCGGCGACCGGATGGCGATCATGCGCGCGGGAAGGATAGAGCAGTTCGGCACTCCCCGCGAGGTCTTCGTGGATCCTGCCACCGAGTACGTCGCCGCCTTCATCGGCATGTCGAACCGGATCGCGGCGCGGTACAGCGACGGGCAGTGGAAGGTGGGGGCCTCAGCCATCCTCGGCGCCCCGCTCCAGCCGTCGATCGCCGCCGGTGAGGTGGTGGCTCGAGTCCGACCCGACGACGTACGGCTCGTGCCGGAGGGTGGCTCGCTGGCCCCCTACGAGGCGGGCATCTCTGCCGTCGTCGCTGACATCGAGTTCGGCGGAAAGCACCTCGACGTGATGTTGGATACCGGCACGGACAAGCGCCTGCACGCGCGCGCGGACATCCGTCGCTCCGAGCCCTTCCTGAAGGTGCTGGACCGGGGCGACCGTGTCGTGTTCGCGTTCGACACCGACGCTGCTCGCTTCTACGACGCCGGGAACGGAATTCGGCTCCGCGCCGAGTCGGCGCCAGTCGAGGTGATAGCGTGACCACGATGTCTGAGGCATCGACGGTGGCCAGGCCCGGAGCCCTTCGGTCAGTGCCAGCCAGGCTCGGTCTTGCCGCTCTGGTGGGAGTGCTCGGGTACCTCGTCCTCGCACCACTGGTGAACCTTCAGCTGGAGGCCTTCAGTGACGGAGGTGAGGGCTACCGGGAGGCTTTCTCAGTCAGCGGTATCGACCGCATCATCTACAACACTGTGGGGCTTGCGATCGGCTCGGTGGCCATCGCACTCGTCCTCGGCACGCTGCTGGCCTGGGCCGGCAGCAGGCTGCCGCATCGGCTCCGGTTCCTGAAAGTCTTTCCCATCCTGCCCTTGGTCCTGCCGTCAGTGGCAGCCGTCGTCGGCTGGGCGCTCCTCGTCTCGCCCAGACCCGGCTATCTCAACGCGGCGCTACGTCTGCTGCCTTGGTGGTCCGATCGAACGGAGGGGCCGTTCGACGTGTACTCCATCGAGTGGATCGTGCTGATCACCGGCTTCTCGCTCAGCTCCTTCGTCTATGTGTTTGTCACCTCCGGGCTCGCGAACATCGGACAAGACCTGCAGGAGGCAGCGCGGGTGAACGGTTCGGGGCCGCTCAAGGCCTTCTTCAATGTCACGCTGCCCTTGTTGCGTCCGTCCCTGATCTATGCAGCCGGCGTCGTCCTGCTGCTGGGACTGGGCCAGTTCACTGCGCCACTCCTGCTGGGCGCGAACGGCGGGGTCCGGGTCCTGACCACCCAGATGTACATGCAGGTCTCCCAGACCCCGTCGAGTACGGCGCCGCAGCAGCGCTGGGATCGCCTCTCCTCCTCGCGGGCATCGCCGTGGTGATCGCACAGAAGCGGCTGCTGGGTGGCGAGTCGCGCTTCGTGACGCACACCGGCAAGGGTTTCCGGGGGGAAGGCGAGTCCTCGTGGTTCGCCGTCTTCGTGATCCTCTTCTACGCAGCGATCTCCATCGTGCTTCCGATCGGTGCGTTGGCCTTCGTCGCGCTGTCGCCGTACTGGACCGGAAAGCTGTCGTTCGACAACCTGTCTCTGGAGAACTTCTCGACGCTGTTCGCACGACCGGAGGCGACTGACGCAATCGTCAACAGCGTGACGTACTCCCTGGCAGCCGTGGCGATCACATTGCCCCTGGGCTTTGTTGTGGCGTGCGTCCTGGTCCGGGGATCACGGCGCTACCGGATGATGCGCGTCCTCCTGGACTTCCTGGTTTCGATGCCGCTCGGCATTCCCGCTGTGATCTTCGGCGCGGGGTTCCTGATCACCTACACGTCGCGGCCCTTCGTCCTCTACGGGACTCCCTGGGTGATGATCCTCGCGTATGTCACATTGATGATCCCCTTCGCGACCCGGATGCAGATCTCAACGTTGCTTGCCCTGGGGAACAGCTACATCGAGGCCGGCAGGGTGAGCGGAGCCGGCGTGATCCGGACCTACGCAACGATCGTGCTGCCGCTGATGCGGTCGAGTCTCTCCGGTTCCGCGGCCCTGCTGTTCGTGCTTCTCACGCACGAGTTCACAGCCTCGCTTCTGGTGCGGTCACCGACGACGCGAGTGATGGGCACCCTGCTGTTCGACTACTGGCACAACGGCAGCTACCCGATGGTCGCCGCCGTCGCGCTGGTGATGACAGCGGTCACCGGCGCGGGTGTCGGCCTGGCCGTGTTGCTCGGTGGCTCCGAGACGCTGAACAAGATGTGACGGAGAGTCCATGCTCTTCCACCAAGCCCTTGCCCGAGCGCTTTCCGACCACGACATCACCACCGTGTTCGGCGTACTCGGCGACGCGAACCTCTACGCGATGGACGCCTTCCAGCGACAGTGCGGAGGAACCTTCGTCTCCATGTCGCACGAGAGTGGCGGCGTTCTCGCCGCCAACGGCTACGCCCGGACGTCAGGTCGGCTGGGCGTAGCGACGGTCACCCATGGGCCCGCTCTGACCAACACGTTGACCGCGCTGGTGGAGAGCGTCAGGGACCACACCCCACTGCTCCTCATCGCAGGCGACACGGCCGTGGCTGACCGCGCGAACTTCCAGAACATCTCCCAGCGAGACGTCGTGATGCCTACGGGAGCAGGCTTCGAGCAGGTCCGGACTCCGGGGACGCTGGCCGAGGATCTGGCGACCGCGGTACGGCGAGCGGTACTGGAACGCCGCCCGGTCGTCCTGAACGTCCCGGTCGAGTTCCAGTGGGAGCAGGTCGACTACTCGCCCTCACCGTCGAGGTGGTTGACCGACCAGGCCGTGACTCCTGACCCAGAGGTCATGGACAGCGCAGTGGGTGTCGTCGCGTCGGCGAAGCGCCCGATCGTCCTGGCCGGCCAGGGTGCAACGTCCCCCGATGCGCGCAAGGCTCTGCTGCGTCTTGCCAGCCGGATCGGCGCTCCGGTCGCGACGACCCTGCGCGCCCGCGACCTCTTCAGGGACGAGCCACACGACCTCGGGGTCTTCGGCACCCTCTCCCACGAGGTTGCGCTGGATACGATCATGACCAGCGACTGCATCGTCGCCTTCGGTGCCTCGCTGAACAAGTGGACGACCGCGGAAGGGTCGCTGCTGGACGGCAAGAAGGTCGTCCACGTCGACAGCGACCGCAGTGCCTTGGCTCGCCACGCGAGCGTGCACGGAGGGGTTGTGGGAGATGCGGTCAGCGTCGCCGACCGCATCGTGGAGTGGCTCGACCAGGCCGAGGTCGCGCCGACCGGTTTTGCGTCATCCGTGCTCGCTGGCCGACTCGCAACCTGCCGGGTCGAGGGTCCACCGGATCACAGCACGCAGGGACCCGTCGATATCCGGGTAGCGCTCGCGAAACTGGAGTCCTCCTTCCCGCGAGAGCGGACGCTCGTGCTCGATGGAGGTCGCTTCATCTTTCATGCGTTCCGCCAGCTGCACGTTCCGGAGCCCTCGGCGTACGTGCACACGGTGAACTTCGGGTCGATCGGGCTCGGCATGGGCAATGCCATTGGAGCGGCGTACGGCTCACCGGAGCGCCCCGTGCTGTTCGTCACCGGTGACGGTGGGTTCATGCTCGGCGGGCTCGCGGAGTTCAGTGCGGCGGTCCGGCACGGCCTCGATCTGGTGGTCGTGGTGCTCAACGACGGTGCGTACGGCGCCGAGCACATCCAGCTGTGCAACAAAGACATGGACCCGTCGATCACCACGATGGCCTGGCCGGACCTCGCTCCCGTGGCCAGCGCCCTCGGGGGTCAGGGGTGGACGGCGCGCACGCTCGCCGAGCTCGATGAAGCCCTCGCTGCGATCGACCAACGGGACCGGCCGATGCTCATCGACGTCAAGCTCGATCCGGACGCCGTCCCGAGCCTCAAGTGACCGGAACGGAGATCCGACACGTGGCCTCGATGCCTGCCTACCGACTCCTCGCGCTCGGCGAACCTCCCGCCTGGTGTGAGGTCGACGTCCCAGTGCCTCGCGCCGGTGAGGTGCTCGTGCGCCTTGGCGGCGCCGAACTCTGCCGGACCGACCTCGAGCTCCTCGATGGCGGCAGCGTGCTGCCCTTCTCCGAGCCGTTCACCCTGGGGCATGAGAACGCGGGGTGGGTCGAACAGCTCGGTCCGGGCGTCACCGACCTCGCCCTGGGCGAGGCCGTCGTCGTCTCCGCGATCAAGTCGTGCGGATCGTGTCGTCCATGCCTCCGCGGCTTCGACAACTACTGCCGGTCCGGAAGCGCTCGGGGTCTGCGCGAGGACGGGGGCATCGCGAGATTCATGGTCGCCGACCGTCGGCAGCTCGTCCCGCTGGGAGACCTGCACCCGCTTGCCGCGGCCCCTTTGGCCGATGCCGGACTCACGGCCTTCCACGCGGCTGCGTCGCTCTGCGACGTGCTGAGCGACGACTCCCGCGTCGCGGTCGTTGGCGTGGGCGGACTGGGAGCGATTGCCGTCCAGATCCTTCGTGCCCTGGCGCCACACGCGTGCGTAGCTGCCGTCGACGTCCACCGGGCACGGGCCGAAGGCGCGCGCCTCCTCGGCGCTGACGAGGTGTCCGTCGTCGACGAGGACATGGCACTGGGTGGAGGCTCAGCGCCGACGCTCGGAGACCTGACTGCCGTCCTCGACTTCGTGGGCACCGACGCCACGCTCGAATGGGCGACGCAAGCCGTCCGACCGCCGGGCGCCATCGTCGTCTGCGGCCGCGGTGGGGGAGTGCTGCGGTTCAGCCGTGACCGGGTGCGGCCGGGCGTCGTCGTCAGGAGCGCGCGCGGCGGGACCCTCAGCGACTTGGAGCAGGTTGTCGCCCTGACCAAGGTCGGTGCCGTGCGACTGCACGTGACGCCCTATCCGTTCACCGACGCGGTGCGCGCCTATGCCGACCTTCGGTCGGGGCGGGTCGATGGACGAGCCGTCCTCCAGTTTCCGCACCGAACAACGACGACATGACTGTCGACAGAGGAGCTGAGATGGAGTCAGAGGAACAGGGCAGCGAGGAACTACGCGCCTGGCGGCTCGAGCTGCGCGAGTGGCTCGAGGAACACACACCACGTGGGCTTCCACCGCTGGACGACTACGACGACAGCGCCGGTTACAGGAGCTGGGAGCGACAGCTGGCAGGCGCCCGCTACGCGGCGGTGCACTGGCCCGCCGAGTACGGCGGTCGCGGCGCCAACGAGCTGCAGCGGTTGGCCTTCCAGGAGGAGTACGAGCGCGCCGAAGCACCCGCACGCGTCAACATCCAGGGGCTGATGCTCGCTGGCCCCACCCTCATGGCATTCGGAACCGGCGAGCAGCAGCAGCGCTGGTTGCCGGCAATGCTCCGCAGCGACGAGGTGTGGTGCCAGGGCTTCAGCGAACCTGACGCCGGCAGCGACCTGGCATCGCTGAGGACGCGGGCGGTCCGAAGTGGCGACAAGTTGATGGTCACCGGCCAGAAGATCTGGACCACAGGAGCCCACTACTCCGACTGGATCTTCGCACTGGTGCGCACCAGCAACGACGGCCCCAAGCATCGCGGCATCACCTGGGTGATGGTCGACCTGCGGTCGCCCGGCGTCGTGGTCCGGCCGATCATGCAGCTGAACGGTCGCGCAGAGTTCGCCGAGGTCTTCTTCGACGAGGTCGCCGTGCCCTTGGAGAACGTCGTCGGTGGGATCGACCACGGCTGGAAGGTCGCGATGACCGCCTTGGGTTTCGAACGCGGCGTCGGTCGACGCTCGTTCGTCCAGTACCTCAACCGACTGGAGCAGCTACGCCGCATCGTCACGTCGGCTGGTGCGACCCTCGAGCCTTCCTTGGAGACGGAGTTCGGCGAGGTTCTCGCGAAGGTGCTGATGTACCGCGACTACACGGCGCGCGTGGCCGCGGAGGCGATGACCGGAACCACGACGGACACCTCCGCGTACAACAAGCTCATCTGGTCCGACCTTCAGGTGCGGGTGTTCGAGCTGGGGGAACGCGTCCTCCGTGCTGCCGGGCGGCTGCGCGACGGCGGCAACGCTGAAACCGACGAGTGGATGGCGGAGTACTGGTACTCGCGGGCTGCGGCGATCTTCGCCGGAACCAACCAGATCCAGAAGAACATCATCGCCGAGCGCGTTCTGGGGCTGCCGAGATGACCGGCCCGATCGACGCATTCACAGCGGAGCAGCTCGAGTTCGCCGAGCTGGCGGCGAAGGTCTTCTCGTCGCACAAGCCGGCCGCCGCGGCGCCCGCCGATCAGGAGCTGGCAGACATGCGCGTCGCGCTTGCCGAGGTCGGACTGCCGTTGCTGACCGTTCCAGGCGCCCTGGGCGGCGGGGAGATGGACGAGTCCGACGTGGTGCTCATCCTGGAAGAGGCTGGGTATGCCGACGTACCGCTTCCGATCGCGGAGACCGTCGGAGTCGTTGCACCCATGCTCGCGCGCTACGGGTCGCCGCAGCAGTGTGAGCGCTGGCTGCCCGCCTTCGCTGGTGGGGAGTCCTTGGGGACGACCTTCTCTCCCGGCGGCGGTCAAGGAACCCGATTTGGTGCCGAGGTGGCACTCGTCGAGCGTGAAGGGCGTGTGCATGTCGTTGACCTTTCCGAACTCGCGAAGGGCGACGAGGTTGCACTGAGCGACGAATCCGCCCTGCGTCGACCGGAGGCCTCGGTCCCCGAGCTGTATGCCCGGGGTGCGTGGGTCACTGCTGCCGTGCTCAACGGTGTCAGCCGGCGGCTTCTCGAGATGGGCGTTGAGTATGCGCGCACACGTCAGCAGTTCGGTGTGCCGATCGGGAGCTTCCAGGCGGTCAAGCACCTCCTCGCGGAAACTGCGGCCGCGGTCGAAGCGGCGAGGCCCACGGCCTGGGCGGCTGCCAGGGCCTTTGCCGATGACCTGCAGAGCGCCGGCCTCGCAGCGTTTGTTGCGAAGGCGCGGGCCGCCGAGACCGGACGACGGGCAAACGACCACGCCCTGCAGGTCCATGGCGGCATTGGCTTCACCAAGGAGCATCCGCTGCACGGCTGGCTGCTCTACGGGCACGAGCTCGAGAGTCGTTGGGGCGGTGCAGAGGTGCATCACGCATCGCTCGGACGCTTCGCCACCGAGTGTGACTCACTGCTCACCACCTTCTTGCCCTGAATCCCTTGTCGGAGGGGATTCCGTCGCCTACTCTTTTGATACATGATTTTTGATCAGAAAGGTGTTCAAGATGTCAGCTGAAACCGTGGAGTACGAGAAGCCGCAGTTCGAAACCGTGGATTACGAGAAGTCGCATGACGGCAAGGTGGCCACCATCTGGCTGAACCGCCCCGAGGCGCTCAACGCGATCAACAACGTCCTGGCCCGGGAGCGGCAGGAGGCCCTGAAGCTGGCCAACGATGACCCCAAGGTTCGCGCCATCCTGATCCGGGGCCGCGGGCGAGCATTCTGCGCCGGCCGGGACCTCAAGGAGCTCTCGAGCGAGGCGCTCGGCTCCCAGGCCGAGAGCTGGCGCATAGTCCGCGACTCCGGGCTTCTCGCGCTGAGCAACGACTGGCACATCTCCAAGCCCACGATCGCCATCGTCCACGGCTTCGCCGTCGCCGGCGGCTTCGAGATGATGATGTGGTGCGACATGGCCATCGCCGTCGATGACGCCCAGATCGGCGACTACCACCTGAACCGTGGACTGCTCGGTGGCGCCGGACCGTACTGGTCAGTGCCCCGGTCGATCGGCATGCGCAAGACCAAGGAGCTGTTCTTCTCAGGCAAGCTCCTCACCGGCAAGCAGGCCGAGGAGTGGGGCCTGGTGAACCTCTCGGTTCCGTCCGAGAACCTCGAGGAGGCGATCACCGAGTTCGTCACGCCGTTCCTCGACAAGAGCCCCCTGGCACTGGAGTGGTGCAAGCTCGCCGTCGGCCGCGGGCTCGAGGCTGACAAGGAGACCATCGGCCTTCTGGAGCACTTCATGGTGATGAGCAACCACCAGACCAAGGACGCCTACGAAGGCGCCACGGCGTTCGTTCAGAAGCGCAAGCCGACCTACGAGGGTCACTGAGCCGAGCATCGACCAGCGCGAAAGGAATTGACATGACCTGGGGCTTCCCCGCAGATCCGGCGTTCGAGCGAGAGCTGGACTGGATCCGCGACTTCATGAGGACTCAGGTCTGGCCGCTCGAGGTCCTCGACCTCGAGGACAAGGAGTTCGAGGTCGTCCTGCGACGACTGCAGGAGAAGGTGAAGGAGCGCCGCCTCTGGGCGGCGCACCTTCCCCCCGAACTGGGGGGCCAGGGCCTTGGCCAGGTCAGGCTCGCCCACCTCAACGAGGTGATCGGCACGTCGTTCTGGGGGCCGTACGTGTTCGGCTGCCAGGCCCCCGACTCGGGGAACGCGGAGATCTTGGCGCTCGTCGGCACCGAAGAGCAGAAGGACGCCTGGCTCTACCCGTTACTCGACGGCCGCATCTACTCCGCGTTCTCCATGACCGAGCCGGACAACGCGGGATCCGATCCGACGAAGCTGAGCACAACGGCCACGCGCGACGGCGACGAGTGGGTCATCAACGGCCACAAGTGGTTCACCTCCAACGCCGTAGCCGCCGACTTCCTGATCGTCATGGCGGTGACCGACCCCGAGGAGGTTCCGCACCGCAGGGCGTCGATGTTCATCGTGCCGAAGGACGCCGAGGGCCTTGACGTAGTGCGCAACGTGCCGACGATGATCGGCCACGAGCGGCTCGGCTTCGGCCACGCGGAGGTGCGCTACAACGACTGCCGCATCGACGCCACCAACATCTTGGGCGGTGTCGGCGATGGCTTCAAGATCGCGCAGATGCGCCTCGGCCCCGGCCGCATCCATCACTGCATGCGCTGGCTCGGGCAGGGCCAGCGCGCGTTCGACATCATGTGCGAGCGTGCGCTGCAAAGAACGGTGCGCGGACGAGCGCTCGCCGACTCCGACCTGGTCCAGTCCTGGATCGCCGACAGCAAGGCCGAGATGGACGCGGCGCGCATGCTCACCCTCAGGGCCGCCTGGGTCATCGATAGCCATGGCGTCAAGGCGGCCAAGACCGATATCGCCGTGATCAAGTACTTCGGTGCCGACGTCCTCAACCGCGTCATCGACCGGGCCATCCAGGTCAACGGCGCCCTGGGCTTCTCCGGTGATCTGCCGCTGGAGCACATGTACCGGCGCGCGCGTGCTGCCCGCTTCGTGGACGGCGCCGACGAGGTGCACAAGACCGCTGTAGCCCGGCAGGTGCTCAAGGGCTACCAGGCACCAGAGGGGTCCTGGCCCACAGACCATGTCCCGACCCGGCGAGCTGCTGCCGCTGAGTGGGCTTCGGACCTGATGGAGACGACCGGCCATGTCCACTGACGCTGCCACCAAGTCGGCCGACCTCGACACCCTCGCAAACGCGTTGGAGGCCGTCTGGACAGGAGCGCGCGGGGTATCACTGAGCCCAATTCCGGAGAGCCACTCGGGCTTCACCTACTGGGTGCAGGCGGAACGCGACGGCGAGCACACCGAAGGTGTGCTTCGGCTGCCGCCCCCCGGCGCTCGGCTGGCGGGACCCGCCGATGTGGCCAGGCAGGCCCGCATCATGACTGCGCTCGAGACCGGTCCCGTGCCGGTGCCCGAGATCCTCGCCTTCTCAGAAGACCCCGTCATCGACGGGCGGCCTTTCGTGCTCATGTCCAAGGTGCCCGGCGACCGACTCAACTCGGTCTTGGACACGATTGGTCCGCACGGCCTCATGCGCGCCGCTTTCGACACGATCGACCTGATCAGCAGCGTCCCGGTGCCCGAGACCGGCATCGCCGACGAGCCGGTCACGGATCCCACTTCGGAAGTTTCGCGCTGGGCCAAGCTGCGCGAGCGCGCGCCGGCAGAGCTGCTGTCGCGCGCGCCAGCCCTGGAGTCGAAGCTGCTCGCGGCGCGCCCCGCAGTGGCGCAAGCCCGCCTCGTCCACGGTGACTACCACCCGGGCAACCTCGTATTTCGCGATGGAGCAGTCGTCGCCGTTCTCGACTGGGAGATCGCGCATCTTGGTGTCACGCCCTCCGACAAGGCTGGCCTGTGCATGCTTGCGATCCGCAAGAGGTTCGGTGAGACCTACAGCGCGGAGTCGAGCGCCATCCCGCTGGACGACATGCTGGCAATGGCTGGTGAGCCCGACTTCGAGTACGTCCTGGCCGCCACTTGTCACAAGTACGCCGCGATCCTCGGCTACAACCTCGGGCTGCATCGACGCGGCAAGCGGATCGACGCCGTGTACGAGGGCCTCACGCGGACCATCCCCGGCCTGATCGACGTAGGACTGGAGCTGTTGGCGTGAGCATTCACCAGATGGCAGATCGCATCGAAAGGACCGTTGCCGGCGTCGCCGACCGCAAAGCGTCGTTCGCCTTCTTGCCTGGGGCCGGTGGGGGCTCGGCGTTGTGGCAGCCGTTGGCTGAGCGCTTCGGTGGCACGGTGACCGCGCTGCCTGCCTTAGAGTCCGTCGACGCCATCGTCGACGAGCTCGAGCCGACCTTGCTCGCGATGCCTGGGCCGCGCATCCTCGTCGGGAACTCACTCGGTGCCATGGTCGCCCTCGCGGCTGCGCAGCGCGTCCCGGTCGCGGGCCTCATGCTGATCGCCGCCGGATGGGATTTCCCGGTCGCCGAGGAGTTGATCCGGCGAGTAGACGCAAAGGGCCGTGAGGCATTCCCGGCGTCGGCACGTCGATGTGTCAGCCCGTCGGGATCATCCGAGCAGGTTGCCGCGGTTGTCGCCGACTTCGAGTCGCGGGAGCAGGGAACGATGTCTCGCCACCTACGCGCGATCCGTGACCACCGTCCCTGGATCAACGCAGAGGTCACGCAGCCGACCACCTTGGTCCTCCGTGGAAGCCTCGACCGTTCGGTTTCTCTGCGTGACCATGTGGAGCTCGCGGAGCGGACTAGCGGGGCTTTGGTCCCGGTCGGTTCGGCGGCGCACATGCCGTTCGTCGACCATGGTGAGGAGGTGGCCCGGTGGCTGGATCGACTGCAGGCGTTCGTGCTCCACGGGTGAACGAGTCCGACCGTCCGTTCCGTCTCGACGGGAAGGTGGTCCTCATCACCGGTGCGAGCCGGGGGATCGGGCAGGACATCGCGCTGGAGGTAGCAGAGGCCGGAGCCGAGGGTGTCGTTCTTGCTGCTCGCGGAGCAGACGCTCTCGAGTGCGTGGCCAGGGAGCTGTCCGTCGCAGGTTGCCCCGTCGAGTGCGCAGTGGTCGACGTGACCAGCGAGCAGTCGGTCGACACTATGACCAGGCTGGCGATCACACGGTTCGGTCGCGTCGACACGCTGGTCAACAACGTGGGCGGTGCCTCTTTCAAGCTGCCCTTGGCCGATATCAGGACCGACGGATGGCGAAAGACCATCGAGCTCAACCTGACGAGTGCCTTCCTCACCTCGAGGGCGGTAGTGCGCACGTGGCAGGACGACCCCGGGCGCGCCGGGCGAAGCATCGTCACGGTCGGCTCGAGCGCCTCGTTCCACGGAAGGCCGGGACTCTCGGCGTACGTGTCGAGCAAGCACGCACTTGTCGGTTTCACCAAGACCCTGGCAAGAGAGCTGGCACCGATGGGAGCCCGCGCGAACATGGTCGCCCCGCATCTCGTGGAGACCGAGCTCACGAAGGCACAGCAGCAAGCGGAGTTCTACGAGCAGTCCCTTCGCCAGATTCCCCTGGGTCGCTGGGCCAACGCCCAGGAGGTTGCGCGAGTGGTGAGGTTCCTCGCCAGTGACGCCGCCTCGTACGTCACAGGTACCTACGTCCTAGTTGATGGTGGTCATGAGTCCTAGCCCACACCCACTGCTGCCGCCCGAGCTCCAGAGGCACTACCGAAGCTCAGGCCTGTGGCAAGGCGCGAACCTCTTGGAGATCCTTGCCGAGCAGGCTCGACAGGCGCCTGATGCACCGCTCTACCTCGGCGACGATCCCAAGACGTACGTCGACGTCGTCGAGCAAGCCCGACGCTTCGCCGCGTTTCTGCTCGACCGAGGCGTCGGCCCCGGGCAGACCGTGGTGGCCCCGCTGGTCAGCGGGTGGGAAGCCACGGTGGTCCTCGCGGCCACCTCGAACGTCGGAGCGCGGATCGCTCCGCTACCGAGCAGAGCCTCCCGCTCGCAGGTCCTTGGTCTGCTGGATGCGACCGACGCTTCAGTTCTGGTGATCTCCGGGCGTGTCCTTGGCAAGGGTGAATGGAAGGACGCGCTGATGCACCTCGGGACGACCCACGCGAGCGTGCGGGAAATCGTGATCACCGACGCGCCGTACGCGCCCGACTGGGCGGTCGACCTCCCCCGGCTGACCGCGGTCACGGCAGGCTTCGAGCCGGCCGAGGTCAGGTCGACCGACACCGGCGCTCCGTTTCTGCTGTTGTCCACGGGTGGTACGACAGGGCCCTCCAAGGTCGTCATGCACGCCGAAGATGCAGCCGTCTACGCAGCCACTCAGTACGCCGGCAGATGCGATCTGACGTCGGCCGACAGAGTTCTTTCTGCCGGCCCGTTCGGGCACGCAAGCGGCACCGTCTTCACCCTGTACTCGCCGATCATCGCTGGAGCATCGGTGCTCCCGGCGACCCGCTGGGATGCCGTGCAGGTCAGCGAAGACGTACGCCGGCATGGCGCTACCTGGTGCTTGCTGTCCGGCACCCACATCTACGACCTGCTGCAGCTGGACGACGAGCAGGTGGCGATGTGGTCCTCTGTGCGAGGCATGAGCGCTGGCTCCGGCTCGGACGAGCGCTACGTGGCCGCTGAGCAACGGCTCGGCCTGCGCATCCGCAGGATGTACGGCCTCACCGAGTGCATGGGACATGCCGTCATGCCGGCCGACGCCCCCGGCGACGTACGCATGGCCCGCGATGGCCTCCCGTTCGATGGTGTGGAGTGCTACATCGAGGGCGGGGCAGAGACCGGCGAGTACCTGGTCCGTGGGCCGTCCCTCATGCTCGGGTACCTGGGACAGGACGACCTGACCGCCGAGGCAGTCACCGCCGACGGCTTTCTCCACACCGGCGACGTGATGTCCATCGACGACAGCGGGTTCGTGAGGTACGTCGGCCGGCTGAAGGACGTCATCAGGCGGGGCGGCATCAACATCGACCCGCTGGAGCTCGAGCGGCTGTTGATGCAGCACTCCGACGTCAACGACGTCACCGTGGTGGGCATGCCCCATCCGAGACTCGGGGAGCAGGCGGTTGCGGTCATCGTGCCGAGACCGGGCGCTGAGCCCGGGCTGGCTGATCTCACCGCGCTTCTTGCGGAGCGGGACGTACCACGCGGGTCGCACCCCGAGCACCTGGTCATCGTCGCCGAGCTACCGAAGACGGAGTTCGGGAAACACAACAAGTCGAAGGTCAAGCAGATGCTTCTGGATATGGACGCGGTGAGCGAGGTCGCCCCATGAGCGCGCGGGTGTGCGAGGGCCGGGTTGTGATCGTGACCGGCGCAGCCTCGGGAATCGGGCGTGAGCACGCGCTGGAGCTTGCCCGACAGGGTGCCAAGGTCGTGGTGAACGACGTCGCCTCCACCGACGCGATCGTCAAGGAGATCGAGGAGATCGGCGGCGAGGCACTTGGATTCCACGGCGACGTCTCCGAGTGGGAAGCCGCCCAGCAGCTGGTGCAGGCGGCTGTCGACAAGTTCGGGGATCTCCACGCGGTCGTGAACAATGCGGGCATCCTGCGCGACAAGATGATCGTCACCATGACCCCCGATCTCTGGGACGCGGTCATCAAGGTCCACCTGCGGGGGACGTTCTGCGTCACTCGCCACGCAGCCACGTATTGGCGGGCGCAGGACAAGGCCGGAACTCCCACCGATCATCCCAGAGTGGTCAACACCTCGTCGCCGTCCGGCCTCTTCGGCAACGTGGGACAGGCCAACTACGGGGCAGCCAAAGCCGGCGTCGCGTCCTTCACCGTGATCGCCGCTGATGAGCTCGCCCGGCTCGGCGTCGGGGTCAACGCGGTCGCACCGACCGCGCTGACCGACATGACTGCCGGCCTCGACAGCTATGTGTCCGCAGTACGCGAGCAGAGTGAGCGATCCGGGTTCGATGTCGGCTCGCCGGCCAACATCTCGCCAGTGGTGGTGTGGCTGGCCAGTGCGCACACCGAGGGAGTCACGGGTCGCGTGCTCACCGTCAAGGGCGGCGAGATCAGCGTCGCGGAGACCTGGGTCAAGGGACCGACCGCGGTGAAGCAGGGCCGTTGGCTGTCCGAGGAGCTCGGTGACGTGATCCCCGCACTGGTTGCGCGAGCACGTCCCAACACCCGGATCGACGGGAGCCCGAGACCATGACCGTGAAGTTGACGCCGAACCGAGTCTTCGACAACGTGGAGGACTTCCGCGCCGCGCAGGGGCAGCTGCTCGGTGTGGGTGACTGGCTGCCCATCACACAGGAGCGGATCGACGCCTTCGCCGACGTCACGGAGGACTGGCAGTGGATCCATGTCGATCCGGCCCTGGCAGCAGACGGTCCGTACGGCGCCACCATCGCACACGGCTATCTCACGCTTTCCCTCATCCCGTTCCTGGCACGCCGCATCTTCCGGGTGGACGGCGCGCGCATGGCCATCAACTACGGATTGAACAGGGTCAGGTTCCCCCAGCCGGTGACCACGGGTTCTCGCATCCGAGCCGTCGCAACCCTGGTCAGCGTCGCCGACGTTCCGGCCGGAGTGCAGGCGGTCGTCAGCTACTCCATCGAGATCGAGGGGCATGACAAACCCGCCTGTGTCGCCGAGACAGTCCGAGTCCTGGTCCCCTGACCGTCATCCACCCCACTCAGAACAACAAGGAGTCACCATGCCTGAGGCAGTCATCGTCGCCACCGCGCGCTCACCCATCGGACGCGCGGGTAAGGGCTCGCTGCGCGACGTCCGGCCGGACGACCTGGCCACCAGCATGGTCGAAGCGGCCCTGGCCAAGATCCCTGAGCTCGACGTCGCCGACATCGACGACCTGCTGATGGGCTGTGCGCAGCCTGCGGGTGAGCAGGGCTACAACATCGCCCGCGTCGTCAGCGTGCTCGCCGGGCTGGACCATGTGCCCGGCGCTACGGTCAACCGCTACTGCTCCTCGAGCCTGCAGACCAGCCGCATGGCCTTCCACGCGATCAAAGCCGGCGAGGGTGACGTCTTCATCTCGGCGGGCGTGGAGACGGTCAGCCGCTATGGCAACGGCAAGTCGGACGGCATGCCGAACACGAAGAACGAGGCGTTCGCCCAGGCGATGGTGCGCACCGAGTCGTCGGTGACAGGGTCCTGGCGCGACCCGCGTGAAGTGTCCGCGCTGCCGAACATCTACGTCGCCATGGGACTCACGGCGGAGAACGTCGCACAGGTCCGGGGAGTCAGTCGGGCCGAGCAGGACCAGTTCGCCCTGCGCAGCCAGAACCTCGCTGAGGAAGCGATCGTGAAGGGCTTCTGGGAGCGGGACATCACGCCCGTCGTGTTGCCGGACGGGACTGTCGTCACGGCGGACGACGGACCTCGAGCCGGAGTGACCCTGGACGCGCTGAGCGGACTGAAGCCCGTGTTCTTTGAGGACGGCACGGTGACGGCCGGAAACTGCTGCGCCCTGAACGATGGTGCGGCAGCCCTGGTGATCATGTCGGACGACAAGGCTACGCAGCTCGGCATCGCGCCCCTCGCCAGGATCGTCTCAACCGGGCTCAGCGCACTGTCCCCGGAGATCATGGGTCTGGGACCAGTGGCCGCCTGTCAGCAGGCGATGCAGCGTGCGGGCATGTCGATCGACGACATCGACCTGCTCGAGCTCAACGAAGCCTTCGCCGCCCAGGTGATTCCCTCCGTCGAGGACCTGGGTGCCGACCCGGAGCGGGTCAACATCCATGGTGGTGCTATCGCGCTCGGCCACCCCTTCGGCATGACCGGAGCCCGGATGGCCAGCACCCTGGTCAACTCCCTGACGTGGAACGACAAGCAGGTCGGGATGATGAGCATGTGCGTGGGCGGCGGCCAGGGCATGGCCATGATCCTCGAACGGATCTCCTAAGAGACGGGGACGAAGCCATGGGTGACGAACAGGTCGTGACGTACGACCGCCAGGGCGCGGTCGCCATCGTGAGGCTGAACCGTCCGGAGTACCGGAACGCGCAGAACTCCCAGATGACGTACGCGCTCGATGAGGCGTTCACCCGTGCGGTTGACGACGACGAGGTCAAGGTCATTGTCCTGGGCGGGCACGGACCGCATTTCTGCGCCGGGCATGACATCGGCACGCCCGGGCGGGATGTCGACCAGACCTTCGAGCGCAAGGCGGTCATCTGGTGGGACCACGTGCCGAGGGAAGGGGGCGACCAGCGGTTCGCCCGGGAGTCCGAGGTGTACCTGGGAATGTGCAGACGCTGGCGGGAGATCCCCAAGCCGATGATCGCCATGGTGCAGGGGGCCTGCATCGCCGGCGGTCTCATGCTTGCCTGGGCCTGCGACTTCGTGGTCGCTGCGGACGACTCGTTCTTCTCTGACCCCGTAGTCAACATGGGGATTCCCGGCGTCGAGTACTTCGCGCATCCCTGGGTGCTGAACCCCAGGGCCGCGAAGGAGTTCCTGTTCACCGGCGACCGGATGTCTGCGCAACGCGCCCATGAGCTGGGCATGGTCAACCACGTCGTACCGCGGGCCCGGCTGCTCGAGGAGACGCTGGAGCTCGCCGACAGGATCAGTGTCATGCCGTCCTTCGGCCTTGCACTCGCCAAGAAGGCGGTCAACCAGGCCGAGGACCTCCAAGGCATGCGAGCGGGCATGGACTCCGTCTTCGGCCTGCACCACTTCGCACATGCCCACAATGCCGAGGTGTCGACCGATGCGCTGGGGGGGATCAGCGCACGCGACCTGGCCCGAAAGACATGAAGCAGGCCAGACACCGCCTGACCTTCTCGGTACTTGCGGTCGGAGTCTGCTCCTACTCGCTGCTGCAGTCCATGACCGTGCCCGCGCTGCCCGTAATTCAGCGGGAGCTGAACACCGATCAGTCCACCGCGGCCTGGGTGCTTACGGCGTTCCTGCTCGCAGCATCGGTCGCCACACCGATCGGCGGCAGGCTCGGCGACTCGTTCGGAAAGCGCCGAATGCTGGTCGTGTCCCTGGGCGCACTGTCGGTAGGCGCCGTCGTGGCGGCGCTGGCCACGTCTATCGAGGTGATGATCGCGGCGCGTGTCATACAAGGGCTTGGTGGCGGCGCCCTTCCGCTGGCGTTCGGCATCATCCGCGATGAGCTGCCACCCAGACGGATCCCCGGAGCGATCGCTTTCACCTCCACATTGCTGGCGATCGGCTTCGGCGCAGGCATCGTTCTCGCGGGTCCGATCATCGACACTTTGGGCTATCACTGGCTGTTCCTTTTGCCCGCTGCCGTGTCCGGCGTGGGCGCCATCGTGGCGCTCCTCGTCATACCTGAGTCAGCGGTCCGGTCGGGAGAGCCCATCGCGACGATCCCGGCTGTCCTGTTGACCGGCTGGCTCGTCACACTCCTGGTCGGCGTCAGCAAGGCACCGCAGTGGGGCTGGGCTTCACCGGCCGTGGGAGGCTGCCTCGCCGCCGCTGCGGCACTGTTCGCCCTCTGGGTCTACGCCGAGCGCACGGTTGAGGTCCCCCTGATCGACCTACACCTGATGGGCAGTCGCGGGGTGTGGAGCGCCAACCTTGTAGCCCTCCTGATCGGCGTCGCCATGTACGGCTCGTTCGGCTTCCTTCCCCAGTTCAACCAGACCCCCCGTGAGAATGGGTACGGCTTCGGCGCGAGCGTGGCCGAGGCCGGGCACATGATGCTCCCGGCGGCCGCCGGAACCTTCCTCTGCGGACTGGTCGCTGCTCCGCTCGCTTCGCGTATCGGCGTGCGTCAGGCGATCGTCCTCGGCTGCCTCATCACGTCCGGAGGGCTGGGGCTGGCGGTCCTCGCACACGACCAGAAGTGGGAGATGTACCTCGCAGGCGGACTGAGCGGACTCGGCACAGGTCTCACCTTCGCCTGCCTCGCAAATGCAGTCGTTGCCGCCGTACCCCCGGAAAAGACGGGTGTCGCGACCGGGATGAATGCCAACATCCGGACCGTCGGCGGCTCGATAGGCGCCGCAATGATGACAACGATCGTGACGGCGAACCTGCAGCCGAGCGGATTCCCCGCGGAGGGCGGTTACACCGTGGGCTTCGCGTTCCTCGCGTCAGCCGCACTCTTCGCCGGGTTCGCCGGCCTGCTGATCCCGCGTGCGCCGCGGTTCACTGGCGAGCGCACAGCAGCACAGCTCGCCACGGTGGCCGGCGAACCGACGTGGGAGCTGGATGCAAGTCGGCCCAAGAGCGCCGAGCGAGGAGCAATCCGATGACAGGCTTAGGCTCCGGACCGCCGGACCAGCGGTACCACGTTCGCGGCAAGCTGACGCCCGGGGACCGGCAGGTCACGCGCGTCGATGGCCTCGAACAAGCGGCTTGCGAACTCGCGATGCAGCGCCAAGAGCTGTTGCCAGTGTGCGTAGGGAGCGTCCACGACCCTGGTTGGCTCACCCAGCACCCTTTCGGCGAGGTCGAGCTGTAAACGCCACAGTCTGCCCAGCGGCCGAGGCTGCTGCGTCTCCTCGTCGCGGGCGAGGCGTTCGACGAGAACGATCACCAGCGCCTGACTCTGCCTGGCCACGGCGAGCGTGCTCTGCTCCGCGGCGAGAGCCAGCTCTTCACGCCAAATCATCGGAGTCCCTCCCGCGCTAAATCAATCAATTGACCGAATCGTACGATCAAATCTACTCTCTAGGTCAGCGATAGGACTTCCATGACCACCAGCCGAGGCGGTCCATGACCGAGGCGAGGTCGGAGCCGCCGGCGAGCAGCCAGGAGGCGTGGGCGTGCCGGAGGTCGTGCATCCGAGCGTTGAAGGAGATCCCGCTGGCTTTGACGGCGGGTTGCCAGACGCGGGTGCGGAAGGTGTTGCGGGAGATCGGGGTGCCCGCCGATGTGGCGAAGAGCAGGTCGTCGCGGCCAACCTGATGGGTGTTGATGTGTGCGGCGACCTGGTCGAGCCAGTCCTGGTTCACGCCGAAGGGCGGGGCTCGTTGTCCTTGGGGTGGGCCTTGGCCACGTAGCGTTCGCCGGTGGGGGAGTGCCTCTTGGAGACCTCCATGATCGTGTCGGCCACGGTGATCCTCTTGCGGAGGAAGTCCACGTGGCGAGGTTTCAACGCGATGAGCTCGCCCCAGCGCATCCCGGTCTCGAGGGCGGTCTCGACCATCAGCCGGTACCGCTCGGGGATGGCGGTGATCAGGAGGTCGAACTGCTCCGGCGTGAGGGTGCGCCGAGCCGAGCGGGGAGCTGCTCAGGCGGCGCGGCGATCGCCGCCCGGTCGGTGATGTCGAGCCGGAGCGGGTTCACGTTGCGCAGGCGCCCGAGTTCGCGGAGATCGTGATCTGAGCGAGCGGTGGCGTAGACGTCCCAGCCTCGCTCGCTCAGGTGGCGGGTGATGGCCAGGCCGATTCCTCGGCTGGCGCCGGTGACGAGTACTGATGGCATGGGATTCTTCTCGAACACTTTGACCTGCGCGTCAGCGCAGGAACTGCAGGACTTCGGGCACGAACCTGTCGTGGTGCTGGAAGACACCTCCGTGGCCGGCATCGGGGTAGATCACGAGTCGCGGGTTGGGGATCCGGTGCGCCAGTTCGAAGGATCCGCGGGTGGCGAGCATCCGGTCGTCCTCACCGTTGGCCACCAATGTCGGCTGGGTGATCGCGGCGAGGTCCATGGGCGAGCGAGCGCCCCACCGTGCGATGGCGATCAGCTGACGTCCCGCCGAACTGAGCGAGGTCGTGCGAACCCGATCGTCGGTGCGCTCGGCCAGCCGGGCCATGTAGTCGGCGGCTGCGGCTCGTCCTGTCCTGGTCCGGGTGAAGAAGGATCTTCGTATCGTCGGCACCGACGGCAGCTCGGTCCCGCGCGGGCACAGCGGCGAGGTGGAGGTGCGCGGCGCCAACGTCATGCGCGGTTACCTCGGCCGACCGGACGACACCGCCGCCGTGATCGTTGACGGCTGGCTCCGTACCGGCGACGTCGGACGACTTGACGAGGACGGCTACCTCACGCTCGTCGGCCGGTCCAAGGAGATGATCATCCGCGGCGGCGAGAACATCTACCCCAAGGAGATCGAGGACGTCCTCGCCAGCGACCCCGCCGTCCTCGAAGCTGCGGTCCTCGGCGTACCCGACGAGAAGTGGGGCGAGGTCGTCGTCGCGTTCGTCCAGGCCCGCCCGGGCGCAACGATCGACGTTCCGGCTCTCAAGGCCCGCTGCAGGGACCAACTGAGCGGCTACAAGAGACCCACTGCCATTCATGTGCTCGAGGCGCTGCCAAAGAGCGCGGTGGGCAAACTCGACAAGAGGTCACTCCGCGACGGGCTCACGCCCGCGCAGCGGTGGACATCTTCAAGCGGTCCTGGGATCTAGAGATCGTCGCGCAGGGAGCTCGCGGCGTCTGCCGGTTCGATGACTTCCAGAGGCATCTGGGAATCTCCCGCAGGGTCTTCTCGGAGCGCCTGAAGTCGCCGACCGGCGCTGAGATCCTGGCGCGGCACCAGTATCAGAGTTCGCCCGACCGGTACGAGTACCTGCTGACCGACAAGGGCCGTGACCTCCTGCCGCTTCTTGTGGCGATGGTGCAGCGGGAGAAGCGATGGCAGCAGTGAAGCCGTGGATCTCGAAGGCTGGTATTGGCCTGAAACGATTGGATCCGGTGTCCACTAACTGTCCAGATTGGGCCCCCGGCTACCAAATCAGGCCCGGGATTCAGTGCGAATTCCGGGCCTGAAAGCATTTGAGAATTGCTCCCTCCACCACAAACCCTCCTTTCCGGAGGTAAGTCGCGGCCCCGGCCGCCGTTCGCCCGTGTCTGGGGGAGCCGGCGCCGAGATTGGCGCATGACAACTTCATCCATCGCCCATGCCGAACCACCGCTTGCGCGCGCTCGCCTGCCGCTAACCGCCAGCGACGCCGAACGGATCGCCACCGCCGTCGAGGCGGAACTCGCCGCATCGACCCGTGAGACCTACGCCTGCGGGTGGCGGCAATGGGAGCGATGGTGCCGGGGCAGGGGCATCCAGCCTCTGCCGGCATCGCCCGAGGCGATCGCGGCGTTCCTTGCCGAGCGCGCCGAGGCAAGCGTCCACTCCAGCACGCTCGACTGCTACGGCTCCGGCATCGCCACCGCCTCGAGGGGTTGGCGGATCCCACCGCCGACTTCCTCGTCCGACGGGTCCGCCGAGGACTGCGCCGGATCCTCGGGGTCGCGCCGATCCGCCAGGCTCACCCGCTGACGGTCGCCGAGCTGGGCCAGATCCTCGCGTCCATCGACAGCGACGACGTCAAGGACATCCGCGACCGGGCCATCCTGCTCCTCGGGTACGCCTCCGCGATGCTCTCGGGGGAGTTCTCGGCCCTCAACGTCGAGGACCTCCAGCAGCTGCCGACCGGCGTCCTGATCACCATCCGCCGCTTCAAGACCGGCCGGCTTCGACGGCATGCCGGTCTCGGGTCACTCACTCCGCGCCGGACACGCCACGACCGCGGCCGTCAACGGCGCCTCCATCGACCGCATCGCCGCACAGACCCGCCACCGCGACCTGGGGACCCTGCTGAACCACTACATCCGGCCCGCCGAAGCGATGGCGACGACCACCAGCCGCGACCTTGGGCTCTGAAGGCTCTCTACGGCTCGACGTCTGAACGCCACACTCGTGGCGGCTGATCCATGCGTTCGAACGGACCCGGGTGACGTCTCGACCTGGACATCTCGCCGGTCCGTCGCCGGGGCTGGGTCTTCGATCTGAGACTCAAGCGGTGGCGGCGAGGAGGGCGGTCAGGTGGGTAGCCGCCTCGTCGAGCGGCTCGGTGGAGCCGGAACAGCGCGCGCGAAGGAGGGCTCCCTCGACGGCACTGACGATGAATCCGGCGAGCGAACGTGCTTGGTCGACGGTTCGACCTTCGCGCTCGAGTGCAGCAGCGAGTTCATCGGTCCAGGAGGCAAAGGCGGTCGCAGCTGCTTGCCGGACACCGGCGGCCTCCGGTGCGGCAGACGCGGCTGCGGCGATTGGGCAGCCGAGCGTGAACTCGCTCGCAGCGAGGTTCTGCGCAACCTGGCCGACGAGCGTCCGCACCAGGGACGCGACTTCGCCCTGTCCCTCGAGGTCGCGCAGGGCGCGCCGGAGCCAGGCGCCTGCCGCGCCTGTCGAGGTCGCGATCAGTTCTGACTTGCCACCCGGGAAGTGCTGGTAGATCGAGCGACGTGCGGTCCCGCTGTGCTCGAGCAGCTCGGTAAGGCCGGTGCCGTCAACGCCACGGGCGCGGACCAGCTGGATGGCGCTGATGATGAGCCGCTCTCTGGGTCCGGGTGGCACAGGTCTCACTCCCTCGTCGTAGACCAATCAGTCTACCTCGTGATTTCCTAGGTAGACCAAACGATCTACCCGCGGAGGAATGATGACCCCCACGACCACCACCCCCGATGCCGGTTCGGCGCTCGAGCGCTGGGACGCGATCGTGGTCGGCTCCGGCATGGGCGGTCTCACCGCGGCCGCGTACCTCGCGGCCAGCGGCAAGCGCACCCTGGTGCTCGAAGCCGGCGAGGTGCTCGGCGGGTGCACCCACGTGTTCCGGCGCAAGCAGTTCGAGTTCGAGGTGGGCGTGCACTACCTAGGCGACTGCGGGCCGGACGGGGCGATCCCGATGATGCTGCGTGGTGTCGGCCTGGACGACCGGGTGGAGTTCCTGCCGATGGATCCCGACGGGTTCGACACGATCGTCTACCCCGAGGTCACGGTGAAGGTGCCGAAGGGCTGGGACCGCTACGAGGCCAACCTGATTGCAGCCTTCCCCGAGGATGCGAACGGCATCCGCAAGTACATCGGAATCCTCAGCCGCCTGGGCCAGGCGGTGGACAGAGTGACCACCCCCTCGAGCCTGCGAGGACAGGCAGCCTTCGCACTCAAGGCCGGACCGGCGGCGTACTGGGCGATGCAGCCGCTGGGCCGGCTGCTGGATGCGTGCCACCTCAGCCCCGGCGCCCGCGCCGTGCTGTCTTCGCAGTGCTCGTACCTGACCCCGTCGCACCGGGCCGCGACGCTGGTGCACGCGGTGTTCCTCAACAACTACATCAGCGACGGCGCCTACTTCCCGCGCGGCGGCGGCCAGGTGCTCGCAGCCCACCTGGCCAGCGTGGTCACCGCCCACGGCGGCGCGTGGCGCACTGACGCCCGGGTCGCACGGATCCTCGTGGAGGGTGGCCGCGTCACCGGAGTCGAGCTCGCTTCGGGCGAGCGCATCGAAACCGACCTGGTCGTCTCCAACGCCGACCTCAAGCGCACCCTGCTCGACCTGGTGGGTGCCGACCAGCTGCCGCGATGGGCAACCCGTCGTACCGAGGGGTTCGGGATGTCGATGCCGCTGGTCAACGTCTACCTCGGCCTGGACATCGATCTGCGTGACCAGCTCCCGAACACGAACTTCTTCAGCTTCCCCAAGCTCGAGCCCGCCGATCTCAGCCACGACCTGATGAACCGCGCCGGCGAGCTTGACGAGGCACAGATCCAGGACATGTACAGCCGGATCCCCGGGTTCGTCTCGATCCAGTCCAACAAGGACCCCGACTGCGAGCGGATCGCGCCACGCGGGTTCACCAACCTCGAGGTGATGTCCGGCGCGCCCGGTGACTTCCGGTTCTGGGGCGTCGAGACCGGGCCGTACGACGGCGGCCGCTACCGCAAGGGCGAGTACTACCTGGCGCGCAAGGAGGAGTTCACCGAGCTGCTGATCGACCGTGCCGCCGCGGTGATCCCGAACCTGCGCGACCACATCATCTGGTCCGAGGCCGGCACCCCGGTCACCCAGGAGCGGTACACCCTGTCCACCAACGGCACGTCGTACGGCATCGACCTGTCCTGGAAGCAGTTCGGCCCGCTGCGCCCCACCCCGCGCACCCCGATCAAGGGCCTGTTCGTCGCTGGCGCCAGCAACAGCTGGGGACCTGGCGTCGAGGGAGCGATGGCTGCCGGCCTCGGAGCGGCCTCGGCGGTCCTGGGTCGCGACCTGGCCGGCGAGGTACGTCGCGGCAAGGTGTTCGGCGACCCGACCTCTCTGCCCGTCATGGGCCCGGACTGGGACCCGCTGATGGAGGTCGGCGGCCCCGAGCACCAGCGCCACGTGCCCAGCACGATCGGAGCGGTCGCGTGAAGGCCAATGAGCTGACCCTGCAGACACTTCGCCTCGACCAGGACGGCCGGGTGCTGACGGCGTACTACGCCAGCCCGCCGCTGAACTTCGTGACCACCGCCTTCCTGGCAGACCTCGACCAGCTCACCCGTGCCGTCGACCGCGACTCCAGCGTCGGTGCCGTCGTCCTGGCCAGTGACGTCGAGGGACGGTTCCTCACCCATGCCGATGCCGGTGAGCTCGGCGCGATGGCCGAGCTGCCGCTCCCCGAGCTCCCCTCCGCGGTGGTGCTGCCGTTCTGGAAGGTGGTCAACCGCGTCATCGGCCTGCCCGGTGGCGCACCCACCGCCCAGCGCCTCGGACCGATGGGGATCGGCCTGCTGTGGGGGCACCGCTGGAAGAAGACGATCCTGAGGATGAACCGCTCCGGCGTCGTCTATCTCGCTGCGATCAGCGGACCCACCCTGGGTGGCGGTCACGAGATCGTCCTGGCCTGCGACCTGCGCTACGCCGCCGACGACCCGCGGGTGGTGCTCGGCCAGATCGAGATCCTCGCCGGCATCATCCCCGGTGGCGGCGGCACCCAACGCCTGCCCCGCCTGATCGGGACCGGACGGGCGCTCGAGCTCATCCTCGAAGGGGCGCCGGTCGACGTCCACCGCGCTTGTGAGCTCGGCCTGGTCCACCGGGTCGTCGCCACAGACGAGCTGTTGGCGCAGACCCAGGCCACGGCCGCGCGACTCGCGAACCGCTCAGCGTCCGCCGTGGCCGCGGCCAAACGCTGCGTGTACGAGGCCACCGACCGGCCGCTGAGCAGCGGGCTCGACCGCGAGCTGGCCGCCTTCCTGTCGACCGGCTCCACCCGGTACACCAGACGGGCGTTCCAAGAGTTCGCGACGGACTTCCAGTCACTCGCCGACACCCCGTTCGTGGCTGACGCAGCGCCGTGGGTGAACGGAACCCGGATCACCCAAGGAGACGACTGATCATGCCCATGCTCACCACCCGCGACGGCGTACACGTCCTGCACCTGGGCGAAGACGACAACCGCTTCAGCCTCGACTGGCTGACCTTCGTCGAGAACGCGCTCGACCAGGTCGTGGAGGCTCCGGCGCCTCTGGTCACGGTGGCCGAGGGCAAGTTCTACTCCAACGGCCTCGACCTGGAGTGGGTGATGGCCAACCTCGACGACCGTCAGACCTACACGGCTCGGGTGCAGGCGCTGCTGGGGCGCGTGCTCACCCTGCCGGTGCCCACCATCGCCGCCGTCTCCGGGCACGCGTTCGGGGCCGGCGCCATGCTGGCCACCGCCCACGACTGGCGGGTCATGCGAGCAGACCGCGGATACTTCTGCTTCCCCGAGGTCGACATCAACATCCCCTTCACACCAGGCATGGCCGCTCTCATCCAGGCCAAGCTCACCCCACGCGCCGCCATCACAGCGATGACCACCGGCGAGCGGTTCACCGGGCCGCAGGCACTTGAGGCGGGCCTGGTCGACCACACCGCCGACGAGTCAGACCTGCTCGCGACCGCGATCGCCACGGTGACACCGCTGGCAGGCAAGGACCCCAAGACCCTCGGCAAGATCAAGGCAACCATGTTCGCCCACGCCCTCGAGCAGCTCGCACCCACCGAGGCCAGATGACCCGCTCCCAGAAGACGAGCACGGAAGGCAAGCCCATGAGCCACGAACACTCCGACCCGCTTCCGACGGACCAGGACTGGCGTAAGACCGCCTGCATCCTGTGCGAGTGCAACTGCGGACTCGAGATCAAGGTCGAAGGGCGCCGACTCGCCAAGATCCGCGGCGACAAGCAGCATCCTGCCTCGGCCGGTTACACCTGCGAGAAGCCGCTGCGGCTCGACCATTACCAGAACGGCCGCGACCGGATCACCTCCCCGCTGCGCCGCGCCGAGGACGGCAGCTACGAGGAGGTCGACTGGGACACCGCCATCAGCGAGATCGGGGCCCGGCTGCAAGCGATCAAGGACGAACACGGCGGCGAAACGATCTTCTTCTACGCCGGGGGCGGTCAGGGCAACCACGTCCCGGGTGCCTACGGACAGTCCCTTCGCGCCGCCTTGGGATCGCGCTACTACTCCAACGCGCTGGCGCAGGAGAAGACCGGTGAGATGTGGGTCGACGGGCGGCTCTACGGCGGCCACACAAAAGGCGACTTCGAGCACTCCGAGGTCGTGCTGTTCCTGGGGAAGAACCCCTGGCAGTCCCACAGCTTCCCGCGCAGCCGCCCGGTTCTGAAGGAGATCGCCGCCGACCCGGACCGGGCGATGATCGTGATCGACCCCCGCCGCACCGAGACCGCCGACCTTGCCGACTTCCACCTCCAGGTACGTCCCGGCACCGACGCCTGGTGCCTGGCCGCGATGCTCGGCGTCCTCGTCCAGGAGGACCTCATCGACCACGAGTTCGTCACCGAGCACACCACCGGCACCCATGAGGTCCTTCCCCTGCTGTCCCGGGTGCCGATCAGCGATTACGCCGAACGGTGCGGCGTACCGGAGGACCTGATCCGCACGGCGACCCGCCGGTTCGCGGCGGCAGCAAGCGCCACGACCTACGAGGACCTCGGCATCCAGCAAGCCCCCAACAGCACCTTGGTGTCCTACCTGAACAAGCTGCTGTGGATCCTCACCGGCAACTTCGGGCGCCCCGGCACTATGTACCTGCACTCGTCGCTGGTGTCGATCGCGGGCGGCGGATCGGGATCAGGTACCCGACCCACGCCTTCGCGAGCAAGACGTGCAGCCACCGTGGCTGGAGCCAAGCTGACTATTGCGGCCGCCCAGACAGTGGCCCACGGAGTGCCCCTTGCCGGCCGCTCACCAATGCCCGACGGCATCCTGAACGCGCTGGCGCGCACCGCCGTGGACCGGCTGGCGCCAATGATGAGCGGTACGCTGGCCACTGGTGTCGGGAGCAAGGGCACCCGGACCACACCGGTCACCGGCGCACCCGTCATCGGTGGGCTCATCCCGTGCAACTCGATCGCCGATGAGATCCTCACCGACCATCCGGACCGCTTCCGAGCCATGTGGATCGACAGTTCCAACCCTGCGCACTCGCTGCCGGACTCCGCCCGCATGGCCGAGGCGCTGCGAGCCCTGGACCTCGTGGTGGTGGTCGACGTCGCCTTCACCGAAACCGCGCGCCTGGCCGACTACGTCCTGCCTGCTGCGACGCAGTACGAGAAGTGGGAGGCGACGTTCTTCAACTTCGAGTTCCCCCACAACGTCTTTCAGCTACGCGCACCCCTGCTCGACCCCCTGCCGGGCACCCTCCCCGAGTCCGAGATCTACTCGCGCGTGCTCCGCGCGCTCGGGGCGGTCGACCCCGCTGTCCTGGACCGACTCAAGATCGCCGCAGGGACCGGCCGCGACGCCTTCGCCCTGGCGTTCTTCGCCTCAGCGGCCGCGGACCCATCGCTGCTGGGCAAAGCAGCCTACGTGCTCCACGAGACGCTGGGGACCACGCTGCCCGACGACGCGAGGACCGCAGCGTTCCTCTGGGGCGCCGCCCACATGTGCGCGCTGGCCAACCCCGACGCCGTGGCCCGCGCAGGCTACGACGGCCCCGGTCTGCGTCCGGGTGAGAAGCTCTTCGACGCCATCCTCGCCGAGCGCAGCGGCGTGACCTTCACCGTCGACACCTGGGACGACGTCTGGCAATACGTCCGCGGCAAGGACCGCCGCTTCACAGTGGCAATCCCCACACTGCTCGAGAGCCTGGGCAACCTGGACGACGCACCCTCGTCGTGGACCACGGAGGAGTTCCCCTTCGTCCTGGCCGCCGGCGAACGACGCGCCTTCACCGCCAACACCATCATCCGCGATCCGGACTGGAGACGCCGCGACCGCAACGGCGCCCTACGGATCAGCCCCGCCGACGCCCAGCAACTCGGCGTGGAAACCGGTGGCCGGGTCCGCATCGTCACCGAGACCGGCACCGCCGAGACCGGGGTAGAAGTCACCGACACGCTCCAGCCCGGCCACATCACGCTTCCCAACGGCATGGGTGTCGACCACCCCACGAACGAGGAGGGGGACTCCCCGACGCGAGTCGGAGTCGCGCTCAACACCCTGACCAGCACCCGGCACCGCGACCCCATCGCCGGGACACCGTGGCACAAGTACGTCCCGGCACGCCTGGAACTCCTCCCGTGACCACCGTGACCGACGCTGCAGCGACGATGCGCGGCAGGACGGTCCTCGACGCGGCGGTCCGCACGCCGAAGACGTCCGGACCCACCGCCACGGTCGCCGACATCCACGACCTGTTCCAGGACGACCACGTCCATGCCGCGCTGATCGTCGACGCCAACGGACGGCTGATGTCTGTCATCGAGCGCCCGGATCTCGACGCCGCCAGCGCCGAGACTGCTCCCGCCTGGCGCTACGGGCGCCTGGAGGGACGCGTGATTCATCCCCACGCCGACCTCGAACACACCTGGCAAGCGATGCGGTCACAAGGACGTCGGCGCCTCGCCCTGATCGATGACGACGGCCAGGTACTCGGGCTCCTTTGCCTGAAACGGACGGGCCTAGGTTTCTGCACCGACGACGACGTCTGCGCACGCCGACACCCGAAGTAGCTACGCTGAACGCCACGGCTTGATGCCAGCGACCGATGCGGCCGCAGGGGATACCACCGCCCTCCGCTTACCCTCCGGATTCAGCCGGCCCGGGCCGGTACGGATCGGCTACGATCGGAAGTGTTAGAGACAGCGAACACCGCTACAACACAGGCGATTCGGCTGTCTCCCGCAACGTTCGGTGAGCAACAGGTAAGGCCTCGAAGTTGTCCAGAGGTCGCAGGTTCAAATCCTGCCCCCGCTACAAAGTGAAACCGCAGGTCATCAGAGGCCCTTTCGCCAGTCCACGGTGGGAGGGCCTCTGCCGTTGGTGTCAGCAGAATGTCTGCTGACATTGCTTCAGGGTGGGCGCCAAATGGGCCCCGGGCGGAAGATCAGCGAAGCCTGGCGAAGGTCTACGGAAGGGCGACTGGGGTGACCTCTTTGCACTCGACCCAGAGGTCAGCGGAGGGAATGGAGCACCATGTCCCTGCCGTCAACTCGGCGCGTGGTGCGCCGGTCTGACCTTGCTGAACGCATTGATGACGCATCAAGACAGCCGCCCCGAACCGAAACCCTGCGAGTCGGCTGCACGACGAATGGGTGGTGCTCGGCCAACTCGTCTGACAAGGTGCGGCGGGGTGCGCAGTCGTCGACTGCGATCAGAGCTCCCAGCTGATCGGATGCTCGGGAATGTAGGCGCAGTACCGCCCCGTCTTGACGGAGTTAGACAGGTGCAGGCCGAGTGCCGGGTGCTGGTTGTCGATCCGGGCGATCGCGCCATGGATCTGCTTGGTCACCGTCGAGCGCGCACGCTCGATCGGGTCGTTGCCTCGCCGCGCCCTACCGCCGAGTCCATAGGCGGAGGCCAGCTGATCGATAAGGGCTTCGCGCTCGGCCTCGGCCCGCTCCGTGCGCATGGAGTCCCCGGTGAGCGCCGCATCGTCGATCTCGGTTTCGAGGTCGGAGAGGCGACGTTGGTAGGCCTGGCGTGCCTTGGCGTCGATCACCTCGCCGGTGTCACCCGCCACCGCTGCTCCGCTCGCTCGGCTGCCGCTCGCGATCAGGTCGAGAACGAAGAACTCCCTGCCGGGCTCGGCGAGCAGTCTTGCGATCACGGACATGCCTTTGACGTCGCGGACCCGCGTGTCGCGGCCGCCATAGCTCAACTCCCACGTCTCGCCGTCGCGCCGCAGGGAGTTGCGCTCGGATTCTCTGCCGGGCGTACCCGTTTCAGGTAGTTCCCAGTGGGCGAGACCGAGTTGCCGGTACGTCTCGTTGGCTTCGGCCAGCATCATGCCCGCCTCGGCGACATCGCCTGCTCCGGAGCGGTCACGCAACAGCGACGCGTGCTGGCGCAAGGTGTGCGCGATCAGCAGCGTCGCGCCCGCCCGGCGATGGGCGGCGAGGGCGCGGCGGAAGTAGGAATCGGACTCGTCGAGCCTGCCAACGTGCTGGGTCAACAACGCGAGTATGCGGCTCATCGATCCGAGGCAGATGCCGCCGATGGCGCCGGTGGCGAACCGGTCGGCATATGGCTCGAGAATGGGCAACAGTTTCAGGGCGCCGTCTTGATGACCGACCTCGGTGCAGGCCTCGGCAACACTCGCGATCACCTCGAGCCACGCGGCATCCCTGACCAGATCGAACCCGCCTGCGGTGAGCCGGTCGAGCACGGCTCTGGCTTCCGCATGCCGACCCATCCGTGCCAGCGGGAGCGCGAGCCAGGCGTCGGCGTTCGGGCCACCCTCGGGATCGTTGAGGAAACGGCCCAGCAACTCGTAGGCATCGCCGGGACGTCCTTGCTCGAGCAGCAGCTGTATGCGCTGCGCGTCGGCCACGATCTCTGAATTCACGCTGCCGCCACGCTGTCCGAACTCCCTCGCACGCGCCGCGAGAAGCTCAACAGTCTCGAGCCTGCCCTCGATGAGCGCGCGGGTGCCCCGCCACAGGAGCGGATACCACTCGACCAGTGGCCACCGCATCCGCGCAGCCGTCACCGCGAACGCGTCGATCTCGACGTCGGCGCCGGCGATGTCGCCCGATTCCAGCAACGCCACCAGCCGGAATCGACGACCGAGCAGCTCGCTCTCGGCGTCGCGAGCCTCGACACCCAACCGCACCATCTCGCCGGCGAGCTCGAGCCGTCGCTCGGTGTGAGCGGGACCGGCAATGGCGTCGCAGTAGCTGCTCAACGCATACACCAACAGTTTCGGGTTTCCCATGTGCCGAGCGGATGCGACCGACGCCTCGCTGCGTCCGACCCTGACGTCCTCGGAGACGACGAAGGACTCGGCGACAGACAGCCGGGCGAGCACCCAGGTACGCAGCTCCGACTCGGTGTCACCGAGCTCATCGAGGGCTTCCCGCAGCAGGTCGAGTTGGCGCTGGTCGAACAGCCTCACCTCGAAACCGCTCAACCCGGCGCCCAGCCCAAGGGCTGCCCGGGCGAGTTCGTCGGGCCGGTGCCTCCGCCGAGCCGATGTCGCGACCTCCTCGTACGTGACGACGGCAGCCTCCCAGTCTCCCGCCCGAAGTTGCGCATCGCCGAGGGAGAGCTGCAACCCGATACGGTGCGCCTCGTCGAGGGTCGCAGACTCGGCCAGCTCGACGGACCGTGCGTAATGCCGCGCCGCCTGTTCGTAGGCAAGCATGAACAGCGCCCGATCCCCAGCACGACGGCTGTACTCCTGGGCGAGGGCAGGGTCGGCTTCGGGCAGGGCCAGCACGAGGTGATCCGCCAGTTCGTCGACGTGATCATCGAGGGTGTCGCGGTGAAGGATCTCGATCGCCTCGGCCACGAGCCGGTGCCTGGTTCGCCGCAGGGCAGACGGTATGCCGGCGTACAACACGTCGCGCACCAAAGCGTGCGTGAAGCGGAACTGGCCGAGCGGGGCCAGCGGCTGGACCAGTCCGGCGTCGATCGCCTCATCAAGCCTGTCGGCGAGCCTGTCCTTCCCCTCACCGGTGAGGCGCACGAGCACGGCCTCGGAGAACACCTGGCCGACGACCGACGCCTGCGCCAACACCTCGGCGGTCTCGCCGCTGATGTAGCCGAGCCGCTGGGCGATCACCTGCTTCACGCTCGGCGGGATCGGAAAGCGATCCGCGTCGAGGTTCCCCTGGGTCGCGAGGAGCTTCGCGAGCTCGATCACGAACAACGGGTTCCCACCGGTCCGATCCCGGATCCGCGCCGCGACTGCCGGGCTGGGTGTGGTTCCAGTGGTGGACCGGACCAGCTCCGTGACACCACCCCGGTCGAGTCCGAAGAGAGCCACGGTCCGACCGGCCCTGCCGAGCTCCGACAGGGAGTCCTCCAGCGGCACGCCTGGTGCCAGATCGGGGTAGCGGAAGCTGCCGACCAGAGCCACCGGCTGACCCCGCAGTTCGGTGGCCAGGAAACCGAGCAGGTCGAGGGAGGCATTGTCCGCAACGTGGAGGTCCTCTAGCACGATCACCAGCGGCTCGAGCCGAGCGGCCCGACGCAGGAAGGTCGCCACGCTGCCGAAGAGTCGGAGCCTGAGCTGCTGCGGGGGACCGCCTGGAGGCTCGGTCGAACCGATGATCGGTGCGAGATCGTCGTCCGGTTCGAAGCCGCAGGCAGACGCACAGTCCCGCAGAACGGAAGTCCACGGCCAGAACGCGGGGGTGCCGGGATCGCTCCAGCACGCGCCCCACAGGATCCTGCTGTTAACAGCGACCGCAAGCTCCTCGATCAGCCGGGTCTTCCCGACGCCGGCCTCTCCGGCAATCAGCAGCAGCCCGCCCGCGCCCCTCAGCGCTCCGTCGAGCACCGCCAGAGCCTGGACCTGCTCCCGCCGACGGCCGACCAGCGCACTGGCCACCGTGGATGACTGCTCGTCCATGTCACGCCTGTTCGGATCCTTCACGATGTGACGCTCTTTCTCCCGCCTTGTCAATGTACGGGCCGAACAGGCCCGGTGACCAAGGAGGAGACATGGACAAGCTACCGAGCGCGGTGCAGCGATTCCTGGACGGTTTGCGGACCGGTGACTGGGACGGGATGGAGCAGCACTTCACACCCGACGCGATCCACGACGGGTCGATGCCCGAGTGGCGGGTGCAGTACGCCGGACCGGACCGGATCGTGAAGGCCTACCGCGAGGAATGGACGAGCAAGGGCACCTGGGCCATTCCGGAGCCAACCGTGACCCGGTCCGAAGACACCGTAGTGGTGGAGTTCGAGGGCACGCTGGTCACGCCCGGCGAGAACCTGCTGTGTCGGATCGCCAACTTCTTCCAGGTACGTGAGGGGCGCATCGCCGAGCACCGCTACTACTGCTGCGGCGAATGGAGCGAGGCAACGGTGCGCCGGATCGAGGCCGAGGCCCCCAAGCTCGGGCGGCAGGAGGCGCTGTCATGAGCATCACCGTCGAACGGGACCTGGTGGAGGTGGCCCGCGAACTCGGCCCCATCTTGCGGGCCAACGCCCAGCGCTCGGACCGAGAGGGCCGGCTGCCTGCCGAATCTGTGACTGCCCTGCGGGAAGCCGGGCTGTTCCGCATGTATGTGCCACGCACCCTCGGCGGCCTGCAGGTCGATCCCGTCACGCACGGCCGCGTCCAGGAAGAGCTCGCCCGGCACGACAGCGCCGCGGGCTGGATGCTGCAGGCCGTGTCCTCATCCGCGTGGTGGTGCTCACGGCTGCCGACCGAGACCGCGACCGAGATCTACGGCGACGACCCGAACCAGGTCCTCTCAGTGTCGTTCGCCTCACCGTTCGAGGGCGTTCCAGTCGACGGCGGTTTGCGGCTGTCCGGACAGCGGCCATTCGCGTCGAACGTGTCCGACGCGAGCTGGATCTGGGTCACCTCGCTCACCATGGACAACGGCGAGCCCATCACCGTCGAGGGTCAACCCATGGTCCGGGCCGCGTTCTTCCCCGCCTCGCAAGCCCGGATCGTCAAGACCTGGGACACCCTCGGCATGCGCGGAACCGACTCGAACGACGTGGCCCTCGAGAACCTGGTCGTCCCCGACCGTCGTACCTTCCGGATCGGCATCGACCACACCCCCGGACCGGACTACGACGCTCCCCTGTACCGGGCGCCCGCGATGGTCATGGTGGGGTCCTACGTCCCCGCGGTCGCGCTCGGCATCGCACGGGACGCGATCGACGAGTTCGTCGCGCTCGCGCATGGCAAGACACCGTTCGCCTCGGCGACAACCCTGCGTGAGCGGGCAACGGCGCAGGCGAAGCTGGGCCGCGCCGAGGGACTGCTTCGGTCGGCCCGCGCCTACCTCTACGACCGGCTCGACTGGGGCTGGGAGCAGACCGTCGCCGGGGTGGAGCTGACCCTGGAGCAGCGGGCGGAGGTCCTGCTCGCCTGCGTGCAGGCCATCGCGGCCAGCGCGCAGGCCGTGGATCTCGTGTATTCCGCATCGGGCACCAACGCCATCTTCAAGCGCGGCCGCATCGAGCAGCACTTCCGCGACGCGAATGTGCTGCGCCAGCAGGGTTTCGTTTCCGAGAGCCGCTTCGAGACCGTTGGCCAGGTCCAGCTTGGCCTGCCACCCGACCTGGGCTTCGTCGCCCTGTAGGCAGGGCAAGCTCAGGCAACGACTCACGCGTTGGCATGTGCGCCCCTAGGGTGTCGGTGTTCTTGGCGGGGGTGAGTCTGCCGCGGGTGATGGACATCCTGGCCGAGGTAGCGTTCGGCCCGTGCATTCGGTCGTGCATCTTTGCGAGAGCGCTTCGATGAGCCGGCCCGCGGCCGTCGTAACGTTTCGCGTTGCGGTGAGACACTCGCTGCATGGCTGAGTTGGTCACCGACCCACTCGCCGTCGGGAAAGCAGCGCTCGCCGAAGGCGACTGGGCAGTTGCCCGCGCGGCATTCGAGAGCGCCTTGGCTCACGACGCTGCGCCCGAGGCTCGCGACGGGCTGGCGCGTGCGTTGTGGTGGATCGAAGGCCCAGTCCGCACGATTTCCGAGCGGACACATGCGTACTCCGGCTACCGCCATACCGGCGACGCGCGCGCGGCGGCACACGTGGCGCTGTGGATCTCCCACGAGTACGAAGCCGGATTCGGCAATTCGGCTGCCGCCGGCGGTTGGCTGACCCGAGCAGCGGGGTTGCTGGAGGAGTTGCCGGAGGACGGGGACCACGCTCGTCTCGAGCTCGTGCGCGGCGAGCACGCCAGCAATCCGTTGCAGAACCTAGGCGGGAACGGCTTGTTCTCACTCCAGGGCGCGCTCAACCACCCACAGATCAGATGAGTCAGGAGAGCCAAAAATCAGGGATCGGCTGGCCCGGGGTGCGGTGGAGCGAGGCGGTGCGCAATTGCGGCGGCTTCTCGTCGGTTTGGCGCGTCGAGCTTCCGCAAGATGTGCGAGACGTGCACGCCGGCGGTCTTGGCGCTGATCACAAGCGCTGCGGCGATCTCGCTGTTCGTGTAGCCCTGCGCGACGAGTGTCAGGACCTCCGTCTCGCGAGGCGTGAGCCCGAGCAGCTCCTCAATGGCCTGCTTCTCGACGTACGACATCGCGGCCGGCGCAACCAACTCGAGGCGCGCGCGTTGCGCGAGTAGCTCGAGCTCCCGCAGCAGTGGTCGCGCTCGAATCCGCGCTGCGACGTCGTAGGCGGCCCGCAGCGGAATGCTCGCGTCGGTGCGCGAGGCGCTGGCGGCGACGAGCGCTTCAGCCTCGCGCCAGCGGCAGTATGCGGAAAGGGGAGGGCGCTTGCGCTCGTCCCAGGTTGCCGCGGCCTGGGACCACGCGTCCGGTCGAGACTCACCCTGGGCGCGGTCGTGCTCGGCCTCGGCGACCGCCAGCCACGCGGCGGCGTTCGGCGTGACGCCGGCAGCCTCAGCGGCGGCCCGACGAGCCGCTGCGAGCAGCTTTCCTGCTCGTGCGAGCGCGCGGTCGCGCGCGTCGGAGTCCCGCCGGCCGCGTGCAATCGCCGCGAGATCCGCGCATGCGCGCAGTCCCTGTGCGCAGAGCGGTACGCGGATCAGGGCGGCCTCGCGGCCGCACGCCTTGGACAGGCCGTTGCGCACTGTCTTGCCGGCGTCGGTCCAGCGCCGCTCCCAAAGGGCTAGCTCCGCAACCACGAGGTCGAATGATTCGCCGCCGTGCGCGAGCAGACCGGCCGTTCGGGGCTGCGCCGCTTCGAGGTGTGCCCGCGCGTTGTCGAAGTCACCGCGACCGACTTCGAGCTCGGCTCGGTGGATGAGTCGCAGGTGTGGCCAGTTCGCCGTGCTGGCGCGGACCGCGGCGGCGCTGATCTTTTCGGCTTCGTCCCACTCGCCGATCGCGACGAGCGCGTCGATCTGGTTGGTGACCAGCCCGGTGTCGTCCATCGCGAAACGTTTGAGGAGCTCGAGCGCCTCGGCTCCCACACGGGCCGATTCCTGTGCTCGGCCGAGCATCGTCAGCACGTCGGTGAGCCACACGTAGGCATGCAACAGATCCTGCGGGTCGCCGTTTTCCTCGGCGAGCTTAAGGGCGGTCCGGAGATGAGCGAGGCCTTCTTCACCGCGCCCGAGATAGGCGAGGTCGATGCCGAGCATGGCGAGCGCGACGAACTCGGCGCGCTGTGCCCCGACCTCACGCGCGAGCGCCAAGGCCTGCTCCGAGGTCACACGGGAGTCCTCGTGGCGCCAGGCGAGCATCAACCGATTCCCGAGCGACGCGAGCACTGCAGCGCGTTCTGGCAAGGGTGGGTGCGGAGGCACGAGCTCTGCAGCGCGCCGGGTTGCGATGAGGCCGGCCTCGACATCGCCGCTCGCGGCCAGATACGTGCCCAGGCGCACATGCGCGCGCGAAGCACGGAGGGGATCGTTCTCGTCGACGAGCGCGACGGCTCGGCGTGCAAGCTCGACGGCGCGTTGCGCCGCACCGGTCGTGCTTGCCAGTTGAGCTGTCCAAAGGCACAGCTCGCCGAGGTCGTGCTCGGCGACGCGGGCCGCATCCGGTACCGAGTCCCAGAAAGCAAGCGCCCGCTCGAGATGCGCGAGAGCTTCGGCGAGGCCAAGAACAACCTCGGCCTCGCGGGCAGCTGCGATCGAGGCGGCGAACGCTTCTGCGCGACAGCCTGCAGCTGCCCAATGTGGCGCCAACTCCGCCGCCGCTCTTCCGGCGCGCGTGAGCTCTCTGGCGAGCTGCGCGTGCAGGTCTTCGCGCTCCCCGGGGAGGATCGTTGCGTAGATCACCTCCGCCAGGAGGGCATGGCGGAAGCGGAAGCTGCCCGCCTCCGTATCGGCGACGAGGACGCCGTGTTCCACCGCCAGGCGGAGCGAATCGCGCAGGTCGCTCTCGGGCAGGTCCACAGTGGCGTGGAGCAGCGGGTAACCAACTTCATGGCCGGCTGCCGCGGCCAAGCGCAGCACGCCCTGGGTCATGTGGTCGAGGCGCGTCACGCGCCGCAGGAGCAGATCGCGCAAGCGACGGGTGAGTTCGCCGCCCTCGCCCGCCGCGGCAAGGAGCTCCTCGGCGAAGAAGGGGTTGCCCTGCGAACGGACAGCGATGGTGTCCGTCACCGCGGCCGGCAGGGCGGCGTCGGCACGAGCCGCGAGTAGCGCTTTGAGCTCGTCGCGCTCGAGCGGACCGAGCTCGAGAACGAGGGCCGAGCCGGAACGACGGACTCCGTCCTCGAGTCTCCGCATCCGCTCCGCCGACGAGGGCTCGTTTGCGCGGTAGGTCGTGAGCAGGAGAAGCGGTCGGTCGTCGAGGTTGTGCGCGAGGAAGACGACGAGATCGAGCGTCGAGGTGTCGGCCCAATGGAGATCCTCGAGGACGAGCAACACTGGTGCGGCGGCTGCCCGTTCGGCCAGCATCGCGCACATGTTCTCGAATACCTGCAGTTGCGAGCGGGGCGACTGCCCGTCCACCTGCCGAGGGTCGCCGAGCGGACGAAGCGCCTCGACAAACGGCTGGTAGGGCAGTTCGGTGCCGACGAGATCGATCGAGCGCCCCAGGAGGACCTCGAACCCCGCGTCGTGGGCACAGCTCCCGAACTCGGACGCCAGCCGGGTCTTGCCGATGCCCGCTTCGCCGGAGACAAGGAGGGTTGCGCCGATCCCGTCGCGCGCAGCCTCCAGCGCACGCTCGAACTCTTCGAGCTCGCGTACGCGCCCGACGAAAACCCCGCTCGCGCGAGCCTCCACTCTGGCAAGTATTGCGCAGCCAACTCTCGGCGGGGCTCTGCCGCGGAGAAGTCGCTCGTAAGTACCGCAGCTACCGAAGTACGCAGGCCGGGGACGAAGGATAAGGCTCTCCGCCCGATGCGCTCGAGCACCTCGAAGGCCAGGCTCTTGGTACGTCGAGCCGAGGAGGCCAGAGATGACAGCGGTTGCGCAAGACGAGCACCAGCCGATCGGGCGGATGAAGGTTCACACGGTGCTGGGCGGCGGCGGCCTGCGGCTCCACGTGCGTGAGTGGGGAAAGGCGGACGGACCGCCGATCCTGTTCATCCACGGCTTGTCGCAGAACCACCTCTGCTGGGCGAGGCAATACGACAGCACGCTCGCCGACGAGTTCCGACTCGTCGCGTACGACCTCCGCGGCCACGGCATGTCCGAGGCGCCGCTCGAGCCGGAGCACTACACCGACGGCCGGCTCTGGGCCGATGACATCGCGGCGATCATCGATGAGCTCGGTCTCTCCCGGTCGGTGCTCGTCGGCTGGTCCTACGGCCCCTACATCATCAGCGACTACGTGCGCGCCCACGGCCAGGATCGAATCTCGGCGATCAATTTCGTCGCCGGCGCCGTCAAACTCGGCGAGGCGGCCTTCGGCACTCTGATCGGTCCCGGATTCCTCGACCACTTCGTCGGCATGACCGTTGACGATCTGCCGACGAACATCCAGACGATGCGCTCGTTCGTGCGAACGTGCATCGTGAAACCGGTATCGGCCGACGATCTCGAGACGGCGGTGTGCTGGAACGTCGCAGTACCGGCCGCGATACGTGCCAATCTCGGCGCCCGCGAGATCGACTGCGACGACGTGCTCCGCGAACTCACCGCGCCGGTTCTGGTTAGTCAGGGCCGAGCTGACTCGGTGGTGCTGCCGGCGATGGCCGAGCACATCCTCGCCACCTGCCCGGTCGCCGAGGGGTCCTGGTACGAGGGCGTCGGTCACGTGCCGCACCTGGAAGAGCCCGAGCGCTTCAACCGCGAGCTGGCGGCGCTGACCCGACGCGTCCAGACCTGATCGGAGCACGAGGCGCGATGGCGGCAGGACAAATGACTGAGCGGTGCGGCCGGTCGATTCGCGGTGCTGGCCGCAGACGAGACGTCCAGATACCCAGGCAGCTACTCCCGAACGGGACAAGTTCTTGACATCCAGAATCATCGGTCACGTCCGCAGCAACATGGTCGGCTACCTAGCACTGATCGTGGCGTTCACTCTGGCGCCGGCATCGGCGTATGCCACCCACCTGGTCGTCCGCTCCAGCGACATCGTCGACGGGCAGGTCAAATCCGTGGACATCGACGCCAACCAGGTCCGAAGCGCTGACGTCCGCGACGACAGTCTCCTTGGCGGCGGGCTTGGGGCGGTCGACCTCGGACCGGACTCGGTCGGGGCCTCAGAGGTTGCCCCGGATGCCCTCACCGCCGCTGACCTCGCCAACAACGCTGTCGGCAGCGGCGAGGTCGTCGACAACGCGCTCACGGGCGTCGATATCAACGAGTCCACACTCGCCCAGGTGCCCTCGGCGCTGCTCGGCGGCTTCGGGCGCACCGGGGCCGAGGGGAACTGTGATCCGGAGAGCGAAACGTTCGTGACCTGCGCCGCGACTCCGGTCCTTGGCGTTCCCGCCGGGGCCCGGGCACTGATCCTGGCGCGGATCCGGGCGACTTCCGAGTTCGACGCCGACAGTGCTTTAGGCCAGTGCAGACTCGGTACGAGTTCAATCGGCGTGGTAGCCAACACGACGATGTCGTTCGTCATCCTCAACGATGAGGACGTTGAGGAGGCATGAGAGCCTGCTTGCCTGACGACCACATGAGGTGCCGCGGTTGCTAGGCCGTCGCTACCGTTCGCTATGTGCCCGGCAGAGTCTCGATCGTCCGAGAACTCAAGGAGAGCATGCAGCGCCCCTGGGTCCAGTAGACGTGGCCGATCGCGTTGCCGTGCAGGTCGGGTCCGGTCCATCCGTTGGCGCCGGGGACCTCGAGGACCTTGAAGCGCTTGATCTTCACGTTGGGGATCTGGTGCTGAATCGCCTCGAGGCTCGTCTCGTGGGCCATCCAGTCGCGCGCGCCGGCCTCGGTCTCGAACAGAAGGACGCTGCTGACGCCGGCGCGGCCGACGCCTGGCTGGTAGGTCGTCGAGATGTAGCCACTGTCCCGGAGCCGCTCGGCGCTGCGAGTGGATTGAGGAACGCACGCCGCACCATGCCTCATGTTCTTGCCTCGGCCTCGTCGGCGCAATGCCCTCCTGGTGGCTCCTACTTCGGAGGAGCCGGTGCCTCGTCTCCGGCCTCACGCAGCATGCCGGCGAGCGTCTGCAGCAGCGTCCAGGCCATGGTCGGGCTGCGCTGCACCAGCGGCTGGAAGTCCCACAGCGTGATGCCCTGGCAGACGAGCTCGCCGTCAGCGGTCACCGTGGCTGAGCGGGCCTGCCCGTCGATCAGGGCGATCTCGCCGAAGTGGTCCCCTGGATGCAAGGTCCGTCGAACCGTGCCGTGTACGGTCACCGTCGCGGTGCCCGACTCGATGAGGTAGAAGGCCGCAGCATCCGACCCCTCCTTGGTGACGGTCTCCCCGGGCCTGAACACGCGCTGGGTGAACAGTCGCGCGAGAGCATCGCGATCGGGCCCGGCAAGGTCGGAGAACAGCGGCACGTGCACGAGCGAGTCGCCTGAGACCCGGGGCGCTGCCATCGTCGGCGCGACACCCGCCGAGACAGTCACCGCGCGGCACTGCAGCAGGTAGAGCTGGCCCCCCGCGAACGCCCATTCGATGTCACGCCCGTCGCCGTATACCCGCTCGCAGTCGGCGGCCAGGGCCGACAGCGCCTGCAGCTGCTCGTCGCTGAGACACAGGGCCTCGACCAGGTCGGGCGCGACGTCCTCGTCGACGGTGCCGCCGCCCGGGACCCCGCGGATCGCGAACTTCTTGAGACCCGCGCGACGCTCGAGCACCTCGCCGTCACGCGCCACGAGGAAGGAGTCCGGAATGACGCGGCCCGAGACGACTGCCTCGCCCAGACCCCAGCTCGCTTCGATCATGCGTTCGTCGGCGCCGTTGATCGGGTTCCGCGTGAACATCACACCCGCCGACTCCGGGTTGAGGAGTGACTGCACGACCACACCGACGCTCGGTCGCTCGAACACACCGAGCCGCTTGCGGTAGGTGATGGCCGAGTCGGAGTTGGCCGACCACCAGACTTCCCGGACCGCGGACTCCACGTCGTCGGCCGTCGGCACGTTGAGGACGGTGATGTGCTGTCCGGCGAAGCTGGCTCCGGCGCTGTCCTCGCCGACAGCCGATGACCGCACAGCCACCGGCATCGGCAGGTCGCGCACCGCTTCGCGCAGAGCTGCTGTGGCGTCGGCGTCGCCGGATGCGATCGCGTCGACCGCGGGTCCGGGCAGGGCCACACCCGGTGGCACGGGCAGCCCCGCCCGCAGCGCGTCGCCCAAGCCCACAGCCTTCGCGCCGTACAGCGCTTCCTCCGCCGCGTCGAGCAGCGGCACGACTCCGCTCACTCCAGCACCGTCACCGTGCCCGCGTCGCCGTCCACTCGCACGAGGGTGCCGTCGGGGATCTGCGCGGTGCCGTCGCGGGTGCCGACCACACCGGGGATGCCGTACTCCCGCGAGACGATCGCCGCGTGAGACAGCGCACCACCGGTGTCGGTGATGATCGCGCTCAGCAGCGGTAGCAGGATGTTGAACGCTTCGGTGGTCGCCTCGGTGAGGAGGACGTCGCCCTTCTGGATGCGGTCGAAGTCGGACGCACCAGCGACGCGCCGCACGATCCCCTCGCGCACGCCGGAGCTCGCACCCAGGCCGCGGATCACCTTGTCCTCGTGAGCCTCGTCTGAGACCGCGAACATCTCGCCCATCGCGGTGCCGATCGCAGCCATGAGCCGGGCCATCGGAGGCGGAAGTGCGGAAGGGTCGGGCATCGGCGGGGGCTCGTCGCCGAGATGCACCGGGGCATCCTTCGCGGTGTAGGTCTTGTGGTGCTCGTGTCGGGCAGCCAGCTCGTCGGCCGAAGGCGCCTGCGCGCCCTCGAGCATCGCGCACATCTCGTCGATGTCCGCGAAGACGAAGTGCTCGGCATCGTGCAGACGCCCAGGCTCCGCGAGCCGACGGCCGGCTGACAGCGCTGCGCGGCGCATCAGCCCGGACGCCCAGATGTCCCCGTAGACACCGCGCTCGTCGCGCACCGAGTAGCCGATCCGAGCCTCCTCGAGCAGGGCGTCGTAGTCCTCGCGATGCTCCTCCGGAACATGGCTGCGGACCTCAGCCACCTGCTGGTCGAGGTCCGACTCGCGGTCCGCCTCGTCGATCGCGGTCCGGATCGAGCGCAGGAGTACGTCGGGCAGCTCGAGCGCGTAGTGGTTCGAGATGTCGAACCCGTCGAGCAGCCGGTAGCCGACGAAGTCGAGGTAGTCGTCGAGCGCCTCACCGGTGGCGCCGGGCTCTCGTCGTAGACGCTCGAGGAGAGCCCCGGGGTCCTCGCCGGAGTCGAGGGCCTCGCGCGCGGCCGGGTCGGCGCGGTAGGCAGCGACCAGGGTGGCGTGCTGCGCCGAGCTTCCGCCCGAGACCTTCGACGCGCCGCGCATCAGCCCGAGCAGCTTCACCGTCGACAGACCGGTCCACTCCCGCGCGTGGGCGAGGAAGTCGCCCGGGGAGATGACGGCGGTGCCGGTGAAGGCCATGTGCTGCCTGATCATCGAGGCGTGGTTGTCGCGGCAGCGACGCAGGTAAGCCACCAGCTCCTCGTCGGTCAGCTGGTCGGGATCGACCGCCTGGAGCTCGCGGTTGGCCTTCATCGAGGCCGGCTTGCGAACCTCCTCCCAGTCCTGGGCGCTGTCACGCCACAGCTTGCGCTCGAAGGTCTCGCCGGCGCGCTGGACGCGCTCGGGGAAGGCCTCGGGAGGCAGGGGCTCCATCTGCCCGTAGCAGAACCCGTTGACGTAGGCGGTCCGTCTGGTCTGCAGCGGGAGGCCGTAGTACGCCGTCATGTCGCCGTAGCCGAGGCTGAACGGCTCAGGGTGCATCTGCGCCCAGTAGGCGGTGACCGGACGAGGGAAGTGCAGCGCGTCCAGGTCCCACGGCCCTGGACCGGGCGGCTCGAAGTTCGGTAGCTGCGTGGTCTGGGAGCCCATCGAGTGCCCCTTCTCGAGGTGAACCACCAGTGTGGCCATCGCGGCGGTCCCGGGCAAGAGTCGGTCTCCGACGTCAGTCGGCCACCGGTCACTCGTAGTAGAACTTCTGCGGACCGGGGTAGACCCACGACAGCGCGTCGCGGAGCCGGTCCCGCCAGTTCTCCCAGTTGTGCCCGTCTCGCGCCTCGACGTACCGCACGGTCATGCCTGCTGACTCGAAGGTGGGGACCATCGAGCGGTTCGGCACGATCAGGGGCTCGTAGACCCCGCAGCTGACGAACAGACGGTCCGCGACGTGTGTCGGTCGGGCGCGGTAGCGGTTGACGAACTTCACGACCGGGTCGAAGACCTCGCCCCCGCCGTGGTCGGTGCCGATGTCGGTGAAGACGAACGAACCGGACATGAGCACCAGCGAGCCGTAGGTCTCGGGAGACCTGACCGCCGCGGACAGCGACGCCACCGCACCGAAGCTCGACCCCAGCAGGCAGCGGGCCGAGGGCTTTCCGACGAGGGGCAGCTCCGTCTCCAGCCGTGGCACGAGCTCCTGGGTGAGGAAGCGGGAGTGTGCCGTGGAGTCGGCGTAGTCCTTGAGCCGGTCGTGCGGATGGAGGAACGCGACGACGGTCTCGGCCACGTCGAGCCGGTGGATCAGGTTGTCCAGGACGGTCTTGGCAGCGGCGTACTGGAGGAAGTCCGGGCCGTCATGCACGAGCAGCAGTGGGTACGACGCGGTGCGCCGGAAGCGCGCGGGAAGGTACACGGTGACTGGGCAGTCGCGCCGCAGAGCCCGGCTCCTCACCGTCAGCTGCATGAGGTCGCCGGGGCGGGCGTCGGGGTCGGGCTCCGTCCACTCGGGCGACTGGTAGCCATGGCCGAAGCACACCGACGACGTGCCGACCGGGCTGTAGGAGAGCTTGTCGTTGAGCGGGTCGTTGATGCGCTCGACGTGGTCGCCGCGCCTGATCTCGAGCTGGTAGTTGACCCGGGACCCCTCCGGCAGCTCGAGCACGAGGTACCACAGGTCGGTGTCCCGCAGACGACGCAACGGCAGGAGCTCCGGCAGCCCGACGATCCGCTGTACGACGTACACTGCGTCGGCATCGCCCCGGAAGAGGAACGTGCAGCGACTGCCCTCGACGATGGGGACCTCGTGCCGGGCGAGGAAGCGGTCGACGGCCGCTGCATCGAGCGGCTTCCTGTCCTTGAGGCGGTTGATCGCGAGGCGGCTCATGCCTGGTCCGATCGAACGAGCCGGCCCTCGTCGGAGACGACCCGCGCATGCTCGGGAAGGCGGCCGTCGGGGGAGAGCGGAACAGCCACGCCGTCATCGAGCACCAGGCACTGCGCCGGCGCGAACCGCCGGGCCAGCACTGACATGCGCAAGGGGTCGTCGACCCGCATGCGGCGACGCAGGTGCGGAAGCGGGACGAGGTCGCGCACCACCCCGATCCCCTCGCCGAAGACCTCGGTCTGGGCGACGCCGTGTGGCACGAAGTCGTGGAAGAGCACCACTCGCTCGGACAGTGCCATGGCGGCGGCGGACCAGGCGATGACGGCACGCGGCAGGTGCGGCTCGACGTGGAAGAGGTGCAGCACGCGCGCCAGCTCGCCCACGTGCCCACCGGCGAGCACGATCGCCTGCGAGTCCTGCAGGATGCCGCGGATCTCGTCGCGGTGCTGGGCGATCGCGTCCCGGTCCTGGGGGCGCCACGCGGCATAGAAGTCATGCTGGGCGGCGCGGATCCTGGCGAGGTGTTGCTCGTCGACGAGGCGGACCACCTCGAGGGCATCGCTCAGCGCGGCGTCCCGCCAGCGCGGACGGCCTTCCTTGACCTGCGCCACGCCGTAAGCCGCTCGCAGCGCGTGGTCGAGCTGGCTCAGGTACAGCGTGCGCAGCTCGGCGAGCGAGGCGTCGTGCTCGCGCTCGGCGTGGGCGAACTCCCGGTCGCGCTCGTGTACGTCGAGCCAGCGGGCATGCAGTGCGAGGTTCACCGTGTTGCCGCCCAGGAGCTCGTCGAGCTCGGCGTCGTCGGACTCACGCTCCTGCCAACCAGCGGTGACCGTCGCCACGGGCTGGCCCGGCGCCAGGTCGCCGACGGCGTGCTGGACACTCGGCCGCCGTTGCGGCCCGAGCAGCGTCACGGAGCGGGTCACGCGACGTGCACGTGGATGGTGCGCCCGACCTCGTCCAGCATTCCCCGGAGTGTGTCGTAGTCGGGGTGTCGCATGCGGACGTAGGCGTTGGCCATGTAGCCGGCCTCCACCGGCTGCGTCGGGGTGCCCGGGTCCGGCAGATGGGCGTCGAGCACCCACTCGCCGTGCTTCGCCTGGACCTGGTCGACACCGGAGTAGCCGGAGATGCTGCCGTCGCGCTCGGGACGCAGCGCGATGATGCCGGTCGCGAAACGACGCGACGGGCGCGTCGCGACGTGGCCGTGCACGATCGCGTTGGCCCACTCGCGATAGAGGTCGAGGTCGTTGCCGGCCGAGTAGAGGTCCCACGCCCCGACGCCCGGGGGCCGGCAGCCGATCTCGGAGAACCGCAGGCCCTTGGGCCCGAAGAACCACTCCATGTGGGTGGCGCTCGTGCCGATTCCGAGAGCCTCAGCCACCCGGTGCCCCATCTCCCGGAGCTGGTCGTAGTCGGAGACGGAGTCGAGCTTGTTGGTCGAGATGAACTGCGGGGAGATCCAGCGGGTGCGCATCGCGTCGAGGACGTTGGGGTAGTAGTGCGACACGAAGTCGAGGGCGGCGTGCCCGTCGATCGACAGCGTGTCGTAGAAGCCCTCGTGCCCCTCGACGAACTCCTCGACGGCGATCGAGGTGACGCCCTTGCTTCCGAACAGGGACAGCGCCGCCTCGAGCTGCTCGTGGTCGTCGACGCGCATGGTGTCCGCTGCGCCTGCACCCGAACGCGGCTTCAGGATGACCGGGTAGCCGACCGCGTTGACGAACTCCCGGACCTGCTCGGCGCTGTCAGCACCCGTGGAGGCCGCCGTCGGGACGCCGACCGAGCGGAGAGCCTCCTTCATCGACGGCTTGTCGCGGCACAGCCAGGTCGTGCGCAGCGACGTCCCCGGGATCGTGCAACGCTCGCGTACCTCGGCGGCGGCAAGCGTGTGGGCTTCGATCGTCGCCTCCAGGCGGTCGACCCAGAGCTTGTCCTGCAACCAGCGGACCGCGTCGGTCATCACGCCGACGTCGACGACGTTGCCGACCTGCTGGTAGTGCGCCATCCAGCTCTTCAGCTCGTCGTCCAGGAACTCCTGCGGTGACTCCCCGATGCCGATGACCTCGGCGCCGACCTCAGACAGGGCACGGACGAACTGGCGCTGGTTCTTCGGGAAGCTCGGCTCGACGAAGATCACTCGCATTCCGTCCATGCTAGTCGGGCTGGTCGCGAGGTTCCGAGGCTCGCTACGCACGCGCCTCAACCAGCCGAACCTGGGTAACGTGGCGTCCATGGTCGCCGCCGCGTTCGTCGCGCCGTACTTGCTCGAGGCCACCGCGCGTTTCGTGAGGTCGGCCGCCTCCTTGCCGGGGGTGAGGCTCGGCCTGATCACCAGCACCCCACTGGAGCAGGTCGCTCCCGACCTGCGCGGTCAGCTGGCCGGACACTGGCGGGTCGACAACGCGCTGGACCCACGGCAGATCGCCGAGGGAGTCAGCGGGCTGGCCGGCCAGATGGGGCGGGTCGAGCGGCTCGTCGGAGCGCTGGAGCAGCTGCAGGTGCCGCTGGCTCAGGTGCGCGAGGCCATGGGCATCGAGGGCATGGACGTCGACACCGCCCTCAACGTGCGGGACAAGCCCCGGATGAAGGACGTGCTCCGCGCGGCCGGCGTGCCGTGCGCACGACACGCCCTGGTGCACGACGCGGGCCAAGCCTGGAACTTCGCGGCCGAGGTCGGGTTCCCGCTGGTGGCGAAGCCGCCCGCGGGTGCTGGCTCGCAGGCCACCTACCGGCTCGACGACCGCTCGGCGCTGGAAGGCTGGCTCAGCGCGCTCCCGCCGAGCGGCGACGCCCCGGCCCTGCTCGAGGAGTTCCTCGTGGGGGAGGAGCACACGTTCGACAGCGTCTCGATGGGTGGTACGACGGTCTGGTCGTCGATCGCCGACTACACCCCTCCGCCGCTCGAGGTCCTGCGCAACCCCTGGATCCAGTGGACGGTGCTGCTTCCCCGCGACATCACCGGTCCCGAGTACGCCGGCATCCACGAGGTCGGTCCCGCCGCGCTTCGCGCACTCGGCGTACGGGACGCGCTGACCCACATGGAGTGGTTCCGACGGCCGGACGGCTCGGTCGCGGTCTCGGAGGTGGCAGCACGGCCACCCGGCGCGCAGCTGACCTCGATGCACGGCTACACCCACGACTTCGACCTGTACTCGGCCTGGGCGCGGCTCGTCGTACTCGGGACCTTCGACGTTCCGGAGAGGCGCTACGCCGCCGGTACGGCGTACCTGCGCGGCATGGGCCGGGGACGGGTCCGGGCGGTGCACGGCGTGGACGAGGTGAACCGCCAGGTGGGGCACCTCGTGGTCGAGTCGCAGCTCCCCAGGCAGGGCCAGGAGGCCGGCACCGACTACACCGGGCAGGGGCACGTCACGGTCCGCGACCCGCAGACCGAGGTGGTGCGTGACGCGCTGGGCCGCATCGTCAGTGGAATCCGGGTCGAGCTGATGGAGGCGCTGTGACCAACGTCGTGATGATCTCGCCGGGCTACCCGCAGGAGATCGCGTACTTCACCCGCGGTCTCGCCGCGGTGGGGGCAACGGTCATCGGCGTCGGCGACCAGCCCCGTGGCGCCCTTCCTGGACCCGCGCAGGAGGCGCTCTCCCACTACGAGCACGTCTCCCTCGCGGACGAGGGCGCCGTCCTGGCGGCGCTCCGAGGGCTCTCCCGCCACATCCACATCGACCGGGTGGAGTGCCTCTGGGAGCCGTACATGATGCTGGCCGCGCGCCTGCGCGAGGCCCTGGGTGTGCCCGGCATGACGGTCCAGCAGACGCTGCCGTTCCGCGACAAGGAGCAGATGAAGCGGACCCTTGACGCCGCCGGGATCCGCACTCCCTGGCACGCGAGCGCGACGACGGTGGCGGGCATCTGGGAGGCGGCCGAGAAGATCGGCTACCCGCTCATCGTGAAGCCGATCGCCGGTGCCGGATCGGCGGACACCTACCGCGTCGACTCCAGCGCAGCGCTCGCCGAGATGCTGCCGCTGCTGCGGCACGTGCCGGAGGTGAGTGTGGAGGAGTTCGTCGAGGCCGAGGAGTTCACCTACGACACGGTCTGCGCGGGTGGCCGGATCATGTTCGAGCACGTGCTCTGGTATCGCCCGCGTCCCCTGCAGATGGCCCAGCACGAATGGGTGAGCCCGGTTGCGATCTCGCTGCGTGACATCGACGTCCAGCACCTGCAAGGCGGCAGGCGGATGGGGGAGCAGGTGCTCGCTGCGCTCGGGTTCGACACCGGCTTCACGCACATGGAGTGGTATCTCAAGCCCGACGGGGAAGTGGTCTTCGGGGAGATCGGGGCCCGCCCGCCCGGGGTGCGGGTGGTCGACCTGATGAACTTCAACACCGACGGCGACGTGTACGTCGGCTGGGCCGAAGCGGTCGTCCACGGCGGGATGCGCCGCCTCGAGAACCACTACAACGTCGGAAGCATCTGCAAGCGCGCGCGCGGCGTCGGGCGGATCTCGTCGGTGCAGGGCATGGACGGCCTGCTGGCGCAGTACGGCGGCGACGTCGTACTCGTCGACCTGCTGCCGCTCGGAGCCCCGAGGCGGGACTGGCGGGCGACGACCATCGGCGACGGCATCGTGATCGTGCGGCACCAGGAGCTGCAGCGGGTGATCGAGATGACCGAGCGGTTCGCCGCCGACCTGCAGCTGTACGCCGCCTGATGCGGCTCGACCTCCCTGCCGCGCGCGAGAGCCTCGAGCGGCTGGTGCGCATCCCCTCTGTGTCCGCCGACCCCGCTGCCCGGTCGCACCTGGAGGCCTCGGCCGCCGAGGTGGCCCGGCAGCTGGAGGAGGCCGGACTCGACGAGGTCGAGGTCGTGCGTGCGGCCGATGGTCTGCCGGCGGTGCTGGGTCGGTCGCCCGCGCCTCCGGGAGCCCCGACCGTGCTGCTCTACGCCCACCACGACGTCCAGCCGGTGGGAGACCCGGCCGCCTGGGACAGCGACCCGTTCGAGCCCGTGGAACGCGACGGCCGGCTGTACGGGCGCGGTGCGGCGGACGACAAGGCGGGCGTCGTCGTTCACTGTGCGGCCCTGCGCGCCCTCGGTGACGACCTCGGTGTGGGCGTCACGGTGCTGGTGGAGGGGGAGGAGGAGATCGGGTCGCCGACGCTGCCCGCCCTGCTCGCCGAGCACCGCGAACGGCTGGCGGCCGACGTACTGGTGCTCGCTGACTCGACCAACTGGCGCATCGGCGTGCCCGCGCTGACCACGTCCCTGCGCGGGGGAGTGAGCGTCGTCGTCGAAATCGCGACCCTGCGACACGGCGTACACAGCGGCGTGTACGGCGGTCCCGTGCCGGACGCGCTGACCGTGCTGGTCCGACTCCTCGCCACCTTGCACGACGAGCGCGGCGACGTGGCGGTGGCGAGCCTGGCCCGGAGCGAGGCCGAACCGCTCGACCTGACCGACGAACGCCTGCGCGCCGATGCCGGGATGCTCGAGGGAGTGCGGCTCATCGGCTCTGGGTCGCTGACCTCACGCCTCTGGCGTCGCCCCGCGTTGTCCGTCCTGGGCATCGACGCCCCGCCTGTCGACCAGGCCGGCGGGGCACTCGTGCCGGCCGCTCGTGCGCGCATCGCGTTGCGGATCGCGCCAGGGGACGACGCCGCGGCCGCACGCGACGCGCTGGTCCGGCACCTGGAGGAGCGGGTCCCGTGGGGTGCTCAGGTGCGAGTGACCGCGGGAGAGCCGGTGGCGCCGTACTCCGCGCGCACGACCGGGCCTGCGTACGACGCCGCGCGGCTCGCCTTCTCCGAAGCGTGGGGTGTGGCGCCGGTCGAGATCGGCGTCGGTGGCTCGATCGGGTTCGTCGCCATGTTCGCCGAGGCCTTCCCTGACGCGGAGGTGCTGATCACCGGAGTCGAGGATCCCGACACCCGCGCACACGCGGCGAACGAGAGCCTGCACCTCGGTGACTTCGAGCGAGCCTGCCTGGCCGAGGCCCTCCTGCTCTCGACCCTCGGTGGTCGAGGGGCGGTCTAGCAGACCTCGTCGAGGTACTGGGGAAGCATGCGCCACCAGGTCGCCCAGTCGTGCTCGAACTCCGGGCCCCAGGAGTCGACACGGTTGGGCACGCCCTTGCCGCCCAGAGCGTCGGCCATCGCCCAGGACTCGCCGATGTCCTCGTGCGCGCCCTCTCCCGACGCCAGGATGACCCGTCGCTCGCGCAGCGCGTCCAGCTGGGGACCGTCGAGGCTGGGCAGGAAGTCGAGCGGGGACGAGAAGTAGAGGTCGTCGGTGTACTGCCCCTCGAGGAACCGCTGCAGGCGGTAGGTACCGCTCATCGCGATCGCCGCCTCGAAGAGGTCCGGGTGGCGGCAGAGCAGAGCGACAGCGTTGAACGCCCCGATCGAGGCGCCCGCGGTGACGATCCGCGGTCCCTGGTCGCCGGGGGCGCCGAGGTCGGCGTAGATGGCGGGGACGACCTCGTGGACCACCGCCTGGTGGTACTGGTTGAGCAGCCACATCCGGTATGCCGGAGTGCCCGCCCCGGTCGCGAGCGCCCGACCGGCGACGCTGTCGCACGAGTAGAGCTTCACCCGGCCGCTGTCCACGAGCTCCCAGCACGCATCGACCAGGTGGTGGCGCTCGATCTCCTCCGCGTCGCCGCCTGCTGTCGGAAAGACCAGCACGGGCGTGCCGTAATGCCCCCAGCGCGCCAGGCTGATCGGCTGTTGCATCCGCTCCGAGTCCCAGCGCTCCGTCGCTTTCATGCTCCCAGCATGCCCGGCCCCGGTTGAGGGCATGCTTGGACCATGCCCAAGAACCATCTCATCGGACTGCTCCTCGGGGCAGAGCAGGACTGGCCTCAGGCGTTCGAGGCGATCCTGGACATGGTCGGAACCATCGAGCACGGCGGCGAGAAGCACACGCTCGCCAGCGAGCGGCTCACCATCGAGCCGTTCCGGCTCGACGACACGGTGCGCACGCCACTGGTGATCGACCGCCTCGCGCACTGGTACTACCACCCCCGCGAGTGGCTGAAGAAGGCCGCCCTCGTCAACGGCACCTACCTCCTCAACAGCCCGTTCACCTTCCAGTCGATGGAGAAGCACAGCGCCTACTGCGCGATGGTCAGGCTCGGGCTGCACGTGCCGCCCACGACCTTGGTGCCCTACAAGAACCCGATCGACAACGTGCGCTGGGCCTACACCGCCGAGCGCTACAACCAGCCCTTCGACCTCGACACCATCGCCGAGGGGCTCGGCTACCCGCTCTACATGAAGCCTTTCGACGGCGGTGGCTGGCGAGGGGTGTCGCGGATCGACGGCCCGGACGACCTGCACCGGGCGTACGACGAGTCGGGCGAGATGCTGATGCACCTGCAGGCGACCATCGACTACGAGCACTTCGCCCGAGCGCTGTCCATCGGGCCCGAGACGATGGTCATGGACTTCCGTCCCGACCAGCCGATGCACAACCGCTACGCGGTCTCGCACGACTTCCTCTCCGAGTCGGCCGGTCACCAGACCGCTGCGATCAGCCGCATCGTCAACGCGTTCTTCTCCTGGGAGTTCAACTCAGCGGAGATGCTGGTCCGGGGCGACGAGGTCTATCCGATCGACTACGCCAACGCGTGCCCCGACGTGGCGGTGACGTCGCTCCACTACTACTTCCCGTGGGCGATCACCGCACTGGTCCGCTGGTCGACGTACTGCGTCGTGACCGGCCGGAAGTCACGGGTGGACCTGGAGACCAGTCGCTACTTCGCGATCGCAGACGAGCCAGACATGACCTACGACGAGAAGCTGACCGCCTACCTCGCCCTGGCGGACGACTACTTCGAGAGCGACCGCTACTGGGACTGGTGCTCTGAGAACCTCGGCCACCTCGAGGAGCGAGTGCATGACTGGGTGGGGTCGGATGCCTTCGACAAGATCCTCCGCGAGACCGTCACGGCGACCTATCCGGCCCACGAGCACGACGAGTTCCTGAGCCACTTCCGCGGGCTGGTCACACTCTGGCGGGAGGACAACGCCCGCTGAGAGGTGAAGGCGGTAGGCCCGCTGAGGACGAACGTCCTGCCGAGGTCCTGCGCTCGGTCAACGAGGATGTTGATGGCAGCTTCGCGACGTCCCTGCCTGTCCAGCCCCGTGCTCGGAGCATCCGGATCGTGCCGCGGACCCTGCCTTGTGGGAACGTGGCTACATGGGGCACCCTGCTCGCCGGCTCGGCTCCAACGCCCTGCGCTGGCTGCTCCTAGGACTTCTAGCCGCGGTGGTGTCTCTCCCCGTGTCGGCCGAGCGTGCGATCGAGAACGCGGAGTTCGACGACCGGCTAGGCACCTTGCCGGTGCAGATCTCCTTGTGCCGCAACGGTGTCTCCACCTTGGACACCGGCGTCCTGGGGCGCATCTACTGGGCGCAGACCGGCGCCGGTGGCTTCGGCGCCTACATCCGCGCAACTGGACCCCCGGAGGCCGGGGGCACGCTGACCTCGTACGTCGATCCCGAGTTCGTGCAGGCCAACGCTCAGTTCATCAGCGATACAGACGCCGTCGCGGCTGCATACGGCGCGCAGCTGGCCGCCGACTTCTGGCGCCGACTGGGCTGGACTCAGCTGGCGGTCCTGGTCATCGGTGGCGCTTTGCTGCTGGGACTGTTCCGTGTCGAGCACCCATTCCCTGGTCCGGGCGCCTCGACCTTGCGCAGAGTCGGCATCCCGGCACTCACCGCGGTGCTGGCCCTGGGGCTGTCGCTCGGGCTGGCCGCGCACCTGTTCGACCGCTGGGAGTGCAGCAACCCTCCTGCTGCGTCGTACCCGATGCCAGATGTGCCGGGCCTGAGCTTCAGCAGCCAACAGACGCGCGAGGTGGGGCAGCAGGTGCGCCCCTTCATCGAGAAGAACACCCAACGCATCAAGGAGAGGGCAGAGCGGTACGTCGACCGGGCAGAGGTCTCGCTGCCCGCGGCCTTAGCCGATGCGGCGGCCTCACTCGAGCCGCGAGAGGGAGAACGAGTCGTCCTGGCCGAAGCAGACCCTCAGGGGAGCCTGGTGGGCACGCGGGTGCGCAGAGTGCTGTACGCGTCCCTGGTGGCGCTCCTGGGCGAGGATGCGATTGCGCTGCGCACGATCTCCGGTGACGTGAGTTCCAACGGTGCGGTGGCCGAGCGCGAGTTCGTCAGGCGGGAGGCGGAGGCCAGCGGGGAGATCGCGACCGTGGCCGTCAAAGGCGACCATGACTCGGCCGCCACGATCCGACAGCTCGAGGACTATGGCGTCGCCGTTCCGGACCTGAGCGTGGTCGACGTGGGAGGGTTCGAGGTTGCGGGTGCGGCTGACCCGGAGTTCAAGACCTTGTTCGGAGGGCTGATCAGCAACGAGTCGGGGGTCTCCGAGACCGAGGCGGGTGCGCAGTTGCGCGAGGAGGTCGGCGACGGGCCGGTGATCGTCCTGATGCACCAGCCTGAACTGGCGCTCGGCTATCTGGACCTCGAAGACCTGTCTCTCGTGCGAGCCTCCGTGGGCCACGAGACTACGCCGTGGGACGACGGCATCCCTGACTTGCCGGCGGGCACCGTCAACGTGGGGCACCTCCACGATGCTGAGGGTCCGTGGGTGGTGTGGAACACCGACGGCGAGCTGGTCACGTGGACGGTCGTGGACCAGCTCGGCACCTCCGGAGGGGTCGAGGAGCGGCCCACCTTCAACCGCTTCTCGACTCCGTTCTCCGCGCCCCTGAAGACGCTTGGTGTGAGGCTGCAGTACTTCAACGTGGAATCGGGTCTGCAGACCGGCTTCGCCTCCATCGAGCTGGCCACCAACGCAGACGCAGTGGTCACCGAGCGCGTTGATGTCGGCCTGCCCGGTGGTCTCGCGCTTCCGGCTGACGAGCTGGATCTCGGCTGAGCGACGCAGGCCATCGGCCTCAGGACGCACACGGTCCGGCCACCTCGCCGCTGCGGCGGTCAGGCAGTCTGTCGCGCGGGGGTACGAGCTCCTCGTAGTCCGCGGTCGTCACGGGTGATGACGTGAGCCGGCCACCGGGCAGCGGCACCTGGAGGGGTTCCCCGTCGTGCGCAATCGACACCCGGACGACGCCGGGCACGCTGCCCAGGGTCAGCACGACCTGGCCGATCGCGACCGGAAGGCGCTCGGCGCTGCTCGACTGGGCGCTCGGGTCGAGCGACACCGTGGCGGTTCCGGCCCTCAGGTCGTCGAGCCTGAGCGCTGACCCCGGCGCCAGGGCGGTGCCCAGGCCGCTGGCCCGGTCGTCCGGGGTCGGGCCTTCGACCAGCTCGGCGAGCAGCCTCTCAGCCAGAGCTGCCGCCGGCTGTGCGCAGCGCCCCTCCCTGCCGACAGGGAGGAGGGTGTCGTCGGGGTCAACCCAGTAGATCCGCGCATCTTCCACCCGCGGCCGCTCGCGTTCCCCGGCCGGGCCGTCAATCGAGGGTGAGTCCTCCAGGAGGCGGTACGGGACCTGGTCGGCAGGGATGGCTCGAGGCTCGCCGCCGGTGGACGAGCCGCAGCCGGCACCGAGCAGGAGCAGCGGGGCGATCATCGCGTGAACTCGTCGGCGCCGCGTCACGGTTCGTCTCCGGCCGGGTGTGCCAGCGGAAGTCGCGCGACGAAGACGGTGCCGCCCGTGGGCCCGTCGTGGCACCAGGCGCTGCCGTGGTGCCGTCTCAGTGTCTCCGCGACGATGCTCAGTCCAAGGCCGGTCCCGGTGTTCTGCCGCCGCGACCCTGCCCGCGCGAACCTTTCGAAGATGCGTTCCTTGTCGGCGTCGTCCACGCCGGGTCCGTCGTCCTCGACCTCGACGTCGACGAACGGGCCACGTCGTACCAGTCGTACGGCGGTGAGCCCGTCGCCGTGCACGTCAGCATTGTCGAAGAGGTTGCGCAGCGCTCGGATCATCTGCTGCCGATCCACGACCACCGGCGCGTCGCCTGCCGCCCCGGCCGGGACGAGCAGTCGCTCCGGACGGCCACCGGCAGCCAGGGCCGTGGACACCAGTGCGGCAAGCGGCACCTGTTGGTGGCGCGTCTCGACGACGCCGGCGTCAATGCGACCCAGCGTCAGCAGGTCCTCGAGCGACCTGGCGAACCTGCTGAGCTCGGTGGTCATCAGAGTGACCGCCTGCTGGGCGCGCGGCGAGAGGCCGGGTGCCCCCTGAAGGAGGCTGACGCTGTTGGTCAGTGTGGTCAGGGGGGTGCGCAGCTCGTGGCTGACGTCGGCCGCAAATCGCGCGTCTCGACGCACTCTCTCCTCCAGCGCATCGACCATGTTGTTGAAGGCTCCGACCAGGGTGGCGAGGTCCGGGTCGTCGGTGCCTTCGAGGCGAATGCTCTGCTCACCGGACGAGATCCGAGCAGCGGCACTCGTCACCTCGCCCAGCGGAGCAAGGACTCGCCTGCTTGCCGCCCTCCCCAGTAGTGCGCCAGCCAGCGTCGTGACACCCGCGCAGACGATCAGCGCGATCCGGAGGGTGTCCAGCGTGTCATCGAGCTCGCGCGCGATGGAGACCTCGTAGTACTCGGCGTCCACCGATCGAAGCGGCACGCCCACGACCACGGCGGGCTGGCTGTCACCGATCCAGCCAAGTGACGCGGAGCCGGCGCGCACCAGGGGCCGCACCGCTGCGGTCGGTCCTCCCGCGTCAGTCTCGAGTGACGAGGAGAACCAGGCGTCGGCCCGGTGCACGTAGATCGTGGTGTCGGAGGGGAGCGATATCGATCCCAGGACCTCGCTCACCTCGGTGCCCGACGTGTTCAGTCCGTCACGCACGAGGGCTGCGTTGACGAACGCCTGCCTGAGTGCACCGCGTTCGCGTTGCTCGACCAGGAAGTGGCGCGCCGACAGGTAGGTCCCCAGAGCAAGCGTGACCGAGAGCGCGAGCGCTCCGAGTGCGAAGAACGCCGTGACGGATGACCTCAGCCCTTGTCGGCGCACGCGTGATGTCACCTCGGGTCGAGCCGGTAGCCGAGTCCCCGGACCGTGACCAGTGTTGTGGGGGCGCTGGGCTCGAGCTCAAGCTTCTTCCTGAGCCGCCGAACGTGGACGTCCACGATGCGCTCATCGCCGAAGTACCCCCGATCCCAGACGCGCTCGAGGAGTGCCGTGCGGCTCAGCACCAGTCCGGCGTGCTGGGTCAGGACCGTCAGCAGCCGATACTCGGTGCTCGTCAGCGGGATCTCGTCTCCACCTCGCTTGAGGACGCCGGCCCCCATGTCGAAGACCAGCGGCTGATCGTGGCTGTCCAGCGTGACGGAGTCACGGCGGGCTGCCAGGTCGGCGTGATCGGCCAGGCTCGGGCGACGCAGCAGTGCCTTGATCCGAGCATGAACTTCGCCGACGTCGAACGGCTTGGTGACGTAGTCGTCGGCACCGGCCTCCAGCGCGGCGATGATGTCGTCGGGGCTGTCGCGCGCGCTGAGGACGACGATGGGTGCCTGGCTGGTCGGTCGAACCCGCTGGATGAAGGAGAACCCGTCCATCCCGCCCAGCATCAGGTCGACGAGCATCAGGTCCACCGGGTGGCGCGTGACAGCGTCGAGAGCGGTCTCGGCACGGGCGAACTCGTCGACGACGAAGCCGCGATCCTCAAGCAGGAGCCGCAACGAGGTCCGAAGCCCTTCGTCGTCCTCGAGCACGAGCAGACGGGGTTGGACTGGGCTCACCTGCCCATCTTGGGTGCATAGGGGAGTGCGTTCAACGCTTCCCCGCCTTGTCATGAAACTGCAATCAGTCGTCCCAGACGACTGCAATGTTGCGTTGGGAGCCTTTCATGCCATGAGGAACCACAGATTCGGAGGGCTGGCCCCGACGACCGCGGCGAGTCATCAGTACCTGCTGGACGCCCACGGTGACTGCGTGGTCATCGCGCTCGATGACGCTTCCTTGCGCGAAGGGATCAGCGACCTACGGTGGCGACTCGACCACCTGCTGGCCGACGGTCAGCCGACGCTCGTCATCGACATCTCCCGTGTCTCGAGTCTCTCGTCGGCATCCGTTGCGGCGATGTTGTGGGCCAAGCGACGTTGCCAGGCTCGGCAGGCCCGGGTAGTGGTGCGAGGTCCCTCGCGACGAAGTCTGGATCTGTTGAGGCGGACCGGGCTCGCGAGCGCCCTTGAGATCGCCCCGAGCCACAGCGTGCGCGACGGCGGGTCCGGCACTGCACAGCTGGGAGAACGGAACCTGTGAAGGCTCATGGCTCGACCGGCGCTCGGGACCGCGGGCTCCCATCTCGCGCGGCCGACTCGACGACTCGGGTCGACCTCCTCTGCACGCCCGCGGCGGCGGCGTCGGCGCGCTTCTTCGTTGTGTCGTGGTGCCATGACCGCGCGGTCGGCGTCGATGTCACCGACAGCCTCGCCTTGCTGGCCAGCGAAGCCGTGACCGAGGCGCTCCGCTTCCGTCCGGCGTCCGCAGCCATCGCCATCTTCTGGCAGGACGCGGATCTTGTCCGTCTGGAGGTGACCTGGAGGGGAGGCACGGCCGCGACCCCTCAGCGACGAGGCCCCGCGCTCAGAGCCGGAGCGCTCGCGCTGCTCGACGAGCTCGCTCTCGACTGGGACTGCAGCTCGGAGAGCACGAGCGGAGCGATCTGGGCGGCAGTGGATGCCAGTCCCACGGGCAGCAAGGACCACGGCTAGAACGTCAGGGCTCGGCTCGAAGCGCTAGCCTGGCCGCGAACCCGGCTGTGACTACTCGCTGTGACTACTGGAGGCTGACTGATGCGCGCGCGTGACCTGGCCGAGGAGATCCCGACCGTCGCTCTGGACACCGATGCGATGGAGGCGGCGCGGATTCTTGCCAGGCATCGGATTCCAGGGCTGGTGGTTCTGGACGCCGATGGTCGACCCCATACGGTGCTGCCCGGTTCGCAGGTGCTGCGGTTCGTGATCCCGGGCTACGTCCAAGATGACCCGCAGCTGGCTGCGGTGTACGACGAGCAGGCCGCCGATGAGCTGTGTGGGCGACTGGCCGGGAGCCCGGTGCGCGAGCTGCTGCCGAAGCGCCCCGACCCGGATGACCTTCCGGTGGTCGAAGGGGATGCGAACTCTATGGAGGTGGCGGCTCGCATGGCTCGGCTGCGGAGTCCGCTGGTTGCCGTGGTCGACCAAGGGGAGTATGTCGGTGCGATCACCGTCAGCCAGTTGCTGAGGCACCTGCTCACGGCGTCGCAGCAGTGACCACGGCACTTGTCATCGCCGCGTTCGTGGCGGCCTATGCCCTGATCGCGACGGAGCGGATCCATCGGGTCGCGGCCGCTCTGGCTGGGGCTGCGGCGATGGTTCTGCTGGGCGTCGTCGATGTCGAGTCCGGCTTCTTCAGCGAGGAGACCGGCGTCGACTGGAACGTCATCTTCCTGCTGTTCGGCATGATGGTCATCGTCAGCATCGTTCGGCGCACCGGCGTGTTCGAGTACCTTGCGATCTGGTCGGCCAAACGGGTGCACGGTCGACCGTTCCGCTTGATGGTCATGCTGGTCGTGATCACCGCGGTGGCGTCGGCACTGCTGGACAACGTGACGACCGTGTTGCTGGTTGCTCCGGTGACGATGCTGGTGTGCGAGCGGCTGGGTGTGCCAGCGGTGCCGTTCCTGATTGCGGAGGTGATGGCCTCCAACATCGGGGGCACCGCCACCCTTATCGGTGACCCGCCGAACATCATCATCGCCAGCCGGTCGGGGCTGACGTTCAACGACTTCCTGGTCCACCTGGGACCGCTGGTGGTGGTGCTGATGGTGGTGTTCGTCGGCCTGTGCTGGCTGCTGTGGGGGCGGTCGTTGCCCTACCACGAGGAGCGGGTGGAGGCGGTGATGCGCTTGGACGAGCGGGAGGCGATCCACGACACGGCGCTTCTGGTGAAGAGCTCGATCGTGCTGAGCTTGGTGCTGCTCGCCTTCATCCTGCACGCCTCTCTGCACGTCGATCCCGCCATCGTCGCGCTGATGGGCGCCGGGCTCTTGGTGGCGTGGTCCCGCCTGGATCCTCCGGAGTACCTCGAAGAGGTCGAGTGGCCCACCCTGGTGTTCTTCATGGGCCTGTTCATCATGGTGGGCGCACTGGTCGAGGTCGGCGTCATCGGAGACCTCGGTGAGACGCTGACCGAGGCCGTCGGAGACCGCTATCTGGCCGCAGGCACCGTCCTGATCTGGGCGTCCGGGTTGCTGTCGGGGATCGTTGACAACATCCCCTACGTCGCGTCGATGAGCCCGCTGGTGTCCGACCTGGTGGCGGCCGGCGGCAGCTCAGCACAGGCCGAGTCGCTGTGGTGGGCCCTGGCGATCGGGTCGGATCTCGGCGGCAACGCGACCGCTGTCGGAGCGAGCGCCAACGTCGTCGTACTCGGCATCGCCGCCCGCAACGGCCATCCCATCTCGTTCTGGACGTTCACCCGCTACGGGATCGTCGTGGCCACGGTCACCATTGCGGTCAGCTGGGTGTACTACGCGTTGCGCTACTTCGCGCTCGCCTGACGGGCAGCGTGGAGCCATCGTCAGCGGGGCTCGCTCGCGTGCTCGGCCACGAAGTCCTCGAGGCTCGTGCCCCGCGTGCCGGTCAACTGCTCGAGATCGCCGCTAGGGCTGGCTTCCACGCCACGGTCGAACGCAGCGAGCAGCTCGACGATCTTCCGGGCGCTCCAGAACGTCTCGCCGCCGACCAACGGCAGCATCACCCGTGCGACGGGCTTGGGTGGCGCTATGTGCTTCACGGGATGGCCCGAGGCGCTGGCACAGGCGGCCGCGAGCTCGAAGAAGGTGAACGCGGTCGGCGCCGTGAGCTGGTAGGTCTTGCCGAGGTGCGGGTCTCCGTCGACGAGGATGTTGACCGCAGCCCTCGCGACGTCGCGCAGGTCGACCATCGCGACCTTGCCCTTGCGCGACGGCGCGATCAGGCGCCCCTTGCGGATGTCCGGACCGAACGTCGTGAGGATCGCCTGGAGCAGGAACGCCGAACGCAGGCTCGTGTAGTCGAGCCCGCTCTCCGCCAGCGCCTTCTCGGCGGGCCGGTGCTCGACGCCGAAGCTCGTGGGCGGGTCCACAGCAGCGACCATCGCCGAGATCTTCAAGATGCGGGTCCGCTGGGCTGCAACGCACGGTCAAGGGCGACCTCCTCGCGGCGTCCGACGCCGGCTACGACCAGGCTCGCAAGGTCTGGAACGCCATGATCGACAAGCGGCCGGCGGTCGTCGTACGCCCAGTCGATGCAGCCGATGTGGCATCGTCGGTCCGGTTCGCCGCTGACGCCGGCCTCCCCGTCGCGGTTCGCTGCGGCGGTCACAGCGTCGCCGGCAAGAGCGCCTGCGACGACGGACTGCTGATCGACCTGTCGCTGTTGAAAGGCATCGACGTCGACCCCGACCGCCGGGCGGTTCGCGCCGGGGTGGCCGATGTTGTACCACCGCCAGCCTTCGGGCGCGGTGGGGTCCAGAAGGCCCTGCATGTCGAGATAGGGCATCGGGCCTACGAGATCCACCGCAGGAGGACCGATCTTGGTTCGTCGTGGCCAGCGTGGTGCTGGTCCGCCGCGGCTAGGAGAGCTCTTCGGCGAGCTGCTCCTGGGCCTTGGTGAGAAGGGGCACGGCGCGGTCGACCAGCTGGTCGGTCATGCGCGTCGCGGGGCCAGAGATGGAGATGGCGAGCCGTGCAGGGATGTCGCGGACCGCGACCGCGACGCAGCGCACACCCACCTCCTGCTCTCCCTCGTCGACGGCATAGCCCTGCGCCGCGATCTGCTCGAGCGCGTGGCCGAAGGCGCGTGGGTCGGTGATGGTGTTCTCGGTGAAGCCGGGCATGCCGGTGCGCAGGAGCAGGTCGTGCACCTGCTGGGGTGGCATCGAGGAGAGCAGCGCCTTGCCGACGGCGGTGCAGTGGGGGAGCACGCGGCGTCCGACCTCGGTGAACATCCGCATCGAGTGCCGGGAGGGGACCTGGGCGACGTACACGATCTGGTCGCCGTCGAGCATGGCGAGGTTTGCTGACTCGCCGAGCTCGTCGACCAGGCGGGCCAGGTGCGGCCGCGCCCAGACGCTGAGCATCGCCGCGGAGGACTCGCCGAGCCTGATCAGCTTGGGCGCGAGGACGTACTGGCGCGACGGCTCCTGCCGCACGTAGCCGAGGTCGACGAGGGTGCGGACCAGGCGATGGATCGTGGGCAGGGGCAGCGAGGTCGTCGCCGCGAGGTGGGACAGCGAGGCCATCCCGCCCTGGTCGGCCATGATCTCCAGGAGGGCGAAGGCCCGCTCGATGGACTGGACGCTTCCCGACCGCCCCTTGGCCTGTGATTCCATATAGCAGATACTAGCATCCACGATGCGGAATGAGAGGCTTACTGCGATGGACTTCGTCGACGACCTGAACGCCGAGCTCGACGCCCGCCTGGCCAACGCCGACGCGGACCTCTCCGCCCAGTATCCCGGCGACCGCGGCGCCCGTCAGCCGGTCCACACCGTCTACGTCCCCGCGGACCGCTACGACGCGGAGACGGTGAGCAGCTGGGGGGAGCAGGCGCTGCAGGTGCTGGACGTGTGCGCGGGCGTCGTAGGGGGTGACCCACAGCTGGTCGAGCGGGTCCGGGCCAAGCTGCAGTCCGAGCCGATCGAGGACCTCCGCATCGACTTCGAGGACGGCTACGGCGTACGGCCTGACGACGTCGAGGACGCCGAGGTGAGCCGCGTCGCTGGGGCGAGGCCGTCGACCCCGTTCTTCGGCATCCGGTTCAAGAGCTTCGAAGCGCCGACACGTGCCCGGGGAGTCCGCACTCTCGCCCGGTACGTCGAAGCAGCAGGCGTCCCGCCGGTGCTCACGCTGCCGAAGGTGACCTCGGTCGACCAGGTCGAGGCGATGGTGCTTGCGTGCGAGCGCATCGAGGCCGCGCAGGGGGTCGACGGTCTCCGCTTCGAGATCCAGGTCGAGACACCGCAGGCGATCCTGGGGTCCGACGGCAGTGCGCTCATCGCGCGGATGATCCACGCGGCCCGCGGGAGGTGCACCGGCCTGCACTACGGCACCTATGACTACTCGGCGTCGTGCGGCATCGCCGCAGAGCAGCAGAGCATGGAGCACGCGGTGGCCGACCACGCGAAGGCAGTGATGCAGGTGGCCGCGGCCGGCACCGGCGTACACCTCTCCGACGGGTCGACCAACGTGCTGCCGCTCGGCGACCAGGCGGCCGACGCGTGGAGGCTGCATGCCCGCCTGGTACGACGGTCGCTGGAGCGAGGCTTCTACCAGGGCTGGGACCTGCACCCTGCCCAGCTGCCCAGTCGTTACCTCGCGACCTACGCCTTCTTCCGCGACGGGCTTCCGACCGCTGCCAAGCGACTCGAGGCCTACGTCCACGGCGGCGACTCGGGCTACCTCGACGAGCCGGCCACGGCCGCCGCGCTCGCCGGTTTCGTGCTGCGCGGGATCGAGTGCGGGGCGGTGGACGAGTCGGAGATCGCCATCGAGCGCAGGGAGCTCGCCCGGCTGGCGCGACGACCGGGGTAGTTTCACCGCATGCGCGTGGTTGCCGAGTTCACGACCGAGCCCTTCCACGGAGAGGGCGAGACGCCGGCCCATGCCGCCTCCGCGTTCGAGGCGCTCCAGGCTGCGGGGGTCGACTGCGACTTCGGTCCGCTCGGTACGTCGGTCACCGGCGACCACGCCGAGGTGCTCGACGCCGTACACGCGGCACTGGCCTCTGCCTTCACCCACGGCGCCGACCGGGTGACTCTCCAGGTGCGCCGCGAGGACGTCGCCGGAGGCAGCCGCGCGACGGGGTCAGGGGGGCTCGAGCAGCTCCTCGCCGACCTCGCCGCGGAGCTCGGTGACCCGCTCCGCGACCTGCCGAGGGCAGGGAAGCAGCGCGCGGTGCGGCTGCTCGAGGAGCGCGGGGCGTTCGCCTACCGCAAGTCGGCCGAGACGGTCGCCGAGGCGCTCGGGGTCACCCGGTTCACGGTCTACAACTACCTCAACCGCACCTGACCACCGCCGCCACGGTGGTGGCGACTTCGTTTCAACAAACTGTTGACGCAGCGGTGTGACGCATGCAATGCTTTCGTGACACGGAATACAAATTCCACATTGCGAAAGGTTCCGAGGTGGCACTCTCCGAGTTCAACACGGCTCCCGACCCGCAGGTGAGCGCCTGGCTGACCGCCTGCTGCGACGTCCCGGCCTGGGTCGCCGCGGTGCTCGACGGCCGGCCGTACGCCGAGGTCGACGACGCCCTGGACGTCGCGGACAAGGCCGCCCGGTCGTTCTCGGAGGCCGACCTCGACCGCGCCCTGGCCGCGCACCCCCGCATCGGTGACCGGGCGACCGGAGCCGGCCGAGAGGCCGCCTGGTCGCGCCAGGAGCAGTCCACCGTGGCTCGCGACGCCGGGGTCCAGGACCAGCTCCGCGCCGCGAACGCCGCCTACGAGGACCGCTTCGGGCGGGTCTACCTCGTCTGCGCCACGGGCCTCACCGCCGACGAGATCCTCACCGACGTCCAGGCTCGGCTGGGCAACGACGCCGCGACCGAGGTCGCCGTCGTAGCCGACGAGCTCCGCAAGATCGCGCTGCTGCGGCTGACCAAGGTGCTCGAGTCATGAGCCTCTCCACCCATGTGCTCGACGCCGGTCGCGGTCGTCCCGCCGCCGGCGTACAGGTCCGGCTCTACGCCGACGACCGGCTGCTGACCCAGGCCACGACCGACGACGACGGGCGGGTCGGTGGGCTCGCCACCGCGTTGGACCCCGGCACCTACAGGCTGGTCTTCGACCTCACGACGTACGACGCCGGCGGGTTCTTCCCCGAGGCCGCCATCGCCTTCCGGGTGACCGACCGTCGGCACCACCACATTCCTCTTCTCCTCAGTCCGTTCGCCTACTCCACCTACCGAGGGAGCTGATCATGGCTATTCGTCTGGGCCCCAACCAGTACGGCAAGGCCGAGAACCGTGTCGTCCGGGTCTACCGCGACACCGCCCGTCACCAGATCCGGGACCTCAACGTCTCGACGTCGCTGCGTGGTGCCTTCGAGGACGCGCACGTCACCGGCGACCAGGCCGAGATCCTCCCGACCGACACGCAGAAGAACACCGTCTTCGCGTTCGCGAAGGAGAAGGGGATCGACTCGATCGAGGAGTTCGCGCTCACCCTCGGTGACCACTACCTCGCCTCGACCCCTGCGGCCGACGGAGCACGCATCGAGATCGACGAGTACGCCTGGGAGCGCATCCAGGTCGACGGCGCCGGCCACGACCACTCCTTCGTCCGCTCCGGCTCGGGCGTCCGCACCACCGTCGTGAACATCGACGGCCGCGGGGAGGACCGCCGGGCGCACGTCGTCTCGGGGATCAAGGACCTCGTCGTACTCAAGTCGACGGGCTCCGAGTTCTTCGGCTACCTCAAGGACAAGTACACGACCCTTCCAGAGACGCACGACCGCATCCTGGCCACGTCGCTCGTCACCCGATGGAGGTACGACGCGTCGTTCAGCGACCGGGGCGGCGTCGACTGGGACAAGAGCTACGACGCGATCAAGCTGCTGCTCCTGCAGCGCTTCGCGGAGATCCACAGCCTCGCCCTCCAGCAGACGCTGTACGGCATGGGCCAGAGCGTCCTCGAGCAGCACGCCGAGGTCGCCGAGATCAAGTTCTCCGCGCCGAACAAGCACCACTTCCTGAGCGACCTCTCGCCGTTCGGGCTGGAGAACCCCGGCGAGGTCTTCTTCGCCGCCGACCGTCCCTACGGCCTGATCGAGGCAAGCGTCCTGCGCGACGAGGCCTCGAACGCCGGCTCCGCCTGGCACGCCGTCCCCGGATTCTGTTGAGGAGAAGCGTTATGACGCACAACCTGAAGTACGCCGTGAACTGCTCGATCATGTTCACCGAGCTGCCGCTCCTCGAGCGTCCCGCCGCCGCCAAGGCCGCCGGGTTCGACGCAGTGGAGTTCTGGTGGCCCTTCCCCGTGGCCGTGCCGTCCGACGCGGAGGTCGACGCCTTCGTGGCAGCGATCCAGGACGCGGGAGTCCAGCTGGTCGGCCTCAACTTCTTCGCAGGGGACATGCCCGGCGGCGACCGTGGCATCCTCTCGTGGCCGGGCCGCCGCTCGGAGTTCCTCGCCAACGTCGCGCTCACCGTGACCATCGGCGAGCGTCTCGGCTGCAGGGCCTTCAACGCGCTCTACGGCAACCGCCTCGACGGGGTCGACCCAGCCGTCCAGGACGACCTGGCCGCCGAGAACCTCGGGATCGCCGCCCGCGCAGCCGCCTGCAGCGGCGCCACCGTGCTCGTGGAGCCGGTCAGCGGCGCCGAGAGGTACCCGCTCCTCACCGCGGACGACGCGCTGGCCGTCGTACAACGGGTCAGGCGCGAGACCGGCGTCAGCAGCATCGGGCTGCTCGCCGACCTCTACCACCTCGCGGTCAACGGCGACGACGTCGACCGGGTCATCGCGGAGCAGACCCGCCACGTCGCCCACGTGCAGATCGCCGACGCCCCGGGCCGCAACGAGCCGGGCACGGGCGACCTCCCGTTGATGCGTCAGCTCGCCGACCTCGAGGCCAACGGCTACTCGGGCTGGGTCGGCCTCGAGTACAAGCCTTCGACCACCACCGACGACAGCTTCGGCTGGATGAAGAACCAGGAGATCTACGCATGACACGCATCGCTTTCATCGGCCTCGGCATCATGGGCAGCCCGATGGCCGTCCACCTGCAGAACGCCGGTCACCAGGTGACCGGGTTCGACCCCGGCACCGAGAAGACCAAGCCCCTCGTCGAGGCCGGAGGGCGCGCTGCCGGGTCCGTCGCCGAGGCCGTTGCCGACGCCGAGGTCATCGCCGTGATGGTCCCCGACTCGCCGCACGTCACCGACGTGCTCACCCGCGAGGGCGGTGTCTTCGACAGTGCGAAGGCAGGGACCCTGGTGATCGACTTCTCGAGCATCCGGCCCGACGTGACCGCAGACCTGGCGGCCCAGGCCAAGGAGCGCGGCTACCGCATCATCGACGCCCCGGTGTCGGGCGGGCAGAAGGGCGCGGTCGACGCAGCGCTGTCGATCATGTGCGGCGGCGACGCCGACGACTTCCAGTCCGCGAAGCCGTTCCTGGACGTGGTCGGCAAGACCGTCGTGCACGTCGGACCGAACGGTGCCGGCCAGACGGTCAAGGCCGCCAACCAGCTGATCGTCGCCGCCAACATCCAGGCGGTGGCCGAGGCGCTGGTCTTCCTGGAGGCCTACGGCGTCGACACCAAGGCCGCGATGGAGGTCCTCGGTGGCGGGCTGGCCGGCTCCAAGGTGCTGGACCAGAAGCGCGAGAACATGCTGTCCCGCTCCTTCGAGCCCGGCTTCCGCATCGACCTGCACCACAAGGACATGGGCATCGTGACCGCTGCCGCGCGCGAGGCCGGTGTCGTCGTACCGCTCGGCTCGCTCGTCGCCCAGCTCGTCGCCGCCGCGAAGGCTGCCGGTGACGGGGACCTCGACCACTCGGCCCTCCTGCGCGGGGTCGAGCGGCTGTCCGGAAGGAACCTCTCATGACACGCATGCGTGCGGTCGACGCCGCGATCCTGATCCTGGAGAGGGAAGGGGCCACGCAGACCTTCGGGCTGCCCGGCGCCGCGATCAACCCGTTCTACAGCGCCATGCGCAAGCACGGCGGCATCAAGCACGTGCTGGCCCGTCACGTCGAGGGCGCCTCGCACATGGCTGAGGGCTACACCCGCGCCAAGGCCGGCAACATCGGCGTGTGCGTCGGTACGTCGGGCCCGGCCGGGACCGACATGATCACCGGCCTGTACTCGGCTGCGGCAGACTCGATCCCGATCCTCTGCATCACCGGGCAGGCCCCGGTGGCCAAGCTGCACAAGGAGGACTTCCAGGCGATCAACATCGCCGACATCGCCAAGCCCGTCACCAAGTGGGCGGTGACCGTCCTCGAGCCGGCGCAGGTTCCGGGCACGTTCCAGAAGGCCTTCCAGCTGATGCGCGAGGGCCGGCCGGGACCGGTGCTCATCGACCTGCCGATCGACGTGCAGCTCGCCGAGATCGAGTTCGACATCGAGACCTACGAGCCGCTCCCGGTGACAAAGCCGGCCGCATCGCGCAAGCAGGCGGAGAAGGCGCTGCGGATGCTGAACGCGTCCGAGCGTCCGTTGATCGTGGCCGGCGGCGGCGTGATCAACGCTGACGCGTCCGACCTGCTGGTCGAGCTGGCCGAGCTGACCGGCGTGCCGGTCGTGCCGACCCTGATGGGCTGGGGCACGATCCCAGACGACCACCAGCTCAACGCCGGCATGGTCGGTCTGCAGACCTCGCACCGCTACGGCAACGCGACGATGCTGGCCTCCGACTTCGTGCTGGGCATCGGCAACAGGTGGGCCAACCGGCACACCGGTGGTGTCGACACCTACACCAAGGACCGCACCTTCGTGCACGTCGACATCGAGCCCACCCAGATCGGCCGCGTCTTCGCGCCCGACTTCGGCATCGTGTCCGACGCCGGAGCCGCCCTGGCCGCCTTCGTCGAGGTGGCGCGTGAGTGGAAGGCAGCCGGCACGCTGGCCGACCGGTCGGATTGGGCGACCTCCTGTCAGGACCGCAAGCGCACCCTGCAGCGCAAGACCAACTTCGACGACGTGCCGATCAAGCCGCAGCGCGTCTACCAGGAGATGAACAAGGCGTTCGGACCCGACACCCGCTACGTGTCGACCATCGGCCTCTCGCAGATCCAGGCAGCCCAGATGCTGCACGTGTACCGCCCCCGGCACTGGATCAACGCCGGCCAGGCCGGTCCGCTGGGCTGGACCGTGCCGGCGACCCTGGGCGTCGCGACCGCCGACCCCGAGGCCACTGTGGTCGCGCTCTCCGGCGACTACGACTTCCAGTTCCTGATCGAGGAGCTTGCGGTGGGCGCGCAGTTCAACATCCCGTACGTCCACGTCGTGGTGAACAACGCGTACCTCGGTCTGATCCGCCAGGCGCAGCGCGGCTTCGAGATGGACTACTGCGTGCAGCTGTCGTTCGAGAACATCAACGCGCCCGAGCTCGGCGGCTACGGCGTCGACCATGTCAAGGTCGCAGAAGGCCTTGGCTGCAAGGCGATCCGCGTCTTCGAGCCCGACGACCTGCTGCCCGCGCTGGAGCAGGCGAAGAAGCTGATGGTCGAGTTCGAGGTGCCGGTCGTCGTCGAGGTGATCCTGGAGCGGATCACCAACGTGTCCATGGGCCTGGAGATCGACAGCGTCGTGGAGTTCGAGGAGCTGGCGGAGTCCGGCGCCGACGCCCCGACGGCCCTCCTGTCGATCGACTGACGCCCATGGCTCGCGTGCTGATCGCCCCGGACAAGTTCAAAGGGTCGTTGACCGCGGCCGAGGTAGCATCCGCCGTTGCGCGCGGCATGCGGCGGACGCTGCCCGGGGTCGACGTCGACACGTTGCCTGTCGCCGATGGTGGTGACGGCACGGTCGCCGCTGCGCTCGCCGCCGGGTTCACGCAGGTCCAGCTGACGGCCACAGGGCCGACCGGCGAGCCCGTGCGCACCGGCTTCGCGCGCCGCGGCGACACGGCGGTGGTCGAGGTCGCGGACGTCTCCGGGCTGGTCCGGCTGCCGGGCGGGAGGACCGCCCCGCTCACGGCGACGACGCGCGGCACCGGTGAGGTGATCGGTGCCGCCGTCGACGCCGGGTGCCGCCGCATCGTGCTCGGCATCGGCGGCAGCGCGAGCACCGATGGTGGCGCCGGGATCCTCCAGGCGCTGGGCGCTCGCCTCATCGACGTACACGGGAACGAGATCGCGCCGGGTGGTGTCGGGCTCGGTTCTCTGGCGGCTGTCGATCTCGCACCGCTGCGCGATCGGATGGCCGGCGTCCAGGTCCTGGTGGCCTGCGACGTGGACAACCCGCTGTCCGGACCGCTCGGCGCGGCCGCGGTGTACGGCCCCCAGAAGGGAGCCACGCCCGGACAGGTCGAGCTGCTGGACCGGTCCCTGGCCCGGTACGCCGACGTGGTCGCGGCCGCGACCGGCACGGACCATCGCGACGCTCCGGGCGCGGGCGCCGCCGGCGGCATCGGCTTCGCCATGGTGTCGCTGCTGGACGCCGAGCTCTGGTCGGGCATCGAGCTGGTGCTCTCGCTCGCCGGCTTCCAGGCACGTCTCGACGGCGTCGACCTGGTGGTGACGGGGGAGGGGTCGCTCGACGAGCAGACCCTGCACGGCAAGGCGGTGGCAGGGGTGGCAGCGCGATCGGCCGGCATCCCGGTGGTCGCCGTGTGCGGCCAGAACACCTTGACCAGCGAGCAGCTCCGTGGCGCGGGCATTCGGGCGGCGTACGCGCTCACCGACCTGGAGCCGGACGTCGACCGCTGCATGAAGCACGCCGCCTCGCTCCTGGAGGAGCTGGGCGCTCGAATCGCAACGACCATGGACCTGGAGGTCCCGGCATGAAGCTGATGCGAGTGGGACCGGCCGGGCGTGAGATCCCGGCCGGCCTGGACGACCACGGCACGATGCGCGACCTGTCGCCCGTGACGTCAGACGTCGACGGCGCGCTGCTCGGCGACACCGTTGCGCTCCATCGGGTGCGGCTGGCTCTGTCGGGCCGGCGACTCGACGCCGTGCCGGCAGGGACGAGGATCGCCCCTCCGGTCGCGCGCCCCGGCAAGATCGTGGGGATCGGCCACAACTACGGCGGGGTCCGCGCGGAGCGACCGGTCGTGTTCCTGAAGCCGAGCAGCACGATGGTCGGTCCGTACGACGTGATCGAGATGCCCGACGGCAGCACCGCGACCGACTACGAGGTCGAGCTCGGCGTCGTCGTGGGCAGCAGGCTGCGACGCTGCACCGACCAGGTCGCCGCCTTGCGAGCGGTCGGTGGCTACGTCGCGGTCAACGACGTCACCGAGCGAGCTTTCGCGACCGAAGGCCCGACGTGGGCCAAGGGCAAGTGCTGCGACACCTTCACTCCCGTCGGCCCCTGGCTGGTCACGCCCGACGAGATCCCGGACCCGCAGGCACTGACCCTGCGCCTCCTGGTCAACGGCCTGGTGCGACAGCAGGACAGCACCGGCTCGATGTGCTTCCAGGTTGCAGACATCCTGTGCTACCTGAGCTCGCTGATGACGCTCGAGCCCGGCGACCTCGTGCTCACCGGGACCCCGGCGGGCGCGGCCGTCAGTCTGCCGGAGCCCAAGCCTTTCCTGCGCCACGGTGACGTGGTCGAGCTCGAGGTCTCCGGCCTCGGCAGCCAGCGGACTCCGGTGCGGGCATGAAGCTCGACCTGGTCGTCCGCGCACCTCGGGTCGTGACCCCTCTCGGCGAGGTGGCGTGCGACGTGGGCGTGAAGGACGGCGTGATCGTCGCGATCGACTCGCACCTGTCGGGGCCGGTGCTCGAGCTCGCGCGTGACGAGGTGCTGATGCCCGGCCTGGTCGACACCCATGTGCACGTCAACGAGCCGGGTCGCACCGAGTGGGAGGGTTTCACCAGCGTCACGCGCGCTGCTGCGGCCGGCGGGGTGACCACGATCGTGGACATGCCGCTCAACTCCATCCCCGCCACGGTCGACGTCCCCGCGCTCGACGTGAAGCGCAAGGCCGCCTCCGGCCAGTGCTTCGTCGACGTCGGCTTCTGGGGTGGCGCAGTCCCGGGCAACGTGTCGTCACTGCGGCCGCTGCACGACGCCGGGGCCTTCGGGTTCAAGTGCTTCCTCCTGCACTCGGGTGTCGAGGAGTTCCCGCCGCTCTCAGACGAAGAGCTGCTCGAGACCATGCTGGAGATCGCGAGCTTCGACGGACTGCTCATCGTGCACGCCGAGGACCGGCACGTGATCGGTCCTGCCTCCGGTCGCCGCTACACGGACTTCCTCAGCTCGCGGCCACGGCTGGCCGAGAACCTCGCTGTCGCGCAGGTCGTCGACCTGGCTCGGCGGACCGGCTGCCGAGCGCACATCCTGCACGTCTCCAGTGCCGGCGCGCTGCGGACCATCGCCGGGTCGCCGGTCACCGCCGAGACCTGCCCGCACTACCTGACGTTCACCGCCGAGGAGATCGGCGACGGCGCCACCGAGTTCAAGTGCTGCCCGCCCATCCGGGAGGCGGCGAACCGCGAGCAGCTCTGGGACGGCCTCGGGTCGGGCGTGATCGACCTCGTCGTCTCCGACCACTCGCCGGCCACCGAGGACATCAAGCTCACCGGTGACTTCGGCAGCGCCTGGGGAGGCATCGCCTCCGTCCAGCTCGGCCTCTCGTCGGTGTGGACCTCGGCCCGGCAGCGCGGCTACGGGCTGGGCGACGTGGCGCGGTGGATGGCGTCCGCCCCGGCCACGCTGGTCGGTCTCTCGCACAAGGGCCGGATCGCCGTCGGTGCCGACGCCGACTTCTGCGTGTTCGCGCCGGACGACTCCTTCGTCGTGGACGTCGCGGCCCTGCACCACAAGAACCCCGTCACGCCGTACGCCGGACGCCCGCTGGCCGGCGTTGTCCGCAGCACCTGGCTGCGCGGCGAGCGGATCGACATCAACGCGGAGCCGGGTGGCCGGCTCCTGAGCAGAGGAGAGAGATGAACGACTTCACCCAGCTTCCGGACCTGGCCTCCCGAGCCCTCGCCGGCAGCGTGGTCTACGCCAACGACGAGCTCTTCGCCGAGCGCGAGAACCTGATCAAGCCGGGCCGAGCGGTCTTCTCGACCGAGGACTTCGGCCACAAGGGCAAGGTGTACGACGGGTGGGAGACCCGTCGCCGTCGCGAGCCCGGCCACGACGTCGCCATCGTGCGGCTCGGGGTCGCTGGCGTAGTCCACGGCGTCGTGATCGACACGTCGTGGTTCAAGGGCAACTACCCGCCCTACGCCTCCGTCGAAGGAGCCAGCATCGCGGGCTACCCCTCGACCGAGGAGCTGCTCAAGGCCGACTGGGTGACACTGGTCCCGCGCTCCTCGCTCGAGGGGGACGCCGACAACCTCTTCGAGGTGTCGCCGGACCTTCGGGTCACCCACGTGCGGCTGTCGATCTACCCGGACGGCGGAGTCGCCCGCTTCCGGGTGCACGGCGAGCCCCAGCCCGACCCGGCGCTGCTGACCGGCACGATCGACCTTGCCGCCGCCGAGAACGGCGGTCGCGTCGTCGACTGCTCCGACCGGTTCTACTCCTCACCGAGCAACCTGATCCTGCCCGGCCGCGCGGCGATCATGGGCGATGGCTGGGAGAACGCCCGCCGCCGCGACGACGGCAACGACCACGTCACCGTCCGGCTCGCCGGCCGCGGGGTGGTGCGGCGGGTCGAGATCGACACGTCGTACTTCGTCGGCAACGCGCCCGGCTGGGCGTCGCTCACCGGTGACGACGGCGTCGTGCTGGTGCCGCGCGTCGCGCTGCAGCCCGACACGCGTCACCACTACGTGGTCGAGTCGGACCAGCCGGTCACAGAGGTGCGGCTCGACGTCTACCCCGACGGCGGGCTCGCGCGGCTGCGGGTCTGGGGCGAGCTCGAGTAGGTCCGGTGTTCCGCCGCGCAGTGGGACTCTCTCCGAGCTTGCGTCGATCTCGCCTCAGCGCCGCTTGAAAGGCTTGGTCACCTGGTGGGCCAGGATGCGCGGCATCAACCGCGGTCCAGGCACGACCATCAGGCCCAGCTGCTGAAGCAGGGAGAGGGCATCCAGCTGGAACCAGTGCTCCACGACCCGGCCGTCCTCACCGTGGCGGTTGAGCTCCAGGCCCTCGAAGGTCACCTGCTTTCCCGTCGGTGGCAGGCCCTGGAAGACGCCCGTGTGCGTGCCTGCGAAGTGGATCCGCTGCGCCACCAGGTCGCCGTCGCCCACGGCGGCTTCCACGGAGAGGCGAAGGTCGGGGAACCCTTCCACGAAGCCGGCCAGGAACTCGACCCACGCATCCGACCCCAACGGATCAGGCTCCAGGCTCGAGGGTGCGTAAGCGACGAACTCAGGCGCGCGTACGTCCGCTTCGGCCGCGTCGTCGCGCTGGTTGAAGACGTCGATCCATCTCCGCGAGACGGCCTTGTTCTGCACTGACTCGGTCACGTTCGGCGCCTCCCTCGAAGGTCCACTTGGACGGCGATGTGCCGTTCCCAACGGTACAAGCCAGGTGGTGTCGACGTCGCTGCGTCGATCTGCCCATCAGGCGAGTTTCGGGGATGGGTGCATTGGCCGACGCGGTGTCAGTCGTCGCGCACGCAGAGTCGAGCCATGAACAGCTCGTCAGTGCCGCTGCTCGCCGGGATCGCCTCCACCGTGATCTTTGCCTTGAGCACGGTCCCGATGCTGGCCAAGGCGCGCCGGACCCGCGACCTGTCGTCGTACAGCTTCGGCAACATGCTGCTCGCCAACCTGGGCAACGCAGTGCACTCGGTGTACGTGTTCAGCCTTCCTCCGGGGCCGCTCTGGGTCCTGCACTCGTTCTACCTGCTGAGCACCGCGCTGATGCTGGGCTGGTTCCTGCGCTACAACCTCCGGTGCCCCAGCTCCGGCAGCTGGTCCTCGATGTACTGCTCCCTCGCCACGAGAAGCGCAACGAGGGCCAGCACGACGTTGAGCCCGATCAGCAGCAGTAGCGGCGCGGTCCAGTCACCCGTGCGGTCGTAGAGGAGCCCGACGACGAACGGACCGGGAGCGGCCAGCAGGTAGCCGACCGACTGGGTGAAGCCGGAGAGTGCAGCGGTGCCCTCCGGCGTACGGGCGCGCAGGCCGATCTGGGCAAGCACCAGCGGGAAGATCGAGGTGCCCGCGCCGACCAGGGCGGCCCAGAGCCAGGCAACGCCGGACGCGTCGAGCAGCAGCCCGGCGTACCCGAGGCCGTAGCAGGCCAGGAGCGCGAGGATCAGCGCGGTGTGGTTCGTGGTCCGGCCGGCCAGGTAGGGGACGGCGAAGGACAGTGGGATCCCGATGCCGGTGACGACGCCGAGCAGCAGGCCGGCGTCGCCGGCCGAGTAGCCAGCGTCGCGGAAGAGCTGCGCGAACCAGCCGAAGATGGAGTACGCCTGCGTCGACTGCAGCGCGAACGTCACCGCCATCGCCCACCCGAGGCGGGTGCGTGCAACTCGCCGGAGGTTGATGGAGATGGTCCCCGTCGGTCCGGAGTCGTGGCGGAGCAGGCCGAGCCAAGGGAGTGCTGCCAGCAGCGCGGTCAGTGCCCAGGTGCCCAGCCCCCAGCGCCACGAGCCGAGGCTGTCGGACAGCGGGACCGTCAACGCCGACGACATCGTCAGGCCGATCGCGAGGGCGGTCGTGTAGAGGGAGGTGAGCAGCCCGACCCGGTCGGGGAAGTGCAGCTTCACCAGTGACGGCAGCAGCACGTTCGCGGTCGCCATGCCTGCGAGCGCCAGCAACGAGAGCAGCAGGAAGAGTGGCGCTCCACCGACCACACTGCGCAGGGCCAGCCCGACCACCACCGCCCCGAGGGCGAGAAGCGTCGTTCGGTGTACGCCGGCCGCGCGTGCCAGCGCCGGAGCCAGGGCGCCGAACACGGCGAACGCCAGGACCGGGAGGCTGGTCAGTACGCCGGCCGCCGGCGCCGACATGCCGAGGCCGTCGCGGATCTCGTCGAGGACCGGGCCGACGCTCACCGCGGCCGGCCGCAGGTTGAACCCCAGGACACAGATCCCCAGAACCACCAGGAGTCGCTGGAGCCGGGTGTCCTCGGAAGCCGTGGTGGATGGACGCATCCGCACCATCATGAGGCAGACTCGCTGCGTGGCTGTCACTGAGACCGACCTTGTCCACCTCCGCCGTTGTGTCGAGCTCGCGGGAGAGGCGTTCGACGACGGCGACGAGCCCTTCGGCAGCGTGCTCGTCGACCGCTCCGGAAAGGTCCTCTTCGAGGACCGCAACCGGGTCAAGGACGGCGACGAGACCCGGCACCCCGAGTTCGAGATCGCACGCTGGTCCGCGTCGCACCTGGCCCCCGAGGAGCGCGCGGCCGCCACGGTCTACACCTCGGGAGAGCACTGCCCGATGTGCTCGGCCGCCCACGCCTGGATGGGCCTGGGCCGGATCGTCTACGTGACCTCGTCGAAGCAGCTGGGGGAGTGGCGCGCCGAGTGGGGGATCGCGCCCGGCCCGGTCGTCCCCCTGCCGATCGCTGCCGTGGCGCCCGCTGTCGAGACGGATGGCCCGGTGCCGGAGCTGGTCGAGGCGGTCAAGGAGCTGCAACGGCGTCGCTACCAGCGATGATCCTTGGGCTCGGAAAGCCTATGCGTGCGGGCCTACCTGCACTGGGCCGATGGTCAGCGTCGGCCCGGCCTCCATCACCCTCCCGACCAGCGCGACCTCGTCGTCGAGCTCTCGGCGGTGACGGGTTGACGCTTCGCCCAGCAGCTCGACGGTGATCGCCAGCCTGGACCCGGTCCGACGCGCGTGCCACACGCCGCCGACAACGCCGTCGACGAGCACCACGGGGTAGTTGCCGGCCTGGCCGTTGGGGGAGAGCGCCCGGGTCGCGGCAGTCCCGGGGAAGAGCAGCGCGCGAGGCTGCGCGGCGACGACGTACGCGTCGAAGTACGGCAGCAGCCGGACCCCTTGCGCCGGCTCGTCCGCGACCTCCGTGTCCCCATGGTTGACCCAAGCCGGTTCGCCATCGAGCAGCACCGGTTCACCATCCTCGAGGAGTGCGGCGGCCGCGGGCCGCGGGATGCTGAGCCACTTGGAGAGATGCTGAGCGGTCGCGGGGCCGTAGGCGTGGAGGTACGCCGTGACCAGTGCCCGAATCGCGCTGCGGCCGTCGTCGGGGCGGAAGCCGGGCAGCCAGCGCTGGGGGCTGGTGTAGGTCACGCTGCGCCCCTTGTTCGGTCCGAAGCAGAGGACTCCGCGATGCGCTGCGGTGCTGGTCAGCTGCCGCCAGCGCGGCCACTTGTCCTGAAACGCGTCCATGGTCCGCTCGCCTGCCCAGGGGCCGGTGCGTTCCACGATCGCATCGGTGAGCTCGTCCACGGTCAGCTCGGCATCCGACAGGGCGTCACCGATCGCGGCGATCACCAGGTCGGCGTCCTCGTCGGTGAAGCGCACCCCATCGGGATGCATCGGCACCGACGAGGGCAGTGCCGAGAGCGCTCCGGTCCACATCGGCAGGTCGACGGTCGGCAGCAGGTGCACGGTGCCGCGTGGGCCGAACGTCTTGACCAGCGTGCGCTCCTCCCACAGCGCGCGCTGCACGTCTGCTCGGGTCGCACCCGCAACCCGTCTGCCCGCGGACAGCTCGGCAGCGCTCAAGATCTGCGCATGCACCCCGCACATCGCGCGGGCGATCTCAGCCGGTGTCAGGTCGGTGGCCTGGGCGGTCAATGCCTGGCGCTGCATCCGTCGAGCCGCGACTCGGTCCCAGGTCAGCTGCATTCCCCCACGCTATCGAGGGTCGCTGGTCGAGCAGGCGAAGCGGAGCGAGCCGTCGGTCGAGACCACTCTGGTGAGGTGGCCGCTCAAGTGCCCCCGACGGTCTCTGCGTGGTCGAGTTCTTGACGGTGACGTGGTCGACGTTCCGCGGTGGTCCAGCGGCCTTCCGCACACCCTGCCTGGGCCGCCGGTCCCTGCCACTCGTCTGGCTTCGGTCGGGTTTCCACACCTGGAATCGAACAGCGCTAAAAGTGTCGGAGGTGGCTGGCAGTCTGGACCCATGACCCAGAGCACCCCGACCAGCGAACGCACCCACCCGGTGCACAAGTTCGCCGGCGCGGTGCTCGACGCCTTCGCCCGGCTCGGGGACCCGGTGACCTGGTCGATGACCGCCGACGAGCTGGCCGAGACCATCACCGACCTGCGTCGCGGCCTCGGCCCGGCTGGACGGTCTGCAGCCCAGGCGTCGTCGCCCAGGCCGACGTGGTCGACCTGGCATCTGAGCGGGCCGCGGTCAACACCGCCGCCCTGGTCCGCGACCTCACCTTGATCACCGGTCCGTCGGCGTCCCGGATGGTGAAGACCGCCCGTGCCCTGGAGAAGCACCCGACCACCCAGCGGGCGTTGGCCTCGGGTGCGGTGGTGTTGGAGCAGGCCACCGAGATCCTCCGTGCGGTCGACGCGCTGCCCCCGGAGGTGGACCCGGTCGACCGGGACAAGGCAGAGCAGCACCTGGTCAACCTCGCCGCGCAGCACGACGCCCGGGAGCTACGCCGACTCGGGGCCGCATCTGCTGGAGGTGGTCGACCCCGACGGTGCCGACGCCCAGCTCGCCGCCCGCTCGAAGCCCAAGAACGCGACGCAGCGCGCAAGACGTTCCTGACCGTGCGGGACTGTGGAGACGGCACCCACGAGGGCCGGTTCAAGATCCCCACCCTCCACGCCGCCATGCTCACCCGCCAGCTCGAAGCCCTGATGAACCCGAGCCGTCCGGACCCGATCAGTAGCGACGGGAAGGCGCGGCCCGAGGTCCGCGGTGAGGCGTTCACCCAGTGGATCAGCCGCTACCCGACCGACCGGCTCCCCACCAGCGGTGGGGTCGCCGCCACCGTGGTGGTCACGATCCCGCTGGACACCCTGCTCGGCGGCCTCCAGGCCGCCGCTCTGGACACCGGGGACCTGATCTCACCCACGCTCGCCCGGAGGCTGGCGTGTGAGGCCGGGATCATCCCCGCCGTCCTGGGCAGCAACGGCGAAGTCCTCGACCTGGGCCGCAAAACCAGGTTCCACACCCCCAAGCAACGCGTCGCGATGAACCTCCAACAACACGGCACCTGCGCCGTCGAGCGCTGCACCGTGCCCGCGACCTGGTCCGACGCACACCACCTGACCCCCTGGTCCCAAGGAGGCCACACCAGCGTCCACGACGGGGTGCTGACCTGCACCCGACACCACACCCAGGTCCACGACCCCCGCTACCGGGTCGAGAGCATCAGACCGGGCAAGATCCGACTGGTTCGACGGCAATAGGTCCCTGCCTGCCTCACCAGGGGTGGTCTCGACGGACGGCTCGCTGCGCTTCGCCTACTCGACCAGCGGGGGTGGGGTCTGTGCCTGCCCCTTACCAGGGTGGTCTCGACGGACGGCTCGCTGCGCTTCGCCTGCTCGACCAGCGTTGGTGCGGTGGTCTCGACGGACGCTCCTCCGCTAGCGCTCCGGTCGCTGCTCGAACGCCGTCGTTCCTTCGACCCAGACGGCTGAGACGTCGGCGGGCGTGCCCAGGGCGAAGGTCTTCGCCAAGGCGTCCTCGGGACTCGCCGCGTGCCGCAAAGCCACATCGAACGTCGAACCGGCCGCTGGACGGATCCACTGGGCGTCGAAGGGCCGGCCCACCGAGAGCTGGCCTACGTCGAGGGAGAGCGCGGCGGCCCCGGCGGTGGTCGCCAGGTGCAGCAGGTGTGCTGGGGTGAGCGGATAGCCGGCGTCGCCGAGGAGCTGCTGCATGAAGTAGGCCTGGAGGCCCTCCTTGAGCAGCGAGAAGCCGGTGCCGGCACCGACGTCGGACCCAAGCGCCACCCGTACGTCGTAGGCAAGATGGCGCTCGAGCGGGAAGAGGCCACTGCCCAGCGCCGCGTTGCTGGTCGGGCAGTGGGCGACGCAGGCCTCGCGTTCGGCGAGCACCTTGAGCTCGGTGTCGCCCGGGTGCACGTTGTGCGCGAGCACGCTACGCCGGCCGACCAGCCCGTGCGCGTCGTACGTGTCGAGGTAGTCGCGGGCGCCGAAGAGGCCCGAGACGGTCTCGATCTCTCGGAGGTTCTCGTTGATGTGTGAGGTGAAGAAGGCTCCAGGTACGGCGGCCAGCACGTCTGCGCACGCGGCCAGCATCGGGTCGGTGCACGACAGGGAGAACCGCGGGGTGACGGCGTAGCGATTGCGCCCGACGCCGTGCCACCGCGAGGCGAGGGCGACCGACTCGTCGTACGCGCGCTCGGGCGTGCGCAGCAGCTCGGTGCGCAGGATCCGGTCGCTCACGACAAGTCCGCTGGTCACCCGGAGACCCACGTGTGAGGCCGCGCCGAACAGCTCGTCGACTGCGGCGGGGAAGTGGGAACCGAAGACGAGAGCCGACGTGGTGCCGGCAGAGACGAGTCCACGAACGAAGTCGGTGGCTACGCCGGCGGCGAACGACGTGTCGGCGAGCCGCGCCTCCTCGGGCAGTGCGCACTGCTCGAGCCAGTCGAGCAGGGGCATGCCGAGCCCGCCGATGACCCGCACCTGCGGGAAGTGCACATGGGTGTCGACGAAGCCGGGCAGCAGCAGCCCTTCGGAGAGATGCACGACCTCCTCGCGGGGGTGGGCTGAGCGCAGCGACGAGAAGTGCCCGCGCGCGGCGATCCTGCCGTCGTGCACGAGCAGCCCCTCGTCGGAGGAGGCTCGCAGGGCACCCCCCTCGAAGGGGTCGTCGGGCGTGTCCAGCACGGTGGCTCGGAAGAGGGTCATGCGTGCACGTCCTGGCGTTCGAAGGAGAGGAGGAGGTCCGCGGCGACGCTCACCGCGATGGTGGCCGGGTCCTTGCCACCGAGGTGGGGCAGCCCGATCGGGGTCTTGATGCGCGCGATGTCGGAGGCCTGGTGACCGCCCTCGTCGGCGAGCTTCTGCTGGAACCGCGCCCACTTGGCCGTCGAGCCGATCAGCCCGATCGAGCCGAGCCCGGTGGCGCGCAGGGCCGCGTCACAGAGGGCCGCGTCCTCGGCATGGTCGTGCGTCATCACCAGCACGTGCGTCCCGGTCGGCAACGTGGACAGCACCAGCTCCGGCAGCACGGGCACCTGGTGCACGTGCACGGTGGCGCGTGCGTCGTCGAGGACGGCGAGCCGGTCCGGCAACAGCTGCTCGGGCCGCGAGTCGACGAGGTGCAGCTCGAGGTCGTGCCGGGCGAGGATCCGTGCGAGCTCGAGCCCGACGTGTCCGACGCCGAACACGGCGACGGCCGGTACGACGGGCAACGGCTCGAGCAGCAGCGTGACCTCACCGCCACAGCACTGCACGCCGTGCTGGTAGGGCGCCTTGTCCGAGAGCGCCGAGGTGAGGAGCTCGGGGTCGACCGCACCGTCCGCGATCAGCGACCGCGCCCGGTCGACCGCGACCGCCTCGAGGTTGCCGCCACCGACGGAGTCCCAGGTCTCTGCGACGCCGACGACCATCTTGGCGCCGGCGTCACGGGGTGCGTGACCCCGGACGCCGGCGACCGTCACCAGGACACCAGGTTCCCGGTGAGCCCTCAGGTGCCTGACCGCTCTCATCCAGTCCATGTCGACCTCACACGTGCGCCAGCTCGGCGACGGGGTCGGCGGCCGGCTGCGGGGCGGCGCGAGCAGTCTCGATCGCCCAGTAGACGGCCTCAGGGGTCGCCGGCGACGCCAGGTCGACGCTCGTCCCCTCGGGACCGAACGCGGCCGCGGCCTGGCGTAGCGCCTCGCGCACCGAGAAGGCCAGCATCAGCGGCGGCTCCCCGACCGCCTTCGAGCCGTAGACGGCGCCGTCCTCGTGTGCCTGCTGCAGCAGCTCGACGTTGAAGACCTCCGGCATCTCCGAGAAGCTCGGCAGCTTGTACGTCGACGCCGCCTGGGTGAGCAGCCTGCCGCGACCGGGGCCGTCGGTCTCGTCCCAGCGCAGGTCCTCGAGGGTCAGCCACCCGGCACCCTGTACGAACCCGCCCTCGATCTGGCCGATGTCGATCATGGGGGAGAGGCTGTCCCCGACGTCGTGGACGATGTCGACCCGGCGCAGGTGGTAGGCGCCGGTGTACCCGTCGACCTCGACCTCGCTGGCCGCGACGCCGTAGGCGAAGTACTTGAACGGCTCACCCTGCATGGCGGCGACGTCCCAGTGCAGTCCCTCGGTCTTGTAGAAGCCCGCCGCCCAGAGCTGGATGCGCTGGAAGTAGGCGTTGTGCACGCGCTCCTCCCACGTCCCACCCGGTACGTCGACGAGGCGCGCGAGGATCTGCTCGCAGGCGTTCTTGACCGCGGCACCGTTGAGGTCAGCACCGGAGGAGGCGGCGGTCGCCGAGGTGTTGGGGACCTTGTCCGTGCGAGTCGGCGCGAGCCGTACCTTCTCGAGCGGGACGCCGAGGGTCGTCGCAGCGACCTGCAGCATCTTGGTGTGCAGGCCCTGGCCCATCTCGGTGCCGCCGTGGTTGATCAGGACCGAGCCGTCCTTGTAGACGTGCACGAGAGCGCCGGCCTGGTTGAACGCGGTGAGGTTGAAGGAGATGCCGAACTTCACCGGCGTGATCGCGAGTGCTCGCTTGGTGTTCTCGTGGCTCGCGTTGAAGCGCTCGATCTCCCGGCTCCGACTCGCGAAGTCGCTGTTGTCCAGCACCTGCTGCCAGGCGGTGCCGATGCGCTCGGCGTGCCGGACCGGCATGCCGTACGGGGTGGCCTGGCCGGACCTGTAGAAGTTGCGCCGCCGGAGCTCTGCCGCATCCACGCCGAGCAGGGGTGCGCAGCGACCGAGGAGGTCCTCGATGACCAGCATGCCCTGCGGTCCGCCGAAGCCGCGGAAGGCGGTCTGCGAGGTCTTGTTGGTCCGTGCGACCCGGCCTTCGAGCCGGACGTTGGGGATCCAGTAGGCGTTGTCGATGTGGCACATCGCGCGGGCGAGCACCGGCTCGGAGAGGTCGAGGCTCCAGCCACCGTCGGCGACGAGGTGCGCGTCCAGCGCCTGCAGCATGCCGTTGTCGTCGAAGCCGACCTTCCACCTGGCGAGGAAGCCGTGCCGCTTGCCGGACATCGTCAGGTCCTGGGTGCGGTTGAGCCGCAGCCGCACCGGGCGACCGGTCAGCGTCGCACCCAGCGCCGCGATGGCGGCGAACCCGTGGGGCTGCATCTCCTTGCCGCCGAACGCACCGCCCATGCGCAGGCACTGCACGGTGACCTCGTGGCTGTGCAGCCCGAGGACGTGGGCGACGATCTCCTGCGTCTCGGTCGGGTGCTGCGTGCTGCTCTGCACGAAGATCTGACCGCCCTCGTCGACCTGCGCGAGCGAGCAGTGCGTCTCCAGGTAGAAGTGCTCCTGGCCGGCGAACTCGAACTCGCCCTCGAACACGTGGGCCGACGTTGCGAAGCCGGCATCCACGTCTCCCCGGGCGAGGTGCTTGTGCGCACCCTGGAAGCTCTCGGCCGCGATCGCCTCACGCGCGTTGACCAGCGACGGCAGCGGCTCGTAGGCGACGTCCACCGCGGTCGCGCCGAGTCGGGCGGCCTCCAGCGTCTCGGCCAGCACCCAGCAGACCGCATGGCCGTGGAACATCACCTCGGACGGGAACAGCGGCTCGTCGTGCTTGATGCCCGCGTCGTTGACACCGGGCACGTCGTCGGCGGTGAGCACCCGCACGACCCCCGGCACGTCGTACGCCGGGGTGGGGTCGAGCGTCGTGATGCGTGCGTGCGCGTGTGGCGCCTGGACCGGCCAGGCGTGCAGCACGTCCCGGGTCCGCAGCACGAGGTCGTCGGTGTAGAGCGCCTCGCCCGTCACGTGCAGCGCAGCGCTCTCGTGGTGGAGCGACTGGCCCACGACGGGGTTGGCGGGGCGCTCGGACAGCGCGCTCATGCAGAGGCCTCCTGCAGGTCGAGGTTGGATGCGTACAGCCGGAGCAGCGCCTGGCCGAGCATCGCGGAGCGGTACGACGCGCTGGCCCGGTGGTCGCTCATCGGGGTGCCTTCGGTGGCCATCACCGCCGCCGCGTGACGCACGGTCCGGTGGGACCACGGTCGTCCCACGAGGGCCTCTTCCGTGGCGACGGCACGGATCGGCGTGGCCGCGACCCCGCCGAGGCCGATGGCTGCCCGTCGCACGATTCCACCCTCGACCTCGAGCGCGAAGCCGACCGCCACGCTGGAGATGTCGTCGAAGCGCCGCTTCGCGATCTTCTGGAAGGCGGTCACCGGCGCGAGCGGCAGCGGGACGCGGATCGCCCGGATCAGCTCGCCCGGGCGGCGGACGCTCTGCCGGTAGCCGGTGAAGTAGTCCGCGAGCGGAACCTCGCGGTCACCGTCGCGGGAGGTGAGGACGACCGTGGCCTCGAGCGCGAGCAGTGCCGGGGGAGTGTCGCCGATGGGCGAGCCGGTGCCGAGGTTGCCGCCGATCGTGGCGCCGTTGCGGATCAGGCGCGACGCGAACTGCGGGAAGAGCTGGGCGAGGAGCGGGACGCGTCCGGCGAGCCGGCGCTCGATCTCGGTCAGGCTCAGCGCAGCACCGAGCTCGATGACGTCGTCGCGTACGTCGAAGGTGCGCAGCTCCTCGAGCCGGTCGACGGCTGCGACGAGGGGCGCCCGCACGCCACGGAGGTTCACCTCGACGCCGAAGTCCGTCGATCCGGCGACGACCGTCGCTCCCTCGTCGAGGAGGTCGAAGGTCTCGTCGAGCGTCGTCGGTCGCGCGAAGCCGTCGATGCGCGTCGGCACCGCTGCCGGGGGAGGCGCGTCGCGCCGCGCGGCAAGGACGTCGTCGACGGAGGGCGCGCCGAGTGCGTACGCCGCGTCGCGGATCGGGCGGTAGCCCGTGCAGCGGCACAGGTTGCCGCTCAGCGCGTGCAGGTCGAAGCCGTTGGGACCGTGCTCGTGGTCGCAACGGTCGGACGTGGCCCGGCTCGTCCGGTAGTACTCGCCGGCCATGCTGCAGATGAAGCCGGGAGTGCAGTAGCCGCACTGCGAACCACCCCGGACTGCCATCTCCTGCTGCACGGGATGCAGCGCTGTCGCCGTACCGAGGCCCTCGGCGGTGACGACCTCCTGGCCGTCCAGCGTCGCGGCAGGCACCAGGCACGCGTTGATCGGCGTCCACTCGGTCGGGGTCTCGACGCCAGGCCGTGCCACGAGGATCGAGCAGGCACCGCACTCGCCCTCGGCGCAGCCCTCCTTGGCGCCGGTGGCCCCGGCCTCGCGGAGGAAGTCCAGCGCCGTGGTGTGTCCGGGAAGGTCGCCGAGTGCGACGACCTTCCCGTTGACGCGGACCTCTGGTGTCATCGTGCGGTTGCCCATCGAGACCTCGCGGAGTGGATCGGGTCGGCCTCCGACAGGTAGTCGTCGAACCGGTAGCCGGCGATCTTGGCGATCTCGATGAGGGCCGCGGCGTGCTCCTGGTCCTCGCAGTTCTCCAAGCGGGCTCGGCCCTGGTCGACGATCTTGTCGAACGAGTCCGCGTCGCGGACCGAGACGACCAGGGGGAAGCCGAAGCGCGCGCGGTAGGCCTCGGTCAGCGCGGCCAGCTCCTCGTGCTCCGGGTCGCCCAGCCGGGTGAGGCCACGGGCGGACTGGTCGCGCAGGGACTCCTCCCCGATGAGGCCGTCGGCGACGAGCCGGGACCCGAGCTCGGGGTAGGCCTCGATCAGCTGCCGCTGCTCCTCGCGGGACGCGCCGAACAGTGCCTCCTGGAACGACCGGCGAAGGGCATGGGTGTCGCCGAACGGACGGGCGCCGTAGGCACGCTCGACCACCCAGCGCGGGCCCTGGAAGAGACCGGCGAACGTGTCGACGAACTCCGTGCGGCTCATCTGGTTGACCTCGCTCAGCCGCACCGAGCCGCCGGGCTGACCGGCAACGGCGGGGCCACGTCCGACACCGATGTGGTGGAAGACGACGTTGAGCACGATGGCGGTGATGCTGCCCAGGGTGATGCCACTGCCGAGGATGATCTCGGCCCAGTTCGGCACTGCCTGCGCGACCTGCGGCTGCGCGGTGACGTACATGGCCAGGCCGATGCTGGTAGCGACGATCACGACGTTGCGGTGGTCGTGGAAGTCCACGCGAGAGAGGATCTGGAAGCCGACCACCGCGACGGTCGCGAACATCGCGAGCGCGGCGCCACCGAGCACGGGGTGCGGGATGCCGGCCACGACAGCGCCCGCCTTGGGCACCAGCCCGATCAGGATCATGAAGGCGCCCGCCGCGGCGACGACGAACCGGCTCTTGACCTGGGTGAGCCGGACCAGGCCGACGTTCTCGGCGAAGCAGGTGTAGGGGAACGAGTTGAAGACGCCACCGATCGTGGTGGCCAGACCGTCGGCCCGCAGGGCGCGGGCGACGTCCTCGCGGCCGACCCGCTTCTCGACGATCTCGCCGGTCGCGAACACGTCGCCCGTGGTCTCCACGGCGGTGATCAGCATGACGACGATCATCGAGACGATCGCGGCGAGGGAGAACTGCGGCCAGCCGAAGTGGAACGGCGTGGTGACGCCGACCCAGCCGGACTCGCCCACGGAGTCGAAGTGGGCATCGCCCAGGATCCAGGAGACCAAGGTGCCGACGACGAGGCCGAGCAGGACCGCGACCGTTGCCATGAAGCCCTTGAACACCCGCTGGATCAGCACGATCAGCGCGAGGGTGCCGAGGGCGTAGGCCATGTACTTGCCGTTGGTCGGGTCGAGCGTCGGACCGAACCCACCTGCGGCGTCACCGGCCGCGACCGGGAGCAGAGCGATGCCGATGATCGTGATGACCGAGCCGGTGACCACCGGTGGGAAGAAGCGGATCAGCCGGCTGAAGTACGGCGCCACCAGGAACGTGAACAGGCCGGCCACGATGACGGCGCCGTAGATGGTGAGCAGGCCGTCGGTGCCGTTCTCGGCGGCCGCGCCGATGGCGATCATCGGGGAGACGGCGGTGAACGTCACGCCCTGCAGCAGCGGGAGGCGTACGCCGACCTTCCAGAAGCCGACCGACTGGATGATCGACGCGATGCCGCAGGTGAACAGGTCGGCGTTGATCAGGTGGATCAGCTGCTCGCGCGACAGGCCGATCGCGTTGGCCAGCAGGATCGGCACGATCACGGCGCCGGCGTAGAACGCCAGGACGTGCTGGAAGCCGTAGACGACCAGCTTCGGAACGGGGAGAACCTCGTCGACTGGGTGCTTGGCCCGGGCGGGGGATGTAGTCACGGAACACCTTCTTCGGATCTTCGACCGACTTCCGCAAAGCGGAAATTAAATTACTGCATGCGGAAGCGTAGGTGACGTGAGTCACGTCGGTCAAGGGTGGTTCAGTCGTCTCATGGCGCCGTACGGACGCACACGCGGGCAGCGTCGAGCGCACGGCTGGCTCTAGAGCCAACCCCGCTCGACGGCGCGGACGCCGGCGACGAACCTCGAGTCGACCCGCAGCTCGTCCATGAGGTCCTTGATCCTGCGGCGGACTGTCCGCTCACTCACGCCCAGGTGGCGAGCGATGGCGATGTCGGTCATGTTGGCGGCCATCAGCTGGGCGAGCTGCCGCAGCTCTCCCTCCGGGGTGCCGGTCAGCTCCAGCTCGTCACCGGTCTGCGGCTTGACGTCGACGGCGTGCTGCCACACCGACTCGAACAGCGCAAGCATCGAGTCGAGGAGGACCGAGCGACGGACGATGAGCACCGCTTCCGGGGTCTCGCCGCCAGCGTGAAGCAGGGGCAGCATGCCCCACTCGCGGTCGATGATCGCGAGCTTGAGCGGAACCGGGGCCACCCGTCCCTGCTCGCCTGCCTCGACGCCTTGGATGATCCGGCGTACGTGAGCGGGGTCCTCGAGCAGTGACCGATCGAAGACCGTGCGGAACTGGACGCCGCTGGTGCGGAGCCGATCCTCCTGCACGTCCATCGCCTCGTTGACCTCGGTGGCGTAGGGCGGGCAGTCGAAGACCGCGATCTCCTCGCGCGCACTCTTGATCACCTGGAGGAACAGCTGCCGGATCGACCCCTCGCCGGTGACGATCTCGATCAGCTGTGAGGGGTCGACCTCCTGGGTGACCTTGCGGACCCGCGCGGCCAGCTCTGCAGAGGTGGCCCGCACCGCCTGCAGGGCGCTCATCTGCGCGGAGATCAGCACCTCGATGGCGTGCTCGGGAGGCGCCACCACGAACTCGACCTCGGGGCCGGCCAGCCGACGAACCAGGCCCTTCGACTCCAGCTGGTCCAAGGCCTGCCGTTGCTCCGAGGGCTTGGCGTTACCGGCGGCGATGACCTCGGCCAGGGACATCCGGCCGCGTGAGACCAGAAGCTCGTAGATGTGCTCCTCGATCGGGCTGAACCCCAGCGCCTCCAGCATGGATCTCAGGATCCACCAAGTCGCGGCGACGTCCAAGGGCTTGTGAGGACGCTCGTCGTCGGCGGGTTTGGCCGCTTGAGGTCACTGGCCGTATTCGGACACCTGTCCGACATACGCTGCGGCGACAAGAACCGGCGCCCTACCCGGGTGCCCCCGGAAAGGAACGCCTGTGCGCAAGCGTCTGTCCCTGTTCCGATCAGCCGCCGTGGCCCTGGCCTCGGTCCTGGCCGCGGCGTCGCTGACCGCGACCGCCGCTCAGGCCAGTCCTGCCGACGACTACGTCGGGCCGTACTTCGGCGACGGCAACCTGCCGCCCGGGTGCATCGTGGACCGGAGCCCGGACAATCCGGACAACATCTGCTACCACGGCAAGACCGGCCTCAACGCCCTGGACTCGCCGCAGATCGACGTCGCCATCCTGGTGCCGGTGTCGCCGACCGCCGAACGGGACATGCGGATCATGCGGCAGGCGGTGCAGTCTTGGGAGGGCGGCATCGACTACCTCTCCGACGAGATGGGCCTGGACTGGCTGCGCGACGGCGTCGACTTCCACATCACCGTGGACTCCATCGACCTCACCGGGGACAACGGCGGCGAGTTCACGACGTACCCGCTGATCGACCCTGAGATCGTGGTCATCGCCACCAACCCCGTGGGCGGCATCGGCATCGGCGTCGACCCGATGTACCTGGGCGGCGAGCTCGGCATCTTCGACGAGAACGGCGTGCCCTGCCACAACATCCAGAACCCGTTCGTCATCGACACGTGGGAGGCCCTTCCCGGGTGGGACTCCCACCACGCGGACCGTGGCGGCGTCTTCGTCGAGGACTGTGGCGGAGCCGGCGGCAACGTGTGCTTCTCGGTCAACGGTGCTGTCGACCCCGTGCCCGGCGTCACCGACACGTTCTCCCTCTATGACCTGGTCCTGCACGAGACCGGACACTGCCTGACGCTGGGTCACGTGGGCGACGGCGCCGAGACTCCGGCGTGGGGACCGGTCCCGACGGCCGACATCATGGCCTACAGCGCCGACCCGCCCGGTCTGAACAAGTGCGTCTCGACGCTCAACGTGGAGGCGTTCGCGCTGCGGATGAGCCACTACCTCGACGTGGACGGCAACGGGGCTGTCAACGAGGCCGACGAGCTCGAGCCCAACGACGCGGCCGGTGACGGGGCGAACTCGTTCCAGGTGCAGCATCCGGACGACCATCTGTTCGCCTCGTCGACGGGCTCGGCGTGGGAGTGTCCACAGCCTGACCTGGGCCTGCTTCCGGGGCAGCCGACGGACTGGACTCCGGAGCCGGTGGACACCCACTACCCGGTGCTCAACGTGGCGACACCGGAGCACGGTTCGGAGACCGCCGACGGCAACGTCGAGGTGAGCGGCACGGTCGAGCGCCGCCCGATCGATGCTCCACCGACGTCCACGACCGCGTCCGCTGACGACCCCGAGGGCGACGCGCTCACCAGCCTGACCGACATCCAGCAGCTCCAGGTGGAGGTGAGCGACCTCGAGGTGACCGCGGTGGTGAAGGTGGCCAAGCTGTGGCCCTCGACGCAGGTCCCCAGCCTGCCGGCCTACAGCGTGAGCATCGACGGACGGCAGATCGACTCCTACATCCCGGACCCGCGAAGCCCGGCGGAGGTCAAGACCTGGGACCACTCGAGCGAGCAGACCCTGCCGAGCGGGTGGTCGACGTGGGACGTGTCCGCCAACACCGTGACGTTCCACATCCCGCGGAGCTATCTCGCCACGAAGAACGCCACCGCGCCGTACAACGTCTTCGCGCTCAGCAGCATCTCCGCCAACGACAAGTTCACCTTGGTCACCCAGGACCGGGCACCCGACGCCAAGTGGGTCGGCGTCGCCGCGCCGGCCACCACGGGCGCCGCCGCACAGTCCGCGAGCAGCACCCTCGACACCGTCGTGCTGGAGCAGCCCGGCGGCAACACCTTCACGGCGGTGGACTCGTCGCTGGGACTGACAGGAGCCAAGGACCACTTCACGCTGAACGTGCCGACGTCCAGCGACGTCGAGCTGTCGCTCGCGTGGGGCGACTCCAGCGACCTCGACCTGACGGTGACCGGTGCGGCCACCGGCTCCTCGGCCTCGAGCGGCAACCCCGAGGTGGTGACCCTCAAGAACGTGCGGGGCGAGCTGGGCGTCGACGTCGACCCGTACCTCGTCCTCGGCGTGCCGAGCACGACGTACACCCTCACCGCCACGATCGTGAACGTGGACGGTGACAGCGACGGCGACGGGGTCTCCGACGGCGAGGACCGCTGCCCGTCGGTCGCCGGACCCGCTCCGAGCGGGTGCCCGGACACGGACGGCGACGGTGTCCCCGATGTGTTCGACCTCTGCCCGAACGAGGCGGGCAACGGCGCCGACGGCTGCCCGGTTCCCGCCACCGAGCACGTGAAGGTGTACGTCGACGGGGTGCTGGGCGCCAGCCAGGACGTCGACACGAGCGACAAGCTCGACACGTTCGCGCTCGACGTCTCGGTCCCGGCGGGCTCTCATGAGCTGCGCATCGTCTGGGACGACGACGGCACGGTGATCGCCACCGACTACCGCACCGTGGTGCGTCCCGCTGCCGGCACCGACCGTGACGGCGACGGGGTCGCCGACACGCGTGACAACTGCGTCAAGCAGCCCAACGCCAACCAGGCCGATCTCGACCGCGACGGCAAGGGCGACGCCTGCGACGACGACATCGACGGAGACGGGCACTCGAACTCCAAGGAGCGGGCGCAGGGGACCGACCCGTACAACCCCCTGTCGTACCCTGCCAAGAAGCGACGCTGACCCAGCGTCAGCCACGACAGCGGGCCGGCACCTGGGTGGGGCCCGGCCCGCTGTCGTGGCACCAGCGCGACCTGGCAGGGAGGACGGCAGAGGTGAGTCGATCCGGCGGACCTGTCGGGCGGAGCGGTGACCCTCGCCGCCGAGGCGTGCCGGCGTCCCCGGTACCTGCCACCCGGCCTCGGACGTGGCTGGCCCTCGTCGCGCTCGTCGCTGTCGCCGGTCTTGCGGTGCTCGCCTCTCTCGTGCTCCGCTCCACAGGCAGCGAGGTCGACGAGGTGGCGCGTGGTCACGCCCGAGCCGCGTGCGACCTGACCGCGGACTCCGAGGAGGCAGCCCAGGTGGACTCGGACGCTCGCTACGCCGCCGCCCTGCTCCTGCTCGACCGGGCGATCATCGAGTCCAAGCGTGCTGCCGAGTCAGCTGGGGAGTACGAGGCTCTGGACCAGGCCGTGCAGGCGGCCCACACCGCGGCTCACCAGCGCAGCTCGGCGCCGTGGCGGGAAGCGCTCGCCGACGCGCGCGCCGCTTGTGACGACGCGCTCGCCTGACGAACGTGACGCTGATGGCCGGATAGGCCGGCCCGACAGTCAGCCAGCCGGCAGGATGTTGTTGTTCACCCTGAAGAGGTTGGTCGGGTCGTAGACCGCCTTGGTCTCGGCGAGCCGCTGGAAGTTCTTGCCGAACGCGCTCTCGACCCCGACGGTCGGTGCCTCGTCCGCGACACCGGTGAAGTTCAGGTAGAGCGAGCCGGTGCCGTGCTCGTGTGCAGCGGCCCAGGCCCCACGCACCCACGAGATCACCTTGTCGTCGTCGTCCGCGTCGGTCCAGTTGCCGTCGATCGAGATCATCCAGTTCGCCTCGCGCTCGCTGTAGGCGGTCTCCTCGGCCCCGACGCTGTTGATCTGGCCGCCCATGAAGAAGGTGACCACGAAAACCCGGTCGTGCGGACGGTTGCGCGCCTTGTCCACGATGAGGTCAAGCAGCGGGTCCGTGAGCTCGTCGACGAATGTGGACTTCCAGTAGCTGCGCAGGGTGCCCCGCTTGAAGAACTCGTCGAAGGCCGTCTGTACGCCGACGAACGGCAGCGGGCCGGAGATGTCGGCCAAGGGCGTCCCGATCTCGCGCAGGGGCTGGATGACCTTCATGCCTTCGTCGGGATCGCCGGAGTAGACCGCACCGGTGACGATGAACGGCGTGTTGTGGATCTCCGGGGGAGTGTGCTCGCTGGCGGGCAGGGTCGTGACCCCGATCAGGGCGGAGATCTCGTCGGGCGCCGTGCTCGCCCAGTCACGGAACCTCCGGTACACGTTCTCCGCGTCGTCGAGGGGGTGGAACACCCCGGCGAAGGCGACCAGCGGGCCGACCGGGTGGCACTGGAAGGTGAACGAGGTCGCCACGCCGAAGTTGCCGCCGCCACCACGGATCGCCCAGAAGAGGTCGGGGTTGGAGTCCTCCGAGGCCGTCCGGACCTGACCGTCGGCGCCCACGATCTGCGCGGACAGGAGGTTGTCGACCGCGAGTCCGTGCTTGCGGCGTACCCAGCCCTCGCCGCCACCGAGCGTGAGCCCGGCGACGCCGGTGTCCGACACGACGCCGGAGGGAGCAACGAGGCCGAACGCCTGGGTCTCGTGGTCCATGTCGCCGATCAGCGCGCCGCCTTGCACCTGCACCGTGCGGGCCTCGGGGTCGACCTGGACGCCGTTCATCAGGGCGAGGTCCAGGAGCAGACCGCCGTCGACGCTGGACAGTCCCGCGACGGAGTGGCCGCCGCCACGAACACCGAGGAGGAGGCCGTTGTCGCGGGCGAAGTTGACCGCAGCGACCACGTCGGCGGTCCCGCTCGCCTGTACGACGAGCCCCGGCTTGCCAGGGTGCATCGCGTTGTACGCCGGGCGTACGTCGTCGTAGCCCGCATCTCCGGGGGCCAGGACCCCGCCCCTGATCGACATGCGGAGCTCATCGAGGCTCTCGTCACTGATCTGTTTGTCAGAGCCCTGCAGGGTCGTCACCGTCGTTGTCATTGCTCGCTCCTTCTCAGCGAAGTCTTCGGTCTCGTCAGGCTAGGACCGCTGGGAGCGCGCGGAGCCGTGCGTTTCTTACCGACTGATGTCGGGCGATGCCCACACCGGGCGAAGCAGGGACGTATCGGGGTCGGGCCTGGTGGCGCATCGGCCACTTCTAGACCACTACATGCACGCGAACAGGGTCAGGTCAGGGTTCGACGGTCACCTTGATGGCCTCGCCGTTCTGCACGATCGAGAAGGCGTCCATCACGTCCTCCAGGGCGATGTGCCGCGTGATCAGGTCCTTCACCGGCACCTGACCGGTGGAGATGTACTCCAGCGCGCGCTTGTTGTGCTCGGGTGCCGAGCCGTTGGCGCCGTGGATGTGCAGCTGCCGGTAGTGGACCAGGTTCGAGTCGCACTTGATGAACGGGTCGGTCTTGGGCAGGCCGCCGAAGAAGGAGATGCGGCCGTTGCGAGCGGCCATGGAGATGGCCTGCTCCTGCGTGACGTTCGCGGCGGTTGCGGTGATGATGACGTCGGCGCCGCGGCCGCCGGTGAGCTCGAGTACCCGCTCGACGACGCCGACCTCCGAGCCGTCTATGGTCTCGTCGGGCTGGACGGCCTCCGCCGACATCTTGAGGCGCTCCGCGTTGACGTCGACCAGGTAGACCGGCCCGGCCTGGTGTACGCCGCGGGCGATGCGGATGTGCATGCAGCCGATCGGACCTGCGCCGAAGACCACGACGGTGTCGCCGGGCTCGATGCCGAGGAGCTCCTGGGCGTTGATGGCGCAGGCGAAGGGCTCGGCGGCCGACGCCTCGTCGTACCCGACGTTGTCGGGGATGCGGTTCAGGCCGTCGACCTTGAGCACCTGCTGCGGCACGATCATGAACTCGGCGAAGCCGCCGTCGTACTGGTAGCCGACCGAGGTCTGGTTCTGGCACACGGCCATCCAGCCCTTCTGGCACTCGTAGCAGTCGCCGCACGGGACGGCCGCGATGACCTGGGCCCGGTCACCCACCTGCCAGTGCGAGCCGTAGGTCTCGTTGACGTCGGCACCGACCTCGACCACCTCGCCGGCGATCTCGTGGCCGATGGTGCGAGGGGGAGTGAGGTTCTGGTGGCCGTTGTGCAGGATCTTCACGTCAGTGCCGCACGTGGAGCAGTTGCGGACACGCAGCTTGATCTCGCCCGGACCGCACTGCGGCTCGGGCACGTCCTCGAGTCGGACGTCCTCGGGGGCGTAGAAGCGCAGGGCTCGCATGGTGGTTTCCTCCAGGTTCGCGGTGTTCTGTCCGGCATGGGCTGCTGGGCCTGACCCCACCGTAACCGCGAGAACACAGATAAATCCACATCTGCAGGCAAGAAATTGCGCCCGAATACTTGGCAATGTGCCCGAGTGTGTTGTTCACTAGGGGTCGAAACCTGTGACCGGGGTCACCAGGGCCCGGTTCCGGAAGGCAGCAAGACCGGAGAGACCAGAGGGAGTGCACATGTCCACCAGCACGGACGCACCGCGCACCGGAGTGCGCGTCAAGGTCCAGAAGTTCGGCACGTTCCTGTCGAACATGGTGATGCCCAACATCGGCGCGTTCATCGCGTGGGGCCTCATCACGGCGCTGTTCATCGAGGTCGGGTGGCTCCCGAAGCTCGGCATCGGCGAGGGCCCCGGGAGCTGGGTCGCCGAGATCGGCGGGTGGGGCGACTTCGCCGGCGGCGGCATCGTCGGCCCGATGATCACCTACCTGCTGCCGATCCTGATCGGCTACACCGGCGGCAGGATGGTCTACGAGACCCGCGGCGGCGTCGTCGGCGCCATCGCGACGATGGGCGTCATCGCCGGCACCGAGACGACGATGTTCATGGGCGCCATGATCATGGGCCCCCTCGGCGGCTGGACCATGAAGAAGCTCGACGCCCTCTGGGAGGGCAAGATCAGGCCAGGCTTCGAGATGCTGGTCAACAACTTCTCCGCCGGCATCTGGGGCGCCGGCCTCGCGACGTTCGGCTTCTTCGTGATGAGCTCGATCGTCACCTGGATCAGCAAGCGGCTCGGCGAGGGTGTCGACACCCTGGTCGACAACGACCTCCTGCCCCTGACCTCTCTCATCATCGAGCCGGCTAAGGTGCTCTTCCTCAACAACGCGATCAACCACGGCGTCCTGACTCCCCTCGGCACCAGCGAGGCGGTCGAGTCCGGCAAGTCCGTGCTGTTCCTGCTCGAGGCCAACCCCGGCCCCGGCCTCGGCCTGCTCCTGGCCTACATGGTGTTCGGTCGCGGTGTTGCCAAGGCGTCTGCGCCTGGCGCCGCGATCATCCACTTCCTGGGCGGCATCCACGAGATCTACTTCCCCTACGTGCTGATGAAGCCGAGGCTGATCGTCGCGATGATCGCCGGTGGCATGACCGGCATCCTCATCAACGTGATCTTCGATGTCGGCCTGCGCTCTCCCGCGGCGCCGGGCTCGGTGTTCGCGGTCTACGCCCAGGCCACCACAGACAGCTATCTCGGTGTCACCTTGTCGATGCTGGGAGCGGCCGGGGTCACGTTCTTCGTCGCGTCGCTGCTGCTCAAGACCGACAAGACCGCCGACACTGAGGACGATCTCGCGGCAGCCACCGCCAGCATGGAGGCGATGAAGGGCAAGAAGTCTCTGGCCTCGTCGGTGCTGGTCGGAGGCAGCGAGCAGTCCGCCGACGAGCCGATCCACAGCATCGTCTTCGCCTGCGACGCCGGCATGGGCTCCTCCGCGATGGGCGCCTCGGTCCTGCGCCGGAAGATCCAGGACGCCGGGTTCGCCGACGTCACCGTGGTCAACAAGGCGATCGCCAATCTCGACGACACCTTCGACCTCGTCGTCACCCACCAGGACCTCACCGATCGGGCGCGCCAGCGCACCGGCTCGGCGATCCACGTGTCGGTGGACAACTTCATGGGCAGCCCGCGCTACGACGAGATCGTCGAGCTGCTCCAGCGCACCAACGCCCGGGCCCCCGTCTCCGTCGGTGGCGGGGGCGGCGTGGGCGACTCCAGCGGCTCCGGCGACGCCGGCCTGGCCGTGCTGGGCGACGACTCGATCGTCCTCGTAGGCACCGCGACCACCCGCGACGAGGCGATCACCGAGTCGGGCCGCCTGCTGGTCGAGGCGGGCGCCGTCACGCCGGAGTACGTCGACGCGATGCACGAGCGCGAGAAGTCCGTGTCGACGCACATGGGCAACGGGCTGGCGATCCCGCACGGCACCAACGAGGCGAAGTCCGCGATCCGGCGTACGGCGATCTCGTTCGTGCGCTACCCCGACGGCATCGACTGGAACGGCAAGCGCGCGGAGTTCGTCATCGGCATCGCCGGGGTGGGCGACGAGCACCTCGCCCTGCTGGGCAAGGTGGCCCAGGTCTTCGTGAAGCCCGAGCAGGTCGACAGGCTGCGGGCCGCGCAGACGCCCGCGGAGATCCAGGACGTGCTCGGCTCGGTCGGGTAAGCCCACGGCACGCCACCAAGGGCCCGGGAGAGCTCCCGGGCCCTTCGGCCTGACCCGGTCGGGCCATCCCGCGCGCGGCGTACCGCGCGGCGTACGACGGCTACCGTCACGAGAGCATCGGTCCGCGCGGCGGGTGCGCGAGGTGCTCGATAGTGTAGTAGCTTACTCGACAATGATCGCCGACCTCGAGGCACGCGCCCAGGTGCTCAGGACCTGCGCCGGCCCGGTGTGCCGGCAGGGCTTCGGGCCGGTGCCGGCGCCCACGGGAGGTCTGTGAGAAGTAGCACCGTCCACGCCGGGCTGCACGCGCGCCCTGGCGCGGCAGAATACCGCCCATGAGCAAGACGAACCCGGGCAACTTCTTCGAGGACTTCAAGCTCGGTCAGGTGATCGAGCACGCGACGCCGCGCACGGTGACCGAGGGCGACCGAGCGATGTATGGCGCGCTCTACCCGACCCGCTTCGCCGTACCGTCCTCCGCGGAGTTCGCGGCGTCCGTGGGGCTGCGTCCAGCTCCGGTGGAGGACCTGGTCGCGTTCCACATCGCGTTCGGCAAGACCGTGCCCGACATCTCGCTCAACGCGGTCGCCAACCTCGGCTACGCCGAGCTGCGGTTCCGCCGTCCGGTCGTGCCCGGCGACACGCTCTCGACCCGGTCCGAGGTGATCGGCCTCAAGGAGAACTCCAACGGCAGGAGCGGCGTGGTCTACGTGCGCTCGACGGCGAGCAACCAGCGCGGCGAGGTGGCGCTGGACTGGGCGCGGTGGGTGATGGTGCACAAGCGTGACCACGGTGCGGCTGCCCCGGAGACCGTGCTTCCCGAGCTGGCTCCTGTGGTCGCCGCGGAGGACCTGGTCATCCCCGAGGGGCTCGACTTCTCGTCGTACGACTTCGCGGCCGCGGGGGAGCCGCACCGGCTCGGCGACTACGAGGTCGGCGAGAAGATCGACCACGTCGACGGGGTCACGCTCAGCGACGCCGAGCACATGCTGGCCACGCGCCTGTGGCAGAACACCGCCAAGGTGCACTTCAACGTCGAGGCACGTCCCGACGGCAACCGGCTGATCTACGGCGGCCACATCATCTCGATGGCGCGCGCGCTTTCCTACAACGGTCTGGCCAACGCCCAGCTGATCGCGGCCATCAACGCCGGGGCCCACGCGGCGCCCGCCTTCGCCGGCGACACCGTCTATGCCTGGTCGGAGGTGCTCGACGCGGCGGAGACACCGGCGCCCGGCGTCGGTGCCCTGCGGCTGCGGCTGGTGGCGACGCGCGGGCGCGACGAGTCGATGACGTTGCGCAACGACGAGGGCAGGTACGCCGAAGGCGTGCTGCTCGACCTCGACTACTGGGCGCTCGTCCCGCGCTAGTCGCGCTCGTCGTTGTCGTGGCCTGGGACGAGGTGCGCGGCGGAGGCAAGCCGCAGCGGGGTGAGGTGCCCCGTGGTCTCCGCACTGACCGGCTCGACCGTGAGGCAGACGTGGTCGCCACCCTCGTCCAGCAGCGCGACCCGGCGAGCCACCAGCCGGTTCGCTACGTCGGCCAGCAGGGGGACGTCGTCCGGGCCCGCCTCGGTTGCCAGGCCCGCGAACTTGTCGACGTCGTCCCCGGTCAGCGTGCCGAACCGGGTCGCCAGCGGGAGCTGGTCTTCAGCCAGGAAGTGGATGCCGAGGTGCGTGGCCCGCACGGCGAGCCGGTAGGTGTGGTTGGCCTTCGACAGCCAGACCGAGTAGCGGTCCGGGTCGATGCTGCTCTGGGCGTGGAAGCCGACGAGGCACCCGGCTCGCTCGCCGTCGACCGCGGTGGTCACGACGACCAAGGGCGGGTCGAGCGAGCTCATCAGCGCGTCGAACGCGTCCGCGTCACTCCCCATCGGGCTCGCCCCTCTCGTAGCGCAGGAAGAGCGTGTCACCCTCCCGCAGCACGTGCCGCAGCGACAGCGTCGCCGTCGACGCACCCGGAGGAGTGACGGAGACCGGCAGCGGGTCGCCGCCCATCAGCGGCGAGATCGTCAGGCACAGCTCGTCCAGATGCCCGCCCGCAACCAGCTCGCCGAGCCAGGTGGGTCCGCCCTCGGTCAGCACGACGCGGTAGCCGCGCTCGGCGAGCTTCTCCAGCGCCACAGCCGGCTCGACCCTGTCGTCGCCGGCCACGATCACCTCAGCCACCTCGCGCGCCCTCTCGAGCCCCTCGACCTCAGCCGTCTCGCACGTGATGACCAAGGGGCGCGCTTCGACGAACGCGCGCCCCGCCCATTCGAGCTCCAGGGAACGGCTGACCACCGCCAGCCGGGGTGCTGCGGGACGCCCCTGGGCCACCCGCGACTCGGTCCGGTCCGCCGGCAGGGTCAGCCCGCCGTAGCCCTCACGCCGGATCGTCTCCGCCCCGACGAGCACCACGTCGGCCAGCGTGCGCATCGCGGTGAACAGCGCGGCGTCCGGAGCCGTCGACAGCGCACCGACTCGACCGCCGACCGCCGCTGACCCGTCGAGACCGCCCACCATGTTGGCCATCACCCAGCACGGCCCGGTCGGCTGGGACCGGTCCACCGCGAGGTACGGCGCCAGCGGGTCGGCGACCTCTTCGACGGCGCCCAGGATCTCCATCGTCACCTCCGGGTGTGTGGCCCTTCACAAGCCAACACCATGACGCCGCTGCGCCGCGGCCGACCGTCCTAGTTGAGGCGGTTGCCTCAGGCGCCGACCATGCCTCAGGCTCAGGCTTGAGGCATGACGACGACACCACGCCAGGCCGTCGAGGCACTCCTGGCACACCCGCGCCTTCCTGAGGGTGATGACGAGCGGTTCCTCGGAGACGGCGTGATGGGACTCCCGTTCGACTCCGGGCACTACCTCGGGCTGCGCGACATGGTGGCCACCTCGGTCGGGCCGGCTTACCGCACGGTCTGGCACCGCGACCCGCAGGGGCGCTGGACGATCTTCACCAACGCCGAGCCCGAGGTGAGCTGCCCCCGCTACTTCTCGCCGGCGGCAGAGGCCGTCCGGGTCCCTCGCATCGACGTCTCCTGGCGTGGCGACCACAGCTTCGACGTGACGATCGACGACCTGCTCGGTTGGAGCGTCGAACTCGGCTCGTCACCAGCGACCCGGATGATGACGGCCATGGGCGGAGCGATGCCGGACTCCGCCTGGGACAGCACGGCCGTGCTCGCGTCGATGGGGCCGATGGCGCGCACGATGCTCAGGTCCGGCCGCATCCGGCTGCACGGCCTGACCCCGAACGGCCAGCGCTTCAAGGCTGCGCCGGTGCAGATCTGGCGTGTCGCCGGCGCCAGCGCCAGGCTCCGTGACGAGGGTCTGGGCGACCTCGCGCCGCTGGACGAGCAGACCGGGCTGGGCGACTTCTGGCTGCCCCAGCGGGGCATCTTCTTCGTCGGTCGGGCCCGGTTCGCCCCGCCGCGTGAGCCGGATGTCCTGACGCCGAGCCGGTCAGGGGCCAGAATCGCCCCATGACCGCACCCGTGCCGCTGCCTCGGCGGATCGAGGTGCTCGCCGGGCTCTCCGTCGCGATCGACCTCGGGCTCGGCCAGCCGGCGGAGCACATGCTCCGCTCGGCGGTGGTGGCCAGCCGGCTGGCCGAGCGGCTGGGCCTGCGCCGCGAGCAGCGCGAGACGGCGTACTACGCAACGCTGGTGATGTGGATCGGCTGCCATGCCGACTCCCAGGAGTACGCCCGCTGGTTCGGCGACGACATCGCGGTCCGCCGCGACGCCTACCTGGTCGACTGGTCCGGCATGCCCTACCTGCGCTTCCTGCTCGGCAACGTCGCCCGCGGCGAGCCGCTGGGCCAGCGCATGCGCGTGATGGCCACGCTCTTCCGAGACGCGCGCGGCCAGCTGGCGTCGATGATCCACTCCCACTGCTCGTCGGCCGCGGCACTCGCGAGACATCTCGGCCTCGGCCCGGACGTCGAGCGGGCGATCGCCTTCACCTTCGAGCGCTACGACGGCGCGGGCCTCCCCGGCGGTGCCGCGGGTGAGGAGATCCCGATCGAGATGCGCATAGCCCAGGTGGCGGACATGGTCGAGGTGCACCACCGCATGTACGGCGTGGACGGTGCTGTCGCCATGGCTCACAGCCGTCGGCGCGGGCACTTCGACCCGGTCGTCGTCGACGCCTTCACCAGCCAAGCCGAGTCCCTGTTCCCGGCCGACGGTGACGACCCGTGGGACTGTGCGCTGGACCTCGCCCCCGAGCCCGACGTGCGACTCGACGCAACCGGCCTGGACAGGCTGCTGGTAGCCATCGGGGACTTCGTCGACCTCAAGTGCCCCTTCACCCTCGGCCACTCGCGCAACGTCGCAGAGCTCGCCGAGGCGGCAGCCGGCGGCGTGGGTCTGCAGACCGCCGAGGTCGACGCCGTACGACGGGCCGGCCACCTGCACGACGTCGGGAGGCTCGGTGTCTCCAACCAGGTCTGGTCGAAGCCCGACGAGCTGACCGGTGCCGAGTGGGAGCGGGTCCGCATGCACCCCTATCTCACCGACCGGGTGCTCAAGCGCATCCCCGGGCTCGCCGACGTGGCTGCGATCGCCCGTAGCCATCACGAGCGCCTCGACGGCTCGGGCTACCCGCTCGGCCTCGGCGCGGCATCCCTCGGCCGACCCGAGCGACTCCTCGCCGCCGCGGTGGCCTACCAGTCGGCGCTGGAGCCGCGGCCCTACCGCGACGCGCTGTCACCCCACGCCGCGGCCGGCCGGCTGAGGAAGCGCGTCAAGGACGGCGCTCTCGACGGCGAGTGCGTGGAGGCGACCCTGGCTGCGGCCGGACATGCGTCGTCGCGGCTGCGTCGCGATGACGCCCTGACCCCGCGGGAGGCGGAGGTCCTCGGCCTCGTCGCCCGAGGCCTCAGCAACCGCGAGATCGCCGCCCGCCTGGTGCTCAGCGAGAAGACCGTGCGCAACCACGTCGAACGGACCTACACCAAGATCGGTGCCAGCAACCGGGTCGGAGCCAGTCTCTACGCCTTGCAGAACGGTCTCGCTACGCCAGAGGAGCGGCCTGCGTAGCGATCGGGACCCGCGGCGGGATGCGGCGAAGCGCTGCGGCCAGGACGCAGGCAACCATCAGCAGACCCGCAGCGAGAGCGGTGACGCCTGCCCAGCCCGCGTGGGTCCAGAGCGTGCTGCCCAGGTTCCCGAAGACCGATGAGCCGACGTAGTAGGCGAACAGGTAGAAGGACGCGGCCTGGGCCGTGCTCACGCCGCTGGCATGTGCGCGCGCCGTCACCCAGCCGCTGGCGAGACCATGGACGCTGAAGAAGCCGACGGTGAGAGCGGCGAGTCCGGCCACGACGACGGGCAGCGAGGGCGTCAGGGTGAGCGCTACGCCGCACAGAGCGACCGCGCAGCCCACCGGGACGACGGCGCGGTGGCCGAGCCGGTCGGCCAGCCTCCCCGACCAGGTCGAGCTGACCGTGCCCAGCACGTAGACGAGGTACACCAGGCTGACCGCACCGACGGTGAGCCCGAACGGCGCCGAGGTGAGCCGGAAGCCGAGGGCGTTGAAGACCGCGACGAGGGCTCCGACGCTGCAGGCGCCCATGGCGTACAGGGCCAGCAGCGCGCGGTCGGCGAGGGCGCTCCGAGCTCTGCTCAGGACGACGCTCATGCCGGTTGGTGCGGCGACGAACCCGCGCGAGGCAGGCAGGGTGAGGGCGACCACCGTGGCAGCGACCACCGCGAACCCGGCGGCGGTGGCAAGCGCCCACCGCCAGCCGGCCAGGTCGGCGATCGGGGCGGTGACCAGCCGGGCAGCCATCCCACCCAGGGCGGTTGCGCCGATGTAGAGCCCGGCGGCCCGACCTTGGGCCGATCGATGGAGCTCCTCCCGGAGGTACGCCGTCGCGACCGCCGGGAGCCCGGCGACGGCGACGCCGGCGAGCAGCCGGAGCAGCACCAGGACCTCCCAGGTGGGAGCGCACGCGCACGCGACCGCGATCACCGCGGAGGACCACAGCGAGAGATGGACCATGCGGGTTCTCCCCACCAGCTCGGACACAGGGCCGGCTACGAGCAGGGAGCAGGCCAGGGCGGCTGTGGTCACCGACATCGTCAGCGTGCTCTGGGCCGGCGAGACGTCGAAAGCATCGACCAGCTCCGGCAGCAGCGCCTGCGTGTCGTAGAGCAGCACGAACGTCGCCATCCCTGCTGCGAACATCGCGGTCATGACCCGGCGGTAGCCCGCTGATCCTGGGAGATGGCCGGAGTCGGGAACGATCCTGTGGGGGAGCAGTGCGGTGGACACCCTGCAAGGGTCCGACTTCGCGCGTCATGCGTCCAATGCCTGTAGCGCCGGATCTGCATGCGCACAACGTATGATGATCGGGTGCTGCTGCGTGATCTGGAGTGGATGGTCGCCGTGGCCGACCATGGGCACGTCACGGACACCGCGGCGGTTCTCGGGGTCAGCCAGCCGACGTTGTCCAGGGCGCTGGCCAGGGTCGAGGACGAGCTCGGCGCCCGCGTCTTCGAGCGCGTCCCGTCAGGGGTCGAGCTGAACCCGAACGGCCGGCTCGTCGTGGCTGCCGCACGGGACGTGCTCACTCGTTACGAACAGCTGCGGAGCGAGCTGGCGAGCCGGCTCGACCCGGACAGCGGCGTGGTGCGCCTGGCGTTCCTCGACTCCATGGCGACCTCTCTGGTCCCGCAGCTGCTGCGCGACTTCCATGCCCATGCCCCGGGCATCCGCGTCCTGCTGAGCCAGGAGCCGGCTCATGACATGGTGCGCGACCTGCGCACGGGTGCGGCCGAGCTGGCGATCACCTCTGGACGGCCTGGCGACGACTTCGGCTGGCTGCCCCTGCAGCACGAGCGCCTCGTCGTCGTCGTACCGCCGACGCACCGGCTGCGGCATCGCAAGCGCGTCGACCTGGCCGAGCTCGCCGGCGACGAGCTGGTCACCACCCCCGTCGGCTTCGGTCACCGGTCGATGGTGATCGGCCTGCTCGCCGAAGCCGGCACGGCGATGAAGGTGTCCTTCGAGAGCGTCGACCTCGCCACGATCGAGGGACTGGTGGCCGCTGGGCTCGGGGTCGCCGTGGTGCCTGAGCAGTTCGCCGGTGTGTCGGGCACGGTCGGCCTGTCACTGGGCAGTCCGCGAGCGCGCCGCACGATCGGGCTCACGTGGCGCACCGACCAAGGCCTGGCTCCACCGGCTCGGCGCCTCCTGTCGTTCATCCAGACCCAGCGGGACCGCGGGTCCGCGGTCACGCCCTGATCCGTGCCCCCTCGGGGTCGACGAGCGGTCGCAGCGAGACCGTGATCGGTGTCCTGGCGCCGCCCACGTCCAGCGCGTACGACGCGCCGCGGACCCAGTCCGCGTCGACAGACGATCCGTCGGGGTCCCAGAGGTAGGCGAGGCCGACGCACGACCCGACCGTCTCACCCCACGCCGTAGAGGTGACCTGGCCGGCCGGTCGCCCGTCGCGCAGCACGAGCTCGCCGCCCCACGTCATCACGGCCGGGTCGTCGACTGCGAACGACACGAGCTTGCGACGAGGTCCGGACGCGCGAGCCTCCTCCACGGCGGAACGGCCCAGGAACGGGATGTCCGTGCGGAGCTTGCAGGCGAAGAGCAGGCCGGCGTCGACCGGCGTGTAGTCGGGCGTCAGCTCGCGCCCGAACGCACGGTAGCCCTTCTCCAGGCGCATCGACTCGATCGCGTAGTAGCCGCCGTTGCGCACGCCGAGGTCGTCGCCGGCCGACATCAGCGCGTCGTACACCCCGGCGGCGAAGTCGGCGGGGACGCAGAGCTCCCAGCCGAGCTCGCCGACGTAGGTGATGCGCGTGGCGCGCGCCGTGGCGTGCCCGACGTCGATCTCACGGCTGGTGCCGAACGCGAAGCCGTCGGGGGAGAGGTCGGCACGCGTCAGCCGCGACAGCAGGTCGCGTGAGCGCGGACCCATCACCCCCAGCACGGCGTAGGACGACGTCACGTCGACGACCGAGAAGTGCAGACCCGCTGGTGCGTTGCGGCGCAGGTGGTCCTGGTCGCGCTCGGTGGTGGCGGCGCTGCTCAGCACGAGGAACTCCTCAGCGCCGACGCGCGTCACGGTGACGTCGGACTCGTAGGTGCCGCGACGGTTGAGCCAGCCCGTGTACACGGTGCGCCCCGGCTCGACCGCGACGTCCGCGGTGCACACCCACTGCAGGACCTTCTCGGCGTCGGGCCCGGTGACGACGTACTTCGAGAAGGACGTCTGGTCGAACACCGTGACGTTGGTGCGGGTGTTCGCGTGCTCGGCGGCGACCCAGGGGAGCCAGGATGGTTTCGACCAGGTGTAGTCGATGGCAGGGTCCGCGCCCGGCGGTGCGAAGAAGTTGGCGCGCTCCCAGCCCATCCGGCTGCCGAAGCCGGCGTTGGCGGCGGTGAGCTGCTGGTAGAGCGGCGAGCACCGGAACGGCCGCGCGGTGCGCATCTCGCGGTTGGGCCACGGGATCTCGTAGTGCAGCCCGAGCACCTCGGCGACGCGGTCACGAAGCCACTGGTTGTTGCCGTTGAACCGCGCGAAGCGGCGTAGGTCGACCGCGGTCAGGTCCATCGACGGCTCGCCCTCGACGACCCACTCGGCCAGGGCGCGACCAGCCCCGCCCGCCGATGCGATGCCGACCGAGTTGAAGCCGGCTCCGACGTAGAAGCCGCGCACCTCGGGGGCGGCGCCGAGCAGGAACTGGTTGTCGGGGGTGAAGCTCTCGGGTCCGTTGTAGAACTTGCGTATGCCGGTGTCGCGGAGTGCCGGGATCCGGTGCATCGCGCTCTCCATCAGGGGAGCGAAGTGCTCCCAGTCCTCCTCGAGCAGCTGGAACTCGAAGGGGTACGGGATCGCGTCCGGCGAGACCCATGGCTTCGCCTCGGGCTCGAAGCCACCCACGACCAGGCCGCCCACCTCCTCCTTGAAGTAGGTGTAGCCGTCGGGGTCGCGCAGGATGGGCAGGTCGGGTCCCACGCCCTCCAACGGCTCGGTCACGACGTAGAAGTGTTCTGCCGAATGGAGCGGCACGGTCACGCCGGCCATCGCGCCGACCTGCTTGGCCCACTGACCGGCGCAGTTGACGACCACCTCGGTCTCGACATCACCCGAGTCGGTGCGAACGCCGGTGACGCTGCCACGCTCGACGACGACGTCGGTGACCCGGACCTTCTCGACGATCCGGGCGCCACCCCGCCGGGCGCCCCGGGCGAGAGCCTGGGTGAGGTCGGTCGGGTTGGCCGTCGCGTCGCCGGGGAGCCAGATCCCGCCGACCAGGTCGTCGACCCGGAGAAGCGGCCATCGCTCCTTTGCCTCGGCGGCGCTGAGGAGCGTGCACTCGAGCCCGTAGACCGCGGCGTTCGCCGCCGTACGCCGGAGCTGGGTCATCCGGTCCTCGGTGCGAGCGACGGTCACTCCGCCGACGCGCTTGTAGCCGGTGGCGAGCCCGACCTCCGCCTCGAGCTCGGCGTAGAGCTGCGTGGAGTACTGCACGAGGCGGGTGCCGCTCTCCGACGCCCGCAGCTGCCCGACGAGCCCGGCCGCGTGCCACGTCGTACCGGAGGAGAGCCGGCCCTGCTCCAGCAGCAGCACGTCGGTCCAGCCGAGCCTGGTGAGGTGGTAGGCGACGCTGGTGCCGACGACACCGCCGCCGATGACGACGACCTGGGCTCTGGAGGGCAGGTCAGGCATCGCCGGCGACCTCGTCGAGCAGCCGCTCGAAGTCCGGACCGTCGAACTCGGCCACGGCCCGGTCGTACTTCTCCATGCCCCACTCCCAGAAGTCGAAGTCGAACGTGCTCACCGAGTCCTGGATCGCCGCCCACAGGGTCCAGCCGTACTTGGCCATCACGCCCCACAGCCTCGCGCGGGCGACCCGGTGCCGGTGCAGCTCGCCGTCGTAGGCCGCCATCAGCTCGTCGAGCTGGTCGAGGGAGAGTGCGGCCTCGCTCCAGAGGTTGCCCAGCTCGAAGGTGGCCTCGTTGTTGCCGGAGTACTCGTAGTCGATGAGCCAGAGCTTCTCGCCGTCGTCGATCAGGTTGCCGGCGAGCAGGTCGTTGTTGCACGGCACTGTCGGCTCGCTGCGCCGGGCGAACGCCGCCTTGATGCGCTCGACTGCCGGGAGGAACTCGAGGTACCGGTCGGGCAGCCGGAACCCGTGCTGCTGCACGACCTCGAGATAGCCGGGCTGGATGCTGAACATGTCGAAGTCGTTGACGAAACGCGGGCCGGAGTGCAGCTGCCGGCAGGCCGCGGCGACGCGCGGCAGCTGGCCGCCGTTGCGCAGGTCGTCGTCGGTGAAGGTGCGCCCGTCGATGTAGTCGACGACCATGAGCCCCGCTTGCGGCAGGTAGTCGACGACGCCCGCGCCGACCCCGGCTGCTGCTGCGGCCCGGGAGTTGTGGTGCTCGTGGTCGTGGTCGATCGCCAGCAGGGCGCTGCCCTCCTGCGCCACGCGCACGACGACAGCGCGTCCCTCGCTGGTGACCTTGAGGTTGACGTTGGTCAGCCCGCCCGTCAGCTCCTCCACGTCGTACTGCTTGCCGTGGAGCCACGGGATGGCGGCGAGGCGCTCGCGGTAAAGGTCTAAGGTCATGCCATTGACACTCTAGTGTGAGCCAGAACACACTGTCGACAATGGGTCCAGAGGGGGAGAGGGAGGTGCCATGAGCACCACGGAAGAACACGGCCGCGAGCTCACTGCCGATGAGAAACGCCTTGCTGAGCTGGGCTACAAGCAGGATCTCTCACGGAGCTGGTCCGGCTTCTCGAACTTCGCCATCTCGTTCTCGATCATCTCGATCCTGGCGGGCTGCTTCACCAACTTCGGAGCCGGCTGGAACAACGGCGGGCCGATCTCGATCTCGTGGTCCTGGCCGATCATCAGCCTGTTCGTCCTGATCGTCGGGTTCACGATGTCCGAGCTCGTGTCGGCGTACCCGACCTCTGGCGGCATCTACTGGTGGGCCTCCAAGCTCGGCGGCCCGCGGGCGGGTTTCTACACCGGCTGGCTCAACCTCGTCGGGCTGGTCGCGGTCACCGCCGGGGTCTCCTACGGCTGCGCAACGTTCATCGACTACACCTTCAGCACCTGGTCGGAGTCCTGGGCAGCCGACTACTCGCTGACCCGGGTGTTCCTCATCTTCGTCGTGGTTCTGGCCATCGCGTCGGTGCTCAACATCTTCAGCGGCCACCTGATGGCGATCATGAACAACGTCTCGGTCTGGTGGCACGTGGCCGGCGCATCGGCGATCGTGCTGATCCTGCTGTTCGTCCCCGACCAGCACCAGAGCTTCAACTACGTGTTCACCGAGCGGATCAACAACTCCGGGTTCTCCGACGGAAGCACGATGAGCTTCGTCTTCTTCTTTGCGATCATCCCGTTCGGCTTCCTCCTGACGCAGTACACGATCACCGGCTTCGACGCTTGCGCCCACCTCTCGGAGGAGACCAAGGACGCGTCCATGGGCGCTGCCCGGGGCATCTGGCAGTCGATCCTGTACTCGGCGATCGGCGGCTACATCCTCCTGCTGTGCGTCGTGTTCGCGGTTCCGAACGGCCCGGACGGCAACCCCGACAACTCGCTGGGCGCTGGCGGTGTGCTGCCGATCTTCAACGCCGCCCTGGGCGCGAACTGGACCGGGACCGTGCTGTTCATCTCCTCGGCCGGACAGCTGTTCTGCGCCGTCTCGTGCATGACCTCCGCGTCCCGCATGACCTACGCCTTCAGCCGCGACCGTGCGGTTCCGGGCTCGAAGCACTGGTCGCAGCTGACGGCCAACCGGGTTCCTGCCAAGGCCGTGATGCTGGTCGCCCTGCTCAGCGCGCTGGTCACCCTGCCCGCACTGGCCGAGGTCAACATCGGCACGGACGAGGCACCCATCATCTCGCCGGTGGCCTTCTTCGCGGTGACCTCGATCGCGGTCCAGGGCCTGTACCTCTCGTTCGCGATCCCGATCTTCCTGCGCTGGCGTCATGGTGAGAAGTTCGAGGTCGGGGCCTGGAACAACGGCGCCAAGTACAAGTGGATGAACCCCCTCGCCACGGCGGAGATCGTGATCGTGTCGCTGTTCCTGATGATGCCGAGCTACCGCGGTGGCCTGCCTGGGGACGAGCTCTTCGAGTGGAAGTTCGTCAACTACGCACCCATCGTCGTGCTTGGTGTCCTGCTCGCGATCACGGTGTGGTGGGAGACGTCGGCCAAGCACTGGTTCAAGGGCCCGGTCCGAACGATCGACGCAGCGGAAGTTCCCTAAGATCGGCGACCATGACTCTCGGTGACGTCGTCCTCCGGCCGGTCCGTGGCCACCACGCGTTCGAAGGATGTGTGGAGCAGCTGGCCACGGCCATCCGGCTGGGCGTCTACCCACTGGGGTCGGCGCTCCCGCCGGAGCGGGACCTCGCGGAGCGCATGGGGGTCTCACGCGCGACACTCCGCGAGGCCATCGCCGCGCTGCGGACCGCCGGGATGGTGCGGACCACCCGTGGCCGAGGGGGCGGCACGGTCGTCGACTACCGGCCCAAGGCACCGAAGAAGGGCGGGTCGCCGGGCATCGCGAAGAGACGGGAGCAGCTCCTTGACTCGCTCACCTTCCGGCGACTCGTCGAGCCCGGGGCCTGCTACCTCGCCGCGAGCCGCGACCTGGCGGCGAACGAGCGCAGGGTGCTGTCCACAGCGTTGGCAGAGGTCGACGATGCGGAGGATGCCGCAGCGCATCGGCAGGCGGACTCTCGCCTGCACCTGGCGATCGCGTCGGTGACCGCGTCGCCGATGACGATCTCCGCGGTCACCCAGGTGCAGGCCAGCCTGCACGACATGCTCCAGGCGATTCCTGTGCTCGAGGTGAACATCGAGCACTCCAGCCAGCAGCACCGCTCCATCGTCAAGGCGATCCTCGCCGGCGAGGCCACCAAGGCGCGCCGGGCGATGGAGCAGCACTGCGACGACACCGCCGCGCTCCTGCGCGGCCTCCTCGGATAGGACGACGATGACACGCAACGACCGGTACCTCAGTGTCGACGACCTGAAGGGCCGCATCGCCACCGGAGAGATCGACACGGTGGTCGTGGCGTTCACCGACATGCAGGGACGGTTGCAGGGCAAGCGCCTGCACGGTGCCTACTTCGTCAGCGAGGTGCTGGCGCACGGGACGGAGGGTTGCAACTACCTGCTAGGCGTCGACATCGACATGAACACCGTCGGCGGCTACGCGATCACCTCGTGGGAGCGCGGTTACGGCGACATGGAGTTCGTGCTCGACCTCGGCACCATCCGCCCGCTCACGCACCTTCCCGCCACGGCCATGGTCCAGTGCGACCTGGTGTGGCCCGACCACCGCCCCGTGGTGCAGTCGCCGCGGCACATCCTCAAGGCGCAGCAGCAGCGCGCGGTCGACCTTGGCTACACCGCCGTGGCCGGCACGGAGCTGGAGTTCATCGTCTTCGAGGACACCTACGAAGCAGCGCACGACTCGAGCTACCGCGGGCTCACCCCGGCCAACCAGTACAACGTCGACTACTCGATCCTGGGCACCACGCGCATCGAGCCGCTGCTGCGCGACATCCGCAACACGACGTACGCCGCGGGGCTCAACGTCGAGGGCGCCAAGGGCGAGTGCAACTTCGGCCAGCACGAGATCGGCTTCCTGTACGACGACGTGGTCGTGACCGCCGACAACCACGCGGTCTACAAGACCGTCGCCAAGGAGATCGCGGCACAGCACGGCAAGTCGCTCACCTTCATGGCCAAGTACAACGAGCGCGAGGGCAGCTCGTGTCACATCCACCTCTCGCTACGAGGCACCGACGGCGGCATCGTGTTCTGGGAGGACGACGCGCGGACTCCGCTCTACGACCAGTTCGTGGCCGGGGTGCTCGCCACGATGACCGACTTCACGCTGCTCTACGCACCGAACATCAACTCCTACAAGCGCTTCGCGGAGGGTTCGTTCGCGCCGACCGCGATCGCGTGGGGCGAGGACAACCGCACGTGCGCCGTCCGCCTCGTCGGGCGCGGGGCCGGTGCGCGCATGGAGAACCGCGTGCCCGGCGGCGACGTGAACCCCTATCTCGCCCTGGCAGCGATGATGGCGGGTGGACTGCACGGCATCGACAAGGGCTTGGAGCTGGAGCCACCGCTGGAGGGCAACGCCTATGTCTCCGATCGGCCTCGGGTGCCGAGCACCCTGGGTGAGGCCCGCGACGTCTTCCACGACTCGGCGGTCGCCCGGGCGGCGTTCGGCGACGACGTGGTGGACCACTACACGAACATGGCCGATGTCGAGCTCGCCGCGTTCGGCGCCGCCGTCACCGACTGGGAGCTGCACCGCGGCTTCGAGCGGATGTGACGCGTGACCACCTACACCGTGATCAACCCGGCCACGGCCGAGCCGGTGGTCGACGTACCCCTCGCTTCGCTGGAGGGGACCGACGCCGCGATCGAGCGTGCCCACGAGGCCTTCCCGGCCTGGCGTGACGTCGCGCCGGGGGAGCGGGCGCGGCTGCTGCGGTCCTTCGCCGCGGTCGTCGACGCCCACATCGAGGAGCTGGCCGACCTCGAGGTCCGCAACTCCGGGCACACGCTCGGCAACGCGCGCTGGGAGGCGGGCAACGTCCGCGACTGCCTGAACTACTACTCCGCGGCGCCGGAGCGCCTCTTCGGCAGGCAGATCCCCGTGCCCGGCGGGGTCGACGTGACGTTCCACGAGCCGCTGGGCGTCGTCGGGGTGATCGTGCCCTGGAACTTCCCGATGCCCATCGCGGGCTGGGGCTTCGCGCCGGCGCTCGCGGCCGGCAACTGCGTGGTGCTCAAGCCTGCGGAGCTCACGCCGCTGACCGCGATCCGCCTCGGCGAGCTGGCGCTGTCGGCCGGCCTGCCTGAGGGCGTCTTCACCGTGGTGCCCGGCAAGGGGTCCGTGGTCGGCGAGCGGTTCGTCACCCATCCGCTGGTCCGCAAGGTCTGCTTCACCGGGTCGACCGAGGTGGGCAAGCGCATCATGGCCGGCTGCGCCGACCAGGTGAAGCGGGTGACCCTCGAGCTCGGTGGCAAGAGCGCCAACGTCGTGTTCGCCGACGCGGACATCGCGAAGGCCGCCGCGACCGCGCCGTACGCAGTCTTCGACAACGCGGGCCAGGACTGCTGCGCCCGGTCGCGCATCCTGGTCGAGCGATCGGCGTACGACGAGTTCCTCGGTGGCCTGGAGAAGGCCGTCACCGCGCTGCGGGTGATCGACCCGGCAGACCCGGCGAGCGAGATGGGCCCCTTGGTCTCGGCCAAGCAGGAGGAGGTCGTCCGTGGCTACCTCGCCGGTGTCGAGACGGCCTTCGCCGGGAGCGTGCCGGACCTCGGTGGCTACTGGGTCCCTCCGACCGTCGTGCTCGCGAACGACCCCGCGATGCCGATCTGGCGTGAGGAGGTGTTCGGCCCCGTCGTCGCCGTCATGCCGTTCGACGACGAGCAGGACGCCGTCAGGCTCGCGAACGACTCCGAGTACGGTCTGTCCGGGTCGATCTTCACCCGAGACGTCGGTCGCGCGCTGCGGGTCGCTCGTGCTGTCGAGGCGGGCAATCTCAGCGTCAACTCGCACTCCTCGGTGCGCTACTGGACACCGTTCGGGGGCTACAAGCAGTCCGGCCTCGGCCGGGAGCTCGGGCCGGACGCACCCAACGCGTTCACCGAGGAGAAGAACGTCTTCATCGCCCAGGACTGACGAGAGGGAACACCATGACCGGACGCTTGGAGGGCAAGGTCGCTGTCATCACCGGAGGCTGCTCCGGCATCGGGCTCGCGACCGTGAAGCGGTTCCTCGAGGAGGGCGCCAAGGTGGTCGTCGGCGACGTCGACGACGCGAAGGGCAAGGAGCTAGGCGACGAGCTCGGCTTCACCTACGCGCACGTCGACGTGACGAGCAAGGAGGAGGTCGACGCACTCTTCAAGACCGCGAAGGACACCTACGGGTCGGTGGACGTCGCGTTCAACAACGCCGGCATCTCACCGCCCGACGACGACTCGATCCTCGACACCGAGCTCGAGGCGTGGCGGCGGGTGCAGGAGGTCAACCTGACCAGCGTGTATCTCTGCTGCAAAGCGGCGCTGCCCTACATGCTCGAGCAGGGCGGGGGCTCGATCATCAACACCGCCTCGTTCGTGGCGGTCATGGGCGCGGCCACCTCGCAGATCTCCTACTCGGCCTCGAAGGGCGGAGTGCTGTCGATGAGCCGCGAGCTCGGGGTGCAGTTCGCGCGCGACGGCGTACGCGTCAACGCGCTGTGCCCCGGACCGGTCAACACCCCGCTGCTCAAGGAGCTCTTCGCCAAGGACGAGGAGCGCGCCGCCCGGCGCCTGGTGCACGTTCCGATGGGTCGCTTCGCCGAGCCCGAGGAGATGGCCAACGCGGTCGTGTTCCTGGCCTCCGACGAGTCGTCGTTCATCACCGCGTCGACGTTCCTGGTCGACGGAGGCATCTCCGGCGCCTACGTCACCCCGCTGTGAGCCGAGAGGTGACCCTCCCGGTCATCGGCCTGAGCACCTACCGCGAGGTCGCGAGCTGGGGCTCGTGGTCGCAGTCGGCGGACCTGCTACCCAGTGTCTACGCCCGCTCGATCGAGGCGGTGGGCGGCGTACCGCTGCTGCTCCCGCCGACCGAGCCGTACGGCGAGGCGGCTGCCGCCGCGTTGTCGAGGCTCGACGGCCTGGTGATCACGGGGGGATCCGACGTTGCCCCCGAACGCTACGGCCAGGAGGCCCACGAGCGCACGGTGCGCTGGCGTGACGACCGGGACGCCTGGGAGCTCGCCCTGCTCGACGCCGCCGACGCCGGCAGCCTGCCCGTGCTCGGGGTCTGCCGGGGCATGCAGTTGATGGCAGTCCATGCAGGCGGCGAGCTCGACCAGCACGTCCCGGACCTTGTCGGCCACGAGCGCCACAACCCCGGCGGAGACGCCTTCGGCGACACCGCTGTCCGCGTCGACCCGGACAGCCGGCTGGCGTCGGTGCTCACAGCCCAGTCCTTGACCGTGCACTGCCACCACCACCAGTCGGTGCGCAGCCATCCCGGGTTCACCGCGGTCGCCTGGGCCGACGACGGGCTCCTCGAGGCGATGGAGTCCTCGAGCGACCGGATGTGCCTGGCAGTCCAGTGGCACCCGGAGATGGCGGCCGACGCCGGCCTGTTCGCCGCCCTGGTCCGCGCTGCTCTGTTAGCGTGACGGAACCCTAGGCAGCCCGCGAGGTTGGAGTTCCCATGCCGAAGTACCTGTGGCAGGTCACCTACACGGTCGAGGGGGCCAAGGGCCTCCTGGAGGAGGGCGGCTCAGGCCGCCGGGAGGCGGTCCGCGAGATGCTCGAGAGCGTCGGCGGCAGCCTCGAGGTCTTCTACTACGCGCTCGGCTCCAGCGACCTGGTCGTCGTGGGTGAGCTGCCGGACAACGTGTCCGCGGCCGCGCTGAGCCTGACGACCGCGGTCGGTGGGGCGGCGCGGTCGACGACCACCGCCCTGCTCACTCCGGAGGACCTCGACGAGGCCTCCCGGCGGCACGTGGACTACCGGCGACCCGGTAGCTGACCCACGAGGGCGGAAGCCTCGCCGGTCGCAGGCTTCTCACGTTTCAGCCAGTAGGCGCGGTACCTCGCCAGCCAGCTCACGGGCGAGGAACCCGAGCGGACCCACCTGCTCGGCAACACGGTCGCCGGCACGGGCATGAAGCCAGGCGCCCCAGACCGCCGCCTGCACCGGGTCTGCCCCTCGGGCCAGAAGCCCGGACACCAGGCCCGCCTGGGCATCCCCGGAGCCTGAGACCGCCATGCCGGGGGCGCTGGGCGGCACCGTGAAGGCCCGGCCGTCCGGTGCGCCGATCGTCTTGGTCGCACCACCGCAGACCACGACTGCGCCAGTGCTCGCGGCCAGCGACGTGACCGCCCGGCAGGGGTCACTCTCCACCTCGTTCGCCGTCACACCCAGCACGTGCCCCAGCTCTGTCGGGTTCACGGTGAGCAGGCAGTCCTCTTTCCGGGCGCGGACCTCCTCCCGGTGCCGACCGACGTACGTCGAGGCCAACGCGTCGATCACCAGTGGCGCCCGCAGTCCCGTGACGAACCGGACGAGGAAGGCCTCGGCGTCGTCGGGGTCGACCCAGCCCGGGCCGACGAGGACGGCATCGGCACCCTCGGACATCGCCAGCACGTCCTGCGCACACTCGGCCGAGACGTCGCCAGCCTCGGTCTCGGCGAACCCGCGCACCCCGGCCTCGGGCACGGCCACGCCCAGCGCCGCCACCACTGAGGACGCCGTTGCGATCCTCAGCTTGCCGGCGCCGGCACGAAGGGCCGCCTCGCCGGACAGCAGCGCCGCGCCGGGCGTGCTGGCGCTGCCGGCGACGACCAGGACTACGCCACGGCGGTGCTTCTCCGAGCCAGGCTCCGGGAGTGGCCAGGAGCGGAGAGTCTCGTGCGTGACCCGGATCTCGCCGTCCATCAGGGGGTCCGTGCCTGGTCGCCCACGGTCGGTTCCTCGGTGGCCTCGGCATCGCCGCCACGCACCGCGGAGTCGTCGGCGAACTCGACCAGGACGAGCTCGTCGCCCTTCCGCTCGTAGGTCGTCAGCGAGGCGTTCCCGATCGTCACCGAGCTGTCGATGTCGAGGAGGTCGTGCTCGGCCAGGCCCTCGAGCACGTAGCGGAAGCTCATGATGACCGCCTGGTGGGAGAACACCCAGATGCGGCTCTCGGCGTAGCCGGAGCGAAGGTCGGAGAGCAGTGACCGCACCCGCAGGACCACGTCGGCCCAGCTCTCGCCATAGGGCGGCTGGTAGTAGAACTTGCCCAGCTTCTGCCGGCGTCTCGCCTCGTCGGCGTACTCGGCGCGAATCCCCCGGCCGGTGAGGCCGTCGAAGAGCCCGAGGTCGCGCTCGCGAAGCCGCTCGTCGACGACGATGTCCAGTCCGGTGCCGCTCGTCGTGCGGCGGGCTGTGTCCAGGGCGCGCTCGAAAGGTGACGCCAGCACGAGCGTCGGCCATTCGTCGGAGGCAGCTCCTGCGAGCCAGGTGCCCAGCGCATCCGCCTGGTCCTTGCCATTGTCGGCGAGCTCGACGTCCGCATCACGGACGTCCAGGTCGAGCCGGTCGGCCTCCGCCTCTCGCGCGCTGGCGTCCGCGACGTTGCCCAGGCTCTCGCCGTGGCGCACGAGGACCAGCGACGCGGGCACTTCGTCGAACAACGGTAGGCGGGTCGGCACTGGTCTCCTCGGTCCGGTGAAGCGGCCGTACCCCCTGCGCAGCGTCGAAAAACCCAGGCGTGCCCCGTCGCTTGCTGGGTACCAAGGTCGACGAGATCGAGCATCGAGCGAGAGGAGCGACCATGGCTCAGCAGCCTTCACCGAGTGAGGGGGAGGGTCCCCTCGACGTCCAGAGCGAGACGACGAGTGCGCCCGTTCCGGAGACGTCACCACCCCGCCGTACGGTCCTCCCGCTGTTCCTGATCGCCGTGCTGTTCCTGGCCGCTGTGGCACTTGCGGTAGCCCTGATCGTCGCCGCCGTGCGCGCCGCGTGACATGAAGATCGGCTACTTCCTCTCGAGCGAGGAGTACGACGCCCGCGAGCTGCTGGAGCAGGCCGCTCTCGCCCAGGAGGCGGGCTTCGACTCGCTCTGGATCAGTGACCACTTCCATCCCTGGAACGACGAGCAGGGCCAGAGCACCTTCGTGTGGTCGATGATCGGGGCGCTCTCACAAGTCACCCAGCTCCCAGTAGCCACCGCGGTGACCTGCCCGATCATGCGCACCGGCCCGGCGGTCGTGGCTCAGGCCGCTGCCACCTGCGCGACCCTGCTGCCGGGCGGCTTCCGGCTCGGGGTCGGCAGCGGCGAGGCCCTCAACGAGCACATCACCGGAGCGGTCTGGCCGCCGGCCGAGGTGCGGCTGGCGATGCTGGAGGAGGCGGTCGCGGTGATCCGGGAGCTCTGGCAAGGTGGCGTGGTCACCCACTACGGGGAGCATTTCACCGTGGAGAACGCACGGATCTACTCCCTCCCGGAAGCACCTCCCGAGGTGTACGTCTCCGCCTTCGGTCCTCACGCAGCAGAGCTGGCCGGCCGGATCGGTGACGGACTGGTGACCACCTCTCCCGACGAGACGGTGCTGTCGACCTTCCGCGAGCACGGGGCGGGCAAGCCCGTTGCCGGCGGGTTCAAGGTGGCCTATGCCGGCACCGAGGACGAGGGCGTCGACCTCGCCCACCGGCTGTGGCCCAACTCCGGCCTGCCGGGCGAGCTCGCTCAGGTCCTTCCGACGGTCAAGCACTTCGAGCAGGCGAGCGAGCTCGTCACTCGGGAGTCCACCCGCAAGGGAGCCGTCTGCGGACCGGACGTGGAGCGCCACGTCGAGGCGTTCACGGAGTTCACCGAAGCCGGGTTCGACGAGGTCTATGTCGCGAACATGGGACCTCACTACAAGAAGATGCTGGCCGTCTACGGAGACGAGGTGCTGCCCGCACTACGGTCGGCCTGACCCAGGACTCGACAGCCCCGCCCCTCCGTTGCGCACGTGGGCGGGGCTGTCGGCGTGCAGACTAGGCACGACAGCAGGAGGTGTGAGGTGGCCGCAAGGGGGCTCGACCAGCGTGGTCCGATGGAACGGCTGGTGAAGATCGCGGCGGTGCTCAAGCGCGCCGGCGACCGCGGGGTGCCGGGGGAGCGCCTCGCCGAGATCGCCGAGTTCACCGGCGAGCACAGGGCCGACCAGCTCAAGCGCGAGATCCGCCACCTGTCCAACCAGGGCTGGCAGATCGACAACATCGCCGACGAGGGCTTTCCTGCCGTCTACCGGATGAGCACCGTCGACAACCGGCTCCGGGTCAAGCTCAGCGCCGCTCAGCAGCGAGCGCTTCAGCGTGCCGTGCTGCTGGCCAACCGCGCGGACCTCGCGCAGCGGCTGGGGCTGCCGGTGAGCGAGGCGCCGCTCGAGGTCGACGCCGCACTGCCGCTGGAGGGTCACGGCGAGGCACTGGACACCGTGGTCCGGGCGGTCGGGTCGGGCGCGCTGCTGCGCTATCGCTACAACGGCACCGAACGGATCGTCCATCCGCAGTCGGTGCGCACGCAGAACGGCAAGTGGTACCTCCGGGGCCGGGAGGACACCGGCGACGTGGTCAAGTCGTTCGTGGTCTCGCGGATGAGCGACGTGCACGCCGACGAGCCCGGCTCGGCGACTCCCGTGCCGGCAGAGCGTCACCACGGACTGCACCCCATGTCGTGGGAGCTCGACCCGCCGGTCGAGGTGACGCTGCGTGCGCCGAGCGAGTACGCCCCCGACGTACGCCGGTGGCTGGGGACCCCGGACGAGGAACACGTCGACGGAGGCTCGACCGTGCTGCGCTACACCGTCACCAACCGGGCCGCGCTGCGGTCTCGGCTGTACGAGCTCGGTCCCCGGGTCGAGGTCCTCGGCCCTGAGGAGGTCCGCGGCGAGCTCCTCGACGAGCTTCGGTCGCTCGCCGGAGGAGCCTCGTGAGCACGCCCAGGTACGTCGGCCGCTTCGCGCGCATCCCTCGGGTCCTGGAGACCCTGCGGGCGCACCCGAACGGGCTGCCGCTGACCGAGCTCGCCACCCGCGTCGGCGTGGACCCCGACGAGCTGCGTGAGGACCTGATGGCCTTCTACACCGCCGACACCGAGCTGCTGCTGGGACTGCGGCCCGACGTCATCGAGTTCCTCGGGTCCGACGGTGACGACGAGGACCCCAACGAGGCGCAGGCGGTGCGCATCATCGACGCCCGGCCGGCTCACGAGCTCGGCGTCGAGTACGTCGATGCCGCCGAGCTCGCGTTGGTCTACACCGCCGCGATCGGCCTCCACGCCCTGGAGCCTGACGACCGAGACCTCGAGGGCGCGATAGACGTGCTGGCGGAGACGATGTTCGGAGCACCCGCTGACGAGGAGCCCGCCGGAGCTCGCCCGTGGGACTGGGCGCTCGAGCCGTTGCGCAAGGCTCTGGCCGAGCGCCGGCGGGTGCGCATCGTCTACTCCCGCGCCTGGCTCTCGGGCGTGCGCGACCGCGTGATCGAGCCCTACCGGTTGGTGCAGACCCGCCGTGGCTGGGAGGTCGACGCAGGACCGGCCGACGAGGGCGACGAGATCCGCTCCTTCCTGCTCTCCAACATTCGTGAGGCCGACGTACTCGACGACACGTTCGAGATGCCCGCGGACCTCGCCGATCGGCTGGTGCGGCAGCGTGCCACCGCCACCGTGCGCGTGCGCCTGCCGCACTCCGCGCGCTGGGCCGCGGACATGTACGCCGAGCAGGTGCGCGTGGTGGAGGAGGACGAGGTGGCAGCCACGGTGGACCTCGACCTGCTGCCGCCGCTGGACCACCGGGTCGGCATCCTGCTGCTCGCCGCCGGGCCCGGGGCGACCGTGGTCGACCCGCCGGAGCTCGGCCCTGAGGGCGCACGGCTGGCCGCAGAGCTGCTCGAGCACCACGGTCACCTTGACATGTGACCAAACGGTCACCTATTCTCGAGCGCATGGACGCGGTGTTCAAGGCTCTTGCGGACTCGACCAGGCGCGACCTGCTCGACGCTCTGTTCGTCCAGGACGGTCAGACCCTGACCGCCCTGGAGGAGCGCGTGCCGATGACGCGCTTCGGTGTGATGAAGCACCTCAAGGTCTTGGAGGAGGCCGGGCTCGTCGTCACCCGCAAGCGCGGGCGCGAGAAGCTGCACTTCCTCAACCCCGTCCCGATCCGGCTCGTCCACGACCGCTGGGTGAGCAAGTACGCCGAGCCGTGGGCCGCCGGCCTCGCCGAGCTCAAGACCGATCTGGAGGAAACGCCATGACCGCCAACACCACCCCACCCGTCAGCAGGGTCTCGTTCGCCGAGGGCACCGCCCCCGTCGGGGACACCGCCGTGTTCGAGATCTTCATCAAGGCCACCGCCGAGCGGATCTGGGAGGCGATCACCGACCCGGAGCAGCGCGCGAAGTACAGCTTCGGCGTCCAGACGCACTCGGACTGGACCCCCGGCTCGTCGTACTCCGCCGGAGTGCCCGGGGTCGTCAGCATCGCCGAGGGCGAGAACCTCGTCGTCGAGCCGCCCCGCCTGCTCGTGCAGTCCTACAACGCCGTGTGGAGCGACGAGGTCAAGGCGCAGGGGACCACACGCGTCACCTGGGAGATCGAGCCGGTCGGCGACTCGTGCCGGCTCACGGTCGTGCACGACCAGCTGCCCGACAGCGCGAGGGCCGAGCTGTACGGCGGCTGGCCGATGATCCTCTCCGGGCTCAAGACCCTCATCGAGACCGGCGAGCTGCTGACGACGCCCGGCTCGCTGATCTACGGCCAGGGCTGAGCGCCGGCCGACGTCCGGCACCGCCCGCGCGGGCACTCATCCGCCGACCCTCGGTCTCCGGTGCCATGGCAGCCAAACTATGCCTGGCTCCGCACCGCTGCCAGACCCTACGTGATCAGAGCAGGCTGCGGTACAGCTCGACGGTCCGCTCGGCGATCGCGTCCCAGGCGAAGTCGGCGACCGCCCGCTCGCGCCCCGCCGCACCCATCGCCTCAGCGCGCGAGGTGTCTCGGGCAAGCTCGTTGACGGCCGCCGCGAAGCCGGCCTCGAACTCGTCGTGAGCGTCGGCGTCGTAGTCCACGAGCAGCCCGGTCTCGCCGTGCACCACCACGTCCGGGATCCCACCCACGCGCGAGGCGACGACCGCTGTGCCGCAGGCCATCGCCTCGAGGTTGACGATGCCGAGCGGCTCGTAGATCGACGGGCAGCAGAACGCGAGAGCGTGGGTGAGAACCTGGCGCACCTTGTCGAGCGGCAGCATCTCGGAGACGACGAAGACCCCGTCGCGCGCGGCCCGAAGGTCTGCGATCGCAGCGTCCGTCTCGCTCTTGAGCTCCGCGGTGTCGGCAGCGCCGGCAAGGAGCACCACCTGCACGGCCGGGTCGAAGGCGAGCGCCGCCCGGAGCAGGTGGGTGACGCCCTTCTGCCTGGTGATCCGCCCGACGAAGGCGACGTAGGGGCGCGACGGGTCGACCCCGATCGCCTCCAGCGCGTCCCGGGCGGGGTCGGCGAAGTACAGCGCGGCGTCGATGCCGTTGTGGATCACGTGCACCCGGGCGGGGTCGACGGCGGGGTACGCCGCCAGCACGTCGTCGCGCATGCCGTTGCTGACCGCGATCACCGCGTCGGCGGCCTCGTAGGCCGTGCGCTCGGCCCACGACGAGACGCGGTAGCCGCCGCCGAGCTGCTCGGCCTTCCACGGCCGCAGCGGCTCCAGGGAGTGCGCGGTCACGACATGGGGTACGCCGTGCAGGAGCTTGGCGAGGTGGCCGGCCAGGTTGGCGTACCAGGTGTGGGAGTGGACCAGGGAGGAGCCGGCAACGGCATGGGTCATCGTCAGGTCGGCCGAGAGCACCCGGAGCGCAGGGTTGGCAGAGGTCAGGCGCGGGTCGTGCTCGTCGTGAGCGGTGGCTCCCTCGCGCGGCTCACCCATGCACTGGACGTCCACGTCGATGAGCTTGCGCAGCTCGCGGACCAGGAAGGTGACGTGCACGCCGGCTCCGCCGTACACGTCCGGTGGATACTCCCTGGTCAGGATGCTCGCGCGCATGCCTGCGAACCTATACCGTCCAGAGCATGGTCAGGGGCAGAGCATGATGAGGGTCCTGGGGATCGTGCTTGCGGGTGGCGAGGGCAAGCGCTTGATGCCCCTCACCGAGGACCGCGCGAAGCCCGCGGTCCCCTTCGGCGGGTCCTACCGCCTGATCGACTTCGCGCTCTCCAACCTGGTCAACGCCGGCTACCTGCACATCGCGGTGCTGACGCAGTACAAGTCGCACTCCCTGGACCGGCACATCTCGCTGACCTGGCGGATGTCGGGCATGCTCGGCAACTACGTCACCCCGGTGCCGGCCCAGCAGCGCCGCGGCCCGCAGTGGTACCAGGGCAGCGCGGACGCGATCTACCAGTCGATGAACCTCATCAACGACGAGAGCCCCGACATCATCGTGGTCTTCGGCGCCGACCACGTGTACCGCATGGACGCCTCGCAGATGGTCCAGGCACACCTCGACACCGGCGCGGGCGTGACGGTCGCCGGCATCCGGGTGCCGCGCAGCGAGGCCGACCAGTTCGGGGTCATCAAGACCGCCGACGACGGCGTCACGATCAGCGAGTTCCTGGAGAAGCCGGCTGACCCGCCCGGCCTGGTCGACTCCCCTGAGGAGTCCTTCGCGTCGATGGGCAACTACGTGTTCAGCACCGAGACCCTGGTCGAGGCGCTGGTCCGCGACGCCCAGGACCCGGCGTCACGGCACGACATGGGCGGCGACATCATCCCCGCCCTGGTGGCACAGGGGCGGGCGTGCGTCTACGACTTCAAGCGCAACGACGTGCCGGGCGCCAGCGACAGCGACCGCGACTACTGGCGCGACGTCGGGACGATCGACTCCTACCACGAGGCTCACCTCGACCTCGTCTCGGCGATCCCGCAGTTCGACCTCTACAACTCCGAGTGGCCGATCTACACCTCCGACGCCCAGCTTCCGGGGGCGAAGTTCGTGCACGGTGCGACGGTGCGCGACTCGGTCGTCTGCCACGGCTCGATCGTGTCCGGCGCGAGCACGGAGAGCTCGGTGCTCGGCCGCAACACCTATGTCTCCGACGGAGCCACCCTGCAGCGCACGGTGCTGATGGACAACGTCACCATCGGCCCAGGAGCGATCATCCGCAACGCGATCATCGACAAGAACGTCGTGGTCCCGCCGAACACCCTGATCGGCGTCGACCACGACGAGGACCTGCGGCGTGGCTTCGCGGTGAGCGAGGGCGGCGTCGTCGTACTCGGCAAGGGGCAGCAGATCTCGTGACCTCAGCAGACCGCGCCGGCACGCCGGCCCAACCCGAGGACCTCGTCGACGTGGCGAGGCTGGTCACTGCCTACTACGCAGAGCACCCGGACCCGTCCCTGCCCGGGCAGCGCGTCAGCTTCGGTACGTCGGGCCACCGCGGGTCGGCCTTCGACGTCGCTTTCAACGAGGACCACATCCTGGCCACGAGCCAGGCCATCTGCGAGTACCGCGCCGGGCAGGGGACCGGCGGGCCGCTCTTCCTGGGTGCCGACAGCCACGCTCTGTCGGAGCCGGCGCTGGTCTCGGCGCTGGAGGTCTTCGGGGCCAACGACGTGACGGTCGTGGTCGACAAGCGCAACGGCTTCACGCCGACCCCTGCCGTGTCGCGCGCGATCCTCGCGCACAACGCCGGCGACGGCGCCCGGGCCGACGGCGTTATCGTGACCCCTTCGCACAACCCGCCCGGCGACGGCGGCTTCAAGTACAACCCGCCCGACGGCGGGCCGGCCGGCACCGAGATCACGACCTGGATCCAGGAGCGCGCCAACGAGCTCCTGGCCGACGGACTGGCGCAGGTCAAGCGGGTGCCCTACGCCCGGGCCAGGGCACAGGCGGGCGAGACCGACTTCCTGGGAGACTACGTCGACGCGCTGCCCGGGGTCGTCGACGTGGACGCGATCCGCGCCGCCGGCGTACGCATCGGAGCGGACCCGCTCGGCGGCGCCAGCGTGGCCTACTGGGCCGAGATCGCCGACCGGCACAAGCTCGACCTCACCGTGGTGAACCCCCACGTCGACCGCACTTTCGGGTTCATGACCCTCGACTGGGACGGCAAGATCCGCATGGACTGCTCGTCCCCGTCGGCAATGGCGTCCCTCATCGCGAGGCAGCACGACTTCGACGTCGCCACGGGCAACGACACCGACGCCGACCGGCACGGGATCGTCACCCCCGACGGCGGCCTGATGAACCCCAACCACTACCTGGCGGTCGCGATCCGGTTCCTCTACGCGCACCGGGAGGGCTGGCCGGCCGACGCGGCGGTGGGCAAGACCCTGGTCAGCTCCTCGATGATCGACCGGGTCGCGGCCGCGCTTGGCCGGCCGCTGGTCGAGGTGCCGGTGGGCTTCAAGTGGTTCGTGCCCGGGCTGCTGGACGGCTCCCTGGCCTTCGGCGGTGAGGAGAGCGCCGGAGCGTCGTTCCTGCAGCGCGACGGGTCGGTCTGGACCACCGACAAGGACGGGATCGTCCTGGCCCTCCTGGCCGCCGAGATCACCGCGGTCACGGGCACCTCCCCGTCGCGGCAGTACGCCGAGCTCACGGCTCGGCACGGCGCCCCGGCCTACGCCCGCATCGACTCGCCGGCCACCCGGGAGCAGAAGGCCGTCCTGGCCCGCCTCTCACCCGACCAGGTGCGCGCCGACAGCCTCGCCGGCGAGCCGATCCTGGCTCGGCTGACCGCAGCGCCCGGCAACGGAGCGCCCATCGGCGGGCTCAAGGTCACCACGGAGTCGGGCTGGTTCGCCGCTCGCCCGTCGGGCACCGAGGACGTCTACAAGCTCTACGCCGAGTCGTTCCGTGGTGCAGACCACCTCACGGAGATCCAGAACGAGGCCCGCGCGATCGTGGCCGAAGCGCTGGGTTCGTGACCTGTTCAAGCCGGTGCAACCTAACTCTCACGCCACGCGTCTGGACTAATGCACACCTTAGGCCGCCGGTCGGGTGACAATAGTTCGTCGTTTCACGTCCCACGGGGGAGGTCCGGTGTTCAGCAAGCTCAGTGGTCTGGGGGTCGTGCTCGCGTTGCTGGCGAGCACTTTCCTGGTCGGGCCCGCCACAGCGGCGGGGAAGTACACGCCCAAGACCGGGGTCGTGTTCAACAACCCGATGGTCCCCGGCGGCGCCAACCGCATCGTCAACCACGTGCGCAAGACGATCGACGCGGCGCCCCGCAACTCGGTGATCCGCATCGCGGCGTACTCCTTCGACCGTGGTGACGTCGCCGACGCGCTGATCCGCGCGTGCCGCAACCGTCACGTCACCGTGCAGATCGTGCTCAACGACAACTTCGTCTCCCGGCCGACGCGCCGGATGCGGCGGCTGATGGGCACGAGCATGAAGCCGCGCTGGAAGGACGCCTGCCACAAGGTGAAGAAGCCGAAGAACCCCTCGAAGCACCCCGACATCAGGCCCTACCCGGAGCCGAGCTTCGTCCGCGTGTGCCACGCGGCCTGCCGCATGGGTGGCGAGTTCGGCAACCAGCACATGAAGTTCTACCTCTTCTCCAAGGCTGGCAAGGCAAAGAACGTCGTGATGTTCGGCTCAGCCAACCTGACCGGCTACGCCGCCCACGTGCACTGGAACGACCTCTTCACCGCTCGGAGCAAGCAGCTGTTCACCGACTACAGCAAGATCTTCAAAGAGCTTGCTCGCGACAGGCGGATCAAGAACACCTACCGAGTCTTCGAGAGCGGCGACCTGGTCTCCGAGTTCGGCGCCAAGCGCAACTCCAAGGGCCCGCGTGACCCGATCATGAAGCGCCTGGCGCAGGTCAGCTGTGCGGCCAAGGGCGGCACCGGAGTCAGCGGCCGCACGGCCATCCGGATCAGCATGTACGGCTGGCGGGGCAGCCGGGGTCTCTACCTCGCGCGGCGCATCGGCAACCTGAGCCGCGAGGGCTGCAACATCGCCGTGCTGGTCAGCGGTGCGAGCGGCGCGGTGCTCAACGCTCTGCGCTCTGGCGGCGTTCGGGTGCGCAGCGCGTCCCTCGACCTCGACGACGACAAGGAGACAGGGTTCGAGGAGACCGGCTGGGAGCACTTCACCCACGAGAAGTGGATGTCGCTCAACGGCACCTGGGCGGGCAAGGGGCAGCGCGTGGTGTGGACCGGCTCGGAGAACTGGTCGCGGGTCTCGTTCCTCAACGACGAGCTCACCGTGAAGATCCCGAGGCCCAGCGTCTACACCAGCTACGTGCAGCACTTCGACTACCTGTGGGGCAACTGGTCCAGAGCGCTCTGAGGCAGTTTCCCTGCTCAGGTTCGTTAGCGGGCGCGACTCACGCTGAGGTCGGCAGCGCCGCGGTTCGGTGAGTCACGAGTGGTGCACCGGCTCCGCGATCGAGCGGATCAGGCGGGTAGCGAGCTCGATGACCGAGCGCGCGGCCGGCGAGAGCACGGCGTCGCGTCGGTGCACGAGGGCGAACACGTCGTAGGTGCGTGGGCGCAGCGACACCCAGCCGGCCTGCGGTGCGAGCCGGGGCATCAGCTCCTCTGCCGCCGCCTTGGGCAGCACCGTGTCGGCCAGGCCCATGGCGACGATCTCCATGGCGGTCTCCCCGTCCTCCACCTCGTAGCGGGTGCGGAGCGTGTTGCCGGTGCGCTGGACCAGCTCGCGCAACAGCCGGCGCGACGAGTCGTCGTCGCGGTAGGTCGTCTCGGGCAGCACCAGCTCGGCCTTGGCGAGAGCAGCTCCGGTCACGGGCCGCTCCAGACGGGCAGGGTCGGCGGAGATGTAGACCAGCTCGTCACGGGCCACCGGCCGCACCGTCATGCGCTCAGCCGCGATCGGTATGGCGATCAGAGCCGCCTCGACGTAGCCCTTCACGAGGTGCTGCTGCACCTCGGTGGAGTTCTGGCCGACCAGCTCGACGCGCACGCCGGGGTGCCGCTCGGCCAGGTCGTGCACGAGCTGCGCGCCGAGATAGAGGCGTGCTGAGCCGAAGAGGCCGAAGCGGATCGTCCCGGCCGTGATTCCCGTGACCGCGCCGACCGCGCGACGCCCGGCGGCCACCGCGCCGAGGGCCTGCTCGGCGTGCGGACGCAGCGCCTCGGCCGCTTCGGTCGGGACCACCCCGCGACCGACCCGGCGGAAGAGCGCCGCGCCGACCGAGCGCTCGAGCAGCCGGACCTGCTCGGAGACCGAGGGCTGCGCGAGGCCGAGCTCGTCCGCGGCCGCGGTCAGCGAGCCCGTGCGGTAGGTGACCAGGAACAACTGGAGCTGGTGCAGAGTAGCCATAGCTTTTTCCTAGGGTTTATCAAGTTAACCAAGACTACCTCTATGTTTTCGAGCTCTCTAACCTTGGACCAGAACCCGTGACAGAACTCGGGTCCTGGCGGCTAAGGAGGCCCGCACCATGTTCCTACTCAACTGCTCCGAATGCGGGAAGCGCCAGCTCATCTTCCCGTCCCAGGTCGAGGGCATCGTCAACGACGACGCCGGCATCCATGTGCACGTCACCTGCTGGTGCGGCGCCGCGGGGACGATCCACACCGGACTCGCGGCCGGCGCACCCCAGCGAGTGCCTGCCGCCGCCTGACCAGCCTCATCGCCACGACAGAGCCCCCAGGGAGTCTCTCCCTGGGGGCTCCGTGTCGCGCCTTTCCTAGTCAGAGTTGCAGATGAAGTCCTCGAAGTGCCCCGGCGTGCTGGAGAACGCCTTGCCGGTGTTGTTCTTCAGGTCCTTCGTGTAGACGATCGCCACCTCGCGGTACGCCGAGCCGCTCGCCGACTGGACGTCGCCGAGCACCGGGGGACCGTCGAAGTCGGTGGTCGCACCCGTCACGTATGCCAGCTTCTCCAGCCCGAGGATGTTGTTCGGGTCGACCTTGCGGACGTCGTTCCAACCGCCGTACGCCGCGTTGCAGTGCGTGTAGAGGTTGTAGGCCCCGGCCCAGTCGAGCATCTTGTCGCCGTCGTTCGGGCCGTTGGCCGCCACGTCGCCCTGGAGCACGTCACGGTCCCAGCCGCCGTACTCCCAGTCGGTGCCGTGGTGGTGCTGCCGACCCTCGGCCCCGCTGTTCTCCGGAGCCGTGTCGGCGTACGCCTTGACCGTCTCGAACCAGACTGCCGGGTCCACGCCCGCGCGCGGCTGGTAGTCGATGATGTCCGCGCCCGCCTCCGTCGCGCTCGAGCCGTGGCCACCGAACAGGATGTCGATCCACTGGCCGTTGTCGCCCATGGCGTTGCGGCTCGGGATGTCCGGCGTGAGGACCTCGGCACGGCCGCGGCCGCCCCACATCACGTCGGCACCGTCGTCGCCGTAGAGGTAGTCACCGCCGGAGTCGCCGTTCATCAGGTCGTTGCCCCGGGCACCGTGCATCGAGTCGTGGCCGGGTCCGCCGCGCATCGTGTCGTTGCCACCCGCGGCGTGGCCGCCCTGGGTCAGTGCCGACCCGTCGCGGTCGTGCGAGAGTGACGTGCCGCGCCACAGCGGATGGGCGTGGAACGGACGCAGCGTTGCGTCCTGCGGACCGCTCGCCGAGCCGCCGAGGTTGATGCCCGGCGGGCCTTGGCTGTTGTGCGTCAGGACGTCCGGGTCCGGGCCGTCGCTCCCGTCGACCTCGACGAACCGGGTCTGGACGCCGCCGCGGTCGCCGACCATCGCGTCCTCGCCGGCGCCGCCCCACATCAGGTCGTTGCCGAGCTCACCGAACTGGTCGTCGTTGCCGTCCTCACCGAACAGCTTGTCGTCGCCGTCCTGACCCCACTGGCTGTCGTCACCGTCGCCGGCGCCCTGCGAGATCAGGGGGTTGGTGCCGTTGCCGCCGAAGATGAGGTCTGGTCCCCAGAAGCCCGACGCCGCCGAGGCACCGACGTCGTACCGCGTGACGTCGCGCTCGATGACAGCGTTGCCGGGTGGGTTGTTGCCGTCGTACCTCTCCTCGTAGACGGCGTAGTGGTCGCCGCCCTCGACGGTGCGGTTCAGCTCGCCGTTGTCACCGAGCTGGAAGTCCGCCTCGCCGTCACCGAAGATCCAGTCGCCCGCGTCCCGCGTCGCGGCCCGGTTGGAGCCACCGATCTGGTCGTCCTGGCCGTCCGCCTGCGGCGGGCCGACCAGCGGTACGCCGGTGCTCGGCGTGCCGGGCAGACCGGCAGGGATCGCGGCCAGGGGAGGCAGGGTGCCTCCGACCTCGGGCGGCAGCACGATGCCGCCGTACGCCGACACCGGGCGGTCGCCCACCACGACGTCGGCGTGGCCGTTGCCGTGCTGGAAGTCCGCGCCGCCGTCACCGAACAGGAAGTCGGTGCCGTCCTGGCCGAACTCCACGTCGACGTCAGAGCCGCCGTTGAGCTGGTCGGCCCCGAACTCGCTGGCCACCGGTGCGTCCAGGTCGTGCAGCACCAGGCCGCGTGGGGTCTCCACGCCTAGCTGGCTGGTCACGTAGTGGAAGGCTGTCGGTGCCGGCTGGTCCAGCGCCGGGCACGAGCTCGGTTCGAACGCAACACCGGTCGCCTGACGCACCACGCACGCGTTGTCGCCCGCGAGCACGTCCGCGCCGCCACCGCCCCAGAGCACGTCGTTGGTGTCGGGCTGGTCGGGGAAGGAGGAGCCGCCGACGAGGTCGTCCTCGTCGTTGTTGCCCTCGAGCCAGTCGCCGTCCTGGTTGCCTTCGACCAGGTCGTCGTGGTCGTTGCCCTTGACCAGGTCGTTGCCACCCTCGCCGAACATCCGGTCGTTCTCGTCGTTGCCGACCATGAAGTCACCGCCGGAGACCGTGTCGAGGGCCGGTCCGGACTTCTCCGTGTCGAGCAGCTGGACCGTGCGGAAGACGCCACCGGTGACCGGGTCGACCTTCCACGCTCCGGGGTCGCCGGGGTCCGGCACGCGCGTGAGGATCGCGTTGTCGCCGGCCATGACGTCCTCCTGGCCGTTGCCCTGCATCTCGACCTCGCCTGCGTCAGGCGCGCTGTTGGTGCCGTCGGGGTCGGCCTGCGGGTTGACGGGTGAGGAGCCGCCGACGAGGTCGTCCTCGCCGTCGGTGGCGTGGTCGGAGTCCTCGTCGAAGCCGAAGATCCGGTCCTGGCCGTCGTTGCCCTCCAGGTAGTCGTCGTACGCGCCACCGCGCATGACGTCGTTGCCGGCGCCGCCCCACGCGTGGTCGTCGCCACCGGTGCTCCATGGGTCGCCGTCGGCGTTGAAGTCGCCCCAGATGAAGTCGGGGCTGCCGGTGCTCGGTGCCACCAGGGCGACCTCGAGGTCCGGGGAGCCGTTCGGGGTGCCGTTGACCCAGCCACCCGCCGGTGCAGTGACGTTCTGCGACCTGGGCGTGACAGTGCCGCGGTCTCCGACGATGTAGTCCGGACCACCTTCGCCGTGCAGCTGGTCGGACCCGAGCTCACCGAAGATCTGGTCGTGGTCCTGGGCGCCGAAGAGGGTGTCCTCGCCGTCCTGGCCGTGCATCTCGTCGAGCCCGGTGCCGCCGTCTCCGAGGTCGCCGCCGTAGGTCGACGCGTCGCCGGAAGGCACGAAGCTCACCTCGTCGCTGGCGTCGTACCGGTTGTTGCCCCCGACTGCGATCGTGACGTCGTCACCGAAGATCCGGTCGTCGTCGGGACCGCCGAAGAAGGTGTCGCCGGTGTCGCCGCCGTTCGGGTCGGGGTGGCCGCCGACCAGGAGGTCGTCGCCCTCCTGACCGTGCACGTCGTCGTCAGCACCGTTGCCGAAGACCACATCGGCATCCGTGCCGCCGTAGAGGGTGTCGGAGTCGGCGTCGCCCCATGCCTCGTCCGCCCCGGTCTGGCCGTTGACCGTGTCCTCGCCGCCGTTGCCGTGCAGCAGGTCGCGGTCCTCGCCGCCGAAGAGCGTGTCGTCGCCGCCCTCGCCGTAGATCCGGTCGTCGCCCGCGCCACCGCCCAGGCTGCTGTCGTCGACTCCGTTGGTCTCGTGCGGCTGGGCCTGCCGGTTGTCCGCAGGTCCGGTCACCGTGCCGTTGTCGCCCAGCACGATGTCCTCGCCGGCGCCACCGTCCGTCGTGTCGTCGCCGACTCGCTTCGCGGCGTCCGCGCCGTCGAGCAGCGCGCCGTCACCGTCGCCGACGATCTCGTCGTTGCCGCCGTCGCCGGAGAGGTTGTCGTCGCCGGCACCACCGAACAGCTGGTCGCCGCCAGGGCCACCGCGCACGTCCGGGTCGTTGCCCGACTGGCCGTGGCCGTCGTCGTCGCCGTCGTCGCCGAAGATCCGGTCGGTGTCCGGGCCGCCCCAGAGGTGGTCTCCGCCGAACGAGCCGCGCAGCTCGTCGTTGCCACCGTTGCCCTGCAGGTGGTCACCGCTCTGGTCGCTGCCGTCGGCGGCCAGGATGAACCCTCCGTGTGCGACGTCGTTGCCGCGGCCGCCCCAGATCCGGTCCTCGCCGGCACCGCCCTCGATCAGGTCGTTGCCCGGCGCTTCGTCGTCGACCGTCTCCGCACCCGGTTGGTCGTCGCTGATCGCCAAGCCGGTGAGCTCGTCACCGTAGAGGCGGTCGTCGCCCGAGCCGCCGTTGAGGGTGTCGTTGCCGCCACCGCCGACGATCTCGTCGCCCTTGTCCACGAAGGTCTGAGCTCCGTCGGGTGGAGTCACACCCGTCGGGACCGGCGAGATGTCGTGCCCGCCGTGCAGCTTGTCGATGCCGCCGTTGCCGTGCAGCTTGTCTGCCTCCGGGCCACCGTCGATGGAGTCGTTCAGCGGGCCGCCGTACAGCTCGTCGACTCCCTTGCCGCCGATCAGCGTGTCGTTGCCGGTCTGGGACGTGCCCGAGGCGGCGTCGCCCCAAGCCGTGTTGGTCCCGTCGCCGACGTTGATCGAGTCGTCTCCACCGTTGCCCTCGACAGTGTCGGGGCCGCTGCCGCTGACGAAGGCGTCGTTGCCGATGCCCAGCGCGGCGTCCACCCTGGCGGTGAACGGCCACGTGCTCGGGCTCGCGTCGTTGAGGTTGCCACCGCCCTGGAACAGGAAGGAGTCGTCTCCCTCGGCGGAGTTGGTCACCACGATCCGCTCACCCTTGCGCTTCTCGCTGTAGCCGAACGCGCTGATGGTGAAGTCGTACTCGCCGTTGTCGTCGGGAGCGGCCGACATCTGGCGTACGACGTACGCCTCGTTGTCGTGCTCCGGTCCGTTGAGGCTCTTCCGCAGCCCCTTGTCCACGCCCACGTTGAGGTACACGACGCGGTTGCCTTCGGCACCTTCCTCACGGGCCAGTACCGGTGGTTCCGGGTCGCACTTGTTGGACCACTCGAAGAGCGTGATGGTGGCCAGCCGCCAGGTCTCGGTGTGGCAGAACGGGCACACGCCGAACCTCGCCCAAGCCTCCAGGAACGCAGACAGCTTGCCCTTGATGTCGAACAGGCAGATCGGCGTCTGGATCTTCTCGATGATCTCGTCGATGTACATCCGGCCGTCGGCCTGCGGGGTGTCGTTCAGGTTGAGGCTGAACGACGCCTCGATGCCACCGTCGATGCCGGCCGCCACGATGAGCGCGTCGAACTTCGCGCCCGCCTTGATCCGGCCGGTCACCTCGAACTCGGGCACGTCCTTGCCGCTGCGGTCGTGGTCGACCAGGTAGAGGCTCTGGAAGAACGGCTTGGCGATGCCCGAGACGCCCGCGTCGAGACCGGGTTCGCCGGCCAGCAGCCGCTCACCCAGCATCCGGACCCCACGGGTGGACACGCCGCCGCCGAAGTTGCCGCTGGCCTCGAGCTCGCCACCGAACGTCACGTACAGCACGCCGAAGAACGGGCCGAAGCTCAGCGGGTACGACGCCTTGACGGCCAGCGGGTCCGGTCGCCACTCGACGATCACGCAGTCGTTGCCCAGCAGCAGGCCGACCAGGCAGCTCGGGTCGTCGATGACGGGGTAGGTGAAGTCGTCCCCGTCGCCGCCCTCCGCCAGACCGAGCGAGTCCCACTCGTCGGCGAGGCTGCCAAGCGCGTCCTCGAACTTCCCACCCAGGTCGAGCTCGGGGAAGTCGGCGCCCGGGTAGAGGTCCTTGACCTGGTCCGGCGTCTTCGCCGGCCCGGTGGCCTCCTCGGCGTCGATCTCCAGGTCCTCGATCAGCACCAGCTCGGCGCTGCCCAGTGACGTGACCGCGGCGATGAAGTCCAGCACCTCGTTGATGTCCTTGAGCAGCCGGGTGTCGGCGAAGCCGAAGGCGCGTGCGATGTCGATCATCGCGATGGTGCCCTGGCCGAAGTACTCGGAGATGTCGCTGATCACCGGGATCGGCGTGAACAGGAAGTCACGGACCTCCTGGGTCGGCTCCAGTACGTCGCCGACGGCACCGAAGACGTCGTCGAAGGTCTTCTTGAACAGCTCGCCGGCGTCGACCCGGATCTGATGCAGGCCGATCTCCGGCTCCGGAAGCGTGGTCGGGGTCGATCCCGTCCCGGTTCCGAACTCCCACAGCAGCGTGAAGTCGGCCAGGAAGCTGGGCAGCGTCTTGTCGAGCGTGCCCGTGCCCAACCCGGTCTGGAGCTTCAGGTCCAGGTCGACCCCGCCCTCCAGCGTGGCGTCTCCCAGGAACTGGGACGGGTCGCCGGTCACCAGGCTGGTCCCGGGGACCTTGCCGGTGCACTGGGTGACGCCACCCAGACCGGTGTCGAACGGAGCGGCCTGGTCGGTGCACGCACCGGGCGCGTCGAGGCCGGCCTGGGCGAGCAGCCGCGCGCCGCTGCGCTCGGCTCCGGTCTTGTTGTCGCTGGCCTCCATGGTGATGAAGCCGATCGTGCCCTTGAGCTTCGTGGCGTCCGTCGCGAACAGGTCCACGCCGAGGTTGACGCGCACCTCCTCAGGTCCGTCGGCCGGCTCCGCGTCCGGTACGCCGGTGCCGGGGACCGGGTTGTCGAGGAGGTAGAAGCCGTCCTCACGGGAGAGACCGAACCCGAGCTCGAGGGTCCAGCCGGCCCGGGCCTTCGCGGGATCGGTCGCCTGGAAGCGCAGCGGGAAACCGTCCAGGCCGAGGTCGATCGGCAGGTCCACCTCGCCGGGGCAGGTGGTTCCGTTGCCGTCGGTGCACACGCCCGGCGTACCCGTGCCGCGGCTGCCCTGGCCGAGCTCGAGCTCGACCCGGATCTCGTCGATCGTGGTGGCGTCTGCCGAGAGCGCGCACAGCGCTCCGGCGCACACGGGGACGATGCGGATGTCGCTGGCCTGGTCGGTGTCGGGGTCGCCGGCGTAGACCGGCTGGTAGCCACCGTCGCGCAGGATGCCGAGGCCGCCCAGCTGGGTGGTGAGCAGGTCGCGCAGACCGCCGGCATCGAAGAGGACCTCCTGGACCGTCGGGTCGGTGTCGAACGGCACGTCGAGCACTGCGCCGGGGTTGGCCAGGAAGTCCTTGAGCGAGGTGAGCCCGCCGGCCAGCTTGGTCAGGTCCTCGCCGACGAGAGGCAGATCGCCGCCGAGGGTCGATGCCGCGATGGCGACCTCGAGCAGCTTGGCGATGGATGCGAAGCCGTCATCCAGCCCGTCGAACGAGAAGTCCATCGTGTCCAGCACGGCGCCGAGGTTGGCCGGAGCGTCCACGTCAGGGGACGCCAGGTCGTCGATCGAGATCTTGAGGTAGTCGCCCTCGGTGGGAGCGTCGGGCTCGCTGCCACCGAGCGTCTTGAGCGACCCGGTCAGCGTGGTCAGCACGGGGAGCGACGCGCAGCCGAACGTGCCCTCGGTCGCCGCCAGCCCGCCGGGCGGGGCGCAGGTGAAGGTGCCGGACGGGTCAGCGGAGGTGAGCGCCAGGTCCAGCCCGGAGTCGAAGTAGTCGGCGAGCTCCAGCGGCTCCTCGTCCGCGGAGCCGGGCGCGGGCGCGCCGGGGCGTCCCACTGCGATCTTGGCGCCGAGCGCGAGCCTGCCGGTGTGGTTGGTGCTGTCGCCGAGCTGGGCCTTGAGCGCCCCGATCGCCACTGACAGCTGCGCGGACCCTGCGGGGCTCTCGGTGATCGAGCCGGTCACCTCGACCTTGCTGCCCTCGAGGATGCGCACGGGTGGGGTCGCCGTGCCCTCCGGGTTCAGCGGCACCAGCAGGCCGAGGTCCACCGAGCCGGCGACGTTCGCAGTGACCTGACCGCTGTCGCCGCTGCTGACCAGGTTCGGCACGCCGGGGGCGTCGAGGCTGATCGGCACGGGCGCCGAGTCGGCCTTGTCGACGTCGAAGCGCAGCACGAGCGCAGGGTCGACCGTGCCGTCGGCAGGGTCGAGGTCACGCAGCGTGAAGCCGACGATGCCGTGCGCGGTCTCGGAGTCCAGGAGTCCCTGGAGCTTGGTCTCGACGTCCGCGAGGTCGACCGGGGTCGGGCCGGCGCGCAGGTCGTCGATGGCCTTCTTGAGGCCCACGGCCTTGGAGAGGAGCGCACCCGCGGTCTTGTCCAGCAGCGGCACGTTCGGGACGTCGAGCCCGGCGGACTCGAGCCCGGAGTCGATGGCGTCCACCGAGTCGCCGACCTCGGTCGCGGTGTCGATGATCCGACCGAGCAACCGGCTCGGCGTGGTGCTGTCGACGTCCAGCGACTTCAGCATCCGAGCCGGGTCGTTGGTCAGGGCTGTGGTGTACGCCGAGACGTCGAGCCCGGTGCCGTCCACGGTGAAGGCGCCCGGCGTGCTGGTGAGGACGTCCTCGGGACGGGCACCATGGCCGTTCATGGTCAGGTCAGCGTCGACGACCAGGTGCCTGGTCGCGGCGGAGACGGGATACTCCGCCGGGTTGCCCTCGCCCTCCTGCAGGCCGGCCATCAGGTCGACCAGCCGGGGTGTCGCGGTCTGGCCGTCCGCCGGGTCCACGTCGGCGGCAGTGGTCGGGGAGGTGCCGTCCTGCTTGAGCTTGTAGGTGCCGCCGAGCTGCGCAGGCACGAAGCCGATCTGGGCCGCGGCCTTGGCGTTCGTGTCGACCAGCGTGGTCAGGTCGACCTCGGCGCCGTCCTTGAGCTGCGCCTCGAAACGCTCGAACACCATGGGGGACTCGAACTCGACGACCGAGGTCTCCGGGTCGTCGTCGGCCGAGCTGGCAGCGGTCAGGTCGACCAGCATCGGAAGGTCGACGTTGTAGCCCAGGTCGACCTTGGGGTCGATCGGGCTCTCGTCCGGCGTTGACACGCCGCGCAGGCCCGTGGTCCCGCGCAGCTGGTCGCCGAAGGTGAGCTGAGCGACCTCCGAGCCGGTGGGCAGGTCGAGCGTCGCGAGCCCGTCGAGGGCCTTGGCGAAGGCAACGTCCAGGGTCACCCGCTGGGTCGCGCTGTCGTAGGTGGGCTGCAGAGTGCCACCGGAGTACGTCGCGAGGTCGTCGAGCTTGTCGGCGAGGTCGCCGATGGTCTGGATCTTGACCTCGACGATCTGCGGTGCGGTGCCGTCGGTCGGGTCGTCGGTCGGGTCCTCGTTCTCGTCGAACGGTGTGATCTCGATCAGCGAGTCGGCGAGGTCGGACACGTCGGCGCCCAGGTCACCGAGGTCGGAGAGCCTGCCGCCGGCCAGGGGCAGCTGCGCGTCGACGTTCGGGTGCTGCTGCAAGGCGCGGAGGGTGGTGGCGTACTGGATGAGGCCCGAGACCAGGTCGACCGGGGAGATCCGGGTGAACGCGGCAAGGTCGTCCAGGTCTCCTGCGGACCCGGTCAGGTCCGCCACGAGGTCGGCCGCCGTGGCCAGGTCCGCGTCCAGGGTCATCGTCGGGGCGGGGGAGCTGTCCAGTGGCACGAGCGCCGACCCGAGCTGTACGTCGGCCGTCGCGGTGCCGCTGCGGGTGAACGCCGTGAGCGCGCTTGCGGGCATGGTGAGCTCGCCGGGCGTAGTACCGGTCCCGTCCAGCGCCGGCTCCGCGATGGTGAGCCTGCCGTCACCGTTGGTGTCGGAGATGCTGCCTGCCCAGCTGGCATCCAGGTCCACCGTGCTGCCGTCCAGCGTGGTGACGTCGCCGACGCCGATGGCGGCATCACCGGCCGGGAAGTCGTAGGCGCCGGCGCCGGCAAGGTCCGCGTCGAGGCGAACCGATGGTGTCGAGGGGCCGGAGGTGAGCCAGAACAGGTCACCCGCCGCGTTCGTGCGGAGCGTCGCCGTGAACGTGAACGCCAGGTCGAAGGGAGCCGTGGCCGGCGAGCGCAGGGTCAGCGCCTGGCCGCCCGGGCCGGTGGGGTCGGTCAGGGCGACGGCCGCCTGCGCCGTCCTGCTCACGGCGATCGTGAGGTCGAATCCTCGGCCGGAGTCGGCGTTGACGACGTTGCCCGCCGAGACCTGGACCTGGCTCCCGGCGACCGTGTCGTCCAGGGAGCCGTCGACCTGAGCGGCCAGCGCCGCGACGGAGTCGACGGGATCGCTGCCCTGCAGCGCGAGCAGCTTGTCGGTGACGCCCTGGGTCAGGACGGCCGCGAGGTCGAGGGCGTCACCCGGACGCAGGGGTGCCGCTCCGGGAGTCGTGTCGCTCAGGAGCATCGCCTGAGCCAGGGGCCCGGTCTCCTCGTACTCCCCGATGAATACCTGGGCCAGCGACCCCAGGCCGGCCCGCAGGGTGCCGACGTCGGCCGGCTCGGGTCCCGCCGCGACCGCGGGCACCTGCGGAAGCCCGACCAGAGCGGCGCAGACGGCGACCGCGGTGGGAACGGAGAAGTGGCGCAAAGAGGCAACGGACATGATGACTCCCGAGACAAAGTCCTACTGGGTATGTCCCCTCCAGACGCGCCAAACGGTAGACCTCTCTTTACTCTCCGCATATGACCCGTTTGGGCTAGCCCGGGCGTGATGTGCTCAGCTGATCGCCCGGATCTGGTATGTCCCGGTCGTCCGGGCCACGAGAGTGCCGCTCGCGTCGTGGATCTCGGAGATGAGCTGGAACTCCGCCTTGCCGGTCTCGTCGGCGACGGCCTGAAGCTTCGCGGCCTCGTCGAGGTCGAGCCTGGTCGAGGACGTCACCGTCGTGGAAGCCGGCTTGAGGAACTCGATCGTCAGCCCCTTGACCAGCGGGAAGTACGACGACATGTCGAAGGTCGCCATGGCCAGCGGACCGCCGACGATCTCGCCCACCGTGAACAGGACGCCGGCGTACATCGCCCCGAAGTGGTTGCCGTTGCCCTCGAAGGGGACCTCGGCCGTGACATGACCCGACTCGATGTGGGTGAACCGGAGGCCCATCTTGTGCGCGATCGGGATGGTGTGCTCCAGCCCGGCGTTGGCGAGCTCCAGCAGCTCGTCGCTCATGCGAGAAGTCCCTTCGCGACGTGGGTCAGCTGCACCTCGTTGCTGCCGGCGTAGATCATCAGCGACTTCGCGTCGCGGGCGAGCTGCTCGACGGGGAACTCCGACATGTAGCCGTTGCCCCCGAAGAGCTGTACGGCGTCCATGGCCACGTCGGTGGCGGCCTGGGACGAGTAGACCTTCATCGCCGACGCTTCGGCCAGCGTGGGCTGCTTGCCGTCCTGCTGCATCTCCAGCACCCGGAAGACCATGTTCTGCACGTTGACCCGCGCGATCTCCATGTTGGCGAGCTTGAGCTGGATGAGCTGGTAGTCGGCGATCGGGTGGCCGAACTGCACGCGCTCCTTGGCGTACTTGGTGCATACGTCGAGACACTCCTCGATGATGCCGAGGCTCATCGCGGCGACTCCGGTGCGCTCGGCCACGAAGCCGTTCTTCGCGCTGTCGCGGCCGTCACCGCCCTCGTGGTCCTCGGTCTCTCCGAGCAGCCGGTCCTTCTCGAGCCGGACGTTGTCGAAGAACAGCTCGCCGGTCGGGGAGGAGTGGAAGCCCATCTTGCGGAACGGCTTGCCCTGGGTGAAGCCCTCCATCCCGGTGTCCAGCACGAACGTAAGGATCTTGCGGTCCCGGGGCTCGACGCCGGGCTCGTCGAGCTTGGCGTAGACGACCGTCGTGTCGGCGTACGGGCCGTTGGTGATGAAGGTCTTCTGGCCGTTGAGGACGTAGGTGTCGCCGTCGCGCCTGACGTAGGTCTTCATCGCGCCGAACGCGTCAGACCCCGAGCCCGGCTCGGTCAGCGCCCAGGCGCCGACCTTGTCGAAGGTGACCAGCTCCGGGAGCCAGCGCTCCTTCTGGGCCAGCGTGCCGCGGGAGAGGATCGTCGCGGCGGCGAGGCCGAGGCTGACCCCGAAGCACCCGACGAACCCGGGGGAGACCCGGCACAGCTCCTTGATCAGGATGACGCCCATCCCGCCCTGCTCGCCGCCCCCCGTGAGCGAGCCCGACGCCTTGCCTGCCCCGGAGCGCTCCTTCTCGAGCAGCTTCTCCAGTCCGTCACTGGCCATCGCGTCGATGCCGAACGTCTTCCAGAGCTTGCGGAGCACGTCGTACGGCGGGGTGTCGCCGAACTCGAACTCCTCGCGCCGCGGCCGGATCTCCGCATCGACGAACTGACGTACGGCGTCCTGGATCGCCAGCTCCATGTCATTCCACTCGTACATGTTCGGTCAGCTCCAGTCCGCGGTCTTCTCGGCGATGTTCTCGATCGTCCAGGGGCCGTCGTTGTCGATGCCCCGCCTGGACGTCCAGGTCTGCAGCTCTTGGATGTTGCCGCCCTGGACGGCGAAGACCTTGCCGGTCAGCGGGCACTTCTCGGTCGCAAGGTAGGCCACCAGCGGCGAGATCTGGTCCGGCGCCAGCGCGTCGAACTCACCCTCGGGCACCGGCGCCGCGAAGATCGCGCCCATGCCGGGGGTGTTGAGGGTGAGGCGGGTGCGCGCGATCGGCGCGATCGCGTTCGCGCGTACGCCGTAGCGGTCGAGCTCCTCGGCCGCGACCAGGGTCAGCGCGGCGATGGCCGCCTTGGCCGCTCCGTAGTTCGCCTGGCCGGCGTTCGGCATGGTGGTGCCGGACGGCGACGCCGTGTTGATGACCGAGGCGGCCACCTGCTCGCCGGCCTTGGACCTGGCCTTCCAGTACTCCGCCGCGTGCCGCAGCACCGCGAAGTGACCCTTGGTGTGGACCTCCATGACCAGGTCCCACTCCTCCTCCGAGAGCGTCGGGATGAACCCGTCCCGGAGGATGCCGGCGTTGTTGACGACGACATCGAGGGTGCCGAACGTGTCGATCGCCTGGGTGACCAGGCTCTTCGCGCCGTCCCACTTGGCGATGTTGTCGGTGTTGGCGACGGCCTCGCCACCCGAGGCGACGATCTCGTTGACGACCTCCTGGGCCGGACCCACGTCCGCGCCCGAGCCGTCAGCAGAGCCGCCGAGGTCGTTGACCACGACCCTGGCGCCCTCCCGGGCGAAGAGCAGTGCGTGCTCGCGGCCGATGCCGCGGCCCGCGCCGGTGATGACGGCTACGCGTCCGTCGAGCTGTCCCATGTCAGATCTCCTCTACTGCGGCAAGCCCGTCCTTGATGACGGCGACGCCGTCGACGGCGGTCTCGAAGGCGTACGACGTCACGCCGCCCTCGCTGCCTGCCTTCCAGATGGTCGTGGTGATGTCCTGCCCGGGCAGGACCGGCTTGGCGAAGCGAACGGCGAGCCGCTTGAGCCGCGACGAGTCTCCGCCTGCGACCTCCTGTACGACGGCCCAGGACGTGAACGCCTGGGTGCAGAGGCCGTGGATGATGATGCCGGGCAGGCCGGCCATCTTCGCGGCCTCCTCGTCGAGGTGGATCGGCATCGGGTCACCCGACGCGGGGGAGTACCTGAAGGTCTGGTCGTCGTCCAGGTGAGCCGTGACCTTGGCGACCGGCCCCTGCTCGCGCAGCGCCTCGTCGAACTTGTGGCTGGGCGCCAGCTCCCCGACCGTCTCGCCGACATCGATGCCGCGGAAGAAGGCGGTCATGTACTGCTCGTTGACCAGCTCGCCGTCGGCGTCGGTCGTCTCCAGCACGAAGCACAGCGTGGTGCCGTTGGCTGCTCCGGCGTAGCCGATCGGCTTGACCCGCGAGGACAAGACGTCGCCCGGCCTGATCGGACGCTTGAAGTGGAAGTCCTGCTGGCCGTGGACCACGCGCATCGCGACCTCGGGTGGCGCGACCGAGAAGGCCGCGCCGATCATGCCCATGAAGACCGGAACGATGGCGAACACCGGGGGGCCCACCTCGCCCGACCGGTGGGCCGGGATGGGGTCGTTGGTCGCCTCGGCGTACTCCTTGATGCGCTCGGCGGTGACCTCGAAGGTCTCCGGGTCGCTCCAGGTGCCGACCGTGTCGGCGTTGAACCGGACAGACATCGTCAGCCCAGCAGCTCGGTCAGCTTCGCCAGCGACGCCTCGAGGTCGGTCAGCCCAGCCTTCTCCACGGCGGCGCCGATCGCCCCGACGAGCATCTGCCCCTCGAAGTCGGTCTTCAGGTCGAGCGTCGAGCCCTCGCCGTCGCCGGACACGTTGACCGAGATCGCGATCTTCACGCCGGCCATCCCGGTGCCTGCGAGCTTCACGTGCTTGCCCGCGTCGTACTCCTCGACGGTCCAGCTGATCGTGTTCGGCATGTTCATCACCGACACGACCTCGACGATCGTGTCGCCGACCTTGAGCTCGGCGGGCACGTCGCTCTTCCACTTCTGGTGCATGTTCAGCCAGTCACCGAATCGGTTCGGGTCGCCCACGACGGCCCAGAGCTTCTCGGGGGAGACGGGGAAGGACGCAGACTTCTCGATGGATCCCATGGTTCCTCTTTCGGTGGTTGAGGTGCGAGCGAAGCGAGCCTCGAAACCTCGGGTTGGTGTGTCAGCGGTCGGCGGGGCGGTACGCGGTCACGACGACAGCGCCGCCGAGCCCGATGTTGTGCTGCAGGGCTACTCCGCTCGATGCTGCGGCGCCCTCGACCTGGCGCTTGCCGGCCTGGCCGCGGAGCTGCCAGGTGAGCTCGGAGCACTGGGCGAGGCCGGTGGCACCGAGCGGGTGTCCCTTGGAGATGAGGCCGCCGGACGGGTTCACGACCCACCGGCCGCCGTACGTCGTGTCGCCGTTGTCCACGAGCTTGCCGCCCTCGCCCTCGGGGCACAGCTGCAACGCCTCGTAGGTGAGCAGCTCGTTGGTGGCGAAGCAGTCGTGGAGCTCGATCACGTCCAGGTCGTCGGGGCCGATCCCGGCCTGGTCGTAGACCTTCTGCGCGGCGGCCGCGCTCATGCCTGCGCCGACCAGGGAGATGGCCGACCTCGACTCGAGCGTCCCCGGTACGTCGGTGACCATGGCCTGGCCGACGATCTCGACCGCCTGGTCGCCGAGCCCGTGCTGCTCCACGAAGCGCTCGCTGGCAAGGATCGCGGCGGCGGAGCCGTCGGACGTGGGCGAGCACATCAGCTTGGTGAGCGGCTCGTAGATCGTCGTTGCGTTCTGGATGTCCTCGAGGGAGTACTCGTCCTGGAACTGCGAGTACGGGTTGTTCACCGAGTGCTTGTGGTTCTTCCAGCCGATCTTGGCGAACTGCTCGGCAGTGGTGCCGTACTTCTCCATGTGCTCGCGACCGGCCGCGCCGAACATGTACGGCGCAGGGGGCATCGCGAACTCGAAGATCTCGGCGAGCGCCAGCAGGTGCCGCATCATCGGCTGCTCCCGGTCCTCGTACGTCGAGGTGAGCGAGCCCGGCTGCATCTTCTCGAAGCCGAGGGCCAGGGTGCAGTCGGCCAGCCCGCCGCGGATGGCGTTGGCCGCGCCGTAGAGGGCGGTCGAGCCGGTCGAGCAGTTGTTGTTGACGTTGGTGATCGGGATGCCGGTCATGCCGAGCTCGTAGACGGCGCGGTTGCCCGCGGTCGACTCGCCGTACACGTAGCCGACGTGCGCCTGCTCGACGAGGTCGAAGCCGATGCCGGCGTCCTCGAGCGCCTTGGTCCCGGACTCCTTGGCCATCACCGGGTAGTCCCAGCCCTCCTTGCGGCCGGGCTTCTCGAACTTCGTCATGCCGACGCCGACGACGTACACCTTGGCGGGCATATCTCCTCCTCCGGAACCCCTTCTGATGACGAGTGTCCTCAGATTGGCATGTGACGACAGGCGTCGTCAATGTGTCTCAGGTCACTCTACGTCGAACAGCCTCTTCGCACGGACGCCTGGGCTACGACGAGCCCTCCTGGTCGGGAGCGATGAGCGAGGCGATGTGCTCCACCAGCTCCTCGTCGGTGACGTGGAGGGTGCCGAGCTGCCAGGTCGCGAACAGCGTCGCAATGGCGCCGCCGGTGGCGACAGCGGCCATCGCCCGCTGGGCGCCGGTGCCCCGGCGGGGGAAGTCGTGGGCCAGGATGCGCGTCAGCGCGGGCGCCTCGGCCAGGCCCGCAGCGATCAGGCTGCCCTCGGAGAAGGGCTCGATGAGCAGGAGCCTGCCCTTGCTCGGGTTCTGCTCGGTGAAGAGGACCATCGCCATGGCTGCTGCCCGCGCCCTCTCGCGCGGAGTGCCGTCGACCTGGCCGACGACCTCCGCGAGGTTGGAGAACAGCTCGGCGAAGACCTCGTTGAACATCGCGACGAGCAGCTCGTCGCGGCCGGCGAAGCTCTCGTAGAAGTAGCGGTCCGTGAGCCCGGCCCTGCGGCACACCGACCTCACCGAGACCGCGGCACTGCCGCCCTCGCCGATGAGGTCCAGCGTCGCGGCAACCAGATCGGCCCGCCGCTGAGCGCGGCGGGCCGACATGGTGCTGCCTGCGTAGGTGCGTTCCCTGGTCGCCACTCCGCAAGCCTAGGGCGTCGCGACCTCGAGCTCGCCCTCGTCGCGCGGAGCCGGACCGTGTCCGGTGCCGCCGCCAGGGAGCCGGCCGGGCATGAAGATCGCAATCACCAGGACCGCGACGGCGAGGATCGCGCCGACGGCGAAGCCCCACCGCATGCCGCCGACCAGGGCGTCCACAGGCTGCGCGCCGCCCTCGGCCAGCGAGGTGGCTCGAGAGGACATCACGGTCACCACGATCGCCGTACCGATGGCTGCTGCGACCTGCTGGATGCTGCCCAGGATCGAGCTGCCGTGCGAGTACAGGTGCGGCGGCAGGACGCCGAGCGACAGCGTGAACACCGGCGTGAAGACGGCAGCCAGGCTGGCCATCAGCAGCAGGTGCGCGCCCAGGATGTACCAGATCGAGGTGGCGATGCCGACCTGGGTCAGCAGCCCGAGCGAGACCAGGATGCCGACGCCACCGGGGATGACCAGCGGCCTTCCGCCAACGCTGTCGAACCAGCGCCCGACCCGCGGACCGAGCAGACCCATCGCGAGGCCACCAGGCATGACCAGCATGCCGGTCTCGAGCTCGCTGAGGCTGCGGACGTTCTGCAGGTAGAGCGGCAGCAGGATCATCGAACCGATCATCGCCATGAACGCGACCGACATCAGGACCAGGCCCAGTGCGTAGGTCGGGTGCAGCAGCGTGCGGAGGTCGAGCAGCGGAGCGTTCACCTTCTGCAGCTGCAGCTGACGGGCCACGAAGCCGACGACGGCGACCAGGCCGACGACCAGCATCAGGGTCGGGTTGACGGTGGAGTGGTCGGCGCCGAGCTGGCTCAGGCCGTAGACCAGCGGGCCGAAGCCGGCGGCCGACAGGAGGACGCTGAACCAGTCGATCGGGCTCTCCTGGACCTCGCCGACGTTCTCGAGCTTGCGCAGGCTGACCACTGCGATCGCCACCGCGATCGGGAGCACGACACCGAACATCCAGCGCCACGACGCGATGTCGAGGATCACGCCGGACACCGCCGGGCCGAGGGCCGGAGCCACCGAGATCGCCAGCATCACGTTGCCCATGACCCGGCCGCGGTCGTGCTCGGCGACGACCATCATCAGGGTCGTCATCAGCAGCGGCATCATGACCGCGGTGCCGGCGGCCTGGACGACCCGGCCTGCGAGCAGCACCGCGAACGTCGGAGCGACTGCTGAGAGCAGCGTGCCTGCGCAGAACACCGTCATCGCGGTGGTGAACGCCGCCCGGGTCGTCACGCGCTGGAGGAACCAGCCGGTCGTCGGGATCACCACGGCCATGGTGAGCATGAAGGCGGTCGACAGCCACTGCGCGGAGCGCTCGTTCACGGAGAACTCGGCCATCAGGCGCGGGATCGCGTTGATCATCAACGTCTCGTTGAGGATGACCACGAACGTGGCCAGCACCAGCCAGCGCAGGACGCCGTAGTCGGCGCGCGGCTCGGTAGTGGTCTTGGGTGCAGGCACGACGGGTCCTTCGAGGGGCTCGGTGGGCTCGATCAGTGTGGTCATGCAAGGTATGACCGCGGGGTCCACGAAAACTCATCGCAGCCCCGCCGGGCAAACGAATTTGCAGCTAGGGAAGGGGTTCCAGCACCCCGTGCTCGCCCACGCGCGCTGCGAGAGCGGCTGTGTGGTGACGGACGTCACCAAGCAGGTGGTCGATCGCGGTGAGCCGCATCGTGAAGTGGCCGACGGCGTACTCCATCGTCATGCCGATGCCGCCGTGCAGCTGGATGGCCTCTTTGCCGATGTGCCGGCCGGCCTTGCCGGACTGCAGCTTCGCCCGCGAGCCCGCGTCGGCGGCGTCGCGGGGGTCGCCACCGTCGAGCAGGACGAGGGTCGCCCACAGCGCGATGCTGCGAGCCAGCTCGAGGGAGACGTACATGTCTGCAGCCCGGAAGGTCAGGGCCTGGAAGGTCCTGAGCGGTACGCCGAACTGCTTGCGGGTGCGGAGGTACTCGCTCGTCAGCGAGAGCGCAGAGTCCATGGCACCCAGCGCCTCATGGGCGTAGGCCGTGCGCGCCTCGGCCACTGCCCGCTCGACCAGGGCACCGGCGTCGGTGGCGAGCAGGTCGGCCTCGGTCTGCGCGAAGGTGATGCGGGCCGCGCGACCGCCGTCGTAGGTCGCATAGCCCTGGCGCTCACCACCGGTCGTGGTGAGCACCGCGGGGGTGCCGTCGACGTCGGCGACCACGACGAGCAGGTCGGCGCGAGCCCCGTTGAGCACCGGCTCCGCGACACCGTCGAGCACCCAGCCGCCGTCGGTCTGCGTGGCGGTCACGCCAGCACCGACGTACGCCGGAAGCACCGAGCCGTCACCGACGCCCTCGACCGACCCACCGGCTGCCGCGAGAAGCCCCCCGGCGAGGACGACTGCCTCGACGAAGGGCTCGGGGGACAGCACGCGCCCGATCTCCTCGGCGATGATCGCGACCTCGACGGGTCCGGCGTCGTCGCCGAACGGCAGCTCGAGCACGCCCATCTCGGCGAGCTTCTTCCACATCGCCTCGTCGAAACCCGGGTCGCTCGCGGTGGCAGCCCGGCGGCCGTCGATCGAGGAGTAGCTGCTCGCGAGCAGGCTGCGCACGGCGTCGCGGAGGGCGGACTGCTCGTCGGTGTAGGTGAAGTCCATGTCGCTGTGCTCCTACAGTCCGAGGATCGTGCCGGCGATGATCTGTCGCTGCACCTCGTTGGAGCCGCCGTAGATGGAGGCCTTGCGGAAGTTGAGGTAGCGAGGGGTTGCCACCTGGGCCCACTGCGGGACGCCCGAGCCCTCGCCGGTCGCGAGCGAGGCCGGGCCGGCCAGGTCCATCACCAGCTCCATCACCGCCTGCTGCAGCTCGCTGCCCTTGAGCTTGAGCACCGACGACGCGGGGTGGGCCTTGCCTCCCGACGAGTCGGCCACCACGCGCAGCGCCGTGAGCTCGAGCGCCATCAGGTCGTTCTCCAGCGACGCGAACTCGGCCGCAACCAGCGGGTCGTCGAGCTGCTCGCCGGCCCACTCCTTCGCCTGGGCGAGCAGCCGCTTCGTCGCACCGACAGGAGCCACGCCGACCCGCTCGTTGCCCAGGAGGAACTTGGCGTAGTCCCAGCCGCGGTTCTCCTCGCCGACGAGGTTCTCCACCGGCACGCGAACGTTGTCGAAGAAGACCTCGTTGACCTCGTGGCCACCGTCGATCAGCTCGATCGGGCGCACGGTCACGCCGGGCGAGGTCATGTCGATGAGGAGGAACGAGATGCCCTGCTGCTTCTTGGGTGCGCTCGGGTCGGTGCGGACCAGGTTGAAGATCCAGTCGCCGTACTGACCGAGCGTGGTCCACGTCTTCTGACCGTTGACGACGTAGACGTCTCCGTCGCGCACCGCTGTCGTGCGCAGCGAGGCGAGGTCCGAGCCCGCGTCGGGCTCGGAGAAACCCTGCGACCACCAGATGTCGAGGTTCGCGGTCGCGGGCAGGAACCGCTCCTTGAGCTCGTGCGACCCGAAGGCGGCGATCACCGGCCCGACCATGCTCGCGTTGAACGCCAGCGGCGGCGGGACGCACGCGAGCTGCATCTCCTCGTGCCAGATGTGCCGCTGCAGCGGCGTCCAGTCCTTGCCGCCCCACTCCACCGGCCAGTTGGGGACGGCGATCCCCGCCGCGTTCATCGCTCGCATCGAGGCGACGAGCTGGTCCTTGCTCAGCTCCCGGCGGGCGGCGACGGTGTCGCGGACGTCCTGGGGGATCTGGGTGGTGAAGAACGTCCGCATCTCCTCGCGGAACGCGTCGTCCTCCGGTGACAGTCGCAGTCTCACGCTGCCGAACCTACTGCACGTCGTGGATCTTCCTGGCCTCTCGAGCCGCCTGGCCGATCAGCCGGGCGACCTCCTTGGGGTCGTCCACGTCCTCGAGTACGACGAAGGTCGGCAGCCCCCGGTAGTCAGGGTGCTGCAACGACACCGTGATGGTGCCGAGCCGCCGTGCGCGCTGCTGCACGCTCTGCGCGACGACCGCGTCGCGCACCGCCCAGGTCGGCGCCGACTGCACCTTGCGAGCCAAGCGCCCGGTCGTCCAGTAGAGCCGCACGTTGGTCACGCGGTAGCGCGGCGCGGGCAGCCGCCCGCCGGACGCCTGCCCAGGCACAGACAACCGTCGCCCCTCCCACACCGTTGGCTCGGACGCGTCACCGATCGGCTGCATGGCCGTCATTGTGCCCGACACCCAACGCTGCTCGAGCGGCCGAACGCTGGTCGAGCAGGCGATGCGGAGCGAGCCGTCCGTCGAGACCACTCTGGTGAGGTGGCCGCTCAAGTGCCCCCGACGGTCTCTGCGTGGTCGAGTTCTTGACGGTGACGTCGTGACGTTCCGCGGTGGTCCAGCGGCCTCCCGCACACCCTGCGCTGGGCCGCCGGTCCCTGCCACTCGTCTGGCTTCGGTCGGGTTTCCACACCTGGAATCGAACAGCGCTAAAAGTGTCGGAGGTGGCTGGCAGTCTGGACCCATGACCCAGAGCACCCCGACCAGCGAACGCACCCACCCGGTGCACAAGTTCGCCGGCGCGGTGCTCGACGCGTTCGCCCGGCTCGGTGACCCGGCGACCTGGTCGATGACCGGCGACGAGCTGGCCGAGACCATCACCGACCTGGGTCGCGGCCTGCGCCCGGCTGACGGGTCTGCAGCACCGGCGTCGTCGCCCAGGCCGACGTGGTCGACCTGGCTGCTGAGCGGGCCGCGGTCAACACCGCCGCCCTGGTCCGCGACCTCACCCTGATCACCGGTCCGGCGGCGTCCCGGATGGTGAAGACCGCCCGTGCCCTGGAGAAGCACCCGACCACCCAGCGGGCGTTGGCCTCGGGTGCGGTGGTGTTGGAGCAGGCCATCGAGATCCTCCGTGCGGTCGACGCGCTGCCCCCGGATGTGGACCCGGTCGACCGGGACAAGGCCGAGCAGCACCTGGTCAACCTCGCCGCAGCAACATGACGCCCGGGAGCTACGCCGACTCGGGGCGCATCTGCTGGAGGTGGTCGACCCCGACGGTGCCGACGCCCAGCTCGCCGCCACGCTCGAAGCCCAAGAACGCGACGCAGCGCGCAAGACGTTCCTGACGGTGCGGGACTGTGGGGACGGCACCCACGAGGGCCGGTTCAAGATCCCCACCCTCCACGCCGCCATGCTCACCCGCCAGCTCGAAGCCCTGATGAACCCGAGCCGTCCGGACCCGATCAGTAGCACGACGGGAAGGCGCGGCCCGAGGTCCGCGGTGAGGCGTTCACCCAGTGGATCAGCCGCTACCCGACCGACCGGCTCCCCACCACCGGTGGGGTCGCGGCCACCGTGGTCGTCACGATCCCGCTGGACACCCTGCTCCACGGCCTGACAGGCCGCCGCTCTGGACACCGGGGACCTGATCTCACCCACGCTCGCCCGGAGGCTGGCGTGTGAGGCCGGGATCATCCCCGCCGTCCTGGGCAGCCACGGCGAAGTCCTCGACCTGGGCCGCAAAACCCGGTTCCACACCCCCAAGCAACGCCTGGCGATGAACCTCCAACAACACGGCACCTGCGCCGTCGAGCGCTGCACCATGCCCGCCACCTGGGCCGACGCACACCACCTGACCCCCTGGTCCCAAGGAGGCCACACCAGCGTCCACGACGGCGTACTGACCTGCACCCGACACCACACCCAGGCCCACGACCCCCGCTACACCGTCGAGAAGATCAGACCCGGCAAGATCCGACTGGTTCGACGGCAATAGCCCGTGGTTGCCTCCGATCGACAGCTCGACCAGCTTCACGTTGTGTGTGGTCGCGAACTGCTGCAGCTCGAGCGCCTGGCCCTGCGTCGTGCCGTCGTGGGGCCGAACTGAACGTAGCGACAGGACCTGCGCCGGGTCTAGGCACGCCTAGTGACCGGCCGGCGTCCGCTCGAACAGGTGGACCATGAAGACCTGGAGCTCACCGACCGCGAAGCCGAGCACGGCACCGACAGTGATCATCAGCATCTCGTCGTCCTTGAAGACCGGCCGCAGAATGCCCTCGTACTGGTCCGGTGAGAGCTGGTTCATCTTCTCGATGATGAGGTTCTCGATATCCAGGGTCCTGGCGGTGTAGTCCTTGGCCTCGGCCATCGTCTCCGGCAGCCGCTCCATCATCATCCGGACGATGGTCTCCTTCACGGCCCGGTAGCGCTGCGTGCCGACGGCCAGGGCGACCAGCGGCTGGGCGAACCCGGCCTGCTCGTCGAGCGTGCGGCTGACCTCCTTCTCGATCAGGGCGAAGAGCCGCTCGGAGGTCGGCCCGTGCATGATCGCCTCGAACAGGACGTCGGCAGAGAAGATGTCGTTGGCCAGCAGGCGGGCATAGTCCCGGGTGATCTGCTCGCGCTCGGCGTGCAGCACGCCGTGGACCGGGATGAACCCGAGCAGCTTCTTGGGCTCACGGGGGATGAAGATCAGGTTGAGCGCAAGCCAGTCGCTGGCGAAGCCGGTGAAGAATCCGAACGCCGGCATGATCCAGGGGTTGTGGAAGTAGCCCCAGGCCACCATCTGCACCAGGCCGATCGCGAACCCGAAGTAGATGCCGCTGCGGCGGATGAACTTCATTGCCGCGCCGCCGAGACCCCGCATCAGCTCGTTGAGCTGTTCCTTGTTCTTCACCAGGATCGTGACGGCGAGGTACTGCAGGTCGACGAACCGCGGCAGGTCTGCCTTCATCTCCGCGACCATCCGGTCGACGACCTTCGGAGCGGCCGCGTGCACGCGGGCCTGGATGGCCTTGCGACCCGCTTCCGGCAACGAGTCCCACAGGCCGGGGCGCAGCTGCTCGGCGAGCTCGCGCGCCATCTCGTCCACCGTGCGGGTCAGCGGCTCTCGTAGCTCGTCGACGGCCGCCTGCGCGTCTATCTTGTCGAGGATCTCCTCGGGCTTGAGGAGCTTGTCGGTCAGCATCTGGATCGTCACTGCGGCGGTCTTGCCCGCGCGCCGGGGGACCACGCCCTGCCAGCCGAAGGGTCCGATGCCCACGAACTCGATGGGCCGGTACAGCATCTGCAGTGCGACGAGCTTGGTGGTGTAGCCGACGAAGGCCGCGATGAACGGCATCGAGAGGTAGATCAGCCAGTTGAGCTCGAAGTCGGCCTTGATCTCGCTCCAGCTCTGCAGGAGCGGCAGCGCGAGAGCGCTCAAGAGGGCGACCGCCGCTGGCTCGCGGCTGCCCACAGCTCGAGTCCGAGGCCGGAGAGCCGCAAGGTGTAGCGGTCGATGCGCGCTGGGATCGGACCGCGGGCGGCCTTCTTGATGGCGCGAAGCACCGACGTGTCGGCGGCGAGGATCTCGTACTCCGCCTTCATCGTGGAGTCCTCGGGGCCGGTCTCCACCAGCCCCATGGAGAGCAGGTGGCTGACGTACGTCGGCGTCAGGTGGGGGAGCGCCAGGTTGGCGGTCTTGCCGATCAGCGACATGTTCTCCAGCACCACCTCGCCGATCAGGCCTGCGCGCGTGCGCTGGTAGACGTTGAGCAGAGGCGACGCAGAGCCGTCGGAGAGCGCGCCGATGATGCGCGCCTCGTCAGGGACGATCTGGTCCAGGATCTTGTGGAAGAGCTCCTGGCGGCTCGAGGTCGTGCTCTGCTCGATCGCCCGGTCCAGCAGCCGGTGCATCTTCTGGTCGAGCCCCTCGGCCAGCTTGAGCGGGTTCGGGGGAAGCGCTGCCTGGGCGGATGGGATCGTCGCATCCATGCGTGAACGCAGGATGCCGAACACCTGGCGCTCGTACCAGCCCGCGACCTTGACCGTGGTGGTCGCCGTGGTGCGCACGGTCTGCGCAGCCAGATCCACCAGGCCCCGTGGGTCGAATCGCGATGCCATGGGCTGAACGTATCGGAGTTGCAACCCGCCTGGAAGCCAGTCTCGGTGCTTGTCCCGGTCGGTCGGGAGCCGATTGTTGCGGTCGGCCTCAGCCCTCCAACAGGCGTGCGACGGCCCGGTCCAGGGCGTCCTGCCCGCGGGTCGGCTCGATGGTCGTCCCGTCCTCGAAGAGGTCGATGACGCGCGGGTCGACGTACGACGAGCGAGCGACCGTCGGGGTGTTGCCCAGGAGCTCGGCGGCCGCCCCGACCGCGGCGCGGACCTGACGCGCGCGCCCGCTCCTCGACTCAGCCCGGTCGACCGAGGCGAGGGCTGCCGCCACGGTGACGGTGGCGTGCCATGTGCGGAAGTCCTTCGCGGTGACCTCCATCCCGAAGAGGTCGCGGATACGGTCGTTGACCTCTGCCGGCGACACGGGACGCCAACGTCCCTGTTCGCGGGTCGCGAGCAGCCGGGAGCGGGGCCGCCTGCCACGGGTGATCACGTCCAGGACGCGCAGCACCCGCTTGTCGTCGACGTGCACCTCCTGCTCGACCCCGGACTTGCCGACGAAGCAGAACACGGCCTCGCCAGTCTCGCGCCGCACGTGCCTGCGCTCGAGGGTGGTCAGCCCGTGGCTGCCGTTGTCGTCGGCGTACTCGTCGGCGCCGAGCCGGAAGCAGCCGAGGTCGACCAGCCGCACCGCCGTCGCCAGCACCGCGTCGTGCCCCGAGGGCGGACCGTCCATGGCTTTTCGCAACCGCCGTCGTACGCCGGGCAGCTTGCGGGCCATCTCGTGCACCCGTTCGTACTTGGCCTCGTCTCGCTGCTCCCGCCACACCGGGTGGTAGAGGTACTGCCGCCGCCCGGCCTCGTCGGTGCCGACGGCCTGCAGGTGCCCCCGCTCGTAGGGACAGATCCAGACCTCGGACCACGCCGGTGGGATGACCAGGGCCTTGGCCCGGGCCACGTCTTCGTCGGTGAGCGGGCGGTCGTCCTGGTCGACGTACCGGAACCCGCGGCCGCTCCTGATGCGCCGCCAGCCCGGGTCCTGGGCGGAGACGGTGCGGAGCCTAGTGCTCAGCCTTCTCCTCCAATGTCCCCTTCAGCTCGTCCTTGCTCATCCGCGACGCCCCGCTGAGGTCGATGTTCTCCGCCTGCTGCTCGAGATCGTCCTTGGTGATGTCGGCCGGCTGCTCACCCAGGTGCTCGGCGCGGGTCGCGAGGAAGGCCTCGCCCAACCGGTTGAGCTCGTCGCTGCTCATCCGCTCGCGCATACCGGGCAGCACCGTCTCCTCCTCTTCCTCGAGGTGGTGGATGACAGCCTCCGCGAGCTTGTCCAGCTTCTCCTCGAAGTCCTCGGCGTTCGGATCCGTCGCAGCGAGGTCCGCGGCGAGCTGGTCGGCCTCGAGGTGCTCCTTCTGGCTGTGCTCGACATCCTCGGCGCCGCCGTTGGCGCGGGCCCTCGGGTAGACCTCCGCCTCCTCCGCGCGCTCGTGAGCGGTCAGCAACGTGAGCATCACTGGTACGAGGGACGGGCGCTTCTCCGGTGAGCTGCGCAGCTCCTCGAACAGCCGCTCGAACTCGCGGTGGTCCTGCATGATGAGGTCGACGACATCTCCCTGCACAGCCATGCTGCTCCTCCTCGTTCGGTGACCCCTCTGGTGACCGGTGTGGTGACCTGCAGGGCATTACCCGCACGGCATGCGCTTCATGCGCACGGGTACGTCGCCGGATGGCCCTTCGCAACCGCAGCTCCGCCATCCTGTCCAAGACGATCGAGCTTGCAGGCAGCACCACCGCCGTGCTGCTAGCGGCCGTCCTGCTCCTGATGTGGATCGCCTACGGGTTCACCGGGGGATTCACCAAGCACTGGTTCGACGTCTTGCACGGCGTGACCGGGGCGACGGCGTTCCTGATGGTGTTCGTGCTGCGCCATGCGGAAGGCCGGGAGGCCCGCGCGACCTTGCTGAAGCTTGACGAGCTCGTGGCATCGCACGACGGCGCGCGGGACGAGGTCGTCGGCATCGAGAACGAGGATCTCGAGGACCAGGAGCAGGAGGAGGCCCGGTCGGCTAGCGCTGCTGGATCGCCTCCCGGCTAGAAGGCGGAGCCACCTCGTCCGCGCTCACCGTGAGGTGGTCGGTGATGGTCTGCTCGGGCTCCAGCTCCTGAAGTACCTCGAGAACGGTCTGCCGTCGTTCGTCGCTGGCAACCTCGCCCTGCGCCACGATCCGATCCGCATCGGCCCGCACCGTGATGCCGAGCTCGTTGGTCCGCTCGTCGTCGGCCAACGCCTTCTCCAGGCGTCGCGCGAGATGCTGGTCGCTCACACCCGCTCCTTCACTGCCACGTCGTACACGCGGTACGCACTGCGGATCACCGGCTGCGCCACGTTGCGCACCGGGATGCCGTCCTCGGTCAGTCCCTTCTCTGTCCCGGCGTGGGCGTGGCCGTGGACGGCCAGGTCCGCGCGTGCCTCGTCGATGGCGTCGCCCAGGAGGTAGTTGCCCAGGAACGACCAGATCTCGGACGGCTCGCCCACCAGGGTCCCTTCCACGGGGGCGAAGTGGGTCAGCGCCACCTTCACGTCGGTGTCGAGCCCGTCGAAGGCTGCCCGCAGCTGCTCGGCGCTCTCGATGCCATGTCTGCTGAACGCCTTCATCTCCGGCTCCCCGAAGTTGGCCGCCGCTCGGCCGCTGAAGCCGAGGCAGAAGCCCTTCGCTCCAGCTACTCCGACCGAGCCGGCAGCCGTCTCGACGACTGTGTGCTCACCCTCGAGCACGACGATGCCGGCGGCCTCGAGGAGTGACCGGATCTCCCGTTGCTGGTCGGAGTGGTAGTCGTGGTTGCCGAGCACGACCACGACAGGCACCGGGCTCGCTCCGAAGTCGTCGGCGAAGACCGCGGCCTCGTCGGCCCGGCCGTGCTGGGTCAGGTCTCCGGCGACGAGCAACAGGTCGGCCACGTCCCGCAGCTCGGCCAGAGCAGGGGAGTACCGGCCGCGGAGGTCCTCGGCCAGGTGCACGTCCCCGACGGCGGCCACGCGCACGCAGCCGCTGAAATCAGGCCTGCTGCTGGGATCAGGCTTGCTGGGGTCAGGTCTGGGGCTGGCGGACGCGCTGGGCATCGATCACCTCCAGGGACTCGAGCAGCTGCATGAAGGCGCGCGCGAACGGGTCGGAGTCGGCCTCACGTCGTACGCGGTCCCAGTCGACCTGCTCGCGCAGCGCACGCGCGAAGCCGAGGACCGGACTGAAGTCGCAGGAGTGCGCGCTGAAGACCAGGATGCGGCACAGCAGCAGGTCGGTCGCCGACATGACGGGCATGCGCACCGAGTCGACCGACAGCTCGGTGCAGCGGTCGAGCAGCACGTCGTCGACGTCGCCGGTCGGGAGCCGGTGGATCAGGTCGACCACTACGTCGTCCCGCCCCACCTTGGTCAGCCAGTCCTCGCTCGACTCGACCTCGTGCAGACCGACGTCCAGCAGCGTCGCCCGGACGGTCTGGGAGTCTGCTGGACGTAGCACGAAGTCCACGTCGTGCTCGCTCTCGGGACCTCCGCGCGCCCACACCGCATAGCCGCCTGCCAGCGCGAACGGCAGGGAAGCCTGCTTCAGCGCGGTCGCAACGGACTTCAGGACCTCCCGCTGCTCCTGGTAGGTCGCCACGGAGCAGAGGTGCCCGGTGGGCGGGCGGGCAAACGCGGGCCAGTCGCGGATGGCCCCCGGCGGCGCGGGTACGACGGGGCATGACTTCGCTGTGGAGGAAGGACAGGGATGAGGCGCTTGCGCGCGACATCTTGCCCGCGGACGGTCGCTTCGACGACGTGGTGGTGGGCGCAGGCCTGACCGGTCTGACGGTCGCGCTGCTGCTCGCTCGCGCCGGTCGACGCGTCGGCGTCGTCGAAGCACGCCAAGTCGGGGCGATCACGACCGGTCACACCACGGCGAAGGTGTCGCTGCTGCAGGGCACGAAGCTGTCTAGGCTTCGCCACCGGCAGCCACAGCACGTGGCCGCGGCGTACGTCGAGGCGAACCGAGAAGGCATGGAGTGGCTGCTCCGGTTCTGCGACGACCACGAGGTGTCCTACCAGCGGCGGGACGCGCTGACCTATGCCACGTCGCCGTCCGAGGTCTCCTCGGCGCGTGCGGAGCATGAGGCCGCGCACGCCGTGGGTCTTCCCACCCGCTGGGTCGACACCTACGACGTGCCCTTCCCGTTCCACGGGGCGGTGTTGCTCCCGGACCAAGCGCAGTTCCACCCACTCGACGTCACCGATGCGCTGGTCCAGCAGCTTCGGCTGCACGGCGGGACGGTGCACGAGGGTCTTCGCGTCCGCAGCATCTCGAAGTCGGGTCGGCCCCACGTGCGGCTCGACGACGGCACGGAGCTGGAGGCCGAGCACGTCGTGCTGGCGACGGGGACGCCGATCCTGGACCGAGGGCTGCACTTCGCCCGGCTCGAACCCAAGCGCTCCTACGCGTTGGCGTTCGCCAACGTGACGCCTCCGGAGGCCATGTTCCTCTCCGCCGGCAGCTCGACCCGATCGGTGCGCGATGTCCCCCTGGACGACCAGACGTACTTGTTGGTCGGGGGTGCCGGTCACACGGTCGGCCGCACGGGCTCGACGACCCGGCACCTCGAGGAGCTCCGCGAGTGGACGGCGTCGTACTTCCCGTCGGCGAGGGAGACCCACGCCTGGTCGGCGCAGGACTACGCGTCGTACGACGAGGTCCCGATCGTCGGTCGGATGCCGCTCAGTGGCGGGCACGTCTTCGTAGCCACCGGTTTCGACAAGTGGGGGATGACCAACGCCGTAGCGGCCGCCCACACCATCTCGGCGGACGTGCTCGGCGGAAGGACGCCCGGGTACCGCAGCCAGGGACTTCATCCCACTGCGCTGCTGAATGTGGGCCGGATCAACGCCGGGGTGGTGAAGGCTCTGCTGCGTGCCCCGATGCGCTCCGACACCCGACGCGCCTGCCTCGAGGTCGGCCTGTGCACGCACCTGGGTGGCCCGCTGACCTGGAACGACGCCGAGCGCTCCTGGGACTGCGCCTGGCACGGCTCGCGCTTCGCCGAGGACGGCAACGTGCTGGAGGGGCCCGCAACACGACCGCTACGCCACCGATAGCCGCTTGCGCGCGAGAGTCAGGTCGGCGACCAGCGCCGCGAGACCGTCGTCACGCTGTCGCGAGCGCAGCACTGCCGAAGGGTGGGCGGTCGGCAGCACCCACGCCGGCCGACCCGGACGTCCTCCGAGGGCCAGTCATGGAACCGGCCTCGGTTCGGGCCCAGCCGAAAGAGGCGCCGTAGAGGGCGGCGCCGGCAGTCGCCCCGAGGAGCACGACGCCGGTCGGCTCCACCAGCTCGAGCTCCGCGAGCAGCCAGGGCTCGCAGGCCGCCACGTGCCAGCGGCTAGGTGACTTGTGGATCCGTTGCTTACCTCGAGTGCCGGAGAAGCGGAAGTGCTTGACGACGTTGGTCCGGAAGACGGAGTCCGGGTCTATGCCGGCGGCCGCCAAGGCCTTGTCCAAGAGTTTGCCAGCCGGGTCGACGAACGGCTCGCCGGCCAGGTCCTCCTTGTCGCCGGGCTGTTCACCGACCAGCATGAGGTCCGCGTCCTTCGGCCCGTCACCCATGACGCCCTGCGTGGCGTCCCGGTAGAGGTCGCAGCCCTGGCACTTCTGCACCGCCGTACGCAGCTTCCCCAGCGTCGGCCGCTTGGGGACCCAGGGTGCCGCCGTCGTCTGCTCGCGCATCCCCGGGCAGTACCCGCCGGTCGGCGAACCCAGGAGCCACCGCCCACAGCAGAACGAAGAGAAGGACCGACGAGCCGAACGCAACGGCGGCCGCCACGTCTCCCACCACGAGGTCGAAGACAAGGAAGAGGACGCCGGAGATCGTCAGTGCCATCATCACCAGGCCGGCCTGCGCGCATCGGTTCGCTGCTTCCACAAGCCACTGCCGTGCCCGCTGGCGGAACAGGATGCGGTGGAAGGCGGCCGGTGCCACCACCAGCGCCGTGGTCAGCACCGAGCCGGTGAGGACGACGAGGTACGTCGTGCGCTGCAGGTCGTCGAGATCCTCGAAGCGGTCGGAGAACGGCACTGTCAGCAGGAAGCCGGTCAGGATCTGCACGCCGGTCTGGGTAACGCGGATCTCCTGGAGCAGCTCGTTCCAGTTGCGGGTGAGCCGGTGCTCGTTGGTCTCCTCGGGCGGGGTTGTCATGCCACCTCAGTTACCCGCGCGAGGTCGACGCAAGCAGAAGCGCATACCAAGCAGGAACGTTTGTGGCCGTCAGCGCACGGGTACGTCGGAGTCCCCAGGAGGGGAACAAACCAAAGGGAGGAACGATGGCGCTCATCTTGTGGCTCATCGCAGTAGTTCTGGTGGTGTGGGGAATCGTGACGCTCGTGCGCGGTGAGATGCTCATGGGCATCCTGCTGATCGTGGTCGGACTGCTGGTCGGCCCCGGTGGCGTCAGCATCTTCACCTAGGGCTTGGCCCTTGGTGTCCCACCTCCGAGAGCACAGACCGCCGGTAGGCCCAGCCTGCCGGCGGTTCCCTTGTCCCAGACCAGGTGCCGGCTGGCGTCCCACGCTCGTTGCTGGTCGTGGACCGGATCAGTGTCCGAAAATGTGTTTGAGCAGTCCTGCGGCCGGGGTAGGAAGTGGGCACGGACTCGTGCCGGGGAGGGTCGGGTCGTCGGTTGACCGGCCATCCCCGGCAGGGTCCGACAAGACAAGACAGTGGTCCAGACAGCGCGCCACTTTCGAAAGACACACCTACAAGGGGTGTTGGTCGTGAGCAGTACAGTCCTCACCGATTCGCCGACGAAGGCTGCAGCATCCGTAGCCCGTCTTGGTCGCAACGAACAGACACTCGACCTCCTGGCCGAGGCGTTCACCGCATCCCCTTCTCGCCGTGAGGCGCTCCACGACAAGGTGGTGCAGCTCAACATGCCCTTGGCCCGCATGCTGGCCAACCGCTACGCCGGGCGGGGGATCGCGCTGGACGACCTGCGTCAGGTCGCCTACCTGGGCCTGGTCAAGGCCGTGCGTGGCTACGACCCCGAGCGCGGCCGGGAGTTCCTCGGCTACGCCGTTCCGACCATCAGGGGAGAGCTCCGTCGACACTTCCGGGACGCCGGGTGGGTGGTCCGCCCTCCGCGGCGCATCCAGGAGCTCCAGGCGCGGCTGTGGGCAGCCGACGCGGAGCTCACGCAGCAGCTTCATCGGTCGCCGACGGCGGCCGAGCTGGCGAAGGAGCTCGGGGTCAGCGTCGACGACGTGCTCGAGTCGCTGTCCGCCGATGGTTGCTTCGCTCCCAGCTCGCTCGACGCTCCAGCGGCGGACAGCGACAGCGGCAGCCTTGCCGAGCGGCTGGGCTGTGAGGACGACGAGTACGGCCGCTGCGAGGCGCGGATGATGCTGGCCGAGGCCGTTCGGGGTCTCGGCGAACGCGACCGCACCATCGTCCGCCTCCGCTTCTTCGAGGGCTGGACGCAGCAGCAGATCGGCGAGGAGGTCGGGGTCAGCCAGATGCAGGTCTCCCGGCTACTGACCCGCATCCTCACTGACCTGCGCGCCTCCATCACGGGCAACGCGGCCTGAACCCACACTCCAGCGGGTCTCCGGTTCCTGCCCTCCCTCTCTCCCTCCAGGAACCGGAGGCTCGCGAGGCCACGGGTTTGGCGCTTGCCCAGCCATGCGGTCGTGAGTCGGCCCTCGGTGTGCCCCGGCTGCTCCGCGGTCGCGTGTAGTGCCGTGCCCCTACGGGGCGGTTCTTGTCTGCTCGCTCCGCTCGCGGGCAGGAACCGGAGGCTCGCGAGGCCACGGACTTGGCGCTTGCCCAGCCATGCGGTCATGAGTCGGCCCTCGGTGTGCCCCGGCTGCTCCGCGGTCGCGTGTAGTGCCGTGCCCCTACGGGGCGGTTCTTGTCTGCTCGCTCCGCTCGCGGGCAGGAACCGGAGGCTCGCGAGGCCACGGACTTGGCGCTTGCCCAGCCATGCGGTCGTGAGTCGGCCCTCGGTGTGCCCCGGTTGCTCCGCGGTCGCCGGTAGTGCCGTGCCCCTACGGGGCGGTTCTTGTCTTCTCGCTCCGCTCGCGGGCAGGAACCGGAGGCTCGCGAGGCCACGGGTTTGGCGCTTGCCCAGCCATGCGGTCATGAGTCGGCCCTCGGTGTGCCCCGGCTGCTCCGCGGTCGCCGGTAGTGCCGTGCCCCCACCGGGCGGTTCTTGTCTGCTCGCTCCGCTCGCGGGCAGGAACCGGAGGCTCGCGAGGCCACGCGGGATTGTGTCGTGGGGCTCTACTAGCGTGAGCGCAGCATCCGAGGGAGGGGTCCGTGCTCACCATCCACCGTTCCGAGCGGGCCGACCGGCTCGTCGCGGCGCTGGCCGACGTCCTCGCGTCTCCACTGCCCGACCCGTTCACCCCGGAGGTCGTGGCGGTTCCCTCCCGCGGGGTGGAGCGGTGGATCTCCCAGAGCCTTTCCACCACCCTTGGCGTGGGCCGGTCGGGCAGCGACGGGGTGTGCGCCAACGTCGTCTTCCCGTCGCCGGCCCGCTTGGTCACCGACGCGATCGCGGAGGCGACCGGGGTCGACCCTGCCGATGACCCGTGGGTCGCCGGGCGGCTGGCCTGGTCGCTGCTCGAGGTGATCGACGCCTGCGCGACCGAGCCTTGGTGCCACTCGCTGGGCACGCACCTCGGCTTCGTCGGCAGCGGTGACCTCGAGCACCGGCGGGGCCGACGCGTGGCAGTTGCCCAGAAGGTGGCGGGCCTGTTCACGTCGTACGCCGCGCAGCGACCGGTCATGGTCCGCTCCTGGATTGCCGGTGACGACGGTGACCTCGAGCCCGACCTGCTCTGGCAGCCGGAGCTCTTCCGCCGGCTTCGCGCTCATGTCGGCACGCCCAGCACCGCCGAGCGGCTCGAGGAGGCGTCGCTTGCCCTGCGGGCCGACGGAGCCCTGGTCGACCTGCCGGAGCGGGTGTCGCTCTTCGGCCCCACGCGGCTGACGGCCGACCAGCTCCAGGTGGTCGACGCGCTGGCCGCCCAGCGTGAGGTGCACCTGTGGCTGCCTCATCCGTCACGGGGGCTCTGGTCCCGGATGGAGGCGGCCGGAGGACGAGTCGTCGCCCGGCGCGACGACGCGACGCTCGAGGTGCCCCAGCATCCGCTGGTCGGCAGCCTCGCGAGAGACACCCGCGAGCTGCAGCTCATGCTGGCCGAGCACACCACGGGCGCGACCCACCAGCACCTGCCGGTCGAGGTGGAGCCCGACTCGCTGCTGCACCGGCTGCAGCACGACCTGCACGCCGACAGCCCGCCGACCGCCGAGCACCTGCTGGGCGACGACGACCGGTCGGTCCAGGTGCACTCATGCCACGGCAGGCTGCGGCAGGTGGAGGTGCTGCGCGAGCTCGTCCTGGGTCTCCTCGCCGACGACCCCGGTCTCGAGCTGCGCGACATCGTGGTCATGTGCCCCGACATCGAGACGTTCGCGCCGCTGATCTCGGCGACGTTCGGCCTCGTCGACGAGGAGGAGGAAACCGGCCACCCCGCCCACCGGCTCCGCGTACGGCTCGCCGACCGATCGCTTCGCCAGACCAACCCGGTGCTGAGTGTGCTCTCCCGGTTGCTGGAGTTCGCCGACTCCCGGGTGACTGCCTCGGAGGTCTTGGACCTTGCCGCGCTTCCCCCAGTCGCGCGGCGGTTCGGCTTCAAGGACGACGAGCTCGAGCTGGTAGCCGACTGGGTGCGTCGTGCGGGAGTGCGGTGGGGCCTCGATGCAGCCGCGCGTGCGCCCTACCACCTCGACGGCGTGCCGCAGAACACCTGGCAGTCAGGCCTGGACCGGCTCCTCGTCGGCGTCGCGATGGACGAGGAGGATCTGCACACCTTCGCAGGTGTGCTGCCGCTCGACGACATCGACTCCGGTGACATCGACCTCGCGGGCCGCGTCGCCGAGCTCGTCGGCCGGGTCCGTTCCGCGGTCTCCGAGCTCAGCGGCCGCAGGCCTTTGCAGGAGTGGGTCGAGACTCTGGAGCGGGCTCTCGACGACCTGACGGATGTCTCGCCACGCGACGCCTGGCAGGTCAGCCAGGCCCGAGCGTCGCTGGCCTCGGTGACCTCGCCCGCGGGAGGCCGAGGCGCCAGCGTCGAGCTGGGCCTGCCCGACGTGCGCACGCTACTGGCCTCTGCGCTCGAGGGTCGTCCCACCCGGGCCAACTTCCGCACCGGTCACCTCACGATGTGCTCGATGGTGCCGATGCGCTCGGTGCCCCACCGGGTGGTGGTCCTGCTCGGTCTCGACGACCAGGCCTTCCCCCGGCATGCCTACGTCGACGGTGACAACGTCCTCTCGCGCGACCCTCTGGTCGGCGAGCGCGACGCGCGCACCGAGGACCGCCAGCTCTTCCTCGACGCGATCCTGTCCGCCCAGCAACACCTGGCGATCCTCTACAGCGGCCACGACGAGCGCACCGGAGCGGTCCGGCCGCCGGCCGTCCCCCTGGGTGAGCTGCTCGACGTGCTCGACCGCACCGCGTCGGTCCCGGGAGGCGCCGTGCGTGACCGCGTGCTCGTGCAGCATCCGCTCCAGCCGTTCGACCCCCGCAACTTCGAGGCCGGCCGGCTGGTGCCGGGGGAGCCCTTCAGCTTCGACCCTGCCGCCGTGGCGGGTGGGCGCGCACTGGTCTCGGACCGTCTCGGGCGAGCCGACTTCCTCGCCGGCCCGCTCGACGCCGAGCAGCGCAACACGATCGGGCTCGACGAGCTCACCGAGTTCCTCGAGCACCCCGTGAAGGCGTTCCTACGGCAGCGACTCGGCCTGGCCTTCGACTCCGAGGACGCCGACGCCGACGACGCGCTGTCGGTCGACCTGGCCGGGCTGTCCGCCTGGAAGGTCGGCGACCGGCTGCTCCGCGCGGGCCTCGCAGGTGCCGACCTCGCAGTGGCAGAGACGGCCGAGCTCGCCCGCGGCGACCTCCCGCCCGGACCACTCGGCCGTGCCGCCATCGACCCCATCCGCACCGAGGTGCGGGCCCTGGTCGAGCGGAGCGCGGCGCTGCGCCAGGGCGACCCGTCCAACGTCGATGTCGACGTCCGGCTCCCCGGTGGGGTTCGCGTCCTGGGCACTGTCTCCGGGGTCTACGGCGACAAGGTCGTGCGCATCGAGTACTCCCGCCTCAAGCCGAAGCACCAGCTCGTCGGCTGGCTGCACGCACTCGCACTCGTCGCCCACGACCCCACAGTGCCCTGGCGCTCGATGGTCGCCGGCCGCGGCGAGGGTGGCATCGCGCACTCCCACGTCGCGGGGCTCACGCGCGAGCAGGCCCAGGTCGAGCTCGCGTCGATCGTCGACCTCTACCTCCTCGGCATGCGGGAGCCGTTGCCGCTGGCCGAGTCACCCTCGTCGGCCTACGCCGAGCGCAGGGCCCTGGGCGCCCCCGTGCTCGACGCCGAGCTCCGGGCGACGCAGGCATGGGGCGATCGCTTCGGTGCTCGCGAGGAGCCCGCACACAGGTGGGTCTGGCGTGGCGCCGACCTGTCCGCACTGCTCGCACAGCCGAGCGTCGCCGCGGAGGCGAGGGACGGCTGCGAGGAGCCGACCCGGTTCGGCACCCTGGCCCGCCGGCTGTGGCAGCCCCTCATCGACACCGCGGCTCGAGGTGAGTCGTGAGCGTCCACCAGCTCTTCGACCTGGCCGGTGACCTTCCTGCCGAGGGCGTCACCACGGTCCTCGAGGCGAGCGCAGGCACCGGCAAGACCCACGCCATCGCGACGCTGGCGACCCGCTACGTCGCGGCCGGCGTACCGCTCGAGGAGATCATGCTGGTCACCTTCGGGCGGGCCGCGACCGCCGAGCTGCGCGAGCGCGTCCGGCAGCGGCTGACCGTGACCGCGCACGCACTCGCCGAGCCGGAGGTGGCCCGCGCCGGTCACGACCCCGTGCTCGCCCGGCTGGCCACCGGCACCACCGAGGAGGTCGAGCTCAGGCGCCGCCGTCTGCAGCGCGCACTGGTGAACTTCGACGCCGCCACCATCTCCACCACCCACGGGTTCTGCAGCCAGATGCTCCACGGGCTCGGCATCGCGGCCGACGTCGACCCGGACACGACCTTCGTCGACTCCGCCACCGACCTTGTGACCGAAGCGGTGACCGACCTCTACGTCCAGGCGTTCGGTCAAGCAGGCAGTGGTCCGGCGGCCTTCGACTTCCGCACGGCGGCCCAGCTCGCCCGAGCGGCGGTCGGAGACGGGTCGGCACGGCTGGAGCCCGGCGAGGCGCAGCCCGGCACCGAGCCGGAGCGCCGGCGGCGGCTGGCCGAGGTCGTGCGCGAGGAGGTCGCGCACCGCAAGCGTCGAGGGCGCATCCAGGACTACGACGACCTGCTCGTCCACCTGCGCGACGCGCTCTGCGACGAGCAGACCGGGCAAGCGGCGCAGGATCGCATCCGCAGCCGCTACCGCGTCGTGCTGGTCGACGAGTTCCAGGACACCGACCCGGTGCAGTGGGAGATCCTCGAGCGCACCTTCCACGGCAAACGCACTCTCGTGCTCATCGGTGACCCCAAGCAGGCCATCTACGCGTTCCGCGGTGCCGACGTCGTTACCTACCTCGCGGCGACCGAGGCGGCCGGGGCCCAGCAGACGCTGGGCATCAACTGGCGCAGCGATGCCGCCCTGCTCGACGCGCTGGGGGCGGTGCTCGAAGGCACGGCGCTGGGCGACCCGCGCATCAAGGTCGCACCGGTGCGAGCCTCTCACCAGGAGCGGCGGCTCAGCGGCACACAGGTCGACGCCCCCTTCCGGCTGCGCGTGGTCCGCACCGACCAGGCCCCGCCGGCGCCCGGGCGCAAGTGGTCTCCGGTCGGCGACCTCCGCAAGGTGGTCGCCCGCGACGTCGCCCAGGACATCGTCCGGCTCCTGGAGTCGGGCGCGACGCTGGTTCGCGCGCCGGGAGACGGACCGGTCGCCCCCGGGGACATCGCGGTGATCGTGCGGCGCAACCATGACGGCGTGACCGTGCGCGACGAGCTCGTCGCCGCCGGGGTCCCGGTCGTGTTCACCGGCACGTCCAGCGTCTTCGCCTCCGACGCGGCCAGAGAGTGGCTCACCCTGCTCGCCGCGCTGGAGCAGCCCCACCGGCCCGGTCTGGGTCGCACCGCGGCGCTCACCAGCTTCGTCGGCTGGTCAGCGGAGCGGCTGGCGCGCGCGACCGACCAGGAGCTCGACGACCAGACTGCCCGGCTGCGCCGCTGGGGCGACGTGCTCCGGGAGCGCGGTGTTGCCGCACTCCTCGAAGGCGTGTCGGCCTCGGCTCAGCTCGCCCCGCGCGTGCTGGCCGACACCCACGGGGAGCGGCACCTCACCGACCTGCGCCATGTCGGTCAGGCGCTCCACCTCGCCTCGGTCGCGGGAGAGCTCGGCGTCGCGTCGATGGTGCAGTGGCTGCGACACCGCATCGCCGAGGCCGGCAAGGACCAGGACGACGAGCGCAGCAGACGGCTCGAGTCCGACGCCGAGGCGGTGCAGGTCGTCACCGTGCACAAGAGCAAGGGACTGGAGTTCCCGATCGTCTACGCCCCCTTCCTCTGGGACCGCGTCACGCCTTACAACGGACCCACCACTCTGCTGCTGCACGACGGTCCCGAGCGCGTGCGCGACGTCGGTGGCCCTCAGGGGCCGGGTTGGCAGCAGCGCCTGGACCGGCACACGTTGGAGGACGCCGACGAGGATCTTCGGCTCGCCTACGTCGCCCTCACCCGGGCACGCTCGCAGGTGGTGGCCTGGTGGGCCCCGGCCTACAACACCCGCAGCGCGCCGCTGCATCGGCTGCTTGCCGGCAGTCGCGACGCAGCGGGCGTGCTCCCGCTGACGGTGCCGGTCAGGGACGACCCGACGACGCGTGAGCTGTTCGACCGCATCGGCTCGGACTCGGGTGGCAGCATCTCCGTGGAGTCGGCCGAGCCGGGGGAGTTCCGTCGGTGGCGACCGGTGGCGCCTCCTCCCGTCGCACTCGAGGCCCGGCGGTTCCAGCGTTCCCTCGACCTGACGTGGGCGCGCACGTCGTACTCCGGGCTGACCGCGGGGCTGCACGATGCCGGTCCCCCCGAGGCGGGCGTGGCCAGCGAGGTCGAGTCACCCGGGACGCTCGACGAGCCCTTCGACCGAGCGGAGGAACCGCCCGAGGTGATGGCGCAGGCGGCTCCAGCCGACGCGCTGGCCTCGCCGATGGCCGACCTGCCCGTCGGCGCGGCTTTCGGCACCTTGGTCCACGAGGTGCTGGAGAAGGTCGACTTCACGGCCCCCGACCTGCGCAGCGCGCTGGTCGCGCAGTGTGAGGCGGTCGGCTCGCAACGCTACGCAGGGGTGGCTGCGGCGACGCTGGCCGACGCGCTGCTGCCGGCGCTGCGCACGCCGCTCGGCCCGCTCGCGGGCGGCCTCGCGCTCACTGACCTGCCGCCGCGTGACGTGCTCGCCGAGATGGAGTACGAGTACCCGCTCGCCGGCGGCGACCGGCCCCGGGCGACCCAGGCGACGGTCGGGCAGATCGGGGAGCTGCTCGCCCGTCACCTCGGCCCCGACGACCCGCTCCAGGCCTACGCCGGCGATCTCGCGGTGCCCGCGCTGGAGGACAAGCCCCTGCGTGGTTTCCTCGGTGGTTTCCTCGACGCGATCCTGCGCGTACGCCGCGACGACGGCACTCCGGTCTACCTGGTCGTCGACTACAAGACCAACTGGCTGGGCAGCCGCGAGTCGCTGACGTCGTGGGACTACCGCCCGGCCGCGCTGGCCACGGCGATGCGCGAGGCGCACTACCCCCTCCAGTCCCTGCTGTACGCCGTGGCGCTGCACCGCTTCCTGCGCTGGCGGCAGCCCGGCTACGACCCCGAGGTCCATCTCGGCGGCGTGCTCTACCTCTTCCTGCGCGGCATGTGCGGGCCCGACACTCCAGCGGCCGACGGCGTGCCGGCGGGGGTCTTCTCGTGGAAGCCGCCGGCGGCGCTCGTGACCGAGCTGTCCGACCTGCTCGACGGAGGTGCCGCATGACCGTCACCCACTCGGCCCGGCGGCCGACGGGAGCCACGGGCCTGCTGGCCGAGTTCGCCGACGCCGACGTGCTCGAGAGCGCCGACGTCCACGTCGCCCAGCGGCTGGGCGACCTCGGCGGCGCGCCCGACGAGGACGTGCTCCTGGCTGCCGCGCTCGCCGTGCGCGCCGTACGCCATGGCTCGGTGTGCCTCGACCTGGCCCTGGCGCCCAGCACCGTCGGGGTCGAGGACGCCGACGAGGAGACGCTGGCCAAGCTGACGAGCCTGCGGTGGCCGCAGCTGGATCCCTGGTTGGAGCGGCTGGCGGCGAGCAACCTGGTCGCAGCGGGCACCGGCGACCCCGGCGCCCGTCCGCTGCGCCTCGTCGGGTCGTTGCTCTACCTCGACCGCTACTGGCGTCAGGAGCGCATCATCGCGACCTGCGTCGACGACCGCCGACGCCGAGCCGCACCCCCCGTCGACGAGAGCCGGCTGGGCGCCGCGCTGGATCGCCTCTTCCCGCCGACGGGTGCCGCCCCAAGCCCCGGTGCCGACCCCGACCTCCAGCGGCTCGCGGCCGAGGTGGCCGTGCGCCGTTGGCTCACGGTGCTGGCGGGCGGGCCGGGCACAGGCAAGACGACGACGGTCGCCAAGCTGCTCGCAGCGCTGCGCGACCAGCCCGGCCCCGAGCTGCGCATCGCCCTGGCAGCTCCGACGGGCAAGGCCGCAGCCCGGCTGGAGGAGGCGGTCCGCGACGTCGTCGCCGGCCTCCCCGACGACGACCGGCAGCGGGTCGGGGTGCTCCCCGCCACGACCATCCACCGGCTGCTCGGCTGGACCCCTGCCCGCACGCGGTTCAAGCACCACCGCGACAACCGGCTTCCCTACGACGTCGTGGTCGTCGACGAGGCCTCCATGGTCTCCCTGACGCTGATGTCCCGCCTGGTCGAGTCGCTGCGCGGCGACGCCCGGCTCGTCCTGGTGGGAGACCCCGACCAGCTCGCGTCCGTGGAGGCCGGAGCCGTGCTGGGCGACCTGGTGCAACGGCCGCTGCCGGAGGGCGCGCCCGCGACCGGGCCCGATGTCGTGACGCTGACCCGCGTGCACCGCCATGGCGGCCGGATCAAGGCACTTGCCGAAGCGGTCAAGGCAGGTGCCGTCGACGAGGTGCTCACGCTGCTCGCCGAGGGCGGCGAGGTCGAGCTGGTGCCCGCCGAGCGGCTCGACGGCGTGCGCTTCGACGTCGTCGCGGCCGGCCTCGCCCTCTCCGACGCGGCGTCGGAGGGTGACGTGGGCGCAGCCTTGGAGCGGCTCGAGCAGCATCGGCTGCTCTGCGCCCATCGCCAAGGCCCCTACGGCGTCGCACACTGGAGCCGTCAGGTGGAGGAGTGGCTGCGGGAGGCACGACCCGACTACGGCCGCGGCGGGCTCTGGTACGTCGGCCGGCCGTTGCTGGTGACCAGCAACGACCGCGACCTCGGGCTCTACAACGGCGACACCGGCGTGGTCATGTCCTTGCACGGGCAAGTCAAGGCGGTCTTCCCGAAGGGGCTCGAGTTCGCGACCAACCGCCTCTCCGAGGTGACGACGGTGCACGCGATGTCGGTGCACAAGAGCCAGGGCAGCCAGTTCGAGCGCGTGACGCTGGTGCTTCCTGAGGCGGCCTCGCCGCTGCTCACCAAGGAGCTCTTCTACACCGCGGTCACGCGTGCGAAGCAGCACGTGCGGGTCGTGGGCTCCGAGGAGGCGGTCCGAGCGGCCGTGGCCCGCCGCATCCAGCGGGCCAGCGGCCTGGGTTCCTAGACCTCCTCATTGCGAGCCGGCGATGCGGTCGCGATACCACGCGTACGACGAGCGCGGCGTCCGGACGAGGGTGTCGTAGTCGACGTGCACCAGCCCGAACCGCTTGGTGAACCCCTGGGCCCACTCCCAGTTGTCCAGCAGCGACCAGGTGAAGTAGCCGCGCACGTCGACGCCCTCGGCGACGGCCGCTCCCACTGCGTCGAGGTGACCGGCGAGGTAGTCGATCCGCCGCTGGTCGTCGAGCTCGGCGCAGGCGCAGCCCGACTCGGTGATGTGCACCGGCGGCAGCGCGTCGTAGGACGTGTGCAGCGAGACGAGCAGCTCGCGCAGCCCGTCGGGCACGACCGGCCATCCGAAGTCGGTGAGGGGGTAGCCGTCGATGGGCACCATCGCGAACGGCAGTCCCTCCAGCGAGACGGGGGACGCCGAGGCGGTCGCGTTGGCCGGGTCCGCGATGCACGTGGGGTTGTAGTAGTTGACGCCGTAGAAGTCGAGGGGTGCACCGATCAGGCCGAGGTCGCCGTCGTGCACAGGCATCAGCTCGTCGAACCCGTCGGGGTAGCCGCCGCGTAGCAGGGGGTCGGCGAAGAGCCGGTTCCACAACGTGTCGTAGAGGTCGGCGGCGGCCAGGTCCTCGACGGACTCCGACGCGGGCCAGACCGGCGTGTGGTTGTTCGCGCAGCCGACCGAGGTTGCTCCCGCCTCCCGCACCGCTGCAGCGGCGAGGCCGTGCCCGAGCAGCAGGTGGTGGGCGACAGGAAGAGCCTCGAAGCTGAGGGAGAGGCCGGGGGCATGCATGCCGATGCCGTGACCGAGCATCGTGACGACGGTCGGCTCGTTCACGGGCACCCACCACGCGACCCGGTCCGCGAGCCGGTCAGCCACCACGGCGGCGTACTCGCCGAAGCGGAGCGCGGTCTCCCGGTTGAGCCAGCCACCCTCGTCCTGCAGCGCCTGCGGGAGGTCCCAGTGGTACAGCGTGACCATCGGCCGGATGCCCGCAGCCACGAGGGAGTCGACGAGCCGGTCGTAGTAGTCGAGCCCGGCGGGGTTGACCGGGCCCGCGCCCGTGGGCTGGACCCGCGGCCAGGCGACCGAGAAGCGGTAGCCCTGCAGGCCCAGGTCAGCCATCAGCGCGACGTCCTCGACCACCCGGTGGTAGCTGTCGCACGCGACCTCGCCGCTGCTGCCGTCGAGGATCCGCCCAGGGTCGGACGCGAAGGTGTCCCAGATGCTCGGGCCGCGCCCTCCCTCGGTGGTCGCGCCTTCTATCTGGTACGCCGCGGTGCTGGCGCCGTAGACGAAGTCGCGGGGGAGGGTCACGTCCACAGCCACGCAGTGCTGTTGCCGGCCAGCGTCCGTCCGCGACCATCGTCACTGCGCAGCGAGGTGCTGTGCTCCGGCAGGTCGACCGGATCCTGCCCGAAGTTGGCGATGCACAGGAAGCCGTCGCCACGGCGATAGGCCATCAGGTCGGGCTCCGCCGCCTCCCAGGTGAGGTCGCCCCCGAGGTGACGCCGCAGGCGCAGTGCTTCGCGGTAGAGGTGGTACGTCGACGCGGGGTCGGCGATCTGGGCCTCCACGGTGTGCGTCGCCCAGTCGGCAGGCTGCGGCAGCCAGGTGTCGCCTGTGCCGGTGGTGAACCCGTAGGGCGGTGCCGTCCCCGTCCAGGGCAGCGGAACCCGGCACCCGTCGCGCCCGATCGTCCCGCCGCCGAGCCGGAAGAACATCGGGTCCTCCCGCCGGTCGTCGGGGATGTCGATGTCCTCGGGCAGGCCGAGCTCGTCGCCCTGGTAGATGTAGGCCGAGCCGGGCAGCCCGAAGACCAGGAGTGCCGCGGCGCGGGCTCGCGCGGTGCCGAGCGCCAGGTCGGGATGGGCTCCACTGCGCAACGTCTCGCGTACGACGTCGAGCTCGTGCACCAGGTCGATCCCGAGCCGGGTCACCAGGCGGGGGACGTCGTGGTTGCCGATGGCCCACGGCGAGGCGCCGGGTGGGTCGACGGTGGCCAGGCCCTTGCTGATCGTGTCCTGCCAGATGTCCGCGGACCACGGCTTGGCGATGAGCCGGAAGTCGAAGGACTGCGTCATGCCAGTGCTGACCCAGCGCAGGATCGTGGCGGGGTCGTCCGCCCAGGTCTCACCGACCATGATCCGCTGACCGGGGAAACCGTCGGTGCCGTAGGAGTCGAGCAGCGCCCGCCACTGCCGGTAGTGCTCGTCGAGCTCCGGCTGGTCCTGGTAGGGCGCGTTCTCGTCGCCCTGGTAGGAGATGCCGCCGGCCGCCACCTCTGGCGACACGTCGGGAAGCCCGGCCGCCTTGTACAGCGCGTTGCCCACGTCGACCCTGAACCCGGCGACCCCTCGGTCCAGCCAGAAGCGCAGGATGTCCTCGAACATCGCGGGCACCGCCGGGTTCTCCCAGTTCCAGTCGGGCTGGGTCGAGTCGAACAGATGCAGGTAGTACTGGCCGTCGGGGACCTGCGTCCAGGCCGAGCCGCCGAAGAACGACGGCCAGTTGTTCGGCTTGTCCCGGAAGATGAAGAGGTCGCGCTCGGGGCTGCCCGGCTCCGCGGCGAGGGCCGCCTGAAAGAGCGGGTGGGCGCTCGAGCAGTGGTTGGGGACGATGTCGACGATGACCCGCAGCCCCTGCGCGGTGGCTGCTGCAAGCAGCTCGTCGAAGTCACCCAGCGTGCCGAACCGGGGGTCGACGTCGCAGTAGTCCGCCACGTCGTAGCCGCTGTCCTGCATGGGCGAGGGGTAGAACGGGCTCAGCCACACGGCGTCGACACCGAGCCCGACGAGGTAGTCCAGGCGCTGTCGTACGCCGACGAGGTCGCCCTCGCCGTCGCCGTTGCTGTCCACGAAGCTGCGTGGATAGACCTGATAGACGACCGCGTTCTCCCACCAGCTCATGGGTCGAGTGTGACAAACGGAGTGGCGTAGACGGTACAAAGGGAGGCATGACCGCGATTCGTGTCTACCTGCTGGACGACCACGAGGTCGTTCGACGTGGCCTCCGCGCTCTGCTCGAGTCCGATGACGGCATCGAGGTCGTGGGGGAGTCGGGGTCCGCCGTGGAGGCCACCGGTGCCATCCCCGCTCTGCGGCCCGATGTCGCGGTGCTCGACGGGCGCCTGCCGGACGGCTCCGGAATCGACGTGTGCCGAGACATCCGAGCGGCCGACCCGTCGATCAAGGGGCTGATCCTCACGTCGTACGACGACGACGAGGCCCTCTTCGGGGCGATCATGGCCGGCGCCTCGGGCTACGTGCTCAAGGAGATCCTCGGGCTCGACCTGGTCTCGGCGGTGCGCCAGGTCGCGGGCGGCAGCTCGCTGATCGCGCCGGAGCTGACCGCTCGCGTTCTCGACCGGCTGCGCAACGGGGAGTCGGTCGCACCCGAGCTGGCAACGCTGTCGCCCCAGGAGCGCAAGCTGCTCGAGCTGATCGCCGAGGGCCTGACCAACCGTCAGATAGGCGAACGGATGTTCCTTGCCGAGAAGACGGTCAAGAACTACGTCTCGAGCATCCTTGCCAAGCTCGGCCTGGAACGCCGTACCCAGGCAGCGGTCCTCGCGCACAAGCTGCTGGGACCGTCGCCTCGTGGCTGACGACGCAGCCGTGGGCGTGGCTCGGCACCGGGCCGAGACGCTGCGCGCGGTCTACGAGGACAGGGGGCGCATCGCGACCGACCTGCACGACCGCGTCATCCAGCGGGTGTTCGCCGCGGGACTGCAGCTGCAGAGCCTCGCCTCCGACCTCCCCGAGGACCTGCGTCCCCGGATGCTCGAGGCCATGTCGGAGCTGGACGGCACGATCAAGGCGCTGCGGGACGCCATCTTCGCGCTGACCCGGCCCTCGGTCGCGATCGACACCGGTGCCGCGCTCGACGAGCTGGCCGCGCGAGCGACCCGCATGCTCGGCTTCACGCCGTCGGTCGCGGTCCACGGCGGCGCCACCGTCTCCCGCGAGCTGCACGACGACCTGGTCTCGGTGGCGCAGGAGGGCCTCTCCAACGTGCTCCGGCACGCCGAGGCGGCCTCCGCCTCACTCGACCTGTACGTCGAGGAGGGTGTGGTCCGGCTCGAGCTGGCCGATGACGGGAAGGGCATGCCGTCGGACGTGGCCAACACCAGCGGCACCGGCAACATCCGCCGACGGGCCGAGCAGCGGGGCGGCTCGGCCAGCTGGGAGCCGGTGGAGCCGCAGGGCACCCGCCTGGTCTGGCAGGTCCCGCGGGTCTAGCGCTGACCGGCAGGGCAGTCGGAGGGCAGGGGGTGCCCCCCGTGGGGCACCCCCTGCGCCGGATGGCACCCGTGGGGGGTGGATGCGTTGTCCGGCAGGGCCTCCGCGAGCAGTCAGCGGGGGGTATGCGTCGTGCTCGGTTGAGTCGGGCCCGGTTCCAGGGTACGAACAGTCAAGTCGCTTTACCAGTGACCTAGGTCCTGGTCGAGGCGGGCCGGGAACAACAGGGAACTACCCGCGACCCCCGAAGGGAGCCGCGGGCAGTTCCGTGCGGGTGCGGTGGCTGTGTCAGGCGGACTTGATCGCGGAGATGTCGAACTCCAGGGTGACCTTCTCCGAGACGAGCACGCCGCCGGCCTCGAGCGCGGCGTTCCAGCTCACGCCCCAGTCCTTGCGGTTGATGACGACCGAGCCCTCGAAGCCGACGCGCTCGTTGCCGAACGGGTCCGTCGCCGTGCCGGTGAACTCGAACGGGATCGTCACCGACTTGGTGACGCCCTTGAGGGTCAGGTCGCCGGTCGTGACCAGGGTGCTGCCCTCGGGCTTCACGGAGGTCGAGACGAAGGTGATCTGCGGGTAGCCCTCGATGTCGAGGAAGTCGTTGCTCTTCAGGTGACCGTCGCGCTGCTCGTTGCGGGTGTCGATGCTGTCCACGGCGATCGTGACCTCGGCGCTGGACTGGGAGAGGTCGTCTGCCACGACGGCCTTGCCCTCGAACTCGGTGAAGGAGCCGCGCACCTTGGTGACCATCGCGTGCCGGGCGACGAAGCCGACCGTGCTGTGCGCGTTGTCGATGGTGTAGGTGCCCGTGGGGATGAGGGTGGCGATGAGGGTGCTCATGATCTTCTCCTGAATAGTTGAAGCTTGAAGTGACTACTACTGTGCCACAACATGCATGAAGCGTCAACTATTTCAGAGACAACATTTTACCTAGTGAGACGGACGACGTCGAGGTCCGGCTGCGGAGAGGTCTTGGGGTGCATCGCCCGGTGCCTGGTCTCGGGCAGGGCGAGGGCGCACACCAGGCTGAGAAGGCCGAACGCCGCCAGCATGAGCCCCACTGCGGAGCTGCCCTGTGACGCGGTGAGCCTGGTGGCCAGGATCGGCGCGGTGCCGCCGCCGATCACGCCGGCCAGGTTGTAGGCCATGCCCGCACCCGTGTAGCGGTAACGGGTCTCGAACATCTCCGGCAGCAGCGCCCCGGCCGGACCGTACGCGACACCGAAGATGGCCAGGGTGCCCATCAGGCCCAGGGCGAACGCGGCCGCCGAGCCGGTGTCCAGCAGCGGGAAGAGGACCAGGCCCCACGGGACCGAGACCAGGCAGGCTGCGACCAGGACCTTCTTGCGGCCCACCCGGTCGGAGTAGACGCCCGACAGCACGATCGTGGCCCCGAAGACGAATGCGGAGAGCAGGCCGATGGTCAGCACGGTGGAGCGCTCCAGGCCCATCACGGTCGCGCCGTACGACGTGAGGTAGGCCGTCCCGGTGTAGAAGAAGGCGAACAGCATCGACAACGCGCCGGCGGCGACCAGGATCTCGCGCGGCTGGCCCTTGACGGCACCGAGCAGCGGGCTGCTCTGCCGCTTGGTCTCACTCTTGAACATGGGGGTCTCGTCCACGGCAAGTCGCACGTAGAGGCCGACGAGGACCAGCAGCGCGCTCAGCACGAACGGGACGCGCCAGCCCCAGGTCACGAAGGCATCGGAGGTCTCGCCCACGAACCGGTTCACAACCAGGAAGGTCGCGCTGGAGAGCGCGAACGCGATCGCTGGGCCGGCCTGCGGGAACACCCCGTAGAGACCGCGCTTGGCGGGCGGGGCGTACTCCGCCGCGAGCAGCGTGGCACCTGCCCACTCGCCACCGACGGCAAGACCCTGCGCGAACCGCAGCGCGACCAGTGCGATCGGCGCGGCGACGCCGATGGCGTCGGCGCTCGGGAGCAGGCCGATCAGGACGGTCGCGACACCCATCAGCAGCAGGGTGCTGATCAGGGTCTTCTTGCGGCCGAGCCGGTCACCGAAGTGGCCGAAGAGGATCGCTCCGAGCGGCCGGGCCGCGAACGCCACGGCGAACGTCGCGAACGAGGCGACGGTCGCTGCCGAGTCGCCCAGCGCCGGGAAGAAGACGGTGGGGAAGACCAGCGCTGCGGCCGTGCCGTAGATGAAGAAGTCGTAGAACTCGATCGTCGTGCCCGCGCAGCTGGCGAGGGCGACGCGACGCATCGGCGTGCCCGACGAGGTGGTGTGTTGGGTCATGGGCCGAGAGTGTGAGGGCGGCCACATCGACCGGGCTCCCTCCCAAAGTGGGTTCGGGCCGGGACTACCCCCGTTGGTGGGTAGTGCCGTTGCCGGGTGTGACGGCGCTCACCTACCCTCGTGGTGCGGGTAGGGGGAGTGAGCAACCAGGAGTGACCACCGTGACCTCAGGCACCACCATGACCGCCGACCTCGTCACCGATGCGCCGTCCAACGGCCTCGCCAAGACCCTGGCGTCCTTCCGCGCGCAGGGCCGGATGGACATGGCCTTCGGCGGCAAGGTGCTGCCGGGCGGTGGGGCGATGCAGATCAGCGAGCTCGTAGGCGCCCGCACCGGCTCCTTGACCAACCTCGTCGTACGCGCGGGTGCCGGGCTGGGCGGCAAGTCGCTGATGCTGGCTCGCCCGGTCTCGGTCACCAGCTACCACAGCGCGCAGGGGATCACCCACGTCTACGACCACGCCGTCAGCCAGGAGCACCTCGAGACCGTGGTGGCCCTGCCGGTGGTCGTCGACTCGGTCGCGCGGCTGGTCATCTACCTCGGCAACCGCACGCAGGTGGGCCTGGGTGACCGGTGGTTCGACAGCTTCGCGCCGATGATCCGTCGGCTCGAGCGCGACATCGCCGTCGACGACGAGGTACGCCGGAGGATGTCGTTCCTCCGCCCCGCACCCGACGACGCACCCAACGGGCTGACCCGGGCCGAGCTGCAGGACATCTCCCGCGAGCTGGCCGAGCTCGCCGGCCAGGTCGACGACGAGGCGCTGCGAGCCAAGATCGAGGCCGTCCGCGACCGCTTCCGGGTGGCACCCCCGCCCTCTCGGGCCGACAGCGTGCAGCTGGCGCCGCGCGAGATCGACGTGCTCGCGCAGGTCGCGCTCGGCCACTCCAACCAGGAGGCCGCGGTCAACCTCGGGCTGTTGCCGAACACCGTGAAGTCCTACCTGAAGACCGCGATGCGCAAGCTGCACGCGAGCAACCGCGTGCAGGCCATCACTGCCGCGCGCGAGGCCGGCCTGATCCGCTAGGCCCACTTTCGGGGGTACACCTGGGGTGCCGGCTGGCGGATGATCGGGGGATGACCGCTTCAGCCGCGCTGCGCTCTGCCCGTGACCACCTGCTCGCCCTCCAGGGCCACCACGACAAGGCCGCCTCGGAGTTCCAGTGGCCGGACGTGGGGGAGACCTTCAACTTCGCCCACGACTGGTTCGACGGGTTCGCGCGGGGCAACGACAAGCCCGGGCTGGTGATCGTGGAGGAGGACGGCACGGCTGCGTCGTACACGTTCGCCGAGCTCGTCGACGCCTCCGACCAGGTGGCGGCCTGGCTGCACGGCAAGGGCGTGGCCAAGGGCGACGCGGTCGTGGTGATGCTGGGCAACCAGCTCGAGCTGTGGCAGACCATGCTCGCGGTGATGAAGCTCGGCGCAGTCATCATGCCGACGACCACGGCCGTCGGTCCGGCCGACCTGACCGACCGGATCGAGAGGGGTCAGGTCCGCTTCGCGGTCTGCAACCCGGCCGATGCCGGCAAGTTCGACGAGGTGCCCGGCGACTACCAGGTGCTCACCACCGCGGACCTCGCCGAGGCCTACCAGCTCCCGGCCCAGCCCCTTGACCACCCGGGCACGGCTCCGGGCGACCGGCTGCTGCTGTACTTCACCAGCGGTACGACGAGCCGCCCCAAGCTGGTCGAGCACACGCAGGTGTCCTACCCGGTCGGACACCTGACCACGATGTACTGGATCGGCCTGCAGCCCGGCGACGTCCACCTCAACATCTCCTCACCCGGGTGGGCCAAGCACGCGTGGTCGTGCTTCTTCGCGCCGTGGCTGGCCGAGGCGACCGTGATGGTCTACAACTACGCGCGGTTCAACCCCGAGACGTTGCTGCAGGTGCTGCGCGACCAGCACGTGACCACGTTCTGCGCGCCGCCGACCGTCTGGCGCATGCTGATCAACGCCGACCTCTCGGGTGGCTGCGGCAGCCTGCGGGAGCTGATCGGCGCCGGCGAGCCCCTCAACCCCGAGGTGATCGAGCAGGTCCGCAAGGCGTGGGGGCTGACGATCCGCGACGGCTTCGGGCAGACCGAGACGACCGCCCAGATCGGCAACACCCCCGGCGCGGTGGTCAAGCCCGGCTCGATGGGCCGGCCACTGCCCGGCGTACCGGTCGTGCTGGTCGACCCCGTCACCAACGAGCCCAGCACGGGCGAGGGCGAGATCTGCCTGGACCTGAGCAAGCAGCCGCTCAACCTGATGACCGGCTACCAGGGCGACGAGGAGCGCAATGCCGAGGCGATGGCCGGTGGCTACTACCACACCGGGGATGTGGCATCGGTCGACGACGACGGCTACATCACCTTCATCGGCCGCACCGACGACGTGTTCAAGGCCAGCGACTACAAGGTGTCGCCCTTCGAGCTCGAGTCGGTGCTGATCGAGCACCCGGCGGTCGCCGAGGCGGCCGTCGTGCCCGCCCCGGACCCGGTGCGCCTGGCGGTCCCCAAGGCCTACATCGCGCTCGCACCAGGACACGAGCCCACCCGGGAGACCGCGTTCGAGATCCTCAAGTACGCCCGCGAGCACCTCGCGCCCTACCTCCGCGTCCGGCGCCTGGAGTTCTACGAGCTGCCCAAGACGATCAGCGGGAAGATCCGCCGAGTCGAGCTGCGGCAGCGCGAGGAGGAGGCTGCCGGCGACGCCGGCATCGATACTGAGTTCCGTGACGACCAGTTCCCCGAGCTCAAGGGCTGACCAAGCGCGCGTCCTCGTCGTCGGCGAGGCCCTCGTCGACGTGGTCGGCGGAGTCGCCTATCCCGGCGGCTCGCCGGCCAATGTCGCGGTCGCGCTGGGGAGACAGGGCGTGCCGGTCACTTTCGCGACCCAGCTCGGCGACGACGCGCACGGTGCTCTGGTGCGAGCGCACCTGGAGCAGTCCGGCGTAGACCTCGTCGTCGCGCCGGCTCCCCGGACGTCGACCGCCACCGCCGTGCTGGACGCGAGCGGGGCCGCGTCGTACGACTTCCAGATCTCCTGGGACCCGGTGTTCCCCGAGCTGCCTTCTTCGGAGACCGTCCATGTGGGTTCGTTCTCCGCCATGGGGGTCGACCCGCCGCCCGGCCTGCTGAGCTATGACATCAACGTGCGTCCGGCCCTCATGCCCGACGACGCGCGGACCCGGATCGAGCGGCTCGTCGACCGGGCGACGATCGTGAAGGCGTCCGACGAGGACCTTGCCTGGCTCTACCCCGCGCTGACCTGGGAGGCAGCGGGGGAGACGCTGCTCGACCGCGGGCCGGAGGTCGTGTGGGTGACACGGGGCGCTGCCGGCGCGACCGCCTTCAGCCGCGAAGGCCGCGTCGACGTGGAAGCGCCGCGCGTGGTGGTCGTCGACACCATCGGCGCAGGCGACACCTTCTCCGCCGGGCTCATCGCGGGCTTCCTCGAGTGGGGTCCGCAGTGGCAGCGCGTCGGCGAGCACGCTGCGGCCCTCGCGGCGGTCACCGCGAGCCGCGCCGGCGCTGACCCGCCGTACGCCGACATCACGGGAGTACCGTCAGAGGGTGGTTGACGCGCCTTCTGGCGAGCTGCGCACGGCAGAGGTGATCGGGACTCTGTGCCTGGCAACTGACCTCGCCATCGGCCTTCCGCTCGAGCATGGACTGCAGAGCACGATCGTCGCCATGCGGCTGTGCGACCGGCTCCAGGTCGAGGACGACGTCGCGACACAGACCTACTTCGGCTGTCTGCTGTTCTGGGCAGGATGCACCACTGACGCGGAGATCTCCTCTGCGCTCTTCGCAGACGGCGCCCTGCTGGAGCACTTCAACCCCGTGATCTTCGGGTCGCCGGGAGAGACCGTCCGGGGCATCATGCGCGCGCTCGCGGACCCAGGGAGCCCGGCAGTGGTTCGTGCGCTGCAAGGCGCCGTACGGCTTCCTGGCGCCGGAAGGGGACACAAGGAGCACATCGTGGCGATGTGCGAGGTGGGCGAGATGCTCAGCGACGGTCTCGGCATGCCCGCGCAGGTGCGACGGCTGGTGCCCGGGCTGACGGCGCGATGGGACGGCAAGGGGACGCCGGGCTGGCGCGGCGACGAGCTGCCCGTGGCCCTGCGCATCGTGCACGTGGCCCGCGACGCCCTGTTCCAGCACCTGCTAGGCGGGAACGACCGGATGGTCGGCGTCCTCGCCCGCCGGTCCGGTGCCGCGTTCGACCCCGCAGTCGTGGACGTGCTGCTGGACGACCCGGCGACAGCGGTCGACTTCGGGCAGGGGTCGGTCTGGGAGGACGTCCTCGCTCTCGAGCCCGACCCCTGGCTGGTGCTGCGAGGCGGGGAGATCGACCGCGCCCTGGGCGCCATGGGCAACTTCGCCGACCTGGTCTCGTCGTACTTCGCCGGCCACTCGTCCGCTGTGGCAGAGCTCGCCGCGGCGGCCGCGCAGCGCGTCGGGCTCGACCTCGCCGAGATCGACGTCGTACGACGCGCGGGGTTCGTGCACGACCTGGGCCGGGTCGCCGTCAGCACCTCGGTGTGGAACAAGCCCGGCGCCCTCTCGGCCGACGAGTGGGAACGGGTTCGCCTGCACGCCCATCACTCCGAGCGCGTGATCGCCCGGTCGTCGACACTGGAGCCGATCGCGGCCGTCGCCGGCGCGCACCACGAGCGGCTCGACGGCAGTGGCTACCACCGTGGCTCGTCCGGACCAGTTCTCAGCATGCCTGTTCGCGTGCTCGCGGCGGCCGACGCCTACCGCACGCTGGTGGAGCCGCGCCCCCATCGAGGCGGACACTCGTCGGCCGACGCGGCCCGGCTCCTGGGTGACTCTGTCGACGCCGGCGAGCTGGACGCGGATGCGGTCGCCGCGGTGCTCCAGGCGGCTGGTCAGGTCGTGCCGCGGATGCGGCGTCCGGCCGGGTTGACCGACCGTGAGGCCACCGTGGTCGGCCTTGTCGCGCGTGGCCTGCAGACCAAGCAGGTGGCGCATCGACTCGGGATCTCCCCGAAGACGGCCGACCGGCACCTGCAGAACGCCTACGCGAAGATGGGCGTCTCGACCCGGGCTGCCGCGACCCTCTTCGCCATGGAGCACGGCCTGGTCCCGTGGGGAGAACTCCCGATGTCGCAGGCGAGCGCACGCTCCTAGCGTCGACCTCAGAGGACCTGCAGAGTGTGGGAGCCCAGTCGAGGAGGTCATCATGAGGCGCTTTCTGATGGGAACGGCGTGGGCGGGGATCGCGGGGCCGGTCCTCTTTACCGTCTCCTTCCTCGCACAGCAGGCACTCCGCAGTGACGACGACTCGGTGGCCGAGCCGGTGAGCGCGCTCGAGGCGGGTCCTGCTGGCTGGGTCATGCAGGTGACCTTCGTCGTCTTCGGGCTGCTTACGATGGCTCACGCCCTGGGCCTGCATCGATCGCTGGCGCCGACTCGCGGGGGATGGGCGGGCACCCTGCTCCTGTTCGTCACCGGTCTCGGCAGCGTGGTCGCGGGCGTCTTCCCGCTCGACCGCGACTCCACCGGCGAGATCTACGACCCCGGCGGGCACCAGTTCGGTGGCACGCTGTTCTTCCTCGCCAGCGCGCCCGCCCTGATCCTGCTGTCCCGCCGCGTGCGTCGAGACGCGCGCTGGAACGGGCTCGCCGGCTATGTGCTCGCGTCGGGCGTGGTCTTCCTCGTGCTCGCAGTGGTCATGATGCGGTTCGGCATCCCTGAGGACGCCGCCCTGCACGACGTGGCGGGTGTCATCCAGCGTGTGATGGTGGTCGCTGTGCTGTTCCCATGCCGGGTGGCCCTCGGGGTCAGGCAGCTACGATGCCTCGACCGGGAACCGGTACCGTCGGCCGCATGAACCGCGAGTTTTCCGTGTCCGGGTCGGTCGTGGTCGAGCTTCCCCCCGAGGTCGTGTACGACGCGGTCAGCGACGTTCGCCAGATGGGCCGCTGGAGCCCCGAGAACACCGGGGCTCGCGTCGACGGGGGCGGCGAGGCGGCGTACGTCGGGATGTCGTTCGTCGGCTCCAACCGGCGCGGGCCGGCTCGCTGGCAGACGCGCTGCTCGGTGACGACCGCGGACCGGGGCAAGCGGTTCGCCTTCGACGTCAACCGCTATGGCCTCGGCCGCGCGATGCTGCCGGTGTCGGTGGCCACCTGGGAGTACACCTTCGAGGAGGTCCCCGAGGGGACGCTGGTTACCGAGACCTGGTACGACGGCCGGCGCCGCTGGCCAGACGTGGCTACCAGGCTCTTCGACCCCATCGCGACCCGGCGAGGATCGTTCGCCGAGTTCCAACGCGGCAACATCGCAAGAACGCTGCGCAACCTCAAGCGCGAGCTGGAGACAGAATCAGGCCGTTGAATGTTTGACGACCCGTTCTTGGGGGAAGTGCTGCGTTAACGGGAGGGACTCCGTCGAGGCTGTGCTGCGCAGCCGCAGGGGGGCGGGTGAGCTCGCGGTGGCCTCGTCCTTCGCCGCCGTGGCCACGGCCTACGCCCGCGCGACCGGGACGATGCCGACGGGCAGATCATGGCTGCCGTGGCCCTGGTCAAACGGGTGCGCAAGGAGGGCAGGCCGATCCGCAACAGCGACCTCGACGCGATCCGCAACATCTGCCGCTGCGGCACCTACGACCGCATCCGCGACGCGATCAAGGACGGCGCCAGCCAGATGTGAGGGCTCGGGCCTCCAGCAGGGAAGGCCCGTACCACGTGATGAGCCGGCCGCTCACCAGCCGCGTCTCGGCGTGCTTGAACGCCTCCGGGCCGTCGGTCCCGGTGAAGACGTAGGGCTCGTCAGGCAGGAGCACGGTCACGCCCGGGCGGTCGATCTCGGCCAGCTCGACCTTCGGGTAGCGGTCGGCGTGGCCGACCAGCTCGTTGACGAAGCCCAGCCGCTGCAGCAGGTCGCCGGTGAAGGTGTCGCGGCCCACGACCATCCACGGGTCGCGCCACACGGGCACGACGACCCGCGTGTGCGGCTCCTCCATGGTGGCCCACGCGGCCGCAGCGTCCCGGAGCCACTGCGGCTCGGCCCAGCCGAGGGCGTCGGTGAAGAGCCGGCCCATCGACGTGAGGGCCTCGGGGACGGTCTCGATGCGGGTCACCCACACGTTCACGCCGGCGTCGCGGAGCCGGCGTACGTCGAGCTCGCGGTTCTCCTCCTGGTTGGCCACCACGAGGTCGGGCTCGAGCGCCAGGATCGCCTTGAGGTCGGGGTTCTTGGTGCCCCGGACCCGTCGTACGTCGAGGTCGGCCGGGTGAGTGCACCAGTCGGTCGCGCCGACGAGTGCCTCGCGTTCGGTGGCCGCGATCGCCTCCGTCAGCGAGGGGACGAGTGAGACCACCCGCTGCGCGGGCTCGGGTGGCCGCAGCTCGGAGCCGAGGTCGTCGTACACGATCACCCGGCCAGCCTATTCAGCCGCGTTCGACGAGCTCCTTCAGGCCGGTGAGCATCGTCTGCCAGTTCTCGGCGGAGTGGTCGGCCTCCTCCGGGCTCGCGTTGTTGTCCTGGGTGAGCGTCACGTGGGTGGTGCCCTCCGAGGGCTCGAGCTCATAGACGATCTCGTGGTAGTTCTCCGGCTTGTCCGGGGCCCCGCTGAGCGGACTGAAGTGGGTCAGGTGGAGGCGCCGCTCGGGCCACACCTCGACCACGCTGCCCTTGTCCTCGTAGGTCTGGCCGTTGAACTCGCCCTTCCAGGTGATCGCGCTACCCGGGTGCCAGTCGGTCTCCACCTTCGAGCCGAAGAAGTACTTCTCGATCTTTCCGGGGTCGGTGAGCGCGTCCCACACCTGCTGGGGGGAGGCACTGATGTCGACCTCTGCCGTCGCGACGTGACCGGACATGGTCGCTCCTTCCGTCTCGAGAGGCGTACCCATCCGGGCGTCGGCTACTCGGCCAGCAGGGTGAGTGTCTGCTCGCGGCCCAGGCTGCGGTCCGGCTCGTCGCCTGCGTAGGCGCCGGCGACCGGGTGCACCATCACCTCGTCGACCTCGAAGTGCGCGGCCAGCCGCTCGAGCTCGACTCGGGCCTGGTCCGGCGTGCCGATCACCCACCGCTGCCGCATGGCATCCAGCAGGCCTTGGTGCTCGGCAGGCACCTCCTGCGCAGCCGCCTCCTCGACGCTCAGCTGCGGACGGAGCTCCTGCCCCGTGCGCAGGGCCACCATCGCGAGCAGCTGCGGACGCGCCCGAGCCTCCGCCTCGTCCTGCGTCGGCGCGACGCAGGCGTTGACGGTGAGGAACGTGGTCGGCCGTTCGGCGTACTCGCTGCGCTGGAAGTTGCGCCGGTACGACGCGAGCGCCTCCTCGGTGCCGCCGCCTGAGAAGTGGTGGGCGAAGACGTAGGGCAGGCCGGTCTTGGCGGCCAGCAGGGCCGAGTAGCCGCTCGAGCCGAGCAGCCACGGCGACGGACGGCTCGTGGCGTGCGGGGTGGCGCGCAGCCGGTAGGTCTCGCCACGGATCCCCAGCCCGACCCCGGCCGGCTCCATCATCGCCAGCACGTTGTCGACGTACTCGGGGAATCGCTCGACCGCGTCGTCCTCCACTCCGCCTGCGCCGAGCCGCAGCGCCCAGCTGGTCACCGGGTCGCTGCCCGGCGCCCGGCCCAGCCCGAGGTCGATGCGGCCCGGGTGCGCAGCCTCGAGCAGCGCGAACTGCTCAGCCACGACCAGGGGCGCGTGGTTCGGCAGCATCACGCCACCGGACCCGACCCGGATGTGCCGAGTCGCGCCGGCGACCATCGCGATGAGCACCGCGGGATTGGTCGCAGCCACGGCCGGCATGTTGTGGTGCTCGGCCAGCCAGTAGCGGTGGTACCCGGACTCCTCAGCCACCTTGGCCAGCGCGATGGTCGCCCCGAGAGCGTCACTCGTCGTCTGGTCGGCACGGACGGGAACGAGGTCGAGCACGGAGAGTCTGAGGGTCACCTGGGGGCAACCTCCCGCGCTCGCCCAGGATTCCCGCCTCCGGTGGTCGAGCAGCGAAGCGGAGCGAGTGTCCGTCGAGACCATGGACGCAAGGGTGCCTGGGGACGTGAGCGGGCAGGGTCGGGTCAGTGGTCTCGACCGACGGCGCCGAGGCCCGGGGGGCCTCGTCACCTGCTCGACCACCGGTGGTCGAGCAGGCCGCTAGCCCAGGTGGTCGTGCAGGGTCCGGTCAGCCGTGTAGGTCCAGCTGCCGTGGTGGGTCTTCAACCGGTGATGTCGTCGACACAGTGTGGTGCGAGGTTGCAGGAGCAGCTGGGTCCACCGGCTGCAGTCCGCTGACCCCGTCAGGTGGACGCAGAGGGTCAGGTCCCGGGCGCGGGTCGGCTTGGTGGTGCGGGTGCTGAGGTCAAGGGTGAGGTCGCGGCGGGCGATCTCGCCCAGGGCGGTGGCGCGACGGGCGTCGAGGGAGACGGTCGACCCGAGGGTGGCGAGGTCGGCGGCGCGGCGGGACAGTGCTACATCGAGGTCGATCGCGTCGGAGACGTCGACCTCGGCGGTGACCCGGGAGGTGCCGGAGAAACAGACCTGGTGGTGGTCCACGGTGACATGCCGCCCGTCCACAGCCGCGGCTGCTTGTTCCTTCGCAAGGCCGGGCATGAACGTTGCGACCGCGGCCTCGATCGTGCGGTCCTGCTGCGAGAGCCCGATCCGGTAGGCGACGGGGGCGAGGTTGCGGTCCACGAAGGCGGCTGCCTCGGCGGTGAGGTGCCGGGTCGCGGCGGCGATCCGGCGGGCGCGCCACGCCGGCAGGGTGTGGGACTGCACCCGGGACCACAGCCGAGGCAGGCGGTGCCGCAGGTCCAGGGCATCGGCGACCAGGGCGCGCCCGGCGTCGGTGGAGACGCCCAGGGCGGCGCCGAGCTCGGCCAGGCAGAACTCCGCCACCAGGGGTGCACCGGCCCCAGCGATCGGGATGGGGGAGTCGCCGTAGACCGCGGCGTCGATGATCGACTCGGCTGGGTGCAGGTCGGCCCACGCTGCGGCGAGGTCGAGCTGACGTGCGGTGGCGACGAGCTCCTCGGCCTTCGCGTCTCGGACCGCACTCAGCAGGGCGCCTGCGGTGTCGGTGGAGACGGTGCTCGTCATGAGTTGATTCTACTCGAACAAATGTTCGAATCCAAGGAGGAAGCGCACCTGGCGAGCAAAGTGGCTGCGCACATCGTCGGCGAGCCGACCTACCTCAACCTCGAGGTCCTCCAGGTGACCGAGTTTCCGCGACCCTGACCGCAGCTCGTCCGCGTGATCAGGTCACACATTGCGTCGGTACTGCCCGCCCACCTCGAAGAACGCGTCGGTCACCTGCTGGAGCGAGCAGACCCGCGCCGCGTCCATGAGTACGGCGAAGACGTTCTCGCCCGACACGGCTGCGTCCTTCAGCCGCTGCAGCTGGACGGCCGCCTCGGACCGGTTGGCCTCCTGCCACGCACGCACCCTGTTGAGCTGTGAGGACTTCTCCTCCTCGGTGGCGCGGGCGAGCTCGAGCTCCTTGGGCGCCTCGGTGCCGGCGTTCGGGTTGCGGAAGGTGTTGACGCCGATGAGCGGGAGCGACCCGTCGTGCTTGCGGTGCTCGTAGAGCATCGACTCGTCCTGGATGCGTCCGCGCTGGTAGCCGGTCTCCATCGCCCCGAGCACGCCGCCGCGCTCGTTGATGTGGTCGAACTCGGCCAGGACGGCCTGCTCCACGAGGTCGGTGAGCTCGTCGATGATGAACGAGCCCTGGAGCGGGTTCTCGTTCATCGCCAGGCCCCACTCGCGGTTGATGATCAGCTGGATCGCGAGGGCACGGCGTACGGACTCCGTCGACGGGGTGGTGACCGCCTCGTCGTAGGCGTTGGTGTGCAGGCTGTTGGCGTTGTCGTAGATGGCGATGAGCGCCTGCAGCGTGGTGCGGATGTCGTTGAAGTCCATCTCCTGCGCGTGCAGCGAGCGGCCCGACGTCTGCACGTGGTACTTCAGCTTCTGCGAGCGCTCGTTGGCGCCGTACCTCTCCTTCATCGCGACGGCCCAGATGCGACGGGCGACGCGACCCATCACGGAGTACTCCGGGTCCATGCCGTTGGAGAAGAAGAAGGACAGGTTGGGCGCGAAGTCGTCGATGTTCATGCCCCGAGCGAGGTACGACTCGACGTAGGTGAACCCGTTGGCCAGGGTGAAGGCGAGCTGGCTGATCGGGTTCGCCCCGGCCTCGGCGATGTGGTAGCCGGAGATCGAGACCGAGTAGAAGTTCCGGACGGCGTTGTCGATGAAGTACTGCTGGATGTCGCCCATCATCCGCAGTGAGAACTCCGTGGAGAACAGGCAGGTGTTCTGGCCCTGGTCCTCCTTGAGGATGTCGGCCTGCACGGTGCCGCGCACGTTGGACAGGGCGAACGCCCTGATCTCCTCGTGCTCGGCGGCGGAGGGCTGCCGGCCCTCGCGCTCGACGAACGCCTCGACCTGCTGGTCGATGACCGTGTTGAGGAAGAAGGCAAGCACGGTCGGGGCGGGACCGTTGATCGTCATGGAGACCGACGTCGACGGGTGCACCAGGTCGAAGCCGTCGTACAGGGCCTTCATGTCCTCCAGCGTCGCGACCGAGACCCCGGAGGTGCCGACCTTGCCGTAGACATCGGGACGGGGGTCGGGGTCGCGGCCGTAGAGCGTCACCGAGTCGAAGGCGGTCGAGAGGCGGGTCGCCTCACCGTCGGCCGACAGCAGCTTGAACCGCCGGTTGGTGCGGAACGGGTCGCCCTCGCCGGCGAACATGCGGGCCGGGTCCTCGCCGTCGCGCTTGAACGGGAAGACGCCTGCGGTGAAGGGGAAGTAGCCGGGGAGGTTCTCGCGGCGCCAGTAGCGGACGAGCTCGCCGTGGTCCTGGAACCGGGGGAGTGAGACGCGTGGGACGTGCGTGCCGGCGAGCGACTCGCGGGTCAACCGGGTGCGGATCTCCTTGTCGCGTACGACGACGACCTGCTCGTCGCCCTGGTAGGAGGCGACCACGTCCGGCCACCCCTCGATCTGGTCGGACACCTCATGGGGGACGTCCTTGCGCGCCGACTCGAGGATCGAGACGACTCCGGAGGCGTCGAGCCCGGCGTCCTCGAGCTCGCCCTCGACAACGGTGAGTCGCTGCACCCGCCGCGCCGCGTCGGCCAGCCGCTCCGTGGCGGCGTGGTAGTCGCGGATCGTCTCGGTGATCTCGGCGAGGTAGCGCACGCGAGTGGCGGGCACGACCTGGGCGATGCCGCTCGAGTAGCGCACGGAGACAACCGGCAGGCGTCCCTCGCTGACCGGCAGGCCGTGCTCGGCGAGAGCGTCGCGCAAGTGCTGGTACAGCGCGGTGACGCCGTCGTCGTTGAAGGTCGCGGCCGAGGTGCCGAAGACCGGCATGTCCTCCGGCTTCTTGCCGAACGCCTCGCGGTTGCGCACCAGCTGGCGGCCCACGTCGCGCATCGCGTCCTTGGCGCCGCGGCGCTCGAACTTGTTGATCGCGACGGTGTCGGCGAAGTCGAGCATGTCGATCTTCTCCAGCTGCGAGGCAGCGCCGAACTCGGGCGTCATCACGTACAGCGAGGAGTCCACGTGGGGCACGATCGCCGCGTCGCCCTGGCCGATGCCGGGGGTCTCCACGACGATCAGGTCGAAGCCGGCCGCCTTGAGGATCGCGATGACGTCGTCGAGGCACGGCGGGAGCTCGTGGCTGCCACGCGTGGCGAGGGAGCGGAAGAAGATCTGGTGGCCGTCGAGGGAGTTCATCCGGATGCGGTCGCCGAGCAGCGCGCCGCCGCCACGGCGTCGGGTCGGGTCGACCGCGACCACGGCGATGCGGAGCTTGTCCTCCTGGTCGACCCGGAACCGGCGTACGAGCTCGTCGGTCAGCGACGACTTGCCGGATCCGCCCGTGCCGGTGATCCCCAGGACCGGCGTACGACGGGCCGCGGCCGCCTCGGCGATGCCGGGGAGCACGTGGCCCTCCTCGGCTCCGGTGATCGCACGCGCGATGGCGAGCCGGTCACCCGCGACGACAGCGTCTGCGGTGGCTGGCTGGTCCCAGAGGTCGACGTCGCACTCCTTGATCAGCTGGTTGATCATGCCGGCGAGGCCGAGGCGCTGGCCGTCCTCGGGGGAGAAGATGTGCACGCCGCTCTTGCGCAGCCGCTCGATCTCCTGCGGCACGATCACCCCACCGCCGCCACCGAAGACCTTGACGTGGTCGGCGCCGCGCTCGCGCAGCGACTCCACGAGGTACTCGAAGTACTCGACGTGCCCGCCCTGGTACGACGAGACCGCGACTCCCTGGGCGTCCTCGTCGAGAACGGCGTCGACGACCTCCTGCACCGAGCGGTTGTGGCCCAGGTGCACCACCTCGGCGCCCTGCGCCTGGAGGATGCGCCGCATGATGTTGATGCTCGCGTCGTGCCCGTCGAAGAGTGCGGACGCGGTCACGAAGCGGACCGGGTGCTGGGGCTTGTGGAGCTCGTTCACGGTGGCCTCACCAACGTCGGGGCAATTTAGTAGGACGTCCAAGTAGTTCAATACTAGGACGTCCAAGGAGTTAGCGCAAAGGGGCTGGGAGGATGTGCGTCATGACCGATGCACCCGTGCTCTACTCCGTCGCCGACGGGGTCGCCCATCTCGAGCTCAACCGCCCCGAGGCCTACAACGCGCTGGACGTCCTCCTGGCGAACGCGCTGGAGGAGGCCGTGCTCCGGGCGGCCAAGGACGACGACGCGAAGGTGGTCCTGCTCACCGGCCGCGGCAAGGCGTTCTGCGCAGGAGGCGACGTGAAGTCGATGGCGGCCGCCGACGACCCCGCGGCGGCCGTGGCCGAGCTGATCGACGGGTCGCACCGCGCGGTCACGGCGCTGCACGAGCTGGCCAAGCCCGTGGTCGCCGTCGTGCACGGGAGCGCGGCCGGCGCGGGCATCGGGTACGTCGGAGCCTCCGACCTGGTGCTGGCGGGCGCGTCGACGAAGTTCGTCTCGGCCTTCACCGCCATCGGTCTCTCCCCGGACAGTGGCACGTCGTGGTACCTCACCCAGATGATCGGCGTACGACGGGCGCTCGAGCTGACGCTGACCAACCGGGCGCTCACCGCGGACGTGGCTCTGGAGTGGGGACTGGTCACGGCCGTTCACCCCGACGACGAGGTGCTCGCCGCAGGGCAGGAGCTCGCCCGCAGGCTCGCGGCGGGGCCCGCCTCGTCGTACGGCCGCACGCGTCGGCTCGTGCGCGACGCGGCGACCAGCACGTTCGCCGAGCACCTCCAGCGCGAGGCCCGGGACATGTTGACCAGCGCATCCACGCCGGAGGCACAGGCCTTGATCAAGGCGTTCGCCGGCCGCTGACGCGCGCGGTTCCTCGCCAGCCGCTCCGGCCGCTGACATGATGACGGCATGGTCGTCGACAACACCCTCGATCTGCTCACGAAGGCGCAGCGTGCCTCGATCGGGCTGGCGGCGGACACCTTCACCGCGCTGGTCAACACCACCAGGACGGGGCTGACCAACCCCGACGAGCTGCTCGAGCAGATGGCAGGGTTCATCAGCGCGACCGGCGACATGATGGGCATGGCGGCTCAGCCGCTGCAGAACTTCATCGCGCGCCAGCAGGAGCTCGCCGACGCGATGGCCAACCTCGCCGACCTCCACAGCCAGCTCGCCGACGTGGTCGCCACCGTCGCGCGGCACCACAAGGGTGTGGTCGACGCGCTGGAGTCGCTGAGCAACCCGATTCTGGGCTTCGCGACCAAGACAGAGGACGTCCCGCACCCGGCACCGGTGAAGAAGGCAGCCTCCCGACGGGCGCCGAAGAAGGGGTAGGGGACTACGCCTCGTCGTCGGGGTCGCGGGCGCGCTTGAGCCGGTAGGGCTCGACGCGGTGGAACCCCTTGACCGACATCCGCCGAGTGCGGCGCAGCGAGAACTCGTCACCCTCGTCCAGCCCCGCGGCGAGCTCGCTGTCGACGAGCACCCGACCCGGCCGGGCCAGGGTCGTCAGTCGCGCAGCCAGGTTGACCACGGAGCCGTAGACGTCACCGAGCCGGGGGAGCACCGGGCCGTAGGCGAGCCCGGCGCGCACCAACGGGAACGTCTCGTCGACCTCGTGCCGCTCGACGAGCGCCAGCGCGATGCGGGCGCCGTCGCTCGGCTCGTCGGCCACGAACAGCACCTCGTCGCCGATGTTCTTGATGATGCGGCCTCCGTTGTCGGTGCAGATCGAGCTGCTGGTGTTCTCGAAGTGCTCGACGAGCTGCTCGAGCTCGACGTCTGAGAGCTGGCGGCTCTGGCTGGTGTAGCCCACGATGTCAGCGAACCCGACCGCGAGAAGCGGCCCCTCCTCACCCACCGGACGCAACAGCATCCTGCCGGCCGAGGCGATGATCGCACGACGCCAGAGGTACGCCTGCAGCTCCTCGAGCCGGGGGAGGTACTCCTCGGCGACCGCGAGCACGTCGGCGGGGACGATCTCCTCGGAGTCGGCGAACAGATGGGCGAACAGCCGCACCTGCCACTCGGCGAGGCGGGCGTAGGTGCGGCCAAGGGTGCGGGCCAGGGCTGCCTCGCGGTCCTCGTCGAAGAGACCGGTGTCGAACAGCTCCTTGGCGATCCGGAGCGCGCGGACGTCGGCGTCCCCGAAGACGACGTCCTCGTCGGCCGCCCGGGTGAAGCCCAGGGCGCGCCAGAGCGTCTCGGACCGCTCAGGCGCGACCCCGGCCCGCTCTGCGACCTCGAGCCGGGTGAGGGAGCGCGGACCACCGAGCAGGTATCGCTCGAGGACGTCGAGGACGGGATCGACGTCGACCGGTTTCAGCTCGAGAGTCGGGTCGGCGTCTTGGGTCAACGGCTTGCTGTCGGCTACTTGTCGGCGAGCCGCTCGGCGGTCAGGCCCTCGAGGGCCTGGCGGAAGTCGGGGATCTCGTCCTCGAGCTCCTGGAGCGCCTCGGCCGTGAAGTGCAGGACCTCCAGCGGCGTCACGGAGACGACCGTGGCGGTGCGGAGCTTGTGGGCCACGATCGCGACCTCGCCGATCATGGCGCCGGGGCCGAGGCGGGCGATCTCCTGGTTGCCCTGCCGGACCGAGACCTCACCGTCGAGGATCAGGTAGGCCTTGTCGGCCGCGGTGTTCTGCATCATCAGCGACCAGTCCTGCGGGACGGTGAGGTGCGTGCTCTTCTCCACGATCTGGTGGATCTGCTTCGCGTCGAGGTGGGCGAACTTGGTCATCTGCTCGATGCGTTCCTGCTCGCGCTTCTTCCAGCCCATCAAAAGTCTCCTTCCGTGGGCCTTGGGGCCCGTCCGTGCTCCCGCGCTCGATCCTGACGCCTCGCACGACGGGTGTCCAGCGCGGCGGGGATATTGGTCTGGCTAGGGTCGTCCGCATGGCCGGCTCGCATGCGCACACGCACGGTTCGCCCCCCAACGTACCGGTGGCCCGTGGGGCAGTCCGGCTTCTGCTCGGGTTTCTCGCCCTCTGCGCGGTTTCGACGGTCGTGGGTCTCCTCCTGCTGTGGCCCGACGGTGAGAGGTACGACACGCTGCGCGGAGACACCCAGTACGCCGCCCCGGGCGTGTCCTACCTGCATGCCGACGTGCAGGAGGTCCAGCCGCCCTGTCCCGACACACGTTCGGTGCGGCCCGACTGTGGCCAGATGACCGTCGAGCTGACCGAGGGACCCGAGCGCGGCTCCACCGTCGAGGTGCAGGTCTCCCCGAACCTCGCCGGCGCCGGTCTCGACGAGCAGAGCACCGTGCTGCTCCAGAGGATCCCGCCGCAGGAGGGCCACGAGGCGATCTACGCGCTCGACGGCGTCGTCCGGCACACGCCGCTGGCCGTGATGGCGGTGGCCTTCGTGATCGTGGTGGCTGCCGTGGCGAGGTGGCGAGGGATCCTGGCACTGGTCAGCCTGGGGCTGGGCGGTGTTGTGCTCTTCCGCTTCATGCTGCCGGCCCTGCTCACGGGTGGCTCGGGCGTCGCGATCGCCCTGGTCGGGTCGGCGGCCATCATGTTCGTGGTCCTCTACCTCTCGCACGGGCCGACCGTGCGCACCAGTGCCGCGCTCGCCGGGACCCTCGTGGGGGTGGGGCTGACCGCGGGCATCGGTGAGCTTGCCGTGAAGGCAGCGACGCTCAGCGGCGTCGCAGACGACGGAGCCGCGCAGCTGACGGCTTATCTCCCCGACCTCTCGTTCCAGGGCCTGCTCATGTGTGCGCTCGTGGTGGCGGGGCTCGGCGTGCTCAACGACGTCACGATCACGCAGGCCTCGGCGGTCTGGGAGCTCCGAGCCGCGGGTCCCGGCCTGGGAAGGCTCGCGCTGTTCCGCAGCGGTATGCGCATCGGCCGCGATCACATCGCCTCGACGATCTACACCATCGTCTTCGCGTACGCCGGCAGCGCGCTGGCCGTGCTGTTGCTGCTGTCGCTCTACGACCGGCCGATCCTGGACGTGCTGACCACCGAGCCCATCTCCGAGGAGATCGTGCGGACGCTGGCCACCGGGATCGGGTTGGTGCTCGCCGTGCCGGTCACGACGGCGATCGCCGCGATGACGGTCGGGCCACCGCTCCCCTTGCGGCGTCTAGCGCACGAAGATGAAGTACACGCCGACCAGGGTCGGGACCAGGCCCAGTAGCAGCCAGGGGCTGAGCACCTTCACCTGATGGATCAGGAGCGCGGCCGCGATGGCGATCAGGCCGAACGCCGAGGCGATCACCAGCATCGCGACCTGCTTGGCCGTCGTGTCGAGGAAGTACGCCGCGAAGACCAGCCCGCCGGACAGGTGCATGATCGTCGTCGCGGCGAGCACGGAGAGCACCCACTTCTGCACCGTGCCGACGCTCATCGACTCACGCACGGCCCGAGGCTGGCCGGGAGTCATGAGGTGCTTTGCCACCCGGGGCGGCCGGACGGGGGAGTTGCTCATGTGGTGCTGATCTTCTCGATGATGGCCGTGGTCGAGATCGCCGGGGTGCGGGTGAGGTAGTGCACCTTGCAGATGTCGCCGAACTCGTCGAACTTGCCGGCCCAGTCGTCGCCCATCACCAGGACGTCCGCGCCGAACTGCAGGATGTAGTCGCGCTTCTGCTCGAGGCTCTCCTCGAGGAACACCTCGTGGACGGGCTTGAGTGCCTGCACGATCGCCATGCGCTCGGTCTCGGGGAAGACCGGCAGCCTGCCCTTCTTCCGCTCGTTGAGCGCGTCTGCCGAGACACCGACGACGAGGCGGTCGCCGAGGGCGGCAGCGCGCTCGATCACACGCAGATGTCCGATGTGGAAGACGTCGAACGTGCCGAAGGTGATCACGGTGGTCATGCGGGCGATTCTTCCATGGTCCCGCCGTCGCCCCTCCCAGGGCCCCGGCTGCGAGGAAGGCTAGGCTTGCCTTAGCACCCCTCGCCAGATCGGTCGGAAGGTACGTCCATGCGCAGGCCCTCGGTCGCGGCAGTCGCCGTCTCGCTGCTCAGCTCGCTCGCCGGCTGCGGCTTCCTCGGCATCGGCGGCGACGCCGACATCCACATCTACAGCGCCCGCCACTACGACCTCGAGAAGGCGTTCGAGGACTTCGAGGACCAGACCGGCCTCACGGTCGACTTCATCTTCGGCGACGACGCAGAGCTGCTCGAGCGACTGCAGAAGGAGGGCGCGGACTCGCCGGCCGACATCTTCATGACCGTCGACGCCGGCAAGCTCTGGGCGGCCGCCGAGGAGGGTGTCCTCGAGCCCGTCGACAGCCCCGTGCTCGACCAGGCCGTGCCGGCGGCGTACCGCGACTCCCAGGACCGCTGGTTCGGGCTGGCGCTGCGCGCCCGCACCGTCGTCTACAACCCCGACTCCGTGGACCCCTCGGAGTTCGACGCGACGAACACCTACGCCGGGCTCGCCGACCCGAAGTGGAAGGGCAAGCTGTGCATGCGCGGCGAGACCGAGTCCTACACCCAGTCGCTGATCGCTGCCCTCATCAACGTCTACGGCCGAGAGCAGACCCTCGAGTGGGTCAAGGGCTGGGTCGCCAACGACGTCGAGGTGATGGGCAACGACGTCCAGCTGCTCGATGCCATCGACGCCGGCGAGTGTGAGGTGGGCATCTCCAACCACTACTACCTCGCGCGCGAGCTGGCCGACAAGCCGGACTACAACGTCAAGCTCTACTGGGCCTCGCAGGCCGGCGAGGGCGTGATGGAGAACCTCTCCGGAGGTGGTGTCCTCAAGACGTCGAAGCACAAGGCCGATGCCCAGAAGCTCCTCGAGTGGCTCGCCACCGATGGGCAGAAGTCCTTCATCGGGGGCAACCACGAGTACCCCGTCAACCCCGAGGTGGAGCCCGACGCCCTGGCTGCGGGCTTCGGCGACTACAAGCCGATGACGATCGACGCCGAGGCCTACGGCAAGCTCAACGCCGACGCGACGGGGCTGCTTGCGGAAGCCGGCTACAAGTAAGTGACAAGCGATCTGGTCCGGGTCACACGGCCACGCAGGATCGCCTTCACCGGGCGGCCGGCGTGGTCGTTGCTCGTCCTGCTGATCGCACTGCTCGTCGCTGCCCCGGTCCTGGCGGTCACCGTCGACGCCGTCACGGGCTCACGCGACGCCGAGCTGCCGCGTGGCCTCGGGGCGATGGTCCTCACCACCCTGGCCCTCCTGCTCGCCGTCGCGGTAGGCACGCTTCTGGTCGGTGGTGGGCTGGCGTGGCTGGTCACGGCCTACCGCTTCCCGGGCCGTGACCTGCTCTCCTGGCTGCTGGTGCTGCCGCTGGCCATGCCGGCCTACATCCTCGGCTTCGTGTTCCTCTCCACCTTCGACGTCGGCGGTCCGGTGCACCGGTGGATCCGCGGCGTGTTCGGCGCCGGTGCCTGGGTGCCCGACGTCCGGTCGCTCCCGGCCTGCGCCGTCGTGATGGCGCTGACGCTGTTCCCCTACGTCTACCTGATGGCGCGCGCCGCCCTGCTCGAGATGTCCCCGTCCGCGTACGACGCGGCGCGCACCCTGGGCGCGGGGCGGACGCGCACACTGCTCACGGTGGTGCTCCCTCTCGCGCGGCCGTCGCTGGCGGCCGGTCTCGCGCTGGTCATGATGGAGGTGCTGACCGACTTCGCCACGGTGCAGTACTTCGGGGTCAAGACGGTCTCGGTCGGGGTCTACCTGACCTGGAAGGGCTCCTACGACTTCCACACCGCAACACAGCTGTCGATGCTGGTGCTCGGCTTCGCGGTGGCCGTGCTGGCGGGCGAGCGGCTGATGCGGGGCCGCTCGCGCTACCACCAGAAGGGCGGCCGCGGCAAAGGGCTCGAGGTCGTGCGGCTGACGGGCTGGCGGGGCTGGTCGGCCACGCTGGTCTGCCTGCTGGCGCTCTTCGCGGCGTTCCTGCTCCCCGTCCTCCGGCTCGCCGCGTGGGCGGTCGACGAGGCGCTGTCGGAGTCGTCCACGCTGCTCGACCCACGCTTCGGGCAGTACCTCGCCAACTCGCTCACGGTCGCGGTCATCGCCGCGCTCGGCTGCGTGGCCCTGGCCGTCGTGCTCGGGCACTCGCTGCGGATCAGCGGCGGGCGGCTGCCGAGAGCCGCGGCCCAGGTCACCACCTTCGGCTACGCGGTGCCCGGGGCCGTCATCGGCATCGGCGTTCTGCTCGCCTTCGACTGGCTCGACCGCGGGCTGGAGTGGCTGGGCACCGGAGGCACCGGGCTGGTCGTGACCGGGTCGGTGCTGGGCATCCTGTACGCCTACCTGGTGCGGTTCCTCGCTCCGGCGTACCAGGCCGTCGATGCTTCCCTGGCGAAGGTGTCCCCGACGATGACGCTGTCCGCGATGTCCCTCGGAGCCTCACCCCGGCGCATCCTCGCGCGCATCCACCTGCCGATGGCGCGGTCCGGGGTGGTCGCCGCGCTGGTGCTGGTCGTCATCGACGCGATCAAGGAGCTCCCGGTCGTGCTGTTGCTGCGTCCCTTCGGGTTCACCACGATCTCCGTATGGGTCTACCAGCTCGCCAGCGAGAACTTCTGGGAGAAGGCGGCCCTGCCAGCGCTGCTGATCGTGGCGGCTGCGATCGTTCCGGTGTTCCTGCTGTTCCGGCAGGTCCGGCTCGTCGACCCCCACAGGAGCCCGCATGAGTGAGCCGCGCTCCGTCGAGCTGGAAGGCGTGTCGAAGTCGTACGGCGCCGTGCGGGCTGCCTCGGACCTGGTCCTGCAGGCTGCCCCGGGCGAGCTGCTGACGCTGATCGGACCCTCGGGCTGCGGCAAGTCCACGACGCTGCGGCTGGTGGCGGGCCTGGAGAAGCCGACGTCGGGCACGATCCGCATCGCGGGAGAGGTGGTTGCCGGGTCGGCGTGGCAGCCTCCCGAGCGCCGCCGGGTCGGCCTGGTCTTCCAGGACCACGCGCTGTTCCCGCACCTCTCGGTCGCGCGCAACATCGCGTTCGGGCTCAACCGGCTCGACCGCGCCGAGCGTCGGGCTCGGGTGCGCGAGGTGCTAGACCTCGTCCGGCTCGGCGACCTTGCGGGCCGCTACCCGCACGAGCTCTCCGGTGGGGAGCAGCAGCGGGTCGCGCTCGCCCGAGCGCTGGCGCCGCGGCCGGCCGTCGTGCTCCTGGACGAGCCGTTCTCCTCCCTCGACGAGTCACTACGCGCCAAGGTGCGGGCCGACACGGTCGGCGTCCTCCGCGAGACCAAGACCACCGCGATCTTCGTGACGCACGACCAGAACGAGGCGCTGCTGGTCGGCGACCGGGTGGTGGTGATGCGCGACGGCCTGATCGAGCAGACCGACACGCCGATGGTGGTCTTCGAGTCCCCGGCGACCCGCTTCGTGGCGTCGTTCATGGGCGATGCCGACTTCCTGCCGGCCCACGTCCACCAAGCACTCCTGACGTGTGAGATCGGGGTCGTCTCCACGCTGCCCGGCTGGGACTCCGACGCGGATGTCGACGTCGTGCTGCGTCCGCACGAGGTGGCGCTGGCGGCGGACCCCACCGCCGACGCTGCAGTCCTCGGGGTGGAGTTCCACGGCGCGTTCGTGCTGCACACCGTCCGGCTGGCCTCCGGGCGCACCCTTCGCTCATGGCAGCCCCACTCCGTGCGGCACCCGGTCGGTACCCGAGTGGCCGTGTCCGTCGTACCGGGGGTGACGCCCACGCTGCTGCAGGGCGACAACGCCGTGAAGGGCCCGCCCTCGCGATAGGTTCGGCTCACCATGGCTGTCCCGATGATGACCGGTGACCCGGCGCTCGACGTCGAACGTCGGAGCGCCTTGCGACGGATGCGATCGGTGGCCGTCGGGCTGCTGCTGTTCGCCGCGACCGTCTACCTGCTCACCCGTGAGCAGGATGGTTTCCTCGGCTACGTCAACGCCGGCGCCGAGGCCTCGATGGTGGGTGCGATCGCGGACTGGTTCGCGGTCGTCGCGCTCTTCAAGCACCCGCTGGGGGTGCCGATCCCGCACACCGCGCTGATCCCCAAGCGCAAGGACGACCTCGGCCGCAGCCTGGAGGAGTTCGTCGGCGAGAACTTCCTGCAGGAGCAGATCATCCGCGACCGGCTCGCCGTCGCGGACCTCGCCCGCAAGGCCGGTGACTGGCTGGTCGAGCCGGCCAATGCCGAGCGCGTCGTACGTGAGGCGTCGTCGGTGCTGCGCATCGGCCTGGCCAGGCTCAAGGACGAGGATGTCGCGGCGCTGGTGCAGGAGGTGCTGCTGCCGAGGTTCCTCGAGGAGCCCATCAGCCCCATCGCCGGCTCGCTGCTCAGGGAGGTCGTCGCCGACCAGGCCCACCACGGGCTGGTCGACCTGGTCTTCGACGAGATGCTGAAGTGGATGCGGCAGAACGAGGAGACCTTCTCCGACATCGTCATCGAGCGCGCCCCCTGGTGGGCCCCTCAGTCGCTCAACGAGCGCGTCACGCACCGCTTGCACATCGAGCTGGTCGACTGGCTGGAGGAGATCAGCGCCAACGCGTTCCACCCGGCACGCGGGGCGCTCGACCGGATGCTCGAGAAGCTCGCCGACGACCTGCTGGTCGACCCGGCCGTGCAGGCGCGCATGGAGGCGCTCAAGGCGCGGGTGCTCGACCACCCCCAGGTGACGGTCACGTTCACCTCGTTGTGGAACGCCCTGCGCCGCGTCCTGATCAGCGCCCTCGGCGACGAGGTGGGGCCGTTGCACCAGCGGCTCAACCAGGAGCTGGTCGCGTTCGGCTCCCGGCTACGCACCGACCAGCCGCTGCGCGACAAGCTCGACAAGCAGGCCGCCGACCTCGCGGTGTTCGTCGTCGACCGCTACGGCAGCGAGCTGACCGCCGTCATCACCCACACCATCGACCGGTGGGACGGGCGCGAGGCAGCCGACCGGATCGAGCTGTTCGTCGGCAAGGACCTGCAGTTCATCCGCATCAACGGCACGCTGGTGGGTGGCCTCGTCGGGGTCCTGATCCATGCGGTGACCGTGGCTCTGTGACTTGGCGGTGACTTGGCGGTGACTTGGCCGTCCTCGGTAGGTTGGGCGTCATGAAGTGCCCGATCGACGACAGCGTCCTGCAGATGACCGACCGCAACGGCATCGAGATCGACTACTGCCCGCAGTGCAGGGGTGTCTGGCTCGACCGGGGCGAGCTCGACAAGATCATCGACCGGTCCGCCGGCGACGGGCCCGCCCCCGCCCCGGCCCGGCAGCCGCAGTCACCGTCCTACCCGCAGCAGCAGGACCAGCGCCCCTACAAGAAGAAGCGCAAGGAGTCGTTCCTCGGAGAGCTGTTCGACTTCTGATGAGACTTCGTCGCAAGGCGGCCGCCCCGGCGGTCCGCGAGGTCGAGATCCGCGAGGACATGATCCGGCTCGGCCAGTTCCTGAAGCTGGCCGACCTGGTCGACTACGGCTCCGACGTACGCCCGCTGGTGCAGGACGGCCAGGTCCTGGTCAACGGCGAGGTGGAGACCCGCCGCGGGCGCCAGCTGCGCAAGGGCGACACGGTCACGCTGGGGGACCAGACCGTACAGGTGGCCTGAGCGCGTCGACCAGACCTGCGAGCGCGCGGGCCAGGTCGTCGGCGCTCGGCAGCTCGCCCTCCTGGGCGACCTGGTCGGTCTCGGCGCCCACGGAGGCAACGCCAGAGGCGCGTACGGCGGGCGCGTGCACGAACACGGCGGGCACGTCGAGGCGGGCGAGGGCGTGGAAGTACAGCTCGTTGCACACGTAGCGGCCGGGGTCCTCGGAGACCTCGGCCGCTACGCCGCAGCCGCGCACCGCGTCCGCGAGCGCGTCGGCGTCGAGCTCGGTCTCCAGGATGTCGTCGAGCCCGTCGATGACGGCCACTCCATGTGGCTGCCACCCGGCGTTGTCGGGGATGCGTGCCTCGGCGAGGTTGTAGGCGAACCGCTCCACCGAGACCGCCGTGCGTCCCCCTGCCTCGCCCACGCAGACGACGACGTCGGGTCGGTGCTCCTCGGACAGTGAGACCAGCAGGTCACCCGCCTTGCCGAACTCGACAGGCAGGATCGCGGTCACGACATCAGGACGACCGCGCAGTGCCTGCACGGCCGTGCCGCTGGCGTTCTCGTCGTCACCGCCGAAGGGCTCGAAGCCGGTGACGAGGACCTTCACCGGACGTCGAGGAGGTCCACCACGAAGATCAGCGTCTCGCCGGGCTTGATCGCGCCACCGGCACCACGGTCGCCGTAGGCGAGGTGCGGCGGGATGACCAGCTGGCGACGGCCGCCGACCTTCATGCCCTGGACGCCGTTGTCCCACCCGGAGATGACCTGGCCGACTCCGAGGCGGAACTCCAGCGGGGAGCCCCGGTCGTAGGACGCGTCGAACTGCTCACCCGTGGAGTGCGCGACTCCGACGTAGTGGACGCTCACCGTCTTGCCGGCCGTGGCCTCGGCGCCGTCGCCCTCGGTGACGTCGGTGACCTCGAGGTCGGTGGGCGGGGGACCGTCGGGGAAGTCGATCTCGGGTTTGTCCACGGACACGCTGGAAGCCTTTCGCTTGAACAACATCAGGTCTGCTGCGAGTGGACGAAGTTGTCCAGCTGGTCGCGCTCGAACTCGAGCTCGCTCATCCGGCTCTTGACCACGTCGCCGATGGAGATGATGCCGGAGAGGCGTCCGTCCTGAACCACCGGGACGTGCCGGATGCGGTGCTGGGTCATCAGCGACATCAGGTCGTTGAGCAGCTCGGTCGGCTCCGCGGTGCGCACCTCGGTCGTCATGATCGTCGCGACCGTCGCGCCCAGGACCTGCTCGTCGTCGTGGAGCCGGCGTACGACGTCGCGCTCGGAGACGATGCCGTCGACTGAGGTGCCGTCGCCGCTGACGACCAGTGCGCCGACGTTGTGCTCGGCCAGGAGCGCGACCAGGTCGCGCACGGTGGCATCGGGGCTGATCGTGACAACGTCCTTGACGGACTTGCCGGAGATGACGTCATGGATGCGCATGTGACCTCCCTGCGAAACGTGGTCTCGGTGTCTCGAACCTAGCCCCTAACCTGCCACAAAGCACGCGTCCTGGGATCATGGGCCGGGTGACCCGCCAGCCGCGCCTCCAGGCCCCCTGGGCCGCTGCGCTGATGGGCTGGCTGACGGTCGTCCTGCTCCTGGACGCCGACGGCTCGCTCTGGCAGCAGCGCGTGCTCGGCGTGCTCACCTGGGCAGTCCTTCTGGTCGCGCTGACGAGGGTCTCCCGGCTGGTCCGGGCGCAGACCGGCGTGGTGGTCGCGTTCGCGACGGTGGTCGAGTTCCTCTGCTCTCCGACGCTCGAGGTCTACCTCTACCGCTTCCACAACGTGCCGATGTACGTCCCTCCCGGCCACGGCCTGGTCTACCTCTCCGCCTACGCACTCGGGCACGCGCTGTGGGTGCAGCGCCACCGGCGCGCCTGTACGACGGCCGCGGTGCTGGGGCTCGGCGGATGGGGGTTGTGGGCGCTGGTGCAGCCGCGGCACGACGTACTCGGGATGATGTGGTTCGTCTGCCTGCTGGGCTTCTTGTGGAAGGGCCCGTCCCGCGAGGTCTACCTCGGCGCCGCGGTCGTGGTGACCTGGCTGGAGATCGCGGGCACCCAGCTGGGCACGTGGGTCTGGCAGCTGGAGGACCCGCTGCTCGGGATCGACATCGGCAACCCGCCGACCGGGGCTGCCGGAGGCTACGGCTGGTTCGACCTCGCCGGGCTGATGGCCGCGCCGTGGGTGCTTCGGGCGGTCAGTCTGCTTCGTCCTCGGGATCCGGGCTCTCAGCGTCGGGCTCCTGAGCCGGCCGACGACGAGCAGCCAGATCCAGCACCGACCCCTGGTTGATCCTCGGCATGTCGTCATCCTCGACCGAGCCGAGGAAGCTCAGCGCAGCGTCGTGGAGGATGCCGTTGCTGGCCAGGGCGTTGCCGCCCGTCGGACCGTCGCGGCCGTCGAGCGAGGTGAACCGCCCGCCCGCTTCACGCACGATGATGTCCAGTGCCGCCATGTCGTAGAGCTCGAGCTCGGGCTCGGCCGCGAGGTCGACCGCGCCCTCGGCCACCAGCATGTAGGACCAGAAGTCGCCGTAGGCCCGGGTGCGCCAGCAACGTCGTGCCAGCGCCATGAAGTCCTCGAGCCGCCCGCGCTCCTCCCATCCGCCGAGGCTGGCGTAGGAGAGCGACGCGTCATCGAGCCGCTTGACGTCCGAGACCCGGCACGGCGTCGCCCGCATCAGCGACTTGCCGGTGAACGCGCCGCCGTCCTTCATCGCCCACCAGCGCCGGTTGAGCATGGGAGCCGAGACCACGCCCACCACGACCTCGTCGTCGACCATGAGGGCGATCAGCGTGGCCCAGACGGGTACGCCGCGCACGAAGTTCTTGGTGCCGTCGATCGGGTCGACGATCCACCGGCGCTGGCTGTGGCCGATGGACCCCTGTTCCTCGCCGAGCACCGCGTCGCGAGCCCGGGCCCGGCCGAGGGTGCGCCGGATGCCCTCCTCGACGGCCTTGTCGGCGTCGGTCACCGGCGTGAGGTCAGGCTTGTTGGTGACGTGGAGGTCCTGGGCCTGGAAGCGACTCATGGTCAGGGAGTCGGCGTCATCGGCGAGGACGTGCGCAAGCCGGAGGTCGTCGGTGTAGTTGGTCGGCACCGGCTCAGGCTACCTGCGCGCCTCTCAGGGGATTCCCAGCCACCAGGGCTAGCGTCGCCTCCATGGAGATCTTCGGGCTTCCTCTGCACCCGTTGGTGGTGCACGCCACGGTGGTGTTCACCCCGCTGGCCGCGCTCTGCACGATCGCTTTCGCGATCTTCCCGAAGTGGCGCTACCTGACCCGCTGGCCCACGATCCTGCTCGCGGTCACCGCGGGCATCACGGTCTGGACCGCCAAGCTGTCGGGCAAGGACCTCTTCGACGAGCGGTTCGCAAGCCTGCCAGCCGACAACCCCGTGCGGGAGGCGATCGAGAAGCACCAGGACCGCGGTGACGTGCTCGCGCTGATCATCATCGCGTTCGTCGTGCTGGCCCTGCTCGGCGCCTGGCTGCTGGGCGGGCCGTCGGGGCTCGCGAGCGGGCGTGGCGCGGTCGCGGAGCGCACCGAGGCCTGGGTGGCGCTCGTCGTGCCTGCCGCTCTGGTCGTCATCAGCCTGGTGACGCTCGTGTGGGCCGTGCTGACCGGAGACGCCGGCGCCCGAGCCACCTGGAAGATCTAGCAACCGGCCGGCAGCGCGGCGGGAGGCCTTTCGGGCCTCTGCGAGCCTGCGAGCCTTGCCGCCCCGCGTCCGCCGGAGACGCGCTCGGCTAGTAGCTAGCCGTCTCGCGGCTGGCGAGTAGGCGGCGGAACGAGTCGACCCGTCCCTGCTCGGTCTCGGACGCCTCGTCCAGCCCGCACTCGGGCTCGCCCTCGCCGTGCGTGCAGCCGCGAGGGCAGCTCTCCGTGAGCGAGGCCAGGTCGGGGAACGCGTGGATCAGGTGGGTCGGGTCGACGTGCGCGAGCCCGAACGACCGGATGCCCGGGGTGTCCACGATCCAGCCGTCGCCGCTGGGCAGGGGCAGCAGCAGGGCCGAGGTGGAGGTGTGCCGGCCGCGGCCGGTGACGGCGTTGACGTGGCCGATGGCGCGGTCGGTGCCGGGCACGAGGGCGTTGATCAGGGTGGACTTGCCGACGCCGCTGTGGCCGATGAGCACGCTCTGCCTGCCCTCGAGCAGCTCGCGCACCGGGGTCACGTCGTCGCCACGGCGGGTAACGACGTAGGGCACGTCGAGCGGGCCGTAGGTGGCGAGCAGCTCGTCAGGCGATGCCAGGTCGGACTTGGTGAGGACCAGGAGCGGGTCCATGCCCTCGTCGTACGCCGCGACCAGGGCCCGGTCGACCAGACCCACCCGGGGCTCGGGGTCGGCGAGCGCGACGACCACGACGAGCTGGGAGGCGTTCGCGACGATGACGCGTTCGACCGGGTCGTCGTCGTCCGCGGTGCGGCGCAGCGTGGTCGCCCGCTCGTCGATGGTCACGATGCGCGCCAGCGAGCCCTCGTCGCCCGACACGTCGCCCACCAGCTGCACGTTGTCGCCCACCACGACGCCTTTGCGGCCCAGCGGCCGTGACTTCATCGCCATCACGACGCGACCGTCCACGTCGCAGGTGAGCCTGCCGCGGTCGACGGTGAGGACGACGCCGGGCACCGCGTCGTCGTAGGACGGACGATCCTTGGTGCGGGGGCGGGTGCGGCGGCGCGGCCGGTCGAACGACTCGGGGTCGATGTTGTCGTAGCGCCGGTCTGCCACTACGAGAGCGCCCTGGTCCAGGCGCCGGGGAAGTCGGTGAACGTCTTGGAGGTGGTGCCGACGTTCTCGACGAGTAGGCCGTCGACTGTGAGGCCGAGGATCACGCCGGCGTGGGCCATGCGGTGGTCGGCGTAGGTGTGGAAGACGCCGCCATGGAGCGGGACCGGGTCGATCGCCAGACCGTCGGCGGTCTCGGTGACGGCCCCGCCGAGGTTGTTCAGCTCGGTGGCCAGCGCGGCGAGGCGGTCCGTCTCGTGCCCGCGGATGTGGGCGACCCCGCGCAGCACCGACGGACCGTCGGCAAGGGCGCAGAGCGCCGCGACGGCGGGGGTGAGCTCGCCGACGTCGTGCAGGTCGTAGTCGATGCCCTGCAGCGCCCCGCCGGACACGGTCAGTCCCTCGCCGATCGTCACCGAGCATCCCATCAGGGCCAGGATGTCGCGGAGCGCGTCGCCGGCCTGGGTCGTGCTGTGCGGCCAGTCGGGCACGGTGACCGTGCCGCCGGTGACCGCTGCGATCGCCAGGAACGGCGCGGCGTTGGAGAGGTCGGGCTCGATCGTCACGTCGACCGCGCCGATGGGTCCTGGCAGGACGTGCCAGCGGTCGGGCTCCTCCAGGACCTCGACACCGTGCTCGCGCAAAGCTGCAACGGTCATGTCGATGTGGGGGAGGGAGGGAACCGGCTTGCCGTGGTGGCGCAGGTCGATGCCCTCGTCGTAGCGCGGGCCGGCCAGGAGCAGGGCTGACACGAACTGTGACGACGCGGAGGCGTCGATGGTGACCGCACCGCCGCGCACCGACCCGGTGCCGTGCACGGTGAAGGGGAGGGCGTCGCCGGTGACGTCGACCCCCAGGTCGCGCAGGCCGCTCAGCACCGAGCCCATCGGACGGGTGCGTGCGTGCGGGTCGCCGTCGAAGGCGACCGGACCGTCGGCCAGGGCAGCCGTAGGGGGCACGAACCGCATCACGGTGCCGGCCAGCCCGCAGTCGACCTCGGCCGGTCCCTTGAGGGCGTCGGGGGAGACCGCCCAGTCGTCGGTGGACACGTCGATGTGCGACCCGATCGCCGTGAGAGCGGCGGCCATCAGCGTGGTGTCGCGGGACCGGAGCGCGCGTCGTACGACGGACGGGCCGTCGGAGAGGGCCGCCAGGATCAGGGCCCGGTTGGTCAGCGACTTGGAGCCCGGAAGCGACACCGTGGCGTGCACGGGGCCGTCAGGGCGGGGCGCAGGCCAGGGGTCAGCCCAGGAAGGGAGGTCGCTCATCGCCCCCGAGGATATCGGTGTCCTCAGCCCGGCAGGTGGTCCACGACCGCCTCGCGGGCGTCGGCGACCGCGTGCTTGGCGCGCCAGGCGAGCCCGGGACGTCCCTCGGTGTCACCGGCAGCGATCAGCAGCCCACCGAGCATCGAGACGTTCTTGAAGAAGTGGATCTGCTGGTTCTGTCGCATCGCCGGGTCGGTCTCCTCCCAGAAGCGATGGCCGCCGAGGGTGGTGGGCACCAGCGTCGAGGCGAGCACGAAGGCTGACGTACGCGGCATGCGGCCGGTCGCGAGGGCCAGGCCTGCCAGCACCTGCACGCCGCCGTTGATGCGCACCAGCGTCACCTCGCTGGGCGCCGCTGTGGGCATCCGCTTGTCCAGCGCAACCCGGATGCGGTCCGCAACGGGCTTGGCGCGAGCCGCGAGCGCCTCGGCGTTCTTCAGGGAGTTCGCGCCACCGGCCACGAACATCGACGCGAGCATGGGACGGGCGAGCAGTCGTGAGAGTGCCATGGGGGAGCGGTACCCGCCCTGCGCGGGGGGAAACAGCGCGGGAAACAGAAGGAGACAGCAGTCAGCAGAGGCTGAGCGGCCAGGCCAGGCACTCCGTGTCGGCGCCCGCAGCGGTGCCGTTGCTCGGCTCGACCGAGACCTTCATCGCCACGTTGACCGGCTGCAGGAGGACGAACGCGGTCATGTCCAGGTCGAACCGGTCGGCGACCCAGGTGTTGTCGCCGTCGGAGTCGTCGACGGTGCAGACGAAGTCGGCCCCTTGGGCGGCGCACCCTGCGGGCGGACCGTGGTGGAAGCCCGTCGCCGGAGTGGTGACGATGTCGTGGAACCTGATCCTCGCCGGGTCGGCAGCAGCGACCGGCCACGACACGATCGCCTGGAACTGTCCCGCGTCGAAGATGCTGGAGATGTCGAGGCGCACCAGCGCGAGGGTGAGCACGGTCGGAGGCACCTCGCGAAGCCGCACGGTGCGGGTGTTGTCGGCGGGTGCGGTCTCGTCCACGCCGGCCGCCGAGACCGCGACGGTCACGTCGATCGGAGCCTGGGTCGCGGGGTAGCCGAAGGTGAAGTCGCCCTGGAACGAGCCGGTGACCCCGTTGCAGTTGACGACCCCGCTCGACGGCGTGCACCCGTCGGGGGAGGTGTCGAGCTTGACCTCGGCCGGAAGCGTCAGCTCGAAGCGCAGGTTGGTCTTGCCCGCGGGCAGCCCGGTCACGCTTGCCCGCAGTCGCGTGTCGTCGAGCCTGGACAGCGTCAGGTGCAGGTCTGCCTCGGGGTCGGGCTCCGGGGTCGGCGGGGGCTCCGGGGTCGGCGACGGGCTGGGCTTCGCCTTCGGGGTGAACGTGAAGGTGCGGGTGTTGTTGCCACGGCTGGGGTCGTCGTAGCCGGGTATGGAGATCGACACCGACAGCTCGTCGCTGGTGAGCGTGTCGGGGTAGTCCAGCGGGATGACCGCCTGGAAGTGCTTGGGGGCCAGCAGCAGCACGGCCGTGCGGCCGGACCCCGAGCCGGCGACGCACGTAGCCCGGCGCTTGCTGGAAGCCTTGACCGAGCAGTCGCCCGAGCGCGTCTTGAACGACGTCTTGCCGGACTGCGAGCGCAGGTCGACGTGGATCGGGACGCGGGCGGCCGGGAGCCCGTCGATGTCGAGCACCACCGCGTCGTCGCTCACCGCGGCCGAGGCCAGCGAGATGTTGGCGCTGGGGCGGTCGGGAGCGGGCTCGGCCGGCGGCTCGACGGCCGGCACGAACGGGGGTACGACGGCCGGCGGCGGACGGAGGAGGGGGTGTTGTCCCTCGGCGGCTTCGGCTTCTTGCCGGGCGGAGCCGGCTCGTCGGTCGGGGCAGCCGGCTGGGTGATGCCCGGCGGGGGCGGGTCGGCGGCGGGTGGCTTGTCGCTGCCGCCGCCCACTGCGACGGCGACGACGGCGACGGCCGCGATGGCGGCGGCTGCGGTGCCCGCCGCGACCGTGGTGAGGTTGCCCAGGACTGCGTCCTTGGCCCGGTCGAGGAAGACCAGGATGCCGCCTGCTGCAGCGACGCCGCCGGTGGCGCTGGCGAGGTAGCCCGCGGCGGCACCGCCCAGCAGCAGCGGCGCGATGATCGCCCGGAGGTTCGAGTTGACCTCGGTGAGCTCGAGGTACATGGCGGTGCACTTGCGGCACTCGTCCAGGTGCGCCCTGACCTTCTCGGAGTCCCGCTTGGCGAGCCCCTCGCGGACATAGGCGCCCAGGTGCTCGTTGACCCAGCGACACTCGGTCTCCGAGGTGTCGGCGAGGTGGGCGGTGAGGAAGGCCTGCCGCAGACCCTCGCGGGCTCGGTAGGCCAGCGCGGAGACGGAGTTCGCGCTCATGCCCAGCAGCGGCGCGATGTCGGCGGGCTTCTGCCCCTCTACCTCCAGGTGCCACAGCACCAGCTGCCAGCGCTCGGGCAGGGACGCGAAGGCCTTCGCCGCCGCGCCGGACTCGAACCCGGCCACTGCGGTGTCGTGGAAGGGAACCCCCGGGTCGAACTCCGACATGTCCTCGGAGTGGGTCAGCCGGGACTGCGATCGGATCCGGTCGACGTGCAGCCGGCGTACGGCGGTCAGCAGGTAGGCGCGGAAGGCCACGTCGGGACCACCGCCGCCCTGCAGGACCGTCATCACCTTGGTGAAGGCGTCGGAGACCAGGTCGTCCGCGTCGATGCCGCGCACCAGCTGCCGGGAGAGCCTGCGGGCTGCTTCGACATGGCGCTCGAAGAGCTCCCCGTAGGCAGACAGGTCTCCGCCCCGCACGCGCGAGATGAGCTCCGCGTCGCTGGGCGTGTCGGTGCCGGGGAGGACGTCAGTCATGTCGAAGATGTAACGCACGAGTCGGGCATTTGTGACGGCGCGACCGGGAAAGTTCTGCCGTCTAGCCCACCGTACCGCCGTGGCTACCTGGCCCGGGGCGAAACGATCGGCCCGGAAAAGTCCCCAAATCCTCCTCGAACTCGCGTCATGGTGCGCCTGCTCCGCCGTTCCTCAGGTGTAGGCCGTTGCCACAAGGACGGGGAGTGGCAACAAACCCGCGGACAGAAGGAGGCCCCCGAGATGGCCAACTTCACCGTTCTCAACCGACGGAGGTCCGCTGGTGTCACCGGTACACCGGGGCGGGAGCTGTCCGACTCCGAGCGGCGCGCGCTTCCGCTGGGATTCGAGGCAGTAGGGGAGGCCCTGGTGTCCGACACCGACCCGGCAGCGGCCTGCACAGAAGTAGGTCGCGCACTGGCCCGTGACGGTGCCTCCCTGGGAGAGGCACTGGACGGGCTGCGCGCGACCTACGGGCGGGTTCTGGGGAGGGAGCCCGCCTTCGCCGCAGCCGAGTCGCTGTCGGTCGCGTGGAGCGAGTCCACGCTGGAGTTCCTGCATCAGCTCTCGTGCGAGGACCCGCTCACCGGGCTGGCCACGCTGTCGCACGTGCGGACCCGGCTGGACGAGATCTACCGCGAGACCGAGAACGACGGCGTCGACGCGCGCGCCGTTCACGCGCTGGTCGTCGTCGAGGCTCATCACACGAGCCACGACCACTTCGCGCGGGCACTGATGCTCGCGCAGGTGGCCGAGGCCCTGCGCAGCGTCTACCCGGGCGGTCAGACCGTCGGCCGGCTCGGGCCAGAGCGGGCCGCGGCCGTCGTACGCCGGAGACCGGACCTCGGGACCTCGGTCAATGTGCTCAGGGAGTACCTCGACGACCTCCGGCTCGACGCGAGCGAGATCCGGGTCTGGATCGAGGGACTCCCGGCCACCGCCGACTCTGCAACCAGACTGCTCGACGAGCTGGCCCGCTAGCCCGCTCGAGCAACAGAACCCCGTCCGGGTCCGGACGGGGTTCTTTGTTGTGACCGCCACCACTCGGACCTTTACATTCCCGTACCTATTGCCAAGTCTGATGTACAAGTCATACTCTTTTGTAAACCAGTCGGTGACGGAGCCGACACCGGACGAGGAGTACGACGATGGCCACCCAGTCAGTCCCGGCGCCAGCGATCGAGTGGCGCGACACCAAGCGCTACGCGTGGATCCTGGGCGCAGTGATCCCGTTCATCCCGTTCCTCGCCTGGGGGCTGGTCGAGTGGACCGGGTGGGACGTCTTCTGGTTCTTCGGCCCCGTCTTCGTCTTCGGCATCATCCCGGCGCTCGACCTGCTGCTCGGCCTGGACCGCAACAACCCGCCGGACGAGGTCATCGAGGCGCTCGAGGAGGACCGCTACTACCGCTGGGTGACGTATCTGTTCATCCCGGCGCAGTACGTCTGCATCGTCTGGACCTTCTGGATGATGACGCGTCCTGGCTATGACCTGGCCGACCAGGTCGGCATGGCGATCAGCCTCGGCATGGTGGCCGGCATCGCGATCAACACCGCCCACGAGCTGGGCCACAAGAAGGAGTCCCACGAGCGCTGGTACGCCCGGATCGCGCTGGCCCAGACCTTCTACGGCCACTTCTACATCGAGCACAACCGCGGGCACCACGTCCGCGTGGCCACCCCCGAGGACCCGGCCAGCTCCAAGGTCGGCGAGAACATCTACCAGTTCCTCGGGCGCACCATCGCCGGAAGCCTGAAGAGCGCGTGGGGGCTCGAGGCGAAGCGCTTCAAGCGCCTCGGCAAGTCGCCCTGGACCTTCAAGAACGACCTGCTCAACGCCTGGGCGATGTCGGTCGTGCTCTGGGGCGGGCTCCTGGCGTTCGCCGGTCCGCAGATCGGCTACGGCCGCACCCTGCTGCTCCTGGTCGTCCAGGGCTTCCTGGGCATCTGGCTCCTGGAGTCGGTCAACTACCTCGAGCACTACGGCATGCTGCGCCAGAAGCTGGAGTCGGGCCGCTACGAGCGGGTGAACCCGAGCCACAGCTGGAACAGCAACAACATCGGGACCAACATCCTGCTGTACCACCTGCAGCGCCACAGCGACCACCACGCCAACCCGACCCGTCGCTACCAGACCCTGCGCGACTTCAAGGAGTCTCCGGTGCTGCCCACCGGCTACGCCGGGATGATCGTGCTGACCTGGGTGCCCGCGATCTGGCGAGCGGTGATGGACCGCCGGGTCTACGCCCACTTCGACGGTGACCTGACCAAGGCCAACATCCTTCCGCGCAAGCGGGAGCGGATCCTGGCCAAGTACCCCGCGCCGGCGGGCTCCCAGCAGGCGGCGTGACATGGCCAGGTTCCAGTGCCCCGGCTGCGAGTACGTCTACGACGAGGCCGTCGGTGCGCCCCGTGAGGGCTGGCCGGCCGGCACGCTCTTCGCCGACATCGACCCCGACTGGTGCTGCCCCGACTGCGGCGTACGCGAGCAGCAGGACTTCGAACCCCTCAACGAAGGAGCAACCCGATGAAGGTCTACCGCTGCCTGCAGTGCGGCTTCGAGTACGACGAGGCGCTCGGCTGGGAGGAGGAGGGCTTCCCTCCCGGCACGAGGTGGGACGACATCCCCGACGACTGGTCGTGCCCCGACTGCGGCGCCGCCAAGGCCGACTTCGAGATGGTCGAGGTCGAGCGCGCGTGAGCCCTCCCCGACAGGTCGTGGTGGTCGGCGCCGGCGTCGCCGGCGTCAGCGCGGCCGCCGCGATGAGAGCCGGCGGGTACGACGGCAGGCTGATCCTGCTCGGTGACGAGCCTGAGCTGCCCTACCGCCGCACCGCTGTCTCCAAGGAGGTCCTCCGCGGCGACAAGACCGGGGACGGCATCCGCATCAAGCCGCAGCAGTGGTACGCCGACAGCGGGGTCGAGCTGGTGACCGACACCCGGGTCGCAGCTCTCGAGCCAGGTGCGGTGCTGACCGATGGCGGCGAGCGGATCGGCTTCGACCGGCTCGTGCTCGCGACCGGCGGGCGGGCGCGCAACCCCTTCCGGGGCGACCGCGTGCGCACGCTCCGCGGTCTCGCGGACCTTCCGCTGCCGGTCGGCCCGGAGACGCCGGTCGTGATCGTCGGCGCCGGCCTGATCGGCTCCGAGGGGGCGTCCAGCCTGCGCAGCCTCGGCTACGACGTGACCCTGCTCGAGACCGCGCCGCTCCCGCTGCCGCGGCTGCTTCCCGGAGACCTGTCCCACCGCTACGTCTCGCTGCACAAGTCCCATGGGGTCGACCTGCAGACCGACGTCACGGTCGAGTCCGCCACCGAGCACGGCGACGAGGTCGTGGTGCGCGCTGCCGACGGACGGTCCTGGACCGCCGGGCTGGTGCTCGTCGCGGTCGGCATGGAGCCGAACACCGAGCTCGCTTCCTCGGCCGGTGCTCGACTCGAGGCCGGCGGGATCGCCGTCGACTGGAGCGGCGCCACCAGCCTGCCCGGTGTCTACGCGGCAGGTGACGTCGCAGCGCGCCCGAGCAGCCATCTCGACGGCCCGTTCCGGCTCGAGCACTGGCAGGGCGCGCAGAACCACGGCACCGCGGTCGGCAAGGCCGTCTCCGGCGAGGACGTCCACTTCGACGAGGTGCCGTGGTGCTGGTCCGACCAGTACGGCCAGACCCTGCAGGTCACCGGGTGGAGCGACGGCGACCTCGTCGTGCGCGGTGAGGTCGAGGGGACGAGCTTCACCGCCTTCTTCGTGCGCGACGGCATCCTCCGCGGAGCGGTCACGATGGGACGCCCGTCCGACGTACGCGCGGCTCGGGTGCTGGTCGCCGACCGCCGGCCTGTCGACGCGGCGCGACTCGCGGACCCCGGCGTACCCGTGGCGGAGGCCGTGCTGGGTGACGGTGCTGGGAGACTGGGCCCATGACCGCCGTGCCGGTGCCGCCCGACACCTCCATCCGGGCAGGTGTGCGCTCGCTGGTGCGCGACCGGCTGATGGACGCGGCCGCCGCGGTGTTCGCCGACGAGGGCTGGCGCCGCCTGACGATGAGCAAGGTCGCCGACCGGGCCGGTGTGAGCAGGCAGACGGTCTACAACGAGTTCGGCACCAAGCTCAACCTGGCCGAGGAGCTCGTGTTCCGCGAGCTCGACGAGTTCCTGAGCCTGGTGCGCTCGCGCATCGAGTCGGCCGGAGATCCCGTGGAGGCGATCGCGGGCGCGGCCGAGGGCGCCCTCACCCTGGCCAACGTCAACCCGCTGCTGAAGGCGATCCTCGACAGCGCCCACGCGGGCGACACCGAGCTGCTGCCGTTCATCACGCAGTCCGAGGTCCTGGTCGACCGCGCCCGGGTGGCCGTCGTCGACGCGATGACCGTCAAGTTCCCCCAGCTTCCGTTCAACGGCGACCAGCTCCACGTGGCCGCGGACGCCCTGGTGCGCCTGGTGCTCAGCCACGTCACGCAGCCCGCGCGCGAGCCTGCCGCCATCGCCTTCGAGCTGGCATGGATGGTCGGCTCCATGCTGAAGGGCGTCGACGACGCCTGACCTGCCGGGTGACCTGCCGGGTGACCCACCTGCCTTGTCCGCCGTCCTTATCTGTCGGCGGGTCATCTGTCGGCGGGTCCGCATAGGGTGGTCCCATGTGTGGTCGCTATGCCTCCTCCCGACGTCCTGAGGACCTGATCGAGGAGTTCGAGATCGACAGGTCCGAGGTCAAGGAGACCCTGGCCCCGGACTACAACGTCGCGCCCACCAAGCAGGTCTACGCCGTGGTGGAGCGCACGCCGGGCGAGGGTGAGCCCGCCGAGAGGCAGCTGCGCACCGTCAAGTGGGGCCTGGTGCCGTTCTGGGCCAAGGACCCGGCCATCGGCAACAAGATGATCAACGCGCGCATGGAGACGGTGGCGGAGAAGCCCGCCTTCAAGCAGCCGTTCGCGAAGCGGCGCTGCCTGCTGCCGGCCGACGGCTACTTCGAGTGGTACGCCACCGAGCAGAAGACCAAGGCAGGCAAGCCGCTGAAGCAGCCGTTCTTCATCCACCCCAAGGACGGCTCCGCGATGGCCATGGCCGGGCTCTACGAGATCTGGCGCGACCCGACCCGCGACGACGACGACCCGCAGCGTTTCCTGTGGACCGCGACGGTGCTCACCACCACCGCCGAGGACGCCGTCGGACACATCCACGACCGCATGCCCCTGCTCGTGGAGCCGCAGCGGTGGAAGGAGTGGCTCGACCCGACCGCCAAGGACAAGGACACCCTGCTGTCGTTGCTCGTCCCCGCGGCCCCGGGGCTCCTGGAGGCCTACCCGGTCTCGACCGCCGTCAACTCGGTGCGCAACAACGGCCCGGAGCTGCTCGACCCGCTGCCCCTCGAGGAGGTTGCCCCATGACCCAGGTGCGCGCGATCGCGACCCGCCACGGTGACGCGCGGGTTCACGTCGACAGGTCGCGCACTCCCTTCGCCACCCTCCTCGTGGGACACGGCGCGGGCGGTGGGGTCGACGCGGCCGATCTCGTGGCGCTGGCCAAGCGGCTTCCCCGGGAGGGGATCAGCGTCGTACGCCTCGAGCAGCCGTGGCGGGTCGCCGGCAAGAAGGTGGCTCCGGCGCCGGCCATCCTCGACGAGTGCCTGGTCGCGGTCGCCGACAAGCTCCGCCCGCGGACCCCGCTCGTGCTCGGTGGCCGCAGTGCAGGTGCGAGGTCTGCCTGTCGTCAGGCGCATCACCTCGGCGCGGCCGGCGTACTCGCGCTCTCGTTCCCGCTGCACCCGCCCGGCCGACCGGACAAGTCGCGGCTCGAGGAGCTCACGGCCGTGCAGGTTCCGGTGCTGGTGGTCCAGGGCGAGTCCGACCCGTTCGGACGTCCCGAGGAGTTCCCCGGCTCGACCGAGCTCTCCGTCGTCCCCGGCGGTGACCACTCCCTTCGGGTGCCCAAGCGCGGGGACATCTCCCAGGAGGACGCCCTCGGCCTGGTCGTCGAGGCCACGCTGGAGTGGGTGGTCCGCGAGGTGGTCGGGAATGTCAAGCGTGCAGCCGGCGTTTGACCGGATGTGCTGGCCACCCTTCCTCTGACCGACCTCCGCCCGGGCGTGGGCGGGTCCTATCCCGTGCTCCCGGTAGGCTGGACGGCGATGCCTGACAACCCAGAAGCCGCGCCCGTCGACGACACCGCGGCCGCACCAGTCGAGTCCGACGAAGAGCGCACCGACCGCTTCGAGCGCGACGCGCTGCCCTTCCTGGACCAGCTGTACTCCGCAGCCATGCGCATGACGCGCAACCCCCAGGACGCCGAGGACCTCGTCCAGGAGACGTTCGCCAAGGCCTACGGTTCCTTCCACCAGTTCAAGGAAGGCACCAACCTCAAGGCTTGGCTGTACCGCATCCTGACCAACACCTTCATCAACACCTACCGCAAGAAGCAGCGGCAGCCGCAGCAGTCCATGACCGAGGACATCGAGGACTGGCAGATCGCCCGTGCCGAGTCGCACACCTCCAGCGGCCTGAAGTCGGCCGAGATGGAGGCGCTCGAGCACCTGCCCGACAGCGACGTGAAGGATGCGCTCGCCCAGCTCCCGGAGGACTTCCGCCTGGCGGTCTACCTCGCCGACGTGGAGGGTTTCCCCTACAAGGAGATCGCGGAGATCATGGACACTCCGATCGGGACCGTGATGTCCCGCCTGCACCGCGGCAGGCGGCAGCTGCGTGAGCTCCTGGAGGACTACGCCCGCGAGCGCGGCATGTCCGTCACGGTGAAGGGGGCTTCGTGATGTCCTGCGGCGAGCCCCACGACGAGCGCTGTGCCGAGATCCTCGAGCGCGTCTTCGTCTTCATCGACAACGAGCTGGATGACGCCGACTGCGCGACGATCCAGCGCCACCTCGACGAGTGCGGACCGTGCCTGGACGAGTACGACCTCGAGACCAAGGTGAAGGCCCTGGTCAAGAAGTCCTGCTCCGAGCACGCCCCCGACGCGCTGCGCGAACGAGTGCTCTTCTCGATCCGCCAGGTGCAGATCACCATCGCCGAGGACTGACTGCCCGCCGCGGCGTCAGTCGTAGTGGTCAGCCCGTCACCCGGGAGAGGAACCGCTCCCGGTCCACGACGACTCGGGTGATCTCCCCGTGACCGAGTACGACGCCCGTGTGACCGTCGGTCGCTACGACCTCGAACTTCAGCAGACGGCCGTCGACGTGAGTGACGGTCGCCATGGCGGTGACATGCGAGCCCACCGCGGAGGCTGCGCGGTGCTCGACCTGGACCCGCGTGCCGACGCTGGTCTGGCCGTGCGGCATGGTGTCGGCGATCGCGGCGCAGGTGGCTGCCTCCAGCCACGCGACGAGACGTGGCGTGCCCAGCACCGGCAGGTCACCGGACGACAGCGCCTCCGCGGTGTCCTTGGCGGAGACGACGAACTCGATCGTGCTCGTGAGGCCCTTGCGCATCCGGAAATCATGCCCGATTCGCCTCGCGCCATGAGTCTTTGCGACAATACGTCGTCATCGAGCTTGAAGGAGCACACCATGGGTAAGACCGGCCGCAAGCGCCGCGCCCGCAAGAAGAAGGGCGCGAACCACGGCAAGCGCCCCAACGCCTGAGCGTTCTTGCCGCGCGTGAAGACCCCGAGCCCCCGAGGGCCGGGGTCTTGTCGTCTGAGTACCTTCGCGGATGTGCCGACCCTGCGCGGGCTGCCACCATCGGGGCATGAAGGATCTCCGTCGCCTGGTCGCGACCACCGTGATCGTCTCTTTCTCACTCGCCGCCCTGATGGGCATCGTGGCGCTCCTTCGGGGCGGTGACTTCGGCGAGGCCGAGGGCAGGGTGCTGCTGACAACTGTGATCGTGGGCGTCGAGTCGGTGGCGGTGCTCTGCTACCTGGCGGTCGCCCGGCACAAGCTGGCACTGGTCGGGGTGGCCGGCGGGCTGGTCTCGCTCGTCGCGTTCGGCAGCGCACTCGTGCTGACCTGGGGTGAGCTGGACCTCGACGACGAGGGCCTCTGGAAGACCTTCGGTGTGGCCTGCACCATCGCTGCCTCTCTTGCTCAGGCCTGTCTGCTGCTGGCTCTGGCCGGACGCCGGAAGATAGGGGCCGGGCTGGCCGCGACGCTGCTCGCCATCGGCGTGGTGGCCACGATGGTCGTCATCCCGATCCTCGACGGCTCCGGACTCAGCGACGGCTACTGGCGCGCCTTCGGCGTGATCGCCATCCTCGACGTCCTGGGCACGGTGGTCCTCACGGCCGTCGGCGCCTTCGGCGGCAGGAGGCGGGAGGACGACATGCTCAGCGACGAGCTCGAAGCGCGCGTACGCCGCATCGCCGCCGAGCGTGGGATCACTCCGAGCGCGCTCATCAGCGAGGCTCTGGATCAGCTCGTCGCCAAGTGACCAACCGGGTCCTCAGATGCCGAAGGTGTTGCGGGGGTAGGTGGCGGTGACGTCGGTGATGACGTTGACCAGGTACGGCGTGCCGGCGGCGAAGGCCCGGTCGATGGCGGGGCCGATCTGGGTCGGGTCGGTCACGGTCTCGCCGCCGCCGCCGAGCGCCTTGACCACGTCGTCATACCGGGTCTGAGGAGCCAGGTCGGCGATCACGTCGTAGCCGTAGAGCATCTGCATCGGGCCCTTCTCCAGGGCCCAGGCCGAGTTGTTGCCGCAGACCATGACCACGGGCAGGTTGTGCCTGACCAGGGTGTCGACGTCCATGATCGACATGCCGGCAGCGCCGTCGCCGAGCAGCAGCACGACCTGCGAGGAGGGTCGGGCGATGCGGGCCCCGATGGCGGCCCCGAGGCCGGCGCCCAGACAGCCGTAGGGGCCGGGGTCGAGCCAGCCGCCGGGGCGTGACGGCTCGACGAACTTGCCCGCGAACGACACGAAGTCGCCGCCGTCGCCGATCACCACTGCGTCATCAGCGAGCCGGGGGAGCAGCTCGCCGTAGATGCGGGCGGGGTGGATCGGGTCGGCCTCGGCCGTGAGGAGCGCCTGGTCGCGCTCCGCGGCGGCCTTGACGGTGTCCTGCAGGGAGGTCACCCAGGCGGACCAGTCGGGCTTGCGCAGCTGCTGCTCGAAGGCCGCGCCGATGCCGTCCAGGACCAGCGTGAGGTCTCCGTGCGCCGAGCCTGCGAGGTCGACATGACCGGCGACGCCGTCGGCCGAGTCCGCCAGGTGTACGACGCGCGCCGCCGGTGCACCCTCCTTGCCTCCGAACGAGCCGTAGCCGAGGCGGAAGTCCAGGGGCGTGCCCACCACGATCGTCAGGTCGCACTGGCCCAGCGCCAGGCCGCGTGCCTTGGTCATCAGCATCGGGTGACCGCCCGGGATCACGCCCCTTCCCATGCCGTTGGTGATCGCAGGAAGCCCGAGGGTCTCCACCAGTCGCCGCGCAGCCTCCTCGGCGCCGTCGGCCCATACGTCGGAGCCGATGACCAGCACCGGCCGCTCCGCCTGGCCGAGGAGCTCGCCGATCTGGGTGATCGCGTCGCCGTCGGGCTCGTCGCGGGCGGGCGCGGCGTACGCGGGTCGGCTCACCGTCGACCGGTCGAAGAAGACGTCCATGGGCACGTCGAGGAAGGCCGGCCCTCGGTGCGGCGAGCGCGCGACCGTGAAGGCCTCGTGGACCGCAGCCGCGACCTGCTCCTTGTCGTGCACGGTGCGCGCGAGCTTGGTGATCGGCTCCAGCAGCGGGACGTGGTCGAACTCCTGCAGGCTGCCCTGCCCCCACTTGTTGTCGGGTGCGCGGCCGCCGATCACGACGACGGGAGCACCGCTGAACGACGCCTGCGTGATCGGGCTGACCCCGTTGGTGATGCCCGGACCGGCGGTGAGGACCGCCAGGCCTGGCGTGCGGGTCAGCTTGCCCATCGCCTCGGCGGCGAAGACGGCCGTCTGCTCGTGGCGTACGTCGAGCAGGCGCATGGGCGGGTCGGCCTTCACCGCGCCGTCGTACATCGGGAAGACGTGGGCACCGCTCAGCGTGAACATCGTGTCCACCCCGTGTGCCTGGGCCACGGCTACGGCGTGGTCGCCGGAGTGTCCGTCGACTGCGGTCGTGTCAGCGCTGCTGGGGGTCGCCACGTCGGTCATGACGGCAACCTACTGCCTCACGGGTGGGCGAGGTCAGGCGAGCCCGGGGTTAGTGCCCTTGAGCGCCGCGATCAGGGTGAGCAGCAGATCGGCCCGGCACGCGGGCGGGCGGGGGGCCAGCGCCAGCTGCAGGTGCAAGGCCCGCAGGAAAGACTGCACGTTGCGAGACATCACGTCGTTGTCGTGGCTGGGCAGTGCCGCCTCGACCAGGCGCGTCACCCAGGGATCGAGGACGTCCATCGTCAGGATGTCGCGACGCAGCAGCGTCATCGTGGCGGAGGCGACCCGGTCGTCCTCGCCCGAGGTCAGCCGGAAGTCGGTGGGCTCGGTCAGCCGGTCGGCGATCACGTCGAGCAGAACGGTGAGCTCGAGGCGTCCGATCGCGTCGGCCTGCGCCAGGGCAGCCAGCGCATCGGCGCCGTGGGCGACGGTATGGGCGCGGCCCTTGCCGGGGACGTAGCCGCGCAGGTCGCGCTCCCGCACCAGCCAGCTCATCGCCCGGTCGCCCCAGCGGAGCACGGTGTCGGCCGGCATCAGGTGGGCGACGTTGTCGCGCTTGAGGCACTCGGTGAGCACCAGCGCGGAGTAGCTGCGACGGAACACCGTGTCGGACGAGGTGGTGCCCAGGCCGATCACCAGGCCGGCGGCCATGCCGTCACCCAGCCCCTCGAGCAGGTTGTCGTAGACGCCCTCGGCGATCCAGGTCGCCAAGGTGCTGAAGGCGATGTCCTCGCGGATGTACGGGTCGGTGTCGCCCAGCATCGAGGTGAGCTCGGTCGTGAGCTCCGTGAGCGGACGGTCGGGGGGAACCCGGTGGCCGTCCGCCGCCACCTGTTCCCAGAACGCCGACTCCATATGGACCATCCTGCCATTGCGAAGGCGAGGACCTACAGTGACCCACGTGGCGTCGCTCAACGAAATCGCGCGGGCGCGGACAGATCTGTCCGACGACGACGTCGCCTGGCTCCAGCTGATCGCGGCTGACTGGCAGATCATCGCCGACCTCTCGTTCGCCGACCTGGTGCTCTGGCTCCCGGACCGCGCCGGCACCGGCTACTGGGCAGCCGCCCAGATGCGACCCACCACCGGCCCCACGGCCTACGTCGACGACCTTGTCGGGGAGTTCCTGCCGCGCGGACGCCGGCTGCTGCTCGACGCGGCGCTCGACCAGGGGAGGGTGGCTCGCGAGGGTGACCCGGAGTGGCGCGACGACGTGCCGGTGCGCGTCGAGGCCATCCCGGTGCGCAAGGCCGACCGCATCCTGGCGGTGATCGCGCGCAACACCAACCTGCTCGGCGTACGCACCCCGTCGCGGCTGGAGCTCGCCTACCTGCAGACCGCGTCCGACCTGACGCAGATGATCAGCAACGGCTTCTTCCCCTACGACGTGCAGCGGTCCGACCACGCCGACTCGCCGCGCGTGGGGGACGGGTTCATCCGCGTGGACGCCAGCGGCCGTGTCGCCTATGCCAGCCCCAACGCGCTCTCGGTCTTCCGGCGGCTCGGCCTGACCACCGACCTCACCGGCCTCGACCTGGCCGAGACGACCCGCAGCCTGGTGCCACCCGGCCGTCGCCCCGACGAGGAGACCGTCAGCGCCGTGCTGGGCGGCAAGATGCCCCGCGAGGCCGAGCTCGGCAACGGCGAGACCGTGGTGATCTTCCGGGCCATCCCGCTGCGCCCTGCCGGGACCCAGATCGGTGGGATCGTGCTGCTCCGCGACGTCACCGACCTCCGCAGCCGCGACCGGGAGCTGGTCACCAAGGACGCCACCATCCGCGAGATCCACCACCGGGTGAAGAACAACCTCCAGACCGTGGCCGCCCTGCTCCGCCTGCAGGCCCGCCGCATGGAGATCCCCGAGGGAAGGGCGGCGCTCGAGGAGGCCGTACGACGGGTCGGGTCGATCGCGATCGTGCACGAGACCCTCAGCACCGCGTTCGACGAGAACGTCGACTTCGACGAGGTCGCCGACCGGCTGCGGGTCATGGTCAGCGACGTCAGCTCGTCAGGCGCCGAGGTCCACACCAGCCGAGAGGGCAAGTTCGGCACGCTCCCGTCCGAGGTGGCCACGCCGCTGGCGATGGTGCTGACCGAGGTGCTGCAGAACGCCGTCGAGCACGGCTTCGGCGAGGGGCCCGGCCGGATCATCGTCACCGCGAGCCAGCTCGTCGGACGCCTGCACGTGACCGTCGAGGACGACGGCACGGGGCTGCCGGAAGGGTTCGACCTCGACGGCTCGACGAGCCTGGGGCTCTCGATCGTGCGGACGCTGGTCGAGTCCGAGCTCGACGGTCAGCTGGAGATGGGCCCGGGCCCCTCAGGCGGCACCCGCGTAGCCCTCGACATCCCGCTGCACTGACCTCCTTGTGCCGAGCGTGTCCCCGGCGGGGCGGGGCAGACGGCTCGCAGGCCCGCCGTGGCCCGACCGGCCTCTCGCCACGCTGCCGGAGGGCCTGCTCAGGCCGTGCGCACCCGCGCCCGGGCGTTGCGGCGCTTGAGAGCGCGCCGCTCGTCCTCGGAGAGTCCGCCCCAGACACCATGGTCCTGACCAGCCTCGAGCGCCCAGGCGAGGCACTGCTCGCGCACCTCGCACCGTCGGCACACCTGCTTGGCCTCCTCGATCTGCAGGAGGGCCGGACCGGTGTTGCCGATCGGGAAGAACAGCTCTGGGTCCTCGTCGAGGCACGCAGAGCGGTGGCGCCAATCCATGGCGGAGAGCTCCTCTGTCTATCGTTTCCAGTGGTCGCCGTCTTGTGGCCGGCCGGCCACGGGAGTGTTCCAGCGCTCTTGTGAACGCTTTCACTAGCCTTCCACATTTCCCGTCAGGCGGCGAGCACGTGGAGGGTGTCCGTTCCTGGTCAGGTGTGGACCCGGACGATCGTTTCAAGTCTGGCAGGTGCAATCAACCCCCCTGGTCATGTCTTTGGGGTCACTTTGGTCACAGCGGGCTCCTGCGACCCGTTGCGCCTGCCTGCGTACCATCGGTGCCCGTGACCTCGAAAGCTCCCCGGACCGCCCCTCCCTTGCCGCTCACCGTCTCCGCGTCCGTGGCCGGGCTGGAGGCGGCGGCCTACCTCCTGGGCGGGGTCGCCGAGTGGGCCTCGACCGACTCGGACCGTCCGGCGCTGGGGCTGTCCACCGGCCTCTTCTTCGTGGTCTTCGGTGCTTTCCTGGGGTTCTGCGCGTTGCGGCTCTGGCAGCTCCAGGTCTGGACCAGGGCCCCGATCGTCATGACCCAGCTGATCCAGATCCCGGTCGCGATCAGCTTCTGGAGCAGCGGCCTGCAGCCGGTCAGCGTGCTGCTGATCCTGCTCTCGGCGGTGACGATCGGCGGGATCTTCCACCCGGCGTCCCTCGAGGCGCTCGAGGAGCACGACGCCTCCGAGGGCTAGCGGCGCGGGCTGGCCGGCTCCTCCAGCTGCTCGCGGAGGGTCTGCAACGCGCGGGAGAGCAGCCGGGACACGTGCATCTGCGAGATGCCGACCTCGGTGGCGATCTGGGACTGGGTCATGCCGCGGAAGAACCGCAGCCCCAGGATCCGTCGGGAGCGCTCGTCGAGGAGGTCCAGCAGCGGCTTGATGGTCTCCCGGTCCTCCACGGTGTCCAGTGCGGCGTCGTAGTCACCCAGGGAGTCGACCATGGTCGAGGGGCCGTCCAGGGCCCCGTCGGGGGCGTCCAGCGACAGCGTGGCGTAGGCGTTGGCCGACTCCAGGCCCTCGAGGATCTCCTCCTGGCTGATCCCGATGCGCTCGGCGAGCTCGTGCACAGTCGGTGACCGGCCCTGCTCCTGGCTGAGGTCGGCCGTCGCGGCCGTGATCGCGAGGCGCAGCTCCTGGAGCCGGCGCGGCACCCGGATCGCCCAGCCACGGTCCCGGAAGTGGCGCTTGATCTCGCCGACGACCGTGGGTGTCGCGTAGGTCGAGAACTCTACGCCGCGCGAGGTCTCGAACCGGTCGATCGCCTTGATCAGACCGATCGTGCCCACCTGGACCAGGTCGTCGTAGGGCTCACCGCGGCCGGCGAACCTGCGCGCGAGGTGCTCGACCAGCGGCAGATGGAGGCGCACCAGCCCCTCGCGGGCCGCGGCGCGGGCCTCCGTGCCCAGGTCGGGGTCGTCCAGCACGTCGAAGTACGCCGCGCTGACCACCCGCGGATCCACGGGTGCGTCGGGCTCGGGCGGCTGGGCGGAGGTCATGTCAGGGATGTCGGCTGGCTTTGCGGCTCAGGGTGATCGTGACGCTGTCGCGGTCGGTCTCGGCCGACACGGAGGTCGCCAGCGCCGACAGCACCGTCCAGGCGAAGCCGTCTCGGCTCGGCTCGCTGGGTGCGTCGGACGCCGCGGACACGGCGACCGTGATGCCGATCTGGTCGAGCCAGAAGCGGCACTCCAGGGAGGATCCGGGGCTGGCCTGGGGGAGGACCATCGCGCACGCCTCGTCGACGGCGATGCGCAGGTCCTCGATGTCGTCGAGGGTGAAGTCGATGCGCGCGGCCAAGCCGGCCGTGGCCGTGCGCAGGATGGCGACGTAGGCACCATCGGCGGGGAGCCGGAGCTCGACGTCAGGAGTCTTGTTCATGAGGGACACCGTCGGCCGACCCGCGTCGCGGGTCGGCCGCACGACGTACTAGGCCTTCTTCGTCGCCCAGAAGATCTCGGCGATCTCGTCGATCTTCGCCAGCAGCTGGTCAGCGACGTCGGCGTCCATGGTGCCCTTGGTGCCGGCGGCGCCGGCGAGCTTGGTGGCCTCGTTCACGAGCTGGTGGAGCTGCGGGTACTTCTCGAAGTGCGGGGGCTTGAAGTAGTCGGTCCACAACACCCAGAGGTGGTGCTTGACCAGCTCGGAGCGCTGCTCCTTGATCAGCACCGCACGGGTGCGGAAGTCCGGGTCGTCGCTGTCTGCGACCTTGGCGATGACAGCCTTGATCGACTCGGCCTCGATGCGTGCCTGGGCGGGGTCGTAGACACCACACGGCAGGTCGCAGTGAGCCTGAACTTCGATGGTCGGGGCGAAGAGTCGCGCGAACATCAGGGGTCCTCTCTGTACGGGGGTCGAGTCAGCAACTGCGAGACTACTCCGAGCCAGAGACGGGAAGGAGAAGGGGTGCGCCGACAGGTTCGTCGCCCGGTTCTTCGACTGGGCATCGCGGTTGTGCGGGGGCGGTCCATGCAGCCCACCCTGTACGACGGGGACCGGCTGGTCGTGCTGCACGGTGCCACACCCCGCGTCGGGCGGCTCGTCGTCGTACGCCTTCCGCCGTCGGGCGTGGTCGCGGTCAAACGCGCCGTGCGCCGTGAGCCCGGCGGCTGGTGGGTCGAGCGGGACAACCCCGATGAGGGACGCGACTCGTGGACGGTGGGGGTGGTGCCCGACGCGGACGTGCTCGCTGTGGTCGTGCTCCGGGTGTGGCCCCTCACGCGGGGCCGTCGCGGTCGCTGACCCGACCCTGTGCGAGACTTGACCGGTAAGGGAGACCCCCGCGCAGTCGTGCAGTTCCGGCAATCCACCCGTCGAGCGCCGTTCCGAACAGCTCGCTCCCGCGTACCCCTCATCTGACGACGAAAGCCAGCCGATGTCCGAGCAGCCCACGAACAACCCGCGCGCGAACGACCCAGTGTTCGACCTGCACGTGGGCGGCAAGATGGAGATCGCTGCCTCGGTGCCGCTCAAGGACCGCGACGACCTCTCGCTGGCCTACACACCCGGTGTCGCCCGCGTCTGCGAGGCGATCGCGGAGGAGCCCGACCTCGTCAACGACTACACCTGGGTGGCGAACACCGTCGCCGTCGTCACCGACGGCACCGCGGTGCTGGGCCTGGGTGACATCGGACCCGCGGCCGCGATGCCCGTCATGGAGGGCAAGGCGGTGCTGTTCAAGCAGTTCGGCGGGGTCGACGCGATCCCGATCTGCCTCGACACCACCGACACCGACGAGATCGTCGAGACCGTGATCCGGCTCGCCCCGAGCTTCGGTGGCATCAACCTGGAGGACATCTCGGCGCCCCGTTGCTTCGAGATCGAGCAGCGGCTCAAGGACGCGCTCAGCATCCCGGTCTTCCACGACGACCAGCACGGCACCGCCGTCGTGGTGGCAGCCGCCCTGGAGAACGCCCTCGCGCTCACCGGTCGCGACCACGGCTCGGCGCGCGTCGTGATCCAGGGCGCCGGTGCGGCCGGCGTCGCCGTCGCACGGATCCTGCTCGCCGCCGGGGTCAAGGACCTCGCGGTGCTCGACCGCCAGGGCGTGCTGCACTCGTCACGCCACGACCTCACCGCGGTCAAGCTGATGCTCGCCAAGGACACCACCGAGGCGACCGGCCGCAAGGGTTCCCTGGCCGACGCGATGGCCGGCGCCGACGTCTACATCGGCGTCTCGGGTGGCACCGTCCCTGAGGAGATCGTGGCCAGCATGGCCGACGACGCGATCATCTTCGGCCTGGCGAACCCGAACCCCGAGGTGCACCCCGACGTCGCCCACCGGCACGCCCGCGTGGTCGCCACCGGGCGGTCTGACTTCCCGAACCAGATCAACAACGTGCTCGCGTTCCCCGGCATCTTCCGCGGCGCCTTCGACGTCCGCGCGACAGCGATCACCGAGGGGATGAAGCTCGCGGCTGCCAACGCTCTGGCCCAGCTCGTCGGTGACCAGCTTCGCGAGGACTACATCATCCCGTCGCCGTTCGACGAGCGCGTCGGTCCCGCGGTGTCGGCTGCCGTGGCCGAGGCCGCGCGCCAGGACGGCGTCTCGCGCCGATAGGCTCGGCGCCATGTTCGCTGTCTACGCCGAGAGGTTCTCCTCCGACGACCCGCTGTCCGCGCTGGTGCTGGGCGAGCGTCCCGATCCGGTCGCTCCCGACGGCTGGACCACGGTCACCGTCAAGGCCGCCTCGCTCAACCACCACGACCTGTGGTCGCTGCGCGGCGTGGGCCTCAAGGAGGAGCAGCTGCCGATGATCCTCGGCTGCGACGCGGCCGGCTACGACGAGGACGGCAACGAGGTCGTGGTGCACGCGGTGATCTCCGACCCCTCGTGGACCGGCGACGAGACCTTCGACCCGAAGCGCTCCCTGCTCTCCGAGCGACACCAGGGCACCTTCGCCGACAAGGTGGTCGTGCCCCGGAGCAACGTGATCGCCAAGCCCGCCTCGATGGGCTTCGAGGAGGCAGCCTGCCTGCCGACCGCCTGGCTCACGGCCTACCGCATGCTCTACACGCAGGGCGGGCTCAAGGCCGGCGACTCGGTCCTGGTGCAGGGAGCCGGTGGCGGAGTGGCCACCGCCCTGATCGTGCTGGCCAGGGCCGGCGGCCTCCGCGTCTGGGCGACCAGCCGTGACGAGGCCAAGCGCGCCAAGGCCCTGGAGCTCGGCGCGCACGACGTCTTCGAGTCCGGCGCCCGGCTGCCGAGCAAGGTCGACGCGGTGATGGAGACGGTCGGGCGCGCCACCTGGCAGCACTCGATCCGGGCACTCCGCCCCGGGGGCAAGATCGTCATCAGCGGTACGACGAGCGGGCCGAAGCTCGACGACGCCATGCTGTCCCACATCTTCTTCCTGCAGCTCAGCGTGATCGGCTCGACCATGGGCACCCGGGGGGAGCTCGCGTCCTTGGTCCAGCTGCTCGACGCGACCGGCACCAAGCCGCTCATCGACCACACCCTTCCGCTCGACCAGGCCGACAAGGGCTTCGCCGCCATGGCCGAGGGCGACGTCTTCGGCAAGATCGTCTTCACCCGCTGAGGGCCGCCGAGCGATCTGGAGGCACTGCTCGCGAATCAGCAGCGCGGAAGTCGACGCTCATGGGGATCTACCCGTACGCCGACGGTCTCGAGCCCAACGCGCCCTAGCGGCGGCTCACTCGTCGTCGTCGAGCCGGGCGAGCCAGGTGGCCAGTCGCTCGACGGGCACCTCGAAGTCGGGGTTGAGGTCGACGAACTCCTGCAGCCGGTCGGCCAGCCACGCGAGGCTGACCTCCTCGTCACCGCGGCGCTGCAGGAGCTCCTCGATGCCTCTGTCGGTGAAGTACATGGCTGGGTCGGTGCGCTAGCTGAACGCCTGCTGCAGCAGTGCCTTCTGCTCCTCGACGTGCCGCGAGTGCTGGCCCACCGCCGGCGACGTCGACTCCGGACGTGACACGCGGTAGAACGGCACGGGCAGCTCGGAGGTCAGGTGCAGGGCCATGTGCGGCCACGGGCCCATGTTGGCGGGCTCGTCCTGCACCCAGCGGACCTCCTTGAGGTTGGGGAAGCGCGCGAGCTCGGCCTTCAGCTCGTGGACCGGGCGCGGGTAGAGCTGCTCGATGCGGAGGATCGCCGTGCGCGGGTTGTCCCCCTCGAGCTTCTTGCGCTCGACCATGAGGTCCCAGGTGATCCGGCCGCTGCAGAGCAGCACCTTCTCCACACCGGCGGGGTCGACCTGGTCGTCGGGGATCACCGGGCGGAACGTGCCCTCGGTGAAGTCGTTCGGCTGGGAGGCTGCTTCCTTGCGCTTGAGCATCGACTTCGGGGTGAAGATGATCAGCGGACGGTGCTCCTCGCCGAGCGAGTGCTGACGCAGCAGGTGGAAGTGGCTTGCTGGTGACGACGGCTGGGCCACCACGAACGCGTCGTCGGCGGCCATGGTGAGGAACCGCTCGATCCGGGCGGAGGAGTGGTCGGGCCCCTGGCCCTCGTAGCCGTGCGGCAGCAGCAGCACGACGCCGGACTGCTGGCCCCACTTGGTCTGGCCCGAGGAGATGTACTCGTCGATGACGATCTGGGCGCCGTTGACGAAGTCTCCGAACTGGGCCTCCCACACGACGAGTGCGTCGGGGCGGGCCACGGAGTAGCCGTACTCGAAGCCCATCGCGGCGTACTCGGAGAGCAGCGAGTCGTAGACGTAGAACTGGCCCTGGTCCTCGGAGAGGTTGGACAGCGGCGTCCACTCGTCGGCGTTCTGCCGGTCGATGATCGTGGCGAAGCGCTGCACGAACGTGCCGCGGCGGGAGTCCTGGCCGGCGAGGCGGACCGGACGGCCCTCCATCAGCAGCGACGCGAACGCGAGGACCTCGCCGGTGCCCCAGTCGATGGGGCCGTCGGTGATGGACGCCGCCCGCCGCTGGAGCTGGGGGAGCACCTTGGGGTGGACGGTGAAGCCGTCCGGTGCGCTGACGTGCGCGTCGGAGATGCGCTTCATGGCCTCCTTGGAGATGGCCGTGCTGGCCGTGCCCGCGAGCTTCTCGGGGTAGTCCGGGACCGTGAGCCACTCGTCGGGCTTCGTGTCGGCCTCACGCACCTCGCTGAAGACCCGCTCCAGCTGCTGCTGGTAGTCACGCAGGACCTGCTCGGCCTCCTCGATCGTGATGTCGCCACGACCGATCAGCGACTCGGTGTAGAGCTTGCGGACCGAGCGCTTCTGCTCGATCAGGTCGTACATCAGCGGCTGGGTGTAGGACGGGTCGTCGCCCTCGTTGTGCCCGCGGCGGCGGTAGCAGACCAGGTCGATGACGACGTCCTTCTTGAACGCCTGGCGGTACTCGAACGCCAGCCGCGCGACGCGGATGCAGGCCTCCGGGTCGTCGCCGTTGACGTGGAAGATCGGCGCCTGGACCATCCGGGCGACGTCGGTGCAGTAGAGCGACGAACGCGACGACGCCGGCGAGGTGGTGAAGCCGACCTGGTTGTTGACGATGACGTGGACCGTGCCGCCGGTGCGGTAGCCCCGCAGCTGCGAGAGGTTCAGCGTCTCGGCAACGACACCCTGCCCGGCGAATGCGGCGTCGCCGTGCACCAGCAGCGGGAGCACCGGGAACTCGGCGCCGCGGTTGAGGACGTCCTGCTTCGCGCGCGCGATGCCCTCGAGCACCGGGTCGACGGTCTCCAGGTGGGACGGGTTCGCGGCGATCGAGACCGCGATCTTGGCGCCGGAGCCAGCGATGAACTCACCCTCGGCGCCGAGGTGGTACTTCACGTCGCCTGAGCCCTGGACCGTGCGCGGGTCGATGTTGCCCTCGAACTCGCGGAAGATCTGGTTGTAGGACTTGCCCACGATGTTGGCCAGCATGTTGAGGCGGCCGCGGTGGGCCATGCCGATGCAGACCTCCTCGAGCTGCGCCTCGGCGGCGGCCTCGCAGATCTCGTCGATCAGCGGGATCGTCGTCTCGCCACCCTCGAGCGAGAAGCGCTTCTGTCCGACGAACTTGGTCTGCAGGAACGTCTCGAACGCCTCGGCCTGGTTGAGCTTGAGCAGGATGCGGAGCTGCTCCTCGCGGGGCGGCTTCACGTGCGGCTGCTCGACGCGCTCCTGGATCCAGCGGCGCTGCTCGGGGTCCTGGATGTGCATGTACTCGATGCCGAGGGTGCGGCAGTAGGAGTCGCGCAGGATGCCCAGGATGTGCCGGAGCTTCATGAAGCGCCGGCCCTCGCCGCCGAACGAGCCGGTGGCGAACTCACGGTCGAGGTCCCACAGCGTGAGGCCGTGCGACTCGATCTCGAGGTCGGGGTGGCTGCGCTGCTGGTACTCGAGCGGGTCGGTATCGGCCATCATGTGGCCGCGGACGCGGTAGGCGTGGATCAGCTCGAGGATGCGCGCCTGCTTGCTGATCTCGTCGTCGTGGCTGGTGGACACGTCGGTCGACCAGTGGATCGGCTCGTAGGGGATGCGCAGGGCCCGGAAGATCTCGTCGTAGAAGCCCTCCTCGCCCAGGAGCAGCGCGTGCACCTTCTTGAGGAACTCACCCGACTGCGCACCCTGGATGACCCGGTGGTCGTACGTCGAGGTCAGCGTCATGATCTTGCTGACGGCGTTGCGGGTGAGGGTCTCCTCCGAGGCGCCCTGGAACTCGGGCGGGTACTCCATCGACCCGACGCCGATGATGCAGCCCTGACCCTTCATCAGGCGGGGGACCGAGTGGTTGGTGCCGATGCCGCCGGGGTTGGTCAGGCTGAACGTCGTGCCCTGGAAGTCGGAGACCTCGAGCTTGTTGTTGCGCGCCTTGCGGACCAGGTCCTCGTAGGCCGTCCAGAACCCGGCGAAGTCCATGGTCTCGGCGGCTTTGATCGACGGCACGAGCAGCTGGCGGGTGCCGTCGGGCTTCTGCATGTCGATGGCCAGGCCCATGTTGATGTGCGCCGGCTGGATCAGGGTGGGCTTGCCGTCGATGACGTCGAAGCCGTTGTTCATCTCCGGCATCGCCTTGAGCGCCTTGACCAGCGCGTAGCCGATGATGTGGGTGAACGAGACCTTGCCGCCGCGAGCGCGGGCGAGGTGGTTGTTGATGACGATGCGGTTGTCCCACAGCAGCTTGACGGGCACCGAACGAACGCTCGTGGCAGTCGGGACGGTCAGGCTGATGTCCATGTTCTGGGCCGTGCGCATGGGGGCGCCGCGCAGGATCGTGAGCGTCGGCTCGTCCTTGGCCACGGCCGGGGCAGGGGCCTTCTGCTCCTTCGGCATCGGCGCGGTCGTCGTCGCGGCGGGCTGCTTGGGAGCCGGGTCGGGCCGCGGCGTCACGTCGGTCGAGGGCGTCGTCTTGGTCGGGGCCGGGGCCGCCGATCTCGGTGCGGGAGCCGCCGGCGCTGCCGGTGCGGGAGCCGCCGGCGCTGCCGGTGCTGCCGCGGCGGGTGCGGGTGCCGCGGGTGCGGGCGCGGCGGGTGCAGAAGCCGTCGCGGCCGGCGCGCCGTTGTCCGGCTGGTAGGTCTTGAAGAACTCGAGCCACGCCGGGTCGACGCTGTTCGGGTCGGACTGCCAGCGCTCGTACATCTCTTCGACGAGCCACTCGTTGGCTCCGAAGGCGGCGGCGGGGTTGACGGGGTTGTCCTGCGCAGACTCGGCCACGACTTGGATCGCCTCTTCCAGGGAAATCTCGAGGGATTGAGTTCGGACCCAAGGCTAGTCCCAACCTGGTCGAATCCGCAGGCGGGGCCACGCACTGGAGAGCACAGACAGCCGGGTCAGCGGCACCCCTGGCTGTCCACCCCGGCGTGGTGTTCTTGACGTGTGTGCAAGACGACAGAGACTGGGGCCCATGTTTGCAACCCACGCACCCCCGCAGCCGGGCTGGCGGAGCCCGCTCCGGGCATCAGTAGGCCTGGTCGCCGCCCTCGTGGCGACCAGCGCCCTGGCCGCCTGCACCGGTGACGACAAGAAGGAGACCGGGGGCGACCCGCCCTCGGCCCCGCCGGCCTCGGCGCCCGTGCAGGTGACGGTGACCAAGGTCGCCGGGACCCTCCGCATGCCGGCCCGGACGGCCTTGTCGCAGGATGTTGCGGCGGTCCTCCAGGAGTACGTCGACGAGGCGTTCCTCGGTGACTTCCCGAGGGCGGACTTCGCGAACGCGTTCTCGACGTTCACCCCCGGTGCCGCGAAGGTGGCCGACAAGGAGGCCGAGCTGATCACCGGAGCGGCCTACTCCGAGGCTGAGAGCGCCGGCGCCGAGACGCTGACCGCCGACCTCTCGGTGCTCGCGCCCCGGGGCAAGCCCGCCGGGGTCACGGCCACGGTTCGGTTCGTCTTCGACTACGACGACGACAGCGTCACCTACGCCGGCCGGCTCCTCCTGACGCCGCAGAAGGGCACCTGGCGCATCTTCGGCTACGACCTCACCCGTGACGACCAGGCGACGGGAGCGAGCCAGTGAACGAGCCAGTGAGCCAGCCAGTGAGCGAGCCAGTAATCCAGCCAGTGAGCCATCCAGTGAGGGAGCGTGTGCTGCGACGAGCAGAGGCAGGACGACGGGGCCGGCGGTTCCGGCGTGCTGTGGCGCTCGCGACCGTGCTGGCAGCCACCACCGTGCTGGTGCCCGACGCCGGTGTGCGCAACCCGACGATGACCTTGGTGCAGGTCGACGTGCTGGAGGGCGTCGACCACCCCAAGAACGTCGTCTGGGTGCTGATGATGGGCTCCGATGCTCGTGCGGGCGAGCCGGTCGAGCGCAGCCGCGCCGACGCCATCCAGCTGGTCGGCCTGAACATGGAGACCGGCGACGGCTTCATCATGGGCACCCCACGCGACATGTGGGTCTCGATCCCCGGCTCGGGGTCGCAGCGGGTCAACGCAGCGCTCTACTTCGGCGGCCCGAAGCTGATGGCGCAGACCGTGGGCGAGCTCTACGGCATCGACATCGACTACGCCTTCGTCACCGGGTTCGGCGGGCTGGGCAGGATGTTCCGGTCGATCGGTGGCGTGACCGTCAACTCGAAGCGGGCGTTCAGCGACGACAACCTTCCCGGCAGGTACCGCAAGGGAAAGAACCACGTCAACGGTCTCGACGCCGTGTACTTCGGGCGCATGCGGCACTTCCTGCCCGCCGGTGACTTCGACCGGTCGGCCAACCAGAGTGAGCTGATCAAGGCCGTGGCGCGCAAGGTGAAGGCCAAGCAGGACGTGCCCGGGTTCATCGAGAAGGGCCTGCTCTCGGTGGTGAGCGAGCTGCGCACCACCCTCTCGCCGGCGGCTCTCTTCCGGCTCGCCCAGGCGGCGACGGCGGTGAAGCCTGGCAAGCTGCGCAGCTGCGTGCTCACCGGCTCGTTCGGCAACGTGGGTGGGGCGAGCATCATCTTCCCCAACCGCGCCCAGGCGACCGCCATCGGCAACGACGTACGCCGAGACGCGCGGCTGGACGACCGCGGCATCTGCAGCTGACCGCTCGAGCAAGCCTCCAGGACCACGAGCCTCCAGGACCACGAGACTCCAGGACCACGAGAGAGGGTGGCCGGCTGAAGCCGGCCACCCTCTTGTGTCTTGCTCTGTGTCTTGCTCGGTGTCTTGCCGTGCGGCTGGGTCAGTAGCGCTTGAGCCGCGTCTCCGCGACGCCCAGGTTGATCGTCGCGACGCCGGTGTCGGCCTGAAGCTTCTCCAGCACCTTGATCTGCACCGCGGTGACCTTCATCGACCGCTTGTTCTTGTTCTCCACGACGCCGAACCGGATCACGGCCACGCCGGGGATCTCGATCTTGTCGCCGAGGTTGATGTCGTACTCCTTGCCACCCACCGTGATCGAGGCCAGCTTGGTGCCTGCCTTGCTCTTGGTGATCTTGCCGGAGGCCGACTTGGTCAGCGTGGCACGACCCACGATGCCCTTGATCTCCAGGTAGCTGCTGGTGCCGGGAGTGCCGAGACCGACGCCGGCGACCTTGCCCTGGGTCCACGCCTTGGCGGTGCCGTTCTTGTTCTGGACGCCGTAGACGCTGCCGCTGCTCACACCGATGTCGAGCAGGCCGAGCTTGGCCAGGTTGGGCGCACCCGCGGTGCTGTTGGTGACGACCTTGCCGTTGGTGCCGGGGCATGGGAGCGGCTGCATCGCGAGGTAGCCGACCCCCACCAGGTCGCCGAGGACCTTGGCCTCAGCGGCGTAGGCACGGCCACCCATGACCGCGACGGGGACGTTCTTCTGGACGCGGGCGTAGGAGCGGCCCACGACCAGGTTGATGTCGTCGCTGCCACCGAGCTTGCCGTCGGCGCCGAAGACGCGAACGCGAAGCGCGGTGCCCTCCGAACGGGCAGTGTCCTTGCCGATGGCGCTGCCCTTGTGGCCGAGCATGATCTGCCCGACGCCCGGGATGGCCAGGGTGCCGTTCTCGCTGAGCTTGATCACCTTGAACAGGTCGCCGATGCCGACGCCGGCCTTGTTGAGCAGGTCGTCGACCGCGGGCACACCGGTGTTGGCGGTGATGTCGGCGAGCGTGAACGACGTGCGCGTGTGGAACTTGCCGTTCTTGTCGACGTAGGCCTCGGACAGGGTCTCGAGGCCCTTGATCACCAGGTTCGGGGTGTTCGGGGCACCCACGCGGACGTTGGCGACCGTGTTCTTCGAGACGGTGCCTACCTCCCCGTTGGCGCGCTTGAAGGTGCGGGACTCGCTGGTCACGGCACCGAGGCCGGCCAGGCTGCCCGGAAGGTTGAGGCTGGAGACCTTGTTCTCGCGGACCTTCCCGGCGTAGCGGGTGCAGCCGATGAACGAGTTCGCCAGGGGACCGGAGTTCAGGCCGGCGATGTCGACGTTCGCGCCAGTGCCGAACGCGTAGGTGTAGAAGACGTACTTCGTCTCCTTGAGTGCGGCGTTCGCTTGAGGCGACGAGATGACGACGGCGCCTGCTACGGCGACGCCGAGCGTGGCCGCAGCAGCGGCCGCACGTGCCAGCAACGACTTGTGCTTCATGGTGGGGTTCTCCCGTTCTTTGCCGGGTGGGGTGGGGGGTTGAGGAGGATCGGAGGTGAGGCTTCCGAGAAACCGCCTGTTCATGGACTGCAACGCTCGGGAACGTAAAAGGTGATGGTTGCTTGTATCCCTTGTGGGTGATTTAGCCACTCTGTCCCGATGGGCCGCGAAAGAGTAGCCCGGATGGGGCAGATGCCATGGCCCAAAAGGGCTAGGTCGCCATTGACCGAGCCCCGGAGTGTGCGACCGGGTTGCGGTCTGGCGCCCCCGGTAGGATTCGAACCTACGCTCCCGCCTCCGGAGGGCGGTGCTCTATCCCCTGAGCTACGGGGGCTCGAGGACGCGGGCCAGCGTACATGAGGTGGAACGGGGGGCGAGTCGGTGGCACCGGATCAGCTGCGGGCGCTCGTGGTCGACGACTCGGCGGTGATTCGCGAGCTGATCGCGGTCAACCTCGAGCTCGAGGGGTTCCTGGTCACCTGCGCCAGCGACGGCGAGGCCGCGCTCCGCGCCGTGCGCGAGGTGGTCCCGCACGTCATCACGCTGGACGTCATGATGCCCAGGCTCGACGGCATCACGACGGCGAAGCGGCTGCGCGAGGACCCAGCAACAGCAGACATCCCGATCGTGATGGTGACCGGCCGCTCGTCGCCGGCCGACCTCCAGCGTGGACGGGAGGTCGGAGTGGAGGCCTACGTCACCAAGCCGTTCGAGCCGTCCGAGCTCGTCGACGTCATCCGCCGCTATGCCCTCGGTGGCCGGAATCCCGGGTGAGGCAAGGCACGTGCGCTCGATACCCTTGACCGTGTGACCCCCGAAGAGCTCTCGACCACGATCGTCGCCGCCGTCTCCGCCCTGGTGGAGCAGGGTGCGGTGACCCTGCCCGACGGTGTTCCGGGACAGGTGGTCGTGGAGCGGCCCAAGAACAAGGAACACGGCGACTACGCCACCAACGTCGCGCTCCAGCTGGCCAAGAGGGCCGGCACGAACCCGCGTGACTTCGCCGGCCTGCTTGCCGCCGAGCTGGAGAAGGCTGCCGGCATCGCGCAGGTCGCCATCGCCGGACCTGGCTTCCTCAACATCACGGTCGAGGCGGGAGCGCAGGGCCTGGTCGCACGGCAGGTCGTCGAGGCAGGGGCGGCCTACGGCGTGGGCGACGCGCTGTCGGGCACGACGTACAACGTCGAGTTCATCTCGGCCAACCCGACCGGCGGACTGCACCTGGGCCACACCCGCTGGGCCGCGGTCGGTGACGCACTCGCGCGCGTGATCGCCGCGGCGGGAGCCGACGTCACGCGTGAGTTCTACATCAACGACCGCGGCAACCAGATGGACAACTTCGGCGCGTCGATCGAGGCCGCCGCGCTGGGCAACCCGATCCCCGACGACGGCTACCACGGCGACTACATCCCCGAGCTGGCCAAGCAGATCGTGGCTGCCGACCCGGACATCCTGGACCTGCCGTCCGACGGGCGGCTCGTGGCGTTCCGGGAGGCGGGCTACGCGCTGCAGCTCCAGGAGCAGCGGGACCAGCTCGAGGTGTTCAACACCCACTTCGACGTGTGGTTCTCCGAACGGTCGCTGCACGAGTCGGGTGCGGTCGAGCACGGCCTGGAGGTGCTGGAGGCGAACGGACATCTGTTCGAGGCCGACGGCGCCCTGTGGCTGCGCACCACTGACTTCGGCGACGACCGCGACCGAGTGCTGCGGCGGAGCAACGGGGAGCTCACCTACTTCGCGTCAGACACTGCTTACTACGTCAACAAGCGCGAGCGCGGCTTCGACGTCTGCATCTACCTGCTCGGCGCCGACCACCACGGCTACATCGGCCGGCTCAAGGCGATGGCCGCCTGCGCGGGCGACGATCCCGAGTTCAACATCGAGATCCCGATCGGCCAGCTGGTCAAGATCACCAAGGACGGCGAGGAGGTCCGGCTCTCCAAGCGGGCCGGTGACGTCGTCTGGCTGGGTGACCTGGTGGAGATGATCGGTGTGGACGCACTGCGCTACTCGCTGGTCCGCTACCCGGCCGACTCGCCGCTGACCCTGGACGTCGAGCAGATCACCAAGGCCAGCAGTGACAACCCCGTGTACTACGTCCAGTACGCCCACGCCCGGCTCAGCGCGATCCTGCGCAACGCGTCCGACCTCGGCGTGACCACCGACGACTTCGACCCGGCGCTGCTGACGCACGAGAAGGAGGGCGACCTGCTGCGGGCGCTCGCGGACTTCCCGCGCGTCGTGGCCGGCGCTGCCCAGCTGCGCGAGCCGCACCGGGTGGCTCGCTACCTCGAGGACACCGCAGCCACCTTCCACAAGTTCTACGACTCCTGCCGGGTGCTTCCGCAGGGCGACGAGGAGGCAGGTGCCCTCCACGCGTCGCGGCTGATGCTGGTCGCAGCGACCCGCGTGGTGCTCGCCAACGGGCTCGAGCTGCTCGGGGTCACCGCCCCGGAGCGCATGTGATGGGCACCCCACGACGCTGCTCGCTTCGAGCGCACCGCCGCGGGGACCCCGAGTGAGGGCGCACGAAGCGGGTGCTCGCCATGGCGAGACCGGCCGCGGGCCGACCTGGCTGCGCGAGCCCGCCGACGTCAACGACCTGGTGCCGCTGCTCTGGTCGAGCACGGCCCACAAGAACGACGAGGGCGCGCTGGTCGTCGGCGGCGTCGACGTCCGAGACCTCGCACGCGAGCACGGCACCCCGGCGTACGTCCTGGACGAGGGTGACCTGCGCGCCCGCGCGCGCGCGTTCAAGCAGGCCTTCTCCGACTACGACGTGTACTACGCCGGCAAGGCGTTCCTCTGCACCTACGTCGCGAAGGTCGTCGCGGAGGAGGGCCTCTGCCTCGACGTCTGCTCCGGCGGCGAGCTGACCGTCGCGGAGCGTGCGGGCCTCGACCCCTCCCGCATCGGGTTCCACGGCAACAACAAGTCCCTCGCGGAGCTCGAGCGTGCAGTCGAGCTGGGAGTCGGCCGGATCATCGTCGACTCGTTCGACGAGATCGAGCGGCTCGGCGGGGTGACCCGCGAGCTCGGCCGCACCGCCAGCGTGATGGTGCGGGTGACCGCAGGCGTCGAGGCCCACACGCACGAGTACATCGCCACCGCTCACGAGGACCAGAAGTTCGGCTTCTCGATCACCGCGGGTGACGCGTTCGAGGCAGTCCGCAGGGTGAGCCGGACGCCGGGGCTGCACCTGCTCGGGCTGCACAGCCACATCGGGTCGCAGATCTTCGACACCAGCGGCTTCGAGGTCGCGGCGCGTCGGGTGCTCGCCCTCCACGCGCGCGTCAGTGACGAGCTGTCGGTGGTGATGCCTGAGCTCGACCTCGGCGGCGGCTTCGGCATCGCCTACACCACGCAGGACGACCCGTCCGACCCCGCGCAGCTGGCCACCGAGCTCACCAAGATCGTGGAGCACGAGTGCAAGGCGCTGTCGGTCGAGGTGCCCAGGCTCTCGATCGAGCCCGGTCGCGCGATCATCGGTCCGGCCGTGGCCACCCTCTACTCCGTGGGAACGGTCAAGGAGGTGTCGCTGGACGCCGGTGCCCGTCGCACCTATGTATCCGTCGACGGAGGCATGAGCGACAACATCCGCACCGCGCTGTACGACGCGGACTACTCGGCCACGCTCGCCAGCCGCCGCTCGGACGCCCCTGCCACGCTAGGCCGGGTCGTGGGCAAGCACTGCGAGGCCGGCGACGTCGTGGTCAAGGACGAGTTCCTCCCGTCCGACCTGACGCCCGGTGACCTGCTCGCCGTCCCCGGCACCGGCGCCTACTGCCGTTCGATGGCAAGCAACTACAACCACGCCCTGCGGCCGCCGGTCATCGCGGTCAAGGACGGGGTCGCCACGGTCGTCGTACGCCGGGAGACCGAGGAAGATCTGCTGCGAACCGACGCCGGAGCCTGAAGAATCTCAGGTGACGGCACCCGACCTGCGAGTAACCGCGGGATACACGAGGATTGGACCCATGAGCGAGCGAAGCGCGAGTCTCCGGGCGATCGCATGACCCAGACCTTGAGGGTTGCGCTGCTGGGCTGCGGATCGGTGGGCAGTCAGGTGGTGCGGCTGCTGACCCAGCAGACCGACGACCTCGAGGCGCGGGTCGGAGCGCGGCTGGAGCTGGCCGGCATCGCCGTACGCCGGCTCGACGCGAAGCGCGACACGGAGATCCCCGAGCACCTGCTGACCACCGACGCGGCCGGGCTGGTCGCCAGCGGGGTCGACCTGGTGATCGAGGTGATCGGTGGCATCGAGCCCGCCCGCTCGCTGATCCTCTCCGCGCTGGAGAACGGCGCCTCGGTCGTGACGGCCAACAAGGCGCTGCTCGCCGAGGACGGCTCCACCCTCTTCGCGGCTGCGGAGAAGGCGGGCCGCGACCTCTACTTCGAGGCGGCGGTCGCGGGGGCCATCCCGATCCTCCGGCCGCTGCGCGAGTCACTCGCCGGTGACAAGGTGCGCCGGGTGCTCGGCATCGTCAACGGCACCACGAACTTCATCCTGGACAAGATGGACACCTCGGGCGCCGGCTTCTCCGAGGCGCTGGAGGAGGCCCAGGCTCTCGGCTACGCCGAAGCCGACCCGACAGCCGACGTCGAGGGCTTCGACGCAGCCGCCAAGGCCGCGATCCTGGCCAGCCTGGCTTTCCACACCCGGGTCACCGCCAGCGACGTCTACCGCGAGGGCATCTCCGACGTGAGCGCAGCCGACGTGGCCAGTGCCCGCGAGATGGGCTGTGTGGTCAAGCTGCTCGCGATCTGCGAGCTCACCGACGGCCATAGCGGCCCGGCGGTCAGCGCGCGGGTCCACCCGGCGATGATCCCGAGGTCGCACCCGCTTGCCAGCGTTCGTGAGGCCTACAACGCTGTCTTCGTCGAGAGCGAGGCGGCCGGCCAGCTGATGTTCTACGGTCCCGGCGCGGGCGGCTCCCCGACGGCGAGTGCCGTGCTCGGTGACCTCGTCACGGTCGCCCGCAACCGGCTCAACGACGTACGCGGTGTGGGCGAGTCGACCTATGCTCAGGCCGAGGTGCTGCCGATGGGGGAGACCGCCACGCGCTACCACGTGGCGATCGACGTCGACGACCGTGCCGGCGTGCTCGCCGCGGTTGCCAACGCGTTCGCCGCGCATGACGTCTCGATCCAGACTGTCCGGCAGGAAGGCCGCGGCGACGACGCCCAGCTCGTCGTGGTCTCGCACACCGCCAAGGACCACGCGCTCGCCGCGACGGTCGCCGCGCTGCGCACGATGGCCGAGGTCCGTGACGTCTCGAGCGTGATGCGCGTGGAGGGAGAAGCCGACTGATGGCCGCTCACCAGTGGCGCGGGGTGATCGAGGAGTACCGCGATCTCCTCGACCTTCCCGAGGGCACCCCGACCTTCACGCTTCGTGAGGGTGGCACGCCGCTGGTCGAGAGTCTCTGGCTCTCCGAGCTGACCGGCGGGCAGGTGTGGCTGAAGGTCGAGGGCGACAACCCGACCGGGTCGTTCAAGGACCGCGGCATGACCGTCGCGCTGTCCGTGGCCGTCGGGCAGGGCGCCGAGGCGGTGGTGTGCGCGAGCACCGGCAACACGTCCGCGTCGATGGCGGCCTACGCCGCGAAGGCCCGGGTCAAGCCGCTGGTTCTGGTGCCGCAGGGCAAGATCGCCGCCGGCAAGCTCGCCCAGGCGATCGTGCACGGCGCCCAGGTGATCATGGTGCGCGGCAATTTCGACGACTGTCTGCGCATCTCGCGTGGCCTCGCCGAGCACTACCCCGTCGCGCTGGTGAACTCGGTCAACCCGATGCGCTTGGAGGGCCAGAAGACCGCGTCGTTCGAGATCGTCGACATGCTCGGCGACGCGCCCGACGTACATATCCTCCCGGTCGGCAACGCCGGCAACATCTCGGCGTACTGGAAGGGCTACGTCGAGTATGCCAAGGCTGGGGTCTCCACGCGCACGCCCCAGATGCTCGGCTGGCAGGCGGCCGGTGCCGCACCGCTGGTGCACGGCGCTCCGGTGCCCAACCCCGAGACCGTCGCCTCGGCCATCCGCATCGGCAACCCGGCCTCGTGGGACCTCGCCGTAGCGGCGGCCAGCGAGTCGGGCGGCCGCTTCCAGGCCGTCACGGACGACGAGATCCTCTCCGCACAGCGTCAGCTCGCGGCCAACGACGGTGTCTTCGTCGAGCCGGCCTCTGCCACTGGTGTCGCCGGGCTGCTCAAGGACGTCGGCCGAGGCGAGTCGTTCACGGGCAGGACCATCGTGGTGACAGTGACCGGCCACGGGCTCAAGGACATCGACACCGCGCTCTCCACGTTCACCGACCTGGTCGACACCGTCGTGGACGCCGACGTCGAGGCGGCTGCCGAAGCCGCCGGCCTGCGGTAGTGCGCAGCGAACGTCCGGTCAAGGTGGTCGAGCAGTGAGCGAAGCGAGCGTCCGTCGAGACCACTCCGCCCGGGTGTCCGTACCCGCCACCAGCGCCAACCTCGGCCCCGGGTTCGACGCCCTGGGTCTGGCTCTCGACCTTCGTGACGAGGTCACGGCCTCGGTGGCCGACACCCTGGAGATCACCGTCGACGGCGCTGACGCGGTGCCGCTGGACGACACCCACCTCGTGCACCGGTCGATGGTGCGTGGCTTCGATGCACTCGGGGTGCCCACGCCCGGCGTGCGCCTTCACTGCCGCAACGTGATCCCGCACGGCCGAGGCCTGGGCTCATCGTCGGCTGCGATCGTCGCGGGCGTCGCCGCGGCACGCGCACTGGTCACCGAAGGCGCCTCTCTGATGGACGACGACGCGCTGTTCGCCCTGGCCGCGGAGATCGAGGGCCACCCCGACAACGTCGCGCCGGCGGTCTACGGAGGCTTCACGATCGCGTACGCCGAAGGCGGGCGGTTCCACGCCGTCGCGGCCAAGGTCGACCCCAGGGTGCAGGTCGTGGTGTTCGTACCGTCGCAGCCGGTGGAGACCAAGGTTGCCCGGGGGCTGCTGCCCGAGGTGGTGCCCCACCGGGAGGCGGCCGCCAACTCCGGCCGCGCTGCGCTGCTGGTAGCTGCCCTCACCGGCCGCCCCGAGCTCCTCCTGCCCGCCACCCGCGACTGGCTGCACCAGGACTACCGCGAGCCGGCGATGCCGGACTCCCTCGAGCTCGTGCACCAGTTGCGCGCCAAGGGCCACGCGGCGATCGTCTCGGGCGCCGGGCCGACGGTGCTCACGTTCTGTGCCAGCGCCACAGCTGCCTCGGTCGCAGCGCAGGCACCGTCCGGCTGGCAGGTGCTTCGTCCCGCGATCGACCCCACCGGACTCCGGGTCGGCTAGCACCGTCGGAGCCGGGAATACCGGGGCCGGGACCCGTGTTGTGGTCTACGACATGCCCAGGCACATCTAGTGCTATGGTGCTTATGCGCCAGAGGCCAGCGACTCCGCAGGCTCGCAACCAGGCGCTCTCTTCCTCGACTTCTCCGCTCCAGGCTGTGCGGTGCCGCCAACACCGACGTCTGACGGGATCGGGAACCACTTGGACAAGGCCGCCGGGGGATACCCCGATGAGCCTGTGAACGTGGGAAGGACCTCACGTGACGGAAACAACCGAAGCCACCCCTGTGAAGAAGACCGGCGGCCTCAGCAGCAAGCTGTTGCCGGAGCTCAAGGAGATCGCAGGTGGCCTGGGTATCAAGGGCATCGGGAGCATGAAGAAGGCTCAGCTCGTCGATGCCATCCGGGCGGCTCAGTCCGGCGGCTCGGTCGGAGGCAGCACTCCGAAGTCGGACGCTCCCCGCAACGAGACTCCCCGGCGCGAGGCCCCCAAGCGCGAGGCTCCCAAGCGCGAGGCCCCCCGGCGCGAGGACTCCAAGAACGAGGCGCCCAAGAGCGACGCGCCGAAGAACGAGACGCCCCCAGGAGAGACCGCTCACGGGGAGCCGCAGCCCGACCAGGGCGGCGAACCCCGTGCGGCGAAGGACGGCCACCAGGGCGGCAACCGAGCCCAGGGGCAGCAGGGTGCCGGCAACCGCACCCAGGGCCAGAGCGGCGGCAACCGCGGCCAGGCCCAGCAGGGCGCCCAGAGCCACGCCCAGAGTCACGCCCAGAGTCACGCCCAGAGCCCCGCCCAGAGCCAGCAGGGTGGCAACCGCAGCCAGGGCCAGCACGGCAACCAGCCCCAGGGCCAGGGCGGCCAAGGCGGCCAGGACACGGACGGCACCGCCCGACGTAGCCGGCGTCGTCGGGGCCGCGACCGCGACCGCGGCGACTTCGGCGGCAGCGCCCCCGCCCGCAGCGAGCGTCAGCGGCCGCAGGACGTCGAGCCGGTCATCACCGAGGACGACGTGCTCGTGCCCGTCGCGGGCATCGTCGACATCCTCGACAACTACGCGTTCGTGCGGACCAGTGGCTACCTGCCCGGCTCCAACGACGTCTACGTCTCGCTCTCCATGGTCCGCCGCTACGGGCTCCGCAAGGGTGACGCCGTCACCGGCGCCGTCAAGCAGGCCCGCGAGGGCGAGCGCAAGGAGAAGTTCAACCCGCTGGTCCGCCTCGACACCGTCAACGGCGGCGACGTCGAGGCCGCCAAGGACCGGGTCGACTTCAACAAGCTCACCCCGCTCTACGCCTCCGAGCGGCTACGCCTGGAGACCGACGCCAACAACATGATCGGGCGTGTCATCGACATCGCCGCTCCGATCGGCAAGGGCCAGCGTGGTCTCATCGTCTCGCCGCCGAAGGCGGGCAAGACGATGATCATGCAGTCGATCGCCAACTCGATCACGACCAACAATCCCGAGTGCCACCTGATGATCGTCCTGGTCGACGAGCGCCCGGAGGAGGTCACCGACTTCCAGCGCACGGTCAAGGGCGAGGTCATCGCGTCGACGTTCGACCGCCCGGCCAGCGACCACACGACGGTTGCGGAGCTGGCGATCGAGCGGGCGAAGCGCCTGGTCGAGCTCGGCCACGACGTCGTGGTGCTTCTCGACGGCATCACCCGCCTGGGCCGCGCGTACAACCTCGCCGCCCCTGCCAGCGGCCGGATCCTCTCCGGTGGCGTGGACTCGTCCGCCCTCTACCCGCCGAAGCGCTTCTTCGGTGCCGCTCGCAACATCGAGGACGGCGGGTCGCTCACCATCCTCGCCACGGCTCTGATCGAGACCGGCTCCAAGATGGACGAGGTCATCTTCGAGGAGTTCAAGGGCACCGGCAACATGGAGCTCCGGCTCCGCCGCGAGTTCGCCGACAAGCGTCTCTTCCCGGCCATCGACGCCGTCCAGTCCGGCACCCGCCGCGAGGAGCTGCTGATGAGCAAGGAGGAGCTGGCCATCGTCTGGAAGCTTCGCCGCGTGCTCTCCGGCCTCGACGGGCAGCAGGCACTGGAGCTGCTGCTGGAGCGCCTGAAGAAGTCCTCGAGCAACATCGAGTTCCTCATGCAGGTGCAGAAGACCACGCCGGGCTCCAACGGCGACGACTGACCCGATGCTTCGTCGCATCGCGTGGCTCGCCGCGCTCGTGCTTGCCATGTCCGCCTGCGGTGACGAGCCCCCGCGGGCCCGGCAGCCCGAGGCCGTCACCGGCAAGGCGTTCGTCGCGCTGCCCGCCCAGCGGATCGTCGAGGCCGCCGTCGACGACATGTGGCGCGTCAAGGGCTATGTCGTGAGCGCCGACCTCCGGGTCAACGGCTCCAAGTCGACCCTGGCGGCCCGGGTCGGTGCCGGCGGCGACTGCGACGCGAAGGTCACGCTCGGCGCCGCACGGCAGGAGTACCGCCAGATCGGCGACCTGGTCTATGTCATGGCGAACCGCGCCTACTGGACCGACTCGCTGGGGGAGCGCGACGGCAGAGCGGTCGCCAAGGAGGCCAAGGGCCGCTGGCTGCGTCGCTCGGGTCCCTCCGCGCGGCAGTCCTTCTGCGAAGGCAACTATGCCTCGCCCGCCCTCATCTCAGGCGCCCGCTACTCCAAGGGGACGCCCACCAAGCTCGACGGTCAGCAGGTAGTGCCGGTCACGATCACCCTCCGCGACCTCAGCGTGACGGTGTGGGTCCGCACCGGGAAGCGGCACTACCTGGTGAAGATGAGGACCAAGGGCGGGTCGCAGCCCGGCACCATCTCCCTCTCGGACTTCGACAAGGAGCAGGTTGTGCAGGTGCCTGACCCCAAGCAGGTCGTGGACGGGCAGGACCTGGGCCTCGCGTGACGCGACCGACGGGGAATTACCACCCTGACGGCGTTGTTTGGCAGACTAGATCCTTGGCTCCGGTTCACGTCCCTCGTCCGAGGTGGCGACCCGGCGGCCGCGATGAGAGGAAACCATGAAGAAGGACATCCACCCGGCGTACGTCGCCACCGAGGTGACGTGCACCTGTGGCAACACGTTCACCACCCGGAGCACCGCCACGGGCGGCTCCATCCACTCCGACGTCTGCGCAGCGTGCCACCCGTTCTACACGGGCAAGCAGAAGATCCTCGACACCGGCGGCCGCGTGGCCCGCTTCGAGGCCCGCTACGCCAAGAAGGCCGACAAGAAGTAGCTTCCCTGAACGCCGGTCCCGCCCCCGATGGCGGTGACCGGCGTTCTGCTTTGCATCCTCAACCGCCGAAAACCTGGAGCCGTCGTGTTCGAAGCCGTCGAGAGTCTGGTCGCCGAGCACGCCGAGCTCGAGGGGCGGCTGGCCGAGCCCGGCCTGCACTCCGACCAGGCGCTGGCCAAGAAGCTCAACCAGCGCTACGCCGAGCTGAACGCGATCCTGCGCGCCTACCGCGACTGGCAGCAGCTGCTCGACGACATCCAGGCGGCCAAGGAGCTCGCGGCCGAGGACGAGACGTTCGCGGAGGAGGCGGAGGCCCTGGCCGAGAGCCTGGGTGCTGCCGAGGAACGGCTGCGACACCTGCTGGTCCCGCGCGACGCATCCGACAGCAAGGACGCGCTGCTGGAGATCAAGTCGGGCGAGGGTGGCGAGGAGTCCGCCCTGTTCGCCGGCGACCTGCTCCGCATGTACACCCGCTACGCCGAGCGCCGCGGCTGGAAGACCGAGCAGCTCGACGCGACCGAGTCAGATCTCGGTGGCTTCAAGTCCGTGACGGTCGCGGTCAAGGCCAAGGGGACGCCGGATCCGGGTGAGGCGCCCTACGCCCTGCTCAAGTTCGAGGGCGGGGTGCACCGCGTGCAGCGCGTCCCCGTAACCGAGTCGCAGGGCCGGGTGCACACCTCCGCTGCCGGTGTGCTGGTGATGCCCGAGGCCGAGCAGGTCGATGTCACGGTCAACGAGAGCGACCTGCGCATCGACGTGTTCCGGTCGTCGGGCCCCGGGGGCCAGTCGGTCAACACCACCGACTCAGCCGTACGCATCACGCACCTGCCCTCCGGCATCGTCGTGTCCTGCCAGAACGAGAAGTCGCAGCTGCAGAACAAGGAGCAGGCCCTGCGCATCCTGCGGGCCAGGTTGCTTCAGGCCGCCGAGGACGCTGCGAACGCCGAGGCCTCAGACGCCCGCAAGTCACAGGTGCGCACGGTCGACCGCTCCGAGCGCATCCGCACCTACAACTACCCGGAGAACCGGATCTCCGACCACCGCACGGGCTACAAGTCCTACAACCTCGACCAGGTCCTCGACGGCGACCTCGAGCCGGTCGTGCAGTCGGCGGTCCAGGCCGACCTGGCCGCGCGTCTGGAAGCGCTGGAGCAGTGACGCTGCGTGAGGCGATCGAGCTGCTCGCTGCCGCCGGCGTCCCCAGCCCCGAGTACGACGCGGCAGAGCTGCTCGCCCACGTAACCGGCTCGTCGCGCACACGGCCCGTCGACCCGTCACCGGACCAGCAGGTGCGCTTCGACGAGCTGGTCGCGCGCCGGGCCGCCCGGGAGCCGCTGCAGCACCTCACCGGTGAGGCGCACTTTCGCTACCTGACCCTGCAGGTCGGGCCGGGCGTGTTCACTCCGCGCCCCGAGACCGAGGTGCTCGCGGGGTGGGTGATCGACCGGGCCCGCGAGCGCGAGGGACCTGTCGTCGTGGACCTCTGCACCGGCTCCGGAGCCATCGCACTGTCGGTCGCCACAGAGGTTCCCGCTGCCGCGGTGCACGCCGTCGAGCTGGGGGAGCCGGCCCACCAGTGGGCCGCGCGCAACCTGGCCGGGAGCGGGGTGGACCTGCGCCAGGGTGACATGGCCGACGCGTTCCCCGAGCTCGACGGGGCGGTCGACGTGGTGGTGAGCAACCCGCCCTACATCCCGCTCGAGGCTTACGAGTCGGTCGCCGCGGAGGCGCGCGACCACGACCCGGCCCTGGCGCTGTGGTCCGGACAGGACGGCTTGGACGCGATGCGGCTCGTCGAGGCGGTCGCGGCACGGCTGCTGAAGCCTGGGGGAGTGGTCGCCGCCGAGCATGCGGACGTCCAGGGCGAGTCGGCCCCTGCCGTCTTCAGCGGCACCGGGAGGTGGGCCGACGTACGCGACCACCTCGACCTGGCAGGTCGCCCTCGGTTCGTGACCGCGAGGCTGGCACGATGAGCCCCATGGCCACCCGGTACGACACGTCTGACGATGCTGCCCGCGAGGAGGGCATCTCGGCCGCCTCCTTGGCGGTCCAGCGCGGTGAGCTGGTCGTCCTCCCCACCGACACTGTCTACGGCGTGGGAGCCGACGCGTTCGATCCCAAGGCCGTCAAACGCCTGCTGGAGGCCAAGGGCCGCGGCCGTGACATGCCCCCGCCCGTGCTCGTCTCGTCCAAGCCGACCCTCGACGCGCTCGCGACCTCCGTCCCCGACTGGGCAAGGGCGCTCGTCGAGGAGCTCTGGCCCGGTCCGCTGACGGTCGTCTGCCGGCAGCAGGGCTCGCTGCAGTGGGACCTGGGCGACACCCGGGGAACCGTCGCGGTGCGCATGCCCGACGACGCGGTCGCCCTCGAGCTCCTCGCGCGCACCGGCCCGCTGGCCGTGAGCAGCGCGAACCTCACCGGCATGCAAGCCGCCACCACGGCCGACGAGGCCGAGACGATGCTCGGCGACAAGGTCGAGGTGATCCTCGACAGCGGCACGGCGCCGGGCCTGGTGCCCAGCACGATCGTCGACGCAACCGGCTCCGCCCCGCGCGTGCTGCGCGTAGGCGCCGTGTCGGTCGAGGAGCTGAACTCTCTGATCGAGCACCTCGGGGTTGCCTTGGTGGACGAGGGGTAGATGCGCGAGTACCTCACCGTCTTCCTGGTGTCGCTGACCGTCACCTACCTGCTGTGCGTCGTGGCGCGCGAGATCGCGACCCGCACGGGGGCGGTCGCGAAGGTCCGGCAGCGCGACATGCACGAGGTACCGGTGCCCTACTTCGGAGGCATCGCGATGTACGGCGGCATCGTCGCCGCCTACTTCGTCGCCAAGCACCTGCCGTTCCTCGGACTGGCCGGGGAGCAGGTCTTCGACGACGCCGGCGTCGTGGTCATCGCCGGCGGGCTGATCTGTGCGCTGGGCGTGCTCGACGACCTCTTCGAGCTCGACGCCCTGATCAAGCTGCTCGGGCAGATCCTGGCCGCCGGCTTCCTCATCGCCAACGAGATCGGTCTCTTCCTGAGCATCCCGCTGCCGGGCAGCGGCGTCTTCACGCTCGCACCGGACCAGTCGGCGCTGTTCACGGTCGTGCTGGTGGTGGGCACGGTCAACGCGGTCAACTTCGTCGACGGTCTCGACGGCCTGGCGTCCGGCATCGTCGGCATCGGTGCAGTCGCGTTCTTCTTCTTCTCCTACTACATCGCCGACCTGAACAACGAGACCCTGGCGATCACCGCCGCGCTGCTCTGCGCAGCGCTCGCGGGGGCCTGTGCGGGCTTCCTGCCGCACAACATCTTCCCGGCGCGCATGTTCATGGGCGACTCGGGCTCGATGCTCATCGGGCTTGTCCTGGCCGCCTCGGCGCTGACCCTGACCGGGCAGTTCCCGACGGGAGCGCTGGAGAGCGGAGCGGGTGGCTCGTCGTCGAGCCTGGCGCCCGTCGTACTCCCCGTCGTGCTGCCGCTGGCGATCCTGATCGTGCCGTTCGTCGACCTCGCCCTGGCCGTCGTACGCCGCACCCGGGCTGGGCGCTCGCCGTTCGCGCCTGACAAGCAGCACCTCCACCACCGGCTCGTGGAGATCGGGCACTCGCACCGACGGGCGGTGCTGATCATGTGGGTCTGGGCCGCGCTGGTCGCCTTCGGCGGGGTCCTGGCCAGCCTGTACCCGCGCAGCACCACCTGGGTCATCCTGGCCGCGGGGCTGGTGATCGCCGTGGCAGCGACCTTCGTGCTACCGGTCATCCGGCCGCCGCACCTGGGGACGAAGCCGGACGGTCTGCCGGACGATCTGCCGGACGATCTGCCGGACGATCTGCCGGGCGACCTGCCGGGCGAGACGCCGGAGGAGGTCCCGCTGGACTCGGCGCCCTAGCGGCTGGGCCCTTCGCCGGCGGCGTTTGGATCGCTCAATTTCTCCGCCAACGCGACTTTGTGCTAGTTTTCACAAGCACCCGGAAGACCCTTTCCCGCAAGGGAATCCGGTCGACGGTGCCACTGCCAGAGACGAACAGAAACGGCCGCCATCATGACGACCGCAGCTCCCCGGAACCGGACCACCAGCCTGGCCCCCGGTGTGTGCGGAGCGGCCCTGGTAGTCACTCTCCTGGGCGTGATCGCCACAGCAGTCGCAGCAGCCACCTCAGGCCCATCCGGCGCCTACGGCGCACTCATCGGGGCCGGCATGGTGCTGGTCTTCTTCGGCTTCGGCGCCCTCACGGTCAACTCCGTCGCGTCGATCCTGCCGGCGGCCTCGCTCCTGGTCGCGCTGCTCACCTACACGCTGCAGGTGGTGCTCCTCGGGCTGGTCTTCCTGACCCTGACGGGCAGTGGTGCCACCGAGAGCGACATCGACCGGACCTGGCTCGGACTGACGGCGATCGCGGCCAGTCTCACCTGGATCCTGATGCAGACCGTCGGAGCCGTTCGCGCTCGCCAGCCGCTCTATGACATCCCCCTCCCGGGGCAGTCACCCGGCGGGGAGGCCAGGGGAGGTGACCACGCAGCATGACTGGTATTGTCCGGCCCGCGATGAGTCAGCAGAGTTCGCCGTCTGCTCCGCGTGAACCACGACCCCAAGGTGACCCCTGGAACGCCTTCGGGTACGTCGTTGCCGGAGTGGGTTTCTACGGCTTCCTCGGCTGGTTGGCGGACCGCTGGCTGGGGACCACGTTCCTCGTCGCGATAGGCATCCTGTTCGGCGCGGCGCTCGGCATCTACATGACCTTCGCCCGCTTCAGCCGCCCGGCCGACCCGCAGGACCAGCAGCTAGACCAGCACCACCAGCAGCCAGACCAGGACGACCAGCAGCACCCGGACGAGCAGGACAAGTGAAGGAGACCCGGTGAACGTCGCAGCCAGCAGCCTGGTGCTCGCCGCCAGTGGCGGTGAAGAGTTCCACGCCCCTGGGCCGAGCATCTTCGACCTCCCCCCGGTCTTCACGATCGGTGGTCTAGAGGTCACCAAGCCGATGCTGCAGCTGGTTCTCGCGGCCGTTCTGGTCTTCGCCTTCCTCTACGTGGCCTCCGCCAAGCGGGCGATGGTGCCCGGCAAGCTGCAGTTCGCGGGTGAGGGCGCCTACGGCTTCGTCCGCAACAGCGTCGCGCGCGACATCATCGGCAGCCACGACTTCATGAAGTTCGTGCCCTACCTGGTCACGCTGTTCTTCTTCATCCTGCTCAACAACTTCTTCGCCAGCATCCCGTTCATCCAGTTCCCGACGTTCTCGCGCTCCGGCATGGCCTACGCGCTCGCAGGACTCTCCTGGGTGATCTACAACGCGGTCGGCATCAAGAAGCACGGCCTCGTCGGCTACCTCAAGCTGCAGACCGTGCCGGCGGGCGTCGGCGCGGCGATGCTGCCCTTGCTGGTCCCGCTGGAGTTCTTCTCCAACATCATCGTGCGCCCGGTCACGCTCTCCCTGCGTCTGTTCTGCAACATGTTCGCCGGCCACATCCTCCTGGTGCTGTTCGCCACCGGTGGTCTGTACCTCGTGGAGAAGGCCGACGCGCTCAGCGCGGTCGGTGTCCTCGCCTGGGTGCTCGCCATCCTGGTGAGCTTCCTGGAGCTGCTGGTGCAGTTCCTGCAGGCCTACGTCTTCGTCCTCCTCAACGCCATGTACATCTCCGGCGCGCTCGCGGACGAGCACTGATCCACCCGCACCACCCGCACTCCCACAACTGTTCGACAAGCACAACAAACCGAAAGGAAGATCACCGTGACTGGTGAACTCAACGGCTCGCTCAACATGATCGGCTACGGCCTGGCGGCCATCGGCCCCGGTGTTGGCATCGGCCTCATCTTCGCCGCTTACATCAACGGTGTTGCCCGCCAGCCCGAGGCGCAGAGCCGCCTGCAGTCGATCGCGATCCTGGGCTTCGCCCTTGCCGAGGCGCTTGCCATCATCGGTATCGCGCTTGCGTTCGTCCTGAGCTGACCCTGACCCCCTGACGAAGGACCGCTGATGTTGCAGTCGATCATCCGCCTGGCGGAGGAGACGGCAGGCCACGCCGAGGAGGACCACAACCCGGTTCTCCCCGAGTGGGTCGAGGTCTGCCTCGCCCTCGTCGTCTTCCTGATCCTCTGGTTCCTGATCCAGAAGTTCGTCGCGCCCAACTTCGAGAAGACGTTCGCCGAGCGCACGTCCGCGATCGAGGGCGGGCTCAAGGCGGCCGAGACCAAGCAGGCCGAGGCCGACGCCAAGCTGGCCGAGCTCGAGCAGCAGCTCGGCGACGCCCGGCACGAGGCGGCTCGCATCCGCGAGGAGGCTCGTGAGCAGGGGGCGGCGATCATCGCCGAGATGCGCGAACAGGCTCAGACCGAGTCCGCGCGGATCGTCGAGCACGGCAAGGCCCAGATCGAGGCCGAGCGCCAGCAGGCGGTCACCTCGCTGCGTGCCGAGGTCGGGACCCTGGCCACCGGTCTCGCCGGCCGCATCGTGGGCGAGTCCCTGGACGACGACGAGCGTTCCAGCCGGGTCGTGGAGCGGTTCCTCTCCGAGCTCGAGAGCGCGAACTGATGAGAGGTGCTTCCGCAGATTCGCTGGTGACCGTGACCGAGGCTCTCGGTCAGGTCGTCGACGGGGGCGCGGACACCGGCCAGCTGGCCGAGGACCTGTTCGGGGTCGCGGCCCTGCTGTCCAGTGAGCCCGGCCTGCGCCGGACCGTGACCGACCTGTCGCTCGCGGGCGAGGCCAAGGCCGAGTTCGTGCGCGGCCTGCTCGGCGACAAGGTGAGCGTCGGCGCACGGGACCTGGTTGCCCAAGGCGCCAGCCTCCGTTGGGCCGCCACCCGTGACCTCGGGGACGCCCTCGAGCAGCTCGGTGTGGTGGCCCTGGTCCAGGGTGCCGACAGGGCCGGAGCGGCCGACGCGCTGGAGAACGAGCTGTTCGGCTTCGGCCGGCTCGTCGCCGACAACCCCGAGCTGCGCGACGCGCTCTCGGATCCGGCCCGCTCCCTCACCGACAAGCGCGAGCTCGTGCGTGGCCTCCTGGAGGGCAAGGCGACCCCATCCGCCATACGCCTGGCCGAGCAGTCGCTCGCGGGCACTCACCGGACGGTCTCGGTCGCGCTGGAGGAGTACCAGAAGGTCGCCGCCGCCCACCGCAGCCGGCTCGTCGGCACCGTGCGAGTCGCCCGAGACCTGGCCGAGGCGGACCTGCGCCGGCTCGAGGCAGCTCTCACCGAGCAGTACTCCCGAGCCGTGCACCTCAACGTGCTGGTCGACCCGTCGGTCATCGGGGGCATCAAGGTCGAGGTCGGTGACGACGTCATCGACGGCACAGTCGCCAGCCGCCTCGACGACGCCCGCCGGCGCCTCGCCGGCTGAGCCCCTACAGACCCGCACAGACCCGCTAGAGACACCGCTAGAGCCACCGCTAGAGACACCGAGAGACGAAGAGAGCAGGAAGAGAAATGACGGAGCTTTCGATCCGTCCGGAGGAGATCCGGGACGCGCTGCAGCGCTTCGTGGCGGACTACAAGCCTGAGACCGCCAGCAAGGAGGAGGTCGGCACGGTGTCCGAGGCGGGCGACGGTATCGCCCGTGTCACCGGTCTGCCTTCCGTGATGGCCAACGAGCTCCTGGAGTTCGAGGACGGCACGCTCGGCATCGCCCTGAACCTCGACACCCGCGAGATCGGTGTCGTCGTCCTGGGTGACTTCGCCGGCATCGAGGAGGGTCAGCCCGTGCGCCGCACGGGGGAGATCCTCTCGGTCCAGGTCGGCGACGGCTACCTCGGCCGCGTGGTCGACCCGCTCGGCACCCCGATCGACGGGCTGGGCGAGATCACCCCGCTCGACAGCCGCCGCTCCCTGGAGCTCCAGGCTCCCGGCGTGATGGTGCGCAAGTCGGTGCACGAGCCCCTGGCGACGGGCATCAAGGCCATCGACGCGATGACACCGATCGGCCGCGGCCAGCGCCAGCTGATCATCGGTGACCGCCAGACCGGCAAGACCACGATCGCGATCGACACGATCATCAACCAGAAGGCCAACTGGGAGTCGGGCGACCCGGAGAAGCAGGTGCGCTGCATCTACGTCGCCATCGGCCAGAAGGGCTCGACCATCGCCTCCGTGCGTGGCGCCCTCGAGGAGGCCGGAGCGCTGGAGTACACCACGATCGTGGCCTCCCCGGCGTCCGACGCCGCCGGCTTCAAGTACCTCGCGCCCTACACCGGCTCGGCCATCGGCCAGCACTGGATGTACGACGGCAAGCACGTGCTGATCATCTTCGACGACCTCACCAAGCAGGCCGAGGCCTACCGCGCCGTGTCGCTGCTGCTGCGCCGCCCGCCGGGCCGCGAGGCCTACCCCGGTGACGTCTTCTACCTGCACAGCCGCCTGCTCGAGCGTTGCGCGAAGCTGTCCGACGACATGGGCAAGGGCTCGATGACCGGCCTGCCGATCATCGAGACCAAGGCCAACGACGTGTCGGCGTACATCCCGACCAACGTCATCTCGATCACCGACGGCCAGATCTTCCTGCAGTCCGACCTGTTCAACGCCAACCAGCGCCCCGCCATCGACGTCGGCATCTCCGTGTCGCGCGTGGGTGGCTCGGCGATGACCAAGGCGATGAAGAAGGTCACGGGCTCGCTCAAGGTCGACCTCGCACAGTTCCGCGCGATGGAGGCGTTCGCGATGTTCGCCTCCGACCTCGACGCGGCCTCCCGTCAGCAGCTCGACCGCGGTGCGCGCCTGATGGCGCTGCTCAAGCAGCCGGCCTACTCGCCGTACCCGATCGACGAGATGACCGTCTCGCTCTGGGCCGGCACCTCGGGCAAGCTCGACGCCGTCCCGACCGAGGACGTCGCTCGCTTCGAGCGCGAGTTCCTCGACTACCTGCGTCGCTCGCACGCGGGCATCCTGCAGGGCATCCGTGAGTCGCTCGACTTCAGCGACGACACGGCCACGGCCCTCGACGACGCCTACAACTCGTTCACCGACCAGTTCGAGACCTCCGAGGGTGGCTCGATCAAGGCCGGCAAGGAGGAGCACGAGGCGCTTCCCGCGGACGAGCTCGAGCAGGAGCAGATCGTCAAGCAGAAGCGGGGCTGACGATGGCCGTCTCGCTGCGTGAGTACCGCGCCCGGATCCGATCGGTCGAGTCGACCAAGAAGATCACCCGGGCCATGGAGCTCATTGCTGCGTCCCGCATCATCAAGGCGCAGCAGCGGGCCCAGGCCGCAGAGCCCTACGCCCGTGAGCTGACCCGTGCCGTGAGCGCGGTGGCGACGTACTCCAACGTCGACCACCCGCTCCTGCAGGAGACCACCGACTCCAACCGCGCCGCGGTCCTGATCATCACCAGCGACCGGGGCCTGGCCGGTGCCTACTCCTCGAGCGTGCTCAAGGAGGCTGAGCGCCTCATCGAGAAGGTCAGAGGCGAGGGCAAGGAGGTCGCGGTCTACATCTCCGGCCGCAAGGGCGTGGCGTACTTCAACTTCCGCCGCCGCCCGGTCGTGCAGACGTGGGTGGGTCATTCCGACCAGCCGACGTACGACGTGGCCAAGGAGATCGGCGACGTCCTCATCGAGCAGTTCCTCACCGAGAACGAAGGTGTCGACGAGGTTCACCTGGTCTACACCCGCTTCCGCTCGATGCTGACCCAGGAGCCGACCGCCGTACGACTGCTTCCGCTCGAGGTCGTGGAGGGTGCCGAGTCGCCCGACGAGGCCGAGGTGCTGCCGCTGTACGAGTTCGAGCCCAACGCGTCGGAGGTGCTCGACGGGCTGCTTCCGAAGTACGTCCAGAGCCGCATCTACTTCGCACTGCTCCAGGCCGCGGCCTCCGAGCTCGCCGCCCGTCAGCGGGCGATGAAGTCGGCGACCGACAACGCGTCCGAGCTGATCAAGAAGTACACCCGAATCGCCAACCAGGCCCGTCAGGCCGGCATTACCCAGGAAATCAGCGAGATCGTCGGTGGCGTCAATGCCCTCGCCGACGCGACCGCGGGGAGTGAGTGAGAGAAATGACTGCCACTGCAGAAGAGACCAAAGCAGGCACTGCAAAGGGCGGCTCGGTTGGCCGCATCGCCCGGGTCATCGGGCCCGTGGTCGACATCGAGTTCCCCGTGGACTCGATGCCGGAGATCTACAACGCGCTCACCGTCGACATCACCCTCGCCGGCGAGACCCACACGATCATGCTCGAGGTCGCTCAGCACATCGGTGACGGCATGGTTCGTGCCATCTCGATGAAGCCGACCGACGGCATGGTCCGTGGTGCCCAGGTCACCAACACCGGTGAGTCGATCAGCGTGCCCGTCGGTGACATCACCAAGGGCCACGTGTTCAACGCGACCGGCGACGTGCTCAACCTCAAGGAGGGCGAGCACTACGAGGTCAGCGAGCGCTGGGGCATCCACCGCAAGGCTCCTGCCTTCGACCAGCTCGAGTCCAAGACCAACATGTTCCAGACCGGCATCAAGGTCATCGACCTGCTGGCGCCGTACGTCCAGGGTGGCAAGATCGGGCTCTTCGGCGGCGCGGGTGTCGGCAAGACCGTGCTGATCCAGGAGATGATCGCGCGAGTCGCCAAGGACCACGGTGGTGTGTCGGTGTTCGCCGGGGTCGGCGAGCGCACCCGTGAGGGCAACGACCTCATCGAGGAGATGACCGAGGCCGGCGTCATCGGCCAGACCGCACTGGTCTTCGGCCAGATGGACGAGCCGCCGGGCACGCGTCTTCGCGTCGCCCTGTCCGCGCTGACGATGGCCGAGTACTTCCGCGACGTGCAGAAGCAGGACGTGCTGCTGTTCATCGACAACATCTTCCGGTTCACCCAGGCCGGCTCCGAGGTCTCCACGCTGCTCGGCCGCATGCCGTCCGCGGTGGGCTACCAGCCCAACCTCGCCGACGAGATGGGCACGCTCCAGGAGCGGATCACCTCGACGCGTGGTCACTCGATCACCTCGATGCAGGCGATCTACGTCCCCGCCGACGACTACACCGACCCGGCCCCCGCGGCCACGTTCGCGCACCTCGACGCGACCACAGAGCTCTCGCGTGAGATCGCGTCGCTGGGCATCTACCCGGCGGTCGACCCGCTGACCTCGACGTCGCGCATCCTGGACCCGCAGTACATCGGCCAGGCGCACTACGACTGCGCGATCCGGGTCAAGCAGATCCTCCAGCGCAACAAGGAGCTGCAGGACATCATCGCGATCCTCGGTGTCGACGAGCTGTCCGAGGAGGACAAGATCGTCGTGCACCGGGCCCGCCGGATCCAGCGGTTCCTCTCGCAGAACACCTACGTCGCCAAGCAGTTCACCGGCATCGAGGGTTCGACCGTCTCGGTCGAGGACACCATCGAGGCGTTCAACAAGATCTGCGACGGCGAGTACGACCACGTCGCCGAGCAGGCGTTCTTCATGTGCGGTGGCCTCGACGACGTCGAGGCGAAGTGGGCCGAGATCCAGAAGAGCCTCTGACATGGCCTCTGAGTCCGCGATGCAGGTCGCCCTTCGAGGCTCGCTTCGCTCGCACCTCAGGAACCGAGAGGAGTCCTCGTGACCTCGCACACCATGCAGGTTGAACTGGTAGCAGCCGACCGTCTCGTGTGGTCGGGCGAGGCCACGATGGTCATCGCCCGCACCACGGAGGGTGATGTCGGCATCCTGCCGAACCATGCCCCGATGCTGTCGCTGATGGTGCACGGGATCGTCGACGTGACCACCACCGACAACGAGACGTGGATCGCCGCGGTCGACGAGGGCTTCCTCTCGGTCGCCAACAACCGCATCTCGATCCTCTCCGAGCACGCCCAGATGTCGCACGAGGTCGACCTCGAGAAGGCCAAGGCCGACCTCGAGCGTTCTCACGCGGCGGGCGAGAACGACGACGACGCCGCCGAGGCCGCCGCAGCGGCGTGGGCCGAGGCACGTATCCGCGCTGCCGAGCGCGCCTCGTAGCAGCCCACCGGCGGCGACAACTTCATAGACATACACTCAGGGTTCGAAAGTCTCCAGCCGAGGGGAGGGCGGTAGTGCCGCTGTGGCAGTGGGTCGCGGACGCGGCCGGTGCTGTCCTGGTGCTCGTCCTGCTCTACGGCCTGTGTCTGGTCGTCCGCCGGAGGTGGATCTCCCGTCACGGTGGAACCTTTGAGTTCTCCGTCCGCGTCCGGCCTTCCAAGGCCGGGCGCGGCTGGGTTCTGGGGGTGGGCCGCTACACCGCCGACCAGCTCGAGTGGTTCCGCATCTTCTCGCTGCTGCTGAGGCCCAAGCTGCTGCTGCACCGCGGCGACCTCAGCTACGAGGGCACTCGTGAGCCCGTGGGTGCCGAGACCTACTCCTTGTACGACGGGCACGTGATCGTCCGCTGCCGCACCGCCACCGGAGTGCTCGAGGTGGCGATGTCGCGTGACGCCCTGACCGGGTTCCTGTCGTGGCTCGAGGCGGCACCGCCCGGGCAGCGGCTGCGCGGGCGGTGACCGTGCCCCGCGTGGGCTAGCGGGTCGAGCGGAGGTAGCTTCCCGCGATCGCGGCCAGCACGACCATCAGGGCGACCTGCAGGAAGTCCAGAGCCCGGCCGGGGATCGGCGTGAACTGGGCGACCGTCAGGACGATCAGGGCGATCGGCACGGTCCGGTGGATCGCGCTCGACCGAAGCAGCGCCACGGCGACGGCGAGTGTCCCCAGCGTGTAGGCCAGGAAGCCGGCCATGTGCAGGACCTGGCCGTGCTCGGGGTGGTCCACCGCGTAGTCGAGCAGCCTGGTGCCGTCGGCGGCCGCGAGGACGTCGGTGTCGGTGGCGTACCAGACCAGCGAGGCGAAAGCGTAGGCGCCCATCGCGTACACCGCGCCGCCGAGCGTCGTCATGACCGCTCCGACCGTGGCCCACGCAGCGCCGCGGGAGCGGGCCAGTGCGCAGACCATCAGGCCCAGCGTCAGGCCGATCACTGCGAAGCTGATCCCGTCCAGAGCCACCCCGGTCCACATGCCGTCGCGAACGGGGCTGAGGTCGGCGTACTCCAGCGCGTCCCGCTCGCCCCAGGGGCGAACGACGAGCAGCACAGCGTCCGTTGCCGCGGCGAGGGCGAGCCCGGCCGCCAGGATCGTGCTCCGCACGGAGCTGGTTCCGGACCCGGTGGTCGAGGAAGACCGGGTGAGGTGGTCGGTGGTCATGGTGGCCTCCAGGTCAGGTGGTGGTTGTCGCTCTCGACGCTAGGGACGCGGAGGCCGGTGCCACATCGTGGCGGGCGCGGGAACGTGGTCCGTGCTGTCACGGAGGATCCGGTGCGACCGGCGGCCTTACGCTGAGCCCATGATGCGGGCGCGACTGCTGGCGACCGCCGCGGCGATCCTGACCGGCGGCGTCCTGGCCGCGTCCGTGGCCCTCGCCGTGGTCGCCGACACCCGCGCAGGCTGGGCCGGCCTGGCCTTCGAGCTCGTCGTCGTCCCGCTCACGGCGGTGATCGGCGTCGTCATCGCACGGCGGACGACCGCGAACCCGGTCGGGTTCCTGCTCGTCGTCGTGAGCCTCACCGTCGCCCTCACGGCCGCCCGAGAGATCGGGTGGCAGGTCCTTGCCTCCCGGCCGGACTCCGCAGACTCGCTGGCCTGGGTGGTCGCTGTCCTGGAGCAGGGTGCGTTCTGGGTGCTCGCCGCAGTGGCTCTCCTCCTGCTCCACTTCCCGGACGGGCGGCTGCCGAGTCCGCGGTGGCGCTGGGGCCCGGCGACGATGGTCGTCGCGACGGCGGCCACCGAGGTCTTCGGCGCTTTCGAGTCGATGGCGTTCCGGCCTCCGCTGGAGGACCTGGCCCGCCCGTTCGACGGGCTGCCCCCGTGGCTCGAGGCGGTCGGCCTGGCGGTCTTCGTCCTGATGCTGGTCCTGGTCCTGGCCTCCGCGTTCTCGCTGCTGTCCAGATACCGGCACAGCGGCTGGCTGGCACGCCGTCAGATCAGGTGGCTGGCCGTCGGCGGTCTCGGCGTCGCGTCGTACCCCATGCTGTGTCTGGCCGAGATCCTGCTCTGGGGGGAACCTACCTGGTTCAGCGGCTCGGTCGGCCTCGCGGGACTGGTCGGCATCCCGGTGACGCTGGCGATCGCGATGCTCCGCCACGACCTGTACGACGTGGACCGCGCCCTCGCCGGAACGGTCACCTGGGGGCTGGTCACCACCATGCTCGTTGCCGTCTACGTGCTCGCCTCGGCCACGGCCGGGCTGGTGCTCGGCCAGGACTCCGAGCTGGCGGCAGCCGGGGTCACCGCCGTGGCGGCCGTGGCCCTGGGTCCGTTGCGCCATCGTCTGCAGCAGCGTGTGGACCGCCGGCTCTATCCGCTGCGCCGAGCGGCGTACGACGCGGTCGCGCAGCTCCAGCACGACGTGAGCCAGGGACGGACGACGCCGGAGGAGCTCGAGCACGTTCTTGCCAAGGCGCTGCGCGACCCGGAGCTGCGAGTCGGCTACCGGCTGCCCGGAGCGGCCGGCTTCGTGACCGCGGACGGCGTACCGGCGCCACCTGGCGGCGAGCCGGTCCTGCTGGCCGGCACTGCCGTGGGCGTGATCGTTGCGCGATCGCCACAGCTGACGCCCGAGCTGCTGCGGCAGGTGGCAGACCGGTCGACCTCGAGCGTCGAGACGGTCCGGCTGCGGCTCGAGCTCGCCGGCGCTCTGCGCGACGTGGAGTCGAGCCGGTCCCGGCTGGTCCAGATCGGCTACGAGGAGCGGCGCCGGCTCGAGCGCGATTTGCACGACGGTGCCCAGCAGCGGTTGGTGTCGCTGGGCATGGCTCTGCGGCTGGCGCAGCGCCACCTCGAGGACGGCACCGTCGAGCTCGACGACCTGCTCGACCAGGCGGTCGCGGAGCTCGGCACGGCGGTTGCCGAGCTGCGCCAGATCGCGCACGGCATCAGGCCAAGCAGCCTCGACGACGGTCTCGACGCCGCCGTCGCGCGGCTCGTGCGCGCGTTGCCCGTGCCGGTCGAGCTCGACGTCAGGGTCGGGGTGCTTCCCGACGACGTCGCGACCACGGCGTTCTTCGTGATCAGCGAGGCTCTCGCCAACGCCGTCAAGCACGCCGACGCAAGCGTGATCGCCCTGCGGGTCTCGCGCCAGAACGGAAGTGTGATCGTCAGCGTGAGTGACGACGGTCGTGGGGGAGCGCACCTGGGGTCGGCGTCGGGGATCGCGGACCGGGTGGCCGCGCTCGGCGGCTCCCTGCAGGTCGAGAGCCCCGCGGGGCGAGGCACGGTAGTCAAGGCGGCGCTGCCATGCGCGTCGTGATCGGCGAGGACTCCGCCCTCTTCCGCGAAGGGCTGGCCCGGCTCCTTGAGGACGCCGGGCACGAGGTCGTCGCCAAAGCAGCCGATGCGCCGTCGCTCGTCGCCGCGGTCACCGAGCACGTGCCCGACCTCGCTGTGGTCGACGTGCGCATGCCACCGGACGGGACCGACGACGGTGCCCGCGCGGCGCGCGAGCTGCGCGCGCTGATGCCGACGTTGGGGATCGTGCTGCTCTCACAGCACATCGAGACCCGACACTCCACGGAGCTGGCGGCCGGCGGTCACTTCGGCTACCTGCTCAAGGACCGCGTCTTCGACGTCGACGACTTCCTCGAGGCGCTCCGCAGGGTCGCTGCCGGTGGCTCGGCGCTCGACCCGGAGGTGGTGGGCACCTTGCTCGGCCGACGCGGCGCGGACGACCCCGTCGCCCTGCTGACCGCGCGGGAGCGCGAGGTGCTGGCGCAGATGGCCGAGGGGCGCACCAACGCCGGGATCGCCCGGCGGCTGTGGCTCACCGATCGCACCGTCGAGACCCATGTCGCCAGCATCCTGGCCAAGCTAGGGCTACGGGAGTCCGAGGACGAGAACCGGCGCGTCGTGGCCGTGTTGACCTGGCTCGGCCTGCGCCCCACCAGCTGAGCGCAGCGGCATGGTTCCCCCCGTTTGTTGTCTGGACAGCACGCAGATCCTTGCACACGTCCCTTGCCGCGTCAGGCAGTGCGTGACATCGGTGTGTGGGCGATGCCGTCCTCGACGAAGTCCTCGCCGCAGCGGCGGTAGCCGAACCGCTCGTACCACCGCTCGAGGTGGCTCTGGGCGTCCAGCACCGAGGGGGAGTCGCCGACCTCCGCCAGCGCCGCTTCCATGAGCCGGTCCGCGAGCCCCTGGCCGCGGTGGGCCTGGGCGACCACGACGCGCCCGATGCGCAGGTGGTCACCGTCGTCCAGGATCCGGAGGTACGCCGTGGGCTCGTCGTCGCCGAGCCAGATGTGCCGGGTGCTCGGCTCGAGGTCGCGCCCGTCGAGCTCGAGGTAGGGGCACTCCTGCTCGACCACGAAGACCGTCTCGCGCAGCCGCCAGATCGCGTACGCCGTGCGAGGGTCGAGATCGTCGAAGCGGGCCACCTGTGGGTCCGTCATGCTCTAGCGCTCGCCGCCCGGCTTCCACAGGACGTCGCCGACCTCGCGGTTGGCGTGCCTGGCCAGGATGAACAGCAGGTCGGAGAGCCGGTTGAGATACTTGATCGGCAGGAGGTTCATGGTCTCCCCGTGCACGTCGTACGACGCCCAGCCGGACCGCTCGGCCCGGCGCGCGACCGTGCGGCAGACGTGCAGCAGCGCGGCACCCGGCGTGCCGCCGGGGAGGATGAAGGACCGCAGGGACTCCAGCGGCTCGTTGTAGTGGTCGCACCAGCCCTCGAGCCGGTCGATGTAGGCCTGCTCCACTCGGAGCGGTGGGTACTCGGGCGCCTCGACCACGGGGGTGCAGAAGTCGGCGCCGACGTCGAAGAGGTCGTTCTGGACGGTCGTGAGCACCGCGACCACGTCGTCGTCGAGCCCACCGGCCGCGATCGCGTAGCCGAGCTGGGAGTTGAGCTCGTCGACGTCGGCGTAGGCAGCGAGCCGGGGGTCGGTCTTGGAGGTCACGCTGTTGTCGCCCAGGCGCGTCTCGCCGGCATCGCCGGTGCGGGTGTAGATGCGGGTGAGGTTGACCATGTCACCAATCTAGAGGGATGCCGGTCCAGCGATAGGGTCGGTCCTGATGGAAGCCTTCCGCCTCACCACAGACGGTCCGCGCAGCACTCCGCTGCAGGGCACGGTCGCCGTCGGCGGCGCGAAGAACAGCGCGCTGAAGCTGATGGCCTGCGCACTGCTCGCCGAGGGCCGCACGACCGTCACGAACGTCCCCGACATCCTGGACGTCGACGTGATGGGACGGCTGCTGCAGGAGCTCGGCTGCGACGTCGACCACGACCACGCCGCGGGCACTGTCGCGATCGACGTGCCCGCCGAGCTGGGCTACGAAGCGCCCTACGACCTGGTCCGTCGGCTGCGCGCCAGCATCGCCGTGCTCGGGCCGCTGGTCGCGCGCTGCGGGCGGGCGAAGGTGAGTCTCCCCGGTGGCGACGCGATCGGCAGTCGCGGGCTGGACATGCACATCAGAGGGCTGCAGGATCTCGGCGCGACGACCAGGATCGAGCACGGCTTCGTGGTCGCGGAGGTGTCCGACCGGCTGCGAGGCACGACGCTGTGGCTGGACTTCCCCAGCGTCGGCGCCACCGAGAACCTGCTGATGGCCGCGGTGCTCGCCGACGGCACGACCGTCATCGACAACGTCGCGCGCGAGCCCGAGATCGTGGACCTCTGCGAGATGCTGACCTCGATGGGGGCCAAGATCGAGGGCGTCTCCACCTCGACGCTGGTGGTGCACGGCGTGACCCGCCTGAGTCCGGTCACCCACGCCACCGTCAGCGACCGGATCGTGGCCGGCACCTGGGCGTTCGCGGTCGCGATCGCCGGGGGAGACCTCACCGTGCGCGGTGGCCGCGCGCACCACCTGGACATCGTGCTGGACAAGCTGGCTGCCTCGGGCGCCGATGTCTCCGGCGACGACGATGGGTTCCGGGTCAGTGTCGAGAGGCAGCTGTCGTCGTTCGACGTCGTCACGCTGCCCTACCCGGGCTTCCCGACCGACCTCCAGCCGTTCGCCCTGGCTCTAGCGGCCGTCAGCGACGGCACCGCGATGATCACTGAGAACGTCTTCGAGGCGCGGTTCATGTTCGTCCAGGAGCTGGCCCGGCTCGGGGCCGACGTGCGGACCGACGGGCACCACGCCGTCGTACGAGGGAAGCCCATCCTCTCGGGTGCGCCCGTCATCGCCCACGACATCCGCGCGGGGGCGGCGTTGGTCCTGGCCGGCCTCGCGGCGCAGGGGACCACGACGGTGGCCGAGTCCCACCACATCGACCGGGGCTACCCGAGCTTCGTGGAGACCCTGCGCGGTCTCGGCGTCGAGATCGAGCGCCTCACCCTGCCCGACCTGGACACATAAGACCCGGTTCGGTCGTCACATCCGTCACAACGGTCACATGTCGAGACGGTGTGGCGTCGGTCACGCGGGCGGCTTGCATGCAACCCTCTCTGTCACGAACTTCGCGTTTGGGTGCAACCAAACGCGGGGTACGGGCGTCATAGATGACGAGGGCCCGCCACGGGGGGTGGGTCCCACAGGGACAGGGAGCGCCATGGAAGTCTTCAAGCTCGGGTCAGTCCTCGCACTCTCCGGCCGCTTCGACGGCCGGTCCACCGGCATGGTTCGCGATGCCCTCTACGAACACATCCAGACGACGTCCGAGCCGGACGTCGTCCTCGATCTGAGCGACGTCGAGTCGTTGGACGCGACCGCGCTCAAGCTGCTCGGTGCCGCCTCGCACCACCTCGAGCGCGGAGGGCGTCACCTGGTCCTTCGCGGCTGCACGCCCGCGATCCGGCGCGTGCTGACCTTCACCCGGATGCGCCGGCTCTTCCAGGTCGAGAGGGAGCCCGCGGCCGTCTGAGGGGTGTGAACTGTTCAACACCGCAGGGAGGTGTTGAACACTTCACAAGCAGTTACTCACGAGTCGCACGGGGCCTAGGCTCGTTTGCTATGAGCCAGAACACCCCCAGCCGGGACAAGCCCTGGGTGATGCGCACGTATGCCGGTCACAGCACCGCTGCGTCGTCGAACGAGCTTTACCGCAAGAACCTGGCCAAGGGCCAGACGGGCCTCTCGGTCGCGTTCGACCTTCCCACCCAGACCGGCTACGACCCCGACTCGGCGCTGTCGCGCGGCGAGGTCGGCAAGGTGGGTGTGCCGGTCCCGCACCTGGGCGAGATGCGCCACCTCTTCCAGGACATTCCCCTGGTCGAGATGAACACCTCGATGACCATCAACGCGACGGCGATGTGGCTGCTGGCTCTCTACCAGGTCGTCGCCGAGGAGCAGAACCCCGGCGCCGACGTGGAGACCGTGCACAACGCGCTGGCCGGCACCACCCAGAACGACATCATCAAGGAGTACCTCTCCCGCGGCACCTACGTGTTCCCGCCGGAGCACTCCCTGCGGCTGACCACCGACACCATCGCCTACACGGTCAACCACATCCCGAAGTGGAACCCGATCAACATCTGCAGCTACCACCTGCAGGAGGCCGGCGCGACCCCTGTGCAGGAGCTCGCCTACGCACTCTGCACCGCGATCGCCGTGCTCGACGCCGTCCGCGACTCGGGTCAGGTGGCTCCTGAGGAGATGCCCAAGGTCGTAGGCCGCATCTCCTTCTTCGTCAACGCGGGCGTTCGCTTCGTCGAGGAGACCTGCAAGATGCGGGCCTTCACCCAGCTGTGGGACGAGATCACCCTCGACCGCTACGGCGTCACCGACGAGAAGATGCGGCGCTTCCGCTACGGCGTGCAGGTCAACTCGCTCGGCCTGACCGAGGCCCAGCCGGAGAACAACGTCCAGCGCATCGTCCTCGAGATGCTCGGCGTCACCCTGTCGAAGAGCTCGCGCGCCCGCGCCGTACAGCTGCCCGCCTGGAACGAGGCGCTCGGCCTGCCGCGGCCTTGGGACCAGCAGTGGTCGCTGCGCCTGCAGCAGGTGCTGGCCTTCGAGTCCGACCTGCTCGAGTACGGCGACATCTTCGACGGCTCGCACGTGATCAAGGCCAAGGTCGACGAGCTCGTCGCCGGCGCGCGCGAGGAGATCGACCGTGTGCAGGCACTCGGTGGTGCCACCGCCGCCGTGGAGTCCGGCTACATGAAGCAGGCGCTTGTCTCCAGCCATGCCGCCCGTCGTGCGCGGATCGAGGCCGGCGAGGAGATCGTGGTCGGAGTCAACAGGTTCGAGACCACCGAGGTGTCGCCACTGACCTCCGACCTCGACGGCGCGATCCAGACCGCCGACCCCGAGGCCGAGGCTGCTGCGCTGGAGTCGGTGCGTGCCTGGAAGGAGCAGCGCGACGAGGCCGAGGTGCAGGCCGCGCTGGAGCAGCTGGCCGAGGACGCCAAGTCCGGCGTGAACCTGATGGAGGCCACGCTCGCGGCGGCGCGTGCGGGTGCGACCACGGGGGAGTGGGCCGGCACGCTGCGCGAGGTGTTCGGCGAGTACCGCGCACCCACGGGCGTCTCCGGCGCAGTCGGCGTACAGGAGGCGGGCGCCGAGCTGACTACTGTCCGCGACCGTGTGCGGACCACTGGCGACGAGCTGGGTGGCCGGCTGCGGCTGCTGGTCGGCAAACCGGGGCTGGACGGCCACTCCAACGGCGCCGAGCAGGTGGCTGTGCGGGCGCGCGACGCCGGCTTCGAGGTCATCTACCAGGGCATCCGGCTGACACCTGAGCAGATCGTGTCGGCAGCCGTGGCCGAGGACGTCCACTGTGTCGGGCTGTCGATCCTGTCGGGTTCGCACATGGAGCTGGTGCCCGCTGTGCTCGACGGGCTGCGCGAGGCCGGCCTGGCCGACGTACCCGTGATCGTCGGCGGCATCATCCCGGACTCCGACGGCAAGAAGCTCAAGGAGCTCGGCGTCGCCGCGGTCTTCACGCCCAAGGACTTCGGTCTCACCGAGATCATGGGCGGCATCGTTGACGTGATCCGGAGGGCGAACGGCTTAGGGTAGCCTTACCTCGTGCCACCCAAGCCGAAGAAGAAGTGCTGCACCTCCAAGCCGAAGTGCAAGCGCTGTCCGATCGCGCTGATGAAGCAGGGTAAGTTGCCGCCTGGCTATACGGTCAAGAAGCGCGAGCTCGTCAAGACCAAGAAGGCCAAGAGGGCCGACAAGATCGCCGCCTAGCGCGCAGGCAACCTGAGGAGGGCACATGACGTCGCAGCGTTTCGCCGACCAGCTCAACGTCCAGATCGGCAACGAGTTCGCCGCCCACCTGCAGTACGTCGCCTGTGCGATCTACTACGACGGCCTGACCATGCCCCAGACCGCCGCGCTGTTCTACCAGCAGGCGATCGAGGAGCGCGACCACGCGATGATGATGGTGCAGTACCTCCTCGACACCGGTGCCGACGTCGAGCTCCCGGGCGTCGAGGCGCCCGTCAACGAGTTCAAGGACGTCGTCGCTCCTGTCGCGCTGGCCCTCGAGCAGGAGAAGCGCGTCACTGCACAGGTCCACGAGCTGACCCGCATCGCCCGCGAGGAGAACGACTTCGCCTCCGAGCAGTTCATGGGCTGGTTCATCAAGGAGCAGGTCGAGGAGGTCGCCAAGATGAGCGACCTGCGGGCCGTGGTCGAGCGGGCCAAGGGCGACGCGGAGAAGATCGAGGATTACGTCGCGCGCGAGACCGGCGGCGAGATCAACGACCCGACGGCTCCGCGGATCGCCGGCGCCTGAGCCTCTCGTGCGAGCATCCGCTCTCGCCGCCCTGCTGCTGGTGCTGCCCGGCTGCGGCGGCGACACCGGTGATCCGGCACCGCGCGCAACTCCCACGATCGGCGGACCGTCCCCGACCGCGCAGGTCCCGACCGATGCGCTGGACGACCTCGAGCGGCCGATCGCTGCCGAGCTCGCCGGCCAGGTCGCTGCTCAGGGACTGCACGTCGACCACCTCGACTGCCCAGCGTGGGACCAGCAGGTCCCGGCCCAGCTGACCTGCCGCGGATGGTTCGACGGGGTGGAGGGGACGGTCACGGTCACGCTCACCCGGGGCAAGCGCGGTGCCGTCACGTTCGACGCCGTGCTGAACGACGGCGTCATCGCCACCAAGAAGCTCGTCGACGAGCTCACCGGCAAGGGCTACGACGACGTCGACTGCGGCGACGCCCCGGCCTACGCCACCGACGTCGGGAGCTCGATCGTGTGCTCGGTCGAGCGGCAGGGCGAGCAGAAGTTCGTGACGGTCACGATCACCGACGAGCGCGGTGGAGTGACGATCAGCGACTTCTGAGCCGCGTCAGCCGGGCGGCCGCGACTTGGCCGTGGCCAGCGGGCAGAACATCTCGCGGGCGGAGCCGGTGCGGAGCTCCTCCGGCAGCTCGACCTCGATCCGGTGCGTGCGGCCCAGGGCGCTCACCTCGAGCGGGAGACTCTCGACGAGGCTCGACGCCCTGGCTGACAGTCGCTCGCAGTCCGTCATGAGCACGTCGAGCACCAGCCGCCGTGACGACCGCGCGGGGACTTCGACCTCCGACCTGCCGTCGCTCCCGTGGACCCGCCCCAGCCGGAGCAGCGTCGACTCTCGGCGTACCGGCGCCAGGCCGTTGACGGTCACGTCGAGGAGTCCGTCGTTTCGCACGGTGAACTCGTAGGTCAGCGTCTCGCGGTCGGTGTAGCGAACCTGGCGGATCTGTCGGTCGCCGATCCGGAACACTCCTGACGACTCGACCCCGCCCACCTCGACCGGGCCGACCGCTGAGAGCGACGGCCCGCGGCTCACCGCGATCGCCGCCGTCCCGGAGAGCAGGACCGCGAGCACGAGCGCCGAGAGGAGGAGCCGGCGGGTCAATCGGCTCACGTGGCCTCCGCCCGTCGCCGGCGCAGCACCGTCAGGCTGGCTCCGAGCGCGAACGCGCCGAGCACGATGCCGAGGGCTCCTGCGGACCCGCCACCCGGTCCGGACGTCTGCACCGACGGAGCCATCAGCTGCTGCGCGGCTCCGGCGGCCGGCTTCCTCGGGTCGTCGAACCAGTCGCACATGGGCGGGTCCCGCCAGATCGGGTCCGCGCGGTTGTACTGCGTGCAGGTGAGGAAGCCGGCGTCCTTGACCACGAGCCCGGGCACGAAAACGGACCCGCCCTGGGAGCACGACGCCGGCTGCAGGAGGAAGTTGTCCGTCGGGGTGCCGCGCGAGGATGCGTTGTTCTCCCAGCAGTTGCCGCTGCCCTGGTCGTCCCACCAGAAGTCGACGCCGTTGTGCGCGTGGTGGCCATCGGGTGCGATGCCCATCTTGTTGGCGACGTAGTGGTTGTGGTTCGAGGTGTCGTAGAGCTTCGCCGGGTCGAACTCGTCCCGCAGCGGGGCGGGAACCCACAGCTGCATCACGCCCTGGCGCCAGTTGTCATAGATCCAGTTGCGGGCGGTCAGGTTGTAGTTGCCGCCGGCGATGATGATGCCCGTGCCGACCGGCACCGGGATCACCGGGCAGACCGTTCCGTTCAGGTAGCCGCGCCGCGCCATCGGCTTGTCACAGACCCCACTGTGCACGTAGCGCTTGTAGTAGTTCTGGTTGTTGGAGTAGATCCGGTTGTCGGTCCACTTGGCGTGGTCCTGCGGCAGGCCGGGGTGGCCCGGGAACAGCGAGTCCGTGGAGAGCCCGGCGATGTTGTGATGGAAGTCGTTGTGGTGCGCGTAGACGGAGTTCCCGGCCGTGCCGCTGTAGCCGACCATGTTGTGGTGGCTGTCGTTGCCGAAGATCTCGATGGCGTAGCGGCGGGCCTCGAACTTCGTGCTGCTGCCGTTCAGGTCCGACGCCGAGCCCGGGTAGATGCCCGAGTCCCCGTTGAAGTAGGTGTGCGAGTTCTTGATGATGCCGTGGTCGCTCGCGAAGGCGAGGATGCCGTACTCGTCGTTGGCCCGGGCAACGACGCGGTCCACGACGAAGCCGTCGGTCTCCATCACGTAGATCGCGTTGAACTCGGCCTGCTGCACCAGGAAGTTGCGCAGGTAGATTCCGCTGACCCGGTCGGCACGGATCGCGTTGAGCTTGGCGAACTTGTTGTCGATGCGCACCTGGCCGGGCTTGCGGCCGGTGCCCACGATCTGGGTGCCACACAACCGGTTGTCACACCTGATCGACCCGTTGCCGGGACTGTCGTCACCGAAGAGTGCGATCAGGTTGAGGTTGTGGGCACATCGGCGCTGGTCGGCGTAGCTCAGGGCGATCGGGCCGGGGTCGTCGGCCGCCCGTTGCGCCGAAGAGGAGCCCTCGGGCACGGCCTGGGCGCTGATGCTGCCGATGTACGACGTGGCGCGCAGCGGGGAGGTCGAGGCCTTGCGGAGGTTCCCGCAGTAGGACGACTTCTGGGCCCTGGCCCACTTGCGCTCGGTGTAGACCCCGGGGAGCACGTAGATCGACGTACGACGACGCTTGATCGAGTCGACCGCGTCCTGGATCGAGTGGAAGCGGCACTGCTTGAGCAGAGCCTTGTTGCGCCGCTTCACCGGCCCTGCCTTCAGGCGGGCGATCCGCTTCCTGCTGTCGCGCTTGCACACCACCCGGTGCCGGGGGTTGTCCAGGCCGAGGAAGGCCGGGCTCCTGCCCGAGCCGTCGGGGAAGGTGGCGGGACGCTCCTCGTGTGCGACCGCGGTCGGCGCGGTGAGGCCGAGGGCCAGCAAGGTGGTGACGAGGGTGAGCAGGGCTCGACGCATCAACGCTCCTAGAACGTGTTCCAGTTCCTCCCCGACCAGACCTTATAGGTCAGTTGACCTGATGGCAAGAGCCGCGACCCGGCAGAATCGCCCGCATGAGCCGCGTGGTGGTCGTGGGTGCCGGAGTCGTCGGGCTTACCTGTGCCGTGCGGCTGCTCGAGGACGGGCACCGGGTCGACGTACTCGCGCGTGACCTGCCGCTGGAGACGACCTCGGCGGTGGCCGCCGCACTGTGGTACCCGTACCGCGCCTACCCGTTCGAGCGGGTGACCGCCTGGTCGGCCCGCAGCTACCAAGCCTTCGAGGCGCTCGCCTCATCGAGGACCGGGATCACGATGCGTGCGGGCACCGAGCTCCTGCGCAGCGAGACGCCCGACCCCTGGTGGGCCTCCGCGGTCCCTGCCCTGACGCGCACGCGCGACGTGCCTGCGCCGTACGTCGAAGGGCTGGTGCTCACCGTGCCGGTCGTGGAGATGCCGGTCTACCTGCGCTGGCTGGTCGCGCGGGTAGAGGAGCTCGGCGGCACGCTCACCCGGATGGCCCTGCAGGCGCTGCCGTCCCACGCCGAGGTGGTGGTCGACGCGTCGGGGCTCGGGGCCAGGCTGATGGCCGGCGACACCTCGCTGCAGCCGGTGCGCGGCCAGGTCGTGCTGCTGTCCCAGATCGGGCTCGAGCGCTGGACCCTGGACGCCTCCGGGCCGACGTACGTCGTGCCGCGGTCGGAGGACATCGTGGTGGGCGGCACCGACGACGAGGGGGAGTGGGAGCGACGCTCCTCCGACGTCGTGGCCAAGGAGATCCTCGACCGCGCGATCGCACTGGTGCCCGGGCTCGGACGTGCGCGGGTGCTGGGGCATCGGGTCGGGCTGCGTCCGGCACGGCCGACCGTGCGCCTGGAACGCGAGGGCGACGTCGTGCACTGCTACGGGCATGGCGGAGCCGGGGTCACCCTCTCTTGGGGCTGTGCCGACGAGGTCGCCGCGCTCGTGGGTGGCTGACCTCCCGCTTACCCGACGCGCTGGACGCCGGTGACCGCGTCGAGGTTGATCGGCCCGTAGGCGTGGGGGAACTCCTCGTCGCCGACCGGGTCGAGCCGCCAGGGGCTGGTGAGCAGGTCCGTGTCGAGCGTCAGCAGCAGCAGGTCGTCGACGTCGGCATAGAACATCATGCGGACCTGCTCGACCTGGTGCGGCAGCGAGCAGTGGATGAACCCCTCCTGCTCCAGGCTGACGCCGCGGGTGGAGACGCGGTAGTCACCGGCCCGTTGCGCGGCTGCCCAGTCGTCGGGCAGGGCCAGGTGATGGATCAGCATCGGCACCCTCGTCGTCGCCCGACTTCTCCATTGGCTTCGGCCACGGGGTCGATCGTGTCAGAAGAGCCTGTCCGTGGGGTCGTCCATGCCGCGCAGCGCGTCGTAGTCGACCACCGCGCAGGCGATGCCGCGGTCCTCCGCGAGGGTGCGCGCCTGCGGCTTGATCGCCTGCGCGGCGAAGATCCCGCGCACCGGGGCAAGGAGAGGATCGCGGTTGAGGAGCTCGAGGTAGCGGGTGAGCTGCTCCACGCCGTCGATCTCCCCGCGCCGCTTGATCTCCACGGCTACGTGGGCGCCGGCGTTGTCACGGCACATCAGGTCGACCGGGCCGATGGCGGTGGGGTACTCACGTCGTACGAGGGTCAGGCCGTCGGCGAGCGTGGCCGGGTGCTCGGCCAGCAGCTCCTGAAGGTGCTTCTCGACGCCGTCCTTCTGCAGGCCGGGGTCGACGCCGAGGTCGTACGCCGAGTCGCTGAGCACCTCCTCGATGAGGATGCGTAGCGTGTCGCCCTCCTTGCCGACGACCGTCCACTCGATGGTGCCCTCGTCGGTCTTGCCCTCGCTGACCTTGCACGGTGGAGACATCCAGTTGAGCGGCTTGTAGGAGCCGCCGTCGGAGTGGACGAGCACCGAGCCGTCGTTCTTCACCATGATCAGCCGGGTCGCCATCGGCAGGTGGGCGGTCAGCCGCCCGGCGTAGTCGACCTGGCAGCGGGCAATGACGAGACGCACGCCGGGCAATCTACCCCGCCTCGCGCCGGACGGCGGGGCCGGGCGTGACCTATCTCTCGTCCGGTGCTCGAACGGTACCTACCCACTAGTAGAACTCGGTGTCACACTTTCTCGCATGACTGAGCAGATCTACCGCACCCTGGTCCTGCCCTACCTCAACCACGCCGTCCGGATGTACGAGTCGGGCTACGCCTCCCGCGCCGACATCGACGCGGCCATGCGCTTCGGCTGCGGCTACCCGGCCGGGCCGCTGGAGACACTCGACGCGCTGGGCGCGGCCGTCGTACGCGACGCACTGGCTGCTCGGTACGCCGAGACCGGCGACAACCTGCACAAGCCGGCCGACCTGCTCGACCAGCTGGCCGACGAGGGTCGCACCCTCGCCGACGAGGCGTCGGAGGGCGGCGCGGAGGCACCGGTGCTCCGCCACGAGATCACCAAGGTCGGCGTCGTCGGCACGGGGACGATGGCCTCGGGCATCGTCCAGGTCTTCGCGCAGGCGGGCTACGACGTCGTGTACGTCGGCCGCGGCGACGACAAGGTGGCGGGCGTCCACGCCAGCATCTCCAAGAACCTCGACCGCTCGATCGCCAAGGGCAAGCTGGAAGAGGACGGCAAGGCAGCCGTGCTGGCTCGCCTCGCCGGCGCGACCACGCGAGAGGCACTCGCCGACGTCGACATCGTCGTCGAGGCGATCGCCGAGGACCTGGACACCAAGCTCGAGCTGTTCCGCGACCTCGACCGCATCGCCAAGCAGGGCGCGATCCTGACCACGACGACCTCCAGCCTGCCGATCACCGAGCTGGCCCAGGCGACCGAGCGCCCCGAGGTCGTGATCGGCATGCACTTCTTCAACCCGGCTGCGGTCATGAAGCTCGTCGAGGTGGTCACCACCGACCTCACCGCCCACGAGGTCGACGAGACCGTCCGCGCGCTGACCGCCAAGGTCGGCAAGGTAGCCGTCTCGTGCGGTGACCGGGCGGGCTTCATCGTGAACGCGCTGCTGTTCCCCTACCTCAACGACGCCGTCAAGCTCCTCGAGGCCGGCACGGACATCACCGAGATCGACTCCGCGATCAAGGAGTGGGCGACGTTCCCGATGGGGCCCTTCGAGCTGCTCGACGTGGTCGGCAACGACGTGTCGCTGGCGATCCAGAACGAGCTGTTCACCGAGTTCAAGGAGCCCGGCTTCGCGCCGGCGGCCCTGCTCGAGAAGGTCGTCGTCGAGGGGCACCTCGGCCGCAAGACCGGCCGGGGCTTCCACGACTACGCCGCAGCTGTGAACAACTTCACGCGCGGTACTGGACGGTAGCCCCTCCTGGCCCCTCCAGGCGCTTCGGTCGTCGTGCCATCATGCGGTCATGACGACCGAAGCTGCTGCTGTTCCCACCTCCCGCGACATCCGAACTGTCGGGGTCATCGGCCTGGGCACCATGGGTGCCGGCATCGCCGAGGTCATCGCCCGCAACGGCTACGAGGTGGTGGGTGTGGAGCTGACCGACGCCGCCGTCGAGCGGGGCAAGGCGCACCTCGAGCACTCCACCGGGCGAGCGGTCGCCCGCGGCAAGCTGTCGGAGGAGGAGCAGAAGGAGCTTCTCGGCCGCATCACGTTCACCACGAACATGTCCGACACCAAGGACTGCCAGCTGGTGATCGAGGCGATCGTGGAGAAGCTCGGGATCAAGCAGGAGGTCTTCAAGGCCCTCGATGGCATCGTCGCCGACGACGCCATCCTCGCGACCAACACCTCCTCGCTGTCGGTCACCGAGATCTCCACCGCGACCGCCAAGCCCGGCCGCGTCATCGGGGTGCACTTCTTCAACCCGGCGCCCGTTCAGAAGTTCCTCGAGATCATCAAGACGGTCGTCACCGAGCCCGACGTCATCGACGACGTGAAGGCCTTCGCCACCAAGCTCGACAAGGTCCCGGTCGTCGCAGGTGACAAGGCGGGCTTCATCGCCAACGCCCTGCTGTTCGGCTACCTCAACCACGCGGTCTCGATGTACGAGGGCCGCTACGCCTCCCGTGAGGACATCGACGCGGCCATGCGTTTCGGGTGCGGCTACCCGATGGGTCCCTTGGCCCTGCTCGACCTGATCGGCCTGGACACGGCGTACGAGATCCTCGACACGATGTACAAGCAGGGCCGCGACCGGCTCCACGCCCCGGCGCCGATCCTCAAGCAGATGGTCACCGCGGGCATGCTCGGCCGCAAGACGGGCCGCGGCTTCTACACCTACGAGGACGTCGACTCCTCGGCCGTCGTCGCCGACCACGAGACTCCGGCCGCGGACGCCGCCCCGCAGCTCAAGCGCAACGTCCGGCTGGTCGGGGTGGTGGGCACGGGCACGATGGCCAGCGGCATCGTCGAGGTCTTCGCCAAGGCCGGCTACGACGTGAAGTACGTCGGCCGCTCGGAGGACAAGGTCGCGGGCGTCGCGGCCGGCATCGAGAAGTCCCTCGACAAGGCGATCCAGCGCGGCAAGCTCGAGGAGTCCGCGAAGGTCGACATCCTCGCCCGGCTGCACGGCACCACCAGCCTCGACGACCTCGCCGACGTCGACATCGTGGTCGAGGCGATCGCCGAGGACCTCAGGATCAAGACCACCCTCTTCGAGAACCTCGACGAGATCTGCAAGCCCGGTGCCATCCTCGCGACCACCACGTCCTCCCTACCGGTCATCTCGCTCGCGAAGGTGACCAAGCGGCCGCAGGACGTCATCGGCATGCACTTCTTCAACCCGGCGCCGATCATGAAGCTGGTCGAGGTGGTGTCCACCGTCTCCACCGACGACGACGTGGCGGAGACGGTGCTGGCGCTGTGCGCCCAGGTCGACAAGGTCGCGGTGTCCTGCGGCGACCGGGCCGGGTTCATCGTCAACGCGCTGCTGTTCCCGTACCTCAACGACGCGATCAAGATGCTCGAGGCGCACTACTCGACCGCCGACGACATCGACACCGCGATGAAGTACGGCTGTGCGCTGCCGATGGGTCCGTTCGAGCTGCTCGACGTGGTCGGCAACGACGTGTCGCTGGCCATCCAGAAGGAGCTGTACCTGGAGTTCCGCGAGCCGGGCTTCGCGCCCGCCCCGCTGCTCGAGCACCTGGTCAACGCCGGCTACCTGGGCCGCAAGACCGGCCGGGGGTTCCGGGACCACACGGCGCGGTGAACCAGCTGGCCGTCGTACTGCTGTCGGCCGCTCTTGCGCTGCCGCCGGTCAACGGCGACCTCGACTACCAACTGGCCCGGCTGCTCGTCCGGCGGGCCCTACCGGGCGGGGCTCGCGGTCGCGCAGAAGAACTGGGCCTCGCTCAACGGCACCCGGCTGGGCTTCGACTTCGCCATCGCCGAGGAGTGCGGTCGCTACCGCGAGTGCCGCCGCTATGTGTCGTCGTACGGCGCCCAGGTGCTCGTCGTGGAGTACCGCCGACGCGACTTCAGGCACACCTGCGAACGCTGGGGCTCCCGTCTGAGTGTGGTGCTGCGTGACCGGGACCTGTCTCCCCAGGGCGTCCGCCGGCACTGCTGAGCCTGCTGACACAATCGCCGCATGTCCTTGCACCTGACCCGGCTGGGTGACCACGGGAGCCCCGTCGTCTTCCTGCACGGCTTGTTCGGGCAGGGGCGCAACTGGACCACGATCGCCAAGGCACTGTCCGTCGACCACCAGGTCCTGCTCGTCGACCTCCCGGAGCACGGCAGGTCGGCGTGGTCCGAGCGCTTCGACTTCCGCAAGGCGGCAGACAAGGTCGTCGCGCTGTGGAAGGACGATGAGCCCGTGACGCTGGTCGGTCACTCGCTGGGCGGAAAGGTGGCGATGCTCGCGGCGCTGTTCCACCCCGATCGGGTGGCCCGGCTCTGCGTCGCCGACATCGCGCCGGTGTCCTACGACACGGGCCGGGAGTTCATCGGCTACACCTCCGCACTCAAGGCCGTCGACCTGCACTCCCTCGAGCGTCGTCAGGACGCCGACGACGCGCTGGCGGCCGCGGTCCCGAACCCGACGGTCCGTTCGTTCCTGCTGCAGAACCTGCGCCGCGACGGGGACGACTGGCGCTGGCAGGTCAACCTCGACGTGATCGAGCGAGACCTCGCCACCATCAGCGGCTGGCCTACGGACCTGGTCGAGGACGTGCCGCCGTACCCGGGACCCGTGCTGTGGCTCGCCGGAGAACACTCCGACTACGTGCTCGACGAGTACGCCCCCGCCATGGACCGCTACTTCCCCCGCAACCGCAAGGTGACCATCAAGAACGCCGGCCACTGGCTCCACTCCGAGCAGCCCGAGGTCTTCACCGAGATCCTCCGCCGCTTCCTCGCCTAGCCGGCAGAGTGGGGAAAGCCAGCCGGCAGCGTGGCGGGAGGCCTCCGGGCCTCTGCTCGCGAAGCGAGCCGACCGCCCCAGGCTGCCGAAGACACGCTCGGCCCGGGCAGGCCAGCCGGCAGCGTGGCGGGAGGCCGTTCGGCCACGGCGAGCCTGCGAGCCTTCCTGCCGCTTCTGGCCGAAGCCACGCTCGGCCCGGGCAGGCCAGCCGGCAGCGTGGCGGGAGGCCGTTCGGCCACGGCGAGCCTGCGAGCCTTCCTGCCGCTTCTGGCCGAAGCCACGCTCGGCCCGGGCAGGCCAGCCGGCAGCGTGGCGGGAGGCCGTTCGGCCACCGCGAGCCTGCGAGCCTTCCTGCCGCTTCTGGCCGAAGCCACGCTCGGCCCGGGCAGGCCGGCCGGCAGCGTGGCGGGAGGCCGTTCGGCCACGGCGAGCCTGCGAGCCTTCCTGCCGCTTCTGGCCGAAGCCACGCTCGGCCAATATGAGTCAGCGGAGCTGCTGGCGGGGGAGCCAGACCTCCTTGACGATCAGGGAGATCGCAGCGGCGGTCGGGATGGCGAGAAGGGCTCCGATCACGCCGAGGAGCGAGGCGCCGACGAGGGCGGCGATCACGATGGCCCAGCCGGGGAGGTCGAAGGAGCGCTGCATCACCCGGGGGTAGACGACGTAGTTCTCGACCTGCTGGTAGATGACGTAGAAGATCGCGCAGGCGATGCCGATCTTGACGTCGGTGGCGAAGCCGATGGCAGTGACGATGACGGCCCCGATGGTGGCGCCGATCATCGGGATGACGTCGAGCACGGCGACGACGGCGGCCAGGGCGACGGCGTACTCACCGAGGCCGACGACCAGCAGGAACACCAGCGAGCTGATGCCGGCGCACATCGCGACCAGGAAGGCGCCGGACACGTAGTGGCCGACGTTGTCGAAGATCTTGTCGCCCAGGTAGGCCACCCGGTCGCGCTTGCTGGCCGGAGCGAGGTTCCACATCGCCTGCTTGATCGGGGCCAGGCCCGAGACGAAGTAGAGCGTCAGCACGAAGACCACGAACGTGCTCGAGAGCAGCGAGAGGATCGCCTTGCCGAAGCCGACGACGCCGCCGAAGAGGGCGCCGGCGAACTTGCCGTCGGTGACGAAGTCCTTGATCTTGTCCAGCAGCTGCCACTCGGCGTCGAGCTCCTGGATCTGCTTGTTGTTGCCCAGCTCGTCGAACCACCGGGGGACGTTGTCGGCGATGGCGGCGACCTGGTCGGTGATGACCGGAACCAGGGCGACGAAGAACAGCACCAGGGCCGCGAGCACGCCCACGATCACCGCGAACACGGACCAGGATCGCTTGAGACCGCGCCGCATCAGCCACTCGACGGCGGGGTTGAGGCCGGCGGCCAGGAACATCGCCACGACCACCAGCACCAGGATCGAGCCGATGGCCTGGACCAGCGCGAGCACCAGGTAGGCGCCGAGCAGGCCGAGGCCGATCAGGAAGCCGAAGACGAACGTGCCGTGTCCGGTGCCTGCTACGCCGAAGACCGGCGCATCCTCGGGGGATGCGCCGGCCTCGGTGGTGCTGGGGGTGCGGGGCTTCACTCGTCGTCGTCCTCGGCCTTGGACTTGGAGGCCGCCTCAGCCTTGGTATCCGCCTTGGCCTCGACCTTCGCGCCGGCCTTCTCGTCGGCCTTGCCCGCAGCCTTTCCGTCGGCCTTGGCCTCCACCTTGCCCGCTGTGCCCTGGGCCTGCTTCGGGTCCGGTACGTCGGCGAAGCCGGCCACCACGTCGCGCAGCGCACCGAGCTGGGCCACGATCGAGTCGCGCCGCTTGGTGAGGCGGTCGACCTCGGCGTTCAGGGTGGCGAGCTGCCGCTCGGCGTCGGCCTGGCCCGAGGCCATGAACGAGCTGGCCTGGGTCTGCGCCGACGAGACGATCTGCTCGGCCTCGCGGCGAGCGCGGGTGAGCAGCCGCTCCGCCTCGGTCTCGGCCTGCTGACGCTGGGTCGTGGCAGTGGTCATCGCTTCCCGGGCGCGCTGCTCGGCGGCGTTGGCGCGACCCTCGGACTCCTCGACCAGGCGCTGGGTCTCAGCAGTGGCGTTGGTGTGGTGCTCGGCAGCCTCGCGGGTCAGCCGCTCCTTCTCCACGGCGAGCGCCCGCCGAGCCTCCTGCACCTCGCGGTCGGCCTGCGCCTTGGCCTGCTCGGCCTCACGCTTGGCGCCGGTGCGGAGCGTGTTGACCTCGTGCTCGGCCGCGAGCTTGAGCTGGTCGGCCTCGCGCTTGGCTGACGCCCGCAGGTCGTCGGCCTCCGCCTTGGCGATCGACCGGTCGCGCTCGACGTCGGCCATCGCCGTCGTGCGCTGCTCGTCGAGCTCCTTGAGCTGCACCATGCGCATGTCCTCGGCGTCGCGCGCGGCCTGGGCGCGAAGCGCGTCGGCGTCGGTGTTGGCTCGGCGGATGATCTCGTCGCCCTGGGCACGGGCCTGCACGAGTACGTCGTCGGCCTGCTCCTCGGCCAGGCGCAGCATCTCGCTGGCGCGGCCACCGAGCCCGGCGTACGTCGGGTTGGAGGTCTCCTGCAGCGTCGACTGGGCCTCGGACAGCTGCTGCTCGAGGGCGACCACTCTCTGCTTGGCCTCGGCCAGGCTGGCGACCAGGCCGGCCTTCTCGCCGGCGAACGAGTGGAACTGCCGGTCGACGCTCGCCGGGTCGTAGCCGCCCTTGCGGACCAGCGGGAACGACGGCGCCGCCGCCGGGGCGCCGGGCTTGGGTGCGACGGTGGGGATGACCTGCGTGGCCTCGTCGCCCGGTTGTCCGGTCTGGTTGCCGGGCTCTTCGTCGAAGATGGATAGGCCGGAGCGGTCGCTCATCCGAGATCCCTCAATTCCTTTGGGTGGCTCGTGGTCGGGGAGTCGAGTCGATTCTCCCTGATGGCCCGACAAAACAAAGGGGCACCCCACCATGTCTTGGTGGGATGCCCCAATCTTTCGGCGTCCGGCGACCGTTCACATGCCCCGGAAAGCGTTGATCTGGTCGAGGTGCTTCGCACGCAGCTCCTCGTTGAGGACGCCCAGGCCCTCCTCGGGGGAGAGGCACAGCACGCCGACCTTGCCCTGGTGCTTGTTGTGGTGCACGTCGAGGGCCGCCTGGCCGGTGTCCTCGAGGCGGTAGGTCTTGGACAGCGTCGGGTGGATCATGCCCTTGGCGATCAGGCGGTTGGCCTCCCACGACTCGCGGTAGTTGGCGAAGTGCGAGGAGATGATCCGCTTGAGGTTCATCCAGAGGTAACGGTTGTCGTACTCGTGCATGTAGCCCGAGGTCGACGCACAGGTGGTGATCGTGCCGCCCTTGCGGGTCACGAACACCGAGGCGCCGAACGTCTCACGACCCGGGTGCTCGAAGACGATGTCGATGTCCTCGCCGCCGGTCAGCTCGCGGATCTTGGCGCCGAGGCGCTTCCACTCCTTGGGGTCCTGCTGGGTGCCCTCGTCGTTCCAGAACTTGAAGTTCTCCTCGGAGCGGTTGATGACCAGCTCTGCGCCCATCTTGCGCACGATCTTGGCCTTCTCCTCGTTGGACACAACGCAGACCGGGACCGCACCGCCGTTGAGGGCGTACTGGGTCGCGAAGCCACCGAGACCGCCGCTGGCACCCCAGATCAGGACGTTGTCGCCCTGCTTCATGTTGCCGCCGTTGGCGCTGACGAGCTGGCGGTACGCCGTGCTGTTCACCAGGCCGGGGGAGGCGGCCTCCTCCCAGGTCAGGTGCTCGGGCTTGGGCATCAGCTGGTTGGCCTTGACCAGGGCGATGTGGGCCAGGCCGCCGAAGTTCGTCTCGAAGCCCCAGATGCGCTGCTCGGGGTCCAGCATCGTGTCGTTGTGGCCGTCGGGGCCCTCGAGCTCGACCGAGAGGCAGTGCGCGACGACGCGGTCGCCCGGCTTCCAGGTGTGCACGCCGACACCGGTCTTGAGCACGACGCCGGAGAGGTCTGAGCCGACCACGTGGTAGGGCAGGTCGTGGCGCTTGCCCAGCGGCGAGATGCGGCCGTAGCGCTCCAGGAAGCCGAACGTGGAGACGGGCTCGAAGATCGAGGTCCACACCGTGTTGTAGTTGATGGCGCTGGCCATCACGGCGACGTAGGCCTCGCCCGGCCCCAGCTCCGGGAGAGCCACCTCGTCGAGGTGCAGCGACTTGCGCGGATCCTTCTCCTTCGAGGCGATGCCCTCGAACATGTCGACCTCGTCCTTGCGGACGGTGACGGCCTGGTAGGACTCCGGCAGCTCCAGGGCGGCGTAGTCCTCCGCGGAGGTGTCGCCGGCGAGGATGGCCTCGAGAATCTGCTTCACAGAACTGCTCCTGGTGTGGGCGTGGCTACACGAAAATCTACCCGTCGGTAATCAACGGCGACAGTGCCTGTGACTTACCTAACCGGGTGCTGTCTGAAGGTCAGTGGGCGTCGGGGTGGGGCTCGACCAGTTCGACGAGCACCCCGCCGGCGTCCTTGGGATGGACGAAGTTGATCCGGCTGCCGCCCGTGCCGCGCCGCGGGGCGTCGTACAGCAGGCGAAGCCCGCGCTCGCGCAGGATGGCCGAGACCTGCTCGAGGTCGGTCACTCGGTAGGCCAGCTGTTGCAGGCCGGGTCCGGAGCGGTCCAGGAACTTCGCGATGGTCGAGCTCTCGTTGAGCGGGGCAAGCAGCTGGATGCAGGAGCCGGAGTCGCCGACACCCACCATCGCCTCGCGGACTCCCTGCTCCTCGTTGGTCTCCTCGTGGAGGACCTTCATGCCGAGCTTGTCGGTGTAGAACGCCTTCGCCTCGTCGAGGTCAGGTACGGCGACACCGACGTGGTCGATCGCGATGAACAGGTGCTCCGGAATGCTCGGTGCGTCAAGAGGGGCAGACATGCGGGACATCGTCGTACACCGCCGCGGGAGTATCGAGGGACTGTGACTTGTTAGACACCCGAGACCCCTCCCCGTCCCTACGACGGAGTAGGTAGCCTCACGAAGGTTGGCGACGTAGGTTCGCCATATAAGCAACCGAACGCTCGTGCTGGAGGCCGTCATGTCCGGAACTGTCATCGTCGCAGGGGCTCGCACCCCGATCGGTCGCCTGCTGGGCGGCTTCAAGACCCTCTCTGCGGCAGACCTCGGTGGCGTCGCCATCAAGGGCGCTCTGGAGAAGGCCGGGGTGACCGGTGACCAGGTGGACTACCTGATCATGGGCCAGGTCATCCTCGCGGGTGCCGGCCAGAACCCCGCGCGTGCGGCCGGCATCGCCGCCGGGCTGCCGTGGAGCCTGCCGTCGATCACGATCAACAAGGTGTGCCTCTCCGGCCTCAACTCGATCGCGATGGCCGACCAGATGATCCGCGCCGGAGAGGTCGAGATCGTCGTGGCCGGCGGCATGGAGTCGATGACCAACGCTCCGCACCTGCTGCCCAAGTCGCGCGAGGGCTTCAAGTTCGGCGACGTGAAGCTCGTCGACTCGATGGCCTACGACGCGCTCTACGACCAGGCCACCAAGCAGGCCATGGGCGGTCTCACCGAGCAGATCAACTCCGAGGGCGTGAAGCTGACCCGCGAGGAGCAGGACGCTTTCGCGGCCGCCTCCCACCAGAAGGCTGCGACGGCCTGGAAGAACGGCGTTTTCGACGACGAGGTCGTCCCGGTGACGATCCCGCAGCGCAAGGGCGACCCGATCGTGGTGACCACCGACGAGGGCGTGCGTGGCGACACCACCGCCGAGTCGCTCGGCAAGCTGCCCCCGGCTTTCTCCAAGGAGGGCACCATCACTGCCGGCTCCGCCTCGCAGATCTCCGACGGCGCCTGCGCGGTCGTGGTGATGAGCAAGGCCAAGGCCGAGGAGCTCGGGCTGGAGTGGCTCGCCGAGATCGGTGCTCACGGCATGGTGGCCGGTCCCGACTCGAGCCTGCAGATGCAGCCCGCCAACGCGACCGCCAAGGCGTGCGCGAAGGAGGGCATCGAGCCCAAGGACCTCGACCTGATCGAGTTCAACGAGGCGTTCGCCGCGGTCGGCATCGAGTCGACCCGCGCGCTCGGCCTCGACGAGTCCAAGGTCAACGTCAACGGTGGTGCGATCGCGCTCGGGCACCCGGTCGGCATGTCCGGCGCCCGCGTCGTCCTCCACCTTGCGCTCGAGCTCAAGCGCCGCGGCGGTGGCGTCGGTGCCGCCGCTCTCTGCGGTGGTGGCGGCCAGGGCGACGCCCTGATCGTGCGCGTCCCCAAGGCGTGACATCTTCCTCGAGCGACAGCCGACCTCCACTCCGGAGGTCGGCTGTCTCCGTTCCCGGGCTCGTCGAGTCAGCACGCGAGGGCCAGCAGCGTGCTGTCGCGCGGCTGATCTCGATGGTCGAGGACGCCTCCCCCCAGCTGCGTGAGGTGATGGCGGGCCTCGCCCCCCACGCCGGTCGGGCTCACGTCGTGGGCATCACGGGCTCGCCCGGCGTCGGCAAGTCGACCTCGACCTCGGCACTGGTGGGGGCGCTGCGGCGGGCGGGCAAGCGGGTCGGCGTACTCGCAGTGGACCCGTCCTCGCCGTTCTCCGGCGGTGCCTTGCTCGGCGACCGCGTGCGCATGCAGGACCACGACACCGACGACGGCGTCTACGTCCGCTCGATGGCCTCGCGCGGACACCTCGGCGGGCTCGCCTGGTCGACACCGCAGGCGATCCGGGTACTCGACGCGGCCGGCTACGACGTGGTGCTGGTCGAGACGGTCGGGGTCGGGCAGTCCGAGGTGGAGATCGCCGGGCTGGCCGACACCACGCTGGTGCTGCTCGCACCCGGCATGGGCGACGGCATCCAGGCGGCCAAGGCCGGGATCCTCGAGATAGGCGACCTCTACGTCGTCAACAAGGCCGACCGCGACGGCGCCGACCAGGTGCGCCGCGACCTGAAGAACATGCTGCGGCTCTCGCCGCGCCCCGAGGGTGCCTGGAAGCCGCCCGTGCTCGCCACCGCCGCGGTCTCGGGCACTGGTGTCGACGAGGTGGCTGCCGCGGTCGAGGAGCACCGCGAGTGGCTGGTGTCGAGCGGGCAGCTCCAGGCCCGCCGCGTACGACGTGCGCGCGACGAGATCGAAGCCATCGCCCTGACCGAGCTGCGGAACCGCTGGGGTCAGGTCGACGCACGCTCCGAGCTCGACGAGCTCGCCGCGAGCGTGGTGGCGGGGGAGACCGACCCCTACGCCGCCGCCGACGCACTCCTCGGCTAGTCGCCCTGGCTAGCGCACCTTGCCGGACCGATGTGAGGCCTTGGAGATCGACGCGTAACCGCTGCGCTTCGCGGTCACCACGACCTTGATGCGCTTGCCCTTCATCGCACGCGTCAGGTGAAGGGTCGGCTTCTTCGCGCCCTTGACCCGCTTCTTGCCGGCGTACCACTTGTAGGTGAACGTGTCGGGGGCCGGCGACCAGGCTCCGCGGACCACCCTGAGCTTCCTGCCGACCTTGGTCTTCCCCTTGAGCTTCGGCTTTGGTGCCTTGGTGAAGGAGCCGAGCACCACGAGCGCCGGCGAGAGGGCGGTGCGGGCTTGGTAGCCGGTGCGCTGCCCGACCAGCCGGACCTGGATCCGCCTGCCCTTCATCGCGGCCGAGAGCGGGAATGTGGAGCCGATCGCGCCGGGCACCGCCGCGCCGTCGACGTACCACTGGTGACGGAAGCACGCGCCGGCGGTCCAGCCGCGCGTGCCCGCCACCGCGGTGCCTCGGGCCTGGACCGTGCCGGTCACGCGCGCGCTGCCTGACTGCGCCGGAAGGGTCGGGGCGCTGACGACCGAGGGGTCGGTCAGGGTGACGGTGACCTGCGCCGCGCTGCCGCTGGTCGAGTCGACGCGCACCTCGGTGCCGCCTCGGCTGAACGTCTCGCCGGTCTTGCGCGAGAAGAGCCGCCCGCCGCCGGGCTTCGGGTAGGAGTAGAGGACCGTGCCGGCGCCGGCCTTCCGGGCCACCGTGATGCCGGTGTCGAAGACGTTCGGCTGCGCGAGCGCGCTGCCCGTCCCGTAGTACGCGGCACTGTCCCAGCCGGCCCGGTTGCGCCATTCGAGGTAGTAGACGGTGTTGTCGTCGGGGTCGGTCAGCTGCAGGCCACGGGTGCCGGTGCCGGCCGCCCGGCTGAACACGTCGTAGGTCGCGCTCACCGTGCGCTGGCCGGCAGCCAGTGCGAGCGTCGGCACCTCGCAGGTCTGGGTGAGACCCAGCTGCACGCGCGACGCGGACTGGAGAGCGGTCGGCCGGAAGCCGCCGATCGAGATGCCCATGAAGTCGTACCAGTTGCCGTAGGCACTGGCGGTGCAGGTGGAGGTGGGGTCGCACAGCCGGGAGTTGGCGTGCTCGAGCCCGATGTTGTGCCCGAGCTCGTGCAACAGACCCTGCAGGAAGAGTCCCTGGTCGCTGCCCACGCTGATGGCCACCTCGCCTCCGTCGGCGATGCTGCTGCCGACCGTGGCCACCCCGAACACGCACGGCGACGCCGGCACGAGCACCAGCAGGTGGTTTCCCGGGGCGCCGAAGTCCACGCCGGGGAACTGGTCGTCCGCGGCGTTCCACAAGGTGTTCTGATTGGTGCAGGAGCCGGCCGTGAACGGCTTGATGCCACCGACACGGGCGTACGACGAGATCCGGCCGGCGCTCTCGGCCCGCCAGCGGGCGAGCGACTGGTCGACCCAGCCCGCAGCGGTGGCGTCGGAGACGCTGTAGGGACCCTGGTTGGTGACCTTCGCGACATAGACCCGGTGGGGGTACGACGCGGCCGCCCGGACCGCACCTGCGCGTCGCCCGAACGGGCGCTCGACGTACCGCGTCTCGGAGGTTCCGTCCGCGTGGTCGGTCACCACCTTGACGAGCGGGCGGTCTTGGCGCGCGGAGGACTCGGCCGCCGCCGGGCTCAGTCCGGCGACCGCCAGTGCGGCCGTGGCGATGCAGGCCAACGGGGCTGTGGGTCGCAGGCGCATGAGTCTCCCTCTCTCGAGGAAGAACCTTAGGCCACCGGAGCAGCGAGCCTCCGAGACTTGACGGACTCGGTTTGGTAGCAATGACCTGAACAGGTGCGTGATCGGGCGCGCCGCGCTGAAGCTGCCGGATGGAGTTGGACATGAAGAAGCTCATGCCCCTCGTGATCGTGGTGGTTGTGGTCTTCGTCGGCTACTGGATGTTCACCGACCCGCAGCGGCTCGCGGACTTCACCAAGGACGGGGCCTCGTTGGGCTGGGATCTCGCGACCAACCTGTTCGACGGGCTGATCGACTTCCTCAACGCGCTGTTCTCCTAGGCCCACGCGTGCTCGCCTGGCTGCGTCGCCGAATCCCCAACCCGGAGATCGGCAAGCACCTGCTGCGCGACGAGGGCGAGGTGATCGTCGACGAGGTGCCGCATCACTGGATCGTGCACGTGCTGCCGGCACTCGAGGCCCTGGTGGGGCTGCTGGTCTTCGTGTTGTTCCTGGTCTCGCCGGTCGGGCTGGCCTGGCTGCCGTTCCTGGTCGCGGCCGCGATCCTGGCCCACGCCGGGTACAAGTCGCTCCAGGAGCACATGGACCGCTTCGTGGTGACCAACATGCGGGTGTTCCGCGTGCATGGGGTGCTCAACCAGCAGCTCGCGACCATGCCGCTGGCGCGCATCCTGGACATCTCGGTGGTCAAGCCGCTCCACGGCCGCCTGCTCGGCTACGGCCACTTCACCTTCGAGAACGCCGCCCAGTCCCAGGGGCTGCGTGAGATCAAGTACGTCGCGCGTCCAGACGAGCGGGACCTCACCATCCAGAGGGTGGTGCAGCGGGCCGGGCTTCGTGGCCCTAGGGTCAACTAGCCATGGCGACACGCAAGAAGCTGGACTTCGACCCGATCGACGAGGCCGCGCGGCAGTGGGGACTGCGGTGGGGCGCCGTCGAGCAGATGCATGCCGTGACCTCGTTGATGCGGGTGCAGCAGCTCGTGCTCGCACAGCTCGACGAGCTCCTCAAGCCCCACGGGCTGACCTTCGCCCGCTACGAGGCCCTGGTGCTGCTCACGTTCTCCCGAGCCGGGTCGCTCCCGCTCGGCAAGATGGGTGAGCGGCTGCAGGTGCACCCCACCTCGGTCACCTCGATCATCGACCGCCTCGAGGCCGCCGGGCTCGTCGTACGCCGGAGGCACCCGGAGGACGGTCGCGCCGTGCTCGCCGAGATCACCGACGCCGGCCGTGCCCTCGTCGAGGCCGCGACCGCCGACCTCGTGAAGGCGGAGTTCGCCCTGCCGGCGATGGGCTCCGACGACCTCGGCGCGCTGTCCGCGCTGCTGAAGCCGGTGCGGCACCGGGCCGGTGACTTCTAGCGCCTCGTGACGTCGATCCAGACCAGGCGGTGGTCCGACGTCGGGAACGGGAAGACCCCGGTCAGCCTGAACAGCGGGTCGGCCTGGACCGGCCAGAACACCGCGGCGTCCCGAACGCGCAGATCCTGGGACGGCAGCACGTAGTCGGCCCGCAGGTTCCCCGGAGCGGTGTCGGCGAAGTCCGCGGTGTCGTAGCGCGGGTCGGACTCGTGGGTGGCGTTCGCGCCGCCCTGGAGAGCTGTGGCCTCGACCGCTCCGTCCGAGGTGGGCAGCGGGTCCTGGAGCCGCGGCGACTCGATCAGCTGCTGGACCGCGCCGGGGATCGAGTCACCGTCGAGCGGGTCGCTGTTCTGGTCGCCGGCGATGACGAAGCTCGCACCACGTGGCAGACCGCCGCGACGGCCCTCGTCGTCGTAGAGGTAGCGCGCGGCCTTCCCGCCCTTGATGTAGTCGGCCCAGAGCCGGATCTCGTCGAAGTTGCGGGCGCCGTTGCGGTCCTCCGGGCCGTCGAAGACCGGTGGGGTCGGGTGTGAGACCAGGAAGTGCACCGTCTTGCCGTGGACCTTGATCGGGAGATCCCAGTGCGACTTGCTGGGCAGCCGGAAGACGTCGAGCTCCTCGGGCGAGTACCAGTCCGCGGGCTCGGGTGTCGCGGGGTTGTCGGGCAGCAGCGCCCCGGGCATGTCCTTCCAGAGGAAGTGCTGGAAGGTCCGCGCCCGTCGTACGTCGATCGGGTACTTGGAGTAGACGACCATCCCGAACTGGCCGGGGAAGACGCCGAAGCCGAACGCGTCGTCGCCACCAGCAACCTGACCGTCGTTGTTGAGGTCGAAGCCGCTCGGGATGCCGGTGTTGGACTCGGCGACGTAGGCGTAGGGGTAGTGGATCGGCTCCGCACCGCGCTGGCCGACCTCGAGGTAGTTGGCGCGGAACAGGTCGGCGGCGACTCCGCCCTCGACGAAGTCGAACTCATTGACCAGCAGTATGTCGGGCCGCGCCCGCTGGATGGTCTCGGCCGCGTTCTGCGCCTGCACGTTGGTCGTGGTCGTCAGGTCGGCCACGAGCTGCCCGTCGGCGCTCCGGTTCAGCGACGCGTTGAAGGTGGCGAACCGGACGCTCGTGGCCTGGTGATGCGCGTGGTGTCGGTCGGCCTGGGCGGGAACCGCGGCGAGACCGCCGAGTACGAGAGCCACCAGGGCGGCACTTGTCGTGGTCAAGGGCAGGGTTCGACGCATCGTGGCACTCCTTCAGGCGGGTGAGTCTCACCCTTCACGTTGCAGGTGATTCCCGGGGGAACGCGGAGCAAACAACGACGACCGACAGGTCAGGACCGGTCGTCTCGTTGCGCGGCGGGAGGCTGAGCCGGGTGTTCGACCAACGCGGGTTGGGCAGTCGCCTGTCGGAGGCGGTTGTCGCCGCGCTCCGGCCGATGCGTCTCAAGCGAGTTCTCCTCGCGACGCTCGCTGAGGCGCGACTTCACAGGGGTTGCGCGGTGGATCGCAGCCGCCAGGTGGATGAGATCCACCGCGTTGCGCTCGCCTGGGGCAACTCAGGGCTCTTCGAACGGGGTCACCAGGACGGTGTGACCATTGGCGATCACTGTGCGGTCGCCAAGGGGCCTCGCGAGGATTGCATCGGCACCGCCCATGCAGTCATCGACCGTGGCTCCAGAGTCGTCAACGGTCACATGGAGCCTGACCTCCCGGTCGTTCTCCTCCACTTCAACCGCGGGGTTCCGGTTGCAGGCGTTGATGCTCACCTCGACGTGACGGGAGTCGGGACTGCCGTAGACGGCGTCCACATCCCCGTCTACTCGACCGGGGGAGCACCCGGTGCATAGGGCGACCCCGAGGGTCAATGCCGCGATCAAGGCGGTCCGCCCGCTCGCGAGCTGGCCCTGTGCTCACGCTCGCACACTAAGACCGCTCGTCGTTGTCGACGCGTCCAGTTGCCATGCTGTGATCTCGTCGCCACCGCCCGGCTCTGCTGCTGCAGGGCGCCGCGGCGGGCATGAGCGATGATCTGACCGTGAGGTTCGACGTTGAAGAGATGATCTCCACGGCTGGGGGTCGGGTCGCACGTGCCCGTGGGGCCGGCGGTCAGGCAATCGTTCGTGTCAACGAGTCGGGCCACTGAGCCTGCACGGGCCGGTCTGCCGATGCGCTCGCGTGAGGCGCTCAGGAGCGGTTGGGGTCGGGGTGCAGCGCGAGGAAGATCGACCAGGGCTCCCCGTCGTCGTCCTCGGGCATGCGCTCGAGCGCCTGCAGCACGTCGTTCAGCATGGTGTTGAGCTTCTCCCGGTTGACCTCGTTCAGCTTCACGCCGAGGCGCGCGGTGTCCAGCTTCTCGGCGGGCACCAGGGCCACCTCCTGCAGGAACGACTCGAGGAGCACCTTGCCCATCGCGGGCGTCTTGACGGTCCAGGACTTCCGGGTCGCGAGGTAGGGGATCTCCTTCGCTCCGCGGGCGCCCCGCCTTTCGGGCTGGGCCTCGAGGAAGCCCGTCCTGGTCAGCAGCCGCACGTGGTGGAGCGTGGTGGCCGGGTCGCGGCCGAGGACGGTCGCGATCTCCTTGTTGGTGCGCGGCTCGGAGAGGCAGGCCCGCAGGATGCGCATGCGCAGCGCGGACGCGAGGGCTCGCGCCTCCTCGTCGGTTGCCTCAGCACGTAGGTCCACGACACGAACGATAACTGATTGACATTCCCCAATCACTCGTCGCAGAGTGTCGACGTGAGCGACGTGAAACGGGTGGGGCTGTGGAACCACCTGGACTTCCGGAGGCTGTGGGTCGGGCAGACGGTCAGCCAGTTCGGCGAGACGATCAGCCAGATCGCGCTGCCGCTCGTCGCGATCCTGGTGATCGAGGCGAGCACGTTCGAGGTCGGCCTGCTCGTGATGTTCGAGACGCTGGCCTTCCTCGTCGTCGGGCTGCCGGCGGGAGCGTGGGTCGACCGGATGCAGACCCGCGCGGTGCTCATCGTCAACGACCTCGTCCGCGCCGTGGCAATGGGCTCGGTGCCGGTGGCGGCCTGGCTCGACGTGCTGTCGATCTACCACCTGTACGCCGTCGCGCTGGTGGTCGGAGTCAGCACCGTCTTCTTCGACGTCGCCTACCAGTCCTACCTGCCCGAGCTCGTGTCACGCGAGGACCTGGTGGACGGCAACTCCAAGCTGACTGCCAGCGAGTCGGTGTCGCAGATCGCTGGACCGGGAATCGCGGGTGGGCTGATCCAGGTCCTCACCGCGCCGTACGCCGTGGTCATCGACGCCGTCAGCTTCCTCTGGTCCGCAGCGTGGATCCGGTCGATCAAGACGCGCGTGCCGAAGCCGGAGCGAAAGCCCGACCGGCATCTCGGGCGCGAGATCGGCGAAGGCGTGAGGTTCGTCCTGGGCAACCGGCTGCTGCGCTCGATCGCGATGTGCACCGGCTCCTCGAACCTCTTCAACTCGATCGGCGGCGCCGTCATCATGGTCCTGCTGGCCCGCCAGCTGGACCTTTCGCCGGGCGTCATCGGTCTGCTCACCTCGGTCAGCGCGGTGGGCGGGCTGCTCGGGTCCCTGGTCGCGCGCCGCATCGCGGGGTGGCTGGGGCAGGGGCGGACCATCTGGGTCACGACCCTGGTCGCGGCGCCGTTCGCGTTCATCACGCCGTTCATCGAGAGCAACTGGACTCTCGTCCCGTACGCCGCCGGCCAGATGGTGTTCTGGGCGATGGTGGTCGTCTACAACATCGCCCAGGTGAGCTTCCGGCAAGGGGTGACGCCGCCGGCGCTCCTGGGCCGGATGAACGCCACCATGCGCTTCCTGGTGTGGGGCACGATGCCTCTCGGTGCGTTCATCGGCGGCGTGCTCGGCTCCACGATCGGCGTACGGGAGACCCTGCTGGTGTCGGCGACGGGTATGTCGCTGGCGTGGCTGCCGGTCTTCCTCTCGCCGCTTCGGTCGATGCGCGAGCTACCGCAGTACGTCGAGCCCGTCGACGGAGCCCAGGAACCACCCGAGCTCGTGGAGTCGGAGACCCCGCCTGGCATCGGGTGACCGGCGATCGGCCAAGATAGGGCGCATGAGCATGCCGTTCTCCCGCCCTGGTGCGATCGACCTCTCCGGCCTCAAGAGCCGCCCCGCCCCTCCGGCTTCTGGAGCGGCGCCGGCGGGTGCGTCGTCGTACGCGCTCCAGGTCGACGAGGCGAACTTCCAAGCGCTGCTCGAGCAGTCCATGAACGCGCCGGTGGTGCTGGTGGCGTACTCCCCGGCGAACATGCCCGAGAGCGCAGCCCTGGCAGACGACCTCGAGGCGCTGGTGGGGGAGTTCGAGGGCAAGTACCTCCTGGGCCGCATCGACGTCGACGCCGAGCCTGGCATCGCCCAGGCGATGCAGGTCCAGTCGGTGCCGCTGGTGGCGCTGGTGCTGGCCGGGCGGCTGCAGCCGCTGTTCCAGAGCACTGCTCCCATGGACGAGGTGCGGGCGCTGCTGACACAGCTGGGTGAGCAGCTCGCCACCCAGGGCATGACCGGACGACACCAGCCGCTGGCCACGAGCGCGCCGGTCGACGACGCGGAGGATGAGGAGGCCGTCGACCCGCGCTACGCGCCGGCCGAGGACGCGCTGGTCGCCGGTGACCTCGACGCCGCGGTCGCGGAGTACCAGAAGCTGATCGACGCCAACCCCGCCGACACCGAGGCGGTGATCGGGCTGGCCCGCGCCAAGCTCATGCAGCGTACGTCGAGCGCGGACCTCAACGCCGCACGCGAGGCGGCCGCGAGCAACCCCGACGACGTCGACGCCCAGCTCCTGGTCGCGGACCTGGATCTGCTCGGAGGCCACGTCGACGACTCGTTCAACCGGATCGTAGAGCTTGTGCGTCGTACGTCGGACAAGGAGCGCGACCGCGCGCGGCTGCACCTGATCGAGCTGTTCACCGTCGTGGGCGACGACCCGCGGGTGCTGAAGGCCCGGCAGAACCTCGCGTCCGCGCTGTTCTGAGCGGGTCCGAGAAGGGCGAGCTAGTCCGTCGCCCGCCCGCTCTCGGTGTAGGGCATGCCGCCACCGTCGAGGTTGGCCAGGGCCGACTCGATGCGCCGGGCGGTGAAGTCGGCGCAGTTGGCGCGGATCTCCTCGACGGTGCAGAACTGGACGCCCCTGATCTCGCGGGTCTGGAGAGTGGAGTCGGAGAGGATGCCGGCGTCGTGGACGCCGCCGTCGAAGACCAGGCAGACGGCGTCGTCCCAACCACCCCAGGGCGGTAGCCAGTCGGTGAGCACCAGGCCGCCGGCGGCGATGGTGAGCCCGAGCTCCTCCTGGACCTCGCGTGAGACCGCGAGGTGCGGAGACTCACCGACCTCGACCACGCCTCCGGGCAGGTCCCAGTCGTTCTTGTAGGTCAGCTTGCACAGCAGCACGCGTCCCTCGGTGTCGCGGACGAGCAGCTGCGAGATAGCGCGCTTGCGCGGCAGGAACGAGTTGAGCAGCGCACGGAAGCCGCGCGACTCGGTGATCGGCGAGTCGCCCAGGACTCGCGAGAAGAGCACTCGGTCGACCCGCACGCCGTCCACCTCCGCTGCTCCCCGCATCACGCCTTCCCGGTGGAGTCCGGACCAGGTGGCGATGCGGATGGCCACGGTGTCCTCGGGGTCGACCAACGTCTCCACCCTGGCCTGCTTGAGGTCGGTCAGAGCGAGCTCCACCTGCGAGCGTACGGCGTTGCTGGCCGTCTCGAACCCCTCCGCCTGGAGCTCGGTGGTCCAGCTGAGCCTGGAGACACCGTTGCCCGCCGGCTCCAGCGTCACACCGTGCTCGGTCAGGTGGGGGGTGCTCACCCGGTCACCCTAGCCGTGGCATGGTGGGACACCTATGCGTGCCCTGGGACCCGTGACCGTCACCGGCGCTCTCGCGCTCTTCTGGGTGTTGATCCTCGTGGCCGGTGTCCTCTCCGACGGCTACACGCTGCAGGACAACTACATGTCGGCGCTCGCGGCGCGTGGCTCGGACGTCGCTGTCCTCGGAGTGGCGGCGCTGTCGGTGTTCGCCGCGGCGCACGGGCTCGCCGCCTGGTTCGTACGCCGGCTCTCACCGCTGACCGCGGTGTTCCTCGTGGGAGCGGCCGTGGCGTTCGGCGCGGCGGCGGCGTTCCGCTCCGACTGCCCCGGCGGCGCTGCCGGCTGCCGGGGCGCCGCACCGAGGTCCCGGTCCGGGCCGGACGTCGACAGGCTGACGACGCTGCACGGGATCGCCGCCCTGGAGTACCAGTTCTTCGTGGTCGCCGCGGTCGTGACGCTTGCAGCGGTCGCGCTCCGGCACCGCACCTGGTGGCTGGCCGGTGCGTCCCTCGGCGCCGCGCTGGTGTCGATGCGACTGTTCGCACGGGAGGGCGACCACCTCGGCATCCTGCAGCGGCTGTGGCTGCTGGACCACAGCGTGTGGCTGGTGCTGGCGGTCGCCGTCAGCGCGCCAGCCGCAGCCACAGCGCGCCCAGCGGTGGCACGCTGATCGAGGCACTCGCCGGGAGGCCGTGCGACGGCGTCTCCTCCGCGGTCACGGAGCCCAGGTTGCCCACCCCCGAGCCGGAGTACGACGCGGCGTCGGTGTTGAGCACCTCCTCCCACGTGCCGGCCTCGGGGAGCCCGAGGCGGTAGCGGTGGTGGGGGACGCCGGCGAAGTTCACCACGCACGCCAGCAGCGAGTCGCCGGCGGAACGGTAGAAGGAGAAGGTGTTGTTCGAGGAGTCGTTGGCGTCGATCCAGCGGAACCCGTCGGGGGAGTAGTCCTCCTGCCACAGAGCCGCGGTCTCGGCGTAGACCCGGTTGAGGTCACCGACCAGCGCCTTCAGTCCGGCGTGCTCGGGGTGCTCGAGCAGCCACCAGTCGAGCTCGCGGCTCTCCGCCCACTCCGCCTCCTGGCCGAGCTCGGCGCCCATGAAGACCAGCTGCTTGCCGGGGTGTGCCCACATGTAGGCCAGCATCGTGCGGAGGTTGGCCAGCTGCTGCCAGCGGTCGCCCGGCATCTTGCGCAGCAGGGAGCCCTTGCCGTGGACGACCTCGTCGTGGGACAGCGGCAGCACGAAGTTCTCGGAGTAGGCATACATCATCGAGAAGGTCAGCTGGGCGTGGTGGTACTGCCGGTGGACCGGCTGGTGCTCGACGTACCCGAGGGTGTCGTGCATCCAGCCCATGTTCCACTTCATGCCGAAGCCGAGGCCGCCGAGGTGCGTGGCGCGGGTGACCCCCGGCCAGGAGGTCGACTCCTCGGCGATGGTGACGATGCCCGGGACCCGCTTGTAGCAGGTGGCGTTGAGCTCCTGCAGGAAGTGGACCGCCTCGAGGTTCTCGCGGCCGCCGTAGACGTTGGGGCTCCACTCGCCAGGCTCCCGTGCATAGTCGAGGTAGAGCATGCTCGCCACCGCGTCGACGCGTAGGCCGTCGACGTGGAACTCCTCGAGCCAGTACAGCGCGCTCGCCACCAGGAAGTTGCGGACCTCCTGGCGGCCGAAGTTGAAGATCAGCGTGCCCCACTCAGGGTGCTCGCCGCGCGAGGGGTTGGGGTCCTCGTAGAGCGGGGTGCCGTCGAAGCGCGCCAGCGCGAAGTCGTCCTTGGGGAAGTGCGCGGGCACCCAGTCCACGAGAACCCCGATGCCGGCCTGGTGCAGCCGGTCGATCAGGTATCGCAGGTCGTCGGGGTTGCCCATGCGTGCCGTCGGCGCGAAGTACGACGTCACCTGGTAGCCCCACGAGCCGCCGTAGGGATGCTCCATCACAGGCAGGAACTCGACGTGGGTGAAGCCGGTCTCGTGGATGTACTCGATCAGCTCGTCGGCGACCGACCGGTAGGTGCGGCCCCGCCGCCACGAAGCCAGGTGGATCTCGTAGACGCTCATCGGCCGTCGGGACGGGTCCTCGCGCGTGCTCATCCACTCGGTGTCGCCCCACTCGTAGCTGCTCTCGAAGACGACCGAGCTCGTGGCGGGCGGGACCTCGGCGTACGACGCGAGCGGGTCGGCCTTCTCGCGCCACACGTTGTCGGCGCCGAGCACGTCGTACTTGTACTGGGCGCCCTGGCCGATGTCGGGGACGAACAGCTCCCAGACACCGGACGTGCCCATCTGGCGCATCGGGTGCTCGCGGCCGTCCCAGGAGTTGAAGTCGCCGCGCACGCGAAGGCCTTTCGCGTGCGGTGCCCACACCGCGAAGCTGGTGCCGCGGGTCGTGCCGTAGTCGCGCGGGTGCGCGCCCAGCACCTGCCACAGCTGTTCGTGTCGACCCTCGTTGATCAGGTGCAGGTCGACCTCGCCGAGGGTGGGGAGGTAGCGGTAGGCGCAGTCGACGAGGTGGGGGATGCCGTCGCCGTAGGTCACCTCGAGTCGGTAGTCCGGCACCTTCTCGACCGGCAGCGTCACGCTCCAGACGCCGTGGGCGTCGTGCTCCATGTCGGCGCGCTGGTCGTCGTAGACGACCGTCACCGTCTTGGCCAGCGGCTTCAGCGCCCGGACCACGACGCCCTTGCCCATCGGGTGCGCGCCCAGGATCGAGTGCGGGTCACCGAACCGCCCGGTGGCCACCATCTCCAGCGCGGTCGTGGTCATGAGGTGAGCCGCTGGATCGCGTCGAGGGGGATGCGCACCCAGTCGGGGCGGTTGCGCGTCTCGTAGACGACCTCGTAGACGGCCTTGTCGGCCTCGTAGGCGGAGACGAGGACGGCAGCCTCGCCGGTGCGGGCGTCGAGGCCGGTGACCTCGCGATAGCCGTCGAGGAAGGCCGACCGATTGCGGTCGGACCACTCGAGCGCCCGGGACGCGGTGTGCTCGCCCGCCTCGGTGGGGGTGTCGTCGATGACCGAGGAGGCGTAGTCGAGCGAGCGCAGCATGCCGGCCACGTCACGCCACGGTGAGTCGGGGAGGACCCGCTCGGCCAACGGCTTGGCCGGCTCGCCCTCGAAGTCGACGATCTTCCAGCCCTTGACCGTGCGCAGCGTCTGTCCCAGGTGGAAGTCGCCGTGGATGCGCTGGCTCGGCACCGGGTCGGGGAGACCACGCAGGTCCGCGAAGCGGGCGCGCAGCCCGGACGCGTGGTCGGCCAGCGCGGGGGCGGCCGCGGTCGCGGCCTCGAGCCGGGTGTCCATGTCGTCGGCCAGGTCCACGGGAGAGACCGTGTCGGTCGGGAACGTCTCGGCCAGAGCGAGGTGGATCTGGGCGACGGCGCCACCGAGCCGGTGCACCTCGGCCGCGAAGTCGCCGCCCGCCTCGGAGGCGGCGACGTCGGGTGAGGCGAACAGGTCGCGCACGCTGGTCAGCGCGAGCTCCCAACCGTCGCTCGCCGTGCGGAGGAACTGCTGCAGCATCGCGAGGTGGTAGTCGTCGTACTCCGCCCAGCCGTACAGGTGGGCGATGTGCTCGACGCCGGCCTCGGTGAGCTTCTCGTGCACCTCGATGTCGGGGTTGCGGCCTGGGGTCACCTTGCGGAAGACCTTGAGCAGGCTGTCCTCGCCGTAGGCGACCGAGGTGTTGGACTGCTCGGCACTGAGCACGGCCGACCGGGCTTCGAGGTCGAGGTCGTGGTCGCCCACGTGGTGGAAGCTGAGCCCGTCGTACGACGCGCTCTGCGCGAAGGCCTCGAGCAGGGTGGGTGTCATCGCGTGGTCGTGCAGGGCGTCGTAGGCGAAGACCTCGCCGAGCTCCTTGTCCATCCACGTGCCGACCAGGGCATGGTCGAGGTGCTCCTGCGGCTTGTCGTAGTAGGCCATCGGCAGCTGGTAGGTGGCGGTCTCGCCACCCTCGAAGGTCACGGTCGCGAGGGTGATGCGCAGGTCCTCGCGCAGCGGGATCTCCTGGACGTCGGTCACCTCGAAGCCCCGCCCCTTGGCGCCGAACCAGCGCGCTCCTGCGATGAACTGCTCGATCGAGTTCTTCACGACAGACCTCCTTGGACGGCGGCGGAGAGCCGGAACCAGTAGAAGCCGTAGCCGCCGAGCGTCAGCAGGTAGGGCAGCTCACCGATCTCGGGGAACTGCACGCCGCCGATCAGCTCGACCGGTGCAACTCCCTCCCAGCGGCGCAGGTCGAGCTCGACCGGCTGCGGGAAGCGGGAGAGGTTGTTCACGCACAGCACCACGTCGTCGTCGAGCTCGCGGGCGTAGGTGAGGACCGAAGGGTTGGACCCACCGAGGTCCAGGAACGAGCCCTGGCCGAACGCCGGGTGGCTCTTGCGGGTGTGGATCATGCGTCGCGTCCAGTGCAGCAGGGACGAGGAGTTCTCGAGCTCTGTTTCGACATTGACGCGCTGGTACCCGAAGACCGGGTCCTGAATCACCGGGAGGTGCAGCTTGCCCGGTGTGGCCTTCGAGAAGCCGGCGTTGCGGTCGCCGGTCCACTGCATCGGCGTGCGCACGCCGTCGCGGTCACCGAGCCAGATGTTGTCGCCCATGCCGATCTCGTCGCCGTAGTAGAGCACCGGCGATCCGGGGAGGCTCAGCAGCAGTGCGGTGAACAGCTCCATCTGGTTGTAGTCGTTGTCGAGTAGGGGTGCGAGCCGGCGACGGATGCCGATGTTGGCCTTCATGCGAGGGTCCTTGGCGTACTCGCCCCACATGTAGTCGCGGTCCTCGTCGGTGACCATCTCGAGGGTCAGCTCGTCGTGGTTGCGCAGGAAGATGCCCCACTGGCAGTTGTCGGGGATCGCCGGGGTCTGCTCCATGATCTCGGAGATCGGGAAGCGGGACTCGCGTCGTACGCCCATGAAGATGCGCGGCATCACCGGGAAGTGGAAGGCCATGTGGCACTCGTCGCCGCCCTTGTCGAAGTCGCCGAAGTACTCCACGACGTCGCCCGGCCACTGGTTGGCCTCGCAGAGGAGCACGCGGCCGGGGTAGTTCGTGTCGACGTGGGTCCGCAGCTTCTTGAGGAACTCGTGGGTCTCCTTGAGGTTCTCGCCGTTGGTGCCCGCCCGCTCGTAGAGGTACGGCACGGCGTCGAGGCGGAAGCCGTCGATGCCCATGTCGAGCCAGAAGTCCAGCGCGTCGAACATGGCGTCGTGGACCTTGAGGTTCTCGAAGTTGAGGTCCGGCTGGTGGCTGAAGAAGCGGTGCCAGAAGTACTGCTGACGCACCGGGTCCCAGGTCCAGTTGGACGGCTCGGTGTCGACGAAGATGATGCGCGCCTCCTGGTAGAGCTCGTCGGAGTCGGACCAGACGTAGAAGTCGCCGTAGGGACCGTCGGGGTCGCTGCGCGAGGCCTGGAACCACGGGTGCGCGTCAGAGGTGTGGTTCATGACGAAGTCGATGATGACCCGGATGCCGCGGTCGTGGGCGGCGTCGAGGAACTTGTGGAAGTCCTCGATGGTGCCGACCTCGGGCAGGAGCTCGGTGTAGTTCGCGACGTCGTAGCCGCCGTCACGCAGCGGGGACTCGAAGAACGGCGGCACCCAGAGGCAGTCGACGCCCAGCCACTGCAGGTAGTCGAGCTTGTCGGTGAGTCCTTCGAAGTCGCCGCACCCGTCTCCGTCGGAGTCGTTGAACGAGCGGACCAGGACCTCGTAGAAGACCGCGCGCTTGAACCAGTCGGGCTCCTCGTTGAGCGGTGTCGTGGTCATCGGCTCACCCCGCGGACGGTCAGGATGTGCGCGGGCTCGTGGTGCGGGTCGAGCCGGACGTAGTTGGACTCGCCCCAGGTCCAGTCCTGCCCGCTCACCTCGTCGTGCACGACGAAGCGGTCGGCCCAGTCCATGCCGAGGGCCGGCATGTTCAGGTGCACCGTGGTCTCGCGCGCCGCGTGCGGGTCCACGTTGACGACCACGATGACCTTGTCGTCGCCGTGCACCTTGCTGAAGCAGGTGATCGCGGCGTCGTCGCTGGCGTGGACCTGGAGGTTGCGCAGCAGGTGCAGAGCAGGGTGCTCGTTGCGCATCTTGTTGAGCAAGGTGAGGTACGGCGCCAGGCTGAACTCGCTGGACCAGTCGCGGACCTTGAGCTGGTACTTCTCCGAGTCGAGGTACTCCTCGCTGCCCGGCCTGACAGCCACGTGCTCGAAGAGCTCGAAGCCGGCGTACACGCCCCAGGACGGGGAGCCGGTCGCGGCGAGGGTTGCCCTGATCTTGAAGGCCGCCGGGCCGCCGTACTGGAGGTACTCGTGCAGGATGTCGGGCGTGTTCACGAAGAAGTTGGGGCGCAGGAACGCCGAGGAGTGGTGCGACAGCTCGGTGAGGTACTCCTCGATGCCGGGCTTGTCGTTGCGCCAGGTGAAGTAGGTGTAGCTCTGGTGGAACCCGATCTTGCCGAGCGTGTGCATCATCGTCGGCTTGGTGAAAGCCTCGGAGAGGAAGATCACGTCCGGGTCGGTCTTGCGGATACGGCTCAGCAGCCACTCCCAGAACTGCACCGGCTTGGTGTGCGGGTTGTCGACGCGGAAGATGCGGACGCCGTGGTCCATCCAGTGGCGCACGACGCGCTCGACCTCGGCGTAGATGCCCTTGGGGTCGTTGTCGAAGTTGACCGGGTAGATGTCCTGGTACTTCTTGGGCGGGTTCTCGGCGTAGGCGATGGTGCCGTCGGCCAAGGTGGTGAACCACTCGGGGTGCTTCTTGACCCACGGATGGTCGGGTGCCGCCTGGAGCGCCAGGTCCAGAGCGACCTCGAGCCCCTCGTCGGCGGCGCGGGCGACGAACGCGTCGAAGTCCTCGAGAGTCCCCAGGTCCGGATGTACGGCGTCGTGGCCGCCGTCCACGGAGCCGATCGCCCACGGTGACCCGACGTCGTCCGGCCCGGGCGTCAGCGTGTTGTTGGGGCCCTTGCGGTTCACCTCGCCGATCGGGTGGATCGGCGGCAGGTAGACCACGTCGAAGCCCATCGCCCTCACGGCGGGGAGTCGCTCGGCTGCGGTCTTGAACGTGCCGGTCACGACCTTCTCGCCGTCGGCGCCCTCGACCTTGTAGGCGCCCTCGCTGCGGGGGAAGAGCTCGTACCACGAGCCGAACAGCGCACGTTCGCGGTCGACGAACACGGGGAACGGACCCTCGCTGCTCACCAGGTCGCGGAGCTCGGCACCGGCCGTGGTGCCGGCCGAGAGCCGCACCTCGATGGGCCGCGACGTGTCGCGCAGCGCCTTGGCCGCGTCGGACAGCTTGGCCCGCTTCATCAGCCGCGCGCCCTCCTCGAGCATCAGCTCGACGTCGATGCCGGCCGGGACCTTGATCTCGGCGTTGTGGATCCACGTCGCGATCGGGTCGCTCCAGGACTCGACGAGGAACGACCAGGGGCCTTCGACATCGCACGTGACCGTGGCGGTGTAGCGATCCTGCTCCGCGTGTGGCGCCATGCGCACGACCGGGCGTTTCTTGCCCTTCGGGTCGATGAGCACGACGCCTGCGCCGAGGGCGTCGTGGCCCTCCCGGATCACGAGCGCGGTCACCTCGAAGGGCTCGCCGACGGCGGCCTTGGCGGGGTAGCGACCGTTCTCGACGACGGGAGTGACGGACATTACGGGGATGCGTCCGATCATGAGTCGAAACTACCGCTAGTTGGTGCCGTACAAACTCTGCTCGCTGGTAGAGGAGGGTCTGGATGTCCGGGGTGGTCTCGACCGGTGTGCTCGGTTCCGGGGTCGACGCGCGGTCGGATTGGATCGATCCAACGATTCTGGTCTATGGTTCGGAGGGTGAGAGCTATCCGCCGGTTCACCGTCCGCCCCGTCCTGCCCGAGGCCCTCAAGGCCCTGGGGGAGCTTGCCGGCAATCTGCGCTGGTCATGGCACCCCGAGACCATGGACCTCTTCGAGTCCGTTGCGCCTGAGCTCTGGGCCGAGTCGGGCCACGACCCGGTCCGGCTCATCGGAGCCGTGCCGGGGGAGCGACTCGAGGAGCTCGCCGCCGACCAGGTGTTCCTGGCCCGGCTCTCCACCGCGAGGCAGAACCTCGAGACCTACCTGACCGGCGACCGGTGGTACCAGTCCCTGGGCGACGAGGCGCCGCGGGCGATCGCCTACTTCTCCCCGGAGTACGGCATCACCGCCGTGCTGCCGCAGTACTCCGGCGGGCTGGGCATCCTGGCCGGTGACCACCTCAAGACGGCCTCCGACCTGGGCGTGCCCATCATCGGAGTCGGCCTGATGTACCGGCACGGCTACTTCCGTCAGTCGCTCTCGCGAGACGGCTGGCAGCAGGAGCGCTACCCGGTGCTCGACCCCGACGGCCTCCCGATCTCGCTGCTACGCGACGGCGACGGTCACGTCGCGAAGATCACCGTCGGGCTTCCCGGCGCCCACCCGCTGGTCGCACGCATCTGGGTCGCCCAGGTTGGCCGCGTGCCGCTGCTGCTCCTCGACTCCGACGTCGAGGAGAACCCGCAGCCCGTGCGGGACATCACCGACCGGCTGTACGGCGGCAACAGCGAGCACCGCCTGCGCCAGGAGATGCTGCTCGGCGTCGGCGGCGTCCGCGCGATCCGTGCCTACTGCCACATCACCGGCACCCCCGACCCCGAGGTCTTCCACACCAACGAGGGGCACGCCGGCTTCCTCGGCATCGAGCGGATCCGAGAGCTCGCCGAGGGCCAGGGTCTCGACTGGGCCTCCGCGCTCGAGGTGTCTCGCGCCGGCACCGTCTTCACGACCCACACGCCGGTGCCCGCCGGCATCGACCGCTTCCAGGCCTCCCTGGTCGAGCAGTACTTCGGCGGCGACAACGCCTCTGCCGGCGCTCCGGTCGACAAGATCCTGGCGCTGGGCAAGGAGGACTACGAAGGCGGCGACCCGTCGGTGTTCAACATGGCGGTGATGGGGCTGCGCCTGGCCCAGCGCGCCAACGGCGTCTCGCAGCTGCACGGGGAGGTGTCCCGGGAGATGTTCGGCGGCCTCTGGCCGGCGTTCGACCCGCAGGAGCGCCCGATCGCCTCGATCACCAACGGCGTGCACGCACCGACCTGGGTGGCGCGCGAGGTGTTCGCCCTCGCCGAGAGCCAAGGCGTCGACCTCGACAGCGACGCCCCCGAGACGGCCTTCGAGACCGTCGACCGGATCCCCGCGGCCGACATCTGGCAGACCAAGCGGGTCCTGCGTGAGCGCTTCGTGCTCGATGCCCGTAGTCGGCTGCGCAAATCCTGGCAGCGTCGCGGCGCGGCCGACGCGGAGCTCGGCTGGATCGACAATGTGCTCGATCCCGACGTCCTCACCATCGGGTTCGCGCGCCGCGTCCCGTCGTACAAGCGGCTCACGCTCATGCTGCGCGAACCTGACCGGCTCAAGGCGCTGCTGCTCGACCCGGAGCGGCCTGTGCAGCTGGTCATCGCCGGCAAGGCTCACCCCGCGGACGACGGCGGCAAGAAGCTGATCCAGGAGATCGTCCGCTTCGCCGACGACCCCGAGGTGCGGCACCGCATCGTGTTCCTGCCGAACTACGACATGGCCATGGCTCAGCCGATGTACCCGGGCTGCGACGTGTGGCTCAACAACCCGCTGCGTCCCTACGAGGCCTGTGGCACGTCGGGCATGAAGGCCGCGCTCAACGGTGGCCTCAACCTCTCCATCCTCGACGGCTGGTGGGACGAGTGGTACGACGGCAACAACGGCTGGGCGATCCCGTCCGCCGACGGCCTCGACGACGAGTCCCGTCGTGACGACCTCGAGGCGGCCGCTCTCTACGACCTCATCGAGAACGAGGTCGCACCCCGCTTCTACGACGTCGACGAGACCGGTGTGCCGCTGCGCTGGATCGAGATGGTCCGGCACACCCTCCGCTCACTCGGCCCCAAGGTGCTGGCCAGCCGCATGGTGCAGGACTACGTCGAGCAGCTCTACGCTCCCGCCACGGCGGCGTCGCGTTCGCTCAACGACTCCTACGACGGCGCTCGCGGGCTCGCCGACTGGAAGGCGCGCGTCCGCGCTGCCTGGCCGGACGTGCGCATCGACCACGTCGACTCCTCCGGTGTCGGTGACTCCCCGGAGGTGGGCGCGCAGATGTCGGTGCACGTCTTCGTCTCGCTCGGCGAGCTCTCGCCCGACGACGTCGACGTGCAGGTGCTCCACGGCCGCGTGCGCCACGAGGACGACCTGGTCGACGCCGTCTCTGCCTCGCTCAAGCACGCCGAGACCTACGAAGCCGGCCGCCACCGCTACGAAGGCATCGTGTCGCTGTCCAAGACCGGTGCGTTCGGCTACACCGCGCGCGTGGTGCCCAGGAACGACCACCTCGCCTCGGTGGCCGAGCTGTCGCTGGTCACCGCTCCTGTCGAGTAGGGCGCAGCACGAAGACGCCGGAATGGGCTGCGCTGTCCTTCTGGGCGCGCAGCATCACGGCCCGGAACAGCTGGAGGCCGCCCGGCGTGAAGCGCACGGTGCTCTTGACCGCGTTCTTCGCGCGTGAGCGGCCCTTGGTGCGCAGCCACTCCTTGCTGTACATCTCGTCGGGGAGCCAGGCGCGCTTGTGGTGCAGCACGTCGAAGCCGACGCTGTCGGCATAGCGGTCCAGCGTGCGGTCGCCGAGGAAGTAGAGGTGGTCGCCGAGATTCCAGCTCAGCATGTGCGAGCGCCGGGCGCCCGCGGTGATCTCGCCGGTCGCCATCACCAGAAGACCGCCGGGCTTGAGGATGCGCCGGATCTCGGCCAGCGTCGCGGCGGGGCTGGTGAGGTGGGAGAAGACGTTGATCATGCTGACGACGTCGAAGGAGCCGTCGGCGCAGTCCAGCTCCTCGACGGGGAGCCCGTGCACGGTCATGCCGGTGACCTTGGCGGCCACTGCTCGCCGGTCGGTGTTGAGCTCGATCCCCTCCCCGGTGAACCCGCGCTTGGCTGCCTGGCCGAGCAGGATGCCCGCGCCGCAGCCAATGTCGAGCCAGTGACCGGCGCCGCCGTGCTGCGTGGCTAGGTCGACGAAGACGCCGAACCTGCTGTCGGCGAGCTTGCGCTCGGCCTCGAACTGCCTGGTCGCGTCGAGCACCTGCAGGGAGCCGGCGTAGTGCCCCTCCTCCATCTCGGTCATCCGCGCCGCGGTGCTCGGCATCGCGTCGACGTAGTGCAGGTCGCAGTCGGGGCAGCGGCCCAGCCGCACACTGTTCTCGGTGAACAGGGGCAGCCATCGGGTGGATCCGCAGCAGTCGCAACGCACCCGCGCATGCTACCTAGAGCGAACGCAGGGTGAGCACGCTGCGTGAGGCGAGGGTGAGCTCCTCACCCGTGCCGACGACGGATCCGGTCTCGTGGGCGGGGTCGGTGCTGAGCACCACCTCGGCGCGGGCGACCCAGTCGTTGTGCGGGAGCGTCACCTGCACGTCGTCCTCGCCGGAGTGGAGCCAGATCAGGAACGACCGGTCGGTCACGCGCTCCCCGCGCGGGCCCGGCGAGCGGATCGGCTCGCCGGAGACGAACATGCCCAGGGTCCGCAGGTCGGGGTCGTGCCAGTCGTCGACCGACATCTCCCTTCCGTCGGGGTGCAGCCAGGCGACGTCCTTGGGACCACCCTCGGACGCGGGGACGCCGTCGAAGAAGTGTCGCTGCCGCAGCGCTGGGTGCTGCTGGCGCAGGGTCAGCGCGGTCCGCGCAACGTCGTACACGTCGAGCCAGGCGTCCTCCGCTCGCCAGTCGACCCAGGAGACCTCGTTGTCCTGGACGTAGGGGTTGTTGTTGCCCTGCTGGGTGCGGCCGCGTTCGTCCCCGGCGGTGAGCATCGGTACCCCGGTCGAGAGGCAGAGCGTCGCCATCAGGTTGGCGGCCTGGCGACGGCGTACGGCGAGGATCTCCGGGTCGTCTGTCGGGCCCTCGACGCCGTAGTTGCAGGAGCGGTTGTTGTCGGTCCCGTCGCGGTTGTCCTCGCCGTTGTCCTCGTTGTGCTTCTCCTCGTAGGACACCAGGTCGCGGATCGTGAAGCCGTCGTGGGCCGTGACGAAGTTGACCGAGGCGTAGGGCGAGCGGCCGTCGTCGGCGTACAGGTCGCTGGAGCCGGCCAGCCGGTAGGCCATGTCGCGCACCGACGCCTCGCCCCGCCAGAAGTCACGCACGGTGTCGCGGTAGCGGTCGTTCCACTCGCAGAAGGGAGCCGGGAACCGCCCGACCTGGTAGCCGTCCATCGAGGCATCCCACGGCTCGGCGACGAGCTTCACGTTGCGCAGCACGGGATCCTGGGCGACGGCGATCACGAACGCGGACCGCTGCACGTCCGGCTCACCCTCGGTGCGCGCGAGCGCGGACGCCAGGTCGAAGCGGAAGCCGTCGACGTGCATCTCGGTGACCCAGTAGCGCAGGGAGTCGAGGATCAGCCGGAGAGCAGGCGGGTACGACGCGTCGACGGTGTTGCCGCAGCCAGTGATGTCGCGGTAGCCGGTGTCGGTCTCGTCTCGAAGGTAGAAGCCGCGCTCGTCGAGCCCCCGGAACGAGAGCGTCGGGCCCTCCTCGCCGCCCTCGGCGGTGTGGTTGTAGACGACGTCGAGGATGACCTCGATGCCGGCCGAGTGGAAGGCCTTGACCATGTCCCTGAACTCGGTGACCTGCTCGCCGCGGTCTCCTCCGGCGTAGGCCGCGTGCGGGGCGAAGAACCCGATGGTGTTGTAGCCCCAGTAGTTCTCGTGGCCACGCTCCGCGACCTGCGGCTCGGTGACGAAGTGGTGCACCGGGAGCAGCTCTACCGCGGTGACGCCGAGCTCACGGAGGTAGTCGACGACCGCAGGATGACCCAGGCCGGCGTAGGTGCCACGGAGCTCCTCGGGGATCCGGTCGTGCAGCTTGGTGAAGCCGCGCACGTGGAGCTCGTAGATCACCGACTTCTGCCAGCGGCGACCGGGTCGCGCGTCGTCACCCCAGTCGTAGTCGTCGGCCACCACGACGGAAGTCGGCACGTAGGGCGCGGAGTCGACCCCGCTGGTGCCGTAGACGGCGGGGTTGTGCCGGAGCTCACCGCTGATCGCGCGGGCGTAGGGGTCGAGCAGCAGCTTGGCGGGGTTGAACACTCGCCCTGTGTCGGGGTCCCACGGCCCGTGCGCGCGGAAGCCGTAGCGGGTGCCCGGCGCGACCCCGGGGACCGCGCCGTGCCACACCCCGAGCGTGCGCTCGGGCAGCGCGACGCGCCGCTCGGTGCCGTCGTCGTCGAGGAGACAGAGCTCCATCGCCTCGGCCAGCGGGGAGAACACCGCGAAGTTGGTGGCTTCAGGCGACCAGGTCGCCCCACGCGGCTCGGGGTTGCCCGGCCACAGCTCGAGGTCGTCGGCGTCCGGGCTCACCCGGCCATTCTTCCTTACTGCTCGATGGCTACGCTCGGGGCGTCGTTCAAGCGCAGCCCGATGTTGGAGGTCGTCATGCCGGAGTTCGTGAGTCTGTCGGTCGAGGAAGGCGTGGCCACCATCCGCCTGGACCGGCCGAAGGTCAACGTGCTCAACGTCCAGCTGCAGACCGAGCTGCTCGAGATCGTGCGCGAGGTCAGCGACCGCGACGACGTACGTGCCGTGGTGTTCTACGGCGGCGAGCGCGCGTTCGCCGCGGGCGTCGACATCAAGGAGATGAAGGACATGTCGTACGCCGACATGGTCAAGCGCTCCGGGTGGATGCAGGACGTCTTCCGAGCGGTCGCCCGCATCCCGAAGCCGACGGTGGCGGCTGTCACGGGCTTTGCGCTCGGCGGTGGCTGCGAGCTCGCGCTCTGCGCCGACCTCCGCATCGCCGCAGACAACGCCCAGCTCGGGCAGCCCGAGATCCTGCTGGGCATCATCCCCGGTGCGGGCGGCACCCAGCGGCTCACCCGCCTCGTCGGGGCGAGCAAGGCCAAGGACCTCATCTTCACCGGCCGCTTCGTCAAGGCCGACGAGGCGCTCGCGATCGGCCTGGTCGACAAGGTGGTGCCGGCCGAGAGCGTGTACGACGAGGCGGTGGCCTGGGCGCGTCAGTTCAGCAACGGAGCCTCGCTGGCACTGCGTGCCGCGAAGGAGTCGATCGACAAGGGGCTGGAGGTCGACCTCGAGACAGGTCTCGAGATCGAGCGCCAGCAGTTCGCGGCGCTGTTCGCCACCGAGGACCGCACGATCGGCATGGAGTCGTTCGTCGAGAACGGGCCGGGCAAGGCCGAGTTCACCGGTCGTTAGGAAGGCGCTGCCCTCGTCGCGGGCGTTTCTCGTTCCCGCCACTCCCGTCCCACTGGTTCCGGTAAAGTCGATCGACGAGGGAGTAGGCAGGACAATCAGGAGGCGTGGTGTCCGACGGCACTCGGGATGATGCGCTGCCCGGAGCCGGCGACTGGGAGCACCCGACAGGGAGATCCGACGAGTCCGGCGAGACTGCGGCCCAGGAGGTCGCGCCCCTTCCGCCTGCCGTGGCGCAGGCCATCCGCGCCGCCGAGGCGCGCCGCGAGTCCGAGCCTCCTCACGCGCCGTCGCGTCGGGCGCACTGGGCCGAAGCCCGTGCGGCGCGTGCCAGGGCGAAGGCTCGTCCGAAGGCCGTGACGCCGGAGGCTCGCGACGAGCCCGCGACCGAGCCGGCCCCCGCGGTCGAGACGCCGACCAGCATGGCCGACGACGCCGAGCGTCTGGAGGCTGAGCGCCTCGACGGTGAGCGCATGGAAGCCGAGGGTGGTGCCGACGACGAGGCGCCGGTCGACGAGGACGACGAGTTCGCCCGTCGCTGGGCTGAGGCCGAGGCCTCGATCCTGGCGGCGCAGGAGGCGCAGCGCGAGCGCACCGAGCGTGCCCTGGTGGCGAGTGGAGAACCAGTCACCGCGGCGGTCACCGGGGTGGGACACGAAGAGACGGCGTCCGAGCCCATCAACGCTGTGGAGGAGCCGACGATGACCGCGCCCGACAGCCAGGAGAAGCCGGCCAGCCAGGAGAAGCCGGCCAGCCAGGAGAAGCCGGCCAGCCAGGAGAAGCCGGCCGCGACCGTGCAGAGTGCACCAACCCCGGCTCCGGTGGCGGCGGAGAAGCCGGCCGAGCCCTCGCAAAGGGCCACGCCGGCTGCCAAGACCTCCGGGGGTGGCGGCGCGGGCGTCGACGTGCTCCGTTCCAGGGTCGCGTCCGTCGTCTGGCTGGTCGCCGTCCTGGCCGCCCTGGTGCTCGCGGTCGGCGCCTTGTGTGTGGCGCTGAAGCTCGAGCGCGACAACACGATCGTCCGGGCGATCCTCGACCTCGCCAACGCCATCGACTTCAACGAGTTCAAGCGCTTCGAGGGCGACAACGCCGAGGTCAAGACCGCCCTGGTGAACTGGGGGATCGCCGCGGTGATCTGGCTGACGATCGGCAAGGTGCTGGACAAGATCATCCGGCCGTGACGCACTTCGCACGTAACACCGTGTGACAGTTCCCACCCTTCGCTGCTGTTCCGAACGGTTCGGGCCGCTAGTAGCCTCTGCTCAAACCGAGTGCACAGGAGGGGCCCTCCGCGGGCCGATACCGCCATGAACATTGTTGTGTGTGTGAAGTACGTACCCGACGCGACCGCTGACCGTCGTTTCGAGGCCGACAACACCGTTGACCGCGTAGGTGTCGACGGGCTCCTGTCCGAGCTCGACGAGTACGCCGTGGAGCAGGCCCTCCAGATCAAGGAGAAGGTGGGCGACGACAGCGAGGTGACCGTCGTGTCGGTCGGCCCCGACAACGCCGCTGACGCGATCCGCAAGGCGCTGCAGATGGGCGCCGACAAGGGCGTGCACGTGGTCGACGACGCGATCGCCGGCTCGGACGCGCTGAGCACCTCGCTGGTTCTGGCCGAGGCGATCAAGAAGCTTCCGCACGACCTGGTCATCTGCGGCATGGGCTCGACCGACGCCGTCATGGGTGTCGTTCCGGCGATGCTGGCCGAGCGCCTGGGCGTCCCGGGTGTCACGTTCGCGTCGGAGGTCAGCCTCGACGGCGACAAGGTCACGGTCCGCCGTGACGGTGACGTCGCGACCGAGACGATCGAGGGCACGCTGCCGGTCGTGGTCTCGGTGACCGACCAGTCGGGCGAGGCTCGCTACCCGTCGTTCAAGGGCATCATGGCCGCCAAGAAGAAGGAGGTCACCACCTTCTCCCTCGGCGACCTCGGCGTCTCCGGCGACCAGGTCGGCCTGTCGTCCGCGTGGACCGCGGTCGAGGGCACTGAGGCCCGTCCGCCGCGCACCGCCGGCGAGATCGTCAAGGACGAGGACGGCTCCGGCGCGGCAGCGCTGGTCGAGTTCCTCGCGTCCAAGAAGTTCATCTGAGCCCGGCCGCTGACAAGCGCCCCAAGAGTGTTGAGGTAGAAGGAAAATGAGCGAAGTACTCGTGCTCGTCGACCACGTCGACGGTGCTGTCCGCAAGACCACCAACGAGCTGCTGACGATCGCCCGCCGCCTCGGCGAGCCGTCTGCCGTCTTCATCGGCTCGCCGAGCGACGACGCGGTCACCGCGCTGAAGCAGTACGGCGCGGAGAAGATCTACGTCGTCGACGACGCTGACATCAACGGCTACCTGGTGGCTCCCAAGGCCGAGGTGCTGGCTCAGCTGGTCGGCTCTGCGTCTCCGGCCGCGGTGCTGGTGACGGCGTCCAACGAGGGCAAGGAGATCGCCGGCCGTCTTGCGGTCAAGACCGACTCCGGTGTCATCACCGACGCGGTCGACGTGCAGGCCGGTCCGGTCACCACCCAGAGCGTGTTCGCGGGCAACTTCACGGTGACCGCCAAGGTCACCAAGGGCACCCCGATCATCGCGGTCAAGCCCAACGCTGCTGCACCCGAGGCCGTCGACGGCGCCGGTGCGGTGGAGAACGTCTCGGTGTCGATCTCCGACGCCGCGAAGGGTGCGCGGGTGACCTCGTCCGAGCCGAAGAAGGCCTCCGGCCGTCCGGAGCTGACCGAGGCTGCGATCGTGGTCGCCGGTGGCCGTGGCACCGGTGGCGACTTCGCCTCGACCGAGGCCCTGGCCGACGCGCTCGGCGGCGCCGTGGGTGCCTCGCGTGCCGCGGTCGACTCGGGCTGGTACCCGCACTCGTTCCAGATCGGTCAGACCGGCAAGGTCGTCTCCCCGCAGCTCTACATCGCCAGCGGCATCTCCGGTGCCATCCAGCACCGCGCCGGCATGCAGACCTCCAAGACGATCATCGCGGTCAACAAGGACGAGGAGGCGCCGATCTTCGAGCTCGTGGACTTCGGCGTCGTGGGCGACCTGCACGCCGTCCTGCCCGCCGTGACCGACGGGGTCAACCAGCGCAAGGGCTGATCATCGAGCCTGGAGAGGCCCCCGGTCGACTGATCGGGGGCCCTTCCGCATCCGGAGGGGGATCACCATGACGCGCGGCCGGCTGCTGCTCGTGCTGGCGGTGGCGGCGTTGCTCGTGCCGGCCCTGCAGCTGACGGTGGTCGCCCTTGCGCAGCCCGCGTCCGGTCCCGGCGTGATCGCCGTGTCGTTCACGCCGTGGGCCATCCCGCTGTACGGCGGGGCGCTGGTCGTGCTGCTCGCGGTGCTGTTGCGGCGCCGCACGCGCCAGCTTGCCGGGCTCGTCGTACTCGCGGCACTGGGGCTGTGCCTGCACCTCTTCTGGGGGCGCGACTACGTGGTCGGTGACACGGCTGCTCACTCCGGGGAGACGGTCACGGTCGCGACCGCCAACGTGCTGTACGGCGATGCCGACCCCACCAGCGTGATGACGCTGGCCATGGAGCAGGACGTCGACGTCCTGGTCGTCGTCGAGCTCGACGCGCAGCTGCTGGCATCGCTGGAGGAACGCGGCATCGACGAGCTCTACCCTCACCGGTTCGGCTGGGCGAGCCCCGGCGCCGAGGGGACGATGGTCTGGTCGCGGCTCCCGATCACCCGCGGCAAGGGCCTGGACATGCCGCTGGCCAGCCTCGACGTCCAAGTGGAGACCGACCAGGGGCCACTCACCCTTCTCGGAGTCCATGTGCAGCGTCCGTCGTTCGGTGGTGCGGCCGGCTGGGTGCGGGACCTGAAAGCTCTGCGCCGGGTCGTCGCGGACGTCGAGGGACCGCTGGTCCTGATGGGCGACTTCAACGCCACTCTCGAGCATCGGCCTCTCGCCGGCGTGCTGGAGGCGGGAGACCTGGTCGACTCGGTGCAGGCGACCGACTCCGGCTGGAGGCCGACCTGGCCCAGCAACGGTGTCTGGAACATCTTCGGCTTGCCACTGCCGTCCCTGGTGCAGATCGACCACGTGCTCACCAACGGCGACGTGGACGTGCACGAGTCCTCGACCTACGAGCTGCCCGGCACCGACCACCGTGCGGTCGTTGCCCGGATCTCGCTCGCCGGGTCCGGCTGAGCAGCACGTCCTCTAGCCGCCCAGGTCACTCGGCTCCAGCTTGGCCAGGTCGTCCCCGTCGCCGACCCACCACGAGCCGAAGGCAGCGACCGCGGTGGCCGACGTCGACCCCGACCGCACCCGCTCGACGAGTCGCCCCGTGCTGCGCTCCAGCGCCACCTGCACGCCTTCGCCCGTCCTGGCATCCACGCCGGCGAACCAGATCAGCCCGCCCTGGACCAGCCCGGCACCGGCGTACGCCGCGAGGGATGGAGAGACCACGACTCCGCCGGTCCGCACGTCGACCCTGGACACCCGGTCGCGCTCGGAGCACGAGGCAACCCAGACGTACGGCGGGTCGAGCGTGAGCGGTCCGCAGGCGACCGACGACGCGGGCACGCGCACCCGGCGTACGACGTGCGCCGTCCTGGAGTCGACCTGGACCACTCGGCGGGTGCCTGGGATCGCGGCGTAGACGAAGCGGGTGTCGGCGACCAGCCAACCGGCGCCGCCGTGACCTCGGAGGGCGACGCGGACCCGCGTCGTGACCTTGTTGCGGCGCGGGTCGATGCGACGGAGGATCCCCGTCTCCTGGTCGGCCGACCACACGGCGTCCGCCGTCGCCGCGAGCGCGCCCGGGCGGCCCGGCACCGGGATCTCCGCGACCCGCTCGCCGTGCCTGTCGTCGACACGGCGCACCACCCCGTCGTCGGGGTCGCTCGCCCAGATCGTCCCGAACGCGTCCACGGCGGACGCGGCAGGGAATGCGACGCGCCACTCCTCGCGGAGGGTGCCCGGGTTGACCGACGCGAGCCCGAGGGCTCCGACGACGATCACGCGTCGCGCGGTCGCGACAACCCTGTGCGCCTCGAAGCCGATCTCGACCCTGGCCACCGGCCGGACACTGCGCTCTGTCGGCGTCCGGTCGGGCGGTGCCGGGCCGTCCTCGCCCGTGCAGCCGCTGCAGCCGGTGAGCACCAGAGCCAGTGCCGCGAGCCGCGCGGCGCGGAACCGCGGCATGCCGGGACGGTACACCCGCTTCAGTCAGGCACCACGAGGTCCGCGGGGTCGAAGCGCGCGACGCCATCCTTGTCGGCGACCCACCAGGAGCCGAAGGCGGCGACCGAGTCCATGCCAGTCTTACCGGCGTACAGCCTCCCCAGCTCCTCGGCGGACGTTCGGTCGAGAGCGACGAGGTAGCCGGCGGCTTCGACCCCGGGGGAGTCGACGGCGGAGAACCAGGCCGCGTCCTCGGTGAGGATGCCGCCTCCGGCGTAGACGTCGAGCAGGCCGCTGCCGTGCCTCTCGCCGGTCTCTAGGTCGATGCGCACCACCTGGTCGGTGTCGAGGCACCCTGACACCCACACCGCATCGCCGTCGGGCAGGAGCGCACCGCACGGGGACATGCCGGTGTGCAGCTCGATGGACCTGACGACCTTGTGCGTGGAGGTGTCCACGACCCCCACGGAGTTGGAGTTGGGGATGCCGACCGCCAGCCGGCTGCCGATGACCGCGATCTGGTGAGGTCCGCTCGGGCCGACGGGGCCGACCTCGACCCCGTCGACCACCTTGTTCTTGCGAGGGTCGATCAAGGAGAGACTCCCCTCGCGATGGTTGGCGGTCCAGATGCCCTCCCGCGACGCTCCGATCCCGATCGGGTCGCCGGGGACGGGCACGGTGGCCTGCACCTTGCCGGTCCTCGGGTCGAGGCGTCTGACCACGCCGTTGGAGAAGTCCGCGGCCCACACCGAGCCGAAGGCGCTGACCACGGAGGCAGCAGGCACGTCGGCGCGCCAGGAGAGCTGCTCGGTCTCGGGGTCGATGCTGGCCAGGCTGGTCTCGCCGGCCACCAGGACTGCCCGCCTCGAGGAGAACACGAACGCGTCCTCGACACCGGTCTCGATCCGAGAGATCGGCTGGATCTCGAGGGTGGGGCTGGATGAGGGCGAGGTCCTGGGGTCCGGGTCCGGCTCCGAACGATCCTCCTCGGGCGAGTCGCTGCACGCGAGCAGGCTGGCAGTGAGTGCGATGACGAGCAACCGTCTGAGCATGGGACACCCCCGGATCCCGACGATACCCACAGTGGCAGTGCCACGTCACCGCACAGCCGGGGCCGTTCGCCGGTGTGCCCGACTCTGGGGCCAGGCCGTAGGCTGGTGCTGCAATGAGTGAGCCTTCAACCAGCCGCGTGGTCTATCTCGACCATGCCGCGACGACCCCGATGCACGCCGACGCCGTCGCGGTGCTCGCCGAGCAGCTCGGCCGGGTCGGCAACCCCTCGTCGCTGCACACCTCAGGTCGTGCGGCTCGCCGGGTGGTGGAGGAGTCCCGCGAGGCGATCGCGCGGGCGATCGGCGCACGTCCCGGTGAGGTGGTCTTCACCTCGGGCGGGACCGAGTCGGACAACCTGGCCCTCAAGGGCCTCTTCTGGGCGCGCCGTGACGAGGACCCCCAGCGGGTCCGCGTGCTGTCCACGGCGATCGAGCACCACGCCGTTCTCGACCCGTTGCACTGGCTGGCCGAGCACGAGGGCGCCGAGGTCGAGCTGCTCCCCGTGACACCCTGCGGCGAGCTGCGACTCGATGCCTTGCGTGAGGCGATCGAGCGTGCGCCGGAGACGGTCGCGCTCGTCAGCGTGATGTGGGCGAACAACGAGGTCGGCACGGTCCAGCCGCTCGCCGAGGTGGTCGAGCTCGCGCACGAGCACGGCATCCCGGTGCACACCGACGCCGTGCAGGCGGTCGGCCAGCTGCCGGTCGACTTCGCGGGGTCGGGGGTCGACGCGCTGACGTTCACCGCCCACAAGCTCGGCGGTCCTTACGGCGTGGGCGCCCTCGTGGCACGCCGCGACCTGACCGTCACACCGCTGCTGCACGGCGGCGGACAGGAGCGCGACATCCGGTCCGGGACGATCGACGCGCCCGCCATCGCGTCGTTCGCGACGGCGGTGGAGCTGTCGGTCAAGCAGCAGCACGACCACGCCGTGCGCGTCTCCTTCCTGCGCGACGACCTGGTGGCTCGGGTCCGCGAGGCGGTGCCCGACGTCATCCTCAACGGCAACGAGTCGTGCTCCTTGGAGGCGCGGCTCCCCGGCAACGCCCACCTCGTCTTCCCCGGTTGTGAGGGCGACTCGCTCCTGATGCTGCTCGACGCCCGTGGCATCGAGTGCTCCACCGGCTCGGCCTGCTCCGCCGGCGTACCCGAGGCCTCCCACGTGCTGCTCGCGATGGGCTGCTCCGACGAGCAGGCACGTTCCTCCCTCCGGTTCTCGCTGGGGCACACGTCCACCACAGCCGACGTCGACGCACTCGTCGAGGCGATCGGTCCGGTCGTCGAGCGGGCCAAGGCAGCCGGGATCGCGAGCGGGTTCAGCAGGCCATGAGCGGAGCGCCCGCATCATGAAGGTGATCGCTGCCATGTCGGGCGGTGTCGACTCGGCTGTGGCCGCCGCTCGCGCGGTCGACGCCGGGCACGACGTCACCGGCATCCACCTGGCCCTCTCCCGCAACCCGAAGTCCTACCGCACCGGTGCGCGGGGCTGCTGCACGGTCGAGGACTCCCTCGACGCCCGTCGCGCGGCCGACCGGATCGGCATCCCCTTCTACGTCTGGGACCTCTCCGAGCGGTTCCACGCCGACGTCGTCGAGGACTTCATGAGCGAGTACGTCGCGGGCCGCACGCCCAACCCGTGCCTGCGCTGCAACGAGAAGATCAAGTTCGAGGCCGTGCTCGACCGCGCCGTCGCCCTGGGCTACGACGCGGTCGCGACCGGTCACTACGCCACGCTCGTCGAGTGCGACGGAGTCGTCGAGATGCATCGTGCCGTCGACCACGGCAAGGACCAGTCCTACGTGCTCGGGGTCCTCACCCAGGAGCAGCTTGCCCACTCCCTGTTCCCGCTCGGGGGCTCGCGCAAGGAGGACGTACGTCGTGAGGCCGAGCAGCGCGGCCTCCAGGTCGCACAGAAGCCCGACTCCCACGACATCTGCTTCATCTCCGACGGCGACACGGGCGGCTGGCTGCGCGAGAAGGTCGGCACGTCGTCCGGGGTGATCGTCGACCACGAGTCGGGCGAGGTGCTCGGCGCGCACGAGGGGTCCTACGGCTTCACCATCGGGCAGCGCCGCGGCCTGCGCATCGGCACGCCCGCCGCCGACGGGCAGCCGCGCTACGTGCTCGACATCGAGCCCGTGTCCGGGACGGTCACGGTGGGGCCGCGCGACGCCCTCACGATCTCGCGGATCGAGGGGATCAAGCCGCGCTGGTGCGGAGCCGCCCCGACCGCGGTCGAGGGCACCGTCCAGCTGCGGGCCCACGGGTCCGAGCATCGCGCGTCCGTGGGGGTCACCGATGAGGCGGTCTCGATCCGGCTGCACGACCCGGCTCAGGGCATCGCCCCCGGCCAGGCGGCGGTGATCTACGACGGCACCCGCGTGGTGGGTTCGTGCACGATCGCGTCCACCGGACGCGCATGACGCTGTCCAGCGGTGTCGGCTCGATGCCGGGTGACGACGCGCGCGACTTCGACGAGGCCCTGCGCGTCGTACTCGGCGACCTGTCGCTGCCACACCTGCCCGAGCTCCCCGGCCGTGGCGCGCACGCGAACATGGTCGGGCGGGCCCTGAGCCTGGTCGAGCTCGGCGCTGATGTGCAGCCAGCCGGCTGGAGGCTGACCGGCGGTGGTGGGGGAGTCGACCAGCGCCGGGCCACCTCGCTGCTCGGCCAGGACCTCGACGCGCTCGAGGAGCAGACCCAGGAGTACGAAGGCCCGCTGAAGGTCCAGGTCGCCGGCCCCTGGACCCTGGCCGCCTCCGTCGAACGACCCCGTGGTGACAAGGTCCTCGCCGACCACGGCGCCCGCCGCGACCTCGCCCAGGCGCTCGCCGAGGGTCTGCGCGAGCACGTGGCATCGCTTCGCCGACGGGTACCCGGGGCTTCGATCCTCGTGCAGGTCGACGAGCCGGCCCTGCCCGCCGTACTCGCCGGCGCGGTGCCCACCGCGTCCGGCTTCTCCCGGCACCGCTCGGTCGACGCGCAGGGCGCCGCGCCCGCGCTGGAGGCGGTGCTCTCCGCGGTCGTCGACGCCGGCGCGACCCCGGTCGTCCACTGCTGCGCGTCCGACGCGCCCATCGAACTCTTCCTGCGCACCGGCGCCCAAGGTCTGTCCGTGGACCTCTCGTTGCTCTCGGCCGAGGGCTACGACGCCGTGGCCGGGGCGCTCGAGGCCGGCCACTGGCTGCTGCTCGGCCTGGTGCCGACCGCGATGGCGTCCCTCACCGACAAGCAGGTCACCCAGCGCGCCGAACAGTTCCTCGACATGGTCGGCCTCGACCCGTCCGAGCGTCTGGTCCTGACCCCCGCCTGTGGGCTCGCGGGCGCGGACCCGGCGTGGGCGCGGCATGCCCTCGGGCTGGTGTCGGCCGCGGCGCGGTCACTGGCGAGCTGAACCGCTGCCGCGGGACGTCATACCGACCGTTGCCTCTGGGCACCAAGACGTATGACGTCCCGCCGAAGGCGCACTTCGTGGGTGCGGTCCTGCGGTCAGCCGACGTGCACGGCTTCCACGGGGCCGTCGGAGGCCAGCTCCTTGTGCCGCACGTTGAGCAGCACCAGGGCGATCACCGACGCCGCGAGGATCATGAACCCGCCGACCAGGAAGGCCTGTACCGAGCCCTCGGTGAAGACCACGTGGCCGATCAGGCTCTCCGGGTTCGCCGGGAGCCCGGCGTTCGGGCCGAGCTTGGCCAGACCCTGCTGGATCGCCAGGGCCTTGTCGTCCATGGCGCCGACGGCGACGGTCGAGAGGATCGCCAGGCCGAGTGCGCCACCGATCTGCTGCATGGCGTTCAGGACGCCCGAGCCGATACCGGAGTCCTGCGCGTCGACACCGTGCACGGCGGTCAGCGTCAGCGGGACGAAGACCATGCCCATGCCCAGCGACATCAGCACGATGAACGGCAGGATGTCGGTCAGGTAGCTCGCGTCGGTGGACAGGCCCGGGAGGGTCGAGTCCAGCGGCAGCCGGGAGAACCCGAACAGCGCGGCCGCTGCCATCGCCGTACCGAGGCCGGCGAGCCAGCGCGGGTCGACGTGGCTGATGGCCTTCGAGGCGATGGTCGCCGAGATCACGATGCCGAAGCTGAACGGCAGGAACGCGAAGCCGGTCTCCAGCGAGGAGAACCCGAGGACGCCCTGGACGTACTGGCTCAGGAAGAAGAACATCGAGAACATCGCTGCCGGGACGATCATCATCACCGCGAAGCTCGTGGCCCTGGTGCGGTTGGCGAGGATGCGGAACGGCATCAGCGGGTTGCTGACCCTGCGCTCGATCACGATGAAGGAGACCAGCAGCACCAGGCCGGCGACGAGCGAGGCGATGGTCCACTGGTCGTCCCAGCCGTGGCTGCGCTGACCGGCACGGCTGAAGCCGTAGACCAGCGCGGTGAGGCCGAGGGTGCCGGTGATGGCGCCGGGCAGGTCGAGCGAGCTGCGGTTCTTCTCCGACTCCGCCAGCAGCGACGGCGCGATGAACGCGGCGCCGAGGCCGAACGGTACGACGATGAGGAAGGTCAGCCGCCAGCCGTCGACGTCGTAGCCGAGGATGCTCGCGTCGAGGCCGGTGAGCCAGCCGCCCAGCAGGAGGCCGACCGCGGCACCCGCACCGGACATCGCGGCGTAGACCGAGAACGCGCGGTTGCGCTGCGGGCCGGCCGGGAACGTCGTGGTGATCAGGGCCAGCGCGGCCGGGGAGGCGATCGCGGCGCCGACACCCTGCAGGGCGCGGGCGACGAGCAGCATCGTCTCGTTCTGGGCCAGGCCACCGAACGCGGAGGCCACGGCGAACAACGTCACGCCGAGCATGAAGACCCGGCGGCGGCCGTAGAGGTCACCGAGGCGGCCGCCGAGGAGCAGCAGGCCACCGAACGCCAGCGCGTAGCCGGTGATGATCCACTGCAGGTTGGCTTGGGAGATCGACAGGTCGCTGCCGATGAAGGGGAGCGCGATGTTGGCGATGGTGCTGTCGAGCACCACCATCAGCTGCGCCACGGAGATGAGTACGAGAGCCCAACCGAGTCGCTGGTTGCCCTCGGCCTCGGGCTCGACTGCCCGGGGCTCCCGGGTGAGGTCGGTGGTCGTCATGTCACGTCCTTGTGAGGGTCCGATGAAACGAAACAGTTTCGTTCTATCGAGGACAGTACGCCCGGTTGCATGTGCCGTGCAAGTTCTTTTTCAGGCGACTGGTGTGATCCACACCTCAGTGGCACGCGACGCCCGTTGCGGGCGTGTGCCGGTCACTGCTGGCTTGTCGCGGCCGGCAGGATGATGCCGTCGATCACCCGCTCGACGATGTCCTGGGTGATCGGCTCGCCCATGATGAACGCGCGGTGCAGCAGGATGCCCGGCAGCGCCGGCCCCAGCAGCGAGAGGTCGCAGCGGGGGGAGAGCTCGCCGCGCGCTGCCGCGCGCTCGTAGATGCGCTGGGTCAGCTGGATCTTGGGCACCAGGAAGCGCTCGCGGAACTGCTCGGCGAAGTCGTCGTCGGTGTGCAGCGCGGTGATCACCGCGGCCAGCAACCGCGTGCTGTCGCGCTCGGTGATGCCGCCGTGCCCGCAGAAGGTGGCGACCAGGTCCCCGCGCAGGGTCCCGGTGTCGACGTCGACCGGGTCGGCGGACTTCTTGGAGCGGATGACGGCGTCGACGACCAGGCTCTGCTTGGAGGTCCAGCGCCGGTAGAGCGTGGCCTTGCTGGCCTTCGCCCGGACCGCGACCGCGTCCATCGTCAGGCGGTCGTAGCCGTTCTCGATGAGCAGGTCGACGGCGGCGTCGAGGATCTCCGCCTCACGCTCGCCCTCCACGCGGGGGCGGGTGTGCTCGGCGGTTGAGGCGCGGGGGACCATGGCGACACTCCGTGATGAAGCTGGGGATGAAACGAAGGTGTTTCATTCAGGTTAGCAGCATTCGGAGTGTGTTGTCGGTGGCAACGGCGTTCCAGCGGCTCCGCCGGCGCAGCATGTAGTGCCCTGCGCCCCCCATGTCGACCATCGTCGAGGAGGCCGCCACGTCACGCGCCCGCTCGACGAAGGACGACGTGTCCTTGAAACGGGTGATCTTGTCGCGTCGGCCGTGAGCCGCGACCAGGTGCTTGCCGGCCAGCAGGTCCACGGGCTCGCCGGGCGGGAGCCACGGGGCCAGCGCGACGACCCCCACGACGTTGGGGTCGTCGGCGACGGCGGCGGCCGTGCGGCCACCCATGGAGTGCCCGAGGAGTACGACGGGCAGCGACCCGTGCTCGCGTCGTACCTGCGAGAGCGCCCAGCGCGCATCCGGGACCGGAGACGAGAGGTGCCCGTTCCACCCCTTCACCGCGTAGCGCAGCAGCCAGACGTCGACCCCGGACTCGTGGAAGCGGTGCTGGGTCTCGGCCATCATCCAGCGCGAGCGCCGGAACGACAGGCTGCTCTCGTCGATCGGGTCGGTCCCCTTGTCGGCGCCGCCGTGCAGCAGGAGCACCAGCCCACGCGGCGAGGACGAGGCGGCGGACCTGGTCAGGGACGGTACGTGCACTCCTGCATCCTCCCGCGCGACAGCTCGAGCGCTGCCGGGGGTTCGTGGGAAGTGTCGGTTCGGATTGGCAAGATGGTCCTCATGACCGAACCAGTGGCCGCCCCGCCCGAGGCCCGCGAGGAGCACCAGCAGATCGCCGAGCGCATCGAGGAAGCACGGTGGCTCTACTTCGTCCAGGACAACCCCACGCTCGCCGACGCCGACTACGACAAGCTGATGCGACGGTTGCAGGAGCTCGAGGAGCAGTTCCCGGATCTCCGGACTCCCGACTCGCCCACGCAGAGCGTCGGGGGTGCGGTCTCGACCGAGTTCACCGCGGTCGACCACCTCGAGCGCATGATGAGCCTGGACAACGCGTTCTCCGTCGAGGAGCTGGCGACCTGGTCGGCGCGGATCGCCCGCGACGGTGTCGAGCGCGCCGAGTTCCTCTGCGAGCTCAAGGTCGACGGGCTGGCCATCAACCTGCTCTACGAGGGCGGGCGACTGGTTCGCGCGACGACCCGCGGTGACGGCCGCACCGGGGAGGACGTGACTCCCAACGTCAAGACGATCAAGAACATCCCGCACCGGCTGTCGGCCAGTGCCGAGTTCCCGGTCCCGGCCAAGGTCGAGGTCCGTGGCGAGATCTTCCTGTCCGTCGCGGCGTTCGAGAAGCTCAACCAGTCGTTGCTCGACGCCGGCAAGCAGCCGTTCGCCAACCCACGCAACTCCGCGGCCGGCTCGTTGCGTCAGAAGGACCCCCGCATCACCGCCACGCGCGACCTCGCCATGGTCTGCCACGGCATCGGCTTCCGCCAGGGCTTCGAGATCGACCGTCAGTCCACGGCCTACGATGCCCTGCGGGCGTGGGGGCTGCCGATCAGTGACCGGGTGCGCGTGGTCCCCGACCTGGCCGGCGTGCAGGACTACGTCGACTACTACGGCGAGCACCGGCACGACGTCACCGAGCACGAGATCGACGGTGTCGTGGTCAAGGTCGACCAGGTGGCGCTGCAACGCCGGCTGGGCTCGACGTCGCGCGCCCCCCGCTGGGCGATCGCGTTCAAGTACCCACCCGAGCAGGTCAACACCAAGCTGCTGGAGATCCTGGTCAACACCGGCCGCACCGGGCGGGTGACGCCCTTCGGGCGCATGGAGCCGACGCTGGTCGCGGGGTCGACCGTGGAGATGGCGACCCTGCACAACGCCCACGAGGTCAAGCGCAAGGACGTCCGTCCCGGTGACACGGTGATCCTGCGCAAGGCGGGCGACGTGATCCCCGAGATCCTCGGGCCCGTGCTCGACCTGCGGCCCGAGGGACTGCCGGAGTGGGTGATGCCGACCGAGTGCCCCTCGTGCGGCACCACCCTGGCTCAGCAGAAGGAGGGCGACGCCGACCTCCGCTGCCCCAACCACCGCTACTGCGAGGCTCAGGTGCGCGAGCGGGTCTTCCACGTGGCGGGCCGCGGCGCGTTCGACATCGAGGGGCTCGGCTACGAGGCCGCCGTGGCGCTGCTCGAGTCCGGTGCGATCGCCAACGAGGGTGACCTCTTCGACCTCGACGAGGCCAAGCTGCTGCAGACGGCGCTCTTCACGCGGGCACCCAAGAAGGGTGAGGAGGGGCCGCAGCTCTCCGCCAACGGCCAGCGGCTGCTGGACAACCTCCACGCGGCCATGGACCGGCCGCTGTGGCGGGCCATCGTGGCCCTCTCCATCCGCCACGTCGGGCCGACCGCGGCCCGAGCGCTGGCCACCTCGTTCGGCTCGCTCGACGCGATCCGGGCCGCCTCGCTCGAGCAGCTGGCCGGCACCGAGGGCGTCGGGCTGACGATCGCCGAGGCCGTCGACGCCTGGTTCGCCGAGGACTGGCACGTCGAGATCGTGGACAAGTGGGCGGCCGCCGGAGTGCGCCTCGCCGACGAGCGGGACGAGTCCACCCCGCGCACGCTGGAGGGACTCTCGGTCGTGGTCACGGGGGCGCTGGTCGACTTCAGCCGCGACGGCGCGAAGGAGGCGATCATCACCCGCGGTGGCAAGGCGGCTTCCTCGGTCTCCAAGAGCACCGCGTTCGTCGTGGTCGGCGACGCTCCGGGCTCGAAGGCCGACAAGGCCGAGCAGCTCGGCGTGCTGATCCTCGACGAGGCCGGCTTCGTGGTCCTGCTGGAACAGGGGCCGGACGCCGCGCGAGCCCTGGTGTCGCCCTGAGTCTCGACCGTCCGTGGCGTCGCGTCCTGCGGATGGGCTTGCTCGACCACCGGAGGCGACTGGTCAAGCCTCCGGAGGCGCCGCCCGGGTACTTCCCGGACTGGGCCGGCCAGCTCGACGACTGGCTCCGAAAGGCCGAGCGACGGGGCAGCGCTGACGGGCTGAGCGACTACCTCGCCGACGTCGAGCGGTTCTCCGACGCCCAGTGGGCGCGCGCCCGTGCCCTGGTCGCGGTGCTGAAGACCGACGGCCTCGGGTTCTGGGAACGCGCGCAGCTGCGGCTCGTCCGTGCCGACGACCGGCCTTCTCTGGCCGCACTCGAGTGGCAGCGGCAGCGGCAGCCCGACGACGTCCGCACCCATGTCGACCGCGGGGCGGTGTGGGCCGACCTGCCCGGCGTCTCGGTGCGGCTCGCCGAGGTGGAGACACCACTGTGGGTGTCGGTGCGCTCGGTCGAGGGGGAGCGCGCCGTGCTGTTCACCGGCATCCGCTATGTCGACCAGGCCCAGCACGAGCCGGAGGTCGAGGTGGGAGAGGCGCTCGTCGTACGCCGTCTGCGTGATCCGCTCGCCAACGCGGTCGCCCGCCAGCGCCACCAGGACCACTCAGCCGGCGCTGTCGAGGTGACCGTGCCTCCCGGCACGGCAGAGCTCACGGTCACGGTCCGCATCGCCGGCCTGGAACGCTCCGCGAAGGTCGCGCTCCGGGCCGACCCGCCCCTGCGCGAGAGCCCGCTCTCGGCCGAGGAGCGGTCGCCCTACTCCCAGGAGCAGCTGGTCGCGGCCTACCTGGAGTCGACGGCTCCGCTCGCCCCCGACCTGGTCTATCTTCAGGCCTTCGGGGGCACCGCGCCGACCGACAGCCCGGCCGCTATCTGTGCCGAGCTGCGGCGCACCCACCCCCACCTCCGCACGGTCTGGGGCGTCCAGGATCCTCAGACGCCGGTGCCGGAGGGCTCCGAGCGCGTGCTGGTCCGCAGCAGCGAGTGGCACGCCGTGCTCGCCACTGCCGGTCACCTGGTCGTCGGCGCCGACCTGCCGCTGTGGTTCCGGCGCCGGCCGGGGCAGCGTGTGCTGCAGACCAACCACGGCTACCCGTCCAAGTCGATGGGTCGATCGCTCTGGCGCACCAAGAACTTCACCCCCGCCCGTGTCGAGGCCCTGTTGGCGCGCACGCGCGACGCCTGGACGGCGGTGCTCAGCCCCTGCCCGGAGATGGACCGCTGGTACCGCGAGGAGTACGCCTTCACCGGCGAGGTCATCAGTCTCGGCCTCCCGCGCACGGACGCGCTGGTGCGGCCAGGTGACCGGCGTGACGAGGTCCGTGACTCGCTCGGGATCGGCCCGGGGCAGACCGTCGTCCTGTACGCGCCGACGTGGCGCGACGACCAGGGGGAGCAGCTCCGCGCGGTGCGCACCCGGGGGTTGCTCGACCTCGATGCGCTGGCAGCGGCGCTCGGCCCGGCTTACGTCGTCCTGGACCGGGGACATCGCTTCCAGCGTCGCCGACCCGATCGCGACCTCGCGCTCGACGTTACGTCCTACCCCGAGGTCAACGACCTCATCCTCGCCGCCGACGTGGCTGTGCTCGACTACTCCTCGATCAGGTTCGACGTCGCGCTGGCGGGCAAGCCGATGGTCTTCTTCGTCCCCGACCTCGTGACCTACTCAGGTTCGGGGCGCGGCTTCCTCTACCCGTTCGAGGAGTCGGCGCCGGGTCCGCTGCTGACCACCGTCGAGCAGGTCGTGGCCACGTTGCGCGACCCGAGCGGTCTGGGCGACGGGCTGCCGGCCTTCAACCAGAGGTTCAACTCGCTGCACGACGGGCAGGCGGCATCACGGGTCGTGCAGGCCTTCTTCGGCCCCAGAAACGGCCTCGGATAAGTACCTGAATGTGAATCACCTGGCGCCATTCCCGGCATACCTGGATAGGTCGGAAAGGCGTCCGAGGAATGTCCCGTTTTGCCCCGTAGTACCGCGTGGCAGGAGCGTCCTACAGTGCCTGAGGGGGCTTGAGTGAGGAGCCAGCAATGGGGTTGGATGCGGCGCACGGATCGGGGAAGGAAACACCGAGCCATGCCGGGGTGGTAGGTCGTGACACGGGTTGGTGAACCCGGCACGACGAGCGCGAGGGGCGGTCCGCAAGGACCGCCCCTCGTTGCGTCCGGGCCGACTAGGAACCGTCGGTCAGCGGATGCCGACGGAGCCGCGTCTGGATCAGCCGGCGCTCAGCCTCGTTGGTCGTCAGCTCCAGCGCACGGCGGTCGGCGATCTCCGCCTCGGCCTGCCGGTCCAGCAGCCGGAGCAGCTCGGCCCGGGTCGCATGGAAGAGGTGGTAGCCCTGCAGCGGCTCGGCCAGAGTCTCGATGTCGGCCAGCGCGTGGGCGGCTTGGTCCCGACCGAGCTGGGCGAGGGCGATCGCCCCGTTCAGCCGTACGACGGGCGAGGGGTCCTGCTGCAGCAGCACGCCGTACAACGTGACGATCTGGAGCCAGTCGGTCTTGTCCCACGACGGTGCCTCGGCATGGCAGGCCGCGATCGCCGCCTGGAGCTGGTAGGGGCCGGGTGATCTCAGGGAGGCGGCGCGCTCGAGGTAGCCGACCGCCTGCTCGACCGCGTGCCTGTCCCAGCGGGTGCGGTCCTGGTCCTTGAGCAGCACGAGGTCGCCCGAGGGGGTGAACCGCGCCGCGGAGCGGCTGTGCTGGATCGTCAGGAGGGCCGCCAGACCCCAGGCCTCGGCCTGTGCCGGGAGGCTGGCAGCGATCACGCCGGCGAGCCAGACCGCGTCGGCGCCCAGGTCGCGGTCCTGGGTGCGCCCCGTCGAGGAGACGAAGGCCTCGTTGTACATCACGTAGACCACCGCGAGTACGTCCGCGAGCCGCTCGTCGAGGTCGTCTGGCACCTTGAGGTCGATGCCGGCCGAGACGATCTTGCGCTTGGCCCGCACGATGCGCTGGGCCAGCGTCTGCTCGTTGACCAGGAACGCCCGCGCGATCTGCGGCGTGGTCAGGCCGATGACGGCACGCAGGGTCAGCGGCAGCCGCGCCTCCGGCGCGAGGGCGGGATGGCAGCAGGCGAACAGGAGCGCGAGCCGGTCGTCGGTGGTGTTCGTCGTGGGAACGTCTGGTTCACCACGGGACCGTGGTGAACCAGCAGCGCGCTCGGCCAGCGCCTCCCGCCGCCCCCGCGCACGAAGCAGGTCCAGCGCGTTGTTGTGCGCGGCCCGCTGCAACCACGCACCCGGCCGCTCCGGCGTACCGTCGGCCCGCCAGTGGGTCAGGGCTTCGACGACCGCGCCCTGCACCGCCTCCTCGGCGACGTCGAAGTCACCGAAGCGGCGGTACAGCGATGCGACCAGACGACCGGACTCCTCGCGGAGCGTGGCCGCCAGGAGGTCGTCGGTCGCTCTGGAGCGGCTCACTCGAGATCACTCGAACTGCGAGTAGTCCTCGACCATCGGCCGGATCTCCACGGCCACACCGGGGAAGACCAGCGGGGGCCAGGTGCGGGCGAGCGAGATGGCCTCGTCCATGTCGGCCACGTCGATGACCGTGAAGCCGCCGACGATCTCCTTGGCCTCGTTGAACGGCCCGTCCACGACGACGGGGACGCCGCCGTCACCGGACTTGACCGTGGTCGCGGTCTCGACCCCGTGCAGCTCTGCTCCCTGCTCCGCGATCTTGCCGGCCGCCCCGTGGGTCTGGAACCACTCGTAGACCTTGCCGTAGACCTCCTGCACCCTCGCCTCGTCGACCTGGAGGTCGGGCTGTGAGGTGAACATCAGCACGTACTTCATGGGTTTCGTCCTTCCTTCAAGGGGATCCTTCACCCCTACGACGCCGCTGGTCGACCGAAATCGACCGCGGTCAGGATCTTTTTCGAGAGCCCTGCTCTGGACCGGTACGTCGACAGGCGGAACCGGCTCTGCGATGCCCACGTCGGACCTGTACACGGGGGCGGCGGACGAGCAGACCAGGAGGCGTCATGACGGTCACGGAGAGCTCCCGAGTCACCATCGGCGAGGACGAGGCGGTCTGGGACTACCTGCTCACCTACGAGCTCGCTGACGAGCCCGAGGGTGTGGTCCCCCTCGGCGGCGACGTGACGATCCCGGTCGGCTGGCAGCGCTTCCAGGGACAGTTCCGCCTGGCTCGTAGCCTGACGCGCGACGAGGCGAGGCAGGAGGGACTCCTCAAGGCGCACCAGGTCGGCTCCGTGGACCACGACCCCACCACCGTGAGCGAGCCGAGCTGGGCGCGCAGTCCCGGCGAGGTGGCCCACCTGCACTACTCGCTGACCACCACCGCGACGGGGCTGGTGCTCGCGGTCAACATCGACGACTTCGTGCGGTCGGAGGGCATCGCCGGCAAGGCGCTGACCCGTGGCGCGTTCAAGCTCGGCTACCCGCTGCCCACCTTCAAGGCGTGCCTGGTCGCGGCGCACGCCGCGCCGGAGACCAGCGTCGTTGCCATGAACGTCCCCTTCAGCCTCGTCGAGGACCACGAGGCGGGCGACGACCCGCTGTTCTGGCGCGCCGACATCGACTACTGGCACCTCTCCGTGCGGCTCGACACCCCGGACGGTTGGCAGGGCTCGGCAGCCGACCTCGAGCAGCTGCTCTCCGACGTGGAGTTCGCCGACGCCCTGCACCGCCTGGACCTGGCCGCCTGGGCGGTCGCGCGCGAGTCGACGTACTGGTTCTACGGGGCGGGCAAGGCGATGCGGTTCGTCAAGGGCGCCTTCCTGGTCACCGCTGGTGTCGCGCTCGCCGTGTTCGGTGTGAGCGAGGTGCTCGACGGGCTCGACGGGGCGGACGCGGTCGCGGGTGCCGGCCTGGCTGTCGACCCGGGCCAGGCGTTCGAGGCGTCGTCGGTCGCCGGCGCGTCGTACGCCGGAGACGTCCAGTTCGGTGCGTCGACGGACGTCTACGACCCGAACGGAGCCGACAAGGTGTCGACGTACCAGATGGATGGCACGGGCACCTACGGCACCAACGCCCACGGGGACAAGATCTCGGTCAACCAGTGGGGGAGCGTCAAGAAGCTGTGACCGTCCTCGCCGGAGGGGCGCAGAGCGGACTCGGCTGAGCGAGCGTGCCTGCAGACTCATAGGATTGCGGGCATGTCTGAAACCCCGGGGATCTCCCGCGACGACGTCGCGCACCTGGCGACCCTCGCCCGGATCGACCTCGACGACGCCGAGCTCGACCACCTGGCTCCCCAGCTGGCGGTCATCCTGGAGTCGATCAGGTCGATCAGCGACGTGGCCGCCGCCGACGTACCTCCCACCTCGCACGCCATCCCGCTGACCAACGTGTTCCGCGAGGACGTCGTCGAGCCGAGCCTGACCGCCGAGCAGGCGCTGTCCGGTGCTCCTCAGGCGGAGGGCGGGCGGTTCGCGGTGCCGCGGATCCTGGGGGAGGAGGCATGACCGACCTGCTGAAGAAGTCCGCCTCCGAGCTCGCGGAGCTGCTCGCCGCCCATGAGATCACCAGCGTCGAGATCACCCAGGCCTGCCTGGACCGGATCGCCGAGGTCGACGGCGCGGTGCACGCGTTCCTGCACGTGGATGCCCAGGGAGCGCTGGCCGACGCCCGCGCCTCCGACGAGCGCCGTGCCGCGGGCTCGCTGCTGTCCCCGCTCGACGGCGTGCCGATCGCGGTCAAGGACGTGATGGCCACCCGCGGGCTGCCCACGACGTGCGGGTCGAAGATCCTCGAGGGCTGGGTTCCGCCGTACGACGCGACGGTGGTGCGCAAGCTCAGGGAAGCCGGTCTGCCGATCCTGGGCAAGACGAACATGGACGAGTTCGCCATGGGGTCCTCCACCGAGCACTCTGCCTACGGTCCGACCAAGAACCCATGGGACCTCACCCGGATCCCGGGCGGCTCGGGTGGCGGGTCGGCGGCTGCGGTAGCGGCGTTCGAGGCGCCGCTGGCGATCGGCACCGACACGGGTGGCTCGATCCGCCAGCCCGGCGCCGTCACCGGCACGGTCGGGGTCAAGCCGACCTACGGCGGCGTGAGCCGCTATGGCCTGGTCGCCCTGGCGAACTCGCTCGACCAGGCCGGCCCGGTCACCCGCACCGTGCTCGACTCGGCGCTGCTGCACGAGGTGATCGGCGGGCACGACCCGAAGGACTCCACGTCGATCCCCTCGCCGGTCCCGTCCCTGGTGGAGGCCGCCCGCGCCGGCGCGGGCGGTGACATGACCGGGCTGAAGGTGGGCGTCATCAAGGAGCTCACCGGCGACGGCTACCAGCCCGGCGTCCAGGCCCGTTTCGACGAGGCGCTCGAGCTCCTGGTCAAGGCCGGTGCCGAGACCGTCGAGGTGTCCTGCCCGTCGTTCAAGCACGCGCTGGCCACCTACTACCTGATCCTGCCGGCCGAGGCGTCCAGCAACCTCGCGAAGTTCGATGCGATGCGCTACGGCCTGCGCGTCGTACCGGAGGGCGACCCGTCGGCCGAGGAGGTCATGCGCGCCACCCGCGACGCCGGCTTCGGGGACGAGGTGAAGCGCCGGATCATCCTGGGCACCTACGCGCTGTCCAGCGGCTACTACGACGCCTACTACGGCCAGGCGCAGAAGGTGCGCACGCTGATCAGCCGCGACTTCGAGGCTGCCTTCGAGCAGTGCGACGTCCTGGTCTCGCCGACCGCGCCGACGACGGCCTTCCCGCTGGGGGAGAAGCTCGACGACCCGGTCGCGATGTACCTGAACGACATCGCGACGATCCCGGCCAACCTGGCCGGCGTACCCGCGATGTCGCTCCCGTCCGGCCTCGCCGACGAGGACAACCTCCCGGCCGGCTTCCAGATCATCGCGCCCGCGCTCGCCGACGACCGGCTCTACCGCGTCGGCGCCGCGCTCGAGACGCTTCTTCTGCAGCAGTGGGGCGGACCGCTCGTTCCTCCGGAGGTAGCACAGTGACGACCACCCAGGTGTCCTTCGAGGAGGCGATGGAGCAGTTCGACCCGGTCCTCGGCCTCGAGGTCCACGTCGAGCTCAACACCGCGTCGAAGATGTTCTGCGGCTGCGCCACGGGCTTCGGCGCCGAGCCGAACACCCAGGTCTGCCCGACCTGCCTCGGCCTGCCCGGTGCGATGCCGGTCGTCAACGGCAAGGCGGTGGAGTCGGCGATCCGCATCGGGCTCGCGCTGAACTGCGAGATCGCCGAGTGGTGCCGGTTCGCGCGGAAGAACTACTTCTACCCGGACATGCCGAAGAACTTCCAGACCTCCCAGTACGACGAGCCGATCGCGTTCGACGGCTGGACCGAGGTCGAGGTGGAAGGTGTCACCTACCGGATCCCCATCGAGCGCGCGCACATGGAGGAGGACACCGGCAAGTCGCTGCACGTCGGCGGTGAGACCGGCCGGATCCACGGCGCCGACTACTCCCTGGTCGACTACAACCGCGCCGGCATCCCCCTGATCGAGATCGTCACCAAGCCGATCGAGGGCACCGGGTCGATGGCCCCGTTGGTGGCCAAGGCCTACGTCGCACATTTGCGCGACCTGCTGCTGGGCCTCGGCGTCTCCGACGTACGCATGGAGCAGGGGTCGCTGCGCTGCGACGTGAACCTGTCGCTGCGACCGTCACCTGAGGCGCCGCTCGGCACGCGCACCGAGACCAAGAACGTCAACTCGCTGCGGTCCGTCGAGCGTGCCGTCCGGTTCGAGGCCGCCCGTCACGCGGGCATCCTGCTCGACGGCGGCTCGATCCTGCAGGAGACGCGGCACTTCCACGAGGACACCGGCACGACGTCTCCCGGCCGGGAGAAGTCCGACGCCGAGGACTACCGCTACTTCCCCGAGCCCGACCTGGTCCCGGTCGCGCCGTCGCGGGAGTGGGTCGAGCTGCTGCGCGGCGAGCTCCCCGAGCCGCCACGTGAACGGCGAGCCCGGCTGCAGGCGGTGTGGGCCTTCTCCGACCTGGAGATGCGCGACACCGTCGGGGCCGGCGCGCTGCAGCTGGTGGCCGACACGATCGACGCGGGCGCTGCGCCGCAGGCGGCCCGCAAGTGGTGGCTCTCCGAGCTCGCCCGTCGGGCCAACGAGCAGGGAGTCGAGCTCGGCGAGCTGTCGATCACCCCGGCCGACGTCGCCCGCATCCAGGCGCTGGTCGAGTCCGGTGCCATCAACGACAAGCTCGCCCGCCAGGTCTTCGACGGGGTGCTCGCCGGCGAGGGTACGCCCGACGAGGTCGTCGCCTCTCGCAGCCTGGCGGTCGTCTCCGACGACGGTGCGCTGAGCGAGGCCGTCGACCGCGCCATCGCCGCCAACCCCGACGTCGCGGACAAGATCCGTGCCGGCAAGGTGGCGGCGGCTGGCGCGCTGATCGGCTCGGTGATGAAGGACATGAAGGGCCAGGCTGACGCCGGCCGGGTCCGCGAGCTGATCCTGGAGAAGCTGGGCTAGAGCCCTGACGGACCACATCCTGCCCGTGGGTTGAAGTCGGCGAAGAGGCCAGTGGGGTTGTACTTCCACAGCCACACGTGGATCTGCCAGAAGGCCGGCAGCTCGTAGCGGTTGGGTGCTTCGACCAGGGTGAGCTTGCGCCCGAACAGCCGGGGGACCTTGTCCCCGTGAGCCTGCTGCCAGGCGTCGGCGAAGACGACGTACTCGACCGCGACCAGGCGCAGCCCGTTGCGTCGCTTCTCGTAGACCAGGGCCTCGGGCCGCCTGGGCGTCAGCACGGCGTCGCCGACCTCGGTGCCGTTGATGTAGTGGTAGCCCATCGTCCCCGGAGCGTCGATGGCCTCGATGCACTGCGAGAGCGGCCCTTCGGCGGGGAGCCCGTAGCCGCGACTCTCGGCCACGGCGACCCGGTGGTACTGCGCGGTCGCGCGCCGGGCCTGGTCCAGCTGGCGGTTCGCCGGGGACGCCGAAGCGAAGACAGTGAACACGGCCACACCGGCGACCAGAGCCACCGCCAGTGCCCCGACGCCCACGGCGAGCCGCCGCCTAGACATCGGAGACCCGGTAGAAGTACGGATCGAGCACCGAGACCTCGGTGATGGCGTCGACCGGCAGGCCGTTGGTGGTGGCGGCCGCCCGGATGGCCTCGGGCGAGGGGCCGTCGTAGATGCAGAAGGTCTTGCCGTGGTCGGGCGAGACGTAGGAGTGGACCCAGGACACGTCGTGACCCAGGTTGCCGTCGACGACGGCCAGGCACGTCTTGGCGCCGGTGTCGTCCTGGGAGATCGTCAAGCCGTCGGGAAAGGTCCTCTCGACCATGTAGCGGGGCATCGTTGTTCCTCCTGGTTCAGGGTTTGGTTGATGCCACGACGCTAGGTTCCGGCGTACGACGCGCGCCTCGGTGCTGCCTACCTAGGTTGGGTCGGGTCCTCACCTAGGTCGGTGCGGTTCGCGACGCCGAGCTTGCGGAGCACCGCTGACACGTGGTGCTCCACCGTCCGGCGGGAGAGGTAGAGCCGGGAGGCGATCTCGGCGTTGCTCAGGCCGTCGCGGACGAGGTCGCGGACCTCCGCCTCGCGCTCGGTGAGGCCGTCGGGGTCGGCCAGCGTCGTACGACGGGGTGGCCGCGGGACCGCTGTCCCCTGCTCGGCCAGCAGCCGCCGCGCCCGGGAGGCAGCGGGCCGCGCGCCGAGCCGGTCGAGGATCTCCAGACCGCGGACCGCCGACGCGGGGTCACCGTCGAGCAGGGCCAGCGCCTGCTCGTAGGGGCAGCCGATGCGCTCCCACAACGACGCCGCGTGCGCCCAGTCGCCCGCGATGTGCGTGGCGAACGGCTCCGCGGCGCGTTCTGGAGGCTCGTCGAGCCCACCGCTGCGCCACAGCCAGAAGCCGATCTCTCCTCGAGCCCACGCGCTGTCGGTCTCCAGCGCCTGGAGGTACGCGCGTTGCAGGATCTCGACGTCGGGGCGGCCGAGGAGCCAGGCCTGCTCCGCCAGCGCGCAGAGCGTCGGCCAGCGGTGCTGGAGCTCCAGGCCATCGAGCCGGCCTGCCTCGACCAGGGGTTCGATGGGGCGCGGGTCACCGCGGCGCACCCGCAGCCGGCCGATCACACCGAGCGTGGTGGCGCGCGTGATCGGGGAGCTCTCGGCGGAGTCGGAGATCCGTGCCAGGTCGGCTGCCTCGTCCCAGCGCCCCTGCTCGAACCGGATCCGCGCCTGCCACGCCCGTCCGTAGGCCACCATGTAGTTGCGGTCGCGGTCGACGGAGCGATCGACCAGCTCGGTCAGCCAGCCGAACGCGTCCTCGTACAGCCTCGCCTCGCCGCCGCCACTGCCGAGCATGCCGAGGGCGTCGCCCTCGGTGGGCCGGTCGCCCAGCTCCCTGGCCTGAGCGAGGACTGCCGTCAGCAGGTCGACCCCCCGGCCGGGGTCACCCGTCACCAGCTCGATGGTCCCTTCAATGAGCTCGGCGCGCGTGCCTGCGGCCTGGTCGCCGACCTGTGCGGCGACTGCCTCGGCTTCCTGGACGCTGGCCAGGGCGGGAGCATGGTGCCGCGCCAGCATGAGCGCCTGCGCCCGCCCCCGCAGCGCCTCGGCGAGCTCCGAGCTCGGTCCGCCGGGGCGGAGCACCCGGATCGCCCGGTCCTCCAGGGCGGCCGCCTCGGCCGGGTCGCCGACCCGCCACGCGGTCCTGGAGAGCTCGTGAAGCGCGAGACCGAGCAGCCTTGCGTCGCCGGTGGTCTCGGCCAGCCGGGTGCCGCGCCGGATCACCTCGTTGGCGCGGCCCTGAAGGTCAAGGCGGCTCAGCGCGCCTCCGAGGTCGAGCAGCGCCCTGACCTCGTCGCTGCCCGTCAGCTCGTCGGTGTGGGCGAGCACGGCCTCGAGGAAAGACCTGGCCTGCTCGTTGGCGCCACCCCGGATGGCGTCACGAGCTGCCGGCCAGGCGTGCTCGACGACCAACCGGCCGTCCTCGGCACCCAGGGCGTGGTGGGCGAGCCGAGCAGTGTCGCCCGAGCCGGCCAGCCGTGCCAGCGCGTCGCGGTGCAGCTCGATGCGGCGCGCCGGGGCGAGCGACTGGTACGTCGCGACGCGCGCCAGCTCGTGCCGGAACCGGACCCGGTCGCCGTCGACGACCAGCACACCCGCCGCCGGGGTGGGGTCTCCGGCAAGGTCGAGCTCCAGGCCACCGGGCTCGACCGAGACCCGCTCCACGACCGCGCGTCCCTCATCGGAGAGCCGCGCGTTGCGGGCCAGCACGGCGTCGCGAACGTTCAGGGGAAGGCCCCCTCCTGCGGCGACCACCTCGGAGACGAAGAACGCGTTGCCGCCGGTGGTCGCGAAGACCTCCGCCGCGTCGAGGCCGGTGTTGGTCGTCAGCACCTCGACGGCCGGAGCCGAGAGCGGCTCGACGGTGAGCCGTCGCCGGGCGCTCGGCTGTCTGGCCAGGTCGCCCAGCACCGCGCGCAGCTCGGGGCCGACCTCGTCCCCGCGGTAGGTGGCGACGACCACGGCGCGGGAGTCGACGACCCGCCGGCCGAGGTACTGGACCATCGCGAGCGTCGCCTCGTCGGCCCAGTGCAGGTCCTCCAGCACCACGACCACCGGCGTGTCGCGATCACGCAGCAGCTGCAGCAGCGCGTCGTACGCCGTGAAGGGGTCCTCCGGGACGACCAGGCCGCAGCGGGCCGCGATGTCGAGGAGCGGCCCCAGACGGCCGCGGCGTCGACAGCGCGTCGCAGTATCCCCACCACGCCTCGTGTCCGGCAGTCGCCGCCTGCACCAGGCTGGACTTCCCACAGCCGGCGTCACCCTCGACGAGCACCAGGGAGCCCTGCCCGAGGCCCGCCTCTGCTGCTGCGGCCGCCAAGGCATCGAGGTGCGCCTCGCGCTCGAGCAGTGTCTGCACGGGTCGATACGCTACTGCCCCTCGGCGAGCCGGTAGATCGCTTCGGACGGCCCGACCCGCGTGTCTCAGTGTAAGTAGATTAACTTTGTTGAGTTAGCATCTCTCCGCATGACAAGACCCAACGCCGTGATCGTGGGTGGGGGCGCGGCTGGCACCCTGGTCGCGCTCCACCTGGTCCGTGTCGCCGCCCGGCGCTCGACCGCCCGCAGCCGCCCTTCGTGGCCCTCCACTCCGCGGTCGCCGTGGCGGCCGTCGGTGACGAGCCCAGACTCGCCGGCCTCGCCAGCCACTGCCGGCGGGCCTCCGACGAGACGACGCGCACGGTGGTCGCGACGGTGTGCGACGCACTCCTCGCCGCCGGCGGGGGGTGAGATGCCAAGGCGGCCGGGCTGCTGGTCGACGTACTCGCGACGCTGCCGAGGGTCGGTGGGTCCGCCGCTCAGCGGGAGGTCGTCGAGGAGACCCTGCTGCTGACCCTGCTGCTGTGCCTCCTGCGGTCCGGCCGGGCCGATCGGGCGGCGGTGCTGCTGGAGTCCCGGCTCGACCGGCGCCCCTCACCGCTCGACACCCGCCGACTCGCGCTGGTGGGCGCCTCGGTCACGGTCTGACCAGGAGGATGCGGTCGTCCCCCGGCGCCGGGTCGCCCCGGCTGTCCCGGTTGCTGGTGGTGACCCAGAGGTTGCCGTCGGGGGCGACGTTCACGGTGCGGATGCGCCCGTAGTCGCCGACGAAGAAGTCCCGGGGCTTGCCGACCCCGTCGCCGGTGACGGGCACCCGCCAGAGTCGCTCGCCGCGGAGCGAGGCAGCCCAGAGGTAGCCGTCGAGGAAGGCCAGGCCGGAAGGCGACGCCTCGGAGGTCCGCCAGGTGACGAAGGGGTTGCGGTAGCGCTTGTCGTCGCCCCGGCCCTCGAACAGCGGCCAGCCGTAGTTGCGGCCCTTGTCGATGCGGTTGAGCTCGTCCCAGGTGTTCTGGCCGAACTCGGTGGCCCACAGCCGGCCCTCGTCGTCGAACGCCAGGCCCTGCACGTTGCGGTGCCCCATCGACCACACCGGCGAGCCCGGGACGGGGTTGCCGGGGGCCGCCTTCCCCGCCGGCGTGATGCGGAGGATCTTGCCGCCGAGGTCGTCGGGGTCCTGGGCGCGTTCGGACTCACCGATCTCACCCGTGGACACGAACAGGTTGCCGTCTTCGGCGAAGAGCAGCCGGCCGCCGTCGTGGATGAACCCGTTGGGGATGCCGGTGAACACCGGCTGCGCCGCGCCGATCCGACGCCCGTCGTAGGTGAACCGGACGACGCGGTTGTCACTCGCTGTCGTGACATAGGCGAAGACCAGGCCGTCCTCGGCGTACGACGGGGAGGCGGCGAGTCCCAGCAGGCCGGCCTCACCCTGCGGGGCCGCCTGCGCGATGCGGCCGACCTCGCGGACCTCGCCGTCGGTGCCGATCGAGAGGACGCGCGTCGTGTCCCGCTCACCGACCAGCGCGGAGCCGTCCGGGAGGAAGGTCACGCCCCACGGCGCAGCCAGCCCGGTGGCGATCTCGCGGATCACCCTGGGCCGGGAGGCCGCAGGGGAGTCCGAGGGGGACGCTGGTGAGGACGGCTCACCGGTCTGCGTCGAGGGCTGTGGCTCGGGGGAGGTGGAGCCGAGACCGTCCGGGTCGCCCTCGGGGTCGCCGCTGCACGCGACGAGCAGGAGCAGCGGGACCAGCAGGAGGGTGCGCTTCACGTCTCCGAAGGTACCCGGGGCCGGCAGCCGCCCGGCCCCGGGTGCGACCCGGGCCGGCGGCCGGCGAGGCGTCGGCGGGAGCTGCGTGAGTCCCGTCCGACGAGGTCAGGCGAGTCGTGCGGTGGCCGCGCGGTTGGCGCGTACGGCGTGCCGGGCGACGGCCGCGTCGACGTACGCGTCGATCTCGGCGCGTTCGATGCGCAGTCGGGTCAGGCCTGTGGAGGCCACCAGCGCGTTGCGGCGTGCCTTCTGCTGGCTCTCGACCGGCCAGTCGAGGAGGGATCGGGCGAGTTTCCGGACAGTGGTGCTGGGCTTGAGCATCTCGCGCTCCGGGTGGGGGAAGTTGGCTCTAGAACCACGAACCTAGTGGGCCGGGGCTTCCTGTGCGTCAACGTAATGTGACATTCATGTGAACTGGGTCACGCGTGCAACGATGAGTTTCAGGCGCGAGCGAGGTCAAACCCACGTACGACGTCGAGCGAGGAGGTCGCCATGCCCGAAACCGTCCTGATGATCGGCACCCGCAAGGGGCTGTGGATCGCGCGCAGCGCAGACCGGGACAGGTGGGAGGTGAGCGGTCCCGATGAGCTGATGGCCGAGGTCCCCTCGGTCGCGATCGACAAGCGGTCGGGCACTCCTCGGCTCTTCGCCGGCACCAAGCACTGGCACTGGGGTCCGCAGGTGCGCCGCTCCGACGACCTCGGCGCCACCTGGCAGTCGACGCCCGACGGCGAGGTGCGGTTCCCGGAGGACACCGGCCGCAGCCTCGAGGCGGTCTGGGCCATCGCCCCGTCGTACGCCGAGGAGGGCGTGGTCTGGGCCGGCACCGAGCCGTCGGCGCTGTTCCGTTCAACCGACAACGGCGAGACCTTCGAGATGGTCCGGCCGCTGTGGGACCACCCGCACCGCGAGGAGTGGGGTGCCGGCTTCGGCGGCCAGGCCATCCACTCGATCCTGCCGCACCCGAGCGACCCGGCCCGCGTGACGGTGGCGATGTCGACCGGAGGCGTCTACCGCACCACCGACGGCGGCGCCTCCTGGTCACCGGCCAACGCCGGCATCAGGGCGGACTTCATGCCGGAGGACGAGCAGTACCCGGAGTTCGGGCAGTGCGTCCACAAGATCGCCCGCAGCGCGACCGAGAGCGACGTGCTCTACGCCCAGAACCACGGTGGCGTCTACCGCAGCGACGACGCGGGCGACCACTGGACCTCGATCGCCGACGGCCTGCCCAACGACTTCGGCTTCCCCGTGGTCACGCACCCGCGCGTGGACGGCACGATCTGGCTGTTCCCGCTCGGCGCCTCCGACGGCCGGTTCCCGGTCGACGGCGACTGCCGGGTCTACCGCAGCCGCGACCGCGGTCAGACCTGGGAGGAGCTCGGCAAGGGACTGCCCGACGGGTCGTTCTGGTCGGGCGTCATGCGCGACGCGCTGTGCGCCGACGACGCCGACCCGGTGGGTGTCTACTTCGGCAGCCGTGACGGCACGGTCTACGCCAGCGCCGACGAGGGCGACTCGTGGGCGTTGGTGACCGAGCACCTGCCTGACGTGCTGTGTGTGCGGGCGGCGACCCTCTGAGCCGCGGCGGGTCTCACCGGTTGACCGGCGAAACCGGGACAGTCGGAGCGTCGTGACACTCCATCTGTACCGGTTTCGCTCAACCGGTCCCTAGCCTCGGCACCGCGATCGGGGTCGGCTCGGTCCTCCCGCGTACGACGACCGGCTCGAGCTCGGTCCACCAGTGCGCCTCCTGGCCGCCTGCAGTGAGCAGCATCGTGGCGTTGGCCACCACGTTGCCCGGGACGGTCTTGGCGACGTCGGTCAGCCGCGCGGCCTCGTTCACGGGGTCACCGATCACGGTGTACTCGTAGCGCTCCGCGGCACCGACGTTCCCGGCGACCGCCCGCCCGGCGGAGACGCCGATGCCGGCGCCGATCTCGGGGACCTCCTCGCGGAGCCGCTGCCCCATCACCCGGGCAGCCGCCAGCGCGAGCGAGTCGCGGTCCTCGACCTCGACGGGAGCGCCCCAGATCGCGAGCGCGGCGTCGCCCTGGAACTTGTTGATCCACCCGTCGTACTGGTGGACGACCTCGATGACGACCTCGAAGAACCGGTTGAGCAGGCCGACGACCTCCTCGGGCGGGCGGTCCTCGGCGAGGGTGGTGGAGCCGACGATGTCGACGAAGAGCACGGCCACGTCGCGGACCTCGCCGCCCAGGTCGACTCCGCCGTCCAGAGCCCGCCGGGCCACGTCGTCGCCGACGTGCCGGCCGAAGAGCTCGCGGATCTGCTCCCGTTCCTGCAGGCCGGCCACCATGTCGTTGAAGCCCGCCTGCAGCACACCGATCTCCGTGCCGTCGTAGATGCGCACCCGGGTGTCGAGGTCGCCGGCACGTACGTCGGCCACGGCCTGCCGCAGCGCGCGGATCGGGTCGGAGCTGGCGCTTGCGGCGAGCAGGTTCGTGAACGCCCCGACCACCAGGGCGGTCACGCCGAGCACGACCATGGTGATGGCGAGCTTGTCCTCGGTGGTGTCCTTGGGCTCGAGCAGGGCCGACACCCCGATCACGATGATCCCGAACAGCGCGATGCCGGTGCCCAGCGCCCAGGAGAAGATCAGCCGCGTGGCGACCTGGCGCACGCCGAGCTGCTCGGGGACGCTGCCCGACTCGAGCACGGTGCCCGCCAGCGGCCGGAAGGCACGCTCGGTGGTCAGGTAGGTGACGCTGGAGACCGAGAGGCCGACCATCGCGACGACCAGCCCGACGGCGACCCCGAGCTCGACGTCGTGGGTCGCGTTGTAGAGGCCGAACAGTGCGGCGCCCAGCATCCACAGCAGCCCCTGGCGCACGAACAGCAGCAGTGGCGCGTCGAGGACGCGGCGGCGCTCGTCGTCGGTGGCGTCCTCGCGGGACTCCAGCAGGCGCACGAGCGGCTCGAGGTCGCGGATGCCGAGCACGATGCCGGCCAGCCCGACCACCACGACGTACCCGACGGCGATCAGGAAGTTGGCGTAGCGCAGGTCGTCCTCGTTGGGCACCTGCGGGACCGGGATCAGCTCCAGGTAGAGAAGCAGGAACACGATCGCGAGCGCGACGAAGTTGGCGATCGCTAGGGCGGCCGTGAGTACGACGCGCACGCGCCAGACGACCGGCAGCCACTCCAGGCGCTGGAGGACCTGCTCTTGCAACGTCACCGTGAAACGCTAGCGCGTGGCTGTACCGGGTGGCTGCACCCGTGGCTGCACTCCGAGACTGTGCAAACGGGTCAGGTCCACGCTGCGTAGGCTTGCCGCATGCCCGACGAGCCCACCACGAGTGACGCACCCGACATCAAGCCGCGCTCGCGCGACGTGACCGACGGCCTCGAGCGCGCGGCCGCTCGCGGGATGCTCCGCGCGGTCGGCATGGGTGACGAGGACTTCGCCAAGCCCCAGATCGGGGTCGCTTCGAGCTGGAACGAGATCACCCCGTGCAACCTCTCGCTGGACCGGCTGGCCAAGGCCGTCAAGAACGGCGTGCACGCAGCCGGGGGCTATCCCCTCGAGTTCGGCACGATCTCGGTCTCCGACGGCATCTCGATGGGCCACGAGGGCATGCACTTCTCGCTGGTCTCCCGCGAGGTGATCGCCGACTCGGTCGAGACGGTGATGATGGCCGAGCGCCTCGACGGCTCGGTGCTGCTCGCGGGCTGCGACAAGTCGCTCCCCGGCATGATGATGGCCGCCGCGCGACTAGACCTCGCCAGCGTCTTCCTGTACGCCGGCTCGATCATGCCTGGCCAGGTCGACGGCAAGGACGTCACGATCATCGACGCCTTCGAGGCCGTTGGGGCCTGTCTGGCCGGCAAGATCACACGTGAGGAGGTCGACCGCATCGAGCGCGCGATCTGTCCGGGCGAGGGTGCCTGCGGCGGCATGTACACCGCCAACACGATGGCGTCCGTCGCCGAGGCGATCGGCATGTCCCTCCCCGGCTCGGCCGCACCTCCGGCTGTCGACCGTCGTCGCGACGGGTTCGCCCATCGCTCGGGCGAGGCCGTGGTCGGGCTGCTCCGCAAGGGCATCACCGCGCGCCAGATCATGACCAAGGAGGCGTTCGAGAACGCCATCACCGTCGTCATGGCTCTCGGAGGCTCCACCAACGCCGTGCTCCACCTGCTGGCGATGGCCCGTGAGGCCGAGGTCGACCTGACGCTCGACGACTTCAGCCGCATCGGCGCGAAGGTGCCGCACCTGGGCGACCTCAAGCCGTTCGGCCGCTACGTCATGAACGACGTCGACAAGATCGGCGGTATCCCCGTCGTGATGAAGGCGCTGCTCGACGCCGGGCTGCTGCACGGCGACTGTCTCACCGTCACCGGCAACACGATGGCCGAGAACCTCGCCGCCATCGCGCCGCCCGACGTCGACGGCAACATCATCCGCGAGCTCTCCAGGCCGATCCACAAGACCGGCGGCATCACGATCCTCCACGGCTCGCTCGCCCCCGAGGGTGCCGTGGTCAAGTCGGCGGGCTTCGACGAGTCGGTCTTCGAGGGCATCGCGCGGGTCTTCGACGGTGAGCGTGCCGCCCTCGACGCCCTGGCGGAGGGGGCGATCAAGCCGAACGACGTCGTGGTGATCCGCTACGAGGGCCCCAAGGGCGGCCCCGGCATGCGGGAGATGCTGGCCATCACCGGCGCGATCAAGGGCGCCGGCCTCGGCAAGGACGTGCTGCTGGTGACCGACGGCCGGTTCTCCGGCGGCACGACCGGTCTTTGCGTGGGACACATCGCGCCCGAGGCCGTCGACGGCGGCCCGATCGCGTTCGTCCGGGACGGCGACCCGATCCGGCTCGATGTCGCCAACGGTCTGCTAGACGTCTCGGTCGACGATGCCGAGCTCGCCGCGCGCAAGGACGGCTGGACTCCCAACGAGCCCAAGTACACCCGTGGCGTGCTCGGCAAGTACGCGAAGGTTGTGCAGTCGGCCGCCCACGGGGCCGTCTGCGGATAGCGACTGCAGCCCACTCTCGAGCGGGACATAACCGCCCGAAAGTGTCATGCCGGCGGTTCGGCCTGTCGGCAAGGGTTCACCCATGCCCAGCTGCGCGCGATTCCGCTGATGTCGGGCGCCGCGGACCTGGCCAACAACGCGACGCTCACCGGCGGTGGCGCGGTCCAGCTCCCTGACGCCAGCGCTTCGTCGATGACCTGGGTCTTCATGCTGCCGCCGGACTACAAGGCCGGGTCGACGGTGGCGGTCGACATCTACGTCGGCAAGCCCGGGGGCGCGGCCTGCAGCGCCGTGTTCGCGTCGGAGGCGGCCACCGCGCCCGTCAACAACGACCAGGTCGAGGTCTCGGTGAGCCCGCAGTCCAGCGCGGTCAACTTCGGGGCCACGGCCGGCAACGTGTTCCTGGTGTGAGGTACTAGCGCGCGGCGCGCCGATGAGGGAGCTGATGGAGGACGACAGGCCCCACGAGGAAGCCGGGAAAGCGGCCGCCCCCCACCAGCTCGCTTGAGGGCCTTCTCTCCGTTGGAGGGTCCCCTACCCCTTTCGCGGGTGTCTCATGCAGCGCCGTCGGCACCGGATCCGAGGGTCCTGCTACGGGGGCGGGTCGGGTCCACGTACGGTTTCTGCATGACTGGTGAGGGGGAGCTGCGGGGCCTCGTCCTCTCCGTGGTCGCGACCGTCGTGGTCGGTCTGACCGGCATGACTGTCTTCGCGCTCGCTACTGGCCCCGAGGCGACGGCTGAGGCCTCCTCCGTCGAGCGCGCGCTGCCGGTGATGGCGAGCATCAGCACGCCGGCGAGCACGTCCGCGACGTCGAGGAGGACGGTGCCGCAGCAGCTTCCGTTCGGAGAAGGCCCGATCCTGCCCGGTCACACCCTGGTGGCCTACTACGGCACGGCAGGGACCGGCGCCCTCGGCGTGCTCGGCGAGGCCGGGCCCGACACCATCACGCCCCGGCTGCGCCGAGCGGCGCGGCCGTTCGCAACCAAGAAGCGGCCGGTGCAGATCGTCTACGAGCTGATCGTCACGGTGGCCGACGCGCATCCCGGCCCGGACGGCGACTTCAGCCACGACATCTCCCGCGACAAGGTCGCCGCGCTCATCCGTGCGGCCGAACGGCACAAGGCGCTGCTGGTGCTGGACCTCCAGCCGGGTCGCAGCGACTTCCTCAAGGTGGCCAAGCGCTGGGAGTGGGCGCTGCGGCACCCCTACGTCGGGCTCGCGCTCGACCCGGAGTGGCGGATGGGTCCGCATCAGGTGCCGGCACGAGTGATCGGCTCTGTCGGCGCTCGCGAGGTCAACCGGGTCTCGTCCTGGCTGGCGTCGCTCTCGAGGCGCCACGCCCTGCCGCAGAAGATCTTCATGCTGCACACGTTCCGCACCACGATGCTGCGCAACGTCTCGGACATCCGGCCCCGAAAGCGGCTGGCCACCATCCAGCACGTCGACGGCTTCGGCACGCCGGGCCAGAAGCTCGCGACCTACCACGCGGTCGCACGACCGGCGAGGTTCCACATGGGGTTCAAGCTCTTCTACGACGAGGACCGGCCGCGGATGAGCGCCGAGCGGGTGCTGAAGATCCGGCCGCGCGTGGAGTTCGTCAGCTTCCAGTGACGGCTCGGTTCCGTGACGACCCAGGGCATTCCCGAGGAATGGGACCGGCGTACCAGATATTGGGACGGCTACTAGACTCGCTTGACGAGGGATCGCACGGACAGGGACCGTTGGCGCATGCGTTTCGAGATTCTCGTAGTACCGACGCGACGCGTCAGCTGACCAGACGTCAGCACCGCGCGTCACCCCCTCGCTTGCCCGCACGGGCCGGGGGGTTTTTTGTTGGACGAGAACCACACGGCCGGACAAGGACGAGAGACTGATGAGTGAGCAGGTCACCGGGGCCCAGAGCCTGATCAAGGCACTCGAAGCAGCGGGCGCGGAGAACATCTTCGGCATTCCGGGCGGCGCCATCCTCCCGGCGTACGACCCGCTCTTCGACTCCAAGATCCGCCACATCCTCGTGCGGCACGAGCAGGGCGCCGGTCACGCAGCCCAGGGCTATGCGGTGGCCACCGGCAAGGTCGGCGTGTGCATGGCCACCTCGGGTCCGGGCGCGACCAACCTGGTGACGCCGATCGCCGACGCGCACATGGACTCCGTGCCGATGGTCGCCGTGACCGGGCAGGTGCCCAGCGGCGCGATCGGCAGCGACGCCTTCCAGGAGGCCGACATCCGCGGCATCACGATGCCGATCACCAAGCACAACTTCCTGGTCACTGACGCCGCAGACATCCCGCGCACGGTGGCCGAGGCGTTCTACATCGCCTCGACCGGGCGGCCCGGCCCGGTGCTGGTCGACGTCTCCAAGGACGCCCTCCAGGCGCGGACCACCTTCGAGTGGCCCACCGAGCTCAACCTGCCCGGCTACCGCCCGGTCACCCGCCCGCACGCCAAGCAGGTGCGCGAGGCCGCGCGGCTGATCACCGAGGCCCGGAAGCCGGTCCTGTACGTCGGAGGTGGCGTGATCCGTGCCGGGGCCGCCAAGGAGCTGCGTGTCCTGGCCGAGTCCACGGGCATCCCGGTGGTCACGACCCTGATGGCTCGTGGCGCCTTCCCCGACAGCCACGTCCAGCACCTCGGCATGCCCGGCATGCACGGCACGGTGGCGGCGGTGGCGGGACTGCAGAAGTCCGACCTGATCATCAGCCTCGGTGCGCGGTTCGACGACCGGGTGACCGGCCTGCTGAGCTCGTTCGCGCCGAACGCGAAGGTGATCCACGCCGACATCGACCCGGCCGAGATCGGCAAGAACCGCCACGCCGACGTCCCGATCGTCGGCGACTGCCGCGAGGTCATCGCGGACCTGGTCGTCGCGCTCCAGGCCGAAGCCGAGGCGGGACACCAGGGCGACTACGAGGCCTGGATCAAGTTCGTCCAGGGCGTGAAGGCGCAGTACCCCCTCGGCTACGACGAGCCCGCCGACGGGTCGCTGGCTCCGCAGTACGTCCTCGAGCGGCTGGGCAAGATCTCCGGTCCCGAGTCGATCTACGTCGCCGGCGTCGGCCAGCACCAGATGTGGGCGACTCACTACGTCGGCTTCGAGCACCCGCAGACGTGGATCAACTCCGGGGGCCTGGGCACGATGGGCTTCGCGGTCCCCGCCGCCATGGGCGCCAAGGTCGGGAAGCCCGACACCACCGTCTGGGCGATCGACGGCGACGGCTGCTTCCAGATGACCAACCAGGAGCTCGCCACCTGCGCGATCGAGGGCATCCCGATCAAGGTCGCGATCATCAACAACGAGTCGCTCGGCATGGTCCGGCAGTGGCAGACGCTGTTCTACAACTCGCGCTACTCCAGCACGGACCTGGACTCCAAGCGCATCCCCGACTTCGTCAAGCTCGCGGACGCCTACGGCTGCGTGGGTCTGGCTTGCGAGTCGCCCGACGACGTCGACTCCACCATCGAGAAGGCCATGGAGATCACCGACGTCCCGGTCGTGGTGGACTTCCGGGTGCACCGCGACGCCATGGTCTGGCCGATGGTCGCGGCCGGCACCAGCAACGACGACATCAAGTACGCGCGCGACCTCGCGCCCCAGTTCGAGGAGGACGACCTGTGATCTCCCCATTCGGATGCTCGCTGCGCTCCGCTCCGAACGGGGGCCCCGGCAGATGACGCGCCACACCCTCTCGGTCCTGGTCGAGAACAAGCCCGGCGTCCTGGCTCGCATCGCCGGCCTCTTCAGCCGTCGTGGCTTCAACATCGACAGCCTCGCGGTCGGCCCGACCGAGCACCGCGAGGTCTCGCGCATGACGATCGTGGTCAACGTCGAGGAGTCGCCGCTCGAGCAGGTCACCAAGCAGCTCAACAAGCTGGTCGAGGTGATCAAGATCGTGGAGCTCGACGGACCGCAGTCGGTCACCCGTGAGCTGCTGCTGGTCAAGGTCAAGGCCGACGCAGAGACCCGCGGCCAGGTCCTGGAGACCGTGCAGCTGTTCCGTGCGAAGGTCGTTGACGTCGCCCCCGATGCCGTCACGGTCGAGGTGACCGGCAACGCCGACAAGCTGGACGCGTTCCTGCGCGTGCTCGAGCCGTTCGGCGTACGCGAGCTCGTGCAGTCCGGCATGGTCGCGATCGGGCGCGGCTCGCGCTCGATCACCGACCGCACCCTCAAGCCAGTCCCGATCCCGGCCCCCGCGGCCGTCTGATTTCACCCAACAAGAAGGAGAGCCCCCCGTGGCTGAGATGTTCTACGACGAAGGCGCCGACCTGTCGGTGATCCAGGGCCGCACGGTCGCGGTGCTGGGCTACGGCAGCCAGGGTCACGCCCACTCGCTGTCGCTGCGTGACTCCGGTGTCGACGTCCGCGTCGGCCTGCCCGAAGGATCGAAGTCCCGGGCGAAGGCCGAGGCCGAGGGCCTGCGTGTGGTCACGCCCGCAGAGGCGGCCGCCGAGGCCGACCTCATCATGATCCTGGCTCCCGACCACGTGCAGCGGAAGCTGTACGCCGAGTCCGTCGAGCCCAACCTGCAGCAGGGCGACGCGCTCTTCTTCGGCCACGGCTTCAACATCCGCTTCGGCTACATCACCCCACCCGAGGGCGTAGACGTCTGCATGGTCGCGCCGAAGGGGCCGGGTCACCTGGTCCGCCGAGAGTTCACCGAGGGCCGTGGCGTCCCGGTGCTCGTCGCGGTCGAGAAGGACGCGACCGGCAAGGCCTGGGACCTGACCCTGTCCTACGCCAAGGCGCTCGGCGGCCTGCGGGCCGGCGGCATCAAGACCACCTTCACCGAGGAGTGCGAGACCGATCTGTTCGGTGAGCAGGCCGTGCTCTGCGGTGGCGCCTCGCAGCTGGTGCAGTACGGCTTCGAGACCCTGATCGAGGCCGGCTACCAGCCCGAGGTCGCCTACTTCGAGTGCCTCCACGAGCTCAAGCTGATCGTCGACCTGATGTACGAGGGCGGCATCGCCAAGCAGCGGTGGTCGGTCTCCGACACCGCCGAGTACGGCGACTACGTCTCGGGTCCGCGTGTCATCGACGCGCGGGTCAAGGAGAACATGCAGGCTGTGCTGGCCGACATCCAGAACGGCGCGTTCGCCAAGCGCTTCATCGACGACCAGGACGCCGGCGCACCCGAGTTCAAGGAGCTGCGTGCCAAGGGCGAGCAGCACCCGATCGAGTCGACCGGCCGTGAGCTGCGCAAGCTGATGAGCTGGGTGAAGTCGGGCGAGGACGACTACACCGAGGGCACAGCCGCTCGCTGACCCGACCGGTTCTCAAGCGCCTCCCGGGCGTGGTCCGGGAGGCGCTTTGCTCATCTCGCGGCGCCTTGCTCCAAGCGTCGAGCAGCAGGTCGGGACCGAGCTCGAACCCTGGTCGTTCCAGACCCGCGCGACGACGCTGGTGATCCGTGACCGCGTGTGGGATCGGCCACAGCAGGGAACAACACCACCGGTGAGGAGGTTCGATCTGTCGTGCTCATCGAGATCTGGTCCGACGTCGTGTGTCCGTGGTGCTACATCGGCAAGCGCCGGCTGGAGCAGGCACTCGCCGCCTTCCCACATCGCGACCAGGTCGAGATCGCGTACCGCTCCTTCGAACTCGACCCGACCGCACCCGACGTCGGCCACGAGTCGATTCGGCAGGCACTGGCTCGCAAGTACGGCCTCGGTGACGCGCAGGCCGGGCAGATGATGGACCGGGTCGGCGTGCTCGCGGCGGAGGTCGGGCTGGCCTTCGACTACGAGGACGCCACCCACACCAAGACGATCGATGCGCACCGGCTCCTCCACCTCGCCTCGGCACAGGGCAGGCAAGCCGAGCTCAAGGAGGCGCTGCTCGCGGCGTACTTCCTGCGCGGCGAGTCGATGGGTGACCACGAGGTGCTGCGCACAATCGCGGTCGACGTCGGCCTGGACCCTGCTCGCGTCGACGAGGTGCTGGCCGGCACCGAGTACCTGGACGCCGTACACGCCGACATCGCCCAAGCGCGTGCGTACGGCGCGACCGGCGTCCCGTTCTTCGTCGTGGACCAGAAGTACGCCGTCGCAGGAGCCCAGCCCACCGAGCTCTTCGCGCAACTGCTGGCACGGGCCTGGTCCGAGGCGAACCCGCTGGAGCTGGTCGCAGAGGCCGAGATGTGCGGCCCCGACGGCTGCCCGATCTGACGTGCAGACCTTCCTGCCTTATCCGGACTTCGAGCGCTCCGCACGGGTGCTCGACATGAAGAGGCTGGGCAAGCAGCGCGTCGAGGCGATCCAGGTCGTGCGTGGGTTGGTCATACCGACCTACGGGTGGAGACATCACCCCGCCGTCAAGATGTGGAAGGGCTACGAGGAGGCGCTTGGGCGCTACGGGCTTACCTGCTGCGACGTGTGGACCGAGCAGGGGTTCGCGGACACCTGCGCAGGGACCATCCGTGCCGACCTGGCCCTCGCCGGGATCGGTGAGATCCGCACGCAGGTGGAGCTCGAGCAGGCGGGGGCGCTGCCTCCGTGGGTCGGGGACGAAGGGTTCCACCGCTCGCACCGGTCCGCGCTGCTGAGGAAGGACCCGGGGCGATACGCCCAGTTGTTCTCGGACGTACCGGACGATCTGGAGTACGTCTGGCCCGCGCCCACGGCATGAGTCGCATCACCTGGGCGACACACCGACCGCTGTCGCCCGCGGCGGCCGCGGGCGCTCGCCGGCCGACCGTGAGGGGGGCATGCGCACAAGGCCTGAGCGGGACCGGAACCGAGTCAGAGGTCCTGGAGGATCAGGTAGAGTTGGCCTCCGGGCACAGCGTCGTGCACGGCCTCTCCACCACAACGCGGATGAGGCTGAGGCCGCCGACTTACGAGTGCTAGGAATCCCACGAACGTGACTAAGCCCGTCGTACTCATCGCCGAAGAGCTGAGCCCCGCCACCGTCGAGGCGCTCGGCCCGGACTTCGAGATCCGCAGCTGCAACGGCGCCGACCGCGCCGAGCTGCTGCCGGCCATCGCCGACGTCGACGCCATCCTCGTCCGCTCCGCCACCAAGGTGGACGCCGAGGCCCTTGCCGTCGCCAAGAGGCTCAAGGTCGTTGCCCGGGCCGGAGTCGGCCTGGACAACGTCGACGTGAAGGCTGCGACGCAGAGTGGCGTCATGGTCGTCAACGCCCCGACCTCCAACATCGTCTCCGCCGCCGAGCTCGCCGTCGCGCTGATGCTCGCAGCCGCCCGCCACGTCGCCCCGGCAAACGCCGCGCTGAAGGACGGCGAGTGGAAGCGGTCGAAGTACACCGGCATCGAGCTCTACGAGAAGACCGTCGGCATCGTCGGCCTCGGCCGCATCGGCGTGCTGGTCGCCCAGCGCCTCTCGGCGTTCGGGATGAACGTCATCGCCTACGACCCCTACGTCCAGGCGGGCCGTGCCGCGCAGATGGGCGTTCGCCTGGTGTCGCTCGACGAGCTGCTGGAGCAGGCCGACTTCATGTCCGTGCACCTGCCCAAGACGCCCGAGACCGTGGGCCTGATCGGTGACGAGCAGCTGCACAAGGTGAAGCCGTCGCTGGTGCTGGTCAACGCCGCCCGAGGCGGGATCGTCGACGAGGCCGCGCTCTACTCCGCGATCAAGGAGGGCCGCGTCGCCGCTGCCGGCCTCGACGTGTTCGCGACCGAGCCGTGCACCGACAGCCCCCTGTTCGAGTTCGAGAACGTCGTGGCCACGCCGCATCTCGGCGCCTCGACCGACGAGGCGCAGGAGAAGGCCGGCGTCGCGGTCGCCAAGTCCGTCCGCCTCGCGCTCTCCGGCGAGCTCGTCCCCGACGCGGTCAACGTGCAGGGCGGCGTCATCGCCGAGGACGTCCGTCCCGGCATCCCGCTGACCGAGAAGCTCGGCCGCATCTTCACAGCCCTCGCCGGTGAGGTCGCCCAGCAGCTCGACGTCGAGGTGCGCGGTGAGATCACCCAGTACGACGTGAAGGTGCTGGAGCTCGCGGCGCTCAAGGGAGTCTTCACCGACATCGTCGAGGACCAGGTGTCCTACGTGAACGCTCCGCTCCTCGCGGCGGAGCGCGGCGTCGCCGTACGCTTGGTCACCGACGGCGAGAGCCCCGACCACCGCAACCTGATCACGATCCGCGGCACCCTGGCCGACGGCGGGCAGGTCTCGGTGTCCGGCACGCTGATCGGCATCAACCAGCGCGAGCGACTCGTCGAGGTCGACGGCTACGACGTGGACCTCGAGCCCACCGAGCACCTCGCGTTCCTGCGCTACGAGGACCGCCCCGGCATGGTCGGCACCGTGGGCCAGATCCTCGGCAACGCCAGGGTCAACATCGCCGGCATGCAGGTCGCGCGCGACACCAAGGGCGGCCACGCCCTCGTCGCGCTGTCGGTCGACTCCGCGATCCCGGCCGCCGTTCTTGAGGAGATCCGCACCGCCATCGAGGCCGTCTCGGTGCGCGCGGTCGACCTCACCGACTGACGTCACGCCACCAGCGGAGACCGCCCGGCCTTGCGAGTACGACGATGCTGGGCGGACTCCCACGCGGCTGCCAGCCGTTCGACAGCCACCTCGAGCACGTCGGGCGATGCGGTGAAGGGGACGCGCAGGTAGCGCTCGAGCCCGCCCTCCGCGGCGAAGCTCGGCCCGCTGGCCAGGAGCAGCCGGTGCTCCTCGGCCGCCGCAGTCAGGGCGGACGACAAGGGCAGCGGAAGCTCGCACCACAGCGCCTGGCCGCCCACGGGCACCTCGAAGCGCCAGTCCGGGAGCCGGTGATGCATGGCCCGGACGAGGGCGTCCCGCGACTCGCGCAGGTGCTCACGTCGTACGGCGAGCACGGAGTCCCGGTCGGCGAGCAGGTGCATCACGGCGACCTGTTCCAGTAGGGGGGCTCCGAGGTCCAGGCTCAGCCGGGCCGAGACGAGGTCGCCCAGGCGCTGCTCGGGCGCACGGACCCAGCCGATGCGCAGACCGCCCCAGAACGCCTTGCTCGCGCTGCCGATGCAGACCGCCTGCTTGGAGTGCGTGGCGAAGGGCGCCGGCATCGCCACGTCGTCGATCGCCAGCTCCACGAGGGTCTCGTCGACCACCGGGAGGGTGCGGTGACGACGGAGCCGCCCGGCGAGGGAGGCGCGCTCCTCGCTGGGCATGAGGGCTCCGGTCGGGTTCTGGAAGTCCGGGATGAGGTAGGCCACGGCGGCCGGAACGTCCCACTCGCCGGCGGCAGCCACCCGCGCACCGGACCGGCGGAAGGCAGCGATCGCGTTGGGGTAGGTGGGGTTCTCCACCAGCACGCGGTCACCGGGGCCGACCAGCGCCCGGGCCACGATCGCGATCGCGGCGAGCCCGCCCGTGGTCACCAGCACCTGGTCCGGCGTGGTGGCGAGGCCGCGCTCGTCGTACCAGCGGGCGATGGCCTCGCGCAGCGCCGGCAGCCCCGACGGGTAGTAGCCGGTGCCTTGGAGGTAGGCCGGTAGCTCGGCCACAGCGTGCTCGTAGGCCTGGGCGATCCCGGTCGGGGCGACCGGCGCCGCGCACGTGAGGTCGAGGAACCCGTCGCCACCGCGGCCGGGGGAGAGCAGGTTGTCGACGCCGGCGCCTGTCGTGGGCAGCTGCGCAACGGTGCCCGAGCCCTGCCGGGACGCGACGTAGTCGCGGTCGCGGAGCTCGGCGTACGCGCGGGTGACGGTCGTCCGGCTGACCCCCAGTGCGTCGGTCAGCTCGCGCTCGCTCGGCAGCCGCGTGCCCGGCGGGACCCGGCCGTCACTGATCAGCAGCCTGAGGGCGTCGGCGATGCCGAGGTACGCCGGCGAGCGGTCGGCCGCAGAGCCGAGGAGGGCCGCGGTGCGGGCTGCGGAGATGCGTCGGTCCATGCAGACCACTGTCGCACAATTGGCTATTTTTCACGAGGCCAATTCAAGCCAGACTGGTCGGCATGGAAGAGCTCGCGGTCCTCACCCCGCTTCAGCAGCTGCGTGCCGGCCGTCTGCCGCGCCGGCTCACCCAGCTGATGGTTGGACTGATCCTGTACGGCGTCAGCATGGCCATGATGGTGCGCTCCACGCTCGGCCTCGACCCGTGGGACGTCTTCCACTACGGCGTCGCCGAGAAGCTGCCGCTGTCCTTCGGCATGGTGGTCATCGTGGTCGGCGTGCTCGTGCTGCTGCTGTGGATCCCGCTGCGACAGCTCCCCGGTCTCGGCACCGTCGCCAACGCCGTCGTCATCGGCCTCGCCACCGACGCGACCCTGGCCGTGCTCAGCGAGCCGTCCGGCCTGGTGCCCCGCTCCGTGCTGCTGGTGGCCGGTGTCCTGCTCAACGGCCTCGCCGGGGCGCTCTACATCGGCGCCCAGCTCGGCCCCGGCCCCCGCGACGGCCTGATGACCGGCCTGGTCCGTCGTACCGGCCTTTCCGTGCGCCTCGTCCGCACCACCCTCGAGCTCACCGTCCTCACCGTCGGGTTCCTCCTCGGCGGCGTGGTCGGCATCGGCACCGTCCTCTACGCACTCTCCATCGGCCCGATCGTCCAGGTTCTGCTACCCAGGCTTGTGGTCCGGTTGGATGTTGAGCCGCGCGTGTTGGAGCCTTCACCCGCGCGTGTTGGAGTCTTCACCCGCGCCGTACGGTGATTGCCCCCCGACACGCGCGGCTCAACCCGCCGACACGCGCGGCTCAACCCGCCGACACGCGCGGCTCAACCCGCCGACACGCGCGGCTCAACCCGCCGACACGCGCGGCTCAACCCGCCCGCTCAGCGCTTGGTCGCGATGAGGACGCTGGTGTCGGGCGCGACCATCACCTCGACCGTGGTGAAGCGCTCGTCGGTGAGCCACTGCTCGCGGAGTACGTCGACGCGCCCGCTGTACACGGGGGGCCAGGACTCGCACGGGGTGAAGTCGTCGAGCACGACGACCCCTCCCTCCTCGACCAGGTCGACGACGGTGTCGGCGCCGGAGTCCTTGGGCTCGCGAGCGTCGACGTACAGCAGGGAGAACGGACCGCGGTCGCGCAGGATCGACCAGTCGGCGGCGACGACCTCGACCTGGTCGTCGTCCTTGAAGATCTCGGCCGCCCCGGCTGCGAGCTTGCTGTCGAGCTCGGCGGTGAGGATGCGCGCGCCGTTGCGGATGCCGCTGCGCAGCCACGCGGTGCCGACCCCGGTGCCGGTGCCGAACTCGGCCAGCGTGCCGGAGCGGGTCGCGGCGAGGGTGGCGAGCAGGCGGCCGGTCTCGTTGCGGCAGAAGGAGACGTACCCGTGGCGGCGCGAGACGTCGAAGGCTCGCGAGACGACAGGCGGGAGATCCGGAGGCGCGCTCATGCAACGCGAGTCTGCCACCCGGGCCAGGGTCGCCCGAGATCCGGAACGTTGTCTCAGCCAGCGAGAAGTTCAGTCTTACGCCGGACAGTGAATTTGTGAGGCCGCTACCGTGGACGGACCATGCGGAGCATTTTCGTAGTACTCATCGATCGCCGTAGCGAGGCCAGTTCCTAGGCCCCCTCGCTGCGGAGTTCGTCGTTTCCGGCCTAGAAACCTCCGCAGCGCCAGGAAGCACCACCTCTCCTCTGAGTCTTCCTCAGTCCTCCTGAACCGTCGCGGAGCACCCGACACCATCTCCAGGAGCAGACCATGTACGACATGTATCCCGAGTGGGGCCCGTCCCGGCATCGCGAACCGCTGGACACCCTCACGCACGAGCGGCCGCGCGACCCGCTTGTGCAGTTCTTGCAAGATGCATTCGACCAGCGAGACGCGGACGGCGAGCGACCCGACGACAACTAGGTTTCCACCCATGACACAGACCTTCCGTCTCGCCGTGATCCCCGGCGACGGCATCGGTCCGGAGGTCACCGCAGAGGCCCTCAAAGTCCTCGAGCAGGCTGCCCCGGCCGACGCCAAGTTCGAGTCCACCCGCTATGACCTCGGCGCGGAGCGTTACCTCGCGACCGGCGAGGTGCTGCCCGACACCGTGCTCACCGAGATCCGGGAGCACGACGCGATCCTGCTGGGAGCAGTAGGCGGCAAGCCGGGTGACCCGAACCTCCCACCCGGGATCCTCGAGCGCGGCCTCCTGCTCCGGCTGCGCTTCGAGCTCGACCACTACGTCAACCTGCGTCCGTCACGGATCTTCCCCGGCGTCACCTCGCCGCTGGCCGACCCGGGCGAGGTGGACTTCGTGGTCGTGCGCGAGGGGACGGAAGGGCCCTACACCGGCAACGGCGGCGCCCTGCGCGTCGGCACCCCGGCCGAGATCGCGACGGAGGTGAGCGTCAACACCGCCTTCGGTGTCGAGCGGGTCGTGCGCGACGCCTTCGGCCGTGCCGCGAAGCGCGAGCGCAAGAAGCTCACACTCGTGCACAAGACCAACGTGCTGGTCAACGCCGGCGCCGTGTGGTCGCGGCTCGTCGACGAGGTGAGCAAGGAGTACCCCGACGTCAGCGTCGACTACCTGCACATCGACGCCGCCACGATCTTCATGACCACCGACCCGTCCAGGTTCGACGTGATCGTCACCGACAACCTGTTCGGCGACATCATCACCGATCTGGCCGCCGCGATCACTGGTGGCATCGGCCTCGCCGCGAGCGGCAACATCAACCCGGACCGCACCGCTCCGAGCATGTTCGAGCCGGTGCACGGGTCCGCCCCCGACATCGCCGGCCAGCAGAAGGCCGACCCCACGGCCGCCATCCTCTCCACCGCGCTCATGCTCGAGCACCTCGGGCTCGACGAGACCGCGCAGAAGATCGAGGACGCGGTCATCGCCGACCTCTCGGAGCGGACCGGCGCCCGTCGTACGTCCGCGGTTGGCGACGCGATCGCCGCGCGAGTAGCCGGCTGACCCAGGCCAAGCGCCCACACTCCAGCCGGCCCTCCAGGCTCACCGGTTCGCACCTTCGGACAAGCAGGTACTACCGTGCACCCCATGGACATCACCGTCTCCCCGCGCGCTGACGTCACCTCCGACGAGCGCCTCGCCGAGATCCTCGCCAACCCCGGTTTCGGCATCCACTTCACCGACCACATGTACGTCGCGGAGTGGACCCCCGACGCGGGCTGGCACGACGCACGCGTGGAGGCCTACGGCCCGATCACCCTGGACCCCGCGACAGCGGTCCTGCACTACGCGCAGGAGATCTTCGAGGGCATGAAGGCCTACCGACACGCCGACGGCTCGATCTGGACCTTCAGGCCCGGCGCCAACGGGGAGCGGATGCGCCGGTCCAGCCAGCGACTCGCCCTCCCGGACCTGCCGGTCGCTGACTTCGTGGCCAGCGTCGACGCGCTGGTGCAGGCGGACCAGCGGTGGGTGCCCGACAACGCGGGGGAGAAGAGCCTCTACCTACGCCCGTTCATGTTCGCCTCCGAGTCGTTCCTCGGGGTGCGCCCGGCCAAGCACGTGACCTACATGGTCATCGCCAGCCCGGCGGGGGCCTACTTCGCCAAGGGCATCAAGCCCGTCTCGATCCTGGTCAGCGAGCACTACTCCCGCGCCGCCCTCGGCGGCATGGGTGCGGCGAAGACCGGCGGCAACTACGCGAGCTCGCTGGTCGCCCAGCAGGAGGCAATCGACAAGGGCTTCGACCAAGTCGTGTTCCTCGACGCGTTCGAGCACAAGTGGGTCGAGGAGCTCGGCGGCATGAACCTCTACTTCGTGCATGACGACGGCACGATCGTCACTCCCGAGCTCACCGGCACGATCTTGGAGGGCATCACCCGCAGCTCGATCATCGACCTGGCCGGAACGCTGGGCCACAAGGTGGAGGAGCGGCGCTTCTCCGTCGACGAGTGGCGCGAGGGCGTCTCCTCCGGACGCATCACCGAGGTCTTCGCCTGCGGTACGGCGGCCGTGGTGACTCCGGTCGGCACGCTCGCCTGGGCCGACGGCCAGGTGACCACCGGCGAGGACGCCGGGCCGGTCACCTCGGCGGTGCGCCAGGCCCTGGTCGACATCCAGTACGGCCGCGCCGAGGACGCCTTCGGCTGGATGCACCAGGTGGTCTGAGCCCCGGTTACGCCGAGGCGAAGTGGAAGTCCAGGACCCGTCCGACCTGGTCGAGCACCTCGGGGTCACCATCGGGGTCGAGCACGAAGGCGTACTCGATCGCGTCCAGCGCGAACTTCACCGCCAGCGTCATCTGCTTGCGCAGCTCGGGGGTGTTGTCCAGCCCGTAGCTGCGCTGGAGGAACGCCGCCCACACCCGCACCGCCCGCGAGTCGGCATCGGCGCCCTCGGCGGCGACCACGTCAGGCGCCCGCCAGAACCGCAGCACCCGGAAGGCGGGGTCCTCTCGGCACAGCCGCACCCAGATGTCGAGGGTGATCCGGCCCAGCTCCGGCAGCTCCACGTCGCCGCGGTCGTCCAGCTCCTCGGCGAGGAGGTCGTAGAACCGGCGCAGGTTGCGGTTGGCCGCGGCCTGCAGCACGGCGTACTTGTCGGAGTAGAGCTCGTAGAACTTCCCCGGAGCGATCCTGGCCCGGCGGGCGACGAGCGCGGTGGTCAGCCCCGCGATCCCGCGCTCGACCACGATCTCCCCGACGGCATCGAGAATCTTCGTCCGCCGGTCATCCAAGACCTGCGGGCGCTCAGCAGTATCCGGCACGCCAACCCCTTGTCCCGAGTCCAACCCCGAGACCAGTATGGGCGAGGCGACGCCGAACCCGGGAACCCACCCGTGCAGAACGTGAGACTCGCGTACCGCAGTGCGGACACTTCTGGCAGACTGACGGCGTGCAGCAGCTCGCGACCATTATTCGCTAGCGCGCCTGGGAGCACCCGGCGCGCTGACCTCTCGTCCTGACGGGGGGTCTTTTTGTTGCCCACGACAGATCCGATGAACGAGGGATGACCGAGGATGGAGACCGTGACGGAGCACAGCGGGTTCCACGTCTACGACACCACCCTGCGTGACGGTGCGCAGCAGGAGGGGCTGAACCTCTCGGTCGCGGACAAGCTCAACATCGCGCGGCAGATCGACGGTCTCGGCGTCGGCTACATCGAGGGTGGCTGGCCGGGCGCGAACCCCAAGGACACCGAGTTCTTCCGTCGGGCCGGGTCCGAGCTCGAGCTCAAGCACGCCAAGCTGGCAGCGTTCGGGGCCACCCGCCGCGCGGGCGTGAAGGCGGCCGACGACCCGCTCGTCGCGGCGCTGCGGGAGAGCGGCGCCTCGGTCGTCACGCTCGTGGCCAAGTCCCACGACCGGCACGTCGAGCTCGCCCTGCGCACCACGCTCGAGGAGAACCTCGCGATGGTGCGCGACACCGTGACGCACCTGCGCGAGGAGGGCCAGACCGTCTTCCTGGACGCGGAGCACTTCTTCGACGGCTACCGCGACAACCGGGCCTATGCGCTCGAGGTCCTGCGCACGGCGTACGACGCGGGGGCCGAGGTCATCGCGCTGTGCGACACCAACGGCGGGATGCTCCCCGGCTGGGTGTCCGACGTGGTCAGCGACGTGCTGGACGCGTCCGGCGTCAGGGTCGGCATCCACTGCCACAACGACACGGGCTGCGCGGTGGCCAACACACTGGCAGCCGTGGACGCCGGGGCAACCCACGTCCAGGGCACGCTGAACGGCTACGGCGAGCGCACCGGCAACGCCGACCTGATCTCGGTCGTGGCCAACCTCGAGCTCAAGCTGGACCGGCGGGTCCTGCCGCAAGGCCTGCTCCGCGACGCCACCCGCATCGCCCACGCCGTCGCCGAGGTGACCAACTTCCCCCCGGCCTCGCGCCAGCCCTACGTGGGCGTGAGCGCATTCGCGCACAAGGCGGGACTCCACGCGAGCGCGATCAAGGTGGACCCGAACCTCTACCAGCACATGGACCCGTCCGGCGTCGGCAACGACATGCGCCTTCTGGTCTCCGACATGGCCGGACGCGCGTCGATCGAGCTCAAGGGCGCCGAGCTCGGCTTCGACCTCTCCGGTGACAAGGAGCTCGTCACCCGGATCACCAGCCGGGTCAAGGAGCTGGAGTCGCGCGGCTTCACGTTCGAGGCCGCCGATGCAAGCTTCGAGCTGATGCTCGTCGAGGAGGTGACCGGCACGCGTCCGACGTACTTCGACGTGGAGTCCTGGCGCGTCATCACCGACTCCCGCCCGGGCGAGGAAGCGCTCTCGGAGGCGACGATCAAGCTGCGGGCCGGCGACGCGCGCATCGTGATGACCGGGGAGGGCAACGGGCCGGTCAACGCCATGGACCATGCGCTGCGGCAGGCCATCGGCCAGGCCTACCCCGACGTCGCGAAGTTCGAGCTGATCGACTACAAGGTCCGCATCCTCGACCAGGGTCACGGCACCGACGCGGTCACCCGGGTGCTGATCGAGACCAGCGACGGCGAGTCGTCCTGGGTCACCGTCGGCGTCGGTCACAACGTCATCGAGGCGTCCTGGGGAGCGCTGGTCGACGGCGTGACGTTCGGCCTCCGCCGGCACGGCGAGACCACGGCCTAGTCGGCTCCGGCAGTCACGGCGTTCCGGACCGCTCGGGCGACCACCTCGACGGCAGCCATCTCCAGCACCAGGGTGAGCTCCTCGGCATCGCCGGTGGACACCGCGAAGATCGTGTCGCCGTCGTACGACGTGTGCACCGGCCTGATCGCGTGGGCGAACCCGTCGTGGGCGACCGTCGCCAGTCGTGCCGCCTGGGTCTTGGTGAGGGTGACGTCGGTGGCCAACACCGCCAGCGTGGTGTTGCCCCCCATCAGCGGAGTGGCAGGAGGCTCCAGGGTGCCGGCCAGCAGCGTGCCGTCCGACGCGACCACGTTGCCGAACGCGTTCACCACGGCCAATGCGCCGACCGTGCCGCCACCGGGCAAGCTCGCCGAGGCTGTGCCGACGCCGCCGGGGGCTGCGTGCTCGGGGCCGGCCAGCTTGCCGACCGTCGCGCCGGTGCCGGCCCCGAACCGGCCGTTGCCGCACGGTGAGCCGGGCTCGGCGTCGACGCACGCGTGCCTGCCCGCAGCGGAGTCCGGGAAGGCCTCGGCATCACCCACCAGCAGGTCGAACACGACGGCGGCCGGGACGATCGGCACGATGGCCGGGCCGACCGGGAAGCCGACGCCGTGGTCGCGCAGGTAAGTCATCACCCCGTCGGCGGCGGCGAGCCCGAAGGCGGAGCCTCCGCTCAGGCAGAGCGCGTGGACGCGCTCGACAATGTTCTCCGGCCGGAGCAGGTCGGTCTCGCGCGTGCCGGGTGCGGCGCCGCGTACGTCGACGGAGGCCACCGCGCCCTCAGGTGGCATCAGCACGACCGTGCAGCCCGTCTGACCGACGGTGTCGGTCCAGTGGCCCACGCGGATTCCGGGGACGTCGGTGATGTCGTCGCTCACGCGGTCGACACTAGCCACCCGGTCACCACCCCACGAGTACCTTCGAAGCGTGACCGTCACCGATCAGCTCACCAGGCTCGTGGGGCTCGGGGTGCCTGAGCTCGCCGGCCTCTCCGACGACGCCTTCCGCAAGCTAGGCCGAAACCTCGAGGGTGAAGGCTTCGTGGCCGTGCACCCGTCTCTGGTGCCGGTCAGCCGCCTTGCCCCGTTGCTCTCCCTCGACGGCATGGCTGGTTTCGTCGTCGAGGACATGACCGACCTCGACGAGTTCGTGCCGATCGAGGGCCTCGACGTCCCCAAGGAGCCGCTCTACCTCGTCGACGGGGTCGACCGTGGCGACGACATGCTCAGCTGGAGTCCGGTCGAGGCGCTGCCTGAGATCGCCTCGCGTGGCCGGCGCCCGTTGACGATCGGCGAAGGCATCAGCTGGCTGCTGCAGGAGCCAGACCGGCTGGAGCCCAACTTCTGCTTCATGACGATCGGCTCGCGCAAGCGCAAGGCGAAGGGCCTCGACGCGCGCACGCCCGCCATCTGGATCAGTCGCGGCACGGGGCGCGACGGGCGCGAGCGGCGCAACGCGCCCAAAGTCGGCTGGTGCTGGGCGGGCAACCGGCACACCTGGCTCGGCTTCGCGTCGTGCACCGGCCAGATCTCAGGGGACCTCGAAGCTTCCGCCTGACCGCCAGTAGACGTTCGCCTCGCGGGTCAGGAAACCCTCGTCGACCAGGTAGCGCCTGAGCGCGGCGTAGTCGTCGTGGAACCTCGCCAGGGTCTCGCTGACCTCAGCCTCGGTGTAGGTGCGCCCCGGCTCGAACTGCTGGGCGAGGTAGTCGAGCACCACGAGCAGCTTGGCGCGTTTCGTGGGCATGATGACCAGCCTGCCGTCACGCACGAAGGTGTTGAGCACCCGCTGGTCGGTCATGCCCCCAAGTTAGCGCCCGACCGCCCGGAGGAGCTGAGCCTTCGTCATCGTGGAGCGCCCCTTGATGTTCTTCGCGCGGGCCTCCTCGTAGAGCTGCGCCTTGGTGCGACCGCCAGGTCCCTTGTGGCTGCGCAGCCCTCCACGTCGTCCGGACGAGATGTCCTGGGTCGACGTACGGCTGGACTCCCGAGCCTCCCCGGCTCGCGCGCGCTCCTTGTTCACGGTGCGTGCGGCGATCTCCTCAGCGGTGTCCTCGCTGCGGCCCTGCTCCTTGAGGCCGGACTTGATGTGCTCGTACTGGCGCTCGCGCTTCTTGCTCCAAGCCTTCTGCGGCATGACAACCCTCCTGCTCAGTGACTGTCAGCGACTCGTCCGGCGGAGTCAGTGTCCGCGGTTCCGCGGGTCTGGCGGGTCCAGCGGCTCGGGATCGAGTCGCTCCGGGTCGTGCTCGACCTCCTTGTTGCGACGAGCATCGAGCAGCCAGACGGCCAGTGCTCCCACCACCACCGCGAGGGCGACGATCAGATAGACGGCGAACTCCCCGGACATGGCTCCTCCTCGGGTCAGGTCACTGGGCGGGTACCCGATCCGGGGGTGGGCAAACGCTCGGGCTCGCTAGGCCGACAGCAGCCGGTCACACTCGTCGACCAGGTGCTGACGCAGAGGCGCTGCTCGCTCGCTGAACTCGCGCTGCCCGGCGACGTACTCCGCCTTCCCTTCGACCGTCTCGATTCGGACGGGAGTCCACTCCTGCGGGCCGGGCTCCAGGACCAGCCCCGTGAAGTCGTACGGCGAGGCGCGCATGTCGAGCGCCCGGATGTCGCGGGCGAGCACGAAGCAGTCTGCAACCAGCTCGGAGGGAATGAGCGGCGTGAGCCTGAACGCGTGCTTGTAGAGGTCCATGCCCGCGTGGAGACACCCAGGCTGCTCGAAGTCGGGCCGGTCGTCGCGGCCGGGCCGGAGGAGGTTGAGCGGCGCCGCCTGGGGTGTGAAGAAGCGGAACGCGTCGAAGTGCGAGCACGCGATGCGGTGCGACTCGACCACCTGGTCCGTCCCCTCGGCGCTCAGACGGAGTGGCCAGGACGCGTGGCGGACGTCGCCCGGCTCGAGGCGGTAGACCATCGCCCACTCGTGGAGCCCGAAGCAGCCCAGGTTCGCCGGCCTGGAGGCGGTCGCGGCCATCAGCGCGCGGATCGAGCGGACCAGCGGCAGCTGCGTCGTCAGCTGGTCGGGGGAGACGGAGCTGCCGGCGTAGCCCTTCCAGTCGCTGCGGTCCGCCCCGGCCAGCGCCACGCCGTAGCCGGGGTGCCACTGGAGCAACTGCGCCGGTCGTTGGCTGTAGTAGCTGAACAAGAAGTCGAAGACAGGATGTCGGACGCCCCTGCGGCGACGCTCCAGGTGCGGCTCTACATAGGGCAGGAGGCGGTCGCGGTGGGCCGCCGCGCGCAGCCCCCAATCCTTGCGACTGAGCCACTCCACGTGCCGAGGCTAACGATGGGGCCACCCGAACGTGCGATTCTCGCGAAATCGGGTGGTCGCACAGCTCCAGGGCTTGAATCGCCCGTCGCGCTGGCCCCCCTGTGCGTAGCTTGGGCCGAGGGCACGAGGGGACGTGATGGCCCGCCGGTAGGCTCTCGACGTGCGTATTGCCAGATTCATCGTGGGGGAGGACCCCCAGTTCGGCGTGGTCACCGGAGAGCTCGACGAGTACGGCGAGCTCGGTGAGGACACCACCGTCGTCTCCCTCGCCGGCGACCCGCTGTACGTCGGCCTGAAGCTCACCGAGCAGGAGCACAAGCTCGCCGACGTACGCCTGCTGGCCCCCGTGCTGCCACGTAGCAAGGTGATCGGCATCGGCCGCAACTACGCCGCCCACGCCGCCGAGCTCGGTCACGACGTGCCCGACGAGCCGCTGATGTTCATGAAGCCGAACACCAGCGTGATCGGGCCGGGCGATCCGATCTTCTACCCCCGCCAGACCCAGGAGCTCCACTACGAGGGCGAGCTGGCGGTGGTCATCGGGCGCATCTGCCGCGACGTGCCCAAGGAGAAGGCGGCGGACGTGATCTTCGGCTACACCGTCGGCAACGACGTCACCGCGCGCGACCTGCAGCGCAAGGACGGGCAGTTCACCCGGGCCAAGGGGTTCGACTCGTTCTGCCCGCTCGGCCCCTGGATCGAGACCGAGCTCGACACCGAGTCGCTCTCGGTGGAGACCCGGCTCAACGGTGACCTCAAGCAGGAGGGCACCACCCACGACATGATCTTCGACGTGCCCACTCTGGTGGCGCACGTCTCGTCCGTGATGACGCTCCTGCCCGGCGACGTCATCCTCACCGGCACGCCTGAGGGTGTCGGTCCCATGAACGTCGGCGACGAGGTCGATGTGACCGTTGCCGGCATCGGCACTCTGACCAACAAGGTGGTTTCGCGTGACTGACGCACCCGCGTCGAGCGTTCGTGTTCGGTTCTGTCCCTCCCCGACCGGCTCGCCGCACGTCGGCCTCGCCCGCACGGCGCTGTTCAACTGGGCGTTCGCCCGTCACCACGGGGGCACGTTCGTCTTCCGCATCGAGGACACGGACGCAGCGCGCGACTCCGAGGAGTCCTACCAGACGCTGCTCGAGGTGCTGCGCTGGCTGGGCTTCGAGTGGGATGAGGGGCCGGAGGTCGGCGGGCCGTTCGCGCCGTACCGGCAGAGCGAGCGCTACGAGAAGTATGCCGAGGTGGCTTCCAAGCTGCTCGAGGGTGGCCACGCCTACCACTGCTACTGCTCGGCAGACGAGCTCGACGAGCGCAACGAGCAGGCCCGCAAGGAGGGCCGCACGCCCGGCTACGACGGACACTGCCGCGACCTGGGCGACGAGCAGCGCGCGGCCTACGAGGCCGAGGGCCGCAAGCCCGTCGTGCGCTTCCGCATGCCCGACCGGGCGATCACCTTCACCGACCTGGTCCGGGGCGAGATCACCTTCCAGCCCGAGCATGTTCCCGACTACGTCCTGGTGCGTGGCAACGGCCACCCGCTCTACACCCTGGTCAACCCGGTCGACGACGCGCTGATGGAGATCACCCACGTGCTGCGTGGCGAAGACCTGCTGTCCAGCACGCCACGGCAGATCGCCCTCTACGAGGCGCTGAGCCAGATCGGCGTCGGCACCGGGAAGACCCCGGACTTCGGCCATCTGCCCTACGTCATGGGGCAGGGCAACAAGAAGCTGTCCAAGCGAGACCCGGAGGCCAACCTCCTCGGCTACCGCGACCGCGGGTTCCTGCCCGAGGGCCTGCTCAACTACCTTGCTCTGCTCGGCTGGGCGATCGCGGACGACCGTGACATCTTCTCCATGGAGGAGATGGTCACCGCCTTCGACATCGCGCGCGTCAACCCCAACCCGGCCCGCTTCGACCTCAAGAAGGCCGAGGCGATCAACGCCACCCACCTCCGGGCGCTCCCGGTCGAGGAGCTGACCGAGCGGATCGTGCCGTTCCTGCAGGCGGCCGAGATCCTGCCAGCCGAGGTGACCGAAAAGCAGCGCGCCCTGCTGGCCGCGGCGGCTCCGCTGGTGCACGAGCGGATGACCGTGCTCACCGAGACCGTCGACATGCTCGGCTTCCTCTTCGTCGACGACCTCGAGCGCGACCGTGCCGACGTGGAGAAGCTGCTGGCCAACGACGAGGGCCTGGCCGTCGTCAAGGCGTCGCACGACGCCCTCGCCGCACTCGGCACGTGGGACACGGCCTCGATCGAGGAAGCCCTCCGCGCCGCCCTGATCGACGGGCTCGGCCTCAAGCCGCGCAACGCGTTCGGCCCGGTGCGCGTGGCGATCACCGGTCGTCGCATCTCACCGCCGCTCTTCGAGTCGCTCGAGCTGCTGGGCCGGGAGCAGTCGCTGGCGCGGCTCGCCGAGGCCCAGGGCGTCCAGGGCGGCTGATGAGCTACCCGCCGCAGCCCGGGCCCTACCCGTCGTACCCGTATCCGGGCTACCCGCCGGCGCCCTACCCCCCGCCCAGGCCCAGCCACCCTCACCCCGAGCCGCGGGAGTACCACCAGGTCCTGCGCACCTGGAGCTACAGGTGGTGGAAGCCGTTCGTCGGCCTGGTCCTGTTTGTCCCCGGTGTGTTCTTCGCGGTGACCGTGGTGACGGTCGGCATCGCAGCGCTCGCCACGTCGTGGGAGGACCGCTCGTTCACCGACATCCTCGGAAGCGTCGCGGGGGAGGAGGGATCGAGCTTCGGCCCCACCGAGCTGCTGATCTTGAACCTCGGGCTGGCAGCGCTCATCCCGGTCACGTGGGTCCTGATCCGGGTGCTTCACCAGATGCGGCCGCGCTGGCTCTCCTCCGTCGTACCCAAGCTGCGCTGGAACTTCCTGCTGCTCTGCCTCGCTCTCTCGGTGGTCGCGCTGGTCGCGCAGATCGTGGTCAGCGTCTTCCTCCCCGAAGCGGCCGGCAACGAGGGTATCGAGGGCAGCGTCAACGACTTCACGCGCACGGCCGCATGGCTGACCCTCATCGTGCTGCTCACGACGCCGTTCCAGGCTGCCGCGGAGGAGTACGTATTCCGCGGCTATCTTCTGCAGGCGATCGGCTCGTTCGTCGCCCGGCCCTGGTGGAAGTGGGTGGCGATCACGATCACGGCGCTGCTGTTCGCCACTGCCCACGGCACCCAGAACTTCCCGCTGTTCTTCGACCGCTTCTGCTTCGGCTTCATCGTCGGCTGGCTGACGATCCGCACGGGCGGTCTCGAGGCCGGCATCGCCATGCACGTTCTGAACAACTACCTGGCGTTCGGCTTCTCGATCTTCTTCGGGGACTTCGAGGCCAGCCTGACGATCACCGAGGTCCCGTGGACCAACATCATCGCCACGCTGACCCAGTCCGGGGTGTACGTCGTACTCGTGCTCTGGACCGCTCGGAGGCTCGGTCTGCAACGTAGGTCACAGCCGCCCGGATCACTCGCTCCCGATTTGGTGGGCGACCGGCCCGACGGCTAACATCGTCCGGGCTTCGCAAGAAGCCGATCCCATGGGGTATGGGGTAATTGGCAGCCCGACTGGTTCTGGTCCAGTTAGTCTAGGTTCGAGTCCTAGTACCCCAGCGATTTGGATGAAAATACTAGGCATTGCTAGAGTTCCTCCAGTTCAAGCCCCCGTTGTGTAGCGGCCTAGCACGCCGCCCTCTCAAGGCGGTAGCGCCGGTTCGAATCCGGTCGGGGGTACTCATCCGAGAGCGGCTCTGACCAGCGGGAACGCTGGGAGGGGCCGCTTCGTCATTTCGACCCTGATCGGGCTGGGGAAACACGATCATGAGTTTCCTCCCTCGCCCCAGGGGACATTGCCTTCTTGCTTGGTCCTATGCATCGCAGTCCCGTCGGCGTGTACGGTCCAGAGCCGTCCGCGGTAGTCGTTGAACAGGATCCACTTCCCGTCCGGGGACCAGCCGCCACCATTGCGGGCCTTGCCCCAGGGTGTAATCCGCCGGATCACACTTGCTTCGACATCCACCACGAAGAGCGCGGAGTTCGTCGAACCGTCGAGCCGGTTCCGCAGGAACACGATCAGGTCACTGTCAGGTGAGTAGTCCGCGGCCAGGTCGGCTCCGCCTGGGTAGGGGTTGGTCGTGAGACGCCGGAAGTCTCCGCCGTCGCCGGCCCGCACGGTGAAGACTCCAGACTGGAAGGCCTCGTCCACGAGGTGAAATGCCTCGCAGGCCAGACGATCTCCGTCGGGCGACCAGACCGAAACACCCCGCGACGAGGTCTCGCTCAGGACGTGGCAGTATGCGGACGCCACGCCCATCAGCTTGTTCGATCGCAGTACCCATCTCGCGTCGTCGGACGCTGCGACACGCGCGCTGACGACGCGCGCCGCGCGCGGGTGGACCACCGCCGACACGACCGCGGGGATGACCATCTCCGAGTTGCCCTTGGGCACGACGGCCAGCACGTGGTGCACCAAGCGGCTAGCGCAGGCGCAGCCAGTCGACCAGGCTGAGGGTTCTGGCGGCTGCTCGACGAGCCTAGTGGTCCGCGGCGCTCGCGAGGCGGGCGGCGAGGGCTCGCAGCGCGTCCTTCAGGTCCTCCGACTCGACCTCGAAGTCGGCGTCCAGGAAGCCGAGCCAGAGCGCGAGGGCTCGGGGGTCGTCGGAGCCGGGCTCGAACGCGCACCGGTCCTCTCCTAGCTCCTCGATGTCTACTGGGATCGGCATCCGGGCTCGCACGTGGGCGGCGGGCGCGTGCACGACCACCCTCGCCCGGAATCGCCACATCGCCTCACCGGCCGCCCTTCCGACGCGCTGCACGACCTCGTGGTCTGACGGTGTCGGTCGCGGCGTGAACCGCGGACCTGTGGGCGTGCGGGGCGCGACCCGGTCGACGCGGAACGTGCGCCAGTCGTCGCGGTCGAGGTCCCAGGCGACGAGGTACCAGCGGCGCTGGTGACTGACCAGGCGGTACGGCTCTGCGCGGCGGCGGGTGGCCCGACCATCGTGAGACTCGTAGTCGAACCGGACGACTTGCAGGTCACGGCAGGCGCCTGCGAGCAAGGTCAGCACCTCCGGATCAACCAGTGGGCCACGGGCGGGGGTCTGCAGCGCGGAGTCGAAGGCGCGCGTGCGGTGTCGCAGTCTGGACGGCAGCGCCTGCTGCAGTTTCATCAGCGCCCGGACCGACGCGTCCTCGATGCCGGCGATCGCGGAGCCGGCTGCGGTGCGCAGGCCCACCGCCACCGCCACCGCCTCCTCGTCGTCGAGTAGCAGCGGTGGCAGCGAGCCGCCGCGCCCCAACCGGTAGCCGCCCGCCGCGCCGACCTGTGCCTCGACCGGGTAGCCGAGCTCGCGCAACCGGCTGACGTCCTTGCGAACCGTCCGGGTCGTGACGCCGAGGCGCTCTGCGAGCTCGGTACCGGTCCAGTCGCGGCGGCTCTGCAGCAGCGACAGCATGCGGAGCAGTCGGGCTGATGTCTCCAACACTTCTGCAGTATCGCATTCAATCTAGGAACGAACCGTTCCGAGATCGCCCGTAGCGTTCTGTTCACACCAAGACATGAGGAGACACAGATGAACCACCAGATCCTCCCCTTCCGCGTCGAAATCCCGCAGACCGATCTGGACGACCTGCGCGACCGGCTCGGGCGGGTGCGCTGGCCTCACCGCTTCGAGGGCACCGACCCCACCGATCGGAGCCGCGGCATCCCTGAGGCCGACCTGGCCGAGCTCGCCGAGTATTGGCGGTCGTCGTACGACTGGAGAGCGCAGGAGGCGGCGCTCAACGAGCTGCCCCAGTTCACGACCGAGATCGACGGCCAGCGCATCCACTTCGCACACATCCGGTCCAGCCGCCCGGACGCCGTACCCCTTCTCGTGCTGCACGGCTACCCGAGCTCGTTTGCGGAGTTCATTCGTATGGTCGGCGACCTCGTCGAGCCTGCGGTCGGCCCCGCCTTCCACGTGGTGGCGCCGTCGCTGCCCGGCTTCGGGTTCTCCACCCCGATGGCGTCGCCAGGGTGGACGATGGGCCGTGCCGCCGGTGCGTTTGTGGAGCTGATGAGCCGCCTCGGCTACCAGCAGTACGGCGTGCACGGTGGTGACCTCGGTGCCGGGATCGCCGGGATGGTCGCTGGGGGCGACGAAGCGCACGTGGTAGGCGTGCACATCGTCACCGACCCGATGACCGCTGCGAACACCGCGACCTTCATCCCCGGCATGGCCGACCGGCTGGACGCCGGTGACCCGGTCGACAAGCTGATCCTCGAGCGGATGGACGCGTTCACCAAAGACGGTTCGGGCTACCTGGCGATCCAGCAGACCCGGCCGCAGACGATGGCCTACGCGCTCGCCGACTCGCCGGTGTTCCAGCTGGGGTGGATCGCGGAGAAGTTCCACGACTGGACCGACGTCAAGATCGACCGCGACCTGGTCCTCACGCACGCGAGCATCTACTGGTTCAACCGCGCCGGGGGCGGTGCCGCGCACGTCCTCTACGACCAGGCGCACTCCGCCGACTGGGGCGCGCCGGCGCAGGTGCCGCACGGGTTCTCGGTCTTCGGCGCCGACGACACGGTTCGAAAGCTGGTGCAAGCTCCCGAGGGTGCGTTCTGGGCCGAGCACGAGCGGGGGCTGCACTTTCCAGCGATGGAAGTGCCGGACGAGCTGGCGATTGACATCCGGGGCTTCTTCGGCTCGCTGGGCTGATGTCGTGCAAGCGGGCACCAGCACCACCCTGCCAGCTACCCCCACGCCAGCCACCGTGAACACGGACAGGGTATTCAAACGGATGAAGCGGGTGTCACTTGGGTAGACCTAAGGTCCGACGCGATCCCGACAAGAGGCGGCTCCAGTGCACACCTTCGATCTGTTCCGAAGTCCGGCTCGGCTCGCCTCAGCATCGTTGAACGCGGCGGGAAGTGCGGGGGGAAGCGCGCTGGGCGCAGTGGTCCATGTCCTTGCTGCTGCCCGTCACGCGCCAAAGCCGCTGCACCCGCGTGGTCGTACCACCCACGCGACGGTGACGCGATTCGGTTCCCCTGAGTTGAGCGGCGTGCCGTGGATCGATGAGAAGGGGACCGGCCCAGCCGTCGTCCGGCACTCCGGTGCTGTGGGATTCCCGCTCGGCTCGCCCGACATTCGCGGTCTAGCGGTCCGGGTCCATGACGGCGACATCCAGGGAGACCTGCTGTTCGCGACGACCGGTCTGGGCCGGCTCAACAGATTCATTTTGACAGGGAGCACCCGCATCGACGGGCGCCCGTACACGACGCTGCTGCCTTATCGCGGTCCATCCGGCCCGGTCCTCCTCGGCTTGGAGCCAAAGTCGCCGATATCCATGGATCTGCTCTGGGCCCATGGATCCGGGAAGTGGCACGTATTCGGATCGCTGCAACTGACCGATCCCTACGACGGTCCTGCCATCTCGTTCGACCCGATGCTCAAGACTCTCCCCGGCCTGATCCCTTACCCGTGGGTGCGCGCGCTGCGAGCACCCGCCTATCGAGTGGCGAGACGCCACCGCGGTGAACCTTCGCTGCCGCCGAACGACCAGGACGACCTACTCCTCGGCAGAGCGCCAGCGCATCCAAGGCCTAGCAAGGTGTGACCGCACAGTCAGGGCGCGCAGTGCTTCTCCCGGTGAGATGTGCGAACCACTCGTGTCCGCTCCCTCAGAGGTACCCACCGTGCGTCGGACCAAGCGACCCGACCGCTTGCTCCGGCGCACGGTGGGTACCCGTGCTGCATGCCCTTGACGACCGAGCTCTCCAACGCCCGGTCAACGGCTTTCGGCCCGCTCCGGATCGCCTACGACGACCGCGTGCTCACCCCGCGGAGCTGGACCGAGTTGCAGTCGCTGTGGGCCGCGGAGCTGGCGGCTACCGCCCCCGATGGGCGGATCCTTGAGCTCTGCACCGGTGCTGGCCAGATCGGCCTGCTCGTCCTGGTGCACTCCGACCGCAACCTGGTCGCGGTCGACCTGAGCGAAGCGGCCTGCCGGTACGCCGAGCAGAACGCCCGTACGGCGGGACTCGAGGACCGGGTCGAGATCCGCCATCAGCCGCTGGAGACGGCCTGTGTCGCAGGCGAGACCTTCCCGCTCATCATCGCCGACCCGCCGTGGGTCTCGGGTGCCGAGACCGGCTCGTTCCCCGAGGACCCACTCACGGCGATCGACGGCGGCCCGGACGGGCTCGTCGTCGCCAGGGCCTGTCTCGTCGTGATCGCGGACCATCTCGGCGAAGGTGGGTCCGCGCTGATCCAGGTCGGCACCGTCGACCAGGTCGAACTCCTGCGAGCCGGCCTGCCGCCGTCCCTCACGATCACCGAGATCCGGTCGATGGACGGCCTCGGGGTGGTGGCACTGATCTCGAGGACAGGCTGAACCGGGGCGCCCGAGGTTGGTCAGGCGACCCCTTGCGCCGCGTGGTCTCCCTCGGCCTGGTCGCGATCCGCCCCCAGCCGAGCAGGGTCTCCTCCGCGACCCGTGCGTCCAGCAGCTCGCAGGTAGCCGTGCCGAACAGAACGTCCGGGCCCAGGCCCGGTTCGCGCTCCACCAACGGTGCGCACAGCGACCGCATCGCCAGCTGCTCGTGGACGGTATCCGCTTCCACGTGCTCGTCGAAGTAGTCGAAGACCTGCTGAGGAATGCCGAGCCGGTTAGCACCTTGCGCGAACCGTCGGCAGGGCTGCGAGCTGGTCATCTCGAAGGCGGCCAGGTGTCCCATGCTGGCGCCGCGGAGCCGGCGGTGCAGGCCGAACAGTGACATCGCGTTGTTCACGGCGAGGGTACTGGCCGGGACCTGGTCGATGTATGCACCGTACGTCGGGTCGAGGCCGATGGGCTCCAAGGCGTCCGCGTAGAGCTGCTGGTGGACCCGGGCCGGGTGCCCCGCGCCGTACTCGTCGTACTGGATCTCGACGAGGGCAACCTTGGCGGCGCCGTCCAGGCGGGGCAGCGCCCACGTGTGCGGATCGGCTTCCTTCAGGTGGTAGATGCTGCGCACTGTCAGGAACTCCTCGTACTGGCCCCGGGTGGCGGTTCGGTGGAGGTAGGAGGCGACCGAAGGACCAGGTTCGGCGGCGATGCGCTCGAGCTGTGCGACCACACGTGACGGACTTTGAGCACTGGACCGAGTAGGGTGCAGGACTTGACCGGGCACGTTCCGATCTATCTAGTCCTGCGCCCGCCTGCACTAAGTATCTCGTGTGCACCTGGCGAGGCGCTTGGCTGGTGGGGGCGTGCCGTTCAGAGCCTTGCCCGAGGAGGAACCGATGGATCAGGGTTATGTGGCCCGTCATGATGTGGGCGGAGCCGCTGTGCTTGCCCCGGTCGGAGAGTTCGATATCGCCACCGTGGAGGTTCTGCGTTCGGCGATATTTGCCGCGCTGGAGCACAACTCCAACCTCGTAGTCGACTTGGCGAAGACGACCTTCCTTGACTCGATCGCGCTCGGTGCGATCATCGGCGGTGGCAACGGCGCCCGAGAGGCCGGGGGTTGGCTGCGGCTGGTGGCGCCTCAGCCGAACATCCGCAGGACGCTACGGCTGACCGGGATCGACCGGGTCTTCGGACTGTACGACACGGTCGACCAGGCGTTGGCACATGCTGACTCCGAGGGGAGCAGTGCGCCGGTCGAGACACAGGACTGATGACCGGTGTCCCTCTTGGACCAACATCATGTGGCTTCGCAGGGTGTGCCCTCGGGCCGGTCGCTGCTGCTCGTCCACGGTTACGGCTGTGACCAGAGCATGTGGCGGCATCTGGTGCCGTACTTCACCGAAGACTACCGGGTGCTGACCTACGACCAGGCGGGATCGGGCGGTGCGGAACCCGCCGCCTACGATTCCGAGCGGCACTCCTCACTGGACGGCTACGCCGAGGATCTGCTGGCAGTCTGTGCCGAGCTCGAGCTCACCGACGTCACCGTGGTTGGGCACTCGGTCTCGGCGATGATCGCCGTGCTCGCCCATCTCAGAGCGCCGCAGGTGGTCACCCGGTTGGTGTTGATCGGGCCCTCACCGAGGTATATCGACGAACCGCCCTATGCGGGTGGCTTCTCCAAGGAGGACATCGATCAGCTCCTCGAGTCGCTCTCGACCAATTTCCTTGGCTGGGCAGCCTCGATGGCGCCTGCCATCATGGGGCGCCCAGAAGAGCCCGCACTGGGCCAAGAGCTGACCGCGAGCTTTTGCCGCACCGATCCCGAAGTCGCGCGACAGTTTGCGCGAGTCACCTTCCTCTCCGACAACCGCGAACAACTTGCCGAGGTCCGCTGTCCGACCCTGGTCGTGCAGTGCACCGAGGATCTGATCGCCCCCGTCGTCGTCGGTGAGTACGTCCGCGACAGCATCGAGGGAAGCGCCTATGCCCTGGTGAACAACGTCGGCCACTGTCCGCACCTCAGCGCGCCAGCGGAGACCGCGGCGGCGATCCGGGTGTTCCTCCAGGAGTCGGAACCGCGGTGATCGATGACGCCGCCGAGCGCTACAACCGCGCAGCTTGCGGACTCCTGACGACCAACGCGGACGGCCTGATCATCGAGATCAACGACACTCTGCTGCGCTGGCTGGACCGCCAACGCGGTCAAGTTGTGGGTCAGCTCTGGCTCACGGAGCTGCTGACGCGCGGTGGACGGATCTTTCTGGAGACCCACTACCGGCCACAGCTGCGGCTCCAGGGGTTGGTCCGTGAGCTCGCCCTGGACCTGATCACCTCGGACGGGCGACGGCTGCCGGTGCTCCTGAACGCGACCACCGACGTCAACGACCCTGCAGCCTGCGTCGAGATCGCGATCTTGGACGCACGAGAGCGCCGGTCCTACGAACAGGAGCTGCTGAACGCCCGGAACGAGGCAGAGGAGAGCGCCCGCAACGCTGCCGCGATGGCTCAAACGCTGCAGCAGACCTTGGTCCCGTCGCTGCCGCCGGAGATCCCGCTCCTGACCACGGCCGTTGCGTTCCATCCGGCAGCGGGCGAGGTCGGGGGTGACTTCTACGATGTCTTCCCGCTCGGGTCGGGGGAGTGGGCGGTCGTCCTCGGGGACGTCAGTGGCAAGGGTGTCGGAGCGGCCGTGGTCGCCACGCTGGTGCGGCACACCGTCAGGGCGTTGATGACCACCGGCGCAAGCCCAGCAGAGACGTTGGCGGGGTTGCACCACGTGCTCGCGCGGGACACTCCTGGGATGTTCTGCACGAGCGTCGCGCTCCGTCTGACCCGCAGCGCCAAGGGTTGGTCCGTTCGTCTGTCCTCTGGCGGCCACCCGCCGGCGGTGCGGCTCGGCACAACCGGACCAGCTGTGATGATCGATGCGACTGGGCCGCTCATTGGCGCCCTTCCGAACTCGGTCTTCGGTGAGGTCACCTTCGACATCACCACCGGGGACACGCTGATCCTCTACACCGACGGGATCACCGAGGCTCGGCGCAATGGCGAACATTTCGGCGTGGAACGCCTCATCCGCACCCTCGAGAACGGGAGTCGCGATCCAGATCGCGCTGTAGCACGCCTGGTCGCACGGGCAGTGGACTTCCAAGGCGGTCAGGCACACGACGACGTCGCAGTACTCGCCATCGGCGTGCCACGACCACTCGACCGCAGCCCGATCTAGCGACGTGCCCGGCCAATCCCAACAGCCTCGATCACCCAGGCATGGTGCGCAAGGGGCGGTTGGGTCAGCGGGGTTCTGGCGAGCCGATGTTCAGGTCGGCCCACAGGACCTTCCCGCCGTCGAGAAGGTCACAGCCCCAGCGACGGGCGAGCATCTCGACCATGCGCATGCCTCGTCCGTTGGGTACGTCAATCGGCAGATGGCGAGGATGCGGTATGCCCGGACCGGCGTCCTCGACCGCAATGCGCACAACGGTCGCGGTTCGCTCGATCGAGACGCGGAAAGCAGAGTCACCGTGGGTGATCGCGTTGGTGGCAAGTTCTGAGACGATCAGTGTCCCGTCCTGCAGGAGGCGGTGCTGCCCCCAAGACGTCAACGTCGCGCGGATGAACCGACGTGCTTCCGCTACAGCCCCAGGGACGGCGATGAAGACTGCAGAGGAGTTCGGCGACGCGGCCCCAGCGTCACTGGCCGTCGTGGCGTGAGCCGAGTGTGGACTAACAGTTGAATGGAGATCGCAGACCCCATTCACATCGCGTAGTTCGGCCGTCTCGAGAGCGGTCGTCGGGTAGGAGCACAGCAATGAGAACTGCCGAGACGCGGCGAGGTCGTTCCAGAGCGACTCGACCGCGATAGCAGCGGCGACGTTGCCGTCGCGCCACAGTAGGGCGACCATCTCTCCGAACGCGCGCACCCCGAGCTCGCCCCCTCGTGCCGCATCGAGGACGCCGCCGAGGACAGTCGTGAACCTGTTGGCGTCCGGCGACCCATCGACCATGAACGACTCCAACGTCTGGGCAGCGTCGAGTACCAGGTAGGCCCCGGATGCTCGAACAAGGGGCACATCCGTGCCGCGGCTGCCTAGGGCGGAGTCGATGGCTGCAAGGTGTGCGGCAGTTGCGATCGCGAGCACCGGCTCGCCGGTGGATAGGCCCGACTCCACGTAGTCAGCCACAGCAGCGACCATCGCGGAGTCCGAGTCATAGAACAGGACCTGATGACTGCGGGGCGTGGCAGTCAACTCGACAGGCGCCATCGAAACCCCAAAGAAAGACATCTCCGCAGGCCCAAGTGTAACGCGAATGCCACCGATCGATGCTTCGCCGGCCCGCTTTTCCATGCCTCAAGGCAGATGAGGTGTTCGGCGACATCGAGCCATGTCCGAATCCCGCTAGAAACGGGGGGTGCGACCGGGCAGGATCGAGTCATGGACATCGATGACCGCGAGGCCTGCTACCGAGCGGTGAAGAGCCGCGACCGTCGGTTCGACGGGGTCTTCTACATCGCGGTCCGCACCACCGGCATCTACTGCCGCCCCAGCTGTCCGGCGATGACGCCGCAGCTGAAGAACGTCACGTTCTACCGCACCGCCGCGGCAGCGCAAGGTGCGGGCTACCGCGCCTGCAAGCGCTGCCTGCCCGACGCGACGCCGGGGTCGCCGGAGTGGGACGTCTCGGCCGACGCGGCCGGGCGTGCGATGCGGCTGATCGCCGACGGGCTGGTCGAGCGCGAGGGGGTCGAGGGGCTCTCCGCCCGCATCGGCTACTCCAGCCGCCACCTCACCCGGCTCCTCACCCAGGAGGTCGGGGCCGGGCCGCTCGCGCTGGCGCGCGCCCGCCGTGCGCAGACCGCGCGCACCCTGATCGAGTCCGGGACGATGTCGTTCGCCGACGTGGCGTTCGCCTCCGGGTTCGCCAGCGTGCGGCAGTTCAACGACACGATCCGCGAGGTCTATGCCAGCTCGCCGACCGAGCTCCGGGGGCGGTCCCGGCTCCACGAACACGGTGACCGCACCGGCCGGCTGGAGCTGCGCCTCGCCGTACGCGCACCCTTCAACGCCACCGAGCTGCTCGCGTTCCTGCGGTTGCGCGTGGTCGAGGGCGTCGAGGCCGCGGGACACGACTGGTACGCCCGCAGCCTCCGGCTCCCGCACGGCTACGGCGTGGCGCGGCTCGACTTCGGCAACCTGACCGGCCGTGGCGGCACGACCGAGTTCGTGGGCTGCACCTTGCAGCTGACCGACCAGCGCGACCTGGCCAGTGCCGTGGAGAGGTGCCGCCGGCTGATCGACGCCGACTGCGACCCGATCGCGGTCGACGACGAGCTCGGCGCCGACCCGGTGCTTGCCCCGCTCGTGCGGCGCCGCCCCGGGCTGCGGGTGCCGGGCCACGTCGACGGTGACGAGGTGGCCGTCCGGGCGATCCTCGGCCAGCAGATCACCGTGCGGGCCGCGGCACGTGCGGCGGCCACCTTGGCACAGCAGCACGGCGAGCCCGTGACGACCGACATCGACGGCATCACCCACCTGTTCCCCAGCGCTAGGGCTCTCGCGGCTATCGACCCCGAGACGCTGCCGATGCCGCGGGCGAGGGGCCGTGCCCTGGTCGGGCTCTGCGGCGCACTGGCCGAGGGGCAGCTCGCGCTCGACCGCAGCCTGGACCGCGCCGACGTACGCGCCCGGCTGCTCGCCCTAGCTGGCATCGGTCCCTGGACCGCCGACTACATCGCGCTGCGCGCTCTGGGCGACCCCGACGTCTTCCTCCCGACCGACCTAGGCGTCAAGCACGCCCTGGCCGCCCTTGGCACCCACCCCGCGCCGGAGGCATGGCGGCCCTGGCGGTCCTACGCCCTGATGCACCTCTGGACCTCTCTCAACGCTGGAAAGGCTGACTGACATGCACACCCTGATGGACTCCCCGGTCGGCGTGCTGCGCATCGTGGCGCAGCACGGCGCGATCACGGCGATCGACTTCCTCGGCGGCTTCGCCGAGTCAGACCTCAAGCAGTCGTCGACCGAGCATGCGATCGCGCGGTCGGGCCGGCCGCTGGGGGAACAGGTCGACGACGACCCGCTGCTCGCGGAGGCGGTGCGACAGCTGACGGCGTACTTCAACCACGACCTGAAGGAGTTCGACCTCCCCCTGGCGCCCTACGGCACGCCCTTCCAGCAGAAGGTGTGGGCGCAGCTCCAGACGATCGGCTTCGGGGAGTCCGCGTCCTACGGCGAGATCGCCGGCCGGCTCGGGATGACCGGCCACGGTGCGCGCGCGGTCGGGCTGGCCAACGGACGCAACCCGATCCCGATCGTGATCCCGTGTCACCGCGTCGTGGGGGCCGACGGCTCGCTCACCGGCTACGGTGGCGGCATCGAGCGCAAGCAGATCCTCCTGAACCTCGAGTCCGACGCCCTGTTCTAACGGTCCTGCACCCGGGAGGCGTTCTCCTGGGCGATCCGGCGGATCGTGAGGAGCACCGGCTCCAGCAGCAGGGTGCCGATCACGGCGTGCTCGGCTGCAGCCTCGCGGTCGTCCGACATCCCCGAGACCTCCAGCTCGGCGACGTCGTGCATCGCGTCGGCGTAGGCGTCGAGCAGCTCGTCGGACACCGCGTGCTCGAGGGCGTCGAGCGCCTCGATCGCCCGGGCCAGTACGTCGCGGTGCCGGCTGCCCGGGCTCAGCTCCCAGCCGTTGCGCGCCAGTAGGTCGTCGACCCGGCTCTCGGCGGTGGACCCGGGCTGCTCGACGGCAGGGGAGAGGCGCGTGTGCACCGCGCCCACGGCCTCGTGCCAGGAACCGGCGCGCTCGATCCCCGCGATCACCTCCTTGACGGTCTCGATCCGGAGCCCCGCGATGTCGGTCAGGGAGCGGACCAGGCGGACCCGGCGCACGTGCGACTCGTCGTACCGTGCCCGGGTCGCGCCGGTCGCCTCGCCCGGGTGCAGGAGCCCCTCGCGCAGGTAGTACTTGATCGTCGGCACCGGAAGCTCGGTGCGAGCGGCGAGCTCGGCCATCCACATGAGAAACATGTTGACATTGGATAGTGATGATGTCCAATATTGGAGTGTGTCACTATCCAAAAAACTCCTCGTGCTCGCTCCGCCGGCGCTTCTCGGCGTCATCGCAGTGCAGGGCGCGCACGTCCGTCGTACGGCGCTGCGCCTGCCGGACGCGCTCGGTGAGACCGGCGAGCACGGGACGTCCTCCGGGCAGCCGTTCCACCTCGTCGTGGTCGGGGACTCAGTGGCCTCCGGCGTCGGTGTGGGTCATCACGACGACACGATCGCCGGACGTCTCGCTGAGCTGATCGGCCGCACGCGGGCGGTCCGCCGCACCGTCATCGCCCGCTCCGGCTACACGGCCGCAGAGGCTGTCCGCCTGGTCGACGGGGAGTTCCACGACGCGGACCTGGTCGTGGTCTCGATCGGGGTGAACGACACCAAGAACCTGCACTCGGCCAGGCGGTGGCGACGTGACCTGACCGCACTGCTCGACTCGGTCACGGCGCAGGCGCCGAACGCTCCCGTCGTCCTGCTGGGGCTGCCGCCGATGGAGGTCTTCCCAGCAATGCCGCGCCCCCTCGGTCTGGCCCTGGGCATACGCGTCCGGTTGATGGACCGTGTCGGCCGGCAGGTCGCGGCCCGCTACCCGGCCGTCGTACGCCTCGAGCTTCCGCGCAGCGCTTTCGCAGGCACGTCTGGAGCCTTCGCCGACGACGGCTTCCATCCCTCGGCGGCCTCGCACTCGCAGTTCGCCGCCCGCATCCACGACCTGATCCACGACCTGATCCACGATCCGCTGGAGGAAAGCCATGTCTGACGAGTCCCGCATCCTCGCGGGCATCCTGCTCCTGTCCCTGGTGACTGTGGAGACCGGAGGGCTCTACCTGGTCAAGCTCTGGAAGAGCAGCGAGGGCGTCACGCCGTTCCAGATCGGCTTCGCCCGAGCCGGCCACGCCCACGCCGGCGTGCTGCTCCTTCTCGGCCTGCTCTGCCAGGTGTACGCCGACCAGACGTCCCTGACCGGGTTCACCGACTGGCTCGCCCGCTCCGGCGTACCTGTGGCCGCGATCCTGATGCCCGCCGGCTTCTTCGCCGCGTCGGCCGGTCGTGGCCGCGAGACGCCGAACCGGTTCATCGCCGTCGTCTTCACCGGCGCTGTGGTGCTCGCCGCGGGGCTGACCACCTTGGGGATCGGGCTGCTGACCGCCTGACCCAGGTCACTCAGCGGCGCGGCGCAGGCTCTCGGAGAGCCGCTCGGCGGCGGCGAGTACGGCGGGCGCGTGCATGCGTCCGGGCTGACGCGACAGTCGCTCGAGCGGGCCCGAGACCGACACGGCCGCGATGATCTTGCCGCTGGGGGAGCGGACCGGGGCCGACACCGACGCCACGCCCTGCTCGCGCTCGCCCACGGACTGGGCCCAGCCACGGCGGCGGATGCCGGCCAGTGCAGCAGCCGAGAAGGCGGCGTTCTGCAGGCCACGGTGCATGCGCTCGGGGTCCTCCCACGCGAGCAGGATCTGAGCCGCGGAACCGGCGCGCATGGTCAGCTGGGAGCCGACTGGGATCGTGTCGCGCAGGCCCGACGGACGCTCCGCCGCTGCGACGCAGACGCGGTACTCGCCCTGGCGGCGCCACAGTTGGGCGCTCTCGCCGGTGATGTCGCGCAGCCGCGCGAGCACGGGGCCGGCGGCGGCCAGGAGGCGGTCCTCGCCGGCCGCTGCAGAGAGCTCGGCCAGGCGCGGTCCGAGGACGAACCTTCCCTGCATGTCACGGGCCACGAGACGATGGTGCTCCAGGGCCACCGCCAGCCGGTGGGCTGTCGGACGGGCCAGGCCGGTCGCGGTGACCAGGCCGGCCAGCGTGGCGGGACCTGCCTCCAGTGCAGAGAGCACCAGGGCGGCTTTGTCGAGAACGCCGACTCCGCTAGAGTTGTCCATATACCGATAATGCCGTCTCGAATGGTGAAACGCAAGTGGCCGTGACCCGGATCGCAAGCGCACCGTGGGACATCGAGAGACTGGCGCGAAACTGACGAGGTGAAGGAGCAGGCAATGGGGAAGACCCTTGCTGAGAAGGTGTGGGACGAGCACGTCGTCCGGACCGCCGAGGGCGAGCCGGACCTTCTCTACATCGACCTCCACCTCATCCACGAGGTCACCTCGCCGCAGGCGTTCGACGGCCTGCGACTGGCCGGTCGCACCGTCCGTCGGCCCGACCTGACGCTGGCGACCGAGGACCACAACGTCCCGACCCTGGACTGGGACAAGCCGATCGCCGACCCGGTCTCCAAGACGCAGGTCGACACCCTGCGCAAGAACGCCGCGGACTTCGGCGTGCGACTGCACCCGCTCGGCGACATCGAGCAGGGCATCGTCCACGTCGTCGGCCCGCAGCTCGGTCTCACCCAGCCCGGCATGACCATCGTCTGCGGTGACTCGCACACCTCGACCCACGGCGCCTTCGGCGCACTCGCCTTCGGCATCGGCACCTCGGAGGTCGAGCACGTGCTCGCCACCCAGACCCTGCCGCAGGCCAAGCCCAAGACCATGGCGGTCACTGTCAACGGCTCGCTGCCCGACGGTGTCACCGCCAAGGACCTGATCCTCACCCTGATCAGCAAGACGGGCACCGGCGGCGGCCAGGGCTACATCGTGGAGTACCGCGGCCAGGCGATCGAGGAGCTCTCGATGGAGGGCCGCATGACCGTGTGCAACATGTCGATCGAGTGGGGCGCCAAGGCCGGCATGATCGCGCCCGACCAGACCACCTTCGACTACATCGAGGACAAGCCCGAGGCGCCCAAGGGCGAGGCGTGGGACGCCGCTCTCGCGCACTGGAAGACGCTGGTCACCGACGCCGGAGCGACCTACGACAAGGAGATCGTGCTCGAGGCCTCAGAGCTCACCCCGTTCGTGACCTGGGGCACCAACCCCGGCCAGGGTGTGCCGCTGGGTGCCGACGTGCCGTCGCCCGACGACTTCGAGGACGAGCAGGACAAGGTCGCCGCCACGAAGGCGCTGGAGTACATGGGCCTGACCCCGGGCACCCCGATGCGCGACGTCAAGGTCGACACGGTCTTCGTCGGCTCCTGCACCAACGGCCGCATCGAGGACCTCCGGCTCGCGGCCGAGATCATCAAGGGTCACAAGGTGGCCGAGGGCACCCGGCTGCTCGTCGTACCCGGCTCCGTGCGGGTCCGCCTGCAGGCGCACGAAGAGGGTCTGGACAAGATCTTCATCGAGGCCGGCGCCGAGTGGCGTGGCGCCGGCTGCTCGATGTGCCTGGGCATGAACCCCGACCAGCTCGCTCCCCAGGAGCGCAGCGCATCCACGTCCAACCGCAACTTCGAGGGCCGTCAGGGCAAGGGTGGCCGCACCCACCTGGTCTCGGTGCCGGTCGCAGCGGCGACCGCCGTCACCGGTCACCTCGCCAGCCCCGCCGACCTGCCTGCGCTCTGAGAGGGATCCCCGACATGGAGAAGTTCACCAGCCACACCGGCACCGCGCTGCCCCTGCGTCGAAGCAACGTCGACACCGACCAGATCATCCCGGCGGTCTACCTCAAGCGGGTGACCCGCACCGGCTTCGACGACGGCCTCTTCGGTGCCTGGCGCAACGACCCGGAGTTCATCCTCAACAAGCCGGAGCGCCAGGGCGTCAGCATCCTGGTCGCCGGCCCCGACTTCGGCACCGGCTCGTCGCGCGAGCACGCCGTGTGGGCGCTGATGGACTACGGCTTCAGGGTCGTCCTGTCGAACCGCTTCGGCGACATCTTCCGGGGCAACTCCGGCAAGGCCGGCCTGCTGTCGGTGACCCTGGAGCAGGACGTCATCGAGCGCCTCTGGGAGATCGTCGAGGCTGACCCCCAAGCCGAGGTGACCGTCGACCTCGAGGCGCGCGAGGTGCGTGCGGGCGAGGGTGCCGAAGGGCTGGTCGCGCCGTTCGACATCGACGACTACACCCGCTACCGGCTGCTCAACGGGCTGGACGACGTCGGCATCACGCTGTCCAACGAGGCCGACATCACCGCCTACGAGGCGAACCGTCCATCCTGGAAGCCGGTCACGTTGTAGCTGGAACGGCCGGTCAGCGAGGCCTGATGGCCAGCTGCTCGAAGTAGTCCTCGAAGCCCAGCGACGACGCGATCGCACGCGACCGCGGGTTGTCGGCCTCCGCGCGGTAGCGGGCGATGCCGTGCGACCGGACGGCGTACGCCGTGGCGGCCTTGGCGACCCGGCTGGCGTAGCCCTTGCCGCGGTGCTTGGGGTGGGTGAGCACCCCGACGTCACTGGGCACGCCGCGGAAGACTGTCAGGTTCGCGGCCGCAGCGATGTCCCCGCCGGAGCGTACGGCGAACGCAAGAGGCACCTCGCCGGCGAAGCCGCTGTCCTCCCACTTGCGCCGGCTGACGACGTCGCGCCAGCCCGCGATGTCGGCCGCGGGGATCTGCTCGACGACCAGCGGGGCAGCCAGCTGCTCGTCGGTGAAGGCGTGGATGGTCGGGCCCAGCACCTTGTGACCCTCGGTCGCGGGGTGGTTCTTCCAGAACATCACGCTGAGCAGGTCGGCCGGTGACTCCTCGACCAGCTCGTCGATCATGGTGCGCCCGGCCCAGCCCGGCAGGGACACGTGAACGCCACCCTTGCGACCGGCCACCACGATCCCGGGGTAGTCGCCAAGCCCAGCGTGCATGCCGACGGTCACACCCGGCTGCCACAGCATCGACAGCGGTACGCCGAAGAGCTCCGCGGCCCAGTTGTCGACGCGCTCCCAGTTCTCCGCCTTCACCACAAGAACGGTACGCGAGCATCGCACGCACGAGCAGGTCGGGTCCGGCGAGCGCGACGAGTGGTCGAATCCCTTACAGGCTTAGGGATTCTCGTCAGTGGCCGGTTTGTCCGCACAGCTTCCTGACGCGTTCTCCGTCAACCCGCCGCGCCGGAATCCCTTGCGACACAACGAAAAAAGCCTGCCCGGTGATTGTGAGCACGGCTACTTACGCCTAGCGTGCAGTGGAACAGTCGGGCAAGAGCCCGGCTCCCACAGTTCACGAAAGGGAAGTCAGTGAACAAGAGTCAGCTGATCGACGCGCTTGCGGCCCGCTACGAGGGCAACCGCAAGGCCGCGCAGCACGCTCTCGAGTCGGTGCTCGACACCATCACTCGCGAGCTCGCCAAGGGCGAGAAGGTCGCGATCACGGGTTTCGGCTCGTTCGAGAAGCGTGTCCGTGAGGCCCGCTGGGTCCGCAACCCGCGCACGGGGGAGAAGATCAAGGCCAAGAAGACCGCGATCCCGAAGTTCTCCGCCGGCGCCGACCTGAAGGCGGTCGTGTCGGGCGCGAAGAAGCTGCCGAAGGTGTCCCTGCCGGCTGTCGCCAAGAAGGCAGTTCCGAGCGCGAAGAAGGCCGCTCCCGCCAAGAAGGCAGCCCCGGCGGCGAAGAAGGCCGCGCCTGCGAAGAAGGCCGCTCCCGCCAAGAAGGCCGCTCCCGCCAAGAAAGCAGCTGCCAAGAAGGCTCCGGCCAAGAAGGCTCCGGCCAAGAAGACCGCCAAGAAGGCCTAGCAGCACTGACCGAGGGCCGGCCCCCCACACCTGGGGAGCCGGCCCTTCGTCACGTCAGGGTCAGGATCTGCAGGCGCTCGACCCGGTCGCCGGCGACCTCCAGCCGGACCCGCTGACCAGGTCGCAGGAGGCGAAGCCCCGTGCCCTCCAGAGCGGCGGCGTCGAAGGCCAGCCGCGACCCGTCGTCGAGGAAGACCGAGCCGCTGCGGCTCTCGTCGTCGAAGCTCGCCACCGTGCCCTGCATGGCGATCACCCTACCGGCCGGGTCAGCCCGTGCCGCGTGACGACGTACGACGTGCGCGGCCCGACTCCGAGCGCCACCGCCAGCGCGAGGCCCTCCGGGGTATCCACGTCGTGTCGCAGCCCGGGCGCCTCGAGCAGCAGCTCCTGCGCCCCCGCCTCGAGGTGTGCCGTGCGCGACTCGCCGCCGAACCGGGGCAGGAACAGGTCCAGCGAGGGAGCCGTCACGGTGGTGCTGCCCCGGCCCTGCGCGTCGGCCACGAAGGCCATCCGGTCGGCCGGCGCCTGGTCCAACGCCAGGGCGAGCTCCGCCGGCCGCAGGGCCGGCAGATCCGCGAAGACGGCAGCCAGCCGCAGCGAGGCGTCCTGCCGCACCAGCTCCGCGGCGCCCTGGCGCAGCGACTCGTTGAGGTCATCCGTGGCATCGGGGATCAGCTGCACGCCGAGGTCGGCGAGGTCGGTCGCCAGGTGGGCGTCGTCGGTCACCACCACGACTCGGGCCACTGCCACGCACTCGGTCACTGCGGCGAGCGTGTCAGCCGCGAAGGCCTCGCAGAGCTCCCGGCGTACGACGTCGCCGAGCTCCGCCAGTCGCGACTTGGCGATGGCGGGGCGCTTCACGGGGACCACGACGCCGTACATCACCGTGATCCTTCCAGGTCTGTCAGATCTCACCCGGAGGTGGGCGCACAGTAGTCTCGGACCCAAGGTCCGCGGACGAGGAGTGTGACTTGGGCAAGCCGCGCACGATGCGGGACAGACGAGGCTGGGCGGGCCTGACCGCCGTGGCCATCCTCAAGCCGCCGATCCGGGCCTTCACGCGGCACGAGTGGATCGACGGCCACAAGCTTCCGGCCGAGGGCGGGTGCATCGTCGTTGCCAACCACGTCTCCCACATCGACCCGCTCACCCTCGCGCTCTTCCTGCACGACAACGGCCGCATGCCGCGCTACCTGGCCAAGGAGGCGCTCTTCGATGTCTTCTTCGCCGGCACCATCCTGCGGAGCACCGGTCAGATCCCGGTGGCTCGCCTGACCTCGGACGCCGCGAGCGCGTTCACCAACGCCGTCCAGGGGGTGCGCGACGGCAAGGCAGTCATCTTCTACCCCGAAGGCACGCTGACGCGCGACCCCGACCTCTGGCCGATGGTCGGCAAGACCGGGGCCGCGCGCGTCGCGCTCGCGTCCGGGGCGCCGGTGATTCCCATCGCCCAGTGGGGGCAGCACGAGATCCTCTACCCCTACGAGAAGAAGCTGAGGCTCATCCCGCCGCGCAAGGTGCGCGTCAAGGTGGGCGACCCCGTCGACCTCGACGACCTTCGCGGCCAGGAGGTCACCCCGGCTGTGCTGCGCGAGGGCACCGACCGGATCATGGCTGCCATCACCGCGCTCGTCGAGGACCTCCGCGGGGAGACGGCACCGGCCGAGCGGTTCGATCCCAAGAAGGCCGGGGTCAAGCAGATCGGCAACCCCAACAAGTCCCGACGGAAGGCGCAGTAGCAGATGGCAAAGATCGCGACCTTCGGTTCGGGTTCCTGGGGGACTGCCTTCTCCATCGTGCTAGCCGACGCCGGGCACGACGTAAGCCTCTGGGCGCGGCGCGAGGATCTCTGCGCGACGATCAACGAGAAGCGCGAGAACTCCGACTACCTGCCGGGCATCGAGCTGCCGGCGTCGATCTGTGCGACCCATGACCCGGAGGAGGCCGCCGCGGACGCCGAGGTCGTCATCCTCGCGGTGCCGTCGCAGACGTTGCGCGAGAACCTCGTGGACTGGGCGAGCGCGCTTCCCTCCGACGCTGTGCTGGTCTCCCTGATGAAGGGCGTCGAGCTGGGCTCGCTCAAGCGGATGAGCGAGGTCATCGCCGAGGTCACCGGGGCCGGTCCCGAGCGCATCGCCGTCCTCTCCGGACCCAATCTCGCCAAGGAGATCGCGAGCCGCGAGCCTGCGGCCAGCGTCGTCGCCTGCACCGAGGAGGCCGTGGCGGCGAGGTTGCGCGGCATGATGCACAGCCCGTCGTTCCGCCCGTACTCCAGCACCGACGTGATCGGGTGTGAGCTCGGCGGCGCCTACAAGAACGTCATCGCTCTGGCGGTCGGCATGGCCGTCGGACTGGGCTTCGGGGACAACACCACCGCGTCGGTGATCACGCGCGGGCTGGCGGAGACCGCCCGGCTGGGCATCAAGGTCGGCGCCGACCCGCTGACGCTGATGGGGCTGGCCGGCCTCGGAGACCTCGTGGCCACCTGCTCCTCGCCGCTGTCGCGCAACCGCACCTTCGGCGAGAAGCTCGGGCAGGGCATGACGACCGAAGAGGTGACAGCGTCCACGCGCCAGGTGGCCGAGGGCGTGAAGTCCTGCTCGTCGCTCCTGGAGCTCACGCAGCGCAACGGCATCTACGCGCCGCTCGTCCAGGCCGTGCATGGCGTGGTCAACGGCGAGCTGACCGCCAGCGCCATGCTGACCGAGATGATCTCGCGCGACACCAAGCACGAGCGCGACTGAGCCCGAAGGCGACCAGCGCCTCCTGCGTACGACGCCCGTCCCGCCCGCCTTGTCTGGCAGTGCCTCGGGTCAGCTCGGCTGTGAGCCGCCTGCGACCTCGTAGGACCACAGCTCGGAGCTGATCCCGACCGGCTTCTGCGGCTCGCCCCCGGAGCGCTCGGAGGCGTCCTTGTGGCCGTGCTGGAACGACTTCGAGGAGACCCAGGCCTGGAACGACTCCTCGTCCTGCCAGCGCGTCACCACCAGCCACTGGCTGCGCTCGTCGGTGGGCTTGAGCAGCTCGAACCCCTCGAAGCCCGGCTGGTCGTCCACCGCGCCCGCTCGTGCGGCGAACCTCTTGGCCAGCTCGTCTCCGGAGTCCGCCGGGACGGTGATCGCGTTGATCTTGATGACGCTCATGACGCCATCGTCCCAGGCAGCTGCTGCAGGGCCGCCGACAGGTCGTCCCACAGGTCGTCGACATGCTCGATGCCGACCGACATGCGCACCAGCCCGTCGGGGATCGTGGTGGGCTCGGACTTCCAGCGCCGCCTCCGCTCGAACGTCGACTCGACGCCACCCAGGCTGGTCGCCCTGACCCACAGCTGGGTGGACTGGGTGAGCAGGTCCGCGGCCGGGCCGCCGTCGGCCAGCACGATCGACACGATGGCGCCGAAGCCGGGGTAGCGGACCTCGGAGAGAGCCGGGTGTCCGTCGAGCCGGCGCACCAGCTCCTGGGCGTTGGCCTGGGCGCGCTCCAGCCTCAGCGGAAGGGTGCGAAGGCCGCGCAGCGCCAGCCACGCCTCGAAGGCTCCGGGGACCGCGCCGACCATGTCCCGGCGGTTCTTGAGCACGCCGAACAGCTCGTCGGACGCGGTGACGATCGCTCCCATGAGCACGTCGGAGTGGCCGGAGATGTACTTGGTGGCCGAGTGCAGGACCAGGTCGGCGCCGAGCTCGAGCGGCTGCTGCAGCAGGGGAGTGGCGAAGGTGTTGTCGACCACGACGTACGCGCCCGCGTCGTGGGCCGCGTCGATCACCGGCTTCAGGTCGATCACCTCGAGCGCCGGGTTGGTCGGGGACTCCAGGAGGACCAGGGCCGCGTCCTCGCAGGCCTTGATCAGCGCCTCGTGGTCGGTGACGTCGACGAGCACCGCGGTGGCCCGGCCACGTGCCTCCAGGTCGGCCAGCTGCATCACCGACCCGTTGTAGGCGTGCCGCGGAACAACCACCTTGCCGCCCGTGCCGACCAGGTCGAGGATCGTCGACACCGCGGCGAGGCCGCTCGCGAAGGCGAGGCAGCGTCCCCCCTCGAGGGCGCCGAGGGCGTCCTCGAACGCCGCCCAGGTCGGGTTGCCGTAGCGGCCGTACTCGAGATCTCCGCCAGCCACGTAGGTCGCCGCCATCGTGATCGGGGTGTTCAGCGGGTTGTCCGGCTCGTGGGGCGGACGTCCTGCGGTGACGGCGATGGTCGCGGGCTTCATGGGGTCAGGGTACGGGCGCGCGGGACAGGTAGGGTCATGGCCACCATGAGTGAGCAGACACGGAAGCCACGCGTCGCGGTGGTCTTCGGCGGCCGCTCCAGCGAGCACGCCATCTCCTGCGTGACCGCGGGCAGCGTGCTGGCAGCCATCGACCGCACCCGGTACGACGTGGTGCCGATCGGCATCGCCACCGACGGCCGCTGGGTCCTGGAGTCGGGGGATCCCGACCGGCTGCGCATCACCAGCGCGGACGCCCTTCCGAGCGTCGACGGCAGCCTCGCGCAGGTCGCGATCGCCAACGGTGGCGGGCCCGAGCTCGTCGTACACCAGCCCGGGCAGGTGCCCGAGACCCTGGGCGAGGTCGACGTCGTGTTCCCGCTGCTGCACGGTCCCTGGGGCGAGGACGGCACGATCCAGGGACTGCTCGAGATGGCCGACGTCCGCTACGTCGGAGCCGGGGTCCTCGCGTCCGCGGTCGGCATGGACAAGCACTACATGAAGGTGCTCTTCCAGGCCCAGGGCCTGCCCGTGCTGCCCTACGCCGCGATCACCGCGCGCGACTGGGAGACCGACCCGGCGGCGTGCACCGAGTCGGTCGACTCGCTCGGCTACCCCGTCTTCGTCAAACCTTGCCGCGGCGGCTCGAGCATCGGCATCAGCAAGGTGCGCTCGCGAGACGAGCTCGCCGACGCCGTCGAGGAAGCCCGCCGCTGGGACCCCAAGGTGATCGTCGAGGCGAGCGCCGGCGAAGGTGCCCGCGAGGTCGAGTGCGGGGTGCTCCAGGGCTACGGCACCAACCCTCCCGACGCGTCGGTGGTCGCGGAGATCACCGTCGACGCGGAGCACGAGTTCTACGACTTCGAGTCCAAGTACCTCCCGGGTGGGACCGGCATCGACGTACCCGCGAAGCTCTCCGACGAGCTCACCGAACGCGTGCAGGAGCTGTCGGTGCGCGCGTTCGAGGCACTCTCCTGCGAGGGACTGGCCCGGGTCGACTTCTTCGTGCTCCCCGACGACCGGGTGGTCGTCAACGAGATCAACACGATGCCGGGGTTCACGCCGACGTCGATGTTCCCGCTTATGTGGGCCGAGACCGGGCTCGACTACCCAGGGCTGGTGGACCGGCTGATCCAGCTGGCCCTGCATCGGCCTACTGGCTTGCGCTAGCTCCTGGACAAGGACTCCGGCTCTCGGTGTGCTCCTTGACCGCCTCGGCAACGTCGACCAGCGGCGCCGCCGACATGCCGTAGCGCGAGGGGATCCACACCTCGACGACCGGCTCACGCCCGACTGTGAAGACGCGCAGGCCGTCGTCCTCCTCACGGGAGTACCAGTCGACACCCTCGACCGTGTTGCAGTTGGTGGTCAGCTCGTCCGGCCGTCCGACCCCGCAGCGCAGCAGGATCGCCGGGTCGCCGTACGCCGCCGCCCGGTCACCCTCGACGTCGCGCCGCTGCTGGTCGCCGACCTGCGCCGGGAGGTCGGCGAGGAGCTCCTTGCACACGGCCGTGGGAGCCGGCGCCTCGACCGTGAGCGGGCCACCACAGGCGGCCAGACATGCGACAGCGCCCGCGACCAGGAGGACGGGGCGCTGTCGACGCACGTGCTGGAGCGTCAGCGTCAGATGTGCACGACCGGGCAGGTCAGCGTGCGGGTGATGCCGGGGATGCTCTGTACCCTCGCCACCACCAGCTTGCCCAGCTCGTCGACGTTGCGCGCCTCGGCGCGGACGATGACGTCATAGGGGCCGGTGACGTCCTCGGCGCGGGTCACGCCCTTGACGTCGGCGATCGCGGAGGCCACCTCAGCGGCCTTGCCGACATCGGTCTGGATCAGAATGTAGGCCTGAACCACCATTGCTCGGCTCCTTCTGGTGTCGTGGCGGTCTGTCCCGGCCAACCTACCCTGCTGGGTGCTCCGACTGCACCCTACGTTTCAATACGCCTATGGCCTCCCCGGACACGATCCCGCCGAACACCACGCCAGCGGACCTCGGGGAGTTCGGCTTGGTGGAGGCGCTCACGGCGCGGTTCGCCCAAGCAGGCAACGTGATTCTCGGTCCCGGGGACGATGCTGCGGTGGTCGCCGTACCCGACGGGAGGGTCGTGATCTCGACCGACGTCCTCGTGGACGGTCGGCACTTCCGGCGTGACTGGGCCACCGCCTCCGACATCGGTCACAAGGCCGCCGCGCAGAACCTCTCCGACCTCAACGCCATGGGTGGCCGGGCGACCGCGCTGACGGTCGGGCTGGCCCTGCCGCCGGACCTGCCCGTGGCGTGGGTGCTGGAGATGGCCGACGGCTTCGCGGAGGAGTGTGCCCTGGTCGGCGCCTCGGTCGTCGGCGGCGACATCACCCGGTCGACGGAGCTGATGATCGCGGTGTCGGTGATCGGGTCCGTCGAAGGCAACCCCGTGCTCCGTTCCGGCGCGCGTCCGGGCGACGTCGTCGCGCTGTGCGGTCGGCAGGGCTGGGCCGCCGCCGGCCTGGCGGTGCTCGGGCGTGGTTTCCGCTCACCGCGCGTGCTGGTCGAGGCGCACCGCCGTCCCGAGCCGCCTTACGACGCGGGCGACGCCGGTCGCCGCCTGGGCGCCACGGCGATGATCGACGTGTCCGACGGGCTCCTCGGCGACCTCGCCCACATCGCCGCCGCGTCCGGTGTCGCGGTCGACGTACGCCGGGATGCGTTCGACGTCCCCGAGCCGCTGCACGCCGTCGGCGCGGCAACCGGAGTCGACCCGATGCAGTACATCCTCACCGGGGGTGACGACCACCCGATCGCGGCCACGTTCCCGCCCAAGACCAAGCTGCCCCCCGAGTGGACCGTCATCGGAACCGTCGCCGAGGGGGAGGGCGTCACGGTCGACGGGGCACCGCACGAGGGCGCGCTCGGCCACACCCACTTCTGACCCCCGACACGCGCGGCTCGACGCCCCGACACGCGCGGCTCGACGCCCCGACACGCGCGGCTCAACGCAGAAAGAGCCGCCCCGAGGGGCGGCTCTCCCAACGTGTGCTCAGGTCAGCGTGTGACCTTGCCGGCCTTGAGGCAGCCGGTGCAGACGTTCAGACGCTTCGGCGCACCGTTGACGGTGGCGCGGACGCGCTGGATGTTCGGGTTGAAGCGACGCTTCGTAATCTTGCGCGACCACGGCCGGTTGTTCCCGAAGCCGGGGCCCTTGGCGCAGATGTCACAGACGGCAGCCACCGTGAACTCCTGGATTGCTTGACGATCAGTTCGAGAGCCCGAAATGGGCAACCGAGCAAGAGTATCCGAAAGGCCCGCGCGGGCGCCAATCGAACGCCCGCACTACCCTCTACAGACCAGTGTGACCGGGACCACCGAGAGGGGCGACGCGATGCAGTACGACGCCTCGGCCTTCACTCCCGAGCTGCTCGTGCACCTCTCGACCCACGTCGTCAGCGCCCTGGCCGAGACCCGGGAGGAGCTCGATGCCCTCAACGTGTTCCCGGTGCCTGACGGTGACACCGGGACCAACATGTTCCTGACGTTCGAGGGCGCCCACACCGAGCTGGTCCAGCACCTGACGGACCATCCCGATCTCTCGATGGTCGATGCCGCCACGGCGTACAACCGGTTCCTGCTGTTCTCCGCGCGCGGCAACTCCGGCGTGATCATGTCGCAGCTGTTCGGTGCGATGCTCCGCCGTCTCGTCGAGCCGACGGGGGAGAAGCTGCCTCAGGCGCTCGCGGCCGCCATGGCGACGTCGACCGAGGCGGGCTACGCCGCGGTGGGCGACCCCGTCGAGGGCACGATCCTGTCGGTGGCCCGGGCCGGCAGCGACGCGGCGGCGGAGGCGGCGAGCCGCGATGGCGCGACGCTGGTCCGCGTGCTTCGGGCGGCAGCGAGCGCCGCGCGGGAGGCCCTGGAGCGCACGCCCGACCAGCTTGCGGTGCTGGGGGCGGCGGGAGTGGTCGACGCGGGCGGTGGCGGGCTGTGCGTGGTGCTCGACGCGATCGACACCGCGCTCACCGGCAAGCGCCCGGTCGGGGCGATGCCTGCCGCGAAGCGTCCCCTGCCGGTCCCGATGCCGACCGACGACCTGACCGAGGACGGCCCGGCCTATGAGGTGATGTACCTCCTGGACGCCGACGACGACACCATCCCGGAGCTCAAGGGTCGGCTCCATCCGCTGGGCGACTCGCTCGTCGTCGTCGGGGGTGAGGGCGTCTGGAACGTCCACGTCCACGTCGACGACGTCGGTGCCGCGATCGAGGCAGGCATCGAGGCCGGACGGCCGCACCGCGTGCGGGTGACCCACTTCGCCGAGCAGATCGCCGCCAAGAAGGCCCCGAGACAGCCCGAGCGCCGGGGCCGGCGGATCGTCGTGGTTGCCTTCGGTGACGGGCTGGCCTCGGTGTTCCGGGAGGCGGGCGCTGCCGTCGTCCGGGCCACGACCGACGTGCGTCCGGCCACGCAGGAGCTCTACGAGGCCGTGGTGGGCACCGGGGCCGCCGAGGTCTTCCTGATGCCCAACGACCGCAAGGCGCTGCCGGCCGCCGACGCCGCCGCCCAGCGCGCCCAGGAGGCGGGCGACGTGCGGGTGGCGGTGATCCCCACCCACGCCCAGGTCCAGGCGCTCGCCGCGCTGGCGGTGCATGAGCCGGGCCGCACCTTCGACCAGGACCTCGTGGAGATGACCGCCGCGGGGCGGCACGCCCGCTCCGGTGCGATCACGGTCGCGGACAAGCAGGCGATCACGATGGCCGGGCCCTGCGAGCCGGGCGACATCCTCGGTGTGGTCGAGGGTGACTTCGCACTTGTCGGAGGTGACAGGTTGACTGTCGCCATGGGAGTCCTGGACAAGATGATCGGCGGCGGTGGTGAGCTGGTGACCATCGTCTCCGGCGCCGGCTCGGGCGACCTCGCTCGTCGCTGCGCGGCCTACGTCGCCTCCACCTACCACCACGTCGACGTCATCGAGTACGACGGCGGCCAGGAGCGCTATCCCCTTCTCTTCGGGGTGGAATAGGCCCATGGTCTCGACGGACAGCAAGCTGGGGTCCTTGGTCGGCAAGGCGGCCAAGCCGCTCAAGGACTCCTTCGGCTACGAGACCGTGGGCGACCTGCTGGGTCACTACCCGCGGTCCTACGTCGACCGCGGCCAGACCAGCGACGACTCGGAGTTCGTCGAGGGCGAGATCGTCACGCTCGTCGCCTCGGTCGTCAAGAGCACCCCTCACACCTACCGCGACCGCCGCACCGGACAGCTGGCGTTCCGGCTCGAGGTCGTCGCCCAGGTGGGGCAGAGCCGCGTCGTGATGACGTTCTTCGACCGCAAGAAGCACACCGCCGACTGGCGGGCCACCAAGATGGCGCCCGGCCTGACGATGATGGTGGCCGGCAAGGCCCAGTGGAGCACCTACAAGCTCTGCTGGGAGCTGGTCAACCCGCACTACAACGACAGCGACCTGACCGAGCGCAGCAGGCTGCTGCCGATCTATCCCGCAAGTGGCAGCCTGACCTCCTGGGTCATCGACGACAGCGTCGCGCTGGTGCTGCCGGGCCTGGACGACGTACCCGACCCGCTCCCCGAGGAGCTCCGCAAGGCGCGTGACCTGCTGCCGCTGCGGACCGCGCTGCGCTGGATCCACGCCCCAGACGACTGGCAGCAGGTGGGGGCTGCCCGCAAGCGGCTGAAGTTCGACGAGGCGTTCGTGACCCAGACCGTGCTCGCCCAGCGGCGGCACGAGGTCAACGCCGCGCGCACCACGCCGCGCAACGGCGGTGGGGGACTGCTCGCAGCCTTCGACGAGCGGCTGCCCTTCGCACTGACCGCCGGCCAGGCCGCGGTGGGTGACGAGATCTTCAACGACCTCGCCGGCGAGCACCCGATGCACCGGCTCCTGCAGGGCGAGGTCGGCTCCGGCAAGACGGTCGTGGCCCTGCGGGCGATGCTCCGGGTGATCGACTCGGGGGGCCAGACGGCACTGCTGGCGCCGACCGAGGTCCTCGCCCAGCAGCACTACCGCTCGATCACGGCCATGCTCGGCGACCTCGCCGCCGGCGGCATGCTGGGGGGAGCGGAGGAGGGCACCCAGGTGGCCCTGCTGACCGGCTCGTCCAACGCCGCCTCGCGCAAGAGCGCGCTGCTCGACGCCGCCTCGGGCTCGGCGGGCATCGTCATCGGCACCCATGCGCTGCTCGAGGACGTCGTGCAGTTCGCCGACCTGGGGCTGGTCGTGGTCGACGAGCAGCACCGCTTCGGCGTCGAGCAGCGCGCGGCGCTGACCGCGAAGGCGGGGGAGCCGCCACACGTGCTGGTCATGACCGCGACGCCGATCCCGCGCACGGTCGCGATGACGGTCTTCGGCGACCTGGAGACGTCCACTCTCGCCGAGCTTCCCGCCGGGCGAGCGCCGATCCAGTCCAACGTCGTACCGCTGGCCGAGCAGCCCGGCTGGATCGACCGGGCCTGGTCGCGGGCCAAGGAGGAGGTCGACGGCGGCCATCAGGTCTATGTCGTCTGCCCGCGCATCGACGAGAAGGCCTCCGGGGAGGACGCCTCGGCCGGCGACGAGACCGACAAGCGCCCGGTCGCCGCCGTGGCCGAGGTGGCACCCCGGCTCGCCGAGGAGCTCGCCCCGCTGCGGGTCGCCGCCCTGCACGGTCGGCTGCCCAGCGACGAGAAGGACCGCGTGATGCAGGCTTTCTCGCGTGGCGAGATCGACGTCCTGGTGAGCACCACGGTGATCGAGGTCGGGGTCGACGTACCCAACGCGACGATGATGGTCGTGCTCGACGCGGACCGGTTCGGCGTCTCCCAGCTGCACCAGCTCCGCGGCCGGGTCGGCCGTGGCCAGAACCCGGGGCTCTGCCTGCTCGTCACCGGCACCGAGGCCGGCTCCCCGTCGCGGGAGCGGCTCGATGCCGTGGCGGCGACCGGCGACGGGTTCAAGCTGTCCGTGCTCGACCTCCAGCAACGACGCGAGGGCGACGTGCTCGGGGCGGCGCAGTCGGGTCGCTCGTCGCTGCGGCTCCTGTCTGTGGTCCGCGACGAGGACGTCATCGTCGAGGCCCGGGAGGCAGCCACGGCGCTGGTCGCGGCCGACCCGGCCCTCGAGCAGCACCCGAGGCTGGCGGAGGCGGTCCGCGCCCTCACCGAGTCCGAGCGCGCCGACTACCTGGACAAGTCGTGACCCGCATCATCGGCGGTTCAGCCGGCGGGCGGCGCATCAAGGCGCCGACCGGCGACAACACCCGGCCCACCAGCGACCGGGTGCGGGAGGCGCTGTTCTCCGCGATCGAGGCCGAGCTCGGCTCGCTGACCGGCCTGCGCTTCCTCGACCTGTACGCCGGCAGCGGGGCCGTCGGCCTCGAGGCGCGCTCGCGAGGAGCCGGGGTGGTCACCCTCGTCGAGCACGACCGGCGCACAGCAGCCCTGATCCGCGACAACGCCAAGACGATCGGCCTCGACGTCGACGTGGTGGCCACGTCGGTCGACCGCGCCCTGGCCCACCAGTCGCGCGCGCCGTACGACGTCGTGTTCGCCGACCCGCCCTATGCCGTGCCCGCCGAGGAGCTCACCGCTGCGTTCGTCGCCCTCCGCGACCACGGCTGGCTCGACCCCGGCGCGCTGGTCGTCGTCGAACGCAGCAGCCGCACCGGTGCGCTGGCGTGGCCGGAGGGTTTCACCGGTGAAAGGAGCAAGGCCTACGGCGAGACGACGCTTTGGTACGGTCACGCAGGCACTCAGAGGACCATGGACCAGCCCTGACCCGAGACTTCAAGGAGCGTCGCATCGTGCGCAGAGCAGCCTGTCCGGGCTCGTTCGACCCGGTCACCAACGGGCACATCGACATCATCTCGCGGGCCAGCACGCTCTTCGACGAGGTGGTCGTCGCGGTCGGGGTCAACAAGTCGAAGAGCCGGCTCTTCTCACCCGACGAGCGCATGGAGATGCTGCGCGAGGTCTGCGCGCCGTACCCGAACGTCGTGGTCGACAGCTTCACCGGTCTGCTCACCGACTTCTGCAAGCAGCGCGACATCGTGGCGATCGTCAAGGGCCTCCGGGCGGTGAGCGACTTCGACTACGAGCTGCAGATGGCCCAGATGAACTCCAGCCTCTCCGGCGTCGAGACGCTGTTCGTGCCGACCAGCCCGGAGTACTCCTTCCTGGCCTCCAGCCTGGTCAAGGAGGTCGCCGCCTTCGGTGGCGACGTCAGCCGCCTCGTACCTCCCCTGGTGCTCGATCGTCTCGGACCGCGCCTCGCCGAGCGCGCAGAGGACCGCTGAGTCGTATCGTCTACTAAGGATTGGGGAGCCGGGCACGGCACTACCCGCACCGCGGAGCCGGTGACCAGGAGGTCACCACCGAGTTCGGGCGGACCGACCGCCCGCCCGGCCTTCGGTCGAGAGAGGGAGCAAGGTGGACGTACAGGCGAAGCTCGCCCAGATCCGCGAGGTCGTCGAGAGCGCCAGGTCGATGCCGATGTCGTCGTCCGTGGTGGTCAACCGTGCCGAGCTGCTGGGCCTCCTCGACGAGCTCGGCGAGGTGATGGACGCGGCTTTCACCGAGTCCTACCGGGTGGTCAAGGATCGCGAGGGCGTCGTCGACGAGGGCCGCAAGCAGGCGGACCTGATCGTCCACGAGGCGCAGAACGAGCGCGACCGGCTGGTGTCGGACACCGAGGTCTTCCGGCTAGCCCAGCATCAGGCCGAGGGCATGCTCGGCGATGCCAAGACCGAGTCCGAGGCGCTCCGGGCCGAGACAGACGAGTACGTCGATGCGAAGCTGGCCAACTTCGAGATCACCTTGGAGCGCACGCTCGAGGCGGTCAAGCGCGGTCGCGACCGGCTGTCGGGCACGACGGCCATGCACGGCCTCACGCCCGAGGAGGCCGACAAGATCGTGCTGCCCGAGCACCTCCAGGACTGATCCGGACCCCTGGACCCGCCGTTTGGTCCAGACCGGCCGGTAACGGTACGCTTGTCGACGGTTCCTCGCGCCCAGCTGGATGCTTGTCCTGACCGATCGGGCCGGGGACCGTGATCTGTCCACGCTAGACAAGGTGAACCAACCGTGCGTCTCGACCCGAGAGCGCCGCTCGTGCTCGACACCCGCGAGCTCGGCCGCCGCCCGGGGTCGCAGCGCGAGGTGACGTTCTCCGCGCCTGCACCGGCAGATCTGGGTATCGAGGTCCTCAGCGTCCCCGAAGGCTCGCCCCTCGAGTTCGACATCAGGCTCGAGGCGGTCGTCGAGGGCGTCCTGGTCACCGGTTCCGCGCAGGCGGGGCTGACCGGGGAGTGCGCCCGGTGCCTGGAGGAGATCCACGACGAGATCGTGGCCGACTTCCAGGACCTGTTCGTCTACGACGACCGGGAGACCGACGCGGACGAGGACGACGAGACCCGCCGGCTCGAGGGAGACCTGGTCGACCTGGAGCCACTGCTGCGGGATGCGGTGGTGCTCACACTGCCCTTCCAGCCGCTGTGCCGGGACGACTGTCCAGGGCTGTGCATCGAGTGTGGTGCCAGGCTGGCGGACGACCCCGGCCACCAGCACGAGGAGCCGGTCGACCCCAGGTGGGCCGCGCTGCAAGGGCTGACGACACGGCATGACCAGGACCAGACCCAGGGCCGGGAGACCGGCCTCGAACAGGAGTAAGAGATGGCTGTCCCGAAGCGGAAGATGTCGCGCAGCAACACGCGTCACCGTCGTTCGCAGTGGAAGGCCGCTGCGCCCCAGCTGGTGACCTGCGCCAACCCGGCGTGTGGCGCCAAGCACCTTCCGCACCGCGCCTGCGGCACGTGCGGCCAGTACGGCGCCCGCGCCGACCGTCGCCAGGTCCTCTGATCCGACGCGCATGAGCGAGCCGTCCTACGGCGACTTGCGTGCCGCGCTCGGTGATCCGGTCCTGGACGCCGAGCTGCTCGAGCGTGCCCTGACCCACCGCTCGTACGCCTACGAGAACGGTGGGCTGCCCACCAACGAACGGCTGGAGTTCCTCGGCGACTCCGTGCTGGGCGTCGTCGTGACCGAGACGCTGTTCAAGGCGCACCCCGACCTCTCCGAAGGCCGGCTGGCCAAGCTGCGGGCGGCTGTCGTCAACGCCCGGGCCCTGGCCGAGGTGGCCCGCACGATCGGTCTGGGTGAGCACGTCATGCTCGGCCGCGGCGAGGAGTCGACCGGCGGTCGCAACAAGTCCTCGATCCTCTCCGACACGGTCGAGGCCGTGATCGGCGCGGTGTACCTCTCCGGCGGCTTCGAGACCGCCCGCGACGTCGTACACCTGCTGTTCGACCCGCTGATGGAGACCGCCGCCGGCCTCGGAGCCGGGCTCGACTGGAAGACCTCGCTGCAGGAGCTGGCCGCCGAGCACTCGCTGGGTGTCCCGGAGTACGTCATCGAGGACGAGGGCCCCGACCACGCCAAGACCTTCACCGCCCAGGTGCAGGTCGGTGGCGACCGCTACGGCCACGGGACCGGTCGGTCCAAGAAGGAAGCCGAGCAGCAGGCAGCCGAGACCGCCTACCGCGACATCGTGGCCCGGCTGGGCGGCGGCACGCTCGTCCCCGCCGAGATCGACGACTGATCTATTAGGTCGAGCGTGTCTTCGGTGAGCGCGGGCGGCACGCGAGCAAGCTCGCGGGGGCCCGAGGGCCTCTCGCCACGCTGCCGACGCTTGATCGACTTGTCGAGCGTGTCTTCGGCGGGCGCGGGCAACGCGCGAGCAAGCTCGCGGGGGCCCGAGGGCCTCTCGCCACGCTGCCGACGCTTGATCGACTTGTCGAGCGTGTCTTCGGCGGGCGCGGGCGGCACGCGAGCAAGCTCGCGGGGGCCCGAGGGCCTCTCGCCACGCTGCCGACGGGACGCGCATGCCTGAGCTGCCCGAGGTCGAGGTCGTACGGCGTGGCCTGGCTGAGCACGTCGTAGGCCGCCGGATCACCGGGGTCGAGGTCCTTCACCCACGACCTGTGCGACGGCATGCAGCCGGCCCCGAGGACTTCGCCGCCGTGCTCTCGGGTCGCACGGTCACCGACGCCCGCCGGCGCGGCAAGTACCTCTGGCTGCCTCTCGACAACGGCGACGCCCTGCTGGGTCACCTCGGGATGAGCGGGCAGATGCTGGTGCAGAGCCCGACGGCCGCCCCCGACCGGCACCTTCGGGTGCGGTTCGCGCTCAGCGGCAGGCCACGACGCGAGCTGTGGTTCGCCGACCAGCGGATGTTCGGCGGGCTGGCCGTCTCGGCCGGAGGCGCCGAGCTGCCGTCCGAGATCGCGCACATCGCCCGCGACCCGATGGACCCGCTCTTCGACGATGCGGCCTTCGTCGCCCGCGTGCGGCGCAAGGCCAGCGGCATCAAGCGCATCCTTCTCGACCAGACCACCATCTCCGGCGTGGGCAACATCTACGCCGACGAGGCGCTCTGGCTCGCTCGGGTGCACGGTGACCGACCGGGGGAGCGGCTGACTCGAGCACAGGTCGAGGATGTGCTCGCCGGGTGCCGGCAGGTGATGGGTGCAGCGCTGGACCAGGGCGGCACGTCGTTCGACGCGCTGTACGTCAACGTCAACGGCGAGAGCGGCTACTTCGACCGGTCGCTGGAGGTCTACGGCCGTGAGGGCGAGCCCTGCAGCCGGTGCGGGACGCCGGTGCGGCGGGTGGCGTTCATGAACCGCTCGTCGTACTTCTGCCCGACCTGTCAGAGGCGGCCGCGCCGCGCCTCCTGAACCGCCTCGGGCACGAACCCGTCGGCGTCGACCGGCGTCCAGGGCTCCGAGACGACCCACTCGGAGCCGCAGCCGGAGCAGGCGAAGACCGGCTCGTTCCGGACCGTTTGGTCCGTTTTGTTCCACGCGCAGAGAGTCCGGCAGGCGCTGATCCCCAGGGCACGGTCCACCGAACCAGGCTATCCAGACCGCAATTGACCCGTATGGCCGGTCCGTGCGACCCTTTTAGACGGACCACCCACCTCCCACGGACTGAACACAGCCCCCCGCTGGGTGTCCAACACAACCACTCCCACCGGAGGTACAAACCTATGGCCAAGGCCCTCCTCGGCTACATGAACGGGACGACTGACCCCCGAGTCACTTCCCGGCTCACCGCGGAGAACCGGCGGCTCCGGCAGCAGGTAGAAGACCTCGAGGCACTCGTCCTCCGTCTTCGTGTAGAGAACGACTCGCTCGCTGCCGCGGCGCATGACGCCCCGCTTCTCACCCTTGACGACTCGATGCAGCCGGCCTGACCGGCCCCCTGCACAGAGCTCGCGCTAGCTTTGCCCGCGGTGCTGACCTGGTCAGCCCCGCTGATACACGTGCGCGCCGGTTCGGCGCTGCTCGCCGTCGGCGGCCAGCTGCTGGTTGCCGGTGACGACGCCTACGACGTCACCTGGGTCGACCCGGTCACGCGCTCCGAACACACCGTCCCTCTCGTCGGAGACGGTGGCGCGCTCGAGAAGCTTCGCAAACCGGACCTCGAAGCGGCGGCCCTCGCTCCGGACGGCGTGATCTGGCTGTTCGGCTCCGGCTCGCTCTCCAACCGCACCGCGCTGCTGCGCCTGGTCGGCGAGACGGTCACGGCGTACGACGGGACAGCGCTGTACGCCGCACTGGCCGAACGCCTCGGCTGCCTCCCGAACATCGAGGGCGCCGTCTTCCTCGACGACTCCCTGCGGCTCTTCCACCGAGCCACCGGGCGGAGCCCGGACGTGTGGGTCGACGTGGTGGCGTTCTCGTCGGAGAGCCCGCGCGTCATCGGCTCCGGTGAGCTCCGACTGGGCGAGATCGACGGTGTCTCCGCTCACGTCACCGACGCGACCCTGCTCGCCGACGGCACGATCGGCTTCCTGTGCTCGGCGGAGGAGACCGACGACCCCATACTGGACGGCGCGGTCTCGGGAAGTGCCGTGGGGGTGCTCGACGGCGACGAGGCGGTCTGGCAACGGCTCGTCGGGCCTGACGGCAGCCCGGACCGGCGCAAGGCCGAGGGACTGGTGATGGACCCCGACGGCCGGGGCGGCTACCTGGTCACCGACGCGGACGACCCGGAGAGATCTGCGGAGCTCTGCCGGTTCACCCTCGACTGAGCCTCAGCGTCGCAGCCTCAGCGGCTGGTCACCGTGGCGCGGCCCACGGCGGTCCGGAACGCGCTCAGCTTCTCGTCGAGCTCGTCGGTGTGGTGGCCGCGCAGGTGCTGGGCGACGTGGGACTCGCACTCGACCCAGCGCGTCAGGGTCAGCCTGACGCCGTAGACGGTCGGCTCGACGTCGCGGCGGATGCCGCTGCGGCGTACGCCGTGGTCCTCGGTGTCGAGGAAGTGCGGGGCGTAGACGTTGGTGGTCGACGACGAGGGGTCGACGGTGCACGCCCAGACGAGCTCCCACACCTGGTCGACGCTCAGCCCGCGCGTGACCATCTCGGTCCGCACCTCTAGCCGGTCCATCTGGTACTCCCTCCCAGTTTCCCTCGACCGCAACCTACGCCTCACAGTTCCCTTTCCACGTCCGAACGCAGAACAAACGTCCAGCTCTTCGCCGAGACCTGGGGGAGGCGGTCGCGAGGACGGGATTCTCGCGGGCGGCGAGCGTGCGCTGATCCCGCCGGCGCGGGAGGTAGGGTGTGGCCGCTGCCACTTCCCCGCGGCACTGATTTCGTACCTGGTTTCGACGGGCGGCTCGCAGGCTCGCCTGGTCAACCGCAAAGGCGAGGGAGACGCGTTTTGTACCTCAAGAGCTTGACGCTCCGCGGGTTCAAGTCGTTCGCTTCGGCGACGACCCTGCAGCTCGAGCCCGGGATCACGTGCATCGTGGGTCCCAACGGCTCCGGCAAGTCCAACGTCGTGGACGCCCTGGCCTGGGTCATGGGTGAGCAGGGCGCCAAATCCCTGCGTGGCGGCAAGATGGAGGACGTCATCTTCGCCGGCACCTCCGGCCGCCCGCCGCTGGGTCGTGCCGAGGTGGCTCTGACGATCGACAACTCCGACGGTGCGCTGCCGATCGACTACTCCGAGGTCACGATCAGCCGCACCATGTTCCGCAACGGCGGCTCGGAGTACGCCATCAACGGGCAGTCCTGCCGGCTCCTCGACGTCCAGGAGCTCCTCAGCGACTCCGGCATCGGCCGCGAGATGCACGTGATCGTCGGGCAGGGCCAGCTCGACTCGATCCTGCACGCCACGCCCGAGGACCGGCGTGGGTTCATCGAGGAGGCGGCGGGCGTCCTCAAGCACCGCAAGCGCAAGGAGAAGGCGCTCCGCAAGCTCGACTCCACCGAGGGCAACCTCACCCGGCTGAGCGACCTGCTGACCGAGATCCGCCGGCAGCTCAAGCCGCTCGGCCGTCAGGCGGAGGTTGCGCGCAGGGCGGCGGTGGTCCAGGCCGACGCACGCGATGCCCGGGCGCGACTGCTCGCCGACGACCTGGTGGCCCTCAAGAGCTCCCTGGAGCAGGAGCTCGCTGACGAGACGATCCTGCTGGAGCGCCGCGAGGAGGTCGAAGCCGCTCTGGAGGAGGCTCGAGCCTCCGAGGCCGCGCTGGAGGCCGCGCTCCGCGAGGACCTGCCCGCCTTGGCCAAGGCTCAGGAGACCTGGTACTCCCTGTCCGGGCTGCGCGAGCGCCTCAAGGGCACCGCGAGCCTGGCCGCCGAGCGCGTGCGCAACGCGGCTGCCGTGGAGCCGGTGCCGGAGGGGCGCGACCCCGAGGATCTCGAGGCCCAGGCCGCCCAGGTGCGCGCCCAGGAGCACGAGATCGCCGCCGAGGTCGAGCGCAACCGTGCTGCGCTCGAGGCCTCCGTGTCGGCCAAGCAAGCCGCCGAGTCTGCCCACCTCGACGAGGACCGCCGCATCGCCGGCCTGCAGCGTGCTGCTGCCGACCGGCGCGAGGGACTGGCCAGGCTGCACGGCCAGGTCAACGCGATGAAGAGCCGAGCCGCTGCCGCCGATGACGAGATCGGCCGCCTCGAGATCGCTCGCCAGGACGCCACAGCCCGCGTCACCCGCGCGACGCACGACTTCACCTCGCTGGAGACCAGGATCGCCGGCCTCGACGCCGGCGAGGAGGGACTCGACGCCGAGCACGAGGGCGCGGCCTCGGCACTGGCCGACATCGAGGAGCGCCTGGCCAAGACCCGCGACGAGGCCCAGCAGGCCGACCGTGAGCGTGGTGCGCTCGCCGCGCGCAAGGAGGCGCTCGAGCTCGGTCTCAACCGCAAGGACGGTGCCGGCGCCCTGCTCGCGGCCACCGAGCCGGTCTCGGGGCTGATGGGCTCGGTCGCCGCGCTGCTGCAGGTGCAGACCGGCTACGAGACCGCTGTCGCGGCCGCTCTGGGCAATGCAGCCGATGCCGTCGCCGTCGAGCACCTCGACGCGGCCGTCGGTGCCATCGACCACCTCAAGGCCGCGGACCTCGGCCGGGCGGGCATCCTGCTCGGCGGAGCCGACGTCGACGACTCGCGCTGGCCCGGGCTGCCCAACGGCGCCGTCTACGCCAGCGACGTGGTCGAGTGCCCCGCGGCGATCGAGGCGTCCGTACGCCGCATGCTGTTCAAGGTGGCGGTGGTCGACGACCTCACGGCCGCCCGCCGCCTCGTCGCCGAGCTGCCCGACGTCGTCGCGGTGAGCCGTGAGGGTGACGTCATCGGGGCCCACTTCGCGTCCGGCGGCTCCTCGTCCAAGCCGTCGCTGCTGGAGGTGCAGGCCGCCGTCGACGAGGCCACCTCGCTGCTGTCCGAGGTCACCCACTCCTGCGAGCGGCTCGGTTTCGACCTGTCCCGGCTCGAGGAGGAGCGCGTCCACGCCCAGCAGCGTGTCGATGTCGCCCTCGCCAAGCTGCACGAGTCCGATGCCCACCTCGCAGCGGTCGCTGAGGAGCTCGCCCAGCACGGGTCGCTCGCCCGGTCGGCCAAGGGCGAGGCCGAGCGCATCACGCTCGCGATCCAGCAGGCCCAGGAGGCGCGCGAGCGCGACCTCGCCGGTCTCGCCGAGCTGGAGGCGCGGCTCTCCGCCGCCGAGGAGACCACCGACGAGGAGCCCGACACCGCCGACCGCGAGCGGCTTGCCGACGAGGCCCGCGCGGCTCGTCAGCACGAGATGGACTCCCGCCTCGCCCTGCGCACGGCCGAGGAGCGGGCACGAGCGTTGCACGGCCGCGCCGACGGGCTCGTCCGCGCCGCCCAGGCCGAGCGCGACGCGCGGGCCCAGGCGATCGCCCGGCGTGAGCGGATGATCCGTGAGGGCAAGGTCGCCGAGGCCGTCGGCAGGGGTGTCTCCGCCGTGCTCGCGCGGCTGGAGATGGCCATCGAGCAGGCTGCCGCCGATCGCACTGCCGTGGAGCACGCCCGAAAGGGACGCGAGGAGCAGCTCGTCGCAGCCCGCAACACGATGCGGTCGCTGACCAAGGAGCACGACGAGCTGGTCTCCAGCGTGCACCGCGACGAGATGGCTCGCACCCAGCAGCGCATGCGTCTCGAGCAGCTCGAGGAGCGAGCACTCGAGGAGCTCGGGCTCGACCTCGAGGTCCTGGTGGCCGACTACGGCCCTGACCAGCTCGTGCCGCCGTCGATCCCGGTGCCGGGCGAGGAGGCTGCAGCCGACGCACCCCCGCCGGCGCCGGTTCCCTACAACCGTGAGGAGCAGACCAAGCGACTCCGGTCTGCCGAGCGGCAGCTCTCGATGCTCGGCAAGGTCAACCCGCTGGCCCTGGAGGAGTTCTCGGCGCTCGAGGAGCGGCACAAGTTCCTCACCGAGCAGCTCGAGGACCTCAAGAGGACCCGCAAGGACCTCCTCGACATCGTCAAGGAGGTCGACGATCGCGTCGAGCAGGTCTTCACCGAGGCGTGGGAGGACGTCCGCACGGCGTTCGAGAGCGCGTTCTCGAGGCTGTTCCCGGGCGGCGAGGGCAAGCTGATCCTCACCGACCCGTCCAACATGCTCACCACAGGCGTGGAGGTCGAGGCCCGCCCGCCGGGCAAGAAGGTCAAGCGGCTGTCGCTGCTCTCGGGTGGAGAGCGGTCACTGGTCGCGGTGGCGTTCCTGGTGGCCCTGTTCAAGGCACGACCGTCGCCCTTCTACATCCTCGACGAGGTCGAGGCGGCGCTCGACGACACCAACCTCGGCCGCCTGCTGGAGATCTACGAGGAGCTCCGCGAGAACTCCCAGCTGCTGGTGATCACCCACCAGAAGCGCACCATGGAGGTCGGCGACGCGCTGTACGGCGTGACCATGCGCGGCGACGGTGTCTCTGCCGTGATCAGCCAGCGACTCCGCGAGGCAGAGTCGGCATGACCGACCGCCCCACCCGGGCGGACTACGTCGCCTGGCGCCAGGCCACCACGCGCTGGGCCGACGACGACGTCTACGGGCACATGAACAACGCCCGCTACTTCGAGCTCATCGACACCGCGGTCAACGTGCACCTCGCCGAGGCCGTCGGAACCGACATCCGGTCCCTTCCGGCGATCGGGGTGGTCGCGGAGGTGTCGTGCCGCTACTTCGCCGAGCTGGGCTACCCGCTCCCGGTCGACATGGGGCTGGTCGTCGACAGGATCGGGACCTCGTCGATCATCTACCGGATCGGGCTCTTCCAGGGGCCTGGGGAGGCGGCGTCGGCGGAGGGTCGCTTCGTGCACGTGTACGTCGACAACACGCCCGGTCAACGCGCCGCCGTACCCATCCCGGCGGAGATCCGGGCCGCTGTGGAGCCACTGCTGCGCTGAGACGCGAGGTTTGGGTGTGGGGGGCACGTGGCAGCATGAGGTCATGCTCTGGATCATGCTGTCGATGCTCGGGATCCTCGCACTGGCCGGGCTGATCGTCGTCTACGTCGCCTTCCCCTACCGCGGCGAGCGGGTGCCGCACGCCGCCTGGGTGGGCGATGCCCTGCAGAAGGGCGTCGAGCGGCTGCCCACGATCGACAACACCGTGGACAGCGGCAGGCGCTGACTCACTCGAGGCGCCCACGGCTCCAGGGCCGCACGTCCGCAGCCTCGCTCTGACATGGTTGGATGGCCCGCGTGGCTGAGTGGATCTATCTAGTCGTTGCCCTTGCCGTCCTCATGGTCGGCGCCGTCGTCGGGCTGGTCACGGCTCGTGGCCGTCGCAGCGCGCCCCGGGGCGGCGCGGACGTCATCACGCGTCCCGAGCCACGCGCCGAGCCGACTGTCGGGGAGGACGCCGAGGCGCCGCGGGACACGCCCACCCGGACCATCGAGGACACTGCGCTCCCGACGCTGGAGCGCCCGGAGTCGTCCGCCTCACGCCTGGTCCGGCTGCGCCAGCGGCTCTCCCGCTCGCAGGGCACCCTCGGCCGCGGCCTGCTCGCCCTGCTGTCCCGCGACCGGATCGACGAGGACACCTGGGAGGACATCGAGGACACTCTGCTCACCGCGGACATCGGCGTGGGGCCCACCCAGGAGCTGGTCGGCCGGCTGCGGGAACGGCTGCGCGTGGAAGGCGCGGCCGCGGCCCCCGTGCGCGAGGTGCTCCGGGAGGAGCTGCTCGCCCTCATCGACCCGACGCTCGACCGGAGCCTGGGCGTCAACGGCTCCGACGGCTCGCCGGCGGTCGTCCTGGTCGTGGGCGTCAACGGCACCGGCAAGACGACCACCGTCGGCAAGCTCGCGCGCGTGCTGGTCGCCGAGGACAAGACCGTGGTGCTGGGCGCGGCTGACACCTTCCGCGCCGCTGCCGCCGAGCAGCTGGCGACCTGGGGCGAGCGGGTTGGCGTACCCGCTGTTCGTGGCCCCGAGGGCGGCGACCCGGCGTCCGTGGCCTTCGACGCGGTCAAGACCGGCATCGACGGCGGGTACGACGTCGTGCTGGTCGACACCGCGGGTCGCCTGCAGAACAAGGCCGGCCTGATGGACGAGCTCGGCAAGGTCAAGCGCGTCATCGAGAAGACGTCGAAGGTGACCGAGGTGCTGCTCGTCCTCGACGCCACGACAGGTCAGAACGGCATGACCCAGGCGCGCGTCTTCGGCGAGGTCGTCGATGTCACCGGCATCGTGCTGACCAAGCTCGACGGGTCGGCCAAGGGCGGCATCGTGGTCGCCGTGCAGCGCGAGCTCGGCGTACCGGTCAAGCTGGTCGGACTGGGTGAGGGCGCTGACGACCTGGCGCCGTTCGACCCGGAGGCGTTCGTCGACGCGCTCCTGGGCGACCAGGCCTAGGACCTCAGGCCAGGACGCCACGCAGCACGAAGTCGAGCATCTCGTCTACATCGTCGAGGGTCGGCATCGGACGATCGGCGATGATCCGACTGGCGATGATCCCGCCTATCCAGCTCAGCGCGTAGTCGATCCGGGCCTCGGAGCGGATCTCTCCCCGCTTGACGGCCCGGGCGAACGCCTCCTTGGAGCGGAGCTCGGCCCGGTCGCTGCTCTCGCGGTAGAGCGCCGCGATGCGCGGGTCGCGGATCGACTCGGCGATGCACATGCGCATGAACGCGGCGCCGGCGGGGGAGCCGACGAAGTTGACCGTGTCGACGATGCCCGCCCGCAGGTCGCTGGTGATCGACCCGGTGTCGTGCTCGGGGAACTCGGTGAGCAGCACCTCGCTGATCGCCGCCACCGCCAGGTCGCTCTTGGAGGGCCACCGCCGGTACACGGTGGCCTTCCCCACGTGCGCGCGCTCGGCCACGCCGTCGACCGTCATCTTGTCGAAGCCCCGCTCGACCATGAGCTCGGCGGCGGCCGTGGTGATCCTGGCGTCGGCCCCGGGGTCGCGAGGACGGCCGCGCCCGCGGCGCGGCTTCAGGGAGGTCCCCGGCTCGGGAAGCGTCGACGTCTGGACCTGGCTCACCTCTTTACCGTACCTGGCGTTTCGAGTAGATATTTCCGATTTGCGCAAAGGTCGGTCTCGCCCATGACCGCCGTCGGGCAAGTCCGTGCCTCTGTTACCTGCACGAAACAAACCCGGTGAAACCGTCACGTGACCGCAACGCGGGCCGTCAGGCGGCGAAACCTGCGGATCGCACGCTAGGACCACTAGACGTGGCGCGCCGGGGGACAGTGCTGTCAGCCGGACCCTCGTCGCCCTGAACACGATCCCTGAACACGGTCTCTGAACAATGGAGGTTCCATGGACGGCTATTACGCCTTCATGCTGGTGGCCACAGCGCTGGTCCTGATGATGACCACGCCTGCGCTCGCCCTCTTCTACGGCGGTATGACGCGGTCCAAGTCGGTCCTGAACATGATGATGATGTCCTACGTGTCCCTCGCGGTCGTCGGCATCGTCTTCGTGCTGTGGGGCTGGTCGATGGCCTTCGGCGGTGACGGTGTCGGCAACGCCAACGGCAAGCTGATCGCGGACCCGTTCGCGATGTTCGGCCTCGACGGCGTCAGCCCTGCCAGCCTCATCTTCGTCGTCTTCCAGCTGACCTTCGCCGGCATCACCGCCGCGCTGATCAGCGGCGCGGTGGCCGACCGGGTGAAGCTCTCCTCGTGGGTCGTCTTCGTGACCGTCTGGGTCACGCTCTGCTACTTCCCCGTCGCGCACAACGTCTGGGGCGGCGGCTGGCTGGCGACCAAGCTCCCCTCGCTCGACTATGCGGGTGGCACCGTGGTCCACATCAACGCGGGCATCGCGGGCCTGGTTCTGGCCGCGATCGTCGGCAAGCGGGTGGGCTTCGGCAAGGAGCCGATGAAGCCGCACAACCTGACGCTCACCATGATCGGCGCGGGCCTGCTCTGGTTCGGCTGGTACGGGTTCAACGTGGGTTCGATGGTCTTCACCGACGACACGATCACGGCCTGGGGCGGCGACCTCGCCGACCAGATGGCCGGCGAGATGAGCACCACGTTCCTCAACACCACCATCGCCACGATGGCTGCGATGCTCGGCTGGCTGCTCGTCGAGCGCATGGTGCACGGCAAGGCCACCTCGCTCGGGGCGGCGTCCGGCATCGTCGCCGGCCTGGTCGCGATCACGCCCGCCTGTGGTGCGGTCTCCCTGGTCGGTGCGATCGCCGTGGGCGCCATCGCCGGCGGTCTGTGTGCCCTGGCCGTGAGCCTGAAGTACAAGGTCGGCCTCGACGACTCGCTCGACGTCGTCGGCGTGCACCTGGTCGGCGGCCTGGTCGGCACCCTGATGATCGGGCTGGTCGGCACCACCGACTCCCCGCAGGGCGTCAACGGCTTCTTCCCGGCAGGCACCAACGGCCTGTTCTACGGCGGTGACCTCACCCTGCTCGGCCACCAGGCCGGCGCGGCGGCGTTCACGATCGTGTGGACCGGTGTCCTGACCACGATCATCGCGCTGGCGATCAAGTACACGATCAAGTGGCGCGTCTCGGGCGACGACGAGGTGGACGGCATCGACTTCGCGGAGCACGGGGAGGCGGCCTACGACCTCGACTCGCGCTCGGGTGGCGTCATCAGCGGGTCCGGCAGCCTCCACAAGGCGGTTGTGCCGGCCAAGACCACCGAAGGAGCGAACGCATGAAGCTGATCACTGCGGTCATCAAGCCGCACAAGTGGGAAGAGGTGCGTGAGGCTCTCGAGACCTTCGGCGTGACCGGCATGACGGTCAGCGAGGTCAGCGGCTACGGCCGCCAGAAGGGCCACACCGAGGTCTACCGCGGCGCCGAGTACGACATCGCGCTCGTGCCCAAGATCCGGGTCGAGATCGTCGTCGACGATGCCGACGCGGACGACGTGGTCGGCATCATCGTGAAGGCCGCGCAGACCGGCCGGATCGGTGACGGCAAGGTCTGGGTCTCCTCCATCGACTCGGTGGTCCGGGTCCGGACGGGCGAGCAGGACGAGGCCGCGATCTGACGCAGGACGCACCCACGGGGTGAACATCACCCGAGAGATGGACCCGCGGGTCCGCCGGAGCGGCGGATCCGCGGGTTCACATGTTCGTAACACAGAGGTGAGATCGGATACGCGGGCGAAACATCTGCCGAGCAGGGTGGGCGACTGTCCGTCCCGCCAGCGTGAGGATCCCTCGTGACGACAGCCCTCGACTCAGGCTCGACAGCCTGGCTCCTGACCTCCTGTGCCCTGGTGCTGCTGATGGCGCCGGGGCTGGCGTTCTTCTACGGCGGCATGGTCCGCTCCAAGAGCGTCCTGAACATCATGATGATGGTCTTCGGCGCGCTCGCCGTCGTGACGATCACGTGGGTCGTGGTGGGCTACTCGATCGCGTTCGGTGACGACCTCGGCGGCGGCCTGGTCGGTGACCCGACCCAGTACTTCGGCTTCAAGGGCCTGCTCGAGGTCGACCCGGAGGCGGCGTACCCCGCCATCGCGTTCGCGATCTTCCAGGGCCTCTTCGCCGTCATCACCGTCGCGCTGATCGCGGGCTCGATCGCCGACCGCACGAAGTTCGGCACCTGGCTCGTCTTCGCGGCGGTCTGGACGGTGCTGGTCTACGCACCCGTGGCGCACTGGATCTTCGACTTCAGCTCCGGCGACCACGTGGGTGGCTGGATGGCCAACGAGCTCAAGGCGCTGGACTTCGCCGGTGGCACCGCGGTCGAGATCAACTCGGGTGCGGCAGGGCTGGCGGTGGCGCTGGTGCTCGGCAGGCGGATCGGCTTCGGCCGGGAGCCGATGAAGCCGCACAACCTGACTCTGGTGATGATCGGCTGCGGCCTGCTGTGGTTCGGCTGGTTCGGGTTCAACGCGGGCTCGGCCCTCGCGGCCAACCACAGCGCGGCGGTCGTGTTCGTCAACACGCTGCTCGCGGGCTGCACGGGCATGCTGGCGTGGCTCGTCGTCGAGCGCTTCCGCGACGGCCACGCCACGTCGTTCGGCGCCGCGTCCGGAGTCGTCGCGGGGCTGGTCGCGATCACGCCCTCCTGCGGTGCTGTGACGCCGATCGGTGCGATGGGTGTGGGTGTGGCAGCGGGTGCGGTCTGTGCGGCGGCAGTCGGCCTGAAGTACCGGCTCGGGTACGACGACTCGCTCGACGTCGTCGGCGTGCACCTCGTCGGCGGGCTGGTGGGCACGCTCATCATCGGCCTGCTCGCCTCCGACAAGGCACCCCAGGCGGTCAGCGGTCTGCTGTACGGCGGCGGGACCGACCAGCTCGGCAGGCAGCTGGTCGCTGCGGTGGCCACCTTCGCCTTCTCCTTCGTCGCCTCCGCGATCATCGCGCTCGTCCTGGAGCGCACGCTCGGCTTCCGGGTCGAGGAGGACCACGAGCTGACCGGTGTGGACCTGGTGATCCACGCCGAGACGGCCTACGACCTGCACGCGGCCACCGGTGGGGCGCGTCCCCACCTCGGTGGCGGTGGTGGCAGTCTTTTCGAGAAGAACGACTGAGAGGGTTCCGGACAGATGAAGCTGGTCACTGCAGTGGTCAAGCCACACACGGCGACAGGACTGGGGAGCTGCGGCAGCGGCACTACCCGCACCGCGGAGCCGGCAACCACGGGAGAGGTTGACAGATGAAGCTGGTCACTGCAGTGGTCAAGCCACACACTGCGACAGGACTGGGGAGCTGCGGCAGCGGCACTACCCGCACCGCGGAGCCGGCAACCACGGGAGAGGTTGACAGATGAAGCTGGTCACTGCAGTGGTCAAGCCACACAAGTGGGAAGAGGTCAGGGCCGCTCTGGAGGGTGTCGGGGTGACCGGCATGACCGTCAGCGAGGTCAGCGGCTACGGCAGGCAGAAGGGCCACACCGAGGTCTACCGGGGCGCTGAGTACGACATCTCGCTGGTGCCCAAGGTCCGCATCGAGATCGTCGTCGACGAGGCCGACGTCGAGTCCGTGGTCGGCACCATCGTCAACGCGGCGCAGACCGGCCGCATCGGTGACGGCAAGGTGTGGGTGCAGTCGGTCGACAGCGTCGTACGCGTGCGCACCGGCGAGCAGGACGAGGCTGCGATCTAGGTGGCGGGCCGATAGCCGCACCGGAGCGAGCCCAACGGACCGAGGCGGCCGACGCAGTCTGCGCGGCCGCCTTGTCCGCTGCGCTCGGGGGGGCCGACGAGACTGGAGTCGCGCTGGTCGCGGTGGGCGGCTACGGACGCAAGGAGCTGGCGCCGTTCAGCGACCTTGACGTCGTGCTGGTGCACGCGGACGGGCGTGACGTCGGCGAGCTCGCCGCGAAGGTCTGGTACCCGCTCTGGGACGCCGCTCCGTCCCTCGACCACTCGGTCCGGGCCGAGTCCGAGGTCACCGCCGCCGCGGCCGGCGACCTGCGGGTGGCACTGGGCCTGCTCGACGCCCGCCACCTGGCCGGCGACCATGCGCTGACGCTTCGGCTGCGCACGAACATCCTCGCGCAGTGGCGTCGCGACGCCCGGGCCACGCTCCCGGAGCTCAAGGAGCTCACCCAGTCCAGGGGCCGGCGCGTCGGCGAGCTCGGCCATGCCTCGATCCCGGACCTCAAGGAGTCGGTGGGAGGCATCCGCGACGCGACGGTGATGAAGGCCCTCGTGGCGACGTGGCTGGTCGACGTACCTCATGCCGACCTCGAGCGCTTCCGCCAGCAGCTGCTCGACGTACGCGACGTGCTGCAGGCCACCGCGGGTCGGGCCACCGACCGCATCGCCCCCGAGCACTGGGCGCCGCTGGCCGAGGGGCTCGGGCTGGCCGACGCCGAGGCTGCCCAGCGTCTGGTCCGCGAGATCGGCCGGCGGATCACGCACCTATCCCGCCTCGCGTGGCACCGCGTCGACGCCGTGCTCGCCAAGCCCAGCAACGTCGCCAGGCGTGCGCCGCGACTCGAGCCGGTAGCGCCGGGCGTGGCCGTGTCCTCGCGAGAGGTCGTGCTCGACAAGGGCACCGACCCGAGCCGCGACCCGCTGCTGCTGCTCCGGGCGTCCGCGGAGGCGGCGGAGCGCGACCTCATGCTCGCCCCGGCCACGGCCGCCCGTCTCGCGCGGGACTGCCCGGCGCCGCCGGAGCCCTGGAGCGCCGACGCGCGCAACCTGTTCGCCCGGCTGCTCGCCGGAGGGCGTGGGCTGCTCGGCGTCTGGGAGACCCTCGAGGAGACCGGCGCACTTCAGAAGGTCCTGCCGGAGTGGGACCTGGTCCAGCTGCTGCCGCACGCGTCCGTCGTCCACCGGTTCACCGTCGACCGGCACATGGTGGAGACCGCTATCGAGGCGGCTCGCCTGATCAGGCGCGTCGCAAGGCCCGACCTGCTGATGGTCTCCGCGATCCTGCACGACATCGGCAAGGGGGGCGTGCAGGACCACAGCGTCGCCGGCGAGCCGATCGCGCACGCTGCCGCATTGCGCATGGGCTTCTCGGCCGACGACGCTGCGACGATCTCGGGTCTGGTGCGCTGGCACCTGCTGCTGGCCGAGGTGGCCACGACGCGTGACCTGGAGGACCCCAGCACCGTCGAGCACGTCGCGAAGCGGGTGCCCGACCCCACCACGCTCGACCTGCTCGAGGTGCTGACCGAGGCCGACGCGAAGGCCACGGGCCCGACGGCGTGGACGGCTTGGCGCGCGGCTCTGGTGACCGACCTGGCCCGGCGTGTACGACGCGTGCAGGCCGGTGTCCCGCAGCCCGTGGAGCCTGTGCTCGAGACGCTCGACCTCCCGCCGGAGGTGAAGGCCGGCCGGATCCACCTCGCCCTGGACGGCTCCCGCCTCACTGTCGTGGCCGAGGACCGCGTCGGCCTGATGGCCGCCGTCTCGGGAGCGCTTGCGGTCCAGCGTGTGTCCGTGCTGGCCGCTCGGGCCTGGACCCAGGACGAGTACGCCTGCTCGGTGTGGGACCTCGACGACGACCACCTGGACGAGGCCATCCTGCGGACCAGGCTCGAGGCCGTTGTCTCCGGCTCCCTCGATCCCGCCGCACGCCTGCGCCCGAAGTTCGGAGCACTGGAGCCGTCGGTGCAGGTCCGCCACGACGCCTCGCAGGCAGCGACGGTGCTCGAAGTGCGGTCCGACGACCGCCCTGGTGTCGTGTTCCTGGTCTGCCGGGCGCTGGCGTCCCTGGACCTCTCCGTGCGATCGGCCCACGTGTCCACGCACGGCCCGCAGACCCTGGATGTCTTCTACGTGCAGGAGCCGGGGGCCGGGGCGCTGAGCGACGAGCGCAGCGCGGCCGCCGTACGCACGGTTCGGCAGGCTCTGCACGCCTCCTGACCGGGCACCGTGCGCTCCCCGTAGGCTTGGACCTTGCAACCCACCTGACACCTGAGGACCGACTGACGTGTTCGCCACCCTTTCCGACCGGCTTGCCGAGACCTTCAAGAACCTTCGGGGCAAGGGCCGGCTCTCCGAGGCCGACATCGACGCCACCGCACGCGAGATCCGCATCGCGCTGCTCGAGGCCGACGTCGCGCTGCCGGTGGTCAAGGAGTTCGTCGCCGCGGTGAAGGAGCGGGCGCGGGGCGAAGAGGTCAGCGGGGCGCTGAACCCGGCCCAGCAGGTCGTCAAGATCGTCCACGAGGAGCTCGTCACGATCCTCGGCGGGGAGACCCGTCGCATCCGGTTCGCCAAGCAGCCCCCGACCGTGATCATGCTCGCCGGCCTCCAGGGTGCCGGCAAGACGACGCTGGCCGCCAAGCTCGCCCTCTGGCTCAAGGAGCAGGGCAGCACCCCGATCCTGGTCGCCGCCGACCTGCAGCGGCCCAACGCCGTCAACCAGCTCCAGGTCAACGGTGAGCGCGCCGGCGTGCCGGTGTTCGCACCCGAGCCCGGCAACGGCGTCGGCGACCCGGTCGCGGTCGCTCGGGCCGGCGTCGAGGAGGCCAAGCGCAAGCTCCACGACGTGGTCATCGTCGACACGGCCGGTCGCCTCGGTGTCGACAGCGACATGATGAGGCAGGCGGCCGACATCCGTGACGCGGTTCAGCCCGACGAGGTGCTGTTCGTCGTCGACGCGATGATCGGCCAGGACGCGGTCAACACCGCGCAGGCGTTCCTCGACGGTGTCGGCTACGACGGCGTCGTCCTGACCAAGCTCGACGGCGATGCCCGCGGTGGCGCTGCGCTGTCGATCCGGCAGATCACCGGCAAGCCGGTGATGTTCGCCTCCGCGGGCGAGAAGCTCACCGACTTCGACCTCTTCCACCCCGACCGGATGGCCTCCCGCATCCTCGACATGGGCGACATGCTCACCCTGATCGAGCAGGCCGAGAAGCACTTCGACGCCGAGCAGGCCGAGAAGGCCGCGGCCAAGCTGATGGGCGGCGGAGGCGAGTTCACGCTCACCGACTTCCTCGAGCAGATGCAGGCCATCCGCAAGATGGGCTCGCTGACCAAGATCATGGGCATGCTGCCCGGCATGGGCCAGTTCCGTGAGCAGCTGGCCAACTTCGACGAGCGCGAGATCGACCGCATCCAGGCGATCATCCACTCGATGACTCCGGGGGAGCGCGCCAACCCGAAGATGATCGACGGGTCCCGACGTTCGCGCATCGCCAAGGGCTCCGGCGTCACGGTCGCCGACGTCAACCAGCTGGTCGACCGGTTCTTCGAGGCTCGCAAGATGATGGAGCAGATGGCGCGAGGCGGAGGCATGGGACTCCCCGGGTCGCCCGGCATGGCTCTCGGCAAGCGCTCCAAGGCTCGCCAGGCCCCGCAGCAGAAGAAGGGCAAGGGCAAGCGGGTCTCCGGCAACCCGGCCAAGCGCGCACAGGACGCCGCCGCAGCGGCTGTCGCTCCCGCTGAGTCCGCCAACCCCTTCGGCAACCCGGGTGGCAAGGACGACGTCAAGACCGACGACTTCGTGATGCCGCCGGAGCTTGCGAAGTTCCTCGACAAGTGACCTGCTGACCCTGAGGCGGCAGGTGGCGGGCTGTCACTCGGCGGTGGCGAACCGCCCGATCGCGAGGGCGACGGCGCCGAGCAGCTCGGCCCGGTCGCCCAGCTCGGCAGGCTCGACGGTCACCGCCGCAGCGGCCTCCGGCTGGGCATAGCGGTCGACGGCGGCGCGGATTCCCGCCACCAGCGAGGGTGCCGACCCCAGGGGTCCGCCGACGACGATGAGGTCGGGGTTGAGGCTGTTGCACAGGTCGGCCAGCGCGCGCCCGACGACGCGCCCCGAGTCGCCCAGCACGCGTCGTGCACCGGCGTCGCCCTCGATGTCGAGCCGCTGCACGCGCTCTGCGGTCAGGTCCTCGACGTACGCCGGCTGGAGCAGCTCGACCAGCCGGGTGACCGACACCTGCGTCTCCAGGCAGCCACGGTTGCCGCAGCGGCACACAGCGCCGTGCTCGTCGACCTGCACGTGCCCGATCTCCCCGGCGAGGCCGGTCGCGCCACGATGCAGCCGACCGCCGAGGACGATGCCCGCCCCGACGCCGCTGGCGATCTTGACGTAGACGACGTCGCCTCTGCCCCTGGCCGCCCCGTGCTGCATCTCCGCGATGGCACCGAGGTTCGCGTCGTTGTCCGCGACCACGCGGACGCCGAGCCGCTCCGCGAGCTCGACGGCCGGCACAAGATCGCCCCAGCCGCGCAGGATGCGTGAGGTGAGGCGCGCTGACCGACGGTCGAGCGGGGCGGGCACACACATTCCCACGCCCACCAGCTCGGCACGAGGGAGACCGGTCGCCCGCAGGCCTGCCCGCACCATGCGTGCGGCCTGGTCCAATGTCGCGGCACCGTGGGCGTCGACGTCGACCTCCGCGTGGCGCTCGTCGAGCACCTCGCCCGAGCGGTCCGCGACGGCGACCCGGACATGGGAGTGCCCGATGTCGACGCCGACGACACCGCCGGGAGGAGTGGCCAGCCGCACCAGGAGCGGCGGCCGCCCGCTCCCACCCTTGTGCGGCGTCCCGCGCTCGGTCGTCTCGACGACCTGACCCGACGAGAGCAGGTCGTTGACGAGGCTGGAGACGGTGGTGCGCGAGAGCCCGGTGCCGCGACTCAGGTCGGCGCGGCTGAGCGGGCCCTCGGCGGCCAGCAGTGCCAGCACAGCACGCCGGTTGCCGCCTCGAAGACGGGTCAGGGAGCCGGTCATGAGGGCAGCCTAGCCATTTCTCCGGGAACCGCACTAAAAACTAGCTCGATGTCGCTGATTACGCATTGACGCGGTCAAAACCCGGTTCCTAGGTTGGCAGCACACGCGCAGTTCGTGCTCGGGCCGGAGCGCGTACCCGGTGCCGGGCATCCCCGTCTCTCAGGAGGATGCACATGTCCCATCGCTCTCTGTCGCGAAGTCGCTGCGCGAGGCTGGTCGCCGTCGCTGTGGCGGCGAGCCTGGCGGCCGTCGTACCGACGACCACGTCAACTGCCACCCCGAAGACCGCGGCTGAGGTCGCGGCCTACCGTGACGCGAAGCTGCCCGTCGCAGATCGTGTTCGCGACCTGATCTCCCAGATGACCCTCGAGGAGAAGGTCGGCCAGATGACCCAGGCCGAGCGCGGGGACGTTGCCGGCGATCCGAGCCTGGTCACCACCTGGAAGCTCGGCAGTGTCCTCTCCGGCGGGGGCTCGGTGCCTGCCGACAACACGCCGGCCGGGTGGGCGGACATGGTCGACCAGCTGCAGCAGGCCGCACTCGACACCCGGCTCGGGATCCCGCTGCTGTACGGCGTGGACTCCGTGCACGGTCACGGCAACCTCAACGGCGCGACGGTCTTCCCGCACAACATCGGGCTGGGAGCGACGCGCGATGCCCGTCTGCTGAAGCGCATCGGTGCGATCACCGCGGAGGAGACTCGAGCCACCGGCCCGCAGTGGACGTTCGCTCCGTGCGTCTGTGTCGCGCGCGACGACAGGTGGGGCCGCACCTACGAGAGCTTCGGCGAGCACCCTGGTCTGGCCAGGAAGCTCGCCACCATCATCGACGGGCTCCAAGGCAGGCGCGGGGAGCTGGACGATCCCGACCATGTGCTCGCCACCGCCAAGCACTACGCGGGTGACGGCTTCACGACGTACGGCACCGCGGTCGGTGACTACAAGATCGACCAGGGGGTGACCCAGACCGATCATGAGACCTTCGCGCGACTCGCACTGACGCCCTACTGGAGTGCCGTCGGACGCCACGACGTCGGCTCGGTGATGCCTTCCTTCTCCAGCGTGGACTGGACCGAGGACGGCCTGGGCAACCCGCTGAAGATGCACGCGCATGATGAGCTGATCAACGGTGTGCTCAAGGGCGCGATGAGGTTCCACGGATTCGTGATCTCGGACTGGCAGGCCATCCACCAGATCCCCGGCGACTACGCGACCCAGGTGGCGACAGCGGTCAACGCCGGCGTCGACATGTTCATGGAGCCGGCCTTCTACCAGGACTTCGTGACGACATTGGTCGGACAGGTGGAGTCGGGCGGTGTCTCAGAGGCTCGCATCGACGACGCCGTGTCGCGCATCCTCACCGCCAAGTTCGAGCTCGGCCTGTTCGAGCACCCGTTCACCGACCGCCGCAACCTGGACCAGGTCGGAAGCAAGGCGCACCGTGCGGTGGCGAGAGAGGCGGTCGCGAAGTCGCAGGTCCTGCTCAAGAACGCCAAGCACACGCTGCCGCTGAGCAAGCACTCGACTGTGTACGTCGCCGGCAGCAACTCCGACAACATCGGCAACCAGGCCGGCGGCTGGACCCTCACCTGGCAGGGCGGATCGACGAACGTGATCCCCGGTGACACGATCCTCGACGCCATCCAGAGCAGCGCGTCGAACGTCGTGCACAGCGTCGACGCCAGCGCGCCCGTCCCGCCCGACGCCACAGGAGTGGTGGTCGTCGGCGAGACGCCGTACAGCGAAGGCTTCGGTGACGTCGGCGGACCGCGGTGGGGCTATGACCCCGGCGACAACGGCGTGCTTCGTCCGGCGAAGACGATGGAGCTCTCGGCGGAGGACGCGGCGGCGGTCGACACCGTCTGCGCCGCAGCCCGCCGATGCGTCGTCCTGGTCGTGTCGGGCCGGCCGATGATCCTCGAGCCCGACCTGCTCGCCAAGGTCGATGCCGTCGTCGCGTCCTGGCTGCCGGGCAGCGAGGGGAAGGGCGTGGCCGACGTGCTCTTCGGCACGCGGCCGTTCACCGGCCGGCTGTCGGTGACGTGGCCGCGCTCGGTCGACCAGGAGCCGATCAACATCGGCGACGCCGAGTACGACCCGCTCTACCCCTACGGCTGGGGGCTGCGCACCCGCACTCACTGAGTGCTCGTGAGGCGGGTCGCCAGACGCGGCCCGCCTCGCGATAGCGTCGGCGGCGTGAGCGAGGTCCTGAGAGTGCGCGGTGTCGTCCTCCCCGACGGCGAGCACCGCGATCTGTACGTCGACGGCGGCACCGTCACCTACGACCCGGTCCAGGCGGACGTCATCGCGGAGGGCTGGATCGTCCCGGGGCTCGTCGACGCGCACTGCCATGTCGGCCTCGATGCCAACGGCGCCGTCGACGAGGCGACCCAGGAGGAGCAGATCATTGCCGACCGCGACGCGGGCGCCCTCCTGCTGCGCGACTGCGGCTCCGCTGCGGACACCCGCTGGATCGACGACAGGGAGGACCTGCCGCGGCTGATCCGCGCGGGTCGTCACCTGGCGCGGACCAAGCGCTACATCCGCGACTATGCCCACGAGATCGAGCCCGGCGACCTCGCGTCCTTCGTCGCCCAGCAGGCCGACTACGGCGACGGCTGGGTCAAGCTCGTCGGCGACTGGATCGAGCGCGAGGCTGGTGACCTGACGCCGAGCTGGACCCGTGACTCCCTCGAGCAGGCGATGAAGGTGGCCCACGAGCGCGGTGCCCGCGTCACGGCCCACGTCTTCGGGGAGGACGCTCTGCCCGACCTCATCAGGAGCGGCATCGACTGCATCGAGCACGGGACCGGTCTCTCCCAGGAGCTGATCGACGAGATGGTCGAGCGTCGTGTGGCGCTGGTCCCGACGGTTCGACAGCTGAACAACTTCCCGAGCTATGCGGCCGCCGGCGGCGCCAAGTTCCCGAAGTACGCCGAGCACATGACCGCCCTCTACGAGTCACGGCGTGACGTCATCGGCTCGGCGTACGACGCGGGCGTGGAGATCTACGCCGGCACCGACGCCGGGGGAGTGCTCGGTCACGGCCTGATCGCCGAGGAGGTCGCCGAGCTCGCGACCTACGGCCTGAACAAGTTCGACGCCCTCGGTGCCGCGAGCTGGCGGGCCCGCCAGTGGCTTGGCCTCAACGCCACCCTCGACGAGGGCGCCCCGGCCGACTTCGTGGTGTACGACGCGAACCCGCTGGACGACCTCGGGGTGCTCGCGCACCCGCGACTGGTGGTCCTGCGGGGCCGCATCGTATAGCCTTTCCCGCCGGCCCGCCGGCCCCGTGTCGACAGCTCGTCGTACACGGTGGACATGCCGCGCACGCAGCATTGGAAGGTGCCGCCGAAGAAGAACGAGCCGCTCTCCTGGGCGAGTGCCGGCGCGTTCTCGCGCCGCCGGGTCGTCGGCGCCGACCTGCCTTTCGGGCAGGACCTCGCTGCGCTTCGTGCGCAACGACGAGACCCTGGTGGCGTACGGCATCACCCGCCGCACGTTCATGGCCGGTTTCGAGCTGCGATGCCTGCTCTCCGAGGAGCTCTGCACCGCTCTGAGGACGTCAACGTCTCGGGACAGTGCCTTGATCTGACTAGACGTGGACCGGTGTGATCTTTGTCTTGAGGTCAAGAGACTTGCTCTGAGGGGGACTTCCGGGTTTGGAGTTCCCGCGGAGGACTCCCGACATATGTGGCGATCGCGGCCGCGGCCTCCGGCTGGCCGATGCGGGCGAGGTCACACGGGTGGTGACGGCGGGCACAGACGGCCCGCCTCGCCATACCTACCGTCGGTATGTCGACGTACGAGGTCGGCGCCCCAACCCCGACAGATGAAGTGAGCTCCCCATGACCACCCGCCACAAGCGGCGGCCACTCCTGCTGCTGGCCGCCCTCTGCGCCTCCCTCCCCGTGTCCCTCTCGTCGCCGCTCGCCGTCGGTGCGGCCGACGCAGCCTCGACGACTCTGACCAACGGCTGTGCGGTGTCCGCGCGCGGCATCCCGAGCTGCGGTGCCTACCTGGGCGGCGCCTACGGGTCCAACTCGGACGTGACTCCGTGGGAGAACACGAACGGCCGCCCGCTGGGCATCCACCGCACGTACTACGGCCCGACGCAGGTGAGCTCCGCGGTGTCGATGGCCAAGGCGGATGCCGCGAAGAAGCGCGTCCCGTGGATCAGCTTCAAGCTGCCCCAGACCTGGGCCGACATGGCTGCCGGCAAGGGTGACGCCTGGGCCAAGGACCTCGCCACCAAGATGAAGGCCGTCGACGGCCCGGTCTGGCTGGCCTTCCACCACGAGCCCGAGAACGACAAGCAGGACATCCAGAAGTGGAAGGCGATGCAGGCACGCCTCGCGCCGATCGTCCGTGCGGCCGCGCCGAACGTGTCCTACACGATCATCCTGATGGGCTACCACGAGTTCTACGGCGCCGAGAAGTTCAAGATGGAGAACATCTGGCCCGCCAACACCAAGATCGACGTCGCAGGGTTCGACGTCTACGAGAAGTACGGCATGGTCAAGAACGGCGTGACCGAGACGAAGTGGACGAACTTCAAGACCGGGTACTTCCTCAAGATCAAGGAGTGGTCGGCCAAGAGCGGCGTGCCGTGGGGTCTCGCGGAGACCGGCTACAGCGACCCGGCGGCGAAGGCGAAGCCGACCTGGATCCAGCAGACCTCCAAGGACCTCCACGACGCGGGCGGGATCGCGTTCGCCTACTTCAACACCACGCTGAACAGCACGGCGCACTGGGCCCTCGCGACGACCCCCGAGAAGTCCGACTTCGCCGCCGCCAGCAAAGCCACAGCCCGGCTCAGCTGACCCGGGTCGCGCCGCGCAACGTGCGCCCTGCCTCTCCGGGGGAGAGGCAGGGCGCACTGCCGTACGGCCACGATTTCAGGTGGGCGCCTGGTTCTGGCAGAATGTCGCGCTGAGTCCTGCACGACCGGACCCTCTAACCCGACGTCGTGCCAGGCCCGCCGAACCGAGCGGCCGGTCCCCACCTGTCCGCGAGGCTCAATCCACACCACATTCCAAGGAGACACCACACCCGTGGCCGTCAAGATTCGCCTGAAGCGCATGGGCAAGATCCGTGCGCCGTACTACCGCATCGTTGTCGCCGACTCCCGCACCAAGCGCGACGGGCGCGTGATCGAGGAGATCGGCAAGTACCACCCGAAGGAGGAGCCCTCCTTCATCGAGGTCCGGTCCGAGCGGGCGCAGTACTGGCTCGGCGTCGGCGCCCAGCCGACCGAGGCCGTCGAGGCCATCCTCAAGGTGACCGGCGACTGGCAGAAGTTCAAGGGCGTCGAGGGCGCCGAGGGCACCCTCAAGGTCAAGGAAGCCGGCAAGACCAAGCAGGAGATCTTCAACGAGATCCTCAAGGAGAAGGGCGACGAGCCCAAGGCCGAGGCCGTGACCAAGAGGACCGCCAAGAAGGAGGCTCCGGCCGCCGAGGCTCCCGCCGCCGCTGAGGCTCCCGCCGCCGCTGAGGCTCCCGCCGCCGCTGAGGCTCCGGCCGCTGAGGCTCCCGCCGCCGCTGAGGCTCCGGCCGCTGAGGCTCCCGCCGCCGCTGAGGCTCCGGCCGCTGAGGCTCCCGCCGCCGCTGAGGCTCCGGCTGAGGCTCCGGCTGAGGCTCCGGCTGAGGCTCCGGCCGAGTCCGAGGCCTGAGCGACATGCTGGCCGACGCGCTCGAGCACCTCGTCCGGGGCATCGTCAAGCACCCTGACGACGTGACGGTCCGCGACAAGCAGCTGAGCCGTGGCTCGATCCTCGAGGTTCGGGTGAACCCCGAGGACCTGGGCAAGGTGATCGGCCGCAACGGGCGTACGGCGACCGCGATCCGCACCGTCGTCGGGGCTCTCGCCGGTCGCGGTGGAGCACGCATCGACTTCGTGGACGTCGACCGCCGCCGCTGAGCAGCACGTGTTCGATGGGGAGGCCCGCCTGGGCCTCCCCATCGTCGTCTGTGCCTGGAGTTTGAGAGGGTTGTCCTCGTGACTACTGAGGTCGTCGTGGGCCGGATCGGCAAGGCTCACGGCATCAAGGGCGAGGTGTCGGTCGAGCCGCGCACCGACGAGCCCGAGCGCCGTTTCGTCGTCGGAGCCGCCCTCGCCGCCGCGCGACCCAACGGCACCGATCCGCACACCCTGACCATCAGGTCCCTCCGCTGGCACCAGGAACGACTTCTGGTGGTCTTCGAGGAGATCCCAGACCGCAACGCCGCGGAGGCGTCCCGGGGGCTGGTGCTGCGCGTGACCGTCGACCCCTCGGACTCGCCCGACGACCCCGAGGAGTTCTACGACCACCAGCTGGTCGGGCTGGCCGCGTTCACCACCGAGGGCGAGACCGTCGGCGAGGTGACCGAGGTGATCCACACCTCCGGGCAGGACCTGCTGGCCATCAGGACCCCAGACGGCGAGGCCCTGGTCCCCTTCGTGCAGGCGCTGGTCCCCGTGGTCGACCTCGCCGGCCGTCGGCTCGAGATCGCCGATCGTCCCGGTCTGCTGACGCCGCTGCCTGACGACGAGGGCTGACGTGCGCATCGACGTCGTCACGATCTTTCCCGAGTACCTCGCCCCGCTCGAGCTGTCGCTGGCGGGCAAGGCGCGCGACAAGGGCCTGATCGACGTGCACGTCCACGACCTGCGCACCTGGACCCATGACCGGCACCACACCGTCGACGACACCCCGTACGGCGGGGGAGCCGGCATGGTGATGAAGCCCGAGCCCTGGGGGGAGGCTCTCGACACCGTGGCGGGGCCCGACTCGGTCATCGTCGTCACCACGCCCAGCGGCGAGCCCTTCACCCAGGCAGTGGCCGAGGAGCTAGCGGCCGAGCGGCACCTGGTCTTCGCGTGCGGCCGCTACGAGGGCATCGACCAGCGGGTGATGGACCACTACGCCCAGCAGGTGCGGGAGGTCTCGATCGGCGACTTCGTGCTCAACGGGGGCGAGGTCGCCGCGCTGGCGGTCACCGAGGCCGTCGTACGCCTGCTGCCAGGTTTCCTGGGCAACCCCGACTCGCTCGCGGAGGAGTCGCACGGCGCCGCCGGGCTGCTGGAGTACCCGGTCTACACCAAGCCGTCATCCTGGCGGGGGCTCGACGTGCCCCCCGTGCTGCTCTCGGGCAACCACGCCGCGATCGCCGCCTGGCGGCACGACCAGGCCGTCCGGCGTACGGCGGAGCGGCGACCCGACCTCGCCCACCCCTCCCAGGTGCTCGACGACGTCGAGATCCGGCTGGCGACGCCCTCCGACGCCGGCGAGGTGATGACGCTCCAGCGGGCGTGCTGGGTGCAGGAAGCGCTCGCCAACGACGTCCTCGACATCCCGGCGCTGCACGAGTCGCTGGACGAGGTGCTCGCCTGGATGTCGCGGTGGACCTGCTTCGTCGTGCGCTCGCGCGACCGACTCGTCGGTGGCGTTCGCGGTCGGCTGGGAGCCGACGGCGCGTGGGACATCGGCAGGCTCATGGTCGCGCCCGACCTCCAGGGCAGGGGCCTGGGCCGACGGCTGCTGGAGACGATCGAGGCAGCGGCCCCTGCAGAGGCCACCCACTACGCGCTGTTCACCGGCAGACGGAGCATGGACAACCAGCGGATGTACAAGAAGGCCGGCTACCGGCTGCGCGGGCCGTTCGCGGGCGACCCCAACGCCGTACTCCTGACGAAGCGGATTTCTTCCTGAACCTCGGACTGTGGCAGACTTGCTCCTTGGTCCTGAGCGTCCCGGTCAGCCCGTCCACGTGACGGCGCCGGCGGTCCACCTGCCACAGGGGGAGTGCCGCACGACGCACACCAGGTCCGCACGATCAAGACTCACCACATCCGTGGGTGACCTGTGGCGCCCTCGAGGAGAACCCATGACGAACGTCATCGACACACTCGGCGCCGCCTCCAGGCGCGACGACCTCCCGCAGTTCCGCGCCGGCGACACCCTCAAGGTCCACGTCAAGGTCGTCGAGGGCAACCGCTCCCGCGTCCAGGTGTTCCAGGGTGTCTGCATCCGCATCCAGGGCTCGGGCATCGGCCGCACCTTCACCGTCCGCAAGGTCTCCTTCGGCGTCGGCGTGGAGCGCACCTTCCCGCTGCACACCCCGATCATCGACAAGATCGAGGTCGTGACCCGCGGTGACGTCCGCCGCGCGAAGCTGTACTACCTGCGCAACCTGCGGGGCAAGGCCGCCAAGATCAAGGAGAAGCGCGAGTCCATCCCGACCCGCTGACCCCCGGCACGTAGGCTCGACCTTCGTGAGCATCGACCGCGACGCATCCGACTCCCCTGAGTCCTCAGAGGTTCCCGAGGACGAGGAGCACGACGCGTCGCGGTCGTCTGTCTCCGGGGCGGCTGCGGCACCCCGCAAGCACATGCCGCTCGCCGTCGAGATGGTCGTGCTGCTGGCGCTGGCGCTGTTCCTGGCCATCGTCATCAAGGCGTTCTTCCTGCAGGCCTTCTACATCCCGTCCGGCTCGATGAACGACACGCTGGTGTTCAACGACCGCATCCTGGTCGAGAAGCCGTCCTACTGGCGCGGCGGGCCCGAGCGTGGTGACGTGGTGGTCTTCGAGGACCCGGGTGGCTGGCTCGACCAGAGCCAGGCCCAGCCCGGAGCCAAGGACTTCGCGAAGGCCCTGGAGGTCTTCGGGCTCTACCCGACCGGCGGTCACCTGGTGAAGCGGGTGATCGGGGTCGGGGGCGACCACGTCGAGTGCTGCGACGCCGAGGGACGGGTCTCGGTCAACGGCACTCCGCTCGACGAGGCGGACTACCTGGCCCCGGGGGTGAAGCCGTCGGACCGCAAGTTCTCCGTCGACGTCCCCGAGGGCTACCTCTGGGTGATGGGCGACAACCGCCCCGAGTCGGCCGACAGCCGGCTCCACGCGGGCGACGCGGGCGGGGGTGCGGTCCCGGAGGACAATGTGGTCGGCAAGGTCTTCGCGGTCGTGTGGCCGCTGGGCCACGCCAAGCTCATGCACCGACCGGACACCTTCGAGGCGATCAGATGACCAGCCGACGCGAGCACTCGCTTAGCTCGCCGCTCCCTGGAGACCTGGGGTGAGTGCCCTGCCCCGGGGCCTGACCGTCCGCCGGGACGCCGGCCTCTACGGCTACGAACGGGCGCTGCGGCGCGCCGGGCTCGACCCGATCGCAGGGGTGGACGAAGCCGGTCGGGGCGCCTGCGCAGGTCCGCTCGTCGCAGCGGCGGTGGTCCTGCCCGACGGCAAGCGCGGAGAGGTCCCCGGCCTCAACGACTCCAAGCTGCTCACCGAGAAGGCTCGGGAGCGCTGCTACGACCAGGTGCTCAGACGGGCGCTGTCCTGGTCGGTCGTGGTGGTCCCGCACGACGAGTGCGACCGGCTCGGCATGCACGTGGCCAACGTCGAGGCGCTACGTCGGTCGCTGGCCCGGCTCGACGTACGCCCGTCCTACGTGCTCACCGACGGGTTCCCCGTCGACGGCCTCGAGGTCCCCGGGCTGGCGATGTGGAAGGGCGACCGTGTGGCGGGCTGCATCGCGGCCGCGTCGGTGCTGGCCAAGGTGACACGTGACCGCATCATGACCCGCCTCCACGAGGACTACCCGGTCTACGACTTCCTGACCCACAAGGGCTACGTCACCGCCGCCCACACCGCCGCCCTTCAGGAGCACGGCCCGTGTGAGATCCATCGGCGTAGGTTCGTCAACGTCCGCCGTGTCGAGGCCGCCGCATCCTTGGGTGGCCGCGACAATGGTGCCGAGCTGTTCGACGTCATGGAAGTGTCGGGGTGAGTGACCTGTGAGCGCTGAGGATCTCGAGAAGTACGAAGCCGAGATGGAGCTCCACCTCTACCGCGAGTACCGCGACGTGGTGGGGATCTTCAAGTACGTCGTGGAGACCGACCGCCGGTTCTACCTCTGCAACCAGGTCGACGTGAAGGCCCGAACCGAGGCTGGTGACGTCTTCTTCGAGGTCTCGATGACCGATGCCTGGGTCTGGGACATGTACCGGCCGGCCAGGTTCGCCAAGAACGTCAAGGTGCTGACCTTCAAGGACGTGAACGTCGAGGAGCTCAACCCGGCCGAGATCGAGCCGCCCAAGTCCTGATCCGTGTCCGGTTCGGGACCAACGCCCCTGAGACTTTACGTAGGTTCCCTTACGGGCGATCCGTGCGCAAGGTAAAGTCTTGGACGTTCGGTGAAAGAGGGTTGCCGAACAGCGTCATGAGTCGAAGCGCCCCACGTTTCGCTCATGAAGGGCCGCGACATTCGTTCTCTCGGGAGAAGAGAACCACCGGCCGGAAACACGGGACCCGAAAGGGTGGGCCCCGCTTGTCGCTCTGGGAGGGAACGACAGTGAAAATCCGGTTCTACGTACCCGCGCGCGCTCAGCGAGGCGCGGCCAGTGTCGAGTTCGCGCTGGTAATGAGCCTGCTCATCACCTTGGTCCTCGGGATCATCAGCTACGGGTTCATGCTCGCCTTCCGGCAGGGCATGAGCCAGGGTGCCGCCGAGGGAGCACGCGCCGCAGCCGTCGCCTTCAAGGCGTCGGACCAGCTTCCCGATGCACGCGCCGCCATCGACGACGCGCTGCGCTCCTACGGAGTCAGCTGCAACGCGGACGGCACGTTGCGCAGGTCAGGCGACGACGTGGGGTCCTGCGCGGTCGAGGTCACCACGTGCGACGGCGGACGGTCCTGCGTCAACGTGACCTTGGCCTACGACTACAGGGACAACTCACTGGTGCCCTCGTTCCCGGGGATGGGGCTGGTCCTGCCCGAGCAGCTGACGTACACCGCGTCGGCCCGGGTGAGCTGACGTGGGCTGTTGCGTGCGGCGGCGTGACGAACGCGGGGCCGTGCTGATCCTCGTGTCGCTCCTCAGCGTGGTGCTCGTCGCCGTCGCCGCCTTCGCGGTGGATCTCGGCGTTCAGCGGGTGGGTCGGCGAGACATGCAGGCCATCGCCGACCTGGTGGCGCTCGACATGGCCAGGCAGCTCGACGGTCTCAAGACCGCCAGCCAGCTCACGGCCTCGGTCCCGTGGATCGACCAGCTCGACGACAGCGTCGCACGCAACGCCGGCTCCGTCGGCGACGAGCCTGAGGTCACCGCGGCGGCCGGCCGGATCAACGCCGCGACCGGCGACTTCGAGGTCATCGGTCCGGACGAGATCCCCTCGGCGGTCAAGGTCACGGCGGTCTCGTCCGTCGACTTCCACTTCGCGCCCGGACGTGGCGGGGTTGCCCGATCCGCGGTCGCCACCATCGACTCCAATGCGTGCTTCGGCGTCGGGTCCTATGCGGCCGCCTTGAACACCGACAAGTCAGCGCTTCTCTTCCCGCTCCTGCGCGGAGTGCTGGGGACCAACCTGGATCTGATGGCTGTGGGCTACAACGGACTGGCGAGCGCGCAGCTCAGCCTGCTCGACCTGATCGAGGTGAGCCGGCTCGGTGTCGGCACCGTCGACCAGCTGCTCGACGCCTCCCTCAGCCTGAGCGACTTCTACCTCGTGGTCGCCGACGCGTTGCGCGCCAACGGCGACACGGTCAACGCCGACCTGCTGCAGGGCACCCTCGCGACCCACATCGGGCGCGCTCTGAACGACGTGAGCATCGGTGAGCTGCTCAACATCTCGCAGGGGAACAACGCGGCCGTGAACACGACGGTCAACGTCTTCAACCTGGTGGCCGGTGCTGCTTTCCTCGCCAACGGCAACGCCGCCCTGGGGCTGAGCGGCCTCAACCTCAACCTGCCACTGCTGGGCTCGATCGGTGGGAGCCTGAGCGTCATCCAGCCGCCTGTGCACGACTGCGGCCCCGTGGGCACCTCGCAGCACACCGAGCAGGTCACCGTCGGGCCGGTCACCGCCGACCTGTCGAACGGGCTGCTCAGCGGGATCACCGTCCCCGGCCTCGCGAGCCTCGGCATCACCGACCCGAACCCGGTGCGACTCTCGGTGTCTGCGGCCAGCGCCACCGGCACGCTCTCGTCGATCAGCTGCGAGCCCGAGCGCATCACCGTCGACGTCTCCTCGCAGCTGGCTTCGGCGTCACTGGAGATCCCGCTGCGGATCGTCGCCAAGGTGAGCGTTCTCGGCGTACTGGGTCTGGTCGACGTCGTACTGCCCGTCACGATCCGGCTCTCCACCACGCCGACACCGGTCACCCGGTCCGCCGCTTTCGACATGCCGCCGTACGAGCAGGTGTCCTCGACCGGCTCCGGTCAGACCGGCCTCGCGAACGTGGCCGCCTCGATCACGCTGGAGCCGTCGTGGACGGCAACCTCACTGCTCGGACTCAACGTCAAGGCGCTTGCCCGGCCGATCGTCGAGCCCATCGTCAACGGTGCTCTGCTCAGCAGCCTGGTCACAACGGTGGTGACGCCGGTGGCGCAGCAGGTCGACAACGTCATCGTCGGTCCGCTGCAGCGACTGCTCGGTCTGACGGTCGCGGGAGCCGACGTCTTCGCCGACCTGCCGGCACCCGACTGCGCCGTACCACGCCTGAAGGGAAGGTAGACAACTCAACAGAGCTCGCATCTGTCTTCCCCCGGACGGATGCGACGCGGCACTCCACCCCTGTCTGAGTGCCGTCAGCGGCGGAGTGACCCCCTTCTCCGTACGCACCCGGTGCGGCCGATACCCCCACGAGGGCCGCACCGAACAGTGACCGCGGCGGGCGAACCCTTTTTCGCCCGCCGCGGTTCGCTGTCGAAAACCGATGCCTGCGCCGCCTCAGCGCAGCTGCGGCAGCACGGGAGGCCGCCCGAACAGCGGCCTCGAGGAACCCTGCGACCGCGCCTCCGGCGCCGCCAGGAACGGGTTGGGGTTCGCCGGGCAGACGGTGCCGCGCGGCGGCAGACGGAGGTGGATGAGGTAGTCGTTGATGTAGCTCGTCGTGCACTCGCTGATGCCGTAGGCGGTGTGTCCCCAACCCGCGTAGGTGAGGAGGCGGCTGTTCTTCAGCAGCCTCGCGCTGGCTCGCGCGCCGGCCAGGTCGGTCACGCCGTCGAACCGGTTGCCGACCACAAGGACAGGCGCCGACGTGTTGGCGGTCCAGGGTCCGATGTAGCGGTCGGCCGCAACCGGCCAGTCGGAGCAACCGTTGTTGAACCACCACCAGTACGGCCCGAACTGCGAGCCCGCGCTTGCGTAGCGACCGATGGCGCGCCACTTCGCGAACGAGTCGGGGTACTGCGCGTCGGCACAGTGGTTGCCGAAGTAGGCGTCGAATCCGTTGTCGTAGTCGGCCTCGTGAGCCCCGGAGGGATGCAGCCGGTCCTGGAGCCGCTTGCGGGTCGCACTCGCCTGCTTGGCCGCAGCCGAGTCGCCCGACACGGCGCCGGCCACGAAGTCGAAGAACGCAGCGTACCCGTCGGGGCCGCCCCAGACGTCGGGCCCGTACATGGCGCTGGCGGCGTCGGCGATGAGGAAGTCGTAGGAGTACACGAAGCCGTCGGGAAGCACGACCGGCTCCTTGCGAACCGCCGTCGCCAAGGTGTCCCACCTGGCAGCAGCCCCGCCCGCGCCTCCGAACGCACACTCCGGGCCGGCCGCGTCGCAGAGCCGGAGGAACTCCTCGAACTCCTCCTGCGTGGCCACTCGGTCCGAGCGGATCTGCTGGCCGCTCGACCACAACCGAGGATCGAGCACGCCGTCGATCACGAGCGCGCGAACGTTCTTCGGGAAGAGGTTGGCGTAGGTGTTGCCCAGGAAGGAGCCGTAGGAGAAGCCGAGATAGGTGATCTTCTTGTCGCCGAGGGCTCTGCGGAGCAGGTCCATGTCGCGAGCGACGTCGGCGGTGCTCATGTGCCGGGCGATGGTCCGGTCGTCGTCGAGGCACTCGTCGGCCAACGAGTCCATCGTCTGGTACCACGGCCAGAACTGGTCCCTCTTGTACGGGAAGACAGGCAAGGGTCCGAAGAACGCCCCCAGCTCCTCCTCGCTGTCGAAGCAGTGCAGCGGGTTGGAGGACCCGACCCCGCGGACATCACCCCGGCGACGAGGACTGTCGCCACGACCCCCACGGCTTAGCGGCGTGCTGAACTAGCGATCGGTCGGACCATCGTGACCCCCACGTTTCCCGAGACTTTGAATCATGGTGACACCGACACCGGCCTCTGTCGACGGTCGCCCGGTCTACCCCAGGGGGCACGGACCTCGACGGCGCGGTTGAGCCGGTTGTCTGCGCGATCGGTCCCCAACGCTGGTTCTCCACAGCTGCCGAACCGCCGCGACGCCGTCCTGCTCGTGGCCGCCAGGCTTGCTGGCATGACAGCCGCTAACAGTGCACCAGAGCACAAGACCCAGCTGGGCCACTACGGCGAGACCTGCGCCGCCCGGCACCTGACGCGCAACGAGGGCATGGTCGTGCTTGACCGCAACTGGCGGTGCGACGCCGGCGAGATCGACCTCGTCCTCCGCGACCGCGACGTGCTGGTTGTCTGCGAGGTGAAGACCCGCTCCTCCGAGCGCTACGGGTCAACGATCGAGGCGGTCAGCGCAGCAAAGGCCCGCAGGCTGCGGGTGCTCGCAGCCAAGTGGTGCGAGGCCCACGGCGTCAAGGTTCGACACGTGCGGATCGACATCGTCGGCGTGCTGCTCAGAGGGTCCACCGTCGTTCGAGTCGACCACTCCCGTGGTGTGGGCCGATGAGTCATGCCACGGCCCGCAGCATCTCCCTGCAGGGAGCACACGGGCACCTCATCGACGTCCAGGCCGACCTCTCCGACGGCCTGGTCAGCACAGCCATGGTCGGCCGGCCCGACGTCTCGATCAGCGAGGCCCGCGACCGGTGCAGAGCAGCGGTGGTCAACAGCGGCTACTCCTGGCCCAACACCAAGCGGGTCACCGTGCTGCTCTCGCCCGCGGACCTGCGCAAGAGCGGACCCCACTTCGACCTCGCGATCGCGCTGTCGGTCATGGGCGCCAACGGTGCCTTCAAGCGCGAGACCCTGCAAGGCACGGTCTTCCTCGGGGAGCTCACTCTCGACGGCAGGCTGCGATCGGTGCCCGGTGTGCTGCCGATGGTCATGGCGGCGTCGGCAGCGGGACTCCGGTGCGTGGTCGTGCCTGACTCCCAGGTCGACGAGGCCGCACTCGTGCCTGACATGACGGTGCTCGGTGTCCGGTCGCTGCGTCAGGTGGTCGCCGTGCTCAGCGACGAGGTGGTGCCCGACGCTCCGCCGGTGCCACCGCTCCCGACGCTGCCGGGGGTCTCCTGGCGCGGCGAGGAGCGGCTTGCCGGCCTGGACTTCGCCGACGTCCTCGGCATGTCCGACGCGCGCTACGCCATCGAGGTCGCGGCGGCCGGCGGGCACCATCTGATGCTCAGCGGCCCCAAGGGCGCCGGGAAGACGACGCTCGCCGAGCGCATCCCCGGGCTGCTTCCGGACCTCCCGCTCGAGCAGGCCCTGGAGCTGACCGCGATCCACTCGGTGGCCGGCACGCTGCCGCCGGGCCTGCCAGTGCTGTCGCGTCCGCCGTTCCGCGCGCCGCACCACGCCGCCACCAAGGCGGCCATCCTCGGGGGTGGTGCCGGCCGCACCCGACCGGGCGAGATCAGCCAGGCGCTCCATGGCTGCCTGTTCCTCGACGAGTTCCCCCTGTTCCAGACAGACATCATCGAGGCCTTCCGCCAGCCGCTGGAGAGTGGCGAGGTGACGATCGCCCGCGGCGAGGAGACCGCGACCTACCCGGCGCGCGCGATGTTCGTGCTCGCGGCCAACCCCTGCCCCTGCGGCGACTACCACCCGCTCGCACGCGACCACGCGTGCACGTGCACGGAGGTGCAGCGACGCAAGTACCGCAGCAAGCTCAGCGGCCCGATCATCGACCGCATCGACATCACCCGCCACATCGAGCCGGTGCGCCCCCACGAGCTCGGCGACCCGCTCGCACGACCCGAGTCAACGGCGACGATCAGGGCGCGAGTCACGGCTGCGCGCGCCCGGCAGGCCGAGCGCTACGCCGACACTTCCTGGCGGCTGAACTCCGATGTCCCAGGGCCGGCTCTCCGCCAGCGCTGGCCGCTCGCTCCCGAAGCCCAGCACGAGCTCGACCGCTGGCTCTACAACGGCAGGCTCACCCATCGAGGAGCAACCCGGGTCCACCGGCTCGCGTGGACCGTGGCAGACCTCAGGGCCGAGGCACAGCCGGGCCTGGCCGAGGTCACGGTGGCGACTCAGCTCCGCACGGGTGAGGCGCTCGCGCTGGCGACGCTTGCGCGGGGAGTGGCATGACGGACCGACTAGCCCGTGCCGCCCTCAGCCGGCTCAGTGAGCCGGGCGAGACCCGGCTCGCCACCCTGGTCGGCGAGCTGGGCGCCGAGACGGTCTACGACCACCTCAAGCACGAGCGTGACGTTGCCGGCGTCTACTCCGACGTGGCGGCCCGGCTGCGGGGGCTGGACCCTGCTCGCGAGCTCGAGGAGGCCGCAGCACGCGGGATCCGCTTCGTGGTCCCTGGCGACGCGGAGTGGCCGGCTTCGCTCGGCGATCTCGACCGGGCCGAGCCCGTGGAGCGGCGTGGCGGCATGCCGGTCGGCCTCTGGCTGCGCGGCCCGGGCGGGCTCGACGAGCTGTGTGCGAGAGCAGTCGCTGTCGTCGGGTCGCGGTCGGCCACGTCGTACGGCGCTCGGGTCGCGGGTGAGATCGCCGGTGCCCTCGCCACCGAACACCTGACGGTGGTCTCCGGTGCCGCCTTCGGCATCGACCAGGCCGCTCACCGCGGTGCCCTCGGAGTGCAGGGACCGACGATGGCCGTGCTCGCCTGCGGCGTCGACCGCCCCTACCCGGCCGCCCACAAGCAGCTTCTCGACTACATCGCCGACCGGGGCCTCGTCGTCTCCGAGGTTCCCCCCGGCTGCTCGCCGACCCGGCTGCGGTTCCTCAGCCGCAACCGGCTGATCGCGGCCATGACGACGGGCACGGTGGTCGTCGAGGCGGCGCTGCGGAGCGGCGCGCTGAGCACCGCCAACTGGGCCCAGCGGCTCAACCGCCAGCTGATGGCAGTGCCAGGGCCGGTGACGAGTGCACAGTCGGAGGGATGTCATGAGCTGGTGCGCGGCGGCCGCGCGGCGCTGGTCACCTGCGGTGGCCACGTGCTGGAGCTGGTGTCTCCGGCCGGGTCATTCACGATGCCGTTCGCGCGAGGCGAGTCCCGGCAACGTGACGGCCTCGGCGAGAGAGAGCTCAGGGTGCTCGACGCACTGCCCGTGGTGCACGCGGTGTCGGCGACGTCGGTGGCCCGCACCGCCGGCCTGAGCGAGACGGCGGTGCACGACAGCCTCCGTCAGCTCGTCGCCGCAGGCCTGGCCGAGCAGCTGGACGGCCTCTGGCGGCTCCGAGAACCCGATCGGCACGCCGCGCGATGACCGAGATCGTGGGCCCCGCGTTCGTAGGCTGGGCAGGTGCACGACGACGAGACTCCCCACGCCGGCCTCCCCGAGCCCATGGCGGCTGCGCTGGGGGAGTACGAACGCCATCTGGTGTCGGAGCGCAACCTGTCGAGCCACACCGTCCGGGCCTACACCGGCGACGTCGCCTCGATGCTCGAGCACGCGGCGATGCTCGGGCACAGCGACCTCGCCACGATCGACCTCCGGGTGCTGCGGAGCTGGCTGGCCAAGCAGCAGACGCTCGGCAAGGCGCGCACGACGATGGCGCGGCGGGCCACCGCCGTCCGCGTGTTCTCGTCGTGGGCGCTCCGCACCGGGCGCGCCACCGTCGACGCCGGGGCCATGCTCGCCTCGCCGAAGGCACACCGTGCGCTGCCGCCCGCCCTCAAGGTCGATGAGGCAGCCGGTCTCCTCGACGCCGCTCTCGAGCGCACCCTCGACGGGTCGCCCCTGGGGCGGCGTGACCTTGCGATCCTGGAGCTGATGTATGCCACCGGCATCCGCGTGGGGGAGCTGTGCGGCCTCGACGTGGACGACCTGGACCTCGAGCGCCGCGTCGTACGAGTGTTCGGCAAGGGACGCAAGGAGCGCTCGGTGCCGTTCGGCCGGCCCGCCGAGCGGGCGGTGCTGACCTGGCTCCGCGAAGCCCGTCCGACTCTGGCCGCGCCCGGGTCAGGCGCCGCGTTGTTCCTCGGTGCACGGGGGAAGCGCATCGACCAGCGCGCCGTGCGCGCCATGGTCCACGCCCGGTTGCGCGAGGTGCCCGGGGCGCCGGACCTCGGACCGCACGGGCTGCGGCACACGGCTGCGACCCACCTGCTCGAGGGAGGTGCCGACCTCAGGTCGGTGCAGGAGATCCTCGGCCACGCCTCGCTGGCCACGACGCAGATCTACACCCACGTCACCGCCGACCGGCTGCGCCAGGCCTACCGGCAAGCTCATCCACGAGCCTGAGCAGCGACCTCGCGAGCTCCAGCCCGGGATGAGGCAGCGGTGCGTGGCACCCGGGCGACGCCGGTGCCGGCCCGCCGAGCGGCAGGAGCCGAACGGGACCGGGCGCGCAGCCGATCAAGGTCAACGGGTCACGGTAGGTGGCAGCGCCCTCGATCAGCCCCCAGTGCAGGCAGGCACGGGGAGCGCAGTGGGTGCCCGCCCACGCGAGCGTGCCCAGAACCTGCCCCGCGACGAGCACGTCTCCCCGGGAGACCGAGGAGTCGACGGGCTCATAGGTCGTGCGCGTGCCTCCGTGGTCGACCACGACGACCCCGCGCCCGGCGATCGTGCCGGCGAAGCTCACCGAGCCCGCCAGGGCCGTGCGCACCGGCTGGCCCGGGGTGCCGAGCAGGTCGACGCCACGGTGTCCCGCGCCCCACTCCAGCGCCGGCGGGTGGAAGCCTCGGACCACGTCGGGCTGCGGTTGCAGGGGCCACACCCCGGCGGCGACGGTGACCAGCAGCTGGGTGAGGGCCTGGGTGAGAAGGGCAACCATGGCTAGAGCCTGCGTCGTCCGCCGGTCCCGGTGGAGCCGTCGTGGCCCGGGCTGTGGACAACCGGGGCTGGGGACCGGTGTCGGCGGCAACCGGCCCGATTCGCCCCCAGCCGCCCGCTCGTCTAGAATCGCCGGTGGCAATCCGTGCGAACGGGTTGTACTACGCACGTTCGTCCAACCGCTCCATGCGGGCCACGCCATCGGTCCCGGCAACGGGTCTGGCGCGAGCCGAACGTCAGGGCGGGCACAACCGTGACCCGCGACAACCGGAAAGACCCCGAGTCGGGCCTGCCTGAGCAGGCTCGAGCAAGGTCGCACAGCAGAAATGAGACTCGGCATGGCCGTCGTCACCATGCGCCAGCTCCTCGAGAGCGGCGTTCACTTCGGGCACCAGACCCGCCGTTGGAACCCGAAGATGAAGCGCTTCATCTTCACCGAGCGCAACGGCATCTACATCATCGACCTGCAGCAGTCGCTGGCCTACATCGACCGCGCCTACGCCTTCATCAAGGACACCGTCTCCAAGGGCGGCACCGTGATGTTCGTGGGCACCAAGAAGCAGGCCCAGGAGGCCATCGCCGAGCAGGCGACGCGCGTCGGCATGCCCTACGTCAACCAGCGCTGGCTGGGCGGCATGCTCACCAACTTCCAGACCGTGCACCAGCGGATCAACCGCCTCAAGGAGCTCGACGAGATCGACTTCGAGAACGTCGCCGCGTCGGGTCGCACCAAGAAGGAGCTGCTCCAGATGCGTCGCGAGCGCGACAAGCTGGACAAGACCCTCGGCGGTATCCGCGAGATGGGACGCACCCCGTCCGCCGTGTGGATCGTCGACACCAAGAAGGAGCACCTCGCCGTCGAGGAGGCTCGCAAGCTCCGGATCCCGATCATCGGCATCCTGGACACCAACTGTGACCCCGACGAGGTCGACTTCCCGATCCCGGGCAACGACGACGCCATCCGCGCCGTCGGCCTGCTCACCCGCGTCATCGCAGACGCCGTCGCCGAGGGGCTGATGGCCCGCTCCGGTGTCAAGACCGGCGAGGGCGAGACCGGCAAGGAGCTGGGTGCCGAGGAGCCGTTGGCCGACTGGGAGCGCGAGCTCCTGGAGAGCAAGACCGAGGGCGCGAGCGCCCCGGCCGCTGACGCACCGACCGCTGACGCACCGGCCGCTGAGGCTGCCGCTGCAGAGGCTCCTGCTGCAGAGGCTCCTGCCGCTGAGGCTCCTGTCGCTGAGGCCACCGAGGCTCCCGCCGAGCCCGCTGCCGAGGCTGCTGCCGAGGCTGCTGCCGAGGCTGCTGCCGAGGCTGCTGCCGAGCCTGCTGCCGAGGCTGCTGCCGGGACCGCCGCTGAGGCCGCTTCCGAGGCCCCCGAGGCTCCGGCCGAGGGCGACGCCCCGCAGGCCTGACCACCACTCGCACCCAGACCACTAGAGCCAAGAAGAGGACTGTCATGGCGATTTCCGCTGCAGACGTCAAGAAGCTCCGTGACCTCACGGCCGCGGGCATGATGGACGCCAAGAAGGCGCTGGAGGAGGCTGACGGCGACTTCGACAAGGCCGTCGAGATCCTGCGCGTCAAGGGCCAGGCCAAGGCTGCCAAGCGCGGAGAGGAGCGCGAGGCCACCTCCGGTCTCGTCGCCACCTCCGGTGGTGCCCTGGTCGAGGTCAACTCGGAGACCGACTTCGTCGCCAAGAACGACGAGTTCGTCGCCGTCTCGCAGAAGATCGCCGAGGCCGCGGCGTCTGCCGGAGCGGTCGACACCGACGCGCTCAAGGCCGTGCCGTTCGAGGACAGCACCGTGGGTGACGTCGTCGAGGGTCTCGCGGTCAGGATCGGCGAGAAGATCCAGCTCGGTCGCGTCGCGTACTTCGACGGCAACACCGTCACCTACATGCACCGCCGCGCGGCCGACCTACCGCCGGCCGTCGGTGTCCTGGTCGAGTACGACGGCGACAACGCCGACGCTGCCCGTGGCGCCGCGATGCAGATCGCCGCGATGAAGCCGGCCTACGTCTCGCGCGACGAGGTCCCCGCCGACCTGGTCGCGAAGGAGAGGGAGGTCCTCGAGGCCAAGGCCCGCGAGGACGGCAAGCCCGAGGCTGCGCTCCCCAAGATCGTGGAGGGCATGCTCAACGGCTACTTCAAGGACATCGTGCTCCTCGACCAGCCGTCCGTGGTGGACAGCAAGAAGTCGGTCAAGGCGGTCCTGGACGAGGCCGGTGTCACCGTGAAGCGGTTCGCCCGCTTCGAGGTCGGGGCCTGACCAGCGATAGGGTTCTGACCACAAGCTACGAGAGGAGGCCGGTCCACATGGGATGCGCAAGCACCTGGGGGACCGGCCTCCTTGGTTTTCCGGCACGGAAGGGGACTGCCGCGTGACGGCGTACAAGCGGGTGCTGCTCAAGCTCTCCGGTGAGGTGTTCGGCGGGGGCAAGATCGGAGTCGACCCCGACGTCGTCAACACCATCGCCGCAGAGATCGCCGAAGTGGTGCGCAGCGGGGTCCAGGTCGCCATCGTGGTCGGTGGCGGCAACTTCTTCCGCGGCGCCGAGCTGCAGCAGCGGGGGATGGACCGCGCCCGGGCCGACTACATGGGCATGCTGGGCACCGTGATGAACTGCCTTGCTCTGCAGGACTTCCTGGAGAAGCAAGGCGTCGAGACGAGAGTGCAGACCGCGATCACGATGGGTCAGGTCGCCGAGCCCTACATCCCGCGCCGGGCGATCCGCCACCTCGAGAAGGGCCGTGTGGTCATCTTCGGCGCGGGCGCCGGCATGCCGTACTTCTCCACCGACACCGTGGCCGCGCAACGGGCCCTCGAGGTCGGCGCCCAGGTCATCCTGATGGGCAAGCAGGGCGTCGACGGCGTCTACGACTCCGACCCCAAGACCAACCCGGCGGCGGTGAAGTTCGACGTGCTGACCTACGACGAGTTCCTGGCACGTGACCTCAAGGTCGCCGATGCCACCTCGGTCAGCATGTGCCGCGACAACGACCTGGACATGATCGTGTTCAACCTCTCCGAGGACGGCAACATCGCTCGCGTCGTCGCGGGTGAGAAGATCGGTACGACGGTCACGCGCTACGCCTGAGGAGCCGACGTGACCCGCCACCAAGCAGCACTGACGCACACCAAGGACGCACACCAAGAAGGAGCTTCTCCGGTGATCAACGAGAGCCTCAACGAGGCCGAGACCAAGATGGGCAAGGCCGTCGAGGTGACCCGCGAGGACTTCGCGGCGATCCGCACGGGTCGTGCCAACCCGCAGATGTTCCACAAGCTCGCCGCTGACTACTACGGCACGCCCACGCCGATCCAGCAGCTCGCGTCGTTCACCGTGCCCGAGGCGCGGGTCATCATCATCGCGCCCTACGACGCTTCCTCGATGGGTGCCATCGAGAAGGCCATCCGCGACTCGGACCTCGGCGTCAACCCCACCGACGACGGCAAGACCATCCGCGTGGTGCTCCCGGAGCTGACCGAGGACCGCCGCAAGGAGTACATCAAGCTGGCCAAGACCAAGGCCGAGGACGGCCGTGTCTCGGTGCGCAACATCCGCCGCCACGCCAAGCAGGTCATGGAGCGCGCGGAGAAGGACGGCGAGGTCAGCAAGGACGACGTCACTGGTGCGGAGAAGCGCCTCGACGTCCTCACCAGGAAGCACACCGACCAGATCGACGAGCTGCTCAAGCACAAGGAAGCAGAGCTGATGGAGGTCTGAGGCGCTAGCCTCAAGGTCGATGACCGCGAACGACACACCGGAAGCCTCCGCACCCGCTCCGGCTCCCAAGACCAGCCGCGCCGGCCGCGACCTCCCTGCGGCGATCGCGTCCGCGGTCGTCCTGATCGCGCTGATCATCGGGTCGCTCGTCTTCTGGAAGACCGCCTTCATGGTGGTCGTCGCGATTGCAGTCGTAGTCGCGATCTGGGAGCTCGACCAGGGCTTCAAGGCCAAGGGCATCAACCTGCCGCAGGAGCCGCTGATGCTCGGCGGTGTCGTGATGGTGTCGGTCGCCTACTTCTACGGCGCCCCGTCCCTGGTGACCGCTACTGCCGTCACCGCTCTCGCGACGATGCTCTGGTTGCTGCGGCGCGGCGTCGACGGCTACGTCCGGGACGCGTCGGCCTCGATCTTCGCGCTGCTCTACCTGCCGTTCCTGGGATCCTTCGTCGTGCTGCTCCTGTCCGAGGGCGGCCGCACCGGGGGTGGTCTCGACGACGACGGCGTCAAGGGCGTCTTGGCCTTCGTCGGCGTCACGATCGCCTCCGACATCGGCGGCTACGCCGCAGGCGTGCTCTTCGGCAGGCATCCCATGGCACCGGTCATCTCGCCCAAGAAGTCCTGGGAGGGGTTCGCCGGCTCGCTGATCTCATGCGTGGCCGCGGGCTGGGCGCTGGTGGTCTACCTGCTCGACGGTGACTGGTGGGTGGGGGTCTGTCTCGGCCTGATCGCCGTGGTGATGGCAACGCTCGGCGACCTCTGCGAGTCGGTGATCAAGCGCGACCTCGGCATCAAGGACATGTCGCAGATCATTCCCGGCCATGGCGGCCTGATGGACCGGCTCGACTCGCTGCTGGCGACCGTGGCGCCGGTCTGGCTGCTCCTCCACTATCTGGTCTTTGCCAGCTAGGAGTGCCGAGCGTGTCTCCGGAGGGGCGGGGCATGGGAGAATCGGGGCGCCATGAGCGAATCCTCCAAGTCCCTCCCGCTGGTCTTCGACGAGCCGCGCGGTCGCAAGAAGCCACCCCGGCACCTCGCCGACCTCGACGCCGGGGGGCGCAAGGAGCTGGTCTCCGACCTCGGGCTGCCGGGGTTCCGTGCCAAGCAGCTGTCGACCCACTACTTCAGCCGCCTCGTCGACGACCCCGCTGAGATGACCGACCTGCCCGCAGCCGAGCGGGAGCAGCTGGTCGCTGGACTGCTGCCCGAGCTGATGACGCCGCTGCGGACGATGCAGACCGACAGCGGGACGACGGTCAAGACGCTGTGGCGGCTCTTCGACGGCGCCCTGGTCGAGTCGGTGCTGATGCGCTACCCGGACCGGGTCACGATGTGTGTGTCGAGCCAGGCGGGGTGCGGCATGGCCTGCCCGTTCTGCGCCACAGGTCAGGGCGGTCTGCAGCGGAACATGTCGACCGCCGAGATCGTCGAGCAGGTCGTCGCCGGCGCTCGTGCGCTGCACCGCGGCGAGGTGGCCGGCGGACCGGGCCGGGTCTCCAACGTGGTGTTCATGGGCATGGGCGAGCCGATGGCCAACTACAAGGCAGTGATCGGCTCCGTACGCCGGCTCACCGACAAGTCACCCGACGGGCTCGGCATGTCCGCTCGCGGCATCACGGTCTCGACGGTCGGGCTGGTGCCCCGCATCGAGCAGCTGGCCACCGAGGGCATCCCGGTGACCCTGGCGCTCAGCCTGCACGCCCCTGACGACGAGCTCCGTGACGAGCTGGTGCCGATCAACACGCGTTGGAAGGTCCGCGAGGCGGTCGAGGCGGCCTGGCACTACGCGCAGCAGACCAAGCGCCGTGTGTCGATCGAGTACGCCATGATCAAGGACATCAACGACCAGGCCTGGCGGGCCGACCTGCTCGGTGACGTCCTCACGTCGTACGGCGACTGGGGCTGGGTGCACGTCAACCTCATCCCGCTCAACCCGACGCCCGGCTCCAAGTGGACCGCATCGCGCCGGGAGGACGAGCGCGAGTTCGTCCGGCGGCTCGAGGCCAAGGGTGTGCCGACCACGGTCCGCGACACCCGGGGGCGCGAGATCGACGGCGCCTGCGGGCAGCTCGCCGCGACGGAGGCCTAGGCCACGCCGGCGGGTTTGGCGACCAGGAGCTCCACGTTGCGGTCGTCCAGAGCGCCCAGCCGGTTGGCCGAGCGCTCCTGCCAGTCGTTGGCGGAGAGCTCGCGAGCCAGTGCCGCCAGCGCGAGCGCGCTGCCCGTGCCCGACGGCGCAGGGTCCGCCGCGTGGTCGACGACAGTGGCGAAGATCGACAGCGACCCGTCGTTGTTGTCGACGATCTCCACGATGCGTGACTGCTGCGGCCAGTCGATGTGCGAAGCCGTGTTGATCTCCCAGAACCCGCCGCCGCCCGGACGGGGGTGCGCCCAGACCTGGTTGCGGTGCGAGTGACCGTTGACCCACGCGACGACGTTCGGGTGGTTGAGGAGCTCGGCCTTCAACGTGACGCCGCTGACCCGGAGCTGGGTGTCGCCGCCGGCCAGGATCAAGGTGTTCTGCATCGTCTCGCTCGTGTGGTGGCTGGCGAGCACCACGACCTTGTCGGTGGAGGCTGCCAGCACGCTCTTGATCCAGGCGAACTGGATCTTGTCGAGCGAGCCGTCGGAGTAGCCGTTCGGGTTGACGGTGTCCATCACGATGAAGCGGACGTTGCCCTGGTCGAAGGTGTAGTACGCCGTCCCCTGGGAGCGGTTCTCCTGGGTGAAGCCGTGTCCGTACGGCGCACCCGTGCTCGCGAAGTGCTCCTCGACGACCTGCTTGCGACTGAGCAGGCGACGGTTGCCGTCCTTGCTCACGACTCGAACGTAGGGCGTGAGCACCAGGCCGGCCAGGAGTGCACCGTAGGTGCCCAGGCGCAGGGCGTTGAGCAGGGTCGCCTGGGAGAGCCCAGGCGGAGGCGTGATCAGCTTGAGGTTTCCGGTCGCCACGGTGTTCATCGCCAGACCGAGCGTCGAGGCCGGGAAGTTGCCCTGCACCAGGCCGTCGTGGTTGCCGAAGGCCGAGTACCACGGCATGGCCAGGCCCTCGGCGTCGAACGGGCGGCGGGCCGCGTCGAGCAGGCCTGGCAGTGTCGGGAAGCCGTACTTGGTCTTCGGGAGGTCGGGCGCCTTGCCCGGCGGCGGCGGCTCGGGGTGCCAGTAGTGCTGGTCGTAGTAGAGGAGATCGTTGTCCGCGACGCCCTCGTACTTGTTCGCGTCGCCGGAGTCCGCCCTGACAGTCCTGCCATCCAGGACGTCGATGTTCCAGCGGACCTCGTTGTACTGGGAGTTGTCGGAGTTGTCGCCGGTCTGGATGGTGAACGCGAGGCGCTCGCCCGTCACGGGACCTGCCCCGATCTGGTTGATCGCTCGGACCATCGAGTCGGCCACCTGCGCGCTGAGCATCTCCTGCGGCCGGTACGCCGAGGAGGTCAGGCCGGTGACCGGGTCGCCAGGCGCATCGGTGTCGTCGAACCTGTCGAGCCACTCCAGTCGCATGGGGGACTGGGTGTCGACGATGTGGACGTCGCTGATCTGGGCGAAGGCGAGCACAGCGGACCGCCGGCTCTCTCGGCCTTGGGAGGCCGGCACTCCCAGGTCGGTGCGCACGCGGTGCGGCTCGCCGAGCCCGGCCACGACGGGTGCGTAGCCGCCCGGTCCGGCCGGACCCTTGCGCAGGGTCCGTGCCAGCGTCGTCCCGGAGGCGTTGAGGGCGTTGGCCCACGTGGGGGTGCCGTAGAGGTCGAGGCCGAGCGCGGCTACCCCGCCCAGGGCCGCGACCGAGCGCAGAAGGTTCCGTCGGGAGAGGTCCACGCTTCCACAACGACGCGGGTGGCCGGGGGTGACGTCATCGCCTCCGGAGATGCAAGAGCGGTGGGTCAGTAGACCTGGCTGAGCACGGCGGCGAACAGCTCGTGCTCGTCCACCTCCAGCCCACGCCGGACGAACCACGCGCACACGTTGTGGCAGTCGCGCATCAGGAAGTCCGGGCCGACCGGGTTGGCGACCAGGTCGACCACCTGAGGGAGGTCGATGATCACGAGCCGGTCGCCCGCGGCGAGGATGTTGTAGGGCGAGAGGTCACCGTGGGCCACCCCGTGCTGGGCGAGCTTCATCATCGCGTCGCGAAGCTGGTCGAAGTACGCCGCGAGCAGGGGCGCGTCCGGGCGCGTCTGCGCGAGCCGGGGCGCCGCGTCCCCGTCGTGCTCGATCAGCTCCATGAGGAGGGCGGTGCCTTCGAGCTGCACGGGATAGGGGACCGGTACGCCGGCCAGCCAGAAGCGTCGCAGCGCCTCCCACTCGACCCACGCCCACTGGCCTGCGGCAACCGTGCGGCCCCATGCGGACTTCTTCTGCACGGCGCGGTTGTCACGGCTCTTCTTGGTCCGTCGGCCGTCGGTGTACTCGGGGTCGCGGTGGAAGAGCCGGTGCTCCTCGCCCCGGTAGCGCTTGACCGCCAGGATCGAGCTGCGGCCGCCAGGGACGGCTCGCTCCATCAGGAAGCAGTCGGCTTCCTTGCCGGTCTTGAGGATGCCGAGCTCGGTGTCGACAGCGGCCCGCTCGGTGACGACCCAGTCGGGCACGGGTTCGGGTCCCTTGCAGAGCTTCTCCGCGTCGGGATAGGTGGACAGGCGCTGGCCGTCGCCGAGGTCGGCGGTGGTCTGCCAGTCGAAGGTGAAGTCAGACGACAGTTCGGAAGACAAGAGTGGAGCTCCAGAGGTGAGAGGTTGGCAGGGCTGAAGGCATGCCAAGGACCGCGATGCGCATATCCGCCCCCTCTCTCTCCTGCCGGTCCAACGCCGGCGCTCGCTTCCGAGGGTCCCGGCTGACGGTGCGCAGCGTCAAACGATTTACTGGGGCCATGGCCGACTACGCAGAGGTGCACGCCCGCTCGATCACCGACCCGGAGGGGTTCTGGGGCGAGCAGTCGGAGCTGGTGACGTGGATCCGCAAGCCGCAGCAGGTGCTCGACGCGAGCCGGCCACCGTTCTACCGGTGGTTCCCCGACGCCACGCTCAACACCTGCTACAACGCCCTGGACCGGCACGTCGTCGCCGGTCGGGCCGACCAGGCCGCGCTGGTCTACGACAGCCCGGTCACCGGCACCAAGCGGACCTTCACCTACGCCGAGCTGCTGGCTGAGGTCGCGGCGTTCGCCGGCGTGCTGCGCGGCCTGGGCGTCGTCAAGGGCGACCGCGTCGTGATCTACCTGCCGATGGTGCCGGAGGCCGTCATCGCGATGCTGGCCTGTGCGCGGCTCGGAGCGGTCCACTCGGTCGTGTTCGGCGGCTTCGCGTCCGCCGAGCTCGCCGTACGCATCGACGACGCCAAGCCCAAGGTCGTCGTCTCCGCATCGTGCGGCATCGAGCCCACGAGGGTCGTGGAGTACAAGCCGCTCCTCGACGGTGCCCTCGCACTCTCCTCACATCAGCCAGGCGCCTGCGTGATCCTGCAGCGCCCGCAGGCGACCGCGGAGCTGCGTGACGGCCGGGACATCGACTGGGCGGTGGCGATGCGCGCCGGTCGCACGAACCCCGCGCCGTGCGAGGAGGTCGCCGCGACTGACCCGCTCTACGTTCTCTACACCTCGGGCACGACCGGCAAGCCGAAGGGCATCGTGCGCGACAACGGCGGTCACGCGGTGGCCATGGCGTGGTCGATGCGGCAGGTCTACGACATCCAGGCCGGGCAGGTCTGGTGGGCCGCCTCCGACGTCGGCTGGGTGGTCGGCCACTCCTACATCGTCTACGCACCGCTGATCGCCGGTGCTACGACGGTCCTCTACGAGGGCAAGCCCGTCGGCACACCCGACGCCGGGGCGTTCTGGCGGGTTGTCGCCGAGCACGAGGTCCAGGCGCTTTTCACCGCGCCGACGGCCATCCGCGCGATCAAGAAGGAGGACCCGTCCGGGTCGCTGGTGCCGGAGCTGCCGAGCCTGCGGCACCTGTTCCTCGCCGGTGAGCGGCTCGACCCCGACACCTACGCGTGGGCCGGCGAGCGGCTCGGCGTACCCGTGATCGACAACTGGTGGCAGACCGAGACGGGCTGGCCGATCGCCGCCTCGCTGCGCGGCCTGGACCCGATGCCGACCAAGCCCGGGTCGCCGAGCGTCCCTGTTCCCGGGTACGACGTGCAGGTGCTCGACACTGCGGGCGCCCGTGCGGCGGCCGGGGAGGAGGGCGCGATCTGCATCAAGCTGCCGCTGCCCCCGGGCACCCTCCCCACGCTGTGGGGCGACGACGACCGCTACGTCTCGTCCTACCTCGCGGCGTACGACGGCTACTACCTCTCCGGTGACGGTGGCTACGTCGACGAGGACGGCTACCTCTACGTGATGGGCCGCACGGACGACGTCATCAACGTCGCCGGCCACCGGCTGTCAACCGGCTCGATCGAGGCGGTGATCTCGGCCCACCCCGCGGTGGCCGAGTGCGCCGTGATCGGGGTCGCCGACGAGCTCAAGGGTCAGGTGCCGCGCGGGTTCGTGGTGCTCAAGGCTGGAGCCGACGGGGATGGCGTCGAGGCCGAGCTGGTGGCCAAGGTGCGCGACGAGATCGGCCCGGTGGCCGCCTTCAAGGACGTCACTGTCGTCGCCGGGCTCCCCAAGACGCGCTCGGGCAAGATCTTGCGCAAGACCATGCGCGAGATCGCCGACGGGGGAGACCCGGCGGTCCCGTCCACGATCGAGGACGCCGGCGTCCTCGACACGCTCAGGCCCGAGCTCTCCGCGCGTGCTAGTGACCGCCCGTGAGGGGTGCCATCATCCGCGCGACGCGGCTGGGTCGACCGGTCGCGCTCTCCTCGCGGTCGGCCAGGCTCATCGCCCGGAGGGCCGCGTTGATCCCCAGCCACCGCAACGGCTCGGGCTCCCACCGACCTGACTGATGGCCCACCCAGGGCAGTCGGGTGAGCTCGGTGTCGTGGCCTAGGACCAGGTCGCACACCGTGCGGGCGGCGAGGTTCGTGGTGCTCACGCCGTCTCCGACGTAGCCGCGGCGTCGTACTCGGGTCGCGTGCGGGACCTCCAGTGGTACGGCGCCCCGCGCCCGCCGTACACGAGGCGGTCGTCAGCAGTGCGCTGGCCGTAGACGATGAGGTGGCGGTGGTCGCTGAAGGTCTCGGCCTCCGCGAGCGATCTCCGCCCACGTCGCGGCGGCGAGTGGCTCGGTGGCGACGACCAGCGAGTAGACGGGTGCGAGGTCCCGGCGGTGTCCGGGCAGCCCCGAGGTGTAGCCCTCGGTGGCGCGAACCACGACGTCGGCGGTGATCACGCCTCGATCGGTGCGGACCGTACGAGGCTCGAGCTCGAGCACCCGGGTGTGCTCGGCGATCGTGCCTCCGCGGCGGAAGTGGGCGTCGATGCGTTCGGCCGCCAAGACGGCCTCGATCTCGTCGAGGGTGTCGACGAGGGCGTCGTGCATGCCTGGCAGGCTGGTCGGGAACAGCGCCGAGCACCAGCCGCTGTTACCGCCCGAGGCGCCGAAGCCGACGGTCTCGGCCTCCAGCACCACCACACGGAGCGAGGGCTCGGCGCGCAGCAGGTAGTACGCCGTCCAGAGGCCGGTGAACCCGCCGCCGACCACTGCCACGTCGTACTCCGCGTCGCCGTCGAGGGCAGGGCGCGGCTCCGAAGGGGGAGCGGTGTCCTGCCACAGACTGCGGCTGGCGGTCAGCGCACGCCCCACGAGTACGTCTGCTTGCGCAGCCGGAGGTAGACGAACGACTCACTGGACAGCACGCCCGGGATGTTGCGGATCCGCTTGGAGATGATCTCCAGCAGATGCTCGTCGCTCTCCGCGACGACCTCGGCGAGCAGGTCGAAGGAGCCGGCGGTGATGACCACGTAGTCGACCTCCTCCATCTCGGCCAGGGCGTCGGCGATCGGCTCGAGCTCGCCCGACGCGCGGACGCCGATCATGGCCTGCCGGGCGAACCCGAGCTCGGTCGGGTCCGTGACGGCCACGACCTGCATGACGCCGCCGTCGATGAGGCGCTGGACCCGCTGGCGCACGGCCGCCTCGGAGAGGCCCACCTCCTTGCCGATCGAGGCATAGGAACGGCGTCCGTCCTCCTGGAGCAGGGCGATGATGGCCTTGGAGACGTCGTCGAGACGTGCCTTGGGTCTGCTCACAGGCCTGATCCTCACAGGTCTGGGGTAGGGAAGCAACGCTGACGTGCGGATTTCGTTGCGTTTTCACTTTTTGGCGACGGAATCCCTTGTCATGATCGACTCGCCCGTGCCACCATCTGCCCTTTAGCAGGGGAGGTTGACCATGGCGGGTCCGGTTCGGCTCAGTCGCAGGTCGATGCTCCGCGGCGGGGTGGGTCTCGCCGTCGGGCTCGGCAGTCTCGGCGCCCTACCGCTGTTCGGCACGCCTGACCGCTTGCAGAGTCCGACATCGTGCCAGGCACGTGACCTGTCGGGCAGGGAGCGCCGCCTGGTCGTGTCGAACTGGCCGGAGTACATCGACGAGGACGACGACGAGACCACGTCGACGCTCACCGACTTCCAGAAGCGCACGGGGATCGAGGTCGACTACACCGCCGACGTCAACGACAACATCGAGTTCTTCGCCAAGGTCGTCAACCAGCTGGGCTCCTGCCAGTCCTCGAAGCGGGACCTGTTCATGCTGACCGACTGGATGGCAGCACGGATGATCCAGATGGGCTGGATCCAGAAGCTCGACGCAGCCAACGTGCCCAACCTGCACGCCAACATCATCGACTCGCTGGCCGGCGTCGACTGGGACCCGAAGCGCGAGTACTCCGCGCCCTGGCAGAGCGGCCTGACCGGCATCGCCTACAACAAGTCCAAGGTCAAGGAGGTCCGGTCCTTCGAGGAGCTGTTGACCCGCTCCGACCTTCGGGGCCGCATCTCCCTGCTGTCCGAGATGCGCGACACCATGGGACTCATCCTGCTGAGCCAGGGGTCCGACCCGAGCAACTTCACCGACGCCGACTGGGGCAACGCGATCGACGCCCTGAGCAGGGCCCGGCGTGACGGGCAGGTCCGGGCGTTCACCGGCAACGAGTACATCCAGGACCTCTCGGCCGGGAACATCCTGGCCTGCGAGGCCTGGTCGGGCGACGTGGCCGCGGCGGAGGACGAGAACCTGGTGTTCGTCGCACCTGAGGAGGGCCAGATGATCTGGGCCGACAACATGCTCGTGCCCAACCTCTCGACCCACCAGCGCAACGCGGAGGACTGGATCAACTACTACTACGACCCGGAGATCGCGGCCAGGCTCGCAGCCTTCGTCTGGTTCATCTGCCCGGTCAAGGGCGCCCAGGAGGCCATGGAGCGGGTCGACCCGAGCCTGGTCGAGAACACCCTCATCTTCCCGACCGCCGAGTCGCTGGCGACCACGCACGGCTTCATGGCGCTCGAGGAGTTCCAGATCAGGGCATACGAAGGAGACTTTGCCGATGTCACAGGCGGCTGAACACTCGTGGCAGGGCTCGCGGAGCCTGCGGCTCACCCAGCTGACCAAGGAGTTCACCTCGTTCACGGCGGTCAAGGCGCTCGACCTGGAGGTGCCCGCGGGCAGCTTCTTCGCGCTCCTGGGCCCGTCCGGATGCGGCAAGACCACGACCCTGCGCATGGTCGCCGGGCTGGAGACACCCACCTCGGGCACGATCCATCTGGGCGACTCGGAGATCACCTACGAGAAGCCGTACCGGCGTCCGGTCAACACGGTGTTCCAGAACTACGCGCTCTTCCCGCACCTGGACATCTACGAGAACGTCGCCTTCGGGCTGCGACGCCGCAAGAGCGCCGATGTGACCAAGCAGGTCGACGACATGCTGTCACTGGTCGAGCTCGACGCCCAGGCCCGCAAGAAGCCGGCCCAGCTCTCCGGTGGGCAGCAGCAGCGCGTCGCACTGGCCAGGGCGCTGATCAACCGGCCCGAGGTGCTGCTGCTCGACGAGCCGCTGGGCGCCCTCGACCTCAAGCTGCGCCGCGCGATGCAGATCGAGATCAAGCGCATCCAGACCGACGTCGGCCTCACCTTCGTCCACGTGACCCACGACCAGGAGGAGGCCATGACGATGGCCGACACCATCGCGGTCATGAACGCCGGCGTGATCGAGCAGATGGGCTCTCCCGGTGAGCTCTACGAGAACCCGCGCACCACGTTCGTCGCGAACTTCCTGGGCCAGTCCAACCTGATCGCCGGCAAGATCGCCGGCCAGGACGGCGACGTCGTGAAGGTCGACATGGAGGGCACGATGGTGTCGATCCCTGCCGAGCGCGCACACGCCACGTCGGGAGCCGGCTGGGTGGGCATCAGGCCCGAGAAGGTCCTCGTCGCGCCCGCGGGCGAGCCGCTCGACGCGCCGGGCAACCAGCTGAGCGGCGGTCACGTCACCGACGTCAGCTTCGTCGGGGTCAGCACGCAGTACCTCGTGCGCATGCCCTGGGGCCAGGAGCTGATGGCCTTCGAGCAGAACACCGGTCGCCGCGCGATCCTCCCGCGTGGCACGAAGGTGGACGTGTCGTGGCGCCCGGAGTTCGCGTTCCTGCTCGACGCCAGTCAGGACGTCAACGCCGGCATCGTCGAGGAGAGCTGATGCCTGCCGGACGGTCCCGCAGCCGCAAGCTGACCGGCTACTGGCTGATGCTGCCGACCGCCGTGTGGCTGGCCCTGTTCTTCGTGATCCCGTTCTACTCACTGCTCGCTACCAGCCTCTACGACCCCGAGGGGTCGGTCCTGACCGGCTATGACGTGAGCTTCCGGTTCGAGAACTTCGTCGACGCCCTGGACGCCTACTGGACACCGCTGCTGAGGTCCCTCTGGTACGCCGGCCTGGCGACCGTGCTGTGCCTGATCCTGGGCTACGTACTCGCCTACGCGATCGCGTTCAAGGCCGGCCGCTGGCGCACCTTCCTGCTCGTGCTGGTGATCGCACCGTTCTTCACCAGCTTCCTGGTGCGCACCCTCTCGTGGAAGCTGATCCTCGCCGACGACGGGTTCATCGTCGACGCGCTGAAGTTCGTGAGCCTGCTCGGGGACGATGGTCGTCTGCTCGCGACGCCGGTCGCCGTGATCGCCGGGCTGACCTACAACTTCCTGCCCTTCATGGTCCTCCCGCTCTACGCGAGCCTGGAGAAGATCGACGGCAGGCTGGTCGAGGCGGCGAGCGACCTCTACGCGTCGCCGGCGCGTGGCTTCCTCAAGGTCACGCTCCCGCTGTCGATGCCGGGCGTGGTCGCCGGCACCCTCCTGACCTTCATACCCGCTGCCGGTGACTACATCAACGCCGAGCTGCTCGGCAGCCCGAACCAGCGCATGGTCGGCAACGTGATCCAGAACCTGTTCACCACCACGGGCGACTTCGCCGCGGCGGGGGCACTGTCGGTCATCCTGATGGCTGTCATCGTGACGATGGTCCTCCTCTACGTCCGCAGGGCCGGGACGGAGGAGCTGGTATGACCGTCCTGCAGCGCGTCGGTCGCTGGGTCGGCGAGCACCTGGTGATGGCCCTCGGCTTCCTGGTGCTGGTCTACATGTTCGTCCCGATCGCCGTCGTGATGCTGATGAGCTTCAACGACGCCGGGCGCTCCCGCAACGTCTACGCGTTCCAGGGGTTCACGTGGGACAACTGGACCGATCCCTGCGCGCCGAACGGCATGTGCGAGGCGGTCGTCCGCAGCATCGAGATCGGCCTACTCGCGACGGTGGTGGCAGTCGCGCTGGGCACGCTGGCCGCGTTCGGACTGGTCCGGCACAGCTTCGCTGGACGGTCCGCAGCCAACCTGATCGTCTTCCTGCCGATGGCCTCGCCCGAGATCGTCATGGGCTCCTCGCTGCTGGCGCTGTTCGTGTCCGCGGGCTTCGGTGGTCAGCTGGGCTTCTGGACCATCTTCATCGCCCACGTGATGTTCTGCCTGTCGTTCGTCATCGTCACCGTGAAGGCCAGGCTCGCCGGTCTCGACAGCAACCTCGAGCAGGCGGCGATGGACCTCTACGCCAACGAGAGCGTGACCTTCTGGCGGGTCACCTTCCCCTTGGTCTTCCCGGGGATCGCGGCCGCCGCCCTGCTGAGCTTCTCGCTCTCCTTCGACGACTTCATCATCACCAACCTGAACTCGGGACAGACGGTGACCTTCCCGATGTTCGTCTGGGGCGCCGCGCAGCGTGGTGTTCCGATGCAGGTCAACGTGGTCGGCACCGTGATGTTCGTGATCGCGCTCTCGCTGGTGCTCGGCAACATGGTGGTCAACCGCAAGAAGGTCTTGACCTGACGGTCGCTGTGCCAGCGTCACCTGGAAGTCACACGGAAGCGGCGACCCGACATGCTTCCCGACGTCGGACCGCCGCTACCCCCCACCCTGCCCTCCGACAGGTGACCCCCGGTCTTATAGGTGTTCGAGTGCCTCGGTGAGCACTGTGCGCAGGATCTGCTCGATCTCGTCGAAGTGCTCCTGGTCGCAGATCAACGGTGGTGACAGCTGGATGACGGGGTCGCCACGGTCGTCTGCTCGGCAGTAGAGGCCGGCGTCGAACAGGGCCTTGGACAGGAAACCGCGCAGCAGGCGCTCGGCCTCGTCGTCGTCGAAGGTCTCCTTGGTGTCCTTGTTCTTGACCAGCTCGATGCCGTAGAAGTAGCCGTCGCCACGGACGTCGCCCACGATGGGCAGGTCCAACAGCTTCTCCAAGGTGCTGCGGAAGCCGTCCTGGTTGGCGAGCACGTGCTTGTTGATCGACTCGTTCTCGAAGGCGTCGAGGTTGGCCAGGGCGACTGCGGAAGAGACCGGGTGGCCGCCGAAGGTGTAGCCGTGGGCGAACATCTCCTGGCCGTGCGCGAACGGCTCGTAGAGGCGTTCGCTGGCGATCATCGCGCCCAGCGGGGCGTAGCCGGACGTGATGCCCTTGGCGCACGTGATGATGTCGGGCTGGTAGCCGTAGCGCTCGGCGCCGAAGTAGTGACCGAGCCTGCCGAATGCGCAGATGACCTCGTCGCTGACCAGGAGCACGTCGTACTGGTCACAGATCTCGCGGACACGCTGGAAGTAGCCCGGCGGGGGTGGGAAGCAGCCGCCGGCGTTCTGGACGGGCTCGAGGAACACAGCAGCCACGGTGTCGGGGCCCTCGTTCTCGATCGCCACCGCGATCTGGTCGGCTGCCCAGCGGCCGAAGGCCTCCGGGTCGTCGCCATGGATCGGCGCGCGGTAGATGTTGGTGTTCGGGACCCGGAAGGTGGACGGCACCAACGGCTCGAACATCTGCTTGAGGCCGGGAAGGCCGGTGATCGAGAGCGCCCCCTGCGTGGTGCCGTGGTAGGCGATGGCCCGGGAGATCACCTTGTGCTTGAGCGGCTTGCCGACGAGCTTGAAGTAGTTCTTCGCGAGCTTCCAGGCGGTCTCCACCGCCTCGCCGCCGCCACTGGTGAAGAAGACCCGGTTCAGGTCGCCCGGCGCGTAGCCGGCTACCCGGTCGGCGAGCTCGATGGCGGCGGGGTGCGCGTAGGACCAGAGCGGGAAGAACGCCAGCTCCCGAGCCTGCTTGGCCGCAGCCTCCGCGAGGTCCTCGCGACCATGCCCGAGCTGGTTGACGAAGAGGCCGGCCAGGGCGTCGAGGTAGCGCCGGCCCTGGGCGTCGTAGATGTAGGCACCTTCGCCGCGCACGATGACGGGCACGTCCTGGTGGTCGTAGGTGGACATGCGCGTGAAGTGCATCCAAAGGTGGTCCTGCGGCAGCATCTGCCAATCTTCTCTCCCCACTCGCAGCAACGCAAGCGAATCCGTCGTCGATGCGCAGATTTTTCGCGGATTTCGTCGTCTGCTCCCTTCTCGCCTCGCGGAATGCTGGCTAGAGTCCCCGCATGAGCACTACCTTCCGCAACCTGATCGACGGCGAGTCGGTCGACGCAGCGTCCGGTGCCACCTACGACGTGGTGAACCCCTCCACCGGGGAGGTCTACGCGACCGCCCCGGCCAGTGGTGCCGCGGACGTCGACCGGGCGTACGCTGCCGCGGCCGCCGCCTTCGAGTCGTGGGGCAGCACCACCCCCAAGGAGCGCGGGGACGCGCTGCTCAGGATCGCCGACGCGATCGACGCGCGAGCCGACGAGATCACGCAGGTCGAGGTGACCGACACCGGCAAGCCGACCGGGCTGACCGCGAGCGAGGAGCTGCCGCCGAGCGCGGACCACTTCCGCTTCTTCGCCGGCGCCGCCCGCGTGCTCGAGGGCCGGAGCGCGGGGGAGTATCTCGCCGACCACACGTCGTGGATCCGCCGGGAGCCGATCGGGGTGGTCGGTCAGGTCACGCCGTGGAACTACCCCCTGATGATGATGATCTGGAAGATCGCCCCGGCCTTGGCTGCCGGCAACACCATCGTGCTCAAACCCAGCGACACCACCCCGGCCTCCTCGACGTTGCTGGCGCAGATCTGCCAGGAGTTCCTGCCACCCGGTGTGCTGAACGTCGTCACCGGTGACCGGGAGACCGGCCGCGCCCTGATCTCCCACAAGACACCCCAGATGGTCTCGATCACCGGCTCCGTGCGCGCCGGCATGGAGGTCGCCGCCTCCGCGGCGACCGACCTGAAGAGGGTGCACCTCGAGCTCGGTGGCAAGGCGCCCGTGATCATCTTCGACGACGCGGACGTCGAGGCTGCGGCCGAGGCGATCGCCGGGGCCGGCTACTTCAACGCCGGGCAGGACTGCACCGCGGCCACACGCGTGCTCGCCGGCCCGGGTGTGCACGAGGACTTCGTCGCAGCGCTGACCGAGCAGGCCCGCAACACGAAGACCGGCATGCCCGACGACGACGAGGTCGCCTACGGGCCGCTCAACAACGTGGACCAGCTGACCCGGGTGAGCGGCATGGTGGACCGGCTGCCCGACCATGCAACTCTGCATACGGGAGGCAAACGGCAGGGCGAGGCCGGCTACTTCTACGAGCCCACTGTCGTGTCGGGCCTGCACCAGGACGACGAGCAGATCCAGAGCGAGATCTTCGGCCCGGTCATCACCGTGCAGCGCTTCAGCGACGAGGCGGAGGCTCTCGCCTGGGCCAACGGCGTCGAGTACGGCCTCTCCTCGAGCGTGTGGACCAAGGACCACGGCCGCGCGATGCGGATGAGCAAGAAGCTCGACTTCGGTGTGGTGTGGATCAACACCCACATCCCGTTCGTCTCGGAGATGCCGCACGGAGGCTTCAAGCACAGCGGCTACGGCAAGGACCTCTCGATGTACGGCTTGGAGGACTACACCCGCATCAAGCACGTGATGAGCTACATCGGGGAGTCCTCGTGAGGATCCTGCTGGTCGGCGCAGGGGGCGTCGGCGGGGCGTTCGCGGCGATCGCCGCCCGGCGCGACTTCTTCGACGCGGTCGTGTGCGCCGACTACGACCGGGCCCGTGCGGAGAAGGCTGCGACGGTCGACGCACGCTTCACGGCAGCACGCGTGGACGCCTCGGACGCCGACTCGGTCGAGGCATTGGTCAAGGAGCACGCGATCACCCACGTCATGAACGCCGTGGACCCGCGCTTCGTCATGCCCATCTTCGAGGGCGCGTACGCCGGAGGTGCCGACTACCTCGACATGGCGATGAGCCTCTCCAAGCCGCACCCCACCTCGCCGTACGAGGAGTGCGGGGTCAAGCTCGGCGACGAGCAGTTCGCCGTCGCCCAGGAGTGGGAGGACGCCGGGCGGCTCGCCCTGGTCGGGATGGGCGTGGAGCCAGGGCTCTCGGACGTCTTCGCGAGATACGCCGCCGACCACCTCTTCGACGAGATCGACGAGCTGGGCACCCGTGACGGGTCGAACCTCACCGTCGACGGCTACGACTTCGCTCCGTCGTTCTCGATCTGGACCACGATCGAGGAGTGTCTGAACCCGCCGGTGGTCTGGGAGAAGGACCGTGGATGGTTCACGACCGTGCCGTTCAGCGAGCCTGAGGTCTTCGACTTCCCCGACGGCATCGGCCCGGTCGAGTGCGTGAACGTGGAGCATGAGGAGGTGCTACTCATGCCGCGCTGGGTCGACTGCAAGCGAGCCACGTTCAAGTACGGCCTGGGCGACGAGTTCATCGAGGTGCTCAGGGTCCTGCACAAGGTCGGCCTCGACAAGACCGAGAAGGTCCGCGTCGGCGGCGTCGAGGTCTCCCCGCGGGACGTCGTGGCCGCGTCGCTCCCCGACCCGGCGACGCTCGGCGACAAGATGCGCGGCAAGACCTGCGCCGGCCTCTATGTCACCGGCAAGGGCAAGGACGGGCAGCCGCGGTCGACGTACCTCTACCACGTCGTCGACAACGAGTGGTCCATGCAGGAGTACGGACACCAGTGCGTCGTCTGGCAGACCGCGGTCAACCCGGTGGTCGCCCTCGAGCTGCTCGCCCAGGGGACCTGGCAGGGGCGTGGCGTGCTCGGCCCGGAGGCGTTCGATGCCCAGCCGTTCCTGGACCTGCTCACCGCCTACGGATCACCGTGGGGGATGCGGGAGCAGTAGCTCCGCGGAGCCGGTGACCAGGCAGAGCCCTGTGCGTGCGCGCTCTCGGGACGAGCGCTGGGTCAAGCCGTTCTGACCCGGATCCGCGAGTAGTGCGTGAGGCGTGACCGTGGTTGGCCTTCGGAGCGACTCGTGCTCGCGGATCCGGGGTCGGGCGCGTCGATGGTCCCGATGACTGTTCGGGTGCGGTTCTCCGGGTTCCTGGTCGTGCGGACGGGACGGCGGGGTCAGGCCGCGGTGCCGAGTTCTCTGATGCCGGGTGAGCACGACGGGCAGCAGGTGGTCACCGGGTGGCAGCCGCAGCGTCAGGCGGCGCTGGTGGCGGACCAACCGGGCGGGGACGCAGAGCAGTTCGTGGCGCAGGCGGGCGGCGTGCGCGGCCGTGCGTGTCGATCCCGGTGAGTGCTTGGAGCAGGGTCGAGAGGTTCCCGGCCAGCAGCGCGGCCCACATCCACACGGTGTTCACGGCATGGTCGCCGGAGGGGAGCCTACGCAGGGCGGCGCCGAGCTTGGCCTCGCGGATCCGGTCCTCGATGTCGGTGCGGCGCCGGAACCACGTTTCGACCTCGAGGATCGATTCGGCGTTGCCGGCCGTGTCGCCGGGGCGGTCGTTGGCCGGGATGTTGGTGACGATGAACGAGACCGCGTACGCGTGGGTCGCAGTGCCCTCCAACGCCAGCGCGAGTTGGTCCTTGTCGATGGTGCGACGTCGTCGCGAACGCGGGTCGGCCGAGATCTGTGCGGCCTCGACCCGGACCCTGCGCACGATCGTGTAGGTGTCGGCGGGCCAACCGGCCGGGGCGTAGTCAACCGCGGCGACCTGCGCGCCCGGCATCCCGATCGCATCGACCCACGCGTCGGGCTCGATGCTGGCGTAGGCGCGCCACATCGCAGTGTTGCGTTTCGCGGCGATCGCGAAGTCACAGCTCTCAGCCACGGCAGCGTGGGCGAGGTCGGCGGTGAAGTAGCCGGCATCGACCCTGGTCCGCAGCCGATCGGCGGCAGCCGCTCGGGGCCCGTACCGGTTCGGGGATCCCAGCCAGGCCGCGGCGCAGCATGTCCGCGGCCCGGGGCCGGACGTCGTCGTTGCCGGCCAACAGGTCAGCCGCGACCGTCGGGCCGGCCTCGGCCCAGGTCGCCAGATGCGGACGGCCAGCGCGTTGCCCTTGGTAGTTGTAGGCCACGCCCTGCTTCTTCGATCCGTAGACCTCCACGTCGGTGGAGTCCAGGTCGACGGTGACACTCGCGCCGAGCTCGACCCGACGCTGGACCGGGAGCAGGTCGACCGCACGCCCCACGAGGTCAGCGACCGCGGCCTCGACCCCGGCCAGATGCTCCGGACCGAACCGGCGCGCCAAGCCCGCAGCGCTGGTGGAGGCCAGCACCGGCACCGCCGAGAGCTCGACCGCGGCCAGGTCAGCACGTTGACGATCCAAGGAGACCAGCGCATCGGCACCCAAGAGCTGGGACTGCGCCATCGCGACCAGCAGCTCACCGCCCGACGCGCCGCGCTCACGCTTCTTGATCGACCCGATACCGCGGTCGAACCGGCCAACCACGTCGAGCTTATCGATGAACTCCGCGATCGCCGCGACACCAGAGGTCGCGGTCAGCGATGGGTCCGGCGCGCCGATCCGCACACGCTTCCGGACCCGACCACGACGACGTATTGTCTTCACCGACAAGGTGCCTCTCCAGGCTGGACGATCGAAGGCTTCGCAACCCCGATTCTCCAACCAGGACAGGCACCTTCGTCGTCTCCCACGCGGATCAGGCCACCGCTACTCGCGGATCCGGGTCTGACGGGCGTCAGCCCGTCAGAACGGGTTGACCCACCAGCCGAAGTTGACTCCAGGCTTCTCGAGGTTGCGGGCGTCCTTGCAGATCCAGTGCGGCTGGTCCCAGTTCGGGGGCTGGGGGACCACCCAGTCGAGCCGGAAGCTGCGGTAGTTGGCGCCGTTGAGCTCGTTGCACTTCTGCTCCGCGGCGTTGCGCACGCCCGGCGTCCACGACGGCCCCCAGAGGTAGTAGAGAACCGTGAGGACCAAGGTGCCGGTCAGCAGGAGGATGGGGACCGTGCGCGCGCGAAGACCGCGCTCGCCGGTGGCGGACACGCCCATCGAACCCCTCCTGGTGTGCTGGGTGCTGCTTGCCGAAAGGATAGGGCCGCCACCCTGCGCTCCGCCGGTTTTCGCAGGAGTTCGTCGGGCTGGAACAATGCGGGGGTGAGCGCTCGCGACATCGTCATCCTCGGGTCGACCGGGTCGATCGGCACCCAGGCCCTGGACGTCGTACGCCGCAACCCCGACCGGTTCCGCGTGGTGGGGCTGACCGCGGGTGGCTCCAACCCCGACCTCTTCGAGCAACAGGTCCACGAGTTCCGGCCGGCCTACTCAGGGCTGGGCGAGGCCGCCTCGGTGGAGGCCGCGGGGCTGCACTGCCACACGGTCCTCAACGGCATCACGGGTGCGGTCGGCCTGCGTCCGACGCTCGCGGCCCTCGACTCGGGCAGCACCCTCGCGCTGGCCAACAAGGAGTCGCTGATCATCGGCGGGGAGGTCGTGACCAGCCGGGCCAAGCCTGGCCAGATCGTGCCCGTCGACTCCGAGCACAGTGCGCTCGCCCAGTGCCTGCGCGGCGGGCGGGCCGACGAGGTCCGCAGGCTGGTGCTGACAGCGAGCGGCGGACCGTTCCGCGGGCGCTCGCGGGCCGACCTCGAGGCCGTCAAGCCCGACCAGGCGCTCGCCCACCCGACCTGGGACATGGGCCCGGTGATCACCGTCAACTCCGCCACGCTGGTCAATAAGGGGCTGGAGGTCATCGAGGCGCACCTGCTGTTCGGTCTGCCGTTCGAGCGCATCGAGGTCGTGGTGCACCCGACGAGCGTCGTCCACTCGATGGTGGAGTTCTACGACGGCTCGACGCTGGCCCAGGCCGGCCCGCCGTCCATGCTGGTGCCGATCGCGATGGGGCTGGCGTGGCCCGACCGCGTCCCCGACGCCGCCGCGCCGGTGGACTGGACCGTGCCGAACACCTGGGAGTTCTTCCCGCTCGACGACGAGGTGTTCCCGGCGGTGCGACTGGCCCGCGCAGCCGGCGCCCGGGCCGGCACGGCGCCGGCCGTCTACAACGCGGTGAATGAGGTCTGCGTCGACGCCTTCCTGGCCGGCGACCTGCCGTTCACAGGCATCGTGGACACGATCGAGCGCGTCCTTGCCGCCTCCGACGTACCCTCGAACCAGACAGCACAGACAGCACTGACCGTCGAGGACGTCCTCGACGCCGACGCGTGGGCACGCGCCCGGGCGGCCGAGATCGTGAAGGGAACCGCTGCGTGACCACCGTCCTGCTCTACATCCTGGGCGTCGCGATCTTCGTCCTGGGGCTCGCGGCGTCGGTCGGGCTGCACGAGCTGGGTCACATGATCCCCGCGAAGCGCTTCGGGGTGAAGGTCACGCAGTACTTCGTCGGCTTCGGCCGCACCCTCTGGTCGACCAAGCGCGGCGAGACCGAGTACGGCCTCAAGGCGCTCCCGCTCGGTGGCTACGTCAAGCTCGTCGGCATGCTGCCGCCCGCGAAGGGCGCCGACCCCACTGAGCTGCGGCAGACCAACACCGGCATGTTCACCCAGCTGATCGCCGACGCACGCAGTGCCGAGATGGAGCACGTGCAGCCCGGCGACGAGGACCGCCTCTTCTACCGTCTCCCGGCGTGGAAGAAGGTCGTGGTGATGGCCGGGGGGCCGACGGTCAACCTCGCGATCGCGTTCTTCCTCTTCCTGGGGGTGTTCGCCACGCACGGCAAGGAGTACGTCGAGTACGACCCCGTCGTCGACGCCATCTCGCCGTGCATCGTCCCCGCCGCCCAGGACGGCCGGGAGTGCAAGGAGTCCGACCCGGCCGCTCCGGCGTACGCCGCCGGCATCCGCAACGGCGACCGCATCACCAGCTTCAACGGCACCGCGATCTCCAGCTGGGAGCAGCTCAGCAAGCTGATCCGCGCCAACGCGGACGGCCAGGCGGTCGTCGGCTTCGAGCGCGACGGCCGGGCCCAGGAGGTCACGACTCGCACGGTCGTCTCCCCGCGACCCAGGTCGGCCACCGACGACGAGCTCGTCCAGGTCGGGTTCTTCGGTGTCGGGCCGACCCAGCACGTCCGCACCGAGACCGGCGGAGTGGTCTTCACGCTGCGCGAGATGGGCACGATGACCAAGGACGTCGTCGCGGCGCTGGCCACCATGCCCGCCAAGGTCTACGACGTCGCGCAGGCGATCGTGGGTGTGGAGGAGCGCGACCGCAACGGCCCGGTGAGCATCGTGGGAGGCGGGCGCTTCGCCGGTGAGACCGTGGCGCACGACGAGTTCACCAACCAGGAGAAGCTGCTGTTCCTGGTCATGCTGCTCGCCGGTTTCAACTTCTTCATCGGCATGTTCAACTTCGTGCCGCTGCTGCCCCTGGACGGCGGCCACATCGCCGGTGCGCTCTACGAAGGCGTCCGGCGCACGTTCGCCCGGTTGTTCGGGCGGCCCGACCCCGGCTTCGTCGACGTCGCCAAGCTGCTACCCGTCGCCTACCTCGGAGCCGCCGTGCTCCTGGTGATGAGTGCCGTGCTGATCGTCGGCGACCTGGTCGTCCCCGTCCACCTGACCTGAGCCCGGCGGGCTCCCCACACCGAACTAGGATCGAGCCATGACGTCGATCTCCCTGGGCATGCCCGCTGCGCCGCCGCCGGTCCTCGCGCCGCGCCGGCAGAGCCGCAAGATCAAGGTGGGCAAGGTCGAGGTCGGTGGCGACGCGCCGATCTCGGTGCAGTCCATGACCACGACGCTGACCGCCGACGTCAACACCACCCTGCAGCAGATCGCCGAGCTGACCGCCGCCGGCTGCGACATCGTCCGGGTGGCGTGCCCCAGCCAGGACGACGCCGACGCTCTGCCCGAGATCGCCGCGCACTCCCAGATCCCCGTGATCGCCGACATCCACTTCCAGCCCAAGTACGTCTTCGCCGCGATCGAGGCGGGCTGCGCCGCCGTACGCGTGAATCCCGGCAACATCCGCAAGTTCGACGACCAGGTCAAGCAGATCGCGGCCGCCGCCAAGGACCACGGCACCTCGATCCGCATCGGCGTCAACGCCGGCTCGCTCGACCCCCGGCTGCTGCAGAAGCACGGCAAGGCCACCCCCGAGGCGCTCGTGGAGTCGGCTGTGTGGGAGGCGAGCCTGTTCGAGGAGCACGACTTCCACGACTTCAAGATCTCGGTCAAGCACAACGACCCGGTGGTGATGGTGCGCGCCTACGAGCTCCTCGCCGAGGCCGGTGACTGGCCGCTGCACCTCGGCGTCACCGAGGCGGGCCCGGCCTTCCAGGGCACCATCAAGTCGAGCGTCGCGTTCGGTGCCCTGCTGTCCCAGGGCATCGGCGACACCATCCGGGTCTCGCTCTCCGCGCCCCCGGTCGAGGAGGTCAAGGTCGGGTTCCAGATCCTGGAGTCGCTCAACCTGCGGCCCCGCCGGCTGGAGATCGTCTCGTGCCCGTCGTGCGGGCGGGCGCAGGTCGACGTCTACAAGCTGGCCGAGGAGGTCACCGCCGGCCTCGAGGGCATGGAGGTGCCCCTGCGAGTTGCCGTGATGGGCTGTGTGGTCAACGGTCCGGGGGAGGCCCGTGAGGCCGACCTCGGGGTCGCCTCCGGCAACGGCAAGGGCCAGATCTTCGTCAAGGGCGAGGTGATCAAGACCGTGCCCGAGTCGCAGATCGTGGAGACGCTGATCGAGGAGGCGATGCGCATCGCCGAGGACATGGAGCCCGTCGAGGGCGAAGCGCCGAGCGTCACCATCAGCTGACGGCGACGCCCGGCACCCGCGGGTTCAGCTCTGCTCGTCGAGCTTGTTGCAGTTCTCGGCCTTCTCCGCGGCATCGTCGAGGCCGGAGTCACCGAGTGCCTCCTCGAAGTCGTCGCTGGCCGCCTGCACGCCGCCCATCTCCTCGACGACCTTCTGGAACTGCGCCTGGAACTGGGTGGGGTCGCTCGGGTCCGCCGACTCGACGTTGTCCACGGAGGCGTCCAGGGCGTTCTTGAGGGTGCCCATCAGCTTGTTGAGCTCGGTGATGGCCTTCTCTGAGTCGGCGTGCGGCCCGTCGGAGAGGTCCTCGAGCGAGGCGATGCCGTCCTCGACCGCGGCCTGGGCGCCGGTGAGGTAGGTCAGGAAGACGTCCTTGACCTCCTCAGGACCTGCGGCTGAGCCGAGCTCCGGCTGCTTGAGCATCGGCGAGATCGAGTCGAACACCGCGCCGCAGACGTCGTCCATCCACTCGACGACCTCCTGGGCGTCGCCGTCCTTTGTCTTCGTGGCCGAGCCGCCTGCGTCGCCGTCTGACCCGCAGCCGGTCAGCGCGAGCACCACGGCGGCGCTTGCCGCAGCGAGTCGCAGGGTCGTCGTACGCATTGGAGGGACCTCCGCCCGTTGGCGCGTTGATAGTCCGGCAGGGCTACTGCAACCCACGTGGCGGCGTTCGGCTCAGCCGAGGTACGGCTCCCGCATCCGGCGTACGGCGGCGCGCAACGGCGCTAGGCTGCCGCTGTGCTCCGGACACAGCGCGGCCTCCGGGTGCTGGGGCCGGACGACCTCCCCGCTTTCACCGCGCTCGCCGAGACCGACTCGGTCGTCAACGTCTTCGCCGACTACCGCGCCCGCTCCACCCGCATGGAGCCGCGCCGTCTCGGCGGCGAGATGTGGGGGTACGTCGAGGACGGCGTCCTCGTCTCGGCGTGTCACTCCGCCGCCAACCTGGTGCCGGTCGCGGCCACGCCCTCGGCGCTCGACGCGTTCGCGGCACGAGCCCAGGCGCAGGGACGGCGGTGCGCGACGATCGTCGGTCCGATGGACGACGTACGTGAGCTCTGGCGTCGCCTCGAGCCGGCCTGGGCTCCACCACGCGAGTTCCGCTGGCGGCAGCCTCACCTGGAGATCGGCGGCCCGCCGGCGGTGCCCGCCGACCGCTACGTCCGGCGTTCGACGCACGGTGACCTCGGCGCGCTCTATCCCGCCTGCGTGGCGATGCACACCGAGGAGCTCGGAGTCTCCCCCGAGGCTGGTGGCGGGGGAGAGCTCTACCGCGCCCGGGTCTCGCAGCTGATCGACCGAGGGTGGTCGTTCGCTCGCATCGAGGGCGGCAAGGTCCTGTTCAAGGCTGAGGTCGCATCGGTCACGCCGCACGCCTGCCAGGTCCAGGGCGTCTACGTCGACCCCGACCATCGCGGCAAGGGACTGGCGACCACCGGCATGGCCGCGGTCGTCGAGATGGCGCTGCGCGACATCGCTCCCGTGGTGTCGCTCTACGTCAACGAGCACAACACCCCTGCCCGCCGGGCGTACGAGACGTGCGGGTTCCGCCAGACCGCGGAGTTCGGGACCATCCTGTTCTGACCCCGATAGGGTCGCAGCCATGTCAGCTCCCCTTCGCAAGGACGCCAAGGCCGTGGTCGCTTCCTTCGCCGCCTCCGGTACCGTCCACCTGGTCAAGCCGAAGGTCTACGAGCCGCTGATGCCGAGCTGGGTGCCTGCTCACCGCGAGGTGATCCTCGGCACCGGAGTGGTCGAGCTGGTCTGTGCCGCCGGGCTGCTGTTCCCGCCCACCCGACGCGTCGCCGGCTACGCGAGCGCCGCGCTGCTCACGACCGTCTACGTGGGCAACGTGAAGATGGCCGTCGACGCCGCACAGGGCCGCAGCCGCGTGCCCAAGGCCGCCGCCTACGCCCGCCTGCCGATGCAGTTCCCCCTGATCTGGGGCGCGTGGAGGACGGCTCGCGCCAGCTAAGGACCAGCTGTCGCACGTACCGCAGGTTCCTGTTGCTTCTGAGCTGCTGAACGAGCGAAAACCTGAAGCTGCCCGGGGTGGCTGACCTGTTCGACCCGGTTGCGGGCGTGGTGGGTGTGTACGACGGCGCCGAGCATCGCGGCGCGGCACGGCACGCGCGCGACGTACGTCGTGAGGACCGGTTCCGGGCTCACGGCCTGGAGTGGCCATGATCGAGCTCGTGGAGAGCTCTCGCACGGTCTACACCTGAGTCGGGCCATCGGGGTGTCGGGCGTGCGAGACCTCGTGTCGCACCGCCGAGGGCGTGTGCCGCTCGCCTGGGTAGCCTTTGCGCATGATCCTGCGCATGTCGAACCTGTTCGTCCGGACCCTTCGCGAGGACCCGGCGGACGCTGAGGTGCCGAGCCACCGGCTCCTCGTGCGCGCGGGCTACATCCGGCGGGCTGCGCCGGGCGTCTACAGCTGGCTGCCGCTCGGCCTGCGCGTGCTGCGCAACATCGAGTCCATCGTGCGCGAGGAGATGGACGCGATGGGCGCCCAGGAGCTGCAGTTCCCCGCGCTGCTCCCGCGAGAGCCCTACGAGGCCAGCGGTCGCTGGAACGAGTACGGCGACGGCGTCTTCCGACTCAAGGACCGCAAGGACGCCGACTACCTGCTCGGCCCGACGCACGAGGAGATGTTCACCCTCGTGGTCAAGGACCTGTACTCGTCGTACAAGGACCTGCCGGTGTGGCTCTACCAGATCCAGACCAAGTACCGTGACGAGGCGCGGCCCCGCGCAGGGCTGCTGCGCGGCCGCGAGTTCGTGATGAAGGACAGCTACTCCTTCGACACCACCGACGCGGGGCTCGACGCGTCGTACGCCGCACACCGCGAGGCCTACGTGCGGATCTTCGACCGGCTCGGCTTCGACTACGTGATCGTCAAGGCGACCGCCGGCGCGATGGGGGGCTCGAAGTCCGAGGAGTTCCTGGCCAACGCCGAGGTCGGCGAGGACACCTACGTCCGCTGCACGCAGTGCGACTACGCCGCCAACGTCGAGGCGGTCCAGGTGCGTGCCCCCGAGCCCGTCCCCTACGACGACGCTCCGGCCGCGCACGCCGAGGTGACTCCGGCCACCCCGACGATCGAGACGCTCGTCGACCACCTCAACGAGCACTTCCCGCGCGCCGACCGTCCCTGGCACGCCGCCGACACCCTGAAGAACGTCATGGTCGTCCTGGTCCACCCCGACGGCACCAGGGAGCCGCTCGCGATCGGGATCCCGGGCGACCGGGAGGTCGACCAGAAGCGGCTGGAAGGACAGCTCGAGCCGATCCTGGTCGAGGCCATGGACGAGGTCGAGTTCAAGAAGCACCCGGCTCTGGTCAAGGGCTACATCGGACCCGGCGCGCTGGGTGCCGAGAGTGACTCGAAGATTCGCTACCTCGTTGACCCGCGCGTCGTGGAGGGCACCCGCTGGGTCACGGGCGCCAACGTCGACGGCTCGCACGTGGTCGACCTGGTGGCCGGCCGGGACTTCACGCCCGACGGCACGATCGAGGCCGCAGACGTGCGCGACGGCGATCCTTGCCCGAACTGCGACGGCGGCACGCTGGAGTCCGCGCGTGGCATCGAGATGGGTCATATCTTCCAGCTCGGCCGCAAGTACGCTGACGCGCTGGACCTCAAGGTGCTCGACGAGAACGGCAAGCTGGTCACCGTGACGATGGGCTCCTACGGCGTGGGCGTCTCCCGCGCGGTCGCCGCGATCGCGGAGAACACCCTCGACGAGCTGGGCCTCTGCTGGCCGCGCGCGATCGCCCCGGCCGACGCCCACGTGGTCGCCGCGGGCAAGGACGAGGCGACGTTCGCCGCCGCGGAGAAGGTCGCCTCCGAGCTCTCGGCGAGGGGCCTGACCGTGATCTACGACGACCGAGCCGGCAAGGTCAGCCCCGGCGTGAAGTTCAAGGACGCCGAGCTGATCGGCGTCCCCACGATCGTGGTCGTCGGCAAGGGTCTTGGGCAGGGCACCGTGGAGATCAAGGACCGCGCCACCGGTGAGCGCACCGAGGTGGCTGTCGACGCGCGGCTCGACGCGTCGTGCTTTCAGTCGTCGGCTGAACCGACCGCGCAGGGCGCAGATGATCTGGGCGAGCGATCTTCGTTCAGGCCGCACGCCGCCTGCGTCGCTTGGCTTCCCGGTCCGCGATCACCGCGGCGACGCGGACGCCGACCACGAACTTGCGCCCACGGGGCGTGCGTCAGGCTGAGGCCGAGGGCGTCACCCACCGAAGAGGATGTCTGACGGTCAGCGCCACAGATCGAGGTACTCCCGCCACACGGGTGCGTGCAGGTCCCAGTCCGGCAGCGTCAGCCGTGGCACGAACGCGCGCAGCAGCGCTGCCGATGCCGGCGGCTCGCGAACACGCTGGCCACCCGCGGTGATCGCGGCGTGCCGGATGGCCCAGAGCGTGGGGTGCTTCGGCACGGACCGCGTCGGTCCTGGCGGCCCGCGTTCCGGGAGGGGGAGCGACCCGGTCGAGCATGGGCGTGGAGTCCGATGCGTCCCGGGCCGCAGAGCGCGGCCGTGCGGGACCGGCCCGCGTCACCGGGAAAAGGAGCCGCACGACAGTGCCCGGCTCAGCCTTGCAGCGGCGACCGCTCCGACGGCTCGGGAGTGACCCGGCATCAACCTCGTCGCCGTCGACGAGCTGGCGCTCGAGGGTATCTTCAGGAGCCGCAGTCGTGCCACGCCTCGACGACGAGCATGGCGCCCGTCGTCGACCAAGGTGTGCACTCCATGTCCCGAGCGTTCCTGCTGGCGCGGGCTTCGTCATCGGCCGAGGGGCTCGAGTCGCCAGTCCCAAGTCGGGTGGCTGATGGCGATCGATGCTGTCATTTTCGACTGGGGCGGCACCCTGACACCGTGGCACGCCGTGGACTTCGCGGAGGAGGCGCAAGCGCTGGCACTGGCGGCGATCGGTGCCGGCGAGGACGCCGCCGAGCTGCTGCAGCGCGCCAACCAGGAGGTCTGGGGCTGGTCGCGCCAGGAGCAGCGCAGCGCGACGGTGGCCCACATCTTCGAGGCGGCGGGCCTGCGCCATGACGAGGACCTGCTCACGGCGTACCGAGACTTCTGGGAGCCGCACACCCAACCGACCCGGAGGTGAGGCCGCTGTTCGAGTCGCTGCGGGCCGACGGGCTCAAGGTCGGTGTGCTGTCCAACACCGTCTGGCCGCGTGACTGGCACGAGCACATCTTCGAGCGGGACGGTGTGCTCGACCTGGTCGACGGCGCCGTCTACACCAGCGAGATCCCGTGGACCAAGCCCTCGCCGGAGGCGTTCCGGGCCGCCAGGGAGGCGGTGGGCGTGAGCGACTCGGCTGCCTGCGTGTACGTCGGCGACCGGCTCTTCGACGACATCTGGGGCGCCTGGTCGGCCGGCATGCGCACGATCCACGTTCCGCACTCCGACATCCCCGTGGAGCAGCACGGCCACAGCGAGGGCGAGCCCGATGCCGTCGTCCATCGGCTGAGCGAGATCCTCGGCGTGGTTCGCGACTGGCGAACCTCCTGAGCCTGCACAAATCTGCAAAAACTTCTCCGCCCGAACCCTTCCGGCACCTCACTTTTGTCTGCAGGATGCCGATTGACCCAAACAGGGGACTAACAACGGAGGAATACTCGGATGACTCGTTCACCCCTACGCCGCGGCCTGGCCCGCGGTGCCGCGCTCGCCATGCTGGGCCTGGTTGCGATCCCGGTGCAAGCCGGCTCCGCCCAGGCCGACTGCTTCGACCCACACTCCGTGGGGGCCGGGGCCAAGGGCGGCCTGTCCCGCGGCGCGGACCACCGCGACATCACCGCCAAGCAGCAGCGCGCGGTCGAGAAGAAGACCAAGGAGGTGCTGGAAGCCAAGGCTGGGCAGGTCGGCGTGCTGGCCAACTCCAAGGCCTCCATCCCGGTCTACTTCCACGTGATGCTCTCCACCAGCGGCGCGGGCGACGTGACGCAGACCCAGATCAACAACCAGATGGCGGTGCTCAACAACACCTTCGCCGGCGGCGAGGGCGGCACCAACACCGGCGTCGGGTTCACCTACGCGGGCGTCAACCGCTTCTACAACAACAACTGGCACGTGGACAAGCAGTCCACCACCTACCGCTCGCAGACCCGGCAGGGCGGCAAGAACGCGCTGAACATCTGGCTGGTCGACTTCGCCAACCTCGGCATCGCGACCTTCCCATGGGACTACGCCTCGCGGCCCAGCATCGACGGCGTGCGCGTCCACTACGACTCGCTCCCGGGCGGCGGCATCGCGAACTACAACCTGGGTGAGACCGCGACCCACGAGGTGGGCCACTGGCTCGGGCTCTACCACACCTTCCAGGGTGGCTGCACGAGCACCAACGACCAGGTCTCCGACACCCCGGCCCAGTCGAGCCCCACCAGCGGCTGCCCCGCAGGACGCGACTCGTGCTCGCTGCCTGGTCTCGACCCGATCCACAACTACATGGACTACAGCTACGACTCCTGCTACACCCAGTACACGCCGGGTCAGTCCACCCGCATCAACAACAACTGGACGGCCTACCGGGCCTAGAGCTCGGCCACCCCGGGAAACGCCTCAGCGGCGCCGCCGAACGACAGCTGTCGGACGGCGGCGTCGCTGAGCGCGTCGATGGCCCACTGCCGCTGCGGGCCGACGGTGCTCGCCACGGCCTGCGCGTAGACCTCGGCGCACCGCGACTCCAGCCCGAGCGCCTCCTGCAGGATCTGCACGGTCGAGTCGGCCGGACCGTGGTCGTAGGCGACCGCCGGCGCGACCGGCTCGCCACCGATCCCCCGCACCAGCAGCTGCAGCTGGTCGCGCCGGGCTCGATGCGTGGTGTACGCCGAGCCGATCGCGGCCGCCTGGCGAGGCGAGTCCGAGGTGGAGATGCGGCCGCCCAGCACGGCGTACACGTAGATCGCGGCGTGCTCACCGGCGAGCGCCTCTTGGAGCGCTTCGAGCGGCGTCATGCGCGACCTCGCAGGGTCGCCGCGGACTGGGCGCTGGCCGCGGCCATGCTCGCCAGCACGCGCGCGAACGGGCCGCTCCGGGCCCGGAACGCTCCCTGGCGGAGCGTCTCGGCGAGCGAGTCCTCGGCCCGGGCAACGGCCAGGAAGGCCGCCCGGTCGTCGCCGCGGAGCGCCGGGCTGGGGCCGGGGCTGGCTGGACGTCACGGTCGGCGCGGAGCCGGGATCCGCCTCGGTGAGCAGCTTGACGTGTGCCTGGTGGACGTCCCGGGTGGGCTGGAGCAGACGCGCCCGCCGAGGCCGGCGTCCCAGCTCCTCGACGAGGGCGACCAGGGTGGCCTCGGCGGTCAGCATCTCCGCGACGAGCGCCTTGTCCGGGTCGGGCTCCGCCTGCGGTGCGGGGGAGCGCGTGGAGGTGCACCCGGTCAGCGAAGCGGCCGCGGTGCCGCCCAGGAGGACTGCGCGGCGGGTGGGCGTGGGCACCGCCGAAGACTAACCAATCAGGAGATCGCGAAGCCCACCAGGCGGTACTGCTTCTTCCCGGCCTGCATCGAGACGGTGAACACCGTGTCGTCGTGGGCCGGGCTGGTGTTGCGGAACGAGCCGTCGTCGAAGAACGAGCGCGTCTCGGGGATGTCCATCCGGACCCGGGCTGTGGTGCCGATCGCTGTCGTGATGAGCCGGATGCTGTCGATGGTGATCTCGAACGGGTAGACGTACCAGCCCTCCTGGGTCCGCTTCGCGACCTCCTTGTCCTGCTTTTTGCACCCCTGGCAGGGCTTGCCGCCCAGGCTGATCTTGCGCAGCAGCGTCGTGTCGTTGGTCGCCAGCGAGTGCGCCCAGGCCTCCACGACGTAGGTCGCGAAGGCCTCCTGGCCGTCCTTGCCCTCGGCGAACTCAGGCTGGATCGGCTCGGTCACCTCGGGCTTGGTCGGCGTCGCGTCCGCGGTGGGTGTCGGGCTCGCCGTCGGCGACGGCTTCGGCTTGGCGACGGGCTTGTCGTCGCCGCCACAGGCAGCGAGTCCCAGCGCGCAGACGGCGGTGAGGGCCAAGGCGGCCGGGACGCGCGAGAGCATGGTTGAGGCTACCAACGTGCCGCTCCGTGAATGGTGCGTTTGGGTGCGCTAGCGTGGTGGCGACAACAGCAGAGCAGGAAGGAAGCCCCGTGGCAAACGACGAGACTCGGGACCGCCTCTCCAGCGCCCTGACCGCGCCCTTGCTCGCTGTGGGCCTCGACCTCGAGGCCGTCGAGATCACCCCCGCCGGCAAGCGCCGGCTGCTGCGGGTGGCAGTCGACAAGGACGGCGGCGTCAACCTCGATGACATCGCCGCAGCGACCAAGCATGTCTCCAAGATCCTGGACGACACCGACGTCATGGGCGAGCAGGCCTACACCCTCGAGGTGACCTCCCCGGGCATCGACCGCCCGCTCACCCTGCCTCGGCACTGGCGTCGCAACACGTCGCGCCTGGTCAAGCTCAAGACCACCGGCAACGAGACCATCACAGGCCGGATCACCGAGGCGGGCGACGACAGCGTCGCACTCGACGTCAAGGGCCAGACCCGCACGCTGGCCTACGCCGACGTGGCGAAGGCCAAGGTGCAGGTCGAGTTCAACCGGCCCTCCGGTGCGGCACCGAACGAGAAGGACGACGACGACTGATGGACATCGACCTCGCGCTGCTGCGCACCCTCGAGAGGGAGAAGGAGATCTCCTTCGACATCCTCGTCGACGCGATCGAGCAGGCCCTGCTCGTGGCCTACCACAAGACTCCTGACGCCAACCCCAAGGCGCGCGTGCTCCTCGACCGCAAGTCCGGCCACGTCACCGTGCTCGCCTCGGAGACCGACGAGGAGGGCGAGACGATCGCCGAGTACGACGACACCCCGGAGGGCTTCGGACGCATCGCCGCCACCACCGCGAAGCAGATCATCCTGCAGCGGCTGCGCGACGCCGAGGACGACGTCAAGTTCGGGGAGTTCTCCGGCAAGGAGGGCGACATCGTCTCGGGCGTGATCCAGCAGGGTCGCGACCCGCAGGACGTGATGGTCGACCTTGGCCGGCTCGAGGCGCTGCTACCGGCGGCCGAGCGTGTGCCGGGGGAGCACTACGAGCACGGCACCCGGCTCAAGTGCCTGGTGGTCACCGTCCGGCGCGGGATGCGCGGACCCCAGGTGATGCTGTCGCGCAGCCATCCCAACCTCGTCAAGAAGCTCTTCGCGCTCGAGGTCCCCGAGATAGCCGACGGCACGGTCGAGATCTGCGCGATCGCCCGCGAGGCGGGCCACCGCACCAAGATCGCGGTGAAGTCCAACGTCGCGGGTGTCAACGCCAAGGGCTCCTGCATCGGCCCGATGGGGCAGCGCGTGCGCAACGTGATGAACGAGCTGCACGGCGAGAAGATCGACATCGTCGACTGGTCCGACGACCCGGCAGAGCTCGTGGCCCATGCGCTGTCCCCCGCTCGGGTCAGCAGCGTGGAGGTCGTCGATGCCGAGGCCCGGTCCGCCCGGGTCGTCGTACCCGACTACCAGCTGTCGCTGGCGATCGGCAAGGAAGGCCAGAACGCCCGGCTCGCAGCGAGGCTGACCGGCTGGCGCATCGATATCCGGTCCGACGAGGCTCCGCCGGTCGCCCCGCCGCTGGATTAGGGGCGACTCGCCTTCACCCGGTTCGTGCCGAGGGCATCGGTCCTATAGACTGGCCGACGGCCCGCAGGTCCTCCAACCAACACAGGTGCGCTGTTTCATGTCCTCTGCTCAGCAGGGTCCGGTGCGCACGTGTGTGGGATGCAGGACCCGAGCCGCAAAGAACGAGCTGTTGCGCGTCGTCGCCGACCATGGGGCCCTGGCCCCGGACCCGGCGAGGCGGGCACCCGGTCGTGGGGCGCACCTGCACCCGACGGTCGAGTGCCTCGAGCTGGCGCTTCGCAGACGAGCCTTCACCAGGGCCCTCCGGGCCTCGGAAGGGCTTGCCTCCGAGGCGCTGCGCGAGTACGTCGAGCAACAGCTGGACCGTCAGTAGCAAACTCTGTAACACCGTCAGAGACCGACAGAAGATGGAGCAGCAGCTCATGAGCACTCGATGAGTACTTCCCGATGAGCATGCACAACAGCTAGCGGTCCGAGCAACACCCCTTGAGGGGCTCGGGCCAGGAGGAGAAGCGTGGCTAAGACCCGAGTCCACGAGCTCGCAAAGGAGCTCGGAGTCGAGAGCAAGGTTGTTCTCGAGAAGCTCAAGGAGATGGGTGAGTTCGTCAAGTCGGCATCGTCGACCATCGAGCTCCCCGTCGAGATGAAGTTCAAGAAGCAGTTCGGCGACGAGCTCGCCTCTGCAAGCGCCGCGACGGCCAAGAAGGCGCCGGCGAAGAAGGCGGCACCTGCCCCGGCCGAGACGCCGGCTGCCGAAGCCGCCCCTGTCGTCCAGGACGCCCCGGCGCCCGTTGTCGAGGTCCCCGCCGCAGCCGCGGCGCCGGCCGCCGAGGTCGAGGCACCAGCGCCCGGTCCTCGGCCGGGTCCGCGCAAGCAGGCCGATCCGGAGCCTGAGGCCCCCGCGGCGGCCGCCGAGCCGGCTGCCGCTCCGGCGGCCGAGGCGGAGTCCCCGGCCCGTCCGGCCGCGCCGCGTCCCGGCGCTCCACGTCCGGGCAACAACCCGTTCGCTCCCAGCCAGGGCATGGGCCGTCGTCCCTCGGCGCCCGGCGCCCCGGCCGGCGACCGGCCGCCGCGTCCGCCGGCCACCCGCGACGGCGGGGCTCCCGGCCGCACGGGCGGTCTGCCCGCGGGCGGCGCGCCGCGTCCCGGCATGCCGCGTCCCAACCCGGCCATGATGCCCAAGTCCCCGGCCGCCTTCGGTGGCGGCCCCGGCGCTCGTCAGGGAGCCCCGGGTCGTCCCGGTGGCGCGCCTGGTGGCCGTCCCGGTGGTGCTCCCGGCCGCACGGGCGGTGGCGCCCCTAGCGGTCGTCCCGGTGGTCCGGGCGGTCGTCCCGGCGGCGGTGGCGGCGGTGGGGGCTTCGGCGCCCCGGCCGGCGGTGGCGGCGGTGCTGGCGCCCCCGGTCGTCCCGGTGGCGGTGGCCGTCCGGGTGGTCCCGGTGGTCGCGGAACGACGCAGGGCGCGTTCGGCCGTCCCGGCGGCCCGAGCCGTCGTGGTCGCAAGTCGAAGCGCCAGCGTCGCCAAGAGTTCGACAACATGCAGGCTCCCACGATCGGTGGCGTGCGCGTCCGCAAGGGCGACGGCGAGACGATCCGCCTGGCGCGGGGAGCGAGCCTGACCGACTTCGCTGACAAGATCAACGTCGACCCCGCGTCGCTGGTGCAGATGCTGTTCAGCCTCGGCGAGATGGTGACCGCCACCGAGTCCGTCAACGACGAGGTGCTGGAGCTGCTCGGCGAGGAGCTGAACTACATCGTCCAGGTCGTGTCCCCTGAGGACGAGGACCGCGAGCTGCTCGAGTCGTTCGACCTCGAGTTCGGTGCCGACGAGGGCGAGGAGGACGACCTCGCGGTTCGACCGCCGGTCGTCACGGTCATGGGTCACGTCGACCACGGAAAGACCAAGCTGCTCGACGCCCTGCGCAACGCCAACGTCGTCGACAAGGAGGCCGGTGGCATCACCCAGCACATCGGTGCCTACCAGGTCACGACCGAGGTCGACGCCAACGAGCGTCGCATCACCTTCATCGACACTCCGGGTCACGAGGCGTTCACCTCGATGCGTGCCCGTGGTGCGCAGGCCACCGACATCGCGATCCTCGTGGTGGCGGCTGACGACGGGGTCATGCCCCAGACGGTGGAGGCGCTCAACCACGCCCGTGCCGCCGGTGTGCCGATCGTCGTCGCGGTCAACAAGATCGACAAGCCGGAGGCCGACCCGACCAAGGTCCGCGGCCAGCTGACCGAGTATGGCCTGGTCCCCGAGGAGTACGGCGGCGACTCCATGTTCGTCGACGTCTCCGCGAAGTCCGAGCTCAACCTCGACAAGCTGCTCGAGGCCGTCGTGCTGACCGCCGACGCGTCGCTGGACCTGCGTGCCAACCCGCACCAGGACGCCCAGGGCCTGGTCATCGAAGGCCACCTCGACCGCGGTCGCGGTCCGGTGGCGACGGTGCTGGTGCAGCGCGGCACGCTCCGGGTGGGCGACTCGATCGTCGCGGGCCCGGCTTACGGTCGCGTGCGCGCCATGCTCGACGAGCACGGCGACAACATCGAGGAAGCCGACCCGTCGCGTCCGGCGATGGTGCTGGGTCTGACCGCCGTTCCCGGTGCGGGCCAGAACTTCATCGTCGTCGAGGACGACCGCATGGCACGCCAGATCGCTGAGAAGCGTGAGGCGCGCGAGCGCGCTGCGATGCAGGCCAAGCGTCGCGTCCGCCGCACGCTCGAGGACTTCATGGCCTCGATGGAGAAGGGCCAGAGCCAGGAGCTCAACCTCATCCTCAAGGGCGACGTGTCCGGCTCGGTCGAGGCTCTCGAGGACGCGCTCGCCAAGATCGACGTCGGCGAAGAGGTGAGCCTGCGGGTCATCGACCGCGGTGTCGGTGCGATCACCGAGACCAACGTCGACCTGGCGGCCGCCTCCGACGCGATCATCATCGGGTTCAACGTCCGCCCGCAGGGCAAGGCGACCGAGATGGCCGACAAGGAGGGCGTGGAGATCCGCTACTACTCGGTGATCTACCAGGCCATCGAGGAGATCGAGGCAGCGCTCAAGGGCATGCTCAAGCCGGAGTACGAAGAGGCGACCCTCGGCCAAGCCGAGATCCGCGCGATCTTCCGCTCCAGCAAGATCGGCAACATCGCCGGCTGCATGGTCACCAGCGGCCTCATCCGTCGCAACGCCAAGGTCCGGGTGCTACGCGATGGCGCGGTCGTCGCGGACAACCTCGACCTCGCCTCGCTCAAGCGGGAGAAGGACGACGCTGCCGAGGTCCGGGAGGGCTTCGAGTGTGGTCTGGTCCTGAAGAACTTCCAGGACATCAAGGTCGACGACGTCATCGAGGCGTTCGAGATGCGGGAGATCCCCCGAGCGTAGCGAGGGTGATGCGGTCGAGTTGTCGCAAACGGACCCGAGGAGCGAAGCGGGGAGGCCAGCTTGCGACAACTCGACCATGCCAGGAGGAGAGAGCTATGAGTTCGGCACGCATCCGCAAGATCGCGGATCGCATCCAGGTGACTGTCGCAGAGATGCTCGAGCGTCGGATCAAGGACCCGCGCCTGGGCTTCGTCACGATCACCGACGTCCGTGTCACCGGCGACAGCCAGCACGCCTCGGTCTTCTACACCGTCTTCGGCGACGAGGCGCAGGCAGCCGACTCGGCGGCTGCTCTGGAGTCGGCCAAGGGCCTGATCAGGTCCGAGGTCGGCAAGCAGCTCGGCATGCGGCACACCCCCAGCCTGGAGTTCATCCACGACGCGCTCCCGGAGACAGCACGGCACCTCGACGAGCTGCTCGCTGCCGCCCGTGAGGCCGACGCCGCGGTTGCTGCGGCCGCCGTGGGGGCGACCTACGCCGGTGAGGCCGACCCCTACAAGAAGCCTCACGAGGAGGATGGCGACGAGCTCGAGGACGAGGACGACGTCTGATGCCCTCGGGCCTGCTAGTCATCGACAAGCCGGGCGGGATGACCTCGCACGACGTCGTCGCGCGAGTGCGCCGCATCGCTGGGACCAAGAAGGTCGGCCACGCGGGCACGCTCGATCCGATGGCCACCGGCGTGCTGGTGCTCGGGGTCGACAAGGCCACGCGGCTGCTGGGACACCTGATGCTTGCGGAGAAGTCCTACAACGCCACCGTGCGGCTCGGCGCCTCGACCAACACCGACGACGCCGATGGTGAGGTCCTCGCGCAGACGTCTGCGGCCGACCTGTCCGAGCAGGCCGTCCGCGACGCGCTGCAGGCGTTCCGTGGCGAGATCCAGCAGGTGCCCTCGGCCGTGTCCGCGATCAAGGTCGGCGGCAAGCGCGCCTACAAGCGCGTGCGCGACGGTGAGGACGTCGACCTGCCGGCGCGACCGGTGACGATCCACGCGGTCGACGTCGGCGCCGTGCGACGCGTCGACGACTTCCTCGACGTCGACGTCTCGGTCACCTGCTCCAGCGGCACCTACATCCGGGCCATCGCCCGCGACCTCGGTGCTGGGCTGGGCGTGGGCGGGCACCTGACCGCGCTTCGCCGTACCGAGGTGGGACCGTTCACCCTCCACGACGTCACGAGGTCGCTGGACGAGATGCGGGACGCAGGCGAGGTGGACGTGATCCCGATGACCGACGTCGGGGAGCGCCTCTTCGTCAACCACCGCGTCGACGCGCAGACGGCCGCCGACATCGGCTTCGGCCGCAAGCTCGAGCTGACTCTTCCGTCGGTCGCCGGCCCCGTGGCGATGCTCGGTCCCGACGGCAGCCTCCTGGCGCTCTACGAGCAGCGCGGCGATCTCGCTGTGCCTCTCGCCGTGCTCGTCTGACGCGTCGATAGGCTGTCGCCCGTGCAGATCTGGCGTTCTATCGACGAGGTGCCGGCCGACCTCGGCCGCACCGTCGTGACGATCGGCAACTTCGACGGGGTGCACCTGGGGCACCAGCATGTGATCGCGCGCGCCCGTGAGGTAGCCGCAGGTCTCGGGCTCGACCACGTCGTCGCGGTGACCTTCGACCCCCACCCGATCGCCGTGCTGCGGCCCGAGCACGCCCCGCCGACGCTCACCACCATCCCGGTGCGGGTCGAGCTGCTCGAGGCGGCCGGAGCAGACGACGTCCTGGTGGTGCAGTTCAGCCGAGAGATCGCGAGCTGGCCACCCGAGCGGTTCGTAGAGGAGATCCTGGTCGGGGGCCTGCACGCGCGAGCCGTCGTGGTCGGTGCGAACTTCCGCTTCGGCCACAAGGCCGCGGGCGACGTCGCCCTGCTCAGCGAGCTCGGGGCGAAGCTGGGCTTCGACGCCGAGGGCATCCCGCTCGACGGCGGCCCGCAGGTGTGGTCGTCGACCTACGTGCGCAACTGCCTGCTGGCTGGTGACGTCGAGGGCGCCGAGGAGGCGCTCGGACGGCAGTTCGGGGTCCGCGGCGTGGTCGTCAAGGGCGACCAGCGAGGTCGCGAGCTCGGCTTCCCGACAGCCAACGTCCCTGTGCAGGGTCTGTGCGTCCCCGGAGACGGGGTGTACGCCGGCTGGCTGGTCCACGGCGACCAACGGCTCCCCGCGGCGATCTCGGTCGGCACCAACCCCACCTTCGACGGCGAGCGCGAGCGCCGGGTCGAGGCCTACGTGCTCGACCGCACCGACCTGGAGCTGTACGGCGAGGAGGTCGAGATCGTCTTCGCGCACCGGATCCGTGGCATGAAGCGGTTCGACTCGGTCGACGAGCTCGTCGCCACGATCGAAGAAGACGTGGCCGAGACCAGGCGCCTGCTCCTTGGCTGACGTGCCCGCAGCACCCGACGTGCCTGAACAGCCCGGCCTCTCTGATGCGCAGGCGATCGCGGAGGCCGAGGACTGGTTCGTCCGTCGCGGTCTGCCCTACTTCGTCGACGACCTCCGCGAGCAGGTCAGGCGTGGACTCGCGCGCAGGGTGTTCCTGCCGGTTGTTGCCCTGGCCCTGCTCGCCGGAGGCGCACTCGGCGTCTGGGTCGAGTCATGGAGTGGCGACGTCACCAACGGGCTGCTGTGGGGACTGGTGACCGCCGGCGCTGTGCTCACGCTCTACGGCTTCGCCAGGCTCAAGGTCGCTCCGATGGCGCGGTGGGCGCTGGGCCACACGTTCCGCTCGCTCGGGCTCCTCTTCCCGCTGGTGACCCGCGCGCTCCCGCTGCTCCTGCTGTTCGTCACCTTCCTCTTCATCAACACCGAGGTCTGGCAGGTGGCCACCAGCCTCGACGGAGGCGTCCTCTGGGTTGCGGTGCTGCTCTTCGCGACCGTTGCCGTGGGATTCCTGCTCGTCCGGCTTCCCGAGGAGCTCGACCGCGTCGACGACCAGGTCGCGGGCGACCGGCTCGTCGCCGCCTGCGGCGACACGCCACTTGCCGCCGTAGCCGCTCGCTACGCCGACGAGGACGTCTCCGAGCTTGCCCAGGTCCAGGGCTACGCCAAGGGCAACCTGGTGTTCGTGCTCCTGGTCACCCAGGCGGTCCAGGTGCTGCTGCTCGCCCTCGCTGTCTATGCCTTCTTCGTGGTCTTCGGCAGCGTGGCGATCCGTGAGGACGTGATCCGCTCGTGGCTCTCGGTCGAGCCGCAATGGGTCATCAAGGACTGGAAGGTGGTCAGCCTCGAGCTGCTGCAGGTGTCCACCTTCCTGGCGGCCTTCTCGGGCCTCTACTTCACGGTGTACGCCGTGAGCGACGAGACGTACCGCAAGCAGTTCTTCGCCTCCTTGGAGAGCGAGCTCGAGCGCGCTGTCGCGGTCAGGGCTGTCTACCGCCTCCTGAAGCGCTAGCCCGGTCGGGCACTGCTACGAGGCGAACGTGCGAGCGATCGGCCAGGCACCCTCGGAGGTGTTGGCCATCACCGTGGACGTCGTGCCCGTGGTCGGGTCGTGCACGCTGCGGAACGACACGCCCGCGTCGTACCCAGCGAGAGAGACGGTGGGGCCGGTCTGGCCGAGCCAGAAGCCGAGTCCGTAGCGGGCGTTCTCCGACGGCACGTCGGAACGCGGGCGCACCGCTTCGTCGACCACCGTGCGCGGCAGGATCTCACCGGCGAAGAGGGCGTTCCAGAAGCGGTCGAGGTCGGCGAGCGTGGAGTACATGCCACCGTCGCCGTTGCCCAGCACGGGCAGGTGGAAGACGTTGGTGCGGCCGTCCTGGAGGTAGCCGATGGCCGCGTCGCCCGGCAGCCGGTCGGAGCGGAGGAAGCCGGAGGCGGTCATGCCTGCGGGCTCCAAGACTCGCTCGATCACCAGGTCGTGGTAGCCCCGCCCGGCTGCCCGTTCGGCCAGCAGTGCCAGCACCATGAAGCCGCCGTTGCAGTAGGAGAACGACGTACCGGGCTCGAACTTCTGGGCATGACCGTCGAGCATGGGCAGGAACGCCTCCGTGCGGTCCAGCTCGTGCACGGGCACCGAGAGGACGTACTCGTCGATGTCGTCGAGGATCTCCTCGTCGAGGTAGTCGCCGATGCCCGAGCGGTGACCGAGCAGATGCTCCACGGTCACGCGGTCGTCGATGAGGGGGAGGTCGTCGCGCAGAAGCTCCCGCGCCGGGGTCGACAGAGGCAGGACACCGTCGTACGCCAGCGCGTGCACGACCAGCGCGGTCATGCCCTTGTTGCCGCTGGCCAGCGCGAACCTGGTGTCGACGGTGTTGGCGATGCCGTGAGCGCGGTCCGCCTCGCCGTAGGCCGCACGCCAGTCGCCGACCTGCACCGCGCCCGAGAACCCGCCACTGACGGCGAGCTCCTCCACCTCACGCACTGACGGTCACCGGGACTCCGGAGAAGGCGGCGTTGCCGGTCAGGTCCAATCGCTCGGGATCGGTGAGGTCGTTGATGGAGACACCGGGGACCGTGCTGGCGTTGGCCATGCGCGTGTCGGGGGCGTTGTGGCCGTAGCCGTGGGGGAGCGAGACGACCCCGCGCATCATGTCGTCGGTCGCCTGCACCTCGACCGCGACCTTGCCGACCCGGGAGGCGACCGTCACGACCGACCCGTCCGCCAGCCCGCGCTCGTCGAGGTCGTCGGGATGCATGAGCAGCTGATGGCGCGGCCGGCCCTTGGTCAGCCGCTCGGCGTTGTGCATCCAGCTGTTGCAGTCGCGCTGATGGCGTCGGCCGATCAGCAGCAGCTCACCGTCGGCCGGTGCCCGCGCAGCGGCGAGCCGCTCCAGGTCGGCGAGAAGGCGTGGCTGGGCAACGTCCACGGTCTTGTCCCTGGTCATCAGCCTCTCCGGCAGACAGGGCTGCAGGGGCCCGAGGTCGATGCCCTCCGGGTGCTTCCTCAGCTTGGCGACCGACAGCTTCGCGTGGCCCGTGCGCAGCAGCACGTCGACCAGCCGAGTGGGGCTGGTGCGCAGCCGGACCTGGGTGGTTGCCCACTTCTTCCAGCCCTGCTTGACCTCCAGCCTGCGGGCAAGACGGAGCGCGATCTCGCGGTAGATCTCCCAGTCGTGCATCGTGCCCTCGGGCTTGGGAAAGACCGCCGGCGTGAACCGGGCCGTGTTGCGGACCGCGAAGACGTGGAAGGCCAGGTCGTAGTGGTCGCGCTCGAGGGCCGTGGTCGGCGGCAGGATCACGTCGGCATAGCGGGTCGTCTCGTTGAGGTAGATGTCGACCGCGAACATGAAGTCGAGGCCGGCCAGCGCCTCGCCGAGGCGCTTGCCGTCGGGCGTGGAGAGGACCGGGTTGCCGGACAGCGTCGCCATTGCGCGGATCTGGCCCTGGCCCGGGGTGAGGATCTCGTCAGCCATGGTGGAGACCGGCAGCTCGCCGCCGACCTCGGGCAGGTCACGCACGCGGCTGCGCCACTTGTCGATGTGGCCGCGACCGACCATGCCCCGGCCCACGATGTCGACAGCAGGCCGGGTGAGCATCACGCCGCCCTCACGGTCGGTGTTTCCGGTGACCAGGTTGAGGGTCTGGATCGCCCACTGGCAGAGGGCCCCGAACTCCTGGGTCGAGACACCCATGCGGCCGTACAGGGCACTCGCCCCGCTGGCGGCGTACTCGCGGGTGATCCGCCGGATCGTCTCGGCGGGGACGCCGCTGTGGTGCTCGGCCAGCTCAGGTGTGTACGACGCGACCGCCGCCGCCACCTCGTCGACCCCTCTGACGAAGGCGGGGACCGCGGTGAGCCCCTCGGCCAGCACGGTCTGCAGCATCGCGAGCAGCACGAACACGTCAGTGCCCGGGCGCACGAACACGTGCTCGTCGGCGACCTTGGCCGTCTCCGTGCGCCGCGGGTCGAAGACGATCATGCGCCCGCCGCGGGACCTGAGCTCGCGCAGCCGGCCCGGGAAGTCGGGCACCGTCATCAGGCTGCCGTTGGAGGCCATCGGGTTGGCGCCGAAGACCACGAAGCACCGGGTGCGGTCGATGTCGGGAACCGGCATCAGCAGCTGGTGGCCGTACATGAGGTGGGCGACGAACTGGTGGGGGAGCTGGTCGACGGAAGTCGCGCTGTAGATGTTGCGGGTCCGGAAGGTCCGCAGCATCGCCGGCATGTGCGTCTGCGAGCCGAGGCTGTGGACGTTGGGGTTGCCGAGGTAGACGCCGAGGGCGTTGCTGCCGTGCTCGTCCGCGATGCGTGCGAGGTTGTCGACGACGAGGTCGAGCGCCTCGTCCCAGCCGATCTCGACGAACCCGTCGTCGGTCCGCTTCACCGGCCTGCGCAACCGGTCGGGGTCGGCGTGGAGGTCGCCGATCGCCACCCCCTTGGGGCAGATGTGGCCGCGCGAGAGCGGGTCGGCGGGGTTGCCGCGCACGGACGTGACCGCACCGTCCTCGATCGTGAGCTGCAGTCCGCAGATCGCCTCGCACAGGTTGCAAACGCCCAGGCGCGTCTCGCTCGTCATGACTGCATCCTCACACGGCCCCGGACACGTTCCACCTACTTGAGAGGTAAGACCTTCTTCCCGGGGTGGCTCCTCGCTAGAGTCCCGGCATGACCGATGCCAACAGAAGGGGCGCGTGACGCGATGAGCGGGATCGCGCTGTTGTTCGTCGTCCTGGCCGTGATGGTCGTCGTGGTGGTGATCGGCCTGGTTCTGCTGATGGCGTCCAGCCGCTCCGACTCGTCGGTGGCCTCCGAGCGGGCCGAGCTGGTCCGGCTTCGTGAGCTGGTCGCCGACCTCAAGGACATCGCCTACGACCACAAGGAGCTGGACTCCTCGCTCTCGACCATCCTCATCGACCGCATCCGCAGCTACGAGCGCAACCAGCGCGAGCTCCCCTGACCCCGTGGCAGCCCGAAGAAAGGCCACCCCGATGACCCAGCAGGTGACCCTCCCGGCCGTAGTCGGCAAGAAGATCGGCCGGTTCCTGCTCCTCCTCGGCCTCGCGTTCGGCGTACTCCTGCTCGCCCTGATCTTCATCCGGCCGTCCACGATCTCCACCGGCCCGGACCAGGTCGCCCTGCACTACAAGGGTGGAGCCTTCACCAGCAAGCGGTTCTCCGACTGCATCAGCCCCTCGAACCGTGAGTTCGACGGTCCGGGAGACTCGCACTTCGCCTACCCCGCGTCACAGACGAACTTCGTCTTCGACGCCGGCGGGGGAGACGGCACGGCGATCACGTTCGTGACCAAGGACGGCATCGAGATGACCGTCGAGGGAGTCGCGAACCTGCTGCTCAACACCTCCTGCGAGCCGATCACGATCGGCGCCGCGACGTACAAGGGCGGGGCGCTGCAGCGCTTCCACGAGCTGATCGGCAACCGCTACAACGCCTACATGACCCCTGACGGCCAGCGCTCGCCCGGCTGGAGCAACATGCTCGCGATCTACATCGCTCGCCCGCTGGACACCGCGATCGACCGCGCCGGCCAGAAGTACACCTACACCGAGCTCTACACCGACCCCAACCGGAAGGCGCAGTGGGAGCGCGACGTGCTCGAGCAGCTGCCCGACCTGGTCAACCGGCAGACCGACGGCGACACCGAGTTCTTCCAGAACTTCGCGATCACGCTGCAGAAGCCGGAGCCACCGCAGGCGATCAAGGACGCCCTGGTCAAGCAGCAGGAGGCTGTCGCGCGAGCCCGTGCCGCCGAGGCAGAGGCCGCGGCCCGCGAGGCCGCCGCGCGCGCCCAGATCGCGGTCGAGCGGGCGGAGGCGGCCAAGATCGCCGAGCGGATCAAGGTGCTCGGTCGCGACGGCTACCTGCGCCAGTACGCCATCGACAAGGGCCTGAACCCCTACCAGCCGAGCACGCAAGGGCTGATCACCGGCCCCTAGCGTACCGACAAAAAAAACTTTCGGAAAGCCGATGAGTTGATGCAGGGTTGGTGGTCATTACGTCGTACCGCCCAACACCGACAGAGGAGCACAACCGACATGGGCAGGATCGTTTCCAACTTCTTCATCGCACTCGACGGCGTCGTGGAGTCCCCCGACCAATGGCACTTCTCGTACTTCGACGACGAGATGGGCCGCATCGTGGGGGAGGGCGCGCAGACCGTCGACTGCTTCCTCCTGGGACGCAAGGGCTACGACGAGTGGGCCGACTACTGGCCTGAGCACCAGGACGACGGCGAGTTCGGCACCTTCTTGAACAACGTGCCCAAGTACGTCCTCACCCACCGCCCGATCGAGGGCGAGCTGTGGAACAACACGACCGTGATCGGCGACGATGCCGTGGCTCAGGTCCAGAAGCTCAAGGACGAGACCGAGCGCGATATCTGCATGTCGGGCAGTGCCACGACCGTGCGCTGGCTGATCGCCAACGGCCTGCTCGACCAGCTCACCCTGCTCGTCCACCCGATCGCCGTCGGCAAGGGCCAGCGGCTGTTCGAGGAGGGCCAGACCGTGCCGCTCAAGCTCGAGTCGAGCGAGGCCCTGCCCAGCGGTGTGCTCCACCTGCGCTACTCGCCGGCTCCCGCCGGTTCCGAGGGTGACGCCTGACGGGGTTCCCACGGCGAACCGGTGGTTCCCACGACATGCTCACCGTGGGAACCCCCGGTTCCCCACGGTACCGTGGGGAAACTGTGACAGGTGGGGCAGCCGGGGCCCCAGGGTTCTCGCTCTCGCCGATTCGTTGAAACTCTCACCCCGCTGATAACATCGCCAGGTTGCCGTCTAACGGCCGCGGATCGAGAGTGCCCGGGTGGATGTGCCCCGGGGCGCCGCGCAACGAACCCGAGAGGAACTGAACACCACCGTGTCTGCAGGTACTGACGCTGAGACCAAGAAGAACATCATCGCCGAGTATGGCCTGTCCGAGGGCGACACCGGTTCCCCCGAGGTTCAGGTTGCGCTGCTCAGCCACCGGATCGCCCACCTGACCGAGCACCTCAAGCAGCACAAGCACGACCACCACACCCGTCGTGGTCTGCTGCTGCTGGTCGGTCGTCGTCGTCGCCTTCTCAACTACATGCAGAAGGAAGACATCAGCCGCTACCGCTCGATCGTCGAGCGTCTCGGCCTCCGTCGCTGAAAGTCCGGAGCGGCTACCCCCACGGGTGGCCGCTCCGGCTGCTTTCACCCGGCGTCGATCCCGGACTAGGGTCGGCAACAGAACAACTTAAGAACCACCCACAGGAGCGACCGCGGACGTCTGGCCCGGTCCTCGGTAGTGGCCCTCGGGACATGCAAGCCCGCAGGCCTCGATCGAAGACCGGCCTCGCCCTCACCGGCACTGCCAATCGGCACAGATGGACGCCCCCGCGTGCTCGCTCCGCGACACAGAAAGGGGATCCCTGTGGAGGGACCCGTCATCTCCGCCGTCGAGACCGTTATCGACAACGGCAAGTTCGGCACGCGCACCATCAAGTTCGAGACCGGCCTGCTGGCCCGTCAGGCGGCCGGCTCGGTGACCGCCTACATCGACGACGAGACGATGCTGCTCTCGGCCACCACGGCCGGCAAGCAGCCCAAGGACCACTTCGACTTCTTCCCCCTGACGATCGACGTCGAGGAGCGGATGTACGCCGCGGGCCAGATCCCCGGCTCGTTCTTCCGTAGCGAGGGTCGCCCCGGCGAGGACGCCATCCTCACCTGCCGCCTGATCGACCGGCCGCTCCGCCCGACCTTCAAGAAGGGCCTGCGCAACGAGGTCCAGGTCGTCATCACGGTGATGGCACTCGAGCCCGACACCCCCTACGACGTACTCGCCATCAACGCCGCCTCGATGTCCACCCAGCTCTCCGGCCTGCCGTTCTCCGGCCCGGTCGGTGGCGTGCGTGTGGGGCTCATCGACGGCCAGTGGGTCGCGTTCCCGACCCACAGCCAGCTCGAGGACGCCGTGTTCGACATGGTGGTCGCCGGGCGGGTCACCGAGACCGGTGACGTCGCGATCATGATGGTCGAGGCCGAGGCCACCGAGACCACGTGGAACCTGGTGCAGTCCGGCAAGCAGGCTCCGACCGAGGAGGTCGTCGCCGGCGGTCTCGACGCGGCCAAGCCGTTCATCAAGCAGCTGGTCGAGGCTCAGGCCGAGCTGGCCAAGCAGGCCGCGAAGCCGGTGCAGGAGTTCCCGGTCTTCCTCGACTACGAGGACGACGTGTACGCCGCCATCGAGGCTGCCGCCTCGACCGACCTGGCCGCCGCGCTGACCATCGCCGGCAAGCAGGAGCGCGAGACCAAGCTCGACGAGATCAAGGACTCCGTGCTGGAGCAGGTCGCGCCGCAGTTCGAGGGTCGTGAGAAGGAGCTCGGTGCTGCCTTCCGCAGCCTGACCAAGAGCCTGGTCCGTGAGCGCGTGCTGCGCGACAAGGTGCGCATCGACGGCCGTGGCCTCTCCGACATCCGCACCCTGTCCGCCGAGGTCGGGGTCATCCCGCGGGTGCACGGCTCGGCGCTGTTCGAGCGCGGCGAGACCCAGATCCTGGGTGTCACCACGCTGAACATGCTGACCCTGGAGCAGAAGCTCGACACGCTCTCCCCGGAGAAGTCGCGTCGCTACATGCACAAGTACGTCTTCCCGCCGTTCTCCACCGGTGAGACGGGTCGCGTGGGCTCGCCCAAGCGGCGCGAGGTCGGTCACGGCGCGCTTGCCCGTCGGGCGCTTCTGCCGGTGCTGCCGACGCGTGAGGAGTTCCCCTACGCGATCCGCCAGCTCTCCGAGGCGATGGGGTCCAACGGCTCCACCTCGATGGGCTCGGTCTGCGCGTCCACCCTGTCGCTGCTGCAGGCCGGTGTCCCGCTGCGCGCGGCCGTCGCGGGCATCGCGATGGGCCTGATCTCCGGTGAGGTCGACGGCAAGACCGAGTACGTCGCGCTGACCGACATCCTCGGTGCCGAGGACGCCTTCGGCGACATGGACTTCAAGGTCGCCGGCACCCGCGAGTTCGTCACGGCTCTCCAGCTCGACACCAAGCTGGACGGCATCCCGGCCGAGGTTCTGGGCGGTGCGCTGACCCAGGCCAAGGACGCCCGTCTGGCCATCCTCGACGTCATGGCCGAGGCCATCGACGAGCCCGAGGAGATGTCGATCCACGCGCCGCGCATCATCACGGTGCGGATCCCGGTCGACAAGATCGGCGAGGTCATCGGCCCGAAGGGCAAGGTGATCAACCAGATCCAGGACGACACCGGCGCCCAGCTGACCATCGAGGACGACGGCACGATCTACATCGGCGCCACCAACGGCGAGGCTGCCGAGGCTGCCCGCCAGGCCGTCAACGCGATCGCCAACCCGACCATGCCCGAGGTCGGCGAGCGCTACCTCGGCACGGTCGTCAAGACCACCAACTTCGGTGCGTTCGTCTCGTTGCTCCCGGGCAAGGACGGCTTGCTGCACATCAGCAAGCTGCGCGCCCTGGCCGGCGGCAAGCGCGTCGAGGCGGTCGAGGACGTCCTCTCGGTGGGCCAGAAGGTCCAGGTCCAGATCGCCGAGATCGACGACCGCGGCAAGCTCTCGCTGGTCCCCGTGACCGACGAGGACGCGCCGGGCGACGAGGCTCCGGCCGAAGACTCCGAGTAGAGGATGGCCGCGGCTTCAAGCTCACCCCAGAAGCCCGGCACCACTCGAACACTTCTCGTCGAGAAGGACGGCGGCGGCACCGTGGTCTCCACGGTCCGCCGCACTGTCCTTCCCGGGGGTCTTCGGGTCGTGACCGAGGCGATGGGCGGCGTCCGCTCAGCCAGCATCGGCGTTTGGGTCGGCGTCGGGTCGCGCGACGAGTCCCCGCACCTGTCGGGGGCGTCGCACTTCCTCGAGCACCTGCTGTTCAAGGGCACGCCGACGCGGTCCGCGCTGGACATCTCGGTCTCCCTGGACGCCGTGGGCGGCGAGTTCAACGCGTTCACGGCCAAGGAGTACACCTGCTTCCACGCTCGGGTGCTCGACGACGACCTGCCGCTGGCCGTCGACGTGCTCGGCGACCTCATCACCTCGTCTCTGATCGAGGCCGAGGACGTCGAGGCCGAGCGTGAGGTGATCCTCGACGAGATCGCCATGCACGACGACGACCCCGAGGACGTCGTCACCAACCTCTTCGCAGCGCACTCCTACGGCGACACCTCGCTCGGTCGGCCGATCGCCGGATCGGTGGAGACCATCAGGTCTCTGACGCGCACGCAGATCACCCGCTACTACCGCACGCGCTACCGCCCGGAGAACATCGTCGTGGCGGTCGCGGGCAACGTCGACCACGCCTCCGTCGTACGCCAGGTGCGGGCCGCCTTCGCAGGCAACGGCTTCCTGGCCGACCGGATGGCACGCCCCCTGCCACCGCGGCGCGGCGCGCGGTTCAAGAAGGCCACCGCGGGTGCGGCGAAGGCCGAGCGACCGTTCGAGCAGGTCAACGTGGTCCTCGGCTTCAACGCCGTCAGCCGTACCGACGACCGCCGCTACGCGCTCGGTGTGCTCAACGCGGTGCTCGGCGGCGGCCCGTCGTCGAGACTGTTCCAGGAGGTCCGCGAGCACCGCGGGCTGGCCTACTCGGTCTACTCCTACGCCTCCCACTACACCGATGCCGGCACCTTCTGCGTCGCCGTCGGCTGCCTCCCGCAGAAGCTGGACGACACCCTCGACGTCGTCCGCGCCGAGCTCCGCAGGCTGGTCGAGGACGGCATCACCCAGGAGGAGCTGGTCCGCGGCAAGGGCCAGCTCCGAGGCGGTCTCGTCCTCTCGCTGGAGGACACCGGCTCACGGATGTCCCGCATCGCCAAGTCCGAGCTGCTGTACGACGAGCTGCCCGGCCTCGACGAGGTGATCCGCCGCATCGACGCGGTCACCCTGGCCGATGTACACGCGATCGCCAAGCAGGTGCTCGACCAACCGGAGACGCTCGCGATCGTCGGCCCCGCTGCAGGTTGACCCGCGCGTGTTGGAGGGTTGACCCGCGCGTGTTGGAGGGTTGACCCGCGCGTGTTGGAGGGTTGACCCGCGCACTTTGGGGGCCTGAGGCGCGGGATCTGGAGGCTCAGCGCAAACACGCGCGGCTCAACGAACAGACACGCGCGGCTCAACGGGCCGACACGCGCGGCTCAACGGGCCGACACGCGCGGCTCAACGCGCAGACACGCGCGGCTCAACGCACCCGACCTTGGCTACCGTTGGTCCGTGACTGCACAGATCAAGGTCGGCGTGCTCGGGTCCCGGGGCAAGGTCGGGCAGGAGGTCTGCAAGGCTGTTGAGGCTGCTCCTGACACCGAGCTCGTGGCTGCGGTCGACGCCGGGGACGACATTGGGGCACTCGTCCAGGCCGGGGCCCAGGTCGTCGTCGACTTCACCCACCCCGACGTGGTGATGGACAACCTGGAGTTCCTGGTCGACCACGGCATCCACGCGGTCGTGGGAACCACCGGGTTCGACGACGGGCGGCTGGCCCAGCTGGAGAAGTGGCTCGCCGACAGCCCGCAGACGGGGGTGCTCATCGCCCCGAACTTCTCGATCGGCGCGATCTTGATGATGCGCTTCGCGGCGGAGGCGGCTCCCTACTTCGAGAGTGTGGAGATCGTCGAGCTGCACCACCCCGACAAGGCCGACGCCCCGAGCGGCACGGCTGCCCGCACGGCCCGGCTGATCGCGGCGGCCCGTCGCGAGGCGGGGAGCGCGCCGATCCCCGACGCCACCTCGACGAGTCTCGAGGGTGCACGGGGAGCCGACGTCGAGGGCATCCGCGTCCACGGCCTGCGCATCCGGGGGCTGGTGGCCCACCAGGAGGTCGTGCTGGGAGCTCCGGGCGAGACGCTGACGATCCGGCACGACTCGCTCGACCGGGTCTCGTTCATGGAGGGCGTGCTGCTCGGCGTTCGCACGATCGGCTCGCGGCCCGGCCTCACCGTGGGCCTCGAGCTGTTCATGTGATGCGGACCAGGCTCACCGTCGCCGTCCTCGTCGCGGTCCTGGCGTTCTACTGCGGCCTGGTCGCCTGGAAGGGCGTCGGGCTGATCTCGCAGGGCGGTGTCGTGCGGGTGCTGCTGGGTCTCGCGCTCGTCACGTCCGCCGCCCTGGCGGTCGGCCTGGCCTGGCGAGAGGTCGACTTCGGCCGACGTACGGCGGTGCTGGGGGAGACACTTGCAGCCGAGGGGGGACTGCCCGTGGACGATCTGCCCCGACGGCCGTCCGGCCGCGTCGACCGAGCCGCGGCAGACGCCGTTTTCGACGTACGCCGGGCTGAGGCCGAGGCCGCCCCGGACGACTGGCGATCGTGGTACCGCCTGGCCCTCGCCTACGACGCGGCGGGCGACCGCACGCGGGCGCGACGGGCCGCCAGGCACGCCCTGGCGCTGTACACGGCCTAGTCCGCTAATTGCAACCTGTTCTCTTTTCCGTAGGTTTGTGCGAGGCTCCCGATCGGGCCAGATCCGGCTCACACATCACTCGGGAGGATGTATGCGCAAGCAAGCAGGTGTCGCCGCCGTCGCAGCAATCGCTGCAGGTCTGGCGATGGGGGTGCCGACCGCTGACGCGGCCGGCGAGAGCGCCGATCGTGCTCGGACCCCGCAGATCACTCGCTCGGTCGACAAGGCGGGCACGGTCGCACGCTCCGCGAAGAGCGCGCTCCGGGCGCACCCCAAGGCCGCGAAGCTCGGCAAGGGGCAGCGCTTCCAGGTCGTCGATGCCCTCGTCGACCCCGACGGCAGCACCCATGTGCGGATGAACCGCACCTACCGTGGGTTGCCGGTCATCGGCGGCGACCTGGTGGTGCACCGCAGTGCAGCGACGTCGTGGCGCGGTGTCAGCCAGACGCTGGGCAGCAAGCTCACCATGAAGACCAAGCCGGCCGTACGACGTGCCGGTGCGGCGCAGCGCGTGCGCTCGGCGCGTGCACTCTCCCGCGGAGTGTCTGACTTCAAGGTGCGCAGCAAGCAGACCCGGCTCGTGGTCGACGCCACCGGCAAGCGGCCTCGCCTTGCTTGGGAGGTCCTCTCCACCGGCGTCCAGAAGGACGGTACGCCGAGCCGCCTCGCGTCCTACGTCAACGCCCGCACCGGCAAGGTGATCCGCTCGGTGCAGCAGATCCAGACCGTCGACGGACAGGGTCATTCGCTCTACAGCGGCACGGTCCCGCTCCAGTTGACGCTCTCGGGTGGGACCTACTCCCTGAAGGACCCGACGCGCGGCAACACCTACACCAACGACGTGCAGAACAAGACCGACTCGGTCTTCTGCACCCTGTTCGGGTTCGGCTGCCCCGCGGGGGTCGCGATCACCAGCCCGGACAACTCGTTCGGCAACGGGCTGAACAGCAACCGTGAGTCGGCCGGCGTCGACGCGCAGTACGGCACGAACGTGACGTGGGACTACTTCAAGAACATCCACGGCCGCAACGGCATCTTCGGCACCGGTGCCGGGTCGTGGAACCGCGTGCACTACGGCAGCAACTATGTCAACGCGTTCTGGGACGGCACCAAGATGACGTACGGCGACGGCAACGGCACCACCTATGGTCCGCTCGTGTCGCTCGACGTGGCCGGCCACGAGATGTCGCACGGCGTCACGGAGAACTCCTCGAACCTGACCTACTCCGGTGAGTCCGGTGGCCTCAACGAGTCGACGTCGGACATCTTCGGCTCGCTGGTCGAAGCCCACGCCGCCAACCCGAACGACCCCGCCGACTACTTCATCGGCGAGGAGTTCGACCTGGCCAACCACCAGGGCTTCCGTCGCATGGACGACCCGGACTCCGACGGTAGCTCGGTGAACTGCTGGAGCAGCGGCGTCGGCAACCTCGACGTCCACTACTCCTCAGGTGTCGGAAACCACTTCTTCTACCTGCTGGCAGAAGGGTCGGGCAACAAGACGATCGGTGGTCGCCAGCACTCGTCGACGACCTGCAACGGGTCGACCGTGGTCGGCATCGGGCCCTCGGACGCCGGCAAGATCTGGTACAAGGCGCTCACCGCCTACATGACGTCGAGCACCAACTACGCCGGGGCCCGCACCGCCTCGCTCAACGCCGCTCGTGACATCTTCGGCACGGGCAGCACGCAGTACAACGCCGTCGCGGCGGCCTGGAGCGCGGTCAACGTCAACTGACCTCGCTCGTCTCGCATCCACGACGCGGCCGGGATCCCTTCTGGGGTTCCCGGCCGCTGGGGTTCCCGGCCGCTGGGGTTCCCGGCCGCTGGCGTTGTCGGCAGTCCGCGGTTCCGGACCGCCGGCGGCGTGTGGTCGGATCGGAGCATGGACCAACGCATCAGCTTCATCACCCTGGCGGTCGCGGACCTGGGACGCAGCCATGAGTTCTACGTCGGCGGGCTCGGCTGGACACCGGAGCTCTACGTCCCCGACGAGGTCCTCATGCTCCGCGCCGGACAGCACCTGATCCTCTCGCTCTGGGCCGAGCCGGGGTTCGAGGCGGAGGTCGGGCCGATCATGCGGGGGGAGGGGATCGTGCCGGTGACCATCGCGCACAACGTGCGCACCGAGCCGGAGGTCGACGCCGTGCTCGAGCTCGCCGCGTCGATCGGCGCCGACCCGGTCGTGCGTGCGCAGCGCCGCGACTGGGGAGGCTACACCGGCTACTTCGCCGACCCCGACGGGTTCCGCTGGGAGATCGCGGTCAACCCGAGCCCCACCGGCGAGCTGGTGCTCCCCGACTAGACGAGGCGGGCGAGGGCGGCCGTGGTGGCGGCGACGATGACGACCACGATGAAGGGCGCCCGGAGGACCAGCGCGACGGCTGCCGCGGCGAGACCCAGCAGACGGGCGTCGACCGTGACTGACTGGCCCTCTCCGAAGACCTGGACGCCGACCAGCGCCGACAGCAGCGCGACGGGCAGCAGGTCCGCCACCCGCTCCACGAAGGGCCGCCCCAGGACGGTGCGCGGCACCGAGAGACCGGCGAGCTTGAGCAGGTAGCAGCCGACGCCGGCGACGACCACGGCGGCCCAGATCACGGCATCTCCTCGGTGCCTGCGTCCGCGCCCGGTCGCAGCGCCCCGACGAGCAGCGCCACACCGGCGGCCGCCAGGATCGGCACCCCGGCGGCCGCGACCGGCACCAGGCTCAGGGCGAGCGCCACCGCGAGGACCGCGACGACCTGGTGGCGGTGACTGCCGAGCCGTGGCCAGAGCAGTGCGAGGAAGGCACCGCCGACAGCGGCGTCCAGGCCGTAGTCCTCAGGGTCACCGAGCTCGCTGCCGGCCAGGGCACCGGCCAACGTCGCGAGGTTCCACAGCGCCAGCACGGCGAGCCCGGTGCTGAGGAACCCGACTCGGGCGGCGGGGGTCGAGTCGCGGTTGACCGACATCGCCGTGGACTCGTCGATCAGCAGGTGGGCGGCCGCCGCCCGTCGTACGCCGTGCCAGTCCAGCAGCGGGGCCAGCCGCAGCCCGTAGAGCGTGTTGCGGGTGCCGAGCAGCAGCGCGGTCGCGGCGCCCGAGAGTGCCGCTCCGCCGGAGGCCACCACCCCCACCAGCGCGAACTGCGACGCGCCCGTGAACACCAGCAGCGACAGGGCGCAGGTCTGCCACACGTCGAGCCCGGAGGTCACCGAGATCGCGCCGAACGAGATGCCGTAGGCGCCGGTGGCGATGCCGACCGCGATGCCGTCCCGGACGATCCGCCTGCGCTCAGCAGGGTCGAGGTCGGTCGAGCTCACCCCTGCAAACTAACGAGGGTGCGCAACCGACTTTCGGTGCGGGTGCTCGAAGTCGTGCAGGAACAGAGCCACGACTGCGGCCCCGAGCGTGAGGCCGAGGACGGCGAGGGCGGGGGAGAACAAGGCGCCGAGCCCGGCGAAGGCGGCCACGCCACACACCCACACGATGAGCTGGTACTTCGTGGGCACCGGTCCGAACACGTAACGCTCCTCCTCGTCGAGGCCGCTCTACCCAGATAGACGCTCGGGGCGCAGGAATAGTTGCCACCGACCACCGACTTCAAACCACGACTTTCTCGCTGGGTACGGTTGCGCCATGCGCGTACTGGTCACCGGCGGCACCGGCTTCATCGGCGGCTGGACGGCCCGAGCAGTGCAGGAGGCGGGTCACCAGGTCCGGTTCCTGGTGCGAGACCCCGCACGGCTCGCCGGGGGCCCGGCGGCGCTGGGGGTCGACGTGTCCGACCACGCGGTCGGTGACATCACGGACCGGGAGGCTGTCGCCCGGGCGCTGGACGGCTGCGACGCGGTGGTACACGCTGCTGCCGTCGTGGCGATGGACCCGACGCAGGGCGACAGCATGATCCGGACCAACCTGGAGGGGGCGGAGTACGTCCTGGGCCAGGCCGTGGCTCTCGGCCTGGACCCGGTCGTCTACGTCTCGAGCACCGTCGCGGTCTTCCGGCGTCGGCTGCCTCAGCTCCACGCCGACCTGCCCGTCGCCGGCGGTGTCGACGTCTACGGCCGCTCCAAGGCGTCGGTGGAGCGCTACGCCAGGGGGCTGCAGGAGGAGGGCGCACCGGTTGCGATCACCTACCCGGGCATGGTCCTCGGGCCGCCGGCCGGCGGGCAGTTCGGTGAGGCGGCGCGGGGCGTGGAGGGCGTCGTCCGGCTCGGTGTGGTTCCCGGACGCAAGGCGGCGTGGACGGTGGTCGACGTCCGTGACCTCGGTGCCGTCCACGCCGCGCTGCTGGAGAAGGGACACGGCCCTCGCCGCTACATGGTCGGGGGCCAGCGCCTGACCGTTCGCGAGGTCGCCCAGCAGATGAGTACGGCGAGCGACCGCCACGTGCGCGCCGTACCAGTGCCCGACGGGCTGCTGCGCCTCACCGGCCGGGTCGCCGACCGCCTGCGTCGCTGGATGCCGGAGTCCGCGGCGGAGCTGACCGCGGCGGGCATGCAGTACTACACCGAGTTCGCCCCCGCCGACACAACGCCGAGCCAGCGCGACCTCGGCATCCGCTACCGCCCCACCCAGGAGACCCTGACCGCGACCGTGCACGGGTTGCGTGCTGCCGGCCGGCTGTGACGCTCACAGCGCGGTGTGCAGGCGGACCTGCTTGACAGTCGTGGTGCCGTCGCCATGGAGGTCGAGCTCACGGTGGGCTCCGTCTGGCGCGAAGCCCGCCTCGGTCAGGAAGGCGCGGCGGGTGTCGTCGGTGGAGGCCAGCCAGACCAGCGCTCGCGTGAACCTGTCGGCGCGGAGGGTGTCGACGGCCGCGTGCACGAGTCGTGAGCCGTGACCCTCGCGCAGGTGCTCGGGGTCGACGGTCAGGTCGCCGATCTCGCCGTCGGCGACGGGGTCGGCGTCGGGGTCGGGTGAGGGCTGGGTGATCGTGAAGCCGCGGACGGTGGCTCGGTCGAGGGCGACCAGCACCCGGTTGCGGGCGTCCTTCGGCGCGACGAGGGAGTCACGCCAGGCGGCGGCCACCACGTCGGGCTCCAGGGGCGGCAGGAGGCCGGCGTACTCCTCCCGCCAGGCCCGCACCTGCACCTCGGCGATGCCGGGGGCGTCGTCGGCCCAGCCGACCCGGACGGAGACGTCGGCTGTGGGTTGGCTCATGCCTCCATTGTCGCGGAACGGAACTGAGCCAGCGCAGCGGCCAGGCCGGCGGGGTCCTGCAGCATCGGCAGGTGACCTGTCGGCAGCCGGCGTGTCCAGCCCGCTCCCAGGCGCTTGGCGAAGGTCTCCTGGAGCGGCAGCGGCAGCTCGTGGTCGTCGGTGGTGAGGACATAGCCGGTGCGGGCAGGGTAGACGTGGGTGGAGACCCGGTCGGTGTAGAGCTGGCGCGACTCGGGCTCGAAGCCTGCCACCATGCGGTCGGCGGTCTCGGCGTCGAGGCCGGCGCCCTGCCCCTTGCGCAGCGCTCCGTCGGGCGGCTTGGTGCCGAAGACGCGCAGGATCACCGGCAGCAGGAGCCGCTGAGGGAAGGGGAGCGCGCTGACGAACGAGCCACCCGGCTCCGGCACCACGGACGCCACTCCCACCACACCTGTCACGGCGCCGCCTGCCCGCGAGACGACCTCGGCCGCGACCACGCCGCCGATGGAGTGACCCACCAGCGAGTACGACGGCCAGGGCACCTGCTCCAGCACCGCCTCGGCGTAGTCGGCCAGGCCGGCCCCCGGCCGGCGAGGGTAGTCGGCCACCCTGGACTCGACATCGAGGGCTCGTCGTACGTCGTCCCAGGCCCAGCTCGGAAGGCCGGCGCCACTGAGGAACATCACTGGTGTGCTCATGGTCCGACCCTCCCAGGTGGCACCGACACTTCCGGCTGGGGCGGAGGTAGGGTCGGCTCGTGCAGCAGTACCTCGACCTCCTCACCCGCATCCTCGACGAGGGCGCCGAGAAGGGCGACCGCACCGGCACCGGCACGCGCAGCGTGTTCGGTCACCAGATGCGGTTCGACCTCGCCCAGGGCTTCCCGCTCGTCACCACCAAGAAGATCCACACGCGGTCGGTCTTCGCCGAGCTGCTGTGGTTCCTGCGCGGCGACACCAACGTCAAGTGGCTCCAGGACCGCGGCGTGTCGATCTGGGACGAGTGGGCGGACGACAACGGCGACCTCGGGCCTGTCTACGGCTACCAGTGGCGGTCCTGGCCAACGCCCGACGGCGCACACGTCGACCAGATCCAGCAGGTGGTCGAGGCGATCCGGCGCGACCCCGACTCCCGACGCCACATCGTCAGCGCATGGAACGTCGCCGACATCCCGCAGATGGCCCTCGCGCCCTGCCACGCGCTCTTCCAGTTCTACGTCGCGCCCCCCGCGGCCGGCTCGGAGTCGGGCAGGGGCAGGTTGTCCTGCCAGCTGTACCAGCGCTCGGCCGACGTCTTCCTGGGCGTGCCGTTCAACATCGCGTCCTACGCCCTGCTCACCCACATGGTCGCCCAGGTGACCGGGCTGGAGGTCGGCGACTTCGTGCACACCCTCGGCGACGCGCACCTCTACTCCAACCACCTCGACCAGGCCCGCCTGCAGCTCACCCGCGAGCCGCGGGCGCTGCCCATGCTCTGGCTCGACCCGGCCGTCACCGAGCTCGACGCCTTCGACCTCGAGCACATCGACATCCGGGGCTACGACCCGCACCCGGGGATCAAGGCCCCGATCGCCGTATGAGCGCCGTATGAGGCGCCGATGACCGCCAAGCGGGTCGTCCTGGTGGCCGCCGTCGCCGACAACGGCGTCATCGGTAGCGGTGGCGACATCCCGTGGAGCCTCCCCGAGGACCTCAAGCACTTCCGCGCGGTGACCAAGGGCAACACTGTCGTCATGGGCCGCAGGACCTTCGAGTCGATCGGCCACCCGCTGCCCTACCGCACCAACGTGGTGGTCACCCGGCAGCCGGAGTGGGACCACGAGGGCGTCTTCGTCGCGCCGAGCGTGGCGGACGCGATCGCCCTGGCCCAGCAGTTCGAGGGTGACGTGATGGTGATCGGCGGCGGCGAGATCTACGGCCTCGCCCTGCCGCTCGCCGACGAGCAGATCCTCACCGAGGTCCACCTGACGCCCGAGGGCGACACGCTCTACCCGGCCTTCAGCACCGACGAGTGGGTCGAGGTCAAGCGCGAGTCCTACGACGGCTACGACTTCGTCTGGTGGGACCGGATCTTCCTCGGGTAGGCCTCCGACCAGGGGCGTGCCAGGCTGGCGGCATGGACCTCCGGATCTTCACTGAGCCCCAGCAGGGCGCGACCTACGACGACCTGCTCGCCGTCGCGCGGACGGCCGAGGAGCTCGGGTTCGACGCGTTCTTCCGCTCCGACCACTACCTCGGCATGGGCACCGAGGGGCTGCCCGGCCCCACCGACGCCTGGGTGACCCTGGCCGGCCTCGCCCGCGACACGAGCACGATCAGGCTGGGCACGCTGATGACCGCAGCCACCTTCCGGCTGCCCGGGCCCTTGGCCATCGCGGTCGCCGGGGTCCAGCAGATGAGCGGCGGCCGGGTCGAGCTGGGCATCGGCGCGGGCTGGTACGACGCGGAGCATGCGGCGTACTCGATCCCGTTCCCCTCGACCAAGGAGCGCTTCGACCGGCTCGAGGAGCAGCTCGCGGTGGTCACCGGCCTCTGGCGTGCCGAGGACCGGTTCAGCTTCGACGGGAAGCACTACCAGGTCGTCGACTCGCCGGCGCTGCCGAAGCCGCACCCCGTCCCGCCCGTCATCGTCGGCGGCAAGGGCCCGCGCCGCACGCCGGCCCTGGCCGCGACGTACGCCGACGAGTTCAACCTGACCTTCCAGCGCCCCGAGGACGGCAAGCCCCAGCTCGAGCGCGTACGACGGGCGTGCGAGGCGATCGGCCGCGACCCGGCCTCGATCACGATGTCGGCGGCCATCACCGTGTGCGTCGGCGCTGACGAGGCCGAGGTCGAGAGGCGGGCGAAGGCGATCGGGCGCGCCCCGGCGGAGCTCCGCGCCAACGGCCTGGCCGGCACGCCCCAAGAGGCGCTGGAGAGGCTCGGGCACTATGCCGACATCGGGGTCACGCGGGCTTACCTGCAGGTGATGGACCTGGCCGACCTGGACCACCTGCAGCTCCTGGCCTGTGAGGTGCTGCCGCACGTCTGACGAGATCAGGGGGACCGCAAGGCCTCCCAGCCCGAGCGGAACCCCTGCCCCGTCACCTTCCACCGTAAAGGCGCCTCTACGGTTGCGGTTAGGGTCCTTTGTCCCGTTCCTCACAGGGCAGAAGGTCGTCCGTGGACGCCTCTCCGTCGAGCCGTGACCGCCCCGAGCCGATAACCTGACGTCATGACACTTGCCCCTGCACCCTTCGGGCGGGTCCTCACTGCGATGGTGACCGCGTTCCATGACGACGGGTCGGTCGACCCGGACGGCACGGCACGCGTCGCGACGTACCTCGTCGACCACGGCAACGACGGCGTCGTCGTGTCCGGTACGACGGGAGAGGCCCCCACCACGTCCACCGCTGAGGACGGCGAGATCCTCCGCGCCGTCATCGACGCCGTCGGCGATCGGGCGAAGGTCGTGGCCGGGGTGGGCACCAACAACACCGCCCACTCGATCGAGCTGATCGAGCAGGCCGAGAAGCTCGGGGCCGACGGTGCCCTGCTCGTGACGCCCTACTACAACAAGCCGACCCAGGACGGTCTGGCCGCGCACTTCACCTCGGTCGCGCGCGCCAGCGGCCTCCCGGTGATGCTCTACGACATCCCCGGGCGGGCGGGCATCACGATCGCCCCGGAGACCTACCAGCGCGTCGCCGAGGACGAGCGCATCATCGCGGTCAAGGACGCGGTCGGTGACGTCTTCCGCGGTGTCCGGATCATGCAGGACACCGGGCTCGCCTTCTACTCCGGAGACGACCCGCTCAACCTGGCGTGGCTGACCCATGGGGCGGTCGGCGTGGTGAGCGTGGTGGGCCACGTCGCCGGCGTCGAGTACGCCGCCATGGTCGAGGCCGTCGACAAGGGCGACCTGGACACCGCGTTGGGCATCTACCAGCGGCTGGTGCCGCTCGTCGACGTCCTGATGGGCAGCATCCAGGGCGCGATGTCGGCCAAGGCCGCCATGCAGCTGCTCGGAGTCCTCGACAACCGCAACGTCCGCCTCCCCTTGGTGCCCGCCTCCGACGAGTTCGTCGCCGACCTGAAGGCCGTGCTCGCCCGGTGAGCCATCCACACCCCGAACTGACCAGCCCCGACGCACTCGTCGAGGGTGGCCTGCGCATCACCGCCCTCGGGGGCCTGGGCGAGGTCGGCCGCAACATGACCGTCTTCGAGTACGCCGGCCGGCTCCTCATCGTCGACTGCGGCGTGCTCTTCCCCGAGGACCATCACCCCGGCGTCGACCTGATCCTGCCCGACTTCGACTCGATCCGGGACCGGCTCGACTCCGTCGAGGCGCTGGTCCTGACCCACGGTCACGAGGACCACATCGGCGCCACGCCGTACCTCCTGCGCGAGCGGCCGGACATCCCTCTGGTCGGCTCCAAGCTGACGCTGGCGCTGCTGCGGAGCAAGCTGCAGGAGCACCGGCTCAAGGAGACCGCGCAGCACCTCGTCAAGGAGGGCGACCGCATCACGTTCGGCCCCTTCGACCTGGAGTTCGTCGCGGTCAACCACTCGATCCCCGACGCTCTGGCGGTTGCCATCCGCACGGGCGCGGGCATGGTGCTGCACACCGGCGACTTCAAGATGGACCAGCTGCCGCTGGACGGCCGGATCACCGACCTGCGCTCGTTCGCGCGGCTCGGCGAAGAGGGCGTCGACCTGTTCATGGTCGACTCGACCAACGCCGAGGTCCCTGGCTTCACCACCTCCGAGGTGGAGATCGGCCCGGTCATCGACCGGGTGTTCGCCAAGAGCGGCGGCCGCATCATCGTGGCCTGCTTCGCCTCACACGTTCACCGCGTGCAGCAGACGCTCGACGCCGCCGTCGCGCACAACCGCAAGGTCGCCTACGTCGGCCGCTCGATGGTGCGCAACATGGCGATCGCCCGTGACCTGGGCTACCTCCACGTGCCGCCGGACACCCTGGTCGACGCCCGTGACCTCGAAGGGCTTCCGCCGGAGAAGACGGTGCTGATCTCCACGGGCTCGCAGGGCGAACCCCTCTCGGCGCTCTCGCGCATCGCGCAGCGCAACCACAACTTCGTGCACATCGAGGAGGGCGACACCGTCCTGCTCGCCTCGAGCCTGATCCCCGGCAACGAGAACGCCGTCTACCGCGTGATCAACGGCCTGGCCCGCTGGGGCGCCAACGTCGTGCACAAGGGCAACGCACTCGTGCACGTCTCCGGACACGCCAGCGCCGGCGAGCTGCTCTACTGCTACAACATCGTCAAGCCGCGCAACGTGCTGCCGGTGCACGGCGAGATCCGGCACATGCAAGCCAACGCCGCCCTCGCCAAGGCGACCGGCATCCCCGACGACAACGTGCTGATCGCCGAGGACGGCATCGTCGTGGACCTGGTCGACGGCAAGCTCGCCGTGGCCGGCAAGGTCGACTGCGGCTACGTCTTCGTCGACGGCTCGTCGGTGGGCGACATCACCGAGACCTCGCTCAAGGACCGGCGCATCCTCGGCGAGGAGGGCTTCATCTCGGTGATCGTGGTGCTCGACTCGGTGACCGGCAAGGTCTCGGCGGCCCCGGAGATCCACGCCCGCGGCTTCGCCGAGGACGACTCCGTCTTCGACGAGATCAAGCAGCCGATCATGGACGCTCTCGACGCGGCCGTGGCCGACGGGGTCAACGACACCTACCAGCTGCAGCAGACCGTACGCCGCATCGTCGGCCGCTGGGTGAGCAACAAGCACCGCCGGCGGCCGATGATCATCCCGGTCGTGATCGAGGCCTAGCGCTGGGAGAGGCTGCCCTCTCGCTCGTCGCTCGACGCGAGGCAGATGACCTCGCGGTCGGTGTCCCACGTGCTCTCGGTCGGGCGCAGGTAGACCAGCTCGAAGCCCGATCGGTCGGCTGAGGTGTAGGACCCCTCCAGGCAGCACGCAGCCCCGGGAGCGGCAGGGGCGTCCCGGGGCGGCGAGGCTGGTGTGGCTGTGACGAGGAGGTCAGCCTGCCGGGCTGAAGAGCCGGGCGAACAGACCGGACCTGCGCTGAGCGGGGACCGTGGCGGTGGCCTTCGTGATGACGTCGGAGTGCGCGACGCCGGCAGCGCGGGCCAGGAGCGCGTGCTCGCGGCGGACCATCGGCTGGATGGCCGGGTGCTTGGAGTACTCGTCGAGGATGCGGCGCAGGCCTCGGTGCCTGTCGGCGGTCGAGCGGTACGCCCGTCGTACGTCGTCTGCCAGCTCGCCGTCGCCGAGCTCGAGCGCGTTGTCGACGCTCGCGGCCAGCGAGTGGAACCAGTGCTGCTGCAGCTCACGCAGCAGGTGGCTCTCGTCATCGAAGTGGTCCCACACCCCCGCGACACCGGTCCAGGCGTGAGCCGCCGGGGCGCCCTCGGACGCACGGCCGACGATGGTGGTCACGATGGAGCTGCGAGCGTGCAGTGCGTCCCAGGTGTTGTTCATGGTGGCGGTCCCTTCGCATGGTTTCCCGTGTCACCGAGGAGGGACCGCCCCGGTCGTTGATACGCGGGTGACGAGAGGTCTAGGCCACGTCGGCGACCGAGGCGTCGGCCTGCACGCGGCGCGGGGTGACCCGCTTCGCGAAGGCCGCAGTCTCCTCGATGACCGCGCGGCTCTCCGGTGTCAGGTGCGCGAGCACCGGGAACGCGTGCACCATGCCCTCCCAGACGATCAACGAGCTGGGTACGCCGGCGCGGCGGAGCCGCTCGTCCATCTGCTCGGCGTCGATGCGCAGGACCTCCTCGGCGCTGCAGTACATCAGCACCGGCGGCAGCCCCGCGACCTCGCCGTGGAGCGGCGACAGCGCCGGGTCGACGTCCTGGCCGGTCGGCGTGTCGGTGGCCACGCGGCCCGCTCGGCCCAGGCGCTGGACGGGGAGCATCACCTCGGTGTCGGCGTTCGGGTCGACCAGCTTCTGCCGGTCGTCGAAGTCCAGCCAGGGGGAGTAGGCCACGATCGCAGCAGGCCTCACGCCCGCTCGGGCGAGACGCTGGGCGAGTGCGAAGGCCAGCGTCCCGCCCGCGGAGTCTCCGGCCAGCACGATCGAGCCGGGCGCGAAGCCGCGCTCGACCAGGCGGAAGAAGGCCTCCTCGCAGTCGTCGACGGCGTCCTGGAAGAAGCCGCGCGCGTGCTGGCGGTAGTCGACCGACAGCGCAGCCAGCCCGCTGGCGACACTCAGGCGGTGCACGAGCCGGCGGTGGGTGTTGATGCCGCAGAACTGGAACGCCCCGCCATGCAGGTACAGGATCGCCCCCTGCGCGCCCGCGTGGCCGGGTGGCTCGACGTACTCGCCGTGCCAGGTGCGACCCTCGATGCGACGCCGGGTGGTCTGCCTCAGGCCCGGGATCGGCCTGCAGAGGACGTCCGGGGCGATCATGCCGTGCCGCAACGGACCGGTCATCGGCCAGAACGTGAGCGTCGGCTGCATGGCCAGCCTGACCAGGGTGCGGATGTGCCTGGCGCGCGCACTCGCGCTGCCCGAGCGTTGCTCGATCATGGTGTTGGGGCCTCCCTCCCAGCGAATGCATCGTGATCTGGAACCGGGACCGCGTCAAGACATGAAGGCGTTTCCCGAAGAATTTCTCACGAAGCGGTACCCAGCGGAACCCCGCGAAACCCCGGCGTGTGAAAGCAGTGACGCATGTGACGAACGCGTAGATTGTCTTTCATGGCGACCCGCACGTCTTCCCCGCCGGCGTCGCGAAGCTCAGGGTCCGCTCGCAAGAGTGGCTCCGGAGGTTCACGTCACCGGCCGTCCGGTAGCCAGGCCAAGCGCAAGCCCGCGAGCAAGAAGGCGGCCTCGACCAAGTCGAGGCGTCCGGCGCCGCGAGCAGTGCGCAGCGGACCTGGTCCCGTCCTCCGTGTCTTCACGGTGCTCTTCCACGCCTTGACGGCGTTCTGGGTGGGCATCGCGCAGACGCTCGGCGTCGCCGTACGCCGCATCGGGCACACCGCCCGCGAGCTCGACCCCGAGCACCGTCGCGACGGCGTGGGCCTCACTCTGGTCGCCGCAAGCATCGTCGTGGCCGCTGCGGTGTGGTGGCGGCTTCCCGGCGAGGTGCTGGGGGCGGTCCGCACGGTGGTGACCGGCTCGGCCGGCATCCTCGGGTGGTTCGCCCCGCTGCTGCTGCTCCTGGCAGCCTGGCGCACGCTGCGCGACCCCGAGAGCAACGGCCCCGCCGGTCGCCAGGTCGTCGGCTGGGCCGCGATGGTCTTCGGCCTCTCCGGTCTCCTGCACCTCTCCCACGACAGCCCGGCCGGCAACGACTCCGATGCGCTGCAGCAGGCGGGGGGCGCGGTCGGGTTCGTCGTCGGCTCGCTGTTCACCGACCTGCTCAAGAGCGGCTACGTCGCCGCACCGCTGCTGACCCTGCTGGCCGGCTTCGGCGTCCTGGTCGTCACGGGCACGCCGCTCTACCAGGTGCCGTCCCGGCTGCGGGCTCTGCTGAGCCACCACGCGCCCGAGCCCGCCGACGGCGCGCTCGACAAGCTCGACCGGCGCGAGTCGGAGGACACCGCGCCGCTCAAGCGGTCGCGACCGCGGCGCCGCGTCGGGTCCATGGCCGAGGACGACCTGCCCGAGGGAGACCAGCCCTACGACTCCCCGGTCATGGTCGAGCGTGAGCTCAGGAAGCGCGGCAAGAACGCCGAGCCCGAGGCCGGGATGGAGGAGAAGGCCGAGGCGCCGCCGCACACGCCGCTGCCCGCACGCGTGGAGCAGCTCGCGCTGTCCGGCGACATCGCCTACTCGCTGCCCGGCAACGAGGTGCTCAAGTCCGGCAGCCCGCACAAGGCTCGCACCAAGGCCTCCGACGACGTGGTCGGCCGGCTCACCGAGGTGCTCGAGCAGTTCGACATCGACGCGCAGGTCACCGGCTACACCCGTGGCCCGACCGTCACCCGCTACGAGGTCGAGCTCGGGCTCGCGGTCAAGGTCGAGAAGGTCACCGCGCTCGGCAAGAACATCGCCTACGCCGTGGCGAGCGCCGACGTCCGCATCCTCAGCCCGATCCCTGGCAAGTCGGCCATCGGCATCGAGATCCCCAACAGCGACAAGGAGATCGTGTCACTGGGTGACGTGCTCCGGTCGGGCAACGCCCGCAACGACCACCACCCGATGATCGTCGGGCTCGGCAAGGACGTGGAGGGCGGGTTCGTGGTCGCCAACCTCGCCAAGATGCCACACCTCCTGGTCGCTGGTGCCACGGGCGCCGGCAAGTCGAGCTTCATCAACTCGATGGTCACCTCGCTGCTGATGCGGTCGACCCCCGACGAGGTGCGCATGATCATGGTCGACCCGAAGCGGGTCGAGCTGAACGTCTACGAAGGCATCCCGCACCTGATCACGCCGATCATCACCAGCCCGAAGAAGGCGGCCGAGGCCCTTCAGTGGGTCGTGCGCGAGATGGACCAGCGCTACGACGACCTGGCCGCCTTCGGCTTCCGGCACGTCGACGACTTCAACAAGGCGGTCAAGGCCGGCAAGGTGCAGGTGCCGCCGGGATCCGAGCGGGTGCTCGCGCCCTACCCGTATCTCCTGGTCGTCGTCGACGAGCTCGCCGACCTGATGATGGTGGCTCCTCGTGACGTCGAGGACGCCGTCGTACGCATCACGCAGCTGGCCCGCGCGGCCGGCATCCACCTCGTGCTCGCGACCCAGCGTCCGTCGGTCGACGTCGTGACCGGTCTGATCAAGGCCAACGTGCCGTCGCGGCTGGCGTTCGCGACGTCGTCGCTGGCCGACAGCCGGGTCATCCTCGACCAGCCCGGCGCCGAGAAGCTGGTCGGCCAGGGTGACGGGCTCTTCCTGCCCATGGGCGCGTCCAAGCCCGTGCGCGTGCAGGGCTCGTGGGTCACCGAGGCCGAGGTGCACTCGGTCGTCAAGCACGTCAAGGCACAGCTGGCGCCGACCTACCGCGAGGACGTCACGGCGCCCGCCGCCTCGAGGCGAGAGCTCGACGACGACATCGGCGACGACCTCGACCTGGTGATCCAGGCGATCGAGCTCGTCGTCTCCACCCAGTTCGGGTCGACCTCGATGCTGCAGCGCAAGCTGCGGGTCGGGTTCGCCAAGGCCGGGCGGCTCATGGACATCCTGGAGAGCCGGGGGGTCGTCGGGCCGAGCGAGGGTTCCAAGGCACGTGACGTCCTGATCAAGCCCGATGACCTCGACGAGGTCATCGCCACTCTGCAGGGGGAGCAGTGATCTGTCGATGAGCGCCGTTCACGGGGAGAGGGAGCAGGAGAACGCACACGATGAGCCGGACGCCCGGCCCGAGGACGCGACCGGCCCGCCCTCGGTGACCGTCCGGCGCAACATCGCGTGGGCAGCGCCGGTGGCAGTGGCCGCCTCGGCCGTGGCCATCGCCTACGTCTGGCGCGCCACCAGCACCGGCAGCATCCTTGACTGGCTGCTGTGCCTGGTGACCACCGCCATCGCGGTCGTCCAGCTCGCAGGGCTGCTCGACGCCCGCACCCCGCTCCTGGTCGCCGACGAGCCGGGAGTCCGCATCCGGCTCGGCAACCAGTGGCGCGGGCTGCCGTGGGACGCCGTCGAGCAGGTCGTCGTCGAGCCACGCAAGGGCCGCTTCCGCGACGGGCGGCTGCTGATCCTGCCGCACAGCCTGGCCCGGACCATCGACGGTCTGGAGAGCCGGGCGCGCCGGCAGGCTGCGGTCAACCAGAAGCTGTACGGCGCGGCACTGGCCGTCCCGCTGGGGCTCGTCACCCGCGTGTCAGCGGCCCGGGAGATCGACATCGCCGACACTGTCGCCACGCTCTCCCAGGGCCGGGCCGACGTGGTGACGCTGCTGGAGCCGGAGGCCGAGGGCGCCGCTGTCCCGGCGACAGGTTCGGGCGCCAAGCCCCGCCACGGGCTCGCGGTCGGCCTGGGCACGCTCGTCTCCCGAGTGGCTCGCGGGCGCAGCCACGACGTCGACGCCGAGCCGGCCGCGCCTGCCTCGCCGGCAGCGCCGCCCGCGCTGGCACCGGCGGCCCGGGCCATCCCGCTGGACGTGCGCCGCCCCGCCGTACGCGCCGACCTGACCGTCGGCGCCGCCGCGCTGGACCGTGCCGACGACGAGTTCGAAGGCGTACGCCGGCTGCCGGAGAGCCGGGAGCTGCGCCGACCCGGCTCGGTGGACCTCGTGTTCGACCCCGTGCCGGAGTCGAACGTGCGGCCGCTGGCGAAGGTCGGCGACGCGGTCGAGCCGCTGGTGATCGACGACTTCGAGACCCAGCCCGCCTACGACCCGGTGATCGGCCCGCAGCTCATGGCGGCCCGCAACCGCACCGGGCTCTCGGTGGACCAGCTCGCCGAGCGCACGCGGATCCGCCCGCACGTCATCGAGTCCATCGAGGTCGACGACTTCGCACCCTGCGGCGGCGACGTCTACGCCCGCGGACACCTGCGCACCCTGGCGCGCGTGCTGGGCCAGGACCCGGACCCGCTGCTGGCCACCTTCGACCACCGCTACGCCAACGCCCCGATCAGTGCCCGCCGGGTGTTCGAGGTCGAGCTCGCCACCGGCATGACCGGCAGCATGCGCAGCACGGCCGGGGGCCCGAACTGGAGCCTGCTGGTGGGCGTCGTGCTCACCCTGGTGCTCGTGTGGGGCGTCGTACGTCTCTTCGCCGGCGCCCCCAACGAGATGGTCGAGAACCCGCCGCCGCTGCCCGACAGCGCCGCCTGGCCGTCCGAGGTCTACGACCAGCCCAAGGACGTCGGTCCTGCGGTGCCCACGGTGCCGCTGAGGCTGGTGGCGCTCAATGCGTCAACTCGCGTACAGGTACGTGACGCCGACGGTAATGTCGTTTTCGCCCAACAGCTGGTCTACGGCGAGACGAAGACCGTCCGCGTGTCGCTGCCGATGAAGGTGTCGGCCGGCAACGGCGGTGCCGTGACCGTGCGGGTGGGCAAGAAGGACTATGGACTGTTGGGAGAAGCGGACAAGCCCGTGACCAGGGAGTTCGGGGGCGGCGCCGCACACTAGCCGGAGGGGTGATTCGATGGCCCGGACTGTCGGCACCCCCGGTCGCACCCGGCTCTATCGTGAGCGGGGCCCCGGCGAGCGCTGGTGGTTCGGTCTGCTCCTGATCCCCGCCCTGCTCACGGCTGCGGTGGTCCTGACCCAGGGCGATGCGATCGAGTCCGAGCTCGAGCGGGATGCGCTGGCACAGCTCCGCACGGCGGGACTGCCCCACACCCAGGTCGAGATGGCGGGGCGCAACGCCACGCTGCTCGTCCCCACCGGCGAGGACGAGAACGCTGCACTCGCAGCGGCGCGCGAGGTCGAGGGCATCGCCGATGTCGAGGTCGTGAACGTCGCCGCCAACGCTCGCGAGGCGAGGGCCTGCGAGGTGCTCCAGCACAAGATCGATCGAGCCGGTGACCAGCAGGGCATAGCGTTCGCCGGCGGCAGCACCACGATGACCGGCTCGGGGCTGGCCACCGTACGGTCGGTCGGCCGGCTGCTGGTCGCGTGCCCGTCAGCCGTTGTGGTCGCGGAAGGACACACCGATCCGGCGGTCATCAACGGCGGCAAGGTCTCCCTCGGTCGCGCCGAGGCAGTGCGGAACGCACTCGCACGAGCCGGCGTCAAGAAGTCCCGCGTCAGCGTGAAGGGCTTCGGCGACTCCTACCCGGTCTCCACCGGGGACACCGGCGCCGCCCGGGCGCGCAACAACCGCGTCGAAGTCACCGTGGCAGGGGAATGACATGTGGTCCTTGTTCCCTGAGCTGCTCGGCCCGATGCTGGTCGCGTTCGTCGTCGGGTCGATCGTCGCCTGGGCCGTGCTCGGCCTGCTGCTGCGCAAGCGTCCCGACGCGGCAGAGCAGCCCCCCGCGAACAGGGGTCCGTGATGGCGTGGCTTATCGAAGGTCAGCAGTCCTGGCTGCTGCTGTCGGCGGCGTTGGGCGCCTTGACCACGACGCTCTTGATGGTGCGACGCGTGAAGGTGCCTTCCGAGGCGCCGACGGTGGAGTCGGCGCCTGACGTCGTGCACCAGCGCTCGAAGGTCCCGCCCACCGCCGAGTCTCCCTGGGCGACCGCAGCCCGGCTCGCCGAGGCGGCCGAGCAGCGCAACCGTTCGGTGGCGGTCGTGTCGGAGCCGGTTGTCGCCGCTACAGAGCGTGAGCTCGAGCACGAGCCCCACCCGGAGCCTGCTGCCGAGCCGGAGCCCGTCCCCGCGGCGCGCAAGCGGCGCACGTTCACGCGCAAGACCGTACCGGCGAAGCCGGCTGAGCCGGTCGTGCCCGTCGTGCCGGCGGCGCCGGAGCCGGCGCCGGTGGTGCGCCCGTCGGTCCGGGCGCCCGCGCCTGCGCGGTCAGCCTCGGAGCCGGTGTTCCCCGAGCCTGGCCGCAAGGTCGACAAGGTCGACAAGGAGGCCGAGCGCCTCGAGGCCGCGGCTCGGGAGGCCGAGCGGGTCGACGCCGAGGCCCGAAAGGTCGAACTGCGAGAGGCCAAGCAGCGGGCGAAGGAGCGGGTCGCCGCCGAGCGCGCCGAGCGGGCTGAGGCTGAGCGGGTCGAGGCTGAGCGGGTCGAGGCTGAGCGGGTCGAGGCTGAGCGGCTGGAGGCTGAGCGGCTGGAGGCTGAGCGGGCTGAGTCTGAGCGGGCTGAGGCTGAGCGGGCTGAGGCTGAGCGGGCTGAGTCTGAGCGGGCTGAGGCGGTGCGGCTGGAGGCGGTGCGTCTGGAGGCGGTGCGGCTGGAGGCGGTGCGGCTGGAGGCGGTGCGGCTGGAGGCTGAGCGGGTCGAGGCTGTGCGGCTGGAGGCTGAGCGGGTCGAGGCTGAGCGGGTCGAGGCTGAGCGGGTCGAGGCTGAGCGGGCTGAGGCTGAGCGGGTCGAGGCTGAGCGGGTCGAGGCTGAGCGGGCTGAGGCTGAGCGGGTCGGGGCTGAGCGGGCTGAGGCTGAGCGGGCTGAGGCTGAGCGGGTCGGGGCTGAGCGGGTCGGGGCTGAGCGGGCTGAGGCTGAGCGGGTCGAGGCGGAGCGGCGGGCGACCGAGCGCCGGGCGACCGAGCGCCGGGCGACCGAGCGCCTCGCCGAGGAGCCCGCCGCTCCCCAGCCGTCGGTCCGCGAGGCCGACGAGGTGCCGGTCGAGGAGATGGCCACCCTCGAGGAGCTGGCCGTGCTGCAGGTGGACGCGCTGGAGCTCGACGAGCAGCCGGCGCACGAGCCCGCGCCGGCCACCGCCGGTGCCCCGGCCCCGGAACACCACGAAGAGCGTCGCGGGTTGTTCCGAAAGCGGAGCAAGGACCGGCACGAGACGCCACCTACGCCGCCCACGCCGCCCAAGGCGCCGAAGCCGGTCGAGCCGGCAGCGGCGGGGCCGGTCGAGCAGCCGGTCGAGCCGCCGGTCGAGCCGCCGCTCGAGGCGCCCAGCGAGGTGCCCAGCGAGGTGCCCAGTGAGGTGCCCAGCGAGGTGCCCGACCTGTTCTCGGCGTACTCCCTCAACGCATCCCCACCGGTCCCGCGTCCGGCGAGAGAGGCCATGCTGCAAGAGGAGCGCCCCGGGCCGGAGGAGGTCGTCGCACAGTCGGCGCCGGCCACCGGTTCGGACTTGGTGCCGTTCGATCCGGAGTCGCACACGCCCTACGGCCCTGGCTCCCTGGCTCCGCGGCTGGACGGGTCGGTGCCCGGTGGCTACCCGGTCAAGGGCAACACCGACACGATGCTCTTCCACACCGCGGCGTCCCGCTGGTTCAGCCGGATCCGGGCCGACGTGTGGTTCGAGAGCGAGGAGGCCGCGGTCGCGGCCGGGTTCACCCGCTGGGACCGTCGCGGTACGGCGGCCCATACCCTGCGTGACTGACGCCACAGCGTGAGGCTGCTCGGTTTCGCCGGAAGCCCATCGGACCGGCATACTCGATCGGTCATGAACTCTCTCACCACCGTCTCCCTGGTCACCCTCGGCTGCGCGCGCAACGAGGTCGACTCCGAGGAGCTCGCGGCCCGCCTGGAGGCCGGTGGGTTTCGGCTGGTCGACGACCCCAGCGACGCGGAGACGGTCGTGGTGAACACGTGCGGCTTCGTCGAGGCGGCAAAGAAGGACAGCGTCGACACCCTCCTTGAGGCGGCCGACCTCAAGGAGTCCGGCACGACCAAGGCGGTGGTTGCCGTCGGCTGCATGGCCGAGCGCTACGGCAAGGAGCTGGCCACCAGCCTGCCCGAGGCCGATGCCGTGCTGGGCTTCGACGACTACCCGGACATCGCCGACCGGCTGCGCACGATCCTCGCCGGCGGCCACCACGAGGCGCACACGCCCACCGACCGACGCAGCCTGTTGCCGATCACGCCGAGCGCACGGGACGCGTCAGCCGTCGTCGTACCCGGGCACACCATCGCGGCCCCCGACCTGCCTGATGGCGCGGCTCCGACGTCCGGTCCGCGCGCCGTACGACGCCGTCTCGACGGCGGCCCGATGGCACCCCTCAAGCTGGCCAGCGGCTGCGACCGCCGCTGCTCGTTCTGCGCCATCCCGAGCTTCCGCGGCTCGTTCGTGTCGCGGCGCCCGAGCGACGTGCTCGGTGAGGGCCGCTGGCTCGCCGAGCAGGGCGTCAAGGAGCTGTTCCTGGTCAGTGAGAACTCCACGTCCTACGGCAAGGACCTCGGCGATCTCCGGCTGCTGGAGACCTTGCTGCCCGAGCTGGCCGCGATCGACGGTGTGGAGCGGGTGCGGGTGTCCTACCTGCAGCCGGCCGAGACCCGGCCGGGGCTGGTCAGCGCGATCACCGGTACTGCCGGCGTCGCGGACTACTTCGACCTCTCCTTCCAGCACGCCTCGGCCGGCGTGCTGCGGCGCATGCGCCGCTTCGGCGACCCGGACTCCTTCCTGGGCCTGCTCGACCAGGTGCGCTCGCAGTCCCCGCTGGCCGGCGTGCGGTCGAACGTGATCGTCGGGTTCCCCGGCGAGACCGAGGACGACCTCCAGACGCTCTGTGACTTCCTGGAGGCCGGTCGCCTCGACGTCGTCGGCGTCTTCGGCTACTCCGACGAGGACGGCACCGAGGCCGCGTCGTACGACGGCAAGCTCGACGACGACGAGATCCGCGAGCGCACCGAGCACGTCACCCGCCTGGTCGAGGAGCTGACCTCCCAGCGAGCCGAGGAGCGCCTCGGCGAGACCGTGCAGGTGCTCGTCGAGTCGGTCGGCAAGAAGCGCGTCGAGGGCCGGGCCGAGCACCAGGGCCCGGAGGTCGACGGCACGACGACCGTGACCGGCGCGCCGAGGGGCACGAAGGCCGGGGACCTCCTGACGGCGAAGGTCGTGACCTCCGACGGGGTCGACCTGACCGCCGAAGTGGTTGGATGAGCGCGTGACCGAGACGCCCAGCAACTGGAACGTGCCCAACGCGCTGACCACCCTGCGCATCCTGATGGTGCCGTTCTTCGGGTGGGCGCTCCTGGTCGACAACGGCGACAACAACACGTGGCGCTGGGTCGCCTACGCACTGTTCGGGCTCGCGATGGTCACCGACAAGATCGACGGCGACCTGGCGCGCAAGCACAACCTGATCACCAACTTCGGCAAGATCGCCGACCCGATCGCCGACAAGGCGCTGACCGGCATGGCGTTCGTCGGCCTTTCGATCATCGGCGAGCTGTGGTGGTGGGTGACCGTCCTGGTGCTGGTGCGCGAGTGGGGCATCACGTTCATGCGCGTCTGGCTGATCAAGCACGACGTGATCGTGCCGGCGAGCCAGGGTGGCAAGGTCAAGACCGCCGTCCAGGCGCTCGCGCTCGGCGTACTGATCGCGCCGCTGCTGAACCTGGTCGACCCCCTCGACGAGCTCGACGGGTTCTGGGACGTGGTCGGCTCGGGGCTGTACGTCGTCGGTGTCGTCTCGATGGCGATCGCGGTGGCGATCACGGTGCTGACCGGCGTGCAGTACGTCGGCGCGATGCTGGCTGCCCGACGTGAGGCCAAGGCCGCCAAGGCTGCCAAGGCCGCGCAGGTGCACTGAGGCGGCATGGCCCAGGAGACCGCGGTCCGTGTGCTGTACCTGCTCCGTGAGCGGCACGAGACGCTGGCGACCGCTGAGTCGCTCACTGGTGGCCTGGTCGGTGACACGCTGACATCAGTGCCGGGGTCGAGCGCCTTCTTCCTCGGCGGCGCCATCGCCTACGCGACCGAGGTGAAGCAGTCGCTGCTGGGCGTCTCCGAGCGCACGATCACCGAAGCCGGCGTGGTCTCGGCCGAGTGTGCGGAGGAGATGGCCCAGGGCGCCCTCCGGGTCACCGGCGCCACCTGGGCCGTGAGTACGACGGGCGTGGCCGGCCCCGACCTCCAGGAGGGCAAGCCTGTCGGCACCGTGTTCGTGGCCGTCGCGGGACCGCGCACCGCCGTACGCCGGCTGCAGATCGAGGGCGACCGGCTGACGATCCGGCGCGAGGCCTGCGAGGCTGCCCTCGTCGCGCTGCTCGAGACGGTTAACTCTTCGGACTAATTCGCGGACCCGCAGCGGGACTTTTCCCCGGGCAGGTAGCGTTGACCCTGACAGCCCGTCTTCAGCCCACGAGAGGAGCAGCCTGATGGTGATCTTCCGCCGACTGCTCGGTGAGGTGCTCAGGTCCCAGCGGATGCGCAGAGGCCTCACGCTTCGTCAGGTGTCGGCTGACGCCAGGGTGAGCCTCGGCTACATCTCCGAGGTCGAGCGCGGTCAGAAGGAAGCATCCTCAGAGCTCTTGGCCGCGATCTGCGCCGCCCTCGACGCGCCCCTGTCGGAGATCCTCTCCGAGGTGAGCGACGCGGTCGCTCTCGAGGAGGCCGCTCTCGCGCTGCAGCTCGAGTCGGTCGAGCTGGAGTCGATCGAGCTCAAGGCCGCGGACCAGCGCGGCGGCGACGTCGTCGCCTCCGCCGCCTGACGGTCAGCAGCGGGCGTAGACCCCGTCCGAGCCCAGCTCATCGCAGGTGCTCTCGAACGATCCGGACACGACTGCGCCGAGCGCAAACAGGATGACCACCGCAACCACCCCCAGCCCGGACAGGACCGTCCCGATCAGCCCGGTGATGAAGCCCGCCTGGGCCAGGCCGTCGCCGCCGAGCCGTCCGTGCGATGCGGCGATCTCGCGGCGAGCGGTCCTGCCGGTGATCATGGCCGGGATGCCCGTGAACAGGCCACAAGCCACCAGCGAGATGATCCCGAGCACCAGGCTGAGTGTCGCCTTGCTGTGGGTGGGCGGGGGCGGCGCGGCGTACCCGGGAGGCGGCTGGTAACCGGGCGGCGGTGGGTAGCTCATGGCGCAGACCCTAACGGCTGGCACGACGGGCACCAGTACACGGCCCGCTCTCGGCCCTCCGGCCCCTGCATCGCGTGTTCGATGCGGGTGCCGCAGCGTCGGCACGCCTCACCGGCTCGGTCGTAGACCCAGGTCCGGCGTCCGCGGCGCAGGTCGCCGGTGGTGGTCTGCTCGGTCCGTTCCTTGTTCGCCTCGAGCACCGCCTTCGCCCGGCGTACGACGCGTGCCAGGTCCGGAACGCTGCCCACCGGTGTCATCGGAGCTTGGCCCGCCAGGAAGCACAGCTCGGACCGGTAGAGGTTGCCGATGCCGGCGAGCTTGGTCTGGTCGAGCAACGCGTCCGCGAGGGCGACGCCGGGCTCGGCGAGCAGCCGCCGGAGCGCTTCGGCCTCGTCCCAGTCGCTGCCGAGCAGGTCGGGACCCAGGTGCCCGACGACCGACTCCTCACCGTCTCGCGCCAGCAGCTCCACGATCCCGAGGGCGAAACCGACGGCGATCCACTCCGCGGTGCTCAGCACCACCCGGGCCTCGTACGCGGGCCGCCGCCACGGAGTGCCGGGGCGGTACAGATGCCAGGAGCCTTCCATCTTCAGATGCGTGTGCAGGGTGTGCGGTCCGAGCCGGGTCAGCAGATGCTTCCCGCGCGCGGCCGTGCCTTCGACGAGCACGCCCGCGAGGTCGACGGTGGCCAGCGCCGGCACCCGGAAGTCGGACGCGGTGAGGACTTGCCCACTCAACGCCTGGTCCAGGTGGCGCGCCGTACGCCAGACGGTGTCTCCCTCAGGCACGAACCGGAGCCTACCCACCCACCCCTTCCGCCGAGTTGTCCCGCGAGTCCCGGGCTGCAACGCCGAGTTGTCCCGCGAGTCTCGGACTCGCGGGACAACTCGGCGTGAGTTCCGGTGAAGATGCGCCAACTCGCGCCGGGGTTGGGGTGAAGATGCGCCAACTCGCGCCGGGGTTGGGGTGAAGATGCGCCAACTCGGCGCGAACCCGCAGCGCGAGGGGGGTCAGACCTGGGCGTGGGCCAGGCTCGGCACCCTGGCCACCAGGAAGGTCCTGCGCGTGTAGACGAACCAGGTGACGAACAGGCAGGCGACGTAGAACACCGCGAAGATCGCGAAGCCCGTCTTCACCGCGGTCACCGGGTCGGCCACCCAGGGTGCGTTGAAGGTGATCGGGATCAGGAACCCGCCGATGGCACCGACGGCTCCGGCGATGCCGATGACGGCGCTCGACTGCTTGGTCGACTTGGTGAGCGCCGCGGCGTACTCCTCGGTGCCCTTGATCAGGCCCTTGGTGGTCTGGGTCTGCTGGATGAGCGGGATCATCCGGTACGTCGACCCGTTGCCGATGCCGGTCGCCGCGAAGACGAACAGGAACGCCGCCAGGAACCACGGGAAGATGCTCGAGTTGTAGTCGACCGCGGCGACGATCTCGGGCGAGAAGCCGGGGAACAGCGAGGGGTCCTTCGCCCAGGCGGCCAGCTTCTCCGGCGAGGCCGAGGGGACGGGCTTGAGCAGGGTCAGCGTGTAGATGATCGCCATCGTGCCGCCGATCATCGAGACGAAGGTCCAGAAGGTCACCCGCGCTCCGCCGTACTTGTCCGCGAGCCAGCCGCCGAACGGCCGGGCGATGGAGCCCACGAGAGCACCCAGGAACGCATAGTGGGCGAAGTTGATGCCGATGGAGTCGACCGGCGTCGGCGCGCGGAAGAAGTTGATCTTGATCAGCAGCGGCATCGCGGCGGAGTAGCCGATGAACGAGCCGAAGGTGCCGATGTAGAGGAACGACATCACCCAGGTGTGCTTGAACCTGACGACCGAGAAGATCTCGCGCGGCTTGGATTTCGTCACCGTGAGGTTGTTCATGAAGAAGAAGGCACAGACCGCGGCGACGGCCGCTAGCGCGGCGTAGAGGTAGCCGGCGCGCTCGAGGTGGATCGACCCGCTCGCCTTGACCAGACCGAAGACGCCGGCACCACCCACGATGACAGGCATCAGCAGCTGGATCATCGCGACGCCAAGGTTGCCACCGGCGGCGTTCAGCCCGAGGGCGGCGCCCTTCTTCTTGGCAGGGAAGAAGAAGTTGATGTTCGCCATGCTCGACGCGAAGTTGCCGCCGCCCACGCCGGCCGTCGCCGCGATGACCAGGAAGACCCAGTACGGCGTCTCCGGGTGCTGCACCGCCCAGGCGAACAGCAGCGTGGGGACCAGGAGCATGGCGGCGCTGACGATGGTCCAGTTGCGCCCGCCGAACTTCGGCACCGCGAGGGTGTAGGGGATCCGGATCATCGCGCCGATGAGGTTCGGGAGCGCGATCAGGACGAACAGCTGCTCCACCGAGAACGTGAAGCCCATCTTCGGCAGCAGCGCGGCGCTGACGCTCCAGAAGAGCCAGACCGAGAAGCCGATGTGCTCGGCGAAGATCGAGAACCAGAGGTTGCGCCGCGCGATCGGCTTGCCGGTGGTCTCCCAGTACTCGTCGTCCTCGGGGCGCCAGTCGGCGATGGTCGCGTTGAGCCGAAGGGGCGGTGCTTCCTGCTGCGGCGGCAAGGTGGTGGTGGCCATGGGTGCTCCTCGTAGGTGTGCGACGTGGCACGAAACTACGAACGGCGCTGTCCGGTGCTGTTGCGCTCGTGTGTTGCGAAGGTCAAGTTCGTCTCACTCACGCACACCGACATTGTGTGGGCGTTCCGTAACGCCGCAGTTACATGGCGATGTCACCTGGTGACGTGTGAGCGCCGTCACCCCCGCAGACGGAGCCCCCGCGGGGTGGCCACGAAGCCCGCGCTCTCGAAGGCCTGGCGCAGCGGAGTGTCTGGGCGGCCGAGCACGGACGCGCCGTCGGCCTTCTCCACGGTCAGCCGGCCGAGCGCGCCCTGCCGCACGGCGCCGGCGAGCGCGCCTGCGGCGACCGTGAGCACGTCGGCGTCCTCGGAGTAGGTCAGCAGGGTGCGGCCGCCGCGTTCGACGTAGACGACCAGCTCACCCTCGACGAGTACGACGAGCGCGCCCGCCTTGCGACCCGGCCGGTGTCCCTCGTCGCTCCGCCCGGGCCAGGGGAGAGCGGCGCCGTAGGGGTTGGCCGGGTCGGTGGACGCCAGCGCGACGGCCACGGTCTTGGGGTCGCTGGGCTCGTTGAGCTCGCGGGAGAACGACCGAAGCCGGTCGACGGCACCGGTGATGCCGAACTGAGCCGCACCCAGCGAGCCGATGAAGTAGCCCCGCCGGCACCGGCCGGTGTCCTCGAAGGCGGAGAGGACCTTGTAGACCGCGGCGAACCCACCCGGGACGCGCTCGCTCATGACCGCGCCACGGGTCACCACGCCGTGACGCTCGAGCAGCGACTCGGCAACCGCGTGTGCGCGTCGGGTGGGGTCGGTCTCAAGGGCGGGAAGCAGCGTCCACCGGCCGGGAGTGGTCGCCGGGCCGCTGCGGACGGGGAGGTCGGCGCGGCCGGGCCTGCCCTGGCGTGTGCGAGGTGCTGGCCGTCGGCTGCGGTGGGCGGTGCGTCCGCCTCCGGTGAGGGCGCGCAGCGGGGCGATGGTGTCGTTGCCGACCTGACCGGACCACACGAGGTCCCACAGCGCTGCCTCGACCGCCTTGTCGCTCTGGGCTCCGACCGTGTCGGCGAGCTGGCGGAAGAAGTAGGCGCCGCCACCGCCGAGAGCGCCGAGCAGGTCGTAGTGCAGCGGCGTCGCGTCGAGGCTGCCGTGCTCGGGAAGGGTCAGGTGAGCCGTGTCGGCCAGGTGCAGCGACACCCAGCCGTCTGTGCCGGGGATCGGCCCGTGCCCGGCCCACAGCACCTCGCCTCCGGCGGTGAGCTCGTCGAGGTAGGCGGGGGAGTAGTCGACCACCCGGCTGCTGAGCACCAGCGGCTCGAGCGCGCTGGCGGGCACCGCGCAGCCGGCCAGCTGCTCGACGACCGCGAGGACGCCATCGACGCCGCGGAGCCGGCCACCCACGTGCTGCCAGGCCGGGAGGAAGCGTCCGAGCGTGGACGGCTCGACCGGCTCGACCTCCTTGCGCAGCGCCGCCAGGGAGCGGCGCCGGAGCCGCCGGAGAACCTCGGCGTCGCACCACTCCGAGCCGCTCCCGGTGGGCCGGAACTCGCCCTGGAGCACGCGGCTCTGTGACGCCAGCCTCTGCAGGGTCTGGGTCGCGACTGCGACGCCGAGCCCGAGCCGGGCGGCGACGTCGGTGGCCGTGAAGGGTCCGTGGGTGCGGGCGTAGCGGGCCACCAGGTCGGCCAGAGGGTCCTGGACCGGCTCGGCGAAGGCCTCGGGCGTGCCGGGCGGGATTGGCACGCCCAGCCCGTCGCGCAGCCTGGCGACGTCCTCGATCGCGGCCCACTGCTCCTGGCCACCGACCCGGACGCGGACCACCCGCCGGGCCTCGGCCAGCATCGCCAGCCACTCGCCTGGGTCGGCCGTCGACCGCGCGGCGACCTCCTCACTGGACTGCGGGCCGAGCAGGCGCAGCAGGTCGGCCACGCCCTCGGCGTCGCGCGCCCTCCGGTCGGGCGCCAGCCGTTGGAGCTCGGCCTCGACCTGGGCCAGAACCTCGGGGTCGAGCAGCTCGCGCAGCTCGGCACGGCCGAGGAGCTCGGCGAGCAGCCCTTGGTCCAGCGACAGGGCTGCGGCTCGCCGCTCGGCGATCGGGTTGTCGCCTTCGTAGACGAAGGCCGCGACGTAGCCGAAGAGCAGCGACCGGGCGAAGGGTGAGGGCTGTTCGGTCGCGACCTCGGTGACGGTGACCTGGCGGGAGGCGAGCTCGCGCATGAGGCCGAGGAGCGCCGGTACGTCGTAGACGTCCTGAAGGCACTCGCGCACGGCCTCCAGGACGATCGGGAAGGCGGGGTACTTCGCCGCGACCTGGAGGAGCTGGGCCGAGCGCTGGCGCTGCTGCCACAGCGGCGACCGGCGTCCGGGGTCGCGACGCGGGAGAAGGAGGGCACGTGCGGCGCACTCGCGGAACCGCGACGCGAAGAGCGCGGAGCCGCCGACCTCGCTGGTCACGATGTCCTCGATCTCCTCGGCGTCGAAGACGACCACCTCGGCGCCGGGCGGGTCCTGGTCGGTCTCGGGGATGCGCAGCACGATGCCGTCGTCGGAGGGCAGTGCCTGGGCGTCGATGCCGTAGCGCTCGGCCAGCCGGGTGCCGATGGCCAGGGCCCACGGGGCGTGCACCTGGGCGCCGAAGGGTGAGTGGACCACGAGCCGCCAGTCGCCGAGCTCGTCGCGGAACCGCTCGACCAGGATGGTGCGGTCACTGGGCAGCTGGTTGGTGGCCGCGCGCTGCTCGGCCAGGAACGAGACCAGGTTGTCGGCGGCCCAGTCGTCGAGCCCTGCGGCCTTGCACCGCTCGATGGCAGCCTCGGTCGGCAGCGCGCTGAGCTCGCGGGTGAACGCGCCGATCGCGCGCCCGAGCTCGGCGGGGCGGCCGAGCTGGTCGCCCTTCCAGAACGGCAGCCGGCCGGGCACCCCTGGGGCGGGCGAGACCAGGACCCGGTCGTGCGTGATGTCCTCGATGCGCCAGCTCGAGGCACCCAGGGCGAACACGTCACCGACCCGGGACTCGTAGACCATCTCCTCGTCCAGCTCCCCGACACGGGACTGCTTCTCGCCGACGAGGAACACGCCGAACAGGCCGCGGTCGGGGATCGTGCCGCCACTGGTCACCGCGAGCCGTTGCGCACCGGGGCGGGCGGTCAAGGTGCCGGCGACCCGGTCCCACACGATGCGGGGCCGCAGCTCGGCGAACTCGTCGCTCGGGTAGCGGCCTGAGAGCAGGTCGAGCGTCGCGTCGTACGCCGAACGGGGCAGGGCCGCGAACGACGCCGACCTCCGCACCAGCTCGTAGAGCTCGTCGACGTCCCACTGGTCGACGGCGGTCGCGGCGACCACCTGCTGGGCGAGCACGTCGAGCGGGTTGGCCGGGATGTGCAGGGACTCGATCGCTCCCACGCGCATGCGCTCGACCGCCACGGCCGTGTGCACCAGGTCGGCCCGGTGCTTGGGCAACAGCACGCCGCGAGACACCTCGCCGACCTGGTGCCCTGCCCTGCCGACCCGCTGCAGCGCGGAGGCCACCGAGGGCGGGGACTCGATCTGCACGACCAGGTCGACAGCCCCCATGTCGATGCCCAGCTCGAGGCTCGAGGTGGCGACCACGCAGGGGAGCACACCACGCTTGAGGTCGTCCTCGATGAGCGCGCGCTGCTCCTTGGAGACCGAGCCGTGGTGGGCCCGGGCGATGACCTGGGGCGCGCCCGCGCTCGCGCCGGACTGCGCCATGATCGCTGCGGGCGGCTCGATCCCCTCGACGGAGCGGTCCGAGGCGATCTCGTTGAAGCGTGCCGTCAGTCGCTCTGCCAGCCTCCGGGAGTTCGCGAAGACGATGGTCGAGCGGTGCTGCTCGATCAAGTCGACCACCTGCTCCTCGACATGGGGCCAGATCGAGCTGCGCTGAGCCCCGGCGGCCGGCCCCTCCAGGTCGTCGGTGGGCTGGCCGAGCTCGGACATGTCCTCGACGGGGACGACCACCCGCAGGTCCCACTCCTTGGTGGACGGAGGCGCGACGATCTCGACCGGGCGCGAGCCGCCGAGGAACCGGGCGACCTCCTCGATCGGCCGCACCGTCGCGGAGAGGCCGATGCGCTGTGCCGGGGCGGCCAGCATGGCGTCGAGCCGCTCCAGCGAGATCGCCAGGTGTGCTCCGCGCTTGGTCCCGGCGACGGCGTGCACCTCGTCGATGATCACCGTCTCGACGTTGCGCAGCGCCTCGCGCGCCTGCGAGGTGAGCATCAGGAACAGCGACTCAGGGGTGGTGATCAGGATGTCGGGCGGAGACGTCGCGATGCGTCGGCGGTCCTGGGCGGTGGTATCCCCCGACCGGACGGCGACCGTGAGGTCGGGCTCGGGAAGGCCGAGTCGCGCGGCGGTGTGCCGGATGCCGGTCAGGGGTGCGCGCAGGTTGCGCTCGACGTCGACCGCAAGGGCCTTGAGGGGGGAGACGTAGAGGACCCGGCAGCGGGAGCGCTTGTCGGGGGCGGGACTCGAGGCGAGACGGTCGAGCGACCAGAGGAACGCGCTCAGTGTCTTGCCGGAGCCGGTGGGTGCCACGACCAGCGCGTTGTGGCCGGCGGAGATGGCCGACCAGGCTCCCTCCTGGGCCGGGGTGGGCGCGGCGAAGGCAGCCTCGAACCAGGCCCGGGTGGCCTCGCCGAAAGCGCCGAGCGCGCTCGTCGTACTCACACCGACAGTCTCCCCCACGCCTCCGACAGTCCTGCCGGGGAGGAGTCAGCCGATGTCGTCCCAGTGGCGGCCGCCGTTGTCGGTGCGCAGGAGGCCGCCCGAGCTGGTCAGCAGGAAGCCGACCTCGGGGGACAGGAACGCGCCGTCGTCGACCGACTCGAAGCTCTCCAGGTCGAGGGCGGTGTCGCCGATCGGCTGACCGCTCGTGCTGATGATCCGGCCTCCGCTCGCCGTGACCACGAACGCCTTGTCGGCGGCGATCGGGAAGGCTCCGGAGGCGGTCGCAGGAGAGTGGGTGACGGGCACCCACGTGACGCCGTCGGTGCTCCGCAGCACATCGACGCCGTCGTCGGAGTCGCAGGTCACCCACAGGGCTTCCTCCGACGGCCGCGGAGGGAGCGGCTGGTCGCCGCAGGGGATCTCGCGCCGGGCCGCGAACGGGGGAGCCGCGAGCGCGGCGGCACCGATGCGGGGATAGTCGGCGACGAGGAGCTCCTCGCCCAACGAGGTCAGCGCGTAGCGGTCCGAGCCCTCCGGCGGCGGGTCGACCTGTGACCAGTCGTCGGTGCCGACGGTCGAGGTCCACAGCTGGACGCCCTCGGGGCCGCCGTACATCAGCAGCCAGGCGGTGTCCCCGATCAGCCTGATGTCGACGTTGGCGTCGCGCAGGTCCACCCCGGGGATCACCCAGGTCCTGCCCCCGTCGTGGGTCGCCTGCAGCCAGTCACGGCCGAACCAGGCCCAGCCGTCCTTGCCGTTGGGGGCCATCCGGATCTGCGCTGCGAACGGCGACTGGTCGAACCCGTGCCGCAGCTTCCAGCCGGTCGCCGACCCGTCGCCGTGCCACAGCCGGCTGCAGGCGGCGCAGGCCGGGTCGCGGGTGATCGCCCACACCTCGTCGTCTGCGGCCGGGTAGAACGCCACCACAGGGTCGGCCAGACCCTCGGGGCCGGCCTTGGGTGCGCCGTCGTTGGTGGCTCCGAGGGCCGCCACGGTCCCGAGAGCGAGTACGGCGACGGCGGCGAACACGCCCGCGCCACGGTTGCGCCTCTTGCGTCGCCGCGTGGCCTCCCGACGTACGGCGTACAGCAGGCGGGTCTCGTCCACGGTCACCGGCTCGTCGAGGGCGAGCCGCACCCGTTCCTCGTCGAGGTCACGGAAGGCCTCTGTCGACAGCCGCTCGACGGCGCTCCCCGAGCAGCCGAGGACGTCGGCGACCTGCCCGGCGCTGAGCTCCTCGTGGCAGCGCAGGGCGACGAGGGTGCGCTGCCTGGCCGGCAGGGACCCGAGCTGCGCCCACGTGGGCTCGTCGCGTACGACGTCGGGGTCGTCGGCTACGACGGGGACGGTCTTGTGCCGGAGGTACCGGTCGACCATGGCCCGGCGTACGTCGTCCTCGGCGGTGTAGGCCGCGGAGTCGTCCCAGCGCGCGAGCACCGGCGCGAGACTCTCCTCGACCAGGGTGCCGGCCGCTGCGTCGTTGCCGGTGAGGGCCCGCCCGAACCGCAGCAGATGGGGGAGGCGGGCACGGACGAACTCCTCGAACGCCCGTTCGTCCCTCTGCATGGCCCCCATCCTCACCCTGCGACGATCCAACGGCCACGCGCGGCAGATAACAAGATGAAAACTGTCGGGCCCGCTGGTTAGTGTTCAAGGCGTGTCACAACCCACCCAGGAGACGCCAGTGGTCGAGGGAGCGCAGCCGCCTTCCGTCGCGCCGGTGACCACGGCGCCCATGATCAAGGCCACCGGGCTGCGCAAGTCGTTCGGCGACTTCGAGGCGGTCAAGGGCATCGACCTGGAGGTCCGGCCGGGGGAGGCCTTCGGGTTCCTCGGTCCCAACGGTGCCGGCAAGTCCTCCACGATGCGCATGGTCGCGGCGGTGTCGCCGCCGAGCGGCGGCGAGCTCCGCATCCTCGGCATGGACCCGGCGACCCAGGGGCCGGCCATCCGCGGGCGGCTGGGCGTCTGCCCGCAGGAGGACACCCTCGACACCGAGATCAGCGTGCGCGAGAACCTCCTGGTCTACGGCCGCTACTTCGGCATCTCCAAGCGCGAGGTGGCCTCCCGCGCCGACGACCTGCTTGCCTTCCTCCAGCTCACCGACAAGCAGCACGACCTGGTCGACAAGCTGTCGGGTGGCCTCAAGCGACGGGTGACGATCGCGCGCTCGCTGATCAACAACCCCGAGGTGCTGCTGCTCGACGAGCCGACCACCGGCCTCGACCCGCAGGCGCGCCACCTGCTGTGGGACAAGCTCTTCCGGCTCAAGCAGCAGGGCGTCACGCTGGTCATCACCACCCACTACATGGACGAGGCCGAGCAGCTGTGCGACCGGCTCGTGGTGATCGACGGTGGCCTGATCGTGGCGGAGGGGTCGCCTCGTCAGCTCATCGAGGAGCACTCCACCCGTGAGGTCGCCGAGCTGCGGTTCGGCGTGGGCGAGCACGAGGTCTACGCCCCCCAGGTGGCCGACCTCGCCGAGCGCATCGAGGTGCTGCCCGACCGGCTCCTGCTCTACACCTCCGACGGTGAGGAGTCGCTGGCCAAGGTCCACGAGCGCGGGCTCGCTCCGACCGCGGTCCTGGTCCGCCGTTCCACGCTGGAGGACGTCTTCCTCCGGCTCACCGGACGCTCACTGGTCGACTGATGAACCTGATGAACCTGATGGAACTCATGGAACTGATGGAACTGATGGTCGACTGATGGCCACGACACGCACCACCACCACCACCACCACCCCGGTGGCCGACACCGAGCCGAGCCGCGTCGAGCTGGTGCTGCGCCAGGTCGACTACTGGCGCACCGTCTACCGCCGCACGTGGAAGGGCTCGGTGATCACGTCCTTCGTGCAGCCGCTGTTCTACGTCGCCGCGATGGGCCTCCTGCTCGGGGGCTACGTCGACGACGGCACGGCGTCGCTCGAGGGCGCCCCGTCCTACCTCGCCTTCATCGCCCCCGGCCTCCTCGCCGCCCAGGGCATGCAGATCGCGGCCGGCGAGACGATGTGGCCGGTCATGGGCATGATCAAGTGGCAGCGCACCTACTACGGCATGATCGCCAGCCCGCTGCGTGTCTCCGACGTGGTGGCCGCCCACATGCTGTTCGTGCTGTTCCGCATCTCGGTGAGCTGCGGCGTCTTCGCGCTGGTGCTCGCGCCCTTCGACGTCTACGCCTCGATCGGCGGCGCACTGCTGGCGTTCCTGGCCGCGGTCCTGGTCGGCATGGCCTTCGCCGCTCCGGTCTACGCCTTCGCCGCCGGCGCTCAAGACCGAGCAGTGGTTCGCCGCCATCTTCCGCCTCGGCATCATGCCGCTGTTCCTCTTCTCCGGCGCGTTCTTCCCGATCTCCAACCTCACCTCCTGGATGGAGGGGCTGGCCCGGATCACCCCGCTGTGGCACGGCGTCGACCTCGCCCGCATGGCGACGCTGGACAACCTCGACGGTGACGCCGTGCTGGTGCACGTTGTCTACCTCTGCACGATGTGCGCCCTCGGCTGCTGGTGGGCCGTTCGCCGCCTCACGGGCAGGCTGATCGTCTGATGGTCACTGTCGCCCTGGCCCGAGCGCTCCGTCCCGAGGTGACTCGCGGGCCGCTCAACATGATGTACCGCAACCTCCTGGTCCTCCGGCGCATCTGGCTGATCATCGCGACCGGGTTCGCCGAGCCGGTGCTCTACCTGTTCTCGATCGGCATCGGGGTCGGCCAGCTCGTCGACGGCTTCACCTTCCATGGCGAGACCGTCGAGTACGCCGCCTTCGTCGCGCCGGCCATGCTCGCCGCGTCGGCGATGAACGGCGGCGTGATGGAGTCGTTCAACATCTTCTTCAAGTTCAAGTTCGAGAAGGTCTACGACGCGATCCTGGCCACCCCGATGCGCCCGGTCGACATCGCCCGGGGCGAGATCGCCTGGTCGCTGCTGCGGGGCAGCCTGTATTCCGGTGTCTTCCTGCTGATCATGCTGGCGCTGGGGCTCGTGAGCTCCTGGTGGGGGCTCCTCGCCCTGCCGGCGGCGATGGTGATCGGCTACGCGTTCTCCGCGGTCGGCATGGCGGGTGTGACCTACATGCGCAACTGGCAGGACTTCGAGTACATCAACCTGTCGATCATGCCGATGTTCCTGTTCTCCGCGACGTTCTACCCGATCACCGCCTACGACGGCTGGCTGCGCTGGGTCGTCGAGCTCACCCCGCTCTACCGCGGCGTCGTGCTGGTGCGCGAGCTGACCACCGGTCTGGTGACGCTGGAGTCCCTGTGGTCGCTGGTCTACCTGCTGGTGATGGGGACGGTCGCTCTCGCGGTCACCCGGCGCCGCCTCGGCACGCTGCTGCTGACCTGAGCCCGACGGCCGCTACATTCACGCCATGGACCGAGCGCGGGCATGGCACCTGCTGACCTTCCTGGTAACCGCCTTCGCCGTGGTCTTCCAGCTCGTGCTGGTCTGGCAGGGCCATGCGGTGCTCGACGAGGTCGACCCGCCCGACCTAGGCACCCGCCTGGTCCGGTTCTTCAGCTACTTCACGATCCTCTCCAACCTCCTGGTCGCCTGGTCCGCCCTGACCCTGGCTGTCGGCGCGGACAGTGACACCACGCTCTGGCGGGTGCTGCGGCTCAACGCCGTCGTGAGCATCGCGGTGACGGGGCTGATGCACTGGTTCTTCCTGCGGCCGCTCCTCGACCTCGACGGCGCCGACTACTGGGCCGACAAGCTGCTCCACGTCGTGGTCCCGTTGCTGGCCGTGGCGGGCTGGCTGGTCTTCGGTCCCCGCAACCGGGTGAGTGGCGCGGACCTGCTCCCCAGCGCGATCTTCCCGGGGCTCTACATGCTCTACACGCTGGTCAGGGGCGAGCTCGTCGAGTGGTACCCCTACCCGTTCACCGACGTCAACGAGCACGGGTACGCCGTCGTCCTGCTCAACGGAGTCGGCGTTGTCGCGATGGTCGTGGTGCTGTCGCTGGGCGGGCTGTGGCTGGACCGCAGGCTTCAGCGCAGCCGTTGGTAGAACGCCGTGTCGATCCGCCGGCCGAACTTGTGCCCGACCTCGCGCAGCAAGCCCGCCCGGGTGAAGCCGAGCGCCTCGTGCAGCGCGACGGAGGCTGGGTTGGGGAGCGCGATCACCGCCACGGCGGTGTGCACGCCGTCGGCGTCGAGGCGGTCGAGGAGGGTGGTGTAGAGCTGCCGCCCCAGCCCCCGGCCGGCCGCCGGCGGGGAGAGGTAGATGGAGGTCTCCACCGTCTCGTCGTACGCCGACCGTGGCCGGTACGTCGACGCGTAGGCGAAGCCGAGCAGGCCGGACTCGACGGCGACGTAGAGGCAGGAGAGCTTCTCCGCCCAGGTCGCCTCCGTCGACGGGACGGTGTCGAAGGTGGCGATGCTCGTCGCGACGTACTCGTCGTAGATCGCCTTCACCTCTGGCAGGTCCTCGACGACGGCAGGACGGATGGCGGTCATGCGTGCAATCGTGGCAGGTATCGGCGCGCAACCTGTCGGAGGCTTCGGGGAGGATGACCGCATGACGATCGAGCCCGACACCAAGGACTGGACGTGGGTGCTGTCGCGACAGTGCACCGAGTGCGCCTTCGACGCGACCGAGGTCGACGACGACACGCTCGCCCAGCTCTTCCGCATCAACGCCGCCGCCTGGCTGGCGGTCCTCGCCCGTGACGACGCGACGAAGCGGCCCGCCGAGCACACCTGGAGCCCGGTGGAGTATGCCTGCCACGTCCGCGACGTGCACCGGCTCTTCCTCGAGCGCCTGCAGCTGATGCTCGAGGAGGACGACCCGCGCTTCGACAACTGGGACCAGGACCAGACCGCCATCGACGACGACTACGCCTCCCAGGAGCCGTCCGTCGTCGGCCCTGAGCTGGTCGAGGCGGCCGAGGCGGTCGCTGAGGCCTACGCCGCAGTGGCCGGTGAGCAGTGGCAGCGACCGGGCACCCGCAGCAACGGCTCGGTGTTCACGGTCGACTCACTCGGTCGCTACCACCTGCACGACGTCGTCCATCACCTCCACGACGTGAACGGCTGAGCGTGCGGCACACCGAGTTCTGGGGACGCATGGAGCAGGCGCTCACCCCGCCGTACTTCCGCACCTGGGCCAGCACCCACGTGATGGCGTCGCTGGGCGGCCGGACGGCCGAGGAGGCGCTCGAGGCAGGCATCCCACCCAAGCAGGTGTGGCGCGCGGTCGTGGAGACGCTCGGCCTGCCGGCGAGCCAGCGATGAGCGCCGCCGTCGAGCAGCGCGACCTGGTCCAGCGCCGCACGATCTGGGTCCTCACGGCCTCCCAGGCGCTGGGCGGGCTCGGGTTGTCGATCGGCATCGCCGTCGCCTCCGTGCTGGCCGAGGAGGTCTCGGGGTCGCAGTCCGTGGCGGGGCTGGCGCAGACCTCGCAGGTGCTCGGAGCGGCCGCCGCGTCGTACCTCATCGCCAGGCTGATGGGGCGCAGCGGCCGGCGCGTGGGGCTGGTGGCGGGCTATGTCGCCGGGTGCGTCGGTGCGGCGCTCTGCGTGCTCGGCGGCGCGGCCGAGTCACTCATGGTGCTCTTCGTGGGGCTCTTCCTGCTCGGGACGCTCTCGGCCACCAACCTGCAGTCGCGCTATGCGGCGACCGACCTTGCCCGGCCCGCGACACGCGCGCGTTCGTTGTCTGTCGTGGTGTGGGCGACCACTCTGGGTGCGGTGCTCGGGCCAAACCTCTCCGGTCCCAGCGGCAGGCTCGCCGACACCGTGGGCCTTCCCGAGCTGACCGGGCCGTTCCTCGTCACGGTCGTGGCAGGTCTCGTGGCGGCTCTGGTGCTCTCGGGTCTGCTGCGGCCCGATCCCCTCCTGCTCGCCCGCGAGCTCGAAGGCGTCTCGGCCACGGTTCCACAGGGCACGTCCTGGTCCCGCGTCCGTGAGGTCGTGCGCACGCGTCCGGCCGTCGTCGCGGGCGTGACCGCTCTGTCGTCGGCACACGCGGTGATGGTCGCGGTGATGGTGATGACGCCGCTCCACATGCACCACGGCCATGCCAGCCTCAACCTGATCGGCCTGGTCATCAGCGTGCACGTGCTCGGCATGTTCGCGTTCGCTCCGTTGGTCGGCCTCGCCGCCGACAAGCTCGGCAGACCTCCCGTGCTGGCCGCCGGTGCGGTGGTGCTGCTCGGCGCGCTCTACCTCGCCGGCACCGCCCCGGCGGGCGCCTCCGTCCGCATCGGGGTCGGGCTGTTCCTGCTGGGCCTCGGCTGGTCCCTGTGCACCGTGGCCGGGTCGGCCCTGCTGACCGAGGCGACCCCGCTGGAGGCACGCACCGACGTGCAGGGGGCGGCTGACCTGGTGATGAACCTCAGCGCAGCCGCAGCCGGGGCAGTCTCAGGGCTCGTGGTCGACGGCCTCGGCTTCGGCCCGCTGAACGCCTTCGCAGCGGTGCTGGTGGCCGGGGTCGTGCTGGCGGTCGTCCTGGCGCGCGACCTGACTCACGTCGCCGCGGATGGCGGTAGCGACCTCCGGTCGTGAGGCCCACAGCACCTCCTGGCCGGGCGTCGCTGCGTTCCTTGCGTACGCCTGACCTGTAACACTGGATGCATGGCGCCCGAGGTCATCTTGAGCTTCCAGCTGTTCACCGGGGAGCACTTCGGTCTGCTCGGCGGCTTCCTGATCGGGTGCGTCGTGCTGGTCCAGCTCGGCCGCTCGCACCGGGGCACCGCCGCCGAGGTCACCTTCCGCCGCGGCTTCGCGATAGCGATCCCGTGCATCCTCGTGCCCCTGCAGATCCCGCAGCTACTGCCGGGCGACTTCGACGCCGGCACGTCCCTGCCGCTCCAGCTGTGCGACCTCGCCTGGATCGCGGCCGTCGTCGCGCTGTGGACCCGCAACAGGTACGCCACGGCGCTGGTCTACTTCTGGGGCCTCACGCTGACCGTCCAGGGGATCGTGACGCCGGCGCTGGGCCAGACCTTCCCCGACACGCGGTACTTCATGTTCTGGTCGATGCACTTCCTGACTGTCTGGGCAGCGGTCTACCTGACCTTCGGGCTGCGGGTGCCGGTCACCTGGAGGACCTACCGCTTCGCGGTGCTCACGACCGCGGCCTGGGCTGCCGTCGTGATGGTCATCAACGCGCTCTCAGGCACCAACTACGGCTACCTCAACCGCAAGCCGTCCGGTGGGTCCCTCTACGACCTGATGGGCCCCTGGCCGCTCTACGTCTTCGTCACGGTCGGCGTCCTGGTCAGCGTCTGGTCCCTGATGACCTGGCCCTGGGTCCACCACGCACGGTCGGCCACACCCGCTGGTCGAGCAGAGACGAGGCGCTAGCCGAGGAGCCTCCGTCGAGACCACGCAGCGCGACGGCAAGGATTTCGTAACCACAGACGAGGCCGGTGCGGGCCGGTCGGCAATACGGTGGACCCGTGGCCCACATCCTCGTCGTCGACGACGACCACACCGTCCGTGAGGTCGTCGTGTCCTACCTCCGCGCCGCCGGGCACCAGGTGGCCGAGGCGGTCGACGGCGAGACCGCGCTGACCCAGATGCGCGACCACCCGGCCGACCTGGTCGTGCTCGACCTGATGCTGCCGGGCATCGACGGTCTCGAGGTCTGCCGGCGGCTGCGCGAGCAGGGTGACGTGCCGGTCATCATGCTGACCGCCCTGGGCGGCGAGACCGACCGGGTCGTCGGCCTCGAGCGTGGAGCGGACGACTACGTCACCAAGCCGTTCAGCCCGCGGGAGCTGGTGCTGCGCGTCGACGGGGTGCTCCGGCGTACCGGCGAGAAGTCCGCGCCCGCGGGACCGATCGTCGACGGCGACCTGGTCGTCGACGCCACCCAGCACATCGCGAGCCTCGCCGGCCGGCCGTTGCAGCTGACCGTGCGCGAGTTCGACCTGTTGCGCTTCCTGGTCGCGAACCCGGGCGTCGCCTACTCCCGAGACCAGCTCCTGGCCGAGGTGTGGGGCTGGTCGTTCGGCGACCAGTCGACGGTCACCGTCCACGTGCGCCGGCTGCGGGAGAAGGTCGAGACCGACCCGACGCACCCGACCCGGCTGGTCACGGTGTGGGGTGTCGGCTATCGATGGGACCCCCAGATGGCGGAGGTTGCGGCCGGGTGACCCGCGACCAGGTCGAGATCGTCCTCATCGCGTCCGGCTGGGCCGCGGGGGTCGGCCTGCTCGGGCTGGTGCTCGGCTACGTCCTGCGACGGCGCTCGCTGCGCTGGCTGTCGGCGTTCGTGGCGGTCATCGCCGTGATCGCGGTCATCGCCGGCATCATCGGCACGGCCCGGGCGATGTTCCTCTCGGCCCACGACTTCGAGGTCGTGCTGCTGGTCTGCCTGGTGGCCGGGGTGGTGTCGGTCGCGTTCGCGATGCTCGTCGGCACGACCGTCGTACGGTCCTCGCGCACCCTGCGCGACGAAGCCCGGCGGTTCGGGGAGAGCGGCGAGTTCGTCGCCCACCGCGCCGGCCCCAAGGAGTTCGCAGGCCTCTCGGCGGAGCTGGCGCACACGTCGGAGCGGCTCAAGGAGTCGCGAGACCGCGAGCAGATGCTCGAGGAGTCCAGGCGCGAGCTGGTGTCCTGGGTCTCCCACGACCTGCGCACGCCGCTGGCCGGGCTGCGCGCCATGACCGAGGCCCTCGAGGACGGTCTGGCCGAGGACCCGCAGCGCTACTACCGGCAGATGCGCTCGGAGGTCGACCGGATGGTGATGATGGTCGACGACCTCTTCGAGCTCTCCCGCATCCACGCGGGCGTCCTGCAGCTGAGCCTCCAGCCCGTGGTGCTCGGCGACCTGGTGTCCGAGGCGATCGCCGGCGCCGACCCCGTCGCCCGGGCCAAGAGCGTGCGCCTCGGCGGCAGCGTCGACCAGGGCGTCCTCGTGCACGCTGACCCGGCTGGTCTGTCGCGCATCATGGGCAACCTCGTCATGAACGCCATCCGGCACACGCCCGCCGACGGAGTCGTCTCGATCAGTGCTCGCGCGGTCACCGACGGCATCGAGCTCAGCGTCAGTGACGGGTGCGGCGGCATCCCCGAGGACGACCTCGAGCGGGTCTTCGACGTGGCCTGGCGGGGGAGCAGCGCGCGTACGCCGGACGGGCACGCGACCGGTAGCGGCGCCGGACTGGGGCTGGCCATCGTCAAGGGCCTGGTGGAGGCTCACCAGGGCCGCGTCGTCGTCCGCAACGAGGCTCCGGGCTGCCGGTTCCTGGTCACGCTCCCCGCCTAGGCGCACCCCCTGGGCGTGTCGCGCACGCTCGAACACACGTTCGGGTTAGGCTCGGGACCGAGAGTTATCCCCAGGTCGTCCGGCGGGGCTGAAGTTGTGTCGGACGTGCTGCCTAGGGTCTTGGACAACAGACACCGACGTGACACAAGGACGGGAACAGACATGGCAGCAGGAGACCGCGACAAGGCCCTCGACGCAGCGCTGGCCAACATCGAGCGACAGTTCGGCAAGGGGTCGGTGATGCGCCTCGGTGACGAGGTCCGCGCACCGCTCGAGGTGATCCCGACGGGCGCGATCGCGCTCGACATCGCTCTCGGCCTGGGCGGGCTGCCGCGCGGCCGGGTGGTGGAGATCTACGGCCCGGAGTCCTCCGGCAAGACGACGGTCGCCCTGCACGCGGTGGCCAGCGCGCAGCGCGGTGGCGGCATCGTGGCGTTCATCGACGCCGAGCACGCGCTCGACCCCGACTACGCCAAGAACCTCGGCGTCGACACCGACGCGCTGCTCGTCTCCCAGCCCGACTCCGGTGAGCAGGCGCTCGAGATCGCCGACATGCTGATCCGCTCCGGTGCTCTCGACCTGATCGTCATCGACTCCGTGGCCGCGCTCGTGCCCCGCGCCGAGATCGAGGGCGAGATGGGTGACAGCCACGTCGGTCTGCAGGCCCGGCTGATGAGCCAGGCACTGCGCAAGATCACCGGTGCCCTCAACAACTCCGGCACCACCGCGATCTTCATCAACCAGCTGCGCGAGAAGATCGGCGTGATGTTCGGCTCGCCCGAGACCACGACCGGTGGCCGTGCGCTGAAGTTCTACTCCTCGGTCCGCCTCGACGTCCGCCGCATCGAGACTCTCAAGGACGGCCAGGAGATGGTCGGCAACCGCACCCGCGTCAAGGTCGTGAAGAACAAGGTGGCCCCGCCGTTCAAGCAGGCCGAGTTCGACATCATGTACGGCAAGGGCATCTCCCGTGAGGGCGGCCTGATCGACGTCGGCGTGGAGACCGGTCTCGTCCGCAAGGCCGGCGCTTGGTACACCTACGAGGGCGACCAGCTCGGCCAGGGCAAGGAGAACGCCCGCAACTTCCTGCGCGACAACCCTGACCTCGCCAACGAGCTGGAGAAGAAGATCCTGGAGAAGCTCGGCATCGGCCCGACCGTCGACGCCGAGGATGCTCCGGTCCCCTTCGAGGCAGCCCAGGTGCCGCCCGTCGAGCCGACCAACATCGAGTTCTAAGGTGGCTCGACCCGCTCCGGACGAGCCGTGGCGAGACCTCTCGCTTCCGGTCGACCCGCTCGCGTCGGATCCTCCGGCCGATCCGGAGTCGGTCGCCCGCAGGATCCTGCTCGACCAGCTGACCGGCCAGGCTCGGAGTCGTTCCGAGCTGGCCGGCAAGCTTGCCAAGAAGGGCGTGCCCACGGAGGTCGCGGCCGGCGTGCTCGACCGGTTCGAGGAGGTCGGACTGGTCGACGACGCCGCCTTCGCGCGTGACTGGGTGCAGTCCCGCCAGGCCGGCCGTGGGCTGGCCCGGCGGGCTCTGGCCTATGAGCTGCGCCGCAAGGGCATCGACGACGAGGTCGCCCGCGAAGCCCTCGACGAGGTCGACCCCGACGACGAGGTGGAGTCGGCTCGCGAGCTGGTCCGCCGCAAGCTGCGCTCGGTGCAACGTTTCGAGCGCGCTGTGGCCGTCCGACGCCTGACTGGCATCCTCGCCCGCAAGGGCTACCCCTCGAACGTCGCCGTGCGCGTCGTTCGCGAAGAGCTCGAGGCAGCCGGCGTGGAGGCTGACCAGGTCCACGACTAGCTCGGCGTGACGCTGGTCACGAAGGTGGCACGATAGGGCCGTGCCATCCTCACATCTGACCGTGAAGCGCGGCGAGGTCGAGCCGGGGGAGTCCTGGCTGCAGGCCGCCGTGCGCAAGTCCGGCGATCCCAGCAGCCACCCCTGGGCGGTCGACCTGTCGGGCGAGGTGCTGGTCTTCGGCCTCGGTCAAGGACCGGCCGACATCGCCTCGATCGACATCCGGCCGCTGACGCGTGAGGACTACGCCGGCACGATCGCCTGGCAGTCGATGCCACACGTCTCCCGCTGGTGGACCGACCACGCCCGCACCGTCGAGGACATGGAGGCGCAGTACGGCAAGGCCCTCGACGGCGAGGACCCCACCCGGCTCTGGGTAGTCGAGATCAACGGCCGCGACTGCGGGTTCATGCAGGACTACCGGGTCGGGGACCACCCCGAGTACGCCCTCCTGACCGCGCAGCCCGATGCGATCAGCGTCGACTACCTGCTCGGTGACCCCCACCTGGTCGGCAAGGGGGTCGGCACGCGGGTGCTGTGGACCTTCCTGGAGCGAGTCGTTGCTCCGGCGTACCGGGAAGCGACGACGTACTTCGCGGCTCCCGACCACCGCAACCAGGCCTCCCGGCGGATGCTGGCGAAGGTCGGCTTCACCGAGGGGCTCTGGTTCGACGAGCCGCGTGCCGACGGCAGCGCCGACACCATGGTCGGGTGCACTTTCGCCGCCCCGACGATCCTGGGCTGAGTGACCTACGCAACACCCGCTCGACTGCTGTAACTCGGAGTTACATAATGGTGTCATGCCCAAGCTGAGCGTCCCTACCCTGCCGACCAGTCTGCCCACGCGTCTCCCGAGCAACGTCCTGGAGCTGTGGGAGGCCACCTCGAAGCTCCCGCAGGGCAACAAGGTGTTCTCGGCGCTCTTCGCGCAGAAGGCGCCGTACTTCGCCAGCTTCGGCCCGGTCTTCACCGAGATCCGCCCGAACTATGCCGAGCTTCGGATCAAGAAGCGCCGCAAGGTGCAGAACCACATCGGCACCGTCCACGCCATCGCGCTGTGCAACGGGTGCGAGGCGGCCATGGGTGCTCTCGCCGAGGCGACGATCCCGTCGAACATGCGGTGGATCCCCAAGGGCATGGACATCTCCTACACGGCCAAGGCCGACTCCGACATCCGGATCATCGCCGAGACCGACCCCGAGCAGTGGACCTCCGGCAACCCCGACCTCCACGTGCGGGTCAAGGGTCTGCGCAAGGACGACACCGTGGTGATCGAGGGCGTCATCAAGCTCTGGGTGACCGAGAAGCCTGCTAGGTCCAAGTCTTCCTGAGCGGCGTCTGCCTCAGGCGCCCGCCGTCGTCGCAGCGACAACCGCTTCCTGCGCCTCAAGCTCGGTCCGCGAGCGGCTCAGCCGTTTCTCGGTCCAAACCGCGAGCCGGGACAGGCCGTAGTTGATCACGATGTACACGATCGCGACGACAGTGAATACCTGGATGGGATTGTCGAACACGAGCGTCAGCAGGTTGCCTTGCTTGAGTAGCTCGATGTATGCCGCCAAGGCGATGGCGACCAGGGATGTGTCCTTCAGCGCGACTACGAGCTGGCTGATCAGCGCCGGCAGCATCGTTCTGAACGCTTGAGGCAGCAGCACGGTCGTCATCACCTGAGTCTCGCGCATTCCGACCGCGCGAGCGGCTTCCCCTTGTCCGCGCGGGAGTGATGCAACACCGGCGCGCAGGATCTCGGCGATGATCACCGAGTTGTAGAGCATCAGGCCGAAGACGAGGTACCAGAAGCCGTCGATGCCCGGCAGCCACCCGATGTCGATGTCCAAGTCGATGAACAGGCGGGAGACGAGGACGATCGTCACGACGACCGGGAGGCCGCGGAAGAGCTCCACCCACAGCACGATCGGGACGCGGAGTGCCCCGGGCAGCATCATGCGCGCCACTCCGAGCAAGGTCCCGACGACGAGCGAGAGCAGAATCGCGACGGCCGCTGCGGCGAGTGTCTTGAGCAGGCCCTGGCCGAGGAGCTCCCAGACCCGAGCGAAGTCCTCGTGCCCAGGATCGATGAGCGGACCCCAGAGATCCATCTCGAACTGGCCACGGTCATACAGCCGTTTCACGGCGATCCCGATCAGGCCGAGAATGAAAGCGGTCGCGATGACCGTGCCGATCAGCGCCCGCCTCCGCGCCCGAGGCCCCGGGGCGTCGTAGAGAACCGTCTGCTCGCTCATCGGGCGATCGCCACCCGTCGCTCGATCACTGCCAGGGCTGCTCCCGCAGAGAGCGTGATGACGAGGTACCCGACTGCGACTCCAATGAGCACGGGGAGATAGTCGTACCCGCGCGCGCTAGTGAGCTGACGGCCGGCTGCCCAGAGATCGCCACCGACGCCGAAAGCGCCCACGACGGCAGAGTTCTTGAACATGGCGATGATCACGCTACCTAACGGCGGGATCGACGACTTGAACGCTTGGGGCAGCACCACCTGCGTCAGCGACTGGGTGAACTTGAGCCCGATCGCGCGCGCCGCCTCAGCCTGACCCGCGCCCACGGAGTTGATACCTGAGCGCATGGCCTCACAGACGAACGCCGACGTGTAGACGCAGAGCGCGGCGACGCCGAAGACGTAGAACGAGCGGTTGATGCCGATCTCGGGCAGGCCAAAGGCGAACATGAAGAGGACGACGGTCAACGGGCAGTTGCGGATGACGTTGACCCAGGCAGTGCCGAACCAGCGCAGCGATGGCACTGGTGACACTCTGCAAGCGGCGATCAACGTACCGAGGACGAGCGACCCGACCATGCCCCAAAGGCAGATACCGAGGGAGCGCAGGAAGCCCGACCAGTAGAGGTCGAGGTTGTCGAAGACCGCGTCCAACGCTCCTCCTTTGCGTCAGGTGCGGGTGGGCGCCGGAGATCCGGCGCCCACCACGGTGGATCAGCTGCAGGGCGCGGCGGCGGGCAGCGTCGGCGCTTCGCTGCCTTCGACCTCGCCGGCAGTCGATGCCCACGCTTCGTTGTAGGCGTCCTCGTTGTCGGCAAGGGTCTCGTTGATGAACTCGCAGAACGCGACGTCACCCTTCTTGATGCCGATGCCGTAGGGCTCCTCGGTGAACTGCTCGCCGACCAGCTTGAAGTCGCCCTCGGACTCCGACACGAACCCGGCGAGGATCACGTTGTCGGTGGTCACGATGTCGACCTGGTCGGTCCGGAGCGCGTCGGCGCACTTGTCATAGACGTCGAAGAGCACCAGCTGACCCTTGTTGGCGAGGTACTCCTCGATGTTGACCGACGGCGTCGATCCGGTCACCGAGCAGACCTTCATGTCCGGGTTGGCCTTGATGTCGTCGGGTCCGGTGATCGTGTCGTTGTCGGACTTGACCATCAGCATCTGGCCGGCCTCGTAGTAAGGACCCGCGAAGGTGACGCGCTGCTTGCGCTCGTCGTTGATCGTGTACGTCGCCACCACGTAGTCGACGTCGCCGTCCTCGATGGCCTGCTCGCGGATGTCGGAGGTCGTCTCCTTCCACGTGATGTCGTCAGCAGCGATGCCCAGCTCGGCCGCGATGATCTTCGCGACCTCGACGTCGAAGCCCTCCGGATCGTCGCCCAAACCCTTGAGGCCGAAGCCGGGCTGGTCGAACTTCGTGCCGACCGTGACCTTGCCCGCGTCGGCGAGCCGGGCCATAGTCGTACCCGCCTCGAAGTCGGGGCTCTCCGCTACGGGAACGTCGGGTCCTTCGTCGTCGTCGCCGCAACCAGCCATCGAGAGCGTGAGTACCGCCCCCGCCAGAGCTGCGATCGTTCGCTTCATCCGCATGAATCTCTCCTTGGTGTGTGCCCGTCCCGAGGGGCGTCTGGTGGGGATCGATCAGTGTTTGAGGATCTTGCCGAGGAAGTCCTTGGCTCGGTCCGACTTGGGGTTGGTGAAGAACTCCTCGGGGGTGTTCTCCTCGACGATCGCGCCGTCTGCCATGAAGATCACGCGGTTGGCGGCGGTGCGAGCGAAGCCCATCTCGTGAGTGACCACGATCATGGTCATGCCCTGCTGGGCGAGCTCGATCATGACGTCGAGCACCTCTTTGATCATCTCCGGGTCGAGCGCCGAGGTGGGTTCGTCGAAGAGCATCACCTTCGGCTCCATCGCCAGTGCGCGCGCAATCGCGACACGCTGCTGCTGGCCGCCGGAGAGCTGGGCGGGATACTTGGCGGACTGGTGGCCCACACCGACCCGATCCAGGATCTCCTTGGCGCGCTTCTCGGCCGCGGGCTTGTCCTGCTTGCGGACCTTGGTCGGACCGAGAGTGACGTTCTCCAGGATCGTCTTGTGGGCGAAGAGGTTGAACGACTGGAACACCATGCCGACCTCGGCACGCAGGTTGGCCAGCGCCTTGCCCTCCTCGGGCAATGCCTGTCCGTCGAGGGTGATCGTGCCTTTGTCGATCGTCTCCAGCCGGTTGATGGTGCGGCAGAGCGTGGACTTGCCGGACCCCGAGGGCCCGATCACGACCACTACTTCGCCACGGTTGACCGTCAGGTTGATGTCTTGCAGCACGTGGAGGTCGCCGTACCACTTCTCGACATGGTCGAGTACGACGAGCGGCTCGCCCGAGCCCCCGCTCCGCGCTGCGTCAGCAGGCGCTGTCATGTAAAGCAACCTAGCGGCGAGAGCCGCTGTTGCCTACAACCCCGGGTCCGGAGGCGTGGTCACGTTTTCGACTCGGTACGACGGGCACAGGCCCGAGGAGGGACCCAGCCAGCGCAAAGGAGGCGCCATGAGCAACGTCGTCAAGCGTGGAGCAACCGCAGTTCTCGATGCCGCGATGTTCGCGGTGGGACTCGTCGAGGGGGCCGTGCGTGAGGTGTCCGGACGGATCCGTGGCCACCGCACCGCGGGTGGCGAGCCTGGCCGGGTGCCGCAGCCTCGAGAGAATCCCCGGCCGGAGCCGCCTCACCGCCCGACCCCCGACCCGTACGACGTGGGGGTGACCACTCCCGTCGGCACGACCGGCGCTGCTCCGGCGTACAACCCGAGCACGGCCGAGTCGGATCTCCAGCAGCCCGGCACCGAGGAGATCATGGAGCCGAGCACCACCAAGCGCATCAAGTCCGAGAGCGAGATGATGCGCAAGGCTGCCGAGCGGAACCCACGGAAGGACTAGAACAGGTTCTGCCCTAGGCTCCGGGCATGGACATCACCGGAGCATCTGCAGTCGTCACCGGCGGCGCCTCGGGCATCGGAGCAGCCGTCGCACGCGCGCTCGCGGCCAAGGGCGCCAAGGTCGTCGTGGCCGACCTCCAGGAGGACAAGGGCACCGCCCTGGCCGAGGAGATCGGTGGCGCGTTCGTCAAGGTCGACGTCACCTGGACCGAGGACCTCATCGCGGCGATCGACAAGGCCGAGTCCCTGGGCCCCCTGCGCGTCCTGGTGAACTCCGCCGGCATCGGGTGGGCTCAGCGCACCGTCGGCAAGGACGGCACCTACGACTCCGCCCACGACTTCGGCGCCTTCAAGAAGGTCATCGAGATCAACCTGCTCGGCACCTTCGACGCGATCCGCCTCGCCGGTACGGCGATCGGCCGCACCGAGCCGCTGGACGAGTCGGGCGAGCGCGGCGCGATCGTCAACCTCGCGAGCGTGGCCGCCTTCGACGGGCAGATCGGCCAGGCGTCGTACTCCGCGTCCAAGGGCGGTGTGGTCGGCATGACGCTGCCCATCGCCCGCGACCTGTCGGCCCTCGGCATCCGGGTGAACACGATCGCGCCCGGCCTGATCGACACCCCGATCTACGGTGAGGGTGAGGCGAGCGAGGCGTTCAAGGCCAACCTCGAGAAGGGCGTGCTCTTCCCCAAGCGGCTGGGGAACCCTGACGAGCTGGCCTCGATGGTGGTCGAGGCCGTCACCAACAGCTACCTCAACGCCGAGACGATTCGCGTCGACGGCGGGATCCGGATGCAGCCGAAGTAGCCGGCCGTCCCGAGGGCGGGCGCAGGTCGCCTGACCGTCCTCCAGTGGCTAGGGTCCGATTGTGGAGGATGAGCTCATCGCGGGCGCGTTCACCGTGATCGCAGTGTTGCTGGGTGCCGTCGTGGGCGGCGGCAGCGTCCGCGCGCGCCTGAGCCGCCGGATCAGGACCGACATCGAGCTTCTGGAGAAGCTCTCCGAAGACTCGCCCTTCCATGCTGCTCTCTCGTCGCGCATCGACGCGCAGCTCTACAGATACGTCAACCCGTGGTCGCGCCTGGACGGGTTCAGAGCAGGCTTCGCCGAGGTGGTGCTGCTGATCGTGGTCGGCGGGCTGATCGTCTGGTTCCAGAACTCCATCGAGCTCGACGGCGACGCCACCTTCGGAAGGTCGGCGATCGCGACCCTGTTGCTGTCGATGTTCATGGGGTTGACCCTCGCCTTCTCCTGGACGCTGTGGCGGGGTGCCTACCTGAGTCTGCGCGACCCGGCCGCACGAGTCCTCGCCCGGCTCGAGCGCTGGTTCACCACCTAGAGCCGCAGCGAGTGTGGTGGCGATTCGGACGGCCGGGCTCTGCCGCCGTACCCTGGTCCGGTTATGACTGCGGCGCGCACCTACGAGGTCCGCACCTACGGGTGCCAGATGAACGTCCACGACTCCGAGCGGCTCTCGGGGCTCCTGGAGGACGCCGGCTACCTGAAGGCCGACGACGGCAGCCAGGCCGACGTCGTCGTCTTCAACACCTGCGCCGTGCGCGAGAACGCCGACAACCGGCTCTACGGCAACCTGGGCCACCTCGCGCCGATCAAGGCCAAGACGCCCGGCATGCAGATCGCCGTCGGTGGGTGCCTGGCGCAGAAGGACCGCGGCGAGATCACCCGCAAGGCGCCCTGGGTCGACGTGGTCTTCGGCACCCACAACATCGGGTCGCTCCCGGTGCTGCTGGAGCGCGCCCGGGTGCAGGAGGAGGCGCAGGTCGAGATCCTCGAGTCGCTCGAGGTGTTCCCGTCCACGCTGCCGACCAAGCGCGAGTCGGCGTACGCCGCCTGGGTGTCGATCTCCGTCGGCTGCAACAACACCTGTACGTTCTGCATCGTCCCGAGCCTGCGCGGCAAGGAGAAGGACCGGCGGCCCGGTGATGTGCTCGCCGAGATCCGTGCCCTGGTCGACGAAGGGGTCTCCGAGGTCACCCTGCTGGGCCAGAACGTCAACTCCTACGGCGTCGAGTTCGGTGACCGGCTGGCCTTCGGCAAGCTGCTGCGGGCGTGCGGAGACATCGACGGGCTGCGGCGGGTGCGCTTCACCAGCCCGCACCCGGCCGACTTCACCGACGACGTGATCGCGGCGATGGCCGAGACGGTCAACGTCATGCCGCAGCTGCACATGCCGCTGCAGTCGGGCTCCGACCGCATGCTCAAGGCGATGCGGCGTTCGTACCGTCAGACCAAGTACCTCGGGATCATCGACCGCGTCCGGGCCGCGATCCCCGATGCGGCCATCACCACCGACATCATCGTCGGCTTCCCGGGGGAGACCGAGGAGGACTTCCTCCAGACCATGGACGTCGTGGAGCAGGCGCGGTTCGCGGGCGCCTTCACCTTCCAGTACTCCAAGCGCCCCGGCACCCCCGCCGCCGTCCTCGACGAGCAGGTGCCGCGCGAGGTGGTTCAGGAGCGCTACGAGCGCCTCGTCGCGCTGGTCAATGACATCACCTGGGCCGAGAACAAGCACCTCGTCGGTCGCACGCTGGAGCTCATGGTCGCTGAGGGGGAGGGGCGCAAGGACGCCGCCACCCACCGGCTCTCGGGCCGGGCCCGCGACAACCGGCTGGTGCACTTCAACGGCGAGGGCGTCGAGGTTCGGCCGGGCGACCTGGTCGACGTCGAGGTCACCTACGCCGCTCCGCACCACCTGGTCGCCGACGGCCCCGTGCTCGCCGTACGCCGGACGCGGTCAGGTGAAGCGTGGGAGGCTCGCACCGCGACCTCCACTACGCCCGGGGTCCTGCTGGGGCTGCCCACCGTCGGGATCCCGGCGCCGCAGCCCGCTGTCGACGCCTGCTGCCCCACCTCCTGAACGGCCTACAGCCGGGGCCCGTGGGGCACCGGCTGCAGCGCGATGGACGGACAGGAGTCGCTAGGGAGTCTCACCCGAAGGCGGCATCATCGACTCCTCGCCGGCTACCGCGGACGGGCTACCCGCTTGAGCGGGTGGGAGATAGCCGTCTGCGGTGTCCACCGCCGTCCCGTGTGAGCCGGTGCCCTCGAGCGAGTCCGGGTCGTGGGGGACCCGCTCGCTGCTGACTCCCATCCCGCCCTGCGGGTCCGGCCCCGGCTCACCGAGCGGTGTGCTCGGGGCGGGGATGGTCGCCGGCCCGTCGGGGGTGCTGCTCGGCTGCACGTTCGGCTCGGGCAGCGGAGGCGGTGGGGTGGGCGCGGGTGTGGGCGAGGGGTCGGGGGCGCCGGGCCCCGGCGGCTCGGTCGGGATCGGGCCGGGCTGTCCCGGCTCCGTGGTCGCGGTCGGACTCTCGAAGACGTCCTTGACCTTCGCGACCGCCTGCTCGAGCTTGTCCCTGATGCTCATGGCACACCTCCCGACGGATGCCGCGCGGTGCGGCTCCACTGGGTTCGTGCCCGTTGAAGGCGCGGACAAACCGGTTCGAACGAACACGAGGGCGCCGCCCCCGCAGGAGGGGGCGGCGCCTCGGGTTGTGTTGCTCCCTCGGTTCCCTCCCTAGGGGATGTCGTCGTTCTTGCCGTCGAGCCCGTCCAGGGCGTCCTTGGTCTTGTCCGCCCCGTCGTCGAGCTTGTCGGAGTACTTGCCCCCGGTCTTGTCGTCGATCAGGTCCTTGGCCTTGTCGACGGCGTCACCGATCCTGTCGCCCGCTTTGTCCACCGCGTCCTCGGCCGCATTCTTGGCCTTGTCCAGGAATGACATCGCTTCTGTCCCCTCGTCTGCAGGTGTTGGGTACGTCCCGAACCTACTCCGATCGGGCATCTCGGGCGAGGGGGGGTTCACCACCTGTTTTCGCCATGGGTGGGAGGATTCCCGCGTGAGTGCCGTCCCCGTCGTTGCGATCGTCGGCCCGACCGCCGCCGGAAAGACGGCTCTCTCGCTCGACGTTGCCCAGGCGCTCGGCGGCGAGGTGGTCAACACCGACGCGATGCAGGTGTACGCCGCCATGGACATCGGCACGGCGAAGCTGCCGCACCGGGAGCGTCGGGGCATCCCGCACCACCTCCTGGATGTGCTGCAGATCGACGAGCCCGCCACCGTGGCTGAGTTCCAGGGCCGCGCCCGGGGCCTGGTCGACGACTGCCGGGGCAGGGGGGTGGTGCCCGTGCTCGTGGGTGGCTCGGCCCTCTACACCCGAGCCGTGCTCGACCGGTTCGAGTTCCCGGGCACCGACCCCGTCGTACGCGCGCGGTGGGAGGAGCGCCTGGCTGCGGAGGGACCGCTTCTCCTGCACCGCGAGCTCGCCGTGCGCGACCCCGAGGCCGCGGCCAGGATCATCGCGTCCAACGGTCGCCGCATCGTCCGCGCGCTGGAGGTCATCGAGCTCACCGGCCGGCCGTTCACCGCGTCGCTGCCGTCCCTCACCTACTTCTACGACGACGCTCACCAGGTCGGCGTCGACATCCCGCGCGAGGTCCTCGACGAGCGCATCGCGCTGCGGGTGCGGCACATGTGGGAGGAGGGCCTGGTGGAGGAGGTACGCCGGATCGAGGCCCCACTGCGCAGGTCACGCACCGCCGCGGCAGCCCTGGGCTACCAGCAGGTGCTGGCGCTCCTTGCGGGGGAGCTGACCGAGGAGGAGGCGTTCGAGCGCACCGTCCAGGCCACCCGGCGTTTCGCTAGGCGCCAGGACGGCTGGTTCCGCAAGGACCCGCGCGTCACCTGGGTCGGCTGGGACGATCCCGAGCGGGTCGAGAAGGCGCTGGGCGTAGTCCGAGGCTGAGTGGGGTATGGGGCAGGCATGACCGCACGCCTCCTGGCGGCCGCCACTGCCGCCGTCGTCCCTCTTGCCCTGCTCGCTCCTGCCGCGCCCGCAGCGACCGACCCAGCGTCTGACTCAGCCGCTGGGCCAGTGACACACCGCGCGGATCCGGCGCAGAAGCAGGCAACGGCCCGCGGCCAGGGCGGGGCGGTGACGTCCGTGGACCTCAACGCCTCTCGCATCGGGCTGAACGTGCTCAAGCGCGGCGGCAACGCGGTGGATGCCGCAGTTGCCACCGCGGCCGCGTTGGGCGTGACCGAGCCCTACAGCGCAGGCATCGGCGGTGGCGGCTACTTCGTGTACTACGACGCGAAGACCAAGCGCGTCCACACGGTCGACGGTCGCGAGACCGCGCCCGCGGCGATGCGTCCCGACTCGTTCATCGACCCGGCGACCGGCCTGGCTATTCCCTTCGCCGAGCTGGTCACCAGCGGCCTCTCTGTCGGCGTGCCGGGCACCCCGGCCACGTGGCAGCGGGCGCTGCGCAAGTGGGGCACGCTGAACCTGCGGAAGGCGCTCGCGCCGGCCGCTCGGCTCGCGAAGCGCGGGTTCGTGGTCGACCCGACCTTCCGGTTGCAGACCCAGGACAACCAGGCTCGCTTCTCAGCGTTCACCTCGACCAGCAAGCTCTTCCTCCCGGGCGGCGCCCTCCCCGAGGTCGGCTCGAGGCTGCGCAACCCCGACCTGGCGCGGACCTACACGCTGCTCGGCAAGCGCGGCCTGGAGGCGTTCTACGACGGCAAGCTGGCCCGGAAGATGGCCCGGACCGTCAAGCATCCGCCCACCACGCCGGACACCACCCTGAACGTCCGCCCCGGCCTCCTGCGGGTCGGTGACCTCAGGGCCTACCGCGCCAAGCTGCAGAAGCCGTCGCACGTCCGCTACCACAACCTCGACGTCTACGGCATGGCCCCGTCGTCGTCCGGCGGGTCGACGGTGGGGGAGGCGCTCAACATCCTCGAGAGGTTCGACCTCGGCTCGATGTCGGTCGTGGCGGCGTTGCACCACTACCTCGAGGCCACCGCCCTGGCGTTCGCCGACCGCGGCCGCTTCGTCGGCGACCCCGCCTTCGTCGACGTACCTCTGCAGGAGCTGCTCTCCGACGGGTTCGCCGGCGAGCGGGCGTGCCTGATCGACCCCGACTCGGCCGCGACCAAGCCCGTCGGCTTCGGCAGCCCGGACGGCAGCTACGGGCCGTGCCCGGCCGCTCGCACGTCCGACGCCGCGGCACCGCCCACGGGCTCGACCACGAACCTGACCGTCGCCGACCGGTGGGGCAACGTCGTGGAGTACACCCTCACCATCGAGCAGACCGGCGGTTCGGGGATCGTCGTGCCAGGGCGGGGGTTCATCCTCAACAACGAGCTCACCGACTTCTCCGCCGTGCCGTCCGCGACGGACCCCAACAGCATCGCGCCCGGCAAGCGGCCGCGCTCGTCGATGTCGCCCACCATCGTGCTGCGCCAGGGCAAGCCACTCCTCGCGGTCGGCTCGCCCGGTGGCTCGACGATCATCACGACCGTGCTGCAGGTGCTGCTGAACCGGCTCGAGCTCGGCATGTCGCTGCCGAAGGCGGTCGCGGCGCCTCGTGCCTCCCAGCGCAACACTGCGTCGGTCACTGCCGAGCAGGGGTTCCTGGACAGCTACGGGCCGGGACTGCAGGCGCTGGGGCACACCTTCGTGCTGGCCGGCGCACCCGGGACGAGCGCCTCGGAGATCGGTGCGGTGACCGCGATCGGCTTCGGTCCGCGCGGCCGGATGGTCGCGGTCGCGGAGCCCACGCGCCGAGGTGGCGGGGCTGCGCTGGTGGTCAGGCCGCGCCGCTGAGGAAGACCGCCGCGTCGCACTCGGTGCAGCAGTAGTCCGACTCGTCGACGGGGAGCAGGATCTGCTCCTCGCCGCAGTCGGGGCAGGTAGCGGCCAGGCCGTGGAGCATGAGGTGCTGTGCCGGGTCCATGACCTCACGGTGGCATGACCGTCCGACACATGGGCGGCACCACGCCGCAGTGGTCTCGACGGACGGTGTCTCGGGCACCTGCTCGACCAGCGCTTCTCTAGACTGGTGGGCATGACCACGGGCTTCCGCTTCCTCAAGGGGCACGGCACGGAGAACGACTTCGTCCTCCTGCCGGACCCCGACGGGGGCGTGCACGGCGGCCTGTCCCCGGAGCTGGTGGTTGCGCTGTGCGACCGGCGCGCGGGCATCGGCGGCGACGGAGTGCTCCGCGTGGTGCGGCAGGACGGCCGCTGGTTCATGGACTACCGCAACTCCGACGGCTCGGTCAGCGAGATGTGCGGCAACGGCATCCGGGTGTTCGCGCGCTACCTCGTGGACTACGAGGGCGAGACCAGCCCGATCGAGATCGGCACCCGCGACGGCGTGAAGACTCTCGTCGTCGACGGCGACCTGGTCACTGCGGACATGGGCGCTCCCGTCGTACTCGGGGAGACCAAGGTGTCGGCCAACGGCCACACTTGGCCGGCCGCGCACGTCAGCATGGGCAACCCGCACGCCGTGGCTTTCGTGGAGTCGCTCGACGACCCTGGGAGCCTGCTGGAGGCGCCGGAGCACGACGAGGTGGTCTACCCCGAGGGCGTCAACGTCGAGTTCGTCGTACGACGGGGAGAGCGCCACGTCGCGATGCGGGTGCACGAGCGCGGCTCGGGCGAGACCCGCTCCTGTGGCACCGGCGCCTGCGCGGTCATGGTCGCCGCGGCGCTTGCCGACGGGCTGGGTCGCGGCACGTCCTACCGTGTCGACGTGCCGGGCGGCACGCTCGAGATCGAGTGGACCGACGACGACAGGGTGCTCCTCACCGGACCCGCCGTGGTTGTCGCGGAAGGTTATTGGGTCGCAGGGCGTTAGAGACCGTGCGACCCTGAGAGAGATATGACGAGCAACCAACAAGCATTCGACCGCGAGGACGACGAGGTCCTGGACTACGACGAGCAGGACGAGTTCGAGTCCGGCTACCTCGACGAGTCCGACCCCGAGGACGCGGGCAACGACGCCGAGACCACGGGCCAGTGGGACCTGGAGGAGCGCTATGCGCTGCGCCGGGTCGCCGGCCTGTCCACCGAGCTCGAGGACATCTCCGAGGTCGAGTACCGCCAGCTACGGCTGGAGCGGGTCGTCCTGGTCGGTGTCTGGACCGAGGGCTCGGTCGAGGACGCCGAGAACTCCATGGCCGAGCTGGCCGCGCTGGCCGAGACGGCCGGCTCGCAGATCCTCGAGGCGATCTACCAGCGCCGGCAGAAGCCCGACCCGGCGACCTACATCGGCCGCGGCAAGGTCGACGCCCTGCGCGAGATCGTCCAGCACACCGGTGCCGACACCGTGATCTGTGACGGAGAGCTCGCCCCCTCGCAGCTGAGGAACCTCGAGGACCGCGTCAAGGTCAAGGTCGTCGACCGCACCGCGCTGATCCTCGACATCTTCGCCCAGCACGCGAAGTCCAAGGAGGGCCAGGCCCAGGTCGAGCTCGCGCAGCTCAACTACATGAAGCAGCGCCTCCGCGGCTGGGGTGGCAACCTGTCGCGCCAGGCCGGTGGCCGAGTGGGCTCGCAGGGTGGCGGCATCGGTGGCCGCGGCCCCGGTGAGACCAAGATCGAGACCGACCGCCGCCGCATCAACACCAAGATCGCCAAGCTTCGGGCCGAGCTCAAGCACATGCGTACGACGCGCGACACCAAGCGTCAGGAGCGCAAGCGCAACGCGATCCCGGCGGTCGCGATCGCCGGCTACACCAACGCCGGCAAGTCCTCGCTCCTCAACCGGCTGACCGGCGCCGGCGTATTGGTCGAGGACGCGCTCTTCGCGACCCTCGACCCGACGACCCGCCGCACCGAGACCGACGACGGCCGCATCTACACACTGTCCGACACGGTCGGGTTCGTCCGGCACCTGCCGCACCAGCTCGTCGAGGCGTTCCGCTCCACCCTCGAGGAGGTCGCCGACTCCGACCTGATCGTGCACGTCGTCGACGGCTCCCACGTCGACCCTGAGGGTCAGCTCGCCGCCGTGCGCGAGGTGTTCGCGGAGATCGGCGCCGAGAAGGTCCCCGAGCTGGTCGTGATCAACAAGTCCGACGCTGCCGACCCGCTCGTGCTGGCTCGGCTCCGGCAGCGCGAGCCGCACTCGGTGGTCGTGTCGGCGAAGACCGGCGAGGGCATCGACGACGTCCTGCGCGCGATCGAGGCCGACCTGCCGCGACCGGCGGTGCACGTCGAGGCGCTGCTGCCCTACGACCGTGGCGACCTGCTCAACCGCATCCACACCAGCGGTGAGGTGGAGGCCATGGAGCACACCGGTGAGGGCACGCTGGTGCGCGGCCGCGTGAGCGAGGCGCTGGCCGGCGAGCTCGCGCCGTACCTCACCAGCGGCTCCGCACTCCTGGTTCCTGGCGCAATCCGCCCCTGAGCCGCCCGCGGCCCCTAGGCTCGGGCCCATGGCCCGCAAGACCCTCGGTGGCACACCGGTCACCGCGCTGACGGTGCTGGCGGCTGTCGTGGCCACCGCCGCGCTGCTCTGGCCGGCGGTGGCCTTCGTCATCCCGACTCCTGGCGACACCAGCCCCGACCCCGTGTCGATCAGCGACTACAACGCCGACTTCCGGGTCGACGACGACGGAGACCTGCGCGCTGTCGAGACGATCACGACGCTCTTCCCGTGCTGTCGCCACGGCATCTTCCGCTACTGGGAGGTCAGTGCGCCCTGGGACTCCCATGCCCGGCTGATCCCCAAGAACATCAGGGTCACCCTCGACGGCCAGGACGTCCCGGTGGAGCTGCTGTGGGAGAAGGCCCGGAAGTACCGCGTGGCGAAGATCGGCGACCCGGACCGACTGGTGCTGCCCGGCACCCACGTCTACACGATCAGCTACTCCGTGAAGGGCGCGCTGGCGCCCGCGAGCGCCGGCGCGGTCAAGGGCGAGTCCGGGAGCTGGTCGGAGGAGGACGGCTCGGCCTTCTACTGGGACGTCGTGGCCGGCGGGTGGTCGATGCAGATCGACAAGTCCACCACCCGGATCACGCTGCCGACCAAGTCCGACGACATCAAGTGCACCTACGGCTTCGACTCGCGCGGTTCCTGCAACGTCACCGGCGGCGGCACCGACGGCATCGTCGTCACGACCGGTCCGCTCGGGCCGCGCACACCGGTCACCGTGCGCGCGACCCAGGACATCCCCACCCCCGACCAGGTCACGCTTCCCTGGGCGCCGATGTACGACGGCGTGCTCGGCCAGTCGCTCCCCATCGCGATCTTCATCGGCCTGCTCGGCCTGGTGCTGCTCGTGGTCGGCCGGCTCTGGGAGTGGAGCACGCGGGAGCAGCCACCCGGCTACCCCGTCAGCTACGCGCCGCCGCCGGGCCTGGGACCGGTGCAGACCTACTACGTGATGAACGAGCGGCTGCCACCCGACGCCCTCGTCTCCACGCTGCTCTACCAGGCGGAGCGTGGCCTCACCACGCTCACCCAGACCAGCGAGAAGGACTGGACGATCCGGGGCAGGGGCGGCGACTGGTCCGCGGTCGACCCGGTCACCCGAGCGGTCGGCGAGGCCCTCGGCGTGACCACCGAGGGCGGCACCTTCGAGGCCGACGGCACCGTCTCGGCGGGGCAGGACCTCAACAAGGTCGGCAGCGGCCTGCGAGCCGACGTGAAGCGCTGGGCCGCGCACGCCGGGCTCGAGCGCTCCCACAGCACCGAGCGGCTCGGCCGGATCATGGTGGTCGCCGCGGGGCTCCTGGCCGCGATCATGCTGTTCACCCGTCCGACCGGGATCACGCTGTACGGGCTGCCCTTCGCGGGCTTCGCCGTGGGTGGCATCGGCATGCTCCGCGGCGGAGTCGGCACCCGTCGTACGCCGGCTGGTCGTGACCAGTGGTCGCGCGCCGGCGGCTTCCACCGTCTGCTGTCCACGACGTCCGCACAGGACAGGTTCGACTTCAGCGCGAACAAGGAGCTCTACACCGCCTACATCCCGTTCGCCGTCGCGTTCGGGTGCGCCGACAAGTGGGCGGAGAAGTACGAGCTGTCCACGGGCGAGGCTCCGCCCCAGCCCACCTGGTACGTCGGCCCCGGCCCGTCGAGCGGCTACTGGGGATCGGGATCGAGCTTCGCCAGCTTCGAGTCGTCGCTGCGCTCGTCGATCGGAGCCTACGAAGCCTCGCAGTCGTCGTCCTCGTCGTCCGGTGGCGGCGGCGGGTTCAGCGGCGGCGGCGGTGGCGGCGGAGGAGGGGGAGGTTCGTGGTAGCAATGACCCAACCGAACAAGGAGCTGGCATGTTGATCGCCATCATCGTCATCGTCGCACTCGTCCTGCTCGCCGTGTTCTTCGTCGTCGGCTTCAACAAGCTGCGCACCCAGGACGTCGGGGTCAACGAGGCGCTGGGTGGCATCGACGTCCAGCTCACCCGGCGGGCCGACCTGATCCCCAACCTGGTCAACACGGTCAAGGGCTATGCCCAGCACGAGAAGGGCGTCTTCGAGGCGGTCACCGAGGCCCGAGCCGGCGTCCAGAAGGCGGCGAAGGACGGGACCGTCGAGGAGAAGGCAACCGCGCAGGCCGCCCTCGACAAGGCGATCGTGAACGTCCTTGCCGTCGCGGAGGCCTACCCCGAGCTCAAGGCGTCGGCCAACTTCCTCGAGCTGCAGGCCGCCCTCACCGAGACCGAGAACCAGCTCTCGTTCGCGCGGCAGTACTACAACGACGCGGCCGCGCAGCTCAACGTGTCGGTCTCCACCATCCCGTGGATGTTCTTCGCCGGCATCGCGGGCGTCTCCAAGAAGGAGTTCTACGACGCCCCCGAGGCTTCCGAGGCGCCGCCGACGGTCCAGTTCTGAGCGATTCCCGGGGGCGTTCGCTGGTCGAGCAGGTGGCGAGGCGCTGGCCGAGCCGCCGTCCGTCGAGACCACTCCTGAGGGGCCCAGAGACTTGTCCACAGCCGGTCACCCCCACCGTCGGTCCCGAGCGTTAGGGTTCCTGGGTGCCTGACGACCAGCCCTCCGTCCGAGAGGTGCTGGGCGCCGCAGTCCAGGCGCTGGGCGGCCAGGACCGCCCGGGCCAGCTCCAGATGGCCGAGGCCGTCTCCAGCGCGTTCGAGTCCGGCGAGCACCTCCTCGTCCAGGCCGGCACCGGCACCGGCAAGTCCCTGGCCTACCTCGTCCCGGCCCTGCTCCACGAGGACCGCGTCGTCATCGCCACCGCGACGCTCGCGCTCCAGCACCAGCTGGTCGAGCGTGACATCCCCGCACTGCTCGAGGCGGCCGGCCATGTGCTGCACCGCGAGCCGTCGTACTCCGTCCTCAAGGGCCGCTCCAACTACGCCTGCCTCCACCGCATCCGCGAGGGGGTCCCCGACGACCAGGGCACGCTCGTGGACCTGCCCGCCGACGGCTCGATCGGGTCCGAGGTGGTCGCGCTTCGCGAGTGGGCGGAGGAGGAGGCGTCGGCCGGCGGTCCGGGCGACAAGGACTCCGCGCCGCGGCACACCGAGAAGGCCTGGCGTGCGGTCTCGGTGTCCCACCGCGAGTGCCTCGGTGCCGTGCGGTGCCCTTTCGGCGTGGAGTGCTTCGCCGAGCGCGCGAAGGAGCGGGCCGCCAGGTCGGAGCTGATCGTCACCAACCACTCGCTGCTCGCGATCGACGCGATCGAGGGCGTGCCCATGATCCCGGAGTACGACGCCGTGGTGATCGACGAGGCCCACGAGCTGGTCGCCCGGGTGACCCAGGCCGCCACCGACGAGCTGTCGGTCTCCGAGGTCGACCGGGCCGCTCGCCGGGCGGCACGACACGTCGAGTCCGCCGACGACCTCGGCGACGCCGCCGACGCGCTGCGTGACGCGATCGCCGACACCCCGCCGGGTCGCATCGACCTGATGCCCACGGCGCTCTCCGATGCCCTGCTGCTCGTGCGCGACTCGGCGCGGTCGGTGATCTCGGAGTTCCCGAAGGACTCCGCGGAGGCGCCGGACCCGGGGCTGCAGCAGGCCAAAGGCTGGGTGCAGGAGATCTTCAGGACCGCCGAGCGCATGGCCGCCGACTCCGAGCACGACGTCCTGTGGCTCGCCGAGCGCGAGAGCAACCGCGGCGGCAACCTGCTCTGCGTCGCACCGCTGCAGGTGTGGGGTCCGATCCGCGACAAGCTCCTCGCCGACAACACCGTCGTCTTCACCAGCGCCACGCTCAAGCTCGGCGGCGACTTCCAGGCAGTAGCCACCTCCTTGGGGCTCGGGGGCGACGAGAGGTGGACCGGCATCGACGTCGGGTCACCCTTCGACTACGGCACGCAGGGCATCCTCTACGTCGGCGCGCACCTGCCGCGTCCAGGCCGTGACGGCATGGCGCCGGAGGTCGTCGACGAGATCGTCGACCTCGTCGACGCAGCCGACGGGCGCACCCTCGGCCTCTTCTCCAGCCGCCGGGCGGCCGAGTCGGCGGCGGAGGCGGTGCGCGAGCGCCTTCCCCACCTGACGATCCTCGCGCAGGGCGAGGCCCAGCTCCCCGAGCTGCAGCGGCTCTTCGTCGAGGACCCGCACGCCTGCCTGTTCGGCACGCTCAGCCTCTGGCAGGGCCTCGATGTGCCCGGCGAGACCTGCCAGCTGGTGATCATCGACCGCATCCCGTTCCCGCGGCCCGACGACCCGCTGATGTCGGCGCGTCAGCGGGCAGCCGACAAGGCGGGCGTCAACGGCTTCATGGCCGTCGCCGCGACGCATGCGGCCCTGCTGCTCGCGCAGGGCGCCGGCCGCCTGATCCGCACGATGTCGGACCGGGGCGTTGTCGCGGTCCTCGACCCACGGCTGGCGACCGCCGGCTACGGACGTTTCCTGCGCGACTCGCTGCCGCCGATGTGGCGCACGACCGACCGCGCCGTCGCGCTCGCGGCGCTGAAGCGACTGGCTAGCGGCTGACCCTGGCCCGGAACCGGAAGGCCTGCCGGTCGTCGCGCGCGTCGCCCATGCAGGTGACGAGCGGGATCTCGGAGAAGCCGTGCGAGTAGCACTTCTGGAACCGCAGGCTGCCGTTGGTCAGGGTGAGCTCGACCCGCTTGACCGAGCCCTTGCCGAAGATGACCCGCTGGGCCCCGTCACCACGCTTGTTCAGCTTGATGCGCACCTGCTTGATCGCGCCGCTCCTCTTGTGGACGACCAGGGTCGCGTAGGAGCCGCGCTCCTTGTCGGGTGCGTCGACCTGCACGCGGAGCCGCCAGCGCTTGCCGGAGAGGCCCTTGGGGTTGAACCGGTAGTGCGCGTTGGTCATGTGGTTGAGGCGATCCGTCTGCCAGCCGATCGACCGCTTGCGCTTGGAGAGCCCGAAGCCGCCCTCCAGCGGAGCCTTCGGGTAGTGGAGGGCGGCGCCCTCGGAGTAGGCCTTGCGCGGGATGCGGTTGCCCACGCCCCACTTGGCGAAGAACGAGCCGAAGCTGGTGCCGCGTGCTTCGAGCGCGCTCTCCAGCGCCATGGTGGAGGCACCGCCGCGCTTGAGTCCTGCCGCCTTCTTCCAGACGTCGAGCATGATCTTGGGCAGCACGCCCTGCTTTGCCGGGTAGCGCTCGGTGAGCTTCTTCCAGAACGTCCAGACGCCGTAGTTGCGCCAGCCGTCGTCCCACCGGTCGACGGGCACGTGCGGCTTGGTCAGCGGGTTCGCGCGCACCGAGGGGTGGATGTAGTTCACGTTGTCGTTGATCGAGTCGTAGAGCTCGTCCTCGATCCACGCGGCGGTGCCCTCCATGAGCCACTTGTCCTCGGCCCCGTCGTACGCGAACTGCACGGCGTGGAAGAACTCGTGGGCGACCGTCACCCGCATCAGGTCGAGCGGCACCCCGCCCCAGTTGTCGAAGGCGTTGTCGACCGCGCAGTACGCCGAGAAGCGCAGCGCGGGCGGGTTCCCGAACGCGGTGGGGTCGTCGGTCGTGCACATGCCGAAGAGGCCCTGGTTCTCGCCCCCGGTGTCGGCGAGGTAGAAGTCGAGCTTGCCGCCGGAAGGGTCCTCCATGTTGGCGCCGTTGCTCGCTGAGAGGACGTCGGTCCGCGGGGCGGCGTAGCCGCTCTGGGTGACGATCCGGTTCCAGGCGTCCTGGGCAACCGCCAGCGTTGCCGCGGCTTGTGCATCCGTCGCGAAGTCGGTGTTGGTGACGTTGGCGTCCCAGTGCACGCAGACGTTGACGTCACACTGGTGGTGGATGAGCGCGTCGGGGTCGTACGGCGCGACCGCCGAGGCGACGCCGTCGGGGCGGGTGAAGTAGTGCTTGGCCAGTCGGCGGTCCGCGGGGGAGAGGTCGGCCATCCGCTGCCGTAGGTCGTTCAGGGCAAGCGTGAGGTCGGCCTTGCCGGTTGATCCGCTCGTGCTGGTCGTTGTCTGCGGGTCGACGATCGCCTGCACGGCCTCGAGAGCCTGCTCGGCGGCCACCTGCTCGACCGCCGGCTGCTCCGGCGCCGTTGCTTCCTCGGCTGCTGCCTGCCCGACGTACGCCGGAGCGCTGAGAACCAGCGCGGAGGCAACGGTGAGTGCGGCGAGGTGGCGGAAGCGCACAGAGGACCTCTCGACGGGCGGCCGGCATGCCCGGCTGAACCTGACCAGCCTAGTCGTTGGGCTCGGCCGCCGGACCGACTCGGGTCACATCCGGCGCAGGACCGTGGTGACCTTGCCGAGGATGGTCGCGTGCGTGCCGTCGATCGGCTCGTAGGCGTCGTTGTGCGGCAGCAGCCAGGTCTTGCCGCCCTTGCGCTGGAACGTCTTCACGGTCGCCTCGCCGTCGATCATCGCCGCGACGATCTCGCCGTTCTCGGCCGTCGGCTGCTGGCGGACCACGACGTAGTCGCCACTGCAGATCGCCGCGTCGACCATCGAGTCGCCGACCACCTCGAGCAGGAAGAGCTGGCCGTCGCCGACCAGGCTCTTGGGCAGCGGGAAGATCTCCTCCACCCGCTCCTCGGCCAGGATCGGCCCGCCGGCGGCGATGCGGCCGACGAGGGGGACGTAGGCCGGAACCGGCGCGCTGTCGCCGATCAGCGTCTCGTCGCTCTGGACCTCGTCGGGGTTGTAGACCGACAATGCGCGAGGCCGGTGCGGGTCGCGCTTGAGGTAGCCCTTCTCCTCCAGCACGCGCAGCTGGTGCGCGACCGACGACGAGGAGGTCAGGCCCACGCGGGCGCCGATCTCACGCATGCTCGGCGGGTAGCCCCGGTTGTCGATCGACTCCTTGATCACCGTGAGCACGCGTTGCTGACGCGGGGTCAGACCGGTGGCGTCCGGGGGACCGTCGGGGAGCTCGGAGACGGAGCCCTGCTGGCCCTGGCGGTCGGAACGGTCCTGGGGAGGGGTCGTGGTCGACATGCTGCCAAGGTAGACCCGCGAGCCCGCAGGTTCAAACACGTGTTCGAATGGGCGTGTCGCTCAGGGCGCGGTTCCGGGTGCTCGTGGGCGACTCGCCGTTCGAACATATGTTCTTGACCTGTTCGAACAGACGTTCTATCTTCGTACATGTGTTCGATCGAACGTCAGTTCGAGGCTCGGCCGGCCAATGTGTCGGGGGGTTCCTCTAGAACGTTCCTCATGGACACCGAGTTCGACAGGGCGGCACCGACGGCCGCCTCCTTCCCCAGGAGGACTGACATGAGCAGCATTGCGATCCACCCGACGTTCTTCCGCCAGCCCCGCCGCATTCCCGTGCAGCAGGTCCGGCTCACCCGGCGCGGCCGTCTCGCGCTGACGTTGTTCTTCCTGGGTGCCGTGCTCGTGCTGTTCACCGCGTTCGGTCCGAAGGTGGTCGCGACGGGGGAGCAGGGGACCCCCGTGGAGACCAAGACCGTCGTGGTCGGTCAGGGCGACACGCTCTGGCAGATCGCCTCGAAGGTCGCCGGTCCCGGCGAGACCCGCGAGATGGTCTACCGCATCAAGGAGCTCAACGCGCTGCCGAGCTCGACGATCCACTCCGGCCAGGAGCTCGCGGTCCCGCTCGACTAAGCGCCGGACGTCGCCGGCAATGACTCACTCCCGACCCATTCGACCCGGGTCCGGAGCCTGAGGGGAAGAGCAGAGGCGGTTGCCCCCGATGGGTGGGGCGACCGCCTCTGCCGTTGTCGCTCAAGCGCGAGCCCGCGCAGCCTGGGCGACGCCCAGCGCGATCAGCCCTTGCCCCGCGGTGTAGGTCGCCATCACGGCTCCGTCGAGCGCTGCACTGTCGTTCTTCACGATGAACTCCCGGGTCCCCAGGATCGTGTCCGAAGCCAGGAACAGGCCCGTGCCCGCGACGATGGTGCGCCGAGCGCTCTGCGGCAGCTGCTTGTCCAGCATCGTCGAGGTGGCGAACATGCTGGACAGCACGCCCGCGTACGCCGCGACCGGCAGCCGCAGCTTGGGCTCCTTGCGTCCGGCCGCGAACGCCATCACCGGACCGGTCGTCAGCAACAGTGCCCCCGCGGCCTTCACGCCCGGGTTGTCCAGCGGGTTGCTCCGGTCGCGCGCGCTGGCGAAGGCCGCCACGTAGCCCAGGTGACCCGCGAAGAACGAGCTGAGCCCCGCCAGGAACGCGTTGTCGCCCTTGCCCAGCAGCGCCACGTCACCGCCCCACGAGAACGCCTGCGCGGCGGCGGTCCCCTTCGCGAGCGTGCCCTTGCCCTCGGTCGCCCCCACGAACGCCGTCGCCAGCGCCGGCATCAGCAGCGGCTTGGTGACGAACCGGGCCGCGCGGGCCCTCCGGCTCGTACGCGTCGCAAGAGTGGTGTCGGCAGCGGCCAGCGCGACATAGGCAGCCGCCGCCAGCTTCGGGTTCATAGGCATGCGCCTATCTTGGCCGCTCTACCGCTCCCCGGACAGCACCGGTGTCGCCTCCACGACCCGCAAGCCCGTCGCCGGCCCCGCGATCGTCACGGTGCCGTTGATATCGGTCCAAGGCCCGCCGTTGACCCGGAAGCGTCCCGAGTACGTCGTGTCCACCCGAGCGCTCACCGTCACGTCAGCGTCCGCATAGGTGTGGGTCAGGTCCTTGGCCGGGTACGGCGCCCCCGGCTCCGTCGTCGTCTTCCGCGAGCCGTCCCCGAAGTCCCAAGCGAACGAGCTCGGAGTCGCCTCCACGTCGACGCGCTGCCCCAGCAGGTTCAGCGTCCGGGTAACCGGGGCTGAGTCGGTGTAGAAGATCGTTGCCAGGTTGACGAGCGTCTTGGTCTCCGGGTTGGTCTGCACAGAGAGCGCCGGGAGCCCCACTCGACGCAGCTCGCGCAGCACCATGGCCGGAGTGACCTGCGCGGACTGCCTCGTGCTGGCCAGAGGCAGCCCTCATCGACAAGCCTCCAGACCGGACCGTCGTCGGCATGATGCCGCACACAGACAACGACGTAGCGTCTCGTGCGGTGCTCGCGCGGCAGGTCGAGCTTGGAGTTGAGCTGCACAGCGGTCTCCGTCGCAGCGCCATCGGCAGTTCGTCGACGGGTGCCGTGGAGTGGCCGTCGCCGCGCTCGCGGAGCCGGCTCCGGGACTGCGCTGTCTTGATCGCCACTGCAGCCTGGTCAGGATCTCGTGCTGCGCGGCGTCGCCGTCCGGCATCTGACAGGCCGGGAGAGCTGAGCCCCCAACGAGCGCTCGCGAGCAGCAGCCGTCACAAGCAGCGCTCAGTCATTGCTGAGCTCCAACGCCAGCATCGAGCCGCGACCGGTCGCCATCGACGTCGCCGCAAGGCTGACGTGAGGCCTCGTGGAGCTCGGCCGCTGCGTCGGAAGCTCCGTGCTCAGACGTTCTTGGCCTCGTCGACGACTTGACGCCACTCGAGGGCAACCGTCACGCGAGGGTCCTGCATTGAGCCTCAGTGATCTTGACTGATTCCAACCATCGGCTCTCGATATCGACCGCCTGCTCCGTAGATCTCGGTCGATGTCTCTGGCGATCGACTCGCACGACTGGCACCGACGGCTGAGCCGATCGCCGCAGTCCGTCCGTGTCACCCGGATGGACTGACGCGTAGTTGAAGACGTCCAACCAGTAGCGCACGAAGGCCTTGGCCGCCGTCTTGCACGCCCTCTCCTGCAGCCTCAGGGGCAAGCGTCGGCATCGACGTGGGGTCCTCAGAGTGGACGTCGATGGATGACGGCCGGCGCTGGCTCGGGAGTCTCCCCGTCGTCGTTGCAGCCAACCAAAGCCACGGCCATCACCGTGGCCAGTAGCACTCGCGCGATTCGCACTGGTACCCCCGAATGGTTCGTTCCCGAGACGCGAAGAATGTACCGACCTGACTCAACGGCCGCGAGTCCTGTCCGGCGTGGCTGTGGAAAACTCACCCGCATGGCCGGGTACTCAGGCAAGCCGCTCGCGGAGAAGCTCGGGCTCAAGCAGGGCATGAAGCTCTTCGTCGACGGCGGACCGGACGATCTCGACCTGGGTGGTCATCCGCAGGTGAGCCGACTCCCGAAGGAGGCCGACTGCATCCTCTTCTTCACCACAGAGCGCACGCGTCTCGAGCGTCGGTTCCCCACGCTCATCGAGCACACCGTGACCAACGGCATGATCTGGATCTGCTGGCCGAAGAAGGCGAGCAAGGTGCCGACCGATCTGGACGAGAACATCGTGCGCGATCTCGGGCTCGAGGCAGGCGTCGTCGATGTGAAGGTCGCCGCGGTGGACGAGGTGTGGTCCGGGCTGAAGTTCGTGCGCCGGCTGAGGGATCGCTGACCGGCTTATTGTCTTCGGACCAGTCGGATCTTGCCGGGTCTGATGCGTTCGACCTGGTAGCGGGGGTCGTGGGCCTGGGTGTGGTGTCGGGTGCAGGTCAGCACGCCGTCGTGGACGCTGGTGTGGCCTCCTTGGGACCAGGGGGTCAGGTGGTGGGCGTCGGCCCAGGTGGCGGGCACGGTGCAGCGCTCGACGGCGCAGGTGCCGTGTTGTTGGAGGTTCATCGCGACGCGTTGCTTGGGGGTGTGGAACCTGGTCTTGCGGCCCAGGTCGAGGACTTCGCCGTGGCTGCCCAGGACGGCGGGGATGATCCCGGCCTCACACGCCAGCCTCCGGGCGAGCGTGGGTGAGATCAGGTCCCCGGTGTCCAGAGCGGCGGCCTGGAGGCCGTGGAGCAGGGTGTCCAGCGGGATCGTGACCACCACGGTGGCGGCGACCCCACCGCTGGTGGGGAGCCGGTCGGTCGGGTAGCGGCTGATCCACTGGGTGAACGCCTCACCGCGGACCTCGGGCCGCGTCTTCCCGTCGCGTAGTGGTGGTGATCGGGTCGGGGCGGCTGGGGTTCATCAGGGCTTCGAGCTGGCGGGTGAGCATGGCGGCGTGGAGGGTGGGGATCTTGAACCGGCCCTCGTGGGTGCCGTCTCCACAGTCCCGCACGGTCAGGAACGTCTTGCGCGCTGCGTCGCGTTCTTGGGCTTCGAGCTGGGCGGCGAGCTGGGCGTCGGCTCCGTCGGGGTCGACCACCTCCAGCAGGTGCTGCCCCGAGTCTGCGTAGCTCCCGGGCGTCGTGTTGTGCGGCGAGGTTGACCAGGTGCTGCTCTGCCGTGTCCCGGTCGACCGGGTCGACCTCGCTGGGCAGGGCGTCGACCGCACGGAGGATCTCGGTGGCCTGGTCCAGGCACCAGCCGGCCGGCCTGCAGGGCGTGCTGGGTCCTCGGGTGCTTCTCCAGGGCACGGGCGGTCTTCACCATCCGGGACGCCGAAGGACCCGTCATCAAGGTGAGGTCGCGGACCAGGGCGGCGGTGTTGACCGCGGCCCGCTCAGAAGCCAGGTCGACCACGTCGGCCTGGGCGACGACCTGGTGCTGCAGACCCGTGAGCCGGGCCAGGCCGCGACCCAGGTCGGTGATGGTCTCGGCCAGCTCGTCGGTGGTCATCGACCAGGTCGCCGGGTCCCCGAGCCGGGCGAAGGCGTCGAGCACCGCGCCCGCGAACTTGTGCACCGGGTGGGTGCGTTCGCTGGTCGGGGTGCTCTGGGTCATGGGTCCAGACTGCCAGGCACCCCCGACACTTTTAGCGCTGTTCGATTCCAGGTGTGGAAACCCGACCACCGATGATCGAGCAGGCTCGCTCCGCTTCGCCTGCTCGACCAGCGTTGGTTGGCCCAACCAGCGGAAAATCCGCTACAGGAACGTCGGTGGCGACCAATAGCGTTGTCGACATGGAGATGAAACTGGAGCTGGTGATGGTGCCCGTGACCGACATCGACCGCGCCAAGGAGTTCTATGTGCGCGCGGGGTTCAACGCGGACCACGACCAAACCGTGAGTGACGACGTCAGGTTCGTGCAGCTGACCCCGCCGGGGTCCGGGTGCTCGATCGCGATCGGCAGGGGGATCACCCAGATGCAGCCGGGCTCCCTCGACAACCTGCAGATGGTCGTCAAGGACGCCGACGAGACGCACACCGAGCTCAAGGATCGCGGCATCGACGTCAGCGACGTCGACGATCAGGCCTGGGGCCGGTTCGTCTACTTCGCCGACCCCGATGGCAACCGCTGGTCGTTGCAGCAGCTGCCCGAGTGGTCTCAGGGCGCGGGTGGCGACGGCGACTGGGAGGCAGCCGGGGTCGACCCGACCGCCTAGGCCGACAACGCTCGGCGGTAGTGCGCCGGCGACACCCCGTGCACCCGCTTGAACGCTGCCGAGAGCGCGAACGCGTTGGCATAGCCGACCTGCGCCGCAACCGATCCGACCGTCGCGTCGGGGGAGGCGAGCAGGTCGGCGGCCAGCGCGAGCCGCCAGCCGGTCAGGAAGGTCAGCGGTGGTTCGCCCACCACCTGGGTGAACCGTCGCGCGAAGGCGGCCCGTGACACCCCGCACGCCGTGGCCAGCCCGGCCACGGTCCAGGGGTGCGCCGGGTTGTGATGCATCAGTCGCACCGCCTTGCCGATGACCGGGTCGTCCTGGGCGGCGTACCAGGCCGGCGCATCCGAGCCCTCGAAGACCTGCCGCAGGCACGTGACGAGCAGAAGGTCGAGGAGGCGGTCGAGCACCGCCGCCTGCCCGGGTGCATCGCGCGAGATCTCGGAGGCCAACAGCGACGTCAGGGGAGTGTCCACCTGCCGGAGTACGACGTCAGCGGGCATCGCCGACAGCACCCGCCCACCCACGGTCGTGGCCTGCTCGTAGGCCCCGATCAGCATCACCGCGTCGCCGGCAACGGAGTTGCCCCAGGTGCGTACGCCGAGCGACAACGACTGGTCGAGCAGCTGCCCCCGCGGGTCGACACACACCTGCCCGGGCAGGATCCGGATGTCCGGGGGAGTGTCGAAGGAGTCAGCCATCACGTACGGCGCCGTGCCGCGCGCCAGCAGCACGTCGCCGGCCGCGAGCACCGCCCGCCCCGAGGCCGACGAAAGCGCCACGGAGCCAGACGCCACCGCCACCACCGTCAGCGGCGACTCGTCCTCCACCGTCAGTGACCAGGGAGCCGCCATTTCGACACGCAGGAGGAAGGCGCTGCGCGCACGAGGCCCATCGAGCAGTCCAGCCACGGCGTCCATATCCGAGACGATCGCATATGGAATCGAGCGAATCAACCATGGAGAGTCTCAGCGAACCGATCGAGAGTAGAGCGCATGACAACACTTGTCATCGGCGGCACCGGCAAGACCGGCTCCCGCGTCGCAGACCGACTGACCACCATGGGGCACCCGTTCCGGATCGCCTCCCGCAGCACCACTCCCGCATTCGACTGGGAAGACCCGACCACGTGGGCCACCTGCCTCGTGGGCGTCGACCGCGCCTACGTCACCTTCGCGCCGGACATCGCGTTCGCCATGGCAGCCGAGACCGTCGGCCGGTTCGCCAAGGTTGCTGTCGCCAACGGCGTCACCGCTGACTCGGGAGTGTGGAATGCATGACGCCGTCCTGGTGACCGCCCAGGTGCTGACCGGGCTGCTCGCCGGCCTCTACTTCGCGTACGCCGTGAGCGTGATGCCTGCGCTCGCGTCCTTCCCCGAGGACGTGTACGACGCGGTGATGAACCGCATCAACGTGGTGATCGTGAACCCGGTCTTCCTGGTGGCGTTCCTCGGCTCACCGGCCGCCTCCGTCGCGCTGTTGTTCTGGCAGCGCGATGGCTGGGCGGTCGGGGGAGCGGTTCTCGGCGTCGTGACGCTGCTGGTGTCCGCGTTCTTCAACATCCCGCTCAACAACGCGTTGGCGGCGGGCGGACACAAGGCGGAGTTCCATCGGCCGTGGGTCGCCTGGAACGCCGTACGCACGCTGACCGGCACCGCCGGCCTGGTCTGCCTGCTACTTGCCTGAGGAGTGACCTGACGAGTGACCCGCCGAGTGACTCGCGGAGTGGCCCGCCGAGTGACCCGCGGAGTGGTTGGAAGAGTGACCGGCGTGCCGGTGACCGTGCGGGCCGGTGTGGCTCCCGTGCCTGGTCGAGGGGTCCTTGGCCAGGCCGATGGCGCTCAGCGCCTTGTTGCCCAGCAGCATCACGAGCACCAGGCACCCGATCGCACCGGCGGACGCGGCGACCATGAGCACCCAGGCGGTGGAGTTGCCGTTCCTGGCCTCGCCACCGAAGTCGATGGCCGCGAGCACCAGCAGGAACCAGCACAGAGAAGCGACCACGACACCCGCGGCGATCGCCCCCAGCAGCTTCGCCGGACCCGGAGGACGCTTGGCGGGCTCGGCGCGCCGGCGGCCTGCGGTAGTGGTCATGGGAGCATTCTGCACCCGATCCACGCTCAACCAAGGCACTGGTCCAGCCGCGATTCCAGACGTTCGACACGCCGCCGGATCAAATTCGGACAAGGTGCTTGCGTGGCTGGTGACCCGGGCGTACGGTAACCACAACATCTAGTAATCACACCGGTGTAACTATCCACAGGTTGGGGTCAGTTACACACAGCGATCGCTAGTTGTCCCCAGCGCGACACACAGATTCATCCACCGTCTCGACGGGCTCGACCACCTGCCAGAGGTGTGCTGAGTCACGCCAAAAACGGGCAAGAGTGGCGAATCAGGAGTGTCGGTGGGATCCGGTTCGATGGGTGCATGAGGGAAGAGGAGGTGTTGCAGATGCACTGCCCGTACTGCCGCAACACCGACACCCGAGTGCTCGACAGCCGCGTCGCCGACGACGGCAGCGCCATCCGCCGGCGCCGCACCTGCCAGGCCTGCGACAAGCGGTTCTCCACCGTTGAGCAGATGCAGCTCGTGGTGCTCAAGCGCAGCGGCGCGACCGAGCCGTTCACCCGCGAGAAGGCCGTCTCCGGCGTACGCAAGGCCTGCAAGGGCCGGCCGGTCACCGAGGACGACCTGGCCTGCCTGGGCCAGAAGGTCGAGGAGACGCTGCGCCTCAACGGCTGGGCCGAGGTGCCCGCCCACGAGGTCGGCATGGCGATCCTCGGTCCGCTCCGCGAGCTCGACGAGGTGGCCTACCTCCGCTTCGCGAGCGTCTACCGCGCCTTCGAGTCCGCCGCGGACTTCGAGGCAGAGATCGCGATGCTCCGAGCCGAGCGCTCCGCGGCAGAGCCCGTTCCGACGGGCTGACCCAGACCGCCCGGCGTCGTCGTGGGGAAGCGACGGCGCCGGGCGCACCAACCACAAGCCGTCAGGCACAAAAAGACATCGCCGCCTCGGGATTGCGGCAGCAACACAATCGGTTACACCTATGGGGATGAGGAGAAGCAGTTGACGGAGACGGTGAACGGTCCGGCCTCGGCAAAGAAGCCGATGCGCAAGGGCGCTGCCCAGGGGCTGAAGATCGAGCGGATCTTCAGCACTGACGGCGTGCACCCGTACGACGAGATCACGTGGGAGCGCCGCGACGTCGTACAGACCAACTGGAAGACCGGAGAGACCGTCTTCGAGCAGCGTGGCGTGGAGTTCCCCGACTTCTGGTCGGTCAACGCCTCGACCATCGTCACCACCAAGTACTTCCGCGGAGCCGTCGGCACCGAGGCCCGTGAGACGAGCCTGCGTCAGCTGATCGACCGCGTGGTGAAGACCTACACCAAGGCCGGCGTCGACCACGGCTACTTCGCCACCGACACCGACGCCGAGCTGTTCGAGCACGAGCTGACCTGGCTGCTGGCCAACCAGTACTTCTCCTTCAACTCGCCCGTCTGGTTCAACGTCGGCACCGCTTCTCCCCAGCAGGTGTCCGCGTGCTTCATCCTCTCCGTCGACGACTCGATGGACTCGATCCTCAACTGGTACAAGGAAGAGGGCTTCATCTTCAAGGGCGGCTCCGGCGCCGGCCTGAACCTCTCCCGCATCCGCTCGTCCAAGGAGCTGCTCTCCAGCGGCGGCACGGCGTCCGGGCCGGTCTCCTTCATGCGCGGCGCCGACGCCTCCGCGGGCACCATCAAGTCGGGCGGCGCGACGCGTCGTGCGGCCAAGATGGTCGTCCTCGACGTCGACCACCCCGACATCGAGGAGTTCGTGATGACCAAGGCGCGCGAGGAGGACAAGATCCGCGCGCTGCGTGACGCCGGCTTCGACATGGACCTCGGCGGCCACGACATCACCTCCGTGCAGTACCAGAACGCCAACAACTCCGTCCGCGTCACCGACGAGTTCATGCGCGCGGTCGAGGAGGGCGGCTCGTTCGGGCTGCGCGGCCGCAAGACCGGCGAGGTCATCGAGACCGTCGACGCCCGCGACCTGTTCCGCAAGATCAGCCAGGCCGCGTGGGAGTGCGCCGACCCCGGCCTGCAGTACGACGACACGATCAACGACTGGCACACCAACCCCGAGACCGGCCGCATCACCGCGTCCAACCCGTGCTCGGAGTACATGTCCCTCGACAACTCGTCCTGCAACCTCGCCTCGCTCAACCTGCTGAAGTTCCTCAAGGACGACGACACCTTCGACGGCCAGCTCTTCGCCAAGGCGGTCGAGCTGATCATCACCGCGATGGACATCTCGATCTGCTTCGCGGACTTCCCGACCGAGGCGATCGGCGCCACCACGCGTGACTACCGCCAGCTCGGCATCGGCTACGCCAACCTCGGCGCGCTGCTGATGGCGATGGGCCTGGGCTACGACTCCGACGGCGGCCGGGCGATGGCGGCCACCATCACCTCGCTGATGACCGGTACGTCGTACAAGCGCTCGGCGGAGCTCGCCTCGGTGGTCGGCCCCTACAACGGCTACGCCCGCAACGCCGACGCCCACAAGCGGGTCATGCGCAAGCACCAGGCAGCCAACGACGCCGTACGCACGATCCACTCGCACGACATGGCCGTGCACAAGCTCGCGACCCAGGCCTGGGCCGACGTCGTGAAGCTGGGTGACAAGGCCGGCTTCCGCAACGCTCAGGCCTCGGTCCTCGCGCCCACCGGCACCATCGGCTTCATGATGGACTGCGACACCACCGGCATCGAGCCCGACTTCTCGCTGGTGAAGTTCAAGAAGCTCGTCGGCGGCGGCTCGATGCAGATCGTCAACCAGACGATCCCGCGCGCGCTGAAGAAGCTGGGCTACCAGGGCGAGCAGATCGAGGCGATCGTCGAGTACATCGCCGAGCACGGCCACGTCATCGACGCCCCCGGCCTCAAGACCGAGCACTACGAGGTCTTCGACACCGCCATGGGTGCCCGCTCGCTGGCCCCCATGGGCCACGTGCGCATGATGGCCGCCTGCCAGCCGTTCCTCTCCGGCGCGATCAGCAAGACGGTCAACCTGCCCGAGACCGCCACGGTCGAGGAGATCGAGGACGTCTACCTGCAGTCCTGGAAGCTCGGCCTGAAGGCAACGGCCGTCTACCGCGACAACTGCAAGGTCGGCCAGCCCCTCGCCGACGCCAAGGCCAAGGGCGCCGACAAGGCCGTCGCGGCCGGTGGCGACCCGGTCGTCGTAGAGATTGCTAAGCCGTTCCGCAAGCGCCTGCCGAAGTCCCGTCCGTCGCTCACCACGTCGTTCACCGTGGGCGGCGCCGAGGGCTACATGACCAGCGGCTCCTACCCCGACGACGGTCTCGGCGAGGTCTTCCTCAAGCTCGGCAAGCAGGGCTCCACCCTGGCCGGCGTGATGGACGCCTTCTCGATCGCGGTCTCGATCGGCCTGCAGTACGGCGTCCCGCTGGAGACCTACGTCTCGAAGTTCACCAACCTGGCCTTCGAGCCGGCCGGCCTCACCGACGACCCCGACGTGCGGATGTCGAAGTCGATCATGGACTACATCTTCCGTCGTCTGGCCCTCGACTACCTGCCCTTCGAGTCCCGCTCAGCCCTCGGCATCTACTCCGCCGAAGAGCGCAAGCGCCAGCTCGAGACCGGCAGCTACGAGGCCATCGAGGAAGAGGAGATCTCGGAGTCCGAGGCCCTCAAGTCCGACGACCACGTGGAAACGGACCAACCGGTGGTTGAGCAGGCGAAGCGAAGCGAGCCGTCCGTCGAGACCATCGAGCTCGCGCCCAAGCCAGCCCCCAAGACCGCCCACACCACCGCGGAGCTCCTCGAGGCCCTCGGCACCGCGGTCGACAGCCCGCTCTGCTTCACCTGCGGCACGAAGATGCGGCCGGCGGGGTCGTGCTTCGTGTGCGAGGGGTGTGGGAGCACCAGCGGGTGTAGCTGAAGCAGACGCAAGCACGCTCACTGTGGAAGCGGGTCGGTTCGCACAAGCGGGCCGACCCGCGAACTTGGTCCGATGTGTCCGCTCGGACCACTGCTGGTTTCTCCGGGCGGCGGCTGTTTCAGCCCGCCACGAGAAAGTCCGCGTACCGCTCTTCAAGGCGCGCCGGGTCGGGGCGCACGGCCCTGACGCGAGGCACGTTCATCAGCGGGCGGTTGTGCATCTCCTGCAGCCCGTGCCGCAGCATCGGGCCATCCCTCTCTTCAAGGATGTCTTGCCGGATGTGAAGGGTGAGGTCGGGCCTGATTCCGAGGATCGATGAATCGAACGCCGCGTGGTGGATCTTGCACATGGTCAGCCCGTTGATGACTACAGGTTCGCCGTGGGGCCGGCCGTCGGCGATGATGTGCGCAGCATCGACCAGCCCGCGATGACCGAGCCTGCAAACCGCACAGCGTCCGTCGTACGCGAGCAAGACCTGGCTGCGGAACACACGTTGGTGGAGGCGCTGTTTCGTCAAACGCTCGAGGTAGCGCCGCGTCACCTCGTCCAGGTCAGCCGTCGGATCCACCAATCGCTGTCCGGGGTCGAGTGCGAGCGCGAACTCCAATTTGCTTGGGTCATCTCCGACTATCCACACCGGATAGATTGGTTCGTAGAGACCGGGTGCAATGCCAACGAACCAGATGAGCGGAAGCCTCTGCTCGAACGCCCGGCGCAGCGCGACGTTCTCCGGATGGCCGGGATCTGTGCCGCGGTACTTGTAGCGCTGGAGACCGTCGGGGCCGATCTCGTCGTTGTACGGAGGGACCTGATTCGGGGGTGTGAACGTGGTGCGGATGGCAAGCGCTGCGTCGAAGCCTGCTGGCTTGCGGATGCCGCGTTGACGATCCATGAGGGGTAGGCGTCGGCCTCCGTACTCGAAAGTCGTGGTGAACGCGTAGTCGACCCTCGCTGCTCCGTGCTGACTGAGCCAGTTCATGGCAGCCCGCCGGACATCGGCTTCCGGGCCGCCGCTCTCGATCATGTCAGTAGCTTGCCCTAGTTGGTGGAGTCGCAGGTGGCAAACCGAGCACCCTGGTGTCAGACGTGCGCCGTCGCGTGGATCGCTGAAGCCATGGGTCGCTAACCGGATCCGAAAAGGTCACTTCCACCCACGCTGCACCTCAAAAGCTCTTAGCCTGCTGAGAGTCGATTGAGGGGGAGTCATGGGAGCAGGCAGCTCGGCACACCATGAGTCGCAGCGTTCCCTGTTCGAGGCCGAGGAACTGGAGCGCCTTGCTGCGGAGGCAAGGGCCAAGGCCGAGCGCTACGCGCTGGCCAGCCGGACAGAAGCGGCGGTGGGCCGACGGCTCCATGCCCTCGAGCAGCTCGGCTGGGTGGTGCTTGCGGACCGTCGATGGGGACGCCGGGCCAACATCGATTTCCTGCTGGTCGGACCAGGAGGCGTCCTCGTGCTGGACGTCAAGGCTTGGAGGCATCTGATTGTCAGAGGTGACAGCCTCTTCTGCGACGACGACTGCCGTGACGATGAGGCTGACAAGGTGGTGTCGCTGGCGGATCAGGTATACGAAGAGGTCGCGCACTTGGGTTTGACGCCGCGGGCCGTGCGCCCGCTGCTCGTGTTCAGCGGCCAACGCCTCGACGCGCAGGCGCAAGGAGTCAGCCTCGTCGGTGACGCGACACGTTGCCAGCTGGGCGACCTCGCTCGGTCAGAGACTGGAAGAGGCGTCGATCAAGAAGATCGCCGCGATCCTCGAAGTTGCGTTTCCGCCCTACGACGCCGCGCGGCCGGTGCGGGTTGTGAAGCCGCGTGTGGTCTTGCCGGCGCCCGTACCCCAGGACGAGCTCTTCGACGTCGACGAGCTTGCCGATGCGCTGCTGGAGCAGGCTCTGGTCGGGCCGATCGAGTCGTGGATGACCTTCCTCCACCCGGAGCAGAACAAGCTCGTGAGGTCGTCGTGGAGTGGACCAGCACGGATACGCGGAGGTGCTGGGACCGGCAAGACGGTCGTGGGGCTGCATCGAGCCGTGTATCTCGCCGAGCGAGGTCGTCGCAGAGTCCTTCTCGTGACGTTCGTCAAGACGCTCCCCATCGTCCTCAACGGTCTTTGCGGCAGGCTCGCCCCGAACGCTGTCGAGAAGATCGACTTCACAGGGCTGCACCAATTGGCTGTGCGGCTTTTCGACGAGGCCGGAGTGTCCTTCCGTGTCGACCCGGGCCGGGCAGAGACCGCGTTCAGTGGAGCCTGGCTGGCCGTTGGCAGGGGCTCAGCCCTGGCGCGCTTGGACGAGCGGCCTCGGTACTGGAAAGAAGAGCTCGACTACGTCATCAAGGGACGAGGCCTGACCGACTTCGCGGAGTACGCCGAGCTCCCTCGACTCGGCCGCAAGACGCCGATGCGAGCGGAGCATCGTGAAGTGATGTGGGCCTTGTATGCGGAGTACGAGCGGCGTCGTCGTGCAGCAGGAGTGGAGGACTTCAACGACCTGCTGATCTTGGCCCGGGACTTGGTCCGCCAGGGGCACGAGACAGATGGCTACGACTCAGTCATCGTGGACGAGGTCCAGGACCTGACGCTTGTCGGGGTGGAGTTGCTGAGTGCTTTGGCGGGCGAAGGGCCGGATCGTCTGCTACTGATCGGCGACGGCCAACAGGCGATCTACCCGGGCGGGTTCACACTCGCGGAGGCCGGCATCTCGGTCACTGGCCGGGCCAGTGTGCTGCGCACGAACTATCGCAACACCAAGCAGATCATGGAGTTCGCGGGACGGGTCGTTGCAGCAGACAGTTTCGACGACCTGGAAGGTACGCCTGAGTCGGGTGTTCGTGCGCTCGAGGTTCGACGGGCGGGCGACGAGCCCCTCGTCGTACGCGCTCGAGATCGGGCAAGCCTGGACGCCGCACTTGTCACCCAGGTCTTGGACACGCAGGATCGACTGGGCGTGCCCTTGGGGGACATGGCCGTCCTCGTACACACCCGCGCCGAGCTGACCCGCCTGATGTCACTGTTCGCCCGCAAGGGTGTCCCTTGTGTGGATCTGCAGGACTACGACGGGATCAGCAGCAAACGCTTGAAAGTAGGCACCTTCAAGCGCGCCAAGGGTCTTGAGTTCAAGTTCGTTCTGCTTCCGGGGTTAATCGATGGTCCGCCCAAGCCGTGGCCGGGTGAAGCGGCTGAGGCCTACCACGAGCGCGCGGAACGCACGCGGCGGGAGACATACGTCGGGATGACGCGAGCGCGCGACGGGTTGTGGCTCGGGTACTTACAGGCGTGACCGGAGAGGCTGCGACCTGCCGAGTGGCGTTGGCGCTCGCCGCGACAGAGGTCGTCAACCGGCCGAGATCTCATCGTCAGGGGTGAAGACCCGGAGCTCCTCGTCGTTGGCGGTGTGGAACGGATGACAACGGACCTTGGACTTCCGGGCTGCCGCGGTGAGGCGGCTCGCCCACTGGCGGTCGGAGGCAGTGAGCCCGGCGCGGCCGGGTCGTGACCTGAGAAAGGCGACGCTCCCGCCGGGAGCGATGGCCTCGATCACGTCCTCGCACACTAGAAGGAGGTTGGTGAGGCGGTGCTCGTCCGGCACGTCGGGCAAGTCCCCGATCTGCTGAATCGGCGGCAGAGCGCGCCCGTCCGCGTCGAAGAAGAGCCACCACAGCACGGTCTCGCTGAAGCCGAGCTCACCCATCAGGGCTCGCCAGTGGCGATAGAGGTCGATCTGAGTGCGCACAGGGCGCATCTCCTCGGGCCGGCGGAGGGAAGGGATGTTGGCGTCCATGGCGACCACTTTTGTGGAAGAGGCGGCAGGTCCGCAGAAGTTCTCCACAGGCTCGCGTCACCAGACTCAGCAATGCGAAGACCGGTCGATTCCCACCTCCAGGGCCGAAAGGTTGATCCCCTCGAGTTCGTCTGCAGAAGCCAAGGAGCCAGGGTTAGCGTCCTCCTCTACTTTGCTTTTCTGGCTCTCCTGACCCTTCCGTGGGTGGTTGAGCGCGCCTGAACGAGCGCACGCCGTTCCCTGTCTAGGTTTCTGGGCTGTCTAGGTCCGAAACTGAAGAGCGGAGAACGGCGTGCGGAACGCAAGCCTGTGGCGCGCCCTGTTGGGCGTCGAGAAGACGGTCATTGAAGAGGTCGAGTTCGACGAGGAAGCCGGCCTCGTTGTCGTCCATGTGCGGCCGATGCGGGTATCAAGAGGGCGGTGCGGAACCTGCGGGGTGCGTGCTGGCTGGTACGACCGTGGCGAGGGTCGTCGAACGCTGGCGCGGCCTGGATCTGGGGACCGTGAAGGTGCCGGACACACGCAGTCGGCGTACCGAAGGCCGGAGAAGCCGTCATCGTGTGCGCGGTGCGGGACGGGCGGGTTCTCGTTGGAGCACCTCTTCGAGTGGACGTTCCACGGAAGGCCCGTGCCGATGCACCCGAACTACGTGATGTACCTCGACCAGGTCCGGGCGGGACGGCGACCGACGCTCCGTCCCGATCGGGTCGCGGGTGTCGAGGCCGCTCAACAGCGCTCATTCCGCAGTCCACAAGTCTCGAACAACTGTTTGAATACAGGTCATCGTTCGGGTAAGATCGAGGCATGACGTCGGAGGTTGTCCTCGCTGAGGCGCTGGTCCTGCTGGAGCAGGCAGCGAGCTTGATGGCGACCGTCGAGTGGGGCAGCGTCGCCACGGCCAAGAAGCTGGAGGCCGCGCTGCGGATGCCGGTCGCGGAGGCGACGCTGGACGCGGCCAAGGTGGCGCTGGCTGGTGACCTGGCTCAGGGGAAGCAGGTCGAGACGGCAGGCTGGGCCTCAGCCAAGGACTTCCTCACCGCCGTGACGGGCGGACCCAAGGGTGCCGGGCCCGCGCTGGTGAGGCTGGCAGCGCGCCTCGACCAGCTGCCGGCAGTGGCCGAGGCGTTCCGGTCCGGTCGGTTGTCGATGGCGAAGGCAGAGGTGATCGCCGCCAAGGTGGCCGAGCTGCCGCGCGACGAGTCCCTGCGGTCGCACGCGGCAGCGCTGCTGATCGAGAGAGCCGCTGTGCTCGACGCCAGCGACCTGGCTCGCGCTTGGGGTGACGTGCTCAATCGGCTCGATCCCGAGGGCACGATCCTGGGGCCGATCCTCGAGCTGCACCGGCAGGAGGATGTGGCCCACCGGGAGCGACGCGGATCGTTCGGCAGGACCCGGGGCGGCGGGTCCTGGTTCAAGGTTCAGTCCACCGACGAGGACATCGCGCTCGTCAAGGAGACCCTGATGCCGTACGCCGCGCCCGTCGCCTCGGAGCCCGGGGCATGTGGCGGCTCGCAGACCGGGGCGACGCACCAGGAGCGACGGGGGACGTGCTTCGACGTCGACTGCAACCACGACGGCCGGGACACGAGGGACCACGGCGCACGGATGGCCGACGCGTTGTTCGACGCCTGCCGGCGGCTGCAGTCCGCCGATGTCCTGCCGGAGTCTCACGGCGCTGCGCCGCGACTGGTGGTGACGACCGACGTGGACTCCCTGCGTGACGGAGTGACGCGCCACTACGGCGGCCTGCTGCCCGACGGCGACCGGCTGTCGGTCGCGGCGTTGCGCAGGCTGGCCTGCGATGCCGAGGTCATCCCGGTCGTCCTCGGGGGCGAGTCGCAGGTGCTCGACGTGGGTCGTGCCAAGCGGCTCGTAACTCCAGCCATGTGGACCGCTCTGGTCTTCCGCGACCGGCACTGTGCATTCCCCGGCTGCAGGCGCCAGCCGATCGCCTGCGACGCGCACCACCTCGTCGCGTGGGCCGACGGGGGCAGGACCAGGCTCAGCAACTTGGTCATGATCTGCAGGAAGCACCACGCGCTGCTGCACACCACACCTTGGGTGGCGCGGATCAACCCCGCTGACGGTCGCCCGGAGTTCAGACCGCCGCCCGGCCGGGACGGCCCGCGTGGCTGGATACGAGAACGACCTCCACACCTGCTCGTCGCCTGAGCAGGCATTGGGGCACGGCTATTCCGCCGCCGGGATGATCCCAGCAGCGCGGCCCACCTCGGTGTACGCGATGGCCAGGCTGGCGATGGTCTCGTGCGCGTTGAGGCCGCTCGGGTTCGGGACGACCCAGAGTTCGGCGCCCTCGAGCGGAGCCGACTGGCGGCCCGGGACAGCGCGGGGGAGCGAGAAGGCCTGGCGGTACGCCGTGATGCCGGCGACCGCGACCACGACGGGTGATGCCGAGGCGACGAGCTCGCGGAGAGCGAGCCCTCCGACGCGGAGCTCTTCGGCCGAGAGCTCGGACGCGCGGCTGGTGGCGCGGCGGACGAGGTTGGTGATGCCGATGCCGCGGGAGGTCAGGTGCTCCCGATCCTCGTCGGTCATCCCGGCCGACGGGCTGATGGGGCGGGTGATGAGCTTCGCCGTCAGCAGGGCGGGGTAGAAACGGTTCGCGGGGTGGGCGAAATGGGTCTGCGTGGCGGCGGTCCACAGGCCGGGATTGATGCCGACGAAGAGCAGCCGGAGGTCGGGTCCGAGGAGGTCAGGCACCTCTGCGTCGCGATACGACTCGAGCTCGGCACGGGTGAACGACGCCACGATGTGACCCTATGTGCGTAGCCGGCGGGATGTGTTGGCGGGCGCGGTGATCACTGCGGGGGTCAGTGCCAGGGCCGCGGGTCTGGCTGCAGCAGGGAGTAGAGCAGAACGTCCTGGTTGCGGCCGTCGTTGAAGAACGCCCCGCGGGCGGTGCCTTCGAGGGTGAACCCGCACTTCTCGGCGATGCGGCGGGAGGCTGTGTTCTCCGGCACGATCACGAGGTGGATCCGGTGGCGCTTCTTGCTGCCGAAGAGGTAGTCGACGAGGAGCTGGACCGCTTCGGTGATGAGGCCCTTGCCGGCGAACTCGTCGTCGTACAGCTGGTAGGAGAGCTCGTACGCGTCCCAGTAAGCCATCGGCATGAAGAACTCGATGTGCCCGGCGAGTTGCTCGTCCTTGGTCAGGATGAGCAGCATCCCCTCGTCCTTCTCCCAGTAGCCGGTCTCCGCGAACGCCCTGCCGAACGCGGGCTCGGAACGGACGCCGAGGGGGAAGAAGGCTCCGCGGTTGCGGATCTCGACGTGGGCGGCGTAGACCGCGTCGAGATCGGACTCCTTAATGGGCCGCAGGTCCACGTTGGTGCCGTGCAGCATGCGGGCAGTCTCCGCTTGAGCCGGTGGGGTGTCAACGCCGGGTAGGGGTGGTTTCGAGGCTCGCTTCGCTCGCACCTCAACCACCAGATATCGCTCGGACTCTGTTGTTGCGGGGGTTGTGCTCGAGCTCGACGAGGCCGAGGTGTTCCAGCAGGGGCGGGAGGTACATGCCGAAGCGGCCGCGGTAGCCCTTGCGCAGGCCGTACCAGCCGCCGACGGGGTTGGTCTCGTCGCGACCCCATGCCTCGACCGTGCCGTCCTTGGCCGGCTTCTGCTCGTCGGCGGCCCCGAGGTCGACCCAGTCGCCGCGCTCGACGAGCATGGCGTGCAGGTCCTCGATCGCCTGGAGGTGGTACTTCAGGGTCGTCGACCCGACCACGCACACCAGGGCGGGCGGGTCGGCGTCTGGGTCGCGGTACATCTGATACTCCGACGTACCGGGTGCTGTCTTCAGCACCCACGGGTCTTCAGCGGTTCCGGCTGCCATGTTTCACCTCTTGCTGAACGTGAGACGGGATCGGCTTCACGCGTGGTCCGGGCCCTCCAAGGGGGAAGGGGATGCGCGTCTCTTCTTGTCCTGAGACTCTAGGGGGAGAAATCCGGCAGGGAGTGATCACGATGACGATGGGTTCGTCCGAGGAACTGGCCCCGAGCGCCGACGCGCCGGCGCCGGCCGACTCGGCGACCATGCTGCTGCGACAGGCGGAGCAGGTCGCCGATCAGCTGCGCGCTGAGGCGGAGGCTGAGGCTCGGTCGCTGACGGAGAGCCTGCGCTCGGACGCGGCCGAGGCCCGCCGCATGCGGGAGCAGGCGGCTCGCGCGCTGCAGGTGGCGGAACGCCAGCTCCAGGACGCCGCGCAGGAGGCCAAGCAGGTGGTGGCCGATGCGGGGGAGCAGGCGTCGGTGCTGATGGGTGCGGCGGAGCGCGAGGCGCAGACGCTGCGGCTGGAGTCCGAGCAGCGCGCCGCGGAGAAGCTGGGCGCGGCCGACGTGAGCCTGGGCCAGGCGCAGGCCGAGGCGGAGCGGATGCTGGCGGAGGCGAGGGCGGCCGCTGATGCGCTGCTCCTCGACGCTCAGCAACGGCTGGACGAACGCGACCTGGCGAGCAAGGAGGCGGTCGAGCAGCGGGAGCGCGCTGCCGACGCCGAGATCGAGAAACTCCTGGCCCGAGCGAACGAAGAGGCCGGGGCTCTGCGCCAGGCCGCACAGGAGCATGACCGGGAGCAGCGAGCAGAGGCCGCCGCGGTGCTCGAGCGGGCCCGCAAGGATGCAGACGAAGCCGTACGTCGAGCACGGGCCGAGGCCGAGAACATCACGACAAAGGCCGAGGAAGCCGCCCTGCGGGAGCTCGAGGCGGCGGCCGAGCAGATGGACTGGACCAAGACGATGGTCGCCGACCTCCTCAGCACCGCGGAGCTCGAGGGAGCCCGGTTGGAGCAGCGTGGCCACATGGCTGCAGCGGCTCGGGTGCGCGCCGGCCGTCTGAGGATCGGGGCTGTCTCGGGTCGGGTGCGGCAACGCCTGGCCGACCAGTCCGCGCGAGTGGAGATGGCGGCCGAGTCGCTCAACGAGGCCGCTCAGGACGTGCGAGCCGCGGCGGACGCCGATGCCGCGCGCATCAAGGAGCTCGCCGAGGAAGAGGCCAAGCGGGTCCGGCAGGAGGCCGACGACTACTACGACACGGTCGAGGCGCGCGCCCAGCGGCGCTTGGAGCAGACCGAGTCGGGAGCCAAGGTGCTGCGCGACCAGACGGCCGAGGAAGTGATGCGGACGCAGCGCGAGGCCAAGGACGAGGCGCGGCGGCTGCGCGAGGAGGCGGCGGAGTTCCTGACGTCGGCGAGGACCGAGGCCGACGTACTCCGCGAGCAGGCACGGTCACGCCTGCAGGAGGCGCGCGACGAGGTGGCCGCACTGACGCGTCGTCGTGACGAGATCGCGGAGGAGCTGCGCCAGCTCTCCGGCGTCATCGAGGCACTCGCAGTGCCCGCAGCCAACATTCCGGGGCCTCGCCCCACAGAGGACCAGCCCGAACGTCGAGAAGAGGACGAGTGAGATGAACGAGCCCGATGCCCAGTTCCGAGTCGTGCTGCGAGGCTACGACCCCACCCAGGTCAACGGTCGGCTCGAGGAGCTCCTGGCTGAGAACGCCCAGCTGACCCAGCATCGTGACGAGCTCGCCGGCCAGGTCAACGCCTTGCAGGCGGAGCGCAACGAGGCGAGCACGGCCGAGCCCCTCGGTCCACCGTCGTTCGACCATCTCGGCGCTCGCGTGGGCCAGATCCTCAAGCTGGCCGAGGAGGAGGCTGGGGACCTCCGTCATCGCGTGGACGAGGAGGTCGCGGCGAAGCGCCAGGAGATCGATGCGGAGGCGACGCGCAGCCGGGAGGAGACGGACCGCTACTCCACCGACAAGCGCAGCCACGCCGAGACCGAGGCGGCGCGCATCATCGAGGACGCACGGCGGGCCGCCGACGACCGGCTGGACAACGCCGAGCGCGACGCGGCTGCCCGCGTGCAGGAGGCCGAGGCGATCTTCGAGGAGCAGCGGGCCAAGGCTGTGAAGGCGGCGGCGGACTTCGAGACGACCCTGGCGGCGCGCCGCAGGGCTGCCGAGGAGGAGTTCACGCGGCAGATGACCGAGGTCGAGAAGCGGCTCGACGAGGCCAAGCAGACCCTCGAGAGTGCGCAGGCCGAGGCCGCGGTCACGCGCGACAGCGCGACCACTGAGGCGGACAAGCTGGTGCGGGCGGCTATGGACCAGGCGCAGTCGGTCCTCGAGGACGCCACGACGAAGGCCTCCCGGGTCCGTGCGGAGTCCGAGCGGGAGCTCAGTGCCGCGAGCCAGCGGCGGGACGCGATCAACGCGCAGCTGGGCAACGTTCGGCACATGCTCTCGACCCTGACCGGGTCTGTTGCGGCGCTGGACCCGTTCGAGCGGGATGCGCCGGTGGCGGCGGAGACTGTGGACTCGGACGAGGGCGAGGCTCCTGTGGATGGGGACGCTCCTCGCTGAGGGGGTTGAGTTTCTGCCTTCCTTGCGGTTGGTGGTCTCGACGGACGCTCGCTTCGCTTCGCTGCTCGACCAGCGGTAGTTGCGCTCGACCAGCGGTGGTTACGCTGCGGGGATGAGTGATGGACCTCCTCCGCCGACGCCGCCTGGCGCTCCTGGCCCGGGGTGGTGGCTGGCGTCCGACGGGCAGTGGTACCCACCGCACACCGCTCCGGGGGCACAGCCTGTCCAGCAGCCTGTCCCGCCGAAGAAGAGCAGCAACCGCGGGTGCCTGATCGTGCTCGCGGTCGTCGGCGTACTGATGGCGCTGGGTGTGGTTGTCGCGGCTTGGGTGGTCTATAAGGTCGCGGACACGGTGGACAAGGTGACCGACGGCATCACGGTGGGGGAGGTCGAGTGTCCCAGCGCGGAGGACGTGTCCGACATCGTCGGGCACCCGGTCGACCTGGCGATGTCGGGCAACCTGCTGGTGGCGTCGGGGTGCACGTACCCGAGCGCGCACGGTGAGGGCGGTGCGGGCGTGTCGATCGTGAGGGGGTCGGGGCTGATCGCCGACGAGGTGCTGGGCGAGCTCGAGAGCACGGCGCAGGCCAACGGTGCCGAGGCGGATTCGATCGACGTCGGTGACGGGGGCAAGGCGTTCGGCTCTCCGACCCGCAGCCAGGCCGCTACTCGGTCGGGCGGGAGCGTGGTGGAGGTGGAGATCTTCTCCGAGGGCACCGAGCCGATCGGTGACAAGAAGGACGAAGCAGTCGAACTGCTCGAGATCTTCCTCGACCTCAACTGATTTTGCTAACAGTTCCACCAGCGGTTCCACACGGGCCATAGCCGCAGAGCGCACCTTGGTTTAGGTTGACCGGACGGAGGGGTCGGGCTCCCAAGGAGGGTCATCGTGCGGACCACATCAACGCGTCTTCTGCTGGCGTCGACATCGGCGCTGCTCCTTGCGGCGGTCATCCCCGCCGCGACCGCGAAGCCGGCACCCGACGCCGCGGCCGCGAAGCCGCCCAAGACGACGCAGGTCCAGCTGCTGGCCCTGAACGACTTCCATGGCCAGCTTCGACCGCCGGACTCGGCGAGCTCCGGTGGGCGCATCGGTGCCACCCCCGCGGGCGGTGCGGAGTTCCTGGCGCAGTACGTCCGCGACCTGGAGTCCGCAAACCAGCCGAACAGCCTCTTCGTGTCAGCGGGCGACGTCATCGGCGCGACTCCGTTGCTCTCGGCGATCTTCCACGACGAGCCGACCATCGAGGCGATGAACCTCATGGGGCTGGACTACAACGGCGTCGGGAACCATGAGTTCGACGAGGGTCCGGCAGAGCTGACCCGCATGCAGACCGGCGGGTGCCACCCGGTCGAGGGGTGCTTCGCCGGTGACGGCTTCGCGGGCGCCGACTTCGAGTTCCTGGCCGCCAACGTGACCTACAAGGACACGGGCAAGACGATCTTCCCGCCGTACGCCATCCGCAAGTTCAAGGACGGGACCAAGATCGGCATCGTGGGCATGACCCTCGAGGGCACGCCCAGCGTCGTGACGGCGGCAGCCACCGCGAACCTCGACTTCCACGACGAGGCCGACTCGGTCAACGCGCTCGTGCCGGTGCTCAAGGAGAAGGGCGTCGAGACGATCGTCGTGCTCCTCCACGAGGGCGGCAACGCCGGAGCCGCGCTGAACGAGGCGACGGTCAACTCCTGCGTGAACCCCACCGGCGCCGTGGTCGACGTCATCCAGCGGATGAACCCCGAGATCGACGTCGTGGTCACCGGGCACACCAACTGGGCGCTCAACTGCCCGAACTTCGCCGGGACCGGGATCATCGTCACCGGCGCCGCCTCCGTGGGCAGGGTGGTCACCGACATCGACCTGACGATCAGCAAGTCGACCAAGGACGTCGTCGGGGCAAGCATCAACAACGTCATCGTGAGGCGCGACGTGTTCGCGCCGGCTGCCGACCTGACAGCGCTCATCGCCAAGTACAACGTGATCGCGGCACCGATCGAGAACCAGCCGATCGGCGAAGCGTCGGCCGCGCTCACCCGAGCCATCAACGCGGCCGGTGAGTCGTCCCTTGGCGACATCATCGCCGACGCCCAGCTCGCGGCGACGTCCGGAGGGTCCTGGCCGGCGCAGAACGGACCGCCGGCGGTCATCTCGTTCATGAACGCCGGCGGCATCCGGGCCGACATCAACCAAGGCACGATCACGTACGGCGAGGCGTTCAGCGTCCAGCCGTTCGCGAACGTCCTGGTCACGATGGACATGACCGGCGCGGACATCGATGCCGTCCTGGAGCAGCAGTTCCAGGGAGGCAACGGCGTTCTGCAGATCCCGGCGTCCCTGACCTATACCCGGACGGACTCGCAGCCGGCGGGCAGCCGGGTCTCCAACGTGCAGATCAACGGCGTCCCGATCGACCCCGCGGCGACCTACCGGGTCACGGTCAACAACTTCCTCGCCGACGGCGGCGACAACTACACAGTGTTCCGCAACGGGAGCAACCGGTTCGTCGGGCAGATCGACCTGGACGCGTTCGTCGCGTACGTCACGGCCTCGGGCGTCGTGAACCCTGGTCCGCAGAACCGGATCACGCTGGTGCCGTAGGCCCGACGCTCGGCGGGGAAGTTTCAGCACCGAGCAGGAGTGGGTAACTCGCTCTCGTACCGGTTTCGGGTACCGGTACGGGAGGCGATTTGTCATGACTTCACCCAATCCGTGGACGGCACTGTCGGCGCAGAGCCGGCGCGAGTTCCTGAGGCTGGTCGGCCTCGCCGGCGCGGGGGTCGCTCTCGGCGCCTGCAGCAGCGAGCCGGAGAGAGCCGGTGACGGCACGCCCGGTGTGGCGGAGCCCAGCCCGACGTTCACCGAGCCGGCCACTGCGCTCTCGGGGACCTTGACGATGCTGCTCTGGAGCCACTTCGTGCCCAGCCACGACCAGTGGTTCGACCAGTTCGCGAAGGACTGGGGCAAGGAGGTCGGCGTCGAGGTTCGGGTCGACCACATCGACGTGGCCAACGTCCCGGCCCAGATCGCCTCGGAGATCCAGGGCGGCCAGGGGCACGACCTGATGCAGTACATCGCGACGCTGTCGCAGTTCGAGCCGAGCGTCATGGACCTGACCGACGTCACCGACGAGGCGTCGAACCGCTGGGGCAAGCAGCTCGAGATCTGCCGGCAGTCCAGCTACAACCCCAACACCGAGACCTTCTACGCCTACGCCCCTGGCTGGGTGCCCGACCCCGGCAACTACCGCCGGAGCCTGTGGGAGCCGGTCGGGCTGCCGGAGGGGCCGACGACGTGGGACGAGCTGCTCGAGGGCGCCAGCGAGATCAAGAGCAGCAAGAACATCCAGCTCGGGCTCGGCATGTCCCAGGAGATCGACTCCAACATGGCGGGGCACGCGCTGCTGTGGTCCTTCGGGGCCTCGATCCAGGACGAGAGCGAGCGCGTGGTGCTCGACTCGCCCGCAACCGTGGCCGCCGTCGAGTTCATGAAGCGCCTCTACGAGGGCTCGATGACGCCGGAGGTGTTCTCCTGGAACGCCGCCAGCAACAACCAGGGTCTGGTGGCCGGCAAGTTGAGCTACATCCTCAACTCCATCTCGGCCTGGCGTACGTCGCAGGACGTGAACCCGCAGGTCGCGGACGACACCTTCTTCACCAAGGCGCTCCGGGGGCCGTCCGACGCGCGGGCCGCCCAGCACGTGCTCTACAACTACATCATCCCCAAGCACGCCAAGAACCCCGACGCCGCCAAGGAGTTCCTGCTGCACTACACCGCCAACTGGAAGCTCGCGACGTACCACTCGAAGCTCTACGACTTCCCGTCCTGGCCGAGCCTCTCCCCGGACCTCGGCGACTGGCTCGCCGATGACCCGTTCGGCGCGAAGCCGGCCGACAAGCTGGCCTTCCTCGGTGACGTCGAGACCGCGACGCAGTGGAGCGCCAGCATCGGCCATCCCGGGCCGTCGAGCCCCGCCATCGGCGAGATCCTCGGCACCTACGTGATCCCGAACATGTTCGCCCGTGCCGCGCGCGGCCAGGCAAGCCCCGAGGAGACGGTCAAGCGGGCGCACCGTGAGTGCGAGCAGGTCTTCACCAGGTGGCGCCAGCGTGGACTGGTCGGCGGCTGATCGGAGCGTGTGAAGAGTGCCCGTCACCGTCGAGGTGCGCCACCTCAGCAAGGTCTACCCGGGCGCCCACACAGCAGCCGTCGACGACATCGACCTGGCCACGAAGGAGGGCGAGTACCTCGTCCTCCTGGGGCCGTCGGGCTGTGGCAAGTCGACCTTGCTGCGGATGATCGCTGGGCTGGAGCAGCCGACCGACGGCGAGGTGCTGATCGGCGGCGCCGTCGTCAACGGGCTGCCACCCCGGGTCCGCAAGGTGGCCATGGTGTTCCAGAGCTATGCGCTCTACCCGCACAAGACGGTCCGCGCGAACATCGTCTTCCCGCTCAAGGCTCAGCAGCTGGGCAAGGAGGACCGCGAGACGAAGGCGGCTTGGGCGGCTGAGCTGCTCGGGCTGTCGCACCTGCTGGAACGCAAGCCGCGCGAGCTCTCCGGCGGCGAGCGGCAGCGGGTCGCGCTGGCGCGGGCCCTCGTCCGGGAGCCGCAGGTGTTCCTGCTCGACGAGCCGCTGTCGAACCTGGACGCGAAGCTCAGGGCCACCGCCCGCGACGAGCTCAAGCGCTTCCAGCAGCGCGTCGGCACGACCACGGTCTACGTGACCCATGACCAGGCCGAGGCCATGGGGCTCGGCGACCGTATCGCCGTCCTCGACCACGGACGGGTGCGCCAGCTCGGCCACCCCGTCGAGGTGTACGACGACCCGGCGGACACGTTCGTGGCGACGTTCATCGGGTCTCCGCCGATGAACCTGGTGGCCCGCGACGGCACTCTCGTCGGCTTCCGTCCCGAGCACCTCCTCCCCGCCGACGAGGTGCACGGCGAGGCGGTGCGCATGCCGTTCAACGTGGAGCGCATCGAGTACCTCTCCGGTGACCGACACGTGTACGGCACGGTGTCCGGTCTCGGCGAGGACACCCTGGTCATCGCCCGCCTGCCCTCGACGCTGCGCACCCCAGTGGTGGCGGGGGAGACCGCCGAGTTCGGGGTCGCAGTCGACCGGGTGCGCTTCTTCGACGCCGAGTCCGGCACCCGGCAGGAGGCCGTGCGCCTCGACACACGGGGTGCGTGAGAGGTGGCGGTGACGCACGCTTCACGCCGCCGGCTGGCCGACCGCGACGGCCTGCTGGGGCGGCTGTTCCTGGTCCCGACGGTGGTCTACATCGTCGCTCTGGTCGCGGTCCCGTTCTTCCTCGCCATCGCGTTCGCGTTCAGCGACGTGACCTCCGGCGACACGTCGTACGACTGGGTGGGGTTCCGGAACTTCGACGCGGTCTTCGACGACCCGGTGTTCTGGCAGGCACTCGGCAACACGTTCATCTTCACGGCGGTCTCGATGGTGCTCATCGTCGTCCTCGGAAAGGCTCTGGCGCTGATCCTGCTGGCCGACTTCCGGGGCAAGTGGCTGGTGCGCTTCCTGGTCCTGCTGCCCTGGACCACCCCGGTCGCGCTGTCCTCGGTGGCCTGGCTCTGGCTGCTCGACTCGATCTACAGCCCGGTCGACTGGCTGCTGCGACAAGGTGGCCTCATCGACGGGAACATGTACTGGCTGGGTCGTCCCAACCTGGCGATGATCTCGGTCATCGCCGTACACGTGTGGCGGCTGGTGCCGCTGGCGGCGGTGATCATGATGGTCGGGCTGCTGTCCATCCCGCAGGACATCGACGAGGCCGCGAAGGTGGATGGCGCGGGCTTCTGGCGGCGGCTCTTCGAGATCACGATCCCGCTGACCTCGCCCCTCATCGCCGTCGCGGCACTGTTCGGCGCGATCTTCACCTTCACCGACATGGCGGTCGTCTACATCCTGACCCGCGGCGGTCCGACGAACTCCACGCAGGTGCTCGCCAGCTGGTCCTACCTGCGTGGCATCGGCGGCGGTGACATCGGACAGGGTGCCGTCATCGCACTGTTCCTGTTCCCGCTCCTGCTGATCGCCGCGGTCCTGATCCTGCGCGCCGTACGCCGGATGGAGACGCTGTGACGACGGGCGGGCTCGCGCTCTCGCGGGACGACGCGGATCGGCTCCGCCGGCACTTCGCTCGGCGGCACGTGCTGAGCCGCGTCGGCGTGTACGTCGCAGCAGCGCTGGCCGCCCTGGCATGCGGCGGCCCGTTCCTGTGGAGCGCGATCACCGCGTCCAAGCTCAACGCCGATCTGTACAACCCCGACAACAACCCGTTCGCCTACAACCAGCCGCCGACCGGCGACCACATCAGCTTCCTCTTCTCCAGCACGAGCTTCCCGACGTTCGCGTGGAACACCCTCTGGGTCGGCGTCCTGGTCGTCGTCATCACCCTGGGCCTCGGGCTGCCGGCGGCGTACTCCATCGCCCGGCTGGACCTGCGCTTCTCCGGTGCCATGGGCATCGCGATCTTCTTCGTCTACCTGATCCCACCGAGCCTGCTGTTCCTCTCGCTGTCCCGGGTCGTGGTCTGGCTGGGGCTGCAGGACAGCACCTGGTCGCTGGTCGTGATCTACCCGACGATCACCCTGCCCGTGTCGACCTGGCTGCTGATCGGCTTCCTCAAGTCGCTGCCGAAGGACCTCGAGGAGCAGGCGATGGTCGATGGCTACAGCCGCGTCGGCGCGCTTCTGCACGCCGTCGTACCCCTGCTGTTCCCCGGCATCGTCGCGGTGGTGGTCTTCACCTTCACGCTGACCGCCAGCGAGTTCATCTACGCGCTCACCTTCATCTCCCCGACGCAGGAGAAGGTCGTCAGCACGGGCGTGCCGACCGAGCTGATTCGCGGTGACGTCTTCTTCTGGCAGTCCTTGCAGGCTGCCAACGTGCTGGTCGCCGTGCCCATCGCGCTCGTCTTCAACGCCTTCCTCTCCCGCTTCATCGCAGGCTTCACTATGGGCGCCGTGAAGGGTTAGGTTCGCAGGCGAGTCCCACGAGGGAGCTGACATGGGAATTGTGCATCAGACGATCTACCTGCCCTTGGACGACGACCCGGACGATTACCGTCCGACCTCGTCGCTGTGCCTGCACGTCGACCCCGACGCGCGCACGCAGCTGAGCGTGATCAGGGAGCGCATCGGCGTAGGCGACCGGATCCCGCGACACTGGCACGACGTCGACGAGGTGGTGATGTACGAGCGCGGTCACGCCCTGGTGTTCCTCGACGGCGAGGAGGTGGAGGTCAAGCCCGGTGCGACGGTGTTCATCCCGTCGGGGACGATCCACGGCACCGTCAACCTCGGTGACGAGCCGGTGGAGGTGCGCGCGGTCTTCCCAGCGACGTCGGTCCGCATGGACCTGGTCGAGCGGAACGCGCAGCCGGGCACCGAGGACCGCGCTCCACACGCGGTCATCTACGACATGGCGACCGGCGAGTTCACGACGCTGGGGGAGACCGTGCTGCCGCCAGGTGGTTGAGCGACGCAGCCGCGGGGTACACCGCTGGTAGGCCGCACGGCCTCCATCGGAGTGTGCCCGGCACGAGGAGTTGCGTCATGTCCACCAACGTCGACCGCCGCCCGGAGGTTGCGGGCCAGCAGGGGCCGACGCCCAGGTCGATGGCGGTCTGGGTCGCCATCGCGATCGTCGGGGCGGTCTGCTGGGCGGTCCTGGCGCTGAGCAGGGGCGAGGACGTCTCGGCGCTGTGGATCCTCTTCGCGGCACTGAGCTCGTACGCGATCGCCTACCGCTTCTACGCGAGGTTCATCGCCTACAAGGCGCTCGGCGTCGACGACACCCGTGCCACTCCGGCTGAGCGGCTCGAGGACGGGCAGGACTTCGACGTCACCGACCGGCGCGTGCTGTTCGGACACCACTTCGCGGCGATCGCGGGGGCCGGGCCGCTGGTGGGCCCGGTTCTGGCGGCCCAGATGGGGTACCTACCCGGCACGATCTGGATCATCGTCGGCGTGATCCTGGCCGGCGCCGTACAGGACATGACGGTTCTGTTCTTCTCGATGCGGCGTGACGGCAAGAGCCTCGGGCAGATGGTGCGCGAGGAGATCGGCGTCGTGGGTGGGGCTGCGGCGCTGATCGCCGTCTTCTCGATCATGATCATCCTGCTGGCCGTGCTGGCACTGGTCGTGGTCAACGCGCTGGCCGAGTCGCCGTGGGGCGTGTTCTCGATCGCGCTGACGATCCCGATCGCGCTGTTCATGGGCTTCTACGTCCGCTACCTCAGGCCGGGCCGGATCATGGAGGTCACCGCGATCGGCGTAGCGCTGCTGCTGGTCGCGATCATCGGCGGCGGGTACGTCGACGAGATGGGCATCGCGGACTCGCTCACGCTGTCCAAGGAGACGCTGACGATCTGTCTGGCGGCCTACGGCTTCTTCGCCTCGATCCTCCCGGTGTGGATGCTCCTGACGCCACGCGACTACCTCTCGACGTTCATGAAGATCGGCGTGATCGTGCTGCTGGCGATCGGGCTGATCCTGGCGGCGCCGACGCTGCAGAACGAGGCGGTCACCGACTTCGCGCGGTCGGGGACCGGCCCCGTCTTCGCGGGCAAGCTCTTCCCGTTCGTCTTCATCACGATCGCGTGCGGAGCGCTGTCGGGGTTCCATGCCCTGATCGGCTCCGGTACGACGCCCAAGATGGTCGCCAAGGAGAGCCAGGTCCGGATGATCGGCTACGGCGGCATGCTGATGGAGTCGTTCGTCGCCATCAGCGCCCTGATCGCCGCGTCGGTGATCGACCAAGGTCTCTACTTCGCCATGAACAGCCCGGCCGGCGCGACCGGTGGTGAGCCGGGCGCGGCTGCGGAGTTCGTGCGCACGCTCGGGTTCGTGATCACCCCGGACCAGCTGCAGGCGGCCGCCACGAGCATCGAGGAGCAGTCGCTGATCTCGCGCACCGGCGGTGCGCCCACGCTCGCCTTCGGCATCTCGATGATCTTCACCGAGGCCTTCGGCGGAGCGATGGCGGCGTTCTGGTACCACTTCGCGATCATGTTCGAGGCACTCTTCATCCTCACCGCCGTCGACGCCGGCACGCGGGTCGGCCGCTTCATGCTGCAGGACACGATCGGCAACCTCTGGCCCAGGTACGGCGACACCACGTGGAAGCCGGCCTCCTGGTCAGCGAGCGCCGTGGTGGTAGGGCTCTGGGGCTACATGCTGTACGTCGGCGTGACCGACCCCCTTGGCGGGATCAACCAGCTCTTCCCGCTGTTCGGCATCTCCAACCAGCTGCTCGCCGCGATCGCGCTGACGCTCGTGGTGACGCTGATGCTCAAGCACGGCAAGAAGAAGTACGTCTGGATCCCCGGCATCGCCCTGGTCTGGGACCTGATCACGACGATGACCGCGAGCTGGCAGAAGGTGTTCTCCGGCAACCCGAAGATCGGCTACTTCGAGCAGCGGTCGACCTTCCAGGCTGCCCTGGACAACGGCGACGTGCTCCCACCGGCGACCAACCTCGACCAGATGCAGCAGGTCGTCACGAACTCGACCGTCAACGGCGTGCTGCAGGCGCTCTTCGCGCTGCTCACCTTGGCGGTGCTGGTCAGCGCGATCCCGGTCTGGGTCCGCGCGTGGAAGCTGGGCGGGCTGCCCACCACCGAGGTGCCGCACGTCGAGTCGCACATCGTCGCGCCGTCGGACTTCTTCGCCACGAAGGCGGAGAAGGAAGCCGTGCGGCAGTGGGAGCGCGAGCGTGAGGAGGTGAGCAGACGATGACCGTCGTACCGTCCGTGCGCGAGATCCGCAGGCTCCTGCGGGAGGCGACCGGTGAGGCCAAGTGGGACGACTACATCGAGCGCTGCCGGCGGCAGCGGGTCACGCCGATGACGCGCCGTCAGTTCGAGCGGCACCGCGCGGAGCACCACGAGAGCAGGCCTCAGTCGCGCTGCTGCTGACCGGTGCGGCCACGGGGACATGCAATTCCTCGCTGACCCGCCCGCTTCGGCCCAGAATGTCCGACTTCCATCACGGGGGTGCATGTTCTTGCGGCCCCGCCCGTCATCAGACCAGGTGGGTGAGCAGTTCCTGGTCGCCCGTCATGGTGTCGATCAGGGCTGCCCGGTCCGCGACCGCGGTGATCGGGAGCACGTCGTACGCGCTCTGCGCCACGAGAGCGAGGTCTCCCAGATGGAGGCGTGGAGCCAGCGTCACGTGCGCGATCCATCGCCCGGGCACGTAGTGCTTGTGCAGCCGGGCACCCGTGGCGGTGACTGCATCGACGACGGCCGCCTGACGGGAGACCAGCTCGGCGGTGACTGCTGGACCGAGCCAGCAGCGGCTGCGCCGGAAGGTACCGAGCGCATCGAGGTGCAGCTTCAGCGGGTCGACGGGAGCGAGGCCTGCGAGAGCACCCGAGACGGCCGATCGGTCAGCGTCGAGGAGTGACGCGTAGGTCAGGTGGGGGACGTGCCGGCCGTGGGTGTGGGTGGCAAGGCTCGTCAGGCCGGCGTCCTCCAGGCGGTCCCAGATCCGGCGGATCGCTTGGTCCGCTGCCTTGTCGAAGAGCAGGCACACCACCAGAGCCATGGCTCCATCCTGCCCGGTGACGTCAGGATCGGGTCAGCGCGGAAGCCGCCCGACCGGCGCGAGCGACGCGTAGTTGCGTGAGGCCCACCGGGTGAGCCGGACCGCGGCCTTGGTGATCCGGCCGGGCGGAGCACCGAGGATCGCGACGGCGATCAGGCGGCCCTTGATCGGCGTGGCCACGACCAGGGTGTTCTTCGCCGGCGTGGTGAAGCCGCTCTTGCCCTGCGTGCCCGGCCAGCGGGTGACGTGCTTGTTGACGTAGTCGTTCGCCCGGTAGATCCAGTGCTTGCGGCCACCGCGCGGGCCGAAGCGGAAGCGCGCGAGGTCGAGGATCGGCTCGACCACCGGGTCGGCCTGGGCGGCGCGGAGGAACAGCAGCAGGTCGCGGGCGGTGGACCGGCCGCCGGGTGCGGTGAGACCGGAGGCGTTGGCGGCGTAGGTGCCGGTGGCGCCGAGCGAGGCGGCTGTCGCGTTCATCGCGTCGTAGAAGGCGTGCCGCCCGGCGGGGTGCGAGCCGGCCAGTGCCTCGGCGGCGTCGTTGCCCGAGGGGAGGAGGGCGCCGGCGAGGAGGGCGCGGCGGGTGTACTGGCGGCCGACCTTGAGCCCGGCGCAGGTGCACCACTCGGGGTGCGCCTCGCGCTTGGTGACGCGGTGGTCCGGGAGCGCGGGGACGGTGCGGGTGGCGGTGATGGCGGTGAGCAGCTTGATGGTGGAGGCCATCGGGAGCCGCCGGTGCGGACGGCGTACGCCGAGCAGCCGGCCGGACGTCAGGTCGGCGACGACCCACGAGCGAGCCCGGATGCGCGGTGGCTCGGACACCGGGCCGTGGGCGCGGAAGCGGGTGCCGTGCACGACGTACGACTGGGCGTCCTGGCCGGCGGCGACGGGCGCCTGCGCGGGGATCGCGCCGATCGCGAGGAGCGCGACCAGCAGGGCGGCTACTCGCCCCACTGGTCCACCAGGTCGATCAGGTCCGCCACGGAGTTGCGGACGTGGGTGGCCTGGTAGGGGAACCGGTCGACCTCCTCGGACTTCGTCGACCCGGACAGCACCAGGATCGTGCGCATGCCGGCCTCGAGCCCGGAGATGACGTCGGTGTCCATGCGGTCGCCGACCATCACCGTGGACTCGGAGTGGGCGTCGATGCGGTTGAGGGCCGAGCGCATCATCAGCGGGTTGGGCTTGCCGACGAAGTACGGCTTGATGCCGGTGGCGCGGGTGATCAGCGCAGCTACCGAGCCGGTCGCGGGGATCGGACCGTTCACCGACGGGCCGGTCGGGTCGGGGTTGGTAGCGATGAAACGGGCTCCGCCCTCGATCATCCGGATCGCGTGCGTGATCGCCTCGAACGAGTAGGTGCGCGTCTCACCGAGTACGACGTAGTCGGGGTCGCGCTCGGTGAGCACGTAGCCGATGTCGTGCATCGCGGTGGTCAGCCCGGCCTCGCCGATGACGTAGGCCGTGCCGCCCGGCCGCTGGTCGTCGAGGAACTGGGCGGTGGCCAGCGCGCTCGTCCAGATCGACTCCTCGGGCACCTCGATGCCGCTGCGGGAGAGGCGCGCGCGCAGGTCACGCGCGGTGTAGATCGAGTTGTTGGTCAGGAGCAGGAAGGGGAGCCCGCGGTCCTTGAGCCGCTGCACGAAGTCCGCCGCGCCGGGGATGGCTACCTCCTCGTGCACGAGGACGCCGTCCATGTCGGACAGCCAGGCTCGGACGGGCTGGTAGCTGGTCATGGGGAGATGGTGTCAGAAGGTCTCGAGGGTCTGCAGGTACTGGTGGACCTGCTGGATGGCGACCGAGCCCTCGCCGGCGGCCGATGCCACCCGTTTCACCGACCCTGACCGGACGTCCCCGACCGCGAAGACACCGGGCATCGAGGACTCGAACATGAACGGCGAGCGCTCCTGGGTCCACATGTCGTTGTCCGGGCCGGTGATCACGAAGCCGTACTTGTCACGGGCGATCACCTCGGGCAGCCAGGACGTCAGCGGCTGGGCGCCGATCAGGACGAAGACGGCGTCTGCCGGCACGACCTCGCGCTCGCCGGAGGGGATGTTCTCCAGCGTGAGCGTCTCCAGGATGCCCTCGCCGGAACTGTCGGCTGTGCCGTCGACGATGTGGGTCTCGTAGCGCACGTCGATGTTGAGCTGGCCCTCGACCTCGTCGATGAGGTAGGCCGACATCGTCTCCGCGAGCGTCGTACGCCGGACCAGGATCGTGACCCTGCGGGCGTGCTTGGCCAGGTGTACGGCGGCCTGGCCGGCCGAGTTGCCGCCGCCGACCACGAACACGGACCGGCCCGAGAACCGCTCGGCCTCGGACGCGGAGGCGCCGTAGAAGACGCCGGTGCCCGTGAGCTCGTCGAGCGCGGGGATGCCGAGCCGCCGGTAGCTGACCCCCATCGCGAGCACGATCGCCCCGGTCGGGATCTCCGCACAGCTCGACGAGGAGACGTAGAGCCGGTCGCCGTCGGAGCGGAGGGCGAGCGCCTCGCACATCTGGACGAACGTCGTACCGAAGACCCAGGCCTGCTGCTGCGCGCGCTGAGCCAGGTCTGCGCCGGTGAGCCCGCGCTGGAAGCCCAGGTAGTTGCGGATGCGGCTGCTGGAGCCCGCCTGGCCACCGATCGTCTCGCGCTCGATGACCAGCGTGCGCAGACCCTCGGAAGCGGCGTACACCGCAGCGGCGAGTCCCCCTGGTCCAGCCCCGATGACGGTCACGTCGAACTCGCGCGTGCGGGGGAGGCTGGTGCTGGCGCCGTAGGCGTTGGCGATCTCGACGTTCGTCGGGTCGACCAGGACCAGGCCGTTGCGCTGGAGGACGACGGGAGCGTCGGGGTTGGACCGCCTGACCTCGGTGAGGATCTCGCGGCCGAGGGGCGAGTCGGAGGTGTGGAAGACGAACGGCACGCGGTTGCGGGTGAGCAGGTTGCGCAGCTCGCTGGCTCGCGGGTTGCCGGCTGGCGCGACGATCGTCAGCTCTCGCGACAGCGACGCATCGGAGCCCACCCACTCGTGCAGGAACTCGGTGACCGCGCGGTGGAACAGCTCGTCGGCCGGGCGCCACGGCTTCAGCGCGTAGTAGTCGATGTGGCCCAGGCCAATGCCGCGCCGCAACGGCTGGGCCGTGGCGTCCCTCGCCCACTCTCCCCAGCTGATCAGCAGCAGACGTCGCGAGTGCGGGTGCAGCTCCCTGGCCTCGGCGAGGAGGTCGCAGCCGGTGCCGTCGGGGAGCCACTGGTCGGCCATCACCAGGGCGACGCGCTCGCCCGAGTCGCGCAGCTTGGTGAGCAGCTCCAGGGCGGTGCTGGCGGCCCGAGCGGTCAGCACCTGGTAGGCGCGCCCGTAGCGGTCCTCCAGGTCGCTGCCGATCAGCTCGATCACATCCGGGTCGTCGTCGATCGCAAGGATGACGGGGAGCCGTTCGGGCGCTTTGTCGGGAAGGGGCACACAGCCATTCTGACGTTCTCACTCGGTAAGGCGACAGCCCCGGGCAGCCGTGTGACAATGCGGAGGTGACTGAGGTGACGAGCGGGCTCGACAGTGCCCGCGAGGCGGCCTCGCGCTACGCCTGGCGTGAGGCTTTCGACCACTATGCGGCGGCCGACGCGGCCAGCCCCTTGCCACCGGAGGATCTCGACCTGATGGCCGAGTGCGCGTGGTGGATCGGCAAGATGCGGCACTGCATCGCCCTGCGCGAGCGGGCGCACGCCGCCTTCGACAAGCAGGGCGACGTACGACGGGCCGCGGCAGTCGCGATCGAGCTCGCCGGCCACCACGGCGACCTCGGCGAGATGGCCGATGCCACCGGCTGGATCCAGAAGGCGACCCGGATGCTGGAAGGCCTCCCGGAGGGTCGCGAGCACGGCTGGCTGAACTTCGCAATGGGCATGATGAAGCGCGGTGCGGGCGACGGTCCCGGGGCGAAGGTGTTCGCGGCCGAGGCCTCCGCCATCGGCGCACGCCACGGCGACCAGGACCTGTTCGCTCTGGGACTCGCCTTCTACGGTGTGACCGTCGCCTTCACCGACGATCCCGACGTCGGGCTGCCGATGGTGGAGGAGGCCACGCAGGCCGCCGTCGCCGGCGAGCTCGGTCCGCGCGCGACCGGCTGGATCTACTGCATGATGATCGCCGTCAACGCGCAGCTCGCCGACTGGCAGACAGCCGGCCATTGGAGCGAGGCGGCGACGAACTGGTGCAACCGCCAGGCCATCAACGGCTTCCCCGGAGTGTGCCGGGTGCATCGCGCAGAGATCATGCGGCTTCGTGGCGCGTTCTCCGAGGCCGAGGAGGAGGCAAGGGTCGCGACGGCCGAGCTGTCCTCCTTCAACCTGATGTTCACCGCGATGGCCTTCCGGGAGCTCGGCGAGATCCGGGTCAAGATGGGCGACCTCGACGCGGCCGAGGACGCCTTCCGCCAGGCCAGCGAGCTCGGGATGACACCGCAGCCGGGCCTCGCCCTCGCCTTGGTGGCTCGTGGGCGGCACTCCGCCGCTGCCACGTCGCTACGCCGGGCGCTCGCCGATAACAGCCTCGGCGGCCTCGACCGCGCCAAACTGCTGCCTGCCCAGCTCGAGGTCGCCCTGCTGCTCGACGACGTCGAGCTAGCGCGCAAGGCTGCTGTCGAGCTCGACGAGATCTCCCGCGCCAACAACGACCGGCCCGCGCTCCGTGGCACCGCCGAGGCGGCTTCGGCCGCTGTCGCCCTGGCCGACGGCCGGCTGGTGGAGGCTGCGGAGGCGGCAGGCAGGGCGCGGGTGATGTTCGACGAGATCGACCTCTGCTACGAGTCCGCGAAGGCGTCGCTCCTGCTGGGCATGGTCCACCAGGCGGCAGGATCGATCGACCTGGCTCGCAGCGAGCTGAGCGCCGCCCAGACCACGCTGATCAACCTCGGGGCGGTGCCGGACGCCACTCGGGCGCGGGAGCTGATTGAGGCGCTGCCAGGCTGACCCCTACTCGAGGGGCGAGCCGGTCGGGGTCGTGAGGTCGTGCGCCGGGTCGGGCTGGGGCGGGACGTTCTGGAGCTTCTCCGCGGCCAGGTCCTTCGCCTTGACGGCCGCGTCTGCGACCTTGTGCTGCACCTCGGCCGCCGCCTCCTGGACCTTGGGGTTCTCCATCGCGCGCTTGGCCTGCGCCTTGAGCTGCTCGTAGCGCTGGCGTCCTGCCGCGGTGCCCGCGACATAGCCGACAGCCGCACCGACCAGCAGTGTGAGCTTGCCCTTCATCGTCCTGCTCCTCCCTGGTAGGGGTCACCTCGCCTGTGCCCGTGCCGAGCGTCGGCGAAACGGCGTCCGCGTGAGTCGCCGCGGTTCACGGCCCCGGCGCGGTTAGCCTCGGCAGGTGGAGACGTACGGGCTGACCTGGGTCGGGAAGGCCGATGCCGTCCGCGAGAGCCGGGAGCCCGCGCGGGGGATGCTCGTCGCCGATGCGTCGCGGTCGATCGGTGCCGATGGGCACGTCTTCGTCGAGGGCGACAACCTCGAGGCGCTCCGGCTGCTGCGGCCTTCGTACGCCGGGGTCGTGAAGCTCATCTACATCGACCCGCCGTACAACACCGGCAACCACTTCGCCTACCAGGACCGCTTCGGCAACCGGCGGGAGCAGCACAGCGAGTGGCTCTCGATGATGTACCCGCGGCTCGCCCTGGCCCGCGAGCTGCTGCGCGACGACGGCGTGATCGCGGTGTCGATCGACGACAACGAGGTCGCGACCCTGCGGCTGCTGCTCGACGAGATCTTCGGCAGTGAGCAGTTCGTCGCGACGGTGTGCGTGCGGTCGCGACGGTCGGTCTCCAACGACATGGTGATGTCGCCGGCCCACAACTACCTGCTGCTCTACTGCCGCGACTGGGCCACCCTGCACGCGACCCGCGCCGAGTTCGGGCTCGAGCCGAACCTCGACGGGTTCGACCTCGAAGACGATCGCGGGCGCTACAAGCTCGTGCCCGTCGACGGACCCGGGGGAGCTCGCAAGGGCAACCCGCACTATGAGTTCATGGGCGTCGCCGGCCACTGGCGCTACTCGCGCGAGACCATGCGGGCCAAGTACGACGAGGGCCTGATCGTCGTACGCAAGGGGTCGTTGCAGCAGAAGTACTACCTCGACGCGGCAGCCGCCAAGCGGCGCACCGACACCACCTGGTGGGACGAGGGCATGGAGACCGCGACCGCGACCCGCAAGCTCAAGGAGCTGATGGGGGAAGCGGTCTTCGACAGCCCGAAGCCGGTGGCGCTCGTGCGACGGCTCCTCGCCCTGGCCGCGCGCGCCGACGGCGACGTCGTGCTCGACTTCTTCGCCGGCTCGGGCACGACTGCCCACGCCGTGCTGGAGCAGAACGCGGACGACGGTGCCCGGCGACGGTTCGTGTGCGTGACGCTTCCCGAGCCGACCAACCCGCTGTCGACCGCTCACGCTGCCGGCTACGAGAAGGTCTCCGACGTCACCTATGCCCGGATCCGCCGGGTGCTCGACGACCTTCCTGGCCCAGGCCTGCAGACCTTAAGGGTTGTCAGCGAGCCCGCGCGGGAGGAAGGTGAGCACGAGGAGGTCCAGCCATGCATGCCAACGTCGGTGACCACCTGATTGTCGAGAGCCGCACGGTCGGCACCCATCGCCGCGAGGGTGAGGTGCTGGAGGTGCGCGGGAGCGACGGCGGACCGCCGTACGTCGTGCGGTGGGAGGACGGCCACGAAGGGCTGACCTACCCGGGACCCGACGCTCACGTCATCCCCGCCGGCTAGGGGCTGTGACTGCTGAGCTGCTCGTGGCCGCACGGGCTGAGCTACACAACGGCGACGCCGAGGCCGCACGGTCGGCACTCGCCGGTGTGCCCGAGTCGGCAGCGGTGCTGGAGATCCTGTCGGGCGCGTCGTACGTCCTCATGGAGTATCGCCGCGCGATCGACGAGCTCGAGCGCGCGTACGCCGGCTTCCGTGCCGCCGGCGACGGTCCCGGCGCGGTGAGGGCGGCGCGCAACCTGGCCGGCCTCTACGGCATGACCCAGGGTGACTGGGCAGTGATGTCCGGCTGGCTGGCCCGGGCCAGGACGCTGCTCGACGACAGCGACGCGTCCAGCGAGCGCGGCTGGGTCTCGCTGACGGCGGGGATGTTCGAACCGGTCCGGGCGCGGAAGAACGCCCTCTTCAGCGAGGCCGTCGAGGTCGGGCAGCGCCACGACGACTTCGACCTGACGTTCTGCGCGCTGGCCTATCTCGGCGCCAGCCTGGTGCACGATGACCGGGTCGAGGCGGGCATGGCGATGCTGGACGAGGCGCTGGCCGCGGTGTCGGGCCGAGAGATCGAGGACTTCATCGTCGTGGAGGAGATCTTCTGCCAGCTCTTTTCCGCCTGCGAGCGCGCGCGTGACATTGCCCGCGCCGAGCAGTGGATCCGCGTCGGGGAAGCCATCGCCGAGCGGCGGGGGCTGCCGGCAGTGCGCGCCTACTGCCACACCCACTACGGCGGGATCCTGACCGCTGCCGGGCGCTGGCGGGAGGCCGATGCCGCACTCACCGAGGCGGTGCGGCTGTGGACCGTCGGCAAGAAGACCCTGCGCGGCGGAGCGGTGGCCCGGCTGGCCGCGCTGCGCATCCGGCAGGGCAGGTACGACGAGGCCGCCGGCCTGCTCGAGGGGGAGCACAGCGGTGAGGCCGCGGCGCCTCGCGCTGCGCTGCACCTGGCCCGCGACGAGGCCCTGCTGGCGCGGGAGCTGCTCGAACAGGAGCTGACCACTGCAGACCCGGGCAGCAGCAGCTGCCTCCCGCTGCTCGCACTCCTCGTCGAGGCCCAGGTCGGCACCGGGGTCGACGCCACGGAGACGGTCGCCGCGATCGCCGCCTGCGCCGAGGCCCACCCCTCGGCGTACGCCGGGGCTGTGGTGGCGCACGCCCGCGCCAGCGCGGGTCTCGGGGACGCGCGAGTCTCGCTGCGAGAGGCGCTCGACGGCTACCTCCGGGCCCAGCTGCCGCTGGAGGCGGCGCGGTGCCGCCTCGAGCTCGCGGCGGCCAGCAGGGCCACTCCGGAGGTGGCGATCGCCGAGGCTCGCCTGGCGCTGCGCGAGTTCGAGCGTCTCGAGGCCCGAGCGCATGGCGACGTCGCGGCCAGCCTGCTGCGGGAGCTGGGGGAGAAGGTCGCGCCGCCTCGTCCGTCGGGCGACCTGCTGACCAAGCGGGAGCTCGACGTGCTCAGGCTCCTCGGCGACGGACTGTCGAACCCGGAGATCGCGGCGCGGCTGTTCATCAGCCGCAAGACCGTCGAGCACCACGTCGGCAACATCCTGGTCAAGCTGGGCCTTCGCAACCGGGCCGAGGCCGCGGCGTACGTCGTGCGCGGAGAACCCGCCTCGACCTAGGGGACCTCCCCGATACCGACCGCGTCGCCGGCGAGGACGGTGGACTCCAACGAGCTCAACCACCTCCTGGAGGCAACCATGTACGACGTCATCGTGGTCGGCGCCCGCGCCGCCGGCTCACCCACCGCCATGCTGCTGGCCCGCAAGGGCTACCGCGTGCTCGCGGTCGACCGCGCCACGTTCCCCAGCGACACCCTCTCCACGCACGTCATCCACGCCCCGGGTGTGGCCGCTCTGCGCCGGTGGGGGCTCCTGGACCAGGTGGTGGCAACCGGCTGCCCGCCGATCGAGGGCTACTTGTTCGACTTCGGGATGTTCGCGATCAGCGGCACGACCCGGCCCGCCGACGGCGTGAACACGGCGTACGCGCCGCGGCGTACGGTCCTCGACGCGATCCTGGTCGACGCCGCGCGTGCGGCCGGCGCTGAGGTGCGCGAGGACGCCAACGTCGAGGAGGTGCTGCTCGAGGACGGCAGGGTCGTCGGCGTTCGGGTCGACGGGGTCGAGGAGCGCGCTCGCCTGGTCATCGGGGCCGACGGCCGGCACAGCCACGTCGCCCGGGCGGTCGCGGCACGCGAGTACAACACCAAGCCGCGCCTGCAGTACTCGTACTTCACCTACTTCAGCAACCTGCCGGTCAAGCGACTGGAGAGCTACATCCGGCCCGACCGCGGCATCGGGTGCGCACCGACGAACGACGGCCTGACCATGGTCGTGGTCGGCTGGCCGTACGCCGAGGCCGCGGCCTACAAGGCGGACGTCGAGGCGAACTTCATGGCAACCCTCGAGCTCGCTCCCGGCCTCGCCGAGCTGGTGGCCGGCGCTACCCGCGAGGCGCCGTTCCTCGGCGGTGCTGTGCCGTCGTGGTTCCGGCAGCCGTACGGCGACGGCTGGGCGTTGGTGGGCGACGCGGGCTGCAACAAGGACCCGATCACCGCGCAGGGGATCAGCGACGCCTTCTACGACGCAGAGCACTGCAGCGAGGCGGTCGACGCCTGGCTCCGCGGGGAGGCCACGTATGACGACGCGATGGGCGCCTGGCACCGCGACCGAGACGCGCGCGAGCTCCCGATCTACGAGCTCACCGCCGAGTTCGCGACGCTGGAGCTGCCGCCGCCGGAGCTGCAGGAGGTGCTCGGCGCAGTCGCGGGCAACCAGGACGCGATGGACGACTTCATCAGCGTGATCGCGGGCGTCGTCTCCCCGGTGGACTTCTTCTCCGAGGAGAATGTCGGGCGCATCTTCGCGGCCGCAGGGGCCCAGCACGTGGAGCAGCCCGTGTAGCAGCCCGTGTAGCAGGATGGGAGCGTGGTGCGGTTCGCGCTCGTCGTACTCGCGGTGATCGGGGTGGTGGTCGGTTTGCTGGTGGCTCTCCAGCGGCAGCTGATCTACTTCCCCGACACCACGCGAGTGCCGCCGGCCGACGACGTCATTCCAGGCGCACAGGACGTCACGCTCAGCACCGACGACGGACTCGAGCTGGGAGCCTGGTTCCTGCCGCAGCGTGGCCGGGACCGCGGACTCGCGGTGCTGGTCGCTCCCGGCAACGGCGGCAACCGGCAGGGCCGTGCGGACCTCGGCGTGGAGATCGCGCGGCGCGGGTTCGCGGTCCTGCTGATGGACTACCGCGGCTACGGCGGCAACCCCGGCTCGCCCAGCGAGGACGGCCTGGCCAAGGACGCCGTCGCCGCCACGGAGGCGCTGACCGAGCTCGGCTACCCGCCGGACCGGACCCTCTACTTCGGGGAGTCGCTCGGCACCGGCGTGGTGGCTCGCCTCGCGACCACCCACCCACCGGCCGGGGTGCTGCTCCGCTCGCCGTTCACCGAACTGGCCGACGTCGGCGGGCACCACTACCCGTGGCTGCCGGTGCGGCTCCTGCTGCGCGACCGCTTCCCGGTGGTCGACCATGTCCGCACGATCGAGGTGCCCGTGCTCGTCGTGTACGGCGACAGCGACTCGGTCGTCCCGTCGGAGCTCAGCCGGGAGGTAGCGGCTGCGACAAGGAACCTCGCCGACGAGGTCGTGCTCCAAGGCGTCGACCACAACGACGGGGTGATGTTCGGCTCGCGGATGGCCGACCTGGTCGTGCGCCTGGCCGAGCGCAGCTAGGGGGCACCGCTGGTCGAGCAGGCGATGCGAAGCGAGCCGTCCGTCGACCCGACCGAGTGGTGCTGGGACGACCTGCCGTCGTGGTGCCCCGGACCTGGGCTCGCGTCCACCGGCCCGACCCCCGGCACCGGGTCGCGGAGCGTGGCCAGGCTGTGCCGGTTCCACCATCGGGTCAAGACCCACACCGGCTGGCACTACCAACGACTCCCCGACGACCCGACCGGTCGACACCGCTATCAGTGGACCAGCCCCTACGGCTACCAATGGATCGTCGACGCCCGCGGCACCACCGCCATCACCATCCCCACCTGACACTCTCCTGACACGCCGGCGTGGTCGGCTTCCTGCGTCCCTCACCAGTGGTCTCGACGGTCGGCTCGCTTCGCATCGCCTGCTCGACCAGCGTGTGGGTCGCTTCGCATCGCCTGCTCGACCAGCGTTCCGGCTGACCAGCGTTCCGGCTCGACCAGCGTGTGGCTCGACGCGGGTGAACCCCAGGCTCAGTAGGCCTCGCCGTTGATCCGGCGTACGACGGCGCGGTCGCCCTTCTGGACGAGCAGGTCGACCTCGAGGCCGAGCAGGCCGGTGAGCTCGGCGTCGTTGCTCTCCACCGTGCCGTCGCCGTCGTGGTCGAAGGAGGCGTTGGCCTCGAGCGTGGCGGCGTCACCGACGTCGAGGAGGGTGTCGCCGACGCAGTAGGTCTCCTCGCACAGGGCGAGCAGACCGCTCAGCTTCTCGAGGGTCGGTGACGGGGTCGGGTCCGGGTCAGGCGTCGGGGTCGGGTCCGGGTCAGGCGTCGGGGTCGGCGTCGGAGTTGGCGTGGGTGTCGGGGTGGGCTTGGTCGGCTTCGGCGCAGGTGCCGTCTTGTGCGGCTCCGGGCGGACGGTGGCGGAGGGTGCGGGCGGCGCGAGGCTGCTCTTGGCCTCGGTCGTCTCGCTCGGCTCGGAGGTGTCCTCGGTGGGCTGGAGCGGGGTGGTCGGCGTGGCCGCCGGGCGCGCGGCGTAGGTCAACCCGGCGCCGGGCTCGTCCCCGGTCACGGTGAAGTCGCCGCTGCGGTAGGCCGCCTCCAGCTGCGCCACGAGGGCGACGTAGGACTTGGAGTGGTTGTAGCGGTAGACCGCGTCGAACTGTCCCTGCTCCGTGGCGATGCTGCCGTCGTAGGCGCAGAGGTAGACCGCGGCCGCGAGCGCAGCGTCGTTGATGTCGTCGGGGGAGCGGAGCCCGTCGCCGTCTGCGTCGACGCCCACTACGGCCCAGGTCGACGGCAGGAACTGCATCGGGCCGACCGCGCGGTCCCAGCGCTTGTCGCCGTCGACCGCGCCGCCGTCGGTGTCACGCATCGCGGCGACCGGGCCGCGGCCGTTGAGCGCGACGCCGCGGATGGTGGGACGGGTCGTGCCGTCGGCACCGAGGACGGAGCCGCCGTAGCGGCCGTGGTTGGACTCGACCCTGCCGATCGCGGCGAGCAGCGTCCAGCGCAGGCCGCACTCGGCGTCGGCTGAGGCCAGGGTGCTCTCGGCGAACTGGTAGGCCGCCAGCGCGGAGTCGGGGATGTCGAGGTCGCTGACCGAGGACGGACGCCACGCGGCCTGCTTGGCGGGGCTGGCGGCCTTCGGGTCAGCGGTGAAGATGGGGATGTCGGGCGGAACGACGGCGGGCGCGGGCGGGCCGGCAAGGGGCCGCGCGACGAGCTGCTCGGTCGCCGGAGCCGCGTCGAGCGTCGGCTGGGCGGGCTGGCGGGTGGAGGCGTAGGCCGAGGCAGGAAGCAGCACCGCGAGCACGCTCACGGTCACCCTGGTTCGAACTCTGCCCCTGTCCATCCGCATAACCCCCCGAGTCGCCGGAAACCTCGGTCAGGTTAGACCGGCGGGCCCCCACAGCTCTACGGCCCAAAGTGACTATGCGCCGCACGTTCACCATACGTTCTTCCCGGCCGCCGGAACAGGGCTGGGAAGCCGTGGTCGCGGCCGCGTTACCGGTGGTCCTGCGATACTCGCGGCGTGAGCGATGGCAAGGATCGCCCCGGCCTGAGCTGGGTCCAGGTGGTGGCCGGTGCCGGCGCTGCCGTCTCCTCCGCGCTCCTGCTGTCCACCTTGGGAGTGTCGGGGACGATCGCCGGCGCGGCCGTCGGCAGCGTCGTGGCCAGCCTGGCCAGCCACACCTACACGCGAGGCCTGTCCGCCAGCCGGGAGCAGGCTCTCGCGCTGCGCCGTGTCGCCCAGGCGCGGGAGGACCTCGACCGGGTCGCCACCCACCCGGACGAGGACGTCGAGGCCGGTCTGGAGCACGCCGACAAGGCGCTGGGCCGGGTCGAGGCGACCCTGCAGCGGCCGCAGCCGCCCCGGATGTCGTGGAAGCACGTCGCGCTGGTCGCTGCCGGCCTGTTCGTCGCCGTCATGGTGGGGATCACCGCCTTCGAACTGGTCACCGGACGCGCAGTGTCGGTTCGCACGGGAGGCAGCGACAACGAGCGTCGTACGACGATCCTGGGCGGGGAGGACAAGCCGAAGAAGAAGGCCACGCAGACGCCCACGCCCAGTCAGACGCCCAGTCAGACGACCACGCAGACGACCACCCCGTCGGTGACCCCGACGCCGTCCGAGACGCCGTCGCAGACACCCACCTCGTCGCCCACCGAGACGGCCCCGACGCCGACGCTCACGCCCACCGAGAGTCCCACGGCCACAGCCCCCGCGACGGCCCCGGCGACGCCGTAGCCCTCGCTAGACCACCTCGAACGACGAGCGTCCGCTCGGTGCGCGCTCGGTGACCTCGACCGTATCCACCGCGGCGTGTGGGGGACCCTCGCGGCACCACGCGACCATCGCGTCGACGGCCTCGTCAGCCCCCTCGAACAGCGCGCGGACCGACCCGTCCGGCTCGTTGCGGACCCAGCCGGTGACGTCGTACCGCTCGGCCTTTCGGTGACACGTCGCGCGGTAGAACACACCCTGGACCCGGCCCCGGACGACGACCTCGCGAGCGATCACCTCGGGCATGTCCCCATCATGCCCGCGGACCCGCGAAACGGGTCCACGTTGCTCGTGTGGCCAGAATGGACCGATGCGGTTCGCAAAGTCACGACACTCCCGGCGAGGCGTGCGCTGAGTCACCCTTCTGCGCGCCTACATTGTGCTGGAACGAGGGGGCCGGCGGTCCGAACAGCAGGGTCGTCGACTCCTTGGCATTCGGGTGGGGCAAGGAGTTCGGGGCACATGCATCAACCGGTGCGTGGGGGTGCGCATGCGGCCGAGCTGCCGGAGACACCTGCAACCCTGCTACTGAGGCAGGCGCAGCAGGTGGCCGACGAGCTTCGGGCACATGCCGAAGGTGAGGCACGCCAGCTCACCGAGCACGCCCGCATGCGCGAGACCGAGGCGGCGCGTCTGTACGACGTGGCCGAGCACGAGCGTGAGGAGACCGCTCGTGCCCTGCGCCAGGCCGAGCGGCAGTACGCCACCGCGTCCGAGGATGCCAGGCAGCTGGTCACCGACGCGGCCGAGCAGGCCACCCTGCTGATCCGCACCGCCGAGGCTCAGGCCCAGAACATCCTGGCCGACACCGAGCGGCTCGCCTCGGCCCGCGTGGCCGAGGCCGACGCCGACGTCGAGGTCGCCCGCCGTGACGCCCTGCGGATGCGCGAAGAGGCCCGCACCACCTCCGACTCGCTGCTGCTCGAGGCCCAGCAGCGCGCCGAGCAGGACGACGCGGCATCCCGCGATGCGGCCTTCCAGCGCGCCCAGTCCGCCGCAGCCGAGGCTGTCGCGGTCGTCGCGCACGCCACGACACACGCTGCGAAGCTCCGGCAGGACGCCGAGGCCGAGGCGGCGCGCATGCGCCAGGTCGCCGCCGACCTGCTGGAGACCACCCGCCAGGAGGCCATCGCGGCCACCCGCGCGACGCAGGAGCGCAACGAGGCGCTGAGTGCCGAAGCCCGTGACGCCGCGCAGCGCGAGCTGGCCGCGGCCGCCGAGCAGATGTCGTGGACCCGCGCGACGGTGCAGCAGCTCGTCGACGCCGCCGAGCTCGAGGCTGCCCGGATCAAGCAGGACGGGCACGCGATCGCCGGCAGGCACGTACGCCGCACGCGGCAGTCGATCGAGGACATCGCGGCTCGGCTCCGCGGCCGGCTCGCACACGAGGCTGTCGAGCACGAGCGGGCCGCCGTCTCCCTCGCCGCTGCCGCCGAGGACGTCCGGGCCGCCGCCGACCAGGATGCCCGTCGGATCCGCGAGGCCGCAGAGGCATCGGCTCGCCGTCTCCGGGAGGACGCCGAGGACGTCGCCGCCCAGGCCGACGCGCGCGCGCAGCGCCGGCTCGACGAGGCCGAGAGTGGTGCTCGCGTGCTGCGCGAGACCGTGGCGGCGGAGGTCATCCGCACCCAGCGTGAGGCCCAGGACGAGTCACGGCGGCTTCGCGCGGAGGCGATGGACTACCTCAGCGGCGCCCGCACGGAGGCCGACCAGCTGCGCGCGCAGGCACGGCGTAGTCTCGACGAGGCCCGCGAGGAGGTGGCGATCCTGGCCCGGCGTCGTGACGAGATCGCCGCCGAGCTCGGGCAGCTCTCCGGTGTCATCCAGGCGCTCGACGTACCCTCTGACCAGCCGCCGGCCGCGACGACCGACCCTGCTCAGCCGATCCCGTCGCCCCGCGACAGCACCACCGACATGCGACAAGACATGCGACAAGAGAAGGACCACCCGCAATGACCGAAGCAAACCCACTGTTCCGAGTAGTCCTCCGGGGCTACGAACCGGCGCAGGTGGACCGTCGCATCGAGGAGCTCAGCGCTGCTGTGCAGGAGGCCGCGCGGCAGCGTGACGACCTCTGCCTACGGCTGCAGACCCTCGAGGAGGAGCGTGCCCTCCGGGGCGGGGACGCTCCCGTCGAGCCGGCGAGCTTCACGCACCTGGGCGAGCGCGTCGGCCAGATCCTTGCCCTCGCCGAGGAGGAGGCCGCCGACCTTCGTCGCCTGGGTGCCGAGGAGGTCGCGAAACGGCACTCCGAGATCGCCGAGCAGGTGGGCCAGATCAAGGGTGAGGCCGACCGCTACTCCGCGAACCGCCGGACCGAGGCCGAGACCGAGGCGGCACGGATCCTGGAGGACGCTCGGCGCCTGGCCGACGAGCGCATCGACAGCGCCGAGCGCGACGCTGCTGCGCGCATTCAGGAGGCCGAGGCGGTCTACGAGGAGCAGCGTGCGCGCTCCGCCAAGATCGCGGCCGACTTCGAGACCACGCTCGCCTCACGACGCATGGCGGCCGAATCCGAGCTCACAGCCCAGCTCCGGGAGGCGAACTCCCGGCTCGACGAGGCCGCCAGCCTCGTCGAGGTCGCGCGCGCAGACGCCGAGAAGCTCCAGACCGAGGCGGCTCAGGAGAGCCGGCGGCTGCTGGACGACGCGGAGCTCCAAGCGGCGACGATCGTCAACGACGCCAAGGCGCTCGCCACGCGCGTCCGTGCCGACTCCGACCGGGAGCTCGCCGCGGCGACCCAGCGCCGCGACAGCATCAACGCCCAGCTGGCCAACGTCCGCCAGATGCTGGCCACCCTCACCGGCACGTCGAGCATCCCGGTCGACCCCTTCGAGGTGACCGAGGAGCCGGCCCCCGGCGCGGACTCCGGCACGGAGCGCGACCTGCCCGGAATGCCCGGCCAGCCGCAGCGTGGGCTCGACGAGGCCTTGGTCGACGCCAAGGAGCAGTAGCGGGGACGTGGCCGTGTCGGTAGGCCCGCCTAGGCTCGGCCCATGATCGACCTCCTCCAGCGGCTGTCCGACGCGGATCTGCGTCGCCAGTTCGGTGGACCCACCTTCGAGCGTGGCTCTGACTACGCCCGGCGGGGGCTGGTGGTCGACTCCCAGGTGCTGACCGACGGCCAGGGCGACTGGATCGTTCATGCACGCGTTGTCGGCACCGCCCCCGTGGCCTACGTCGTGACCGTCGACCTCGGCGGCGAGGGTGACGACGTCTGGGTCAGCGGTCGGTGCAACTGCCCGATGGTCGCCGACTGCAAGCACGTCGTGGCGGTGCTGCTCTCGGTCCGCGAGCCAGGGGGCGGGGACCCAGGCTCAGGGTGGGAACGCACCCTCGACGAGGTGCTCGACGAGCTCGAGGTGCCGGCCAGCCGCGGCGCCCAGGCAGAGCCGCTGGGTCTGCTGGTCGACCTCACCAGGCCCGTGCAGGGCTACCGCGAGCACGGTCCAGGACGCACGCGTGGCTTCCTCCGGCTGCGTCCGGTGCGCCGTGGCAAAGCCGGTCGCTGGGTCCGGTCGGGGGTGTCCTGGCGCGACCTGCCCTACCTGCGCGGCTACCGCGACGGTCACACCGAGGCGCTGGAGGAGCTGGTGCTCGGCTACCGCGCCGCCTCGCGCATGACCTACTACGGCGCCGAGGAGCACCTCGGCCTCGCCCAGTTCGGGCCGGGTGTCTGGGCGCAGCTCGCGCAAGCCGTCCGCATCGGCGTCGAGCTCGTCCCGGGGCCTGGACTGACCGCGGTGGCGCTGGCCGACGAGCCGGTGCGGCTGCGGGTCGATGCCAACACGGGTCCTGATGGCGCCGTACACCTCGAGGCGGGCGTGCTGCACGACACCGAGTGGTACTCCTCGGCCGACGTGGAGATCCTCGGCACCAACGGACACGGGGTCGCGCTCTTCCAGGACGGCGACGTCGAGCCCGCGGTCACGCTGGCACGCCTCGTGCAGCAGGCCGGCCCGCAGGTGCGGCGACTGGTCGCCACCCGGGAGTCACTGGTGGTGCCCTCCGGGTCGCGCGAGGAGCTGCTGGGTGACTACCTCCCTCGGTTGCAGCGACACCTCGACGTGCTCTCCTCCGACGGCTCGGTCACGGTCGCACCACGGCCCCTCCCCAGGCTCGCCTTGCGCGTCGAGTGGCACGCGGTCGACCAGGTCTCGCTCGAGTGGCTGTTCCGCTACCGCGTCGGCGCCGACGACCGCAGCTACGGCCTCGAGGACCCCCGCGGCTTCCGTGGCATCCGCGACCCGAGAGCCGAGCAGGCACTGCTCGACGACCTGGTGCTCACCGACGAGCAGGCCTACCGCCTGCGCGCTGCGTCCGGTCGGCTCGAGGCCTCGCGCACGCTGCGCGACGTGGCCGCCATCGGGCTTGCGGAGATCCTCCCCGGCCTCGTCGCGGGTGGCCAGGTCGAGCTGGAGGAGGTCGGGGTCCGTCCCGACTACCGCGAGTCCCTGGCTGCACCGGTGATCCGGTTCGAGGCGCGCGACGATGTACCCGGCGACCGGCCAGACTGGCTCGACCTCGAGGTGATCGTGTCGGTGGAGGGGCAGTTCGTCGGGCTGGCCGTGCTGCTGGAGGCGCTCACCCTCGGGCGTGAGCGCATCATCATGCCCAGCGGTCTGCACATCCGCCTCGACCGACCCGAGTTCACCCAGCTCGCCGAGCTCGTGGCGGCGGCGCGCGAGCTCGACGACAAGCCCCGCGACGGCATCGCCGTGCACCGCGGCGACCTGGGGCTCTGGGACGAGCTCGCCGACCTCGGCATCGTCGACGCCCAGGCCGGCCAGTGGGTCAGAGCGGCCCAGGCCCTGCGAGGGCTCGTGTCCCTCCCCGAGGTTGCGACGACCGGCGTCGACGCGACCCTGCGGCCCTACCAGGACGAGGGCTTCCGCTGGCTGGCCTTCTTGTGGGAGTCGCGGCTCGGCGGGATCCTCGCCGACGACATGGGCCTGGGCAAGACGCTGCAGACCCTGGCCCTGGTCGCGCACGCACGAGCCAACGGATCGGCGCCCTTCCTGGTCGTCGCGCCCACGAGCGTTGTCGGCACATGGGCCCACGAGGCAGCCACCTTCACCCCGGGCCTGCAGGTGCACACCGTGACCGAGTCCCAGGCGAGGCGGGGTGTGCCGATCTCGGGGCTGCACGAGGGCGCCGACATCGTGGTGACGTCCTACACGCTCTTCCGGCTCGAGGCCGCCGACTACGTCGCGCTGCCCTGGGGCGGGCTCGTGCTCGACGAGGCGCAGTCGGTGAAGAACCACCACGGCAAGACCTACCAGGCGGTCCGACGGATCGACACGCCGTTCCGGCTCGCTCTGACCGGCACGCCGATGGAGAACCGGCTGATGGAGCTCTGGTCGCTGCTGTCCATCGTCGCTCCCGGTCTCTACCCCTACCCCCAGCGCTTCGCTGAGTCCGTCGCCAACCCGGTGGAGAAGGAAGGCGACGCTGATGCTCTGGAGCGGTTCCGGCGCCGCATCCGGCCGTTCCTGCTGCGACGCACCAAGGAGATCGTCGCCTCCGACCTGCCACCCAAGCAGGAGCAGGTGCTCGAGGTGCAGCTGACGTCAAAGCACCGGCGCATCTACGAGACCCACCTGCAGCGTGAGCGGCAGAACGTGCTCGGCCTGGTGGGGGAGTTCGACAAGCACCGCATCGCGATCTTCCGGTCGCTGACCCGGCTCCGGCAGCTCAGCCTCGACGCAGGCCTCGTCGACCCCGAGTACGACGGTGTCGGCTCGGCCAAGATCGACGTGCTGGTCGACCACCTGCAGGAGGTCGTCGCCGAGGGTCACCGAGCCCTGGTGTTCAGCCAGTTCACGTCGTTCCTCACCCGCGTGCGTGAGCGACTCGACCGTGAGGGCATCGAGAGCAAGTACCTCGACGGCCGCACCCGCAAGCGCGCCGAGGTGATCGGCGACTTCAAGAGCGGCGCCGGGGCGGTCTTCCTGATCAGCCTCAAGGCCGGGGGAGTCGGGCTGACGCTGACCGAGGCCGACTATGTCTTCGTGCTCGACCCGTGGTGGAACCCCGCCGTCGAGGCCCAGGCGGTCGACCGTGCCCACCGCATCGGGCAGAAGCGCCCGGTCATGGTCTACCGCCTCGTCTCCGAGCGCACCATCGAGGAGAAGGTCATGGAGCTCAAGGCTCGCAAGGCGGCTCTCTTCGCCAAGGTGGTCGACGGCGACGGCGGGGTAGGCACCCCGATCGACGCCGACGACGTGCGGGCGCTGTTCGACGACTGACTGGTCAGGGCTCGGTCACCGCATCCAGGCGCTGGGCTGGGGTGAAGGTGGTCTCGGCATCGGCCAGGTGCTCGGGCATGCCGGCGGCCTTCGCGACGCGGTACGACGCGACGTTACCCGCCATCGCAGCCATCGCCTGACGCGAGCGGCCGCGGGCGTAGGTCATCGACTTGTCGCGCTTGAACCCCATCTGCGCGCCGACCTCGATCGCGTCCTGGTCGGCGCCGAGGTAGAGGAACTGCCAGCCGTAGTCGCGGGTCTGCTGCTCGATGAGGGTCCTGATTCGCGCGTGGTGCCAGTCGACCGACGCGTTCTCCAGGCCGTCGGTCATCACGCCCATCACGACGCTGCCGGGGCGTTCGGCCTCGGGGAGCGCGGCAAGCCGCTCGCCGGCGGTGACGATGAGGCGTCCCAGGGAGTCCAGGAGAGCGGTCGTGCCCCGGGGGTCGAGCCGGAGCGACGGGACGTCGGCCACGTCGAGGTCGGCGTAGACCTCGTCGTACCGGTCGTCGAACTGGGCCAGCGTCACCCTGCAGCGACCGGCGGTGCCGCGCTGCTCGGCGATGAAGGCGTCGAAGCCCTCGCAGGTGGCTTCGCGGATCGACTGCATCGAGCCCGACCGGTCGAGCAGGAAGTAGAGGTGGGTGAGGTTCTGGTCGGTCATGGTCGGCTCCTCTTCAGCGAAGGTCGGAGCCGAGTCGGCTCCTAGTCGGTCGGCCGCCTCGCCCGGAACCGCAGCTGCTGCGGCTCAGTCGCGTCGGCCTTCTTGTGGCGCCCCTGCTCCAGGTCGTAGAGCGCACGGGTGACGCCGGTGGCGGTGACCCGTCCCGTCTCGGAGGAGTAGGCCCCGAGCTCCTCGGTGCGCGCGAGCCGCGGACCGACGGCGTTCTCCGAGAGACCGGCCAGCGTGCCCACCTGCCGGAGCGTCGCGCCCTCCTGCAGGATCGTCGCGGCCATCGCCTCGTCGATCGCGATCGTCAGCTGCTCGGCCGCCTCCCGCAGGAGGGGGAGTGCCTCAGCGGGACGGTCCGGGTCGGCCTTGTCGAGGGCCTTGCGAGCCGCGCTGACCGCCTTCGTCACTGGTCGAGTCTTCGCCACAGCTACGACGGTACCGCAGTAACTGCGGCGGCGCAAGGGTACGGTCGTTGCTGGTTCAAGAAGCCCTTGTGGGAGCGAAGCGCCGCTGCCACACTCGGTGGGTTGGGCGGGTCTCGTCGGACGCGTCCTCGGGACGAAAGGGGCACCGACATGAAACTCAACGAAGTGATCGCCCGGGCTACGACTGACGAGGCTTTCGCGCGCGAGCTGCAGAACGCCGCACGCAATGCCTTGCAGGAGGGTCTGGCCTCGAACAAGTGGGACACCCTCTTCGGCTACTTCGTGGAGTCGCCCGACGAGATGTCCCAGCTTCGACCGGAGGGCGTCGACACGGACGTCTCCGCCGACAATGACATGAACGGGTCCTGGATCACGACCACGACGACCATCGGGACCACCCTGACGACGACCACGACCTCGACGCTCGCTTGCACGTTCACGACGACGACCACGACCGGTACGACGGGCACGACGTCGACGACGACCACGACCGGCCTCGGCGACGTGGTCGTCTCCGAGTAGCTGCCCCGGACACCGCTGTGGTGCAGGGGGCGCGCGCGGCCGAGCGTCTCTCGGGTCATTGGCGTGCTCTCGTCGCGGACTGGTGCCCGGACACCGAGGAGTCCTCGATCTGGAGGTCGAGCCGGGCCGATGAGGCGCTGCCGGCTCAGGGTTGGAAGGTGCACCTCTCGGCGACGGTCCTCTCCGCCCCCTCCTTGCTCGAGACCGCGGGACCGGTGCTGCGCGAGCAGGGCGTCCACTTCAAGGCGGTCACGTCGCTGGCCGAGCTGAGCAAGCTGAACTCCGGCCTCTTCTACGGCTACAGCCAGATCGGGAAGGCGATCACCGCCTACCCGGCGACCGAGGCGTCCTCGGGCCGGTTGATGCAGGCGCTGCACCAGGTTCTGGGTGACCTCGACTGCCCGGGGGTGACCTCGGACCGGCGACTGTGCCCGAGCCGGCCGATCTTCTACCGCTACGGCGGCTATGACCATCAGACGGTCGAGGTCCAGGGCGTCGAGCTTCCTGCCGTTCGTGACCCGGAGGGAAACCTGGTCGTCGACGCCCGCCTGCCCGGTGGTGCTGTCCCGTCCTGGAGCGAGGACCCGTTCACCGGCCTCTGTGAGGTCCACCCACCCACAACCTCGAGGTCGGAGGAGCTCTCGGCCACCTACAAGGTGTACGCCTCGATCACCCAGCGCGGGAAGGGCGGGGTCTTCCGTGCCCTCGACCTCTCGGTCGCACCCGCTCGCCTGTGCATCCTCAAGGAGGGTCGCCGAGCGGGCGAGGTGGACTGGCTCGGGCGCGACGGCAGATGGCGCGTCGAGCACGAGCACGCCGTGCTGCAAGCGCTTCGCGGAAGCGGGGTGAAGGGGCCGGAGCCCTACGCCGCGTTCAGGGTGGACGGCAACGCCTACCTGGCGATGGAGCATCTGGAGGGCCTGCGGCTCGACACGGTGGTCAACGACCGGGACCGGCCCGACGAGCTGGGCACCGCACTCTCCTTCGCGGTCGAGGCAGCCGGCATCATGGCGCGCATCCACGAGGCGGGGTGGGTCTGGCGGGACTGCAAGCCGATGAACTTCGTGGTGACCGACGACGGGCTGCGTCCCCTGGACTTCGAGAGTGCCTGCCGCCAGGGGGAGGCCGAACCCACTCCTTGGGTCAGCCCGGGCTACTGGCCGGCACAGCAGGCCGTGAGCTGGGACAGACCCGACGTGCGCGACGACCTGTACTGCCTCGGCTCGACCTTGTGGCACGTCTTCTCGGGACGCCTCCCGGGCGCCGAGACGCCGCCGCGCCTGGACACCCTGCGGGACGACCTGCCCGACCTCGTGGTCACCCTCGTCGACCGACTTGTCGGCCCCGACACCGACCACCGCCCCGAAGCGGCGGCGGTCGCGCGCGACCTGGCCAGCCTCAGCGTGTGACCGACCTCGCGAGTCGGCTCGTGCCTCCACGCATCGCCCGGCTCTCGCTGGCACCATGGAAGACGTGGAACTCGCGCCCAACAGCTTCCGTCCGGCCAGGCCGGGCTCGGAGGGCTACGACAAGGACGAGGTCGACCGGTTCGTCGCCGAGGTCAAGGCCGCGCTGCTGCACACGCCGCCGACGATGGCGCCGTGGGAGGTGCGCGACAAGGTGTTCCACACCCAGCGCGTGCACCGCGGCTACGACGAGCACGACGTGGACGAGTTCCTGGACCAGGCCGAGCAGGCCCTCCGCGAGGCTCACGGCGAGCTGCTCCCCGACCCGCACGAGGACGTCGCGCCCGGAAGCAGCCACCCACTCGTCCGGCTGCTCGTGCTGGCAGTGCTGGTCGTCGCCATGGTCGCCGCGGTGGTCGCCGCCGTGCTGCTGCTGGCGTGACTCGCGCCATCTCCTGCGCCTGAGCGCCGTGGGACCCGACCTCAGCGCCTAGAGGTCCTGCTCGCAGCCGCCCTTGCCGAGTCTGGCCAAGCCTCGCAGGTCGCCCGGCCCCCAGTCGGTCTTGCCGATGTTGGCCTCGTACATCAGCTCGTGCCGGTCGTCGACGTGGTTGAGCCCGACGACGTGTCCGAGCTCGTGCATGATCACGGCGCGCACGCTGTCGGAGCCACGTCGCTCCATCACGCCGAGCAGGTCAGGCGCGTCGAGGCTGATCTCCCCGGAGAAGAAGTAGACGCGGCCGGAGTCGCGCAGGCGCACCGAGTTGCTCCCGCCCACCCCGAGCGTGTTGCCGTTCAGGGCCGGCACCTGGGACGGGTCGCTCCACGCGATCAGCACGGTCGCACCCGGCACCTGCCCACGGCCGGGCTTCAGGTCCGAGGTGCCCAGGTAGACGAACCGCAGCCCGGTCGCTGCCGACACCTCGCCGATCGCCTGGTCGACGAGCGCCTGCCCGCCGGGGATCGAGGCATCGTCGTTCACGACGTACTTGATCGGCTGGCAGTCCTGGTAGGTCACGGGCTGGTCCCCGACGGGCTGCAGCTGCATGAAGCGGTAGGTGCCGTCGGCCAGGCCGAGCTCGTAGCGCAGCGAGTAGGTGAGGCCACCGATGACGACCACCAGGACGGTCAGGAGGACGAGCAGTTTGGTCGTGGTGCTGGGGGAGTAGGGCGACCGCGGAGGCGGGGGCATCTCGACGGGCACCGGGACATAAGGCTGGTCCCAGTCCCACTCGTCGGGATCACTCGTGCCCACTTCCAGATTCTGTCACGCAGGCAGAAGCCGCCCGGGCGGAGTCAGCTGACGCCGGCCGCCTTCTCCAGGGCCTCGAGCTCGCTCTCCACGTGGACCAGCAGCCGCTGCAGGTGGGGGACCGTGCGGCGGCAGCCTGTGAAGCCGAACGCCAGGTTGTCGACGTACGACGTGCAGGTGATGTTCAGGGCGATGCCGTTGACCGGGATCGACACCGGGTACATGCCGTCGAGGCGGGCCCCGTTGAGGTACATCCGCTGCTTGGGCCCGGGGACGTTGGAGATCACCACGTTGTACGGCGGGCGGGCGATGCCCTGCAGCCGCAGCATCGGGGTCAGCACGGTCGGGGTGTTGCCGATCGCGGCCATCGCGATGATCTGCATCGGGGTCATCGAGGAGAGCGCTTCCTTGCCCGACCTCATGTCGGTGTGGATCTGCTGCAGCCGGTCGGCGGGGTCGGCGAGGTCGGTGGCGAGCTTGACCATGATCGAGCCGACCGCGTTGCCGCCCTCGGCCGACGCGATGCCGGCCTGCTTGGCCTTGAGCCCCACGGGCACCATCGAGACCAGCGAAGTGTCGGGGAGCGCGCCCTGCTCCTGCAGGTAGGCCCGCAGGGCGCCTCCGCACATCGCCAGGACCACGTCGTTCAGCGACGTGCCGGTGGCCTTGCCGACGGCCTTGATCCGCTCGATCGGCCAGTCCTCGGCGGCGAAGCGTCGGGCTCCGGTGATGTTCTTGTTCAGGATCGTCTTGGGGGCGTACCACGACATCGAGGTCGGCTCGTTCTTCAGGCTGCGGTTCAGCGTCTTGATGAGCGCGCCGGGCATGCCCGCGGCCTCGGCCGCGACACCGAGCGCGGAGCGGACGGCGCTCATCGGGACCTCGGCGATCGCCTCGTCGAGCCGGTGGTGGGACTTGCCGGCCTTCTTCGCCGCCTTGCGCCGGCCCCACAGCGGCGGCATGTCTCGCTCGTCGGCGTCGGTGCTGAGCACGCTCTGCAGCAGTCGCATCGAGGAGACCCCGTCGACCAGGGCGTGGTGCATCTTGGCGTAGATCGCGATGCGGCCGTCCTCGAGCCCCTCGATGACGTAGAGCTCCCACAGGGGCCGCTCGAAGGACAGCCGGTTGCCGTGGATGCGGCCGATGAAGTCGAGCAGCTCGCGGATGCGTCCCGGCTGGGGGAGCGCGGCGTGCCGCACGTGGTGCTCTAGGTCGAACTCGCCGTCCTCGGTCCAGACCCACTGTCCGCCGGTGGCCAGGGAGCGGTAGGGCCGCTTGAGGAACAGCGGCGCGACCTCGTCGTGCGCCATGAAGTCGGCGAGCATCTCGCGCACGTAGTCCGGTCCGGCGTCGTCCGGCTTGGTGTAGAGGTGCAGCCCGCCTACGTGCATGGGAGTGTTGCGGGAGTCGGCGAGCATGAAGCCGGCGGAGGTGGGATCCATGGGAGCGACCATCTCCGGATACTTGCGGGTTCCACGCGCCGGGGCAAGCGATTGGGATGATGGCCACGTGAGCGAGCACGCGTGGGAAGTCGTCTGGGACCGCGGACGTACGTCGATGAGCGTGCGGGTCGCCCGGCTGCGCACCAAGGGGTTCCACATCCTCCAGTGCGCCGCCGCCGCTGGAGTGGCCTGGTTGATCGCGAAGGACGTGTTGGGTCACACCACGCCGTTCTTCGCGCCGGTCACGGCGGTCGTCAGCCTCGGCACGTCGTACGGGCAGCGGCTGCGTCGGGTCGCCGAAGTGACGCTGGGTGTTGCGATCGGTGTCTTCATCGCGGACCTGCTGGTGATCTGGCTGGGCTCGGGCTGGTGGCAGCTCTCGCTCATCGTTGTGCTGGCGATGAGCACCGCTCTGCTGCTCGACGCCGGAGCCCTGTTCGTGACCCAGGCAGCGGTGCAGTCGATCGTGATCGCGTCGCTGGTCCCCGAGCCCGGTGAGGCGCTGCTGCGCTGGAGCGACGCGCTGGTCGGGGGAGCCGTGGCGATCGTCGCGGCGACGGTGGTGCCACGGGCGCCGCTGCGGCGGCCGCGCGAGGAGGCCGCGCGCGTCGTACGCAAGATCGCGGAGCTGTTGCGGGGTGCTGCGGCCGGGCTGGCCTCCGGCGACGTCGACGCCACCATGGCTCTTCTCGCCGACGCCCGTGCGACGGACACGATGGTGCGCGAGCTGCAGGACGCCTCGGCGGAGGGGCTGTCCGTGCTGGCCAGCTCGCCGTTCCGGGTCCGGCACCGGGGACAGCTACGGCAGATGGCAGAGCTGGTCGAGCCCCTGGACTACGCGCTGCGCAACACCCGCCTCCTCGTGCGACGGGTCGCCATCGCGTCGTACCGGCGCCAACCCGTGCCGCACTCCTATGCCCTGCTCTGCGAGGACCTCGCCTCGGCAGCGGACCAGGTCGCCGACGAGCTGGCCGGCAACCGGATCGCCGAGGTCGTGCAGGAGCGACTGCTGCGGCTCGCGGTGGCCACCAGCGAGGTCGAGCGCTCCGACGAGCTCTCCGCCGAGGTGGTGCTGGCCCAGCTGCGCTCGATCATCGCGGACTTCCTCCGGATCACCGGGATGGGCGTGCTGGAGTCCACCGACGCCATCCCGCCCCGGCGGAGCTGACCGATCGCGCGGGAGACGTAACCCGAGAGCCGCGTGGGCAGTTTGCAGGGGTGGAGACCTACGTCACACCTGGAGGCGCCATGCCCGTCGACCGCAGCCTGCTCCCGCCGCTGCCCGGCAAGCCCGACTGGTACGTCGAGAACGCGCCCAGGGCCGGTGAGCGCCCGCTCGTGGACCGCAGGCCGGCCCGAGAGCCACGCGTCCTCTGGGAGATGCCGGACCTGCTGGCACCTGCGCCGCTGCCGGAGCCGGCCTGGCTGCCGGGCACGTCTCCGCTCGCGGCTCCCGCCTTCCCGACCGTCGCGGCGCAGTCGCACGGCAGGGGGCTGAAGCGGGTCAAGGCGCTCGCCGGCAAGCTGCGCCACTGAGGCGACCGGAATACCCCTTGCCAGAATAGAACGACCGTGCTGAAATTGAGGACATGGGCAAGGGTGACGAGACAAGGGCTGCGATCCTCGACGAGGCGATCGACATCGCGTCCAAGATCGGCTTCGGTGCCCTGACGATCGGCATGCTGGCCGAGTCGACCGAGATGAGCAAGAGCGGCCTCTTCGCGCACTTCAAGTCCAAGGAGCAGCTCCAGCTGCAGACTCTCGAGCGCGCCCGTGAGCGGTTCGTCGACGTCGTGATCCGTCCGGCTCTGAGCGCCCCCCGGGGGAGAAGCGGGTGCGCTCGCTGCTCGACCTCTGGCTGCTGTGGTCCGACGAGACGCTCAGCGGGGGCTGCCTCTTCGTCGCTGCCTCGTTCGAGCTCGACGACCAGCCGGGACCCCTGCGCGACATGCTCGTGCGCAACGAGCGTGACTGGCTCGACGTGATCGCCGCCGTCGCCGGCACCGCGGTCGCCGAGGGGGAGTTCCGGGCCGACACCGACGTCGAGCAGTTCGCCTTCGAGGCACACGCGGTCACGCTCGCCTACCACCACGCGAGCCGGCTGATGCACGACCCGCGCGCGGTCGCCCGCGCGCGCCGGTCCTTCGACTCCCTGCTCGCGGCCGCGCGGGCGTAGCTCCACCAACCGACACACCTACCAGGAGAAGCAGATGGCACTCTCAGCAGCTCAGAAAAGCACGATCGTTCGTTCCGCCGGCAGGCTCGCCCCAGGCCTTGTCGCCCGCTGGGTGTCAGACCTGTGGTTCCGGCTGCCCCCGGGCCCGCGACCCGCGGACCTCCCGGCGGGGGGTGAGCCCTTCGAGGTGGAGTGGGAGCACGGCACTGTGCGGGGCACGGCCTGGGGCGAGGGGCCGGTGGTCTACCTCGTGCACGGCTGGGGCGGCCGGGGCGACCAGTTCGCCGGCCTGGTGGCCCCGCTGGTCCGCTCGGGGCATCGTGCGGTGCTCTTCGACGCGCCGTCGCACGGAGCCTCAGACCCCGGTGCCTTCGGCGACACGTCCACCACGGGCGTCGAGTTCGCCAAGGCGCTCGACGCCGTCTTCGCACGGTTCGGCCCGGCCAGGGCCGTCGTCGCGCACTCGATGGGCACGCTCGCGACGCTGCTGGCGATGCGCTACGGCTGGCTGGGGGCCGAGCGACTGGTCTTCGTCGCTCCCATGACCGGCTACGTCGCCACGATGGACGGGTTCCAGGCGATGCTCGGCTTCGGCTCCCGGGTGCGCCGCCGGGTCGACGACCGGGTCTGGGCCCGGGTCGGGCTGCTGCCCGACGAGTTCGAGGTGCTCAGCCTCTGGCACCTGATGGGGCAGCAGACGCCGCTGCTCGTCGTACACGACAAGACAGACCCGCAGACGTCGTACGCCGCCTCGAAGGCGGTCGCTCGCGAGCTCGACGCCGAGTTCGTCGCGACCACAGGGCTGGGTCACAACCGGATCCTGAAGGACCCGGACGTGGTCGGGCGCATCGTCGGCTTCGTCGGGCATGAGGAGGAAGTGCCCCTTTCCGCCACCGCGTGAGAACATTTCCGGTGGGATAACGGCGGGCAGAGTCGCTCGTTGGGGGGACTGGGTTTTCCTACCGAGCTGCTTAGGGGCTGCGTGACCGGGTCGTGCACGACGTGCGGTGCCGGTGTGGCGACCGCACAGGAGCGGTGCCCGTCGTGCGGCGCCCCCCTGCCCAAGGTGCTCGCCGAGCGAGTGGCCGCGACGCGGGTGTACGGCGCGCCCCCGCCCGTCCCGCTAGCGCCTCATCTCCTCAGCGGCGGCGACCCGACCTCTCAGCCGGTCCTCGCCGAGACCCCGCCCTCACCTCGCCGGCGGCGGCGCAGGCTGGTGGTCGCCGGCGTCGTGGCGCTGGTGATGGTCGCGTCGGGGCTGTGGTTCGCCGACTACCTACGCGACCGTCCGGTGCGCCAGGCGCTCGAGCGGGCCAACGCCTCCTACGCGACCATGCTCACCTCGTTCACCCAGGCCGAGGACCTCGCCGGGGTCCGGGTCGCCGGCCAGGGAGCCGCGGCTACCGCCGACACTCTCGAGCAGGTGCAGGCCGACCTCGAGGAGCGTCAGTCCGACACCGCCAGGCTCGTGGCCGGCCAGCGGCGGGTCGCGGCGGTCGCGGCAACGCTGGCCGGGCTCACCGAGGCGCGCCTGGCGATCTGGGGTGCCGCCGAGCGAGGTCTCTCCGACGCCCGCACCGACCTGCTGGCCGTAAGCCGCGCCCTGGACGAGCAGGTCACCGACCCGGCGGACGCCGTGGAGCACGTGCGCGGCGTCGTCGGCGCCTCGGCGACAGAGGTCGTCACGCGGTCGACTGCCGCGCTCGTACGGCGCCTCTCGCGCGCCGAGCGGACCGTTGCGGTGCGTCGCATCGCGCTCGACGCGCGCAACGAGACCGCCGTCGTCGCCGCTGCCCAGACCGGCCTCAGCGGCACCAGCTCTTCCTCCGTCGAAGCGGTCGGTGTGCTCCTGGACCAGATGGCCAGGCTGCAACGTCTCGACGGCGACCACCTCGCGCTCTGGAACCGGGTGCGAGGCGATCTCGTGACCGCCCTGGCCGGCACCTCGACGATCGACGGCAGGCCCGCGGTGGACCGGCTCGACGAGCTCGTCGGCGAAGGCCGGGCCGCGCTGGCTCGCTGGCGGACGGCGCTGGCCAAGGCCAAGCGCAAGCAGGCAGCAGCGCGCGCGACCATCGCGGCCTACTCCAGCGCCGTGAGCGCGCAGCTCTCCGGCTTCGACGCCGAGCGCGCCAGCCTGACGGGCTATCTCGGCCGGCTCCTCGCGGGCGAGGTCGGCCTCGACCCGGCCACGCTGCTGAGCGCCTCGACGTCGCGCAGTGCCGCGCTCCACGCCGCGGTGAAGGCGATCACGGTTCCGGCCCCCTTCGACGAGGTGCACCGTGACCTGCAGCGGACGTTCGGGCAGACCTCACGCGTGATGGCCCAGGCCCTTCCGTTCTTCTCCCAGTGCTACGACCGCTGCTCGGGCGGCTACGCCTACCTCAGCGGAGTGACCGAGCGCGTCGCCACCCGCTACAACGAGGCCAAGGCCGCCTGGCAGCAGGCCGTCGCAGCCGCGCGTCAGCGGATCGCGGACCAGGCACTGCCCAAGAGGCCCCGCATCTAGCCCGGGATCGAGTCCCGGATCGAGAGCCGTGTCGACGGCAGGTCAAGGTCCCACAACGATTCGGTTCCGGTCCCAGGGGACCTGCGCCTCCCCCGGTTAGATTCGCGGGACTGCGGCCGGGGGCCGCGAGCCGACTCCGCAGGAGGGATGCGTGGCGACGCGGTGGACCGTGAGACGCACCGCTGCTCGCCGCGCCGTCGTGGCCGCGGTGAGCGCCCTCGTCGCCGTCACCGCGTTCGTGCTGGCCGGAGTCGTCGGCTACGCCGACCTCGCGGGCACCCAGGGCGTCCGCGACTACTTCAGCTCAGCGGGCAACGAGGGTGCCGCGCTCCAGGTGCAGACCCGGCAGTCCGGGGACGCCGAGCGGCAGCGGCAGGCCGCGGACGAGCTGTTCGACGAGCTCTACCAGGGTCTGAACCTCGACGTGCACCGCAGCGTGGTGCTCCGGCCCCAGCCGGTCGAGGACACGAAGCAGACCCTGCTCGTCGCGGCCTACGACGGCTTCGCCGAGCATGCCCGGCTGGTCAGCGGCGACTGGCACGACGGGGTAGCGCTGAGCCGAGCGGCCGCCCGGCGGCTCGGACTCGAGGTCGGCGACACGATCGAGGTCGGCGGCACGTCGTACGACGTCGGAGCGGTGTGGCAGCCGCTGCGTGAGAGCGACCCGTTCTTCACCGCTGACGCCGAGGCCGGGGACGATCCGGCCGCGCTGGCCGCGAACCGTGCTGCGCTGGGCATCCTCGTGGTCCCCGACCTCTCCGACCGCGGCGAGGCCGCCCTGGCTCGCTGGACGATCGTGCCGGACGCGGAGCGGGTGGAGCCGCGCGAGATGACCGCGATGGCCAGGGCGGTCGACGCGACGCCCGACGCGTTCGACGACGCCGGCGGGGTGACCGTGCGCGGCTCGACGGCAGCGGGCGACCTCTCCACCACGCTGCGCACCGTGTCGCAGAGCCTCGAGGCGGCCCTTGCGGTCAGCCCGGTTCCCTCGCTGCTCATCGCGGCGATCAGCCTCCTGATGGTGGTGCAGCTGTCCCGCCTTCTGACCCTCGAGCGGCGCAGCGAGACCGCGCTGGTCCGCTCACGCGGCGCGTCGGCAGCGCAGCTCACCCGCATCTCCGCGGTCGAGGGCGCCGCTGTCGCGGTGCCCTCGGCGGCCGGTGGCACGCTGCTCGCCGAGGTGCTGCTTCGGCTCAACAGTGGAGCAGTGCCGTGGCTGGGCTGGCTGCTGGCTCTGCTGACCGCCCTGGTGGCGGTCGCAGTGCTGGTCGTCCCGGCCGCGTTGCAGGCGCGGCAGACAGCGGACCGGCAGCAGATCGACGACTCGGGCCGGGCCCGCGTCCTGGCTGCGGGCGGCGTGGTCGTCCTGCTGGTGGGTGCTGCGCTGCTCTCCACCTGGCGGTTCCGGCGGGCCGGCTCGGCCGCGGTGGTCGACGTCGAGGGCAACCAGAGCATCGACCCGGTGGCCGTGCTGGCTCCGGCGCTGTCGCTGATCGCAGCCGCGCTGCTGGCCGGGCTCCTCTTCGGGGTCCTCGCGGGTGCGGTCGAGCGGGTGACCGCGCGTGGCCGAGGGCTGCATGCGGTGCTCGCTGCCCGGCAGGTGGCCCGGCGCAGTGTGGTCTTCGGGGTTGCGGTGCTCATGGTCGCGATCGCCGTCGGCGGCGCGACGCTGGCCGCGACGTACGCCCGCACCCAGACCGAGGCCCAGCGCGGGGTCGACGCGATGCGCAACGGCGCCATCCTCCGAGCCGATGTTCCCCTGGTGGATCCGCTGGTCGCGGGCGTCTTCACCGATCCGGTCAAGGCGGTCGCCGAGCTTCCGTCGGTCCGGACCGCGCTGCCGGCACAGCAGCTGGACGTCGAGGTCGGCACGGTCGACGCGTCCTTGACGGGCATCGCTGCCGACCGGCTCAGCGACGTCGTACCCGAGGCGATCCGTGCGGCGACCGACCCGCTGGCCGCGCTGCACGGCGAGGCGCAGGGCTGGCCACTCCCCGCCGGCACGACTGCCCTGACCCTGCGGGTGTCCGCCGCGGCGGCCTGGCAGGTGCCCGGAGGCTTCGAGTTCGACGATGAGGGCGAGGTCGTGCCGACGCCGGGTGGGCTGGGTCCCCGCGGTGAGACGACCACGATCGACGTCTCGGTGTGGGTCCAGTCGCCGGACGGCGCAGTGGTCCCCGTCTGGGGTGGTGGCGTGACGGTGCCGGTTGCCCGCCAGGGCACGGGTACGCCGCGCCCGGCCGAGGTCACCGCACAGCTCGACGGGCTGCCGGACGGCTCGCGCGTGGTGGCGGTGGACGTCACCTCGGGGCTGGCCGGGCAGGCGCGGCTGATCTCCATGAACGTGCTTGGCGCGACGGCCACGACTCCTGCCGGACCGCAGCGCATCGAGACCGGTGACCAGGCCTGGGCGGTCCAGCCCGCGGCGGGCGACTTCGAGGCTCCGGTCGACGGAGTCGGTCTCGCCGGGTCGGTCGGCCCCGGCCAGATGCTGCACGTCCGGGTGGGGCCGTCGGCCGGCGACGAGCCCACGCTCCCGGTCGTCGTCGACCGCAGGCTGGCCCGCGAGCTCCAGGTCGGGCCTGGTGACACGGTCACGGTCACGGTCGAAGGCTCCCGCGACTTCCAGGCACTGGTGCGGTCGGTGCGCCCGAAGCTCCCGGGCGCGACCGGCGTGCCCCGGATCTACGCCGACCTGGAGGGGCTCTCGCTGGCGTTGCTGCGCACGAGCACCTCGGTCCCGTCGACCAACCAGCTCTGGATCGCTCCCGCGGACGGCCAGGCGGCCGCGGCCGCGGTGCCGCCGCTCCTGCCGCCGACCTCCACCGTGGTGCTGGCCGACAACCGGTCGGCGACCGCTCTGCTGGCACCCGCTGCTCGGACGCTCTGGTTCGGTGCAGCGGGCGCTCTGCTGCTGGCCGCGATCGGTGTGGGCAGCGTGGTCGCGACGTTGGCGCAGGCCCGCGAGGGCGAGCTGGTCGTGCTCCGGTCGGTCGGCCTGAGCGCTCTGCAGCAGGGGAGAGCCCGCCGGCGCGAGCTGTTGTGGGTGCTGGTGACCGGGTGGCTGCTGGGCATCGCGGTGGGGGTCGTGGCTGTGTTCGCGACCGTCCCCGGTCTTGCCGGCTCGGCGCTGGTGGACTCCAGCGGAGACGTCGTCACGCTTCGCCTCGACGCCACGACCTGGGCGCTGCTGGTCGGGGCACACGTGCTCGCGGTGCTGCTGCTCGTGGCTGCCCACGCGACGGTGCTGCGCCGGCAGGTGCTCGCTGCGATCCCGAGCGGAGCACGAGCATGAGCCGCTGGTCGATCCTGGGCCTGCTGCTGCGACAGCGCGCGCACGGTCGCGGGGCGTCGTACCTCGTCAGCGTGCTGGTCCTGGCGGTCTCCGCCCTGCTGGTCGCCGGGCCGTCGGCGTTCACGGCGATGGCGGTGCGTGAGCTGACCCAGACGGTCCGCGACACGACGCCGACCGGCCGCTATCTGATCGCCACGACGTCCGCCCCGCCGGCCGAGGGACCCTCGGGGAGCCGCGCCCGCTCGCCGCTCGAGCCCGAGCTCGACCAGGAGTACGGCGCCTTCACCGACCAGCTCTCGGAGATCCGTTCGGCCTTGCCGCAGCCTCTGCGCGACAACGTCGGCGCTCCTGGATGGAGCATCACCACTACCCGCTTCGCCCTCGGTATCGCCAACCCGCAGACCGATCCGCCGGGTGCCGCCCAGGACCTCGTGCTCCGGGTGGACCCCCTGGTGGCCGACAAGGCCGAGCTCGTCGAAGGCCGCTGGCCGGCGCTGGACGAGACCTCCGCGGACCCGGTCGGCGTCGTGCTCTCCGAGGACTCCGCTGAGCATCTCGCGTGGCGCGTCGGCGAGAAGCGCCACGACTTCCGCCTGACCGGGATCTTCCGGGCCAGGGACGCGAGCGACGACTACTGGGCGCTCAACGACGCGATGCTGCAGACCAGCATCCGCGACGACGGCAACAGCCTGCCCACGATCACGGCCTACGGGTTCGTCCAGCCGCTGCGGTGGGACGAGCTCTACCTCGGCCCCCTGGTGGTCGGCCTGAAGATCTGGTTCCCGCTCGACCTCGGTGGGCTGGCCGGTGGGCAGGCCGAGGAGGTCATCGGCCAGCTGCGCGGGGTGACTGCCAAGACCTTTCCCGTCCCGATGGAGTCCTCGGAGCAGAACAGCATCTCCTTCTCGGCGAGCGGCCTGCCGGCCCTCGAGGACGCCCGCGGGCGCACCCAGTCCGCGCGCTCGGTGCTCACCCTCGCCGGCATGGGCCCGCTGGGAGCAGGCCTCGTGGTCCTGGTGCTGGGCATCCGTGCCTTCGCAGCGCGGAGAAGGCAGGCGGTCGGGTTGCTGGCCACGCGCGGCGCCTCCTCCTGGCAGGTTCGTGGGGTGCTGTTCGCCGAGGGGCTGCTGATCGGGCTTCCCCCGGCGCTGGTGGCGGTCGCCGCGACCCGGTGGGTCTTCGGTGCCGACCTGTCACCGGGAGGTGTGGCTGTTGCCGGGGTCGCCGGCCTGGCCCCAGCGATCGGGCTGGCGTCGGTGCGGATCGACGCCGCGACGCGGCCGGCGCGCGCAGACACGGGTGTCCGCTCGCGCTCGCGGCATCGGTGGGTCGCGGAGGTCGGAGTGCTCGCCCTGGCGGCGGCCAGCGTCTACCTGCTGGTGTCGTCCGGGCTCAGGACCGCCGACGAGGGCCGCGACGTCGACGTACTCGTCGCTGCCGCACCTGTCCTGCTGGCCGCGGCTGCGTGCGTGGTGGTCCTGCGGCTCTACCCCCTGCCGCTCCAGGCGGTCGCGCGGGCGCTCCGCCGCGGGCGGTCGGCCGTGGGTTTCCTGGGCTCGACGCGTGCCCTGCGCGACCCGTCTGTCGGGGCCGCACCGGTGCTCGCCGTGCTGGCAGGTGTCGCCGTCGCGGTCTTCTCCGCGGTCGTGCTCGCCACGCTGACGCACGGCACCCGCGACGCTGCGATGGCCGGCGTCGGTGCCGACCTCCGGCTGGACGGCCCGTTCGTCACCGAGGACATGGCCGACCGGGCCCGCGAGCTTGGTGGCGTGCGCGCGGCCGCTCGGGTCGCCCGCGTCGACTCGCGCACGGTGGGGTCCCCCGGCAAGGCACCGGCCACGACGGCGATCTACCTCGCCGACCTCACCGACCTGGCCGACGTCCAGCGCGAGGTGCCCGGACGCGCGCCCCTTCCGGACCGGGCGAACGGCGACGGCGTGGTCGTGTCCACCGCACTGGACAGCGACGAGCGCACGATCTCCTTCAAGGGTGGCACAGCGACCGTGCTCGGCTCGTCAGCGGGCGCGTCGGGCGTGGTGACCGATGAGGAGCGCTGGGTCCTTGCCGACCGGAGTGTCACAGAGCTCGGCAGCTTCAACCCGACGACGCTGTTGGTTGCGCTCGAGCCCGGCGCCGACACCGCGGTGGTGAAGCGCGGGCTCGAGGGCATCGTCGGCGACACCGGAGTGGTGTTCACCGACACCGCTGCCGTCGAGGAGGACCTGCGCGACGACGCGATCTCCTCCGGTCTGCGCACCGCGCTGCTCGCTGCGATCGCCGCGGCCGGGCTCGCCGGTGCGGCGACCGTGCTGCTCACCCTGGTGCTCGGCGCGCGGGCGAGGTCGCGGATGCTCGCGATCCTCCGCGTGCTCGGCTTCACGCACCGGCAGCGGCGCTGGGTCGCGGTGTGGGAGCAGGCTCCGTCGGCGATCGGTGCGCTGGTCGTCGGCACCGGGCTGGGCCTGGGGCTGGCGGTGCTGGTGCACCGAGTGGTGGACCTCAGCCCCTTCACCGGCGAGGAGGAGCAGCCGGCGCTCGTCGTGGACCGCCTGGTCCTGACAGGGCTGGTCGGTGGGTTCGTGATGCTGATGGCGGTGGCGATCGGCCTCGGGCTGCTCGCCACCAGGCGGACGAGTGCGGCGGTCGCCGTACGACTGGACGAGGAGTGAAGCCATGAGTGGCAAGCACGCTGCGGAGGAGCCGGCGATCGTCTGCCGTGACCTGGTGCGCATCTTCACCGCAGAAGGCATCGAGGTGCAGGCGCTGCAGGGCGTCGACCTGCGCGTACGCCGGGGCGAGCTGGTCGCGGTGATCGGGGTGTCCGGCTCGGGCAAGTCGACGCTGCTGTCGATCCTCGCCGGTCTCGACAAGGCCACTGCGGGCACGGCCCGCGTTGCCGGGCGCGACCTGCTGCGGATGGGTCGCGCGGAGCGCGTCGACTACCAGCGGCAGGCGGTCGGGTTCGTGTGGCAGCAGGCGTCGCGCAACCTGCTGCCGTACCTCACCGCGGCCGAGAACGTCGCGATGGTGCTCGCGCTGGCGGGAGCCAAGCAGCGCCAGAAGCGGGTCGCCGAGCTCCTGGACCTGCTGGGGGTCGGCTACTGCGCCGACCGTCGGCCGGCTGCCATGTCGGGAGGAGAGCAGCAGCGGGTCGCGATCGCGGTCGCGCTGGCCAACCGGCCCGAGGTGCTGCTGGCCGACGAGCCCACCGGCGAGCTCGACGAGGCGTCGACGGCCGAAGTCCTGGAGGCGCTCCGGTCGGTCAACGCCCAGACCGGTGTCACGACCCTCATCGTGACGCACGACCCGGAGGTCTCGGCCCACGTACGACGGACGATCCACATCCGCGACGGCCGGATCTCGACCGAGACCATGCGACGCACCGAGCTCAACCACGACGGCACCGAGTCGGTCGTGGCCGAGGAGTTCGCCGTGGTCGACCGGCTCGGGCGCATGCAGCTGCCCCAGGAGACCGCGATGAGCCTCGGGCTCGCCGAACGGGTCCGGCTCGCCGAGGAGCCGGACCATCTGACCGTGTGGCCGCAGGGCGCCGGGTGGGAGGAGTCGTCATGACCGCCGTCATCTCCGCCAGGGGGCTGAGCCGCACGTTCGTCACGTCAGCGGGGGAGGTGCACGCCTGTGTCGACATCGACCTCGACGTCGAGGCGGGGGAGCTGCTCGTCGTACGCGGGCGGTCGGGGTCCGGCAAGACCACGCTCCTCGGCCTGCTCGGCGGCCTCGACCGACCCACCTCGGGGCAGGTGCTGGTCGACGGCCTGGACCTGGCGACGATGTCCGACGAGCAGGTCTCGCAGCTGCGACGCGGGACCCTCGGCTACGTCTTCCAGTCGTTCGGCCTGCTGCCGATGCTCTCGGCCGCCGAGAACGTCGAGGTGCCGCTGCGTGTCCTGCGCACCGCGCCCGCGGAGCGAGCCGAGCGCGTTGCCGAGGTGCTCGACCTGGTCGGGCTGAGCGGACACGCGGACCAGCGCCCCTACGAGCTGTCGGGCGGACAGCAGCAGCGGGTCGCCCTCGCCCGGGCGCTCGCACCGCGGCCACGCATCCTGCTGGCAGACGAGCCGACCGGCCAGCTCGACAGCGACACCGCGTCCCGCATGCTCGACCTGGTGGGGGCGCTCGTCGAGGGGCAGGGGATCGCTGCCGTCGTGACTACGCACTACCCGCCGCTGATGACCATGGCCAACCGTCTCGTAGAGATCCACGACGGCCGGATCGGCGGCGAGGCGGTCGCCACAGTCTGATTAGTCTGCGCGCCGCCCTGATCAGAGCCCGCCGGCGACTGCCCACCGATGTCGAGCACCGGCTCGCCGTCCTCGAGGCCGAGCTCCAGGAGCACCGGCAGCTGAACCGCCGGGTCGCCGAGCTCACCGACCTCGTGTCAGAGCTTCTCGTACCCCTCGCCTCCGCCGACCGCGCCCAGGTCGACAGGTGATCGCGAGGTACCGCGCCTCGATCTGAGGTGGTTGACCCGCGCGTGTTGGACGGTCGACCCGCGCGTGTTGGTACGGCTCGACCCGCGCGTGTTGGAGGGTCGACCCGCGCGTGTCGGCGTCAGCCGGAGTAGGGGACCTCGGTGCGCCAGGCCGACTCGTCCTGCGTCGCTGCCGCGTAGATGGCCTCTGCTACGCGGTCGGGAGTGAACGGTCCCTCCTTGCCGAGCGCACCACGCACGGTCAGCGAGACCGCGCGGATGCCGTCGCCCTTCACCGTCTCGTCGATGCTGCGGATCAGGTTGCGCAGCGCGGCCTTCTGGATGCCGAGGCTCGTGGCACCGGGGTCGGGCTCGTCGGCGGCCATGCTGCCGGTGGCGGTCACCCGCCCGCCGGGGCTCATGAACGGTCGCGCCGCCTGCAACGCCGTCAGCAGCGGAGAGACTCCGACGTGCATGTCCTCGTCGAGCTCGGCGGGCGTGAGCTCCAGGGGAGACTTGCCCCGGTAGGCGCTCGGGTTGAAGTGCAGTACGTCGATCCGCCCGGTGTAGTCGCCGAACCGCGTCACGGCCGCCGTGAACGCCTCGACGTCGGTGATGTCGACCGGGTTCCAGCCCACGTTGACGCCCAGCGGCTCGATCTCCGCGGCGAGGGTCGTCAGCACCTCCTCGTGGAGACCCGCCAGCGCCACGTCGTACCCCTCGCGGGCCCATCGCTTCGCGACCGACCCGCTCACACCAGGCCCCGCACCGACCACCAGAACCACCGGACTGCTCATGCTCAGACCCTAGTCTGAGGGCGTGGCGCAGTGGGTCCTGCACGTGGACCTCGACCAGTTCATCGCGGCGGTCGAGGTGATGCGGCGACCCGAGCTTGCGGGCCTGCCGGTGGTGGTCGGCGGCAAGGGTGACCCCACGCAGCGAGGTGTGGTCGCGACCGCGACGTACGAGGCGCGGGAGTTCGGCGTCGGCTCCGGGATGCCGCTTCGCACCGCGGCTCGGAAGATCCCCGACGCGGTCTTCCTGCCGATGGACATGCCGGCCTACCTCTCGGCCAGCGAGCAGGTGATGGCAGTGCTGCGCAGCTTTCCGGTGGTCGTCGAGGTGCTCGGCATGGACGAGGCTTTCGTCGGCGCCGAGACCGACGACCCGCACGCTCTGGCCGAGGAGATCCGCGCGCGCGTCCTGGAGGAGACCGGGCTGCACTCGAGCGTCGGCATCGGCGACAACAAGCTGCGCGCCAAGATCGCGACGAGCTTCGGCAAGCCCAGGGGAGTGGGCCGGCTGACGGCCGACGACTGGTACGACGTGATGGGCGACAAGCCGACCGACGCACTCTGGGGCATCGGCACCAAGACCGCACGCAAGCTGGCCGACCTCGGCATCCACACGGTCAACGACCTCTCCCAGGCCGACACGACGATGCTCGCCGAGCGGCTGGGGCCGCGGATGGGCCCGTGGTACCGCCGTCTGGGCCGCGGCGCCGACACCAGCCCGGTGGACGCGACGCCGTGGGTTCCGCGGGGACACGGCCGGGAGACCACCTTCCAGGAGAACCTCTCCGACCGCGACCTCCTCGGCGAGGCGATGCACGCCCTGGCGCGGCAGGTCGCGGCCGACATCGCGCGGGAGGGGCGGCCCGCCGCACGGGTCGGCATCAAGGTGCGGTTCGCGCCGTTCTTCACGACCTCGCGCTCGCTGACCCTCCCCGAGCCGACGTACGACGCGCAGGCGATCGGCGATGCGGCTGTCGAGCTGTTCCGCCGGATCGAGGACGACCGGCCGGTGCGCCTGGTGGGGGTGCGCGCCGAGATGGTGCCACCGGCCGAGAGCATCGACTGAGTATCAGTCCTTTACCAATTGCCTCCTCCCACCTGAAGGCCCGGCGGAGGGCTGGGCCATGAACGCAAGGGGGACCCACATGTGGGATCCGGAGAACTTTCCTGGTGCCGACAACGTGCCGTGGCCGCTGCTGATCAGGGCGCGCTTCGTCCGTGAGCTCGATGCCGTCATCGCCTCGACCGTCGTCCAGGCCGTCGGCCGGGTCGCCTCGGTCGAGGCCACGCGGATCGTCGCGACAGCAGCGCAGAAGGCGATGTCGGCCGCCGTACGCGAGCAGGCGACGCCGGAGCAGCGCACCGTCGCCTTCGACGCGGCCCTGGACTGGGACGACTGGTGCGGCACAGGCTGGCCGCGTCGCTGGCCGCCGCGTCCGAAGCTGGGCTTCGAGGACCTGAACGACCCGGTCTCCGAGCTGGTCATCGGCAAGGCGTTCGACCTGGTGCAGCAGGGCGGTTCGGACGCGCTGCAGAAGACGCTGGGTCAGGCGCTCGCCGAGGTCGGCGGGCTCAGGGGCTGACCGTCGGAGCGAAACCGGTACTGGTGGAGCGTCGTGACGCTCTGCCAGTACCGGTTTCCCCGGTCAACCGGGGGAACCCGCACCTCACACCCAGTACGTGTCGTGGTACGCCATGAACTCGTCCATGGCTGAGGCCTCGCCGCCCTCCCCGAGGTAGCGCGGATCGGGATAGCTCATGCCACGACCGTACGACGCCTATCCTCGAGGCATGGCGGGACGACTGTTCGGCGTGGCGTGCGCCCTCCTCCTGCTCGTGGGCTGCAACAACGACGCGACACCGGCCGACCACGGCGGCGACCACGCTGCACACGAGCAGCCCTCGGCCAGCCAGCACGGCGGCCACTCGACGACCGCGCCGGCCAACGCGACGCCGCTGCGCAAGGACGAGCGGCTCGTGTCGCTGGCCATGCCCGCGGCGTACACACCCAAGGCCCCGACCTACGGCACCGACGACTACCGCTGCTTCGTGCTCGACCCGAAGCTCACCGAGCGCACCTACATCACCGGTGTCGACGTGAAGCCCGGCAACCCGGAGGTCGTGCACCACGTCATCCTCTTCCAGGTGCCACCTGACGGTGTGGCCGCGGCAGAGGCCGAGGACGCCCGTACGCCGGGGCAGGGCTGGACGTGCTTCGGCGGCACCGGACTGTCCAGCGGCGTCGGCCAGATCGACCAGGCTCCCTGGATCGGCGCCTGGGCTCCGGGCGGTGGCGAGCGCGTGTTGGCCTCCGATGTCGGCATCCCCCTCGAGCCGGGCACCCGCGTGATCATGCAGGTGCACTACAACCTGCTCGCCGGGGACGCCCCCGACACCAGCAGCGCCGTGCTGCGCGTGGCGCCGGGCACCAAGCAGCTCAAGCCGCTGTCGACCCAGCTGCTGGTCGCGCCCATCGAGCTGCCCTGCCGTCCTGGTCACGACGAAGGGCGCCTCTGCGACAGGGAGCAGGCGGTGCTCGACGTCATGGGTCGCTTCGGGCAGCGGGCCGGCACCACGGTGGCCGGCCTGCAGCTGCTGTGCGGGCATGGTGCGCTGCCGCGACCCGGCCCGGTGCAGTCGTGCGACCGGGAGGTCCGCGAGGCGGGCACGATCCGTGCGATCGCCGGGCACATGCACCTGCTGGGCAAGGAGATCAGGATCGAGCTGAACCCGGGCACCCCGAAGGCGCGCACCCTGCTGCGGGTCGAGCCCTGGAACTTCGACGAGCAGGGCTCGGTGCCCGTCGACCCACCTGCTCCGATCGGGCCGGGCGACACGCTGCGCGTCACCTGCCGTCATGACCAGCGCATGCGCGACCTGCTGCCCGACCTGAAGCAGGTCCCGGAGCGCTACGTCGTCTGGGGCGAGGGGACCACCGACGAGATGTGCCTGGGCATCGTGCTCGTCACACCGCGATGACAGCGATTGTGACAGTCGAGCCGCGAAGCGAGCCCAGGGCGAGCAAGCGCGTCGAGACCACTCCGCACCCGCGCGGGAAGCTCAGTGCGCCTCAACCGATGAAGACGGGGTTCTCCCGCTCGTGGTCCGCGTGCCCCAGCTTCTCCAGGACCTGCTTGATGAGCTCGACCGTCTCGGCCTCGTTGTGACCGAAGCTGCGGAGGTAGGCCGTCATCCCATGGCGGGCCATCTCCAGCTCGGCGTCCGTGAGATGGATGGTGTTCATCCCTCCACGGTAGACCGGCGCAGGGCGGCCAGCCAGTGCTCGTGCACACCGTCGAAGGGTGGCGCACCCGCGGCCAGGTCGGCTCGCACCGCCTCGCAGGTGGCCAGGGCGGCGATCACCACCTCGGGCGGGTAGTCCCAGCGGACCTGGTGGTCGGTGAACTCGTCCTCGTCGTCGACCCAGACCCGTCCGCTCCGGCCGCGCAGCACGTCGAGGTCGAGGTCGACGGACTCGACGCGGCCGGGGGAGACGACCGGCGGGGTGGCGATGTCGACGTAGACCGCACACGGGGGGTCGGCCACAGGCTCGTAGTACGTCGACACGAAGCCTCGGTCCTCGGGGAAGAGCACGACCTGGAGCTGCCTCGTCACCACCGTCGCGCCGGGCCGCGTGATGACGGTGCCGACGGGTACGCCGACCCAGCCGCCGTGCTCGTCGCTGCCGAGCCACGTCGCGTCGAACTCCCAGTGCGGCCGGTCACCCCACTTGGTGGCGACGACACGCACGGGGGCTCCACGTTCCACGCCGCCGAGGATACCCAGCACAATGCAAGCGTGGACGAAGTCGAGCGCGCCCTCGCCGGGCTGGACGACATGACCGCCGAGCGAGCTCGCAGCGCCATCGAGAGCCTGCTCGGGGCCGAGGAGGAGCGTGGCCCGCTCAGCTCGCTGACCCAGCTCCAGGTCCAGGACTTCCTGTGGCGGCGACTGGCCACGCGCTATCTCACCGACGACCACGACCACCACGAGATCGCCTGGGCGCTGGGTGACGTCTTCACGGCGCTGGGGCTGCACAAGTACGCCGCCATCTGCCGCGACCGCGGCACCCACGAGATCCTTGCGGCCTGGCACCGTGACCTTGACGAGGGCGCGCTGCTCGCGTGGAAGGCCGCGGAGGACAGCGGCGTCGTCCCGCCAGACACCGACCGGCTGCGCTTCGGAGGCGTGATGGGAGGCGACGAGCTCGAGGTGTACGTGGACCTCTCGGTCATCCTCGAGCAGGCGATCGACGACGGTCGCCTGGACCCCGGCGCACGGTCCTTCCGGCGCGACCAGGCCCGGGTCGTCGAGGCCCACCTGACCGGCGACGCCCTGCGCGTCGTACGCCGGGAACGGGCGGAGGCCTGGGCTGCGGGGCTGCGCGCCGAGCGTGGCTGGCTGGACCGGGTGCTGCCGGTGCTGGAGCAGGCCGACGAGCTCCCGGAGAACGTCGAGCTGTCCCTCGCTCCCGCCCGAGCGTTGCTGCAGCGGGTCGGGACGGGGCTCGAGCTCACCGCGAGCGGCTACCTGCCGCCGACGGTGGTGACCGAGCTCAACGACCGCTTCCGCTGGTCCGACTACGTCGGCAAGCAGCCGAGGAGGGAGCGCGACGTCCCGCAGCTGACGTTCCTGCGCGAGCACCTGCAGGGCCAGCGGCTGCTCGCCGCGCGCAAGGGAGTGCTGACCGCCACCTCCAAGGGACGCGAGTGCCTGACCGACGACGAGCTGTTCTGGCGTCGGCTCACGGACCTCCACCCGCGCTTCGCGGAGTTCGAGCGTGAGGTGATGGCCGTGGCCGCCGTGCTTCTGCTGGAGTCACCCGACGTCGAGCGCGAGGACCTGACCCAGGAGGTCGCCCGGATGATCCGGCATCGGTGGAAGGGCGGTGGCGACGACTTCGCCCGCGACGTCCACTGGGTCTACATCGACTGGTACCGCGTCGGCTTCGCCCTCGGCTGGTGGGAGGCCAGGCGGGGTCGCTGGCTCGACCGTCTCTCCCCGCGAGGAGTGGGCGCCGCCGCACGCGCGTTCTGGTCCGTGGCGGGTGCGCCAGGGAACCTGCCGCCCTAGGCCGGCGAGTGGTACGGCGCGGGCTCGGGTGCCTTGCGACGCTTGGCCATCCGGTCCGCGACGGCGCCGACAGCTGCGCCCACGCCGAGGGCGATGAGCAGCGACCGCAGCGGACGGCGACGGGTCTCGTCGATCACGAGGTCGTAGTCCTTGCTGACCTCGTCCACGACGGTGTCCCGGACGGCGTTCAGGTCGACGTTCTGGGCCGCGTTCTGCGCGGCCTCTGCGGCCACGGCGGCCTGGGTCGCGACGGCGTCGCGGATCTCGGCCACGTCGAGGTTCTGTGCACGCTCGCGAGCCACCTCGACCGCCTGACGGGCGATCTGGACGGGCTGAGCGGCGGACTTGTGCCGGCGCATGATGGGTTCTCCTCCGGTTAGCGGATCCTCATCGGAGCCGTACCCGACCGGTGGTGGGGTAAACGAAGACGCCGCCCGCGTACCAGTAGCGAGCGGCGTCTCCCGAAGGCTACGTCACTTCTTCTTCCGCCGGGCGCGTTCGACCATCTGGCTCGAGGTGAGCGCCAGGGCACGCTGGTAGCGCGGACCGCTGAGCCGGATCAGGCCGTCGATCACGGTGGCGTCCAAGCCGACCAGCACCTTCGCCTTGTTCTTCAAGATGCCCTTGACGATGACCTCGGCGGCCTTCTCGGGCGAGGTGTTGGCGAGCACCTTGTCGAAGAGCTCCTTGAGCGCCTCGATGTCCTCGTCGCCCGCGCCCTCGGCGTTGTTGACGATGTTGGTCTTGATGCCGCCGGGATGGACGCAGGTGACGCCCACAGGATGCTTGCCGATGAGCATCTCCATGCGCAGCGCCTCGGTGAGACCACGGACCGCGAACTTGGCAGCGTTGTACGACGACTGGCCCGGCATCGCATGGAGGCCGAAGATGCTCGACACGTTCACGACGTGGCCGTCGCCGGACGCGATCAGGTGCGGGAGGAACTCCTTGGTGCCGTGGACGACGCCCCAGAGGTCCACGTCGATGACGCGCTCGAACTGCTCGTAGGACTGGTCGGCAAAGTTGCCGTGGACCGTGATGCCGGCGTTGTTGACGATGACGTTCACGACGCCGAACTCCTCGGCGACCGAGGCGGCATAGGCGGCCATCGCGGCCCGGTCACGCACGTCCAGCCTGTCGGTCCGGGGCTCGGTGCCGGTCTGCTCCTTGACCATGGTCGCGGTCTCGCCGAGGCCGACGGTGTCCCAGTCGGACAGCGCGAGCCGGGCGCCCCGGCGGGCCATGTCGAGCGCGAGCGCGCGGCCGATGCCCGAGCCGGCACCCGTGATCACCACGACCTTGTCGTCGAGAGTCTTCATGCGTCCACCAGCTCCTTGTCGGTGACCCTCGCGGTCACGTCGTACTTGTCGAGGTCGAACTTGGCCAGCGCCAGGCGGAACGCGAACGTCGTCCGCGGCCAGAGGGTGACGTTCTTGCCGTGCTCGTCGAGGTACCAGCTCGCGCAGCCTCCCGAGCTCCACACCGTGCGCTCCATGCGGCGCTGCAGGTCGTCGGTCCAGGCCTCCTGCGCCTCCTGGGTCACCTCGAGTGCGGCCAGGTCGTGCTTCTCGACGGCGTCGAGTGCGCCCAGGATGTAGGTCAGCTGCGACTCGATCATGAAGACCATGGACGAGTGGCCAAGACCCGTGTTGGGGCCGACGATCATGAAGGCGTTCGGGAAGTTGTGCACGGTCGTGCCCTTGTACGCCGACATCGACTCGGCCTTGAACTGCTCGGCCATCGAGCGACCGTCGCGACCGATGATCCCGTGGGCGATCGGGAGGTCGGTGGTGTGGAAGCCGGTGGCCACGATGAGCACGTCGATCTCGCGCTCGGTGCCGTCGTCGGTGACGACGGACGAGCCGGTGACCTTGGCGATGCCATCGGTGACGAGCTCGACGTTGTCCTGGGCGAGGGCGGGGTAGTACGTGTTGGAGATCAGGATCCGCTTGCAGCCCATGTCGTAGTCGGGCGTGAGTCTCTCGCGCATCTCGGGGTCCTTGATGCTGCGCTTGATGTTGTCCAGCGCGTCGAGCTTGGCCGGCAGGGCGAGCTGCGGCGCCACGGTGAACGCCGGCACGAAGCACTCGCGGCCCCAGTAGATCGCGGTGCGGTAGGCCTTCTGGACCAGCGGCACGTGCTTGAAGGCCAGCCGCTCCACCGGATGGTAGGCGCGGTCCTTGCGCTTCATGACCCAGGGCGCCGTGCGCTGGTAGACGTCGAGGCGCTCGGCGACCTGCGCGACCTCGGGGATGATCTGGATGGCCGAGGCGCCGGTGCCGATGACCGCGACGCGCTTGCCGGTGAGGTCGACCGAGTGGTCCCACCGCGCCGAGTGCATGATCTCACCGGCGAAGGACTCGATGCCGTCGATGTCGGGCATCTTCGGCTCGGAGAGGCCGCCCGCGGCAGAGACGAGGAAGTCGGCGGTGACGTCTCCGGCGGAGGTGGAGACCGCCCAGCGACCGTCGACCCAGCGCGCGCCGGTGGCCTCCACACCGAAGCGGAAGTGGTCGCGGACGCCGGCCCGCTCGGCGACGCCCTGGATGTAGGCCTGGATCTCCGGTTGGGGGGAGAAGGAGCGCGACCAGTCGGGGTTCGGCGCGAACGAGAAGCTGTAGAGCTGGGACGGCACGTCGCAGGCCGCACCGGGGTAGGTGTTGTCGCGCCAGGTGCCGCCGACGTCGGGGCCCTTGTCGAGCACCAGGAAGTCGGTCTCGCCGCGCTCACGCAGCTTGATCGCCAGCCCGAGGCCGCCGAAGCCGGCGCCGACCACGAGGATTCGGACGTGGGAGGGGAGCGTTGGGGCCTGGGGTGACGTCATGTACCAACGGTATCTGCGCTATTGAACCAAGGTCAATAGCGTTATTGAAAGAGGTTCAGTAGGATGGGTCACATGAGCAGGACCAGGATCCGGTTGACGCCCGAGGCGCGACGCGAGCAGCTCCTCGAGCTCGGCACGCGGCTGCTCGCCACCCGTCAGCTCGAGGACCTCTCGATCGACCTTCTCGCCGAGGAGGCAGCGATCTCGCGGGGCCTGCTCTACCACTACTTCTCGGGCAAGCAGGAGTTCCAGCGCGCGGTCATCGAGCGCGCCGCCCAGGACCTGATCGCCGCCACGGCGCCCGTCGAGTCACCCGACCCGATGGTCAGGCTGATGCGTTCGATGGAGGCCTACGTCGACTACGTGCGGGCCAACCTCACCGGCTACCGGTCGCTGGTCCAGGCGGCCAACGGTGGCGACCCCGTCATCAAGGCGCTGTACGACGAGGCCCGCTCGGAGCTGATGGAGCGGATGTTCGTGGAGGCCGGGGGCAACACCGTCGAGGAGCTAGGCTTCGCCGACACTCCCGCTGTGCGGCTGGTGGTCCAGGGCTGGATGTCGATGGCCGAGACCATGGTGACCGCCTGGGCGGAGGACGACCGCGGGCTCAGCCGCGACCAGATGCTCGCCATGCTGCTCGGTGCGCTACCCGGCGCGCTGGGCACGACGTCCTGAGGTCATCGGTCTTGTCAGGCAGACAAGATAGCGTGTTGCCGTGGTCTACATCTCCGAGTATCCCTTCGTGTACCTCACTGCCGACATCGTGGTGCTCACCATCCGCGACGACGTGCTCCACGCGCTCGTCGTACGCCGGGGGGAGGAGCCGTTCCGTGGTCTATGGGCGCTTCCGGGTGGCTTCGTCGGCGAGGGAGAGGGTCTCGAGGCGGCGGCGCTCCGTGAGCTGATGGAGGAGACCGCGGTGTCCCCGGGCGACGTACGCCTGGAGCAGCTGCGCACCTACGGCGCCCCCGACCGTGACCCCCGGCACCGCGTGGTGAGCGTGGCCTGGCTGGCGGTGCTTCCCGAGGGGCCCTCGCCGACCGCGGGCACCGACGCGGCGGAGGCGGAGTGGCGGCCCGTCGACGACCTCCTGGCCGGACCGCTGGCCTTCGACCACGACCAGATCCTGGGTGACGGGCTCGAGCGCGCCCGGGCGAAGCTGGAGTACTCCAACCTCGCTCTCGCCTTCGTCGGGCACGAGTTCACCATTGCCGACCTCCGGCGTGTCTACGAGACCGTCTGGGGCCGCGCCCTCGACGCCGGCAACTTCCACCGCAAGGTCACCGGCGCCGCCGGGCTGGTCGAGGCGACCGGCCGGCAGCGCGCCCAGGAACGCGGACGGCCCGCCGAGCTGTACGTCGCCGGTCCGGCCTCCGCGGTGCACCCGCCGCTCACCCGCGAGGTGCTCCGCTGAGCCTGGGGGACCCCCCAGACCGAAACTTGGGGGTAGATCCCTCATGCCCCGCATGTCTGTTTCGCTCCACAGTTGCGTAACGGAACGTCACGTAACGAAACCAGGAGCCCTCCAATGAACAAGAATCTCTCCCGCACCATCAGCACCACCGCGGCGGCGGCAGTCGCCCTCACCACCCTCGGTGCCACGCCCGCTCACGCCGCCGAGGCCGGTCCCACGGCACTCGGCACCTTCACCGAGGTCGGCGCCGAGGAGTACGGCCAGTCGATCACCCTCGGCGCCAACGTGTTGTTCGCGGCCGCGACGGAAGGGGGTGGACTCGAGCTCTGGAAGTCGAACGGCACCCCCGCCGGCACCAGTCAGGTCAAGGACATCAACCCTGGCTCGGACAACGGCGCGCCCAACAACTTCGTCACCGCCGGCGGCAAGGTGTTCTTCGCCGCGAGCACCGAGGCCAACGGCCGCGAGCTCTGGGTGACCGACGGCACCAACGCCGGCACGACCCTGGTCAAGGACATCGTGCCGGGCTTCTCGAGCAGCTCGCTGACCGACCTGACCGCCTTCGGCACCAAGATCCTCTTCAGCGCCGACACCGCGACCGGTCGCGAGCTGTGGGTCAGTGACGGCACGGGCGCCGGGACCACGCTGGTCGACGACATCAACGCCGGCGGCGACGCCAACCCCGCGCACATCACCGCGGTCGGCGGCACGGCCTACTTCGCGGCGGACGGCGGCGCGGTCGGGGTCGAGCTCTACAAGACCGACGGGACCGAGGCCGGCACCGCGCTCGTCGAGGACATCGCGAACGGTGGCCTCGACTCGTCGCCGACGGAGCTGCTGGCACACAACGGCCAGCTGCTGTTCGCGGCGTCGGGCAGCTCGGGTCGCGAGCTGTGGCGCAGCGACGGCACCGAGGCCGGCACGGTCGTCGTCCGCGACATCAACGGTGGGTCGGCGTCCAGCGCCCCCAAGGAGCTGACCACCATGAGCGGCGCGGTGTACTTCGCGGCGACCACCAACCTGGGCGAGGAGCTGTGGCGCACCGACGGCACCCTCGTCAGCACCTACCAGGTCAAGGACATCGCCCAGTTCGCCCCGGACTCCGAGCCGCGCCACCTGACTGCGGCAGCGAACCGCCTGTACTTCGCTGCGCGGGACAACGGCATCGAGGACGCCGAGCTCTGGGTCAGCGACGGCACGGCGCTGGGCACCCAGCGCGTCCGCGACATCCAGCCCGGCGCCCAGGGCAGCTTCCCGCAGAGCATGCTGTCCTATGTCGGCGCGGCGGTCTTCCAGGCCGGCGAGGCCTCGACGGGCCGTGAGCTCTGGGTGACCAACGGCACGAAAGCCGGAACCGCCCTGATCAAGGACTTCCGTCCGGGCTCGACCAGCAGCAACGCGATGCCGGTGGGTGTCATCGGCTCCACGGTCCTGCTGCGTACGACCGCCAACGGCGCGCCGAACCTGTTCGCGGTCACGCTCGGGCTGCTGAACGTCATCGACGTCACCACGCCCACGGTGGACGGCGTCAAGCGGGTCGGCCGGACGGTCTCGGCGGGCACCGTGGGCTGGGAGGCCGGCACCACCCTGAGCTACCAGTGGCTGCGCAACGGCCAGGCCATCGCGGGCGCCAAGGCCAAGACCTACACCCTGGCCGTCGGCGACCTCAACAAGCAGGTCTCCGTGCGGGTGACCGGCACCAAGGCCAACTCGACGACCGCTCTCGAGACGTCGGCCGCGTCGACCATCGCCATCGGCATCCTGGTCAAGCAGCCGAAGCCGAAGGTCAAGGGCACCGCGAAGGTGGGCAAGAAGCTGACCGCCAAGCCCGGCTCGCACGACTCCGGCGTGAAGCTGTCCTACCAGTGGCAGCGCAACGGCAAGAAGATCAAGGGCGCGTCGGCCAAGAAGAAGGCCTACGTCGTGAAGAAGGCCGACAAGGGCAAGCGCCTCTCGGTCAAGGTCACGGCCGAGAAGGCCGGCCACGTGACCGTCGCCAAGGTCTCGAAGAAGACCTCGAAGGTCCGCTGACAAGAACCTGTGGCCGGCCCGGCACCCTGCTCCGGGCCGGCCACTCCCTCGACCATCACCACGGAGACCACTCACACAGAGATCCCGGAGAACGTCATGCGCGACAACCTCGCCCGGGCCGTCGGGCTCCCGGTCATCGCGGCCCTCACAGCAGCCGGCCTGACGCTGCCGCCCGCCCACGCCGGCGGCCCTTCTCTCGTTTACGCCAAGGTCCTCACCTCGACAGCCACCCCTGACAACGGCACGGCCGTGGCGTTCGGCGGAGGGGTCCTCTTCGCCGCCAGCGACGGCACCAGCGGAAGCGAGCTCTGGCGCAGGGACGGGACCTTCCTGGGCACCACCCTCGTGCGTGACATCGCACCGGGGACCGCCGACGCCAACGTCGGGGACCTGACGGCCGCACCGGGCCGGACCTCGAGGTCGGGCTACCAGGCGGTGGCGCGCTGATGTCGGCCACCGAGTCGGTGCACGGGCGCGAGCTGTGGGTGTCCAACGGCGCCGCGACGGGACTGGTGGAGGACTTCAACGCCGGTTCCGCGGACAGCACATCCGTGGTCCTGGGCATGGTCGGCAACAAGGCGATCTTCCGCGTCACCGCGCCCGGCAAGAACGGGATCTGGGCGCTGGACCTGACGACGTTCTCGATGCTCGACTCCAGCGCCCCGACCGTGTCAGGGGTAGCCCGGGTCGGTCGCACGCTGAGCGCCGGCACCACCGGTTGGGAGGCTGGCACGAGCTTCGCGTACGCCTGGCTGCGCGACGGCGTCGAGATCTCCGGCGCCACGGGGCCGTCGTACTCGCTGCGGGCTTCAGACCTCGGTCGTTCGGTCTCCGTGCGCGTCATCGGAAGCAAGCTGGACAGCACGACGAAGATCGAGCACTCGTCCGCTGTCGTGGTCACGGCGGGCATCCAGACGCTGCAGCCCAAGCCGAAGGTCAAGGGCAAGGCGAAGGTCGGCCGCAAGCTCCGTGCCAAGCCGGGCGCACACGACGCGGGTGTCACGCTGACCTACCAGTGGCTGCGCAACGGCAAGAAGATCAAGGGCAAGGGGGGCAAGAAGAAGGCGTACGTCGTCAAGCGTGCCGACAAGGGCAGGCGCCCGTCGGTCAAGGTCTCCGCGAAGAAGCCTTCCTACGCGACCGTCGTGAGGACGTCGAAGAAGACCGCGAAGGTCGGCTGACCACGTGGCCCGACCCCGCGACCCCGACGTCGACGTCCGCATCCTGCAGGCGACGCGACGGCTGCTCGAGCGCGGCGGCGCGGAGCAGCTGACCGTCGAGGCGATCGCCGTCGAGGCCGGGGTGGGACGACCCGCGATCTACCGCCGGTACGCCGGCAAGGACGAGATCGTGCTGTCGCTGAACATCGCCGACTCGGTGCCCGAGGCGGAGATCGACACCGGCTCGTTCGAGGTCGACATCCGGGCGCTGGCCGACACCCTCGTCCGGTCGCTCAAGGTGATGCCGCGCAGCGTCGTGGGACCACAGCTGGGCATGGCGATCGCCGACCAGGACGCGGGGGAGAAGTTCCTGGCCAACATGGCGCACCCCACGCTGCCGATGATGACGCGGATGTGGGAACGCGGCATCGAGCGCGGCGAGGTCGACCCGGCGCTGGACTTCCTGACGGCCAAGATCGCGTTGGGCACGAGTCTGATCTTCTCGATCCTGCTCTACCGGGTGGAACCCGACGGACCGGCCGTCGACCAGATCGTCAGGTCCTGGGTCAGGGGCGTGCGCCCCTGACCCAGGACCGGGCCGTCAGGCGCGGGCGTGCGTGCCGCCGCCCTGGGGCGCGATGGTGAACTGCACGCCGCCGTTGGGCTGGTACTCGGCGTCGAGGACCTTGTCGTCGAGCGCGTCGTGGGCCTTGTCATCGAGGAAGACGCGGGCACCGGCCTCCTCGATGACCTCGTCGCCCGGCAGCGGGCCCTCGGCGACGATCAGGCCGAGGTTGGAGGAGGCGGGGTCCTCGGCGATGCGCAGCCCGGCGCCAGGTGCGGCGACGGCCTGGCCGACGATGGTGGTGACGGCGTTGCTGGCGTTCTCGGTCAGCGTGAGCACAGGCTCAGCTCCTTCGAAGTAGCGAATCGCTTGCCCTTCCACCGTGCGTCAACGGGACCGTGCTTTCAAAGTCGCGGCGTGTCGCCGGCGCAGGTATCTCCGTTGCGGCGCCCTCGTAAACTTCCCACCGTCATGTCCCATCCCACGAGACGCCGAGGCCGCAGTTCTCGGCGATCGCGACTCTCGCCCGAGGACGTCGCCCGCCGCGCGGCCATGGTGCCCGCGATCCGCTACCCCGACGAGCTGCCCGTCAGCGCCCGGCGCGACGACATCGCGGCCGCGATCCGCCAGCACCAGGTGGTGGTGGTGGCCGGCGAGACCGGCTCGGGCAAGACCACCCAGCTGCCGAAGATCTGCCTCGAGCTCGGCCGTGGCGTCAGCGGGATGATCGGGCACACCCAGCCCCGCCGGATCGCGGCCCGCAGCGTCGCCGAGCGCATCTCCGAGGAGCTCGGCGTCGGGCTCGGTGGGGTCGTCGGCTACCAGGTGCGGTTCACCGACCACTCGACCAAGGACAGCCTCGTCAAGCTGATGACCGACGGCATTCTGCTGGCCGAGCTGCAGCACGACCGCCTGCTCTCGGCGTACGACACGATCATCATCGACGAGGCGCACGAGCGCAGCCTCAACGTCGACTTCATCCTCGGCTACCTCAAGCAGCTGCTGCCCCAGCGTCCCGACCTCAAGGTGATCATCACCTCGGCGACGATCGACCCGGAGAAGTTCAGCCGGCACTTCTCCGACGCGCCGATCGTCGAGGTGTCGGGCCGGACCTACCCGGTCGAGGTCCGCTACCGGCCGCTCGTCGAGGCGCTCGACGACGCCCTGGACGACGCGGGTGACATGCTCGTGCGCGACCAGACCGAGGCGATCGTCGACGCCGTGCAGGAGCTGCTCCACCACGGCCCCGGCGACATCTTGGTGTTCCTCCCCGGCGAGCGGGAGATCCGCGACACGGCCGACGTCCTGGCCAAGCTCGTGCCGGCGAGGGCGGTTGACGCGTTCGACGTCGTACCGCTGTATGCGCGGCTGTCCTCCGCCGAGCAGCACAAGGTCTTCGAGCGGCACACCAAGCGCCGCGTGGTGCTCGCCACGAACGTCGCCGAGACCTCGCTGACCGTTCCCGGCATCCGCTACGTCGTGGACACCGGCGTCGCGCGGATCAGCCGCTACTCCTACAAGACCAAGGTCCAGCGGCTCCCGATCGAGGCGATCAGCCAGGCGTCGGCCAACCAGCGGTCGGGTCGCTGCGGCCGGGTCGAGGCCGGCGTCGCCATCCGCCTGTACGCCGAGGAGGACTTCGTCGGGCGGCCGGAGTTCACCGAGCCCGAGATCCTCCGGACCAACCTCGCCTCAGTGATCCTGCAGATGACCGCTCTCGGACTCGGTGACATGGCGCGGTTCCCCTTCGTCGACCCACCCGACCGGCGCAACGTGACTGCCGGCGCACAGCTGCTGGAGGAGCTCGGGGCTCTCGAGCAAGGGCGGCTCACGCGCATGGGCCGCAAGCTCGCGACCCTCCCCGTCGACCCTCGGCTGGCGCGGATGATCGTCGAGGCGGACCGGCGCGGCTGCCTCCGAGAGGTGCTGGTGATCGCGGCCGCGCTGTCGATCCCCGACCCGCGCGAGCGCCCGGCCGAGCAACAGGCTCAGGCCGACCAGAAGCACGCGCGCTTCCGTGACGCGTCGAGCGACTTCCTCACCCTGCTGAACCTCTGGCGCTACGTCCGCACCCAGCAGCGCGAGCTGTCCTCCAGCGCCTTCCGGCGGATGTGCCGCACCGACCACCTCAACTACCTGCGCATCCGTGAGTGGCAGGAGCTCGAGCAGCAGCTGCGCCAGATCGCCAAGCAGCTGGGCATGACCGGGCATCCGGTGGAGGCGCCCGACGAGGACGGGATCCACCAGGCGCTGCTCGCCGGGCTGCTCTCCCACATCGGTCTGCGCGACCCCGACCGCCGCGACTACCTGGGCGCCCGCAACACCCGGTTCTCGGTCTTCCCGGGATCGGGTCTGTTCAAGAAGCAGCCGGCCTTCCTGATGGCGGCCGAGCTCGTCGAGACGTCCCGCCTCTACGCGAGGGTCAACGCCACGGTGAAGCCCGAGTGGGCCGAGGAGCTCGGGCAGCACCTGGTCAAGCGCAGCTACTCCGAGCCGCACTGGTCGCGCAAGCGGGGTGCGGTGATGGCCTACGAGCGGGTCACCCTCTACGGCGTACCTCTCGTGGTGGACCGCCTCACGTCGTACGCCAAGGTGGATGCGGCCCTGGCGCGGGAGCTGTTCATCCGACACGCGCTCGTCTACGGCGAGTGGGCGACCCGGCACCGGTTCTTCCACGACAACCGGGCGCTGCTGGAGGAGGCCGAAGAGCTCGAGCACCGGGCCCGCCGGCGCGACATCGTCGTGGACGAGCACACGCTGTTCGACTTCTACGACGCCCGCGTCGGCACGGACGTCGTCAGTGGTGCTCACTTCGACACGTGGTGGAAGCGGGCTCGGCAGGGCGAGCCCGACCTGCTCACCTTCGACCCGGCGATGCTCGTCCACGAAGGCGCCACCGTGGACACCGCCGACTACCCCGACGTGTGGCACGAGGGCTCGCTCACGATGCCGCTGTCCTACCACTTCGAGCCGGGGGCGGCCGATGACGGCGTGACTGTCGACCTGCCCGTCGCAACGCTCAACCAGGTCTCGCCCGAGGTGTTCTCGTGGCAGGTGCCCGGGCTGCGCGAGGACCTCGTGGTGGCCCTGCTGCGCTCGCTGCCCAAGCAGCTGCGGGTCAGCTTCGTGCCGGCACCCAACCACGCCCGGGCGTTCCTCACGGCCGCGTCGCCGGGGGAGGAGCCCCTGCTGGACGCCCTCGAGCGACACCTGCGCGCGACCACCGGCGTCGTCGTACCCCGAGAGGCGTGGGACTGGGCCAAGGTGCCCGACCACCTGCGGCCCACCTTCCGCGTGCTCGCCGACGACGGCGAGGTGATGAGCGCCGGCAAGGACCTGGCTGAGCTGAAGAGGCCGCTGGCCGGCTCGTTCGCCCGCGCTATGGACTCGGCGGCCGCCGACGTGACGATGACCGGCCAGACCGACTGGACGTTCGGGACGATCCAGCAGACGTTCACGCGCACGCGGGCCGGCCACGAGGTGGTCGGCTTCCCCGGCCTGGTCGACGAGGGGGCGGCGGTGGGTCTCACGGTCTTCGGCTCCGCGTCGGAGCGCGACGCGTCGCACCGGCTCGGCGTACGACGGCTGCTGGCGCTGCACGTGCCGTCGCCGGCCAAGCGCATCGCGGACGGCTTCTCCAACGCCGACAAGCTCACGCTCGCCGGCTCGCCGTACCCGAGCGTGGCGGTGCTTCTCGACGACTGCGTGCTGGCGGCCGTCGACGACCTGGCGAAGCAGCCGATCTGGGACGAGGAGTCCTTCCGCGCCGCCTTGGTGTCGGTGACCGCCGCGGTCGAGGCCACCACCCGCGACGTCCTGGCCGAGGTGCTCCGTGTCCTGGACGCCTGGCGTACGACGGAGCGGGCGCTCTCCGGCTCCGCCGAGATGCAGCTGCTCCCGGCCCTGACCGACATGCAGGCCCAGGTCGGCCGGCTCGTCCACCGCGGCTTCGTGGCCGAGGTCGGACTCGCCCAGCTGCGACACCTGCCGCGCTACCTCGCCGCCGTCCGAACGCGCCGCGACCGGCTCGCCGAGTCGGTCAACCGCGACCGCGCCCTGATGGACCAGGTCACCGGCCTCCAGGACGCCTACCTCAACCGCCTCGCGGCCCTACCCGCCGGACGACCCCCCGGCGAAGCACTGGTCCGCGTCCGGTGGCTCCTGGAGGAGTACCGCGTCAGCCTCTGGGCCCAGCAGCTCGGCACCGCCCAACCCGTAAGCGACGCCCGCGTCCGCAAGGCCCTGGCCCAGCTGTAGCGACCACCCGCTGGTCGACCACCGCTGGTCGAGCAGCGAAGCGAAGCGAGCGTCCATCGAGACCACCAACGTGACGTGCGCAGTGACTCAGTCAGAGGGCTCCCCGCCGAGCACCGGGTGGTGCTCCGCCGCAGCGGTCAGAACCTCGGTGAAGATCGCCTCGTCGAGGGCGGCACCCTCGCGCCGGACCTCCGACTCGCGGAGCACCAGGAGGCGGTCCAGGCGTACCTCACTAGGGCGGCCCTCGCTGTCCCACCCGCCGGAGCCGACGTCCATCCACTCCCGGCCGTAGCGGGCCTCGTCCTCGGCGTCGCGGTCGTGGTCCTTGCTGGTCAGCTGCAGGCAGAGCAGGCCACCAGTGGTGTCGCGGCGGAGCACCAGCACGGGGCGGTCCTTGCCCTGGGTCGGGTCGTCCTCGTAGGGCACCCAGGCCCAGCAGACCTCTCCCGGGTCGGGCATCCCATCGGCTTCTGGCGCGTAGGTCACGAGATGATGCTGCCATGCGAGTGGCGACGTACAACCTCTACCTCGGCGCGGACCTGAGCCTGGTCTTCGCCGCCCAGGACGCGGCGGAGGCACACCAGGCGGTGGCGGAGGTGGTCCGCCAGCTCGAGGTGACCGACTTCCCCAGCCGGGCGCGGGCGATCGCCCGGCTTCTCGTGCGCGAGCAGGTCGACCTGGTGGGCCTGCAGGAGGTGAGCACCTGGATGCGCGGCGACGCTGTCGTGTGCGACTTCCAGCTCGAGCTGCTCGACGCTCTCGTCGAGCAGGGCGCGGCGTACGACGTGCTGGCCTCCGGCGCCAACTTCTCCGGCAGCGGGCCGATCTCGGAGGGGGAGTCGATGAGCGTCCAGGGCCACAACGCGATCCTGGTACGACGCGACGCCGGCATCGTCGTGGAGGAGGAGCGCACCGGCGACTTCGAGGCCGCGATGATCGTGCCGACGGCCTTCGGCGCGTTCGGGATCGCGCGCTCCTGGGGCTGGGTCGACGTCCTGCTCGACGGGAGGCCGCTGCGGTTCGTCAACACCCACACCGAGGCCTACGACGAGGCGACGCGCGACCGCCAGCGCGACGAGCTTCTCGCCCGGGTGGGTGACCCCGGCCGGCCGGTGGTGCTGGTCGGGGACCTCAACGCCGGGCCGGACCGCGTGGCGATGCCCGCGCCGTACGCCGACGCCTGGGTCCTCGGGGGAGGTGACCCGGCCGGCGGTCACACCTGCGGCCAGGCAGCAGACCTGCGCAACGAGGAGAGCGCGCTGACCGAGCGGATCGACTACATCTGGGTCCGCGACATCGAGGTCACCGGCTGCAAGCTGGTCGGTATCTCCCGGAATGACCGGACTGACAGCGGATTGTGGCCGTCTGACCACGCCTGCGTGGTTGCTGACCTGAACACCGCTCAGGTATAACGAGAACGGTTGACTGGTCGCGCGTTTGGGAAACGCGATGACTCCGGGGCCACCCAGAATGCACAACGGCCCCCGGGAGGTGCTTCATGCACCGCTCAACGCGCGCGGCAACCGCCACGGCGCTGCTCGTGCTCGGCACGGCCGCTCCCGCCCACGCCGACTCGGCCACCTACTCGGACCCGGCCGGCGACCTCTGGTCCATCGACGGCGGTACGCCGGCCCGCACCGACGTTGCGCTCGCCCAGGGCGACGTGGTGGGGGCGCGCCTCTCCCACACCCGGAAGCGGGTGACGGTCCGGCTCGCGTTCGAGCAGCTGGCCAGGATCGGGACCTACTCCAGCTACACCGTCGTGCTCCAAGGCCGGGGCAGGACCAAGCGAGTCGTCGTCGTCGAGGCGTCGCCACGGCGCTGGTCAGGCAAGGTCACGGTCTTCACGCCGGGAGGCGCACGGGTCACTGACTGCCGGGAGCGCAGAGCCATCGACTACACCCGGGCGACCGTGAGCGTGTCGGTCTCCGGAGCGTGCCTGCGCAACGCCAGGATGGCGCGCTTCTCGGCCAACACCTTCTGGGTCGAAGGCGACTCGTTCTTCCTGGACAACCCGTTCGACACCAGGGCCTCGACGGGGGCGTGGAGCCGCTGGGTGAAGCGGCCCTCGCACCGCGGATCGCAGGGCTGCGGCAGGTGCGGAGTGCTGCTGCCGTTCAGCTGGTGAGCGATCTGCTGAAAGATGTTGCGTCGGGCCGGGAGCGCCTCACGGCGCGTGGCCGCTCGTAGCGGCTAATTTTGGGACCCGGGGCTGCCGCGGCCCGACGCGCTCCCCAGTGTACGACGAGAGCAAGGCCGTTCAGGCCAGGTTGCCCGCAAGCTCCAGGTGTCCGGCGTGTTCGAGCTGGTCGGCCATCGTGAGCAGCCGAGCCGCCGACAGGTCGGACGCGTGTGCGTCGTCGCTGCGCTCGCCGCTGAGGTGCGCGCGGCCGGCCGCAGCGACCCGGGTGAAGGCGGCGGCCCGGAAGAGGGTGTCGGCGAAGTCGCCGCGCACCACGCCCCGCAGGACCTCGTCGACCAGGTGGCGCACCTCCTCGGGGCCGGGCGGCTCGACCACGCCGGCGACCACCACCTGGACGGGGGTGTGCCGGCGACCGGTGTCGAACTCGCGGGCAGCACCCTCGGGGTCGCTGTAGACCCAGGCCCGGACCAGGTAGAGCCGCCACAAGCAGCCGGCCAGGGAGTCCGGTGGCGCGCCGGCCCACAGATCCGCGAGCGTGTCGAGTCCCTCGGTCTCGGCGAGGTGGACGACGCGCTCGACGACGGCGTCGTCGTCGGGGTCGCGCGTGCCGCGGACGAGCAGCGTCGCGCACCGGTCGGCTGCTTCGGAGCGGACCGCCGGATCGTCGTCCCCGACCAGCGCGTCGAAGTGCCCTGCGCCGGGAAAGGCGGGGCGTCGGTGGCTGGGCTGCTCGGTCATCCCAGCCAGACTACGGCCGCTAGAGAAGCGTGACGGCCTTCTTCAGCGCCTTGACCATCGGTTCCTTGCCGCGCGGGTAGTTGTAGTCCTGTCCCTCGGTGGCCAGCTGGAGCACCACGATGCGGTCGCCGCGGCGGGCAAAGCCCTGGGCGTCGAAGGTGTCGCCGTAGGTGAGGAGGTACCAGCCGCCCATGGCGCCGCCGGGGAGGCGTACGTCGACGAAGTCGCCCACCTTCGGGTCGCCGTCATGGTCACGGGGGCAGTCCTCGCGCCAGGAATCGAGCACGGCGTAGGCGCGCTTGGCGGTCTTCTCGTCGGGGAACTCCACGACGGTCGCGCTCGCGGAGCCGGGGGAGTCGACCGTGGGCGCGTAGCCGCGGCGCGCGACCTTCCACGCGCCGATCGACATCAGCTCGAACTTGTGGCAGCGGCCGGCCAGCTGGCGGCCCTCGTTGCGCGTGGTCGCAGTGGTGCGCCAGGTGAAGCTGCGGTTGAAGCCGGGGAGCCTGGCCGCAGGCAGCAGCCTGCGCGCGAACCCGGCGGCACGCTCAGAAGGCTCGGTGACCGGCGCCGGCCGGGTCGCGGTCGGGATCGGCGTCGGTACGTCGGACGACGCGCCGGTCGGCGTCTCGGCCGCCTCGGTCTCCCGTGCCATGGTCGGGTCACCCGACGACTCGGGGCCGCCGGTCTCCGTGCCGCACGCGGCGGTCGCGACCACGACAGCGGTCGCGGCGCAGGCCCTGGCCAGCGCGGCAGCCCGCCCTCGTCCCGTCCTGACCGTCACATCGGCCCCTTTCAGCAGTCGAGTTTGCGGTCTTTACCCTAGTTCTGCGTGGTGCCCAAGCCCTGTACCTCGGGCCGGGTTCTGTGGGTGTGTCCCGGTACGGTGGACTCGCCCGGCAACGAGCATCGGCCGGAGGGGAGTCAGGAGTGGGTGTGTCGAGCGGGTCGTTGCCGAGCAGGGTCCTCGTCGTGGGGGCCGCCGTGCTGGCGTGTGCGCTGGTTGCCGGCTGCACCGGCGGTGACGACCCGGAGTCCCGGCCGACCTCCTCTCCGACCGCCTCCACCAGCGCGACCCCGCAGCCGGTGACGCTGCGCCTCTCGGTGTACGGCGACCCGGCGATGGTCGCGACCTACCAGCGGCTCGCCGACGCCTACACGGCAGACCACCCCGACATCCGCTTCGCACTCTCGTCCACCACCGATGCGGGCGCGGCCGCAGAGGCTTCGCTGGGCGCGATCGCCTCCGGTGTCGAGGCGCCCGACATCTTCCTGCTCGACGCCGACCACCTGGCAGCGGCCGTCGAGGCCGACGCCGTGCAACCGCTGGACGAGCTGCTCGAGGCTCGGGACGTTCCCTTCGGGGACGGCTTCCAACGCAATGGGCTCACGGCCTTCGCCGCCAACGACTCGCTCGCGTGCATGCCCAACGAGGTCTCACCCCGCGTGGCGTTCTACAACCGTCGCCTGGTCCGACCCCGTCAGATCGTTCGCGAGTCCGGCAAGCGGGTCGAGTCGATCGACACCAGCTGGACCTGGGAGGTCTTCGTGGAGGCGCTCGAGCAGGCCGCCTCCCGCGGAGCCAAGGGTGTCTACCTCCCGCCCGAGCTCGAGGAGATCGCGCCTCTCCTTCGCTCGGGTGGCGGTTCGATCGTCGACTCCGACGAGGCGCCGACCCGGCTCGAGCTCTCCGACGACGACACCCGCAATGCCTTGATGACGCTGGCCGGTGTGACCCGTGATCCCCGGCTCGCCCTGACCCCGACCGACGTCGCCCAGAAGCCCGCCGTCGACTGGTTCACCGAGGGCAAGCTGGGCGTGCTGTTCGGCACGCGGGCTCTGCTGCCGCAGCTGCGTGCGACGCAGGGGCTGCGGTTCGACGTCGCCCCGCTGCCCAAGCTCGACGATGCCGTCACCACCGCGGTCATGAACGCCTACTGCGTCAGCAAGCCCAGTGAGCACGTCGAGGAGGCCGCCGACTTCATCACCTGGGCCGTCAACGGCGGAGGGGTCGAGATCGCGCTGGGCTCGAGCGCCGTCGTGCCCTCGCAGCTCGACGCGCTGCACACCGAGGCGTTCGTGCAGGCGACCCAGCTACCGCGCAACACAGAGGCGTTCGCCGAGGGTGCCCGCAGGGCCGTGCTGACGCCGTACTCCACGCACTGGCTCGCTGCCGCCGCGTCCGCCGCGGACCCGCTCCGCCGGGTGCTCTACGGCCGCATCGACGTCACGAGCGACGAGACCCCAGCGCTGGATGCCCTGCTGGAGCAGACCGACGAGGCCTCCAAGCTGATCTTCGACCCGCCGGAGCCAACCGAGACGCCGACACCGTAGCTCGGGCCAAGCCCTAGCTACGGCGTCGGCGCGCCTGCTGGTGAGCGTCCACGTCACGTCGTGCCGCGGTCGGCGGCGCCGCGGTGCGGTTTGTGCCGCTGCCGCAATCCTGTGATCCTGTGATCCTTTTGAGACGTCAGCCCTCCGGCGGGGCCTCTTCGATCGCCTCGGTCAACAGCGGAGTCGTGAGCTCGACCTGCCAGGCGCGGCCGCCGAGCTCGGCCAGCCGGGCAGCGATCCGGTCGCTGAGATCCCCACCACCGCCGGGCGGCTCCCAGGTCACGCGCCGCACCAGGTCGGGGGAGAGGATGTTCTCGGTCGGCACGTTGATCTGCTCCGACAGCTCCGACATCGCCGTCCGGGCGTGCGAGAGCCGGGCGGCCGCGGCGGGGTCCTTGTCGGCCCAGGTGCGGGGCGGCGGCGGTCCGTCGTAGCGCGCGGCGAGCTGGGGCAGGTCCTCGTCGGGCAGGGTGCGGGCCGTGCGCAGCGCGGCCACCCACTGGGTGGCGTAGCGCTCCGCGCCACGGCCGTGGAACCCCTGCAGCCCGAGCAGCGCTCCCTTGTCCTTGGGCAGCGCGTTGGCGGCCTCGACGATCGCGCCGTCGGGGATGATGCGGCCCGGAGTGACGTCGCGCTGGGAGGCGATGGAGTCGCGGACCTCCCACAGCGCGCGTACGGCGGCCAGGGCGCGGCGTCCGCGGACGCGGTGCAGCCCCGACGTACGCCGCCACGGGTCGGGCTTGGGAGCGTTGGGGGCCGCGCGCATGAGGTGCTCGAACTCCTGTCGGGCCCACTCCTCCTTGCCGGTCTCCTCCAGCTCGGCGCCGAGCGCAGCTCGCAGCTCGATGAGGACCTCGACGTCGAGCGCGGCGTACTCCAGCCACGGCTCGGGGAGGGGCCGGGTGGACCAGTCGACGGCCGAGTGCTCCTTGCGCATCGCCCGGCCCAGGATCGTCTCGACCAGCGTCGCGAGGCCGACGCGGGGGTAGCCCAGGAGCCGGCCGGCGAGCTCGGTGTCGAACAGCGCCGCCGGCCGCAGACCCAGCTCGGTCAGGCAGGGCAGGTCCTGCGAGGCGGCGTGCAGGATCCACTCGGCGTCGTCGAGGGCCGCCTGGAGCAGCTCGAGGCTGTCGAAGGAGATCGGGTCGATCAGGGCGGTGCCGGCGCCCTCGCGGCGCAGCTGCACCAGGTAGGCGCGGGCGGTGTAGCGGTAGCCCGAGGCGCGCTCGGCGTCGATGGCGACCGGACCGGTGCCGCGCTTGAACGCCTCGACAGCCTCGGCATAGCGGCGCTCTTCGTCGATGACCGGGGTGAGCCCGTCGCGCAGCTCCAGCAGGGGAGCGGGCTCGGGTGCAGGCTCGGCTGCTTCCTCGACGGCGTCCTCAGCTGCTTGCTCGGGGAACTCGGCCTCGGTCGGGTCTTGGGACATCAGCTCGAGCCGCGCTGTCCTCGTCGGCTCGGCAGCGAGGTCACGCCCTCAGGGACGGGCGGCAGGCCGCTCGCCGTGCACATCAGCTCGCCCCAGGCCTCCACATGAAGCCCGATGTCACCGACAGGTGTCCACGAGGCCCTGATCTCCAGCTGAGCCGTCGCGGGCTCGTCGGACATGCCGCCGAAGCTCTCGGAGGCGACCTTGGTCACGGTGCCGGACGGGGCGAGGTACTCGGCGCCGTGGGCGGCCAGCGCCTCGGTCAGCCAGGACCAGGCAACCTCGCCGGCCAGCGGGTCGTTGGCGATCTCGGGGTCGATCTCGGCGCGGGCGTAGGCGACGCAGCGGAAGGTGCCGGCCCAGGCGTCGTTGCCGGCCGGGTCGTGGAGGAGCACGATGCGCCCGGTGCCGACGTCCTCGCCGTCGACGGTGACGTCAGCCGAGAGCGCGGAGGCGTAGGGCGCGATCCGCTGGGGCGCCGGCATCTCCTCGCACAGCACCTCGGGACGGAGTCGGGCAGCCCGCATCTGGGCTACTGCGGCCTGGAACTCGAGCGGCGCGGCGGTAGCGTCCACACGGGGCTGTTGACGTGTGGCCATGCCCACAGACTAGGCGCGATTGCCCCGTCTCGTGGTTCGACACGCGATCCCACCTGGGAAGATAGGGAGGTGCCTCCCGAACTCCATGACGCCCCGTTCCTGCGCGCCGCCCGCGGCGAGCCGGTGCCGCACACGCCGGTGTGGTACATGCGGCAGGCCGGACGGTCGCTCCCTGAGTACCTGAAGGTGCGTGAGGGCGTCGGCATGCTGGAGTCCTGCATGCGGCCCGACCTGGTCACCGAGATCACCCTGCAACCGGTCCGGCGCTACGGCGTGGACGCTGCGATCTTCTTCTCCGACATCGTGCTGCCGCTGAAGGCGGTGGGCGTCGACCTGGACATCGTGCCGGGCGTCGGACCGGTCGTGGCCTCCCCGGTGCGCACGCTGGACGACGTGGCGGGCATCCCCGACCTCGACCCGGGGCACGTCCCGTTCATCACCGAGGCGGTGCAGCAGCTGGTCGGCGAGCTGGGCAGCACACCGCTGATCGGGTTCGCCGGAGCACCGTTCACCGTCGCGTCGTACCTCGTGGAGGGCGGGCCGTCCAAGGAGCATGCGAAGACCAAGGCCATGATGTACGGCGCGCCCGAGGTCTGGGACGCGCTGATGGCCAAGATCGCCTCGATCTCGGCCGCCTACCTGGAGGTGCAGGTGGCGGCGGGAGCCAGCGCCGTGCAGTTGTTCGACTCGTGGGCCGGCGCCGTCAACCCGGCCGACTACCGGCGCTTCGTGATGCCGCACTCGGTCCGGGTGCTCGCCAGGGCCGGCGAGCTGGGCGTGCCGCGCATCCACTTCGGGGTCGGCACCGGTGAGCTGCTCGGGCTGATGGGGAAGGCGGGCGCCGACGTGGTCGGAGTCGACTGGCGCGTGCCGCTCTCCGACGGCATCGCCCGCGTCGGGGGCCGTGCGGTGCAGGGCAACCTCGACCCGTCGCTGGTGTTCGCGCCCACCGAGGTCATGCTCGAGCGTGCGGGGGAGATCCTCGAGGCCGGCAAGGCGGCGCCGGGCCACATCTTCAACCTCGGCCACGGGGTCCTGCCGTCGACCGACCCTGACCAGCTAGCCCGCCTCACCGACTTCGTCCACGAGCACTCGGCCCGGTGACCGCTTCCTGACCAGCAGCCAGACCGGAGCGGCGACCAGCGTGAGCACGACCAGGAACGGGAGCGCGGCGCCGAGCCCGGTGGCCAGCACGGTGAACGAGTCCTGCAGAGCGTTCCAGCCGTCGTTCAGGCCGGCGACGAACCCGTTGTCGTCCTTCTTCTTCTCGGCCGACTTCTCCGGGGTCTGCAGGGTCACCGTGATGGTGCCCAGCGACGTCTGGTCGGAGAGGTACTTCTGCTGCGCCCGGAGCGACTCGAGCTGGGCCTCACGGGTCGCGATCTCGCCCTCGAGCCGGATCATCGCGTTGATCTCCTGGGTGCGGCTCAGGAACGCCCGCAGCCGCTGCAGGCTGGTCTCGTGGGTCTTCACCCGCGAGTCGACGTCGATGACCTCGGTCGTGACGTCCTCGGCCTTGGTCTGGGTGCTCTGCACCTTGGCGATCTCGGCGAACCCGCCCATGACGGTGGCGAAGTGGCGCGAGGGCACCCGCAGGGTCAGGCGGGACTCGCTGGTCCGGCCCTCGGGCTCGTTGAACGTGGCCTCGTCGGAGACGTAGCCGCCGTAGCGCCCGAGCAGCCGGTCGATCTCCCCGCGCACGCGGGAGAGGTCCTTGTCTACGAGGACGACCGTGCCCGTGGCGATCACCGCACGTGTCTGCACCTCGATGCGCCCGGCCGACTCCTCGTCGCCACCGGAACCTCCGTCGGGGCCGCGATCGGCGCTGTCTTCGTCGGAGAGCTTCCCGTCGAGCTCGGCGCGTCCCGCGGCCGCCGGCTCCGCTGTCGCACCGGCGTCGTCGTCGCCGCTGGTGGCGCTGCAGGCGGCGAGGGCGAGGAGGGCGAGCGCCCCGGTGGCCGCGAGGATTCTCGGGTTTCGCATAGCGCTGTGACGCACTCCATGCGCGAGCGGTTCCTCCCAGGTGGCACGGCGGCACGCGCATTTGCGAACCTGTGACCCATGACCTCGCGCCGCCGTACGCCGGAGACCGCACCGCCACACGTGGTGGTGGTCGGCGCGGGCATCGCCGGGCTGGCGGCTGCGGCCGCGATCAAGTCAGCGCGTCCGTCGTACGACGTGACGGTGCTCGAGGGGAGCCCGGAGATCGGCGGCAAGCTCAGGCTGGCCGAGGTCGGTGGCGTGACCGTCGACGTGGGCGCCGAGGCGATGCTGAACCGTCGTCCGGAGGCCGTGACCCTGGCGACCGACGTGGGCCTGCCGATCGTGCACCCGGCGACCACCCAGGCCAGCATCTGGTCGCGCGGACGGATGCGGCCGATGCCGCGCTCGCTGATGGGTGTCCCGGTGGACCACAAGGAGCTGGTCGACTCCGGCATCCTCTCCCGTGCCGGCACCACGCGCGCGGCTCTCGACCAGGTGCTCCCGGCGACGAGGCTGGGGGACAGCGACGTCAGCGTCGGCTGGCTCATCGAGGAGCGCTTCGGCAAGGAGCTGCTGGACCGGCTGGTGGAGCCGCTGCTCGGTGGCGTGTACGCCGGCCACGCCCGGGAGATCTCGGCGCGGGCCGCGATCCCGCAGGTGGTCGCACTGCTCAGCCACGACAAGTCCCTCTCCAAGGCCGCCGCGGCGGCGGTCGGGGCCGCCGACAGCAATGCCCCGGTCTTCGCCGGCGTCGAGGGCGGGCTCGGCCGGCTGCCAGGGGCGCTGGTCAAGCACTTCAAGCTGACCGTGCGCACCGACGCGACCGTGCGTGACGTCGCACGCTCCGGCGACGGCGGGTGGAACCTGATCCTGGGCTCAGCCGCCGACCCGGAGGTGATGCAGGCCGACGCAGTGGTCCTGGCGACCCCGGCGGCTGCCACCGCCCGGCTGCTCGGCGCCGTCGCCCCCGATGCCGCCTTGGAGCTGGCGCGCGTCGAGTCGGCGTCGATGGCCGTGGTCACGATGGCGTTCCGCGCGCGTGACCTGCCGGAGATCCAGGGGAGCGGGTTCCTGGTTCCTCCCGTCGAGGGCCGGGACGTGAAGGCCGCCACCTACTCCTTCGCCAAGTGGGACTGGGTCGGTCGGGCCGGGCAGGACGTGAAGGTCCTGCGCACCTCCCTGGGTCGCCACCGTGAGGAGGCGGCCCTGCAGGCCACCGACGCCGAGCTCGTGGAGCGTTCCGTGCACGACCTCGCCGACGCGGTCGGGCTGTCGGTTCGCCCGGTCGACGCCCACGTCCAGCGCTGGGGCGGCGGCCTGCCGCAGTACTCCGTCGGCCACCTCGAGCGCGTCGCCCGGGTCCGGTCCGCGGTCGCGAAGCTGCCCGGCCTGGCCGTCGCCGGAGCGACGTACGACGGGCTGGGGATCCCCGCCTGCATCGCCTCCGCCCAGGTGGCAGCGGCCCAGGTGCTGGCGAGCCTGGACCAGCAGGGAGAATGAGACCCATGAACGACCGCACCGCCAACAAAGGCAAGCTGGCCCGCGACCTCAACGACACCATCCGCTACACGATGTGGTCCGTGTTCCGGTTGCGCGAGCCGCTCGGTGACGGCGACCGCGGCGCCGAGGCCCGCGAGGTCGAGAAGCTCTTCGAGGAGCTCACCGGCGAGGGCGTCGTCATCCGCGGCGTGTACGACGTGGCGGGGCTGCGCGCCGACGCCGACCTGATGGTCTGGTGGCACGCCGAGTCGTCCGACACCCTGCAGACGGCCTACCACCGCTTCCGTCGCACGGCGTTCGGTGGCCGGCTCGACGCCGTGTGGTCGCAGATGGCGCTGCACCGCCCGGCCGAGTTCAACCGCTCCCATATCCCGGCCTTCCTCGCCGACGAGGTGTCGCGGCAGTACGTCTGCGTCTACCCGTTCGTGCGCTCCTACGAGTGGTACCTCCTCGAGGAGTCCGAGCGCCGCCGGCTGCTCGCCGAGCACGGGCTGATGGCGCGCGACTACCCCGACGTGCGCGCCAACACGGTCTCGTCGTTCGCACTGGGCGACTATGAGTGGATGCTCGCGTTCGAGGCCGACGAGCTGCACCGCATCGTCGACCTGATGCGCCACCTGCGTGGCAGCGAGACCCGCCGTCACGTGCGCGAGGAGGTCCCGTTCTACACCGGGCGCAAGCGCCCGGTGGGGGACCTCGTCGCCGAGCTTCCCTGAGCCGGCAGGCCTGCGCCCACTGGAGGAGTCGCTTACTGGGCGGGCTCGAGGGTCAGGCTGATGGAGTTGATGCAGTAGCGCTGGTCGGTCGGGGTGCCGTAGCCCTCGCCCTCGAAGACGTGGCCGAGGTGGGAACCGCAGTTGGCGCAGCGCACCTCGACGCGCTTCATCCCGAACGCCTTGTCCTCGATGTACTCCACCCGGTCCTCGGCCAGTGGTGCGTAGAACGAGGGCCAGCCGCAGTGCGAGTGGAACTTGGTGTCCGACCTGAACAGCTCGGCCTGGCACGCCCGGCACCGGTAGACGCCAGTGGTCTCGGTGTCGGTGTACTCGCCGGTGAACGCTCGCTCGGTGCCGGCCTTGCGCAGCACCTGGAACTCCTCCGGCGTGAGCTCCTCACGCCACTCCGCGTCTGACTTCTCGACCGCGTATCCCATGCAGACAACGGTAGCCGGGCTCCGAAAGGAGCGTGCTTACGCGGGCCTTACGTAAGGTGCTGGCATGGCGACTCCCGCAGCAGAGGTGCAGGCCGGTGACCGCACGGTCCGGGTCTCCAGCCCCGACCGGGTGATCTACGAGGAGACCGCGTGGACCGCGCCGGTGACCAAGCTCCAGGTCGCGGAGTACTACGTCGCGGTCGGTGACGGCATCATGCGGGCGCTGCGCGACCGGCCGACCGCCCTCGAGCGCTGGCCCAAGGGCATCCGCGACGGCATGAGGCTGAGCACCGGCCTCGGCCAGCAGGGTGACGCGTTCTACCAGAAGCGGGTGCCGAAGGGCGCGCCCGAGTACCTCGAGACCGCGACGGTGACCTTCCCCTCCGGCCGGACGGCGGACGAGATCTGCCCGACTGAGCTCGCGGTCGTCGCCTGGTGCGCGCACATGGGCGCGATCACCTTCCACCCTTGGCCCGTACGCCGCACCGACGTCGACCACCCCGACGAGCTGCGCATCGACCTCGACCCGCAGCCGGGCACGTCGTTCCCGGACGCGGCTCGGGTGGCGTTGGCGGCGCGTGACCTGCTTACCGACATGGGCCTCGTCGGGTGGCCGAAGACCAGCGGCAACCGTGGGGTGCACATCTACGTGCGCGTCGTACCGGAGTGGGACTTCGTCGACGTACGCCACGCGGCGATCGCCTTCGCGCGCGAGCTTGAGGAGCGCACCCACGGAGTGACCAGCGCCTGGTGGAAGGAGGAGCGCGGCGAGAACATCTTCGTCGACTTCAACCAGAACTCCCGCGACCGCACCATCGCCTCGGCGTACTCCCTGCGGCCGATCAAGGGCGCACCCGTCTCGACGCCCGTGGAGTGGGAGGAGCTGGCGGAGGTCGAGCCGAAGCAGTTCAACCTGCACACCGTGCCCGCGCGCTTCGCCGAGCGAGGCGACCTGATGGCCGGCATCGACGAGACGCCGGGCCGGCTCGACCAGCTGCTGGCGCTGTACGACGAGCAGATCGCCTCGGGGCTGACCGACCTGAACTACCCGCCGGACTACCCGAAGATGCCGGGGGAGCCCCCGCGCGTGCAGCCGTCGAAGAAGGTCGAGTCCCACTGGGACGCCGAGGGCAACCGCATCGTGGATTGAGCGGCCCTAAGGTGCACCATGCGCTCCAGTCGCCTGCTCGCCGGCCTGCTCGCCCTCTGCCTGATGTGCGCCGCGGCGCCGGCCACCTCGGACACGAGGAAGGTCGCCGACCCGAAGCACGACAACGGCCGGGCCGGCGACATCACCCGTGTCGAGATCACCAACGGCAAGAAGCGCGTGAAGGTGAAGGTCAAGCTCCGTGGTCTTACCGCCAGCACCGGTGTCCAGGTCGCGTTCAAGTACCACACCGACAAGAACCACCCCTCGGCGTACCTCGCCTCGCTGGCGCAGCCGAACAGCCCCAGCCGTGCCTTCCAGCGCAACCGGCCGACGATCTCCCCGGCGTACTACGTCGCCGAGCCGTGCGGCAGCTTCCGCGCGAGGTTCGTCAAGGACAAGAAGCTCGCGGTGCTGTCGTGGTCCCACAGGTGCGAGTCCAAGAAGGGCAACACCAGGAAGCTCTACGTCGTGGTCAACGCCTACTACACGACCCCCGGCCAGATCGGTGGGGTGGAGTACCACGACGACTTCACCCGGGGTCTGCGTGTGAAGCGAGGCTGACCACCGCACCACCGCTGGTCGAGCAGGCGAAGCGGAGCGAGCCGTCCGTCGAGACCACTCCGGTGAGGTGGCCGCTCAAGTGCCCCCGAGCAGTCCCTGCCTGCTCGAGTCCCTTGAGGGTGACGTGGTCGCGTTCCGCAGTGGTCCAGTGGCCTTCCGCACACCCTGCCTGGGCCGCCGGTCCCTGCCACTCGTCTGGCTTCGGTCGGGTTTCCACACCTGGAATCGAACAGCGCTAAAAGTGTCGGAGGTGCCTGGCAGTCTGGACCCATGACCCAGAGCACCCCGACCAGCGAACGCACCCACCCGGTGCACCGCTTCGCCGGCGCGGTGCTCGACGCGTTCGACCCGGCTCGGTGACCCGGCGACCTGGTCGATGACCGGCGACGAGCTGGCCGAGACCATCACCGACCTGCACACCGCCTCGGCCCGCCTGGACGCCCTGACCCAGGCAGTCGTGGCCCAGGCCGACGTGGTCGACCTGGCGTCTGAGCGGGCCGCGGTCAACACCGCCGCCCTGGTCCGCGACCTCACGTTGATGACGGGTCCTTCGGCGTCCCGGATGGTGAAGACCGCCCGTGCCCTGGAGAAGCACCCGAGGACCCAGCGGGCGCTGGCCTGCAGGGCGGCCGGTGGGCCTGGACCAGGCCACCGAGATCCTCCGTGCGGTCGACGCGCTGCCCCCGGATGTGGACCCGGTCGACCGGGACAAGGCAGAGCAGCACCTGGTCAACCTCGCCGCGCAACACGACGCCCGGGAGCTACGCCGACTCGGGGCCCACCTGCTGGAGGTGGTCGACCCCGACGGTGCCGACGCCCAGCTCGCCGCCCAGCTCGAAGCCCAAGAACGCGACGCGGCGCGCAAGACGTTCCTGACGGTGCGGGACTGTGGGGACGGCACCCACGAGGGCCGGTTCAAGATCCCCACCCTCCACGCCGCCATGCTCACCCGCCAGCTCGAGTCGTTGATGAACCCGAGCCGTCCGGACCCGATCAGTAGCGACGGGAAGACCCGGCCCGAGGTCCGCGGTGAGGCGTTCACCCAGTGGATCAGCCGCTACCCGACCGACCGGCTCCCCACCTCCGGTGGGGTCGCGGCCACCGTGGTGGTCACGATCCCGCTGGACACCCTCCTCCACGGCCTCCAGGCCGCCGCTCTGGACACCGGGGACCTGATCTCACCCACGCTCGCCCGGAGGCTGGCGTGTGAGGCCGGGATCATCCCCGCCGTCCTGGGCAGCCACGGCGAAGTCCTCGACCTGGGCCGCAAGACCAGGTTCCACACCCCCAAGCAACGCCTGGCGATGAACCTCCAACAACACGGCACCTGCGCCGTCGAGCGCTGCACCACGCCCGCGACCTGGTCCGACGCCCACCACCTGACCCCCTGGTCCCAAGGAGGCCACACCAGCGTCCACGACGGCGTACTGACCTGCACCCGACACCACACCCAGGTCCACGACCCCCGCTACACCGTCGAGAGGATCAGGCCAGGCCGCATCAGACTGAGAAGACGCCTATAGCGCCGCTCGCGCCAGGGGCTACAGACCCGTGACGCCCTCGCCCTGCCCCGACTGCTCGTCGAAGTTCTCGTGCTCGAGCAGGTGCAGCACGGGTACGCCTAGCTTGCGGCGCGCGCGTGACGTCCAGTCGAGGTGGAAGAACTCCGCGATCACGTGGGAGCGGGTGAGGATGATCGCCTCTGCGGCGCCGACCTCCTTGACCTTCGCGATCAGCGCGTCGACCGGGTCGGTGCTGACCACCTGGCCGACGGCGTCACCTCCGGCCGCGACGAGCTGCTTGACGCACGAGGTGCACTCGTTGCGGGCCTTGTCGAGCAGGTCGCGCTGGACGGCCTGCACGTCGGCGGGGTCCATCGTCGGCATGGGCGCTGCGAGCATCTCGCCGCCGGCCAGTGAACCCATCGCGGACTCGACCCGGGTCGCGGCGTCCTCGACCGGCAACAGGAGGTGGTAGCGGACCGGCTCCTCGATCTCCTCGTGCAGGCTTCGGATCTGCTGGGCGTCCTGCTGCGACAGCGGCTGCTCGACGAGCAGCACCACGTCGTAAGTCCCGGTCATGCATCCAGCCTAGCCACCACTGAGGATTGCGGACAGGTCATACGAAACTGGCTCCTCGAGCTGGTCGTAGCCGCACGACTCCGGGTCGCGGTCGGGCCGCCACCGCTTGAACTGGGCCGTGTGGCGGAACCGTCGTCCTTCCATGTGGTCGTAGCCGACCTCGAGCACTCGCTCGGGCCGCAGCGGGGTGAACGAGAGGTCCTTGCCGGCGCTCCACCGGCTCTGTGTGCCGGGCACCCGGTCGGGGTTCGCGATCGCCCACTCCTGCCACTCGCCCCAGGGGTGGTCGGCGATGTCGCACACCAGCGGCTGGAGCTCTTGGATGAGCTCGGCCCGTCGAGCAGCGGTGAAGCTCGCGGAGACGCCGATGTGCTGGAGCTTGCCGTCGTGGTAGAGCCCCAGCAGCAGCGAGCCGAGCAGCGGCTGCTCCGGCGTCGAGGTCTTGTGCTCGCGGTAGCCCGCCAGCACCACGTCGGCCGTGCGCTCGTGCTTGATCTTGAGCATGGTGCGGCCGTTGGGGGAGTACGACGCGCCCAGCGGCTTGGCCACCACGCCGTCGAGACCCGCGCCCTCGAACTGGTCGAACCACTCCGCCGCCAGCGCCGGGTCGGTCGTGGTCGGGGTGACGTGCACCGGTGACCGGGCGTCGGCCAGCGCCTGCTCGAGGGCGGTCCGCCGCTCGGCGAAGGGTACGTCGAGCAAGGAGTCGTCCCCAAGCGCGAGCAGGTCGAACGCGACGTACTCCGACGGTGTCGTCTCCGCGAGCATCCGGACCCGGGAGTCGGCCGGGTGGATCCGCTCCTGGAGCTTCTCGAACTCCAGCTGGTCGCCGATCGCGAGCACGATCTCGCCGTCGAGCACGCAGCGCTCCGGGGTGTTGGCGAGGAGGGCCTCCACCACCTCGGGGAAGTAGCGGGTCAGCGGCTTGGTGTTGCGCGACGCAAGCACGACCTCGTCGCCGTCGCGGAACACGATGCAGCGGAAGCCGTCCCACTTGGGCTCGAAGCTCAGCCCCTGCTCGAACTTCGCCGGGTCGGGGATCCCCTTGACCGACTTCGCGAGCATCGGCAGGACCGGCGGCATGACGGGTAGATCCATGCCGCCGACCCTAGCCCGGTCAGTAGCGGTAGCCGTCCACGATGATCTGCAGGTCGCTCGCAGCGACGACCATCAGGCACTCGGGCGTGGCCCCGACGCGGTGAACCAGGGGTGTCGGGTAGCTCTGGCTGAAGTTGTCGCCGCCCGAGGTTCCGGCGACCCTGAAGTTCGCCACGGTCGTGACCTGCACGGCCCCCGCGTAGCTGCACGTGCCGTTCGCAAGCGGTTTCATCCACACCAGCTGGCTCCAGTTCCCGACAGGACCGACGTTGATCACATTGATGGAGGTGATCGCCAGGTCGGTGCCGGGGGAGGGGAGATCTCGTCAATCTCCCACCGGTCGGGGCGAACGTCGAGACCTCAGTAGGCTGCTGCGGTGCCGATCGCCCTCTGTGACCGCAACCCGTCCGTCCCGGCGGACCGGATGCTCGCCGAGCTGGTGCCGCCACCGCGTTTCGCGGAGGTGAGCTTCGAGTCCTACCGGCTAGACCCGTCCCAGCCGTCACAGGCCGAGGCCGTGCAGCGGCTCCGGGCGTTCGTCACCTCCCTGAACGCGCCGGGCAAGAAGGGCTGGTTCAGGTCGCGGGCCCCGGAGGGTCCGGGCGGTGTCTACCTCGACGGCGGGTACGGCGTGGGCAAGACCCACCTGCTGGCCTCCACTTGGCATGCCGCACCGGGGCCGAAGCTCTTCGCCACGTTCGTGGAGCTCACCCACCTGGTCGGCGCCCTCGGCTTCCACAACGCGGTGACCGCACTGAGCGACTACAAGCTGGTCTGCGTCGACGAGTTCGAGCTCGACGACCCGGGCGACACCGTGCTCGTCTCGACGCTGCTCACCAAGCTCCGCGACGCGGGCGTGCGTCTGGTTGCGACGTCCAACACGCTGCCCGACAAGCTCGGCGAGGGCAGGTTCGCCACGGCCGACTTCATGCGCGAGATCCAGGGCTTGGCCGCCGGCTTCGAGTCACAGCGGGTGGACGGTGAGGACTACCGGCACCGCGGGCTACCCTCGGCACCCGCGGCCACCGACCTGGCCGTGGTGGAGAAGCGGGCGGGCGACGCCGGTGCGAGCTTCGACCACTTCGTCGATCTCTACCGTCACCTCGCCGAGGTCCACCCCAGCAAGTACGGCGCGCTCCTCGACGGCGTTCGGTCGGTCTGCCTCGAGGATGTCCGCACTGTCGACGACCAGGCTGTCGCCCTCCGGCTCGTCGTACTCGCCGACCGGATGTACGACCGCAACCTCCCCGTGGTCGCGAGCGGCGTCACCTTCGACCGGCTGTTCGCGCCGGAGCTCCTGGGCGGCGGCTACAAGAAGAAGTACTTCCGGGCCATCTCGCGACTCGTCGCGCTCGCCCGTGAGGGAGCGGGCCTCTCCGAGTAGCCTCTCGGCATGGCGATCTCCGAGCTGCTGCGCGTTCCGTCCGGGCCGGTCGACCTCTCCTCGATCGACGCCGAGGGTCATCCGGGGTTCGACGGCGACAAGAAGGCAGGCAAGGCAGCTCTCGCGGAGCTCGCCCCGACCCTGGCCGAGCTGCAGGAGCAGCTGTTCGCGGCCGGCTACACCGGCGACGACCGCAAGCTCCTGCTGGTCGTGCAGGGCATGGACACCTCCGGCAAGGGTGGGCTGCTCAAGGAGTGCGTGGGCATCTTCGACCCGGGTGGGACCCGACTGAAGTCCTTCAAGAAGCCCACGAAGGAGGAGCTGGCCCACGACTTCCTCTGGCGCGTGGAGAAGGAGCTGCCCGCGGCCGGCTACGTCGGTATCTTCGACCGCTCGCACTACGAGGACGTGCTCGTCGTACGCGTGCACGAGCTGGCTGAGCCCACCGAGATCGAGCGCCGGTACGACGAGATCAACGCCTTCGAGCAGCGGCTGGTCGACGGGGGCACCACGATCGTCAAGTGCATGCTGCACATCTCCCAGGAGGAGCAGCAGACGCGGCTCCTGGCTCGGCTGGACGACCCGACCAAGCAGTGGAAGTTCAAGCCGGGCGACGTCGACGAGCGCAAGCTGTGGGACGACTACCGGCGCGCCTACGAGATCGCCCTCGAGCGGTGCAGCACCGACGCGGCCCCGTGGCACGTCATCCCCAGCAACCGCAAGTGGTACCGCTCCTGGGCGGTCGCCACGATCCTGGTCGAGCACCTCCAGGCACTGAAGCTCGGCTGGCCCACGCCGTCGTACGACGTGGAGACGGAGAAGCAACGCGTGGCCCAGTCGTGAGGTGCCAGTCGTGAGGCACGTCAACGCCACCCGCTTCGTCGCGCCGCTGCGCGAAGGCGGGTCGCTTCCCGGGATCGTGGAGGCTGACGACCTGGGCACCTACGTGTGCAAGTTCTTCGGAGCGGGCCAAGGGCCGCGCGTGCTCGTCGCCGAGGTGATCGTCGCGGAGCTTGCTCGCCGTCTGGGCATCCGCACGCCTGACCTGGTGACCGTGCAGCTGGACGCGGCCATCGGCCGCTACGAGGCCGACGAGGAGGTGCAGGACCTGCTGAACGCGAGCATCGGACTCAACCTCGGCGTCGACTTCCTGCCGGGCTCGTTCGGCTACGACGCGTCCTGCAACCCGCCCGCGGACGATGCCGCCCGCATCCTGTGGCTCGACGCGCTGACCGCCAACGTCGACCGGTCCTGGCGCAACCCCAACCTGCTGATGTGGGGCGGCGAGCTGTGGGCGATCGACCACGGCGCCTCGCTCTACTTCCACCACGGCTGGTCGACTGGTCCGGGATCGCCCGAGAAGTTCGCTGCCCAGCCTTACGACGCGTCCGACCACGTCCTGCTCGGCTACGTCGACCAGGTGCCTGCCGTCGACGCCGAGCTCGCCCCGCACGTCAACCGAGCGCTGCTGGGGGAGATCGTCGCGCTGGTGCCCGAGGTCTGGCTGGCTGGCCCCGATGACCGCTCGGCGTACGTGGAGTTCCTGCTGGCCCGGGTCGAGGGTGACCGGGCGTGGCTACCCCGGAGGGCCGCGGCGTGATGGGCTTCCAGTACGTCGTACTGCGCTGTGTCCCTCGCGTGGACCGACCCCGCGAGCGGAGCGAGCAACAAGGACTGGGGAGCCTCGGCCTGCCGGCCGCACCGCCGCGCCGCCGACCACGCGCAGAAGGCGAGGTGCCCGCGTGAATCCTTACCAGTACGTCGTACTGCGCTGTGTCCCTCGCGTGGACCGACCCCGCGAGCGGAGCGAGCAACAAGGACTGGGGAGCCTCGGCCTGCCGGCCGCACCGCCGCGCCGCCGACCACGCGCAGAAGGCGAGGTGCCCGCGTGAATCCTTACCAGTACGTCGTACTGCGCTGTGTCCCTCGCGTGGACCGACCCCGCGAGCGGAGCGAGCAACAAGGACTGGGGAGCCTCGGCCTGCCGGCCGCACCGCCGCGCCGCCGACCACGCGCAGAAGGCGAGGTGCCCGCGTGAATCCTTACCAGTACGTCGTACTGCGCTGTGTCCCTCGCGTGGACCGACCCCGCGAGCGGAGCGAGCAACAAGGACTGGGGAGCCTCGGCCTGCCGGCCGCACCGCCGCGCCGCCGACCACGCGCAGAAGGCGAGGTGCCCGCGTGAATCCTTACCAGTACGTCGTACTGCGCTGTGTCCCTCGCGTGGACCGACCCCGCGAGCGGAGCGAGCAACAAGGACTGGGGAGCCTCGGCCTGCCGGCCGCACCGCCGCGCCGCCGACCACGCGCAGAAGGCGAGGTGCCCGCGTGAATCCTTACCAGTACGTCGTACTGCGCTGTGTCCCTCGCGTGGACCGAGAAGAGTTCATGAACGTCGGTGTGGTGCTGTACTGCCAGCAGGCCGACTTCCTCGAGGCCCGCACCCACGTCAACAAGGACCGCCTCCAGGCCCTGGCGCCCACCCTCGACATCGACGCCGTCTGCTCCCACCTGGGCGCGATCGAGGCGGTCTGTCGTGGCGACGCCACCGCGGGCGCGGCGGCCGAGAAGCCCCTCGGCACCCGGTTCGGCTTCGTCACCGCGCCGCGCAGCACCGTGGTCCAGCCCGGCCCGATCCACGGCGGCCTGACCGACGACCCCGCCCGGCAGCTCGACCACTTGCTGGACCGACTGGTGAGGTAGCTCTGACGCCGAGTTGGCGCATCTTCACCCCCGTCTGACTTCGAGTTGGCGCGTCTTCGTGTGAAGATGCGCCAACTCGGCCTCCCGGGTCAGAGGTTGATCATGTGGCCCGCGATGCCGTGGACTGCTTCCTTCACTGCTTCGGTGAGGGTTGGGTGGGCGAAGATGTTGCGCGCCACCTCGTCGGCGGTGAGGTCCCACTGCTGGGCCAGGGTCAGCGCGGGCAGCATCTCGGTGACCTCCGGCCCGATCATGTGGGCGCCGAGGATCTCGTTGTACTTCGCGTCCGCGACGATCTTCACGAAGCCGACCGCGTCGCCCATGCCCCACGCCTTGCCGTTCGCGGAGAACGGGAACTTCGCAACCTTGACGTCGTAGCCCTTGTCCTTGGCCTGCTGCTCGCTGTAGCCGAAGGAGGCGATCTGGGGCTGGCAGTACGTCGCGCGCGGGATCATGTCGAAGTCGATCTCCTGCGTCTCCACGTCGCCGATCGTCTCCGCCGCGACGATGCCCATCGCCTCGGCGGCGTGAGCCAGCATCATCTTGCCGGTCACGTCGCCGATCGCGTAGATCCCCTGGACGTTGGTGCGACCACGGCCGTCGACCGCGATGGCGCCCCGGTCGGTCTTGGCCACGCCGGTGGCCTCGAGGCCGTAGCCGTCGAGGCGCGGAGCGAAGCCGATCGCCTGCAGCACCTTGTCGGCCTCCAGCACCTGCTGGTCGCCGCCGGCGGCGGGGGAGATGGTGACCTTCACCTTGTCGCCGGAGTCGTCGATCGACTCCACCTTGGTGCCGACCAGGACGTTGACACCGAGCTTCTTGTAGTGGCGGAGGAGCTCCTTGGAGATCTCCGCGTCCTCGGTCGGGACCATGCGGTCGAGGAACTCGACGATCGTCACGTCGACACCGAAGTTCTTGAGCACGTAGGCGAACTCGACACCGATCGCGCCCGAGCCCGCGATGATGATCGACCCGGGGAGCTCCTCGGTGAGGATCTGCTCCTCGTAGGTCACGACTCGCTCCGACAGCGACGTGCCGGGGATGAGGCGGGTCGTGGCGCCGGTGGCGATGATCACGTTGTCGTAGGTGACGGTCTCGACCGAGCCGTCCTCCTTCTTCACCTCGATCGCCTGGGGGCCGGTGAACGTGCCCCAGCCGTTGATCTCGGTGATCTTGTTCTTCTTCATCAGGAAGTGGACGCCGTTGGTCATCCGCTCCGACACCGACCGGCTGCGCTTCCAGGTGGCCCCGAAGTCCATCGTGGCCTCGCCGGAGATGCCGAAGGTCTCCTTCTCGTGGGTCAGGATGTGCGCGAGCTCGGCGTTGCGCAGCAGCGCCTTGCTCGGGATGCACCCGACGTTGAGGCAGACACCGCCCCAGTACTTCTCCTCGATCACGGCTGCGCTCAGGCCGAGCTGGGCGGCGCGGATCGCGGCGACATAACCGCCCGGGCCCGCGCCGAGGACAACGACGTTGAAGTGCTGGGTCATGCGTCAGAGCCTATTGGGTGGAGGGGTGAGCCGGGGAAGGGGCTCCGCGCCCACGGACGGTCGTCAGACCGGGACCAGCTCGACAGCCCCCACCGCGTAGCGGGCCAGGATCGTCCGCGCCACCTCGGGGTCGGCTCCCAGCGGGGCGGAGACGGCCACCGCGCCGGCCTCGAGGGCGAGCTCGGCGGCTCGGTCGGGCAGGGTGCCGGGAGCCAGGAAGAGCGAGCCGACGGCGATGTGCCGACGACCCTCGGCGCGGAACTGCCGGACGGCCTCACCGGTGGCCGGTGGGGTGGCCGAGGCGTAGGCGGCGACGGTGGGCAGCTTGTGACGCGACCCCCAGAGCCTGGCCAGCCGAGTCACGAGCTGGTTGGCCAGCGGGTCGGACGAGCCGGCCGCAGCCAGGACGAGCGCGTCGAGCTCGCGGCACCTGGCCCTGCAGAGCGCCTCGCGCATGCGCCGGTCCAGAACCTCGAGGAACACCGGCTCCATGCCGAGGATGTCGGTCGCCCGGATCTGCAGCTGCGGGTGCCGGGCGACTGCCTCGGCGACCGCCGTCGGCACGTCCACCTTGGCGTGGAAGGCCTCGCTCAGCAGCAGGGGTACGACGACGATCTCTTCGAAGCCGGCTCGCACCAGACGGTCCACGACAGTCTGGAAGTTGGGCCGGCAGAGGTCGAGGAACGCGGGCTCGATGCGAAGGTCGGGCCGCATGGCGCGAACCTCGTCGACAAGGGCCTTGATCGTTGCCGCGGAGCGGGGGTCGCGGCTGCCATGGGCAAGCGCCACCAGTGCTGGAGCGGTCATGTGGGGCCTCCTCTCGAGGGGGTGTGGTTCGACGCCGTTGTCGACTTGGTTGTGCGTTGCAGACGGGCTAGGCGTGGATGCCGCACTCCGTCTTGGCCTGACCTGCCCAGCGACCGCTGCGCGGGTCCTCTCCGGGAGCCACCCGCCGCGTGCACGGCCAGCACCCGATGCTCGGGTAGCCGTCGTACTGCAGCGGGTTGACGAGTACGCCGTTGTCCAGGATGTAGCGGTCGACGTCGTCGTCGCTCCACCGGGCGAGCGGGGACACCTTGACCTTGCGCTTCTTGGAGTCCCAGCCGATCACGGGCGCGATGACCCGGTTGTGGGTCTCCGCGCGACGCAGGCCGGTCGCCCAGGCGTCGTAGTGCGCCAGCGACTCCGCGAGCGGCGCCACCTTGCGCAGCGCGCAGCACTTGTCGGGGTCGCGGGCGAAGAGGTCCTTGCCGTACGTCGCATCCTGCTCGGCGACGGTCTGCTTGGGAGTGATCGTGATCAGGTTGACCGGCATCGTCGCCTCGACGGCGTCGCGCGTGCCGATGGTCTCGACGAAGTGATAGCCGGTGTCGAGGAAGACGACGTCGACGCCGGGCGCCACCTTGGCGGCGATGTCTGCGAGCACGGCGTCACCCATCGACGACGTGACGCAGAAACGCTTGCCGAACGTGGCGACGGCCCACTCGATGATGACCTCGGCGGGGGCGAGCTCGAGCTCGGCGCCGGCGTGGCGCACGAGGTCCTGGAGCTCCTCCTCGCTGCGCCCCTCGGTCTCCGTGCCGCGGTTGTTGAAGGCCGCTTTCGCGGTTGCTGCCGTCATCGCGGGCCTCCTTCCGGCTCGTGTGCGGGGCGAAGCATTCCGATGTACTTGAGGCTGAAGGCCCGAAGGCAGGCGCGGCATTCCCACTCACCGTGCGTGGCACCGTGCGGGCGGAGGTCCTCCTCCGCGCAGTACGGGCAGTGGAAGGGAACGGCGCGCTCGGTCATGCCGTGACCACCTCGACCGGCTTCTCGCCACGCAGCGGCTCCTCGTCGGCCCGCGCGACCCAGGCCGCGAACGTCTCGCCCTGCTGGCGCTCGGCGAGGTAGCTGGACACCACATTGGTGACGTAGTCGTCCAGGCCCGCGGTGGTCACCTTGTGCGCTCGCAGCTTGCGGCCGAAGGTGGGTGTGAGCCCGACGTCACCGCCGAGGTGCACCTGGAAGCCTTCGACCTGCTCGCCGGACTCGTCGAGGACGAGCATGCCCTTCAGGCCGATGTCGGCAACCTGGATGCGGGCGCAGGAGTTCGGGCAGCCGTTGACGTTGACGCTGATCGGGGTGTCGAGCTCGGGGAAGCGCTTCTCCAGCTCCGCGACCAGGTCGGCGGCACGGGCCTTGGTCTCGACGATCGCGAGCTTGCAGAACTCGATGCCGGTGCAGGCCATGGTGTTGCGGCGCCAGTTGGACGGGCGCGCCTCCAGGCCGATCGCGGCCAGGTCGGCGACCAGCCCCTCGACGTCGTCGGGCTTGACGCCGAGCACGACGATCTTCTGCTGCGCCGTCAGACGTGCGCCTGCCGCGTCGTACTGCTCGACCAGGTCGCCGAGCTTGGTCAGGGTCTCGCCGTTGATGCGGCCCACGGTGGGGGCGACGCCGATGTAGAAGTCGCCGTCCTTCTGCTCGTGGACGCCGATGTGGTCCCCGCCGCCGAGGGTGGCCACGGGGGAGGGGCAGTCGACGAGCTTGCGCTTGAGGTACTCGGTCTCCATGACCTCGCGGAACTTCTCCACGCCCCAGTCGGCCACCAGGAACTTCAGGCGCGCCCGCGAGCGGAGACGACGGTAGCCGTAGTCACGGAAGACCGCGGTCACGGCCTCCCAGGCGTCGGGCACCTCGTCGAGGGGGATCCAGACGCCGAGCTTCTGCGCGAACATCGGGTTGGTCGACAGCCCGCCGCCGACCCAGAGGTCGAAGCCCGGTCCGTGCTCGGGGTGCACCGTGCCGACGAACGAGACGTCGTTGCAGGACGGGACGGTGTCGTGGCTGGGGTGGCCCGTCGCGGAGGTCTTGAACTTGCGGGGAAGGTTGGAGTACTCGGGGTTGCCGATGTAGCGACGCTTGATCTCCTCGAGCGCCGGGGTGGCGTCGATGATCTCGTCGGCGGCGACACCTGCCACGGGGGAGCCGAGGAACGGTCGGGGTGAGTCACCGCAGGCCTCGAGGCTGGTCATCCCGACGTCGTCGAGGCGCTGCCAGATCTCCGGGACGTTCTCGATCTCGATCCAGTGGTACTGGATGTTCTGCCGGTCGGTGACATCGGCGGTTCCGCGGGCGAAGTCGGTGGAGATGCTGCCGAGCGCACGGAGCTGGGGAGCGCCCAGCAGCGCACCGTCGCTGCGGACCCGGAGCATGAAGTAGCGGTCGTCGAGCTCCTCCTCCTCGAGCATGGCCGTCTTGCCGCCGTCGAAGCCCGGAGCACGCTGGGTGTAGAGGCCCATCCAGCGGAAGCGGCCGCGGAGGTCGGCCGGGTCGATCGAGTCGAAGCCGCGCTTGGAGTAGATGTGCAGGATGCGGGCCCGGACGTTGAGCGGGTTGTCGTCCTTCTTGGACTGCTCGTTCTTGTTCAGCGGCTCCATGTAGCCCAGTGCCCACTGGCCCTCGCCGCGCTTGGGGCGGGCGCGTCCGGAGCGGCCGACGGCACCAGCTGCTGCCGGAGGGCCGGCCGGTGACTGGGGTGCAGAAGTCATGGAGGAAGAAGTCCTAGGGAAGTATGGGCGCCGGTTCGCGCGGACGGTTCCCCTCGACGACCTTGTCGAGATCAACGTCGGCGGCGGCTCCCCGATTGCCAGGTCAGGAGGCGCGATCAGGCCGACATACAGATCATGCTGCTGGCACGGCCGAAGTCCACGTGGCGCCGAGCCACGAGGTGCATAGCCGTTGCAGCGGAGATCATGGCGTCAAGTCTCACGGGTCGGACGGCGTTCCCACAAACCAGGATCCTATGATGTGAGACGCCTGCCCATCATGTGAGACGCCCGCGGGGCTTCCGGCGTACCGGTGTGACGTGGGCCACGTCGAGGCCAGAACCCGGACCACCGTGGTCGGTCCCACCTCATTAGAGTCTCCCTCATGACCGACCCTCAGTCCTACGCAGCGACCGCGTCTGCCGCCTACCGTTCCGCACTCGAGGTGATCGCCTCGGTCGAGCCCCGCATCGCGGAGGCCACGCGTCAGGAGCTGGCGGACCAGCGGGCGTCCCTCAAGCTGATCGCCTCGGAGAACTACGCGTCCCCAGCGGTGCTCCTGACCATGGGCACCTGGCTCAGCGACAAGTACGCCGAGGGGACGATCGGGCACCGGTTCTACGCCGGCTGCCAGAACGTCGACACCGTGGAGGCGCTCGCCGCTGAGCATGCACGCGAGCTGTTCGACGCCCCGTACGCCTATGCCCAGCCGCACTCCGGCATCGACGCGAACCTGGTGGCGTTCTGGTCGATCCTCGCGCACCGGATCGAGAGCCCCGCGCTGGAGCGCCACGGCAAGAAGAACGTCAACGAGCTGTCCGAGGACGACTGGGAGGAGCTGCGGCACGAGTTCGGCAACCAGCGGCTGCTGGGCATGTCGCTCGACGCCGGCGGCCACCTCACCCACGGGTTCCGGCCGAACATCAGCGGCAAGATGTTCCACCAGCAGCAGTACGGCACCGACCCTGAGACCGGCCTGCTCGACTACGACGCCCTGGCCGCCAAGGCCCGCGAGTTCAAGCCGCTCGTGCTCGTGGCCGGCTACTCGGCCTATCCGCGACGGGTGAACTTCGCAAAGATGCGCGAGATCGCCGACGAGGTCGGCGCGACGCTGATGGTCGACATGGCCCACTTCGCCGGGCTGGTCGCCGGCAAGGTCTTCACCGGTGACGAGAACCCCGTCCAGTTCGCCCACATCACCACGACGACGACGCACAAGTCCCTGCGTGGCCCGCGGGGTGGCCTGGTGCTCGCTCAGGAGGACTACGCCCCCTCGGTCGACCGCGGTTGCCCGATGGTGCTCGGTGGGCCGCTCTCGCACGTGATGGCGGCCAAGGCCGTGGCTCTGGCGGAGGCTCGGCTGCCGGAGTTCCAGACCTACGCGCAGCACATCGCCGACAACGCCAAGTCCCTCGCCGATGGCTTCCTCAAACGGGGTGCACGACTGGTCACGGGCGGCACCGACAACCACATCGTGCTGCTGGACGTCTCGTCGTTCGGCGTCACCGGCCGCCAGGCGGAGTCGGCTCTGCTCGACGCCGGTGTGGTCACCAACCGCAACTCGATCCCGGCCGATCCCAACGGCGCTTGGTACACCTCCGGCATCCGTTTCGGTACGCCGGCCCTGACCACTCGTGGGTTCGGGCACGACGAGTTCGACACGGTCGCGGAGCTGGTGGTCGACGTCCTGAACAACACCAAGCCGAACACCACCTCCAAGGGCGCGCTGTCGCAGGCGACCTACACCCTCGCCGACGGCATCGCCGACAAGACCAAGGCCCGTTCGGCCGAGATGCTCGACAAGCACCCGCTGTACCCGGGGCTCGAGCTGGTCTGAACGTCCTGGCGGGTCCCGGAGCCAGTTTCTTGACTCATTCCAGAAAATGAGTAGCGTGGCCCCCGTGGACGCGGCGATCGACTTCCAGGAGCTGGTACGCCGGTCCGCCCTGCGCGTCACACGTCCTCGGGTGGCGGTGCTGAGCGCGGTCCACGCCTACCCGCACGCCGACACCGAGACGGTCCTGCGTGCCGTGCGGGCGGAGCTTCTTCCCTACGTGTCCCACCAGACCGTCTACGACTGCCTGGGCGCCCTGACGGCTGTCGGCCTGGTACGCCGCATCCAGCCGATGGGCTCCGTGGCGCGCTACGAGTCACGCGTCGGCGACAACCACCACCACGTCGTCTGCCGGTCGTGCGGCACCATCGCCGACGTCGACTGCGCCGTGGGCCACGTGCCCTGCCTGACTGCTTCCGACGACAACGGCTTCCGCATCGACGAGGCCGAGGTCGTCTACTGGGGCCTGTGCCCCTCCTGCACAACCCGTCCCTGAAGTCCGAAGAACCGCCACCGGAAGGAAGCACATGACCGACACGAACGGCGTGACCGAGCACGGCAGCGAGAGCGAGAACCCGGCGCTCGACGCACCGGAGCCGCACGCGAACCGTCCGCACACGAACAAGGACTGGTGGCCGAACCAGCTCGACCTCTCCGTGCTGCACCAGAACGCCCCGGCCGCGAGCCCGCTGGACGCCGACTTCGACTACGCCCAGGCCTTCGCCGGCTTGGATGTCGAGGCGCTCAAGCGTGACGTCGAGGAGGTCATGACCACCTCGCAGGACTGGTGGCCGGCGGACTTCGGGCACTACGGCGGCCTGATGATCCGGCTGAGCTGGCACGCCGCCGGCACCTACCGCATCGAGGACGGCCGCGGTGGCGCCGGTGACGGCGCGCAGCGGTTCGCACCGCTGAACAGCTGGCCGGACAACGGCAACCTGGACAAGGCCCGGCGCCTGCTCTGGCCGGTGAAGAAGAAGTACGGCAACGCGATCTCCTGGGCCGACCTGCTGGTGTTCGCCGGCAACGTCGCCCTCGAGTCCATGGGCTTCCAGACGTTCGGCTTCGGCTTCGGCCGCGAGGACATCTGGCAGCCCGAGGAGGTTTTCTGGGGCCAGGAGGGCAGCTGGCTCGGCGACGAGCGCTACAGCGGCGACCGCGAGCTGTCTGGTCCGCTCGGCGCCGTGCAGATGGGCCTGATCTACGTGAACCCGGAGGGCCCCAACGGCAACCCGGACCCGGTTGCCGCCGCGCGGGACATCCGCGAGACGTTCCGGCGTATGGCGATGAACGACGAGGAGACCGTGGCCCTGATCGCCGGTGGGCACTCGTTCGGCAAGACCCACGGTGCCGGCCCGGCCGAGCACGTCGGCCCCGAGCCCGAGGCCGGTTCGCTGGAGGAGCAGGGCTTCGGCTGGAAGAGCACCTTCAACTCCGGCAAGGGCGCGGACGCGATCACCAGTGGCCTGGAGGTGACCTGGACCAAGACCCCCACCCGCTGGAGCATCAACTTCTTCGAGAACCTGTTCGGCTACGAGTGGGAGCTGTCCGCCAGCCCGGCCGGTGCGCACCAGTGGGTGGCCAAGGACGCCGAGGCGGTCATCCCGGACGCCCATGACCCGTCCAAGAAGCGTCTGCCGACGATGCTGACGACCGACCTCTCGCTGCGGCTCGACCCGGAGTACGAGAAGATCTCGCGTCGCTTCCTGGAGAACCCCGACCAGTTCGCCGAGGCGTTCGCCAAGGCCTGGTACAAGCTGCTGCACCGTGACATGGGCCCGGTGTCTCGCTACCTAGGCCCCTGGGTCGCGGAGCCGCAGCCGTGGCAGGACCCGGTGCCGGCCGTCGACCACGAGCTGGTCGGCGACGACGACGTGGCCACCCTCAAGGCCAAGGTCCTCGAGTCGGGTCTCTCGGTCTCCCAGCTGGTGTCGACCGCCTGGGCGTCGGCCGCGAGCTACCGCGACACCGACAAGCGCGGCGGCGCCAACGGTGCGCGGATCCGGCTGGCACCGCAGAAGGACTGGGAGGTCAACCAGCCGGCCGAGCTCGCGAAGGTGCTGGACCAGCTCGAGCAGGTCCGCGGCGAGTTCAACGGCGCGGGTGGCAAGCAGATCTCGCTGGCGGACCTGATCGTGCTCGCCGGCGCTGCCGGCGTCGAGAAGGCCGCCAAGGACGCGGGCGTCGACGTCACCGTCCCGTTCCGTCCCGGCCGCACCGACGCCTCGCAGGAGCAGACCGACGTCGAGTCGTTCGCGGTGCTGGAGCCGCGGGCCGACGGGTTCCGCAACTACCTGCGGGCCGGCGAGAAGCTCCCGCCCGAGACGATGCTGCTCGACCGTGCGTACATGCTCGGGCTCAGCGCTCCGGAGACGACCGTGCTCGTCGGCGGTCTGCGTGCCCTGGGTGCCAACGTCGGCGGGACCGGCCATGGTGTCTTCACCGACCGTCCGGGCGCTCTGACCCCCGACTTCTTCGTGAGCCTGCTCGACATGAGCACGGAGTGGAAGGCGTCGGAGACCGCCGAGCACGTCTACGAGGGCCGCGACCGGGCAACCGGCGAGGTCACCCGCACCGCCACGGCAGTGGACCTCGTCTTCGGCTCGAACTCCCAGCTCCGGGCGCTCGCCGAGGTCTACGCCAGCGACGACGCGCAGGAGAAGTTCGTCCGCGACTTCGTCAGGGCCTGGGACAAGGTCATGAGCAACGACCGGTTCGACCTCGACTGAGACCCAGAGGTTCCTGGAGGCATCGGCACAGCCTCGACGGCGGCAGCTCCTAGCGGGGGCTGCCGCCGTCGCGTGCGTCTGGTCAGGCCAGGGTCAGGCTTGGGCGGTGTCCTCGAGCGGTGCGACATCGCCGCCCGAGCCGAGCATGAGGGCGTACGTCGCGCCGGCGATGAGCGCTCCGACGGCCGGAGCCAGCAGGAACGCCCACTGCTGCAAGAGCACGTCGCCGCCGGCGAACAGGGCCGGGCCGATCGACCGCGCCGGGTTCACCGATGTGTTGCTGACCGGGATGCTGATCAGGTGGATCAACGTGAGGCCGAGGCCGATCGCGATCGGCGCGAATCCCTTGGGAGCCCGGGTGTCGGTTGCGCCCAGGATGATGTAGAGGAAGACCGCCGTCAGCAGCACCTCGATGATCAGCACCGCGAGCAGGTTGTAACCGTTGGGGGAGTGGTCGCCGTAGCCGTTGGTGGCGAATCTGTTCTCGGCCACGAAGCCGTCCTTGCCCTTGGCCACGATGAAGAGCACGAGCGCCGCCGAGCAGGCCGCGACGATCTGGGTCACGACGTAGGCTGGAACGTCCTTCCAGTCGAACCGCTTGGCCTGCGCCAGGCCGAGGGTGACGGCCGGGTTGAAGTGACCCCCTGACACGTGTCCCACGGCGTACGCCATGGTCAGGACGGTGAGGCCGAACGCGAGGGCCACGCCATAGATGCCGATGAACTCGCCGGCGAGCACTGCTGCGCCGCAGCCGCCGAAGACGAGCACGAACGTCCCGACGAACTCGGCCGTGAGGCGTTGTGTGAGGGTATGCATCACTGCGACTCCGATCTGTCGCGTCCAGCGGCCCTTTGCTGCCGGACGCTGTCATTGTCCGACGCGAATGGCCCAGTCGGCGGACGCCATGCCGTGGCGCGCCGCCACGTCGGTCGGCTGGAGATACGGTGGAAACCATGGCAGCGGAGGCGGATCGTGCGGTGCCCGCCCGCGGTTCGCTCTGGTCAGCCGCACGACGGGCCGTCTGGCGGCTGATCGTGTCGACGGTCGCGATCTGCATGCGCAACCGGGTCACCGGTCTCGCAGCCGAGGCGGCGTTCTTCGGGCTGCTCTCCCTGCCGCCGCTGATCTTCGGCCTGGCAGGGTCGATCGGCTACGTGTTCAACCGCTTCAGCGCCTCCGAGCTCGACGACTTCAAGACCAGCGTCATCGACCTGTCGCTGCGTGCCTTCACCGAGGAGACGGTCGACAAGATCATCCGGCCGACGTTGAACGACGTGATGAGCGGCCCGCGCTTCGACGTGATCTCGATCGGCTTCGTCCTGGCGCTGTGGTCCGGCTCGCGCGCGCTGAACGTCTTCGTGGACACGATCACGATCATGTACGGCCTCAACGGCAAGCGCGGCATCGTCCGCACCCGCATGCTGTCGTTCTCGCTCTACGTGATGGGACTGGTCACCGGCATCGTGATCATCCCGCTGGTCATCGCGGGACCGAGCCTGGTGGACGAGGCGGTCCCGGTCCAGCTGGACTGGCTGGTCTCGCTCTACTGGCCCATCGTGCTGGTGCTCGGCATCTGCTTCCTGGCGACCCTCTACCACGTCTCGGTGCCGGTGCGGACCTCGTGGCGCTACAACCTGCCGGGAGCAGTCCTGACGATGCTGGTGTGGGTCCTGGGCTCCTACGTCCTGCGGTGGTTCCTGGTGGTCACCGCGGCCGAGTCGACCTCGATCTACGGGCCGCTCGCGGCACCCATCGCGGTTCTGCTGTGGCTCTACCTGGTCTCCATCGCCGTTCTCATCGGCGCCGCGCTCAACGCGTCGTTCGACCAGCTGTGGCCCGACGAGCGTCACCCCGAGGCAGCCGAATAATTCGGGTGCTCCACAGCGTTGCCGCGCCGTACATTCGCGGTGTGCTGGAGGCCATCGGCTACGACCCCGAGCTGGCCCGGTGGGCCGCGGCCGCGGACTCACGGGTCGGCCGCGTGCTGCGCGTCGAGCGGGGGATCGCCACGCTGCTCACCCAGGCGGGCGAGGTGCGGGCGTCGTACGGCGGGCGCCTGCTCGGCTGGATCGCCGCCGACAGCTCGTCCACCCCGTGTGTCGGGGACTGGGCGGTCCTGCGCGACTGGCCCGACCGGCGGGTGACGCTGGAGAAGGTGGTGCCGCGTCGTACCTCCCTGGTGGGCTCGGTCGGGGGGCATGTGCTCGCAGCCAACATCGACCTGATCGCCGTCGTCGTCGCCGCTGACGCGTTCCCGGACCCGGCCAGGCTGATCCCGATCGTGACGATGGCCGAGCGGAGCGGCGCCCGGCCTGTCCTCGTGCTCACCCGGTGCGACCGAGTGGAGGCCGTGCCCGAGCTGCCCTCTGGTTGCCGACCCCTCCTGACAAGTGCTCGCACCGGCCTCGGCGTCGCCGACCTGCGTCGCCTTGTCGACCGCCAGCTCACGCTGGCGCTGGTCGGAGCGCCGGAGCAGGGCAAGTCGACCCTCGTGCGTGCGCTGGTCGGCGACCTCGCCGTACGACGGGGACCGCGGCGTCAGCTCCACCTCCTGCCCAACGGCGGAGCCGTGATCGACACCCCGGGCTTGCGCGCGATCCGCTGACGAAAGCTGTGGAATGCTGTCTGCTGCGAACGCATGGCCACGCAGCGGAAGGTCCCGATGGGAAACGTCAACCTGCCCACCCCGGTGGCAGTCGCCGGTGGGGCACTGTGCCTGCTGGCGGGCTACCTGGTGGGAAGTGTCGCCGGGCCCGACACCGCGACGCGCACGACCGCCGAGGTCGAGAGCTACGACGCCAAGACCCAGACGCTGTGCCTGGTCGGTGACGCGATCGCCGACGTACCCGAGGCCGAGGACGGCAAGCTGTGCGGCCTGTGGCGGCGCAACAGCCAGACCCTCCCGAAGCCGGGGGACGAGTTCCGGTTCGTGGCGATCCCTTCCAAGAGCGGCGAGAACTCGTCGGTCTACCTCTACGGCGACGTCGTCGACTAGGTCCTGACCGTGCCCGACGAGAACCCCCAGACGACCCTCGGAGCCATCCGGTTCCCCGAGGTCACCCGGTCGCCGTGGTACGTCCTGACCAAGCGCCTGATGATGGCTCTCAGCGTGCTCGGCCTGACCGTGTTGATCGTCTACCTCGACAAGGACGGCTACGCCGACAACAACGACCCGACCGGCAAGCTCAGCTTCACCGACGCGATCTACTACACGACGGTCACGCTGAGCACCACGGGCTACGGTGACATCGCGCCGGTGTCCGACGCGGCGCGCATGGTCAACGTCTTCCTGATCACGCCGATGCGCATCGCCTTCCTGGTGCTGTTGATCGGCACGACCCTCGAGGTCCTCGCGACCCAGGGTCGCTACAACGTCAAGGTCGCACAGTGGAGGAGACGCATGGGCGAGCACGTCGTGGTCGTGGGCTACGGCACCAAGGGCCGCAGCGCGATCCAGCTCCTGGTGAACAACGGCACGGACAAGGCCGACATCGTCGTGGTCGACCCCGACCCGATCGGGCAGAGCGAGGCCAACGCCGACGGCTACACCGTCGTCGCCGGTGACGCGACCCGACGTGATGTGCTGCGTCGCGCCGGGGTGTCCAAGGCCCGCCAGGTGATCATCACCACCGACCGTGACGACTCCACCGTGCTCTCCACGCTCAACGTGCGGGCGCTCAACGCCAAGGCCTACGTCGTCGCGTCCGTGCGCGAGGAGGCCAACGTCCAACTGGTCCGCCAGAGCGGTGCGGACTCGGTCATCACGTCGTCGTCCGCCGTAGGCCGGCTGCTCGGCCTCTCGTCGATGAGCCCGGCCCTCGGCTACGTGATGGAGGACCTGCTCTCCTACGGTGAGGGGCTCGAGGTCGCCGAGCGCGACCTGCTGGTCACTGAGGTCGGCAAGCAGCCGCAGCACCTGCCCGACCAGGTGATCGCGGTGCTGCGCGACGGCAAGGTGCACCGCTACTACGACCCGGTGGTCACCCTGCTCACCCGCGGTGACCGGCTGATCGTCGTACGCCCTGCGGAGGAGCTGCCCTGGGCTCCGCGCCCGGGCACGCACGGCGAGCGCACCAGCGACGAGGACGAATAGCACCATGCTGCACCTGCGCGTCGCGTCGCCGGCAGCGCTGACCGACGCGGTCGTGGCCGCGAGCCGCCGATGACACCGAAACGCAACGTCGGGAACCCTTGACAGTAATTAGTTAGTGCGCTGAACTAACAAATGTGACGACGAGCACACCGGTAGGACGGCCACTGCGGCCCAGCGGGAAGCTCCTGCAGGAGGACGCCCGCAGGCACCACCGGGCTCTGCTGCTCCAGCACCTCTTCCGGCACGGCCCCGCCAGCCGAGCCGACCTGGCCCGAGCCACCGCGCTGACCCGCGTGACAGTCTCCGACCTGGTGGGCGAGATGGTCGGCGAGGGGCTGGTCGAGGAGCTCGGAGCTCCCCAGGAGACCCGCGTCGGCAAGCCTCCGACGCTGGTCGGCTTCGTGCCTGACGCGGCGCACATCGTGTGCCTGGACCTGTCCCGCGACGAAGCCATGGTGGGCGCGGTCGTCGACCTGTCCGGCCGGCTCAAGGCCCGACAGGAGGTCGCCCTCGACGGTCGGCGCGGCCTCGACGCGGTCGAGCTCGTGCACGACCTTGCCGCCACCCTGGTAGCCGTCGCCACCCGACCGGTGCTCGGCATCGGCGTCGGGAGCCCCGGCGTGGTGGACGCGACCGGCAACGTGCTCGACGCCCCCAACCTCGGCTGGCACGGCGTACCGCTCGCCGCCAACCTGCGCGAGCGGCTCGGGCTCCCGGTCTTCGTGGCCAACGACGCGAACATCGCCGCCCTCGGAGAGCACACGTTCGGCGACGCGGCCGGCGGTGGGCTGATGGTGCTACGGGTCGGCAAGGGCGTCGGCGCTGGGCTGATCCTCGAGGGCCAGCTCCTGCACGGCCACCGCTCGGCGGCGGGCGAGATCGGCCACGTCGTGGTCGAGCCGCGGGGCGAGAGGTGCGCGTGCGGCCGGGTCGGCTGCCTGGAGACCCTGCTCGCCGTACCCAACCTCAGGCGGCGCCTGGAGGGCGCCGACGAGGCCAAGGTCCTCCGGCGCACAGGGGAGCGGCTCGGCGCCGCGCTCGCGCCGGTGGTCGGGACGCTGAACCTGCACGAGCTCGTGCTCAGCGGTCCGATCGAGCTGCTCGACGGACCGCTGAGCGAAGCGGCGGCCCGAACGATCCGGCGCAACACCATGCCGGTCATCGGAGACGAGCTCGTGGTCCGCACCTCCGTCCTCGGGGACGACGTGGTCCTGGTCGGCGCGGCGGTGCTCGTCCTCAGCGGCGAGCTCGGCGTGTCCTGACGCGTGGTGAGTGAGAACCCAAGAGAGGAACAGGAAGTTGAAGGTCAACCGGAGGAACAACAGGTGGCTGGCCATCCCCGTGGTGGCAGCGCTCGCACTCACCGGGTGCGGGAACGACGACGACGGTGGCTCGGACGGTGGCCCCGCCAAGGCCGACATCCGGGTGTGGCTCAACGGCCCTGACACCCCGCAGGCCGCTCGGGACTGGCTGAAGAAGACCTTCGAGGAGCAGAACGACGGCTCCACCCTCACGGTCGAGGAACAGCAGTGGGAAGGCCTGGTGGAACGGCTGACCACGGCGCTGTCCAGCGACTCGGAGACGCCCGACGTCGTCGAGGTCGGCAACACCCAGGCCGCGACCTTCACCGGTGCGGGTGCGTTCAGCGACCTCACCGGCGAGCTCGACTCGCTCGGTGGCGACGATCTGCTGCAGGGCTTCGTCGAGGCGGGGTCGTACGACGGGAAGACGTACGCCGTGCCCTACTACGCCGGCTCGAAGTACGTCTTCTACCGCAAGGACCTCTTCGAGAAGGCGCAGATCGAGGTCCCGACGACGATGGACGAGTTCGTCCAGGCCGCCGTCGACCTGAAGAAGGCCAACCCGAAGCCGGCCAACTTCTCCGGGTTCTGGCTGCCCGGACAGGACTGGCGCAACGGTGTGACGTTCGTCTGGGACGCCGGCGGTGGACTGGCCGAGGCCGACGGCGACGCCTGGACCGCGAGCCTGGACAGCCCGGAGTCCGTGGCCGGCCTGACCACCGTGCAGAAGCTGTTCACCGAGGCGTCGGGCGCTGCCAAGGACGGCAACGAGGCCGACCCGCAGGTGCCCTTCTGCAACAACGAGGTGGGCATGCTCTCGGCGCCCGGCTGGGTGACCGGCCTGATCGACAACGAGGAGACCGGCTGCCCCGAGATGATGGGCAACCTCGGTGTGTTCGCGATGCCCGGCTCGTCCGGCGGCGCCGCGCCCGTGCTGCTCGGCGGCTCCAACATCGCGGTCTCGGCCAAGTCCAAGAACCAGGACCTGGCGCGGACGGCGGTCGAGCTGATGCTCAGCGACGACTACCAGTCGATCCTCGCGGAGAACGGGCTCACGCCCGCCAAGCAGTCGCTGGCCAGCAAGCTGGGCACCGACGAGTTCGCGGCGGCGACGATCGAGGCGGCCAGCAACGCCAAGCTCACTCCTGCCGCGGCCGGGTGGGCCAGCGTCGAGGGCGCGCGCATCCTGGAGGACCTCTTCGTCGGCATCGCCCAGGGCGGTGACGTCGCGGCCCTGGCCAAGGAGGCCGACGAGAAGATCGAGGCCCAGCTCAACTAACCCGATGGTCGAGCCGCGAAGCGAGCCCTAGGGCGAGCAAGCGTGTCGAGACCACTCCGCACCGACGCTGGCACTCGACCACGGGGAGCACTCCGTGGTCGAGTAGCCGGGCACGTCGCCGGTGGTCTCGACACGCTCGCTTCGCTTCGCGGCTCGACCAGCATGTGACCACCGCTGGTCAACACGAAAGGAGGGACCGGCATGACCACGACTACCGCTCGGACCACCGCGCGCAAACGGCCGAGACTGCCCTACGGCCTGCTCGTGCCGTCCCTCCTGGCGCTGGCGGTCGCGCTGGGCTACCCGCTCGCGCGGCAGGTCGTGCTCTCCTTCCAGGAGTTCGGGCTCGCCCAGCAGTTCGGCCGGCCGGCGGAGTGGATCGGCCTTGACAACTACCAGCGCCTGGTCACCGACCCGTACCTCTGGAAGGTCGTCCTCCGCTCGATCGTGTTCTGCTTCGCCAATGCCGCCATCACGATGGTGATCGGGATCGCCATCGCGCTCCTGATGGGCAAGCTCTCCAAGCCGGTCAAGATCCTCGTCCAGACCGGCCTGCTGCTGGCCTGGGCGATGCCTGTGCTGGCGGCCCTGACGATCTGGCAGTGGCTGTTCGACTCCGAGTACGGCATCGTCAACTGGCTGCTGGTCCGGCTCGGTTTCGAGTACGACGGCCACTCGTGGCTGCTCAACCCGCTCTCGTTCTTCCTGGTAGCCACGGTGGTCGTGGTCTGGATGAGCGTGCCGTTCGTCGCCTTCACCCTGTACGCCGGCCTCACCCAGGTGCCGGCGGAGGTCGTCGAGGCGGCCGAGGTCGACGGCGCCAACGCGTGGCAGCGGTTCCGGCTCGTCGTCGTACCCACGATCAAGCCGGTGCTGCTGGTCGTCGGCCTGCTCCAGGTGATCTGGGACCTGCGGGTCTTCACCCAGATCTACGTGCTGCAGAAGGCCGGCGGGGTCACCGAGGACACCAACCTCCTGGGCACCTACATCTACCGGCTCGGGATCGGGGAGGGCAGCTTCGGCCTGGCATCTGCGGTCGCGATCTTCATGCTCGCGCTCACGGTCATCCTGACGGCGGGCTACGTGCGCAGCATGCTGCGGCAGGAGGCACTGTGAAGGGCAGCGACGGGCGACGGCTCTCGCTCGGGCGCCGGGTGCTGGTCGACGCCACCGGGCTTCTGGTGTTCGTCCTGTGCGCGTTCCCCGTCTACTGGATGGTGTCGACGTCGTTCCGGACCCGGCGCGAGATCCGGTCGCCGGACCCGACCTGGCACCCGTTCGGCGGCACCCTGGACAACTACCGACGCCTCTTCGAGGACGGCGAGTTCCTGGACGCCCTGAAGATGAGCCTGTTCGTGACGCTGTCGACGGTCGGCCTCGCGCTGATCTTCGCGTTCCTCGCCGCGGTGGCAGTGACACGGTTCCGCTTCCCCGGGCGCAAGAGCTTCATCGTCACGTTGCTGGTCATCCAGATGATCCCGGTCGAGGCGCTGTTCATCTCCCAGTACAAGATGCTCGAGGGCGCCGACCTCCTCAACACCGTGGCCGGCCTGACGCTGGTCTACGTCGCGTCGGTGCTGCCCTTCACGATCTGGACCCTGCGCGGCTTCGTGGCCGGAGTGCCGTTCGAGCTCGAGGAGGCGGCGCTCGTGGACGGCTGCACGCGGCTGGGCGCCTTCTTCCGGATCACCTTCCCGCTGCTCGCCCCCGGACTGGTGGCGACCGGGGTCTACGGCTTCATCCAGGCCTGGAACGAGTTCACGCTCGCCCTGGTCGTGATGACCCGCGACGACCGCAAGACGCTCCCGGTGTGGCTGAGCACGTTCACCGACGTCAACCGGGGCACCGACTGGGGAGCGGTGATGGCAGGCTCGACGCTGATCGCGATCCCGGTGATCATCTTCTTCCTCATCGTCCAGGGCCGGATGACGGCCGGTCTCACAGCAGGGGGAGTCAAGGGATGAGCTCGCTCGAGACACTCGCGCTGCAGGTGCAGCTGCCGGGCTTCGACGGAGCCGACCTTCGCGACGACTGGCGCTCGCTGCTCGACGAAGGGCTCGGCGGCATCTGCCTCTTCGGCAGCAACGCCTTCGCAGGTGACGTCTCCGCACTGGCGCTGGAGATCCGGCTGCACGCACCGCACGCGGTGGTGGCCGTCGACGAGGAGGGCGGCGACGTCACGAGGCTGCACGCGAGCACGGGCAGTCCTGTGCTCGGCCACGCCGCGCTCGGCTACGCCGACGACCCCGAGCTGACCCGTGCAACCGCCGGCATGATCGGCGGCGAGCTCGCTGCGACCGGCGTCGACCTGGACTTCGGGCCCGTGGCCGACGTGAACAGCAACGCGGACAACCCGGTGATCGGCGTCCGCAGCTTCGGGGCCGACCCCGAGCTCGTCGCCCGGCACGTGACGGCGTATGTCGAAGGGCTGCAGGCAGCCGGCGTCTCCGCCTGCGCGAAGCACTTTCCGGGGCACGGTGACACCCACGAGGACAGCCACCTCGCCCTCCCCCGGGTCGACGTCTCCGCCGACGGGCTTCGCGCCCGCGAGCTGGTGCCGTTCGCGGCGGCGGTCCGAGCCGGGGTCGATGCGGTGATGACCTCACACATCGTGCTGTCCGCGTTCGGCGAGCGGCCGGCGACGTTCAACCGGACCGTGCTCGACCTGCTGCGCGAGGAGCTCGGCTTCACCGGGTTGGTCGTCAGCGACGCGCTGGACATGGCGGGCGCGTCCGCGGGCCGTGGGATCCCCGCGGCCGCGGTCGAGGCGCTCCGGGCGGGCTGCGACCTGCTCTGCCTCGGTGCGGACAAGGACGTCGCGCTGGTGCGGGCGATCCAGGAGTCAGTCGTCGAGGCGGTCAAGGGCGGCATCCTCGACGAGCAGCGGCTGGTCGACGCCGCGGAACGCCGGCTACCCCGTCGTACGCCGGAGCCGGTGGCTCTCGACGCCGGGCTCCAGCTCGCCGGCGCCCGCCGCGCCCTGGTGGTGGAAGGCGATGCCCCCCGCCTCACTGGTGCCCGGCTCGCCCGCGTGGACACCACGCCCTCGATCGCCGTGGGTGACGTGCCGTGGGGGCTGCCGGACCAGGAGGCCACGCCCCTCGCGCCCCTCGTGCTGCAGGTACGCGACGCGCATCGGCACCCACAGGTCGAGGCATTGCTCGCCCAGCGACGGGTCGCGCTGGTGGTGGAGTACGGCTGGCCCGGGCCGTGGCGCTCCGACGTACCCAGGCTCTGCACGCACGGTGACTCCCAGCCGACGCGCGAGGCCGTCGCCGGACTGCTCCGCGGCTGGGGGTGGAGGGCATGAGCCTGCGGGGCATCGGGCTCGACATCGGCGCCACCAAGACGCTGGGCGTCCTGGCCGACCACGACGGCACGGTGCTCGCCGAGGCCCACGCATCGACAACGACAGGGCCGGCCGGAGTGCTGTCGACTGCTGTCGAGGTGGTGCGCGAGCTGCGCGTGGACGGGCAGGAGCTGTGGCCGATCGGGATCGGCGTCCCGGGCCTGGTGGACGCCGAGGCCGGCTCCGTGCGGCACGCCGTCAACCTGGACCTCGACGGTGGCTGGCTGCCGCTCGGACGTGAGCTCGAGCAGCTGCTAGGCCACAAGGTCGTGGTGGAGAACGACGTCAACGCCGCCGCGCTCGGTGCTGCGGCACTGCTGCCGGCGGGCGTGCCGCGCGACCTTGCCTACCTCAGCATCGGCACCGGCCTGGCCGCCGGCATCGTCCTGGACGGCCGGCTGCGCAGGGGAGTGCACGGCGCTGCGGGCGAGATCGGGCACATCCCGGTGGATCCCGCCGGGCCGCTGTGCGCGTGCGGCCAGCGCGGCTGCCTGGAGCTGACCGTCTCCGGAGCCGCGCTCTCGGCGTCGTACGGCGGCAGCGCGCAGGACCTTTTCCGTGACCCCGGCGCCGAGGAGGTGCGCACACGCTTCGTCACCGGCATCGCGGCGGCGGTTCGCCTGGTGTGCCTGACCGTCGACGTCGAGGTCGTGGTCCTGGGCGGTGGAGTGGCGCAGGTCGGGGAGCCGCTGCGGGCTGCGGTCGCAGCAGTGCTGGACGAGCAGGCCGCGGGCTCTGAGTTCCTCGCCTCGCTGCGGCTCTCGGAGCGGCTCAGCGTCGTACCGGACCAGCATCGGGTGGCGGCTGTCGGGGCGGCGCTGCTGGGTAGGCCGTCCGCCGCGGGGTGACGCTTCTGCGCGCTCGCCTAGGTGTGCGCGAGCAGCTCACGAGCCTCCATCAGCGCGAAGCCAAGCAGGTTGAGCCCGCGCCACTGGGTGGGGTGGTCGGCGTGCCCGGACTGCGCGGAGATCCCGATGCCCCAGATGGCGTCGACCGGCGACGCCTCCACCAGCACCTTCCCCTGGGTCCCGAGGAGGTAGCTGGCCAACGCCGGGTCGGCTCCGAACTTGAGCCTCGACCCCTCCACCACGATCGCCCACCGATGCTCCACCCATCGGTCGCTCTCGAACCCGGAGACAGCGCGGCCCAGCGACTTCGCCTCCTCCGGCGTGGCTGCCGCCTGGATCGCGTCCGCGGTCGAGGGGTCGTCGAAGAGCACCGCCTTGCGCCACATCATGTAGTGCTCCGCCGACCTGAACCTCAGGCCAGCTTCGTCCTCGAAGGTCGCCGGGTACCACTGGCTCAGGACGTGCGGCCCGGGCTCGATGCCGTGTGTGGTGTGGCCCCAGAAGTGGAGGAACTCTGGTCGGGCGCCGGCGCGGCACGCGGCGACGAGCTCGTCGATCGAGCGAGCAGCCAGGGCGAGGTCGGTGGTGCCGTCCATGAGAACACGCTAGCCGCCCCTGATCTGCTTGCTCGCAGGTCAGGGGCTAGGTCCTTATGGTGGGCGATACTCCCACGACCTTCGGCTCCAAGGACGACGCGATCGCCTGGCTGTCGGCCCGGCGTGCCGAGATCGAGATGCAGGTCTGGGCGCCGGAGGTGGCAGCCCGTGGTGCGGTGAGCAGGACGGTGCCGACCTTCCACGCCTATGCCGATGTCTGGGTGGAGACGAGGAAGACCAAGGGTCGCGAGCTGCGTCCCACCACGCGGCGGCAGTACGCGATGCTGCTCGACAAGTTCATCTACCCGACGTTCGGCGAGACGCGCATCGACAAGATCACGACCGAGGACGTCAACGCCTGGTACGACGCCCTCGCTCCGGGCCGCGAGACGATCCGGGCCCAGTCCTACAGCCTGTTGCGCACGATCTTCGCGAGCGCGGCGTCCGAGCGTCCGCACCCGCTGGGGCCCTGCAACCCTGCGCACATCCGAGGCGCCGGCAACACCAAGCGCGCCCACCACGTGCAGCTGCCGACATCCTGGGTGTCCCGCTGTTCGGCGCTGAGGGCCCGCGCGGAGCTTGCGCGTTTGCGTCGCGAGGGCAGCCGTCGCACCCAGACGACGAGTTCTGAGGGGTTGCGGTGAACTGCGGACGAATACCTAGCCAGACCATCTATATCTGGATAGAAATCGCAATGTCGTCTTGCGTGATCATTGCGTGGTGACGATTGATCGCAGTTGTCATGGCCGCGTCTCCGAAGTAGATGATGTCGCGCGGACGAGGGAGGATTCGCCACAGGATGTAGTCCTCAAATCCTGTCCCCGCTACACATTCAGGCTCGATGCCTTTCGGGGGTCGAGCCTGAAGGCTTCTGGGAGTGCAGGTCCCCCAGAGATAGCTCAGGCAATCTGCGCGCTGAGCTTCGCGCCCTCGATACCCGCGACGCAGGCGGCTTCGTCGGCGTCGGAGGCGTCTCCGGAGATGCCGACCGCACCCACGAGCGTGCCGTCGGCCTCGCGGATGAGCACGCCACCCGGCACAGGAATCAAGGCACCGCCGATCGCGCTCGTGGCAGCGGCGATGAAGTAGGCCTGAGTCTCGGCCCGCTCCATCAGCGCGCGTGACCCCACGCCGACGGCGAGCGCACCATGTGCCTTGCCATAAGCGATCTCGAAGCGCTTGTTCGCGGCGCCGTCCTCGCGGGCGACCGCCTTGACGTTGGCGCCGGCATCCAGCACCACGACAGTGAGGGGTGCGAGTCCCTCGCGTGCTGCGTAGTCCCGGGCGCCGGCCACGATGCGCTCAGCGGTCTCCAGCAAGATGGTCATACCAGGCTCCTTGAGTTCTTCACGGTGGTGCGACGGCGATGCAGCACGGGCTCGGTGTAGCCCCGTGGCTGGGCTGCTCCTTCGAGCAGCAGCTCCCGTGCGGCGAGGAAAGCCTCCCCGTCGTACGACGGAGCCATGGGTCGGTAGTCCAGGTCGCCGGCGTTCTGCTCGTCGACCACGACCGCCATCCGACGGAGGCTTTCCTCGACCTGCTCGGCCGTGACGACACCATGGAGGAGCCAGTTGGCCACGTGCTGCGAGGAGATCCGGCACGTCGCGCGGTCCTCCATCAGGGGAGTGCCGGACAGGTCGGGGACCTTCGAGCAGCCGACTCCCGCATCGACCCAGCGCACGACGTAACCCAGCGTGCTCTGCACGTTGTTGTCAAGTTCGTGCCGCCGGTCGTCGGCGCTCCAACTTGACGGATCGGCCAGGGGGATGTGCAGCATCTCGGCGCGCTCGGTGCGCGGTCCTCCGGCTGCGAGCTGGCGCTGACGACCTGCGACGTCGACCTGGTGGTAATGCAGCGCGTGCAGGGTTGCTGCGGTGGGGGAGGGCACCCAGGCGCACGATGCTCCGGCCCTCGGATGGCCAATCTTCTGCTCGAGCATGCTGGCCATGGCGTCCGGCGCAGCCCACATTCCCTTGCCGATCTGAGCCTTCCCGGCGAGGCCACAGACCAGCCCGATGTCGACGTTGGAGTCTTCGTAGGCAGTGATCCAAGGCAGCGCCCGCATGTCGTTCTTGCGTGCCATCGGTCCGGCGAGGAGGGACGTGTGGATCTCGTCGCCGGTGCGGTCGAGGAAGCCGGTGTTGATGAAGGCGACCCGGTCGGAGGCGGCGGCGATGCAGGCCGCGAGGTTGAGCGACGTACGCCGTTCCTCGTCCATGATTCCGAGCTTGATCGTCAGTGGCGGAAGACCGAGCGTCTCCTCGACGGCGGCGAAGAGGTCGCACGTCAGCGTGACTTCGTCGGGTCCGTGCATCTTCGGCTTCACGACGTAGATCGAGCCCGTGCGAGAGTTCGCGAGTGCCGTGCTTTCGCGACGGAGGTCGTTGCAGCCGGCAAGAGCGGTGACGTACGCGTCGAGGATCCCTTCGAATACCGGCGCTCCTGCGGGGTCGCGCACGGCGTCGGTGGTCATGAGGTGACCGACCTGGCGAATGTACATGACGGAGCGGCCAGCAAGCGTCATGGTGTCACCGGACGCGGTGGTGAGCTCGCGGTCAGGGGCGAGCCGGCGCACGAAGGATCGGCCACTCTTGCTGACCTCTTCGGTGAGCGTGCCCTTCATCAGACCGAGCCAGTTGCGGTAGGCGTTGACCTTGTCGTCGGCATCGACCGCGGCCACCGAGTCCTCGAGGTCCATGATCGTGGTGATGGCTGCCTCGACCACTAGGTCGCTGACTCCGGCAAGGTCAGTCGCCCCGATGGAGTGGGTGCGATCGACCCGGATCTCCACTTGCAGGCCGTGGTGCACGAGGACCGCTGCGTCAGGGGCATCCGGCGCACCGCGGTAGCCCACGAAGCCGGCCGGATCAATCAGTCCTACCTTTCGCCCCGAGACCGTCGCGACCAGCCCGTCGTCGTCCACCGAGTACGTCGTGACGTCGGCGTGTGAGGCATCTTCGAGGGGTGCGATCTGGTCGAGGAACGCGCGCCCGCGGCGGATCACCTCGGCTCCTCGCACCGGGTTGTACGACGTCCCAGGTGCGAGCTCGCCCGTGGTGGGGATCGCGTCGGTGCCGTAGAGCGCGTCGTACAACGAGCCCCATCGGGCGTTCGCGGCGTTGAGGGCGTAGCGCGCGTTGTCGACGGGCACCACGAGCTGTGGGCCGGCTGTGGCCGCGATCTCGGGATCGACACCGGTCGTGGTGATGGCGACCTCGGGGACCGGCAGAAGGTAGCCGATCTCGGTGAGGAAGGCCTCGTAGTGCTGGGGGTCGAGTGAGTCGTGTGTCAGGTGGTAGTCGTCGATGGCCTGCTGCAACTCCTGGCGTCGGTCGAGCAGCTGTTGCTGCCGCGCTCCGAGCTCCACCACCGCACGCTCGAGCCCGGACCAGAAGTCGCCGGAGCGGACACCGGAACCCGGGAGCGCTTCCTCCTCGACGAACCGGTGGAGGGTGGCGGCGACGTCAAGAGACCCGACGCGGACGTGGTAGCTCATGCGAAACCTGAGTCCTTCTCTGGCGTGGATGTTGGGTGCTCTTCCATGCTGCAGCGCCCGAAGGCGCATGAGAAGGCGTCGAGAGCGCAAGCCGTGGAGCGTAGGCATCAGTTCCTCTGTTGCTGACGCTCGGCGGCTTGCGTTCTCGGCATCTTCACTTGGCAGGTAGGCGCTGAAAGCATGTTGTGCGTGACGACAACATCGACAACATCGACGACATCCACGAACGCGGCCAGCGGAGTCTCTCCGACCGCGGTCGACCACATCGGCATCATCGTGCGCAGCATCGACCGAGCCAAGAAGTTCCTCGGCGAGGACCTCGGGCTCACGATGGTCAAGGAGACCGACTTCCCCGAGCGCGGCACCAAGGCCGCTTTCTTCCTGTGCGGCAATTGCGAGATCGAGGTCATCGAGTGCCTGAGGGAAGAGGCCCGGCAGAAGCGCCTCGGTGACAACGAGGCCCGCATTGAACACATCGCCGTGCAGGTCGGCAGTCTCGAAGGCATCCTCGGACACTTGGCAGGGCTCGGCGGCGAGATGGATGCCGAGCCACTCCTCCACGATGGCGACCTCATGTCGTTCTCGGTGCCCGCCACGACGATGGGTGTCCGCTTCCAGTTCATCCAGAAGGATGTCGCACCGTAGTGTCTGCCACAGACAGCATCGTTGCCGAACAGGAGCGGGTGCACGAGGTGAAGCGGGTGAAGCAGCCCAGGCGCGTCTCCGGGCGCAGCCGGCTGGCTCGAGCGCCCAAGTTCGCCACCGGTATCCTCCTGTTCAGCGTGCTCGTTGCCGTCTTCGGTCCGTTGATCTCACCCTGGGACGCGACGGAGACCGACCTCATCTCACGCCAGCTCCCTCCGGCCTTCCTTGACGGCGGCGAGAGCACGCACTGGCTCGGGACCGACCGCCAGGGACGCGACATTCTTGTCCGCGTGATGGTAGGCGCACGCATGTCCCTGACGATCGCGGTGCTCGTGATCATCCTGAGCTGCATCGTCGGCACCGCGCTCGGCCTCATCGCGGGATACAAGGGCGGATGGGTCGACGCGGTCATCACCCGCCTGATCGACGGAATGTCGGCCTTCCCGCCCGTCCTCGTGGCCCTCGCAGTAGCCGTGACCCTGGGGAGCAGCCTCTTGGTGGTCGTCGGCGTGCTTAGCCTCGTGCTCTGGTCGCGCTACGCCCGACTCGTGAGAGCCGAGACGCTGTCGTGGAAGGAGCGGGAGTTCGTCCTGGCGGCGGTCGTGACCGGCTGCAAGCCGTCGCGCATCATCTTCCGGCACGTCCTGCCCAACCTTGTCAGCACGGTGATCGTGTTCTCGACCCTGCAGGTCGGCTACGTGATCCTCTCTGAGGCCGCACTCAGCTTCCTCGGTGCCGGCGTACCACCGCCCACACCGACCTGGGGCGGCATGATCGCCGAGGGACACAACTACATCGACACACTCTGGTGGATGTGGGTCTTCCCCGGCATCGCCATCGCAGCTGTCATCGTCTCCGCCAATGTCCTGGGTGACTGGTTGAGAGACGAGTTCGACCCCCGACTCCGCCAGGTCTGAAACCTGCAACAAGTCGTCGTACTCGGCGCGCAAGGAAGAAGGATCGGAAAATGCTGGACTCCGTAGCTCGAAGCACTCGGGTGGTCACCCCAGATGGTGTGGTCGCGCTGGACATCGGCATCCAGGGCGAGGTGATCGCTTGTCTGGGCAACTACGGCACGCTCGAGGCACCGGAGATCCTCGACGTCGGTGAGAACATCGTGGTGCCAGGTGGCATCGACCCCCACGTGCACACGAGCCAGCCGATAACGCCACCAGACCTCAAGCCTGCCGCTGGATCCGCGCACCACTGCACCGGCGGTCTCTACAGTTCCTCGCCCACGGACGTCAGCCGGGCCGCGCTCTTCGGTGGCACCACGACGCTCGTGGACTTCGCGATCTGGCAGCAGGAGGGCTCCATCGCCGACGTCCTGAAGCGCAACGAGGAGAAGTGGTCGAGCAAGTCCTACACCGACTACGCCGAGCACGTGATGCTCCTGGGTGACATTCCCGACCGGATTCTCGAGGAGATCCCGTCGATCGTCCAGGCCGGCAACCCCAGCTTCAAGATGTTCACCACCAACGTCTTCTCCGGCCGCACGGGCAGGCGGGTCCACTACGGCTACATGCTCGACGTCTTCAAGGCGCTAGCCCCAGTGGGCGGCACGGCCACGCTCCACTGCGAAGACGACGACCTCGTGGTGCATGCCTACGAGAAGCACTTCGCGGCGGGGGACACGCACTTCACCAAGATGCCCGACGTACACACTGACCTGTCCGAGGAGCTTGCTATCCGTCAGGTGCTCCGGCTCGGTGAGGCGGCCGGTTGCCGACTCTACATCATGCACGTGAGCTGCGAGCTGGGCGTCAGGGCGATTCGTGAGGCACGTGCCGCGGGCCAGGACGTCCACGGCGAGACGCTTCACCAGTACGCGCTGTTCTCCCGCGACCATTACCACCGGCAGAACGGCCAGATCTACCACACCTACCCCTCCCTGAAGGAGGCGCACGACTGCGCGGCGCTCTGGCAGGGTCTGGCGGACGGCACGCTGTCGACCGTGGCCACGGACGGCGTGGTGACGACGTTCGAGCAGAAGATGATGGGCGACCGGATCGACGACGTCACGGGCGGAAGCGCGGGCATCGAGGAGCGCATGGCCGTGACGTACTCAGGGGGTCTCAACCGTGGCCTCTCGCTCACGCAGCTAGCCGAGGTGACCTCGACCAACGCGGCGCGTCTGCTGGGGATGTACCCGCAGAAGGGCGCGATCCTTCCGGGGAGCGACGCGGACCTGGTCGTCCTCGAGTCGCGAGCGCCGACGCCCCTGCGTTCGCAGGATCTCCACCAGACCGACTACAGCCCCTGGGACGGCACAGAGGTGCGGCTGTGGCCCATCACGACGATGCTCCGCGGCACCGTCGTCGTCGACGACGGAAAGCTGCTTGCCGACTCGCCCGGAGGCCTCCGAGCCAAGCGCACACCACTGACCGTCTGACTCCGAGAGTCGTCTATATTCGGACTGCTGGGCTAGGAGGGGACGAGGAGGCGAGGGTGGCGCAGGTCTTCAGCGTGACCAACGTCGTGCAGCTGCGAACGCTCGTTGCGGTGGTGCGGCACGGGTCGTTCTCCGGCGCCGCGCGAGACCTCGGGTATTCCCCCTCTGCCGTGTCCCAGCAGATTGCTGCGCTCGAGCGCACGTGCAAGGTCGGGCTCTTCGAGCGTCGTGCGCACAGCGTCCATCCCACGCCCGTGGCCCGCCAGATCGCGGAGCGGTCCAACGAGGTGCTCATGGCTCTGGATCGGCTTCGTGACCAGATCCGTGCCATCTCGCAGGGTTGGGCCGGGAGCATCCGCGTCGGCGCCTTCGGCACCGCCAGCCAGCATCTACTGCCGGCGGCGGTGAGGTCGTTCGTGGACCGCTACCCGGGCAGCGAGGTCATGCTCGAGGAGGGCCTGCCGACCGAGATGCTTCGTTCGCTGGCGGCCAGGGACCTGGACGTCGCCCTGGTCTACTCGCACGGTCCCTCGCAGCGGAAGTGGAGTCAGGAGCTGACCTTCATCGAGCTGCTGACAGAGCGCATGGTCCTGCTCCTTCCCGAGAACCATCGCTTCGCTGACTCTCTGCACGTCTCGTTGGCGGACCTACGCGACGAGAAGTGGATCGCGAGTCACGAAGGCACCCCCGGCGCCGACGGTTTGGAGGAGCTGTGCGCGGCGGCCGGCATGACCCCGAACATCGGCTTCCGCACCAACGACCCTGACGTCATCGAACGACTTGTCAGTGAACGTGTCGGAGTGGCGCTCATACCTGCACTCGGCTTCGTCCCTCTGCCTGGCGTCCGGGCCGTCTCCCTGGCGGACTCCAACGCGATGCGCATCGTCTACGCCGCCTACACCGCCGAGGATGCCAGTCCTCTTGTCGAAGCCTTCGTCGGGTCCCTCCGCGAGGTGTCGTCGTCCCTGGGGGACAACGACCTGTCAGCTCCGTGGTCCTCTCCCACCGAGAGCTGACCCTCTGACCGCCTGAGGCATCAGGTCTGCTGGTGCTGACGGTCGGCGGCTTGCGTTCTCAGCACCTTTCTTTGCAGGACGGTGGCTGGAAGCATTTGTGTTGTGCCAACGACGACGAAATCCCCCACAGATATTGACCACATCGGCGTGATTGTGCGGAGCATCGACCGCGCCAAGAAATTCCTGGGTGGTGACCTCGGACTCCCGCTTGCAAAGGAAACCGAGATCGCCGGGAAGACCAAAGCGGCATTCTTCCAATGCGGCGGCTGCGAGATCGAGGTCATCGAGTGCCTCCAGGACGACGCCCGTGAAAGGCGCCTCGGAGACAACGAGGCACGCATCGAGCACATCGCGGTCAAGGTCGAGGATCTCGACACGATCCTGAAGCACCTCTCGGGAATCGGCGGCGAGATGGACGCCGAGCCCCTGCTTCACGGAGGCGACCGGATGTCGTTCTCGGTGCCGGCCACGACCATGGGCGTCCGCTTCCAGTTCATCCAAAAGAATGTCGCGGCATCCGACGACTGAAGCGTCAAGAAAATTAGATAGCGACGGGCAGCAAATAGCGTGCTCGATTACCAGAGGAGTTAATTCAGATGAGTCGCGAAGTCCGGGTAGCGGGTATTCAGTTCACCCGTAAGTTCCGTGATGTCGAGTACAACGTCAACCGGGCGGAGGAGTTCGTTCGCACAGCGGCCGCCGAGGGCGCCAAGATCATCTCGCTTCCGGAGCTGTATTCCACGGGTTACCTGCCGGGTTACGTCGAGGACATCGACGTCGATGACACCAGCATCAAGAGCCTGTGGGACCTTGCCGAGCAGATTCCGGACGGGCCGACCACGCAGCGAATGATCGCGTTGGCCAAGGAGCTCGACATCTACCTGATCTCGCCGATCTGGGAGATCGACGCCGACTTCCACACGTACTACAACACGGCGGCCGTCATCGGTCCGCACGGTCTGATGGGCCGCTATCGCAAGCGCCACATCCCCTCGATCCCTGGCATGCAGGAGCGGCACTACTTCACCCCGGGCAACATTCCCTATCCGGTCTTCGACACCCCCTACGGGAAGATCGGCGTGGTGATCTGCTTCGACCGGCACTACCCCGAGGTGTTCCGCATCCTGACGCTCAAGGGTGCCGAGATGGTATTCGTCGTCAACAACACGCCCACCGCATTCGGTAACAGGAACTGGATCCCCGAGATCCACGTCAATGCGGTGGCCAATTCGATCTTCATCATTCAGAACAACGTGTGTGGCAAGGAGGAGCACTTCAACTGGTTCGGCGGAACTACGATCATGGGCCCGAAGGCCGACCTCCTGGTCCAGCTCGACGCCGAAGAGGGCATCGCTGCCCACAACATCGACCTCGACATGATCCGCAAGTCGCGTGAGCACTACGGCAGCATCCGTGACACGCGCTATGAAGACTTCGGGATGAGTCCGGACGAGAGCGGTCACTTCGACCCCACCAGCTCCAGTCCCTGGCGCTAGGAGGCGACGACATGCCATTAGGTGCACGGATACTTCCACCGCCGCCACCGCCGGACGAGACGCTGCTCAAGGAGCTGGCTCAGATCAGGACCACTGATCTCTCCGACGTCATGGGCGGCTCCTACACGATGAGCGCGGAGATCGCGCCGATGCATCGCCCGGTCGAGCGGATCGCCGGCCCCGCGCTGACGGTGTCGGTACCAACCAACTCTGAGTTCCTCATCAAGTACGCGCTCAACACCGCGCGTCCCGGGGACATCGTGGTGGTCAACGCGGTCAGCAACATGACCTCGGTGCTGGCCGGCTCGAACATGATGCGTGGTCTGCTCCACCGCGGTGGAGCAGCCGCCATCTTCGACGGCATCGTGCGCGATGTCGACGAGATCGCTGAGGACGGCCTGCCCGTCTTCGCACGCGGGATCGGCTGCGCTGAGGGTCCCTGCGGACCCGATCAAGGCGAGGTCAACGTCCCGATCGCATGCGGTGGCACCGTGGTGTCGCCCGGCGACATCATCGTGTGCGACGAGGAGGGCATCGCTGTGGTGCCCGTCGCGTTCGCCGAGGAGGTCATAGCAGCGGCCCGCAAGCTCGAGGCCAAGCACGATGCAGCCCAGGCGTCCCTGCTCAAGGGCACCCAGGCCAACATCGAGAAGATCGAGGCAACCCTTCGCGAAGCCGGGATCGACTTCCCCGACGCGAGCTAGCCGGAGCGCCGGGCGGTCTCTGATGAAGATGCGTGGCCCCTTGGGCCTTCTGACGGCAACCCATGTCGTCAACGACTTCTACGTCGGGGCCGTCCCGGCGCTGCTGCCGTACTTCGCGATCGAGCGGGACTACGGCTACGCAGCGGTTGGGGGCGTCCTCCTGGCAGCGACGCTCCTGTCCTGTGTCCTCCTTCCCGGCTTCGGCATCCTGAGCGACCGTCACCGACTGTGGTGGATGGTGCCGGGCGGGATGCTCGCTGCCGGTGTCGGGGTGGGGCTTTCCGGGCTGGTCGACAACTACCTGTTCACATGCTTCGCATTGGTGCTGTCCGGCGTGGGCGTCGCGGCCTATCACCCCGAGGCCGCCAAGACCGCGCGGTCCTTGGCGGGCGAGTCCACCAAGGGCATGAGCCTTTTCTCGGTGGGTGGCAACATCGGCCTCGCGCTCGGCCCCTTCGCGGTCGCGTTGGTGATCGGGTTCACCGGCCTGGGCGGCACCATGCTGCTGGCGCTTCCCGCCGTCGCGTTGGCCATCGGGTACGTCGTGACGCGGCCTCGCGCGGTGGCCAGGGCTGCGCCCAAGGCTGCTGCAGGGAAGGAGAGCGCCGGCGCTGATGACTGGCGGAGCTTCAGCATCCTCGTAGCCGTGATCATCGCGCGAGCGATTGGATCGGTCGGGACCGGCGCTTTCGTGGCGCTCTACCTCATCGAGGAGTTCGACCGCTCGGCCGCTGAGGGTGCCTTGGTCCTCGGTGTGTTCAGCGGCTTCGGTGTGCTGGGCACGATGTTCGGCGGTTGGTTGGCCGACAAGGTCGGACGGGTGACCGCACTTCGTACGACGTACGTCATCGCACCGATGGCGATGACGGGCGTCATTCTGCTGCCGGCCTACCCGCTGGCCCTGGCCGCCACTGCGCTCCTCGGATTCAGCTGGTTCATGCCCTTCGCGGTGCAGCTCGTCCTCGGACAGGACTATCTGCCCAACCGCCACGGAACCGCGAGCGGAGTCACCCTCGGCTTCAGCATCACCGCCGCGGGGCTCTTCACACCGCTGCTCGGGTCCATCGCCGACGCACAGGGACTCACTGTCGCGCTCTGGATCGGCTGCGCAGCGCTGTTCGCCGGTCTGGTCTTCGCTCTCATGCTTCCGCAAACTTCACAACACCAACGCACTGGAGGAACCAATGGCAAAGCAAGCATTCGGACCCGTTTCGGCGGCCCCCTATTCGAGCGGCATCAAGGCGGGCGAGCTGGTGTTCGTGTCGGGTCAGGTGGGCCAGGGAGAGACCGTGGCCGAGCAGACCGCCTCCGCGCTGACCAGCCTGCAGAAAGTGCTGGCTGACGTGGGGCTTGACCTCGGCGACGTCGTCAAGACCACGGTCTTCCTGACTGACGTGACGACGATCGACGAGATGAACGAGGTCTACCGGGCCACCTTCCCCGAGCCCCTCCCGTGCCGCTCCACGATCGGTGTCAACGGTCTGCCGGCCCCCGAGTTCAAGGTCGAGATCGAAGCGGTGGCCCACACACGCGTCTAGGCAACAGACTGGCCCCAGCTCTAGTGGCCCAGCTCGAGCGGTCGGAGGATGACTCAGTGACGGCGTACGACGACATCTGCTTCGCGAGCGCGCATCAGCTGGCGCACCGCATCCGACGGCGTGAGGTCTCGCCGATCGAGGTGGCTGAGGCCGTGATCGCGCAGATCGAGGGGCTGAACGACGATGTCGTTGCGTACTGCGCGCTCGACCACGACCGAGTGCGGGCTGCTGCCGTGGAGGCGGAGCGGCAGCTCGCCCGGTCGGAGCCGGTGGGTCCCCTCCACGGAGTGCCGATCAGCGTGAAGGACCTCATTTTTACCTCGGACTTCCCCACGGCCGGCGGCTCGAAGGCGTACGTCGGCTTCGTTCCCGACGAGGACGACGTCGTCGTCGAGCGGGTGCGCCGGGCGGGGGCCATCGTGCTGGGCAAGACCAACGTGCCGGACTTCGGCTTCGGCCCCACGTTCGACCCGGTCCACGGCACCACCCGCAACCCCTGGGACCTCAGCCGAACTCCGGCGGGCTCCAGCGGCGGGTCGGCGGCGGCCGTCGCGACGGGGATGGGCCCCGTCTCCCTCGCTAGTGACGGGGGTGGGTCGATCCGTGTCCCGGCCAGCTTCTGCGGGGTCTACGGGCTCAATCCGTCGTACGGGCGCGTGCCGATGTACCCAGGCAACCGAGACTCGCGCTACCCGGGTTTCAGCGGATGGGAGTCGTTGGAGCGCATCGGTCCGATCACCAGGACCGTCACGGACGCCGCGCTCATGTTGGATGTCATCGCCGGCCCCGACTCCCGCGACCGGCACTCTTTGCCAGGCTCCACCGAGTCCTATCGCGACGGCCTGGAGACGGATCTCTCAGGCCTCCGGATCGGTTGGACCCTTGACTGGGGCGGTGACGCCCGGGTCGACACGGACGTAGCAGACCTCGTCGAGCGGGCTGTCGAGCAGTTTGCTCTCTTGGGTGCCGTTGTGGAGAGCGCGTGCCCACGTTTCCCGGATCCAGGCGCCACCTTCGAGACCCTGACGGCACTCGACGCGGACCTGGTGGCCTTGCGCGGGCTCATGGACCGCTACCCGAACGGCCAGGCACCCCCGAGGCTCCAGAGCTTGCTTCAGAAGGAGCGCTCGTTTGCCGATGCGACCAATGCCATCGCGGCTCGCAAGGACATGTACAACTCCTTCTGGCGGTTCTTCGAGCACTACGACCTCCTCGTGACACCTACGGCCCCGGTCGCAGCGCACTCGATCGATCTCGCCGGGCCGTCTGAGATCGGGGGGATGCAAGTCACGAGCTCGATGCCCCTCGCACAGTTCACCGCGCCGATCAGCATGGTGGGCAACCCGTCGGCCAGCATCCCGTGCGGCTGGACCGGAGGCGGCTTGCCCGTCGGTCTTCAGGTCGTCGGGAACCACTTGGACGACCGTCTTGTGCTTCAGGCATCGCGTGCTTTCGAGCTCGTGCAACCGTGGGCGGACCGTCGGCCCTTGGTCGCTCGATGAGTTGCCCAACCACTCTGAGTCTGAGGGTTAGCACAGGTGGGGATCTCGATCACAACGCTTGGTGCTCAGGCCGTTGTAGCGCGGAGTTTGGCCGCCATACGCTGATGACGAATTGAGGCGTCCGGGTGCGGAAACTCTTCAAATTAAGGGAAAGCGAGTCATGACGATGCGGAAATCAGCATTCGCGGTCGCAACGGTGCTCATGCTCTGTGGTGCCGCTTGCTCCACCACGGACGCCGACACGGGCAGTGGGGGTGATGACGGCACAGTGACCGTCGCACTCGCCTCGTTCAGTCGGGAGAAGCTCTACCCACCGGCCTTCGACCCGGGTGGCCTGGTCTACTTCGGCCCGATGTTCGACTATCTGATCGGTGCGGCGCCGGACGGCACCCTGTCGACCGAGACCGGCGCCTTGGAGAAGTGGGAGCCCAACGAGGACGCCTCGGTCTGGACCCTCATTCTGCGGCCCGGGATGAAGTGGCACGACGGTGAGGACGTGACGTCCGAGGACCTCGAGTTCACCCTGCAGGCATTCGGTTCGCCTGAGGCATCGTGCGCCGCAATCTGCGCAACGTTGCAGACCAACACCGCCGGGATCGAAGTGGTTGACGACCTCACCGTGAAGCTGAGTCTGAAGGGGCCCGATGTCACGATCCCGGCCAAGCTCGGTCCCATCGAGAGCAGCATCATGCTTCTGCCCAAGCACCACGTCGAGGAGGTGGGTGTCGAAGGCTTCGAAAAGGACCCTATGGGCTCCGGCCCCTGGAAGTTCGTCCGTCGCGGCATCGGTCAGTCGATCGAGTACGAAGCCAACACGGACTACTGGGATGCGGCGCGTGCGCCCCAGTTCGACAAGCTCAAGGTCGTTCTCGCCCCCGACCAGAACACCCGGCTCGCGATGCTCAAGAGTGGCGAAGCGGACCTGGTGGCGATCTCGCCCGACGCGGTTCCCACTGTTCAGGACGACGGTTTCCAGGTGCTGAGCATCGACTCCACGATCAACTCCGAGATCCTCTTCTTCGAGAGCTACAAGCCCGACAGGCTGACCCACAAGCTCGAGTTCCGCAAGGCACTGGCTCTGGCCGTCGACATGGACGAGGTCGTCAAGGCCTTCTACCCGGAGGAAGCCGGCCACCGTGCGGGCGGTGACTCAGTCCCGTTCAGTCCGACCACGTTGGGTCATGACCCCGAGCTCGAGCCTTACGAGTACGACCCCGAGGAGGCGAAGCGTCTCTTGAAGGAAGCCGGCTACGACGGCTCGCCCGTCAAGCTGTGGAGCGTGACGTTCTCGGACGGCCCGGAGCAGGCGGAGGTCAACGAGGCGATCGCAGGCTACTGGGAGAAGGTGGGAGTCAAAGTCGAGATCTTCCCGTCCGAGTTCGCACCCCTGCTGGAGAAGCTCGGGACCGGGGAGTTCGACAAGGCACCGGCTGTCGGTGCCACCGGGTTCCCGACGTCCAACCGCCCCTCGGTGCTGGCGAACTTCGAGCCGATGATGCTGAGTCCGGAGGCAGGCGGACGCTTCCGGACCTACTGGGACCCGGCGAAGATGGACGCGTACCACGCCGAGGTGTCGAAGATCGTCGACGAGGGAGAGCGTGACGCCCGCCTTCGCGAGATCAACCGCGAGCTGTACGACGAGTACTGGGCGATCCCGATCGCGGAGAAGAACACGCCGTACGCCGCGGGACCGAAGATCGAAGGCTGGACACCGATCTCCGGTGTCTCCAAGGTCCTGGTGTACGAGAGCCTGCGACCCAAGAAGTAGCAGTCACGGCAGTCCGTGTCGGCTGGTGGAGGTGTTCAATGAGCACATCAGCCAGCCGCACGGGCTGTCCCGCAACTCCGAACCGTTCGCTGACAGCCGAGTGAGGAACTGATGAAAGCCGCCGATCTGCTTTCGGTCGTCGACCTGGAGACGCAGTTCAACACGCGCCAGGGTGTGGTTCGCGCAGTCGATGGCGTCTCGTTCACGGTTGCCGAAGGAGAGACGCTCGGGATCGTGGGCGAGTCGGGCTGCGGCAAGAGCGTCACCTCGTTGTCCCTGATGCGACTGATCCCGAAGTCGGCCGGCGAGATCACCGGTGGCCAGGTCATCTTCGACGGCGAGGACATCCTGAAGATGTCCGAACGCGAGGTCCGGCGGGTTCGCGGCGACAAGATGGCGATGATCTTCCAGGACCCCATGACCTCGTTGAACCCCGTGCTGACGATCGGCCGGCAGCTCAGCGAAACCCTTCAACTGCACATGGGGATGAGCCGACGCGCCGCACGTGAGCGGGCGATAGAGCTCCTCGACCTCGTCGGGATCCCCAGTGCGAAGCTGCGCATCGACGACTACCCCCACCAGTTCTCCGGCGGCATGCGCCAGCGCGTGATGATCGCCCTCGCGCTCTCGTGCAACCCCAAGCTGATCCTGGCCGACGAACCCACCACCGGGCTCGACGTCACGATCCAGGCCCAGATCCTCAGGCTCCTGAAGAAGCTCGCGCTCGAGACCCAGACGGCCTGCATCCTCATCACCCACGACCTTGGTGTCGTCGCAGGGATGACGCAGCGGATCCACGTGATGTACGCCGGCCAGATCGTGGAGAAGGCCAACACGAGCGAGCTGTTCGCGAACCCGAAGATGCCCTACACCTGGGGACTGCTGCGCTCGATCCCTCGACTCGAGGGCGAACGTGAGCGGCTTCGCCCCATCCAGGGCTCGCCCCCGGACCTCACCAGCCCGCGCACCAGCTGCAGGTTCGCTGCACGTTGCCAGTACAAGCGCGATATCTGTGTCGAACAGGCACCCCCGCTGGCCGTCGTCCCGAATGCCACGTCCGATCATGAGGCAAGATGCTGGGGGACACAGGAAGGTGGCTGGCTCACCGACGTCGACTGGAAGAACGACACGTTCGACCAGGCTCTGACCGAAGCGAGCAAGCCGTGATCACGACGCAGGGTAATGAGGAGCTAGTGGAGGCACCGGCGAGCACTTCTCACAAGCTCGTCGAGGTCGAGGACCTCAAGGTGCACTTCCCGATAACGTCGGGTGGCGTGCTGCGACGTCAGACCGGGGCGATCCGGGCCGTGGACGGCATCACCTTCTCGGTCGACCGTGGCGAGACCCTCGGGCTCGTCGGTGAATCCGGGTGTGGCAAGTCCACGACCGGCCGAGCCGTCCTCCAGATCTACCGCCCGACCGCCGGCTCCGTGAACTTCGACGGCGTCGACCTGGCCACCCTCAAGGGTGAGCAGCTGCGCCGGATGCGCCGTCGCAGCCAGATGATCTTCCAGGACCCCTACGCATCGCTGAACCCGCGCATGACTGTTGCCGAGATCGTCGGCGAACCCCTGAAGGTTCACGAGCTGGCGTCCGGGCCGACGAAGACCAAGCGCATCGACGAGCTGCTGTCGACCGTAGGGCTCAGCCCCAAGGTTGCCGACCGCTACCCGCACGAGTTCTCCGGCGGACAGCGGCAGCGCGTCGGCATCGCGCGCGCTCTTGCAGTCAAGCCGGACTTCATCGTCGCCGACGAGCCGATCTCTGCCCTCGACGTCTCCGTCCAGGCCCAGGTGGTCAACCTCCTCGAGGACCTGCAGGAAGAGTTCAACCTCGCCTATCTCTTCGTCGCGCACGACCTCTCGGTGGTACGTCACCTCAGCGACCGCGTCGCCGTGATGTACCTCGGCAAGATCGTGGAGATGGCCGATCGTGACGACTTCTACGACCGTCCTCTGCACCCCTACAGCCAGGCCCTGCTGTCAGCAGTTCCCGTGCCTGACCCTGAGGTCGAGGCGACGCGGGAGCAGATCATCCTCACCGGAGATGTGCCAAGCCCGGCCAACCCTCCCTCCGGCTGCCGTTTCCGCACCCGCTGCTGGAAGGCCGAGGACGTGTGCGCGGAGATCGAGCCGATGTTCATCGAGCACGAGCCCCAGCACTGGACTGCCTGTCACTTCCCCGCGACCACCTGACTCACGAGGAGGACACCCCATGGGTCCAGGCGTACCCAGCTTGTCGGCCAGGCACCCCCTCATCATCCGAGGTGGGACCATCCTGACCCTGGACGGCCGCTCTGTTCGTCCTCTGCGCGGAGATCTCTTGGTTACAGATGGCTCCATTGCCCATATCGGGGACGAGATTGCCTCTCCTGGGGCGGAGGTGATCGATGCAACAGACATGCTTGTGATGCCAGGACTGGTTGACTCACATCTCCACATGTGGAGCTCGTTGGGCCGCAACTTCGTCAAGAGTCCCAGTGACTTCTATTCTGCGAAGTCAAGGACCGCGGGACACTACTCACCGGTCGACTTCTATCGGAGCGTCATGCTCGGGCTCACGCAATGCATTGATGCCGGCATTACCACCGTCCACAATTGGTCTCACAACACTTGCTCTCCGGAGCACGCCGATGCAGAGCTGATGGCGCACCTCCACGCGGGTGTTCGCGCTCGGTATTCTTACGGGCACAAAGACGGTCTTGCTCAGGACGAAACATTGCTGTTTGACGGCGTCGACCGGATCCGTCAGTCATGGTTTGACACCAGCCATCCCTTCGAGAGCCTGGTGACTCTTGGCGTAAACCTTCGAGGGCCGGATGGGAGCGATGAGAAGGTATTCGCCGCCGACATGCACGAAGCGAGATCACGCGGACTCCCTGTCTCCATCCATGCCGGGCAGACCTCCACGAAGGTGCGGGCGGACTACCTTGCTCGGCGCGGCTGGTTGGGGCCGTCGATGCTCATCGCCCACTTTCTGCCAGCAACAGCGGATGACTGGGCATTCATGGCAGCTGAGCACGCGTCCTTGAGCTACGCGGTCCTCTCCGAATTGCGTCTTGGCGGAGCCGGTGCAGCTCACGACGCGTTGATGCAGGCTCATTCTGCTGGAGTGAACGTGTCGCTCTCGACGGCATTCGGGCCGGCTAACCTTTTCGAGGCGATGAGGGTTGCATTCCATCTTGGGATCCCGTGGACAGACACCCACACAGAGGAATTCCCTGCTCTGTCGTTCGACGATGTATTTGCGATGGGGACAATCAACGGTGCATCGGCGCTCGGAGTCGCCGACATCACCGGTTCGCTCGCCGAGGGAAAGCGAGCAGACATCGTGCTCGTTCGCACAACGGATCCGGATGTCGCTCCGATCGGTGCCCCTGTGGGCGCGGTGGTGAGGTTCGTCTCTCCGGCCAACGTCGACACGGTGATCATTGACGGCCGCATTGTGAAGAGGGCGGGGTCACTGGTGGGCATCGATGTGAACCAGGTCATCTCCGAGGCCAGAGAGTCGGCCGACCTGATCTTGGGGCGTGCAGGCAACTGACCAACAGGCTCGCGTGCGTGGGGCTCAGCTTGTTGTCGACTTGGTCAGGCTGATGCGGGGGTCCAGGACGCCGTACGTCAGGTCGACCAGAAGGTTGATGGTCACGATCACGAGCGCCCACATGACCACCGTGAACTGGAGCAGGGGGAAGTCGCGCCAGATGACGGCCTCGTAGGCGAGCCGCCCGAGGCCGGGCCAGTTGAAGATGACCTCGGTGGTGATCGCTGATGCGATTGCAATGCCGAACATCATGCCGATGTAGGTGACGACGGGCAGAAGCGCGTTGCGAGCAGCGTGCTTCCAGATCACGACCATGTTGGACAGACCCTTTGCCCTGGCTGTCCGCACGTAGTCCTCACCCAGGATCTCCAGCATGCTCGAGCGCATCAGGCGCACAATCGCGGCTACCAGGAACCAGGCCATCGTCAGGCCTGGCAGCACATAGTGCTTCCAGTCGCCCATGCCGGACGTCGGGAGCCAGTGGAGAGAGACACCGAAGACGAGGATGAGCAGCAGCCCGCTCAAGAACGACGGCACGGACTGCCCGATGAGGGCAACGCCCATAGCCACGCGGTCGACCAACCGGCCGGGATGCGTCGCAGCTGCGATGCCCAGCGGGACCCCGATCAGGAGCGCCAGCGCGAAACCGACGGAGACCAGGGCCAGCGAGTTCATCAGCCGAGGGATGACGATGTCGATGACCGGGCCGCCGGTGCGGACCGACGTACCGAAGTCGCCTTGGACAAAGTCCTTGAGATAGAGCCAGTACTGCGTGAGCAGCGGCTCGTCGAGACCGAGACGCTGGATCAGTGCGGCGCGCTGGGCAGGCGAGGCGTCGGGCGGAAGCATCGTGTCGGCAGGGTTTCCGGTGACACGTCCGATCACGAAGATCGCGAAGGTCAGTGCGAGCACTGTAAGTGCGGCTTGGACCACGCGGCTCAACAGGAAGCGGGTCATGTCGCGACCGTATCGCGGAGTCGGGCTGAACTGTGATGGCCTGAGCACCCGCGTTGGTGATCGAGAACAAGAGCAGCCCTGATGCTCGACAGTCAGTGCTGCGGTCGCAGCAGGAACTTCTCGCCGGTGGCCTGACGTGCGTAGCGCTGCAGCGTCCCCACGTCCAAGGCGTCGCTCAGCGAGAGTTGGTCGATGTAGTGACTGGCGAACGTCGTGGTGAGCTCGTCGGCGACCCGCTGACCAAAGGGACGCATCGGCCAAGCAGATCCGGACGCGCGTACCAGGTTGGAGGCGGCCGCCGTATGCACGAGTCCGGTGTGGCCCTCGTTGCGCATGGTCTCAACCATCCCGAGCGCGGTGAGCGGGTTCACGAACGACGATGCGTCGTCAACCACGTCTGCGTCCTCGGGCAGCGGGAGGCACATCCGCGGAGATGCGAGGCAATACTCGCCGTACGTCGCCCCGCCGATGAACCCCACTGTCCGGCCGAGCAGAGCCTGTGCCTCTGGTGACGCCGCCGCCGCGACCACCACCCCTGCACCCTCGTTGCCTACGGCCATGATCTTGCCGATCCTCGCCGTCAAGGCGCGCATGACAGGGTCCGGGACCGGCGCAGTCACGGACGGCTCGTCCACCGACCCGCTCGCGACCGCCTGAGAGACGTCGGCCATCGCCAGCAACAGCCCCAGGTCCGAGGGGTTGATCGGCGCTGCCTCGACCCGAACCAGGACTTCCCGGTCACCGGGCTTGGGTGTGTCAACGGTCGACTGACAAGGACTAGCGGAAAAGGCTCCGGGCTGCGGTAACGATCGCGTCCTCGCCGACCAGCACCTGGTCGGCGGCTGGGCCTAGAGGGATGAACGAGTTCTGGCTGTTCACTCGCGCCATGCGACCGGAGTAGCCGGCGTCGTGCAGGACGCCGAGAACCGACTCGGAGACCCCGCCGGAGTAACGGGTCTCGTCGACGATGAGCACGCGCTCGAAGGTTGCAGCAGTCCGCACGATGTCGTCGACGGGCAGGGGAGCGAGCCAGCGAAAGTCCAGCACCGTTGCTGAGATTCCCGCGCGCGTGAGCCGATTGGCGACGCGGAGGCTCATCGGCACGCCGTTCCCGAAGGTCAGGATGAGCAGGTCGTGCCCGGCTCCATGGCGTCGAGCTCGGCCGAAGGTCTCCCTCGGTGACTGAGCGGTCGTGACGACATCTGTCGTCGCCACCCACCCCAGATCTCCGTCGTGGTGCAGGTCTTTGGAGTGGTAGAGCGCGATGGGCTCGAGGAACACGCAGACTCGTCCCTCGTTGTGCGCCAGCGCGATGCAGGTCTTGAGAAGCTCGGGCGCATCCGCGGGGTGGCTGGGCACGGCCAGGACCAGGCCGGGGATGTCTCGCAGGACGGCGATCGAGTTGTCGTTGTGGAAGTGACCGCCGAAGCCGCGTTGGTAGGCGAGGCCGGCAATGCGGACCACCATGCCGTTGCGGTACTGCCCGTCGGAGAAGAACGCCAGGGTCGCGGCTTCGCCTCGGAGCTGGTCCTCGGCGTTGTGCAGGTAGGCGAGGTACTGGATCTCAGGGATGGGCAGCAAGCCCGCCAGAGCTGCTCCGAGGGCAGTGCCAAGGATGGTCTGCTCGTCTAGGAGGGTGTCGAAGACCCGGCCGGCGCCGTACTTCTTGCGCAGCCCGCGCGTGACGCCGTACACGCCGCCTTTGACGGCGACGTCCTCGCCGAAGACTGTCGCCTCGGGTCGCGCGTTGAGCTCGTCCATGAGGGTGGCGTTGATGGCTTGGGCGAGCGTCAGGCCGGGCTGGCCGCTGCTCGGCTCGGCGCGTGGGAGCGGGAGCTCGGACGCGACCGGGGGGTAGACGATCGGGGCCATGACGAGCTCGGCGGAGTCGAGTCGCTTGGCGTCGAGCATGGTTGCGGCCAACGCGGACACGCCCCGGCGTACGGTCTCGTAGCGCTCGAGGGCGCCGGCCGGTGTCAGCACATTGCGGGAGACGAGGGCCCTAGCCGTAGCGAGGATCGGGTCGCGGTCGTAGTCGGCCAGGATCTCGGTGCGCGACCGGTACGCAAGTTCCGCATCGGAGCCGGCGTGGCCCATGAACCGGACCGTGCGCAGGTGCAGGACGGCAGGGCGTCGCTCGGTGCGTACGAGGTCTGCGAGCTCCCGTGCGGTGGCGAGTGCGCTCTCGGGATCACTGCCGTCGGCGAAGGCGTACTCGATGGCAGGCAGGCTCGACATCGAACGTGCGGTCCAGCCGCTCGGTGACCTGGTGGAGATGCCGATGCCGTTGTCCTCGCAGACGAAGAGCAGGGCGAGCGGCACTCCCTGGTGTGCGCACCAGCTGGCCGAGTTCAGGGCACCGACCGAGGTCGAGTGGTTGGCAGACGCGTCGCCGAAGCTGCAGACCACGACGGCGTCCGTCGGGCCAGGGCGTCGGCAGTTCCTGGGCGTGCGCGCGGCCGAGGGCGAACGCCAGCCCGACCGCGCGCGGCAAGTGGGACCCGATGGTCGAGGTCTGCGGAATGATCGCGTAGTCGGGGTGACCGAAGACTTTGTGGCGTCCTCCTGAGATCGGGTCCGCTGCTGACGCGGCCATGCCGCTCAGGACGTCGGTGACCGGGCTGGACCCGGGCACCTGTGCCGCCCGAGCAGCGAAGAAACCACCGGACCGGTAGTGGAGCAGCGCCGGATCGGTCGGACGCAGAACCATCGCGACTGCTGCGTTGCTCTCGTGCCCGGCCGAGCCGATCGTGTAGAAGCCTTGGCCCTGCGACTGCAGCCAGCGGCCGGCGAGGTCAAGGTGCCTGGCCTGGGTCTGCGCCTCGAACAACGCCAACAGGTCGTCGTCGGAGACCCGCGGGTCAGGTGCGGTGTGGGCGTCGGCGACATCCCAGTGCTGGAGCCGACGGGTGAGGTGCTCGTCGACGGACTCGATCATGGGGAAGGCCTAGGCGACATCGACGTGCACGCGATCGGTGACGATCTGGCCTCGCAGGCGCATGGCCTCGGCGACGCGAGCTTCGGCCATGCGCTGCGCGGCGACGTGGGGAGTGACTACCAGCTTCTGGCTGGCAGTCAGCACGGCCACGGTGTTTGCCCGCAGCTTCTCCGTGACCATGTGGAAGATGTCGTCGGGGTTGACGGCGAACGGTGAGAGTCGGGCGTCCATGGAGAACGCCGCGGCGACGATGCCGCCCGCGTTGGCGATGAAGTCAGGCACGAGCGGGATGCCCCGTGCGTGCAGGATCTCCTTCGCCTGCGGCGAGGTCGGCAGGTTGGCTCCCTCGACGACCAGGCGCACGGTTGTGGCGCGAGCAACGTGCCCATCGACCAGATCCTCCCTCGCGCAAGGCAAGAGGATGTCGGCGTCGGCGTAAAGGATGGCTTCGGCATCGAGCACGGTCCCGCCGTACGCGCGCAGGCAGCCGTCGCCATGCTGGGCACGGAGCTGGGCAAGTCGTTCCACGTCGATGCCGTCCTGGTCGAGCAGTGCGCCTTCGGCGTTGGACACCGCGACGATGGTGGCGCCCAGCTCGGCGAGCCTGCGACAGGCGGCCCAGCCCACAGCGCCATACCCCTGTACGGCGACCCGGGCCGCTGCCACGGGGAGCCCCTGCGCCTGGCCGGCCGCATCGACTGCTTCCGCGACTCCGAAGCCGGTCACGCCCAGCTCGTCGTACGGCATGCCGCCGAGGGCACGCGGCAGTCCCACCGCCGAGCCGCGCCCGACCTCGTCGAGGAGGATGGCTGCGTCGCTCTCGGTGAGTCCCATGTCGAGGCCGAAGACGTACTCCGAGGGCACCTCGTTGTGGAGTGCTCGGCCGAAGGCGCGAAGGGCCGCTTCCTTGTTGGGAGAGGCGGGGTCGAACAGGATGCCGGCCTTGGCGCCACCGTGGAAGAGATCGACGGCCGCCCACTTCCAGGTCATGGTCCGAGCGAGCCTGGCTACTTCGGCGACGGTCAGGGTGGCACTCATGCGCGTGCCGCCCTTGCCCATGCCACGCGCGGTGTTGTCGAGCACCAGGACACCCCGCATGCCGGTGCGACGGTCTGACACGCAGACCACCTTCTCGGGGCCCCACTTGTCGATCTGGCTCAGCAGGTCTTCCATGTCTTCGGCCTCTTTCGGCTGCGCAGGTCAGACGGAGAAGTCCACTCCCTGCGCAAGCGGGAGCTCTCCGGAGTAGTTGATGGTGTTGGTCGCGCGACGCATGTAGGCCCGCCACGAGTCGGAGCCCGACTCGCGGCCCCCGCCGGTCTCCTTCTCGCCGCCGAACGCGCCGCCGATCTCGGCGCCCGACGTGCCGATGTTGACGTTGACGATGCCGCAGTCCGATCCGGCGGGACCGAGGAAGATCTCTGCCTCCGCCTGGTCCTGGGTGAAGATGCTCGACGACAGGCCTTGCGGCACTGCGTTGTTGATCGCGATCGCCTCGTCCAAGGTGTCGTACGGCAGCACGTAGAGAATCGGGGCGAAGGTCTCCTCGCGCACGATGGCGGTCTGCTCGCTCATGCGGACGACGACGGGCTGCACGTAGTACGCCTCGGGGGCGGACTCCTCGAGCACGCGTCCACCCCCGACGGCGACCTTGCCACCCTGATCGGCCGCTTGTTCCAAGGCGGCTGCCATGGCGTCGTGGGCGCGGCGGCCGATGAGAGGTCCAACGAGGGTGCCTACGGCGAGGGGGTTGCCGATGGGCAGCCGGGAGTAGGCGTCGGTCAGCCCGTGTACGACGTCGTCGATCACGCTGGTGTGTGCGATGACCCGGCGCATCGTCGTGCACCGCTGGCCCGCTGTGCCCGCTGCCGAGAACACCACGCCGCGCGCGACCAGGTCGAGGTCCGCAGAGGGAGTGACGATCGCCGCGTTGTTGCCGCCGAGCTCGAGGATCGAGCGACCGAACCGGTTCGCGACCCTCGGACCGACCGCACGACCCATCCGAGTGGAGCCAGTCGCGCTGACGAGTGCGAAGCCGGCGTGGTCGACGAGCGCCTCCCCGACGTCGGGGCCGCCCACGACGAGCTGGCTCACGTCGGCCGGTGCGCCGGCGTCGGTGATCGCTTGCTGGAGCAGAGAAGCGCACGCCGCGGCCGTGAGCGGAGCAAGCTCTGAGGGCTTCCAGATCACGGAGTCGCCGCACACCAGGGCGATCGCGGTGTTCCAGGCCCACACGGCGGCCGGGAAGTTGAAGGCACTGATGACACCGACGACACCGAGTGGGTGCCAGGTCTCCATGAGACGGTGGCCGGGTCGCTCCGAGGGCATCGTCCGGCCGTAGAGCTGACGAGACAGACCGACGGCGAAGTCGCAGATGTCGATCATCTCCTGCACCTCGCCGCGCGCCTCGGAGCTGATCTTGCCGACCTCCAGGCTGATGAGCGTCGCGAGGTCTTCCTTGTGCTCGACGAGCAGCTGCCCGAAGCGCTGGACCAGCGCACCGCGCACGGGTGCCGGGACAGTCCGCCACTCGAGGTACGCCGCCTGGGCGCGCTCGGCGGCCGTGTCGACGGCCTCGGCGCCGACCCACGGGACGGTGTGAAGGCTGGCACCGTTGATCGGTGAGGTGAGGGCATGGTCGCCACGCCAGTCAGACAGGTTCACCCCACACGCCTGGGTCGCCTCAACGGCGCGGCGGACGAGGTCCTCGGCTGCGGGAAGGTGCTGGATCGAGCTCATGGTTGTTGCTCCTTCTCGAAACAGGTAGTCACACGATGTTGAGCTCGGGGCGGATCTCACTGTGCTCGAACCGCTCCGCGGCGAGGCCCTTGACGTCGACGAACGGGGCGACGCCGAGGTAGAGGTCGCGCATGACCTCGCCGACCGCGGGTCCCATCAGGAAACCATGACCCGAGAAGCCGGCGGCGTACAGGAACCTCGAGACCCCTGGTGCTTCACCGATCACGGCGTTGTGGTCAGGGGTCATCTCGTAGAGACCGGCCCAGCCGCTGGCCATGCCGACGTCGAGCAACGATGGCGTACGACGTTCGAGCGCTGTGGCGAGACCGGGTAGCCAGTCTTGCGACTGACCCAGCTTGAAGCCGGGGGTCTCGTCCGGGTCGGACATGCCGACCAGGAGCCCGGGCCCTTCGCGATGGAAGTAGAAGGTGGTGCCGAAGTCGATCGTGAAGGGGGTGTCGTCGGCGACGCCGGGCGTCGGGTCCGTGACCAGGATCTGTCGACGTAGCGGCACGATCGGGAGGTCGACTCCGGCCCACTCGCCGACTGCCTGCGACCACGCCCCCGCGGTGCAGACCACGGTCGAGGTCTCGATGCGGCCTCGGTTGGTCTGCACTGCGACGATCTCGCGGTCGACGACCTCGATGCCCTGCGCTTCGCAGTGCGTCACGATCTGCACGCCCAGTCGTCGGGCCACCGTGGCGTAGCCCTGCACGACGGACTCAGGAGTGCAGTGCCCGTCGTTGGGGGAGAAGGCTGCCGCGAGCAGACCCTCGGTGCTGATCAGCGGTGAGAGCGCCTGGGCCTCGGCGACGCTGATCATCCGGCTGGCGACTCCGAGGTCGTTCTGGAGTGCGACGTTGCGCTCGAAGGCGGCGACATCGTCGGCCGAGTCGAGGAGGAAGAGGTAGCCGACCTGGTGCAGGTCGATCTCCTGGTCGAACCGCTCGCCGAAAGCTTCGAAGGTCTCCAGGCTGCGTGCCCCGAGGGCGATGTTGACCTCGTCGGAGAACATCGCGCGAACGCCACCCGCCGCCTTGCACGTGGAACCGGAACCGAGCATGTCGCGCTCGATGAGAACGATGTCCTTCACCCCGGCAGCGGCAAGCTCGTACGCCGTGCTCAGGCCCATCACGCCGCCACCGATGATGACGACGTCTGCCCGAGTGGCCAGCGCTTTTCCGTTCGCGTTCACCCCACCATCGTCACGCCGACCAACGTTGAGAACCAGCGATGGATCGTGAAGCCGATCGTTTAGCGTTGCTGAACCTTGGTGTCATGAGGACTGGTGCTCAGCCAGGCGAAATCCGTTGGTGGTTTACCTACAGTCGAAGCGTGACCCTCAACCTCGTCCAGCTCGCCACCCTGCGCGAGTTCGTACGCCGCGGAAGCCTCACCGCGGCAGCAGAGGCCCTGGGTTACACGGCCGGTGCGGCTTCGCAGCACATCACTGCACTGGAACGCACCGTCGGCACTCCGCTCATGCGCAAGGCAGGAAGACACCTCGCGCTCACCGACGCCGGACGAGTGCTCGCCGAGCACGCCGACCTGCTGCTGGTGGCGGAAGCTCGCGCGGTGCAAGCGCTGGCCGACAGCGTCAACGTGGTCTCGGGTTCGCTCGTGGTCGGCACGTGGGGGAGCACCACAGCGGCCTTGCTCGCGCCGGTGCTGACCGAGGCCGCCGTGCATAATCCGTTGCTGTCGATCCGCAGCTGCGAGATCGATGTCGACGAGGCCGCGAAGGAAGTCCGGCTCGGTGACGTCGACGTCGCGTTCGGCCTCGACTACGACGACGCACCGATGCCGCGCGACAGCCGCATCCAGGTTGTCAGGTTGCGCAGCGAGGAGTTCGCAGTAGCCGTGCACACTGCGCACCCGCTGGCCTCTCGAGAGTCAGTGAGCCTGCGTGACCTCAGCGACTTCGAGTGGATCATGCCGACTGCTCGCAGCTCGTACGGCGCCGCGCTGCGGGCGGTCTGCCGACGCCTCGGGTTCGAGCCACTCGTCGCGCACGAGGTCACCGACACTGCAGCCACGATGGCGCTGGCGGCCGAGGGTCTGGGGATCGCACCGGTGACAGACCTGATGCTGCAGCTCAACCCTGCGGTGCAGATTCGTCGAGTGGCGCTGCAAGAGTCGGTGAAGCGACACCTCGTGCTGATCCTCCCGGACGGCGTACGACCTCACTCGTCGCTGGACGCGCTCGTCCGCGTGGTGCGCAAGGTGGTGGGGGAGTCAGACCTGCAGGCGGTCGTGGAACATGCCGGCCACTGAGAGGTCCTGCCAGGACATGCCGGTGCCCTTGAAGACGCGCACGGCGTCGCCGGGCAGCTCGAGCTCGCCGACCACCAGTTCGCGCAACGTCGTGAGGTCCTGTTGCTTGAGCGCCCCGCTGTCGATCGCCTGGATGACGTCACCTGCCTCACGCAGCGCCGACGCAAGCGACTCCACCACTACAACCGCACGCGACAAGGTGGCGTCGTCGAGCTCACGGGCATCGGGCTCGTAAGCCCCGATGGCGATGACGGTCGTGCCGGGGCGCAGGAGCTCGCCGTCGAAGAGCGGCTCTCGCGCGGTGGTGCAGCAGGCGACCACATCCGCCTGAGCAACGGCATCAGCTTCCGCAGCGGCGGCCTCGATGTCGAGCTCGTCGCGGATCCGTTGCACCAGCGCCGCCGTACGAGCGGGCGTGCGACCAACCACGTCTACATGGTTCAGGGGCAGCATTGCTGCGAGGCTCTGCACGTGCGCCCAGGCCTGGACTCCGGCTCCGAAGACCACGAGCCGTGACGACTCGGGCTTGGCGGCATGCCGTGCGGCAAGGGCAGAGACCGCCGACGTGCGCAGCGTCGTGAGATAGGTGCCGTCGAAGGTCGCCAGTGGCGTCAGGGTCGCCGAGTCCATCAGCACGTAGACGGCCTGCACGAGCGGCTTGCCGAGTGCCGGGTTGCCGTCCGCGATCGAGACGAGCTTGAGCCCGGCGTACTTGCCGAGCACCGTCGGCATCATCAGCAACAGCCCTGCTGGCACCTCAGCGCTCGTGCGCGTCAGGTCCTGCTCCGGGTCGAAGCCGCTGACAAGACTTCTCTCGAGAGCGTCCACCGCATCCACGACGGTGCCGAGCTCCGACATGGTTGCGGCCGATACGGACAGCAGGTCGGTCATGTCTCGTCGGAGATACGAGCGAACGCGGCGCGTAGGGCGAGACCGATCTCGTCCAAGGCTTCCCAGGACTCCTTGATGACACCGGTGGCGCGGACGAACCCATGGATCTGTCCGAGGTACCTGCGTGAGCTGACCGGCACGCCGGCCTCGTGAAGCCGGGCTGCATAGCCTTCGATCTCGGGTCGCAACGGGTCGAGCTCGCAGCTCACGACGTACGCCGGCGCGGAGCCCGAGAGATCCGGAGCGTGGAACGGCGAGACCTCAGGGTTCAGAGCATCCTCGGCACTGTTGAGGTAGTGCTTGTAGTAGAAGCGCAGTCCGTCGAGAGTCAGCCCGTAGGCACTACCGGTGTCGGGGTCGACGGGCTGGTCGAGCCGGTAGTCGACCGAGGGGTACAGCAGCAACTGCATCGCCAGCGGTAGGCCTTGCGCCCTGGCGCGGAGACTGACAACCGCGGCTAGGTTGCCGCCCGCGCTGTCGCCTCCGACCGCAAGTCGCGCGGGGTCTCCGCCGACTTCGGCTCCGTGTTCGGCCAGCCAGGTGGTGACCTCCCAGCAGGCATCGACGCCTGCCGGGAACTTGTGTTCGGGCGCGAGGGGATAGTCGACCGAAACGACGACGCTCCTTGCCCGCTTGGCGATCGCGCTGCACAGGACGTCGTGTGAGTCGAGGTCACACGTGACCCATCCACCTCCGTGGAAGAAGGCGACCAGGGGCAGCGGCTCGTCCGTGAGCTCCGGGACGTAGACCCGAACGCCGATCGGCCCGGTCGTTCCGGGCACAGTGCGGTCGTAGACCTTCGCGATCTGCTCGGCCGGTCCGTTGGCCCACAACGATCGTTGCCGTTGTTGCTCCCTGGCGGACTCCGGAGTCAGCTCGTGCACCGGCGTCGTGCGCTCGGACATCATCGTGAGAAGTGTCTGTGCGTCCGGGTTGATGGGCATGCATGGAACATAACCGCGGGCGTCGATCTGGCACTACGGGAAGAGCCAATGTCAGCAACAGAATTGCTCGCACACCCGATCACGACTGCGGTTGCTCCAGAGGTGATGAAGGCCGTGGTCTCAGCGGTACGGTCGATTCGTCCCGAGGAGAGAGCCCTTGATGAGCGCCACAACACTTCCCGCACTCGATCCGCACGACCCGGCTGGGTTGGCGGACCTGATGACCTCGGAGGAGCGAGCTGTCGCTGCCTCCGTGCGCCAGCTGTGCGCAACCCACATCGACCCGTACGTCGGTGAGTGGTTCGAGCGCGGAGAGATCGACGACATTCGCGGCATCGCCAAGGAGCTCGGATCCCTTGGCCTGCTGGGCATGCACCTGACCGGCTACGGCTGTGCAGGGATGTCGGCCACCGAGTACGGCATCGCCTGTCTCGAGCTCGAGGCATCGGACTCGGGCATCCGATCGCTCGTGTCCGTGCAGGGATCCCTTGCCATGTTTGCGATCTGGCGCTGGGGGAGCGAGGAGCAGAAGCAGGAGTGGCTGCCGCGCATGTCCGCCGGCGAGGCGATCGGCTGCTTCGGTCTCACCGAGCCAGATGCAGGATCCGACCCGGGAAGCATGCGCACTCGTGCCGTCCGTGACGGTGATGACTGGATCCTCGACGGCCGAAAGATGTGGATCACCAATGGCAGCGTCGCGGACGTCGCCGTCGTCTGGGCGCAAACCGAGGAGGGCGTGCGGGGCTTCGTCGTACCCACCGATGTTGCTGGCTTCTCGGCGCCACTCATCAAGCACAAGCTGTCGCTGCGTGCGTCTGTGACCAGCGAGCTCGTGCTCGATGGCGTGCGTCTCCCGACGAGTGCCATGCTCCCGGAAGCGACAGGCATGCGCGGTCCCCTGGCCTGCCTCAACGAGGCGCGGTACGGGATCGTGTGGGGTGCCATGGGTGCGGCTCGTTCTTCTCTGCATGCCGCACAGGCGTACGCCGGCGAGCGCATCCAGTTCGGACGTCCGATCTCGGCCTTCCAGCTGACCCAGCAGAAGCTCGCCGACATGTACGTCGAGTACACCAAGGGTGTGCTGCTCGCGTTCCATCTGGGCCGGCGCAAGGACTCTGGCCTCCTGCGTCCCGAGCAGGTCAGCCTGGGCAAGCTCAGCAACGTCCGTGAGGCGATCGAGATCTGCCGGACCGCCCGCACGATCCTCGGCGCCAACGGGATCTCACTCGAGTACCCCGTCATCAGGCACATGAACAACCTCGAGTCCGTGCTCACCTACGAAGGGACCGTCGAGATGCATACCCTCGTCCTCGGACAGGCAGTGACCGGACAGGCGGCGTTCCGATGAGCTCGTTTCAGCGGATCGGAGTCGTCGGTGCCGGCCAGATGGGTGCCGGCATCGCAGAGGTGTGCGCGCGGGCCGGCGTCGACGTCGTGGTGTGCGAGTCCTCGGAGGTCGCTGCGGCAGCGGCGCGCAAGCGAGTCGAGCAATCGCTGGAGAGGGCGGCACGGCGCGGAAAGCTCACGGACGAGACGCACGCGCGCGCGGTGGCTGGTCTGACATACGTCGCAGACCTCGATGAGCTCGGCGACCGCGACCTGGTGATCGAGGCGGTCTACGAAGACCCAGCAGCCAAGCTCGATGTGCTCGCTCGACTCGACAAGGTCGTCCCGGCCGACGTGATCCTCGCATCGAACACGTCCTCGATCCCGATCATCAACCTCGCCATGGCCACAGGCCGCGCCGAGAAGGTCATCGGGCTGCACTTCTTCAATCCTGTGCCGGTCATGCCGCTCGTCGAAGTCGTTCCGTCGCTGCGAACCTCGACCGACACGATTGACGCCGTCACCGGCCTGGTGACCTCAGCCCTGGGGAAGCAGGTCATCCTCGCGAAGGACCGTGCCGGATTCGTCGTGAACTCGCTGCTCGTTCCCTATCTGCTCTCGGCGATCCGGATGCTGGAGTCGGGCTATGCCACAGCCGGCGACGTTGACGCTGGGATGCGACTCGGCTGTGCACATCCCATGGGCCCGCTCGAACTGGCCGACCTGATCGGTCTCGACACCGTGAAGACGATTGCCGAGTCGATGTACGACGAGTTCAAGGAGCCGACGTTCGCACCGCCCGCCCTCCTGTTGCGCATGGTGGAAGCACGCCAACTCGGTCGCAAATCCGGCGCCGGGTTCTTCGGGTACGTCGCCTGAGCGCCTTCCGTCTCGCCGATACCCGGCGACGGCATCCGCTGGGAGGCCGCCGTCGAGGCCCTCAAGGTCCTGGAGCAGTCTGCTCCCAACGACGCGAATTCAAGTCCACCCGCCACGACCTGGGCGCCGAACGCTACCTCTCTACCCGTGACGTACAGCCCGCTTGGTGTTCGCCCAGATCCGGGAACACGACGCGTTCTTTTCGTAGCGGTGGGCGCAAAGCTGGTGATACCACCTGCCGCCCGGCACCCTCGAGAGAGGACTGTTACTGCGCCTGAGGTTCGAGCTCGAGCGCTACGTCGACCTGCGTCCGTCGCAGATCTTCGCCGGTATGGTCGCGACGGAGATCAGCGTGAACACGGCGTTCGGTGTAGAGATGGTCGTTCGCGACGCGTTCGTGCGTGCGGCGAAGTGAAAGTTGATCTCCCTAGGGGAACCGACGGGGAAGAGCACGCATCTGGTCGATGCCTCGCTCGCCGTCATGGCTCCGGTCGTCAAGGCCGAGCGGTCAACGAAGGTGAATCAGGCTGCAGCGGGCCGATCCGGCCAACGGTTCCCAGGACCGGGGCTATGGACGAACAACCCTGACTCTGCCACGGTCGTCTGACCCGGACCGCACGCCTGTGATCGGAGCGGTCATCACGAGTCTCCCGACTTCGCGGGCGCCGGAACAGGGACGATCTCGAGCACGCTGCCCCCAGCGTGCAGAGCGTGCCGGGCAACCGACCCAAGGCGTGGGATGTGGGGGTGATCTCCTCGATGCCTGCCGAGGACCAGAAGGTCTCCGGGCCTGACTGTGTCACTGAGAGTGTCACCAGCCGTGGCGTACGTGGCGACGAGGTGCCTCTTTGACCTGTAACCGAGTAGAGGCCCTCGAAAGGGCCTCTGACCTGCGGTTGTTCGGTGGGCGATACTGGGTTTGAACCAGTGACCTCTTCCGTGTCAAGGAAGCGCGCTACCACTGCGCCAATCGCCCGAGGTGGAGACGGGATTTGAACCCGTGTAGACGGATTTGCAGTCCGTTGCCTCGCCTCTCGGCCACTCCACCAAGGAGGGGCTCCGACATCAGGACCCTTCTCCGAGCGGACGACGAGGCTCGAACTCGCGACCTCAACCTTGGCAAGGTTGCGCTCTACCAACTGAGCTACGTCCGCCTGCAGACAGACGGTCCGGCGTTGCGGCCGGACCGAACGTGCGAGACGAAACTTTAGCCGACTACGCCCGAATGACAAATTCGGGGGGCTAGGTGCGTGTTCGCCCTCACGCCCGCCTTAGGGTCGGAGCCATGCGGGCATGGGTCGACGGTTCACTCCTGGACAATCCGGGCGCTCCCGCGATCACGGTCCTCGACCACGGGTTCACCGTCGGTGACGGCGTGTTCGAGGCGGTCAAGGTGCTCGACGGGCAGCCGTTCGCGCTCACTCGGCACCTGGCCCGGCTGGCCCGTTCCGCCGCCGGCCTGGGCCTTCCGCCCCTCGATGAGGCTGCCGTACGACGTGGCGTGGCCGCCGTTCTGGAGGGTCAGGACCTGCCCCTGGGCCGGATCCGGATCACCTACACCGGCGGAGTCGCGCCGCTCGGCTCGGGCCGCGGCCAGGAGCCCCCAACCCTGGTGGTCGTGGCCAACGCCATGGACCGCTGGCCCTCGACGACCAGCATCGCGACCGTCCCGTGGGCGCGCAACGAGCACGGCGCCCTGGCGGGCCTGAAGACCACGTCGTACGCCGAGAACGTGGTGGCGCTCGCCTATGCCCGGGAGCGCGACGCCGGGGAGGCGGTCTTCGGCAACCTGGCAGGCAACCTCTGCGAGGGCACCGGCTCCAACGTGTTCTACGTCGTCGACGGGGAGCTGAGGACCCCGACGCTGGCGTCGGGCTGCCTGGCCGGCATCACGCGGGCGCTGCTGCTCGAGTGGTACGGCGGCCGCGAGGTCGACGAGCCGCTCGACGTACTGCGGCACGCGGACGAGGTCTTCCTGGTCAGCACCACTCGCGACGTCCAGGGCGTGCACCGGGCCGACGACCGCGCGCTGGAGGCGCCCGGCCCGATCACGCAGGAGGCGATGAAGGTCTGGGCCGCCAAGGAGCGCGAGCAGCTCGACCCGTGACGTAGCGCGTTGGATCGCAGCCACATAGTGGCCGGGATCCAACACAGTGTGGGTTGTCCACATCGGCACGAGCGCGGTGGTGGCCCGGCCGCCAGGATCGATGGATGGATGAGCGAGCGCTTCATGAACGGCTGGACCTCCAGCATGGTGTGATCTCACGCCGTCAGGTGCTGGAGCTCGGGGGCGCCGACAGCGACATCAAGCGGCTCGTGCGACGACGCGAGTGGGCCCGCGTCTACGAGGGCGTCTACGTCAACCACACCGGACCGCTCGCGTGGGGCAGCCGGGCCTGGGCAGCGGTGCTGTTCTACTGGCCGGCGGCGCTGAGTCACGAGTCGGCGGTCTACCTCGCCGGGGAGGTCATCCACGTGGCGGTGGGCCGGCACCGCTCGGTAGTCCGGTTGCCCGGTGTCGAGGCGACACCGGGTGACGGGGCTTCATGGCCGGGTGCAGTGGAACCTCGGGCCGCCCCGGATCCGTTTCGAGGAGGCCCTGCTCCAGCTGTGTGAGCGGGCAAGCACCCGGGTCGATGCGCTGGCGCTGGTGTCGGACGCGTGCCAGCGCCGTCGTACGACGCCCGCTCGCATCGCTGCGGCCCTGCGGGCGCGGGCCCGCATGCGCCATCGCAGCTGGCTGCTCGAGGTGCTCGCCGACGCCGAGTCGGGAGTCCGCTCCGTCCTGGAGGCGGCCTACCTCCGCAAGGTCGAGCGCGCGCACGGGCTTCCGAGGGGTAGTCGCCAGCGGCATGAGCGCACCGAGCAGGGGACGGTCTACCGCGACGTCGAGTACGACGGGCTCGCGCTCCTGGTGGAGCTGGACGGCCGACTCGGGCACGAGTGGGCCGACGCGCGTGACGACGACCGCGACCGGGACCTCATCGCGGCCGGCGACGACCGGATGACGATCCGGCTCGGGTGGCGGCACGTGGACGACGGGGCGTGCCTGACGGCGGAACGGCTTGCGCGGGTCTTCACGGCACGTGGCTGGCGTGGCACCCCGCGGGCGTGCGGCCCTGGCTGCTGCTTACGCGGTGGATCGCAGCCACATACCGGCTGAGATCCGCCGCACTACGCGCCGGCGGCCTTCTGGCGGGAGCGGTAGGCAGCGACGTGGAGGCGGTTGCCACACGTGCGGGCGTCGCAGTAGCGCTTGCTGCGGTTGCGGGAGAGGTCGACCAGGGCCTGGTCGCAGTTGGGGGCCTCGCAGAGGCGGAGCCGCTCGCGCTCCCCGGCGGAGAGCACCTGGGCCAGCGCCATGCCGCCGTCGATGGCGAGGTGGTCCACCAGGGACGCGCCCTCGGCGAAGTAGTGCACGTGGAAGTCGTAGCCGTCGTGGTCGGTCAGCCGTGGCGTGACGGGTGCCTGCGAGATCAGCTGGTTGACGATCCTGGCAGCCATGGCGTCGTCGGGGGCGTTGAAGACGGGACGGAACCGGTCGCGCAGGTCACGGACGGCCTCGAGGTCGGCCTGGGTGAGCCGGCCGAGCCCGCTGACGTCCTGGACGCGGACCCAGTCGTTGAGCGCGGCGATGTCGGGGAGCAGCTCACCGTTGCCGGCAGACGGCGCGGTGTTGACCAGGTCGACCACGCTGGCCAGCGCGTGCTCGGTGTCGTGGCTGAACAACAAAAGGGGCTCCAAGCGTCGAAACAGAAACAAGACCGGTGTGGGAGCAGGTCCCACACCGGCCAAGCGTAATCCGGGAGTGTGCAGCTTCAGGCGGTCTCGGCCGCGAAGATCGCCGCGATGGTGGCGTCGAGGTCCAGGTGCTCCGACTCGGCGCCGGGGGCGACGAGGGCGGTGATGCGCTCGACGAACGTGGTCAGGTCTCCCGTGCGGGCCTGCACCAGCGCCTCGCCGTCGGGGGAGCAGAGCTCGATGATGACGACCGCGTGGCCGTCGGCGTCGAGGCAGGGCCAGACGTGGACGTCGCCGTCTCCCGTCGGCTCGTACACGCCCTCGACGAGGAGGTCACGGCCGAAGGTCCACGACACGTTGCCGGCGCCGGTCATGAAGACGGCGGTGACGGCGTACGGGTCGCGGGGGTCGTACTGCAGGTCTGCCTGCATGGGCGTCGCAGCGCCTGAGGCGTCGATCAGCTCGAGGGTGACACTCTGGGTCACGCCGCTCTTCGCTGACTTCATGGTGTTGTGGTCCATGGCTCGGTATCCCTATCTCCCGGTGGCTCGTCAGTGAGACGGTCTCCCAACCTGCTCGTGACGCTGTTTCGACGGTCCATCTCCGGGGTTTTTCTCTCCCAATTGGGAAAACCTTGCAACGCAGGCGGGGGATAAGCGAGAGTCATGCGCACTTTCCGCCCGTTCGACAAAGCAGATCATCCATTCGGCCAGGGGGGTCGTCCGGTCAGGCAGAAACGGACAATTGAGTGCAACGCTGGCACTCTGGCCGCGGCTGACCGGATGTGAGAACGCCCCGGGAGATGGGGTACTGTTTCGCCCGCACCCAGCACGGGCGATTGGCGCAGTGGTAGCGCGCTTCGTTCACACCGAAGAGGTCACTGGTTCGAACCCAGTATCGCCCACCCTCCCGCGCCGGGGCGCGCTACCGGGTAGCGCGGCTCTACCGCTGGCACCGAAGAGGTCACTGGTTCGAACCCAGTATCGCCCACCCTCCCGCGCCGGGGCGCGCTACCGGGTAGCGCGGCTCTACCGCTGGCACCGAAGAGGTCACTGGTTCGAACCCGGTATCGCCCACCCTCAACTCCTCACCACCGAGGCCACCTTCCACCCAGGAGGTGGCCTTCCGCATGTCCCGGGCCGCGGCGGAAACCCGGGGGCGGCCGGACCCGGCCGGTCGATACGATCGAGGCTCCCGCTCCGACGTACGAAAGGCACCCTCGTGTCCGACCTCAAGATCACCCTCCGCGACGCAGACGAGCGTGTCGAGCGAGCGGTGACGACGGGCACCAAGGCCTGGGAGCTGTACGCCGAGCAGCAGGACGTGGTCGCGGCGCGCGTCAACGGCGACCTCAAGGACCTCGCCTACGAGCTGACCGACGGCGACGAGGTCGAGGGTGTGGAGGTGGCCAGCAAGGACGGCCTCGACATCCTGCGGCACTCGACCGCCCACGTGCTGGCCCAGGCCGTGCAGCAGCTGTGGCCCGACGCCAAGCTCGGCATCGGCCCGCCGATCGAGAACGGCTTCTACTACGACTTCGACGTCGAGACCCCGTTCGTGCCCGAGGACCTCGCCAAGCTCGAGACCGCGATGCGCAAGATCATCAAGGAGAACCAGCGCTTCTCGCGGCGGGTCACCACCGACGACGACGCCCGGGTCGAGCTGGCCGACGAGCCCTACAAGCTCGAGCTGATCGGGCTCAAGGGCAGCGCGGCCGACGCGGCGGAGGGTGCGGGCGCCGAGGTCGGCGCCGGCGAGCTGACCATCTACGACAACATCAACCGCAACGGCGAGACCGCGTGGAAGGACCTCTGCCGTGGTCCGCACCTGCCCACCACCAAGCGCATCCCGGCCTTCAAGCTGATGCGCAGCGCTGCGGCGTACTGGCGCGGTGACGAGAAGAACAAGCAGCTCCAGCGCATCTACGGCACCGCCTGGCCGAGCAAGGAGGAGCTCGAGGCACACCTGCACCGCCTCGAGGAGGCCGAGCGCCGTGACCACCGCAAGCTCGGACGCGAGCTCGACCTGTTCAGCTTCCCCGACGAGATCGGCTCGGGCATGGCGGTCTTCCACCCCAAGGGCGGTGTGATCAAGCGGGAGATGGAGGACTACGTCCGCCGCCGGCACATCGAGGAGGGCTTCCAGTACGTCGGCACCCCGCACATCGCCAAGCAGGGCCTCTTCGAGACCTCGGGGCACCTGCCCTACTACGCCGACACGATGTTCCCGCCCATGGAGATGGAGGGCGCGAGCTACTACCTCAAGGCGATGAACTGCCCGATGCACAACCTGATCTTCAGGTCGCGCGGGCGGTCCTACCGCGAGCTGCCGCTGCGGCTGTTCGAGTTCGGGTCGGTCTACCGCTTCGAGAAGTCGGGCGTCGTACACGGCCTGACCCGGGTGCGGGGGATGACCCAGGACGACTCGCACTCCTACGTCACCCCGCAGCAGGCACCGGCCGAGATCAAGCACCTGCTGGGCTTCGTGCTCAGCCTGCTCAAGGACTTCGGGCTCGACGACTTCTACATCGAGCTGTCGACCCGTGACGACTCCAAGCCGGACAAGTTCGTGGGCAGTGACGACGACTGGGCCACTGCAACCCAGGTGCTCCAGGATGTCGCCACCGAGTCGGGCCTCGAGCTGGTGGCCGATCCCGGTGGTGCGGCGTTCTACGGCCCGAAGATGTCCGTGCAGACCCGCGACGCGATCGGCCGCACCTGGCAGATGTCGACCATCCAGTACGACTTCAACCAGCCCAAGGGCTTCGGCCTCGAGTACGTCGCCGCCGACGGCTCGCGTCAGCAACCGGTGATGATCCACTCCGCGAAGTTCGGCTCGATCGAGCGGTTCTTCGGCGTCCTGGTCGAGCACTACGCCGGGGCGTTCCCGCCCTGGCTCGCCCCGGTCCAGGTGGTCGGGATCCCCGTCGCCGAGCGTCACGAGGACTACCTGCGCGGCGTGGCGGCGAAGCTGGGAGCGGCGGGCATCCGGGTCGAGGTCGACGAGTCCGACGACCGCATGCAGAAGAAGATCCGCAACGCCCAGCTGCAGAAGATCCCGTTCATGCTGATCGCAGGCGACGACGACGTCGCGGGCGGGGCGGTGTCGTTCCGTTACAGGTCGGGCCAACAGGACAACGGCGTACCCCTCGACGACGCCGTGGCTCGCGTGGTGGAGGCCGTCGAGTCGCGCAGCCAGGTATGAGCGACATGCAGCACGGCGTGGGGGAGCCTGACGGTCTCGACCGGCTGTGGACCCCGCACCGGATGGCCTACATCAAGGGCGAGAACAAGCCTGCGGACGGCACCTCGGACACGTGTCCCTTCTGCCAGATCCCGGGACTCGCCGACGACGAGGGGCTGGTCGTCCACCGGGGCGCCGAGTGCTACGTCGTGCTCAACCTCTATCCGTACGCCCCGGGCCACCTGATGGTGTGTCCCTACCGTCATGTCGCGGACTACACCGAGCTCACGGCCGAGGAGACGGCGGAGGTCGCCGCCCTGACGCAGACCGCCATGCGCGTCATCCGGTCGGTCAGCGGCGCCCATGGCTTCAACATCGGGCTGAACCAGGGGTTCGCGGCCGGGGCGGGGATCGCCGCCCATCTGCACCAGCACGTCGTACCCCGCTGGTCGGGCGACCAGAACTTCATGCCGATCATCGGCCGCACCAAGACCATGCCGCAACTGATGGGGGAGACGCGGGAGCTGCTGGCGGGGGCCTGGGGCTGAGCCCCCACCCGCGGCGACGCTAGCCTTTCCCCACCATGCTTGAACGATTTCGCGCCTTCTGGACCGGCTTCTTCCAGCCGGTCATCAACCTCCTCCTCAAGCTCGGGGTCAGCCCCGACGCCGTGACACTCGTCGGCACCCTCGGCGTATGCGCCGGAGCGCTGGTCTTCTTCCCCCAGGGCCAGTTGCTGGCCGGCGTCCTGGTCATCACCGCGTTCGTGTTCTCAGACCTCATCGACGGGGCGATGGCGCGGCAGTCGGGCCGGACCAGCGTGTTCGGCGCCTTCCTGGACTCGACGCTGGACCGGGTCGGCGACGGTGCGATCTTCGGTGGTCTGGCGATGTACTACGTCGGCCCGGGCGACAACGACCTGCTGGCCGCGCTGGCGATCTACTGCCTGGTGATGGGCTCGGTCACGTCCTACGCCCGCGCACGGGCCGAGTCGCTCGGCATGACCGCCAAGGTTGGCGTCGCCGAGCGGGCCGACCGGCTGGTCTCGATCCTGGTCATCACCGGGCTGGCCGACATCGTCCACCTGCTCACCGACAACGACAAGTGGCTGTGGGCCACGCCGATCACGCTCGGCGCCCTCGCGCTCGCGAGCACCGTCACGGTCGTCCAGCGCATCCTGACGGTGCGCGAGCAGGCCAACGCCGCCGCCACGTGAACCGCGACTCCCTGGTCGCCGCCGGCTTCGTCGGGGCGTGGCGCGCCGTACGCATGCTGCCCGAGGACCGGGCGCACGCACTCTTCCGTCGCCTCGCCGACCGCATCCACCGCAGGAACGGGCCGGGTGTCCAGCAGCTGCGCGCGAACCTCGCCGTGGCAGCGCCGGACGCGGACCTCGACCCGCTCACCCGCGACGCGGTGCGGTCCTACCTGCGCTACTGGTGCGAGGCGTTCCGGCTGCCGTCCTGGCCGACCGCCGACCTGATCGCCCGCACGCGGGTCGTCGGGGAGCACCACCTCCGCGCCGCATACGACGGCCCTGGGGGCATCGTCGCGTTGCCGCACACCGCCAACTGGGACTGGGCGGGTGCCTGGGCATCCGCCACCGGGATGCCGGTGATGGCCGTCGCCGAGCGGCTCCGCCCAGCCCGCGTGTACGACGAGTTCGTGGCGTTCCGCCGCAGCATCGGCATGGAGATCCTGCCGCTGGACGGGCCCGACACCATGACCGGGCTGGTGGACGCGGTGGCGGGCAAGCGGCTGATCTGCCTGCTCTCCGACCGTGACCTCACCGGCTCGGGCGTGGAGGTCGAGCTGCTCGGGAAGCGCGCTAGGGTCCCGGCCGGGCCGGCGCTGCTGGCCCGGCGTACGGGGGCGGCCGTGATCCCGGCGAGCTTCGCCTACGACGGCCGCGGCATCGAGCTGACCTTCCACGCGCCGGTGGAGCCCGGACGCCCGTCGCACATGATGCAGACCGTGGCCGACGCGTTCACCGCGGGGATCCGCGCGCACCCGGTGGACTGGCACATGATGCAGAAGGTCTTCCTGGCATGAGGGTCGGACTGGTCTGCCCGTACTCCCTCGACGTGCCCGGCGGCGTGCAGGCCCACGTGCTGGGGCTGGCGGCGAGCCTGCGTGACCGCGGTCATGAGGTATCGGTGCTGGCGCCGGGCGAGGCACCCGGAGTGGTGTCCCTCGGTCGCGCCGTGCCGCTGCCCTACAAGGGTGCGGTCGGGCGGGTGACCTTCGGCCCGGCGACCGCGGCGCGGGTCGGTCGCTGGCTGGACGAGGGGGACTTCGACGTCGTACACGTGCACGAGCCGCTGACCCCCTCGGCGTCTCTGCTCGCGGTCCGGGCCGCCACCGTGCCGGTCGTCGCCACCTTCCACACCGCTCAGGAGCGCCCTCGCGCGCTGGCCGCGTCGGCGAACCTGCTGCGCCCGTGGCTCGCTCGGATCGACGCGCACATCGCGGTCTCCGAGACCGCGGCGCGCACCGTGCGCCGCTACCTCCCGGTCCGTCCCGACATCGTGCCCAACGGCCTCGACGTCTCGTCGTACGACGGCCCGCGGCTCCGCGACGGGCGCACCGTCCTCTTCCTGGGCCGTCTCGACGACCGCCGCAAGGGGCTCGCCGACCTGCTGGAGGCGTGGCCGGCCATCCGCGCGGCACGACCCGCGGCGCGGCTGCAGGTCGCCGGGCCCGGCCGGCCCGTCGCCGCCCCGGCCAACGTGGAGCTGCTCGGCGAGCTGACCGAGGCCCAGAAGCGCCGGGCGCTGCGCGACGCCGACCTCGTAGTCGCCCCCAACACCCATGGCGAGAGCTTCGGCCTGGTGCTGGTGGAGGGGATGGCGGCGGGCACGCCCGTGCTCGCCCGTGACCTGCCCGCGTTCCGCGACGTGCTGGGCGGGGGGCAGCACGGCGCTCTGTTCCACGACGACCTCGTGCAGAAGGCGGTCGCCCTGCTCGCCGACGAGGCCCGCCGCGACCGGCTTGCCGCTGCGGCGCGGCTCGAGGTCGCTCGCTACGACTGGGACGTCGTGACGCCGGCTGTCGAGGAGGTCTACGCCGACCTGGTGGAAGGCGCCGAGGCGACAGCAGTCTGATCCCGGTTACGCCTGTCAGACGCGGGGAAGTACGCTGGGACCTACTCCGAACACCCGCTCGTGGACGTCCACTTGAAGCAGAGAAAGCAAGCACGTGACTGAGGCTCAGCAGACCCCGACCACCGGCACCGACGGCGTCAAGCGCGGCATGGCCGAGATGCTCAAGGGCGGCGTGATCATGGACGTCGTCACCCCCGAGCAGGCCAAGATCGCCGAGGACGCCGGCGCCGTCGCCGTGATGGCGCTCGAGCGCGTGCCCGCCGACATCCGTGCCCAGGGCGGCGTATCGCGGATGAGCGACCCGGACATGATCGACGGCATCATCAGCACCGTCTCCATCCCGGTGATGGCCAAGGCCCGCATCGGCCACTTCGCCGAGGCGCAGGTGCTGCAGTCGCTGGGCGTGGACTACATCGACGAGTCCGAGGTGCTGACCCCGGCCGACTACGCCAACCACATCGACAAGTGGGCGTTCACCGTGCCGTTCGTATGCGGTGCGACCAACCTGGGCGAGGCGCTGCGCCGCATCACCGAGGGCGCGGCGATGATCCGCTCCAAGGGTGAAGCCGGCACCGGTGACGTCTCCAACGCGGTCACCCACATGCGCACGATCCGCGCCGAGCTCCGCCGCCTGCAGGGGCTGGAGAAGGACGAGCTGTACGTCGCGGCCAAGGAGCTCCAGGCGCCCTACACCCTGGTCAAGGAGGTCGCCGAGGCCGGCAAGCTCCCGGTGGTGCTGTTCACAGCGGGCGGCATCGCCACCCCGGCCGACGCCGCGATGATGATGCAGCTCGGCGCCGAGGGTGTGTTCGTCGGCTCGGGCATCTTCAAGTCCGGCAACCCAGCCGAGCGGGCCGAGGCCATCGTCAAGGCCACCACCTTCTTCGACGACCCCGACGTGGTCGCCAAGGTCTCGCGCGGTCTCGGTGAGGCCATGGTCGGCATCAACGTCGAGGAGATCGCGCAGCCCCACCGGCTCGCCGAGCGCGGCTGGTAGTGGGTCGCGAGGACGACGTCCGGGAGTTCACGCGCTCCTGCGTGCGCTCCGGGCTGCTCACTGCGCCGGCCCTGCTCGACGAGGTCGTCCAAGCAGTGCGGGCAGAGCTCCCGCACCTGGCGTCCCAGGCCGACGTGCTGGCTCGTGCGTGGGTTGCCGAGTTCGGCCGCGAGGTGGCTCAGGAGGCCTCCACCTGGCCCGAGGTGACCGACCACGACCGGCTCCAGCGCGTCTTCGCCGCCCTGGAGGCCGAGGGCCTCGTCGTACTGCAAGGGTGTGAGGACCACTGGGCGGCCAAGCGGGCGCTCGAGGACACGCCGGCCCGCGGCGTCATGTGGTTCACCCCGCCCGACGTCTGGCACGCCATCGACGAGGGCATGCTCGAGGTGAACATCTGGCACGGCACGACCGCCAATATCGCACCGGGCGACGCGCTGCTCGACGAGATCGTGGCCGCGTTCGCCGCGGCGGGGCTGGAGGCCCACTACGACGAGGGCCGGGTCGAGGTCGCCGTTCACTGGCACCGGCGTATTTCGGTCTAAGCCTTGTAAATGGGAGCATTTCCGGCGGATCCACACGTTTACCGATAGGGCCTTTGGTCCCGTCGGCAGGGCACTATGGTCGACTCCGATGCGCGAATGACTGATTTGGTGCCTTGTAGCGTCATAAGTCCCTACGCGAAGCGTCACGCTGTTGAAGTCACCTGGCGAATCCGGCTCCGGCCGTGAGCGCGGGGTCGACCGGACACATGACCAACCTGGGAGGAGGTCTCCTTCCCTCACCGAAGGAACCTGACATGGCTAAGTTCACGAAGAAGAAGAAGATCGCACTGCTCACCTCGGCACTCGTGCTGGGCACGGCAGGCGTGGCGCTGGCGTACTGGACCGCGGGTGGCTCCGGCACCGGCACTGCCTCCACAGGCAGCGTCGATGCGATCATCGTCAACCAGACGAGCACCGTCTCCGGGATGGCCCCGGGCGACTCTCCGCAGGCGCTGGGCGGCAACTTCACCAACGACAACGACGGCCCGGTCTTCGTGGCCACCGTCACTGCGAGCATCTCCTCGGTCACCAAGGCCGCCGGCGCCCCCGCGGGCACCTGCGACGCGACCGACTACACGCTGGCCAACGCCGTCATGACGGTCGGCGCCGAGGTGCCCGCCGGCACGGGCGTGGGCTCCTGGTCCGGTGCGACCATCCAGTTCAACAACAAGGCGGCGACCAACCAGGACGCCTGCAAGGGCGCCACGGTCAACCTGGCCTACGCAGCCAGCTGATCCAGCCGACCGGGGAGTCGGCGGCACGCGCTTGGGAGGCCGTGCTGCCGCTCTCCGGACTTGCCGGGCTCGCCCGGTCGTTCTCAAACCCGTGGTCAGCTCGGAATGTCACGAGGAGGTGTGCTGTCATGCGAGGAGTCGCGCTGTCGCGATCCCGCCTGAGAGCTCTTTCCTCGTTCGTCGGGCTCTTCGCGACCGTCATCCTGGCTGTGCTGCTCTCGTCGGGGCACGGGCCGGCCCCGTTGGCGCTGGCCTCGGGCAAGGACACATTCACGATCTCGGGCCGGATCTATCGGGCGTCGGGTGCAGCGGCGCGGTGCACGGGGGACACCGCGTTGCTGTACCCGGGTGTCACCCGCTGCCTCGTGTATGAGATCACCAACGTCCTGGACGAGCCCATCACCGTGCGCCAGATCAGCATGGGTCTCGACCGGCGCTACCCCGCACCCCCGTCGGGCTGCGGCTCCGACAAGCTCGCCCTCCCGAGGTTCTCCGGCACTCTCACCGTCGGCCCCGGTCGCACGGCAACCAGCCGCGGACTCCCGATCACGCTCCAGGACGCCCCGACGAACCAGGACGACTGCCAGAGCACGACGCTGCGCTTCGCCTACTCGGGGCGGGCCAGCTACGCGGGCGGCGCCACGCTTCCGGCGACCGGCGCGGCTGTGACGCCGGGGATCCTGGCTGCGGCAGCCGCCCTCCTGCTCGCAGGAGTCGGGCTCGTCGTGGCGGCTCGTCGTCCCCGCGACGACCAGGACGAGGCGGTGACAGCATGAGGCGCCGCAGTCTCGTCGCGCTGCTGGTCGCGGCGGTCGCGCTGGCCCTCGTCGGCTCGCCGGCGTTCGCGTTCTTCACCGGGTCCGGCTCAGGCGCCGGAGGCGGCGCGACCGGCACCCTTCAGCCGGTCACGGTCGTCGCGGCCACGGTGGGCTCCCCGAGCTCTGCGCTGCTGCCGGGCTCCAACGCGGACCTTCTGCTCCGACTGACGAACCCCAACTCCTACTCGGTCGTCCTGGTCAGCGTTGCGCAGGCCGGCGGTGTGACCGTCGTCGGCGGGACCGGCTGCACCAGCGACCCCGGCTGGCCGGCGACTCTGGGCACCTCTGGGGTCTCGGTCAACACCGTGACCGGCCTGAGCGTCACGCTGCCGGCCGGCACGACCGACGTGCAGGTCGCAGCCGGTTCCGCGATGAGCACGGCGTCGGTCTCAGGCTGCCAGGGCGCGACGTTCCAGGTCCCCGTGACGGTGGGGGTGAGGAGGCCGTGACCCGGGTTATTCGCGGCCGCCGCGGCCTCCTCGCCGCCGCCGTCGCGGTCCTCGTCCTGATGGCGGCCGGGCCGGCCTACAGCTTCTGGACGGCCACGTCATCGGGTCCCTACGGGCGCGCGGTGGCATCCACCCTGGCCACGCCCGTGCTGAGCACCGGCACGGTGACTGATACCTCGGCGGGCCTGTCCTGGACCCAGCCGTTCACCCCCACGTCGTACACGCTCGGGCAGTCTCCCGGCAGCATCGCCGGCTGCAGCGCGACGCCCTCGGTCGCTTCGACCTCGTGCACCGCGACTGGCCTGACGCCCAACACGTCGTACACCTGGACGCTGGGTGCCCGGCTGCACAGCTGGAACAGCCCGGCGCAGGCGTCGGTGACGACGAGCAAGCAGGCGACCACGACCACCCTGAGCAACCTGACCCCCACCACGGGCGCCGCCGGCTCCAGCTTCAGCGCGACGGCGACTGTCACCGGCAACTCCGGCTTCGGCACTCCCGCGGGCACCGTCGTGCTCTCGCTCTACACCTCGCCGACCTGCAGCGGGGCCGCCAGCTACGCGAGCAGCGCCCAGACGCTGACTGCAGGCGCGGCCAGCGCCTCCCTGCAGCCGGCCGTGGGCACCTACTACTGGCAGGCGGCCTACACGCCGACGGACACGTTCAACGTGGCGAGCGCGAGCGCCTGCAGCTCCGCGGTCACGGTCACGCCTGTGGGCGCGATCTTCCACGGGATCGGCCCGCCCCTCACCCGCACCAGCTCGGGCGACAACCTCGTCCTGGACTATGCGGCCGGCACGACCGCGGGAGACCTGATGCTGGTCGTGGTGGTCAACAACACGAGCCAGGACTCAGAGATGAAGTCAGCGGGCTGGACCGAGATCGCCAAGCCGAGGGTGGGCGGAGTAGGCGGCATGGAGCTCCAGGCCTGGTGGCACACCGCCGGCGCGGAGACCTCGGCGTTGATCGAGATCAAGACCAACGGCAACGGCGCGACTGCTTGGGCGGTCACCTACGAGAACCTGCCGAACCCCGTCATGGGCGCGGTGTCCTCCGGGACCGCGAGCCCGCTGCTCGGCGTCAACAGCCTCAGGCCCCCCAACCTGACGACCACCGGGGCCAACGCGACGGTGATCTCCCTCGTCGGGATCAACGCACCCAACACCGTGTCGCTGTCCTCGCCGCAGAGCTTCGTCACGCGGGTCGCCCAGTCCGTCGGGTTCCTGACGGGCCGCGGGCTCGGGATCGCGGACCGGTTCGTCCCGACGGCCGGCACGGTGACCTCGCCCACCTGGACCGAGGGACTGCTGGGGAGCCAGTGGGCCTACATCACCGTCGGGTTCCGCTGACGTCCGGCTGGCCCTCGCGGAGCCCGGTGTCGTGCCCGGCCCGTAAACTGGACGGGTGAACCACACCCCGACCATCGGCGTCCTTGCCCTGCAAGGAGACGTGCGCGAGCACCGTGCGATGCTCGAGCGCGCCGCCGCGCAGACGGTCGCCGTACGCCGCCCGCACGAGATCGACCAGGTCGACGGCCTCGTGCTGCCGGGTGGCGAGTCCACGACGATGTACAAGCTCGCCCGCACCTTCGAGATGTTCGAGCCGCTGCAGCGCGCGATCGCAGGCGGTCTGCCCGTGTTCGGCACCTGCGCCGGCATGATCCTGCTGGCCGACCGGATCGAGCAGGGCATCGAGGGACAGGAGACGCTCGGCGGCCTCGACGTCGTCGTACGCCGCAACGCCTTCGGCCGCCAGGTCGACTCCTTCGAGGCCGACCTGCACGTCGAGGGGCTCGAGGAGGGCTTCCACGCCGTGTTCATCCGCGCGCCCTGGGTGGACAAGGTCGGTCAGGACGTCGAGGTCGTCGCCACGGTCGCCTCCGGCCCGGCCGTCGGTAGGATCGTCGCGGTCCGGCAGGCGAACCTCCTCGCCACGTCGTTCCATCCCGAGATGACCGGCGACCACCGCATCCATGGGCTGTTCCTGGACCTGGTCCGCGAAGCAACACACAAGTAGGAGCATCACCGCATGTCTGGCCACTCCAAATGGGCGACCACCAAGCACAAGAAGGCCGCGATCGACGCCAAGCGCGGCAAGCTCTTCGCCAAGCTGATCAAGAACATCGAGGTCGCCGCGAAGATGGGTGGCGGTGACCCCGCGGGCAACCCGACGCTGTACGACGCGATCCAGAAGGCCAAGAAGTCCTCGGTCCCCAACGACAACATCGACCGTGCCGTCAAGCGCGGCTCGGGCGCCGAGGCCGGGGGAGCCGACTACCAGACGATCATGTACGAGGGCTATGGCCCTGGCGGTGTCGCGCTGCTCATCGAGTGCCTGACCGACAACCGCAACCGCGCCGCCATGGAGGTCCGCACGGCGACCTCGCGCAACGGCGGCTCGCTGGCCGACCCCGGGTCGGTGTCCTACCTCTTCAACCGCAAGGGCGTGGTGGTGCTGCCCAAGGCGCAGGAGGGCAAGGACGTCTCCGAGGACGACGTGCTCGAGGCGACCCTCGACGCCGGTGCCGAGGAGGTCAACGACCTGGGTGACGCCTTCGAGGTGATCAGCGAGGCCACCGACCTGGTCGCGGTCAGGACCGCCCTCCAGGACGCCGGCCTCGACTACGACTCCGCCGAGGCCCAGTTCGTTCCCTCGATGGAGGTCACCGTCGACAAGGACGGCGCCACCAAGGTGATGCGCCTGGTCGACGCGCTCGAGGACCTCGACGACGTACAGAACGTCTTCGGCAACTTCGACATCCCCGACGAGGTGCTGGAGTCCCTCGACGCCTGAGGGGGTTGTTGGGGGTGTTGACCCGCGCGTGTTGGAGGGTTGAACCGCGCGTGTTGGGGCCTTGAACCGCGCGTGTCGGTACGCCGAGCCGCGGGTGTCGTGGTTACGGTGGTGTCCGAACATGTGTTCGGACGGAAGGCGTTCTCCATGCGCGTGCTGGGCATCGACCCCGGCCTGACCCGCTGCGGGGTCGGGGTGGTCGAGGGCAGCGTCGGCAGGCCCCTGCGGCTGGTCGGCGTGGGCGTCGTACGCACCAGCCCGGACCTTCCCCTGGCCCAGCGGCTCTGTGAGATCGAGCGCGGGATCGAGGAGTGGATCTCCCTGCACGCCCCTGACGCAGTCGCGGTCGAGCGCGTGTTCAGCCAGCACAACGTCACCACCGTGATGGGCACCGCTCAGGCCAGTGGCATCGCGCTGGTGGTGGCCGCGCGCCGCGGCATCCCGGTCGCCACCCACACGCCGAGCGAGGTGAAGGCGGCCGTCTCCGGCAACGGGCGGGCCGACAAGGCGCAGGTCGGCGCCATGGTGACCCGGCTGCTCCGGCTCGACGCCGCGCCCAAGCCCGCTGACGCCGCCGACGCCCTCGCGCTGGCCATCACCCACATCTGGCGAGGCGCTGCCCAGGCCCGCCTCGAGGAAGCACTCGCAAGGAGCCGCCGATGATCGCGTTCGTGAGAGGCACCGTCGCCGGGGTCACCCTGACCAGCGCGGTGCTCGAGGTCGGCGGCGTCGGCCTGGAGCTGAACTGCACCCCGGGGACGATCGCGACTCTGAGAGTCGGCCAGCAGGCGATGCTGCCGACCAGCATGGTCGTGCGTGAGGAGTCGCTGACCCTCTTCGGGTTCCTCGACGACGACGAGAAGCAGGTCTTCGAGCTGCTGCAGACCGCGAGCGGGGTCGGTCCGAAGCTCGCCCAGGCCATGCTCGCCGTCCACTCGCCCGACGAGCTGCGCCGCGCCGTGACCAACGAGGACGTGCGCGCACTCACCGCCGTCCCCGGCATCGGCCAGAAGGGCGCTCAGCGGATCATCCTCGAGCTCAAGGACCGGATCGGACCGGCCGTCGGCGCCACCAGGAGCTTCCCGGCGCAGGCCGAGCAGGCTTGGCGTGACCAGGTCCGCACCGGTCTGCTGGGGCTCGGCTGGTCGGCGAAGGAGGCCGACAAGGCCATGGACCAGGTCGCGCCGGCCGATGACGCGAGTCCCGACGTCGCCGCCCTGCTGCGCGCGGCTCTGCGCACCTTGAGCCGCGCATGAACGACTCCGAGCTGACCGACGCCGAGGAGGCCTACCTCGAGCGCCTGGTCGCGGCCGAGGCCGAGGGCGACGAGCGGGCCGTGGAGGCTGCGCTGCGCCCCAAGACCCTCGACGAGCTGATCGGACAGGAGCGCGTGCGAGAGCAGCTCAGCCTCGTGCTCCAGGCGGCACGTGCCCGCGGCCGCGCTCCCGACCACGTGCTGCTCAGCGGCCCGCCAGGGCTGGGCAAGACCACGCTGGCGATGATCATCGCGGCCGAGATGAGCGCGCCGCTGCGACTGACCAGTGGACCCGCCATCACCCATGCGGGAGACCTCGCCGCCATCTTGTCCGGCATGAACGACGGCGACGTCCTCTTCGTCGACGAGATCCACCGCATGGCCCGGCCGGCGGAGGAGATGCTCTACATGGCCATGGAGGACTTCCGGGTCGACGTCGTCGTCGGCAAGGGTCCCGGTGCGACCGCGATCCCGCTGGAGATCCCGCCCTTCACCCTGGTCGGCGCCACCACGCGGGCCGGTCTGCTGCCCGGGCCGCTGCGCGACAGGTTCGGCTTCACCGCACACCTTGAGTTCTACGAGCCGGCCGAGCTCGAGCGCATCATCCGCCGCTCCGCCGGGCTGCTCGAGGTGGACCTTGTCGACGAGGGCGCCCGGGAGATCGCCTCGCGCAGCCGTGGCACGCCCCGCATCGCCAACCGCCTGCTGCGGCGCGTCCGCGACTACGCCCAGGTGCGCGCCGACGGCGTGCTTACCGAGGACGTCGCGCACCGCGCCCTCGACCTGTACGAGGTCGACCAGCACGGCCTCGACCGGCTCGACCGCTCCGTGCTCGACGCCCTCTGCCGCCGTTTCGGGGGCGGACCCGTCGGCGTCTCGACCCTCGCAGTCGCCGTGGGGGAGGAGCGGGAGACGGTCGAGGAGGTCGCCGAGCCGTTCCTGGTGCGCTCCGGCTTCCTGGCCCGTACGCCGAGGGGCCGGGTGGCAACTCCCGCCGCGTGGACACATCTGGGCCTGATCGCCCCCGCGAGGTCGCCGTTCGGAGAGGTCACCCTCTTCGACGGGGAACCCGAGTAGCCCGCCACGCGTTCACACCTCCGTGGCGTGATCTGCGCGACAGTGCCGTTAGACTGCCCCGGGCCGTCGTACGGCCTTGCTTGTCGTGCCCGCCGTGGCACAGTGAACCCAAGGAGCATCTCGTGGAAGCCGTCGCGCAGCTGGCGCCGTTACTCGTCATCGCCGGGCTGTTCTGGCTGTTGCTGATCCGTCCGGCGCAGCGCCGCCAGAAGCTGGCGCTGCAGACCCAGCGTGCGGCCACGGTCGGCTCGGAGGTCATGCTCTCCGCGGGCATCTTCGGCACGGTGACGGCCGACGACGACGACACCCTGCAGGTGGAGATCGCTCCCGGCACCTCGGTCAAGGTCGCCCGCGGTGCTGTCGCTCGCGTGGTGAACGAGACCGAGCGCGACAGCCAGCAGGACACCCAGCAGGACGAGCCGGCTGAGCCCGGCACGGACGAGCTGTAGACCCACCTCTACACCCACCTCTACCCAGACTTCGACTAGGAACGAGAAGGACCGTGGCAGCAAAGGCGGCCCACCACGGGCGCAGGCTGGTCGTGTTCATGGCCGCGATCGCGGTGATGTACGGCCTCGTCACTCTCACCGCCGAGTGGCAGCCCAAGCTCGGGCTCGACCTTCAGGGCGGCACCCGCATCAGCCTCCAGGCGAAGACGGAGAAGGGCGGCAACCCGCCCGCCGAGCAGCTCACCGAGGCGCGCGACATCATCGACCAGCGTGTCAACGGCAGCGGCGTGAACGAGTCCGAGGTGTCCACCCAGGGCGGTCAGAACATCGTCGTGGAGATCCCGGGCAAGACCGAGGCCGGGCTTGCCGACACGATCTCCCGCTCGGCCCAGCTCTACTTCCGCGTCGTGGCCGACGTCCCGGTGCAGTACATGGTCCCGCCGGGCACCGAGCTCCCGACCCAGACGCCGAGCGCGTCACCGTCGGACAAGCCGACCAAGAAGCCCGGCAAGAAGCCCGGCAGGAAGCCGTCCGCGACACCGGGTTCGAGCCCGTCGCCGCAGGGGCGCGCGCTGTCCCGGGGGCTGCTGGCCGCGGACGACAAAGCAACGCCCACCCCGACGCCCACCCCCACGCCGAGCGCATCTCCCAGCGCATCTCCCAGCGCATCTCCCAGCGCCTCGCCGTCCACGACGCCGAAGCCGTTGCCGGTGCCCAAGACCGGCAAGCTCGCGCTCGGCTCGCCCGTGGCGGACTACATGAAGTTCCAGGCCACCCCGGGCGAGGACTGGCTGGCCTACTACCAGGCCTACGTCTGCCCGGAGGAGAACGCGGTCGCGAACGCGACTGACGATCCGACCATGCCGCTGGTCGCCTGCGACGAGGCCGGTGGCAAGTACCTCATGACGCCGGCACCGATCGAGGGCAACGAGCTCAGCGACGCCACATGGGGCACGCCCCAGCAGGGCGTCGGCTGGCAGGTCAACCTCGAGTTCAGGTCGCGAGCGGCCGACGCGTTCCGCGACGTGACCGCGGCGATCGACAACTCTGCCGGCCAGGGCATGAACGTCAACGGGACCCAGAAGGCCTTCGCGATCGTCCTGGACGGCGAGGTCCTCTCCACCCCCGTGGTCAACAACGGCCCGATCCCCGGTGGCCGTGCCGAGATCAGCGGTGACTTCACGCAGGCGGAGGCCAAGAGCCTCGCGACCAGCCTCAAGTACGGCGCCCTCCCGCTGAAGTTCGACATCGGCGAGGTGTCCGAGGAGGGCCCGACCCTCGCTGGTGACCAGCTCCGCGGCGGTCTGCTCGCGGGCGGCCTCGGCCTCGGTCTCGTGCTGATCTACTGTCTGCTCTACTACCGCGGCCTCGGCCTGGTCGTGGTGGCCTCGCTCGGGCTCGCCGCGCTGATCACCTACGCGGCAGTGCTGCTGCTCGCCGAGGCGGCCGGCTTCACCCTGACCCTGCCCGGCATCGCGGGCCTGATCGTGGGTGTCGGCATCACAGCCGACTCGTTCATCGTGTACTTCGAACGCATCCGTGACGAGATGCGCGAGGGCAAGTCGATGCGGGTCGCGGTCGAGTCCGGCTGGGTCCGAGCCCGCAACACGTGTCTGGCTGCAGACGCGGTGTCGCTGCTCTGCGGCATCGTGCTCTACATCTTCGCGATCGGCGTGGTGAAGGGCTTCGCGTTCGCGCTCGTGCTCAGCACGGTCATCGACCTCGCGGTGTTCTTCTGGTTCACCAAGCCGATGGTCTCCTGGCTCGCCAGGTTCCCCTTCTTCAACACCGGCCACGCGTGGTCCGGGCTGTCGGCGGAGGCCGTCGGTATCGATCGCATCGGGTCGACGCGCCCGGCGGGAGGTCTTGCGTGATGAGCAAGTTCACCAAGCTCGGGCACGACCTCTACGAGGGTGACGTCTCAGTCGACTTCGTCGGACGCAAGTGGACCTGGTACGCCGTCTCCGCGGTGATCCTGATCGTGGCCATCCTCGGCCTGACCCTCAGGGGCCTCAACTGGGGCATCGAGTTCGAGGGCGGCGTCGAGTACCGCGTGGCCGTCGTCGGTGGCAGCCCCACGCAGGACCAGGCCGACGCCGTCCGCGAGGGCATCATCGACGCGGCCGAGAGCGAGGGCATCGAGAACGCCGTCCAGCCGATCGTCAACACCTCGACCGAGAACCTCCGGGTCCAGGTGGAGCCGCTGACCCAGACCGAGCAGGCAACCATCCGCGAGGCGATCACCCGCGCCGTGGAGGTGCAGCCCGACGGCATCAGCCTTCAGTCCATCGGCCCTTCGTGGGGCGAGCAGGTCGCCAAGCGCGCGATCACCGGTCTGATCGTGTTCCTGGTGCTCGTCGTACTCCTGATCTGGGCCTACTTCCGGCAGTGGAAGATGTCGGTCGCCGCGTTCGTGGCGATGGCCCACGACGTGGTGATCGCTGTCGGCATCTACGCCCTCTCCGGCTTCGAGGTCACTCCGGCCACGGTCACGGGCATCCTGACGATCCTCGGCTTCTCGCTGTACGACACCGTGGTGGTCTTCGACAAGGTGCGCGAGAACACCAAGAACCTCGCTCGCACGCGCAAGACCTTCGCCGAGGCGTCCAACCTGGCCATCAACCAGACGCTGGTGCGGTCGATCAACACCTCTATCGTCGCTCTCATCCCGGTCGGCGCGCTGCTGTACGTCGGCTCGTTCCTGCTCGGCGCCGGCTCGCTGAAGGACCTCTCGCTGGCGCTGTTCGTCGGCATGGCGGCCGGTCTGTTCTCGTCGGTCTTCATCGCGACGCCGCTGTTCGTCCAGCTCAAGGAGCTCGAGCCCGGCGTCAGGGCCGGCGACGCGCGCGCCATGAAGCACCGCAACCGTCGGGCCGTGGACCCCTACGCCGACGTGCCGGCGTTCACCGAGGACATGCAGATCCAGGACGACCCCGGCCTCGACGACGAGGAGCTCGAGGTCGAGGTCACCGAACGCGGCAACCGGCCGGTCTCGTCCGGTCCGGCGACCAAGTTCACCGGGGAGACCAGGCCGTCGAGCCGGCCTGTGTCGGACTCGGCAGCCGCTCACCGGCCCCAGCCGGCCCGCAAGCCACGGTCGCAGCGCGGCAAGAAGTGACCCTCGACGAGACTCTGGACCTCCTGATCAGGGACGTCCTGGACTTCCCCAAGCCGGGGATCGTGTTCAAGGACATCTCGCCGCTGCTTGCCGACCACGCCGGTTTCTCGGCCGTCGTGGCAGCCCTGGCAGCCACGGCCGAGGGACCTGTCGACAAGGTCGTCGGCATGGAGGCGCGGGGGTTCATCCTCGCGGCTCCGGTGGCGCTGGCGCTCGGCACGGGCTTCGTCCCGGTGCGCAAGGCCGGCAAGCTCCCGGCCGCGACGCACGCGGTCTCCTACGCCCTGGAGTACGGCGAGGCGACGCTGGAGATCCACCAGGACGGCATCAAGCCGGGGGAGCGCGTGCTCCTGGTCGACGACGTGCTGGCCACCGGCGGCACCGTCAACGCGACCCGCCAGCTGGTCGAGGCGTGTGGCGGCGTCGTGACCGGCTGCAGTGTGCTCCTGGAGCTCGGGTTCCTTGACGGCCGCAAGGCTCTCGGCGACCTTCCGCTGCACGCCCTGCGCATGCTGTGACCGATGCTTTGACTGACGCTGTGACCGATGCTGGCCGGGACTGACGCCGCGTAGACTGGACCCCTGGCGAGCTAACGAGGTGCGACGGTGTCCGACGAGCGAGTGGTGACCCCACCCGCCGTCGAGCCTGCCCCGCCAGCACCCGACGGCCCCCGCCCCACCGTCGGCGGCCAGTCGGCTGGCCGCATGCGGGCCCGGCTGGCCCGCATCGGCACCAAGGGCACGTCCAACAACCCGGTCCTCGAGCCGCTGTTCCGGGCTGTGCGCACCAACCACCCCAAGGCCGACCTGGCCCTGCTCGAGCGCGCCTACCTCACCGCCGAGCGCCTGCACGAGGGGCAGATGCGCAAGAGCGGCGACCCCTACATCACCCACCCGCTCGCCGTCACCACGATCCTGGCCGACATCGGAATGACCGAGTCGACCCTGGTGGCGTCGCTCCTGCACGACACGGTCGAGGACACGTCGTACACCCTCGACCAGCTGCGCGTCGACTTCGGCGAGGAGGTCGCCCAGCTCGTCGACGGCGTGACCAAGCTCGACAAGGTCAAGTACGGCGACACCGCCCAGTCCGAGACGATCCGCAAGATGATCGTGGCGATGAGCCGCGACATCAGGGTGCTCGTCATCAAGCTCGCCGACCGGCTCCACAACATGCGCACCTTGCGCTACGTCAAGCCGGAGTCCCAGGCCAAGAAGGCCCGCGAGACTCTCGACATCTTCGCGCCGCTGGCCCACCGCCTCGGCATGAACACCCTCAAGTGGGAGCTGGAGGACCTCGCGTTCGTCACGCTCCACCCGAAGATGTACGACGAGATCGTGCGCCTGGTCGCCGACCGCGCCCCGTCACGCGACAGCTTCCTCGCGCGGGTCATCGACCAGGTCGAGGGCGACCTCAAGGCCGCGAAGATCAAGGCTGTCGTGACCGGCAGGCCCAAGCACTACTACTCGATCTACCAGAAGATGATCGTGCGCGGCCGCGAGTTCACCGACATCTACGACCTCGTCGGCATCCGGGTGCTCGTCGAGGAGGAGCGTGACGTCTACGCCGCGCTGGGCGTCATCCACGCGCGGTGGAACCCGGTCCCCGGCCGCTTCAAGGACTTCGTGGCGATGCCGAAGTTCAACATGTACCAGTCGCTGCACACCACGGTGATCGGCCTCGAGGGCAAGCCGGTCGAGCTGCAGATCCGCACCTTCGCGATGCACCGCCGCGCGGAGTACGGCATCGCCGCGCACTGGAAGTACAAGGAGGACGTCGGCACCGGCGTCGACACCAACCGCTCGCTCGGTGACAACGACATGTCCTGGGTCAAGCAGCTGGTCGACTGGCAGCACGAGACCGAGGACCCGGGTGAGTTCCTGGAGTCGCTGCGCTTCGAGATGAACGCCGCCCAGGTCTACGTCTTCACCCCGCGGGGCGACGTGATCCCCCTGCCGACCGGCGCGACCCCGGTGGACTTCGCCTACGCCGTCCACACCGAGGTCGGCCACCGCACGATCGGCGCTCGGGTCAACGGCCGGCTGGTCCCGCTGGAGTCCACGCTCGACAACGGCGACGTGGTGGAGGTGTTCACGTCCAAGGCGCTCAACGCCGGCCCGTCACGCGACTGGCTGGCGTTCGTGCGGTCGCCGCGCGCCCGCAACAAGATCCGCCAGTGGTTCACCAAGGAGCGGCGCGAGGAGGCCATCGAGCGGGGGAAGGACCAGATCGCGCGCCTGATGCGCAAGGAGGGGCTGCCCCTCAAGCGGGTCCTCACCCACGAGTCGCTGAACACCGTCGCCTCCGAGATGCGCCTGGCAGACGTGTCGGCCCTCTACGCCGCGGTCGGCGAGGGCAACGTGGGCGCCCAGACCGTCGTACGCCGGGTCATCGACCTCTACGGCGGCGAGGAGGGCGCTGCTGAGGACCTCGCCGAGGGCGTCCAGATCACCGGCCGTCGTTCCTCGGGCCGAGCCAGCGGCGGGGATGCCGGCGTCATCGTCAAGGGTCTCACCGATGTCTGGGTCAAGCTCGCCAAGTGCTGCACGCCGGTCCCGGGCGACGACATCGTCGGGTTCGTCACGCGCGGCCAGGGCATCTCGGTGCACCGCGCCGACTGCGTCAACGTCACCACGATGGAGCAGCAGCGCTTCACCGACGTCGAATGGGCTCCGACCGCGCAGTCGATGTTCCTGGTCAACATCCAGGTCGAGGCCCTCGACCGCGCTCGGCTGCTGTCCGACATCACCAAGGTGCTCTCCGACATGCACGTCAACATCCTGGCCGCCAACCTCCAGACCAGCCGCGACCGCGTAGCCAAGTCACGCTTCACCTTCGAGATGGCTGACCCGACACACCTCGGTCACGTCCTGCGCGCCGTACGCCACGTCGAGGGTGTCTTCGACGCCTACCGCGTCACCCAGTAGCGCGCCGCTCGGCCCGATCAACGCCGAGTTGTCCCGCGAATCCGGGACTCGCGGCACCTCGCTCGGGACTCGCGGGACAACTCGCCGCGAGGACGGGGGAGTCGCGGGACAACTCGCCGCGAGGACGGGGGAGTCGCGGGACAACTCGCCGCGAGGACGGGGGAGTCGCGGGACAACTCGGCGCGAGAGAGGGGGACTCGCGGGACGACTCGGCCCTAACCGCTGAACTCGTCCAGGGCTTTGCGTGCCTCGGTCAGCCACGACTCGCGGGCCTCGATGGCGGCGGCGTGCTCGGCGGCCTTCTTCTCGTTGCCGGCGGCGGTGGCCTTCTCCTGCTTGCTACGGAGGTCGGCGATGGAGGACTCGAGCTGGGAGACGGTGTCGGCGGCGCGAGCTCGGGCCTCGGGGTTGGAGCGGCGCCAGGCCTCGTCCTCCATGCCACGGATCGCCTGCTCGACCTTGCGGATGCGGCCCTCGAGATCCTTCATCCGCTCACGGGGGACCTTGCCGGCGGCGTCCCACCTCTCGGCGAGGTCGCGGAAGGCCGACTTGGCCGCCGAGAGGTCGGTGATGGGCAGCAGGGCCTCGGCCTCGACGAGCAGCGCCTCCTTCTTGGTGGCGTTGTCGGCGAACTCGGCGTCGATCGCGGCCGAAGCCGAGTCGCGGGCACCGAAGAAGGTGTCCTGCGCGGCGCGGAACCGCTTCCACAGCTGGTCGTCCACGCCCTTGGGGGCAGGACCGGCGGCCTTCCACTGCTGCATGAGCTGTCGGTACGTCGACGCGGTGCCGCCCCAGTCGGTGGACTCGGCGAGCGCCTCAGCCTCCTTGACCAGCCTCTCCTTGACGACCCGGGCACCGTCGCGCTTCTCGTTGAGCTCGGCGAAGTGTGCCTTCCGGCGACGGGTGTACGTCGTGCGGGCGGTCGAGAAGCGTCGCCACAGAGTGTCGTCCAGACCCTTGTCGAGCCGGGGGAGCGCCTTCCACTCCTCGAGGAGGTCACGCATCCGGTTGGCGCCGTTGCGCCAGTCGTTGCCCGCGGAGAGCTGCTCGGCCTCGTCGGCGATGCGCTCCTTGTGGCCCTTCGCCTCCTCGACCCGCTTGGCCCGCTCAGCCTTCTTCTGCTCCCGCTGCTCGGCGATCGTGGTCGTCAGGGCGTCGAGCCGTGCGACGAGGGTGGCGAGGTCGCCGACCGCCTTCGCGTCCACGAGTGAGGCCCGCACGGTCTTGACCGAACCCGCGGCGTCCTCGGGTGACAGCGCGCCGGCGTTCACCCGGCGCTCGAGCAGCTCCACCTCGAAGGCGAGCTCGTCGTACTTGCGTGTGAAGAAGGCCATCGCCTCAGCTGCGGAGACCCCCGGGACCTGGCCGACCAGGCGCTCGCCGTCCTCGGTCTTGACGTAGACCGACCCGTCGTCGTCGACGCGGCCGAAGTTCTCCGACCCTTCGGTGACCGGAGCCGCGGTCTCCGCGGCCGGCGGCTTCGGCGCACGGGGCGGACGTGGACCGGGAACGGGCCTGGCGGCGGGGGGCCCAGGGACCGGAGATGCGGGAGCTGCGGGCGCGGGCACCGCAGGAGCGGGGTCAACGGGCGCGGCGCCGGCGGGTGCCTCGGTGGGTGCCGGGTCGGCGGGTGCCTCGGTGGGTGCCGGGTCGGCGGGTGCCTCGGTGGGTGCCGGGTCGGCGGGTGCCTCGGTGGGTGCCGGGTCGGGGGGCTCCGGGTCAGCGGGCGTAGGGGTGGGGGACGGGGCAGTCGGCTGCTCGGCCGGCTGCTCGCCTTCAGTGGTGTTCACCGGGTATCTCCAGTGGATCCGAGGACGGACGTGGTCGCAGAATGCACAGAGTAGTCCGCACGCGCCGCGCTCGCCTCGGGCTCCGGTTTGTGCGTGATGATCCACGCTGTGAGCGCCACCAGAAGGAGTACGACGAGCACGGCCGTGACGACCCTCTGCCTCCGCTGACGCCTGTAGTCGCGCTGCTCCCGACGTGCCGCCCGGCGCTCGGCGGCCGCGTGTGCGATCAGCCGGCGTCTTCTCTTCTTCGAAACCACGACCGGAGTCTAGGCCGTGTCTCCCCATCCCGTTGTCTGCTGCGCACCACCAGCCGCGGCGCCTCGCGGCGTTGTCGTCGGTCGACGGGGGCCTCGCCCCGCCTCTCTCCTCCGCCTTGCGACGCACCACCCCTGGTGCCGCTCGCGACGGCAGTGGATGGGAGGACACGGCCTGGGCCGAACTCGTTTTCGTGCGAGGAGAGGCGCTCGGTAGGCTTGCGGGCGGCCCGATCGGGCCGAGCCCTGACCACCGTCCCGCCCACCGTCCCACTAGGAGCGCACTCCGTGCTGATCGCCGGCTTCCCCGCGGGTCCGTGGGGGACCAACTGCTACGTCGCGGCCACCAAGGCCGGCGCCGAGTGCGTGGTGATCGACCCGGGCAAGGACGCCGCCGAAGGTGTCGCTGCGGTGGTGCGGGAGCACAAGCTGAAGCCGGTCGCGGTGCTGGTGACCCACGGCCATGTCGACCACATGTGGTGCGTCGCACCGGTCGCAGGCACCTACGACGCCACCGCCTACATCCACCCGGCCGACCGGCACCTGCTGGCCAACCCGATGGCCGGGATGTCTCGTGAGACGAGCCAGATGCTGCTGGGCGGCAAGTACGAGTTCGCCGAGCCCGACGACGTCCGGGAGATCAGCGACGAGGCGGTCCTGGAGCTGGCCGGGCTGCGGTTCGTCGTCGACCACGCCCCGGGCCACACACCGGGCTCGATCACCTTCCGCACGCCGTACGACGCACAGCCCGACATCTCCGAGCTGATGTTCTCCGGCGATCTCCTCTTCGCCGGGTCGATCGGGCGCACCGACCTGCCCGGTGGCGACTGGGGCCAGATGCAGGAGTCGCTGCGCACCAAGGTGCTGACCCTGCCCGACGACGTGGTCGTGCTCCCGGGTCACGGCGAGCAGACCAGCATCGGGCGGGAGCGTCAGACCAACCCGTTCCTGCAGGACCTCGACAGTGACCGCGACAGTGACCGCGACAGCGACCTCGACGGCGGCCTCGACACTGGCCTCGACACGCTCGACCAGGGCAAGGGCCGAGGGCTCTGATGGCCAAGCCCACGCCCCTGAGCGGCTTCCCTGAGTTCCTGCCTGCCGAGAGGTTCGTCGAGCAGGAGGTCGTCGCGACCCTGGCACGCACCTTCGAGCTGCACGGGTTCGGCAGCATCGAGACGCGGGCCGTCGAGCCGATGGACCAGCTCCTGCGCAAGGGGGAGACCTCCAAGGAGGTCTACGTCCTCAGGCGGCTGCAGGCCGTCAACGATGGGTCCGACGGCGACTCCGGCATGGGCCTGCACTTCGACCTGACCATCCCCTTCGCCCGCTACGTGCTCGAGAACGCCGGCAAGCTCGAGTTCCCGTTCCGTCGCTACCAGATCCAGAAGGTGTGGCGCGGCGAGCGACCGCAGGAAGGCCGGTTCCGCGAGTTCCTCCAGGCCGACATCGACGTGATCGGCCGCGACGAGCTGCCCTTCCACCACGACGTCGAGGTGGCGCGCGTGATGGTCGAGGCATTGGGCCGTCTGGACTTCCTGCCCGGCTTCCGGCTGCAGGTCAACAACCGCAAGCTGATCCAAGGCTTCTACCAGGGGCTAGGAGCCACCGACACCGACAAGGTCATGCAGCTGATCGACAAGCTCGACAAGCTCCCGGCCGACGAGGTGGGCAAGCTCCTAGTGGCCGAAGCGGGTCTCTCCGATGCCCAGGCCGACCAGTGCCTGGCCCTGGCCGACATCAGCTCCAGAGACACCGGGTTCCTCGAGCAGGTCCGCGCCCTCGGGGTGACCGACCCGCTGCTCGACGAAGGGCTCACCGAGCTGGCTGCGGTCGTCGACGGATGCGCCCCGCTGACCGATGAGCGGGTCAAAGTCGTGGCCGACCTGAAGATCGCCCGCGGACTGGACTACTACACCGGCACGGTCTTCGAGACCCGGCTGGACGGCTACGAGTCGCTCGGCTCGATCTGCTCGGGCGGACGGTACGACGCGCTCGCGAGCGACGGTCGGTCGACGTACCCGGGGGTCGGCATCTCGCTCGGGGTGAGCCGGGTGCTCGTCCCGCTGGTCGCGAAGGGGGTCGTGCGGGCTGACCGCAGCGTGCCCTCGGCCGTGCTCGTGGCGCTCCCGGACGAGGACTCGCGCGCCGCCTGCGACCTGATCGCGCAGCAGCTGCGCTCCAACGGCACGCCGACCGAGGTGGCCGCCAGCCCGCAGAAGTTCGGCAAGCAGATCCGCTACGCCGAGCGCCGTGGCATCCCGTTCGTGCTCTTCCCCGGCGCCGACGGCAACCACGAGGTCAAGGACATCCGCTCCGGGGAGCAGACCCCCGTCGACCCGGCGTCCTGGACGCCTCCCGCCGCAGACCTGCGGCCGTCAGTCATCAGCATCGAGAGTGAGCAGCAGTGATCCGCACCCATGACGCCGGCAGCCTCCGCGCCGAGCACGTCGGCCAGACCGTGACCCTCGCCGGCTGGGTGGCCAACCGCCGCGACCACGGCGGCGTGGCGTTCATCGACCTGCGTGAGGCTAGCGGGATCGTGCAGGTCGTGATCCGCGACGAGCAGGTCGCGCACCACCTGCGCGCCGAGTACTGCCTCAAGGTCACCGGCGAGGTCACCCGACGCAAGGACGGCAACGAGAACCCCAACCTCGCCACCGGCGAGATCGAGGTCGTGGCCCTGGCCGATGGCGGCGTCGAGGTGCTCAGCGCGAGCGCGCCGCTGCCGTTCCCGATCAGCGACCACGTCGAGGTCGGCGAGGAGGTGCGCCTCGCACACCGCTACCTCGACCTGCGCCGCTCCGCCCCGGGCAGTGCGATCAGGCTGCGCTCCGAGGTCAGCCGCGCGGCCAGGGGAGTGCTGCACGACCACGGCTTCGTGGAGATCGAGACGCCGACCCTGACCCGGAGCACGCCCGAGGGCGCTCGCGACTTCCTGGTGCCGGCCCGTCTGCAGCCGGGCAGCTGGTACGCCCTGCCGCAGAGCCCTCAGCTCTTCAAGCAGCTGCTCATGGTCGGCGGCATGGAGCGCTACTACCAGATCGCGCGCTGCTACCGCGACGAGGACTTCCGGGCCGACCGCCAGCCGGAGTTCACTCAGCTCGACATCGAGATGAGCTTCGTCGAGCAGGACGACGTGATCGACGTAGCCGAGGACGTCCTCAAGGCACTCTGGGCCCTGGTCGGCCACGAGCTCGACGCCCCGATCCAGCGCATCACCTATGCCGAGTCGATGGCCCGCTACGGGTCCGACAAGCCCGACCTGCGCCTGGACCTCGAGCTCACCGAGTGCACCGACTTCTTCTCCGAGACCGAGTTCCGGGTCTTCCAGGCGCCGTACGTCGGCGCGGTCGTCATGCCCGGGGGAGCGAGCCAGCCGCGCAAGCAGCTCGACGCCTGGCAGGAGTGGGCCAAGCAGCGCGGTGCCAAGGGTCTGGCCTACGTCCTGGTCGGCGACGACGGCGAGCTGGGTGGCCCAGTGGCCAAGAACCTGACCGACAAGGAGCGGGCCGGCCTCGCCGACCACGTCGGCGCCGAGCCCGGCGACTGCATCTTCTTCGGGGCGGGCGCGGTCAAGTCCAGCCGAGCGCTGCTGGGTGCAGCCAGGCTCGAGATCGGCCGCCGCACCGGCTTGATCGACGAGTCGGCATGGAGCTTCGTGTGGGTGGTCGACGCCCCGCTGTTCGAGCCGGCCAGCGAAGCCACCGCGGCAGGCGACGTGGCGGTGGGCGGTGGGGCCTGGACCGCGGTACACCACGCCTTCACCTCGCCGAAGGACCTCGACTCCTTCGACGCCGACCCGGGCAACGCCCTGGCCCACGCCTACGACATCGTCTGCAACGGCAACGAGATCGGCGGCGGGTCGATCCGTATCCACCGCGACGACGTCCAGAAGCGCGTCTTCAACATCATGGGCATCTCCGACGAGGAGGCCCAGGAGAAGTTCGGCTTCCTGCTCGAGGCGTTCAAGTACGGCGCCCCGCCGCACGGCGGCATCGCGTTCGGCTGGGACCGCATCGTCGCGCTGCTGGCAGGCACGGAGTCGATCCGCGACGTGATCGCCTTTCCGAAGACCGGCGGTGGCTACGACCCGCTGACCGCCGCACCCGCGCCCATCACCGCCGAGCAGCGCCACGAGGCCGGGGTGGACGCCGAGCCGGCCGCCAAGGTCACGAGCGAGTAACGCCGTAAGCCACCGCAGATCCTGCGTCGAACGCCCTTGCGGGGCTTCGGAATCCGCAATTTCTCCCGCGTGTCCGAAAATCGGTTGCGCCATGTCGCGACCTGGTAACAATCCGGCCCAATTTGCCTTTCGGGGGATCCGTTTTCGCATGCGCAGTGTCTAGGGTCAGGGCTGTCCGGTCAGGCCGCGTCGTGGGATGCGGCCGCTGTGCATCGATCTGGTTGCGTCCCAAACAGGGTGTGCACCTAGGAGGAAACCCGTGAGAAGAAGAGGACTGGTCGCCGCGTCTGCGGTGATCGCGAGCCTGAGCTTGGCCGTCTCGGCTTGCTCGTCGACGTCGAACACCGACGACGAAGAGACGAGCAACGAGCGGACTCAGCTGACCGTCGGATGGAACCAGCCGTACTTCTCGTACAACGGCGCCACGTCCAACGGCAACGCGACCGCTAACAACAACGTCGCCTACCTGATGAACGGCGGCTTCTGGTACTACGACGCCGAGGCCAACCTGCAGAAGGACGAGACCTTCGGCACCTACGAGAAGCTCAGCGACGACCCGCTGACCGTGAAGTACACGATGGCCGACGACACCAAGTGGTCCGACGGCACGTCCGTCGACGCTGCCGACATGCTGCTGACCTGGGCCGCCCAGAGCGGCAACGTCAACACCATCGCGCCAGACAAGGTCAAGCGCGACGACGCCACCGGTCTGCCGAAGAACACCAAGGGCCAGGTCTACTTCGACTCCTCCTCGCCTGGCCTCGCCCTGGTGACCGAGACGCCGGAGATCTCCGACGACAACAAGTCGATCACCCTGAAGTACGACAAGCCGTTCGCCGACTGGGAGCTCGACATGAGCATCCCGGTCCCGGCTCACGTGACCGCGATGAAGGCGCTCGGCCTGACCGACGCCCAGGAGGCCAAGGACGCCCTCATCAAGGCGCTCCAGGACGAGGACAAGGCCAGCCTGGAGAAGATCTCCTCCTTCTGGAACACCGGCTTCGACTACACCTCGCTCCCCGAGGACGAGTCGCTCCGTCTCTCCAACGGCGCCTACCTCATGAAGGAGTTCGAAGAGAACCAGTTCATGACCCTGGAGAAGAACGAGGACTACAAGGGTCTCTTCGAGCCCAAGATCGACGAGATCACCATCCGCTGGAACGAGGACCCGATGGCTCAGGTCCAGGCGCTCCAGAACGGTGAGATCAGCCTGTTCTCCCCGCAGGTCACCCAGGACGTCATCGACGCCGCCAAGGGGATCCCGGACGTCGACATGCACACCGGCGTCGAGGGCACCTACGAGCACTTCGACATGGTCCAGAACAACAAGGGCCCGTTCGACCCGGCCACCTACGGCGGCGACGCCGAGAAGGCCAAGCTCGTCCGTCGGGCGTTCCTGCACGCGATCCCGCGCCAGGAGATCATCGACAAGCTGATCAAGCCGATCAACCCCGACGCCGAGGTTCGCAACTCGTTCCTGATCACCGCGGGTGCTCCGGGCTACGAGGAGATGGTGGCCGCCAACGGCTCCGCGGTCTACGCCGAGACCGACGTCGCGGAGTCGAAGCGTCTGCTCCAGGAGGCCGGCGTCAACGGCCCGATCGACGTGCGTGTCATGTACGCCAAGGACAACGTCCGTCGTGAGAACGAGTTCGCGATCTACAAGCCCGCGCTCGCCAAGGCCGGCTTCAACCTCATCAACGCCCGCAACGCGGACTGGGGTAGCAAGCTCGGTGACGGCACCTACGACGCGGTCTTCTTCGGGTGGCAGTCGACCTCGACCGGAGTGAGCTCCGACCAGGGCATCTTCGCCACCGGCGAGATCAACAACCTGATCGGCTACTCCAGCAAGGTCGTGGACGACACGTTCGACGAGCTGGTCGTCACGACCGACCCGGCCGAGCAGCTCGCTCTGCAGATCAAGATCGAGCAGGAGCTGTACAAGGACGCGGTCGGCATCACGATCTTCCAGTTCCCGGGGGCGTCGATCTGGAACAGCACGAAGCTCGAGAACGTCGAGCCCGGAGTGCTCGCGCCGACGATGTTCTACGGGTTCTGGAACTGGGAGGTCCCCAGCTGACCGGCTGGGACTCCTTGAGATCCTGAACCAGAACCACCGAGTGGGGTGTTGCCGCCGGACCGGCGGCAACACCCCACAGCGGTGTAACGTGAAATTTCCATCGACAGCGAGGTCACGAGTCTCCGATGATCACGTTCTTCTTGAGACGCTTTCTCACTTCAGCGCTCGTCGTGCTCGTCTCCAGTTTCATCATGTATGTACTGGTCGATCTGTCTATCGACCCGATCGAGGACCTGCGAGGAAGCACCGCACCGAACAAGGCTGAGCAGATCGCCGCACGCGAGGCGATGCTCAACCTGGACGCACCGGTCACCACGCGCTACTTCGACTGGCTCAAGGGCGCCATCGGCTGCACCTACGGCCAGTGCGACCTCGGCAAGGACTGGCAGAAGAACCAGGCCGTGACCGACCAGCTCAGCGGCGCGATCAGCACGAGCCTTCAGCTCGTCACCGCAGCGACCTTCCTGGCCATCCTGTTCGGCATCATGGTCGGTATCGTCAGCGCACTGCGCCAGTACACCGGCTATGACTACTCGGTCACGTTCCTCTCGTTCCTCTTCTTCTCACTCCCGACCTTCTGGGTCGCGGTGCTGGCGAAGTACTTCCTGGCCATCGACTTCAACGACTGGCTAGCCGATCCACAGATACCCCTGTGGTTGATGCTGGGCACCGGTGCGGTGGTCGGCATCACCTTGGCTGCGGCAGTCGGCGGCACCCTCAAGCGCCGGGCGGAGCTGTTCGGCATCGGGGCGGTCGCGGTGATCGCGGTCAGCGCGTACCTCAACGCGCGTGACTTCTTCGTCCAGCCCAGCCAGGGCAGTGCGATCGACCTGCTCGTGGTCGCCGTCCTGTCGGTGGGCTTCGCGTTCGCGATCACCGAGCTCAGCACCGGCGTCCGCAACAGGAGGGCGCTCTACTCGGCGCTGACCATGGCCGGCATCGGCGCTGCGCTGTACTACCCGATGCTGTCCTACTGGAACTCCGTCGACGCATCGTGGGCCATGGTCCTGGGCCTCGGTCTGGTGGCCGTCATCGTCGGTGTGATCGTGGGCTTCGCCTGGGGTGGTCCGGACTGGACCAGGTCCTCTCGCACGGCAGCCTTCACGGCGATCCCTGTGGCGGGCCTGCTCTTCGTCGACCGGCTGATGCAGTCGTGGGACAACTACGTCAACAACGGCCGCATCCAGGGCAGGCCGATCGCGACGCTCGGGTCGGGGACACCCAACCTCGAGGGGAGCTTCTGGATCCAGACGATCGACACCGGCACCCACCTACTGCTGCCGACGGTGACGTTGGTCCTGATCTCCTTCGCGGGCTACACCCGCTACACCAGGGCATCGACGCTCGAGGTGCTCAACCAGGACTACATCCGCACAGCCCGGTCCAAGGGCCTGACCGAGCGCACGGTCGTCATGCGACACGCGTTCCGCAACGCGCTGCTGCCGCTGGCATCGGTCGTCCCTGTCGACATCATCACGATCATCGGCGGCGCGGTCATCACCGAGACGGTCTTCGGCTGGTTCGGCATGGGCAGGCTGTTCGTGGTTGCCCTCGGTTCAAACCTTCAGGATCCCGTGATGGCCTACATCCTGATCGTCGGCATCTTCGCGGTCCTTGCGAACTTCGTCGCCGACATGGCCTACGCCGTCCTCGACCCACGAATCCGGGTGAACGCATGAGCCTCCCCCCTGTCGAGACAGGCACCCACGACCCGCTCGAGCCGCTGCCGGGCTCCGTGGTCGAGGACTCCCTGGAGAACGCCATCGAGCTCAAGGAGGTCGAGGGCCTCTCCCAGGGCCAGATCGTCTTCCGCCGGTTCATCCGGCACCGGGGCGCGATCGGGGGCTTCGCCGTCCTCCTCTTCGTGATTCTTCTGGGCTACACCTCGATCGGCGCCTTCGGCCTCCCCGGATGGTGGAAGTACGACCACACCGAGCTCCTGGCCATCGAGAACGGCGCCCGGCCGACACTGAGCCTGCCTTCCTGGCTGGGTGGCAGCGGCTTCAACATCGGCAACCACCCGTTCGGGCAGGACGTCGTCGGCAAGGACGTCTTCGCGCTGACCATGAAGGGCATTCAGACCTCGGTCAACGTGATGCTCATCGTCAGCTTTGTGGCGTGTCTGCTCGGCATCGTGGTGGGCTCGCTCGCGGGCTTCTTCCGCGGTTGGGTCGACAGCCTGCTGATGCGCACGACCGACCTCTTCATCACCTTCCCGGTGATCGTGGTCGGCGCCGTGCTGGGCAACATGGTGACAGAGAGCGGCGCGGTCCTACTCGCCTTCTGCCTGGGCCTGATCGTGTGGACAACCATGGCGCGCCTGGTGCGCGGCGAGTTCCTCACGCTCCGCGAGCGCGAGTTCGTCGACGCAGCGCGGGTCGCGGGGGCGACGTCGTTCCGGATCATCCGCAAGCACATGCTGCCGAACGCGATGGGCGTGATCATCGTCAACGCGACGCTGCTGATGTCGGCCGCCGTGCTGCTGGAGACCGCGCTCAGCTTCCTGGGGTTCGGCATCTCGCCCCCGGACATCTCGCTGGGGCGCATGATCTCGGACTATCAGACCGCGTTCTCCACGCGTCCCTGGCTGTTCTGGTGGCCCGGTCTCTTCATCATCCTGATCGCGCTGTCGGTGAACTTCATCGGTGACGGCCTGCGTGACGCCTTCGACCCGCGGCAGAAGCGCATCCCGTCGGCACGCAAGATGGCCAACGCAGCTGACGCCGCGAAGGACTGATCGAGGTGTCAGGCCAGCAGCGGTCCGACCACCGCCGCCACGACCAGCAACCCCAGGCCCACCGCGGCCGGGAGGTTCCAGGTCACGTCGGCGGTGTCGGACTCCAGCTTGGCGTTGTCCAGGTAGCCGAGACCGCGGAAGCGCTCGAGCTGGCGGCGTACGACGGCCGAGGCCTCGCTGTCCCCGCCGCGCAGCCGCTCGCGACCGCCCGGCGCCGGAGCAGCCCAGGCGTTGAAGCGTCCGTACGCCGTCTCCAGGCGCAGGCCGTAGCGGCCGTCGATCTCCTCGATGGCCGGCCACGGCAGGCGCACGGTGCGCAGCACGTTGCGCAGCAGCACGCCGGCGTCGTCCACCTCGACGTATGGCGCCCACAGCACCGCGTAGCCGGCGAAGGCGAGCAGGGCCAGGGCTCCGCCGTAGGCCAGCAGGTCCTCGCTGTCGCCGTCGATCGCCAACGACACGAGACCGACCAGGCCGAAGGTCGCCGTAGCGACACCGATCCACCGGGTGGAGGACGACTGGAATCGCATGGCAGCCATGCGGCAACCCTATGCGTTCCCACACCCGACACCAGCCACCAGAGAGGCACCCTGTGAGCACCACGACCGGAGCAGCCGCCGAGACCAGCGGAGCCACTGGCGGTCCGATCCTCGAGGTCAAGGACCTCAACGTCTCCTTCTTCGTCGACGGGCAGTGGTACCCCGCCGCCATCGACGTGAACTACACCGTCAACAAGGGCGAGGTCCTCGCCATCGTCGGTGAGTCCGGCTCGGGCAAGACCCAGTCGTCGATGTCGCTGCTTGGCCTGCTGCCCGCCAACGGTCGCTCCACCGGCAGCGCCAAGCTCAACGGCAAGGAGCTGATCGGGCTCAAGGGTGCGGCGATGCGCCGCGTCCGCGGCAAGGAGATCGCGGTCATCTTCCAGGAGCCGATGACGGCCCTGAACCCGGTCTACACCATCGGCTTCCAGATCGTGGAGACGCTGCGGTCGCACTTCATCCTCGGGCCCAAGGAGGCCAAGGAGCGCGCGATCGAGCTGCTGCGGCTGGTGGAGATCCCCGAGCCCGAGCGCCGCTTCGACAACTTCCCGCACCAGCTGTCGGGTGGTCAGCGGCAGCGCGCGATGATCGCGCAGGCGCTGGCGTGCGAGCCGGGCCTGCTGGTCGCCGACGAGCCGACCACCGCGCTCGACGTCACGGTCCAGGCCGAGATCCTCAAGCTGATGCGCGACCTGCGCACGCGGATCAACGCCGGCATCGTGCTGATCACCCACGACATGGGTGTTGTCGCCGACATGGCCGACCGCATCGTGGTGATGAAGAACGGCAAGGTTGTCGAGACCGGCACCGCCGAGCAGGTCTTCAACGACCCGCAGCACCCCTATACCAAGCAGCTGCTCGATGCGGTGCCGCATTTCGGCAGCTTCGCCGACATACCCGTGACCACCAACGACGCCGCTGCCTCCGGCGAGCCCCCGGTGCTGGTGGTGGAGAACCTCGTGCTGGAGTACCCCAAGCGCGGCAACCAGCCCATCTTCCGAGCCGTCGACGACGTGTCGTTCACGCTCGCTCCGGGTGAGGTCATGGGCTTGGTGGGCGAGTCAGGCTCCGGCAAGACCACCATCGGCCGAGCCGTCGTCGGTCTGCTCCCCGTGGCGGGCGGCCGGCTCGAGGTCGCCGGCATCAACATGAAGGGCGCCCGGCCCAAGGACCTCAAGCCGCTGCGCACCAAGGTCGGCATCGTCTTCCAGGACCCGGGCTCCTCACTGAACCCCCGCCTGCCCATCGGCGAGTCCATCGGTGAGCCCCTCTACCTTCACCAGAAGCTGCGCGGCAAGGAGCTGAGCAACCGGGTCGAGGCGCTGCTGGACAGCGTGCACCTCCAGCGCGACTTCCGGAACCGCTACCCGCACGAGCTCTCCGGCGGCCAGCGCCAGCGCGTCGGCATCGCCCGCTCGCTGGCCCTGGAGCCCAAGCTCCTGGTGGCTGACGAGCCGACGTCCGCGCTCGACGTGTCGGTGCAGGCCAAGGTGCTCGACCTCTTCCAGGAGCTCCAGCGCGAGCACGGCTTCGCCTGCCTCTTCATCAGCCACGACCTCGGTGTGGTCGAGATGCTCGCGTCGCGCATCGCGGTCATGCACTTCGGCAAGATCGTCGAGCTCGGCACTCGCGACCAGATCGTGGTGGAGCCGCAGGACGACTACACCCGCCGGCTGGTGGCGGCCGTGCCCGTGCCCGACCCTGCCGAGCAGCGCCGCCGCCGCGAGGAGCGCGACAGGCTCCTCCGCGAGGCAGGGGTGTCCTAGCCAGGGGCTACAGTCGCCTTTCGTGGACGGCCTCTTCGAGTACGACGGTCCAGGTGCCCCTGCGCCCGGGGGCGGTGGCTCCCTCGCGGGCAACACCCACCGCTCGGCCCCGCTCGCCGTGCGCATGCGGCCACGGACCCTCGACGAGCTGGTGGGGCAGAAGCAGCTGCTGGCCGAGGGGTCGCCGCTGCGGCAGCTGGTCGAGGGTGACCAGCCGATGTCGCTGCTGCTGTGGGGGCCTCCCGGCACGGGGAAGACCACGATCGCCTCGATCCTGAGCCTGCAGACCGACCGCCGCTTCGTGGAGGTGTCCGCGGTCGCAGCCGGCGTCAAGGAGGTCCGCGCGGCGATCGACTCCGCCCGGCACGAGCTGCGCCGCAGCGGGCGCGAGACCGTGCTGTTCGTCGACGAGGTGCATCGGTTCACCAAGGCCCAGCAGGACGCACTGCTCCCAGGCGTGGAGAACCGCTGGGTGACCCTGGTCGCCGCCACGACGGAGAACCCGTTCTTCAGCGTCATCTCCCCGCTGCTCTCACGCAGCCTGCTGCTGACGCTCGAGTCGCTGACCGACGACGACATCCACGGCGTGCTCGAGTCCGCGCTGACCGACGAGCGCGGCCTGGCCGGCTCCATCACGGTCGACCAGGACGCGATGGACCACCTGGTCCGGCTGGCCGGTGGCGACGCGCGGCGGGCTTTGACCTACCTCGAGGCCGCCGCGGGCGCGGCCTCCGCCAAGGCGCTGAAGACCGTCGACCTGGTGACCGCCGAGACGGCGGTCGACCGTGCGGCGGTCCGCTACGACCGGCAGGGCGACCAGCACTACGACGTGATCTCGGCGTTCATCAAGTCCATCCGCGGCTCCGACGCCGACGCCGCGCTGCACTACCTGGCCCGGATGATCGAGGCGGGGGAGGACCCCCGCTTCATCGCGCGCCGGCTGGTGATCCTCGCGTCGGAGGACATCGGCCTGGCCGACCCGACCGCGCTCCCGACGGCGGTCGCCGCAGCCCAGGCCGTGCAGCTCATCGGGCTGCCCGAGGCCCGGCTCAACCTGGCCCAGGCGGTCATCGCGCTGGCCGTCGCGCCGAAGTCCAACGCCGTGATCATGGCCATCGACGAGGCCCAGGCCGACGTACGCTCCGGCAAGGTCGGACCCGTCCCGCCACACCTACGCGACGCCCACTACGCCGGCTCGAAGAAGATCGGCCACGGCAGCGGCTACAAGTACGCCCACGACGAGCCGTTCGGCGTCGCGGAGCAGCAGTACGCCCCCGATGTCGTCGCCGATGCCACCTACTACCGACCCACCTCGCTCGGTGCAGAGGCAGCCGTCAAGGAGCGCTGGGAGCGCATCCGCGCCCTCGTTCGCGGGCTCACGACCCCACGGTAGGGTCACGTCCTATGGATCCCTGGGTGTACGCCGTTGCAGCCGTTGCCCTTGCGGCCGCGGCCCTGGTCTGCGCCCTCGGCGTGCGATCAGGCCGCCGGCGCCGGGCGCAGCTCCACCGTGAGCTCATCGCTGCGCAGCGCGACGTGCTCGCGCTCACCGAGCGGCTCGACTCCCTGACGGCCGAGGTCGCCCAGACGCGCCTGGCCGCGCGGGAGCAGGCGACGCGTCAGGAGATCGCGCCCTACGTCATCACCGGGATCGTGGAGTCGCCCGAGCCCGACGCCACCCCACGGCAGGCTGAGATCGTGCATGCCATCGAGACCAGCCGCCCGGTGTGGCTGCCGGCCAAGCCGTTGCGCGAGACCCTGGTCCGCACGGTCGCGCTCGCCCACGGCCTGCGGCGGGCCCTGGACCCCGACAACCGCGACCGCATCCGCCTGGAGATGCAGGCCGAGATCCGTCGGTCGCGCAGGCAGCGCAAGGCCGAGCTCAAGGCCGTGAAGAAGTACCTCCGCGACCGCCGGCGATCCGCGGCATGAAGCCACCCCAAGAAGCCGTTCGCTTCGCTCACGCCTCCCGGGGGGCCCCGGTATGAACAAGGGACTCTGGTTCGTGGCCGGCTCCGCAGCCGGTGCGTACGCCGTGACCAGGGCCCGCAGGGCGGCTGAGGTGTTCACCTACGACGGTCTGCACGACCGGCTCTCGGGACTCTTCCTCGGCGCGAGGCTCTTCGCTGCGGAGGTCCGTGACGGAGCCGCCGAGAAGGAAACCGAGTTGCGTGAGCGGCTCGACCTGATGCCCCATGGTCTCGACGGACGGCTCGCCCCCGAGCGGACCATCCCCGCTGCACAACCACTGAAACTCGTACGAGGGAGCGACGACTGATGGATACCGCGGAGATCCGCCGCAGGTTCATCGAACACTTCGAGGGCCGCGGCCACACACCCGTGGCCTCGGCCTCGCTGCTTCTGGACGACCCGAACCTGCTGTTCGTCAACGCCGGCATGGTCCCGTTCAAGCCGTACTTCCTGGGCCAGGAGACGCCGCCCTACGACCGCGCGGTCAGCGTGCAGAAGTGTGTGCGCACGCCGGACATCGAGGACGTCGGCAAGACGACGCGACACGGCACCTTCTTCGAGATGTGCGGCAACTTCTCCTTCGGCGACTACTTCAAGGAGGGCGCCATCGAGCTCGCCTGGGAGCTGGTCACCAAGCCGCTCGCCGACGGTGGCTGGGGGCTTGCCGAGGACACGCTGTACCCGAGCGTCTACGAGGACGACCCGGAGGCGGTGACGCTCTGGAAGAAGGTCACCGGCCTGCCGGAGGAGCGGATCATCCGGCTGGGGAAGAAGGAGAACTACTGGTCCATGGGCGTGCCCGGGCCTGGCGGCCCGTGCTCGGAGATCCTCGTGGACCGCGGTCCGGCGTACGGCCCCGACGGGGACTTCAATGCCGAGGACCGCTACCTGGAGATCTGGAACCTCGTCTTCATGCAGGACGAGCTGTCGGCGGTCCGCAGCAAGGAGGACTTCGACATCGCCGGCTCGCTGCCCAAGAAGAACATCGACACCGGCATGGGCCTGGAGCGTGTGGCCTTCCTGCTCCAGGGCAAGGACAACATGTACGAGATAGACGTGATGTACCCCGTCATCGCTCGTGCCGAGGAGCTCAGTGGCCGCCGCTACGGCAGCAACCCCGACGACGACGTCCGGCTCCGGGTCGTGGCCGACCACGTGCGCAGCTCGATGATGCTCATCGGCGACGGCGTCACGCCGGGCAACGAGGGCAGGGGCTATGTCCTGCGACGCCTGCTGCGCCGCGCCGTACGCTCCATGCGTCTGCTGGGCGTCGAGGACCGCGTGCTGCCCGAGCTCTTCCCGGTCAGCCGCGACAAGATGGGTGAGACCTACACCGACCTGATCAAGGACTGGGACCGCATCTCGACGGTCGCCTACGCCGAGGAGGACGCCTTCCGGGCCACGCTCAAGGCCGGCACGCAGATCTTCGACGTAGCCGTGGACGACCTGAAGAGGGCCGGCACCAAGAGCCTGTCCGGTGACAAGGCGTTCGCGCTGCACGACACCTACGGCTTCCCGATCGACCTCACCCTCGAGATGGCCGCGGAGCAGGGGCTCTCGGTCGACGAGGAGGGCTTCCGGCGGCTGATGACCGAGCAGCGCGACCGCGCCAAGGCCGACGCACGCGCCAAGAAGTCCAAGCACGGCGACGCCACCGCCTACCGCGCCGTGGCCGACACGCTCGGGCGGCCGGTCGAGTTCCTCGGCTACGACGAGGTCGTCAGTGAAGGCACGGTGCGCGGCATCGTCGCGGGTGACGGCGCGGCGCAGTCGGCGCGCGAAGGCGACGAGATCGAGCTGGTCTTGGACCGCACACCGTTCTACGCCGAGGGCGGCGGACAGCTCGCCGACCGGGGTCTGATCGAGCTGGCCAACGGCGCTCGCATCGAGGTGCTCGACGTGCAGTCCCCGATCACCGGGCTGATCGTCCATCAGGCGAAGGTCCTGGCCGGGGAGGTCACCCTCGGCGAGACCGCTCAGTCGCTGGTCGACGTGGAGCGGCGGCGCTCGATCAGCCGCGCGCACACCGCGACCCACATGGTGCACAAGGCGTTCCGTGAGGCCCTGGGTGAGACGGCGACCCAGGCGGGCTCGGAGAACGCTCCCGGCCGTTTCCGCTTCGACTTCTCCGCGACGGGTGCGGTGCCGGCCTCGGTGCTCGCCGACGTCGAGGCGCGGGTCAACGACCTGGTGCTGGCCGACCTGCCGGTGCAGGCCGAGATCATGACCCAGGCCGAGGCGGTGAAGTCCGGCGCGATGGCACTCTTCGGCGAGAAGTACGGCGACCAGGTCCGCGTCGTCTCCGTGGGCGACTGGGCGCGCGAGCTGTGCGGCGGCACCCACACCGGCCGCTCAGCGCAGCTCGGCGTGGTCAAGCTGCTGGGCGAGTCGTCCATCGGCTCCGGCGTACGACGGGTCGAGGCGCTCGTCGGCTCCGACGCCTACCGCTTCCTGGCCAAGGAGCACACGCTGGTCCACCAACTGTCCGAGGCGCTCAAGGCCCGGCCGGAGGAGCTGCCCGAGCGGGTGGCCGACCTCGTGGAGCGCCTGCGCGCGGCCGAGAAGGAGATCGAGAAGGTGCGCATGTCGCAGCTGCTCGCGTCCGCCGGCACCCTCGCCGCCGAGGCCAAGGACGTCGCCGGCACAGCGTTCGTGGGACACCACGTCGACGGCGCCAACGCGGGCGACGTGCGCAAGCTCGCGCTCGACATCCGGGGGCGTCTCGCCGCCGGCCGGCCGGGGGTGGTTGCCATCATCGGCTCGACCGACGGCAAGCCGGCAGTCGTCGTCGCGGTCAACGACGACGCGCGTGCGAGGGGCATCTCCGCCAACGCCCTGGTGAAGGTGGCCGCCGGAGTGCTCGGCGGCAGCGGGGGCGGCAAGGACGACGTTGCCCAGGGCGGCGGAGCCGACACCAGCAACGTTGCCCAGGCCCTGGCTGACCTCGAGGCCGAGGTCGCGCGGTCGGCTGGATGAGGACCGGCACCCGCCTGGGGGTGGACGTCGGCGACGTGCGCATCGGCGTCGCGCGGTCGGACCCCTCCGGGTTCCTCGCGACCCCGGTGGAGACCGTCGCCCGCGGCGACGGTGACCTCGCCCGGATCGCAGCACTGGTCGCCGAGCACGAGGTGGTGGAGGTCGTGGTCGGCCTCCCACGGTCCCTCAGTGGCGGTGAGGGACCGGCCGCGCTGAAGGTCCGCGAGTTCGCGGGCTCACTGGCCGAGTGGCTGGCTCCGGTGCCAGTCCGGCTGTGCGATGAGCGGCTGTCCACGGTCAGCGCCGAGGCCCTGCTCCGCGAGAGGGGCAAGAAGGGCCAGAAGCGCCGGGCAGTGGTCGACCAGGCAGCCGCGGTCGTCATCTTGCAGAATGCTCTGGACACGGAACGCAGCACGGGAGCGGTGCCGGGAGAGCACGTCATCGTCGGGGAGAGTGGATAAGTGGAGCACCAGCCTGGGCACGCCGACGTACCCGGCGACGACCATCCGGTCTTCGGCGGGCGCGGGAGCCGGCGCGCCAAGAAGAAGCGGCGCGGGCTCGGTTGCGTGGCGGGACTGGTGGTGCTCGCTCTCCTGGTCGGCGGAGGCACCCTGCTCGTGATCGCGGGTGTCGGCAAGGTCAAGGAGCTGTTCGGCGGCCCGGCGGACTACTCAGGCAGCGGCACCGGCCAGGTGACCGTCGAGGTCAAGGAGGGCGACAGCTCCGCTGCGATCGGCCGCAGCCTCAAGGCGGCCGGCGTCGTCAAGAGCGTCGACGCGTTCGTCGACGCCGCGACCAACGACGAGCGGTCGCGCGGCATCCAGGTCGGGTTCTACGAGCTGGCCAAGCAGATGGCCGCGGCGAAGGCACTCGAGGTGCTGGTCAACCCCGACAACCTGATCCGGGCTCAGGTGACCATCCCCGAGGGACTCACGGTGGAGCAGGTCGTCGAGCGGCTGGCGAAGGGCACGGACTTCAAGGCTGCACAGTTCAACCGGGTGCTCGCCAAGCCGAAGCGGCTCGGGCTCCCGCCTTACGCCGAGGGCGCGGTGGAGGGCTACCTCTTCCCCGCGACCTACGAGATCAAGCCCGATGCGACACCGGCCTCGATCCTGGTCGGAATGGTCGCCCGCTTCAAGGCGGCGGCGGCCGACATGTCCCTGGAGCAGCGCGCGCAGGACGTCGGGCTCTCGCCCCACGACGTGGTGACCGTCGCCAGCATCATCGAGCGGGAGGTACGCCGGGAGGAGGACCTCTCCGGCGCGGCCGAGGTGATCGACAACCGGTTGGCCGGCAGCTGCTCCGAGACCGGGCGCCTGCTGCAGATGGACTCCACGGTCCACTTCGCCGCGGGGGCAAACGACAGCGTGTTCACCTCCGACGAGATGCGCTCGATCGACTCGCCGTACAACACCTACAAGACGCCGGGGCTGCCGCCGGGCCCGATCTCGGCCCCCGGCGAGGCGGCTCTCGAGGCGGCGCTCAACCCGAGTGACGAGGGCTACTGCTACTTCGTGGCGATCAACCTGGAGACGGGGGAGACCGCGTTCGCCAGGACCGGCGCCGAGCACGCGGCCAACACCGAGCTCCTGCGTGAGTACTGCCGCGAGAACGACTGCTGATGCGGTGTGCTGTGCTGGGCCGGCCGATCGCCCACTCGCTGTCGCCGGTCCTGCACCGGGCCGGCTACGCCGCGGTCGGGCTCGACTGGAGCTACGACGCGATCGAGGTCGGCTCCGACGGGCTGGCCGAGCTGCTGGGCGGGCTCGGCCCGGAGTGGCGCGGGCTCTCCCTGACGATGCCACTCAAGCGCATCGTCGTCCCCCTCGTCGACGAGCTCACCGACCGAGCTGTCCAGGCCCAGGCCGCGAACACCGTCGTCCTCGAAGGCGGTCGGCGGATCGGGCACAACACCGACATCCCCGGGGCGGCCGCCGCGCTCCGCGAACGTTACGACGGGCCGGTCGCTACGGCCGCGGTCATCGGTGGGGGCGCGACGGCGGCGTCGGTGCTGCTCGCGCTCGCCGACCTCGGCTGCACGCGCGCCCACCTCGTCGTACGCTCGCGGGAGCGGGCTGCGGACACGCTCGACGCCGTGGCCCGGCACCCGTCGCCGCCGGAGGTCACCTTCGACGCCCCGGCTGAGGTGGACGTCGTGGTCTCCACCGTCCCGGCTGACGCCCAGGGTGCGGCGATGCTCGATCTCGGGCGTCGTGCCTCGGCCGTCTTCGAGGTGCTCTACCACCCGTGGCCGACGCCGCTGGCATCGCAGGCGGTCGACCAAGGGCAGACGCTGGTCAGCGGGCTCGACCTGCTGGTCCATCAGGCGGCGCTCCAGTTCGAGCTGATGACCGGGCAGGCCGCCCCTCTCACAGCCATGCGCGCCGCGGGCGAGGCCGCGCTGGGCTGACGCGTCTCCTCCACAGCCGTTCGGTCAACCGGCCGCGGACGGCGACCGATCTGTCTAGGCTCGTGCGCTATGACCTGGTACCTCGACGTCGGACTGGCCGGAGCAGCCTTCGGACTGGTCTCGGGTGCGTTCGTGCCCGAGCTGATCCGTCCCCTTCCCGAGCCCGAGCCCGACCCGGAGGGCGACGAGCTCTTCGAGGAGGAGGAGCCTAAGGAGCTCTACGCCGACATCGCGCGCCTCCCCGGTCTCCGTTGGAAGGCCGCGCTGGTGACCGCCGTCGTGGCCGGGCTGCTCGGGGCGCGGCTGGACCTGTCCTGGGAGCTGCTCGCGGTCATCGGACTCGCACCGGTCGGCGTCGCCCTCGCCCTCGTCGACTACCGCACGCGCTATCTCCCCACCTGGCTGATCGGGCCGATGTACGGCGTCGTCCTCGCGGTGGCTGCCCTGGGATCGCTGGTCGAGCGGGACTGGTCGATGCTCCTGGGCGCCGCCATCGGCTGGGCCGTCTACGGCGGGCTGTTCCTGCTGTTCTGGGTCGTGTTCCCCGCGGGCTCGTTCGGGTTCGGCGACATCCGGCTGGCCGGGCTGCTCGGGCTGGCTCTCGGGTCGATCGGCCTGGGCCCGCTGTTCGTCGGCATGTTCCTGGCCACCCTCTTCGGCGCCGTCGTCGGCATCGTCGTCCGCGTCGCGCTCGGCAAGAAGTACAGCCCCTACGGACCGAACATGCTCTACGGCGCCGTGGTCGGGGCCATGTTCGGCGTGGCATTCGCCCGTTGGTACTGGCGCGCCTAGCCGCGAGCGCGCGTGAAACAATCGCCCCATGCTGCGTTGGCTCACTGCGGGCGAGTCCCACGGCCCTGCCCTGGCCGCGATCCTGGAGGGTCTCCCGGCCCAGGTCCGGGTGACCTCCGCCGACATCCAGGACGCGCTCGCGCGTCGTCGGCTCGGCTATGGTCGCGGCGCTCGCATGGCGTTCGAGCAGGACGAGCTGGAGATCATCGGGGGCATCCGTCACGGGCTCACCCAGGGCGGCCCGGTAGCGCTGCGCATCGGCAACAGCGAGTGGCCGAAGTGGGAGAAGGTGATGTCGGCCGACCCGCTGGAGGACCCCACTGAGATCGAGGGGTCGGGCCGCAATGCGCCCCTGACCCGCCCGCGTCCCGGTCACGCCGACCTCGCCGGCATGCAGAAGTACGACTTCGACGAGGCCCGCCCCATCCTGGAGCGCGCGTCCGCACGTGAGACAGCAGCCCGGGTCGCGCTGGGCGCCGTCGCGGCGGCGTTCGTGCACCAGGCGACCGGTGCCCGGATCGTGTCGCACGTCGTGTCGATCGGCCAGGCCCGTGCGCCCTACGGCTCGGTGCCCACCTACGACGACCTCGCCCACCTCGACGCCGACCCGGTGCGCTGCTTGGACGCCGACGCGAGCAAGGCGATGGTCGCCGAGATCGACCAGGCCCACAAGGACGGTGACACCCTGGGCGGAGTCGTCGAGGTAGTCGTCCACGGCCTCCCGCCGGGGCTCGGTTCCCACGTGCACTGGGACCGACGCCTCGACTCCCGCCTCGCCGGTGCCCTGATGGGCATCCAGGCGATCAAGGGCGTCGCGGTGGGCGACGGGTTCGACCTGGCCGCCGAGCCTGGTTCCAAGGCACACGACGAGATCGTGCCGACCGACGAAGGCATCCGGCGTACGTCGGGCCGGTCCGGAGGCACCGAGGGCGGCATGACCACCGGCGAGGTCCTTCGGGTCAGCGCTGCGATGAAGCCGATCGCGACGGTTCCGCGAGCCCTGCGCACCGTCGACGTCGCCACCGGAGAGGCGACCGTCGCCCACCACCAGCGCTCCGACGTGTGCGCGGTCCCCGCCGCCGGGGTGGTCGCCGAGGCGATGGTGGCGCTGGTCGTGGCCGAGGCCGTCCTGGAGAAGTTCGGCGGTGACTCGGTGGCGGAGACCCGGCGCAACGTCGAGTCCTACCTGTCCTCGATCAAGTACAAGTGACCGCCGGGTGAGCCCGCGCGTCGTCCTCATCGGGCCGATGGGGGCAGGGAAGACCACCGTGGCTCGGCTGCTCGCCGAGTCCTGGGGCGTCGCCGTGCGCGACACCGACAACGACGTCGAGGCCGTCGCGGGCAAGCCGGTCTCCGACATCTTCGTCGACGAGGGCGAGCAGCACTTCCGGGCGCTCGAGGCGGTCGCGGTGGCCCGCGCACTCGACGAGCACGACGGAGTCCTGGCGCTGGGCGGGGGAGCGGTGCTCGACCCGGCCACCCGCGCCCTGCTGGGCGACCACCCCGTCGTCTTCCTCAAGGTGGGCCTCGCCGATGCCGTGAAGCGGGTCGGCATGGGCACCGGCCGTCCGCTCCTGCTCGGCAACGTCCGCACCCGCATCAAGCAGCTGCTCGACGAGCGGCTCCCGATCTACGAGGCGGTGGCCACGGTCACCGTCGACACCGACGGTCGATCCGCGGCCGAGGTGGCCGACGCCGTACGCACAGCCCTGGAAGGTGTGTCCCGTGAGTGACTCGTCGCTGTCGACGCTGCCCGTGCGCGGCGCCTCGCCGTACGACGTCGTGGTGGGCGCCGGCCTGCTCGGGGAGCTCCCCGCGATGCTCGGCCCGAAGGTGCAGCGCGTCGCCGTCATCCACCCGCGAGCTCTGGCAGCCACCGGTGAGGCGGTGCGCGAGGACCTCGCCTCGTCGGGCTTCGAGGCCATCGCGATCGAGATCCCAGACGGCGAGGAGGCCAAGCTCGCGCCGGTGGCGTCGTACTGCTGGCAGGTGCTGGGGCAGACCGGCTTCACCCGGTCGGACGCAGTCGTCACCGTCGGCGGCGGCTCGACGACGGACATGGGCGGGTTCGTCGCCGCCACCTGGCTGCGTGGCGTGAAGGTCATCCACCTGCCCACCACGCTGCTCGCGATGGTGGACGCGGCCGTCGGCGGCAAGACCGGCATGAACACCTCCGAGGGCAAGAACCTGGTCGGTGCCTTCCACGAGCCCAGCGGCGTGCTCTGCGACCTGGCCACCCTCGAGAGCCTGCCGCGCAACGAGCTGGTCTCGGGCATGGCCGAGGTCGTCAAGTGTGGCTTCATCGCGGACCCGGAGATCCTCCGGCTCGTCGAGGAGTCGCCCGAGGACGCGTTGACCGTCGGCTCGGACCGCCAGCGCGAGCTGATCGAGCGCGCCATCCAGGTCAAGATCGACGTGGTCGTCAGCGACCTGAAGGAGACCGGCGGCGCGGGCGGCCACCCCGGTCGGGAGGCGCTCAACTACGGGCACACGCTGGGTCACGCGATCGAGCGGGTCGAGCGCTACAAGTTCCGGCACGGAGCCGCCATCTCCATCGGCATGGTCTTCGTGGCAGAGCTCGCGCGGCTGGCGGGCCGCCTGTCCGACGACGCTGCCGACCGGCACCGGTCGATCCTCGGCTCGGTCGGGCTTCCCCTGACCTACGGCGGCGGCACGTGGCCCCAGCTGCTCGAGGGCATCAAGGTCGACAAGAAGTCGCGCGGCGACCTGCTCCGCTTCGTGGTGCTGGAGGACATCGGGCGCCCCGTCGTGCTCGAGGGTCCCGACCCGACGCTGCTGGCCGCGGCCTTCGCCGAGATCGCCCGGTAGCTCGCTGAGAGCCCTGTCAGTGGAGGGCACTAGGGTCACCGTCATGGCAACCGAGGTTCGTCCGGCCACTGGGCGGTTCGACGACTTCGCCAAGGTCGTGGGCCCGCGCACCCCAGGCGTGGGAGCGTGCTGGTGCATGTCCTACCGCGACTCCCGGCTGGACAACGACGAGCGCCCCGAGTTCATGCGGGACCTCTGTGAGACCGACCCCGGTCCCGGCGTTCTGGTGTACGTCGACGACGAGGTGGCCGGCTGGTGCTCCGTCGCCCCGCGTTCGACCTACCGGCGCCTGACGCGGTCGCGCACGATCCCGTTCGCCGACGACCGGGACCCCTGGTCGGTGGTGTGCTTCGTCGTCCGCGCCGGCTTCCGCAGGCGTGGCCTGATGCACGACCTTCTCGCCGGCGCTGTTGACCATGCCCGGTCCCGGGGTGCCGAGGTGGTCGAGGGCTACCCGGTCGAGGTCAGCGGTGGCCGCGTCGACGTGATCTCCGGCTATGTCGGCACGACCGACCTGTTCGAGCAAGCCGGGTTCGACCGGGTGTTGGAGACCACGGCCCACAGCGGTCACCGGGTGCGCTGGCTGATGCGGCTCGAGCTGAAGCCGTAAGGTAGCCGCCGTGCGCCCCGTCCTCGTTTTGAACGGCCCCAACCTCGGCCGGCTCGGCCGCCGGCAGCCGGAGATCTACGGCACCACCACCCACGCCGAGCTCAGCGCGATGTGTGTCGACTGGGGGCGTGAGCTCGGCCTCGAGGTCGAGGTGCGCCAGACCAACCACGAGGGCGAGCTGCTCGACTGGCTCAACAAGGCCGCGGACGACGCCACGCCGGTGGTGCTCAACGCCGCCGCGTGGACGCACTACTCGTGGGCGATCTTCGACGCGTGCGGCCAGCTCACCGCGCCACTGGTCGAGGTGCACCTCAGCGACCCCAAGCAGCGGCCCGAGGTCTTCCGGCACACCTCGGTGGTCGAGGGGCTCGCCGTGGCGACGATCAGCGGCCAGGGCGTCGACGGCTACCGGCAGGCGCTGCAGGTCATCGCCCGCGAAGCCGGCTGAGCAGCTCCTGGCCGGTCCAGTCCCGCCGCCCGCCGGCCTCCGCCTCGCGCACCAGCGCCACCAGGGTGCTGTTCACCGGCGTCGGGATGCCGTGCTCGGCGCCCAGACGCACCACCTCGCCGTTGATCCAGTCGATCTCCGTGGCACGCCCGGCCTCCAGGTCCTCCCACATCGAGGACCTGGCTACGGGGTCGATGGCCAGGATCGACCTGGCGACCACGCGGAAGACGGCGTCGGGAACGGTGAGGAGCCGGGGGAGCAGGGCAGTCGGCAGCGGCATCAGCTTGGCAGCCGAGCGGCCGGCCGCTGTGCCCACGCGCAGCGCCTCGGCCTGCGCCAGCGCGGCACACTGCCGGAAAGCGCGCTGCGACAGCTCCTCCTTCAGCGGCAGCCCGGACAACGCGTTGACCGGGTTGTTGAGGTTGAGCAGGAGCTTGGCCCAGAGGACGGCGTCCATGTCGTCGTGCTGGGTCAGCGGCAGTCCCGCGGCCCGGAACACCTCGTCGTACGCCGAGACGCCCGGGTCACGCGCCACCTCCAGGTCGCCGTCGGAGCCCTGGTGGAACCAACCACCCCCGCGGTTGACCACGTTGAACGGCACCATCCCCGCCACCACGGGGCGGCCCAGTCCCGCTGACAGCACGGCGGCGTTGGACAGCCCGTTCTGGAAGCTGACCACGACCGCCTGCGGACCGACCACCGACGCGAGCGCCTTCCCCACCTCGACGGTCGCGGCCGACTTGACCGTGACGAGAACGAGGTCGGCCTCTGCAGCCGCCGCCCGCCCTGCGTCCGTGTCGGTCACGAAGGCAACCTGTCCCACCCGCAGGTCGCCTCCGTGGAGGTCGGTCAGCCGCAGGCCGTGCTGCGCGACCTCGCCGCCGATGCGCTCCCGCCCGACGAGGACCACCTCCGCATCGGTCGTGGCCAGCCGCCCGCCGACGTAGCAGCCGATGCTCCCGGCGCCGTACACACAGATCCTGGGCACGACCGAAACACTAGTGCGTCGTCATCCGGCCCCCTTGAGCTCGGCCAGCTCGGCGCGCAGGGCCTGCATGCGCTCCCAGTAGGCCGTGGTCGAGGGCTCGTCGGCCCGCTGGTCGGCCCGCTGGTTGGCTCGGTCAGCCGACGCGTCGTCACGGGGTCGGAGGGTGGTCACCGTTGCCAGCTTCTTCATGCCCAGGACGCTAGGGACACCCCCCGACACAAACCCTCCCGCAGCCCTTCCCGCAGCCCCTCCCGCAGCCCGGACACCGCTAGACGATGCGGTGGACGAACTCCCCGAGCTGGGTCAGGTTGCGGCACTCGACCATCGGGATGATCTCGGCGTACGACGTGGCGGCGCTGTCGCCGGTGTCCCACTGCCGGGCGTGCTCCGGGTTGAGCCACCACCGATGTCTCGTCTGCGCCGCGATCTCGCGGACGACCGGCAGCGCGAGGTCGGCGTAGTTGGAGCGGGCGTCACCGAGCACGAGCAGGGAGGTCTTGGGGCCTAGGGCATCGGGGTGCTTCTCCAGGAACCGGCTGAAGGCGCGTCCGTAGTTGGTGCGACCCCACAGCGAGGCGTGCTCGACGCTGGCGGCCAGGTCGGCGAGTGTCTCGGCGACGTCCGCCCCCGGCCGGAAGTGGTGGGTCACCTCGTGCACGTCGTCGACGAAGGTGAACGCCCGGACCTTGGTGAACTGGTCGCGAAGGGCGAACACGAGCATCAGCGTGAACTGGGCGAAGTTGGCGACCGAGCCGCTGACGTCGCAGAGGACGACCAGCTCGGTGCGGTGCGGCCTCTTGGGACGGTGGTGGGTGGTGATCGGGACACCGCCGGTGGAGATCGACGCTCGCACGGTGCGCCGGAAGTCCAGTGGCCCGCGCCGGCGCTTGTGCTGCTCCTTGGCCAGCCGGGTGGCGAGCCGACGCGCGAGCGGGTAGATCTCGCGTCGCATCTGCTCGAGGTCGCCCTTGCGCGCTCCGATGAACGCCACCTGGTCGATGGTGGGACGCAGCGTCGCGGAGGCGACGTAGGACGGGGTCTTCTCCTCCGCGATCCGACGCCGGGCCTCGCCCTCGACCAAGCGCGAGAACGTGTCGACCCGCCTGGTCGCGGTCGCCATCGCGGAGTCGTTGTCCATCGCCCCGAGGAGTCCCTGCACGATCCGGAGGATGAGCGTGTCGGGGGAGGTGCGCTGCAGGGTGTTGTACGCCGACCACGACGACATGCCCTGGCCACGGCCGCGCATGGCTCCGAACCGGCCTACCCCTTCACGGGCGAGCGCCTGCAGGGCTTCCTGGTCGCCGATGGTGAGGGCCTCGGCGAGCTCGTCGCGGAAGGCACGCAGGGCCTCGGCCGAGTCGCGCTCCTCCAAGGGCTCGTCGTCGAGCTCGGACTCGGTGCCGGCTCCGATGAGGGGCGGGAAGAACAGGTCGAAGATCGCGTCGAAGCTCGGCCGGTGTGACGACCGCTTCACCAGCGTCGCAGCGTAGCCGGCCCGGACCGCCTCGCGGTCGAGCAGGTCGAGCCTCCCGATGGCCTGTACGGCGTCGAGGTCCTCCGCGAGGGACACCGGCAACCCGGCGCCGCGCAGAGCCTCGACGAAGTCGATGTGCCGGTCGAGCAGGCTCATGGGTCAGCGGCTCCGTGCGCGGTGGGAGCGGAAGGCCTGCCGCGCACGGTCCTGGTCGGAGGCGTGCTTGAGGACGACGCCCAGCGTGCGGTTGACCGCCTCCTCGTCGAGGTCCTTGACCTCCAGCGCGATCAGCGTGCGTGCCCAGTCGACGGACTCCGCGATCGAGGGGGCCTTCTTGAGCTCGAGGTCGCGCAGCCTCGCGACGGCCTCGACGAGCTGTTGCGCCAGGGACTCCTCGATTCCGGGCACCTGCGAGACCACGATCTCGCGCTCGCGCTTTGGGGACGGGTACTCCAGATGGAGGAACAGGCAGCGCCGCTTGACGGCCTCGGACAGCTCGCGGGTGGCGTTGGAGGTGAGGACGACGTAGGGACGGCGTACGGCGGCGACGGTGCCGAGCTCGGGGATGGTGACCTGGAAGTCCGACAGCACCTCCAGCAGCAGGCCCTCGACCTCCACGTCGGCCTTGTCCACCTCGTCGATCAGCAGCACCGTCGGTTCGTCACGTCGGATGGCGGTGAGCAGCGGACGGGTGAGCAGGAACTCGTCGGTGAAGATGTCGTCGTGGGTCTCCTCCCAGGACTGGTCGCTCCCGGTGGCCTGGATGCGGAGCAGCTGCTTCTTGTAGTTCCACTCGTAGAGCGCACGTGCCTCGTCGAGCCCCTCGTAGCACTGCAGCCGCACCAGGTCAGCACCGCACGCACGGGACACCGCCTTGGCCAGCTCCGTCTTGCCCACGCCGGCCGGACCCTCGATGAGCAGGGGCTTCTCGAGAGCACCGGCGAGGTACGCCGTCGTCGCGGTGGCCTCGTCGGCGAGGTAGCCCGCCTTCTCGAGGTCGACGACGGCGTCCTGGGGCGAGCTGAACCATGAAGTCACCTGGTCAGCCTAGGGCGGTGGGGCCGTCGACGGCCGAGTCGGGCCATTGCTACCGGGCGGCACGCGTGGTAGGAGTGAGGGACGAGCCCCGGACCCCGGCTCTTGTGTCGGCTCGGACTCCGGGAGAGCTCGTGACTTCCCTCGATGACCGTGCATCGCCTTCTCCGCGCTGCGCCTGCGTCGTCGAGCCGCTCGCGCCCCGGTCCAGCGACCGACCCGTGACTTGGCGTGCCCGCGGGGGGCGGGCGATGGGGGAGGGAGGAGAGGACGTTGTGACGCGGTCGCCGGGGGCTCACGTCAGCCAGCGCCCTCTCCTCCTGATGTGCGGGTAGGCTGACCGGGCGGCGCCGGTTCTCCGAGGGCGACGGAGGGGAACGATGGTCGGTGAGCCCGACGGAGGTGCGCTCGGAAGCGTGCTCATGTCGCTGTGCGCGGCGTCGATCCTCGACATCCCCGTGACCGGGGCGGCCATCACTCTCGTGAGTGGCGCGGGGCACGAGCAGCTCCTGTTCGCCACTGATGCGGCCGCCGCGCGGCTGGCCGACATCCAGTTCAGCCTGGGCGCAGGTCCCTCGCCCACGGCGCTGGAGAGCGGTCGTGCGGTTGCGCTCGTCGATGCCATGCGCGAGACGTTCCCGTCGGGCCTGGCCGAGGCAGCAGCGGCCGCGGCGGCCGGGTCGATCTTCGCCTTCCCGTTGAGGGTGGGTGCAGTGCGGCTAGGAGTCCTCGAGCTCTACCGTGCCGAACGAGGCGAGCTCGGCGACTCAGCGCTCCTGAGGGCCCTTCAGCTCGCTGACGCGGTTACCCATGCCATCTTGAGCGAGGCCAACGTCGCGAGAGGACGCGCTGAACCGGCTGCCGACGTGGCCGTCTCCCGAGCGGTCGTGCACCAGGCCACGGGCATGCTCATGGTGCAGCTGGGGGTCACGATCGAGGAGGCGTTCGCCCGCATGCGGGGTCATGCGTTCGCCCAGGAGAAGCCCCTTGCCGACATCGCTCGGCAGATCGTGGCCAGGACGCTTCGGCTTCCGCGTGACAAGGGCAATACTGTGGAAGGGGTGACGGACGATGACGAAGCAACCTGACGTGCGGCGCGAGCAGACGCTCGCCCAGACCTTCGTGCGCCTGGCCGACACCCTGGTCACAGGGTTCGACCTTGCCGAGCTGTTCGACGACCTCGTAGCCAGCTGTATGGACCTCTTCGACCTGGCGGCGGCCGGGCTGGTGCTGGCTGACCAGCGCGGCGTGCTCCACGTGATGGCGTCCTCGTCCCCGGAGGCTCGGTTGGTCGAGGTCTTCGAGCTCCAGGGAGAGCAGGGGCCGTGTCTCGACGCCTTCACCGGCGGCATGGTCGTCGCGTCGCCTGATCTCGAGGATCAGCGACGCCGCTGGCCGACGTTCGCCGAGCACCTCGCGTCCGCGGGGCTCGGACCGGCCTACGCCGTGCCTATGCGACTGCGTGACCAGACCATCGGAGCGGTCAACCTGTTCCGCAACCCCGGTCTGCCCATGTCGGGCGATGACCTGCTGACTGCGCAGGCGATGGCCGACGTCGCCACGATCGCCATCCTCCAGCACCGCGCGTCCCGGGCCAGCGTCCTGCTGGCCCAGCAGCTTCAGGCGGCGCTGGACAGCCGCGTGATGATCGAGCAGGCCAAGGGCGTGCTGGCCGAGCGGGGGAGCCTCGGCATGCAGGAGGCGTTCGACGCCCTTCGTGCCTACTCCCGCAGCACCAACAAGGGCCTGACCAGTGTCGCCGAGGCCATCGCCCACGGTGAGCTCGATCCCGACCTCGTGCTCCAACGTTCGTCCGCGTCTGCTCCCGACTCGCCGATTTAGCCAGCCGCGCGACCCCGGCTAGACTTGGCCGCTGCCCTGAGCGGCACATCGGAGCCTTGAGAACAGAAGAGGAAGCATGGCAACCACGAACGACCTGAAGAACGGCATGGTGCTCAACATCGACGGCCAGCTGTGGTCCGTCGTCGAGTTCCAGCACGTCAAGCCCGGCAAGGGTCCGGCGTTCGTGCGCACCAAGCTGAAGAACGTCGAGTCGGGCAAGAGCGTAGACAAGACCTTCAACGCCGGCACCAAGGTCGAGACGGCCAACGTCGACAAGCGGACCATGCAGTACCTCTACAACGACGGCACCAACTACGTCTTCATGGACACCGGCACCTACGACCAGCTCGAGGTCTCGCCCGAGGTCGTCGGGGACGCCAAGAACTTCATGCTCGAGAACCAGGAGGCGATCGTCGCCACCAACGACGGCCGCGTGCTCTACATCGAGCTCCCCGCCTCGGTCGAGCTCCTGATCGACTACACCGAGCCCGGCCTGCAGGGCGACCGCTCCAGTGGCGGCACCAAGCCGGCCCGCCTCGAGACCGGCCACGAGATCCAGGTCCCGCTCTTCATCACCAACGGTGAGAAGGTCAAGGTCGACACCCGCGACTCGTCGTACCTCGGCCGCGTCGCCCAGTGAAGGACCCAGCCTGATGGCGGCCCGTTCCAAGGCCCGCAAGCGCGCACTCGACGTCCTGTTCGAGTGCGAGCTGCGGGGCCTGCCGCTGGGGGCCACCCTCGACGAGCGCATCCTGGCGGGCGAGCCGCCGGTCAACGCCTACACCGTCACGCTGATCCGGGGCATCGAACAGCAGCAGGCGCGCATCGACGAGCTGATCTCGACCTACGCCCAGGGCTGGACGATCGACCGCATGCCGGCCGTCGACCGCAACGTGCTGCGCCTGGGCGTGTTCGAGATCCTCTACGTCGACGACGTGCCGGACGCCGTCGCTGTCTCCGAGGCGATGGGCCTGGTCAGAGACCTCTCCACCGACGAGTCGCCGGCGTTCGTCAACGGCGTGCTCGGCAACATCCTGCGCAACAAGCCAGCCCTCTCGGCCTGAGGTCCGGGCCGGAGGGTCGCGCTGCTCATGCCCTTGCCGGAGTAGGGGTATAGGGAGAGGCATGGACACTGTCACCGAGGTCGATGTCGTCGTAGTCGGACTGGGGCCAGGTGGCGAGTACGCCGCGAACAAGCTCGCGTCAGCCGGCCTCGAGGTGGTGGGAGTCGAGTCTCGCCTGGTCGGTGGCGAGTGCCCCTACTTCGGCTGCATCCCGAGCAAGATGATGGTCCGCGCCGCCGACTCGCTCGGTGAGGCCCGGCGACTGGGCAGGCTGGCGGGTGAGGTGAGCATCGCCCCGAGCTGGACACCCGTGGCGAAGCGCATCCGCGACGAGGCCACCGACGACTGGGACGACCGGGTCGCGGTCGAGCGGCTGGAGAAGGCCGGCGTGACCGTCGTGCACGGTCATGGCCGGCTGGCCGGCGAGCGGGCTGTCAAGGTCGACGGGCAGACGTTCACGGCGCGCCGGGGCGTCGTCCTCAACCCCGGCACCGCCCCGGGGGTCCCGCCGATCGACGGGCTGGCGGACACCCCGTTCTGGACGAACCGCGACATGGTCAGGCTCACCGAGCTCCCAGGTTCCCTGGCTGTCATCGGTGGGGGCGCGATCGGGCTCGAGCTCTCGCAGGCGCTGGCTCGCTTCGGTGTCCAGGTGACCGTGCTCGAGGTCGCCGACCGCATCCTGGCGCTCGAGGAGCCCGAGACCAGCGCGCTGGTCGAGCAGATCCTCACCTCCGAGGGCATCCGGGTGATGGCCGGCACCAGCATCGACGCGGTGGCCTACGACAACGGGCGCTTCGTGGTGACAGGCCCTGAGGTGAGCGCCGACAAGCTCCTGGTGGCGGCCGGCCGCCGCAACAACCTCTCCGACGTCGGCCTGGAGACTGTGGGGCTCGACCCGGAGGCGAAGGTGCTGGAGACCGACAGCCGGATGCGGGTCCAGGAGGGCCTGTGGGCCATCGGTGACGTCGTCGGCAAGGGCGCCTTCACCCACGTGTCGCTGTACCAGGCAGCCATCGTGGTCCGCGAGGTGCTGGGCGAGGAGGGCCACGAGGCCGACTACCGGGCGGTTCCGCGGGTCACGTTCACCGACCCGGAGGTCGGCTCTGTCGGGCTCACCGAGAAGCAGGCCCGCGAGCAGGGGCTGGACGTGCGCGTGGGCGTCTCCGACCTGCCTCGCTCGTCCAGGGGTTTCGTGCACAAGGTCGGAAACGAGGGTCTGATCAAGGTCGTGGCTGACGGTGACCTGCTGGTCGGGGCGACCAGTGTGGGGCCGTCGGGCGGCGAGGTGCTGGCCATGCTGACGACGGCGGTGCACGCACGCGTGCCGGTCCCGACGCTGCGGTCGATGATCTACGCCTATCCGACCTTCCACCGCGCGGTGGAGGCGGCGCTGGACGACCTGGGCTGACCGGACGCCGGTGTCAGACGCTGGGCTCGCCCAGGCTGAACGCCATGGTGGGCGAGACCGCACCGAGGTGCCGGCCGGGCCGCAGCCAGGTGGCCAGGGGGCCCTCCGACGAGACGTCGACCGTCACGACGGCGGGGCGCATCCTGAAGCGTCCGGTGAGCTCGCTCCGGCGTACGACGCCGTCGGGGAACTCCTGCAGCGCCGAGCCCTTCGTGCGGTAGGGGATCGAGGGGCCCAGGCGGCGCGCCCGCGCGCCGACCCGCCAGGTGGCCTCGACACCCGACGCGGTCATCGAGGTGAGGGGGTCGCCTGTGAAGGAGGCGAGAGTCTTGGGCATCGCCCAGTTCGTGCGACCGCCCACCAGGGTCTCCAGGCCGTCGACCGCCATGAAGACGACGGTTCCGACCGGGTGCCGCCCCTGGCGGGTCACCACGATCCCGAAGACCTCGTCGTAGGTGCCGACCGGGGTGTGCTCGTAGCTGACCATGCCGCCGATCACCGCGAGCGGCTTGGAGCCACGCAGGGCCGGAGGGAGCGCGTCCGCGGTGCCCGGGCCGGGCCGACCGCCCCAGACGACGGCCGTGCACCGCGCATCCCACGGAGCCGGCGCCAGGTTGCCGGGCAGGCGAGCGATGAGGGACTCGGTCAGCAGCGTCTCGGGTACGCCGGGGACGGCGAGCTCAGGGCGGGCGTTCATGTGACAACTATCGTTGTCAGAAGGCGTGGGCGCCAGGTGACCCGCGCCACAGGTCACCGACCGGGTGCCAGGTCGGCGTCACCCCTGCCGGTGCGCGGGCGGTGCCGCAGCGTGTCGTCCGTGCGCCTCGGGACGCTCGGGTGGGATGGGCGGGAACGGGTCGGGCCGGGGCGAGGGGATCGAGGGCCGGCGTACGGGCGTCGCTGTCGGCTCTAGCACGTCCTCGACCTCGCCCACGACCTCGTGCGCCTCGTCGGCGGACGGCGTGGGCGGTTCATCTTCACGAAGCCGGTCACGAAGGCGGTGCCGACCGCGCGCGACGACGCGCGTGGACGAGCCGCCACTGCGGTGCTTGCTCATCGTTCCCTCCCCAGGGTGTGCTCGAGTGTCTGCTCGTCGGCGACGAATCGTCAACCAGGCAAGGGGTTCTGCCAGCCTCTGAGCCAGGAAAGGGGTAGTTCTACCGGTAGCGGGGCAGTGTCCACCCCCGTGGCGCCGTCTCCCGGACGGGTTCTCGTGGGGTAGGGTGGGCGACGATCGACATCCTTTAACGAGCCGTCCGGTGAGGCGGAGAAGGAGGTCCGGCACGCTGATGCCTGCCCAGGATGCAGCGGCTCCCGCCGCCACCACCAGCACCACCACCAGGGGACGTGAGGTCCTCGACGCGCGTGACATCTCCCGCGCACTCTCCCGCATCGCCCACGAGATCCTCGAGCGCAACAAGGGCTCCCAGGACCTCGTGCTGCTCGGGATCCCCTCCCGCGGCGTACCCCTGGCCCAGCGGGTCGCCGCCAAGATCGCCTCGGTCGAGGGCACCGAGGTCCCGGTCGGCTCCCTGGACGTGACGATGTACCGCGACGACCTCCGGATGCGCCCGGCGCGCGCGCTCCTCCCGACGGAGATCCCGCCGGGCGGCATCGACGGCAAGGTGGTGGTGCTCGTGGACGACGTGCTCTACTCCGGACGCACGATCCGAGCCGCCCTCGACGCGATGAACGATCTCGGCCGCCCGCAGGCGGTCCGGCTCGCGGTTCTGGTCGACCGTGGCCACCGGGACCTGCCGATCCGCGCCGACTTCGTCGGCAAGAACCTTCCGACCTCGCTCTCGGAGTCGGTCCAGGTGCGGCTCACCGAGAGCGACGGCGCCGACTCGGTGAGCATCACCGGAGGTGAGGACCAGTGAAGAAGCACCTGCTCTCGGCCGCGGACCTGACCCGCGACGACGCCGAGCTGGTCCTGCGGACGGCCGAGGAGCTGCGCTCCCTGGCGGACCGCCCGATCAAGAAGCTGCCCGCGCTTCGCGGCCGCACCGTGGTGAACCTGTTCTTCGAGGACTCCACACGCACCCGGATCTCCTTCGAGGCGGCAGCCAAGCGGCTCTCGGCAGACGTCATCAACTTCTCGGCGAAGGGCTCGTCGCTGTCCAAGGGCGAGAGCCTGAAGGACACAGCCCTGACCCTCGAGGCGATGGGCGCGGACGCCGTCGTGGTCCGCCACGGTGCCAGTGGCGCACCCCACCGGCTGGCCAACGCCGGCTGGACGCGCAGCGCGGTGATCAACGCCGGAGACGGGACCCACGAGCACCCCACCCAGGCGCTCCTGGACGCCTTCACGATGTGGCGCCACCTCGGCTCGCTCGACGGTCGTCGGGTCGCGATCATCGGCGACGTGCTCCACAGCCGGGTGGCCCGGTCCAACGCGCTGCTGCTGAAGACGCTGGGGGCCGAGGTCACCCTGGTCGCTCCGCCGACGCTCCTCCCGGTCGGTGTCGACGGCTGGGATGTCGAGACGTCCTACGACGTGGACGCAGTGATCCCCAAGGCCGACGTCGTGATGATGCTGCGCGTGCAGCGCGAGCGCATGAACGCCGCGTTCTTCCCGACCGTGCGGGAGTACTCCCGCCGCTACGGCCTGGACTCCCGCCGGATGGCCACCCTCCAGGACCACACGATCGTGATGCACCCCGGCCCGATGGTGCGCGGCATGGAGATCACCGCCGACGTCGCAGACTCCGCCCGCTCGGTGATCGTCGAGCAGGTGACCAACGGTGTCGCCGTCCGCATGGCCGTCCTGTACCTCCTCCTCGGTGGAAGCGAGAGCAACGAGTGACCAGCTACATCCTCAAGAACGTCCGGCTCCTCGGGGGCGACCCGACCGACCTCTTCATCGACGGTGGCGTCTTCGTCGCGACCGCGCCCGAGGGCGCCGAGATGGTCGAGGGTGAGGGGCTGGTCGCGCTGCCGGGCCTGGTCGACCTGCACACCCACCTGCGAGAGCCCGGGCGCGAGGACGCCGAGACCGTCGACACCGGCACCCAGGCTGCCGCGCTGGGTGGCTTCACGGCCGTGCATGCGATGGCCAACACCGACCCGGTCGCCGACACCGCGGGCGTGGTCGAGCAGGTGTGGCGGCTGGGTCGCGAGGCCGGTCACTGCGACGTGTTCCCGGTCGGGGCCGTCACGGTCGGGCTTGCGGGCGAGACCCTCGCCGAGCTCGGCGCGATGGCGGACTCCGCAGCCCGGGTCCGGGTGTTCTCCGACGACGGCAGGTGCGTCTCCGACGCGGTCCTGATGCGACGCGCGCTGGAGTACGTCAAGGCGTTCGACGGCGTGATCGCCCAGCACGCGCAGGAGCCGCGGCTGACCGAGGACGCCCAGATGAACGAGGGCGAGCTGTCCGGCCGCCTCGGGCTGACCGGTTGGCCGGCCGTCGCCGAGGAGGCGATCATCGCCCGCGACTGCCTGCTCGCGGCCCACGTCGGCTCGCGGCTGCACGTGTGCCACGTGTCCACCGCCGGCTCGGTCGACCTGATCCGCTGGGCCAAGGGCAACGGGTGGAACGTCACGGCCGAGGTCACCCCGCACCACCTGCTGCTGACCGACGAGCTCGCCGCGACCTACGACCCGATCTACAAGGTCAACCCGCCGCTGCGCAGCGCCACGGACGTCGAGGCGGTCCGCGCCGGCCTGGCCGACGGCACCATCGACATCGTCGCCACCGACCACGCGCCGCACCCGCACGAGGACAAGGACTGCGAGTGGGCGGCGGCGGCGTTCGGCATGCTCGGGCTGGAGACCGCGCTCTCGGTGGTGCAGCAGACCATGGTGGACACCGGGCTGCTCGACTGGGCCGCGGTGGCCGACCGCATGTCGGTCAAGCCTGCCGAGATCGGGCGCATCTCTGGACACGGCCGACCGCTCGCGGAGGGTGAGCCCGCCAACGTCGTGCTCTACGACCCCAGCGCCACCCGAGTGGTCGAACCGAGCGAGACCGCGTCGCTGTCACGCAACACGCCCTACGCCGGCCGCGAGCTGCCCGGTCGGGTGATCGCCACGTTCCTGCGCGGCAAGGCCACCGTGCTCGACGGGAAGCTGGCATGAGGTTGCCCGACCTCGCACCGATGGCCTTCGGGCCCGAGGGCTGGTGGAAGCCGACCTTGGTACTGGTCGCGTTCGTCGCCATCGCCTACCTGCTCATGTGGCGCGGGTGGAAGCGGCGAGCCGCCAAGCACGACCTGCCGCCGCTGGTCAAAGCGCCGTCGGTCAACGACCTGCCCCCGGCTCTGCTCGATGCGGGCGCGCGCTACTTCGGTACGACGGTCAGCGGCGACTGGCTCGACCGGGTCGTCGCCCAGGGACTCGGTGCCCGCAGCTCGTGCCGCATCCGGCTCTCGGCCGAGGGGATCGACGTGGTCCGGATGGGGGACTCGTTCCGCATCCCCACGTCCTCGCTCCAGGGTGCGCGGCACGACCAGGGCATCGCCGGCAAGGTAGTCCCGCCGCACGGCCTGCTGGTCGTGACCTGGACGCACGGGGACTACACCCTCGACAGCGGCTTCCGCCTGACTCTCAGCAGCGGCGAGGCCACGACCGAGGCGCACAACGCCTGGGTCCGCAAGATCGGCAAGCTCGCCAAGGGCTTCGACAGGCTCAACCACCGGGAGGAAAGTTGACCGCCGCACTGCTCGTGCTCGAAGACGGGCGGACCTTCAGAGGTGAAGCGTTCGGCGCCGAGGGCGAGACCTTCGGCGAGGCGGTGTTCTCCACCGGCATGTCCGGCTACCAGGAGACGCTGACCGACCCGTCGTACCACCGCCAGGTCGTGGTGATGACCGCGCCGCACGTCGGCAACACCGGCATGAACGACGAGGACCCCGAGTCCCGGCGCATCTGGGTCGCCGGCTACGTCGTACGCGACCCGGCGCGCATCCCGTCCAACTGGCGCTCCACCACCTCGCTCGACGAGTCGCTCCGTGAGCAGGGCGTGGTCGGCATCAGCGGCGTCGACACCCGCGCGCTGACCCGCCACCTGCGCGAGCGCGGCGCCATGCGCGTCGGCATCAGCACCACCGAGACCGACCCCGAGCGGCTGCTGGCACGAGTGCTCGCGTCCGCGGAGATGACCGGGGCGTCGCTCGCGGCGGAGGTGACCACTGCCGAGCCCTACGTCGTGCCTGCGATCGGTGAGAAGCGGTTCACCGTGGCGGCGATCGACCTGGGCATCAAGGCCAACACGCCGCGGATGATGGCCGAGCGAGGCATCGAGGTGCACGTGCTCCCGGTGACGTCCACGCTCGCCGACATCACGGCGGTCGCGCCCGACGGCGTCTTCTACAGCAACGGCCCGGGCGACCCGGCCACCGCCGACCAGAACATCGCGGTGCTACGCGAGGTGCTGGAGGCCGGGCTGCCGTACTTCGGCATCTGCTTCGGCAACCAGCTGTTCGGCCGGGCGCTCGGGTTCGGCACCTACAAGCTCAAGTACGGCCACCGCGGCATCAACCAGCCGGTGATGGACCGTACGACGGGCAAGGTCGAGGTCACCGCCCACAACCACGGCTTCGCGGTGGACGCGCCGCTCGACCAGGCGACCACCACGCCCTACGGCGAGGCGACCGTGAGCCACGTCTGCCTCAACGACGACGTGGTCGAGGGGCTCGAGCTGCGCCGGGGCGGGAAGCTCACGGCGTTCTCGGTCCAGTACCACCCCGAAGCAGCGGCCGGGCCACATGACGCTGCCTACCTCTTCGACCGCTTCTGCGAACTGATGGAGAACTGATGCCGAAGCGTGACGACATCAAGTCGATCCTCGTGATCGGGTCGGGACCGATCATCATCGGCCAGGCCTGCGAGTTCGACTACTCCGGCACCCAGGCGTGCCGTGTGCTCAAGGCCGACGGCCTGCGCGTGGTGCTGGTCAACTCCAACCCGGCCACGATCATGACCGACCCGGAGTTCGCCGACGCGACCTACGTCGAGCCGATCACGCCGGAGTTCGTCGAGAAGGTGATCGAGAAGGAGCGTCCCGACGCCCTGCTCGCCACCCTCGGTGGCCAGACCGCGCTCAACGCCGCGATCGCGCTGGCCGAGGCCGGCGTGCTCGAGAAGTACGGCGTGGAGCTGATCGGCGCGAGCATCGAGGCGATCCACCGCGGCGAGAACCGCGAGTCGTTCAAGAAGATCGTCGAGGAGCTCGGGGGAGAGGTCGCCAAGAGCGTCATCTGCCACTCGATGGACGACTGCATCTCGGCGACCGAGGAGCTCGGCTACCCGGTCGTCGTACGCCCGTCGTTCACGATGGGAGGTACCGGCTCTGGCATCGCCTTCAGCGAGCCGGACCTGCGCCGCATCGCGGGGGCCGGTCTCGCGGCCAGCCCGACCACCGAGGTGCTCCTGGAGGAGTCGATCATCGGCTGGAAGGAGTACGAGCTGGAGGTGATGCGCGACAAGGCCGACAACGTCGTGATCATCTGCTCGATCGAGAACCTCGACCCGATGGGCGTGCACACCGGCGACTCCATCACTGTCGCGCCGGCGATGACGCTCACCGACCGCGAGTACCAGCACCTGCGCGACCTGGCGATCGGCATCATCCGCTCGGTGGGTGTGGACACCGGGGGCTGCAACATCCAGTACGCCGTGAACCCGGACGACGGTCGGGTCGTGGTGATCGAGATGAACCCGCGCGTCTCCCGCTCCAGCGCGCTGGCCTCGAAGGCCACCGGCTTCCCGATCGCCAAGATCGCCGCGAAGGTGGCCATCGGCTACACCCTCGACGAGATCCCCAACGACATCACCGCCGAGACGCCCGCGAGCTTCGAGCCGAGCCTCGACTACGTGGTCGTCAAGGTGCCGCGCTTCGCGTTCGAGAAGTTCCCGACGGCCGACCCCACGCTGACCACGCACATGAAGTCGGTCGGCGAGGCGATGGCGATCGGGCGCAACTTCACCGAGTCGCTGCAGAAGGCGCTGCGCTCCTTGGAGAACAAGCCCGCCGTGTTCGAGTGGGCCTCGCAGCTCGAGCCGCTCACCGAGATCCTCGACGACATCGCGGTCCCGCACGACGGACGGCTGAAGAAGGTCATGGACGCGATCCGGGCGGGCGCCACCCTCGACCAGCTCTTCGACGCCACCAAGATCGACCCCTGGTTCCTCGACCAGCTGTTCCTGATCCACGAGGTGGCCACCAAGATCGCCGAGTCGGCCGAGCTCGACGAGCCCACGCTCCGGCTGGCCAAGCGGCACGGGTTCTCCGACGCGCAGATCGCCGGCATCCGCGGCATGCGCGAGGACGTCGTGCGCGCTCTGCGGCACGCGCTGCACATCCGCCCCGTGTACAAGACCGTCGACACCTGCGCCGCCGAGTTCGCCGCGCGCACGCCGTACCACTACTCGTCGTACGACGAGGAGAGCGAGGTGCAGCCGCGCGAGAAGCCGGCCGTGATCATCCTCGGCTCCGGGCCCAACCGCATCGGGCAGGGCATCGAGTTCGACTACTCCTGCGTGCACGCGAGCCTGGCGCTCTCCGAGGTCGGCTACGAGACGATCATGGTCAACTGCAACCCGGAGACCGTCTCCACCGACTACGACACCAGCGACCGGCTCTACTTCGAGCCGCTCACGCTGGAGGACGTCCTGGAGATCTACCACGCCGAGCTCGCCGCCGGCCCGGTCGCGGGCGTGATCTGCCAGCTCGGCGGCCAGACCCCGCTCGGCCTCGCCCAGGGGCTGGAGGACAACGGCGTACCCATCGTGGGAACCTCGCCCGCGGCGATCGAGCTGGCCGAGGAGCGCGGCGCCTTCGGGAGGGTGCTCAAGGACGCCGGCCTGATCGCGCCCAAGCACGGCACCGCGTCGTCGTACCCCGAGGCGCAGGAGATCGCCGCCGAGATCGGCTACCCGGTCCTGGTGCGTCCGTCCTACGTCCTGGGTGGTCGCGGCATGCAGATCGTCTACGGCGACGAGGCGCTCGAGTCCTACATCAAGGCGGCCACCGAGATCAGCCCCGACCGGCCGGTCCTGGTCGACCGGTTCATCGACGACGCGGTCGAGATCGACGTCGACGCCATCTACGACGGCACCGACCTCTTCCTGGGCGGCGTGATGGAGCACATCGAGGAGGCCGGCATCCACTCCGGTGACTCCTCCTGCGCGCTGCCGCCGATCACGCTGGGCGCGGCCGAGATCAGCCGGATCCGCGAGGCTACCGAGGCGATCGCCAAAGGCATCGGGGTCCTGGGGCTGCTCAACATCCAGTTCGCGCTCGGCTCCGACGTGCTCTACGTGCTCGAGGCGAACCCGCGGGCGAGCCGCACCGTGCCGTTCGTCTCCAAGGCGACGGCGACGCCGCTGGCCAAGGCGGCCTCGCGCGTGATGCTGGGCGAGTCCATCGCGTCGCTGCGCTCGGCCGGGGTCCTGCCGATGACCGACGGCGGCGAGCTACCCGGTGACGCACCGATCGCGGTGAAGGAGGCGGTGATGCCGTTCAACCGGTTCCGCACTGCCGACGGCGCGTTCGTCGACACCGTGCTCGGCCCGGAGATGAAGTCCACCGGTGAGGTGATGGGCTTCGACGCCGACTTCGGCACGGCGTTCGCCAAGTCGCAGACCGCGGCCTACGGCTCGCTGCCGACCTCCGGCAAGGTCTTCGTCAGCATGGCCAACCGCGACAAGCGACACATGATCTTCCCGGTGAAGGTGATGGCCGACCACGGGTTCGAGATCCTCGCGACGCAGGGCACGGCCGAGGTGCTGCGTCGCAACGGCATCCAGGCCACCGTCGTACGCAAGCACTACGAGGGCACCGGTCCGGACGGTGAGCCGACCACGGTTCAGCTGATCCTCGCCGGCGAGATCGACCTGGTGGTCAACACCCCGCACGGCTCGTCGAGCGGCGGGTCAGCGCGCATCGACGGCTACGAGATCCGCACCGCCGCGGTCCTGGCCAACATCCCCTGCATCACCACCGTCCAAGGTCTGGCAGCGGCCGTCCAGGGCATCGAGGCGCTGCGCGGCGGGAACATCGGGGTCAGGTCCCTGCAGGACTGGGCCCAGAGACCCGTGGTGTCGCCATGAAGCCCTACCGGCTCCTGTTCGACAAGGTCCTCACCCGGACCGACCCCGAGAGCGCCCACGAGAAGGCCACCCGGGCGATCCGGGCCGGACGTCCGCTGACCGCGCGGCTCCCCACGCGGGGCACCGAGATCGAGGCGATGGGGCTCGCCTTCCCGGGGCCGCTCGGCCTGGCCGCGGGCTTCGACAAGAACGCCGAGTCGATCGACGCGCTCGCCGCGCTGGGGTTCGCGTTCGTCGAGATCGGCACTGTCACCGGGGAGCCTCAGCCCGGCAACCCGAAGCCGCGCCTGTTCCGGCTCGTCGAGGACCGCGCCGTGGTCAACCGCATGGGCTTCAACAACGACGGTGCGGAAGCGGTCGCGCGAAGGCTGGCCGCCCGCAGACGCACCGGCGTGATCGTGGGTGTCAACATCGGGAAGACCAAGGTCGTACCGGAGGACGAGGCGATCGGGGACTACGAGAAGTCCACGCGTCTGCTCGCTCCGTTCGCCGACTACCTCGTGGTCAACGTCAGCTCGCCCAACACGCCCGGCCTCCGCGACCTCCAGGCAGTCGACAAGCTCAAGCCGCTGCTGGCCGCCGTGCGCGCGCAGGCCGACGAGACCGTGCCGAGCCGGCACGTGCCGCTGCTGGTCAAGATCGCGCCCGACCTCTCCGATGAGGACGTGCTCGCCGTCTCCGACCTCGCGGTCGAGCTCGGCCTGGACGGCATCGTCGCCACCAACACGACCATCGGGCGCGACGGTCTCGCGACGGCGGACAGGACCGTCGAGGAGATCGGCGCCGGCGGCCTCTCCGGCGCACCGCTCAAGCAGCGTGCCCTCGAGGTGACGCGCATGGTCCGAGAGCGCGTGGGGCCCGACCTGGTCGTGATCGGCGTCGGCGGCATCACCACCGCCCAGGACGCCTGGGACCGCCTTGAAGCCGGCGCGACCCTCGTTCAGGGCTACACCGCGTTCATCTACGAGGGCCCGTTGTGGCCGCGGCGGGTGCAGCGCCAGCTGTCCGGCATCGCCAGGAGGCACCGGGCGTGAGCGTCGTCCAGGTCAGCGCGGAGGTGCTGTCGACCAAGAAGGTCGGCGCGTTCCACCACCTGACGCTGGTGGCTCCCGGGATCGCCGAGCGCTTCCGCCCGGGCAGCCTGGTGTCGCTGGCGGTCGGCGGGCTGCTGTCCGAGCGCCTCGCCCGTCGTACTCTCCCGATCGTGCGGTCACGCCCGACGGGTGCCTACGGCGGCACGGTCGAGCTCGTCCTCGAGCCGACCGAGCCGGGAGAGGAGTGGCTGGTTCACGCGCCGGTCGGCACTCGGCTGGACGCCATCGGGCCCGTCGGCAGGCCGTTCGCCCTCCCCAAGTCGCCGGTGCCCTGCCTGCTCGTGGGCTACGACGCCGCGGCCGCTCCGCTCCAGGCGCTGGCCGAACGACTCCGAGAACGTTCGTGCGAGGTGCACATGCTGCTCGGCGCCGCGACCGAGCCGAGACTGTTCGGCGCACTGGACGCCCGCCGGTCGGCCAAGTCGGTGACGGTCGTGACCGACGACGGCTCCCTCGGGATCAAGGGCACGGTGGTCGGTCTGCTGCCGGACCTCCTCGCTCGCACGTGCGCCGACGTCGTCTACGCCGCCGGGCCGCTCGAGCTTCTCCACGGCGCTGCCGCAGCCGCCGAGCACCACGGCGCCTGGAGCCAGACAGCCGTGTCCGTGCCGATGCCGTGCGGCACGGGCGTGTGCAGCTCGTGCATGCTGCCGGTCGAGGGAGTCGACGGCGTGGTCAGGCAGGTTCGGGCGTGCACCGAGGGCCCGGTCTTCCGCGGCGACCGAGTCTGCTGGGACCCGGTGGTCGCATGACGGTCTCCCTCGGCGACCTCACGCTTGCCAACCCCGTGCTGACGGCTGCCGGCTGTGCCGGGCCCGAGCTGTCGCAGCTCTGCGACCTCGCAGCGCTCGGCGCCTACGTGACCCGCACGGTCACCCTCGACTCGCGCACCGGCCCGACGGGCCGCCGTCACGCAGAGACCGCGAGCGGGCTGGTCACCGACCTCGGTCTGGAGAACCCCGGGGTGCACGCGCTGCTCGCCACCGAGCTCCCTGCCCTCGCCCAGCAGCAGGTGCGCACCATCGTCGCGATCCACGGCCGCTCGCTGGGGGAGTACGCCGAGCTGGCGCGGCGGGCCGGCGGCGCCCCGGGGGTCTCCGGCCTGGAGGTAACCTTCCCCGACGACGATCCCTATGCAGCAGGCAAGCTCCTGGCCGTCGTACGTCGTGATGCGCCGCGCGGGGTCGCCGTGCTCGCCAAGCTGCCCTCCACCGGCGCGCCTCTCGACCTGGCCCGCGAGCTGGTCAAGAACGGTGCTGACGCACTGGTCGTGGGCCACCCGGCCATCGGCCTGGCGATCGACCCGGACACGCTCACCCTCGCGGTGCGCGGCCCGGTCAGCGGCCCAGCCGTCCTGCCGCAGTCCCTGCAGGCCGTGTGGCGGGTCCACGAGGCAATGCCGGCAACACCTCTGGTCGGCGTCGGGGGCATCCGCTCGGGTGCCGACGCCCTGGCGATGCTGGCCGCAGGCGCGACCGCGGTGCAGGTGGGGTCGGCGCTCCTGCACGATCCCTCGGCAGCCCACCGGGTCATCGCCGAGCTCAAGGCGCTCCTGGACGTGAAGGGCCTCAAGCCCGCCGATGCCGTCGGCATCGCCCACCGACCCTTTCCCCGCACCGACCACCGCTGAGAGGACCCGCATGACCTTCGGAGCCCGGCTGTACGCAGCCATGGACCAGCACGGCCCGCTGTGTGCCGGCATCGACCCGCACGCGCCCCTGCTGGCTGCTTGGGGGTTGGGTGACGACCTCGACGGACTTCGCAGGTTCACCGACCGCGCCGTCGAGGCCTTCGCCGGCTCGGTCGCCGCCGTCAAGCCGCAGTCGGCCTTCTTCGAGCGGTTCGGAGCCGCTGGAGTAGCCGTGCTCGAGGACGCGATCCGCGCGCTCCGCTCCGCCGGGACCCTTGTCGTGCTCGACGTGAAGCGTGGTGACATCGGCTCCACCGCTCAGGCGTACGCCGACGCCTACCTGCGCGCGGACGCACCGATGGCGGTCGACGCGATCACGGCCAGCCCCTTCCTCGGAGTGGGGTCGCTGGACCCCATGGTCGACACGGCGCTCGCCAACGACGCGGGGGTGTTCGTGCTCGCCCTCACCTCCAACCCCGAGGGCCCTCAGGTCCAGCACGCGAAGGCCGCGTCGGGAGGCACTGTCGCGGGGGAGGTGCTCGCCGCACTGGCCGAGCGCAACGCGGGCGCCTCGCCCCTGGGCTCCTTGGGTGCCGTCGTGGGCGCGACCATCGGCGAGACCGGTGAGGACCTCGCGATCAACGGGCCCTTGCTGGTGCCCGGGATCGGCGCGCAGGGGGGCACCACCTCCGACGTACGCCGGATCTTCGGGAGCTCAGTGCGCAACGTGCTCGCAGCCAGCTCGCGGGAGGTCCTCCGTGCTGGTCCGACCGTCGAGGGTCTTCGGCGTGCGGCGCAGCGGTTGGCCGAGGACCTCGCAGTGCTGCGCACGGACGCTCCGGGATAAGATGGACCAATCGTCTGACTAGCCACAAGGGGTCCGATCGGGCCATGTCGTTTGACCGGGTGGATGAATAGAGTCTGAAGAGCCTCCGGGGGGTCTGGAGGCTTGGGGTTGGGGTCTTTGGGGGCTCTCGATATGCCGTGGGGGGCATCGTTCATGCTTCGTCGTACTCGCTTGACGTCATTTCTCTCTTTCACTCTCGCAGCGGTGCTCTCGCTAGGGCTTCTGTCCTTCGCGTCACCCGCCTCGGCGGCGCCAGGAGTGCTCACCCATGTGGGCACCACCACCAGCGCCGGCAACCGGGTGAACCACACCGCGACGATCCCGGCCGGGGTCCAAGCCGGTGACACCCTGGTGGTGTTCCTCACCACGAACTCCACCAGCACCACGGTCAACGACCCGGCAGGGTGGACCCTGCTGCAGTCGCAGGACGGCAACGGCATCCGAGGCCGCGCCTATACCCGCGTCGCCGTCGCCGGCGACGCAGGGGACCCGGTCACGATCACGACGACCGGCACTGCGAAGTCGATGATGAGCCTCTCGGCCTACCGCAGCAGCGTCGAGGCGTCCTCGGTGACCGCCTCCGCGAGCTCGGTCGGCAACTCCACCAGCTCCAGCCTGACGACCCCGGCAACGGCCGTCAGCGACGAGAACTCCTGGGTGGTCAGCTTCTGGAGCGAGAAGAGCTCCACCGACGGCGTTACCTTCACCCTTCCCGGCGACGTCAGCTCCAGGGGCACCGCGACGGGCACGGGGAGCGGCAAGGTCAGCGGCGTCGTCGCCGACTCGGCTTCGGCCGTGCCGACGGGCGCTGCGCTGGGCAAGACGGCCACGGTGAGCGCCCCCTCCAGCCGCAGCGTCACGTTCTCCGTCGTGGTCAGCCCAGGGCTCGACGCCGGCAACCGGGCTCCCGAGGCCTCGTTCACCGTCGACTGCGTCGCGCTCTCCTGCAGCTTCGACGCGAGTGGTTCCTCCGACCCCGACGACGACCCGCTGACCTACTCGTGGGCCTGGGGTGACGGCACTCCCGCAGGCAACGGCGTCTCGCCCAGCCACACCTACGCCTCGCCCGGCAGCCGCACCGTCACGCTCACCGTCAGCGACGGCGAGCTCGACGACACGGCCACCGAGACCGCCACGACCACCGAGCCACCGAGCGAGGAGGTCGGCGAGCTCGAGCTGGTCGGCGCCGACACCACCGCAGGCAACCGGAGCAACCACCGCACCACGATCCCGGCCAACGTCGAGGCCGGCGACACCCTGCTGCTCTTCCTGACCACGAACTCCACCACGTCCACGATCGCCAACCCGGCCGGCTGGACCCTGCTGGAGACCCGCGACGGCAACGGTGTCCGAGGCCGCGCCTGGTCCCGCGTCGCCGGGCCGCTGGACGCCGGTGCCGGTGTGCTGGTCACCACGTCGCTGGCCGCCAAGTCGACGATGAGCCTGGCCGCCTACCGCAGCTCCTCGCGGACGAGCCTCGTCACTGCCTCGGCCAGCTCGCTCGGCAACTCCTCGGACTCCACCCTGAGCTCGCCCACCGTTGCCGTGGCCGAGCCGAACTCGTGGCTGGTCAACTTCTGGAGCGAGAAGGGCTCCACCGAGACGACCTGGACCCTTCCGGCCAACGTGACCTCGCGTGGCTCCGGTGCCTCCACCGGCAGCGGCAAGGTCAGCGCCGAGCTCGGTGACTCGGGCGGCCCTGTCGCGACCGGCACCGCCGCCGCGCGCACGGCGACGGTCAGCCCCGCAGTCAGCCGCAACGTCCTCTTCTCCGTCGTGGTGAGCCCCGGCTCCCAGACCGGCAACCGGCCCCCGACTGCCTCCTTCACGCTGACCTGCGTGACGCTCACGTGTGGCGTCGACGCGAGCGCGTCGTTCGACCTCGACGGCGACCCACTGTCCTACTCCTGGAACTGGGGCGACGGCACGCCGGCAGGCAGCGGCGTGCAGACCGAGCACAAGTACGCCACACCCGGCACCCGCACGGTCACCCTGACCCTCGGTGACGGCACCACGACCGCCAACGCTTCGCAGACCGGTGTCACGACGCCGGCGAACCCGGGACCCGGACACAACGCGATCATCCCGGAGACGGTGCGCACCAACACCCCGATGATCTCCGAGGGCGAGATCTGGGACATCGAAGCGGTGGGCAACCGCATCTACGTCGTCGGAGGGTTCAACTCCGCTCGCAACACCACCGGTGGCAACACCACCTACCAGCAGCGTCAGATCATCGCGTTCAACCTCGACACGGGGCTCATCGACGCCAACTTCCGGCCGACCATCAGCGGCTCGCTCGACGCGGTCGAGGCAAGCCCCGACGGCACCAAGCTGTTCGTCAGCGGCAGCTTCACCGCCGTCAACGGGGTCGCCAAGCAGAACGTCGCGAGCCTCAACCCCGCGACCGGCGCGCCGCTCTCCGGCTTCAACCTCACGGCGACCGGCAGGGTCAACGAGCTCGCAGCGTCCAACAACACGCTGTACCTCGGTGGTCGGTTCACCCACGTCAACGGTTCGCCCCGCGCGCGGCTCGCCGCGGTCAACTCGACCACGGGTGCGCTCGTGACCTACTTCGTCAACAACCTCTCCGGCGGCGTGGGCGTCAGTGGCGTCCTCGGCGTGCAGAAGCTCGTGCTCTCGCACGACATGCGGACGCTGGTCGTCGTACACACGGGTCGCCAGGTCAACGGCCAGGACCGCTACGGCGTCGCGCTGATCAGCGCGGTGACCAACCAGCTGCTGCCGTGGCACACGCGGCTGTGGCAGGACAACCTGCAGTTCGTGGGCGGCATCCAGCGCGCCTACGCCGCCGACATCGGCCCCGACGACAGCTACTTCGTCGTGGGCAGCGGCTCGGGTGGTGACCGCCCGCCGATCAACGACACCGTCATCAAGTTCCCGATCGCCGGTGGCGCCAACGTCGAGCCCGCCTGGATCTCCCGGCACTTCGACAGCATCTATGCTGTCGCCGCGACGGAGCAGGGCATCTACGCCGGCGGTCACTTCGCCTGGCTCGAGTCGCCGACCTCGCGCGACCCGTGGCCCGGTCTGGACGACGTCGGCTACGGCACCGGCCAGGGCCTGTCCGGCTACGGCCTCGGCGACGAGGTCGTACGCCGTGACCACCTCGGCCTGATCAGCGCCGAGACCGGCAAGTCGCTGGAGTGGTGGGCAGCCTCGACCTCCAACGAGGGCGACAAGGCCATGCTGGCCACGCCGCGAGGCCTGATCGTCGGTGGCGACGGTCAGACCAAGGGTGGCTCGAACGTCGGCCGAATCGGTGTGTTCGACTTCAACACCGTGGCTGCGGCCAACGGCACCAACACCTCGATCGTCGACCCGATCGAGGGCCGGATCAAGCGCCCGAACGAGGCCTTCACGGTCACTGGCACCGCCAGCGCCCCGAGCGGTGTCAACCGTGTGGAGCTCTCCGTGCAGGACAAGCAGAGCAACCGCTACCTCGCGGACGACATGACGACCTGGCAAACAGCCAGCAACACGATCCTGACCACGCTGGCCACCCCGGGTGCCACGTCGACCGACTGGTCGTTGCCCCTGACCATCTCGGGCAACCGGCAGCTCGAGCTGAGGGCTCGCACGTTCGGCACAAGCGGTAGCCAGGACCCGACGCCCGACACCAAGCGGATCGAGACCTTCGACCTGTCCGACCAGCCGCCGAACACCAACGTGTCCGGTCCCAGCGGCAGCATCGTCGCCTCGACGACGTTCACGATCACCGGCTCGGCCACCGACGACGTCGGTGTTCAGTCGATCACGCTGTCGCTCCAGGACGAGTCGAACAACCGCTACCTCCAGGACGACGGCAGCGTGGGCACGGCGTTCAACACCTTCAACTTCGAGCCGGACGTGGTCGGGGCGACGAACACCACCTGGAGCTGGGACGTGACCGTGCCCTACGAGGGCGAGTGGACGGTCCGGGCCAGGTCGACCGACACCGAGGGGCAGTCCGACCTCGACACCGCTGACCGCACCTGGCTGGTGGACACCAACGCGGTGTCCCCGACCGTCACGGTCAGCTCGCCGGCCGTGATGCTCCCGCCGACGTCCGCGCAGACCGTGCAGGTCACGCCCGGCCAGCCGCTGACCTTCGCGGGCACCGCCTCCGACGACGAGGACCTGGTGCGGGTCGAGATCACCCTCCGCAACAACACGACCGGTGAACGCCTCGCGGCCGATGGCACGTGGAACAACACGGTCCAGGCCGGTCTGTACCGGGTCAGCCCGGCGAACATCGACGGGCGCGACTACAACTGGTCCTACACGACGCCGTTCAACCTGACTCCGGGCAGCTACTCGTTCGCGGTCCAGGCCGTCGACCAGCTCGGGCTGGAGACGACCAGCAGCATGCAGGGCCGGCTCACGCTCAACGCCAGCATCCCGGGCGACGCCGCTCCGGACACCCGCATCACTCCGAGCGGCACGCAGCAGGGTGTCACGGTGCTGCAGCTGAACCTGGCCGGCACGGCGACCGACGACAAGGGCGTGCAGTTCGTCCGGGTGTCGGTCCGTGAGAACGACAGCTCGCGCTACATCCAGGCCAACGGCTCGCTCGGGGCGGAGTTCTACGCCCGCGAGGCGACGCTGTCCGCGCCCGGGGGGTTGAGCACCAACTGGAGCCTTCCGGTCACGCTGCCCACCGAGGGTGACTACTCGGTCACGGCCATCGCCTACGACACGGCCGGTCAGCAGGACCCGTCGAGCAGCCAGGCGACGTCGCGCTACCCGATCTACCCAGGTGACCAGCCGCCGACGGTGGTGCCCGAGCTCTTCCAGCCGAGCACGGACAGCGTTTTCGACGAGGGCAAGATCGTGGTCAGCGGCCGGGTCGTCGACGACCGTCAGATCGCGCAGGCCCAGGTGGCGATCGTGGACAGCCTGGGAAGGTACATGTCCTCCAGCGGCACGTTCACGAGCACCAGCGCCAGCTACCGCACGGCGTTCCTGAACTCTCCGGGCTCGCCGGGGTCGAACTACAGCTACACGACGCCGATCATCCCGAGCGGTGTCTACCGGGTGCTGGTGCGTGGCGTCGACCACCACGGGTTCACCACGAACCCGCCGATGGAGGCGACCAACATCACGGTGAACACGCCGCCGAACAACCCACCGGTGGCCAACTTCACCTACACCTGCAACCAGAACGTGTGTGACTTCGACGCTCGCACCTCGACCGACGAGAACACGCCGACGCTGACGTACTCGTGGGCCTTCGGCCAGGGTTCGGGTAGCGGACCCGTCCCGACCAAGACCTACACCGCGGCGAACACCTACACGGTGACGCTGACGGCGCGGGACGAGTTCAACCTGACGAGCACGTTCAGCCAGGTGATCACGATCGTGGAGCCTTCCGGGAACGTTGCGCCGGTGCCGGTGATCAACCAGCCGAGCTGTGTGAACCTGCAGTGCAACTTCTCAGGTGTGGGCTCTGCCGACCCGAACCCTGGCGACACGTTCACGTACCGCTGGGAGTGGGCCGACGGGACTGCGGCGAGCACGTCGACGTCGCCTTCGCACACGTTCCCTGCGGCGGGAACCTATGTTGTGACCCTGACCAACACCGACGGGTGGGGCAAGGCCGCCAGCATCACCAGATCGGTGACCGTGACGGCCGCGCCGACGCCCTAGGGCGTCCGGTGTAACCATCAGGGTCTCCAAGCCTCGGCGCGCGCCTCCCCCACGAGGTGCGCGCCGAGACCATGTCCGGACCAAGGTTCTGTTCTGTCCCCAGCCCGCGTTGCGGCACGACCTGGGTCGTGACTAGATTGCGCGGTGTCCCCAGTAGACGTTCTCTCCCGACTGCGAGGTCTTCACCGTGGCTCTGCCGGAGCTGACTCCCGAACAGCGACAGGCCAACCTGGAGAAGGCAGCGGCGTCGCGTCGGGAGCGTGCCGAGGTGAAGAACCGCCTCAAGCACTCCGGTGCCTCGATCGTCGAGGTTCTCAAGCAGGGGCAGGAGAACGACGTCATCGGCAAGATGCGCGTGGTCGACCTACTGCAGTCGATGCCTGGCCTGGGCAAGGTCCGTGCGCGCCAGACGATGGAGCGACTGGGCATCTCTGAGAGCCGGCGGGTCCGCGGCCTCGGCGCGAACCAGATCGCCTCGCTGGAGCGTGAGTTCGGCGCTCGTGGCTGACCAGCCCCACAGGCGCTCCAGGCTCACCGTTCTCGCAGGTCCCACCGCCGTCGGCAAAGGCACCGTCGCCGCCGAGATCAGGGCGCACCACCCCGAGATCTGGATCTCCGTCTCCGCGACGACGCGGAAGCCGCGGCCGGGGGAGATCCACGGTCGGCACTACTGGTTCGTCTCGGAGGAGGAGTTCGACCAGCTCGTCGCCGACGGACAGCTGCTGGAGTGGGCGGTCGTCCACCAGCGGGCTCGCTACGGCACCCCACGCCGCCCGGTGGAGGAGGCCTTGGCCTCGGGCCGGCCGGCGCTGCTGGAGATCGACCTCCAGGGCGCCCGCCAGGTGCGCGAGTCGATGCCGGAGGCCCAGTTCGTCTTCCTCAAGCCGCCGTCGTGGGAGGAGCTGGTACGCCGCCTGGTCGGCCGGGGCACGGAGACCGAGGAGGAACGGGAGCGCCGCCTGGCCACCGCGCGCGAGGAGCTGGCGGCCGAGCCCGAGTTCGACGTGACGATCGTGAACACCGAAATTCACGCTGCGGCGCAGGAGTTGGTAGCCTTGATGCTGGACTCGGCCTAGTTACCTGCTGCTGAGTCCGTCCCAACCCAAAGAACCTGTGAGGCTGCTGCACGTGTCTGGCACCCCGATCGCCGAGGGCATCACCAACCCGCCCATCGACGAGCTCCTGACCAAGACCGACTCCAAGTACCGTCTGGTGCTCTACGGAGCCAAGCGCGCGCGCCAGATCAACGCGTACTACTCCCAGCTCGGCGAGGGCCTGCTGGAGTACGTCGGCCCGCTCGTCGACACCCACGTCCAGGAGAAGCCGCTGTCGATCGCGCTACGCGAGATCAACGCGGACCTGCTGACCTGTGAGGAGTTCGACCCGGCCGACGAGCCCGTGGCCGCGCCCGCTCCGGCTGTCGTCGTCGACGAGGGCGCTCCGACCGCCTGAGGCCTCGATGACCGCCACAGCCGGTGCGGAGGAGCGCCCCCGGGTCGTCCTGGGGGTGAGCGGCGGCATCGCCGCCTACAAGGCGTGCGAGCTGTTGCGGCGGTTCACCGAGTCCGGCCACGACGTCACGGTCGTGCCGACGGCGGCCGCGCTGCAGTTCGTCGGAGCCCCGACCTGGGCGGCGCTCTCCGGCAAGCCGGTCTCGGCGGAGGTCTGGGACGACGTCCACCAGGTGCCCCACGTGCGGATCGGCCAGGAGGCCGACCTCGTCGTCGTCGCACCGGCCACGGCCGACGTACTCGCGAAGGCCGCGCATGGCCTGGCCGACGACCTGCTCACCAACACCCTCTTGACCGCGCGGTGCCCGGTCGTGTTCGCCCCGGCCATGCACACCGAGATGTGGGAGCACCCCGCCACCCAGGACAACGTCGCCACCCTCCGGGCGCGCGGAGCACTGGTGATCGAGCCCGCAGAGGGCCGCCTGACCGGCGCCGACACCGGCAAGGGCCGGCTGCCAGAGCCCGGCGAGATCTTCGAGGTCGCGCTGGATGTGCTTGCTCGCGGCAGCGCCACCCGGCTCGACCTGGCGGGTCGTCACGTCGTCGTGTCAGCCGGCGGCACCCGTGAGTACCTCGACCCCGTGCGCTTCCTCGGCAACCGGTCCTCCGGGCTCCAGGGCTACGCCCTTGCCCGCACGGCCGTGGCCAGGGGGGCCGAGGTGACCCTGGTGGCTGCCAACGTCACGCTGCCGGACCCGGCCGGGGTGAAGGTGGTGCGGGTGTCGACCACCGCCGAGCTGCGCGACGCCGTGGTCGCCGCCAGCACCGACGCGGACGCCGTCGTGATGGCTGCCGCTCCCGCCGACTTCCGGCCGGTGCAGGTCAGCAGCGCCAAGATCAAGAAGAACGACGACGGTTCTGCCCCGGCGATCGAGCTGACCCAGAACCCCGACATTCTCGCCGGGCTGTCCCACGACCGCCCCAACGAACGCATCGTCGTCGTCGGCTTCGCCGCGGAGACCGGTGACGAGGACGGCACCGTCCTCGAGCACGCGCAGGCCAAGCTCGCGCGCAAGGGCTGCGACCTTCTGGTCGTCAACGACGTGAGCGGCGGCAAGGTCTTCGGGGAGACTCACAACGAGGCCGTGGTGCTCGACAGCAGCGGGGGAGCGACGGGCATCCCGCGCGCCTCCAAGTCCGCGGTGGCCCAGGTCATCTGGGACCGCGTCGTGGCGCGGTTTGAGACCGCGTGACCGGTTGCCGGACGCGGCAGTTATTCTCAGGGACGTAGATCACACGCACAGGCAGGGGAACTGAACAAGTGGCTGGACGCCTTTTCACCTCGGAGTCCGTGACCGAGGGGCACCCGGACAAGATCGCCGACCAGATCAGCGACACGATCCTGGACGCGCTGCTCAAGGACGACCCGAAGAGCCGGGTCGCGGTCGAGACGCTGATCACCACGGGCCTCGTCGTCGTCGCGGGTGAGGTGACCACCACGGCCTACGCCCCGATCGCCCAGCTGGTCCGCGACAAGATCGTCGAGATCGGCTACGACCAGTCGCAGAAGGGCTTCGACGGCAACTCCTGCGGCGTGCAGGTCGCTATCGGCGCGCAGTCGCCCGACATCGCCCAGGGCGTCGACGACGCCTACGAGGAGCGCCACGACCACTCGGTCGACCCGCTTGATCGGCAGGGCGCCGGCGACCAGGGCCTGATGTTCGGCTACGCCTGCGACGACACTCCCGAGCTCTTCCCGCTGCCGATCACGATCGCCCAGCGCCTGGCCGAGCGCCTCGCCGCCGTACGCAAGGACGGCACGATGGCCTACCTCCGTCCCGACGGCAAGACCCAGGTCACCATCGAGTACGACGAGGAGAACCGCCCCGTCCGCGTCGACACGATCGTCGTCTCGAGCCAGCACGCCGAGGGCATCGACCTGGACAACCTGCTCTCGCCCGACGTGAAGAAGCACGTCGTCGACCAGGTGCTGGCCGGCTTCGACATCCCGTCGGACGACTACCGCCTCCTGGTCAACCCGACCGGCAAGTTCGAGATCGGCGGCCCGATGGGTGACGCCGGCCTCACCGGTCGCAAGATCATCGTCGACACCTACGGCGGCATGGCCCGCCACGGTGGTGGTGCCTTCTCCGGCAAGGACCCGTCCAAGGTCGACCGCTCCGCCGCCTACGCCATGCGCTGGGTCGCAAAGAACGTCGTCGCCGCGGGCCTGGCCCGCCGCTGCGAGGCGCAGGTCGCCTACGCCATCGGCAAGGCACACCCCGTCGGTCTGTTCATCGACGCGTTCGGCACCGAGACCGTACCGGTCGACACGATCCAGAAGGCCGTCCTCGAGGTCTTCGACCTCCGCCCGGCCGCGATCATCCGCGACCTCGACCTGCTTCGCCCGATCTACGCGCAGACCGCCGCCTACGGTCACTTCGGTCGCGAGCTTCCCGACTTCACGTGGGAGCGCACCGACCGGGCCGAGGCGCTCAAGGCCGCCGCCGGCGTCTGAGACTCACGCGAGAGCGGCCGTCCTCCTCCGGGAGGGCGGCCGATTCGCCTGTCGGGGGCCGCTGGAAGACTGACGCCATGAGCGATCCGGCGCACGAGGACGGGCAGTTCGCGCTGTTGCCCGAGCTCGCGCGCGCCCGGGTCGCAGCCTCGGAGGCAGCGGCGGCCACGGCGGCCAAGGACAAGCAGCCCCCCGCGGTGGAGCCCGCCGCGGCGCTGCCCGTGGCGCGGGTGCTGGTCGACGTACCCCTTGCCCACCTCGACCGTCCGTTCGACTACCTCGTCCCCGCCAAGCTCGACGACAAGGTCGTCGCCGGCTCCCGGGTCAAGGTGCGGTTCGCCGGGCAGGAGGTCGAGGGCTTCGTTGTCCAACGGGTCGAGTCCTCCGAGCACCCAGGGCCGCTGGCGCCGCTGCGCAGGGCGGTCTCCGCCGAGCCGGTGCTGTCGCCCCAGGTGGCCGCTCTGAGCGGCTCGGTCGCGGCGCGCTACGCGGGCACGAGGTCTGACGTGCTGCGGCTGGCGGTCCCGCCTCGGCACGCGACCGTCGAGCGGGCGGCGTCGGCGACCGCGCCACCGGTCGAGGCCTCCCTGGAGGTCGCAGCCCGCGCCTGGTCGACGTACGACGACGGCTTCGCTGCGGCTCTGGCCGACGGCACGCCGAGGGTGGTCTGGACGGCCGTCCCGGGGGAGGACTGGCCACGGCTGCTGGCCCAGGCGGCAGCCGCCACCGCGGGCGCCGGCCGGGGGGTGCTGCTGTGCGTGCCCGACCAGCGTGACCTGACCCGGCTCGACGCCGCGCTGACCGAGGCCCTCGGCGCCGGGCGACACGTGCTGCTCACCTCCGACCTCGGGCCGGCCGAGCGCTACCGGTCGTTCCTGGCTGTGTCGCGAGGTGCGATGCGCGTGGTCGCGGGCACCCGCGCCTCGGCCTACGCTCCCGTGCACGACCTCGGCCTGGTCGTAGTGTGGGACGACGGCGACGACCTCCACTCCGAGCAGCGCGCGCCCTACTCCCACACGCGCGAGGTGCTCCTCCTGCGAGCCCATGAGGAGGGCACGGCCGCCATCGTCGGCGGCTACGCCCGATCGGTCGAGGGGGCGGCGCTGGTCGCGTCAGGGTGGGCACGGCCGCTGGAGGCGAGCCGCGAGGTGGTGCGCCAGTCAGCGCCGCTGGTCACCATCAGCGGGGCCACCGACCTCGACCTCGAGCGCGACCCCCTCACCCACGCGACCCGGGTGCCCGCGCAGGCACACGCCCTGCTCCGCGAGGCGCTCCAGCACGGCCCGGTGCTCGTCCAGACACCCCGTCAGGGCTACGCCACCTCCCTGGTCTGCGAGCACTGCCGCACCCCGGCGCGCTGCAAGCGTTGTCAGGGACCGCTGGCGGTGCCCGCGCAGCACCGGCCGCCGACCTGCCGCTGGTGCGCCCAGGAGGAGCCCGGCCGCGTCTGCCCCGAGTGCGGCGGCCGCGGGCTGCGAGCGCCCGTCCTCGGAGACCGGCGCACAGCCGAGGAGCTCGGACGCGCCTACCCCGGCATCGCCGTACGCCGGTCGTCCGGCGAGCGGGTCCTCGCCGAGGTGCCGGCCAAGCCCGCCATCGTCGTCGCGACCCCCGGAGCCGAGCCGGTCGCCGAGGGCGGCTACGCAGGCGCACTGCTGCTCGACGTGTGGCTGATGCTGGCCCGTCCCGACCTGCGCACGGCCGAGGAGTCACTCCGGCGCTGGCTGAACGCTGCGGCTCTGGTTCGACCCGGGGCTCCCGTGCTGGCGGTCGGCGACCCGGCCGACCCTGTCCTGCAGGCCCTGGTGCGATGGGATCCGGCCGGCTTCGCCGATCGTGAGATGTCCGAGCGCCTCGAAGCCCACCTTCCGCCCGCCAGCAGGCTGGCCACGCTGACCGGCGAGCCCGACGCGGTGGACTCGCTTCTCGCCGAGCTCGTGCTCCCGGCCGGGGCCGAGGTGCTGGGTCCTGTCGCCACCGACGACGACCAGGTCCGCGCCGTCGTACGCGTCCCGCGGGCGGCCGGCTCTGCGCTCTCGCGAGCCCTCGTCGAGGTCCAGGGCGTCCGCTCCGCGCGCAAGCTGCCGATGGTGCGGGTCCAGGTCGACCCGGTGGCGCTGGAATAATCGCCACGCAGCCCCTGCGACGAGGAGTGACCACGTGCCCATCCAGCCGATCCGACTGTTCGGCGACCCGGTGCTGCGCACTCCCGCCGCGCCGGTGACTGACTTCGATGCCGAGCTGCGCAAGCTGGTGCAGGACCTGACCGACACCATGCTCGACGCACCGGGCGCCGGGCTGGCCGCCCCGCAGATCGGGGTCGGCCTGCGAGTCTTCACCTACTACGTCGAGGGAGAGCTGGGCCACCTGATCAACCCCGACCTCTCGCTCTCCGACGAGCAGCAGGACGGCGACGAGGGCTGCCTCTCCATCCCCGGCCTGACCTGGGACTGCAAGCGCGCGCTGAGCGTGGTGGCCCGCGGGTTCACCATGCACGGTGAGCCGGTGTCCATCGAGGGCTCGGAGATGCTGGCGCGAGCGATCCAGCACGAGACCGACCATCTCGACGGCATCCTCTTCGTCGACCGTCTCGACGCCGACACCCGCAAGCTCGCGATGAAGGCGATCCGCGAGTCGGAGTGGTTCGGCTCCCCGCCGACGATCAAGGTGAGCCCGCACCCGACCGGCGGGCTCGGGTTCTGATGCGGGTGGTCTTCGCGGGCACGCCCGAGGTCGCACTGCCCTCGCTGGACGCGATCGCGGCGTCACCGCACGAGCTGGTCGCCGTCGTGACCCGGCCGGATGCCCCGGCTGGTCGAGGTCGCAAGCTGGTCGCGTCGCCGGTCGCTCTGCGGGCGGAGGAGCTGGGCGTGCCCGTGCTCAAGCCGCAGCACCCGCGTGACGAGGAGTTCCAGGCCGAGCTGAAGGCCCTCGAGGTCGACTGCTGCCCGGTGGTCGCCTATGGCGCCCTGCTGACCCAGGCGGCGTTGGACATACCGCGGGTCGGGTGGGTCAACCTGCACTTCTCGCTGCTGCCGCGGTGGCGAGGCGCGGCGCCGGTGCAGCACGCGCTCCTGCACGGCGACGAGCTCTCCGGCGCCACGACGTTCCGGATCGTCCAGGAGCTGGACGCCGGTCCGACCTACGGGATGATGACCGAGCTGGTCCGCCCTGATGACACCGCGGGGTCGCTGCTGGACAGGCTGGCTGAGGGCGGCGCGGGGTTGCTCGTGGCCACCTTGGACGGCATCGAGTCAGGGCAGCTCGAGGAGCGAGCCCAGGCGCGCGAGGGCATGACCTACGCTCCCAAGGTGACCGTCGACGATGCCCGCGTGCGGTGGGACGAGCCGGTCTCGTTCGTCGACCGTCGCATCCGCTGCTGCACCCCCGCTCCAGGTGCCTGGACGCTCTTCGAGGGGGAGCGCTTCAAGCTGGGGCCGGTGGCGCCCGACGACGTCGAGCCGCTGCCGCCTGGCCGGCTGCGGGTCGGCAAGGACGCCGTCCATGTGGGCACGAGGTCCACGCCGGTCCGGCTCGGCCTCGTGAAGCCCTTCGGCAAGAAGGAGATGCCCGCAGCCGACTGGGCGCGCGGGGTTCGTGTCGAGAGTGGTGCGACCTTTGGCTGACGTAGCCCGGACCACCGCCTACGACGTCCTCCGGCGTGTGCGCACCGAGGACGCCTATACCAACCTGTTGCTCCCGGGCGCGCTGCGTCGTGCGGGGCTGACCGGGCGAGACGCCGCGTTCGCCACCGAGCTGGTCTCCGGCACCATCCGCCGCCAAGGCACCTACGACGCGATCATCGACGCCTGCGTCGACCGGCCCCCGGCCGCGAAGGTCCGCGAGGCGCTGAGGCTCGGTGCTCACCAGCTGCTCGCGATGCGGGTGCCGACTCACGCTGCCGTGAGCACCACCGTCGACCTGGTCCGGCCGGGCCCGACCGGGTTCGTCAACGCCGTACTCCGCAAGATCTCGTCGCACTCGTTGGAGGAGTGGCTCGAGCAGCTGGGAGCAGGACGGCCCGTCGCGACCAGCCATCCGGCGTGGATCGTCGACGCGCTGACCGAGGCGGTGGGCGAGGACGAGATCGACGCGTTGCTCGCAGCCGACAACGAGCCCCCGAAGGTCACCCTGGTCGCCCGACCCGGCCTGGCCACGGTCGCCGAGCTGGGAGGGACCCCGACGGGTGTCTCGCCCTACGCCGCGGTGCTCGACAGCGGCGACCCGGGCGCAGTCCCGGCCGTCGCCGACGGGCGTGCGGGCGTGCAGGACGAAGGTTCGCAGCTCGTGGCGATCGCCTTGGCTCAGGCACCGGTCGAGGGTCGTGACGAGCGCTGGCTGGACGTCTGCGCCGGACCGGGCGGCAAGGCAGCCCTGCTGGGTGCACTCGCCGATCAGCGTGGTGCGTGGCTGCTCGCCAACGAGCTCCAGGAGCACCGTGCCAGGCTGGTCAGGTCGTCGCTGCGCGGCGGGTGGGTGGTGACCGGCGACGGCACCCGTCCGCCGTGGGCGCGCGAGTCCTTCGACCGGGTCCTGGTCGACGCACCCTGCTCCGGGCTCGGGGCACTCCGGCGCCGCCCCGAGTCGCGCTGGCGCCGCTCCGCCGACGACCTCGCAGACCTCGTCCCGCTGCAGAAGGACCTGCTCGCCCGCGCCCTCGACTCCGTGCGGCCCGGGGGAGTCGTGGGCTACGCGACCTGCTCGCCGGTGATCGCCGAGACCGCGTCGGTGGTGAGCGCCATGCTCGACTGCAACCCCCACGTCGTACTCGAGGACGCACGGCCGCTCTTCCCGACCACCGACCACGACGGACCGCTCCCCGGCACGGTCCAGCTCTGGCCCCATCGTCATGGCACCGACGCGATGTTCTTCGCCCTGCTCCGCCGACACTAGACTCTGGCCACCATGGGTATCCAGATCTCGCCGAGCATGCTGTCCGCCGACTTCGCCAACCTGGCGGCCGAGGCGGAGCGCATCAAGAACGCCGACTGGCTCCACGTCGACGTGATGGACAACCACTTCGTCCCCAACCTGACCCTCGGCGTGCCGATAGTCGAGTCGCTGGCGAAGGCGGCCCAGACGCCGCTGGACTGTCACCTGATGATCGACGACCCCGACCGCTGGGCCCCGGCGTACGTCGAAGCAGGGGCCGGCTCGGTGACCTTCCACATCGAGGCCGCCACGGCACCGGTGCGGCTGGCCCGCGAGCTCCGGGCGAAGGGGGCCAGGGCCGGCATGGCGCTGCGGCCCGCGACGCCGATCGAGCCCTACGAGGATCTCCTCTCCGAGATCGACATGCTGCTTGTGATGACAGTCGAGCCGGGCTTCGGGGGCCAGAAGTTCCTCGACGTCTGTGTCCCCAAGATCCGGCGGGCGCGCGAGATGATCAGCAAGCACGGTGTGGACCTGTGGCTACAGGTCGACGGCGGCGTCTCGCTGGACACCATCGAGCGCTGCGCCGAGGCCGGGGCGGACGTCTTCGTCGCAGGCTCGGCCGTCTTCACCGCCGAGAACCCTGCCGGCATGGTCGACGCACTCCGCAGTGCCGCCGAGAGCGCCTGCCAGTACTAGGTTGACCCGCGCGTGTTGGTGGGTTGACCCGCGGGTGTTGGTGGGTTGACCCGCGGCTCCTGGCGTTCAACACTCCGACACGCGCGGCTCAACACCCCGACACCCGCGGCTCAACACCCCGACACGCGCGGCTCAACGTGACCCGGTTCACCCGCCCGGACATTCCGCCTCCTGGCCAAGTGTGGCAGGCTGGACGTCGACGAGTTTCAAAGCTCGCGTGCTCTGGGGTCGGTGCAATTCCGAGCCGGCGGTGAAAGTCCGCGACCCGGTCACAGCCAGTGACCGGTTGACCAGGTGGAACTCCTGGACCGACGGTCAAAGTCCGGATGGGAAGCGCACGCATTCGCCCTCGCTGCCGGCGTGGGTGTTCGTTTTCTTGCACGCCCCAGCGTCCGCGACCGGACCAGGGGCGTTTCTGATGTCGACCTACACCGCTGCTGAGCACGCGGCGATGCGACGTGCTCTGGAGCTTGCGGCGACGCCTGGCGTTCCGCTCGGCCCGAACCCGCGGGTCGGGTGTGTGCTCCTCGACGCCGAGGGGTCGACGGTCGCCGAGGGTTTCCACCGGGGTGCGGGCACCAGGCACGCCGAGGCTGACGCGCTGGCCAACGCCGGCACCGACACCCGCGGTACGACGGCCGTGGTGACTCTCGAGCCCTGCAACCACACCGGCCGCACCGGCCCGTGCGCGCAGTCGCTGGTCGAAGCAGGGGTGAGTCGCGTGGTCTTCGCGCAGGGCGACCCGAACCCGCTGGCGGCGGGTGGTGCCGAGACCCTCCGTGCCGCGGGCGTCGACGTTCGCAACGGTCTCGAGGAGGCAGCGGCCCGGCACCTGAACCGCGCCTGGACCTTCGCGATGGAGCACGGGCGTCCCTTCGTCACCTGGAAGTTCGCGACCACCCTCGACGGACGCAGCGCCGCCATCGACGGCACCAGCCGCTGGGTCAGCAACGAGGCGGCCCGCCGCGACACCCACCGGTTGCGGGCCGAGTGCGACGCGATCCTGGTCGGCACCCAGACGGTCCTGGACGACGACCCGCAGCTGACCGTGCGTGACGAGCTCGACCAGCCGCTGGCGCGCGAACGTCAGCCGTTGCGGGTGGTGATGGGCGACCGCGAGGTCCCCGCGGCCAGCCGGATCCTCGACGACGCCGCACCGACCGCGGTGCTGCAGACCCGCGACCCGCAGGCGGTGCTCGCCGAGCTGTTCCGGCTCGACCGGCAGCACCTGTTCCTGGAGGGCGGGCCGACCGTGGCGGCTGCGTTCGTGCGGGCTGGGCTGGTCGACGAGGTGGTGGCCTACGTCGCGCCGATGCTGCTGGGTGCGGGTCGCAGTGCCGTGGGAGACCTGGGGATCGGCACGATGGCGGACGCACTGCATCTCCACGTCGACGACATCACCGTCCTGGACGACAACGTCCGGCTGACGATGCGCAGGAAGGTCTGACCATGTTCACCGGAATCGTCGAGGAGCTCGGCACCGTCGAGGCGATCGAGGACCAGGGCGACGCCGTACGCCTCACCGTCCGTGGCCCGCTGGTGGTCTCCGACGCCCATGAGGGCGACTCGATCTCGGTCAACGGGTGCTGCCTGACCGTCGTGACCCACGACGACGAGCGGTTCATCGCCGACGTCATGCAGGAGACGCTCGACAAGACCAGCCTCGGCGGGCTCGAGCCCGGGGGCCGGGTCAACCTCGAGCGTGCAGTGACCGCCGACAAGCGCCTGGGGGGTCACATCGTGCAGGGCCATGTCGACGGCACGGGCACGATCATCGGACGCACGCCGAGCGAGCACTGGGAGGTCGTCGAGGTCGCACTGCCCGACGGTCTCGCGCGCTACCTGGTCGGCAAGGGCTCCGTCACCGTCGACGGCGTCTCGCTCACGGTCGTGGACGTCAGCGACAAGAGCTTCACCGTCTCCCTCATCCCGGAGACCCTCGCCCGCACCACGCTGGGCTTCAAGCAGGCCGGAGACCCCGTCAACCTCGAGGTGGACGTCCTGGCCAAGTACGTCGAGCGCCTGCTCGGCACGAAGGAGCAGCCATGAGCATCCAACTCGACCGCGTCGAGGACGCGATCGCCGACATCGCCGCCGGCAGGGCCGTGGTGGTCGTCGACGACGAGGACCGCGAGAACGAGGGCGACATCATCTTCGCAGCGTCCAGGGCCACCCCGGAGCTGATGGCGTTCACGATCCGCTACTCCAGCGGCGTGATCTGCGTGCCGATGCCGGCCGACATGCTCGACCGGCTCGAGATCCCGTTGATGACGCCTCACAACAAGGACAAGCTCCGCACGGCCTACACGATCTCCGTAGACGCTCGTGACGGGGTCAGCACCGGCATCTCCGCTGCCGACCGAGCCCACACCTGTCGCACGCTCGCCGACTCCGCGACCGAGCCGTGGGAGATCACCCGCCCAGGACACGTCTTCCCGCTGCGCTACCGCGAGGGCGGGGTGCTGGTGCGGCGCGGTCACACCGAGGCTGCGGTCGACCTGGCCATGCTCGCTGGACTGACCCCGGCAGGCGTCCTGGTCGAGATCGTCAACGACGACGGCACCATGAAGCGAGCGCCCGAGCTCCGCGAGTTCGCCGACGAGCACGGCCTGAAGATGATCTCGATCGACGACCTGGTCCACTTCCGGCGGCGCACCGAGAACCATGTCGAGCGGGTCGCCGAGACGCGGCTGCCCACCGCGCACGGCCAGTTCACGGCCTTCGGCTACCGGATCAGCATCGACGACAGCGAGCACATCGCGCTCGTGTACGGCGACCCGGCCGAGCTCAAGAGCGGCGAGCCGGTGCTGACCCGTGTCCACTCCGAGTGCCTGACCGGCGACGTCTTCGGCAGCGAGCGGTGCGACTGCGGACCGCAGCTCGACGAGGCGCTGCAGCGCGTGGTGGAGGAGGGCCGTGGTGTGGTGGTCTACCTGCGCGGCCACGAGGGCCGGGGGATCGGGCTGCTGGCCAAGCTCCAGGCCTACTCCCTGCAGGACGGCGGACGGGACACGGTCGACGCCAACCTCGATCTCGGGCTGCCCGCCGATGCCAGACACTACGGGGCTGCCACCCAGATCCTTCGCGACCTCGGCGTGAGCAGCGTGCGGCTGCTGACCAACAACCCTGCCAAGACCGACGGCCTGGAGGCCTACGGCATCGCGGTGACCGAGCGGGTGCCGCTGACGCCGCACCCCAACGACCACAACCTCGCCTACCTCCAGACCAAGCGCGACAGGATGGGCCACGACCTGCCCGACCTCGCAACGCAGCCTTCCGCCCAGCCGAACGCCGAGCCGAACGCCGAGCCGACCGTCGAGGAGATCCGATGAAAGAGGGAGCACCCACCACCGGCCCGATCGACTGCCACGACATCCGGGTCGCCGTGGTCGCGGCCTCGTGGCACGAGCAGGTGATGGACGGGCTGATCGAAGGCGCGCAGCGGGCGCTCCGGGACTACCAGGTCGAGGCCCCGGCCGTCGTACGCGTTCCTGGCTCGTTCGAGCTCCCCGTCGTCGCCAAGGCTCTGGCCGACAAGGGCTACGAGGCGGTCGTCGCGCTCGGCGTGGTGATCCGCGGCGGCACGCCGCACTTCGACTACGTCTGCTCCTCCGCGACCGACGGGCTCAACCGCGTCGCACTCGAAACCGGCGTGGCCATCGGCTTCGGCCTGCTCACCACCGACAACGAGGAGCAGGCCCTCGACCGGGCCGGGCTCGAGGGGTCATCCGAGGACAAGGGCTACGAAGCCACGTCCGCGGCACTTCACACCGCCAGCGTGCTCAAGCGGATCAGGCGCGGCTACGACTCCTGACCAGCCCGACGAGGGTCGGCTGAGACATGCGTCGGCGCGCTCGTCGTACGCCGTAGGCTTGGGTCTCGACAGGCTCGACCACCGGGCCACCGTGGGAAGCGTGACCATGAAGACGTTCGACGAGCTCTTCGCCGAGCTCAGCGACAAGGCGCTGACCCGTCCGGAAGGCTCCGGCACGGTCCAGGCGCTCGACGCCGGCGTCCACACGATCGGCAAGAAACTGGTCGAGGAAGCCGCCGAGTCCTGGATGGCTGCCGAGCATGAGGGGCCGGAGCGGGCCGCTGAGGAGATCAGCCAGCTGCTCTACCACACGCAAGTCCTCATGATCGCCACCGGCATCTCGCTCGACGACGTCTACGCCCACCTCTGAGAAGGCCACCATGCTCCGGGTTGCAGTCCCCAACAAAGGCTCCCTGTCGGACGCCGCGTCCACCATGCTGCGCGAGGCCGGCTACGCCCAGCGCCTCGACAGCAAGCAGCTGACCAAGCTCGACCCCGAGAACGGCGTCGAGTTCTTCTACCTGCGTCCCCGCGACATCGCCGTGTACGTCGGCGAAGGCACCCTCGACGTCGGCATCACCGGCCGTGACCTCCTGCTCGACAGCGGCGCCAAGGCCGAGGAGGCTCTGCAGTTGGGCTTCGGTCGCTCGAAGTTCCGGTTCGCCGCCGCGGTCGGCACGGCCAGCGGCGAGGCCGACCTGGCCGGCAAGCGCATCGCCACCTCGTACGACGGCGTGGTGGAGCGCTTCCTGCAGGAGCGGGGCATCGAGGCGACGGTGATCCGCCTCGACGGTGCCGTGGAGAGCAGCATCCAGCTCGGCGTCGCCGACGTGATCGCCGACGTGGTCGAGACCGGCAGCACGCTCAGGACGGCCGGCCTGGAGGTCTTCGGTGAGGTGATCCTCGAGTCCGAGGCCGTGATGATCACGCGTGCGGGCGAGACCACGCCGGAGGGCTTCGACGTCTTCGTGCGACGGCTCCAGGGCGTTTTGGTCGCCCGCTCCTACGTGATGATGGACTACGACATCCGGGTCGAGCGGGTGGAGGAGGCTGTCGCCCTCACGCCCGGCATCGAGAGCCCCACCGTGAGCCCGCTGCATCGAGAGGGCTGGGTCGCGGTGCGGTCGATGGTTCCGCGCGACCGCGCCCAGCGGGTGATGGACGAGCTCTTCGACATCGGGGCCCGTGGCATCCTGACCACCGACATCCATGCCTGCAGGCTCTGAGCCCCGACCGGCGCAGCTCCCGACGCTGCCGCTGCGCATGCGGCCGCTCGGCGTACGCTTCGCTGCCTACCTGGCCGGAGGACTGCTCATCGTGGTCGCCCTGGTGATCTGGTTCGCCTTCCCGCCCGAGATCCGGGCGAAGTTCACCTTCTTCCAGCTCGCCACGATCTTCGCGCTCAGTGCCGGAGCCATGACGTGTGGCTACGCCCTGACGCGCTCTCGCGTGGACGCCCGCGAGGAGGGGCTGACCGTCGTCAACGGCTTCAAGCGCCGCGACCTCGAGTGGAGCCAGGTGCTCGGCGTCAGCCTGAGGCCAGGCAGCCCATGGGTCGTGCTCGACCTCAGCGACGGCACCTCCGTCCCGGCCATGGGCATCCAGGGCTCCGACGGGCTGCGCGCCAAGAGGCAGGTGCGCACGTTGCGGTCCCTGGTCGAAGCACACTCGAAAACACTTCGCAACGACTGATGTTCGTGCCTACCCTGCACCCATGGGGTTCATACTGCGCTCGCTCGACAAGTCCGACATCCCAGCCGTGGCCAAGGTGTGCGCGGAGGCAGAGGCGGTAGACGACACGGGGGAGCACTACAACGAGGCCGACCTCGAGGAGGAGTTCGACAACCCCGACCTCGAGCTCGACAAGGACGTCGTCGGCGCGTTCGACGGCGACGACCTGGTCGGCTACTTCTCGCTGATGCCACGCACCAGCGACGAGCACCGAAAGGTCTACCTGTTCGGTCTGACCCTCCCCAGCCGACGCGGAGAGGGCATCGGCACCGCTCTCGCAGAGGGCATGCTGGCTCGGGCGGCCGCGATCCAGCGGTCCTACGGCAAGCCATTGCGGGTGCTGCTCAACGGCGTCTCGACCAACCAGTCCCAGGCCCGGCTCGCGGGCGAGTTCGGGCTGGAGCCCGACCGTTGGTCGTTCTCGATGCGCACGATGCTGGACGACGTGAAGCCGGCGCCCGACTTCGCCGACGGCTACGTCATGCGCGCCTACCAGGAGGGCGACTCCGACGCCTTCCTTGCCGCGCACAACGTGGCCTTCCTCGACCACCCGAACTTCTCGGTGTGGGGGCCGTCGGAGTGGCAGCACTGGGTGACGGGGAGCCGCTCGTTCCGTCCGGCGCTGAGTTTCTTCGTCACGCCGCAGGGTCAGCCGGACACGATCGCGGCCTACGTCCAGACCAGCGAGTTCGACGCGTTCACGGAGGTCACGGGGCGTCGCGAGGCCTACGTCGCCAAGGTTGGCACCCTGCCCGAGCACCGCGGCAAGGGCCTGGCCACCACCTTGCTGCAGCACTGCCTCGCGGCCTACCAGGCAGCCGGCTACGACGAGGCCTCGCTCGACGTGGACTCGATGAACCCGACGGGAGCCCTGGGCATCTACGAGCGTGCCGGCTTCAGCCTCGAGCGCACCTTCGTCACCTACGCCCGCACCCTCACGTCGTCAGCCTGACCTCGGCCCGCTCCCGGGTGCGGTCGCGGGCGAAGAGCGCCTGCTCCTCGTCCTGCCAACGCAGCCAGTGGTCACGCAGGGCCTCGCCGTCGCGCGACAGCCCTCTCTCCAGCCGCACCTCGCGTGCGGCCTGGATCCAGACCAGGAGGGCGTCCGCCCGCACGCTGCCGGCGCCACAGCCCTCGAGCACGAGCAGGTCCGTCGGCTGCACCTCGACCCACTCCGCCCAGGTGCCGGCCACCCAGTCGTAGCGACGGTAGCCGGCGGGCGTTCCAGCAACGATCGCGTCCACCAGCGTCTGGGCCTGGTCGATGCCGACCTGCAGCCCGGTCCAACCCTCGTAGAGGTCGTCGAGGTGCACCACCGGCGCGTCGAAGGTGGCCGCGAGGGTGGTCTTGCCGGAGCCTGCTGGACCGTCGATGCAGACGAACCTCCTGCCGCGCAGGAGCGCAAGCAGGTCCGTCACTGGATCCCGTGCTTGCGCAGGATCGCCTCGATGTCAGCCATGTCGTCGTCGGCGGGATTGGCCGGCCTCTTGCCCCTGGCCGGCAGCTGCTCGGTCGCAGCCGGCTTGCCCGGACCGGCGGCGCGGCGGTCGAGCCAGCCGGAGACGCCGAACAGCACCACCGAGACGCCGGCCAGGGAGATGCCCAGCCACACCACGGGCGAGAACACCAGATGTGCGGCCCAGCGGCCGACGTCGTCGAGGATCTGCCCGCCCAGCTTCAGCGTGCCGGTCAGCGCCAGGGCGAGCGGCAGCAGGGACCACGCGACGCCGCGCACGCCCGCCGCGAAGCCCTTCTTCTGGTAGCGCAGGTAGCTCAGCACCAGCCCGAGGGTGGTGAGCAGCATGCCCATGGCGTACCAGGTGACCTTGTCGATCTCGCCCACGACATCGACTCTACGTGGCGGGTGGCACGATGAGCCCGTGCGCACCATCCCCGACCCCGGGTTCGCCGGCGACGACGGCGACGCCCCGGCTTCGCTCACAGCGGCTCTCGCGGCGTACGACGAGACCCCCGAGACCTACCTGCACGTCCTCGACGTGCTCCAGGACGAGCGGCTGCTGGTCCCGGTCGTGGCGGTCCTCGGCGAGGTGGAGTACGACGAGCAGGGGCTCGCCCACGACAAGACCAGTGACATGGCCACCGTGCTCATGACCGGCCGTGACGGTCGGCTGGCACTGCTGGCGTTCAGCGGCACCGACGCCATGCACCGCTGGAACCCTGACGCCCGCCCGGTGCCCGCGGAGCTCACGAAGGTGGCTGCAGCCGCCGTACAGGACGGCGCTTCTGCGATCGTGCTCGACATCGCCGGACCGGAGATGTTCGTCGTGGAGCAGCCCTACCTGGAGCCCCTCGCCCGTGGCTACCGTCCCGTGGAAGGAGAGTGACGATGGACCTGACCCGGATCTTTCGCGACGACCAGTTCGCCGGCGCGCTCGAGTCGTGGCAGTGGATCGGGCTGGAGGGGCTGACACCCTGGTTCGCCTCTGTCTTCGGCGACGTCTTCCTGATCGGCGACGACGGCGTCTACTGGCTCGACATCGCGGCCGGGGAGCTCACCCTCGAGTGGAGCTCGGCTGAGGAGACCAAGCGCGTGCTCGCCACCGACGACGGCCTCGACGAGTACCTATTCGCCGGGCTCGCGTTCGCCGCGGCGGAGTCCGGCCTCGAACCGGAGGGCGACCAGGTCTACGACTACAAGGTGCCACCGGTCCTCGGTGGCGAGTTCGAGGTCGCCAACCTGACCACCACCGACTTCGAGGTGGTGCTGCACCTCACCGGACAGCTGCACGAACAGGTCAAGGACCTGCCGGAAGGCGCCGAGGTCACCGGCTTCGACGGCTAGGTTCGACGGCTAGGTTCGACGGCTAGTGGGACGGCTGGTGGGACGGCTGGTGGGACGGCTGGTGGAAGGGGTCTCGATGCGAACCGCACGGTGGGCTGTGCCGGCCCTTCTCCCGCTCCTGGTGCTGGCTGCTTGCACCTCCGACGACGAGCCACGCGCACGGCCGCCGATCGCCGTGCCGTGGGCGGAGCACGAGCTGCCGGTGCCGCCCGGACCAGGCGGCCGCACGGTGGTGCGCGACGCGGTCCACTGCGGAGAGGCTTGGTACGCCGTCGGCGCGGTCTTCCTCGACCAGCCGACCGAGACCCGGGACACGCGTCCCTCGGCCTGGCGCTCCGGCGACGGCGCCACCTGGTCGCCGGTCGAGGTCGTGGCCGACACCTACTGGGGCAAGCGGGCCATCTTGAACTCCATCGCGTGCTCGCGTGGCCGCATCGCCGTCGTGGGCGCACGGTCCGGGGGAGCACACGGCAACCCACGGGTGACGACCTTCCACCTGCAGGGCGACACGCTGGTCGACGTACGCGCGGTGTTCACCCAGTACGGCGGCGTCAGCGCGTCGAGCGTCGGAGCGGTCAGCGGCGGCCCCCAGGGCTGGATGATCGCCGGCAACCGGCTCAGCGGTCCGGGCGTCTGGGTGACCGACGACCCACGTGGCTTCACCAGGGTCGAGGGAGAGCCGGGGCTGACCCGTGACGGCGAGCTCGTGTCGCAGGCTCAGGCGGCGGCCTGGGCGGGCGACGGCTGGCTCCTCGTCGGTGCTGGAGCGGTCCCGGGCGAGCTGATGGACCGCGACCCCCTCGCCTGGACCTCGAAGGACGGCCTGACCTGGTCCCGGGACGAGATGCCGGCGACACGTGAGTCGGAGGACGTCCTTCGGGCCGTGCTGACCGCCGAGGGAGACGTCGTCGCGCTCGGTCTCCGCGGCGACACTTTCGCCGCCTGGACCCGGGACTCCGAAGGGTGGCACGAGTCGGTGCGGTTCGGCCGCCTGGCCGACGAGCGCACCGCGGCGCCGTACGTCGCGTCGCTGGTGCGCACGACCAGCGGCCTGCTCGCGACCATCAGCACCGGCACCGAGTACCAGCTGTGGCACAGCGACGACGGTTCCGCGTGGCACCCGGTCGAGCTGCCCGACGCGCCCGCGACCGCCGGGGACCACGCGCTGTCAGCCGCCGAGGGTGACGGCATCCTGGTCGTCGCCGACGACGGCAGCGGGGCGCGGGTCTGGACCGCCGGCGAGCTCTAGCCTCGGTGGCGACGTCCAGTCACCGGGACCGGCGGACTCTGAGCACCAGCAACCCGGCGGCGACCGCCCCCAGCAGACCAAGTGCCTCGTCGCCCAGCGTGTCGGTGTAGGAGTCCTTGTCGTCATTGGTGCCGTGCCGGATGAAGGTGTACCACTCCGCAAGCTCGTAGCCGATCGCAAGGACCGCACCGATCCCTGTCACGAGAGCCACCGCGAGCCAGCCGGACAGGTCCCGCGGCACCACCAACATGCCGATCCCCGCCGAGAGGAGGAACCACGTGATCACATGCGCCAGGTCGTCGAACCACCAGATCGAGTCGTAGAGGTTCAACGAGTTGCTGGTGACGTCGAAGAAGAACGGACCCATGACCAGGGCGAACGCGCCGAACGGAGGTTTCTCACCGCTTCCGCGGCGTAACCACCACCAGACCGCGGGGGCCACGAGCATGCCGGGGGCGAACGTCGCGAGCCGCCAGCCGAAGGCCTTGCCCTCGAACTGCTCCAGGTCGGGGCCGAGGGTCGCGAGCAGCAGCTGACCGACGGTCAGGACGAAGATCGAGGCCGGTAGCCACGCCCGCTTCACGGTCCCACGCTACGTCGTGGGGTAGACCGGACCGGTGTACTTCTCGCCCGGCCCCTCCCCGGGCGCGTCCGGGATCTCCGAGGCCTCCCGGAACGCCAGCTGGAGGCTGCGCAGGCCGTCGCGCAGGGGGGCGGCGTGGTGGTGCCCCAGCCGGGGGGCCCCGGCGGTGACCAGGCCGGCCAGCGCCTCGATCAGGGTGCGAGCCTCGTCGAGGTCCTGGTGGTCGGTCAGGTCCTCGGCCAGCCCCAGCTGGACGGCGGCCGCGCTCATCAGGTGTACGGCGGCCGTGCCCACCACCTCGATCGCCGGAACCTCTGCAATGTCGCGCGACTCGCTCATGGGGCAAGCCTTTCACGACCCGACGGCTCGATTAGGGGCTCGGGCTGTGATCTTGCTATCCTCGTGGCTGACCGATCTGTGACTTGGGAACATCTGGCAGCCGTCAGGTGTTCTGGAGACCGAGATCCGACAAGCGGAGCCTGGCTCCCACCCGCATCGACCGCAGCTCCACCAGGTCGTCGGGTCCAGGTCACGAGGGCTGACGCTCTCGTCTGGCTTCCGCTGTCACGCACGCGGAGGCCTTTTCCACTTTCTGGGCTGAGCGTGTGGGTCGAACCCAGCAGACCTACCCCAGGAGGACCCATCAGCACTGAGCTGCGTATCAACGACCGGATTCGGGTGCCCGAAGTCCGGCTCGTTGGCCCCAACGGCGAGACCGTCGGCATCGTCCGCATCGAGGACGCCCTGCGACTCGCGCAGGAGGCAGATCTCGATCTCGTCGAGGTGGCGCCGACCGCGCGGCCGCCGGTCTGCAAGCTCATGGACTACGGGAAGTTCAAGTACGAGAACGCCCAGAAGGCCCGCGAGGCACGTCGGAACCAGACGAACGTGATCATCAAGGAGATGAAGCTTCGTCCCAAGATCGACCAGCACGACTACGAGACCAAGAAGGGTCACGTGGTCCGCTTCCTCCGGGCCGGAGACAAGGTGAAGATCACGATCATGTTCCGCGGTCGTGAGCAGCACAGGCCCGAGCTCGGCTTCCGGCTGCTCCAGCGGCTCGCCGAGGACGTCACGGAGCTGGGCTTCGTCGAGTCCTCGCCGAAGCAGGACGGACGCAACATGATCATGGTGCTCGGCCCGCACAAGAAGAAGGCCGACGCCAAGGTCGAGCTGAAGGCCGAGAAGGCCGAGCAGCTCGCCGCCCGAGAGGCGGACAAGGCGGCGGAGGTGGCCGAGCACAAGGAGCGCGCCGCAGCTGCTGCAGCCGTCCCGAAGCCGGCCAAGCCGAAGAAGCGTTCGGAGAACATCGACCCGGACATGGACCCGAACATCTGATCCGCACAGCACGGATCCGAGAACACGAGAAGGACGAACGATGCCGAAGAACAAGACGCACTCCGGTGCCAGCAAGCGCTTCCGGGTGACCGGTTCCGGCAAGCTGCGCCGCCAGAAGGCCGGCCTGCGCCACAACCTGGAGCGCAAGCCCTCCAAGATGACCCGCCGCATGTCGGGCACGACCGAGGTCTCCAAGAACGACACCAAGACCGTCCGCAAGCTGCTCGGCCGCTGACGCAGCCTGAGTCTGTTAGATCTTTAGCAACAAGGAGCAAACGAAGTGGCACGCGTCAAGCGGGCAGTCAACGCCCACAAGAAGCGCCGGGTAACCCTCGAGCGCGCATCCGGCTACCGCGGGCAGCGCTCGCGTCTCTACCGCAAGGCCAAGGAGCAGGTCACCCACTCGCTGGTCTACAGCTACCGCGACCGCAAGGCGCGCAAGGGCGACTTCCGCAAGCTGTGGATCCAGCGGATCAACGCTGCGGCTCGCGCCAACGGCATGACCTACAACCGCTTCATCCAGGGCCTGCGCCTGGCTGGTGTCGAGGTCGACCGCAAGATCCTGGCCGATCTGGCGGTCAACGACGCCGCGACCTTCGCGACGCTGGTGGCGACCGCCAAGGCGGCTCTGCCCGAGGACGTCAACGCGCCGGTCTCGGCCTGACGCCCCGCGCTCGACACGACGTGGCCGGCCTCCCTGCTGACTCACCCGTGCTCTCCGCCAGGAGCGGCCGGGTGAAGGCGGCAAGGAAGCTGGCCCGTCGCGCTTCCCGGCAGGAGCACCGGCTCTTCCTGGCCGAGGGCCCTCAGGCGGTCCGCGAGGCTCTGACGGTCCCCGGCTGCGTGCGCGAGGTGTTCGCGCTCCCGGGGACCCACTGGGATCTCCACGCCGACGGTGTGCCGTGGCACCTCGTCGACGAGCAGGCCCTGGCGTCGCTGACCGAGACGGTGCAGCCGCAGGGCGTCGTGGCCGTGTGCGGGTTCCTCGACGTACCTCTGGCGACCGTGGCCGCCGAGCGGCTCGTCGCGATCTGCGCCGACGTACGCGACCCGGGCAACGCCGGTGCTGTGATCCGCTGCGCCGACGCGGCAGGGGCCGGGGGAGTCGTCCTCACCGGCTCGTCGGTCGACCCGTACAACGGCAAGGCCGTCCGGGCGACGGTCGGCTCGCTGTTCCACCTGCCCGTCGTCGTGGAGCACGACGCTGCAGCGACGGTGCGCGCGCTCCAGGCGGCCGGCTACACGGTCCTGGCCGCCGATGGCTACGGCGACGTCGACCTCGACGAGGCAGCTGACGGCGACCTGCTGGCGGGCCGGTCCGCGTGGCTCTTCGGCAACGAGGCGTGGGGCCTATCTGAGGAGCTCGCCGCCCTCGCCGACCACCGGGTCAGGATCCCGCTCCACGGCAGGGCCGAGAGCCTGAACCTCGCCACCGCCTCAGCGGTGTGCCTCTACGCGAGCGCACGGGCCCAGCGGCGCTGACCTCAGCGGTGCCTCAGCGGCCCTGGAGAACCTTCGGATGCCGGCCGACCGGTCGGCGCTACTTCCAGGAGGAACTCCATGAACAGCAAGAACATCCGTCGCATCCTCGCCACTGCTCTCGCCGCCACCGCGTTCGCGGGGGTCACCGCGACGCCCGCCCAGGCCGCGTCGGCGAGCTGCAATGCCAACGGTGCCGCGTTCGTGCTCGCGGGTCCGCGCGTCGGCGTCTCCGACTCCACCGGCACCTACGCCGACAGCTGCTTCCGGCTCTACAACCACTACAAGACCGCCAACCGGGTCGTCATCGACTTCGGCGTGCGCGACACGGCGAACAACGGACAGCGTGCCGTCACCGAGGTCTGCTTCTTCGTCAATGGCGTCTGGGGCGCGCCGCAGCGCCTCTCGACCACCGCGCTCGAGGCCGACTCGCGGCTGCAGCGGACCTTCAACCTGGTGGCCGTCCCGACCGCCGTCGCCTACCGCGTCGCCCAGGTGACCGACAGCGGCGTGGTCAACACGTACTCAGGCTGGTACTGGTGGAACATCTGACCAACGGCCGGACCGGGGAGCAGTCCCCGGTCCGGCTGCCCGTCGCTGGACTAACCTGAGCCCATGTCCGAGCTCCTCGACGCACTGCCCGACGGGGTAGTCGTCGCGGATGCCCGGGGCCGGGTCACGCACGTCAACACCACGGCGGCACGGCTGCTCGGTGTGCCCGACGGCGTGGGGAAGCACATCTCCGACGTCGTCGCCCTGGCGGACCGGGAGGGCAACGACTGGTTCACCGCCGTCGCCCCGTACGACGGCCTGGCGATCCGGACCGGCCTGGCCGAGGCGGCCTGGTACCTCTCCGACGGCAGAGAGCTGCTCGTCACCGCGCGCCTGGACCGCGAGGAGCGGTCAGGACCTGTGACGCTGCTGGTGGTCGCACTCCGGTCCGCTCGGGCCCGCGAGCGGCTCGACCGCGAGCGCTCCGACCTGGTGGCCACCGTCGCCCACGAGCTCCGCTCGCCATTGACCGGGGTCAAGGGTTTCGTGGCGACGCTGCTGTCCAAGTGGGACAAGCTCAACGACGACCAGAAGCAGCTCATGCTCGAGACCGTGAACGCCGACGCCGACCGGCTCACCAGGCTGATCGCCGAGCTCCTCGACGTCGCCCGGATCGACACCGGACGGCTCTCGCTGTTCCGGCGTCCGCTCGACTTCCAGCCCGCGGTCGACCGAGCCCTGCTGTCGGTGCGTGCCGGCACGGGTCGAGACGTCGTGCTCGAGGTCGAGGGCGAGCTCCCGCAGGTCTACGCCGACCCCGACAAGCTCGTCCAGGTGGTCAACAACCTCGTCGAGAACGCCGTTCGCCACGGGGAGGGCCGGGTCCACCTCTGGGCTACCGCTGTTCCTGAGGAGGATCCCTTCCGTGGGGTCCTGCTGCGTGTCGAGGACGAGGGCGAGGGGATCAGCCCGGCTATCCGCTCGCGGGTGTTCACCAAGTTCTGGAAGCACGGCTCCCGCGGGGGCTCCGGCCTGGGCATGTACATCGTCCATGGCCTGGTCACCGCCCACGGCGGCACGATCCAGATCGGCGACGCCCCGGGGGGAGGGGCCCGCATCTCGATCGCCTGGCCGGCGTACGACGCCACGACCTGAAACCGGTTCGCACCCACGCCGCGCCGCTTCCTAGACTGACCTCCGCAACCTCATCCCGCGAGCGAGCCTCGTGAACCCGTGCGAAAGAGAGCCATGTCCGGCCCGAACACCGACTACGACCCGGTCGAGGTCACCCCGCTCAAGGCCGAAGAGGTCGAGCAGATGCGGGCCGACGCTCTGGCGGCGATCGCTGCGGCGACCACGCTGGAGGAGCTCAAGCAGGCCAGGCTCGACCACGCGGGCGAGCGGTCCCCGCTGGCGCTGGCCAACCGTGAGATCGGCGCGCTGCCCCCGCAGGCCCGCAAGGAGGCCGGCATGCGAGTGGGCCAGGCAAGAGGAGCCGTCAACCAGGCCGTCATCGCCCGTCAGAGCGATCTCGAGGCCGAGGCCGAGGAGCGGATGCTGGTCGAGGAGACCGTCGACGTCACCCTGCCCTGGGACCGGGAGCCGGTAGGTGCCCGGCACCCGCTGACCACCATCCAGGAGGTCATCTGCGACGTCTTCGTGTCGATGGGCTGGGAGGTTGCCGAAGGCCCCGAGGTCGAGGCGGAGTGGCTGAACTTCGACGCGCTCAACCTCGGACCCGACCATCCTGCTCGCACCATGCAGGACACCTTCTGGCTGGAGCCCGCAGACGGAGGGCTGGTGCTGCGCACCCACACCTCGCCGGTGCAGGCCCGCACCATGCTCGACCGTGAGCCACCGATCTACGTCATCTGTCCCGGGCGGGTCTTCCGCACCGACGAGCTCGACGCCACGCACACCCCGGTCTTCCACCAGGTCGAGGGGCTCGTGGTCGACAAGGGCATCACCATGGCCCACCTCAAGGGCACCCTCGACCACTTCGCGCAGTCGATGTTCGGCGAGGGCATCACGACCAGGTTCCGGCCGTCGTACTTCCCCTTCACAGAGCCGTCCGCCGAGGTCGACCTGGTCTGCTTCGTCTGCCGCGGAGTCGACAGCGACTCCTGCCGCACCTGCCGCGGCGAGGGCTGGATCGAGTGGGGCGGCTGCGGCGTGGTCAACCCCCGGGTGCTCATCGCGTGCGGCATCGACCCCGACGTCTACACCGGCTTCGCCTTCGGCATGGGCATCGAGCGCACCCTGATGTTCCGCCACGGTGTCGAGGACATGCGCGACATGGTCGAGGGCGACGTGCGGTTCACGCTGCCCTTCGGGACGGAGATCTGATGAAGGCGCCACTGTCCTGGATCCGCGACTACGTCGACCTCCCTGCCGACGTCACCGCCGAGGCTCTCGCCCACGAGCTGACCGCGCTCGGCCTGAAGCTCGAGGCGCTGCACGGCGCCGATCTCTCCGGTCCGCTCGTCGTGGGTCGCGTGCTGTCGTTCGTCGACGAGCCGCAGAAGAACGGCAAGACCGTCCGCTGGTGCCGCGTCGACGTAGGCCCCGCGCACAACGACGCCGACTTCGAAGGTGGCCCGGGCCGCGGCATCGTGTGCGGCGCCTCCAACTTCGCCGTCGACGACCTGGTCGTGTGCGTGCTTCCCGGAGCCGTTCTTCCGGGCGGTTTCGCGATCACCGCGCGCAAGACCTACGGGCATGTCTCCGACGGCATGATCTGCTCCACCCGTGAGCTCGGCATCGGTGAGGACCACGACGGCATCCTGGTCCTGGGCGAGTCCTACGACGCCAAGCCCGGTGACGATGCCATCGCGCTGCTCGGCCTCGGTGACACCACGATCGAGTTCGAGATCAACCCCGACCGGGCCTATGCCCTCTCGCTGCGCGGTGTGGCGCGGGAGGCGGCGCTGGCCTACGGCGCGCCGTTCACCGACCCTGCGCATCGCGACGCTCCCGAGCCCAACGACTCGGGCTACCTGGTCCGCATCGACGACCCGGCCGGGTGCCCGGTCTTCGCCGCCCGCACCGTGACCGGCTTCGACCCGACCGCACCCACGCCGAAGGCGATCGCCTCGCGCATCACCGCTGCCGGGATGCGGCCGATCTCGCTGGCGGTCGACGTCACCAACTACGTCATGCTCGAGCTCGGCCAGCCGATCCACGGCTACGACGGCGACAGGCTCCAGGGCCCGATCGTCGTACGACGTGCGCAGGCGGGCGAGAAGCTGACGACCCTCGACGACGTCGAGCGCACCCTCTCCGAGCAGGACCTGCTCATCACCGACGACAGCGGACCCATCGGCCTGGCCGGGGTGATGGGCGGCGCGACCACCGAGATCTCCGACACCACCACCCATGTCGTGATCGAGGCCGCGCACTTCGAGCCGACCACGATCTTCCGCACCCACCGGCGGCACAAGCTGCCGTCGGAGGCGTCTCGCCGCTTCGAGCGCGGGGTCGACCCGCTGCTCCCGGCCTACGCCGCCGACCGGGTCGCCCACCTCCTCGTCGAGCACGGTGGCGGGCAGATCAGCGACGGCGTGACCTATGTCGGAGCTCCACCCCCGCCTGTCACGATCCAGGCTCCGCTCGACCTGCCTCGCCGGGTCACGGGCATGGACATCGACGACGACATGACCGTCCGCCACCTGCGCGCGGTGGGCTGCGCAGTGTCCGTCGACGGTGACACGCTGACCGCACTCGCCCCGACCTGGCGCCCGGACCTGACCGACCCCTACGACCTCGTCGAGGAGGTCGCCCGCATCGCCGGCTACGTGAACGTCCCCTCCGTGCTGCCCGCCGCACCTGCCGGGCGCGGCTTGACCCGGCAGCAGAAGCTCCGCCGACGAGTCGGCCTGGGGCTGGCCGGGGCCGGGCTCGTCGAGGTGAAGACCTACCCGTTCGTCGGGCCGGCGGACTTCGACAACCTGGACCTGCCGCAGGACGACGAGCGTCGCCGCACCGTGGACATCGCGAACCCGTTGTCGGAGGAGGAGCCGAGCCTCACCACGACGCTCCTGCCCGGACTGCTCAGGACCGCCGCTCGCAACGTCGGACGGGGCCGCACGAGCCTGGGCATCTTCGAGACCGCAGCGGTGTTCCTGCCGACGCCCGACGGCGGCCCGGCCCCGATCCTCGACGTCGACCGGCGGCCCACCGCGGAGGAGCTCGAGCCGCTCTTCGCGGCCGTCCCCGACCAGCCCAGGCACCTGGGCGTCGTACTCACCGGTGAGCGGGAAGCCGGTGGCTGGTGGGGCGCAGGCCGCGCCGCCAGCTGGGCCGATGCCGTTCAGGTCGTCCGTGAGGTCGCCAGGGTGCTGGGTGTCGAGGTGACGGTCTCCGCAGCGACCAAGACCCCGTGGCACCCCGGCAGGTGTGCGGCCGTCAGCGTCGGCGAGACGCTGGTGGGTCACGCCGGGGAGCTGCACCCCAAGGTCTGCAAGGCCTTCGGCGTGCCGGCGCGCACCAGCGCCGTCGAGGTCGACCTGGACGCGCTGGTGGAGGCGTCCCGTGGGCTGACCACCTCGCCGGAGTTCTCCACGATGCCGCTGGCCAAGGAGGACGTCGCGTTGGTCGTGGACGACTCGGTGCCGGCCGCAGACGTGGCGGCAACGCTGCGCGAGGGCGCAGGCGAGCTGCTCGAGTCCGTGCGGCTGTTCGACGTCTACACCGGCGAGCAGATCGGTGCGGGCAAGAAGTCCCTGGCGTTCGCGCTCCGCTTCCGCGCACCCGACCGCACGCTGACCGAGGCGGAGACAAGTGCCGCTCGCGACGCCGCGGTCGCCCTGGCTGCGCAGCGACACGGAGCCGTGCAGCGCACCTGACCGCAGGTTGCGGTCCGGCAACGGCCGGAACGCGTCGGGCCGGCGTGTCGTCACAGCAAGCTGGCCGCAGACCAGTCGCTGGCGCGGCTCACCGAGCACCTGCGGCCGAGCGACACCATCGCGATCGTCACCTACGAGGACACTGCGACGCCGTTGCTCCCCGCTGCTCCCGTGCGGGAGACGGAGACGATCCTGCCGACCTGGTGCGCCGCACCGCAGCGCTGGGAGACCTGCCGGGTTCGGAAGAGGTCACCGACCTGCTGCGGGACGTGCAAGCGGCCGGTTGACGGAACCACGGGACCCCCGGCGGTGTAGACACGGTGCTGAGACCACCGAACGGAGTGACGATCAGCGCCGACGACGAGGCAGCACTGGTCAGCAGGGTGCGCGCGGGTGACCTCGACGCGTACGCCGTGCTGGTGCGCCGCCATGCCCCGATGGCGATGCGGACGGCGGTGCTCCTGGGGTCCGGTCCCGATGCCGAGGACGTCGTACAGGAGGCGCTGGTGAAGGCCTACCAATCGCTGGGCCGCTTCCGCGACGGTCAGCCGTTCCGGCCGTGGCTGCTGCGGATCGTCGCGAACGAGTCGCACAACGCCCATCGCACCGCCGCGCGGCGCGTCGCCCGGGAGCGGAGGCTGCTCCCCGCCGAGCTGTTGGACCCTGCCGTCGAGGTCGCGGACCGGCAGAGCCGGGAGCGGCTGCTGCAGGCGGTGCGGCGGCTTCCTGACAAGCTGCGCCTGGTCGTGACGTGCCGCTACCTGCTCGAGCTCGACGAGGCCGAGACCGCCACCGTCCTCGGCGTGCCCCGCGGCACCGTGAAGTCGCGGCTGAGCCGGGGGCTCGAGCGACTGCGCACGGAGCTCGACCCGGCAGCACACGAGGAGGCGGGCCATGTCTGACCCGGTGGAGCTCGGTCTGCGCGAGCTCGCGCGCGACCTGCATGTCGACGTACCCGCGGACCTCGAGCAGCGCGTCCTCGCCCGCGTCGCCTCCGAGCCGTTGCCGAAGGCCGGTCGGCGGCTGCTGCGCTGGCTGGCCGGGCTGCTGGTCGCCCTTCTCGGCGTGGGGGTGGTCGCCTCGCCGGTGGGTGCCACGATCCGGGAGTGGTTCGGGTTCCACGGCGTCGTTGTCTCCGAGGAGGAGCCGTCCGCCACCGGCGACCCGGTGGTCCCCACGGAGCCGTCCGGACTGTCTCTGTCCGAGGCCACGCGGCTCGCGGGCTTCGGCCCGCACGTGCCGGAGCTGCTGGGTGCGCCCGACGGCATCAGCGTCTCGGCCGACCGCCGACTCGTCTCCCTGACCTGGGGGCGTGGTGCGCAGACCGTGCGCCTCGACCAGTTCGCGGCCGAGCTCGCTCCCCACTTCTGGAAGGCCTCGCGCGACTTCGAGCTCGTCCAGGTGCTCGGCGGCGACGCGTTGTGGTTCCCGACATCGCACGACGTCGCCGTCCTCCGTGACGATGGGACGTCGGAGACGTTCGCGCCGCGCCTGGCCGCCCAGACTCTGGTGTGGCCCCGGGGCGCCGTGACCCTGCGCCTCGAGGGGGCGCTGACCAAGGAGCAGGCCGTCGAGCTCGCTGAGTCCGCCGGCTGACGGAACCGCCGTCGCCCCAGCGGTGTAGTCCTCACGACAACCCGCGACAACCCCCACTGCGAGGAGGAGCCATGCGTCGAACCCTGGCAGTCATCGTCCTGACCACGGCCGCACTGCTCGGGCTGCCGAGTGCCGCCCAGGCCGGCGGGCCGACGAGCGTGCTGATCACGTCGCCGAGCGACGAGAGCGCGACCGCGCTCTACTACGGCGATGCGGAGTACGCGCAGTTCGAGCGGCTCCTGGCGTCGGGATCTTCGGTGGGTCACCCTCGGGCAGAGGCGGCCTCGTGGTACCGGCTCACCTGGATGGTCCACGACGTCACACCCTGGCGGCTGGACGAGATCCGGGTGGAGCCTGACGGTGGCGTCATCTTCTCCACCAGCAACCTGATCGAGGGCGGCGTCGTCGACGGCGTGCCGACGTGGCGTCGCGCCACCGACCCGAAGGCCCTGCTCACGCTCCTGGACCGGGTCTTCGCCGGGCAGCGCACGATCACGAGGGAGGCCCCGGCCGACACCGCTCCGGCGATCACCTCACCCGCGCCTGTGACCCCTGAGGCCGCGCCGGCCGCCGAGTCGCGGTGGTTCACGATCGAGGGCTGGCGCTGGGCGTTGCCCGGAGCGCTCGCCGGCCTGCTGGTCGGGGCCCTCGCGAGCCGGCGCCGCGTCGAGGACAGCGCGCCGCGTCAGCAGCTGGTCGACCGCCGCGAGGAGCCTGTGAGCCTCTCCTGAGCCGTCACTGGATGCCCTGGTCGATCACCTGCTGCAGGGTCTCGAAGACCGACCGGTCACCGGCCACCGTGAGCGCGGACGCGTCCCCGCGGCCCCACACCCAGGCATCGAGGGCGGGTGCCGGCCCGCTGACCGTCGCGTCCGCGGCGAAACCCTCGCCCTCGGCCACCTCGCAGATCGCCTCGTCGTAGACGTTGCCGGTGTTGGGGCTGGTGCCCTTCCAGTGGCCGAGCCGGAGCGGGACCACGAGGCTGGTGTCGGTGGTGGTGACCGCGACCGTCCGCCCGGAGTCGGTGAAGGTGCCCCACTCGGGGACACCGCCGTACATCATCGTGAACGCCTCGTGCACCCCGTCGGACGCCAGCGTCGTGTCCAACGGTGTCACGTCGTCGACGGTCAGCTCGGCGTCCAGCCGGTGGATGAGCGCCTCGTGCGCCTGGCGGCGCCGGATGTAGCCGACGGTCTTGTCGTCGCTCCACATCCAGACCTCTACCGACGGGTCGGTCTCGGTGAGCGTCTGCTGGAGGAGTGCCGACGCCTCGTCGTAGAAGTCGAGCAGAGCCTGGTGGGACTCCGGACGCTCGGGCTTCTGGGCCTCGGCCTCCTCTCCGTCCTGCAAGCGCTGGCTGACGATGTTGCCCCAGAACCACCTCACCTCCGCGAGGTGCCACAGCAGGTCGTCGGCCGACCACTCCGGGCACGAGGGGACGCGGAGCGCGGGGTCGGCGTCGCCCAGCACGGAGCGGAACCGCGCGGACTCGTTGCGCAGATGCGCCAGGTAGTCGAGGCTCATGCTCAGGGACGCTAGACGGCGCCGCCGACAGAGTCCACGGGATACCCAGCCACCCGAGCATGAAGTTGCATAACCCTGTATAGTCATGCGCATGACGACGAAGGTGCGGATCGCGGTAGCCGGAGCCAGCGGGTACGCCGGCGGTGAGCTGCTGCGCCTTCTCCTGGCCCATCCGCAGGTGGAGATCGGTGCGCTGACCGGTGCCTCCAACGCGGGCGAGAAGCTCGGCGTGCTCCAGCCGCACCTGCTGCCGCTCGCAGACCGGGTGCTCGAGCCGACCACCATCGAGGTGCTCGGCGGCCACGACGTCGTCTTCCTGGCCCTCCCGCACGGCCAGTCGGCCGCGACTGCCAACCAGCTCGGTGACACGGTCGTGATCGACTGCGGCGCCGACTTCCGGCTCACCGACGAGAGCGCGTGGGAGCAGTTCTACGGCGGCGAGCACGCCGGCGCCTGGCCCTACGGGCTTCCCGAGCTCGGCGACCAGCGCAGCCACCTGCGCGGCGCCAAGCGCATCGCGGTTCCCGGCTGCTACCCGACCGTGTCCAGCCTCGCGCTCGCACCCGCCGTGGCGGCGGGCATCGTCGACCCCGGCGACATCGTCGTCGTTGCCGCCAGCGGCACCAGCGGCGCCGGCAAGGCACCCAAGCCCAACCTGCTCGGCTCCGAGGTGATGGGAAGCGCCAGCGCATACGGTGTCGGCGGCGTGCACCGGCACACCCCCGAGATCGTGCAGAACCTCGGCGCCCTCACCGACGCCGACGTCAGGGTCAGCTTCACCCCGCTGCTCGTCCCGATGCCTCGGGGCATCCTCGCAACGTGCTCCGCCCCCACGACGGTCGGTGCCGAGGAGGCGCGGGAGGTCTACGCGACGGCCTGGAAGGACGAGCCGTTCGTGCACCTGCTCCCCGAGGGGCAGTGGCCCCAGACCAAGTCGGTCGTGGGCAGCAACGCGATCCACCTGCAGGTCACCGTCGACGCTGCTGCGGGTCGGCTGGTCGCAGTCGCCGCGGTCGACAACCTGACCAAGGGCACCGCCGGCGCCGCCGTACAGTGCATGAACCTGGCGCTCGGCCTTCCCGAGACGACCGGCCTCTCGACGATCGGCCTGGCGCCGTGAGCACCCTGATCAAGCACCCGGAGAAGCTCGGCGTGGCACAGCTGGGACCTGGCGCCGACGTCCCGCGTTGGGCGGGGAGCAGCACGATGCTGAGCGTCACGGCGACCGCGACGGAGACCTCGGTCGTGTGCCAGTACTCCGAGATCCCCAAGAAGGCCAAGCCCGAGGGGCCGTTCACCGCCTACCAGGTCGAAGGTCCGCTCGACTTCTCGCTGACCGGCATCCTCGCTGCGCTCCTGCAGCCTCTGGCCGAGGCCGACGTCAGCGTCTTCACGATCTCCACGTTCGACACCGACTGGATCCTGGTGCCGCAGCCGAAGGAGTCCGCCGCGGAGGAGGCCTGGCGACGATCGGACCACACCGTCGTCGACCCCTCCGCACAGACAGGAACCAGCCAGTGAGCATCACCCACCCTTCCGGGTTCAGAGCCGGGGGAGTAGCCGCCGGCATCAAGGCCAACGGGAACCTGGACCTCGCCCTCGTCGTCAACGACGGGCCCCGCTTCGACAGCGCCAGCGTCTTCACCGCCAACCGCTGCAAGGCCAATCCGGTGCTGTGGAGCCAGGAAGCCGTCAAGGACGGTGTGGTCAAGGCGGTCGTGCTCAACTCAGGCGGCGCCAACTGCTACACCGGGCCTGACGGCTTCCAGACGACCCACGCGGTGGCCGAGAAGGTCGGTGAGCATCTCGGTATCGGCGCCATCGACGTGGTGGTCTGCTCGACCGGCCTCATCGGTCTGGCCAACGACCGCGACGTCCTGCTGGCAGGGGTCGGCTCCGTCGCGGAGTCGCTGAGCAGCGACGGCGGGGCAGCAGCGGCTCGCGCCATCATGACCACCGACACCGTCAGCAAGCAGGTCGTCGTGGAGGGCAACGGCTGGTCGGTGGGCGGCATGGCCAAGGGGGCGGGCATGCTCGCTCCTCAGCTGGCCACCATGCTCGTCGTACTCACCACCGACGCCATCGTCGACGCCGTCACCCTCGATGCAGCCCTCCGCGCCGGCACGCGGGTGAGCTTCGACCGGCTCGACTCCGACGGGTGCATGTCCACCAACGACACGGTCACGCTCATGGCCAGCGGTGCCAGCGGCATCACGCCGACACCCGAGGACTTCACCGACGCCCTGACCAAGGCGTGCAGCGACCTCGCGATGCAGCTGCTGGCCGATGCGGAGGGAGCCGACCACGAGATCGCGATCACCGTCCTCAACGCCGCGAGCGAGGACGACGCCGTCGAGGTGGGACGCAGCGTCGCCCGGAGCAACCTGTTCAAGGCAGCCGTCTTCGGCAACGACCCCAACTGGGGCAGGGTGCTGGCCTCCATCGGTACGACGAGCGCGGCCTTCGACCCTGCCGATCTCGACGTCGCGATGAACGGCGTGTGGGTGTGCAGGCACTCGACTCCCGCGGCCGACCCCGCCAGTGTCGACCTCAAGCCGCGCGAGGTCACGGTGACCATCGACCTGAAGTCCGGCACCGAGCGGGCCACCGTGTGGACCAACGACCTCACCCACGCCTACGTCCACGAGAACAGCGCCTACAGCTCATGAACCAGACCAGCATCGACGCCCAGGAACGCTGGAAGCAGGCCACCGACAAGGCCACCACGCTGGCCGCCGCGCTGCCGTGGCTGAAGACCTACCACGGCAAGACGATCGTGGTGAAGTACGGCGGCAACGCGATGACCGACGACGCGCTCAAGCACGCGTTCGCTGAGGACATCGTGTTCCTGCGCATGGCGGGCTTCAAGCCCGTGGTCGTCCACGGAGGCGGCCCGCAGATCTCGCAGATGCTGGACAAGCTCGGCATCCAGTCGGAGTTCCGCGGCGGACTCCGCGTGACGACCGAGGAGGCGATGGACGTCGTCAGGATGGTGCTCGTCGGCCAGGTGCAGCGCGAGCTGGTCGGGCTGCTCAACCAGCACGGTCCGCTCGCAGTGGGCCTGTCGGGTGAGGACGCCGGGCTGTTCACGGCCGAGCGCACCAACACCGTCGTCGACGGCGAGGAGGTCGACCTCGGGCTCGTCGGCGAGGTCGCGCACGTGCGACCCGAAGCGGTCCTCGACGTCATCGAGGCCGGCCGGATCCCCGTGATCTCCAGCGTCGCGCCCGACGCCGACGGCGTCGTGCACAACGTCAACGCCGACACCGCCGCGGCGGCGCTCGCGGTCGCGCTCAACGCGGAGAAGCTCCTCGTGCTCACCGACGTGGAGGGGCTCTACCGCGACTGGCCCGACAGCGACGACGTGATCGGCGAGATCAGCCCCGAGTCGCTGGCCGAGCTCATGCCCAGCCTGGCCAGCGGCATGGTGCCGAAGATGGGCGCCTGCCTGGAGGCGGTCAACGGCGGCGTGCCACGGGCGACGGTGGTCGACGGCCGGCAGCCGCACGCCGTACTCCTGGAGATCTTCACCGACGAGGGAGTCGGCACCCAGGTCCTCCCCGGCGTACCCACCAAGATCCGGACCGCGCTCTACAAGACCAGCGGGGTGAAGCAGTGACTCTCGCAGACCGCTACTCAAGCGCCGTCATGAACACCTACGGCGCGCCAAGGCTCGTCCTGGCCAGGGGGCAGGGTGCCTACGTCTGGGACGACGCGGGCAACCGCTACCTCGACCTGCTCGCAGGCATCGCCGTGAACTCCCTCGGCCACGCGCACCCCGGGCTGGTCGAGGCCGTCACCAAGCAGCTGCAGACCCTCGGGCACGTGAGCAACTTCTTCGCCAGCGAGCCACAGGTGCGGCTCGCCGAGCGGCTGTTGGAGCTCCTCGACCAGCACAACGGGGGAGGCGAGGGCCGGGTCTTCTTCACCAACTCCGGCACCGAGGCCAACGAGGCCGCCTTCAAGCTCACCCGGCGCACCGGCCGCACGCACCTGGTCTCCACCACCGGCAGCTTCCACGGGCGCACGATGGGAGCTCTGTCGCTGACCTCGAAGGCCGCCTACCGCCAGCCGTTCGAGCCCCTGCCCGGTGACGTCACCTTCGTCGAGTACGGCGACGTGGCGGCCCTCGAGGCAGCGGTCACGGACGAGACTGCGGCCGTGATCCTCGAGCCGATCCAGGGCGAGGCCGGGGTCGTCGTGCCTGCGGACGACTACCTCGCGCAGGCTCGCGCCGTCACCGCCGCCAAGGGCGCCCTGCTCTGGGTCGACGAGGTGCAGACCGGCATCGGCCGCACGGGCGCCTGGTTCGCCCACCCGCACGACGTGGTGCCCGACATCGTCACGTTGGCCAAGGGGCTGGCCGGCGGCTTGCCGGTCGGAGCCTGCATCGGGCTGGGTGACGCGGCGACGCTGCTGCAGCCCGGCAACCACGGCACCACGTTCGGCGGCAACCCCGTCTCCGCGGCCGCGGCCCTCGCCGTCATCGACACGATCGAGGCCGAGGGCCTGCTCGACAACGCGCTGAAGCGGGGCGAGCAGATCAGGACCGGGCTCGACGAGCAGGTCGACGGACGCGGGCTGCTGCTCGGCATCGTGCTGGGAGACGACCTGGCGCCGAAGGTGTCGGCCGTCGCACAGGCGAGGGGGTTCATCGTGAACGCGGCCACCCCCCGCCGGATCCGGCTCGCACCACCTCTGGTGCTGACCGAGACCCAGGCCGCCACGTTCGTCGACGCGTGGCCGACCATCCTCACCGAGGCGAAGGAGCAAGGGTGACCAGGCACTTCCTGCGTGACGACGACCTCAGCCCCGCGGAGCAGCACGAGGTGCTCCAGCGCGCGCACTACCTCAAGGGGCAGCGCTTCGCCGACACCGCACTCCACGGGCCGAAGACGGTCGCGCTGATCTTCGACAAGCCCACCCTGCGCACCCAGACCTCCTTCACGGTCGGCGTCACCGAGCTCGGCGGTGAGGCGATGGTCGTCGACGGCAGCCTCGCCCAGATCGGCAAGCGCGAGTCGGTCGACGACGTCGCCAGGATCCTCGGTCGGCAGGTGGCAGCCATCGTCTGGCGCACCTTCGCCCAGACTGACCTGGAGACGATGGCCGCCAACGCAGGGGTGAGCGTGGTCAACGCCCTGACCGACGAGTTCCACCCGTGCCAGCTCCTGGCCGACCTGCTCACCATCGACGAGCGCAAGGGCAAGCTCGCCGGGCTCAAGCTCGCGTTCCTCGGCGACTCGGCGAGCAACATGTCGCACTCCTACCTCCTCGCGTGCGCGACCGCCGGCATGCACGTCGTGGTGAGCGGCCCGGCGGGCTACGAGCCCGACCCCGTCGTACTCGCCAAGGCGCAGGAGATCGCAGCCTCGACCGGGGGCTCCGCGTCGTACACCCCCGACGCCGGCAGCGCTGTCTCCGGCGCCGACGTCGTGGCGACCGATACGTGGGTGTCGATGGGCAAGGAGGCCGAGGCGGAGTCACGCACGGCGCCGTTCCTCCCGTACCAGGTCAACGCCGAGCTCATGGCCCAGGCCAAGGCCGACGCGATCGTGCTGCACTGCCTTCCGGCCTACCGCGGCAAGGAGATCACCGCCGACGTCCTGGACGGCCCGCGGAGCGTGGTGTGGGACGAGGCCGAGAACCGCCTGCACGCCCAGAAGGCGCTCCTCTCCTGGCTGCTCGAGCACCGCATCGAGGCGACCTAATGACTGCCACCCTCCCGATGACCAAGAACGCACGGCAGCAGCGCATCATCGAGCTGCTCGCCCGGCACTCGGTCCGCTCGCAGACCGAGCTCGCCGACCTGCTGGCCGCCACGGGGCTCAACGTCACGCAGGCGACCCTCTCGCGCGACCTGGTGGAGCTCGACGCCGTCAAGGTGCGCGACGGCGGGGGCGCACTCGTGTACGCCGTGCCCGCCGAGGGCGGCGACCGCACCCCGCGTTCCGCTGTCGAGACGCCGGCCGCGGAGCACCGCCTGGCGCGGCTGTGCAACGAGCTGCTCGTCTCGGCCGAGGCGAGCGCCAACCTCGTCGTACTGCGCACACCCCCGGGGGCCGCCCAGTTCCTGGCTTCGGCGATCGACCGGGCCGAGCTCGCCCCGGTGCTCGGCACCATCGCCGGTGACGACACCGTCCTGGTGATCAGCCGCGAACCGACCGGCGGCGACGACGTCGCACGCCGGTTCATCGACCTCTCCCAGCTGCACTCGTAGGCAACACCCGCAGGCATCACCCGCAGGCAACACTCGAAGAAGGAAACGAAGTTGAGCAAGGTCCTCACCTCCCTGCCCGTCGGCGAGCGCGTCGGCATCGCCTTCTCCGGCGGCCTCGACACCTCCGTGGCAGTGGCCTGGATGCGCGTGAAGGGCGCCGTGCCCTGCACCTACACCGCCGACATCGGCCAGTACGACGAGCCCGACATCGAGGGGGTCCCCAGCCGCGCCATGGCCTATGGCGCCGAGATCTCACGGGCGGTCGACTGCAAGCCCGAGCTCGTCGAGGAGGGGCTCGCCGCTGTCGCGTGCGGTGCCTTCCACATCCGCTCCGGTGGCCGCGCATACTTCAACACCACGCCTCTGGGCCGCGCGGTGACCGGCACCCTCCTGGTCCGCGCGATGCACGAGGACGGCGTCGACATCTGGGGCGACGGCTCGACCTTCAAGGGCAACGACATCGAGCGGTTCTACCGCTACGGCCTGCTCGCGAACCCGGCGCTGCGCATCTACAAGCCCTGGCTGGACGCCGACTTCGTCTCCGAGCTCGGCGGCCGCAAGGAGATGTCGGAGTGGCTGACCGCTCATGACCTGCCCTACCGCGACAGCCAGGAGAAGGCCTACTCGACGGACGCCAACATCTGGGGCGCCACCCACGAGGCCAAGACCCTCGAGCACCTCGACGTGTCGCTGGAGACCGTCGAGCCGATCATGGGCGTCAAGTTCTGGGACCCCACCGTCGCGATCGAGGCTGAGGACGTGACGATCCGGTTCGAACGAGGTCGGCCGGTCGCGATCAACGGCAAGACCTACGACGACGCTGTCGCGCTGGTTCACGAGGCCAACACGGTCGGTGGCCGGCACGGTCTGGGCATGTCCGACCAGATCGAGAACCGCATCATCGAGGCCAAGTCCCGTGGCATCTACGAGGCGCCTGGCATGGCGCTGCTCTGGGTCGCCTACGAGCGGCTGCTCAACGCGATCCACAACGAGGACACGATCGCGAGCTACCACGCCGAGGGACGTCGCCTCGGCCGGCTGCTCTACGAAGGCCGCTGGCTCGACCCGCAGGCCCTGATGCTGCGCGAGTCGATCCAGCGCTGGGTCGCCTCCCTCGTGACTGGTGAGGTCACCCTGCGGCTGCGCAGGGGAGAGGACTACTCGATCCTGCGCACCGACGGTCCCAACTTCTCCTACCACCCGGACAAGCTGTCGATGGAGCGCACCGAGAACGCCGCCTTCGGTCCCACCGACCGCATCGGCCAGCTCACGATGCGCAACCTCGACATCGCGGACTCCCGCTCCAAGCTCGAGCTGTACGCCGCCCAGCCGCACGACCAGGGACACGTGCTCGTCGAGCACGGCAACCTCTTCGGCGAGCTCGAGACCGGCGGCGGCGACCAGATCGCCGACAACCCGCTCGTCGAGGGTGACGAGGAGCTCTTGCTCGACAACGCTGCGATGGAGAGCGGCACGGACTAGCAACCACCGATGGTCGAGCAGGTTCCGAGGCGCTTGCCGAGGGACCGTCCGTCGAGACCAGCAACCGACACCGAGGCAGGAACGTGAGTACGAACACAGGCAAGCTCTGGGGCGGCCGCTTCGCCGGTGGGCCGAGCCCAGAGCTGGAGGCACTGTCGCGCAGCACGCACTTCGACTGGCGGCTCGCGTCCTACGACCTCGCCGGGTCTCGGGCACACGCGCGCGTGCTCGCGAAAGCCGGCCTGCTCAGCGACGACGAGCTCTCCCGGATGGTCGCCGGCCTCGACGAGCTCGAGGCGCGCGTCGCCGACGGCCGGCTGGTTGCTGCGGAGAGCGACGAGGACGTGCACGGTGCGCTCGAGGGCGCCCTGGTCGAGGTGCTCGGGCCAGACCTGGGCGGCAAGCTCCGCGCGGGCCGCAGCCGCAACGACCAGATCGCCACGCTGTTCAAGGTCTACCTGCGCGACCACGCGCGCACGATCTCGGCGATGGTGCTGGATCTCGTCGACGCCAACGCCGACCAGGCGGAGCGGCATCTAGGCGCGATCATGCCCGGGCGCACCCACCTGCAGCACGCCCAGCCGGTTCTGCTGAGCCACCACCTGCTGGCGCACGCCTGGCCCCTGCTGCGCGACGTCTCCCGGTTGCGCGACTGGGACCAGCGCGTCGCGGCGGAGTCGCCCTACGGCTCCGGTGCCCTGGCCGGCAGCAGCCTCGGTCTCGATCCCGAGCAGGTGGCGGCCGACCTCGGCTTCAGCGGCAGCGTCGCCAACTCCATCGACGGCACCGCCGCGCGCGACTTCGTCGCCGAGTTCGCCTTCGTCACCGCGATGATCGGCGTCGACGTGAGCCGGCAGGCGGAGGAGATCATCCTCTGGGCCACCAAGGAGTTCGGCTTCGCCCGGCTCGACGACTCCTACTCCACGGGGTCGAGCATCATGCCGCAGAAGAAGAACCCCGACATCGCCGAGCTCGCGCGAGGCAAGGCCGGCCGCGTGATCGGCAACCTCGCGGGGCTGCTCGCCACGCTCAAGGCCCTGCCGCTGGCCTACAACCGCGACCTGCAGGAGGACAAGGAGCCGGTCTTCGACTCGGTCGACACCCTTGAGGTGCTGCTTCCGGCGTTCGCCGGGCAGATCGCGACTCTGTCGTTCGACACCCGCCGCATGGCCGAGCTCGCACCGCAGGGCTTCTCGCTCGCGACCGACATCGCCGAGTGGCTCGTGCGCGAAGGCGTGCCGTTCCGCGTCGCCCACGAGGTGGCAGGTGCGTGCGTGCAGGCGTGCGAGGAGCGCGGCCTCGAGCTGCACGAGCTGAGTGACGAGGAGTTCGCGACGATCGATGAGCGGCTCACGCCCGCCGTACGCGAGGTGCTGACGGTCGAGGGCTCGGTCGCCTCGCGCAACGGCCGCGGCGGCACGTCGCCCGACCGCGTCACCGAGCAGCTCGCCGAGCTGAGGAAGGCCGTCGCCGATCACCGTGCCTGGCTTGGCTGACGCCCTCGACGGGCCGGTCCTCGAGGTCGCTCCGCGGCTGCTCAACGCGGTGCTGACCCACCGCGACGTGTCGGTCCGGATCACCGAGGTCGAGGCGTACGACGGCCCGAACGACCCCGGCTCGCATGCCTTCCGGGGTCGCACCCGGCGCAACGAGGTCATGTTCGGGCCGCCCGGTTTCCTCTACGTCTACTTCACGTATGGCATGCACCACTGCGCCAACATCGCGGTCGGCCCTGAAGGCAGTCCGAGCGCGGTGCTGCTGCGTGCCGGGCAGGTGGTCGATGGAGTCGAGACGGCGCGCGCCCGCCGGGGGTCCCACCTCGACCGTGACCTCGCCCGCGGTCCGGCTCGGCTCTGCCAGGCGCTCGCCCTGGACCTTTCCCACAACGGGCTCGACCTGGCCGGTCACCTCACGCTCGGCACGCCGCCTGCCGAGGTGGCAACGGGACCTCGCGTCGGGCTGCGGCTGGCAGCCGAGCGACCGTGGAGGTTCTGGGTGCCGGGCGACCCTACGGTGTCGGCGTACCGGCCGGCTGTGCCACGCTCCCGCCCCACTCCACGACGCCCGGGTGCCGCTCCGGGCTCCCCGGCGTGACCACGCCCCCGGTGAGCACGACCACGTCAGGGGCCGGGTCCAGGGCGAGGCCGAGTGCCTGCCGCGCCGGCACAAGCTGCTCACCGAGCCTGCAACAGCACAGCGAGTGGGACCAGCGCCTTCACCTCCCGCACGTTGCGTGAGGCGGTCGGGAGTGTCCAGCACGGCGCGGTCACGAAACCCGCTTGGCGTCGCCCCGGACGCATGCGGCAGGCTTGGACCCGCACAGACCGACGAAAGGCAGCCAGTGGCAGTCGACCCGAACCTTCTCGACGACCTCGAGTGGCGTGGCCTGGTCGCGCACTCGACGGACCTCGACGCGCTGCGCGAGGCCCTGTCGGAGGGACCGGTCAGGTACTACGTCGGCTTCGACCCGACAGCGCCCAGCCTGCACATGGGCAATCTGGTGCAGATCGTGACCGCCATGCGCCTGCAGCGTGCCGGACACGTCCCCTACCTGCTCGTCGGCGGGGCGACGGGCATGATCGGCGACCCCCGTGACTCCGGCGAGCGCACGCTCAACCCGGTCGAGGTCGTGCACCAGTGGGTGGAGAAGGTCCGCGCCCAGCTCGAGCCGTTCCTCTCGTTCGACGGCGACAACGCCGCGACGATGGTCAACAACTACGACTGGACGGCTGGCCTCTCGACGATCGACTTCCTGCGCGACATCGGCAAGCACTTCCCGGTCAACCGCATGCTCGCCCGCGACGTCGTACGCACGCGTCTCGAGGCGGGCATCAGCTACACCGAGTTCAGCTACGTGCTGCTGCAGTCGCTGGACTTCCGCCAGCTGTTCCTCGACCACGGCGTCACGTTGCAGTTCGGCGGCAGCGACCAGTGGGGCAACCTCACCGGCGGCGTCGAGCTGATCAGGCGCGCCGAGGGCGGCAGGGCACACGCGTTCGCGACCCCGCTGATCACCAAGGCCGACGGCACCAAGTACGGCAAGACCGAGGGCGGTGCGCTCTGGCTCGATCCCACGATGATGTCGCCCTACGCGTTCTACCAGTTCTGGCTCAACTCCGAGGACGAGAAGGTTCCTGAGCTCCTGCGCATCTTCACCTTCCTCTCCCACGAGGAGATCGACGACCTGGCGCAGCAGACCAAGGACAAGCCGTTCCTGCGGGCCGGCCAGCGCGCCTTGGCGGAGCTCGTCACGACACTGGTGCACGGCGCCGAGCAGACCGAGCACATCAAGGCCGCCAGTGCCGCGCTGTTCGGCGGCGGAGACCTGGCCGGCCTCGACCTCGGAACCCTCGCGGCAGCTCTGCACGAGACCGGAGGGGGAGAGGTACGCCGTTCAGACGGCCTGCCCACGATCGTCGACCTGCTGGTGACCGCAGGTCTTGCGGAGAGCAAGGGCGCCGCGCGTCGCACCGTCTCCGAAGGCGGCGCCTACCTCAACAACCTTCGGGTCGAGGACCCAGACGCCCGCCCCGACGAGGCCGACGTCCTCGGCGGGGAGTGGCTGGTGCTGCGCCGGGGCAAGAAGAGCTTCGCCGGCGTCCGGGTGGTCTGAGTGCCATGACCGGACCGGGCTACGCCGAACGCGTCGAGACCCTGGCTCGCGCACGGCTGCCCGAGGCCGTCCACCGCTACATCCGCCAGGGCGCCCGCGAGGGTGTCACCGCCGCCGAGGCCAGCGCGGCCTGGGACGCGTTCCGGCTCGTGCCTCGCGTGCTGCGTGACGTGAGCCAGGTCCGCACCCGCACCAGCCTCCTGGGCGCGGCTGTGGAGACACCGCTGGGCATCGCCCCGACCACGATGCAGCGAGCCGCTCATCCCGAGGGTGAGGTCGAGATGGCGCGCGCCGCCAAGGAGGCCGGCAGCCTCCTGGTGGTGTCGAGCAACGCGGGGTCGACCTTCGAGGACATCGCGGCGACCGGCGTGACCTGGTGGCTGCAGATGTACGTCACCGCTGACCGGCCCGCCAGCGAGGCGGTCCTCCACCGAGCTGTCGCCGCCGGGGCAAGAGCGGTCGTGATGACGGCAGACACCCCGATCGTCGGCACCAAGCACGACGGCGAGGGCGAGACGGTCTGGGACCTCGCCCACGCATCATGGCTGCGCGTCAACTTCCCGCCGGGCTTCGACGAGGTCCCCGGACACGAGAAGGCGACCGACCTCGGGCCACAGGACATCGCGTGGCTCCGAGGGGTCACCGGTCTCCCGGTCGTCGTGAAGGGCGTGCTGCACCCCGTCGACGCTCGGCGGTGCGTGGACGCCGGCGCAGCCGCCGTCTGGGTGTCCAACCACGGTGGACGCCAGCTCGACTGTGCGCTCTCGACCGCGGCGGCGCTCGATGCGGTGGTCCGCGCTGTCGGCGACGACGCGGAGGTGTACGTCGACGGGGGAGTGCGCACAGCCCGCCATGCCCTGGTCGCGGCCGCGATCGGGGCCGACGCCGTATTCCTGGGCCGGCTGCCGTTGTACGCCCTCGCAGCAGACGGCTCGGCGGGTGTCGTGCGGTTGCTCGCGGAGCTGCGAACCGACCTCGTGGAGGCCCTCCGGCTGTCCGGCACACCCCAGTGGGACGCCGTGCCCCGCGACCTGGTGCGCGACTGAACGCGGTCCGGAGCTGGGTCCGGCGAATGACATGGATGTCGTTCGAGCCCTGCCGAAAGCGCCTCGCGGGCCTGCGACGCCCCCCTGCCACCGCGGCTCAGAAGTGCCTAAAACCTGCTCTGACCTGCGGTTTCACCAATGTGACCGGGGCCACTCCGGAACCGATTTGACTTGTCTCCCGGCGTCTCCCTATTCTTCTCTTCGTCGCCAGGGAGCGGCGGGACGCAAGGCCGGAAGGTCGGGCGGCCGGCCCCGGGCACAAACCCCAACCACTTCACCTCATCCGAGGCGGAATGAGTGCGCGCAAGAGCGGCCTCAGGACAGCCCGATGGGACTGGCGTGTGCCAGGGGCCGGAGGAGCGAAACCCGATTTGACGGGCCTAGCAAGACCCGGTAAGTTTTACCAGGTTGCCCCCCAGCGAGGCCGAGAGGCCAGACTGCGGTGCGCGCTTGATCCTTGAGAACTCAACAGTGTGCCAAAAGTCGACGAATTAATTTGATAACCCGTCCGACTGACGATGACCGGTTCGCCGGTCGCTGACGTCGACGGTTCCTTTGTAGGACAATAATTCTGACAATTTGTCAGTGATTGATCCCGCTAGGAAGAACAATCTAAGAGATTTGGACGCAGCTTCGGCCGCGTCCGCAAGATTTCAACGGAGAGTTTGATCCTGGCTCAGGACGAACGCTGGCGGCGTGCTTAACACATGCAAGTCGAGCGGTAAGGCCCCTTCGGGGGTACACGAGCGGCGAACGGGTGAGTAACACGTGAGCAATCTGCCCATCACATCGGGATAACTCCGGGAAACCGAAGCTAATACCGAATACGACCATCCCCGGCATCGGGTGATGGTGGAAAGTTCTGGCGGTGATGGATGAGCTCGCGGCCTATCAGCTTGTTGGTGGGGTAATGGCCCACCAAGGCAACGACGGGTAGCCGGCCTGAGAGGGTGACCGGCCACACTGGGACTGAGACACGGCCCAGACTCCTACGGGAGGCAGCAGTGGGGAATATTGGACAATGGGCGAAAGCCTGATCCAGCAACGCCGCGTGAGGGATGACGGCCTTCGGGTTGTAAACCTCTTTCAGCAGGGACGAAGCGAAAGTGACGGTACCTGCAGAAGAAGCACCGGCCAACTACGTGCCAGCAGCCGCGGTAATACGTAGGGTGCGAGCGTTGTCCGGAATTATTGGGCGTAAAGGGCTCGTAGGCGGTTTGTCGCGTCGGGAGTGAAAACTCAGGGCTTAACCCTGAGCCTGCTTCCGATACGGGCAGACTAGAGGTATGCAGGGGAGAACGGAATTCCTGGTGTAGCGGTGAAATGCGCAGATATCAGGAGGAACACCGGTGGCGAAGGCGGTTCTCTGGGCATTACCTGACGCTGAGGAGCGAAAGTGTGGGGAGCGAACAGGATTAGATACCCTGGTAGTCCACACCGTAAACGTTGGGCGCTAGGTGTGGGACTCATTCCACGAGTTCCGTGCCGCAGCTAACGCATTAAGCGCCCCGCCTGGGGAGTACGGCCGCAAGGCTAAAACTCAAAGGAATTGACGGGGGCCCGCACAAGCGGCGGAGCATGCGGATTAATTCGATGCAACGCGAAGAACCTTACCTAGGTTTGACATATACGAGAACTCTCTAGAGATAGAGAGCTCTTTGGACACTCGTATACAGGTGGTGCATGGCTGTCGTCAGCTCGTGTCGTGAGATGTTGGGTTAAGTCCCGCAACGAGCGCAACCCTCGTCTTATGTTGCCAGCACGTAATGGTGGGGACTCATAAGAGACTGCCGGGGTCAACTCGGAGGAAGGTGGGGATGACGTCAAGTCATCATGCCCCTTATGTCTAGGGCTTCACGCATGCTACAATGGCCGGTACAAAGGGCTGCGAAATCGCAAGATGGAGCGAATCCCAAAAAGCCGGTCTCAGTTCGGATTGGGGTCTGCAACTCGACCCCATGAAGTCGGAGTCGCTAGTAATCGCAGATCAGCAACGCTGCGGTGAATACGTTCCCGGGCCTTGTACACACCGCCCGTCACGTCACGAAAGTCGGCAACACCCGAAGCCGGTGGCCCAACCCTTGTGGAGGGAGCCGTCGAAGGTGGGGCTGGCGATTGGGACGAAGTCGTAACAAGGTAGCCGTACCGGAAGGTGCGGCTGGATCACCTCCTTTCTAAGGAGCATGTTCTGGCTCAGCCAGACAAGCAGCTCGTTTCGTAGGCAAACGTCCTACGGCGAGCAATGCTCACTAGTGGAACGTCGATTATTTGGCTCTCTCGCAAGAGTCTCGTCAGTACAACCGGTCCGCCGGAGTGGAACCTCGAGAAGCTCAGCGGGAGATTCAGGCACACTGTTGGGTCCTGAGGGATCGAGCGATCGATTCTTCAGTCGGGCCACCTCACCCACGAACTCCCCGATCGGACGGACTCGTCCAGGCGGGCAAGCGTGGAACAGTCTGGTGGTTACCGCCCGTAATTTGAGAACTACACAGTGGACGCGAGCATCTTTGTAGTAATGACAAGCTACTAAGTGCACATGGTGGATGCCTTGGCACCAAGAGCCGATGAAGGACGTAGGAGCCTGCGATAAGCCCCGGGAAGTTGGCAACCGAGCTGTGATCCGGGGATTTCCGAATGGGGAAACCCAGCTGGAGTCATGTCCAGTTACCTCTGCCTGAACACATAGGGCAGTTGGAGGGAACGTGGGGAAGTGAAACATCTCAGTACCCACAGGAAGAGAAAACAATAGTGATTCCGAGAGTAGTGGCGAGCGAAATCGGAAGAGGCCAAACCGCGTATGTGTGATAGCCGGCAGGCGTTGCATACGCGGGGTTGTGGGGCCGTCACGTCAGTTCTGCCGAACTGACACAGAGTAAGAAACCATCGTTGAAGTCGAAGCGGACTGGAAAGTCCTGGCGTAGAGGGTGATACCCCCGTACACGTAAGACGATGGCTCTGAGACGTCACCCCAAGTAACACGGAACCCCTGAAATTCCGTGTGAATCTGGCGGGACCACCCGTTAAGCCTAAATACTCCTTGGTGACCGATAGCGGACAAGTACCGTGAGGGAAAGGTGAAAAGTACCCCTGGCGGGGAGTGAAATAGTACCTGAAACCATGTGCATACAATCCGTCGGAGCGAGTCTTCGGACTTGTGACGGCGTGCCTTTTGAAGAATGAGCCTGCGAGTTTGCGTTGTGTGGCGAGGTTAACCCGTGTGGGGCAGCCGTAGCGAAAGCGAGTCCGAATAGGGCGATTCAGTCGCATGACCAAGACCCGAAGCGGAGTGATCTATCCATGGGCAGGTTGAAGCGCGGGTAAGACCGCGTGGAGGACCGAACCCACCAGGGTTGAAAACCTGGGGGATGACCTGTGGATAGGGGTGAAAGGCCAATCAAACTCCGTGATAGCTGGTTCTCCCCGAAATGCATTTAGGTGCAGCGTTGCATGTTTCTTGCCGGAGGTAGAGCACTGGATGGCCAATGGGCCCTACAAGGTTACTGACGTCAGCCAAACTCCGAATGCCGGTAAGTGAGAGTGCAGCAGTGAGACTGCGGGGGATAAGCTCCGTAGTCGAGAGGGAAACAGCCCAGACCATCAGCTAAGGTCCCTAAGCGATAACTAAGTGGAAAAGGATGTGGAGTCGCACAGACAACCAGGAGGTTGGCTTAGAAGCAGCCACCCTTGAAAGAGTGCGTAATAGCTCACTGGTCAAGTGATTCCGCGCCGACAATGTAGCGGGGCTCAAGTTATCCACCGAAGCTATGGCATTCACGCGTATATCTAGGCCTTCGTGGTCCAGGAGCGTGGATGGGTAGGGGAGCGTCGTATGGCGAGCGAAGCGGCGGAGTGATCCAGTCGTGGACGCCATACGAGTGAGAATGCAGGCATGAGTAGCGAATGAGGAGTGAGAAACTCCTCCGCCGAATGATCAAGGGTTCCAGGGTCAAGCTAATCTGCCCTGGGTAAGTCGGGACCTAAGGCGAGGCCGACAGGCGTAGTCGATGGACAACGGGTTGATATTCCCGTACCGGCAAAATAGCGCCCATGACGAACCTAGTAATGCTAAGTGCCCAAAACCTTCTAGAGCCCTTCGGGGACGTGGAGGTGGAGCGCACGACCCAAACTGGTAGTAGTCAAGCGATGGGGTGACGCAGGAAGGTAGCCCAACCGTGGCGATGGTAGACCACGGGTAAGTGCGTAGGGTTGGAGATAGGCAAATCCGTCTCCTATATGCCTGAGACACGACGCCGAGTCCTTATGGACGAAGTGGGTAATCCTATGCTGTCGAGAAAAACCTCTAGCGAGCTATGCGCCGCCCGTACCCCAAACCGACTCAGGTGATCAGGTAGAGAATACCAAGGCGATCGAGTGAACCATGGTTAAGGAACTCGGCAAAATGCCCCCGTAACTTCGGGAGAAGGGGGGCCGGATACGTAAAGGGACTTGCTCCCGGAAGCGTTGATGGCCGCAGAGACCAGGCCCAAGCGACTGTTTACTAAAAACACAGGTCCGTGCTAAGTCGCAAGACGATGTATACGGACTGACTCCTGCCCGGTGCTGGAAGGTTAAGGGGACGGGTTAGCTCTTCGGAGCGAAGCTCAGAACTTAAGCCCCAGTAAACGGCGGTGGTAACTATAACCATCCTAAGGTAGCGAAATTCCTTGTCGGGTAAGTTCCGACCTGCACGAATGGAGTAACGACTTGGGCGCTGTCTCAACCGTGGACTCGGCGAAATTGCACTACGAGTAAAGATGCTCGTTACGCGCGGCAGGACGGAAAGACCCCGGGACCTTTACTACAATTTGGTATTGGTGTTTGGTTCGGCTTGTGTAGGATAGGTGGGAGACTTTGAAGCAGGGACGCCAGTTCTTGTGGAGTCAACGTTGAAATACCACTCTGGTCGTACTAGATATCTAACCTAGGTCCGTTATCCGGATCAGGGACAGTGCCTGATGGGTAGTTTAACTGGGGCGGTTGCCTCCTAAAATGTAACGGAGGCGCTCAAAGGTTCCCTCAGCCTGGTTGGCAATCAGGTTTCGAGTGTAAGTGCACAAGGGAGCTTGACTGTGAGAGTGACAACTCGAGCAGGGACGAAAGTCGGAACTAGTGATCCGGCGCTGGCATGTGGAAGCGGCGTCGCTCAACGGATAAAAGGTACCCCGGGGATAACAGGCTGATCTTCCCCAAGAGTCCATATCGACGGGATGGTTTGGCACCTCGATGTCGGCTCGTCGCATCCTGGGGCTGGAGTAGGTCCCAAGGGTTGGGCTGTTCGCCCATTAAAGCGGCACGCGAGCTGGGTTTAGAACGTCGTGAGACAGTTCGGTCCCTATCCGCCGTGCGCGTAAGAGACTTGAGAAAGGCTGTCCCTAGTACGAGAGGACCGGGATGGACGAACCTCTGGTGTGCCAGTTGTTCCGCCAGGAGCACGGCTGGTTAGCTACGTTCGGAAGTGATAACCGCTGAAAGCATCTAAGCGGGAAGCACGTTTCAAGATGAGGTCTCTCACCGGGTTAACCGGGTAAGGCCCCCAGTAGACGACTGGGTTGATAGGCCGGAGGTAGAAGGTGGTAACACACGGAGCCGACCGGTACTAATAGGCCGAGGGCTTGTCTTACTACTTTGATGTTGCGCGTCCACTGTGTGGTTCCCGAGTTACGGTCGGGGACCTGATCCTTCAGGTCAACTGATAACTCCATAGAGTTTCGGCGGCCATAGCGAAGGGGAAACACCCGGCTCCATTCCGAACCCGGAAGTTAAGCCCTTCAGCGCCGATGGTACTGCAGGTGGGAACCTGTGGGAGAGTAGGACGTCGCCGGACATACTTTGCCGAAGAGGCCACCTTTATGGGTGGCCTCTTCGTGCGTTTACGAGCAGAATCGCGCGGGTTACGAAGAAGGAGCGGACGTGGCAGGCGAGCGACGGGGCAGCGGAAGCCCGGACCGGCGTGGAAGTGGCGCCGGCCGGCAGGGTGGTGCCGGCGGTCGTGGAGCCGGCGGACGTGGAGCAGACGGACGTGGAGCCGATCGGGGATCGTCGGGCGGTAGGCCGACCGGTGGCCGAGGCGGCGCTCCCGAGCGCGGCTCCTCAGCGGGCCGCGACGAGCGCGGTGGGCAGCGTTCGGGCAAGCCGCAGGGCGGGAAGCCCGCCGGCGCACGTCGCAGCGGTCCCCCGGAGCGGCGCGGTGGTCCTCGGGACCGTCGTGACGAGCAGGTCCCTCGCTCGGTCGACCAGGCCAAGTACGACGGCCCGCCGTTGGACGACTCGATCACGGGCAAGGAGCTGGACCGCAGCGTCCTGGCCCAGCTCAAGGGGCTGCCGGAGAAGCTGGCGGCCCGCGTCGCCCGGCACCTGGCGGCAGCGGGCATGCTGATCGACCAGGACCCGCGCACTGCCTACGAGCACACGCTCGCGGCACGCGCCCGTGCGGCTCGCGTGGCAGTGGTCCGCGAAGCCTGCGGTGAGGCGGCCTATGCGGCCGGGGAGTTCGCCGAGGCGCTCTCGGAGCTGCGCGCGGCTCGACGGATGAACGGTGTCAACGACTACCTTCCGGTGATGGCCGACTGCGAGCGCGCTCTGGGTCGCCCGGACAAGGCGCTCGCGCTGGCCAAGAACCCTGCTGTCGCCGGCCTCGCGCCTGAGCTGCAGGCGGAGATGACCATAGTCGAGGCCGGTGCCCGTCGCGACCTCGGTGAGCTCGACGGCGCGCTGCGCACGCTGGAGAACGCTCCTCTGCGGTCGAGGTCGCGCGCCGACTGGGTGGCGCGACTGCGCTACGCCTACGCGGACCTCCTGCTCGAGGCAGGTCGGCGTGACGACGCGATCGAGTGGTTCCACCGCACCGCGGGCGTGGACAGCAACGCCGTGACGGACGCCGCCGACCGGATCGCGGAGCTCGAGGGTCTGGTCGTCACCGACACCTACGACGAGGACTGAGCCACTTCCCAGAGGCGTGGCTCCCCAGGCCGGCTTGTGCACAGGCGCCGGGGCTGGGGCGCCGTTGCGTCTCCGCTGGCACGGATGCTTGCCGTGGAGGTGATGACCATGTCAGAGGACGTGGAGCCGGCAGGCATCAACGAGGTGCTCCTGCGCGGCCGGGTCACGTCGACACCCTTGGCGCGCGACCTGCCGAGCGGGGCGTCGATCGTGACGGTGCGGCTCTCGGTGCCGCGGGAGAGGACCGCCATGACCAAGGGGTCCCGGCAGACCAGCGACTGGATGGTCTGCTCCGCCTGGACCGCCCTGCCCAAGAAGGCTGTGCGGTCGTGGAAGGTGGGCGACACCGTCGAGGTCGAGGGATCGCTCCGCCGGCGGGTCTACGGCGCGGGGCAGGCGAAGAGCAGCCTGGTGGAGATCGAGGTGCTCAAGGGGCGGGTCGTTGCCCGCGCGCGCTGAAACCGTGCGTGCGAGCGGGCGTCTCGGTGGTCTCAGCTGTCTCGGAGGTCGCGCATCACGACCCCCATCCGAGGCTTGGGGGCGAAGGAGGTGGACTTGCGGGGGAGTCGCTCTCCGTTCGCCGCCGCGGCGATGACGTCGGCGAGTCGGGGTGGCTGCACGACGACCACCACGGCGGGCTCTCCGGCAGCGACCTGGAGTGCCTGGTCGAGGCTGTGGTGGTAGCTGACCTGCTCGTCGGCGACGTGCCAGGCGGGCAGGAGCCGCTCGTGGAGCACGGCCACGTCGAGACCGGTTCGCCTGGTCTGCACGCAGGCCCAGCGCGTGCCGTCGGAGAGCCACAGCGTCACCCAGCCCGGTGGCTCCACGACACCAGGCCGTGCGGCATCGGCGGCCGTGCGGTCCGGGAACTCCTCGAAACCGTCGTCGGGGTCCAGCGCCTCCTGTACGTCGCGGAGCGTGAGCCCTGAGACGACGCGGTGGATGGGGCCGATGTGCAGCCCCCGTCCGTCGTCGGCGACCAGCATGGCCAGGCCGTGCCGCCAGGGGGAGTCCGGCTCGCCACCGAGCTCGTCCTGGAGGTTCTGGTAGGCCGCGTAGCGATGGTGTCCGTCGGCGATGAGAGCTTGTTGCGCAGCCAGCTCGCCGGCGATGCGGTCCAGCAGGTCGGGCTCGGTGACCGCCCAGAGCCGGTGTGCGCTGCCGTCCAGGGCGGTGAAGCCCGCGAGGGGCGGCATCGAGGCGACCTTGTCGTAGAGCTCGGCCAGGTCGGCGGTGCCAGGGTGGACCAGCAGGATCGGCTCGAGGTTGGTCTCGGTGGTGCGCATGAGCAGCGTACGGTCGTCGACCGGCACCGGGAGGACGTCCTCGTGGGGCAGGACCACCCGCTCGGAGGGATCCCGGAGCCCCAGGAGGCCGATGAGCCCCCGGACCGTGCTGCCCTCGGCGACGTACTCGTAGAGGTAGAGGCCGGGTTCCTCGTCGGCCTGCAGGTAGCCGTGGGCCCGCCACTTCTCGAGTCGACGGCGGACGGCACGATAGGGCGGCTCGAAGTAGCGTGACAGAATCAGGCGCACCACGTTGTGGCGGTTCGCCCGCTCAAGCTCCTGGACGATGGCTGCGTCCAGCACGTCATACGGCGGCGACACAACGGTTCCGAGGTCGCCGACGACCTCAGGGTCGAAGCGCAGTCCGCGGAAGGGTCTGAGCTCGAGAGGGCGACGGGTCACCAAGGCATCGTAGGAGAGGAGCTCGGCTTGCTGCGTGCCTGCACCCAGCCGCTGTCCTCGGCGTACGACGTCGCGCTGCTCGATCTCGACGGCGTCGTCTACGTCGGCGCCCACGCCGTGCAGGGTGCGCCGGACCACCTCGCGTCGGCCCGCGAGGCGGGAATGCACCTTGCCTTCGTGACCAACAACGCCTCCAGACCCCCGGAGGCGGTGGCCGCCCACCTCACCGAGCTGGGCATCGAGGTCGACCCGACCGAGGTCGTCACCTCCGCCCAGGCGGCCGCACGCGTGCTCGCGACGGAGCAGCCGGCAGGGGCGAGGATCTTCGTGATCGGCGGTCTCGGCCTCTTCGAGGCGCTGAAGGCGGAGGGACTGGTCCCGGTGCAGTCGATCGACGACGAGCCGGCGGCCGTGGTGTCGGGCTACCACCCGGACCTGCGGTGGCGCACCGTGATCGACGGTGCGATCCTCGTCCGGCGCGGACTGCCGTGGGTCGCGTCCAACACCGACCTCACCGTCCCGACGCCCCACGGCCCCGGCCCGGGCAACGGCGTGCTGGTCGGCGCGGTGGCGAGCTACTCGGGGCGGACCCCGGTCGTGGCCGGCAAGCCCGAGCCGCCGTTGTTCCAGGAGTCGGTGCGCCGGGTCGGGGGAGAGCGGCCGCTGGTGGTCGGCGACCGGATCGACACCGACATCGAAGGAGCAGTTCGTTCCGAGCTGGACAGCCTGCTGGTGATGACCGGCGTGACGCACCTCCAGGAGCTCGTGTCGATCCCGCGGTCGCTTCGACCGACGTACCTGGCCGCCGACCTGGGCGGCCTCGCCACGGCGCAGGGGGTGCCCGCCGACGGTGCACTGGGCGGCTGGCGCGCGGAGGTGCACGACGGCCGGATGCTGGTCGCGGGCGAAGGGTCGGCCGACGACTGGTGGCGGGTGGTAGCGGTCTCGGCGTGGTCACACCTGGACGACACCGGGCGGCCGGTCGCCGTCGATGGGCTGACGCCGCCGGGTAGCGTGGGCTAGCAACGCCAGCGAGAGACGTGGAGCAGTGGTGAGCGAAGAGTTCAGCGAGACCCAGGCCGGGTTCGACGACGAGGTGACGCCGGAGCAGCCGGCGCCCGCACCATCCGTGGCGCGGGTCGAGTCGACCGGCAACCCGGCGGTCGACGCCGTGCTGGCCACGCTCGACGGCCTCGACCAGACGCCTGCTTCCGAGCAGGTGCCAGTCTTCGAGTCCGCCCACGAGCAGCTGCGTGCTGCGCTCGCGGACGCCGGCAACGAACCGTCCGCCTGAGTCGTGCCACCGCGTCGCCTGCGACTCGACGCCGAGCTGGTACGCCGCGGGCTCGCACGCTCCCGTGAGCAGGCGGCTGAGCTGGTGGCAGCAGGCCGGGTGAAGGTGTCCGGCGTGGTCGCGACCAAGCCGGCGACCGGCGTGACGACCGACGTCGCGATCGTCGTTGCTGTGGACCCCGACAAGCCCGACTACGTGTCGCGGGGCGGTCACAAGCTGGCCGGCGCGCTCGAGGTCTTCGGCCGAGCCGGGCTGAGCGTGGCAGGACGTCGCTGCCTGGACGCCGGCGCCTCGACAGGTGGGTTCACCGACGTGCTGCTCCGGGCGGGGGCTCGCGAGGTGGTGGCCGTCGACGTCGGCTACGGACAGCTCGCGTGGTCGCTGCAGTCAGACGAGCGGGTTCAGGTCCACGACCGCACCAACGTCCGCGACCTGACCGCCGAGCTCATCGGCGGGCCGGTCGACGTGGTCGTCGGCGACCTCTCGTTCATCTCGTTGCGGCTGGTGCTCGACGCCCTGCTCCGCGTCGTGCGCGACGACGCCGACCTCGCGCTCATGGTCAAGCCGCAGTTCGAGGTCGGCAAGGACCGGGTCGGGCGTGGAGGCGTCGTACGCGATCCGGAGCTTCGTGCCGAGGTGGTCGCCCAGGTGGCGCAGGACGCAGCCGCGCGTGGGTGGGGCGCTCAGGCTGTCACCACCAGCCCGTTGCCCGGACCCTCGGGCAACATCGAGTACTTCCTCTGGCTGCGGAGGGGCAAGACCGCGGTCTCGGCCGACGACATCTCCACAGAAGTACGACGCACCGCGGATCTGTCGTCCCCGGGTGAGAAAGTAGGCCCGTGACCCAGACGACCGCTGCCGGCCCCTCCGTGGAGCCTGTCCGCCGGATCTTCGTGCTTGCCCACACCGGGCGGCCCGAGGTGCGTGCCGCCGCGCTCGAGGTGTGCCAGGCGCTGGTGGCCCAGGGCATGACGCTGCGGCTGCTCAAGGAGGAGGCCGACCACCTCGGGCTCGACGTGAGCGAGGTGGAGCTGGCGGAGGCGGATCCGGAGGCCGCCGAGGGATGTGAGCTGATGGTCGTCCTGGGTGGCGACGGCACGATCCTGCGTGCCGCCGAGCTCGCCCGTGAGACGGGCACGCCGCTGCTGGGCATCAACCTGGGGCATGTCGGCTTCCTCGCGGAGGCCGAGGAGGACGACCGCGAGATCGTCGTCGAGTCGATCGTGGCCAAGCGCTACACCACCGAGGACCGCCTCACCATCGAGGTCTCCCTCTACCGCGGCAAGCAGCTGGTGGCCGAGACCTGGGCGCTCAACGAGGCCAGCGTGGAGAAGGCCGCCCGCGAGCGCATGCTCGAGGTGGTCGTCGAGGTCGACGGTCGTCCGTTGTCACGCTGGGGCGCCGATGGCGTCGTGTGCGCCACGCCTACCGGCTCGACCGCCTACAACTTCAGCGCCGGCGGGCCGATCGTCTGGCCGGGGGTCGAGGCACTGCTGATCGTGCCGATCAGCGCGCATGCGCTCTTCGCGCGGCCGATGGTGGTCGCGCCGACCTCTGTCATCGCGGTCGAGGTGCTTGCCGACACCGAGGGCGCCGGCGTGCTCTGGTGCGACGGCCGGCGCACCTACGACCTGCCGCCCGGTGCCCGCATCGAGGTACGACGCGGCAGGTTCCCGGTGCGGCTGGCGCGCCTCCACGAGGCGCCGTTCACCGACCGGCTCGTCCGCAAGTTCGGCCTCCCGGTGTCGGGCTGGCGAGGTGCCGCGGAGCGCCGCAAGCAGAGTGGCGGTGAGGAGTCCGGTGCTTGAGGAGCTGAGGATCACCTCGCTGGGGGTGATCGAGGAGTCGGTGCTCGAGCTCGGTCCTGGGTTCACCGCCATCACCGGCGAGACCGGGGCGGGCAAGACGATGGTCGTCAGCGCGCTGGGCCTGCTCATGGGTGGGCGGGCAGACTCCGGCGCTGTGCGCACCGGCGCCAAGCAGGCCCGCGTCGAGGGGCTCGTGCGTTCGTCTGGGTCGCTCGAGGCCCGCGTCGAGGAGCTCGGCGGCGAGATCGAGGACGGCTCGGTGCTCGTGGCCCGGCAGGTCTCGGCCGAGGGGCGTTCCCGGGCCTACGTCGGCGGAGCGTCGGTCCCGGCCGCAACCCTGGGCGAGCTGACCGACCCCCTGATCGCCGTGCATGGGCAGTCCGACCAGCACCGGCTGCTCCATGCCGGGGCGCAGGGCGAGGCGCTCGACCGGTTCGCCGGCGACGAGGTGCTGCGGCTGCGAGAGCGCTTCGCCGCGTCCTACGCCGAGCTCAAGGCGACCGAGAGCGAGCTGGCCACGGTGGTGGCATCCGCGATGGAGCGCGCCCGCGAGGCCGACCTGCTGCGCTTCGGGCTCACCGAGATCGAGGGGGTCGCGCCGCAGCCGGGCGAGGACGCCGCGCTCGCGGAGGAGGAGTCGAGGCTCGGGTTCGCCGACACGCTGCGCACCGCCGCCGAGCAGTCCCGCAACAGCCTCTCGGCCGACGACGGCGGTCCGGACGCCCTGGGTGCCGTCTCCGCCGCCCGCAAGCTGCTCGACGGCGTGCGCGACCACGACCCCCAGGCCGCAGGGCTGGCTGACCGGCTGGCTGAGCTCAGCTACCTGCTGTCCGACGTGGCGGCCGACGTGTCGTCCTACGCCACCGGGCTCGAGGCCGATCCCGCCCGGCTGGCCGTCGTGTCCGGGCGACGCGCGGCGCTCACAGCCCTGACCCGCAAGTACGGCGAGACGATCGACGACGTCCTGGCCTGGTCGGCCGAGTCGGCGACCCGGCTCGTCGACCTCGACCACACCGACGAGCGCATCGAGGAGCTGAAGGCCCGCAGCGCGGCGCTCCGGCTCGAGCTTGCCGACGTCGGGGGCAGCCTCTCCGCCGAGAGGCAGCGTGCCGCCGAGGCCCTGGGTCAGGTGGTGACCGACGAGCTCAACCAGCTCGCGATGCCACACGCCACGCTCACCGTCGCCGTCACGCAGGCCGACGACCCGGCGGGCCTGGCGGCGGGCAAGCGCACGGTGCGGTTCACCTCGACCGGGCTGGACGACGTCGAGCTGTTGCTGGCCGCCAACGTAGGAGCCGAGCCTCGACCCCTGGGCAAGGGCGCGTCCGGCGGTGAGCTCTCCCGGGTGATGCTCGGCGTCGAGGTGGCTCTGGCGGCGACCAACCCGGTGCCGACCTTCGTCTTCGACGAGGTCGACGCCGGCGTGGGTGGCAAGGCGGCCGTGGAGGTCGGTCGCCGGCTCGCGATGCTCGCCCAGCACGCCCAGGTGCTGGTCGTCACCCACCTGCCGCAGGTCGCCGCGTTCGCGGACCGACACGTCCGGGTCGTCAAGAGCAACGACGGCACGGTCACCAGCTCTGGTCTCAGCGTGCTGGACGACGAGGAGCGGGTGCGCGAGCTCTCCCGGATGCTCGCCGGCATGGAGGACTCCGAGACGGCTCTGGCACACGCCGAGGAGCTGCTCGGCGAGGCTCGGCGGGCCCCCCGCCGAGCAACGCGCTGAACTGGGGCATTTGCCTGGATCGTCAGCCGGTGCGTGTCACCATGGAACGGTCATGAAGTTCCCGTCGCGCCAGCAACCAGCAGTCACACACGCCTCAGGGACCACAGGCACGCTTCGCGTGGACCGTCGGACCGGCAACCTCCTGCGCCGTCTTCAGCCCGGCGACATCGCCGTCCTGGACCATCTCGACCTGGACCGCTCCACGGCCGAGGCGCTGCTGGACCACGGCGTCCGTGCGGTCGTCAACGCCTCGCCGTTCATCTCCGGCCGCTACCCGAACCTCGGACCCGAGGCGCTCGCGTCAGCCGGCGTGACCCTCGTCGAGGGTGTGGGCACCGACGTGTTCACCAGCCTCAAGGAAGGCCAGCCGGCCCGGGTGCTCGACGGGCACCTGTACGTCGGGAACGCGATCGTGGCGACCGGGCGCACCCTGACCGCCGACGACATCACCGCTCAGATGGACAGCGCCCGCGGGGGTCTCTCGACCCAGCTGCAGAGCTTCACCCACAACACGACTGAGTTCCTGCGACGCGAGCAGGCGCTGCTGCTGCACGGGCAGGGAGTGCCGCGGCTGACGTCGAAGGTCTACGGCCGCCCGGTCGTCGTGGTGGTGCAGGGCTACGACTACCGAGCTGATCTCAACCGGCTGCGCAGGTTCATCAAGGAGCAGCGTCCGGTGCTGATCGGCGTGGACTCGGGCGCCGACGCGATCCTGGAGGCCGGGCTCAAGCCGAACGTCGTGGTCGCCGGCCAGAACGCCTTCGAGCACACTGGATCCACCGGACAACGCCGTCCGGTCAGCGACCAGGCCCTGCGGGCAGCCACCGAGGTCGTCATCCACAGCGACGAGTCGGGTCGGGTGGTCGGCGCCGAGCGCGTCGAGAAGCTCGGCATCCGGCCCAAGAGCATCTCCTCGGGAGGCACCACGGAGGACGTCGCACTGCTGATGGCCGACATCCGCGGCGCCTCACTCATCATCACGGTCGGCACGCACGCCACGCTGGACGAGTTCCTCGACCGGCAGCGTGCGGGGCTGGCCAGCACGTTCCTCACCCGCCTGCGCGTCGGCAACAAGCTCGTCGACGCCAAGGGGGTGCCTGAGCTGTACGCCGGACGCGTGCGGCTGTGGCACCTGCTGTTCCTGCTGCTCGCCGGGCTCCTGGCGCTGGCGATCGCCGTCGGCACGACCCCGGTCGGCCAGGACTGGTGGGACTCTCTCCGCGACTGGTTCGAAGGGCTCTAAGGTCACCGTGATCTCGTTCCGCTACCACATCGCCTCGCTCGTCGCCGTGCTCCTGGCGCTGGCCGCCGGGGTCGCTCTCGGCGCCGGCCCGCTCCAGGACGGCGACGAGCAGAACAGCGCCGGAGGAACCACGAGTCCGACCTCGGCCGGCACCGCGGACCGTCAGCGGGACGCGTTCGGCGACGCCTTCGCTGCCTCGCTGCAGCCCAGCCTGCTCGGCGGGCGGCTCAAGGGGAGGGCGGTCACGATGCTGGTGCTGCCCGGGGCGTCCCAGGACGAGGTCGCCGGGCTGACCGGCGCCCTGGCCGCGGGAGGCGCATCGCTGGCCGGCACGATCCGGGTCGACGCGGCCCTCGTCGACGTCTCGAACAAGCAGCTGGTCGACGAGCTGGGCGGGCAGCTGGAGGCCGCAGTCACCAAGGTGACCATCGCCGCGGGAGCAGCCAGCTACGAGCGCCTCGGCGTCCTGCTGGCCTACGCCGTCGGCACGAAGAGGGCCGCTGGCGACGCGGTCGACGAGCAGGGCAAGGGCGTCCTGGCCGGCCTCTCCACGGCAGGACTGATCGCCACCGACGGGGACCTGGCGCGGCGGGGCAACCTGATCCTCGTCGTCGGAGGACCACCCGTCGCCGACGCCGAGAAGGCTCAAGGCATGGCCAGCATCGTCCGGAGCCTGGCGGGCTCCCTCGACGCGGCCACGGGCGGGGTCGTGGTGGCAGCCCCGGCGTCGGCCGCCGGCGCGACCGGTGTCCTGACCGGCGTACGCGGGGATGTGGCGGTCGCCAAGGCCGTCTCCACCGTGGACTCGGCTGACACGCCCGCCGGGGCGATCGTGACCGTGCTCGCCATGGCCGAGCAGGTGGCCGGCGCGGCGGGGCACTACGGGGGCGGTGCGGGAGCGACGGGCCCGCGTCCTGGCGTGGCCAGCAACTAGCCAACAACCAGCCAACAACCACGACCGCGCAACACCTGAGATGTCCGGCGTGGATTCTCCGATCCGGCGTTTCTCTTGCTAGCCTAGAACCCCGTGGACGGGCGAGCTCTCTCGCCGCACATCTGGACCCACGGGAGTCTCTCTTGGCCGAACGCCAGCCCACCAAGCACGTTTTCGTCACCGGCGGCGTCGCCTCGTCCCTCGGCAAGGGCCTGACCGCCTCGTCCCTCGGCAACCTGCTGAAGGCTCGCGGGCTGCGGGTCACCATGCAGAAGCTCGATCCCTACCTGAACGTCGACCCCGGCACGATGAACCCGTTCCAGCACGGGGAGGTCTTCGTCACCAACGACGGCGCGGAGACCGACCTCGACGTGGGCCACTACGAGCGCTTCCTCGACACCGACCTGGCCGGCATCGCGAACGTCACGACCGGGCAGGTCTACTCCGAGGTGATCGCCAAGGAGCGGCGCGGGGACTACCTCGGTGACACCGTCCAGGTGATCCCGCACATCACCAACGAGATCAAGGACCGCGTCCGCGCGATGGCCGGACCCGACGTCGACGTGGTCATCACCGAGATCGGCGGCACGGTCGGTGACATCGAGTCGCTGCCGTTCCTCGAGGCCGCCCGGCAGGTGCGCCACGACGTCGGCCGCGACAACTGCTTCTTCCTGCACGTCTCGCTGGTGCCGTTCATCGGCCCGTCCGGGGAGCTGAAGACCAAGCCGACCCAGCACTCGGTCGCGGCCCTGCGCAGCATCGGCATCCAGCCGGACGCTGTCGTGCTGCGCGCCGACCGGCCGATCCCCGAGAACGTCAAGAGGAAGATCTCGCTGATGTGCGACGTCGACCAGGAGGCCGTGACGGCCGCGGTCGACGCGCCCTCGATCTACGACATCCCCAAGGTGCTGCACAGCGAAGGGCTCGACGCCTACGTCGTACGCCGGCTCAACCTGCCGTTCCGCGACGTCGACTGGACTCGCTGGGACGACCTGCTGCGGCGGGTGCACCACCCCAGTGAGGAGGTCACGGTCGCGCTGGTCGGCAAGTACATCGACCTGCCCGACGCCTACCTCTCGGTCGCCGAGGCACTGCGGGCCGGTGGGTTCGCCCACGAAGCCAAGGTGAAGATCCGCTGGGTCGCCTCCGACGGCTGCGAGACCCCCGAGGGCGCGGCCAAGCACCTCGCCGACGTCGACGCGGTCCTGGTCCCGGGCGGCTTCGGCGTGCGCGGCATCGACGGCAAGATCGGCGCGCTGAGCTACGCCCGCACCCACCGCATCCCGACCCTGGGCATCTGCCTTGGCCTGCAGTGCATGGTCATCGAGTACGCCCGCACCGAGCTGGGGCTCTCCAAGGCCGGCTCGACCGAGTTCGACGTGGACACCCCGGAGCCCGTGATCGCCACGATGGCCGAGCAGCACGCCTACGTCGAAGGGGCCGGCGACCTCGGGGGCACCATGCGCCTGGGCCTCTACCCGGCCAACCTCAAGGCAGGCTCGGTGATCCGCGAGGCCTACGGCGAGGACAAGGTCGAGGAGCGGCACCGCCACCGCTACGAGGTGAACAACACCTACCGTGAGCGGCTCGAGCAGGCCGGTCTGGTCTTCTCCGGCACCAGCCCGGACAACAACCTGGTCGAGTTCGTCGAGCTGCCCCGTGAGGTCCACCCGTACTACGTCTCGACCCAAGCCCACCCCGAGCTGCGCAGCCGGCCCACCAAGCCCCACCCGATGTTCGCCGGGCTGGTCGGTGCTGCGATCGCGCGCCAGAGGGAGCTGGAGATCCCGCTCGACCCGGCCGTACGACGGGCCGTCAGCGAGGACGAGCCCGCCGGCGAATGAGGGACACTCCGCAGGTCTGGCCCGTCCACGAGGTGGAGCCGGTCTGGGACGGTCCGGCTCCGTTCTCCGTCCGCCGCGACATCATCTCCGCGCCCGGTCACGACGAGCGCTTCGGCAGGCTTGTCGTCGACCATCCTGGTGCGGTGGTGGTGCTGGCCGTCGACGACTACGAGCAGGCGCTGGTCGTGGAGCAGTACCGGCATCCGGTGTCCATGCGGCTCGTCGAGCTCCCCGCCGGGCTGCTCGACGTACCTGACGAGGACCCTGTCCTGGCGGCGAAGCGGGAGCTGCTCGAGGAAGGCGCCTGTACGGCGCGCGAGTGGACCCACCTGCTCACGACGTACCCCTCGCCGGGGCTGTCGAACGAGAAGCACGTCTACTTCCTGGCGCGCGGGCTCGAGCACGTCCCTGACCGGGGCGGCTTCGAGCTGCACCACGAGGAGGCCGACATGACGGTCTCGTGGGTGCCGGTCGACGAGCTTGTGCAGGGTGTCCTGGAGGGACGGCTCGCTGACGGCCCGCTGGCTCTGGCTGTCATGACCTACAGGATTCAAGGCTACTGACGGGTCACGTCTAGACTCCGAACTGCCGTCCCATCGACGTGGCGGCGACCACACGGTGAGGAGCCCAGGTCGATGAAGGTCGGCGTACCGAAGGAAGTCAAGAACCACGAGTACCGCGTGGCGATCACCCCGGTCGGGGTCCACGAGCTGGTGGCCCACGGTCACGAGGTGTTCGTCGAGCGAGAGGCGGGCCTCGGCTCGTCCATCCCCGACGCCGAGTACACCACGGCCGGCGCGAAGCTGCTCGACTCGGCCGACGAGGTGTGGGGCAACGCCGACATGGTGCTCAAGGTCAAGGAGCCCGTCGCCGAGGAGTACCACCGCCTTCGCGAGGACCTGGTTCTCTTCACCTACCTGCACCTGGCCGCCGACCAGCCGCTGACCGAGGCGCTGCTCGAGCGCAGGACGACCTCCATCGCCTACGAGACGGTGCAGCTTCCCTCCGGCGGGCTCCCGCTGCTGTACCCGATGTCCGAGGTCGCAGGCTGCCTCGCGCCTCAGGTGGGCGCGCACTCGCTGCTCAAGGCCAACGGCGGGCGAGGCGTGCTGCTGGGCGGGGTCGGCGGTGTGGCCAACGCCAAGGTCGTCATCATCGGGGCCGGCGTGTCTGGCCAGAACGCAGCGAACATCGCGCTCGGCATGGGTGCCGACGTCACGCTGCTGGACACCGATCTCGACAAGCTACGCATGTCGTTCTGGCGCTACAACAACCGGGTGCACGGTCTGGCCTCCTCGAGGCTGGCGATCCAGCAGCAGGTGATGGAGGCCGACATGGTCATCGGCGCCGTCCTGATCCCGGGCGCCAAGGCTCCCAAGCTGGTCACCAACGACCTCGTGGCCCAGATGAAGCCCGGCTCGGTGCTGGTCGACATCGCCGTCGACCAGGGTGGCTGCTTCGAGGACACCCGGCCCACGACGCACGCCGACCCGACCTACCAGGTGCACAACTCGATCTTCTACTGCGTGGCGAACATGCCCGGTGCGGTGCCCAACACCTCGACCTACGCGCTGACCAACGCCACCCTGCCCTACGCCGTCGCGCTGGCCGACAAGGGCTGGAAGCAGGCGCTGCGCGATGACAACTCGCTCGCTCTCGGCCTGAACACCTGGGGCGGCGAGATCACCTGCCGAGGGGTTGCAGAGGCGCACGGAATGGAGTGCGTGGCCCTCGAAGGAGCGCTGGACTGAACGCACTCCAACGCGCGGTCCGCACCTACCTCGACCACCTCGTCGTCGAGCGCGGCGTGGCCGACAACACGCTGAAGTCCTATCGCCGCGACCTGCGCCGCTACCAGGAGTTCCTGGCCGGCCGTGGGGTCGACGACGTCACCGGCGTCGACGAGGCGACGGTCTCGGAGTTCCTGATGGCGCTGCGCGAGGGCGACCCCGACCACCCGCCGCTGAGCGCGGGGTCCGCGGCCAGGACGGTGGTCGCGGTGCGCGGGTTCCACAAGTTCGCCGTGCGCGAGGGTCTGAGCCAGGTGGACCCGGCCGCCGCCGTGAAGCCCCCTGCTCCCGCCAAGCGGCTGCCCAAGGCGCTGCCGATCGGGGACATCGAGGCGATCCTGCACGCGGCCGGGGCTCCGGGCACAGCCCTCGCCCTGCGTGACCGTGCACTGCTGGAGGTCCTCTACGGCACGGGTGCGCGTATCTCCGAGGCCGTCGGGCTCGACGTCGACGACCTGGACCTGGCGACCGAGGGGCAGGGGAGCGTGCTGCTGCGCGGCAAGGGCAGCAAGGAGCGCATGGTGCCCGTCGGCTCGTTCGCGAGCGAGGCGGTCTCGGCGTACCTCGTGCGTGGCCGGCCGATGCTCGCCGGGGTCGGCACGGGCAATGCTGCGATGTTCCTCAACGCTCGCGGCGGACGGCTCTCCCGGCAGAGCGCTTGGACCGTGCTGGTCAAGGCCGCCGAGCGGGCCGGGGTGACCGCGGAGGTCTCGCCACACACGCTGCGGCACTCCTTCGCCACGCACCTGCTCGACGGCGGGGCCGACGTACGCGTGGTGCAGGAGCTGCTGGGGCACGCGTCGGTGACCACTACGCAGGTCTACACGCTGGTCACCGTCGACAAGCTGCGCGAGGTCTACTCGACGGCGCATCCGCGAGCCCTGGACTGATCCACAGGCTTCTCCACATCGATTTGTCGACATGTGCACGGCGCGCCTCACCGATCCACAGACGCGGACCTCGTTGGATGGGGGCACAAGAGAACCCATAGTGTCGCCGCGCCGAGACCGGGGAGAGTCCCGGACCGGCGACCGACAACGAGAGGCATCAGCGTGAACGACTACAGCGCAGGTTTCTTGGGCGGCTCAGCAGGATCGAGTGCTTCGGAGATCCCCCCGCTGGTCCGCCCGCCTCTTGTGAACGGCCCCGTCCAGGCGGCGCCGACTTCCCCCGCAGGAGAGCAGACCGTGAGTGACCCCATCCCGTTCCCGAGCCAGACGGCCGTCATCGAGCCGGAACCCGAGCCGCTGGAGATCGGCCCCACCGGGCGCCCGTTCCCGCGCCTTCCCGAGCCGCGCCCGATCAGCATCCACGGCAACGCGCGCATCATCTCGATGTGCAACCAGAAGGGTGGTGTCGGCAAGACCACGACGACCATCAACCTGGGCGCGTCGCTGGCGGAGTACGGCCGCAAGGTGCTGCTGGTCGACTTCGACCCGCAGGGCTCGCTCTCGGTCGGGCTGGGGCTCAACCCGCACGACATGGAGCAGTCCGTCTACAACCTGCTGATGGACCGGGAGACGACCCTCGAGGACGTCATCGTGCCGACCAACGTGCCGGGCATGGACCTGCTGCCGAGCAACATCGACCTCTCGGCCGCCGAGGTGCAGCTGGTGCACGAGGTCGCGCGTGAGCAGACCCTGCAGCGCGTCCTGGCGCCCGCGATCGACAAGTACGACGTGATCCTGATCGACTGCCAGCCGTCGCTCGGCCTGCTGACCGTCAACGCGCTCACGGCCTCCGACGGCGTCGTCGTGCCGCTGGAGTGCGAGTACTTCGCTCTCCGTGGCGTCGCGCTGCTCAAGACGACCATCGACAAGGTGCGCGAACGCCTCAACCCGCGGCTGACGATCGACGGCGTCCTGGGCACCATGTACGACGGCCGCACGCTCCACTCCCGTGAGGTCATGGAGCGGCTGGTGCAGGCGTGGGGCGACACCGTCTTCCACACTGTCATCCGGCGCACCATCAAGTTCTCCGACTCGACCGTCGCCGGTGAGCCGATCACGACCTACGCCTCGACCTCCACCGGAGCCGACTCCTACCGCTCCCTGGCCAGGGAGGTGCTGAGCCGTTGGCAAGACGCGTAAACCTGCCCAAGGCCGACGACCTGTTTCGGCCCACCGCGGTCCCGGACCCACCTCCCGACATCCATGTCGTGGTGGAGCCCGAGGAGCCTGTCGCTGAGGCGGGGAAGCCTCAGCAGCAGGAGCCCAAGCAGCCGTCCGGCCGCGTCAAGCACGACGAGAAGATGACGGTCTACATCACCTCGGACGAGCTGCTCGACCTCGAGCACGCGAGGCTGACGCTCCGTCGCACGCTCGGCTCGGCCGTCGACCGCGGCAAGATCGTGCGGATCGCTGTCGCCCTCGCCCTGGAGGATCTCGAGGCTCACGGCGAGAGCAGCACGATCGTGCAGCGGCTGACGCAGGCATGACGGCGGTGGCCGACGTTGAGGCCACCGCAGGAGAGCAGCAGCCCACGACCGGCTTCGCGCTGAAGCTGGACAACTTCGAGGGACCGTTCGACCTCCTGCTGAGCCTGATCGCCAAGCACAAGCTCGACATCACCGAGGTGTCGCTGTCCCGGGTCACCGACGAGTTCATCGCGCACATCAAGGCCGGTGGACCCGAGTGGGACCTGGAGCAGACCTCGTCGTTCCTGGTCGTCGCCTCCACGTTGCTCGACCTCAAGGCGGCGCGCCTGCTGCCCCAGGGCGACGTCGAGGACGAGGACGACTTCGCGCTGCTCGAGGCGCGGGACCTGCTCTTCGCCCGGCTGCTCCAGTACAAGGCGTTCAAGCAGGTGGCCGGGATCCTCGAGCAACGGCTGGCGCGGGAGGCGCGCAAGCACCCGCGCGCTGTGAGCCTCGACGAGCGCTACGCGACCCTGCTGCCCGAGGTGCTGATCGGGATCGGGCTGCAGGAGTTCGCGGCACTTGCTGCGAGGGCGTTGGAGCCCAAGCCGGTGCTCGAGATGAGCTTCGGGCACCTGCACGCGCCGACCGTGAGCGTCAAGGAGCAGGCCACGATCGTCGTCGACCGGCTGCGGCGCACCGGCACGATGACCTTCCGCGCGCTCTGTGGCGACGCGGCCGACACCTTGACCCGGGTGGCACGGTTCCTCTCGCTGCTGGAGCTGTTCCGTGAGGGTGCCGTCGCCTTCGACCAGGTCACGCCGCTCGGTGAGCTCACCGTGCGGTGGACCGGCACGGACGACGGCGAGATCGTGATCACCGACGAGTTCGACGGAGCGCCACCCGCCGACGAGGACCAGCCCCTCCCCGACGTACCGTCGGAGGCGGAGGAGGACGACGCGAAGGATGCAGATGACTGACGAGGTCGGCCCCGAGGAGCAGGTGGAGGAGCAGGTGGAGGAGCACCCGGTCTACGAGGCCGCTGACCCGACTGCGGACGAGGCCGACACCCTCGCCGTACCTCTGGCGGAGCTCAAGCCCGCCCTCGAGGCGGTGCTGATGGTCGCCGACCAGCCTCTGGACCACCTCTCGCTGGCGTCGGCCGTCGGCTACCCGCCTGCTGAGGTGCAGGGTGCGCTGGAGGCGCTCACCGCGGAGTACGCCGAGCAGGGGCGCGGCTTCGACCTGCGCAATGTCGCGGGCGGCTGGCGCTACTACACCCGCGAGGAGCTCGCGCCCGTGGTGGAGAGGTTCGTGCTCGAGGGACAGCAGGCCCGGCTGACGCAGGCCGCGCTCGAGACGCTCGCGGTGGTCGCCTACAAGCAGCCGGTCAGCCGCGCCCGCGTGTCCGCGATCCGTGGCGTGAACGTCGACGGCGTGATGCGCACCCTCGTCACGCGTGGGCTGGTCGAGGAGGCCGGGCAGGAGCCGGAGACGACGGCGATCCTGTACCGGACCACCTCCCACTTCCTCGAGCGGATCGGCATCGCCACGCTGGCCGACCTGCCCGAGCTCGCTCCGTTCCTGCCCGAGATGGACGACCTCGAGGATGTCGACCTCGGCATCGAGACGTCCTCCGAGACCGCATGACGATCGAGCTCGACGACGACGGGCTGATCCGGCTGCAGAAGCTCCTGGCCCAGTCCGGCGTCGCTTCGCGCCGCAAGTGCGAGGAGCTGATGCTCGACGGCCTGGTCGAGGTCGACGGCGAGGTCGTCACCCGGCTCGGCACCAAGGTCGACCCGCGCACGGCGGTCATCCGGGTGGACGGCAAACGGCTCCCGCCGATCAGCCCTCACGTGTACCTCGTGCTGAACAAGCCGCGCGGGGTCGTCTCCACGATGAGCGACCCCCAGGGGCGTCGCACTCTCGGCGACCTGGTGGCCGATCGTCCCGAGCGGCTCTTCCACGTCGGACGGCTCGACACGGACACCGAGGGGCTGATCCTGCTCACCAACGACGGCGACTTCGCGCAAAAGGTGGCGCACCCGTCCTACGAGCTGACCAAGACCTATGTCGCCGAGGTGACCGGGTCGGTGGAGCGGACGACGGTGAAGCGGGTCCTGGCCGGTGTCACGCTGGACGACGGGGCGGTGGAAGCACATGCGTTCAAGGTGGTCTCGTCGACGAAGGACAAGTCGATCGTCGAGCTGGTGATCCACGAGGGGCGCAATCGCATAGTCCGACGGCTGCTCGACGAGGTCGGGCACCCCGTGACCAGGCTGACACGCACAGCGATCGGCCCGGTGCGGCTGCAGGGCCTCAGGTCCGGCACCCTGCGCGACCTCACGCTGGGCGAGCTCGGCGTGCTGCTGGACGCCGCCAAGCTCTGAACCCCGGTCCTGGGTAGGGTTTCCCGGAGGTCAGGACGAGGAGGAACGATGGCAGTCCGCGCGATCCGCGGCGCGACCCAGCTCGAGGACGACGTGCGCGAGCACATGCTCGACCGGGTTGCCGAGATGGTGCAGGACGTCATCGCGTCCAACGGCCTGTCGGTCGACGACTTCATCAGCATCATCTTCACCGCGACCTCGGACCTGGTCTCGGAGTTCCCGGCGTACGCCGCGCGACAGCTCGGGTTCACCGACGTACCCCTGATCTGCGCGCGCGAGCTGGAGATCGACGGCTCGATGCCGCGCGTGGTGCGCATGCTGGCGCACGTCGAGACCGACCTGCCCAAGTCCGAGGTCACCCACGTCTACCTGCACGGAGCGGCCAACCTGCGCCGCGATCTGGCTCGCGTGCGCGAGGTGCCGGACCAGTGAAGGGCTCGGTGCTCGTCGTCGGCACGGGTCTGCTCGGCACCTCGATCGGGCTGGCGCTCCGCCGCCATGGTGTCGAGGTGACGCTCAGCGACGTCAACGCCGAGAACGTCCGCACCGCGTCCGGCCTCGGTGCAGGGCGGCCGGCGGTCGAGGCCGACCGGCCCGCGCTGGTGGTCGTTGCCGTGCCACCGGACCATCTCGCCGACGAGATCGCGGCCGCTCTCACGTCGGGTGCTGTCGTCACCGACGTGGGCAGCGTCAAGGCGGCTCCGCTGGCCGCCGTGCGCGACCAGGTCGACGCCGAGGCCCTCACCCGCTACGTCGGCTCTCATCCGCTGGCCGGGAGCGAGCGGTCCGGACCCTTGGCCGCGAGCGCGAACCTCTTCGACGGGCGGCCCTGGGCGATCACGCCCCACGAGACGTCGTCGGCGGAGGCGGTCGAGGCCGTCTCGGGGCTGGTGGGGGCGTGTGGCGCGACGGCGTTCATGTTCACGCCCGAGGAGCACGACCAGGCGGTCGCGCGCACGTCGCACCTGCCCCACCTCCTTGCGGCCCTGGTGGCGGGGCGGCTCGCGGGAGCGCCCGGGGACCACCTTGCGCTGTCCGGGCAGGGGGTGCGGGACGTCACCCGCATCGCGGCCGGCGACCCCGGCCTCTGGCAGCAGATCGTGACCGCCAACAGCGACGCGCTGAGCCGTCTCCTCATGGAGGTCCGCGACGACCTCGACCGGCTGCTCGCCGCCCTGGAGACCAACACACGGCGCGATCTCGCCGCCATCCTCGAGCGCGGCAACGTCGGCACGGCGGCCATCCCCGGCAAGCACGGCGGCCCGGCCCGCGAGGAGACCGGCCTCTTCGTCGCCGTACCGGACCACCCCGGCGAGCTGGCCCGCCTCCTGGCCGACGTGGGGGAGATCGGCGTCAACATCGAGGACCTCCGCATCGACCACGACCCCGGCCGCCCGGTCGGGCTGGTCGAGCTCACCGTCGCCTCCGAGGCCGTCACACTCCTCCAGGAGGGGCTCGAGCAGCGCGGCTGGTCCACCCACGGGTGACTGTCACTCCGCCTCGAGGGGCTCCGAGCCGCCCCCGGTAGGCTTCCCCGCGTGTCTGTGAGCAACATCGTGATCGCCATCGACGGGACGTCGGGGTCGGGCAAGTCGAGCACGTCGAGGGGAGTGGCGACGGCTCTGGGCCTGCGCTACCTCGACACCGGGGCCCAGTTCCGGGCGGTGACGTGGTGGATGCTCGAGCGGGGTGTGGACGTCACCGACTCCGAGGCGGTCGCGGCCCTGGCGGGGGAGCCGGTCGTCGAGTCGGGCACCGAGGCGACCCATCCGACCATCGCGGTGGACGGTATCGACGTGTCCGGGCCGATCCGCGGGGTCGAGGTCACACGGGCTGTCAGCCCGGTCTCGACCGTGCCGGAGGTGCGGGCCCGGCTGCTGGAGCTGCAGCGCTCGATCATCGGCGACGGCGGGATCGTGGTGGAGGGTCGCGACATCGCGTCGGTGGTGTGGCCGCAGGCAGAGGTGAAGGTGTACCTGACGGCCGAGGCGGACGCCCGGGCCGAGCGGCGCACCGCCGAGCACGCCCACCTGGGCGACCTCGAGGCGACCAAGGCCGACCTGCTCGAGCGCGACGTGATCGACTCCGGCCGAGCCACGGCGCCGCTGACGATGGCCGACGGCGCGCTGCACATCGACACCACGCCGTACTCCCTCGACGAGGTGATCTCCATCATCGTCGGGCTCGCCGATTCGACTGCGAACGAACCAGCCTGAATACTTGGACGGTTCCCGGGAGTCGCCCGGGCCTCCAGGAAGTCCCATGAGCCACCAGACCACCCCCCAGCCCGTCCTGGCCGTCGTCGGCCGCCCCAACGTGGGCAAGTCGACGCTGGTCAACCGCATCATCGGGAGGCGTGAGGCGGTCGTCCAGGACGTCCCGGGCGTGACGCGGGACCGCGTTTCCTACGACGCGAACTGGAACGGCCGCGCGTTCACCGTCGTCGACACCGGCGGCTGGGACCCGGACGGCCGCGGCCTGTCCGCGATGATCCGCGCCCAGGCCGAGATCGCGGTGTCGGTCGCCGATGCCGTGATGTTCGTGGTGGATGCGACCGTGGGCATCACCGACGCCGACGAGGCGGTCGTCCGCATCCTGCGCCAGTCGAAGAAGCCGGTCGTGCTCGCGGCCAACAAGGTCGACGACCAGCGTGCGGAGGCAGAGGCGTTCGGTCTCTGGAACCTGGGGCTAGGCGAGCCGTTCCCCGTCTCGGCCATCCACGGTCGCGGCACCGGCGACCTGCTCGACGCGGTCCTGAAGGCGCTGCCCGAGACCCCCGAGTTCGACGACCCCGAGCTCGGCGGTCCCCGCCGGGTCGCGATCGTCGGCAAGCCCAACGTCGGCAAGTCCTCCCTGCTGAACCGGCTGGCCAAGGAGGACCGTGTCGTCGTCGACGACGCAGCCGGTACGACGGTCGACCCGGTCGACGAGCTGGTGACCCTCGGTGGCCGCACGTGGCGCTTCATCGACACCGCCGGCATCCGCAGGCGGGTCAAGGAGGCCTCCGGGCACGAGTACTACGCCTCGCTGCGCACCGGCGCGGCGATCGAGCGGGCCGAGGTGTGCGTGATGATCGTCGACGCCTCGCAGCCGCTGTCGGAGCAGGACACCCGCATCATCACCGGCGTGGCCGAGGCCGGCCGTGCCCTGGTGATCGCCTTCAACAAGTGGGACCTCGTCGACGAGGAGCGTCGGTACTACCTGGACAAGGAGATCGAGCGCGAGCTGGTCCGGGTGCAGTGGGCGCCGCGCGTCAACATCACCGCCCGCACCGGCTGGCACGTCGACAAGCTCGTCCCTGCTCTCGACAAGGCGCTGGAGGGCTGGGAGACCCGGATCACCACCGGCCAGCTCAACTCCTTCCTCGGCCGGCTCATCTCCGAGCACCCGCACCCGGTGCGAAGCGGCAAGCAGCCCAAGATCCTCTTCGCCACCCAGGCGTCGACCGAGCCGCCGACGTTCATCCTGTTCACCAGCGGCAAGCTCGAGGCGTCCTACCTCCGGTTCGTGGAACGTCGGTTGCGGGAGGAGTTCGGCTTCGTCGGCACTCCGATCCACCTGCAGCAGCGACCGCGGGTCAAGGAGAAGAGGGACCGCCGCCGGTGACATGGGTCACTTTGCCACTGAGGTAAGCCTTGCCTTACTCTTGGTGACATGATCGTCTGCCACTGCGAGGTCGTCACCGACACGCAGGTCGCCCGCGCCGTGGACAGCGGCGCGCAGACGGTCGCGCAGCTCTGCGGTGCGACCGGCGCCGGCAAGAACTGCGGATCCTGCGTCTTCACCCTCAAGCGCCTCCTGTGCGAGCATCGAGCATTCGATGCGACCGTCCTGGAGGTAGAAGGTGCAGCCAGCTAGCCCCCGAGTCGTGGAGCTCCTCAACGACGCTCTGACGTTCGAGCTCACCGTCACCAACGCCTACTTCCTGCATGCCCGCATGCTCGACAACTGGGGCCTCTCCAAGCTCGGCAAGGTGTTCTACGACATCTCCATCGACGAGATGAAGGATGCCGACGCGCTGATCAACCGCATCCTGATGTTCGACGGTCACCCCAACGTGCAGAAGCTCAACGCCATCACCATCGGCGAGTCCGCCGAGGAGATGCTCAAGCTCGCCTTCGAGAGCGAGAAGACCGCTGTGGCGCAGTTCAACGCCGGGGCCAAGGAGTGCCACGAGCTGGGCGACCACGGCACCGCGGCCGTCTTCGAGGAGATGGTGCGCGACGAGGAGTCACACGCGGACTGGTTCGAGAGCCAGCTAGACGCCATCGAGAGGGTCGGGATCCAGCAGTATCTCGCCCAGCAGATCGAGGCCGGCTCAGGACCCGGCTAGCTCGACCGGCCTTGCAGCGAACGCCGCGAACCGCTCGACCGCGACGCCGAGCGCGTCCTTCTCCGCCCCGTCGAGGGGGCGGTAGGTGAAGGTCTGTACGACCTCGGGGCGCCCCTTGCCGTCTCGCTCGTAGCGCCAGTGTCCGACGACCTTGCCGTCGACCAGCATCGCGTGCATGTAGGACGGGGGGCGGGTGCCCTCGACTCGCTGCCCCTGCGCCAGCACGTCCTTGCTCTCGCTGTAGCTCATGATGCACTCGTCGTAGGCCTGCACCAGGTCGACCCGCGTGGCGGAGTCGGCCGGCGGTGGGTCGCCCAGGACGAGGTAGGTGCGGCCGTCGACCTCCAGGTCGTCGAACCCGGCGAGCGACGCTCGCGCCTGCTTCGCCTCCGCCAGCGTCAGGCTTGCCCATCCGGCGAGGTCCCTCACCGTCGCCGGGGCGCGGGTCGCGAAGAAGCGGCGGGCCAGCTCAGTCAGCGCCGCCTCGCGGTCACGGTCGTCGGCGGGCGTCCGCTCCGCGAGCAGCGCGTAGGTCTGCTGGTTGCCTGACCGGGCTCCGCTGCAGATCAGCTGGTCGAGCTCGGCCCGCATGAGCAGGTAGGCCAGGCGGTTGCCCTCCGCACCCAGCTCGGCACCGAGCTCGGCACGCGTCAGCGCGCGGCCGGGGAGCACGCGCTCGAGCGTTGCCCGCACCCGCGCGACAGCGGCGTCGTCGACCCCGAGCTGCCGGTCGTAGTAGGCGTTGAGCTTCTGCACGCGTGGGGCCGTGGCGGTCAACAGCCACCGGAGGTCGGGGGGCGCGACGAGGTGCCAGGTGGGGCGCAGCACGTGAGTGCGCAGGACCTCGCCTCGGTCGAAGGCAGTCGCCACGTCGTCGTACGGCGGGACGGCCTTGCAGCGCTGGGCGAGCGACCAGAGGCCGGGCAGGAAGTCCTGGCCCTGCGAGGCTGCGAGGTGTCCGATGACCTCGGCGGGCGAGTCGGCCGGGTCCCAGAGCCGCAGGTTGTGCATGCGCCACCGAGCGATCGTCGCGTTGTCCATGGGCTCGAGCCTAGGTCGCGGCGCCGACACTCGTCCGCCGGCGAGATCCTTCGCGCAGGTGTCCAGGATGCCGTTGAAGCCGAACCTCAGCAGGCGGCCGGTCACCTGCTCCACGACCTTGCCGCCCCACAGCCTCGGCGTGGTGTACGAGGTGGTCCACACGACCCGCGAACCCGTCCCCGAGGGTTCGACGAGCACCCGGCCGCCGGGCGCGCCCCGATTCTGTCGAAGGCTGACCGCTGCGGTAAGGTTCCACTCGGCCTTTCGCCGCGTGCGAGGGGCCATCGGGCTGTAGCGCAGCTTGGTAGCGCACTTGACTGGGGGTCAAGGGGTCGCAGGTTCAAATCCTGTCAGCCCGACAAAATAGGCTCTGATCTGTTCACGCAGGTCAGAGCCTTTGTCATGCTCCGGCCTTGCCTCCGTCGACGAGACCAAGGTGTGGCTTCTCCGGACCAGATCCGGACCACCAGCGTGAGAACGCCGCTCCTGCGTCGAGGACGGCCCGGGTGTCGGGGTGCAAATAACGACTGGTCACGGCGGGATCCTGGTGGCCGGCGACCCGCTGCAGCGGGTGCAGCTCGACGCCGGCGTCGGCCATCCATGTGAGCGCTGTGTGGCGGAGCCCGTGGCGAACTAAGCCTGAGAGGCCGAGCCGCTCGACGAGCGCGTCCCAGTTCGTCGCATCGCGCAAGGTAGCCGTTGTGATCACTCCGCCACGCGGTCCTGTCACCAGACGCTCGTCGGCTTCGCGGCCGACCGTGAGTCGAGCCATCGTTGGCCGCAAGTGCTCGATCACGGGCACGGTGCTGCGTCGCCGGCCCTTGGTGGGCTTGGTGACCAGTCCGCCGCGTCCGGGATACCTCTGGCGCGCCACCTGGAGCAGCCCATGGTTCAGGTCGCCTCCGGCCTCGATCACGCCGCGACGAGGCGCTCGAGCGAGGCGACGTCGGGCAGGGCCAGGTCGCGGGGGCTTGTTCGCTCATCACCGGCGAGGGTGCGGCCGACTGTCCGGCGCCGGGCGCGGTCCTTGGCTGGGTTGCGGACGATGATCCCGTCCCTCACCGCCTCATCGAGCACCAGGACCAGGGCCGCGGGCCAAGTCTGTCGATGCCCGGACCTCGACGCTCCTAGCTGGCTGTAGGTCGCGTCAAGTCTGTGGCTGAGCATGGGTGATCGGCTCCGGTGCCTGGAGCTGGTCGAGGATCGTGTTGGTCGTCAGGTCTGGCTGTCGGGTGCCGGGCGCCCACGCTGACTTATGCGACCTTGCGGTGGGCGGGTCGTCTGGCTTCGTTCGGGCTGCCGCAAATGGCGAAGGACCCGGGCGCCAAGCTAGTAGCGGCATAACGCGTTGCGGCGTCTGCCATAGCTAACGCGGCGTCTGGTCCGGGTCCTTCGTGCCTTTGAGCCTGGCACTAACGACCGGAGTTGTGAAGTCCCTGTGGGTCAGTCCTCCTGGGGCCATCTGCTGGCGTCGTAGCCGGCTTGGTCGCGCACCAGGGCGAAGGCGATCTTGTTGGCGCGGTGCGCCATCGCGCAGCCGATGACCAAGCCCTTCTTTCCACGAGCACGCAGCTGAGCGCCGTAGACCTTGGCGGCGGGATCGCTCAACCACAACCCAACACCAAGGTCGATCAAGGCGCGGCGCAGCTCAACGCTGCCCTCGCGACTGATGACACTGTCGCGGCGCTTGCCAGCTGACTCGTACTGGATCGGGTTCAGCCCAGCGGAGCGGTAGACCTGCCGGTGGTTGTCGAACCGGGCCGGGTCACCCAGTGCGCCGCCGTAGTTCCCGGCCCGAACCGCACCCCAGCCCGGAACGGTCAGCAGCGGCGCGAATGGGGTCAACGGCAGCAGCCGAGCCAGCTGCTCAGTGGCCTGGTCGACCTGCGCGTCCAGGTCGACCAGTAGCGCCAGGTCAGCAGCCAGAACAGCGCGGGCGACCGCGGCGTCGGTGGTCGGCAGCGCGTTGCGTGCAGCCTGGACGAGCTTGTCGGCCACGGGCTTGCGGATCTGCAGACCGCGGGTCGCTCCGAACCGGACGAACCTGCCGCTGCCTAACGCGGCGAGCCGAGCGGGGTCGGCGAACTCGGCCGCGACGAGCCGACCGACCTTGGTGCCCAGCACGTTCGGCAGCGCCAGGGTCAGGCCGGGGAAGGTCCTGTCCAGCTGGCCGAGCAGCTGGTTCTTCGTGGCCGTCCGCAACGCCACCCGTCCTGTCCGATGCGCTGACCATGCGGTGAGCTCACCCAGCACCAATGAGCGGTCCCGGACCGGCTGACCGCGTCCGGCCAACAGCAACTCGGTCATCGCCTGCAGGTCGACCACGTCGGTCTTGATGGTGCGTTTGCCCAGCACCCGGCGCTGCTCGGTGACATGGCCAGGGTTGAGCTCCAAGACCTCCCAGCCAGCCGGCCACGCTCCGGCCATCAGCAACGGCCGGTGGTAGTGCCCAGCGGCTTCGATACCGACCTTCACCACCGCACCAGCGGGGAGGACCTGGCCGATGTCGGCGACAGCCTGCGCCAGAGATGGACCGGTCATCGGGCAGCCGGTCCGGGGCTTGAGCAGCAAGGTCCGGGTCACATCGGTGACAGAGAACGCGAACTCGGTCTTGCCAACATCGACCGCGACGACGACCGTCGAGGATGTAGCGCGAGCAGCCTGAACAACCACGGGACTCACCTCCGGGGGTGTCAGAAGGCCACGGCGCAGCAACGCCAGACCTTCAGATGAATGGAACCTGTCGGTCCCTTCCAAGCACCTCCGGAGGTGTCCGTGAAGGACTAACCCCGACCTATATCAGCTAAAGCGCAGGAGATTGGCTCGATGATCGGAGTCGATCATCGGACCAGATGCTCGGTAATCGCGCTCACAGTACGGAGCCTCGGCGAGGCGGGACACTAGACGCATGAGATCGCTGAGCGGACTCCTCGTCCTGCTGGTTCTGGTGCTGGCTGCTGGTTGCGGGACCGCCACCCCCACGACGGGAAGCACCGTCGGGGGCGACGTGACCGGCACCGGGAAGACTGCTGACCTGGATTTCGCCGCCACGACGCTGCAGGGGGAGTCGTTCGACGGTGGCGGCCTTGCGGGCAAGCCCACGGTGTTGTGGTTCTGGGCGCCGTGGTGCCCCACCTGTCGGGCGCAGATCCCAACGGTCAGCGGTATCGGTGAGAAGTACGGCGGTCGGGTCAACGTCATCGGTGTCGGCGGCCTCGACACCCAAGGTGAGATCGAGGCGCTGGCCGGCCGGATCGAGCATGTGACGCACCTGGTCGATGACGAGGGCACGGTCTGGAGGCACTTCCGGGTCACCGCGCAGAGCACCTACACCGTGATCGACGCAGGCGGCGCGATTGTGCACGAGGGCTATCTCGACAACGGTGCGCTCGAGGACCTCGTCGCCGACCTGGCCGGCTGATGGTTCTGCCCGACCTCGACACTCTGTCCCTGGCCCTCGGCGCCGGCATGCTGGCGGCGGTCAACCCCTGCGGCTTCGCCCTGCTCCCGGCCTACCTCGGCATCTTCGTCCTCGATAACCGGCCCGGCCGCGCTGCGGCCCTGGGCCGCGCCCTGCGGGCAACCGCCGCGATGACACTTGGCTTCGCAGCTGTGTTCGCGCTGTTCGGGTTGGCGATCATGCCGGTCGCCTCGTCGGTGACCGGCCACCTGCCGTGGTTCACGGTCGTCCTCGGCGTAGCGCTGATCGCGGCTGGTGGATGGGTGCTGGTTGGCCGCAGCTTGCCCGGATTGCCGGTGCCGAGGCGGCGGAGCGGTCGCGGCTCCCGGCCGGTGACCGACAGCTTGGCCTCGATGGCCGGTTTCGGGGCGTCGTACGCCGTGGCGTCGCTCGGTTGCACGATCGCGCCGTTCCTGGCGGTTGTAGTGACCGCGTTCCGCGCCGGCTCGGCACTGGAGGGCAGTGTGCTGTTCCTCGCGTATGCCGCTGGCATGGGCGTGGTGGTCGGCGCCGCGGCGGTAGCTGTCGCTCTTGCCCGGCGCGGGGTGCTGGACCAGGCCAGGCGCGCCGCCTCGGTGCTGCCGCGTGTGGCGGGCGGCCTGCTGCTGATTGCTGGCGCCTACGTTGCCTGGTACGGCGCCTGGGAGCTACGGGTACTGCACGCTGGCGCCGATAGCGACCCAGTGGTCGAGAGCGCCGCGCGCGTGCAGCAGTGGCTTGCGTCGACCGTCTCGTGGCTGGGCTGGCCGGTCTTCGCAGGCACACTCGCGGTGTTAGTCGTGATCGGGCTGGCGCGGCGCCGGGGTCAGAGGGCGGCCAGCGCTGCCCGCACTTCGTCCAGCGATGGGTAGTCCCCGATCCGGGTCCCGACGTAGCTCCAGCGCACGTCGCCGGCGCGGTCCACGACCACCATTCCGGGAGTGCGGATCGTGTCGCGCGTGATCTTCTGCGGCCGGTGGCCCTTGCGGAGCGAGCGCGCATACGCGGCCGCGCCCTGGGGAGCCAGCAGGCCCGGGCCGATCGACTTCTGTGCGCCGACGGCCTCCCGGAGTGACTGGGTCGGGTCCAAGAGCAGCGGGAGGGCCACGCCGCGCCCGTCTCGCAACCATTGCGCCTGGTAGTCCGCGGACCCGCCGATCGCCATACCGCCGACCCCGAGATCCGGTGCCGCCTGGTCGAGCTCGACGAGCCACTCCTGGCAGGGCAGGCACCCGAAGTAGCGCACCAGTTGCACCACCGTCAGGTCCGCCGTGAGTGCCTCGCCGATCGTGACCCGGAGTCCGTCGGGGTCGGCGAGCTGCAGGTCGAGGGGAACACGGGTCAGGGTCGCGTCGGTCACGGGTCTCCTCTGGGTGGCGGATGGTCAGGCGAACGTGCCGAGCCAGGTGGTCAGCGCGTAGAGCAGCAGGTACGTCGCGACCGCGATCCCCAGTGCGAGGGTCAGGCGCCGCCAGTTGCGGCGGGCCCCGCCGAGGCTGCACTGGTTGCGCCGCCGGAGGGCGACCACGACCAGCAGCGCTAGCAGAGCGAGACCGCCGAGGCGGAACCGCTGTCGGTCGAGGAGATCCGGCAGATCGTCGGCAGCATCGACCGCACCACTCCGCACGGGATCCGAGACGCCGCGATCATCCTGCTCGGCTACGCCTCCGCCCTGCGGCGAGCCGAGCTCGTCGCGCTCGACCTCGCCGACATCGAGCACAAGCCCGCCGGACTCGTGCTGCACATCCGGCAATCCAAGACCGACCGAGAGGGCCACGGCGAGCAGGTTGCAGTCGCCCACGGCCAGCACGCCGCCACCGACCCCGTCGCCGCGCTCAACGCCTGGCGGGATCTGCGCGGCGAGACCCCCGGCGCCCTGTTCACCCGGATCTGGGGGAGCGCCATCAGCTCCGAACCACTCTCGGGCCACGTCCCCGCCCGGATGCTCCGCTCCCGCGCCATCGCGGCCGGGCTCGACGGCACCCGCATCACCGACCACTCCCTGCGCGCCGGAAACGCCACCACCGCCGCGCTCGCCGGCGTGCCCCTGCACCGGATCGCCGCACAGACCCGGCACAAGGACCTCGGCGTCCTCGTCAACCGCTATCCGGCCACTCGAAGCGCTCGCGAGACCTCCAGCCGGGAGCTCGGCCTGTGAATGACATGCAGCCGCCCAGGCCGTAGCCGGGGCGAGCCCTGGGACCCAGTGCTCGGCGACGTGACGTGGCGCGCAACGCCCTCTCATGGCACCGCGCCACAACAGCCACGTGAGATCGGGGCTCGGCGAGGCCCAGGCCCGGCCGGGGTGCTCGTGGTGCCCACCGCGGCGACCGGCCAGGTGCGGTGTCAAGGGGCCAGGGCTGGACCTACGCCCGGCTGTGGCGCCGAAAAGACGTGTGGGGCTGCCGGGACCCGGACCGGCGCCGTGGGGCGAGGTTTACCGGAAGGCGCAGCCGCCGGAGACGCCGAGGCGTCGGAAGAGGAGTGCGGCGGGGCAGGAGCCGGTGATTCTTGACTGCAGCAGGTTGAGGCCCACGAAGGCGGTGAGTAGCAGCCACCAGCTGGAGACGAGTGCGCCCAGCACGACGCTGATCAAGATGATGGTGCCGGCCAGGTACAACACGGCGCGGTCGAGGTTCATGGAGTTCCGATCGAGTGTGACGTCTTGAGAAGTCAGCGATGCCGCGCGAACAAGCGCGGCGGAGGCCGCCGGGATCGTCCCGGCAGCCCCCACCTGACGTGCGGGCGGGCTGGAGTCAACGGCGCCCGAAGAGCTTGGCGAGAAGGCCGCTGCCGGGTTCTTTGGGGTGGCCCGGGCAGCGTTGCGTCTTCGGGACGCCGGCCATGACCTGGTCGACGTGCTGGCCGCAGCCGGCTGCGGTGGGCTTGCCACATTTTCGACAGGTGATCTGTCTGCACATGGTTGTTCTCCTTTCGGTGGTGATCAGCTGTGGGAGAAGCGGATGTTCGGCAGGACCCGGGTCAACCACGAGGGCGTCCACCAAGCCGCCCGGCCGGTGAGGCGTAGTAGGACGGGCAGCAGGACGAGCCGCACCAGGAAGGCGTCGAGGAGGACGGCGACGCCGAGCACGATGCCCATCTCCTTGGGCGGCAGCGGGCCGGACAGGGCGAAGGTGAAGAACACAGCGACCATGACCGCGCCGGCGGCGAAGATCACTCGGCCCGAGTGGGCCAGCGAGCCCACCATGGCCTCCTTGGGGTCGCCGGAGTTTTCGTGGTGCTCCTTGGCGGAGGCGAGCAGGAAAACGGTGTAGTCCATCGCGATCGCGAAGATCATCGCGAAGAAGAACACCGGCGCCCACGCGTCGAGGAACCCCTGTGACTCGAAGCCCAGCAAGTTCGCGCCCCAGCCCTCCTGGAAGACCAACCGGGCCACCCCGAAGGCGGCTGCGGTGGACAGCAGGCTGGCCAGGGTGCCGAGCAGGGCGATCAGGGGTGCCTGGAGAGCCACCAGGAGCAGGAGGAAGCCCAGCGCGAGGATCACACCGATCACCAGCGGGGTCGAGTCGTCGAGCTGGGTTTTCAGGTCGAGGTTCTCCACCGCCGCGCCGCCGAGCACTGCCGTTTCCGGCAGGTCGGCGCGGAGCCGTTCGACGGTGTTGGACAGGGCCGGGTCGGACGGGTCGACCGTAGGGACGGCCTGGATCAGCGCCAGGTCGCTGCCGTCGGCCGCGGGCGTGGCCGGCATGGCGCCGGAGATCCCCCGGTCGTCAGCGAGGACCTCGCTCGCCGCCTTGGCTTGGGTCTTGTCGACGACGATCTGCAAGGTGCCGGGGGCTCCTTCGCCGAAGGCGTCCTTGACCAGGTCGTAGCCGACCCGGGCGCTGGACTCCTCGGGCAGCACCTTGATCGACGGCATCGCCGTCTTCAGGCCCAACAGCGGTGCGGCCAACGCCAGGAGAACGACGAGCGAGGCGAGACCGAAGACCACCGGGCGCTTCCAGAGCCGCTCGCCCCAGGCGGCGAACTTCACCGAGCGGTGTTCACCGGTGTGCACCCAGGGCAGCGCGAACTTGTTGATCCGGTGGTCGAGCTTGAACAGCACCAGTGGCAGCAGGGTGAGCGTGGCCGCCAGCACGAAGACGACCGAGAGCATGATCCCGCTGGCCATCGAGCGGAACGACGGGGACGGCACCAGCATCACCGCGGACAGCGAGATCAGCACCGTCGCCCCCGAGAGGAGGACGGCCTTGCCAGCGGTGTCCATGGTCTCGGCGATCGCCTGTCGCGCCGTACTGCCCTCTCGTGCTCGGGCCGCACGGTAGCGGACGACGAGGAACAGGGCGTAGTCGATGCCCAGCGCGAGGGCGAACATCATGGCGAAGTTCATCGCCCAGATGGAGACGGGGACCAACTGGTTGATGAGGACCAGCGACCCGGCCGAGGCGACCAGGCCGGCCAGGGTGAGGATCAGCGGGAGTCCTGCCGCAACGAGGGCGCCGAAGGCCAGGACCAGGATGGCCAGGGTCACCGGCCAGGAGACCATCTCGGACTTGAGCATCGCGTCGAGGTTGGCCTCGTTGAAGTCCGACCACAGCAGCGAGGCACCGGTGGGGTTCACCTGGATGGCGTCTGTGGACAGGTCCTGGAGCGGAGCCTTGAGGTCGTCGGCGACGCGGACCATCTCGTTGGGGTCGACGTTGGCGCCGGCGAGCAGTACGGCGGTTCGACCGTCCTGGCTGAGGGTGGCCCCGGGCTGGGGCTGGATGACGTCGGCGATCCGGGAGTCGTGCTCGAGCATAGTCTTGGCGCGGGCGAGTACCGCCTGGCCTGCGCCCTCGGTCACCGGCCCGTCGGGGCTGTGCACGACGACCTGGATGGCGGTGCTGGCGTTGCCGCCGAAGTGCTCCTGGGCGAGCTCGCGTGCCGCCACGGACTCCGAGCCGTCGGCCTGCCAGCCGGCGCCGGAGAGTTCCGCTTCGACCTTGGGCGCGAAGGCTCCGAGGCCCACGATGACCAGCAGCCAGACCACGGTGGTGAGCCGGGCGCGGCGGGTTGCGGCGACGCCGAGGCGGCCCAGGGGGCCGGGTCGATAGCCGATGGATGGGTCGATGGCGGGTGGGGCGGAGTGACTGGTGACCGTCGGGGACATGGCGTTCTCTTCCGGGGGTCGTGGCCGGTGGCCGTGGCGGGATCGTGGAGATCGGTTGGGGGCGGGGTCAGACGAGGGCGGGCAGGGCCCGGGCCGCGGTGTAGGCGGCGACGGCGAGCACGAGGACGGTGAAGGCGGTGGTGAGGCGGTTGGTGTCGATCCGGTCGGCCAGCTTGGCGCCGAGGAAACCGCCGAGCGTGGCGACCGCGGTGAGTACGAGCACCAGGCTCCAGTCGGGGGCGGAGCCGGCTCCGGCCCGGACGGCGAGTGCGGCGGCGCTGGTCAGGGTGATGACCACGAGCGAGGTGCCGGCGGCGTACTCCATGGGCAGGGCGAGGGCGAGCAGTAGGGCGGGCACGACCAGGAACCCGCCGCCCACGCCGACGAAACCGGTGAGCAGCCCGACCACGGTGGCGGTGATCAGCACCTTCAGAGCGCGGGGGCACTGGCAGGCGAAGGTCGGGCTGAAGGTGATGATCGGGTCGTCCAACATGTGGCGCCTGGTGTGGCGGCCCCCGGTGTCGGGGTCACGTTCCTGATCGCCCGCCGCGCGGTGGGCCTGGACCTGGCGTGCGGCCATGACCCCCGCGACGACCAGCATCAGCATCGCGAACGTGGCCAGCAGTACTGCCTCCGAGACCAGCGTGGACACCTTGGCGCCGACCGCGGCTCCACCGATCGCCACCAGCCCGAACGCGACACCGCGGGCGAGCAGGACGTTGCCGGCCCGGTAGGCGGTGACCGCGCCGATCAGCGCAGTGACACCGACGACCACCAGCGACCCGGTCGTGGCCTGGGCCGGGCTCTGCCCCAGGGCGTAGACCAGCACCGGGACGGCGAGGATTGACCCGCCGCCGCCGAGCGCGCCGAGGCTGAGCCCGATCAGTCCGCCGGCGACGACCGCGAGGACGAGGTCGAGCATCAGGCGTCGGGGCCGACCAGGTGCAGGCCGACCTTCTCGGCGTTCTCGAAGGAGTCGTCGATCGCGATGGGTGTACGGCCCGAGGCGTCGATCAGTGACGCGGCGATCGAGGCGCGGTAGCCCGAGGCGCAGTGCACCCAGACCTCCCCGGCCGGAACCTCTGCGACCCGGCCCGGGAGTTCATGGATGGGGATGTTGTGGGCGCCGCTGATGCGGGTGGAGCGGTACTCGTCCTCGCGACGGACGTCGAGGATCACGACGTCGCGGTGGTGGCGCACCTGCTCGAGGTCGGCGAACGTGCCGCTGGGGAATCTGGCCAGCTGACCGTCGGCCCAGTCCTGCGGACCGCCGGTGGCGTGGGCGGCGGGGCGGTCGATCCCGATCCGGACCAGCTCGCGCTGGGCCTCTGCGACATCGTCGGGGGTCTCGCCGAGAAGGGTTACCGGGGTGCCCCAGGTGATCAGCCAACCGAGGTAGGTGGCGAAGCTGCCGTCGATGCCGAAGTTGAGGGTGCCCGGTGCGTGACCGGCCGCGAAGGCGGTCCGGTTGCGCAGGTCGACCACCCACTCACCCGCCTCGATCCGGCGCCGCAGCTCGCTGGCATCGGCGGCCTTCGGCGGGGACAGGTCGGGCTCGGAGGGCCCTGCGGCGTTTGCCGGCATCATGTGGGCGTAGTACGCCGGCCACGCCCCGAGGCCCTCCAGGAGTTCGCGGACGTAGGTGTCCTCGTCCTGGGTCAGGACCGGGTTGGACTCCTTCTCCTGCCCGATGGTCGACTCGGTCGCATCCGACTGCGTCGCCGCGCAGAAGGACCCGAAGCCATGGGTGGGGAAGACGTCCGCGTCATCGGGGAGCAGGTCGGCCAGCTTGAGCGCCGACGCGTGCTGGTGGCGAGCCAGACTGTCGGTGTGCTCCTCGCCGAGCAGGTCGGGCCGGCCGGTGGCCCCGAACAACAGCGAGCCGCCGGAGAAGACGCCCACCGAGGCATCCACCTCAGCCGAACGACCATCTGTGGTGACGGCCGGGGAGGCCTGGGTGAGTGCGTAGGAGAGGTGGGTAAACGTGTGGCCCGGGGTGGAGATCGCAGTCATCCGCATCCGAGATCCCACCTCGACGGTGTCGCCGTCGCGGATCGGAGTCCGCTCGAAGGAGACCTCGTCGTCGGCATTGACGTGGTACGCCGCGCCGGTGCGCTGGGCGAGCGCGAGTCCGCCGGTGAGGTAGTCGTTGTGGAGATGGGTCTCGAAGACGTCGGTCAGCCGGACCGCGTGCTCGTCCAGGATCGCCAGGACCCGGTCGATGTCACGCTGGGGGTCGACGACGAAGGCGACCTCACCGTCGTGGACCACGTAGCTGCGATCCCCCAGGGTCGGGGTCTCGATCGGGATAACGGCCAGGTCGGTCGTGGTCATGCCAGTCCTCCTTCCAGGGGGCGGCCGGAGCGCGCCCAGGCGCCAGTGCCACCGGCCACGGAGACGGCATCGAAGCCGGCGGCGCGCAGCAGGTCGGTCATTGCACTGCTCCGATTGCCTGAGGCGCAGATGACGAACACCGGCGAGGTCTTGTCGATCTCGCCCATCCGGTTCGCGAGCTGGCTCATCGGGATCAGCACCGCGCCGGGCACGTGGCCGGCGACGTACTCATCGGGCTCACGCACGTCGACGAGGAGGCCGCGCTCACGTTGGGCGGCAACCAGCTCCTCGACGTCGATCTCGGGAGTCGTGGTGTCACTCATGCGGTGGCTTCCTTTCCGCTGCCCAGCAGACTGGTGGCAATACCGGTGGGGGTATGTACGATGAAGACCATAACACCCCCTGGGGTATCGTCAAGTTCATGAAGAGGGGAGACCGTCCATGGCCACAATCGAGCTGAACGCGAAGAATTTCGAACGCACCCTCACCGAGAACGACATCGAGCAGATCCGCCCTGACAACGACCACCCGAGGAGCGCCTGATGAGCACCCACACCATCACCACGACCCTGAACCAGCCCTACGAAGCCGCCGTCCAGGCAGTCCGCGCCGCGCTCGGAGACCAAGGGTTCGGGGTGCTCACCGAAATCGACCTCAAGGCGACCCTGAAGGACAAGCTCGACGTCCACATCGAGCCCCAGATCATCCTCGGCGCCTGCCGACCACCGCTGGCCTACGAGGCGATCCAGGCCGAGCCGTCGATCGCGGCCGTGCTGCCATGCAACGTCGTCGTCCGGTCCATGGCCGACGACATCACGATGGTCGAGGCGTTCGACCCCGACGCGATGATGGGACTCGCGGACAACGCAGCCCAGCACACGATTGCGGCCGACGCCAAGCAACGACTCAACGCGGCGTTCGCCGCCCTGAACGAGGAGAACTGATGGAGCTCATCCCCGCGGAGATGACCCCGGTCATCAACCGCATCAAGCGCGCCCAGGGCCAACTGGGCGGTGTGCTCCGGATGCTGGAGGAGGGTCGTGAGTGCGAGGACGTCGTCACCCAGCTCGCAGCGGTCTCCCGGGCCCTGGACCGGGCCGGCTTCGCGATCGTGGCCACCGGGCTCCGGCACTGCCTCACCGAAGGCGACGGCATCGACAGCGTCGACGTCAAGAAGATGGAAAAGCTCTTCCTCTCCCTGGCGTAGGGATTACCTCGACGCCAGGGACCAAGAGCTCACCTGGCAGGAGATCGCCCAACTCCTCAACGTCTCGCCCTCCACCGCACGACGCCGAGCACACCCATGACAGCGAACCCCTTGACGAAGATCACCCGCATAGTGCCGATGAGCGGTCGCTGTACTCAACGCAAGCCAGCGACTGTGGCACGCCGCCGCAAGGTCGTAAGTGGGAACAAGGCCAACGTTATTCCCACTTACAGTGCTAGTCTGGAATAGCGGGCCAGATGCTCCCGTTTAGCCAACAGTGAGGGGTCCAGCGTGGACGGGATCGCCGACGACCGGGCGCCCGGGGCATGGCCTGCACATCGCAGAGAGGTACGGCCATGGCAGCAGACGGTGCGAGGTGGTACGAGGGACGACCGGATGCTGCGCGAAGTCACGGTGTGGCTGCCCCCCCATATCGCCGACCGCGACCTACTCATCCCGTCCAAGCTTGCTTCGCGCATCGAAGACTGCCTGCGCGAGATCGCCGCGCTGGATACCAGCCACGGGGCCCATCTGGGTGCGTTGGGCACGATGTTGCTGCGCACGGAGTCCGTTGCCTCCTCCAAGATCGAGCAGGTCGAGGCCGACGTCACCGACTACGCCCGCGCACTCCACGGGATGAAGTCGAACCAGTCGGCGACCTCGATGGCCGCTGCCACTGTGGCGTTGGAGGAGCTCATCGATTCCGTCAGCGGAGGGGACCTCACCACGCACGCGGTGCTGCGATCACACCGCGCGCTGATGCACGACGATCCAGGCGAGGCGGCGTACGCCGGCCGGACTCGCGACATGCAGAACTGGATCGGCGGCAGCGACTTCTCCCCGCGCAACGCCCTGTACGTCGCGCCACCGCCCGAGACGGTCGAGGGCTACATGGACGACCTGGTCGCGTTCGCAAACCGTGACGACCTCTCCGCGATGGTGCAGGCCGCGATCGCGCACGCACAGTTCGAGTCCATCCACCCATTCACGGATGGCAACGGCCGCATAGGCCGGGCACTGGTCAATACGGTGCTCCGGCGACGTGGAGTGACGACCACGGTCGTGGTGCCCCTGGCCTCGGCCCTGGTCGCGCGACGAGAGGCCTACTTCGAGGTACTGACCCGCTATCGCGAAGGTGACCCGCAGCCGATCATCGCCGCGTTCGCGCGCGCATCGAGCCTTGCCGCGAAAGAGTCTCGAATAACCGCCGCTCGAATGGCGGAGTTCCCCCTGGGATGGCGCGATGCGGTCGGGCGGGTTCGCAGCGACAGCGCGACCGCGCGGCTGCTGGCGGTGCTGCCGGCAATGCCGGTCTTCTCGGCGGCGGAGGTCGAGCAGTGGGTGGGCGGGGCGACCAGTGCGCTGTACCGGGCCATCGAACTTCTCGTCGAAGCAGAAGTGCTGCGGCCGCTGACCGACCGCAAGCGCAACCAGGTTTGGGGAGTGGGCGACATGCTCGACGAGCTCGACGACCTCAGCGTCCGGATCGGCGCGGCCGCACGCGCGGACATCTGACGCACAACCCGGACCTGACCGGTTCGGCCTTCAACAAGTCCGAATGGAACAGCCACCACATCGGTTCAGTGGTGCGACAAAGCTCGACGCATTGCGAAGACGCCCGAGAGGACGAGGAGGAGGATCACGATGATCATGATCAAGAGCATGACGATGAGCACCAGCTGTGCTCGTGCTCTCCACACCGACTCGCTGCCTGGCCATGAGGCACGAGCACGGCCTACATGGGTCCTCGGACGGTGGAGCGCACTCATCTGCCGCCCCAAACGCGCATTGCCGTCGAGGGGCGCGCAGGTCGATCCCCGAGTCGCGTGGAGTCATGGGACTAGGGCGCGGCAAGACCGAGCATGCGGGACCTCGGGACCTGTCGCGCAAGAGCGGGCACTGGGGATTCCTGAAGAGGCAAAGGCCTGGGTCTCTCGTGCTCGGCGGCGTAATGAGAAACGAGAGTTGGCCGACGAGGCTGCTGCGGACGAGGACGGCAAGGAAAGATCTGACTCGTCGACGTAAACGCACGCTATTGCCGCCGATCGTTTGCTCACGCCTGCTGATGCCATCGCTATTCCCAGAGCACTTCGTGACTCACCGTGAGAGTGTTCGACTGTGTCCCTCCTAGACGACCTCGACGCCGCCGTGATCGATCTGCGGGCCGACCCCGACGAGACCTATGAAGTTGCGATCTCCGTTGCGCTGGCCGCCGACCGATATTCAGGCGTGGCATCAGCCGACGCGCTACTGGCTTCAAGCATCAGAGACGCATTCGGCACCTGGGTTGAGCGGATTCACAGCTACGGCGGACCGAAGGGGAACCTCGCAGACGCCGAGGCCGCCCATCGAGACATCACCACCGCTCTCGAGGACTGGACGGGGTCCGGTCGGGAGGACCTGACGGCGTTCGCTGAGCGTTGGCGCGATCGCGTCGGCCACGTAGACACAGCGTGGATGAACGAGGAGGTCAGCCCACTTGTTCGATGATCGTGCATTGGTACCTTCCGCGATCACATGCGCCGTAAGGGGTCGTAACCAACGCCCGGATCTGCCGCATAGCGTGCGCTCGAAGACACACGCTTCTGCCGCGATCCGCGCTTTGAAGTCCACTGCTGTGCGCCGTGCCGGAGCCACACCGTGCATCGAGCGACACCTCCCGGGTTTGAAGCAGGCCGCGATGTCCCACGGCGCGCTGTGGCAGATTTGCCCCATGATCGCCAGCGAACCTGAGGTCCTACGGGGCAAGACCTTCAAGAGCAGGAGTCTGCGGGGATCGCGGTTCGTGGGCTGCGACCTGGGAGACGTCGTCGTGCGCGGAAGCGATGTCGCCGGGATAGAGATCGACTCCCCTTGGCTGCTGGAGGGCGACAGCAGCCTCCTTGTCAACGGTGTCAACGTGGTGCCCTTGGTCGACGCCGAGCTGAACCGGCGCTTCCCGGGGCGGGAGCTACGCAGGGCCGAGGACCCCGAGGGCCTGCGCGCGGCGTGGGCCGCACTCGAACGGACCTGGGCGGCGACCCTCGACCGCGCCACCGCGATGCCTGACGGCACGATCGACGCTTCCGTCGACGGCGAGTGGTCGTTGGCCGAGACGCTTCGCCACCTCGTGATGGCAACCGACACCTGGCTCGGCAAGGGCATCCTCGAGCAAGCGCAGCCCTACCACCCGGCGGGCCTACCCAACGACGACAACGACAGCGACGCTTACGACGACGGCGTCTTCTCCGCCCAAGCGCCCCCGTTCGCGGAGGTCGTGGAGGCGCGCGGCGACCGGCAGACGATGGTGCGCGAGTTCCTGGCCGCCGTCACTCCAGAGGTCCTTGCGCAGCCTCGAAAGAATCCCCACGCCCCGGACTACGAGGAGACGGTCCTCTCATGCCTTCACACGATCCTGGAGGAGGAATGGGAGCACCACCGCTATGCCGTGCGCGACCTGGACGTGATCTCCACACCAAGATCGGCGGATGAGTAGCCCCCCGCCATCACCCGAAGGTGCGCGGATCTGCCGCGATGCGCGCGGATCCACAGGACCATCGGTCACCGGCATGCTCCGCGTGCCCGCGGTCGCGCGGATTTGCGCTGGTGGGGCTTGCGAACGTCGGGATCGTAGGCTGGCGCGATATCGTAGGCTGGCGCGATGGGACGAACCGACACGGCGTCGCGAGTGATCGCCGCCTTGCCAGGCCGTGTCTACGCGGCGCTCGTCGATGCCGAGGCGTTGACAGCTTGGCTACCGCCCGACGGAATGAGCGGCAGGTTTGAGTACTTTGACGCCCGCCCTGGCGGGTCGTACCGGCTCTTCCTCACCTACGCCGACGCCTCAACCGCACCCGGCAAGGCCACAGCGGACTCGGACATCGTCGAAGCCCGCTTCGTGGATCTGGTCCCTGGTGCGCTGGTGGTGCAAGCCGTCGACTTCGTCTCGGACGATCCCGCGAACGCGGGCACGATGACCATGACTTGGGAGCTCACCGCGGTCGACGATGGAACACGCGTCGACATCCGCGCCGAGGACGTCCCCGCTGGAATCTCCGCGGACGACCATGCCGCTGGGCTCAGTTCCTCACTCGAAAACCTCGCCACCTACCTCACGGCGTAGCTGGCGGGGACCACCGCCGCGTCGGTGATCCAGCTCGGCTCCACAGCCGCTGTATCGGTGAATGACCCGCACCGCCGCGCGTCCCGCGTGCCGATCGACAAGTGAGCACGGGAACCACCACTGGTCCGCCCGGGCCGTCGCGGCCAGCGACGTGCGCCGGGCTGGGCCGACCGTCGGCCGACCGACCGGGGGTGGGACGGAGCCGCCGTAGTAGTCGCAGGAGTCACGACCTGCCTGGGAGGCCGGGAGAGCCGGTCACAGGGCGAAGGGCGGCAGTGGTATCGAGAGGAGATTGGAGGCTGTAATGCCGAAAGACGTGCCACCGAGTGGTGACGCCCCGCCCAACGACGACCATGCCGTTGATGTGCCGTTGATGTGCCGGTGGGGGCCGCGTCGGCGGGTGTCGGAGAAGCAGGCCAAGCTTCACCGTTGGGCGGCGGCCGATCCCGGTCGCCGGTTCGACGACCTGTTCAACCTCGTGCATGACCCGGACGCGCTGATCGTGGCGTGGGACCGGGGTCGCGAGCAACCGCCGGGCCACCACCGCCGGTTCGGACGGGTGGACCATCACCCGGATCGAGCAGGAGGTGGGCCGCTCCGCGTTCCTGGACCGGTCAGCCGTCGCGGACCTACGGGGTGAACACCTCTGCGTGGGCGACGGGCTCGTTCGTGCAGCCCTTGGGACTGCAGAAGCTCAGCACCTCGCCGCCGAGGCTCAGCACTTGACCGCTGGGCAGCGGCGCCAGCACGGACCCGCCGGCCAGTGGATACGCCCTCGGACCGGTCGCGCTCCAGCTGCCCGATGCGGGCGAGTAGACCTGGCCGGCGTCCCCACCTCCAGAGACCAGCACGCGTCCGTCCCTGAGGAGCACGGCCGCACTGCTCTGGTAGTCCGTCATGTCGCCGGTCCGCGTCCACCTGCCCGAGGCCGGGTCGTAGAGCTCGGCGGAGCGGGTCGCGCTCGGGCCACCCCCGCCTGCTACCAGCACCCTTCCGGTGTCGAGAAGTGTCGCACTCGCATTCGCACGCGCGACCGTCATGGCCCCGGTACGCGTCCACCGACCACGACGCGGGTCGTAGACCTCCGCGCTTCGCAACCACCCGTCGGAGTTGAACCCGCCGGCAACCAGAACGGTGCCGTCCGGCAACAGCGTGGCGACGTGACTCCTCCGCGCGGTCCTGATGCTGGCGGTCGGTGTCCAGCGACCCGTAGCAGGGTTGAACAGCTCCGCGCTGGCCTGTACGCCGCTGCCGTCACTCGATAACCCGCCCACGGCGAGCACTCGCCCGTCACGAAGAAGCGTTGCCGTGAAGTCGTACCGGTCGCGACCCATGCTCCCGGTCGGCGTCCAGCGGTTCGTCGTCGGGTCGTACAGCTCGGCGCTGGAGGTGTACGCGCCGCCGCCGGCCACCAGGACGGTGCCGTTCGCGAGACGAACCGCCGCGTGCAGCCAGCGGCTCTGGTTGAGCACCCCACCCCCGGTCCATGCCCTCGCGACCGGGTCGTACAACTCTGTGGTGGTGGGCCCGCCGATCCCACCGACGACGAGGACCCGCCCGTTCATGAGGGGCGTTGCTGTCATATGTGCGCGCGGGCTTGCCATGCTCGCGGTCGCCGCCCAGCTCCCCGCCGGCGGACCCGCAGACGACGCCACTGGTACAGCGGTGATGGCGACCGTCGTGGCCGCAGCAAGCGCCAGGCGCCCAGCCCGACCCAACCCGTTGCTGGCGCGCGGCAGGTGGAAATCGGTCGATCCAGGCCTGGTGCTCACGATGCCCTCCAACCACACGCGGCGATACAAGCAATGTTCCTGGACCATCGCGTCGGGCGATCCTTACAGGACTCTTACGGACCGAGCCCTGGGGTGGGGTGCTGAGGGCGTCGCAGGAGCACGGCCGTGAACTGCTGGCCGCAACCGCACTTCGTGCGATGGCGCGACTGGACAGTGGCCGGGCACCCAACAGCTGGACGTCATCAAGCCGGAACCCGGAAGCGGTTCCTCTTGCGGTTGAGGGACTGACCTGCGGCGGACTCAAGACTCACCCGGGCGGGCGCACCAGCCCCGACTCGTAGGCCGCGACCACGGCCTGGACCCGGTCGCGGGCACCGAGTTTCATCAGCACCCGCGCGACGTGTGTCTTCACGGTGTTCTCGGTGACGAACAGCGTTTGTGCGATCTCGGCGTTGCTGAGTCCGCGGGCGACGAGGCGGAGCACCTCGGTCTCCCGTTCGGTCAGCCCGGAGGTGTCTGTCGCCGGCTTGTCGGGTCTCTTCGCGAACTCCTCGATCAGCCGACGGGTGACGCTGGGGGCGAAGAGGGACCCGCCGTCAGCCACCACACGGATCGCGGTGGTTAGCCGTTCCTCGGGGGCGTCCTTGAGTAGGAATCCGGACGCGCCGGCCCGCAACGCGTCGTAGACCACCTCGTCCAGGTCGAAGGTGGTGAGCACGAGCACGCGGGGTGGGTCGTCCACAGCGGTGACCGCGCGGGTGGCGCCGATGCCGTCCAGCTCGGGCATCCGGACATCCATGAGCACGACGTCCGGATGGTGCTCTGCGGCTGCAGCCACTGCCTCGCGCCCGTTGGTCGCCTCGGCGACCACCTCGATGTCGGCCTCGGCGGCCAGGATCATCCGCAGCCCGGTTCGTACCAGTGGCTGGTCGTCGGCCAGCACGACGCGGATCACGGGGCGTCCACGGAGTAGGGCAAGCAGGCGGAGACCACGAAGCCGCCGTCGGTACCGGGGCCGGCGCTGACCTCGCCGCCGACGATCGCCACCCGTTCCCGGATGCCGCGCAGGCCGTGGCCGGAGTTGCCGATGCTCCCGCCCGCGCCGTCGTCGGCGACGGCGATTCGCAGCTGGTCCGCGTCGTAGTCGAGCCGCACTCGGGCCGTCGCCGGACCCGCGTGCTTGAGCACGTTGGTGAGCGCCTCCTGGACGATCCGGTACGCCGAGAGGTCGACGCCCGGGGGCACTGCCTGCGGAGTGCCCACGACCTCAAGGGTCACCCGTACGCCTGAGTCGCGTACGTGGTCAAGCAGCTGGTCGATGTGTTGCAGCGAGGGCTGCGGTGCGTGGTCGTTAGCGCCCCGGCCGTCCGGCTCGGTGTCGCGCAGGACCGCTAGGAGCCGCCGCATGTCGCTCAACGCTGCGACGTTGGTCTGCTCGATCGCGTCCAGGGCACGGCGCACCTGGCCCTCGTCGTGGCCGAGCGTCCGTCGAGCGCCCCGGGCCTGAAGCACAGTGACGGAGATTGCGTGGGAGACCACGTCGTGCAGCTCGCGAGCGATCCGGGCCCGCTCCTCGGCGACCGCCAGACGCGACCGTTCCTCGTGGTCGCTCTGCAGCTGTCGGTTCTGGGCGTCGAGCACCGTCTCCCGCTCCCGGCGCAGCCGGATCGCCAGCCCGGCGGCCCAGGGCCCGCCCACGAAGCCCATGGTGAAGGCGATGCCGCCGAGCCCGACCTCGGATAGCGGGACGTCGTTCTCCACGCTGTCGCCGATCGCGAACGCCACCATCGAGGCCAGCACCAGGACCACACCGGCCCATGCCTCCCTGCCCGCCGTCCACCGGCCGAGTGAGTAGTGGGCGATGAAGAAGATGACGATGAAGCCGAGGGACTCTTGGTCCGCCCCGGCAGCGAAGGCCAGCACTCCGCTTAGGCCGGCCCATGCGAGCAGGAACGAGGCCAGCGCGAGGCGGCGGCGCAACGCCAGCGCCAGTCCCGCCAGCAGCGCGGCCGGCACCGCCCGAGCGGTGTCCGCGCCCTCGTGAACCCACACCTCGATCGCCATGAGCACGGCCAGGCCGATCCCGAGCAGCAGGTCGGCGTTGCGGCGGAGGAGGGACATGGACTCACGGTAAGGCGGCATCGGGCGACATGGGGTCACTCCTGGGAATGAGCCGGCGGCTCACCCTGACGAGGGACATGCAGCCGTCCTAAGGCGTGACGACCCGGCGCCATATTGGGCGGAGAGTCGTGGTTAATGACAACCACCTACTCGAAGGGACTCATCATGACCACCACCTACGCCACCAAGGAGACCGGGCTTCGGTCGCTCGCACCGATCGGCGTCGCTACCGCCCTCGCCGCCGCAGCCGGTACCACATACGGCGCCCACGACTGGACCGAGATCGTCGTCACCGTGGCCGTCATCGCGGTCGCCGCCGGCCTCGTGTTCGGTCTCGTCGTCCCGCGCGCACTGCGCAAGGACAGCGCTGGCGGCACCGCGCTCGCGCTCTCCGTCCCCGCTGCGTTGCTCACCCTCCCGGCGTTCTGGACCGGCCTACCGCTGGTGCTCGGGGTTGCCGGCATCATCGTCGGCAACCGCGGCCGGACCGCTCGGTCGGGCGCTGGGAAGTGCATCGCAGCACTAGTGATCGGTGCGCTGGCGGTTCTCACCTACCTGACCATCTACTTGTGGGACGGGTTCGTCGCCGGCAATGCCGGCTTCCTGTTCGACTGACACTTGGGGCTTCCCTGTCCCGGGGCCCGATCTGCTCGTGAGGCCGGAAACCGGGATCGCCGCCGGCCTCGTCACCCTCGCCTTTATGGCGATCGCGTTCGTCCGCGTCACTGGCTGCCCCCGCCCGACATCCACGCCCACCCCATGGAGACACCATGTCCAGAATCTTCAGCACCGCCCTCGTCATCGCAGCTCTCACGCTGACCAGCGGCACCGCGGCCATCGCCACGCCTGCCCAGCACGACACGTTCGCCGAGTCCTGGCAGGGGCAAGAACACCTCTCCGCCGAGGACAACATGTGCGGCCCCTGGGCCGCGACCATCCACGAGGCCCGGTCCGGCACCTACCGGATCGTCGAGGCACCCGGCGGCCGGTCCGAGGGCGAGTTCCATATCAACGGCGCCGTCGACGGCCAGATCATCCTGACCCCCGACAACCCCGCCCTGCCGACGTACTCCGGCAGCTACCTGGAAAAGGTCAACACGATCGTCATCGGCGTCGACGACGAAGGCGACCTCGCCCGGGTCGGGCACTTCCGTCTGCGTGCCCCACTCGCCGGCAGCGACGGCTCGGGTCTGGTGCTGACGATGTCCGGCCGGTTCACCACAAACGCCCTCGGCGAGGTGGTCACCGAGCGGTTCTCGTTCACCTGCGAGTGACGACCCCCACCGGTGTCGCGGCACGCGCCGCGACACCGGTGGCGGATCCCTGACGGGACACCGCCAAGCCGTGAGGGGAACTGCGAACGCACGGACAGCCGATGAGCGGAAGGGTGTCTTCAAAGGAGATGGGCTCCGTCAGCCGACACGGCCGGCTCGTCTTCGCGTCAATCCAGCCCAGAATGACGCAGGCAATCAGCGACGTCGACGACCGCTCCCTAGTAGTCCGCGCCGCGGCCGGACCCTCTGGGACCAGGCGGGCTCAACCTCGGCCGAGGCCGGCGTCACGTGCACGGGCCACGGCCTCTAGCCGGGTGCAGCCGAGCTTGGCGAGGATGCTGGAGACGTGGTTCTTGGCGGTCTTGGGCGACACGAACAGCGACGAGGCGATCTCGGCGTTCGACTTGCCTGCGGCGATGAGGTCGAGGACCTCGACCTCGCGGCCCGAGAGCATCGGGAACAGGGAGTCAGCGGCCACGGTCGTCCGCCGACCAGCCTGGGCGAGTACGGCGGCGGCCACCTGCTCGCCGAAGACGACCTGACCGCGCGCGACCGCACGGAGGGCGCGTTCGATGTCGTCCGGCTCCGAGCCCTTGACCAGATAGCCCTGCGCACCGGCGCGCACGGCCGCGGTGAGCAGGAGTGTCTCGTGCGACATGGTCAGCACCAGGATCGCCACCTCCGGGTTCGCCGCCTTGAACAGCCGGGTCGCCTCGATGCCGTCGACACCGGGCAGCCCGAGGTCGAGCACAACGAGGTCCGCCTCCAGGGCGTGCGGAATGGCGGCCTCCGCATCGGCGTACCCCCCGATCACCTGCCATCCGTCCATCCCGTCGATGAGGGAGGTGACCGCCTGCCGGTAGAGCGGATGGTCCTCGACCACCAGCACGCGCACGGACTCAGTCATGGTTGGCCGCCGGGAGCCGGGCGTGAACAACGGTCCCAGCGGGGGAACCAGATCCGATCGTGAGCCGGCCGCCGACCTCGTCGGCACGGTCGGACATGCCGCGGAGTCCGACGCCCGGCACCCGGTCCTTGGCAAGACCGCGGCCGTCGTCGGCCACGTGCACGGTGACCCCGTCGTCGTACCCCAGCCGGACCTGCACGTGCTGGGCGTGAGCGTGACGTACGGCGTTCGTGACCGCCTCCATCACGATCCGGAACGCGGCGACCTCGACCGCCGGAGCCAGCGTTGGAAGGTCGTCGACGGTGAGCGTGATCCGAGGGCCGAATCGCTGGAGGGGTTCGATCGACTCGGTAAGTGCATCGGCCAGGCCGAGCTCGTTGAGGGCTGCCGGGCGAAGGCCGCCGCAGATGCGGCGTACCTCGGAGACGGCACGCTGCACCTCGTCGGCCAGGTCGCGTACGACGTCACCATCGGCACCGTTGGTTCGCTGCTCCAGCTGGCGCAGCCCCAGACCGATAGCCGCGAGCGAGGGGCCGAGCCCGTCATGCAGGTCCCGGCGCAGCCGCACCCGTTCCTCCTCGCGCTGGTTGACGATGTGCCGGCGTGAGGTCGAGAGGTCGTTCACCCTGCGGTTCAGCCCCTCGACATCGGCTCGCTGGTCGAGCAGGTGATGGCGTACGACGGCGGACCCGACCGTGATGGGAAGGGCGCTCACTGCAGCGACTCCCAGCAGGGTGGTGGTCAGGTCGTCGCTCTCGGGGAGTACGGCGGCCACGACGACCAGGGCGCCCGCCAGCGAAAAGCCGCCGATCTGGCCGCGCACTTCACCGCCAGGCGAAGCTCTCCGGAACTTGACGACCAGGGCGGCCACCCCGAGCGCCGCGCCCAGCATGAGGAGCGCGAAACCGACCGTTCCGGCAACCTCCCAGAGGTCCCGGCTCCCCAGTCCGGCGGCGTTCGAGAACTCGGGGTGATCCTCGAGCGGCCCCGGACTGAGCGCCGCAGACGCGGTGAGCGTCGCAATGCCGGTGAGGCCAAGAGCGACGGCAGGCCACCACCGGCGACCGGGCAAGTGACCGTCGGGGTAGAGCAGAAGCCCGATCCCGAGGAGCGGCGCGGCACCGAGTGACCACACCCAGCTGGAGACCCAGGCAACGAACGCCGCGCCCGCCACGTCGCTGCGGGCCCATCCGTAGGCCGGGAGCACGCAGGCGGCGCCAAGCCCGATCACCGTGTAGAGAACGGCCAGACGGCGTAGGCCGACCGGGTGCGGGCGAGTAGACCAGATCCCTGCTGCCACGGTGCTGAACCCGATCGCGAGGGGCACGTTGACCCACGCCTCGCTCTTGATCCAGTTGCCCTCGGGATCGGTGAGGCCGAGCGCGAGGCCCGCGGAGACTAGGCCCGTCGCAACGGCTGGCAGCGCGAGCCACGGCCACCATGCGGCGACCGTGGCTCCACGCGTCGTACTCATTTGCTCATTCTGTTGCAGCGACCTGGTGGTGCGTCCGGTTTCCTCGAATCGACTCGGCGTCGTCCGGACGCATCACGGCCGTGAGGGCGACCGCGGTCATCCAGACCAGGAGAAGCAGGAACGGGATCGGCACGTAGGCCTCGGGACGCACGACCCCGACCACCCCGGCGACGACTCCGAGCCCGCCCGCGACCGTCGCCCACCAGGCGAGCCAGCGGGGAAACTCGGTGGCCAGCAGCCCGACCCCGGCCGCCAGGAACGCGACCGCCATCAGGAAGCCCGAGACGACGAACGACTGGTCGTTCATCGAGATGAACGCTTCCGCCGTCATGGGATCGAGCGTGTCGGGCATGGAGTACACGGTCATCATCGGCGCAGCGGAGCCGACCTTGACGGCGAGCATGGCCGAGCCGGCGATCCCGGTCGCGACTGCGGCCACCGGCGCACGCTCGAACAGGAACGCCACGAGCCAGGCGAAGAGCGCAGCGAGCGCGGCGAAGCCGAGCAGTTCCAGGGTGTATGCGAAGTAGGCGATCGCGGGGAGCCCTTCCCGGGCGTCGGCGAGGATGGCCTCGCCGCTGCTTCCCGGGCCGGCGTACAGCCCGTTGCCCACGAGGGGGCCGAGGCTGGCGAGGAGCGCGGAGATGATGAGAGTGCGGTTTCGTTTCATGCGTTCGACTCTCGTGGTCGACCGCGTCCCGGTGCATGGGCTCGGGGTCCCGTCTTGACGGGACCCCGGCGCTGGGCAGCGATTGAGTCCCGTCGAGCGGTGTATATCGGTTTCCTGATCGTGGTGACGATGTCGGACACCGATCGTCGAGCGGTGACTCATCGGAAGCAGGTCGTCCGGGGAGCCTCGCGAGCCAGCGGCCGTTGTCGGCAGGACTAGTCCTTGGCCCGGTCGACGATTTCGAGCACGGCCTGCGCGATCTCGTCAGGGACGTACGACATCATCGCGTGCGGCGCGTCGACGGTGACGGTCTTGTGCGGCTCGAAGCGGGCGATGAGCGCAGCCTGCTGGTCACGGACGGCCTTCTTGAAGGGTGCGGCGTTCTTCCCCTCGGGTGCCCACAGCTCCCTGGTCACGAAGATTGTCCCAGGCACCCGGGGGATGCCGTCGAGCTCGGCCTGGGCGATCGCGTAGGCGCCGTACGTGTCGATCTGCTCGGCGTTGGACCGCCACGCATCCTTGGTGAGCCGCTGGTCCTTCTCAATGAAGTTACGCTCGAGGCGCAACTCGTCCTGGAGTGTTGGGTCGAGCAGCACGACGCCTGCCACGGCGTCGGGGTGGGTGCCGGCGTAGGTGTAGGCCACCAGGCCACCGAACGAGCCGCCGAGCAGCACGACGGGTGTCTCGAGTCCAAGACCGTTGATCACCGCGTGCAGGTCGGCGACCGCCTCCGTGACCGGGATGGGTCCCTTCCGAGGGGAACTCGAGCCGACGTTGGCGCGTTCGTACTCGCAGTACCTGGTCTTGCTCCCCACCCGCTCCCACAGCTCCGGCGCGTGAGCCCATGAGGCCGAGTCGGTCGGCTGGATCAGGCCGTGCAGGAAGATGACTGTAGGTGTCCCGGTGCCGTAGCAAGTGGCGCTGAGTTCGCGCACTCCAGCGACTCGCACGCGCTTCTCGAGCCTGGGTGCCACTTCGTCGGAGTCGCTCGCCTCCGTCGGGCTCGGTTGGGCCACCCCTGACGATTCCGTGCCCGACGCCTGGCTGTCGGCACCCGCCGTGGAGTCCGTTCCGCACCCCGACAACAGCAGCGCAACGCCCAGCGAGCCTCCGACCCACAACCTTCCCCGCATCGATCCGATCATCGCCATTACCCCGTCGACCTCGGCTTGCAGATCACTGTGGCACGCCAGGCTCGATGTCGACAATGGGCCGCGTCGCGTCCGCGTGACCGAAGTGACCGAAGTGACCGAAGTGACCCAGGCGTACTGGGCGCACCACCCTCGACAACCGTCCGCTGAACCTCTTCGACCCGGAGATGTTCGCCGAGCTGCGCGAGCTCATGGACCGCATCGAGGCGGACGACCTTCTCCGCGTCATCGTCATCGACAGCGCCATCGAGGATTACTTCGTCGGCCACATCGACCCGGTGCGATGGCCCGAGACAGCTGCAGGCCCCCACGGCGCCCCGTACGCGAAGTGGCCGGCGCTCGTCACGCGGTTCGTCGAGTCACCGGTGGTGTCCATCGCCTCCATCCGCGGCCGTGCTCGCGGCCACGGCAACGAGCTGACCCTGGCTTGCGACATGCGCTTCGCCAGCACCGAGAAGGCCGTCTTCGGGCAACTCGAGGTCGCTCCCACCGTCCTTCCGGGTGGTGGCGGCGTGGAGTGGCTCTCGGCGCTGTGCGGACGCAGCCGCGCCCTCGAGGCCGTCCTCGGCTCCAACGACTTCGACGCCATACGGCCACCGCCTACGGGTGGATCAACCGCGCCCTACCCGATGGGGAGCTCGACGACTTCATGGACCGCCTGCCCGTCGCATCGCCAGCTTCGATGCCGACGCGCTGAGCTCGGCCAAGGCCGCGGTCAACGCCCGAGGCGGAGCGCCGTCCGAGGCCTCGCGCCAAGCCTCGAACGACGAGTTCCATCGCTTGGCGGCCCTCGCAAAGCAGAAGGCCAAGCCCGGCGTGATGAAGGCGTTCAGCAGAGGTCTGCAGCAGCCGGGCGACTTCGAAACAAATCTCGGACAGCGTCTCGGTGAGCTCGACCCGACCGTCGCGTGAGCGTCGCCACGTCAGCGTCTACCCATTCGAGTCCGACCGCTAAGGCGGCGCGAGACCTCGGCCGCCCCAACGTGGCGGGTCCATCAAGTGCGGGACCTTCTTGTTCCCGGGCTGAACGCCGGTCAATGGCCAGTTGCAGCGCTTGGGGCGGGCGGCTCGTGACCAGGCGGCCCGATCTGTAGCGGCAGCACGGTAGCGGCGCGGGCCACCATTGCTGGCCACCTCACGGCTGACCGTCGAGGCCGAGCGGCCCGAGCCTGAGCGCGATCGCTCGCAGTGACAGCCGGGCGGCGAGGTCACCAGGTCGACCTGGGCTTGCTACTGTGGACGGCGCTTGAAAACTGGTCGGTTTCGGCACTCGAAAAGTGAACAGTTTTGGGCAGTCTAGTTCTCAGTTTCGGTGGTGCTGGTCCTGATGCTCGGGAGGCTGTCGATGCCCCTGCCACGAAGCCGGTAGCTGGCGCCTTTGAGGGTGAGTACGTCGGCGTGGTGGACGATCCGGTCGATCATCGCGGCGGCGACGGCTTGGTCTCCGAAGACACCTCCCCAGCTGCTGAACGGCAGGTTGCTGGTCAGCACGAGTGAGGCGTGTTCGTAGCGGGATGAGACGAGTTGGAAGAACAGGTTCGCGGCGTCTTGCTCGAAGGGGAGGTAGCCGACCTCGTCGACGATGATCAGTCCGTAGCGGCGTAGCCGGGCGAGCTCTTGGGGTAGGCGGCCGGCGCGGTGGGCGTCGGTCAGGCGGGTGACCCAGTCGGTTGCGGTCGCGAACAGGACCCGGTGGCCGTGGCGGGCCGCGACGATCCCCAACGCAGTCGCGAGGTGGGTCTTGCCGGTGCCCGGCGGGCCGAGAAGGACAATGTTGCGGGCCTCGGTCAGGAACGCCCCCGACGCCAACGCGGCGACCTGATTGCGGATCGCGGGTTGGGCGTCGAAGTCGAAGTCCTCCAGCGTCTTGGGGGCACCGAACCCGGCGGCACGGATCCGGAGCCGAGCACCCGAGGCGTTGCGGGCCGACACTTCGCGTTCCAGGACCGCCGCCAGGTAGTCCTCGAACGACCACCCAGCATCCCGGGCCTGGTCGGCCAACCGTTCGGCGGCCTCGGTGATCCGCGGTGCCTTCAATGCTGAGGCGAGGTAGTGGAGCTGCTTGACCGACTCGGCCGTGCTCGCCTTGCCCGTGGTGGTCTTGGTGGCCATCAGCTGACCTCCTCCTCATCAGCAACAGGAGCTGCACCGTCGATGAGTCCGAAGGCGCGGTCGTAGTCGGCCAGGTCCCGGACCAGGTCATCACCAGCGGCAGCGACGGCGCGGGGCTGTTGGAACTGCTTGCGCAGCCAGGCGGCCGTCTCGACGTGGACCGGGTCGGTGACGGTGACGCCTCTGGCCCAGACCCGGACGTGTTCCGCCACGACGCGGCCCTCACAGCGGACTCTGACGCGGTCAAGGTCTGCGGTCACATCGACCATCCGGCCGATCATCGTGGGGTCGACGGAGTAGTCGTTGGTGTCGAGTCGGACGTAGTAGTCACGACCCAGGCGGATCTTGTTGCGCCAGCCCAGGTGCAGCGGGATCGGCGGCAGCGGCAGCATCGTCGCCCGGTCGGCCTCGACCCGGTCGACCGGGGCGACCTTGATCGTGCGGACCACCCGGCTGTTGGCCTTGACCAGCCAGTCACCGAACTGGGTGTTGAAGTCGGCTGGGGACCGGAAGCTCCTCCCGGGCATGAACGAGGTCTCGAACCAGCCGTTGCGGCGCTCGAGCAGTCCCTTGGACTCGGGGTCGTTGGGTGGCAACAGCACGAGCTTGGTGGCCAGGGTGCCCATGAACGCCGCGACGCCCTCGGCCCTGCGCTGGCCGCGGCCGATGCCGGACTCGTTGTCCCAGATCAACCGGCGCGGGACACGGCCCAGTTGCTGGATCAGCTCCCAGGACCCCAACAACAGGTCCTCGGTCTTCCGGGTCGGGATCATCCGCGCGGTGATGAACCGCGAGTGCGCTGCTGTGATCACCAGCACCGGCAACAGCTTGGTCGTGCCGTCCTCGAGCGGGATCTTCCTCGGCGGGAACCACAGGTCGCACTGCGCCGCGTCACCCACCGCCCACGTCAGCCGGTCGGCCGGATCGATCGGACGGTGCTCGGGACGCAGCCGCTTCACGTTCTCGCTGAACCAGCGGATCGACCCCTCCCAGCCGACTCGTTCGGCCAGCACCGTGGCCGGCATGTCGGGTGTGTCTTTCAGCAGCGCCCGCACCCGCGGCTCGAACACCACGAAAGATGTCGCCGTGGGCGTCCGCTCATACCGAGGTGGAGCGTCGGACTTCACCGCCTTGATCACCGTCGTTCGCGAGATCCCCAGCTGCTCCGCGATCCGTGCCTTCGGCACCCCGTCGGCAGCCAGCCTCCTGATCAATGCCCAGTCCTCCAAAGTGATCACTCTCCAATCGTTGAGTGTTCACTTTTCACCGCCGAAACTGTTCAGTTTTCAAGCGCCGCCGACACCGCAACCGCACTTCGTGCGATGGCGCGACTGGACAGTGGCCGGGCACCCAACAACTGGACGTCATCAAGCCGGAACCCGGAAGCGGTTCCCTTACGGACATCCACGAGTTGGCTCGATGTGCTTTGGGACAGCGCACGCTTCGCGGCTGATGTGCGCGCTTCGCTGTCCGGGGACTACTCGCCAGATTCTCGGCGCGGCGACGCATGGGACAGGGCGACGACGACGGCTTGGGTCCGGTCGCGGACGCCGAGCTTGCGCAGGATGGACGCCACGTGGGATTTCACGGTGGGCAGGCTCACGAACAGTCGGGTCGCGATTTCGGAGTTCGAGAGGCCTTTGACCATGAGTTCGAGGACCTCGGCTTCGCGAGGTGTCAGTTGCGCCAATGCCGATGGATCGGCGGACGCCAGCGCGACGTGCCTCGCTTCGGCTGTCTGGAGTCGTTCGCGTTCCGCGACTGACTCGCCGCGCATCCACGCCAGGCTCCCGAGAAGCCACGGGACGACAAAGCTGGTCAGGACGATCGCCAGATAGATGTCGATGCGAAACGGGCTGGTCGCGAGCAGGCCGAAGGCGAGGCCGACCCCGAGGCCGAGCGAAGCGCGGATGCGGTCGGCCAACTGGCCGAGGGTGAACCATGTGATCACCAGCGTGGCGATGAAGGTGGCAGAAACCGGCTCGACGTCCCGCGCGAGTGACACTTGCGCCGCCACGGCAAGCAGCGCGCATTCGGCGGTAGCCAGAGCCAGCGGGTGGCGCGTTCTCCAGGACATCAGGATCGCAGCTCCGCCTGCGAGCGCTGCTGCGACAGCAGTCCCACCGAGCCGCCCGAATCCCCAGACCTCGATTTGGCCCAGCACCAGCAGGACACCTGCGATCGCAGCGTCGAACTTCGTGATCTGCATGCCGCCAGAAAACCACGTGAGACGTCGTTCGGAGGGCTGATTCTGGACGACTTCATCCCTCCGAACGAGGCGAACTGCCGGGATTCAGACCTACCTTCGCCGGACCCAACCACTGGAGGTTCACCATGAATTCCGCCGGTTCACTGCTCGCGGCCGTTGCGGCCCTTGCCGGCCTCGCCGAGATCGGCATGACAATCCAGTTCGCCGCCGACGGCAACAGCGACAGTGCCCCCGCCCCAGCGGCCGTCTTCGCGGCTGCCTTCATTCTGTTGGCTTGGCTCGTCCACTCCGGGAAGTTCTGGCCAGTCATCGCGCTCATCGTGCTGTTCGCCCTTGAGGTCGCCTTCATCCCGATGTACGCCCGCTCGTCGTGGGTCGACTGGGCCGAACAGGGCGGGTTCGTGGCCATCTCGCTTGTCGGATTGGTCGTGGGAATCGCCGTTGTGTCGGGACGCAAGCGCATCCCGGCCTGACGCAACCGGCATTGGGTCGCGGTCGCCCGTCTTCAGGACGCGGCCCTACGCCACCCACCCGCGCACTCAGCGGCTCCGGATGGCCGCAGCGCACGCTATCTGTGGCATGTCCGTGCGTTCGCCGCGCTCTCTTGGCGAGCTGTCGTGTCCGGGTCAGGGATCCCGCACCGGCACGCTCCGCGTGAGGATCCTCAAATGAAGAGCAGGTGTGCGGTGACTGCGCTGATCTGCTCGCTGTCACGCGGGCGTGGCGTGGTGCCCGCTGTATCGCTTGCGTGGCTGCCTCACCGGAGGTGCCGAGCATGCCGCCGATTGCGGACCAGAGAGTTCTTGGACGCTCCGCGCAGGGCAGCGGCGTGTCAGGACGCATCGCCGGACCGCCCCCCAGCGGCCCTGCCGGATGTGTTCTCTGGTGAACGTGATGCGTTGGCCGACGGCAGCGGTCGTGTAGCCATCCATGGCGGTGACTCCCCAGAGAAGAAGCAGTCTCCCGGCTGCGCCCGGTGAGCCCTATCGATCCGGAGCATTATGCCGCCGCGGCAGTACGCTGGGAGCACATACGCGCGGATGGTGTTGTCATGTGGTGGTTGCTCTGGCTGGTGGTAGCGCTTCTCCTCGGCGTGGCGGAGTTCTTCACGCTGACTGTGGCGTTCGGCATACTGGCGGGGGCTGCCCTCGGCGCCGCCGTCGCTGCCGGCCTCGGCGCATCGGTCTCGATCCAGCTTCTCACTTTCGCCGTCATGGGCGGAGTGGGCCTCGTCGCGGTCCGCCCGATCGCGAAGCGGCATTTGGCGCTCCCCCCGGTTTCTCGTGATGGCAGCGACGCCCTGGTAGGCCGAACCGCCACGGTCACCCACGAGGTCAGCGCGAACGGTGGCCTGGTCCACCTGTCCGGCGAGGACTGGTCGGCACGCCCCTACGACGAGGACTTGGTAATACCGCCGGGCGTGCGGGTCGAGGTATTCCAGATCGAGGGGGCCACCGCGCTGGTGCACCCGCGCGACCCCCTACCCGAACCCCCACCCCGAGAAGCGTGAGCACGATGGAACTGTTGGTGCCAATCCTCGTACTGGCCGGACTGGTCGCATTCTTCGTGGCCGCGGCGATCCGGATCGTCCCGCAAGCCAGGCGCTACAACATCGAGAGGTTCGGCCGCTACCAGCGGACCCTGCAGCCCGGGCTGAACCTGATCATCCCGCTGGTCGATCGGGTGAACACGAAGCTCGACGTCCGCGAGACGGTCTACTCCTCGGACCCGAAGCCTGTGATCACCGAGGACAACCTGGTGGTCAACATCGACACCGTCCTCTACTACCAGATCACCGACCCGCGGGCAGCGGCGTACGAGGTGAACAACTACGTGCACGCCATCGACCAGCTCACCGTCACCACCCTTCGCAACCTGATCGGCTCCCTGGACCTCGAGCGCGCCCTCACCTCCCGGGAGACCATCAACACCCGGCTTCGCGAGGTGCTCGACGATGCCACCGGAAAGTGGGGCATCCGGGTGAACCGGGTCGAGATCAAGGCGATCGACCCGCCGACCTCGATCAAGGAGGCAATGGAGAAGCAGATGCGCGCCGAGCGGGACAAGCGTGCCGCGATCCTGCACGCCGAAGGTGAGCGGCAGTCGCTGATCCTCACCGCGGAGGGCACCAGGAACAAGCAGATCCTGGAGGCGGAGGGCCACCAGCAGGCAATGATCCTCGAGGCCGACGGCGAGGCGAAGGCGCTCGAGAGGGTCTTCCAGGCGGTGCACGCCAACAACGCCGACCCGAAGGTGCTCGCCTACAAGTACCTGGAGATGCTCCCCCGCCTGGCCCAGCACGGGAACGGGTACTTCGTGATTCCCGGGGAACTGACCGAGGCGGTGAAGACCGTGACGTCGGCCTTCGCCGCCGAGCACGGCGGGAACGATTCCGCGGGCGCCCGCGGGTCTGGCTCCACGCCCGCGATCGGGCCGGTGGCGCCGCCGCAGGCGGTCGAGGCCGCGGCGACGCGGGCCGCCGACACCGCCCGGGCCGCGGCGGACGAGGCGCGGGCCGAGGCCGAGCGGGCAAAGCACCACGTCGTGGGCTGAACGACCGCAGCATCGGCGTGCGGCGGTTGGGCCGGAGCCGTGCCGACGTGCCCGGGCCGCTCATGCTCCACGCGGTCTTCGTCCCGCCCTGACCCCCGGGGCGCGTTTTTGTGGTTTGACGCGGCTACGCTGCGACCAAATTTGCCACTGGCACAGTCGACGTCGGAAGGTGCGCCCCGTCCCACAAGCCGATCCGCCTGCGGGACACTGCCCGCTTGGGCCAGCCGTCGCTGCAGCCCGTCCGCACTTGGGCCGAATGCACTCAGCGGGGAGATGTTCTCGCCGGACAACAGGCGATACGGAGAGGGCAAGAGGTGCCAGGGTCGATCTCGGAGAACCGTGGTCACCCGGCGTTGGACCTGGCGGGTTCTGGTCAGTGCTTGAATCCACGTCGAAGCCCTGGGCTTCACGAGGTCCTACTCGAAGGCCGGAGCGGAGAGCACAGCTTCTGCCCGCTCCAAAACCCTCAATCGTTCCGCTCTCTCGGTCAACCTGGGCAGCGCACCACAGCGCATCCAACCTGTATGAGTTCAGCGGGCAGAAGGCGGGGTCGCGGGAGGACTCGAGGGAAGCGAGCGTCCGAGTTGGGTCGTGGCGGCATTGTGGCCGGCGGTCCAGCCCCAGGTCAGGGCCAGCGCAAGGGTGAGTCCGGGCGCGATCGTGCCCGGGCCGATCACGCACGCCGCGGCGTTACCTGCCGCGTACAGGCCGGGTATGGATGCGCCGTCCCAGCTGACCACCCGCGCCCGAACGTCAGTGCGCGGGCCACCGCGGGAGCCAACGGTGCCGCGGTGGATCCGAACGGCGAAGAAGGGCGGCCGCTCGATCGCGCCCAGGTTCGGATGGCGTGCGGCCGGGTCGCCGATGCCGTGGTCGTAAGCCCCCGCGCCGCGAGCGAAGTCGAGGTCCGCGCCCTGGCCCACCATCTGGTTGAACCGCTCGACGGTCTTGGTCAGACCGGCCGGGTCGATCCCGCAGCGCGCGGCCAGTTCGGGCAGGCTGTCGGCCTCGACCAGCCACTCGGGAGCCGCTCCGCCGGGCTCGATGTCGCCGATGGGGGAAGCCGCGCGGTACTGGGCGTCCCCGATCGCCCAGGCCGGGTGGTTTCGAAGCCGCATGCTGCCCGGGTCGACCTCGGCGAGGGCCAGCGCGCAGTTGTGGCTTGCTTCGTTGACGAACCGGTGGCCCTGCTGGTTGACCCAGATCAGGTGCGGCCGTCCGCGCTCGGCGTAGACCAGTCGCGGCCGCGGGCTGCCGTCTGGCCAGCGCTCACCGGGAATCTCGAGGACCGGGAGGAACCAGCCCTCCGCGGTGCCGGTGATCTGTGCGCCCACCTGGCCGGCCAGGCGTAGCGCGTCGCCCCGGTTGACCGGGGGTGAGACCGGCAAGGTTGCGGGCTCACCCTGCAGACGTAGCACCAACTCGGGGGCGGACTCGTAGCCGCCGGCGGCGAGGACCACGCCTCGCCGCGCCGCTATTTGGACCGTGCCCTCGTCATGGATGGCTTCCACAGCGCTCACTCCGGAGCGGTCCCGCAGCAGCCGCACGACGCGGTGTTGCCGTTCCAACCGCACCCCGGCCGACCGGCAGCCGTGCAGCAGGCCGACCACGAGTGCCTGCCCCATGCACACGACGCCTGCGGCAGTGCGTTGTTCGAAAAGTTCCTCGGGCTGCAGGCCACCGCCGATCAGGTCGAGCCGGAACACCTCGTCGTTGGTGAGCACCATCGGGAACGCGGCGGGCCACAGCAGCTCGTCAACCTTGCCGAGGTTGCCCACCTCCACAGGTTCGGGTTCCAGGTGTCGGCCTACCTTCCCACCTGCAGTCGCGGGCAGCGAGTCCGGGATCCGGGACGCAGCCTGGAACCGCAGCGGCGAGTGTTTCTCGATCAGCTGGACAACACGGGGGGCCGCGCGCAAGAAGGTTTCGATCAGATCGGCGTCGCGGCCGATCGAATGCCGGATGCAATATGCCAGCGCTTCCTCGAAGGAGTCGGTCACCTCCGCGTCGCTGGTCGGGTAGTTCGGGATCCACAGCTGGGCTCCGGAGATCCCGGTGGTACCACCCCACCGCTCGGAGGCTTCGAGGACCAGTACCTCCGCGCCGGCGGTCCTCGCGGCGAGCGCCGCACTCAGTCCGGCGGCACCCGAGCCAACCACGATCACGTCCACCTCATCAGCAGCCATGACCACAACCTAGATCGATGCCGGAGTGGCGTCTTGAACGAACGGACAAGATCCTCCGACCGCGGAGGACTGATTCTTCCCGGTCCGACAGAGGAACGACAGACGGCGACGACTCCACGGGGAGGGCCATGACCGGCAACGAACACTCCCGTCCACCGAATGCCGATCGGCTTACGGGACCGATGGATCGCACCTTGCTACCAGAGTTCGCGTCGCTCAACCGAACCGGGACGGCCACCGCAACTCAGGGCAAAGCGATGACGTTTACTGATCGAAAACCTCGTCAGATTCCGGCCAATGCGGACTCGTCCTCACAAAGTCCCGCGAGGCCGCGAGTCGGAGTCTTTGCAGGTCAGAGCCGGTGAAAGCAAGTAGGACCGGCCGCTATTCCCCACTTATTCCCGAAGTATTCGGGTCGCGGCCCGGGCCGGGGTCAGCCAGCTCGTCCAGGACGTGGGCAACGTCGGCGGCGATCGCGGGCTTGGAGATGTAGAACTCGCGGGTGATGGCGGGGGAGGAGCGGCCGAGTTGCTGGGAGGCTGTCTCGGCACCGACGCGCTCCGAGATCAGGGTCGCCACTGTCCTGCGGAAGGTGTGGGGCGTGACCCATTCCAGGCCGGTGTCTTGACGGATCTCCCTCCAGCGGCGCTCCACGTTGTTGACCTGCTGCCAGGTCACGTTTCGGGTGGGGAAGACCGCATCACTCGAGTTCTCCCTCGTGGTTCCGTGCAGGCGCCGCAGCACGCTGACGGCGAAGTCAGGCAGTACGACGGTCCTCACGCTCGCGTCCGATTTCGGCCTGGGTTTTCGGTAGGTGCCCTTGCCAGGCTCGGTCTTGATGGTCCCGTTGATCTTCAGGTTCGGGCGGTCCGCATCGAGTACGAGGTCGGCCCAGCGGAGGGCGAGGATCTCGCCGATCCGCGCTCCGGTCGCCAGCATCAGCTCGATGATGTCGGCCATGTCGCTGGACGCCTAGGGTCCGGGCCTCTGCTCGTCCGTCCACGCGCGAAGAGCCTTGCGGACGGTGTCGAGGTCCTCGAGCGTCAAAGACCGGGTCTCGAACTTCTCCCGGTGGATGCGTGACGTCTGTTGGACCGGGCTCACCGCGAGCGCGTCGTGACGCACCGCTAAGCCCAGCATCGGGCCCATCACCACCTTCGTCTTCCGTTGGCGACTCGCGCTCGTCGCTCGTAGTCGGACGAGGAATAGATCGAGTCGACTGGTCGTCACTTCCCGAAGCCCGATTCGAGGAGCGGTTCAAGGTCCCCGTCGTCGAGGGCTACGGGCTCTCGGAGGGAAGCGTGGCCTCGACCATCAACCCCTTCCATGGTCCCCGCAAGCCAGGGACAGTCGGGCGAGCCATGCCCGGTCAAGAGGTTGCCATCGTCACCTCGGACGGGACACCCCAACCCCGGGGCGAGCGCGGCGAGGTCGTGATCCGCGGTGCCAGCGTGATGCGCGGGTACCTCGGTACGTAAGCCCCAGGAGACCGCCACGGTCGTCCGCGACGGCTGGCTCCACACCGGTGACGTCGGCTACCTGGATCCCGACGGCTACCTGGTGCTCGTGGACCGGATCAAGGACATGATCATCCGCGGTGGCGAGAACATCTATCCCTAAGGAGATCGAGTCGGCCCTGTACGCGCACCCGGCAGTCATGGAGGCTGCGGTGGTCGGCCGTCCCGACCCGTTCTACGGTGAGGTACCCGTGGCGTTCGTCGCCACCAAGCCAGGGCTCGCGGTCACCAGCGACGAGCTCCTCGCGCACTGCGCGGCCTCTATAGCCCGGTACAAGGTGCCTGACGAAATCCACGTCCGAACCGATCTACCCAAGGACTCAGTGGGGAAGCTCGTCAAGGGCCTCCTCCACGACCAGGTCAAGTCGTGACGGATGACCCGAGTTCCAACCACGACCGACGCGAACAGTTCGTGCCGCAGCCCCGTCCTCAGGCCAGCCAACGGCGTCATCGCCTTGGCACCGCCCGTGCGGTTCTGGAAAGGTGGGCGACATGGCCGAACGGGTCTGGTTCTCCAGCACGAGCGGGCCAAGGCTTGCTGGTCTGATCGACCACCCCGACGGGCGCACCCGGGGTTGGGGTGTGTTCTCCCACGGCTTCACGCTGGGCAAGGAGAGCCCCGCTGCCAGCAGGATCTGCAAGCAGTTGGCCAGTGAGGGTATCGGGATGTTGCGTTTCGACAACATCGGGCTAGGCGACTCCGAGGGAGACTGGGGCGACGGGTCCTTCTCCCACAAGGTCTCCGACACGGTGCAGGCGGCGGCGTTCATGAACGAGTCCGGCCGCGAGGTGCGACTCCTGGTGGGTCACTCCTTCGGTGGAGCTGCGGTCATCGCCGCCGCCCACGACGTCGACTCGGTCCGCGCAGTCGCGAGCATCGGGGCGCCGTATGAACCCGGGCACGTCGAGCACAACTACGACGTCCTCGTCGAGCGGATCCTCGCCGACGGCGAGGCGCCCTTCCTCGTGGGTGGCAAGGCACTCACGCTGCGGCGGCACTTCATCGAGGACGTCCGCGCGACAGACCTGCACGAGCAGATCCGCACGCTGCGCCGGGCGCTGCTGGTCATGCACTCACCGACCGACAACACGGTGGGCATTGTGAACGCCAGTGAGATTTTCCGCGCGGCGAGACATCCGCGCAGCTTCGTCTCCCTCGAAGGCGCCGACCACCTGCTCCTCGGGCGGAACCAGGCCACGCGAGCGGCCCGCATCATCAGTGCCTGGGCCGATCCCTACCTTGCCGAGCAGTGACCCGATGCGGAGGGCATCCAGATCTGGCTCGACGACGAGGGCCGCCGCATGTCGACTGCAACTGTGCTGTCCTTTCAGGGTGCCGAGCACTGCGACTGGCAGGACATCACCTTCCTGAGGTTGGGGTTCGACCGGGACCACCAGTACGTGCGGGACGTCGATCGGGAGTTCGGGGATCTCTTGGCAGGGACGTACGACGATCGCGCTTCCCTGCCCCCCGACGCTCGGGACCTCGGCTACACGCGAGACGGTCGAGAGCTCTGGCTGGTGGAGGGAAGCGCTGCCTACCTGGTCAGGGTCGACGACGCCAACCCCCGGTTGGTCGTGGGAACCTGCGTCCGCGCGATTAGGTTGGCTCCATGTCATCGCTCATGTCCTCCCGCGATCTCGAGTTCCTCCTCTACGAGTGGCTAGACGTCGAGAAGCTCACCAGCCGCCCTCGGTACGCAGAGCACTCGCGCGAGACGTTCGACGCCGCGCTGGAGCTCGCGGAGACGATCGCGACCGACCACTTCGCGCCGCACAACAAGCTGGCCGACGCGAACGAGCCGACCTTCGACGGCGAGCGCGTGCACCTCATCCCGGAGGTGAAGAAGGCGCTCGACGTCTACTTCGAGTCGGGGCTGCTGTCCGCGTCGCTCGACGAGGAGGTCGGGGGCGGGCAGCTGCCGCACGTCGTGTCGGCTGCGGCGATCTCCTGGCTGCAGGCAGCCAACGTCGGTACGGCGGGCTACGCGCTGCTGACCGGGGCGAACGCCAACCTGCTCCTGGCTCACGGGTCGCCGGAGATGGTCGACACCTGGGTGCGCCCGATGCTGGAAGGCAGGTTCTTCGGCACGATGTGCCTCTCCGAGCCCGGCGCCGGCTCGTCGCTCGCCGACGTGACGACCCGGGCAGAGCCGCAGGACGACGGCACCTACCGCGTGTTCGGCAACAAGATGTGGATCTCCGGGGGAGAGCACGACCTGTCGGAGAACATCGTGCACCTCGTGCTGGCTAGGGTCACGGGGGCCGTGGAGGGCGTGAAGGGGCTCAGCCTGTTCGTCGTACCGAAGGTGTTGGTTGACGGCAGGCGCAACGACGTGACGCTGGCCGGTCTCAACCACAAGATGGGCTACCGCGGCACGACCAACACACTCCTCAACTTCGGTGAGCGGGCCGGTGCCGTCGGCTACCTGGTGGGGGAGGAGAACAAGGGCCTTTCCTACATGTTCCACATGATGAACGAGGCCAGGATCGGCGTCGGCCTCGGCGCTATGGCCTTGGGCTACACCGGCTACCTGAAGTCGTTGCAGTACGCCAAGGAGCGGATCCAGGGCAGGGCGCCCGGCACTAGCGGCGGACCGCAGCTGGCGATCGCCGAGCACGCCGACGTCAAGCGGATGCTGCTCGCCCAGAAGTCGTATGTCGAGGGCGCGCTCGCGCTGCTGCTCTACTGCAGCCGCCTGGTCGACGAGGAGAGCACCGCTGACACGCAGGAGGCGCGAGACGCCGCCCACCTGCTGCTCGACGTGCTCACGCCGGTGGCGAAGAGCTGGCCATCGCAGTGGTGCCTGGAGGCCAACAGCCTGGCGATCCAGGTGCACGGTGGCTACGGCTACACGCGCGACTACGACGTCGAGCAGCACTACCGCGACAACCGGCTCAACCCGATCCACGAGGGCACTCACGGCATCCAGGGTCTGGACCTGCTCGGCCGCAAGGTGGTCATGCAGGGTGGGGCAGGCCTGCTCGCCCTTCAAGGCGCGATCGCCGAGACGTTCGAGCGCGCCGGCGACCATGAGTACGCCGGAGCACTGGGCGCGACCCTCGACCGGGTCGTCGACGTCACCCAGCAGGTATGGGCGCCGATGGACCCTCAGCTCGCACTGGCCAACGCGTCGACCTATCTCGAGGTCGTCGGGCACACGGTGGTCGCCTGGATGTGGCTCGAGCAGCTCCTGGCAGTGGGCGAGGCTCAAGGCGACTTCTACGACGGCAAGCGGGCCGCAGCGGCGTACTTCTTCGGCTACGAGCTCCCCAGGACCGGCCCGCAGCTGGACCTGCTGGCCAGGCTCGACCGCACGACCCTCGACACCAGGACCGAGTGGCTGTGACGCTCGCTCAGGCCCGGGCGAGCTGCTCCTTCATGTGGTCGATGACCGCGAGGTGCTGGGTCGGAGGACTGAACAGGATGACCTCGGCGTCGTCCTCGACCCGGACCGTGTGTCCGTCGGGCCAGTAGAAGACGTCTCCACCGACACAGTTGTCGGCCGACCCGTCGGCATAGGTCACCACGATCCGCCCGCTGATGAGGTAGCCCCAGTGCGGCGCCTGGCAGAGGTCGCCCTCGAGGCCGACGAGCAGCGGAGCGATGTCGGTCCCGGTTCCTAGGCTGAAGTACTCCGCCCCGAGCGGTCCTGCCGCGGTGCCGAAGCCGGAGATCTGCCGGGCGGTTGCTCCGGGAACCTCCATCTTCACAGGGATGTCTTCCTTGGCGAGTCGCATGTGTGTCTCCTTGGCAGGGTTCGACTTCTACAGAGGAGGCGTGACAACGTTCTGTCACATTGTGACAATGCCAGCATGACCGCAGGCGACGTGGCGTTCCATGACAGAGCCAACGCTGCGTACGCCGACGGGTCCTTCGAGAACGCCATCGCGACGTGGGAGGAGCTGTTCGACCTGCAGGTGGTCGAGCGCCGCGACGGGGACGCGGCGCAGACCGCCGCCAACATCGCCTTCTACCTGCTCTGCGACACCGGGCTGATGGCGGTGGTGCGGGGCTGGGTACGCCGGGCCGAGCGGCTGCTCGGAGACGACGCCGAGAACCCCGCTCGGGCGCTGCTGGCGATGGTCGGCACCTACGAGCGGTTCCTCTGCGGGGACGAGGGCCGGGCCCGCGAGCTGGCCCAGGAGGCGATCCGGCTCGGGAACGCCCTCGGCGTGCCCCAGGCGGCGATCGCCGGCCGGGTGGCAACCGCCCGGCTGGCGATCGCCGACGGCCGGATCGACGAGGGGGTCGCCGCACTGGACGACGTCGCGGTCGAGCTGAGCACCGGCGACGTCGACCCGATCTCCAGCGGGCTCGCCTTCTGCGAGATCGTCTGCGCCGTCACCGGGCTGGCACTGCATGATCGCGCCCGCGAGTGGACCGAGATGATGGAGCACTGGCGTCAGGGCAACGCGGTCGGCGGGTTCATCGGCCGGTGTCGCGTCCATCGCGCCGAGATGCTGCGGATCTCCGGTCCCATCGACGCGGCCGAGGACGAGGCGCTGCGCGCGTGTGAGGAGCTGAGGCCGTGGATGCGGCGGGAGTACGGGTGGCCGCTGGCCGAGCTCGGCACGATCCGCCTTCGGCGAGGTGACCTGGCCGGGGCCGAGGAGTGCTTCGTGTCGGCGCACGGGCACGGCTGGTCACCGCACCCCGGACTCGCGCTGCTCAAGATGGCGCAGGGCGAAACAGGAACCGCAGCCGAGCTCATCGCCGACGCGATCGCCCACCCGGCCACGGCGCCCTCGAAGGAGCAGCCACCGTTCGGCGACCTGCGACTGGCTCCGCTGCTGGACGCGCAGGCGCAGATCGCCGACGAGCGCGGTGACGGCGCGACGCTACGCAGCGCTGCCGACTCGCTGGCCGACATCGCGTCGCGCTACCCGAGCCAGGCACTGCGAGCATCCGCTGCCACGTCCAGGGCGAGGGCGTCGCTGCTGGAGGGCGACCACGACGCGGCGATCAGCGCGGCCGGCGAAGCCGTGCGGCTCTGGGCAGACCTCGACGCACCGTTCGAGCTGGCGATGTCGCGGGTCGTCCTGGGCCGCGCCCACGACGCTCACGGGAGTGCCGACGTGGCTCGGATGGAGTGGCGGGCGGCGCGTGACGGGCTTTCCGCGTTCGGGGCGACCTTCTGGGCCACCCGTGTCCCGGGTGCGCCCGAGGCAACATCTCCTAGCGTCTCCGGGGGCGGTCTGCGGGCAACCTTCACCCGCCGCGATGCGAGCTACCTGGTCACGCTGGGCGATGCCGAGGTGGTGCTGCCCGACCTGGTCGGCCTCTCGTACCTCGCCCGGCTCCTCTCCGACCCGGGCCGCGAGTTCCACGCGCTCGACCTGGTCGCCGTGGCGAACGGGACGTTGCCTGGCCCGCCGGGGGAGCGCGGACTGGAGATGCTGGACGAGCGAGCCATCGCCGCCTATCGACGCCGGCTCTCGGAGATCGAGGAGGACCTGGACGAGGCTCACCAGTTCAACGACCTCGGCCGGGTCGCGCTCGCCGAGAGGGACCGTGAGTTCATCCTCGCGCAGCTCTCAGGAGCGCTCGGTCTGGCCGGACGCCGGCGTACGTCCGGTGGCTCGACCGAACGCGCGCGTACCGCGGTCACCCGGTCCCTGCGCTACGCGATCTCGCGGGTCGACGCCCAGCACCCCGGCCTGGGTCGCCACTTCTCGCAGTCCGTCCGCACCGGGGTCTACTGCAGCTACCAACCTGACCCGCTCGCGCCGGTCCACTGGGTCGTCAGCCGCCCGTGAGCTCCTCGAGCCTCACGACTGCGCTGCCGACGGAGGTCAGGTAGCGCGTCACGGCAGCCACCGCGCGCGGCTCGCGCTGGTGCTCGGGCAGAGCCCGCAGCAGGTTGAGGCGCGTGCCGGCGACCCAGGCCGACAGCTCCGGCTCCCGCTGCCAGCCGCCCTCGGTGCGCCATGTGCGGGCGTACATCCGAGGGATGTCGTGGATGCTGCCGGCATAGGGGTTGGGCGGGGTGAGCCGGTTCTTGTCCTCGTCCTGGTCGTGGCGCGCCTCGAGGAACCCGATCAGCGCCGCGTTGAACGGCGGTGAGTTGTGGCGCACCTGCTGCAGCACGATCTGTCCGGGGGAGAAGACGGGCACTGCGGGGGCGTCGCGCAGGCCTCGGGCGGTGCAGTCGACGACGAGGGCGTCCGGCCCGGTCTCCAGCTCGCCCTCGGCAAGGACCAGGCGGTCCCGCTCCACCCTGGAGACGGCACCCAGGCGTACGACGTCGGTGATGCCGCTCAGCTGCCCCACCTCGTAGGCGCTGAGCATGCCGCCTCGGTACATCGTGGCGGGCTGCGCGGAGTCGATCCGCAGCATGCGGCCGGCGGCCTCGAGCCGCGCCATCAGGTCCTCGGCGCCCGTCGCAGCGGCGGACGCCTCGGCATCGGCCGCCAGGCCCTCCATGATCCCGACGACCTGCTCGAGCGGCTGGAAGCCGGCACGATCGTGGAACCACGCGTCACGCGCGCGGACCCACCGGATGCCCTCGGGGTCGACGTCGTTCTCCAGCAGCCAGAGGCAGGCGTCCACCGCGGTCTTGCCGGCCCCCAGCACGACGTAGGACGACGGGCCGGCCGCCTCGGGCAGACGCCCGATGGGCACGAAAGGGGCGTCCGGCGCCACGTCGTACGACGGCGTGTGCGTCGCTGGGACCGACGCCTCGAGGTAGCGCGCGTCGACGACGGCCCGTCGTACCTCGACCTCCACGACCTCACCGGCGCGCTGGTCACGGACCTGCTCGACACCGCCGTCGGTCCCGAGGTGCTCGTGCTGGAGCAGGAGGCGCACCCGGCCTGTCGCCTCCAGCCGCACGGCGACCTCGGCGAAGTAGGTCAGGATCTCGGGTTTGGACGCCCGCTCGTAGAGGCCGGCATTCGGACCGCTGGTGTCGATGCGGTCCTCGCCCAGCGGCAGCGAGTCGACACCGTAGAACGCCGAGGGGGAGTGGAGCACGACGAAGGGGTAGGCGTGGACCCAGTGTCCGCCGGGGGCGTCGTTGCGGTCCACGAGCACGACGTCCACGTCGTCGGCGTGCGCCACCAGCGTGTCGGTGAAGGCGAGGCCGGACGTGCCCACGCCGACGACGAGGTAGTCGGTGGTGAGGCGCATGGCTCCTACCTTGGAGCAGGCGGAGTCGCGCGCGCCAGACCCGGCACCCGCGTCGGGTTTCCCATTTCCGGGTTGTGCGGTACATTACTGACCGAACGGTCAGTAATAAGGAGAGACGATGCCTCGCCCCATCCCGGCCGACGAGCAGCTGGAGCCGATCGAGACGGCGTCGGTCGACGAGCTGCGGTCGCTGCAGCTGCAGCGGCTGCAGTGGTCGGTCCGGCATGCCTACGACAACGTCGAGCACTACCGGAAGTCCCTGGAGGCGGCCGAGGTGCACCCTGACGACATCAGGTCGCTCGGCGACCTGGCGCGGCTGCCCTTCACCAGCAAGGCCGACCTCCGGGAGAACTACCCGTTCGGCATGTTCGCGGTGCCGCGGAAGCAGGTCGTGCGCATCCACGCCTCGTCCGGGACGACGGGCAAGGCGACCGTCGTCGGCTACACCCGCGACGACCTCGACATGTGGGCGACCGTGATGGCGCGCAGCATCCGTGCCGCGGGCGGTCGCCCGGGCGACATCTTGCACAACGCCTACGGCTACGGACTCTTCACCGGCGGCCTCGGCGCCCACGGTGGTGCCGAGAAGCTCGGGTGCACGGTTGTCCCGGTGTCCGGGGGCATGACCGAGCGCCAGGTGCAGCTGATCACCGACTTCCGCCCCGACCTGATCATGGTCACGCCTTCGTACATGCTCAACATCATCGACGAGCTGGAGCGCGTCGGCATCGACCCGCGCAGCACCTCGTTGCGGGTCGGCATCTTCGGCGCGGAGCCGTGGACCAACCAGATGCGCCGGACCGTCGAGGAGCGACTGGACATGCACGCGGTCGACATCTACGGGCTGTCGGAGGTGGTCGGCCCTGGCGTGGCGCAGGAGTGCGTGGAGACCAAGGACGGCCTGCACGTGTGGGAGGACCACTTCTACCCCGAGATCATCGACCCGGTGACCGGGGAGGTGCTGCCCGACGGTGAGGAGGGCGAGCTGGTCTTCACTTCGCTGACCAAGCAGGCGATGCCGGTGCTGCGCTACCGCACCCGGGACCTGACCCGGCTGCTGCCGGGCACCGCACGCCCGATGCGCCGGATCGAGAAGATCACCGGGCGCAGCGACGACATGATGATCGTGCGGGGGGTGAACGTCTTCCCCACGCAGATCGAGGAGCTCGTGCTGACCGTCCCGGAGCTGAGCCCGCACTTCCAGTGCGTCCTGACGCGCGCGGGCAACCTCGACGCGCTCACGGTGCGCATCGAGCGCGCGGAGGACGCGACCTCGGACGCTGCCGCGGAGGCCGCACGGCACGTCGCCGGACTGGTCAAGCGCACGATCGGCGTTACCGTCGGGGTCGAGGTCCAGGACCCCGGCACCATCGAGAGATCCCTGGGAAAGATGAAGCGAATCGTCGACGAAAGGCCTGCACGATGACCGACCTGCTGGAGAGCTATGCCGCCGGGACCTGGTTCCGCGCCGACGACGAGGGCGAGCCGCTGCTCGACGCGTCGACGGGCGAGGAGGTCGCGCGGATCTCGAGCCGTGGGCTGGACCTGGGCGCGATGGTCAGGCACGCCCGCGAGGTGGGTGGACCGGCGATCCGGTCACTGACCTTCCACGAGCGGGCCGGCCTGCTGAAGGCCGTGGCCAAGGACCTCAACGAGCACAAGGACGGCTTCTACGCGCTGTCGCTGCGCACCGGGGCGACCCAGAAGGACGGGCTGGTCGACATCGACGGCGGCATCGGGACGATGTTCAGCTACGCCAGCAAGGGCACGCGGGAGCTGCCCAACGACACGGTCTTCCTCGACGGCGGGCTCGAGCAGCTCGGCCGTGGCGGCAGGTTCATGGGGCAGCACGTCTACACCTCGCGGCCCGGTGTGGCCGTGCAGATCAACGCCTTCAACTTCCCGGTCTGGGGCATGCTCGAGAAGCTCGCCCCGGCGTTCCTCGCCGGGCTGCCGTCGATCGTGAAGCCGGCGTCTCAGACGGCGTACCTGACCGAGGCCGTCGTACGCCGGATCGTGGAGTCGGGCATCCTCCCCGAGGGCTCGCTGCAGCTGCTGTCCGGCAGCGCGGGGAGCCTGCTCGACGAGCTCGGTGTCCAGGACTCGGTGGCTTTCACGGGCTCGGCGCACACCGCCGGCGTGCTCCGCACCCACGCGTCCGTCCTGCACGGCGGTCTCACGCTGGGCGTCGAGGCCGACTCGCTCAACTGCTCGATCCTCGGGCCGGACGTGACCGTCGACGACCCGGAGTTCGAGCTCTTCGTCAAGGGCGTCGTGGCCGAGATGACGGTCAAGGCGGGGCAGAAGTGCACGGCGATCCGGCGAGCCATCGTCCCGACGGCGCTGGCCGACGAGGTGGTGGAGGCGATCAGCGCGCGCCTGGCGAAGGTCACCGTGGGGGACCCCCGTGACGAGTCTGTGCGGATGGGCGCCCTGGCCTCCCTCGCGCAGCGCGACGAGGTCGGCAAGGCTGTCGAGGCCCTGCGGGCCTCCAGCGAGGTCGTCTTCCAGGGCGAGGCCCCCGACGGACCGGGCGCGTTCATGGCACCGCTGCTGCTGAGGGCGCGTGCGGGAGCCACCGAGCCCCACGACGTGGAGCCGTTCGGGCCGGTCAGCACCGTGCTCACCTACGACTCGGTCGAGCAGGCCGTCGGGCTCGCTGCCCGTGGGCGTGGCTCCCTGGTCGCCTCGGTCGTGACCCACGACCCTGCGGTGGCGCGCGGTGTCGTGCTCGGCCTGGCGCCCTGGCACGGGCGCATCCTGGTGCTCGACCGCGACGACGCCCCCGAGTCGACCGGTCACGGCTCACCCCTGCCGATGCTGGTGCACGGAGGTCCCGGTCGCGCAGGCGGCGGAGAGGAGCTCGGTGGCATCCGCGGCGTGCTGCACCACATGCAGCGCACGGCGATCCAGGCGTCGCCGGACCTGATGACGGCCATCACCGGTCGCTGGACGACCGGCTCGCTCCGGGTGCTCGACGGCACCCATCCGTTCCGCAAGAGCCTGGCGGAGATGAAGATCGGCGACACCATCGAGACCGACACGCGCACGGTCACCCTCGCCGACATCGACCACTTCGCCGAGTTCACCGGTGACACTTTCTACGCCCACACCGACCCCGAGGCCGCGGCCGCGAACCCGCTCTTCGGCGGGATCGTCGCGCACGGCTACCTCGTGGTGTCCCTGGCAGCCGGCCTGTTCGTGGAGCCGAGCCCGGGACCGGTGCTGGCCAACTTCGGCGTCGACAACCTTCGGTTCCTGACGCCGGTCAAGGCCGGCGACACGATCAAGGTGGCACTGACCGTCAAGCAGATCACGCCACGGACGACCGCGGACTACGGCGAGGTCCGGTGGGACTGCGTGGTCACCAACCAGGACGACCAGCCCGTCGCGACGTACGACGTGCTGACGCTGGTCGCCAAGACGTGGGAGGGGTGACATGACCGTCGTCGACCCCGAGCTCGAGAGCCGCTTCGACGCGACGATCGCGCACAACGACCGCATCGAGCCCCGCGACTGGATGCCCGACGGCTACCGCGACACCCTGGTGCGGCAGATCGCCCAGCACGCGCACTCGGAGATCATCGGCATGCAGCCCGAGGGCAACTGGGTCACCCGGGCGCCGAGCCTGCGGCGCAAGGCGATCCTGCTCGCGAAGGTGCAGGACGAGGCTGGGCACGGGCTCTATCTCTACTCAGCGACCGAGACCCTCGGGGTGTCGCGCGACGAGCTCACCCGCCGGCTGATCAACGGCACCCAGAAGTACTCCTCGATCTTCAACTACCCGACGCTGACCTGGGCCGACGTCGGCACGATCGGGTGGCTGGTCGACGGTGCTGCGATCTGCAACCAGGTGCCGCTGTGCCGCACGTCCTACGGTCCCTACGGGCGCGCGATGATCCGGATCTGCAAGGAGGAGTCCTTCCACCAGCGGCAGGGCTTCGAGCTGCTGATGACGATGATGCGTGGCACCGACGAGCAGCGGGAGCTGGTCCAGGAGTCGGTGAACCGCTTCTGGTGGCCCGCGCTGATGATGTTCGGCCCGCCGGACGACGACTCGCCCAACTCGGCCCAGTCGATGGCGTGGGGGATCAAGCGGCACAGCAACGACGAGCTTCGCCAGCGCATGGTCGACATGACTGTCCCGCAGGCCGAGGCGCTCGGTGTCACGCTGCCCGACCCCGACCTGCGCTGGAACGAGGAGCGGCAGTCCCACGACTTCGGCTCGCCCGACTGGGACGAGTTCTGGCAGGTCGTCAAGGGCAACGGTCCGTGCAACAAGCAGCGCATCGAGCACCGCAAGAAGGCGCACGACGACGGCGCGTGGGTGCGTGAGGCAGCGACGGCGTACGCCGCCAAGGGCGCCGCCAAGAGCAAGGAGGCCAGCCGATGATCAGCGCCGAGTGGCCGCTCTACGAGGTGTTCGTGCGTGGCAAGCGCGGGCTGAACCACGTGCACGTCGGCTCGCTCCACGCCGCCGACGACGAGATGGCACTGCGGCACGCCCGCGACGTCTACACGCGTCGCAACGAGGGCGTGAGCATCTGGGTCGTGAAGTCGGAGGCCATCGTGGCCAGCAGCCCGGACGAGAAGGACCCGCTGTTCGCGCCGAGCGGTGACAAGGTCTACCGCCACCCCACGTTCTACGAGATCCCCGACAACGTTCCCCACATGTGAGCCGCTGATGAGCACCTACGACAACCCCGTCGACAACCGGCAGAACAACGCCGACGCCAACCCGGTGCACCACGACCTGCACGAGTCGGTGTACGACGGGCTGCTGGTCAACGACGCGCACTGGGCTTTCGGGACGGACTTCGAGGACCCGCTCGCCGGCGTGGACACCACGGTCCCCGAGGGCGTCGACGCCCACGAGCTGGCGACCTACTGCCTGGCACTGGGAGACGACGCACTGATCCTCTCCCACCGGCTCTCGGAGTGGTGCAGCCGCGCGCCCGACCTGGAGGAGGACATCGCGCTGGCCAACATCGCGCTGGACCTGCTCGGGCAGGCGAGGCTGCTGCTGGCTCGAGCAGCGGCCGCCGACCCGAGCCTGGTGCCGGTGCTGCCGGAGGGCTCGCCGGTGCCGGCCGAGGACGCCCTGGCCTTCTTCCGCAGCGCCCACCAGTTCCGCAACGTCTGCCTGGTGGAGCTGCCCAACGGCGACTTCGCCGAGACCATCAGCCGTCTGCTGGTCTTCTCCACCCACCGGCTGGCACTCTTCCAGCGGCTCTCCTCACACCCCGACGCAGTGCTGCGCGCGGTAGCGGCCAAAGGTGTCAAGGAGCTCGCCTACCACCGGGACTTCTCCGGCCGGTGGTTCCTCACCCTCGCGCAGGGGACCGAGGAGTCACGGAGCCGGCTGGAGACCGGCCTGGAGAGGGTGTGGGCCTACCGCCACGAGCTCGGTGACGACGCCGAGGCCGACGTGGTGCTGGAGCACGTCCTGGCGACCAGCGGCGTCGCCAAGCCAGACGTGCGGCCGATCAAGGCCCTGGGCGGGCACACCGAGCACCTCAGCAAGCTGCTGGCCGAGATGCAGGTCGTCGCCCGTGAGCACCCCCTGGGGCTCTGGTGAGCACGCTCGAGCAGGCCCGCGCGGTAGCGGCCACCGTGACCGACCCCGAGATGCCGATGCTCACGCTCGAGGACCTCGGAGTGCTCCGTGACGTCTCCTTCGACTCCGACGGCCGGCTCGTGGTCGCGATCACGCCGACCTACTCGGGGTGCCCGGCCATGGCCACCATGCGCGACGACGTCGTCCGGTCGCTGCTGGAGGAGGGCTTCGAGGACGTCGCCGTCGAGGTCAGCCTGAGCCCGGCGTGGACCTCCGACTGGATCACCGAGCGCGGTCGCAAGGCGCTCGCAGAGCACGGCATCTCGCCGCCCGGGATCGCCCCGCAAGGCCCTATGACGCTGTCGCTCGCCCCGACGCGCCGATCCGTGCGCTGCCCGCGGTGCGGGTCCGAGGACGTGTCCCTCACCAGCGAGTTCAGCAGCACCGCGTGCAAGGCGCTGTACCGGTGCGACGCGTGCCTCGAGCCGTTCGACCACGTCAAGGAGATCTGACGTTGTCGGCCTTCCACTCCTTGACCGTGCGCGAGATCGAGCCGCTCACCGACGACTCCGCCGCGGTGACGTTCGACGTGCCCGACGACCTCGCGACCGCGTTCGACTTCGCCGCCGGCCAGTCCCTGACCCTGCGCCGGATGATCGACGGGGTCGAGCACCGGCGCAGCTACTCGATCTGCGCACCCGTCGGCGAGCCGCTGCGCATCGGCATACGCGTCATCCCGGACGGGCTGTTCTCGCGGTGGCTGGTGCACGAGGTCGAGCCGGGCGCCGTGATCGACGTACAGACGCCCAGTGGCTCCTTCCGGGCCGACCCCGCTAAGGGCGGTCGACACCTCTGCATCGCGGCCGGCTCGGGCATCACGCCGATGCTGTCGGTCGCCGCCTCGGTGCTGCGCAACCCCAACGCGTCGGTGACGCTGCTCTACGGCAACCGCACCACCAGCTCGGTGATGTTCGCCGAGGAGCTGGCGGACCTCAAGAACTCCTACTGCGACCGCTTCAACCTGATGCACGTGCTGTCGCGGGAGCCCCGCGACGTCGATCTCTTCACCGGCCGGATCGAGGGGGCGCGGCTGCGGGAGATCCTCAGCTCGCTGGTGCCTCTCCAGGACATCGACCACGTCTGGCTCTGCGGCCCGCTCGCGATGATCCAGGACACTCGCGAGGTGCTGGCCGAGCTCGGCGTAGCGGCCGACAAGGTGCACTTCGAGCTCTTCTTCGTCGACGAGCCGCCCCCGCAGCTGCGGCACGCCGACAAGCTCGTGGAGGGCGTGACGAGTGACGTGACGGTCGTGCTCGACGGACGGAGCACCACGACCCCGATGCTCCGCGCCGTGACGATCCTCGACTCCGCCCAGCAGACGCGCACGGACCTCCCGTTCGCCTGCAAGGGCGGGGTGTGCGGCACCTGTCGCGCCAAGGTGTGCGACGGCGAGGTCGAGATGGTGCGCAACTACGCGCTCGAGGCCGAGGAGGTCGCCGACGGGTTCGTGCTGACCTGCCAGACCTTCCCCATCAGTGATGCGGTCACGGTCGACTTCGACGCCTGACTCACTGGTCGAACAGCGTGGGGTCGGCTGTCGAGACCACTGGGGTGAGGTGCCTGGTCACGTGGGTGGGCACGTTGCGTGGGTTGGTCTCGACGGACGTTCCCTCCGCTAGCGCTCCGGTCACTGCTCGACCAGCGTTGGGTCGGCAGCGGGTGCCTAGCGGGCGAGCTGCCAGACTCCGGGCTTGCCCTTGGTCATCAAGCCTTCGTTGACCAGTGCGATGCGTGCACGGCGAGCGGCGTACTGCCAGCGGAGCTCACCCTCGGGAGTCGTCTCCCGGTCGCCCGGGCGCAGCTGCTCGTCGAGCAGGATCTCCAGCTCCAGGAACAGCTCGTCGGCCTCGAGCTCGCCGCCGGCTTCGTCCAGCACCTCGAGGATGTAGGGCTTGAAGACCTCGGGAGGGGTCCAGCGTCGGGTGACCGGCGGCGCGGCGGCCTTTGCCTCGCGTGGCCGCACGGACGAGGTGCTGCGTGGCTTGGGTGTCGACGTCACCGCCGCCGGTGCCGGGGTCGGTGGGCGGCCATGGACACACGTGGAAAGGGGGAGGTCGCAGAAGTCGCAATGGGCGTCGGTCGCAGTCATCACTGCCAACCCTAGCGAGAGGGCGGTCCACGTCAGGTGGGGGTCGATGTTCGACGGGGCTGCTCCCCGACTCGCCCGTCGATCCGCTCGCGCAGGGCTCGGCGAGACCCCGAGCCCACGCACCCAGCGACGGTCTCGTTCAGGCGTTGGACTTCAGGGCGGCGATGACCTTGTTCTGGATGTCCTGCGACAGCGTGAGGAGCTCGTTGGCGGTCGCGGTGACCTGGTCCACGACGTCGCTCGGGTTGGGCACCAGGTCGGCGACCCGCTCCAGCGCAGGCGCCTTCTCCTTCACGGTGGCGCGCACCGAGTCGGCGGCGGCGTCGGCGGCGTCGACGGCCCTCGTGACGAGGTCCTGGCCCTTGGCGGCGAGGTAGGGAACGTCAGGCATGGTGTCTCCTGGGATGAGAAGGTGCTGCCGTCTCAAGAGCATCACCTCGGCTGCGCCCGGCTCAAGGGATCGGGCACGTGCTTCCGCTCACACGGCGGCGGACGAGGGTCAGCGGGGGAAGGTCGCCCGCAGCTCTCGGCGTACGACGACACCCGCCGAGACGAGCCGCAGCAGGCAGGCAGCCGTGACCGCCTGCACGGCGAGGAGGCCGACCAGCACCAGCACCTGTGCCGCACCCGCCTCGACCGCCGTGCCACCGCCCAGCAGCACCCCGACGAACGCGCCGGGCAGGGTGACGAGCCCGACAGTGCGGGTCTGGTCCAGCGCCGGGGTCAGCGCCTCCCGCGCCGTCGGCTGGATGACGAGGTAGGCCGCCTCGGGTGACGGGAAGCCCACGGCGAGAGCCGCCTCATAGGTGCCGTGCTGTGCCGCCAGCTCGTCGTAGGCCCGGCGGCCGGCCAGCGTGGTCGCGGTCATGGCGCCGCCGATGAGGATGCCGGACATCGGGATGACGCCCGCACCGTTGAGCGGGATCACGCCGGAGCCCAGGCAGAGTGCGATCACCGGAAACGCTCCCACGGCGATCGAGAACGCGACGCCGGGAAGCTCTCGAGGAGGGGCGCCGATCCGCCGGAGTGCGGTCACGCTGGCGACCGAGTACATCAGCGCCACGAACGCGAACGACGCAGGCAGCGACTTCAGGACAGCGGCGATGACCAGGGCGACGACGGTGAGCTGGACGACCGCTCGAAGCGCCGCGGTGACCTGCTCCCTGCCGACGCCGAGGTCGGCCACGTGGGCGGTGACCGCGGCGACGGCGACCAGCACCACCAGGACCAGCGCCAGCCGCCAGTCGGCGCTGGGCGCGGTCGTCAGGGGAGTCACGGGTCGAGCCTGCCAGAACCGCGTGCGATAGTCGGGCCGTGCCCGCGGTTGTGCTGATGGCGATCGGCGTCGTCGCCGTGTCCATGTCAGCGCCCCTCGCTGCCTCGATGACCGTCCCGGCGCTGGCGGTGGCCTTCTGGCGCAACGCCTTGGGTACGGCGGTGGTGGCGCCGACGCTGCGCAGGTCGGAGCTCGGACAGTGGCGGGCAATGGTCCTGGCCGGCCTCGCACTGGCGGTGCACTTCGGGGCATGGATCCCGTCGCTGCGGCTGACCAGCGTGGCGAGCGCGACCGCTCTGGTCAGCCTGCAGGTGGCCTGGGTGGTCGTGTGGGAGCGACTGCGCGGCACTCACTACCCGGGGGCTGCACTGGCCGGCATGGCGGTCGCGTTCGCCGGTGTGGTCATCGTGAGCGGGGTCGACGTCACGGTGTCGGGGGAGGCCCTGGCGGGGGACGCGCTGGCGCTGCTCGGCGGGATGGGTACGGCGGCGTACATGGTGCTGGGTGCCCGGGTCCGCGAGACGACCGGCACGTCGACGTACAGCGTCGTCGCCTACGGCACCTGCGCGGTCGTCCTCGGGGTGGTGTGCCTGGTCTCGGGCCAGGACCTGACCGGGTACGACGTCGAGCAGTGGGGCCTGATCCTGCTGCTGACCGCGTCCGCCCAGCTGCTAGGGCACTCGGTGTTCAACCACCTGCTGCGTACGACGAGCCCGACCCGTGTGGGCCTGGTGCTCCTGCTCGAGGTGCCCGGCGCCGCGCTGCTAGCGGCTTTGTTCCTGGACCAGCGCCCCCCGGCCGGGACGCTCGCCGGGCTGGCGGTGATCCTCGCCGGGATGGTGCTGGTGATCCGCAACGACACCGGACAGCACGAGCCGGAGCCCGCGGCCTAGGGCTGCGACTTCGCCCGGGCCATGGTCACCCGCAGGGGCGCGGCGGCGACGGCCATGCCGGCCGCTGCCACCAGCGCGGCCACGACGGGAGTGACGGTGCCACCGGTCAGCGCCCAGGCCGCGAGAGCCAGCAGGGCGACCATCATCAGCAGGGGGACCGGTGAGAGGCCCCGGTGTGCGCGAAGCCGTGCTCGCCGCTTGGCATCCGCGGCAGCGAGTGCGTCGCGGAGCGCCTCGGGCAGGAGCGAGGCGGCGATCGCGACGTACTGCCACTGGTGTTCGTCCCACCCGCCCTGGTGCACCACGCCAGCGGCGAGAACGACCAGGGCCGCGGCCGCCACCAGCCTGGCTGCGCGCGTGAGCAGCTGCTCACGGGTGGGCGCGGTCCCGGCCTGGCGCACGGGAAGGAGGAGGCGGCGGACGGTCTTCACAACGGCTTTCGGCGGAGGGCGAGACAACTGACTGCATCCAGCATGCGACGAGTCGCGGCGCGGATGCAGCCAGTTTTCCGAATTCCGCTCAGAGAGCTCTCAAGATGTCGTCGACGCGGTCTTTGGCGTCGCCGAAGAGCATGGCGGAGTTCTCGCGGAAGAACAGTGGGTTTTGGACGCCGGCGTAGCCGGAGGCCATGGAGCGTTTGAAGACGATGACGTTGTCGGCGTTCCAGACGGTGAGGACGGGCATGCCGGCGATGGGGCTGGAGGGGTCCTCGGTGGCGGCGGGGTTGACGGTGTCGTTGGCGCCGATGACCAGGACGACGGCGGTGTTGTCGAAGTCGTCGTTGATCTCGTCCATCTCCAGGACGATGTCGTAGGGCACCTTGGCCTCGGCGAGCAGCACGTTCATGTGGCCGGGGAGCCGGCCGGCGACGGGGTGGATGCCGAAGCGGACGTCGACGCCGCGGTCGCGCAGCTTGCGGGTCAGCTCGGCGACGCCGTGCTGGGCCTGGGCCACGGCCATCCCGTAGCCCGGCGTGATGATGACCGAGTCGGCTCCGCCGAGCAGTTCGGCCACCTCCTCGGCGGTGGTCTCGCGGTGGTCGCCGTAGTCCTTGTCCTCGGACGGGCCAGCCTCGATGCCGAAGCCGCCGGCGATGACGGAGATGAAGGAGCGGTTCATCGCCTTGCACATGATGTAGGAGAGGTAGGCACCACTGGAGCCGACCAGCGCACCGGTGATGATCAGCAGGTCGTTCTCGAGCAGGAAGCCCGACGCGGCCGCGGCCCACCCGGAGTACGAGTTCAGCATCGACACGACCACCGGCATGTCACCGCCGCCGATGGAGGCGACCAGGTGCACGCCCAAGGCCAGGGCCAGGACGGTGACCACGATCAGCAGCCACAGCTGGGGGTCGGCCACGAACCACACGGTCAGCGCCACGAACGCAGCCAGGGCGCCGAGGTTGAGCAGGTTCTTGCCCGGCAGCATCAGCGGGTTGGACTTGATCCGCGCCGACAGCTTGAGGAACGCGACGATGGAGCCGGTGAAGGTCACCGCGCCGATGAAGACGCCGATGAAGACCTCGGCGGAGTGGATGCCCAGCAGGTCCTGGACCTGCAGCGACAGCGCCTCGGCACCGCGTGGGTGGTCCTCGACGTGGAAGAAGCCGTTCCAGCCCACCAGCACCGCGGCCAGACCCACGAACGAGTGCAGCAACGCGATCAGCTCGGGCATGCCGGTCATCTCGACGACCCGGGCGCGCCAGAGGCCGATGCCCGCACCGATCACGGTGGCGACCAGCAGCAGGGCCAGGCCGAGGCCCTCGATGTCACGGTCGACCGCCAGCGCGACGGTGGCGACCAGGGCTACCGCCATGCCGGCGATGCCGAAGTAGTTGCCGACCTTGGCGGTCTCGTGCTTGGAGAGTCCCGCCAGGGCGAGGATGAAGAGCAGAGCGGCCACGATGTAGGCCGACTGGGTGACGTTGAACAGGTCGAGATCCATGATGCAGCGCCCCTCAGCTTCTCGAGAACATGGCGAGCATGCGGCGGGTCACCGCGAAGCCACCGAAGACGTTGATGGAGGCCAGCAGGATGGCCACGAAGGAGATCCACGTGATCACGCCATCACTGTCGCTGCCGGTGTCCTGGCCGATCTGCAGCAGCGCACCGACCACGATGATCCCCGAGATCGCGTTGGTCACCGACATCAGCGGGGTGTGCAGCGCGTGGTGCACATGCCCGATCACGTAGTAGCCGATCACGATCGCCAGCGCGAACACCGTCAGGTGCACCTGCAGCGCCGCTGGGGACAGCGCGATCAGGCCGAACAGCACCGCAGCGGCGGTGAAGACGGTCCCCAGCCGGCGAGCCGCGGACACCGGCTTCCGAGCCTGTGACTCCTTCGCAGGACTGGCTGCCCCGGCTGCCGGTGCCGGGGCAGCGGAGACCTGCACCGGCGGTGGCGGCCACGTCGACTCGCCATCCTTGACCACGGCCATTGAACGGACCACCACGTCGTCGAAGTCGACGACCAGCTGGCCGTCCTTCTCCGGGGTCATCAGCTTCATCAGGTTGACCAGGTTGGTGCCGTAGAGCTGCGAGGCCTGCGCGGGCAGCCTGCCGGCCAGGTCGGTGTAGCCGATGATCGTCACGCCGTTGGCGGTCACCACCGTCTCCCCGGCCACGGTGCCCTCGACGTTGCCACCGTTCTGGGCGGCCATGTCCACGATCACCGACCCCGAGGTCATCGAGGCCACCATCTCGCCGGTGATGATGCGCGGCGCAGGACGGCCCGGGATCAGCGCGGTCGTGATGATGATGTCGACGTCCTTGCACTGCTCGGCGTACAGCTCGGCCTCACGCTGCTTGTAGTCCTCGCCCATCTCCTTGGCATAGCCGGTGGCCGAGACCTCGACCTCCGGCGACTCGATCGAGAGGTACTCACCACCCAGCGACCTGACCTGGTCGGCCACCTCCGGACGCGGGTCGGTCGCCCGCACGATCGCACCCAGGGAACCCGCGGCACCGATCGCGGCCAGACCCGCCACGCCCGCACCCACCACCATCACTTTGGCCGGCGGCACCTTGCCCGCCGCGGTTACCTGGCCGGTGAAGAACCGGCCGAAGACGTGAGCCGCCTCGATGACCGCGCGGTAGCCCGCGATGTTCGCCATGCTCGACAGCACGTCCAGCGACTGCGCCCGCGAGATCCGCGGCACCGCGTCCATCGCCAGCGCCGTGAGCGGGCGACCGGTCAGGTCCTCGACCAGCTCCGGACTCAGAGCCGGGGACAGGATCGCGACCACGGTCGCGCCCTCCTTCACAGCGTCGAGCTGCTCGCGGGACGGGGCGTTGACCCCGAAGACGATGTCCGCGCCGCCCAGCACCTCGGCAGCGCTCCCGATGCCGGCGCCCGCCTCGACGTACGCCTCGTCGGCAAAGCTGGACGCGTCGCCCGCACCGGACTCCACGACCACGTCATACCCCAGCTTCAGCAGCTGGACGACCGTCGTCGGCGTGGACGCGACCCGCGTCTCGCCAGGCCGCGACTCCCTGATGACTCCGATGATCACTGCGAGCTCCTGTCCGTGGGGAAGGGGCGCGTCCGCCGCCCCAGGCGACGTCGCATCTGCTCCGGCGCGCGTCGCTTCCCGCCCGGGACAACCGGGCGGGGCCAGCACTCACACTAAGGTTTCCGGCGGTGATCGGGCTCTAGCAACTCATCGTGGGATTGGTCACGAAGCGCGCTGGAGCGTGCTAACGCGCGGCTCAGGCCCCGCGCTGCAGAGGAATCGTGTCGAGCAGGTCGCGTCCGCGCCAGGCGAGGGTGGCGATGCTGGCGTGGCCGAGGTGTCCCGCGGCCCGGGCCAGCAGCACTCGCTCCTCGTTCACCAGATGGGCGACCGCAGGAAACTCCTGGTAGCGCTCGAGCACGGCGCGCAGGGTCGGGAACTCCTCCACGAGGGCGGTGTAGACCTCGCGCGTGCGCTCCTCGCCGAGCGGGTAGTGCGGCTCGCCGTAGATGCGACGGCTGAGCAGGTCCACCCAGTGCGAGTGCAGGGCCGTGAGCAGGTCGCTCTCGTCCTTGAACAGCTCCCACACGGCATGGTGCCCCGACCACTCCTGCATCGGGTCATCGGCCGTCGAGATGCTGGCGGCAAGGCCGCGGACGAAGGCGCGGCGGCGAAAATCGGTGAGCGCGGAGCTCAGCGCAACTGGCATGTCTACCCCCCCGGGTGACGTCTGTTGGAACAATCCGGCCTGTGACCCCCACCTGCCGGTCACACCATTCTCACCCCTTTTACACGGATTAGCCATGCCCCGTCCGGGCAGTGACCCTATGCCCCGCGCCGACGCTGCGATCCGCCTCTAGGATGCGGCCATGCCGACCATCGAGAAGACCACCGAGTACGCCGCCACGCCGGAGGCGATCTGGGCGGCCGTCAGCGACTTCGCCGCTTGGCCGACGTGGCTGACGATCCTCAAGGAGTGGACGAACGAGCCGCCCCGCGAGCTCTCCGTCGGCACCACGCTCGAGGGAGCGGTCACGATCATGAACATCCCGATGGCCGTGTCGTGGGTGATCCAGAGCGTCGACCCGCCGCGCGGGTTGGCGATCACCGGCACCGCCGTGCTCGGCTCGGAGGTGTCGTTGACCACCGAGGTGGCGCCCACCGAAGGCGGCTCAGCGGTCACAGTGCGTGTGGGGGTCGCGAACCCGATGCTGATCGGCGCCTTGGCCGACTCGTTGATGGCCTCGATCCAGCGCGACATCGACGCCTCGATGGAGAACTTCCGCGCCGTCGTCGCGGCGGCGGCCTCCTGACGGTTCAGAAGTTGCACCCCGGTTCGGCACGGGTCGCATAGGGTGAGGTCAGCATGACGACGACGGTCTTCTCGCGGCACAGCAACCTGCCCGCCGAGGTGTCCTCGTTCGTGGGTAGACGCCATGAGCTTGCGCAGCTCCGAGCGGCTCTCGGAGCCCACCGACTGGTCACCCTCCTGGGCCCCGGCGGTGTCGGCAAGACACGGCTGGCGTTGCGCGCTGCGCGCGACCGGTCGCGCTCCCACGCCGACGGTCCGTGGCTGGTCGAGCTTGCGCCCCTGCAGGACCCGGCCCTGATCGCAGACACCGTCCTGGCCGCGCTCGGACTGCGCGACAGCGTCCGCGGCACTCCGGTCGAGCGGCTCACGAGCCACCTGCGCGACCGGGAGATCCTGCTGGTGCTCGACAACTGCGAGCACGTCAACGACGCCGCTGCTGCGCTGACGGCCGAGCTCCTGGCGTCCTGCCCGAGGTTGCAGGTGCTGGCGACCAGCCGGCACCTGCTCGGGGTGTTCGGGGAGCACGTCCTCCAGGTCGCGCCCCTGGCGGTGCCGAAGAAGGGCGGCGGCTCGCCCGAAGGCCTGCTGCGGTACGACGCCGTCCGACTGTTCGTCGAGCGGGCCGCGGCGAGCCTGACGTCGTTCAGGGTGACGGCGGCCAACCAGGCAGCCGTCGCCGAGCTGGTCCGCAAGCTCGACGGCGTGCCGCTGGCGATCGAGCTCGCATCCGTGCGCGTTCGCGTGCTCAGCCCGCAGCAGATCCTCGAACGGCTCGCCGACCGGTTCAGCCTTCTCACCCAGGGCGACCGCACGGCCATGGCTCGGCAGCAGACGCTGCGGGCCCTGATCGACTGGAGCTACGAGCTGCTGTCGGAGGAGGAGCAGAGGCTGTGGGTGCGGGCCTCGGTCTTCACGGGAAGCTTCGACCTCGAGGCCATCCAGAGCGTCTGCGGAGTGCAGTCGGCCGACCTGGTCGAGAGCCTGGTGTCCAAGTCGATCCTGGAGCGGGGCGACGCCGAGCCGGCGCGGTTCCGGATGCTGCAGTCGATCTCGGAGTACGGCTCGGAGAAGCTGCTGGCGTCTGGTGAGGGAACGGCCTACGTCGAGCGGCACCGCCGGTACTACGCCGACCTCGCCGCACGGGCGGCCGACCAGATGTACGGCCCGGCGGAGGTGGAGTGGTTCCGCCAGCTGGTGGCCGACCACGACAACCTCCGCACCGCTCTCGAGGACTGCGCCGCGCACTCCGAGCACGCGGGGGAAGGTTTGACAATGGCCGGCGACCTCCAGCACTACTGGGTGATGGCCGGTCGGTTCAGCGAGGGACGTCGCTGGCTGGACCGGCTGCTCTTCAGCGTCCAAGCTCCGTCGCTCGGCCGGGCAGCCGGCCTCGAGGTCGCTGGTCGGCTCGCCGTGCTGCAGGCCGAGCAGGACGTCGGGCTGCCGTTGCTCGCCGAGGCGCAGGCACTGGCCACAGACCTGGGCGACCCGACCTGGCAGGCGCACGCTGTGCATGGACGGGCGATCGCCGAGGTGTTCTGGGGCGATGCTGCGCGGGCGATCGGCCTGCTCGAGGAGGCCCTGGCCCTGCATGACAAGGGGCGCGACCCGTTCGGCGCACCGCTTGCGCTCGTCCAGCTCGCCACGGCACACGCGATCCTGGAGGACACCGACCGGGCGCTCAGCTACGCCGAGGAGTGCATCGCACTCAGCGAGCAGCACGACGAGACCTGGTGCGCGGGCCTGGCGCGATGGACCCAGGCCCTCGTCGTGTGGCACCGGGGAGAGGTCTCCAGGGCACGCACCTACGCGCAGGAGACCCTCCGGCTCAAGCAGCCGTTCGGCGACCGGCTCGGCATGGCGATGTCCATCGAGGTGGTGGCCTGGACGTTGTGCCGGGACCACCGGCACCAGGAGGCCGTGGAGCTGCTGGGCGCGGTGATGGCGGCGTTGCGGTCCATCGGCGCCGAGCTGTTCCAGCACTTGCAGTTCGACCACGCGCGCTGCGTCGACAGCTGCCGCGAGGCGCTGGGGGAGCGCAGGTTCCAGAAAGCGCTCGACACCGGCGCCGGCCTCAGCTTCGACGAGGCGGTGGGGCACGCACTCGGCTTGCAGGGAGCGGCCCCCACCGGCGTGGAGCCGGAGGTCGTCGTACGCCTGACCAAGCGGGAGACGCAGATCGCCGAGCTCGTCGCCGACGGGTTGTCCAACCGCGAGATCTCCGAGCAGCTCTTCATCTCCCAGCGCACGGCGGAGGGCCACGTCGACCGGACCATGCGCAAACTGGGCTTCAACACCCGCGCCCAGATCGCCGCTTGGGTCGTCGAACGACGCGTATCCGGGTGAATCGGACACCACTGGTCTGGGCCACGTCAGATTGGCGGCAAAACTTCCTCAGGAGTGCGTCAGAGCCCTGACGGGGCGCCGTTCCAGAGGCATAGTTGCGGAGTCATAATTGACGGGCTCTCCCTCCAGGCGCTCTCGATCCGAGGTGGCGACCCCTCGAGACGCCCCACGGTCGCTAGCACGCCTGGAGAGCATCTCTTGCGCAACCTTCGTACTGCTGTCGTCGGCGCCTTGGCCGCCGTCGTACTCGGGTCCACCATCACCGCCCCCGCAGAAGCGGACCTGCTGCCGTACGTCCCGTGGACGTCGTACCTGCCGAGCTGGAGCGACGAGTACGTCCCGTCCAGCGCCAACGACTGTGTGGCCGGCCGGGACAGGTGCCTCAAGGCAACGCTGCGAGAGCTTGCCGACATCAACGACGCGAACGCGAGAAGCTGCTCGCACAACGCGCCGTTCTCGCTGGCCTACCTGCGCATGACCCAGACCTATGGCTGGGCGCGTGAGGTCCCCGGCTACTACCAGGACGTCCCGGTCCAGAACCACCTCGACGCGGTGTTCGCCAAGTACTACATCGATGCCTTCCGGAGCTGGGAGCAGGGGAAGCGCGCCAAAGTGCCCCAGGCCTGGCTGATGGCGTTCGACGCCGCGACCGGCCGGAAGCTCTCCGGCTCCGGCGACCTGTTGATGGGCATGAACGCGCACATCAACCGTGACCTGCCGTTCGTGCTCGCCTCGGTCGGGCTCGTCAACGCCGACGGCTCGTCCCGCAAGCCGGACTACGACCAGCACGAGGACTGGCTGTACACCGCTTCGGAGCCGATGAACTTCGAGTCGGCCGTTCGCTTCGACCCGACCATGGACGACGCCAACGACCCGCTCGGGCTGGGCTACTACTCGGTCTGGCAGATGGTCTCGAGCTGGCGGGAGAACGCCTGGCGCAACGCCGAGGCCCTGCTCGCCGCACCGACACCGGCCGCGCGTGACCTCGTCGCCCGCAAGATCGAGACCGACGCCAACCTGATCGCCACCACGGTCAAGCTCACGATGTCCTACAAGTGGCCACTGCAGAGCTCCGTGCCGCGCGACGCGTTCTGCGCGGACAACAAGGACACGGCCTCGACCATGGCGTACGACTTCGGAGTGGCCGCGCCGTACGGCTACTGATCCGGCACCCAACGGGGCACCGGGCCGGGGCGGCGAGCCCCCCGTAGCCATCCGTAGGCTGACGGCGTGAACTCGTCGTCCGGCCCGGTGCAGGTGCACAACATCGGCCGCCGCCGGGCGTGGACGATCTGGGCAGTTGCGGTCAGCGTCTACCTGCTCGCGGTCTTCCACCGCAGCTCGCTCGGCGTCGCCGGCCTGGTGGCCAGCGACCGGTTCGGCATCAAGGCAACCGAGCTCGCGACGTTCACCGTGCTCCAGCTCCTGGTGTACGCCGGGATGCAGATCCCGGTGGGTGTGCTGCTCGACCGCTACGGGCCGCGCGCCCTGCTGTTGACCGGGCTCACGCTCATGACGGCCGGTCAGCTCGGCTTCGCGTTCGCGACCACCTTCCCGGCAGCGGTGGTCGCGCGTGCCGTGCTCGGGGCCGGGGACGCCATGGTGTTCGTGAGCGTGCTGCGTCTGGTTGCGGCGTGGTTCCTGGTCCGGCAGGCGCCCGGCATCGCGCAGCTGACCGGCCAGCTCGGCCAGCTCGGTGCGGTCGTGGCCACGGCGCCCCTGTCGGTCGCGCTGCACGAGCTCGGCTGGACCCGGACCTTCGCCTGGGTCTCGAGCATCGGCGTGCCGCTCATGGTGGCGGTCGCGCTCGTGGTCAAGGACTCGCCGTACGAACGGCTTGCCCCCGTGCGGCTCAAGCTCCGGGCGCTGGCTGGCTCGCTCCAGGTGGTCTGGGGCAACCCCGGCACGCGACTCGGGCTATGGTCACACTTCACGTCGCAGTTCTCGATCACGGTGTTCGGCCTGCTGTGGGGGTTCCCGTTCCTCGTCGCCGGGCAGGGGCTCGACCGCGGCACGGCGAGCACGCTGCTGATCGTGATGACCGGTGCAGTGATGGTCAGCGGCTGGGTGCTGGGGAGGCTGACCTCGAGGCTGCCCTTCTACCGGTCCTTCCTCGTGCTCACAGTCGTCGGCGTGATGGCCGTCGTCTGGACCGTCGTGCTCCTGTGGCCCGGGCGCGCGCCGCTGTGGCTGCTGGTCGCACTCGTCTGCACGACCGCCGCCGGTGGCCCCGCCTCGATGGTCGGCTTCGACCTGGCCCGTACGTTCAACCCGATGCAGGCGATCGGCCGTGCCAACGGTGTGGTCAATGTCGGTGGTTTCATCGCGTCGCTGCTCACGATGGCTGCGATCGGCGTGATCCTCGACCTGAGGGAACCGCGGGGCGCGGACTTCTACGACCTGGGCGACTTCCGCGTGGCGCTGTGCGCGCAGTACGTCTTCTGGGTGTTCGGGTCGATCCAGATCCTGCGCTACCGGCGCAAGGCGCTCCAGCACCTGGAGCGCGTGCACCCCGGAGCGGTCGCGGCCATGAAGCGGGGCGAGACCTTCGTCCACCCCGGCATCGGGGACCGCGAGGGCGTGTAGGGCTCGTGAGGCGCCCGGGCCTCTCCGGCAACGGGATGAGGTCCCGGTTGCTATTGCGCTGGGAATACCCGGGGAGGACAGTCGCAGTAGAGGTGAAGATGGAAATCCGGTACACCGCCCACGGGGTCTTCTGGGAGCCCGAGGACGCCGCCCGTCCGGCAGCGGAGCGCCCTGTCAGCGGTGGTCAGACCAGCTGGGTCGTTCATGACGCCTCGTTCCTCCCCGACCCTCACGATCTCCTGATCGCCGCGGGGGGAACCGACGACTACAGTCGCTGGACGGTCAACGGACCCATCGTGTTCGACCCGTTGATGACCTACGTCGAGATCTCGCTGAAGATGGCTGACGGCACTCTTCACCGTTCGGCGTGGGAGGCCTTCCTGCGGGCCGTGGGCGACAGGGAGCAGCTGGGTCTCTCGCCGCTGCAACCGTTGAGTGACGGGCCCGAGCCCAAGGAACGGAAGATCCATCGACGGCTGTCCACCGGCGAGAAGGACCCAGTCTCCCGGCTCGGCCGCCTACCGTGATCGTTGTGTTGCGCAGCGCGCCCCGAAGCGGCGGCGTGCCACGGGCACCGATGAGGTGATCGACGCGGGCTGATCCCGTGCAGGCCTGGCTTCAGGCGGCTTGTCCGCCGGGATCCCAGCGTCGTATGCGGAGCTGGGTGCCGGTGCACTCGGGGTCGGGGCAGGGCGTGCGTGGGTGGCTCAGCTCCAGCTGTTGGCCAGGTCGGTCGCGTCCAGGTGCGCTGCGCTCTCCAGCAGGAGACGCTCGGCTGTCTCGCGCAGCTCTGAGTGGTGGGCCTCGGAGTGGTGTGGCAGGGTGGCGAGCTTGTGGTGATCACCACCGCTTGGGCGCGGGCACTCCAGTCCTCCTCGACCAACGCCTGCGTCGCAGACAACGCGGCAGCCACCACATCGACGGTCACGGGTGCGCTGGTCATGAACAGAACGCTACGAAGACCCCCCGACACATTGGACCAACTCGGCCGGCCCTCGCATTTCCAAGGTAACCCCCGGAGGAGGGCTTGCCGCAAGGCCCCCTTCCTGGCGCAGAATCACCGACTCGAGGCAGAAAGACAGAGGAGGCGACGGTGACCGAGCATGCAGTACTGATCGTTGGGGGAGGGCCCACGGGGCTGATGCTGGCCGGTGAGCTGGCGCTGGCGGGGGTCGACGCTGCCATCGTCGAGCGGCGAGCCAGCCAGGACCTTCCCGGCTCGCGTGCCGGTGGCCTGCACGCACGAACGATCGAGGTGCTCGATCAGCGTGGAATCGCCGATCGGTTCCTCGAGGAGGGACAGCTGGCCCAGGTTGCGGGGTTCGCCCGGGTCTCGTTCGACATCAGCGACTTCCCTACGCGGCATCCCTACGGGCTCGGGCTGTGGCAGAACCACATCGAACGCATCCTGGCCGGCTGGGTCGACGAGCTGGCTGTGCCGATCTACCGCGAACGTGAGGTGACGGGGTTCGCGCAGGACGACACCGGCGTCGATGTCGAGCTGTCAGACGGCCAGTCGCTGCGAGCCTCGTACCTCGTCGGGTGCGACGGAGGACGCAGCGCAGTCCGCAAGGGGGCCGGCATCGAGTTCCCCGGGTGGGATCCCACGACCAGCTCCCTGATCGCCGAGGTCGAGATGGCCGAGGAGCCGGAGCTGGGCGTCCGCCAGGACTCCCGGGGCGTCCACGGCCTCGGCAGGGTCGAGTACGAGATCCGCGACGGGGAGATCGTCTACGCCGACCACGGACCGATCAGGGTCATGGTGACCGATCAGGACATCCGAGCCACGAGCGAACCCACCTTGCGCGATGTCAGCGAGGCGCTCATCTCCGTATATGGGACCGACTACGGGGTGCACAGTCCCCACTCGGTCTCCAGGTTCACCGACATGACTCGTCAAGCCGCGGCCTACCGCGAGGGACGCGTCCTGCTTGCCGGCGACGCCGCGCACGTGCACTCCCCGGTGGGCGGGCAGGGACTCAACACCGGCGTACAGGATGCGGTGAACCTGGGGTGGAAGCTGGCGCAGGTGGTCAAGGGCGTCTCGTCGGAGAGTCTTCTGGACACCTATCACGAAGAACGCCACCCGGTCGCTGCCCGGGTGCTGCGCAACACGATGGCGCAAGTGGCGCTCATGCGCCCCGGCGACGCGCGCCTTGATGCCTTGCGCGACACGGTGGCCGACCTGTTGAGCATGGACGAGCCACGCAGACGGTACGCCGCGATGATGTCCGGCTTGGACATCGGCTACCACCTCGGTGAAGGCCACCCGCTGCTCGGTCGCCGTATGCCCGATCTCGACCTGGTCACTGCCGAAGGCCCCCGTCGGGTCTTCACCCTGCTGCACGAGGCTGAGCCGGTCCTGCTCAACCTCGGCGAACCCGGTGGAATCGACATCACACCGTGGGCGGATCGAGTCCAGCTGCTCGATGCCGACTACGGGGGCGCCTGGGAGCTGCCGGCGCTCGGCGATGTCCCTGCTCCCGCCGCGGTATTGATCCGGCCCGACGGATACGTCGCGTGGGTGGGAGATGGGGCCGGCGTCGGGCTCGAGGACGCGCTGACTCGCTGGTTCGGACCGCCCGTGTCCAGCGACCAGCCGGCTTCCTAGACCCGACCGGCGCCGGGTGCAAGCAGCTTCGTCAGAGTGGACTGGGTCAGGGGCCGGTACTCGCCGCGGACGTAGCGCCAGGCGGGAAGGGTGAGGTCGACCCCGCGCGCCGAGACGACGGACGCGAGCGGGCGCCCGGCGCTGGACAGAGGCATCCGCTCCACCACATGTACGACGGCCGGCGGCTCGGGCAGCCGGCGAGCCGCCGCCGTCACCCGCGCGGGGGACAGCGGGCCACGCAGGGCAAGGGCAACTGTCAGCAGCTCGCTGTCGCCGCGGCCGGGCAGCGCGTAGGCAACCGCCGAGGAGACCTCCTCGAGCTCCTCGAAGGCGGCGGCGACCGGAGGTGCGAGGACGGCACCCGCCGTGGTGTGCACGATCTCGTCGACCGTGCCCTCGAACCAGTGGTCGCCGTCGCCGTCGCGGCGGAACAGGCTGGTGCTCGGGATCCACGCGTCTCCCTTGCCGAAGACGTCGTGCTCGACGCCGTCGGTGGAGACGCCGTCTCGCTCTCGCGACATCAGCAGCCCGAGCTGTCCGGCTCGGCAGGGGAGCGCGAAGCCGTCGGGACCACGGACCAGTTCGCCGGTGTCCCGGTCGAACTGGGCGAGTCGCACGGGTGCGCCCCCGGGGAGCGGGCGGCCGACTGACCCGATCTTGACGCCGCTGACGTTGGCGAGCACCGCCCCAGCCTCGCTGGATGCCCAGAACTCGAGGACCGCTGCCGGCTCGAAGCGCTCGAGCACGCGATGCCAGAGGCCGCGCGGCATGCCCGAGCCGAGGAACAGCCGGATGCTGTGGTTGCGCTCCGCGGGGTGGACGGATGCCTCGACCAGGCTGTTGAGCTCGGTCCAGGTGTAGGAGACGACCGTGACGCCGTACCTCCGCGCCTCCTCCCAGAACGTCGCCGGGTCCAGGCCGCTGACCATCGCGAGCCGGGCGCCACCGACGATTGCACCTCCGATCGCGGTGAGCAGGCCGGCCGGGTGGTGGATCGGGCTCACGCTGAAGACGGTGTCCTTGCTCGACAGCGCCGCTGAGGTCGCGGTGCCGTAGGCGGTGATCGCCCAGCGCCCGTTGGTGATGCGCAGCGGACGGATGCGGTCGCCGGAGCCACTGAAGAGCACGAACGCGAGGTCCTGGGCGCGTCCCGCATTGCGCCGGAACCAGTCGGGGAGGGCATCCTGGTCGCGCGGGCGCACCTCGAGCTCGCCGATGCCGCGGGGGACGTCGTGGCCACCGGCGAGCAGCAGGATCTCGTGCGGGACGCCGGTCGGGACATGCTCGGCATGCGGGGGATCTGCGACCACCAGTGTCACCTCGCCCAGCTCGACCTCGCGGGCGGTCTCACCGTCGGGGCGCAACAGCACTGCCACCGCGCCGATGCGGTTGATCGCGACGACGAGCGCGAGCGCGGTCGGCCTGGTCTCCATCAGGACGCCGACGTGGTCGCCCGGCCTCACGCCTCGACGCACCAGCCCGTGCACAAGCCGGTCGACACGGTCGTTGATGGTCGCGTAGTCGTAGACGAGTCCCCCGTAGAGGAAGCCGACCGAGGCTCCGGCGTGCCTGGCCTCGCGGTCGAACGCGTGTGCCAGCGAGACTCTCGTGCCGGAACGCATGCGGTCTACCTGCGCCAGCCGCGGCACCTGCGCGGCGGGCGCGAACGCGCGCCGGGCCCTGGCGATCGGGTGCGTCGTGGCCTCGACGAGCCGGCGGCCGGTGACCTCGGCGAACTCTGCCGCGAGGCTGACGTTGTGCTCCAGCCGGGCCCGCGGCGGAGGGGCGTCCGGGGTCTCGGTGCGGACGACACGCTCGGGGAGCGGAGCGTGGCCGTCGACGTAGCGCACCCAGTCGGCCACGACCGGCCAGGTGGTGTCCATCGCGGTGGAGCCGACCACGATGCCGAAGTGCCCGGTGCGCACGGTCATCTCGTAGACGTCGGCCTGCGGGGCCGCACGGCGGATGGCGCGGACCGATGCGGGCTGGGCGATCTCGTCGACCTCGCCGATGAACGTCAGCACCGGAACCTTGACGTCGGCCAGCGAGACGGCCTTGCCGGCCACCGAGAACCCTCCGGCCAGCATCCGGTTGTGTACGACGAAGTGGTCCAGCACGTAGGCCAGGGACGGGCCGGGGAACGCGACCCAGCCCTCCTTCATCAGGAACCGTCGCTGTCCCTCGCGTGGGAGCAGTGCGTCCCGGTCGTGCAGCGCCCAGAGGAAGCCGATCCGACCGGTGACGGCCCCCACCGGGTCGAGGGCGCGGAAGCCGGTGCGCGTCATCCAGCCCGGGATCGAGCGGCCACGCAGCGCCCCGGCCGCAAGCCTCGCGCCAGCGGCGACGGCGGGCTCGGGTAGCCGCATCGGCGCGTTGCCGAGCAGGTCGACCGGGGAGCCGAAGACGGTGATGCTCGCGATGTCCTTGCTGCGCCGGTAGGCCGCGGTCTGGTAGCAGAACATGCCACCCTGCGAGTAACCGCCGAGGTGTACGTCGCGGCCGGTCGCCTCGGCCATCAGCGACACCGACTGGTCGACGGCGAGGACGTGGTCCTCGAAGGTGCGCTCGAGGCCGCCGGGCTCTCGCTCCGGCGCACCGAAGTCGACCACCCAGGACTGCACCCCGCGCGCTGCCAGCGTGCGGACCGCGCTGGCCCGCGGGGACACGTCGAAGACCTCGGTGCTCACCATCAGCGGCGGCACCAGCAGGACCGCCGGGGCGTCGTCGGGCAGGCCCAGGTCGTAGCTGCGCAGGCGGTGGTGCGGGCCGCGGTCGACCACGGTGAACGGAGCCGGCTCCTCGCCGGTCAGCAGACCTCCGTAGCGCGCAACCTCGAGCAGGTTCTGCGCGTGACGGGTGATGCGGCTCAAGGCACTCATGCTGGCTTCTCTCCTTCGTGCCGCTCACCGTAGCCATGCCGCAGGGTTGTGGTCGCGCGGATGGGCGGCGGTCTCACCTGACGAGGCGGTCGGGCTCGAGCTCGCCCACCAGCACCGACAGCGCGCGCTTCCAGCGCTCGATGAGCCGGTGGCGCTCGCCGAGCTCGCCGGTGACCAGGGTGGTCATCGACAGTCCCGTGAGCACGTCGATCGTCAGCTCGACCAGGGTCGCTGCGCGAGGGTCGTCGGCGTAGTCGCCCAGGACGTCGGCGTACGACGAGCGCATCGTCGCGAACAGCCGCGCCTCCTCGGGCGCCAGCCGCTGTCGAAGCTCCTCGTCGGTGCGCGCCGCTACCCACAGCTCGAGGGCGGCGAAGAACACCGGGGAGTTGAGGTCCTGCCAGGCGAGGTCGACGACGGCGCGCAGCCGGTGCTCGGACCGCGGCACGGCGTCGACGCGCTGCTGGAACTGCTCGATCCGCTGGTCGACGACGTGGGCGGTCGCGGCGACCATGAGGTCCGCCTTGGTGGGGAAGTGGTGCAGCAGGGTTCCGCGGGCCAGCCCGGCACGCTCCTGCACCTGGCCGATGCTCGTCGCCGCGTAGCCGACCTCGAGCAGGCACGCGGCCGCGGCCTCGAGGAGCCTCGCGCGGGTGGTGGACCGGCGTTCCTCCTGCGTGCGACGGGCAGTGACCTGGCTCACGTGACGGAGCGTAGCAGATACAGTACGCTCGGACTGTTTCTGACGAAGAGGAGCTGCGGTGGACCCGACGAGGCAGCGCGACGTCCCCGAGGGGCTGGCGGCATATGACCGCATGGTGACCGCCACCGCCGAGACCACGGCCGGCGCGGTCCAGATCTCCTCGATGCTCCAGGACCTCTCGCGCCTGCCCGACTGGCTGACCATGCATGCGGGCTGGAGAGGCGCACCGCCGACCGGCGCCGTCGCCGGAGTCACGTTCACCGAGCAGGTCAAGATCATGGGCATCCCCGCGGACGTGTCCTGGACCGTGGTCGAGGCCGACGACGCGCACGTGGTGCTCCGCGGCGAGGGACCGATGGGCCTGAGCCTCTGCAACCGGTTCAGCGTGGAGACGACCGCGGCCGGTGCGCGTCTCCGGGTCGATGCCGGCATGAGCGGTGACCCTGTCCGCGGCCCGATGGGCGGCTCGGTCGCGCGGGCGGTGCAGGAGGAGATGGAGGCCTCGCTGGCCAAGCTCGTGGGGCTGTTGTCCGAGGGAGTCGCCGACTCGGCCGTCGTGGCTCCGGTGCTGCACCGTGCGAGCGGCCGGTCGCTCGACCCCCGCACGCCGGTCATAGTCGGTGCCGGTCAGGTCGTCCAGCGCGAGCCCGACCTGAGCAAGGACCCGGTCACGCTCGCCGTCGAGGCGCTGCGTCGCGCCGAGAGCGACGCGGGAGTGGCCGGGCTGCTCGGACGGGCCGACGCAGTCTACGCCGTGGCGAGCGCCTCCTGGAGCTACCGCGACGCGGCAGCGCTGGTCGCCGATCAGGTCGGGGCAACGCCCGCGAGCACCGCCCAGTCGGCCAGGTTCGGTGGAGACGCCGGCCAGGTGCTGATCAACACAGCCGGCCAGGCGATCGCCGACGGGGAGGCGGCGGTGGTCCTGGTCTGCGGAGCAGAGGCCGGCGCAACGCTCGCCTCCATCCCGGAAACCCCGCTGTGGCCCGAGCAGGACGCGGAGGTCAAGCCGACACGGGTGATCGGCAGCGAGCGAGAGGCCAACAACCAGGCAGAGGCCAACGCCGGACTGATGGCGCCGATCTACCTCTACGCCCTGATGGAGTCGGCGCTGCGTCACAAGCTCGGCCGCGGCGAGGCTGAGCACCAGCACGCGATCGCCTCTCTCTGGTCACGGCTCTCCGCAGTGGCGGCTTCCAACGAGCACGCCTGGCTTCCACGCGAGCTCACGGCAGCGGAGCTCGGCGCCCCGACCGACGACAACCGCATGGTCTCCTCGCCCTACACCAAGCTGCTGTGCGCCAACCTCCAGGTGGATATGGCCAGCGGGCTGATCCTGACCAGCGTCGGCGCGGCCGAGGCCGCTGGGGTGTCGCAGGACCGGTGGGTCTTCCTGCACGCCGGTGCGGCCGCCTACGACGAGTGGTTCGTCTCCGAGCGCGGAGACCTGGCCGCGTCGCCGGCCATCCGCACGATCGGTGCTGCAGCGCTGCGCCACGCAGGCGTGTCGATCGACCAGGTCAAGCACGTCGACCTGTACTCCTGCTTCCCCGTGGCGGTGGAGATCGCGGCGGCCGAGCTGGGTCTGTCGGTCGAGAGGCCACTGTCGGTCACCGGGGGCCTGACCTTCGCCGGCGGGCCAGGCAACAACTACGGCGGCCACGCGGTGGCCACGCTCGTGCAGCGGCTCCGCGAGGACCCGACGTCCTACGGGCTGTCCACCAGCCTCGGGTGGTACGTCACCAAGCACGCCATCGGCATCTACTCGGCACAGCCGCCAACCGCGGCGTACCGCGCACTTGAGCCCGTCGTCGACCCGGAGCCGTCGCGCCCGGCGCTTGCGTCGTACGACGGGCCGGGGGTCGTCGAGGCCTACACCGTCGCCTACGACCGCGCCGGTCCCGAGGCGGCCATGGTCAGCGTGGTGACACCCCAGGGTGCGCGCGTGCTGCTGCGCACCACCGACGTCGACGACTTCGTCGCCCACGACCCCTTGGGCTGGAGCGTCGAGGTCGCAAGGGGAGCGCTGACCGTCACCGACCGCGGCAAGGCCGCGGTGCCGCCCCCGCCGGCGCCGAGCGTGCTCGTCGAGAACCGCGGCCCCGTTCGGATCATCACCCTCAACCGGCCGCACCGCCGCAACGCGATCGACCTGGCCACAGCCCAGCTGCTCGAGCGCGTCATCGACGCGTTCGAGGCCGACCCGACGGCCCGCGTCGCCGTGCTCACCGGCACCGGTGGCACGTTCTGCGCGGGCATGGACCTCAAGGCCGCGGCCGCAGGGGAGTTCGCGATCACCGACAAGCGCGGCCCCTTGGGCATCGCCGGTCTCCCGATCAGCAAGCCCGTCATCGCAGCCGTGGAGGGACACGCGCTGGCGGGAGGCTGTGAGCTCGCGCTGGTCTCGGACCTCATCGTCGCGGCGCACGACTCGCAGTTCGGCATCCCCGAGCCGAAGCGCGGCCTGGTGGCCGCGGCCGGCGGTGTGCTCCGGCTCGCCCAGCGGCTGCCGCGCAACGTCGCCATGGAGCTCGCGCTGACCGGTGACCCGATGCCGGCGACGCGCCTGGCTGAGCTCGGCCTGGTCAACCGGCTCGCCGACCCGGGCAAGGTGCTCGACGTGGCTCTCGAGCTCGCCGACCAGATCGTGGCCAACGCCCCGCTGTCGGTCGAGGCCGGTCGCCGGATCATCGTCGAGCACGTCGACTGGTCGGCGGAGGAGGAGTTCGCCCGCCAGTCCGACATCGCCGGCACCGCGGTGATGTCCCAGGACGCTCGTGAGGGAGTAGCGGCGTTCGCCGAGAAGCGGGACCCGGTGTGGAAGGGACGCTAGAGCATCCGCACGAAGCACCCGAGAGGATGGGTCCATGAGCGAGGTCTCCTTCGAGCGCCGGGGTTCGGGGCCGCCACTCGTGCTCGTGCACGGCCTCGGCAGCCGCTGGCAGTGCTACGAGCCGGTCATCGCGCAGATCGCCGAGCGTCACGAGGTCATCGGTGTCGACCTGCCGGGATTCGGGGCGACGCCGCTCGACGACCGCTATCCCGTGGGCGCAGCCGGCTATGCCCGGTGGCTGGCCGACTGGCTCGAGCTCGAGGGGGTGGCCGACCCACACGTCGTGGGCAACTCGATGGGTGGTGGCGTGGCTCTCGAGATGGGACGCAACGGTGTCGCCTCCCGGGTCACGGCGTTCTCGCCGATCGGGTTCTGGCATACGCCGGGGCGTGTGTGGACCCAGTCGGCGCTCACCGCGCTCCGAGTAGTCGGCAGGGTGGCTGCCCCCGTGCTGCCCCAGCTCGCTGCGCTGCGGCCGGTGAAGGCTGTTCTCGGCGGCGTCATCGCGAGGCCGTCGCAGTTGTCCGCCGAGGACGCGATCGGACATGTCCAGGGGCTCATCGCGTGTCCGGGGTTCCCCGCGGCCCGAGCGACCTTCGCGGCGTACACGTTCACCGAGCGGTCCGACCCCGGCAGGCTCCGCGACGTGCCGGTGACCATCGCGTGGGGCACCCGTGACTACATCCTGACCCACCGCACCCAGAGCGCACGCGCTCGGGCGCTGATGCCATTCGCCCACCACGTGGACCTGCCCGGGCTCGGGCACGTGCCGTTCAGCGACGACCCCGAGCTGTGTGCGCGAGTGATCCTGGAGGAGACCCCATGACCGGACCGTCCGTCGCTGTCATCGGCACCGGGTTCGGTGGCCTCGGAGCCGCCATCGAGCTGAAGAAGGGCGGCTACGACGACCTGGTCATCCTGGAGAAGGCCGACGAGGTCGGGGGAGTGTGGCGGGAGAACACCTATCCCGGCGCGGCCTGCGACGTGCCGTCGCCGTTCTACTCCTACTCCTTCGAGCGCAACCCGCGCTGGCCACGGAGGTTCTCCCAGCAGCCCGCGATCCTCGACTACCTCAGGCACGTCGCCGACAAGTACGACGTGCGCCGGCACATCCGCTTCGGCAGCGAGGTCTCCGGCGCGTCGTACGACGAGGCGACGAAGAAGTGGACGGTCGCGATCGCCGGCGGTGAGCCCGTCGTGGTCGACCTGCTCGTCTCTGCCGTCGGCCAGCTGTCACGGCCGTCCTTGCCGCGGATCACCGGCCGGGAGACGTTCGAGGGGGAGTCCTTCCACTCGGCCCAGTGGGACCACTCGGTCACCCTCGAGGGCAAGCGCGTCGCAGTGATCGGCACCGGCGCGAGCGCGATCCAGTTCGTGCCGGAGATCCAGCCGCAGGTGGCGAAGCTGTCGGTGTTCCAGCGGACGCCGCCGTACATCATCCCGAGGCCCGACACCGGCTACCGCGACGTCCACCACAAGGTCTTCGAGAAGGTGCCGGCGACGCAGCTCGTCGAGCGCGGCACGTGGTACGGCGTCACCGAGTCGCTCAGCGTGGCATGGGTCTACTCCAAGGCCCTGGCCAAGGTGATCCGCGGCGTCAGCAAGCTGCACATGAAGCGGCAGACCAAGGCGAAGCCCGGCCTCTTCGAGAAGGTCTGGCCGGGCTACCCGGTCGGCTGCAAGCGCATCCTCTTCTCCAGCGACTACCTGCCCGCGCTGACCCGGCCCAACGTCGACGTCGTCACCGGCGGCATCTCCGAGATCACGGCGAAGGGTGTCGTGACCCCGGACGGCAGGCTGCACGAGGTGGACGTCATCGTCTACGGGACCGGCTTCACGGCCACCGACTTCCTCGCTCCGATGACGATCACCGGTCTGGGTGGCAAGGACCTGCGCGAGGAGTGGGCCGGCGGGGCCCGGGCGTACTACGGCATGTCGGTGCCCGGCTTCCCGAACCTGTTCATCATGTACGGCCCGAACACCAACACCGGTGGTGGCTCGATCATCTACTTCCTGGAGGCGCAGGCGCGCTACCTCAGGGAGTACGTCGACCACCTCGTCGCATCCGGTGGGCCGCTGATGGTGCGTGCGGAGATCGAGGAGGCGTTCGACAGGCGCATCCAGGACAAGCTCAGTGAGAGCGTGTGGACCGGCTGCACCTCCTGGTACCGCGGTCCCAACGGCCGGATCAGCACCAACTGGCCGCTGCTGTCGATCGAGTACAACCGGCAGGCGAGGTTCGACCCGCAGGACTTCGAGCTGGTCTAGCGGCGGTCGGGCGACCTCGATGACTCCTCAGCGGGTCGCGGGTCAATACGTGCATCAGACCGACACCAGAAGGCGGTGAGCACGATGACCACAGAGAAGCACCTCTACCTCTCGACCTCGACCCAGGAGACGGCGCACGTCACGTCGCACCACCGCTCGGCGGTGTGCGGCTGCGGCCAGGACCTCGACTACGTCGCCGGCCACCACTGCCCCCGCTGCGGCACCACGCTGGCGCAGGCCGCGTAGTCACCGCACGGCAGCGCTGTCCCGCGAACCCATCAGCACGGAGGCATCGACGGCCTCGAACTGGTCGGCCGGGATGCGCTTCAGCTGCTCGACCAGGCCGCTTGGCCACTTCGAGTGGCGCTCGCCCTGGAAGTACCAGGGAGAGCCGTTGTCGGCCAGCACGAGCCCGTAGCTGCTTCATCGCCGCGATGACCACCTTCGCGCGAGCCCCGAACCCAGCCGTCGAGAACGAGGCCTTGAGCCGGAAGCGGGCTCCCATCGGCGGGTAGGCCAGGCTGGACGTCGAGCCCGCGTGATGACGGGCCGGCCACACGTGGTGGTCGCTGGTGATGTCGGTCGTGAACCGGATCGCGTGGTCGACCTTGCCCTTCTCCACCTCGCGCCAGCGGAGGAGCCCCGGCAGGATCGGCAGCCCGGCTGCGTCGGCCGACGTCCAGGTGTCGGGCCGCAGCCGGTTGCTCTTCAGCGACCACACGGCTCCCGACCCGGCCGACCATCTCCCTCCGCTCACCCTCGTCGCCCACGTCTCGAAGAGCTTGCAACGCCTCTTGTCGACGACGACGGCGTGCATGTCGCCGCCGGAGCTGCGACCGCCTTCGATCCTGGTGTCCTTGCCGAACGGGTAGCGCACCCGGTCGCTCTCGCTCGCATAGTCGAAGCGGACCCGGACCTTCTTGTGCGAGCCCTTCACGACGGTGATCGGGATGCCGTAGTTCGGGCCGTCGCCGTACGACGGGCCGAAGTCCGGATGCAGGTCGCGGTCGGCCGACATGTGCGAGAGCCACTGGGCACTGCGTGGATGCACCGGCAGCCCGCGGACGTCGGCGTGCCAGTAGTTGTCGGACGGGAAGACCTTGCAGCCGCCGACCGGGCGCGCCGCCGTCGGTGCGGACGCACAGGTGGTCGCGGCGACGAGACCGAGGACGAGGGGCGCGACGATCAGGCGGTGCATCCAGCCAGTGTGGGGGCTCAGGCCGCGACTGCGCCGAGCAATGCGTCCTCACGCTTGCGCGCCGCCGCGAGCGCCGGGTGGTCGGCGTACGCGTCGAGGACGGCCCTGAGGCCGGGGTGGGCGGCCGCCACCTCGACGTACGCGCGCTCTGGGCGTCCCTCGTGCCGGAGTCCGTGGAGGCGGGTGACGAGCACGCGGACCCACCAGTGCTGCAGCTCCTGGAGCACCTCCGCGTCGCTCTCGAACTCGACGCTGACCAGGGGTACGCCGATCCAGGGCCGGTCGACGAGACCGGACTCGGCGCGTGCCACCACTACCCGGAGGATCTCCTGCCTCCGGTGGTAGCTGCCCCACGTCACGTCCATGATGGCGAGGAGGCCCGCAGAACCTGGGTGATACCGACCGCTGACCCGGCCTAGACCCTAATCGTCCGTTTGGCTGATCTTGGGTGACGGAAGGTACTAAAGTCCGGGTTCTCCCTTGGAACCTGAACGTGGCTCTGGTTATCTGTTTCGCAGGTCACTAGTGGCCCACGGGAGTTGATTGGGAGGTCGATCTCGTGAGAACGATGGGACACCCGACTGGGAGCGGAACCCACCGCCCCGTCACGATGGCACGAAGACTGGTGCCGAGCGGCTGCCCTTGCGGGCAGCAGCTCGACATCTGCGCACGAGCTCATTGCCCGCGGTGCGGGCGCACGGTCCAGCATCGCTAGCAGTCGCAGCACCCGCAGCACAGCACCCGGAGTTTCGTCCCGAGGAAACCCCCCTTCTCCGGACGATGGTCAAGGTCGCAAACCCCCCGCGCTCCTTGACAAACCCCCCGCCACCGGCCCACCCCACTGGCCGAAGGCGTCGACGGCCGCCGTTCTCGAACGGCGGCCGTCCATTTTTCCCTGAACCCGCCCGCGCCGGGGAACCGCCAGGCGGCGAGTCCCGATACTGTTGAGGCGGCAGAGCAGGCAGGGCATACGAGGGGTTGCGGGTGAGCAGGCGGGACGACGTGAGTCGCACGGACCGCGTGTGGACGATCCCCAACCTGCTCTCGATCGTCCGGCTGATGGGCGTGCCACTCTTCTTGTGGCTGATCCTCGGGCCGGAGGCCGACGGCTGGGCGCTGGTCGTGCTGATGCTGTCCGGCATCACCGACTACCTCGACGGCTACCTCGCCCGCAAGCTCAACCAGACCTCGAAGCTGGGGGCGATCCTCGACCCGGTCGCGGACCGGCTCTACATCCTCTCCACCGTCATCGGGTTCGCCGCCCGCGACATCATCCCGATCTGGCTGGCGCTCCTCCTGCCGCTGCGGGACGCATTCCTCTGGACCCTGGTCCCGTTCCTGCGCACGCGCGGCTACTCGTCGCTCCCGGTGCACTTCCTGGGCAAGGCGGCCACGGCTGCGCTGCTCTACGCGTTCCCCCTTCTGCTCCTGGGTGACGGCGACGGCGTGGTGGCGACACTGGCGAAGGTGTTCGGCTGGGCGTTCGCGATCTGGGGCACCGCCCTCTACTGGTGGGCCGGGCTGCTCTACGCGTGGCAGGTGCGCAAGCTGCTGGCCGACCACGACCGGCGTGCGCCGGCACTCGAGGGGATCGACGGTGGCTGAAGGTCATCAGCACCGGTCACCTGCAGGAGGCACACCGCCGCCGCAGGCCACGATGGGCCTGCTCAACTACATCACCGCCACCTCCCTCGACGAGGACTACGCCCACGCCCACCGGGCCAAGCTCGACCGTGGAGGCGCGGCCCAGCAGCAGCGGCCCGGCCGGTTCGCGGTCGGCGTGATGCTGGTCTTCGGTCTGCTGATCGCCACGGCCGGCGTACGCACGGCACGCGACGCAGGGGCGACCGAGCGTAGCCACGCGAGCCTGGTCGCCCAGGTCAACGACGCCAAGCAGGAGCTCGACCGGGCGCGCGGGCGGCTCGTCGAAGCCCAGCAGGAGGCGACTCGTGCCCAACGCTCCAACAACGAGGCGACCTCCGCGCGTGCCTTGGGCGAGCGCCAGGTCTCGCGGCTCGGCACCGTGGTCGGCTCGAAGCCGGTGACGGGCGAGGGGGTGCGCATCGTCGTCAATGACGCGCCGGACGCGACCGAGGAGGCGCAGACGGTGCTCGACAAGGACCTGCGCGACATCGTCAACGGGCTCTGGGAGGCCGGAGCGGAGGCGATCGCGGTCAACGGGCAGCGGATCACGACCACCTCGGCCATCCGCGGTGTGGACGTCTACATCACCGTGAACTATGCGAAGGTGTTCGCGCCCTACACCGTGCTCGCGATCGGCAACCGCGACAACCTGCCCGCGCGTTTCGTGGAGAGCACGTCGGGCACACGATGGCTCAGCACCCAGCAGACCGTGGGTCTCAGGTTCGACATGAGAAGCGAGGAATCGATGACGCTGCCGGCCGTGGCACCGGAGCGGCTGGCGCTGCACTACGCGTCGTCGAAGGCCGACCAGGTTGAGGGGGACTCGTGATCGGTGCACTGGGTCTGTTGCTCGGGGTCCTGCTCGGGATCTTCCTCAAGCCGGAGGTCCCGTTCTGGATGGAGCCCTACCTGCCCATCGCGGTGGTCGCGGCCCTCGACGCGGTGTTCGGTGCGCTCCGGGCGTTCCTCGACGGCATCTTCGACGACAAGGTCTTCGTCGTCTCGTTCGTCAGCAACGTGCTCATCGCAGCTCTGATCGTCTACCTCGGCGACCAGCTCGGTGTGGGCGGCCAGCTGTCGACCGGCGTCATCGTGGTCCTGGGCATCCGGATCTTCTCCAACGTCGCCGCCATCCGAAGGCATCTGTTCCATGCCTGACGAGCTGCCAGACGAGCTGCCAGACGAGCTGCCCGACGAGACCCCGGCCGTCACTGGTCGGCAACGGCTCGTGACCGCGCTCAGGCGGCCCTCCAAGAACCAGATCTCGGTCGCGGTGCTCCTCGGCGTGCTCGGCTTCGCGGGCGTCGTCCAGGTGCAGGCGAACAACGAGGACGACACCTACACCGGCGCCTCGCCGCAGGACCTGATCCAGCTGATCAACTCCCAGGAGCTGGCCACGCAGCGCGTGGACGACCAGATCAGCAACCTGGAGAGCACCCGCGACGCCCTGCAGAGCGACACGGCCGCCAGCGAGGTCGCGCTCGAGGTGGCGCGCAAGCAGGCCGTCTCGCTGGCGATCCTGGCCGGCACCGTCCCGGTCGTGGGTCGCGGCACGGAGGTGACGATCGACGGCCCGCCCGAGGCCATCGGCACGGAGGAGCTCGTCAACTGCATCCAGGAGCTCCGCGACGCCGGGGCAGAGGCTATGCAGCTCAACGACGCCGTACGCCTGGTCGGGGCCAGCGCGATCTCCGACGGCCCGGGCGACTCGGTGATCGTCGACGGCAAGCAGGTCCAGCCGCCGTTCGTGATCGACGCCATCGGCAACCCGTCCGGCCTCGAGAAGGGGCTGACGATCTTCCAGGGGTTCCAGGACGACATCGAGGCGGCCGGGGGAGAGGTGCGGTTCCGGGAGCGCGACCGGCTCGAGATCGCCACTGTGCGCGCACTGAGCTCCCCTCGCTACGCCGAGCCCAACGACTAGGGATAGCGTTCCACACACCACAGCCACACCAAACAGCCACACCAACCGCACAGCCGAACCGCACGAAGGAGTGCCCGTGTACCCCGAAGACCTGAAGTACACCAGCGAGCACGAGTGGGTCCGCGCGGGCACCCCGGCGGTCCGCATCGGCATCACCGACTTCGCCCAGGACGCCCTCGGTGACATCGTCTACGTGTCCCTCCCCGAGGTGGGCACGGCGGTCGAGGCAGGCTCCTCGGTGGGTGAGCTGGAGTCCACCAAGTCCGTGAGCGACGTCTACGCCCCGGTGACGGGCACGGTCACCGCGCGCAACGAGGCGCTCGACGGCACTCCTGAGCTGGTCAACTCCGACCCGTACGGCGAGGGCTGGCTGTTCGAGGTCGAGCTCACCGACTCCGCACAGGTCGACAGCCTGCTGGACGCAGCCGGCTACCAGGCGACGTTGGGGTCCTGACCACCCACGCCGAGAGGTCGCACACGCGACACGCTTGCACGACACGCCGAAACGATCCTGAGAGCAGGCCTTCACCGGACGTTTCGGTGTTGAACCGCTGCGCACGGCTGATAGGTTCGGAAGCCTCAACCTCGACTGTCGCTTGAGGGTTGCGACGATGGTTCCCAGGGAGGCCACCCCGATGCCGTTCTGCACCGCGTGCGGACACCAGAACCCCGACGATGCGAAGTTCTGCAGCCAGTGCGGGAGCCGTCTCGAGGCACCCGCCGCCGAGGCTCCGGCCGACGCCGCGCCGGCCCAGGAGTCGCCGGTCGAGTCGACCGCGACGATCACCTTCGGTGCGCCGGTCAAGGAGCACGGTGAGGAGCGCCCGCTCAACGAGGCCGACGCCGCTGCCGTCGACGCGTTGCCGGCGGGCAGCGCCCTGCTCGTCGTACAGCGCGGACCGAGCGCCGGGTCACGCTTCCTCCTCGACACCGACGTCGTGACGGCTGGACGCCACCCGGAGAGCGAGATCTTCCTCGACGACGTGACGGTCTCACGTCGGCACGCCGAGTTCCGCCGGAGCGCCGACGGCTACCAGGTGGTCGACGTGGGCAGCCTCAACGGCACCTACGTCAACCGCGACCGCATCGACGACGTTCTCCTGCAGGGTGGCGACGAGGTCCAGATCGGCAAGTACCGCCTGGTCTACTTCGCCAGCCACGCGGGTGGCACCACGGAGTGAGCGCGCCGCGGTGGTGAACGTCGAGCCGCGCCAACAGGCGCTGATGAACATCGGGCAGGTGCTCGACAGGCTGAGCCAGGACTTCCCTGGCATCTCCCACGCCAAGCTCCGGTTCTTGGAGTCCGAGGGGCTGGTCGTTCCGCAGCGCACCGGCTCGGGCTACCGCAAGTACTCCGAGGCCGACGTCCAGCGCCTCCACTACGCCCTCACCCTGCAGCGCGACCACTACCTCCCGCTGAAGGTCATCAAGGAGCACCTCGAGGCCCTCGACCGCGGGCTCCAGCCGCCGGCGCTGAAGAGCACCGAGCCCGTCGTACCCCAGGTGGCGATGGCGCGTGACGGGCTGCCCAACGCCGACTCGTTCCGCAAGGACAGCTCGACCCTGCGGCTCTCCCGGCGTGAGCTCCTGGCCCACGCCGACGTCGAGGACGAGCTCCTCACCCAGCTCGAGACGTTCGGCCTGGTCGTGCCCAAGCCCGGGTCCGCGCCGTACGACGCCGACGCGCTCCTGATCACCCAGACGGCCGCCGAGCTTGCCTCGTTCGGCATAGAGCCCCGCCACCTGAGGGCCTTCAAGACCGCCGCCGATCGTGAGGTCGGCCTGCTGGAGCAGGTGGTCTCGCCGATCCGTCGTAGCCGTGAGGCCGGGGCCGAGGGACGCGCCGAGGAGACGATGACCCAGATCGCCGCGCTGTCGGTCAGGCTGCACGCCGGCCTGGTGAAAGCAGGACTCCGCGGCCTGAGGTAGAACCGCACTCACCGCCGGCGCCGAAGGCGCACGACGCGAAGCGTCCAACAAGAAACTGGGAACGCATCCAGGAACTACCCGCACCGCGGAACTGGTGATGTGCCGCCAACCGCGCAGGGGAGAGGGCCGGGCCACAACGGCGCGAAGCAGGAAGGCGGTAGCGACACCGAACGAGCGCTCGCGCGCGAGTCCGGCGACACCGCGGGCCCGGGGGCACCTCGGAGTACGCTGGAACCGTGCGCGAGGTCGATGTCGTCGGTGTGCGGGTGGAGATGCCCTCCAACAGCCCGATCGTGCTGCTGCGCGAGGTGACCGGCGACCGCTACCTGCCGATCTGGATCGGCGCCGTCGAGGCGACGGCGATCGCGTTCGCGCAACAGGGCGTGGTGCCGCCGCGGCCGCTGACCCACGACCTGCTCAAGGACGTGCTGGAGGCGACCGGCAACAACCTGACCGAGGTGCGCATCACCGAGATGCGCGAGGGCGTCTTCTACGCCGTGCTCGTCTTCTCCTCCGGCGTCGAGGTGAGCGCGCGCCCGTCGGACTCGATCGCCCTGGCGTTGCGCACCGGCACCCGCATCCTCTGCTCCGATGACGTCCTGGACGAGGCCGGTCTGGAGGTTCCACCGGAGCAGGAGGACGAGGTGGAGAAGTTCCGCGAGTTCCTCGACTCGGTATCTCCTGAGGACTTCGAGAGCCACTGATTCACAGGACCCTCAACCTCAAGTTGAGGTTGAGGGTTTGCGACACGCCGAACCGATGTGGTCGGGATCTTGGACAACCCTCAAGTCCGGGTTTACCGTGAGGGATGTCTTCGTTGTAGTTCCACTGTTGTTCTCCACCCGGCGGACGACGGCCTTCCCCCTCGGACTACGCACAACGAAGCAAACTTCGGAGGTCTTAGTGACTGGCAACGACAAGGTGCAGCCGGACGTCGACCAGACGGCCGCGCGTGAGGCGGCGGCTGCTGCCGACCAGCAGGGGCTGCTCTTCGACGACGAGCTCTCGCCGGTCGCCGGCGACGTCGGCTACCGCGGCCCGACGGCCTGCAGCGCGGCCGGCATCACCTACCGCCAGCTCGACTACTGGGCGCGCACGGGGCTCGTCGAGCCGACCGTGCGCGGCGCCACGGGCTCGGGCACCCAGCGCCTCTACAGCTTCCGCGACATCCTGCTGCTCAAGGTGATCAAGCGCCTGCTCGACGCCGGGATCTCACTGCAGCAGATCCGCATCGCGGTCCAGCACCTGCGTGAGCGGGGCACCGACGACCTGACCCGCGTCACGCTGATGAGCGACGGCGCCTCGGTCTACGAGTGCACCTCCAGCGACGAGGTCATCGACCTGCTGCAAGGTGGGCAGGGCGTGTTCGGCATCGCTATCGGCGGCGTGTGGCGGGAGATCGAGGGCTCCCTCTCCGAGCTGCCGAGCGAGAAGGCCGGCCACGACGACGACCCGGCCACCGACGAGCTGGCCGCGCGTCGCAAGGCTCGCGCCGCCGGCTGACCCGGACTCCGCCACCAGACTCCGCGGGAGCCGCCATCCGTGCTGGATGGCGGCTCTTGTGCGTCGCGGTGCAAACCACTCGCCGTCACATCGGGCAGTCGCGCTCGCGGTGGTGGGCTGGTTCGCACTGGATGGTCGCGTGGGTGACGGCGTACTCCTTCTCGAGCAGGGCCGTCACGCGGTCGAGTACCGCGTGGTAGTCGGCGTCGTCCTGCACCACGACGTGCCCGGTGGCCGTGTCGATGCCGGAGGTCACCGTCCACACGTGCAGGTCGTGAACGTCGGCGACGCCGGGGAGCGCCAGCATCCGCCGGCGTACGTCGGCAACGTCGAGGCCGGGGGGAGCGACCTCCATCAGGATGCGCAATGCCTGCCGCATCAGCCCGACAGTGCGGGGCAGGATGAACAGACCGATCGCGGCGCCGACCAGCGGGTCCACGTGCCTCCAGCCGGTCGTCCAGATCACGATCGCCGCCACCACGACGCCGGCCGAGCCGAGCACGTCGCCGAGGACCTCGAGGTAGGCGCCGCGCACGTTGAGGCTCTCCTGAGCGCCCGGGCGGAGCAGCCGGAAGGAGACCAGGTTGACCACCAGCCCCGAGGACGCGACGACGAGCAGAGGTACGCCGGGCACCGACGGCGGGTCGCTCCAGCGTTGCCAGGCCTCCCACAGCACGTAGCCCGCGACGCCGAACAGGAGCAGGCCGTTGGCCAGTGCCGCCAGCACCTCGAGCCGGTAGGTCCCGAACGTGTGCTGGGAGGTGGCCGGGCGGCCGGCCAGGGTGATGGCGGCCAGAGCCATGCCCAGGCCCAGCACGTCGGTGCCCATGTGGGCCGCGTCGGAGATGAGAGCGAGCGAGTCGGTCAGCAGGCCGGCGGTCAGCTCGACGACCATGAAGACGCTCGTGAGCACGAACGCGACCAGCAGGGGAGTGCGGTGCTGGGCTCCGGCCGACCCGTGCCCGTGGGAGTGTCCGTGCGCCATCAGAGGTGCTCCCCGGCGTGCTGGTGGTGCAGTCGCGTGACGTCGAGCAGGAGCCTCACGTGCGAGTCGGCGATGCGGTAGTGGACCTGACGGCCGTCGCGTCGGCTGGTCACCACGCCGGCTGTGCGCAGGAGGCGCAAGGCGTGGGAGCACGCGGACTGGGACAGGGCGACGCTCTCGGCGAGCTCGGTGACGGGCACCTCCCCGGCCTCGAGCAGCGTGTAGAGCAGGCGCACGCGGCCGGGGTCACCGAGGAGCGCGAACAGCGTCGCCAGCTCACTGGCCTCGTCGGCGGTCATGCGCTCCAATATATATGAACATGTGTTCAAGTGAGCGATCCAGGTGTCGGACCGACCGCGGTCCGGCTGGTAGATTCGTCCTTGCTGGACACCGCGCGGGAGAGTTCCGCTGAGTCACGACCAGGCGGGCGCCGAAGGGGCAATTCCTCCCCGGAACCTCTCAGGCACCAGGACCGCGCGGGCAGGGCACTCTGGAGGCGATGGCCGACAGAGGGGGAGGCGACCGACCCCGAAGTTTGGAGCCTCCGTGACCTACCAGTTCGTCGACCGCCACATCGGCCCCGACGCCACCGAACAGGCCACCATGCTGGCCGTCGTCGGCTTCGACTCCCTGGACGCCCTGATGACCGCCGCGGTCCCCGGAAGCATTCGCACCCCGGCGGACCTCGACCTGCCGGAGGCGGTCAGCGAGGAGACGGCGGCGCGCGAGCTGCGGGCGCTGGCCGAGCGCAACAACGCTCTCGAGCCGATGATCGGCGTCGGCTACCACGGCACGATCACCCCGGCCGTCGTACGCCGGAACGTGCTGGAGGACCCGTCCTGGTACACCGCCTACACGCCGTACCAGCCGGAGATCTCGCAGGGCCGGCTCGAGGCGCTGCTCAACTTCCAGACCATGGTCGGTGACCTGACCGGGCTGCCCACCGCCAACGCCAGCCTGCTCGACGAGGGCACCGCGGCTGCCGAGGCGATGACCCTGGTACGACGGGCCGCGCGCGGCACGAGCGGCGCCTTCGTCGTCGACGCCGACGCGCTCCCGCAGACGATCGCGGTGGTGCAGACCCGTGCCGAGGCGATGGGCATCGAGGTCGTCGTGCACGACCTGGCCATCGGCCTGCCCGACGGCGACATCTCCGGCGTGCTCCTGCAGTACCCAGGCGCCTCCGGCCGGATCCTCGACCCGCGCCCGGTCATCGAGGCAGCCCACGAGCGGGGTGCCATGGCCGTCGTCGCCGCCGACCTGCTGGCGCTCACCCTGCTGGAGTCTCCGGGCGCACTCGGCGCAGACGTCGTGGTCGGGTCCACGCAGCGGTTCGGGGTGCCGTTGTTCTACGGCGGCCCGCACGCCGGCTACATGTCGGTGCGCGAAGGGCTGGAGCGGCACCTGCCGGGTCGCCTGGTCGGGGTCTCGGTGGACTCCGAAGGACGCCCCGCCTACCGGCTGGCGCTGCAGACCAGAGAGCAGCACATCCGCCGGGACAAGGCGACCTCCAACATCTGCACGGCCCAGGTCCTGCTCGCGATCACGGCCTCGATGTACGCCGTCTACCACGGGCCCGCCGGGCTCAAGGCCATCGCGGAGCGCACCCACCACCACGCCGCGATCCTGGCTCGGTCGCTCGGCGTCGAGGGTCCCGTGTTCGACACCGTCACCGTCACCGTCGACGACGCCGCGGCGGTTGTCGCGAGCGCCCGGGAGCGTGGCGTGCACCTGCGCCTGGTCGACGACACCACCGTCGGCATCTCCACCTCCGAGACCACCCACGACGAGCACGTCGACGCGGTCCTCGCCGCCTTCGGTGTGGCCCGCGCCTACGCGGAGCCGTCCCTGCCCGAGGGCTTGCTGCGCGCGACGCCGTACCTCACCCACGAGGTCTTCAACACCCACCGCTCCGAGACCTCGATGCTGCGCTACCTGCGCCGGCTCTCGGCCCGTGACTACGCCCTCGACCGCGGCATGATCCCGCTCGGCTCGTGCACGATGAAGCTCAACGCGACCACCGAGATGGAGCCGGTGTCGCTGCCTGGCTTCGCCAACCTGCACCCGTTCGCGCCGGCCGAGGACGCTGCGGGCTACGCCGAGCTCGTCGAGCAGCTCGAGTCCTGGCTGGCCGAGGTGACCGGCTATGACCAGGTCTCGATCCAGCCCAACGCAGGCTCGCAGGGTGAGCTCGCCGGCCTGCTGGCCATCCGCGCGTACCACCGCGCCCAGGGAAACGGCGAGCGTGACATCTGCCTGATCCCGGCATCGGCGCACGGCACCAACGCCGCGTCGGCGGTGATGGCCGGCATGCGCGTGGTCGTGGTCAAGACCGCCCCCGACGGTCGCGTCGACATGGACGACCTGGTCGCGCAGTGCGAGAAGCACGCCGAGGACCTCGCCGCGATCATGGTCACCTACCCGTCCACCCACGGCGCCTACGAGGACGGCATCGGCGACCTCTGCAAGATCGTGCACGACCACGGCGGCCAGGTGTACGTCGATGGGGCCAACCTCAACGCGCTGCTCGGCTTCGCCCGGCCCGGTGAGTTCGGTGGCGACGTCTCGCACCTCAATCTGCACAAGACGTTCTGCATCCCGCACGGCGGCGGCGGCCCGGGCGTCGGACCGGTCGCAGTGCGCGCCCACCTGGCGCCGCACCTTCCGACCCACCCCGGCCATCCCGTGACCGAGAAGCGCTCCGGCATCGGGCCGATCAGCGCGGCTCCCTACGGATCGGCGGGCATCCTGCCGATCTCGTGGGCCTATGTGCGGATGATGGGTGGCGCCGGTCTGGCCAAGGCCACCGCCGTGGCCGTGCTCTCGGCCAACTACATCGCCAAGCGGCTCGAGGAGCACTTTCCCGTGCTCTACAAGGGACACGGCGGGCTGGTCGCGCACGAGTGCATCCTGGACCTGCGCGACCTGACGAAGGCGACCGGCGTCACCGTCGACGACGTCGCGAAGCGGCTGATCGACTACGGCTTCCACGCCCCGACGATGAGCTTCCCGGTGGCAGGCACCCTGATGGTGGAGCCGACCGAGTCCGAGGACCTCGCCGAGCTTGACCGGTTCATCGAGGCGATGACCGCGATCAAGGGTGAGATCGACCGCGTCGCGGCGGGGGAGTGGAGCCCGGAGAGCAGCCCGCTGCGCGGCGCGCCGCACACCTCGCGCGTGCTGCAGGCCGAGGAGTGGGACCACGCCTACACCCGGGCGACGGCCGCGTTCCCGCTGGGGCCCGACCCGGACAAGTACTGGCCGCCGGTCAGCCGCATCGACCAGGCCTACGGCGACCGCAACCTGGTCTGCGCCTGCCCCGACCCGTCAGCCTTCGCCGAGGACTGACGCGGTGATCGTCGAGCCTTTGACCGCCCGTCGCCTCGCGGCCACGCTCGGGGCGGCCCAGGTGGCCGGGCGGCTCCCCGGCGTGGTTGCGGCCGTCGTCCGCGACGGCGAGCTGGCATGGACGTCGGGCGACCTCGACCTCCAGCACCGTGTCGGCTCGATCACCAAGACGATGACCGCCGTGCTTGTCCTGCAGCTCCGTGACGAGGGGCTGCTCTCGCTGACCGACCCGCTCGGCAAGCACCTGCCCGGCATCCCCTACGGCGACCGCACCCTCCGCTCGCTCCTCGCCCACGACAGCGGCGTGCAGTCCGAACCGCGCGGCGCCTGGTGGGAGCGCTCCCCGGGAGTCTCGTTCGACGAGCTGGTGGCCGCCATCGAGGAGCGGGACGCACCTTTCGAGCCGGGCACGACCTACCACTACTCCAACCTCGGCTTCGCGCTGCTGGGCGAGGTGGTGTCGAGGCTGCGGGGCGAGTCCTGGTGGGCGTGCGTGCAGACCCGGGTCCTCGAGCCGCTGGGCCTCACCCGCACGACGTACGACGCGACAGCGCCACACGCGCAGGGCCTACTCCGTGCACCCCTTCGCCAACACCCTCACCGCCGAGCCCCACCAGGACACCGGCGCGATGGCGCCAGCCGGGCAGGTGTGGAGCACTGCGGGTGATCTCGCCCGCTACGCGACGTTCCTGCTCGACGGGCATCCCGGTGTGCTGGAGAGGTCGACCCTCGTGGAGATGTCCGGCGTCCAGGCCGGTGGCTCCGGGCTGGACGCGGCCTACGGACTGGGGCTGCGGCTGCTCGCTGCCGGGCACACCACCCGCTACGGTCACACTGGTTCGATGCCCGGCTTCCAGGCCTCCCTCTTCGTCGACCCTGTGCGACGGACGGGTGCGGTCGTGCTGGCCAACAGCACCACCGGGCTGCTGACCGAGGAGATCACGCCGGCGCTCCTGGAGACGCTGGAGGCTAGCGAGCCGACCGTCCCCGAGCCCTGGCGTCCGGTCGCCGAGGTGCCGCCGGCGGTCGCGGAGATCCTCGGACTCTGGCACTGGGGCAACACCGGCTTCCTCTTCTCGTGGAACGGACGCGAGGTAGTTGCCTCGAGCCTGCGCACCGGAGAGGACAAGGAGACCTTCGCCCTGCGCGACGGGCAGCTCGTCGGCACCGGCGGCTACCACCACGGCGAGCTGCTGCACGTCGTACGCAACGGGGACGGCACCATCAACCACCTCGTCGCGGCGACCTTCGTCTATACCCGCCAGCCCTACGACCCGGCAGCGCCCATCCCCGGTGGCACCTCGTGACCCAGCGGTTCTGTGGTGACTGTGGCGCAGCACTTCACGGCACCGTTTTCTGTACGTCGTGCGGGGCCGCTGTGCTCGACCGGACCGAGCCCGGACCGGAGTCGCAGGGCGACACTGCTCCGCAGCCGCGTCAGCCCGCCCTGGTCAACCCGATCTCCGGCGTGCCCTGGTCCGACCTGGTCCGCGACGGCTCTGCGGCGGCACTTCTGCTGACGGCTCTCGGCACGGCCTGGGACCGCGGGGTCACCTCCGGAGGTGAACACTGGTGGGTCGTGCTCTCGGTCCTGTTCGCGCTGGGGTCGCTGGGCGTGCCGTACCTTCTCGCCGCCCGAGCCGTCCCCGCGATCGGGCCGCACGAGTCGCAGCTGCTCAAGCTCGGGCTCAACGTTCCGTTGCTGCTGTCCGTGCTGATCGTGTTCATGGTCTCCGCCGCGAACTTCGACGACGTCTCCGAGGGTTACGTCGGCCCGGCGGTCGCCTTCGCCCTGACCGGCTCGGTCCTCGCGATGCAGCCGCGCAAGGTCGAGCACGGCTCGCCGTACGTCTGGTGGGTGCGCGCGCCACGCATCGTCGGGGCGCTGGCGCTGGCCGGGCTCCTGGCCGGGACGGTCTTCTGGCTGCTCGACGACCTGCTGGGAGCACCCGACGTCGACGTGGACCTGCTGCTCGACCTGCTGGCGATCGTGTCCGGCGGCACCCTCGTGGTCCTGCTGATGTTCGGGCCGTCACTGCTCGCGCTCGGCCGCGCCTCGTTCGCGGCAAACCGGGTCTATGCCGTCCTGGGTCTGGGCTACCTCGCCACGATGGCGGTCTCGCTGTTGGGCGAGCCGGACGGGTTCTTCTACCCGCAGTGCGTGGAGAAGCTCGCGCCGCTCAGCGGCCATGACGGCAGCGTGCTCTACGGCTACTGCGGCACCGGGGGCACCGCGGAGTCGCTGCTGGCCAACTACCCGCTCGGGGCACTCGGCCTGCTGCTGCCGGTCTCGGCCGCGCTGGCGGTCGCCAGGCCGACCTTGGCGCTCCTCCCGGCCGGCGACCGGGTCGCTGACTGGGTCTCGGTCGCGGCGCGGGCGCTGATGGTCTACGTCGCCGTCGCGGGAGCCTACGTCGTGCACCTGACCCTGCTCCTGGTGCTGATCGTCCGACACGACGACGTCCGGGTCAGCCTGGTGGTGCGGGTTGTCACGCTCCTGGTCGCTATCGTCGTTGCCATGGTGACGCGCGCCCTGCTGGGGGACCCGGCCCGCAACCGCGGGACGGTCGTGCTGCTCTCCGGCGCCTTGATGGTGCTGGCGCTGGTCAACGCCATCGTCGGGCACGAGTCCAACGGCGTGCAGCACCCCTCGCTCGGTCTGGTCTTCGGGTTCGTCCTCCCAGGGCTGGTCGCCTACTCGCTGGTGGTCCCCTCCGAGGTACGCCGGGCCTTCGGCTCGCTGCTCCCGGCCCCGCCCAACCCGGGACCGGAGGGCTGAGCGATGGTCCTCACCATCGCCGTGGCCGTTGCCGCGGCCTGCTGCTTCGCGATCGGCAACGCTGTCCAGCACCGCGCAGCAGGGCGGATCCCTTCCGAGCTCGCCGTGCTCCGGCTGATCGTCGCGCTCTTCACCAGCCCACAGTGGCTGATCGGCTCGGCGTTCGCGCTGACCGCCTTCGGGCTGCACATCACCGCGATGAACCTCGGCGTGGTCGCGGTCGTCCAGCCGTTCATGCTCAGCGCGGTGCTGCTGGCGGTGCCGATCCGAGCGTTCCTGGACAAGCAGATGCCGACGCGCACGGAGATGCTGTGGGTGGCCTTCACAGTCGCCGCGATCATCGTGTTCGTCTCGGCGGCGCACAGCGAGCTGGAGGAGGGGCCCCCGCACGACGGACGCGCCCTGGGGGTCGTGCTGGTCGGGTTCACGCTCGCAGTGCTGTGGTCGACGGTCGCGAACCGGGTCGACAAGGGCGCGCTACGCGGGTTCATCTTCGCCACCGCGTCCGGTCTGACCTTCGGCATCACAGCCGGGCTGATGAAGTTCGTCCGCCACGACGCCGACCAAGGCTGGCTCGGGCTCTTCGAGCACTGGCACGTCTACGCGCTCCTGGTCGGGTCGGTGGTCGGCACCACGCTCAACCAGCGTTCCTACCAGGCCGCGAACCTCTCGATCGTGATGCCGTCGATGAACAGCGTCAACATCGTCGTCGCGGTCGCGTTCGGCTGGGTCGTCTTCAACGAACCGCCCTCGACTGAGCCACTGAGCTTCGTGGTCCAGCTGCTGTGCCTTGCTGCGATGGGGCTCGGCCTGCTGCAGGTGGCCCGCGCCGAGGACGCGGTGCTGCAGCCGGACGTGTCATCGGACGGCGAGCATCAGGTGCGGCCCTCTTTCTCCTGAGCCTCGCGCAGCAGGGGAGCGTCACCCATCCAGGTCGCCGGGAGCACGTCGAAGCCGGCCTCGCGAGCTGCTGCGCACACCAGCTCGTCGTCGTCGACCAGCACTGCGACCTCCGCGCGCTGCTGCAGCCGGCGCAGCTCGTCGACCTTGAAGAAGCGGGCCGGGCGATGGTCGCCGCGCGGCCGGAGGATCAGCTCACCCTCGGGCAGATGGTGCTTGCCGAACCAGCGCTCGGTGTCACGCCGGCACATCTCGGGACGCCCGGAGAGGTAGACCACCTCGAACACCGCTGCCAGCTGCTTCACGGTGTCATAGCCCAGGTCGAGCAGCGGGTCCTTCGGGGCGTCGCGGAAGAAGGCACCCCAGTCCTTGCGTCCGTCGAGGTGATGCAGCCGGTGCCGGACATCGGCCAAGACACCGTCGATGTCGACCACGGCGATCGCCCGGGGCTCCTCGGGCCTCGCGCGGTCGCTCACCCGACCAGCGTAGTCACCCGGACCGAGGACCCGGCCCGGCCCTTGTCGACGTAGAGCTGGGTGGGGATGCGGCTGCGAAGCTCGGTGACGTGGCTGACGACGCCCACCGTGCGGCCGCCCGCTCGGAGGCTGTCGAGGCGGTCCATCACGTCGTCGAGGGTGTCGAGGTCGAGCATGCCGAACCCTTCGTCGATGAAGAGCGTGCCGAGCTGCACGCCGCCGGACTCGGCCGAGACCACGTCGGACAGCCCGAGCGCCAGAGCGAGGGAGACCACGAACGTCTCTCCGCCCGAGAGCGTGGCCGGGTCGCGCGCCTCGCCCGTCCAGTCGTCGACCACCCGCAGCCCGAGGCCGGCCTGACTGCCCTTGCGGGCCGCGTCTCCGGTGCGCTCGAGGTGGTAGCGCTGCTCGCGCATGTGGGCGAGCCGCTCGTTGGCGGCGGCCAGCACCTGGTCGAGCCTGGTGGCCAGGACGTAGGACGAGAGCCGCAGCTGGAGCTGGTTGTCGGTGCCCAGGCCGCGCACCAGCCTGGACATCGCCTCGGCGGTCAGGAACTCCTCGCGTGCGGGCGCCCACCCGATCAGCGCGCGCTCCAGCCGGAGCAGCTGGCTGTCGAGCGCGCTGGACCGCTCGTGCGCAACGTGGTGGGCGCGCGCCGCCTGGGACTCCTGGGCGGCCGCCTCGTCGAGCGAACGCTGGAGCGCCTCCAGGTCAGGCCTGTGCTCAGGCAGGTCGGCGAGGTCGGGATGGGCGAGGGCTCGGGTCGCCTCGGCGAGGGCCTCCTCGCGTGCACGGACCTCGCGGTCCAGCCTGGCCCGCTCGTCGTCGGACAGCAGGGCTCCGCGGACGGAGTCGAGGTCGTCGAAGCCCTGCTCGGCTGCCGACAGGTGCAGCGCCTCCTCGAGCCGAGCTACGTCGCCCTCCGCGCGCGCGAAAGCCTCGGATGCCTCAGCGAGGGCGGCCAGCAGCCGGAGCTGTCGCTGCTCGTGGCCGATCGCTGCCGCGAGGTCGGGGGAGTCGGCGAGCTCGGCGACGAGCTGGGTCTCCAGGCGCGTCACTGCAGCGGCCTGCGCGCTGAGCGCGGCTTCGACCCTGGCCACGCCGTCACGCAGCGTGCGAACCGAGGCCTGGAGCTCGCGCTCACCCTGGTCGAGCGTGGACAGCTCGGCCCGCGCAGCCGCCAGCTGGGCCGTGGCCAGGGAGGCCGCGGCGAGTGTCTTCTCGGCGGTGCTGACGGCCGCCGCAGCCTGCCTCGTCGTCAGGCCCGCGGCCCGGTGGCGGAGGGTGGCGGCGGCGAGCTCGGCCTCCTGGACCCGGGCCTGGGCGGCTTCTTGGACCGTGCGCAGCGCGTCGGCCTCGGCCTGTGCTGCGAGCTGCGCCGCCTGGTCGACCGAACCCCTCGACGGCGAGGCCGGAGCGGGGTGCTCGGCACTGCCGCACACCTGGCAGGGGACACCCTCGGTGAGGGCGCCGGCCAGCTCTGCTGCCATGCCGGCCAGCCGGCGCGCGACGACGTCCAGCAGGCGCTCGCGCGCATCGACGGCGGCGTCGCGAGCGTCCGCTGCCTGCACACGGAGGGACTCGAGCTGAGACTCGGCCTCGGGGAGGGCCGCCGCCGCGACCGCCCGATCGCGGGCTCGGGCGAGCTCCTGCTCGGTGCTGTCGAGGCCGCGGGCCGACTGCTGGAGCTCGTCGACGCGCTGCGCGAGGTCGGCCCGGTGGTCGGGGAGCTCTGCCAGCTGCGCCTCAGCGTGGCCCAGCCGCTCGTGGAGGGCGGCCAGCTCAGCGTCACCTGCGCTGATCGCCGCCCGGGCCTGGTGGAGGTCGCGCTCGCGTGGCAGCAGCGCCTCAAGCCTGGCCAGCCGCGTGGTGCCGGCGGCGAGCTGGTCGCGGGGGTCGGTGACCTCAGGGAGGGCCGAGATGACGAGCTTCGACCGAGCGCGGTCGCGAGCTCGCTCCGACTCCTCGAGGAGGCGGAGCAAGGGGAGGCAGCCGGCAGCACGGTCGGCAGCTTCGAGACGGGACCGTGCACGGGCAGCGGCCTCGACGGCGCCGGCGACCGTGAGGCGGGTGAGCACCGCACGCGCGCGGTCGCGCCCGGCGTGCAGCTCGTGGAGCCGGACGGCCTCGTGGTGCTCGTGCTGGCGCAGCTGCCGGCCCGCGGTCGCCGCCTCGTGGGCAGCGGCAGCCTCGGCGAGGGCGGCCCGGGCGACGTCGAGCACCGCATGCGCCCAGGGGAGCACCTCGCCCGCTGAGGCCGCATGGGCCAGCGAGTCACCGAGCAGACCGGCGGGCGTCTCGGCTGCGGCCCGGTCGGCCAGGTTGTCCACGAGCCGGCGTACGTCGGTCTCGCCCCTGGCCGCGAGGTCGCGGAGCCGACGGCTGTGGTCGTGGACCCACTCCTCGATGCGGGTGAACCGCTCGGTGCGGAACAGCTGCTGCAGCACGTCGTGTCGCTCCTGAGAGGTCGCTCGCAGGAAGGTCTGAAACTCGCCTTGTGGCAGCATCGCGACCTGCTGGAACTGCGAGGCGGTCATGCCGAGCAGGTCGCTGAGGAAGTGGCCAACCTCCTGGGCCCGCGAGCTCAGCAGCCGCGTCTCGCCGTCGACGACCTCGAGCAGCGATGCGGCGGCCTTCTCGGTGGTGGTGCCGGTGCCGCGCCGCTTGGGCCGCTGCCACTCCGGCGTCCGGCGTACGACGAAGCGGCGACCGGCGAGAGTCACGTCGAGCACCACCTCGGGTCGCGCCTCGGGCTCTGCATGGTCCGACCGCAGCGCCTTGACCCCGCGCTCGCCCGGCACCTGCCCGAACAGCGCGAAGCAGACGGCGTCGAGGATGCTCGTCTTGCCCGCCCCGGTCGGGCCGGCGATCAGGAACACGCCGCCGTCGTTGAGCTCCTCGAAGTCGACGACCTGGGTGCCCGCGAACGGGCCGAACGCGCTGAGAGTCAGCTGGTGGATCCTCATCGGACCACCCGGAGCTGCTCGTCGGCGTCGGGGTCGACGTTGATCCGGCACGAGTCGCAGGCCAGCTGCAGGAGGAGCTCCTCCTCCGTCGTCGGCGCGAGGGAGCGGACCTCCTCCACGAACCCCAGGGCGACGTCGAAGTCGCTGCGCCCGTGGACGCGCGGCACGACCGGACCCGAGGTGCGCGCGCCGCCCTCCGGCTTGAAGTCCAGCAGGAGGGCGTGCGGGAAGCGGGCGTGAAGCCGGTCCATCGCGTGGCGCGGGCGCGCCGGGTCGGTCAGCACTACCTGGAGCCACGCCTGCTCGACATCGGCCAGGCTCGGGTCGGCCAGGAGGTCGTCGAGGCGGCCGCGGATCGTGGCGAGTGCTCGAGGCACGGGGGAGGGCACGAAGTCAGCACGCTCGACGCCGGTCGGCCCCAGGTCGACCAGCCAGGAACCCTTGGTGTGGGGCGCCTCGGAGAACGAGTAGGCGAGGGGGGACCCGCTGTAGCGCACCGACTCGGTGAGGGTGTGCTGGCCATGGAGGTGGCCCAGGGCGGCGTAGGAGACCCCGGTGAACAGCGAGGTCGGCGCGATCTGCAGGCCGCCCACCGAGATGTCGCGCTCGCTGTCGGACGCCATGGACGGCGCGGCGTCGGCCGAGCCGGCGACGAACGCGTGCGCGAGGACGATCGACCGGGTGCCGGGCCGCCCCGCGAGGTCGGCGTGGACCCTCGTCATCGCGGCCGTCAGGGCAGCCTCATGGGTCCGCGACGGGAGCTCCCACGCCTGCCGGACGGCGTCGGGCTCGAGGTAAGGCAGACCATAGACCGCGACGGCGCCGTGCTCGTCGTCGAGGAGGACCGGGGTGCCGACGTCCTGCCACCGGGTGCGCAGGTGCACGCCGGCGGCGTCGGCCAGCCGCGAGTTGAACCCGAGCCGGACGGGGGAGTCGTGGTTGCCGCTGGTGACGACGACCCGCGCTCGCGAACCAGCCAGCCGGGCGAAGGTCTCCGAGGCGAGCTCGACCGCGTCGACGGGCGGGAGCGCCCGGTCGTAGATGTCGCCGGCCACCACGACCAGGTCGACGCCCTCGGCCTCGACGGTCTCGACGAGGTGGTCGACGTAAGTCGCCTGCGCACCGAGCATGCCGACGCGGTGGAAGGACCGCCCCAGGTGCCAGTCGGAGGTGTGCAGGACTCTCATGTCCGAGACGCTAGAACGGTCCCCCGACACAAGTCGCTATCCCACGCCGATCCGGTGGGGAGCGGTGTAGGTGACAAATCTTTCCGCGCTCAGGAAGCCCACCAGGCAGACCTCGGACTCCTCGGCCAGCCGGGCGGCGAGCGACGACGGCGCGCCGATGGCGGCGAGCACCCCGACCCCGGCCGCCGCGGCCTTCTGGACGATCTCGAAGCCGATCCGGCCGCTCACGCACAGCACGGGTGCGGCGGTCGCGTGTCCGCCGAGCAGCCGTTCGCCGACGACCTTGTCGACGGCGTTGTGCCGCCCGATGTCCTCACGTACGACGAGCGGCGTCCCCTGCTCGTCGAACAGGCCGGCGGCGTGGAGACCGCCTGTGCTGGCAAACACTCGCTGGGCCGACCGCAGCCGTTCGGGCAGCCCCAGCAGCACCTCGGACGCGACCACCGGGTGGTCGGCCGGCCGTCGCACCTCGCAGAGTTCGAGCACCTCCTCGATGCTCTCGGTGCCGCAGACACCGCACGCGCTGGTGGCGGCTCCCGGGCCGTCGTAGCGGGCACTGGGCGTCCGGTGCGGTGGACGGTCGAGCTCGACCGTGACGACGTTGTACTCCTGCTCGGGGGAGAGGTTCGTGTCGGAGCAGTAGGCAACACTGCGGACCCATGAAGCCTCGAGCGCCCCCTCGCCGTAGAGCATCCCGGCCGCGAGCTCGAAGTCGTGGCCCGGGGTGCGCATCGTCACCGCCACGCGCCGTGCCTCGACGCCCGGCCAGGACAGCCGCACCTCGAGCGGCTCCTCGGTCGCGAGGCGGTCCTCGTGCCGGCGAACGCCGCCGTCGACGTACTCGTGCACCTGCACACGGGACGTGACGCCGGGCCGTCGCTCCAAGGACCTCATGCCAACAGCGTAGAAGGCGGTCTGCCAAGGTAGGGCCATGAGTGCTCCCCACCCGGTCGGTGCTGTGCTCACGTGCGTTCTCGCAGTGCTGCTCACCGGGTGCGCGGACGGGTCCTCGCCGTCGGCCGAGCCCACGGTGAGGCCTTCCAGCGAGTCACCGGGCAGCGAGCTCTGCACCGACTTCACCGTCACCGAGCAGGACCTGGTCGCGCGCGCGGACATCGACGGTGACGGCAAGGCCGACGACGTCTCACTGGTCGACCGGGCTCCGTGCCACGCCCTGGTCGGGCGAGACCGCACCTCGCCCCTGGACACCACCGACCTCGGCATCGTGGCCGGCGCCGCCGTCCAGGTCGTCCAGCCCGCGGCCACCAAGCGACAGCTCCTGCTGGTGTCGGGACAGGAGCACCCGCGCGGCGGCTACCAGCCCTACCTGGTCGGCGAGGCCGACGACGAGCTCGGCCTGGTGACGTTCCAGGGGCAGCCGCTGCTGCCGTTCGTGGCCACCGACACCCCGGCGATGCCGCTGGCGGCGAGCTGCACCAGCACCGGCGGGCTCGAGGTGCTCACCGGGGAGCCGACGCAGGACACGGGCCTCGAGCCGAAGTGGGACCTGACCAGCGTCACCTACCAGCTGCAGGGCAACGTGGCTCTCGCGACGGCCCAGCGCCAGACCGAGGCCGTGCCTGACGCCCAGCTCCGCACCGAGCAGCCGGAGCTGTTCCGGGCCGTGCTCTTCGCCGACTGTGTGGCAGGCTGACGACATGGGCGACCCCACTGATCCCGCGCTGCGCTCGGTCTCGTTGCAGAGGCTCTCCAAGGGGCGCTACCGCGCCACCAACAAGCACGGCGACACGCTGGTCGTGGGGGAGGGGGGCGACGGCACGTTCACGCCGGTCGAGCTGCTGCTGACGGCGATGGCAGCGTGCAGCGCGATCGACGTCGACTACATCGTGGGCAAGCGAGCCGAGCCGACGTCGTTCCGGCTTCGCTCGCGGGGCAGCAAGGTCCGCGACGACGGCGGCAACCATCTGACCGACATCGTGATCACGTTCGATGCGGAGTTCGAGTCCACCGACGCCGGCAAAGCGGCCCAGGACGTCTTCCCACGCGCGGTCGCACAGTCCAACGACCGGCTCTGCACCGTCACGCGCACCGTCGTGCTCGGCGCCGACGTCAAGGCCGAGATCGCCCGCGTCAGGGACGAGTAGGCGCACGCCCGAGCAGGCCGACCAGGTCGCTCATGTCGTGGAAGACCGTAGCTCCGGCGGCGGCGAGCTCGCGGCTGCCGGTGAGGCCGCCGGCGAAGCCGAAGACCGTCATGCCGGCCTCGACGGCGGCGTGGACGCCGTACACCGAGTCCTCCACGACCACGCAGCGGGCGGGGTTCGCGCCGCTCTCACGGGCCGCGTGCAGGAACAGCGCCGGAGAGGGCTTGCCGTCGGCGACGTCCTCTGAGCTGTAGAGGTGGCCGGCGAAGCGGCCCATCAGACCGGTGATGCCGAGCACCAGCCGGAGGCGCTCGTGGCTGCTGCTGGACGCCACGCAGTAGGGCAGCTCGATCCCGTCGAGGTGGTCCAGCAACGCCCGCACGCCGTCCACCGGGGTCAACGAGCGCTCCAACGCCTTGCGCGACTCGGACGTCGTGCGTGCGTCGAACGTCTCGGCGGCCTCGGGTCCGAGCCGCTCCGCGATCTCGGCCAGCTGGGTGGCGGACGAGCGGCCGACCCAGCGGCGCACCACCTCGGGCGCCTCCATCGGCCAGCCGAGCTCGGTGAGGACGCGAGCCTCGACCTCGACGACCAGGACCTCGCTGTCGACCAGGACCCCGTCGCAGTCGAAGATCACCAGGTCATAGCTGCCCCGACCCTTGCCGGCGGAGGTGCGCGCGGAGTCGGGCGGCATCAGCAGGCGTACGACGAAGCCGAGCACCGCTGAGCCCAGCAGGATCATCGCGCCGGTCGAGAACAGCTCCGGCGGTCGGACCACGCCCCACACCAGAGCCACGACGGCCCCGCCGAAGATGAACAGGGCAGGCGTCGCGTTGCGCAACGAGTCTCGCCTGCTCTGCGGCGAGTACCGGGGCTGATCCACAGGGCTAACCTACGAGATGTGGTGGAGCCGAGTGAGAGCGCCGAAGCGCCTGAGTACATCTCGTACGAGCGGTGGGGGCGGGCGTTCTTCGACGAGGTGGTCACCGAGCAGCGCATCCTCGGCGCCGTCAACAACCTCGCCGGGCAGCCCATCAACGTCGGTCCCATGGGCGTGGGCCCCGGCAAGATCGCCCAGGTCAAGGCCAAGGGTGCCATCGGTCAGGCGAGGTCGGAGGCGCTCCCGGGCGACGAGGCCTCCTACCGCGTCGTACTCCCCGTCGAGCTGACCTTCGTGGTGGACCTGCAGGTGGACTCCCACAAGTTCAACGCCAAGCTGGAGGTGCCGCTGGTGCTCACCGCTCGCGCCGCCGCGCCGCTGCGCATCGTGATCGACGTCGAGCCCCCGCTGCCCAACCAGGTGCGGATCGAGCTGAAGGCGGAGGGCCTCCGCGCGTCGATGCTCAACAAGGTCGTCGGCATCGAGGGCGAGCTCCAGCGGTTCGTCGCCAAGTACGTCGCGCGTGAGGTGACGAAGCCGGCGATCAGCAAGGCGCGCGTGATCGACGTGCTGGGGGCTGTCGAGGGTGCCTGGCGCAACATCGGACCCAAGGGCGACAAGCAGACCGCCAGGACCGTGGCCGCCGACCTGGAGACCGCGATCGTCCACGAGATCGAGGAGAACGAGGACCGCATCGAGGAGGGCCTGGCCCAGTGAAGGGCCCCGACCTGGAGGAGATCCCGGAGGCGAGTGTGCCGCGGCTGCCGGACACGGCGTTCGGCGATGCGTTCATGCGACTGGTGCTGCACAAGGAGCGCGTGCTCTCCTCGATCGACCAGGTGCTGGGGGAGGAGCTGACGCTCGGTCCCATCGGGGCCGGTCCTGGACGGGTCTTCGCACGGATCACCGCGCGGGGTCGCTTCGGCAAGACCTACGGCGAGGAGCTCCCGGACCCGGGCACGGTCGGCTACCAGGTCTACCTGCCGATCTCAGTGACCTTCGACCTGGACCTGCGGGTGGACACCCTGAGCTTCGACGCGGACGTGCTGTTGCCGCTGACCATCCGGATGTACGTCGAGCAGCCGCTCACGATCGTCTGGGACATCTGCCCGCCCACCGAGGACCAGGTGGTGATGTCGGTCAAGACCGACAAGCGCAGGTCGGCCGCTCTGCAGAAGATGGCCGGCATCGACGACGAGCTGCGCCGGTTCATCGTGAAGTTCGTGGCGCGCGAGCTCGACAAGCCGCACGTCCGCCGCGCCACACGCATCGACCTGATCTCGGTCATCGACCACGCGTGGCCGGTGATCGCGAGCCAGTTCCTGCCCCAAGGGCCCGAGGACCGCCGGGTGGCGCCCTAGTGCCGACGTACGCCGAGGTGGTCGACCGGCTCCGCGCGGCCGGCTGCGTGTACGCCGAGGACGAGGCCGTGCTGCTGATCGACGCGGCCCCGGACGTCGCGCCCCTGCTTGCGCGACGCGTCGCCGGTGAGCCGCTGGAGCACGTGGTGGGCTGGGCCGGTTTCGCGGGGCTGCGCATCGAGGTGCGTCCCGGCGTGTTCGTGCCGCGCGCACGCACGGAGCTCCTGGCTCGTCGTGCTGCCGCTCTGGCCGTCGCGGACGCCACCGTGGTCGAGCTGTGCTGCGGGACCGGGGCGGTCGCAACGCTGGTGCGCGCCGTCGTACCGGGTGCGACCGTGCACGCGGCCGACAGCTCGACCGAGGCGGTGGCGTGCGCACGGCGCAACCTGGGGGACGAGCGCGTCTACCAAGGCGATCTCTACGACGCGCTGCCAGACGAGCTCCGCGGCGCCGTCGACGTACTCGTCGCGAACGCGCCGTACGTCCCCACGGCCGCGATCGCGCTGATGCCTCCGGAGGCTCGCGACCACGAGCCCCGGTCCACCCTGGACGGGGGCGACGACGGCCTCGACGTGCTGCGCCGCATCATCGCCGGTGCGCCGGAGTGGCTCACCGAGCGCGGGCATCTGCTGTTCGAGTGCAGCCGCGACCAGGTCGGCACAGCGCGGACGCTGGTGGAGGAGCGCGGGTTCGTGCCCTTCGTGGCGACCGACGACGACGTGGAAGGAACCGCGGTCATCGCGCGCCTGCCCTCGTAGGCAGGCTGTCAAGGGAGCCAGCGATTTGGCGCTTTCCATGACGATTGTGTGCTTTTTCTCCTATGTTTGGGACGCCCGAACATAATGACGAGCCATCGGGGGTCTGATGAGCAGGAATGGCAAGCCACGCCACGGAGGCGTGTCCGCGCTCGCTGTGTCGGGCTGGCCGCTCCGCCGCAAGGTCGCCCTCGCAGTCGCCATCCCGCTCCTGGTCGCCGCCACGCTGAGCGGCCTGCGCGTGCAGAACGACCTGAAGGAGGCCGGCAACTCCTCGACGAGTGCCCGGCAGGTCACGATCCTCGGCCCGGCGGTGGAGTACCTCGTCGCGGCCGAACGGGCCATGGTCGCCGCGCACAACGGCGCCACCGCCCAGGTTGGCCCCGCCGTCACCGACCTGAAGGCCGCTGCCCAGGACCTGGCGGACACCCGAGCCTCGGCGGACCTCAACCCCGATCAGCGCTACCAGGTCGACGTCGTTCTCGACCTGAGCCGGGCCCTGCGCGAGAGCAGCCCGGAGACCCTCAGCCTCGGCACCTGGGTCGCCCAGCTACGGCAGCTCCAGTCCGGCGTGACGCAGCTGATCAGCACGATCGTCAACGCCCAGCTCGACCCCGAGCCACGCCTGGAGCTCCTGGCCCAGACCCTCGGCGGTCGCTTCTCGCTGGCCATGCAGCAGGCTCTGGTCGCGACCCAGCGCACGGGTGACACCGCCTCGCTGGAGCTCTTCTCCGAGCTGGGTGCCGAGGGTGTGGCCATCGAGCGTCTGGCCACCGCGCTCGGCGCCACCGAGCCGGCGGTCGCCACGTTGCGCACCGCCAACTCCGAGCGGTTCCGCACGGTCCGCACCAAGGGCACCGACCTCGGCGGGAACGGAGCGTACAAGGCCTACGACGCCCTGGTCGACGACCTCCTGGCCGGCATCGACCGTCAGCTCAGCACCTCCGCGAGCGACGCGCGCGCCAGCGCCCTGGCCAACGCCGGCATCACCCTCGCCGCACTTCTCGCGGCCATCCTGCTTGCGCTCCTCGTCTCGCGCCTGATCCTGGGCCCGATGCGGCGGGTCCGCGAGGGCGCGCTCAGCGTCGCCCACGAGCAGCTCCCCGAAGCCGTGGCCCGGCTTCGTGCGGGACAGGACCCCGGGCACATCACCCCGGTCGACGTCGAGACCCACGAGGAGATCGGCCAGCTGGCCCGCGCGGTCGACGACCTGCACCGGCAGGCCATCCACCTGGCGTCCGGCGAGGCGAAGCTGCGCGCCCAGGTCGGCAACATGTTCACCACGCTCTCGCGCCGCAACACTGCGCTGGTCAACCAGCAGCTCGCGCTGATCGAGTCACTGGAGAAGGACGAGGAGGACCCTCGCCGCCTCGAGAGCCTGTTCCGGCTCGACCACCTGGCGGCCCGCATGCGTCGTACGTCGGACAGCCTGCTGATGCTGGCCGACGCACCGGTCCAGTCCGCCGGCCAGGACGCGCTCTCGGTCGCGGACGCCATGCAGGCGGCGACATCGGGTGTGCAGGACTACCAGCGGGTCCGCGTCGGGGCCATCAGCGACGTCCGGATCCATGGTGAAGTGGCCGGCGACGTCGTACACCTGCTGACCGAGCTCGTCGACAACGCCCTGACCTACTCCGCGCCCAACACGCACGTCATGCTGAGCGCCGCGCTCGTGGCCGGCTCGGTGCGGATCGAGATCGCCGACAGCGGGCTCGGCATCGCCGAGGACACCCTGGCGTCGATCAACGCGACTTTGCGCTCCGGCGCCGAGGTCACCCCGGACACGGCCCGACGCATGGGCCTGTTCGTCGTCAGCCGGCTGGCCCAGCGGCACGGTCTGACCGCGTCGCTTCGCCGCAACGAGCAAGGCGGTACGACGGCCTCGGTGCTGCTGCCGCCCGAGACCCTCGAAGGCAGCGCTGTACCTGTGACGCAGCACCCCGTTGGGGGAGAGGCACCCCGCCCGGCTCCCGTGCGCCCCGCCGACGGGGGGCTCGAGCTGGACGACCTCCAGACCCGCATCAGCCAGGCGATGGGAGTCCGGTCTGCGGCGGCCGCTCCCGCTCCGGCGCCACTGCCGCAGCGCCCTGCTGCGGCACCCGCCCCCGAGCCGGTCGTAGCCGCCTGGCCTGCCCCCGACCCGGTCGTAGCCGCCTGGCCTGCCCCCGAGCCGGTCGTCGCCGCGCCTCCACCGGCACCTGAGACCGCACCCGAGCCCGCCCGGCTCACCGTCGTCCCGCCGTCATCGCAGCCCGAGGTCGTCGCGCCCCGGCCCCTGCCGGTCCGCGTTCCCGAGCCCCAGCCCGAGCCCGAGGCGCAACCGCAGGCACAGCCGGAGCGACTGCCCGAGCCGCAGCCCGCGCCGGTGCCGGTAGCTGTGACCGCCTCCGCCGCGCCGCGGTGGGACCAGGACAGCGACGACAGCGACACCCCGATCTTCCGCGCCATGCGCTCCGCCTGGCTCAGCTCGGGCCATGACGCGCCGGCGTGGACCTCCTCGGAGGTGGAGGCCGGCTGGGAGGAGGCGGAGCGCGTCGCAAGCGCCGCTCCGAGCCTCAACTCGACCGGGCTGCCGCAGCGACGTCCGGGTACGTCCCTCGTTCCCGGCGGCGTCACCAGGTCCGCAGCGGCCATCGTGCGCGACCCCGAGGCCGTCCGGGCCAGGCTGACGGCTCACGCAGCCGGCGTCTCGCGGGGCCGCGCTCTCGCAGCCACCTCCGAACACGAGCACACGGAAGAAGGGTCAGCATGACCGAGATCCACAGCAACGTGACGCCGCAGCCCGACTCGCGCGACCTGGACTGGCTCGTCTCCAGGTTCGTCAGCGAGGTGCCCGACGCCGCCCACGCCATCCTCGTGTCGGCCGACGGCCTCCTGATGGCAGCCAGCCAGTCCATCCCGGGGGACCGGGCCGAGCAGGTCGCCGCGGTCTCGTCGGGGCTGGCCAGCCTCGCGGTGGGTGCTGCCCGGCTCTTCGAGGGCGGCGCCGTCCTCCAGACCGTGGTGGAGATGGAGCACGGCTACTTGATGCTGATGAGCGTCGGTGACGGCTCCAACCTCGCCGTGCTCACCGAGGACTCCGCCGACATCGGCCAGGTCGGCTACGAGATGGCTCTGCTCGTGGACCGCGTGGGGCGTTCTGTCCAGGCGCAGGCCCGCGCCGTCTCCGGAGCCTGAGCCGAGATCGCCGTGATCCCCGTTCCGCACGACCAGGAGCCGGTGCCCACCGCCCGGTTCGTGCGTCCGTACACCATCACCGCCGGCCGGACGAAGGCCAGCGTGGACCTGCCGCTCGAGGCCACCCTGCGGCGCGAGGGTGAGTCGGGCGTCGGCCTGAGCGTGTCCGCCCTGCGCGTCCTGGAGGTGTGCCACCAGCGCTCCGTGGCGGAGGTGTCCGCCCTGGTCTCGATGCCCCTGGGGGTCGTACGCGTCCTCCTCAGCGACCTGGTGGAGCACGGAATCGTGCGGGTGCAGAACACCATCACCGACAGCTCGTCCCGTGACGAGCGGATCGAGCTCATCGAAAGGACCCTCCGTGGACTCCGCACCATCTAGCGCGGCGCGCCGGGCGGCCTCGACGAAGATCGTGATCGCCGGGGGCTTCGGCGTCGGCAAGACGACCCTGGTCGGGTCCGTGTCCGAGATCGTGCCGCTGCGCACCGAGGCGCTGGTCACCAACGAGTCCGAGGGCGTCGATGACGTCTCTGCGGTCCCAGGCAAGCGGACGACCACCGTGGCGATGGACTTCGGCCGTCTCACGCTGGCCGAGGATTTGGTGCTCTACCTCTTCGGTACGCCGGGCCAGCAGCGTTTCTGGTTCATGTGGGACGACCTCTGCCGTGGTGCCATCGGCGCGATCGTGCTGGTCGACACCAACCGCCTAGATCTGTCCTTCTCGCCCCTGGACTACTTCGAGTCCAAGGGACTGCCCTTCATCGTGGCGGTGAACCAGTTCGACGGGACAGCGGTCTACGACCTCGCCGACGTCTCGAACGCCCTGGCCCTGCCCCCCGAGGTGCCCGTGATCCGGGTCGACGCGAGGGACCGCGAGTCGTGCAAGCACGCCCTGGTCCGCGTTACCGAGTTCGCCCTGGAACGCCTCACCCGATCCGTCGCTGCGAAGGTGAACTGACGTGGTCCGCAACTCTCTCTCGCGGTGCGCCGCGCCCCTGGTGGTAGCCGTCGCGCTGACCGGCTGTGGCTCCGACCCCCAGCAGGGGAGCACCGCTCGTGCTCCTGAGGTGATCAAGCCGGGCACCCTGACCGTGTGCACGAGCCTTCCCTACGAGCCGTTCGAGTTCGAGAAGGACGGGAAGCCCGTCGGCTTCGACATCGACCTCGCCGGTGAGGTCGCACGGCGACTCGAGCTGACGCCTGCGTTCGTCAACGAGGACTTCGACGCCATTGCCTCGGGTGAGCTGCTCAACAAGGACACCTGCGACGTCGCTGTGGCCGGTCTCACGATCACCGGTGACCGGGCTCGGGTGATCGACTTCTCCAGCCCCTACTTCAACGCCGCCCAGACCCTCGTCGTACCGGCGGAGGCAGACGTCGACGCCCTAGCCGACCTCTCCGGCGGCCGCATCGCCGTACAGAAGGGAACGACGGGGGAGACCTACGCGACCGACAACGCGCCGAGCAGCTCGACGGTCGTGCCGTTCGAGGACGCCTCCGAGATGGCCGGCGCGATCGAGTCGGGCCAGGTCCGGGCGGCTGTCTACGACAACACGGTCGTCGGTGACGTCGTCGCCGCTCACCCGGACCTGAAGGTCGCGGCCGAGTTCGACACCGGCGAGCAGTACGGCATGGCGGTGAAGAAGAACGGCAACGTCGACCTGCTGCGGACCATCAACGACGTTCTCGCCACGCTTCAGTCCGGCAAGGGCTACGCCGCGATCTACGCCAAGTGGTTCAAGAGCGCGCCGCTCGCCTGACGACAGTTAGGGGATACGACGTGGCAGTCCCCCCTCTGTGTCGACACGGACGACGCGTGTTCTCTCGGCAGCGTCGGCTATCTCAGCAACCGTGTCGACCCCGCCCATATAGTCAACGGCGTCTGGGAGGAGCGGGAACGTCGTGGTGCCGTTCTCATCGACCTCACCGAGCAGAGCACCATTGCGGGCCACGGCGTAGACACCGGGACCGTAGAAGTTCCGATTGTCTACTGCCACCGCGACACGGTTGAAGGACTGAAGTCCGTCGATGGCACGGCCAGCGTCGAAGTCGCCATCGATCGCGACCGCCAAGATCAGTCGCTTGGGGAGATCGCTCGGCCAAGCTCGGTCGACGTCGACCGTGAGTTCGATCGTTCGCCACAGGACGTCGCGAGCGTTGAAGTCGACTGCCTCGTCAGGCTCGGAGCTGCGCCTATTGACATAGCCGTTGCCTGGCCCGACCTCGACAACGTGGCCGACAACGAAGGCATCCACGAGGGACCTCGCCGGCTGCGAGTCGATCACGAACCGGGTGGAGGGCAGCATGTCGCTGAGGGCCTCGTCGTACCAGATCGACACACCCGCGCTTGTGCGAGTCTTGAGATGTTGGATTACTTCGTCACGTGCCGTGAGCTTGTCATCGGTCGCGCAACCCGAAAGCGCCGTCAAAACCGCGGCCGCGATCGCACTGGCTAAGCCAAAGCGAGCAACCATTTAGCACCCCCTCAGGGATAGTTCGGATTGACGTGCTGGTTGATGTCGTGGTTGGAGAGAAAGAGGAGCCCGTTCAGTGGATCTGCCATGCAGCCGTCATTTCGATGGAGGAGGCCAGCCGTGTGTCCGTTTTCATGGCACGCAAGCGAACGCTGATTGTTTACGGACGCTCGCGACGTCCAATGGAGGTTGTAACGAACCGCGTGCTGATTGCAGACTCCGGATGCCCGCTTGATGTCGCACTTCGCTAGTCCAATGGTCCCGTTTCGCGTTGGCGACCACCACGTGTAGCCGCAGAAGTTGGTGTACTCCTCGTCGAGGACGACCACGTCCGTATTGCCATCGAGAGACGAGTCGTAGAACGTATCTAGGTCGGTCGGATCAAAGTTGTAACTACGCGCGAAGCCGGTTGCTGCCTTCATGTCCTGGCTGAGGTCGAAGTAGTGATACGTGTGGTCTCCGCCGTCTGTCATGTTTGTCTGCATGCAACTCGTCGAGTTCGTATTGCCAGAGAAGTTGGTCCCGACTGCGTGCGGGACAATTGACACGCTAAGGGTGAACGCCAGAGTAAGACTCGCTGACACGGTTGCCAGCGGCTTAGCCGCCCGGCTGGGCCGTCGACGCATCCTCATGCTTCGTCGTACTCTCTGTGACCGAATTTCCCCCTTGCAACTGAGACGCCTTGACTGGCGGTTTGGTTGCCGCCTTGCGTCAGGTGGCATAAGAGCGCTGCCCGACTCAGGATCAGGTCGACTCAAGCCTCTCGATCGCCTTGCGGAGGCGTGCTCCGCGCCGCTCCGCGCTGCGGGTGGTGACCAGGTCGAGGATCACGGCGTACTGCTGGGTGCGACCGAGCGACTCGAAGGCGGCTGCTGCGCGTGGACTCGCGGCGAGGGCCTCGGCGAGGTCGGGCGGGACCGTCGCCTCCCGCTGGGACTCGTAGGCAGCCTCCCAGCGCCCGTCGGCCTTGGCTGCGTCGACCTCCGCCCAGCCGGCGGGGTGCATCCGACCGGCGGCGGCCAGCGCCTCGACCTTGCGCACGTTGACCATCGACCAGCGGCTGCGCGGCCGTCGGGGGACGTACTTCTGGAGGTAGTGCGTGTCGTCGAGCGACTTCCGCTGTCCGGAGATCCAGCCGTAGCAGAGGCCCACGTCGACGGCCTCGTCGTCGGTCACAGAGGGCAGCCCGGACGACTTCTTGGCGATCTTGATCCAGACGCCGGGCCGGTGGTCGACGTGGCTCTCGACCCAGGCGGCGAAGGCGGCGGCGTCCTCGAAGGCGATCACGGCGGCGTCCTCGGGCATGGTCCGACCGTAGCCGAGCGCGCCGACAGACCATCGGCGTTCCAGCCGGCCGCCGGCTAATCCGTGCTCTCCTCTTGCCTGCCTAGCCAGTGGGTGCCGGTGGCGTCGACTCTGGTCCAGTAGCCGGTGGGGGTGCGCCAGAGGTAGACGCCGGGTGCTGGTTGGGTGACGTGCCAGCCTGGCGAGTGCGTCTTGAGGCGGTGTCGCCTGCGGGTGAGGGGGCCGAGGTTGTCCAGGCGGGTCTGTTTGGGTGGGCCGCCGCGGTTGGGTGGGAGGTAGCGGCGGGTGTGGTCGAGCTCGGCACCGCGCGATGACCGGGTTGACCACGGGAAGCTCTCGTAGGGCACCAGGATGCGGACGGCGTTGCCGATGCGGGTCGGGACCTCGTAGCCGTCGACGGGCTGTGGGCCGTCGAGGTCCAGCACGGGGAGGATCGTGACGTGGCAGTGCCGGAGGAAGTCGCTGGCCGCTGGCACGGTGATCGGCCCGGCGCCCTCGAGCCGGGCGACCCCGACGCCGGTTGTCAGGGCTTCCAGGGTCAGGTGCACGTGCAGGGTGGCCCGGGGCCGCAGCGTGTCGGGGTCGGTCGCCGGCGATGGCCTCGGCGATGGCGGCGTTGCGGGCGGGGTCGTTGCGGCGCGGCTCGTCGTCGGGCTCCGTCTCCTCGTTGTCGGGCTCATCGGGGGTCGCCCCGCTCTCGGCCCAGGCCAGCAGCTCGAGTGCCTGGGCAGGACTCGCCAGGATGCCGATCGCCTTGGACCGGCGTACGTCGAGGTCGTCGGTGTCACCGCGCAGCGCGAGGATCTGGGCCAGCCGGCCAACGACGGCGTCGAAGTAGATGACGTCGCCGGCAGAGGCACGAGCGACCACCGTCTTGATGCCGTGCTCGGTGGCCTGCCCGGTGCGGACGAAGCGGCTGAGCTCGTGGTCCTGGCGGCGCTTCTCGGCGGCGATGGTGTCGGCCTCGATGATCTTGGCCTCGACCAGCGCGAAGTAGCGGCTCGGGGGCAACGAGGCTGCGTATGCGTGGGTGGCGGCGTCGACCCAGCGCGCCCGGTTGACGTCGAGCCCCGCGGCGGCGACCAGGCGTGCGGTCTTGGTGGCCACCCAGTCGACCACCTCACCGGCCGCCACCTCGCGCCAGAGTTTGGGGTGGCGGTGTCGCAGGTTGACGGCGTCGGTCATCAGGCTCTGCGCGGCGTGGGGGTGAACCGCCAGCAGCACCCCGAGATGCTCGGCGGCGAACTCGTCGACCTCCGGCGTCCCGTCCGCCCCGGACCGCTTCGCCCGCGGGCGGCCGAACAGCGGGTCAACCAGCCGGCCCTCGTCCACCGCATGCAGGTCACACCAGTGCGCCGCCAGCGCCAGCCGCTCCGCGCCGACCCGCCGATGCTCCCGCCGGTGCGCCACGATCACCTCCGCGGCAGCAGCGACGCTGTCGGGGAGAGCGGTCGTGGTTGCCGGCATGCGAACAACCTAGGAGGGACCCCCGACACATAAGAGGTTCTCCTGACGCTTCCGTGGGTTGTCTGGCGAGCAGAGAGCTGAGCACGCCGTTCTCTGTCCAGGCTTCTGAGCTGAGTTCGGCCGGCCCTTATCGGCGCCTCTGAGCATCCTCCCACTGCGGTGTTTCTGCAGATCAACGGCACTTTCGTCGCCGCCGACGGGGTAGTGGGGAGCCTTGTGCGGTTGATTCAGCTGATGCAATACGCAGACTACTAATTGACATAATGTGCATTATCGGCGAACCGATTGAAGTTTCCGCGCTGTGCTGGTCTGTACATCGAGTACCGACTCACGGAGGCTGACGCCATGCGGAAACTCACCTTCGGCATGAACGTGAGCCTGGACGGCTACATCGCCGGGCCGGGCGACGACATCGGCTGGAGCGTACCGAGCGACGAGCTGTTCCAGTGGTGGTCCGACCGTGTCGGGGCGACCGGTCTGTCGCTGTACGGACGCAAGCTGTGGGAGACGATGAGCTCGCACTGGCCGACCGCCCACCAACAGCCTGGCGTCACACCGGCGGAGATCGAGTTCGCCCGCCGCTGGCGGGACATGCCGAAGGTGGTGTTCTCCTCGACGACCAGCACGGTCGACTGGAATACCCGCCTGGTCACCGGCGACGCGGTCACCGAGATCACCCGGCTCAAGGCCGAGGACGGCGGCCCCATGGACATCGGTGGCGCCACACTCGCCGCGGCAGCCATGCGGGCCGGGCTGATCGACGAGTACGTGCTGGCCACCGCACCGGTCCTGGTGGGCAGCGGCACGCCGTTCTTTGCAGCCCTGGACAACTGGGTGAACCTGAACCTGGTGGAGACCCGGACGTTTCCCGATGGCGTGCTCCTCACCAGGTATGAGACCAGGGGCTGATCGAGCCCGGCTACTCTGACCTGTCGCTCCGACACGTCAGTCACTCGAACCGCGACGCCAGGCCGGGATACTCGACCACCAGGCCAGCCGCGTCGTACTCGAGCTGGGCGGTGAACCCGAAGGTTGCCGACGAGTACGCGACGGAGAAGCCGTCCGGCCCCGACTCGACCAGCCGGTAGGTCTGCTCGATTCGCTCGACCCGAAGGTCGTCGGCCCTGACGAAGGCCGCCGGAACCTCCCAGCCGACGCCCGGCTCCAGGTCGAGCCGGTGAACGGGCAGCGTGTTGGTCACCGCGGACGACTCCAGGTCGACGTCGACGCATCCGTCCAGTAGTGGCTCCGCTCGACCGTCGACGAGCCATCGGTCTTCGACGCGCTCCAGGACGAGCTTCCGATCACCCGCAGCGCATCGCAGGTCCACCTCCGCCCGCGTGGTGCGCCAACCCGCATCTGTCTCGACCGAGTACCCGACCGCCCACGCGACACCGTCTTCGACAGCGGTCGTGTGTCCACGGAGGCGGACACCGGCCGCCTCGAGCTGTGGGAACACCACCTCGAACCCGTTCCTCGCCGACATATGTCGCCACGCAGCAGATGTCGGGAGGGGCGCGAGGTTCACAGGGTCGACGATAGCCAGTCGGGTTTCCGCCAAACCGAGACGTGGCTCTCGCTCGTGGCGTCGAACGGACGGCCTCTGGTCACGCCGACTTCCTGCGCGAGCCCCCCTGACCTCACGAAGCACCGGCTACTCGAGCAGGTCAGCCAGGCGTGAGTTGGCCTGTGTCCACTCCTCGATCATCCTGCGGCCGCCGTGCCCTTCGTCCTCGACCACGACCAGCTCGCAGCCCGGCCAGAGTCGTTGCAGCCGCCACGCCGAGACGAGCGGGCCGCTTACGTCCAGGCGCCCATGGATCAGGATCCCGGGGATCCCGGCCAGCTGCGAGGCTCGGGCGAGGATGGGCGGTTCGAGGAACCCGTCGTTGGACCAGTAGTGGGTGACGAGGATGGCGAAGCTTTCGGCCCAGCCCTGGTCCCGCCACCGGGGGTCTCTCTCGAAGCCACCCGCGCCGATCGCAACATGGGTGTCCTCCCACTCCCCCCATGCGGCGGTCGCCGCCGCCCGACTGACTGGGTCGCGAAGCAGCTGTGCGTAGGCCCCGACGATGCGGCCCTCGAAGCGGCGGTAGCCGACCCCAGCCTGCTCGGCATACGAAGCGAACCTGTCCCAGCCCTCCGGGTAGATCGCTCCGACCTGCTCGGTGATCCAGTCGATCTCCGCTCTGGCACTGGTCGTCACCGCCATGATCACGATGCCGTTGACCCGCTCAGGATGTGCGAGCGCGTAGGCGAGGGCGAGCGTCGACCCCCACGACACACCGTTGAGCACCCACGAGTCGATGCCCAGGGTCTCCCGCAGAGTCTCGAGATCGGCGATCAGCGTCTGCGTCGTGTTGCGACTCAGATCGTGCGCCGGGTCGTTTGCGAGTGGCACCGACCTGCCGCAGCCTCGCTGGTCGAAGGCGACTACGCGGAAGCGCGACGTGTCGAACTTGGTGATGTAGCCGCCCCCGCCCAGACCGCCACCGGGTCCGCCGTGGAGGTAGACAGCCGGAACTCCGTCGGGGTTTCCGGACTCCTCCCAGTAGAGGGTCTGGCCGTCAGGAAGCTCCAGGACTCCGGATGTGGTCGGTGCCAGGCGAGGGAACATCCGGCGAGACTAGCCCGGGCAGGCGACGGCGAGCGCTCTCACATCTCCCCGATCACGCTGCGCGGCCCGATCACGATCCGGGGATCCCTGTCGGTGTCCAGCCAGCGCAGCAGCCTGCGCATCCGGGTGAGCCCGACCGAGAGGCACCCCGCAGTCGCGCCACGGCCGTTCACGTGCAGGAAGATGCCGCCCCCGCGTCTGGTGTCGGCGGGCTCGTCGGCGACGTACTGCCGTTGCCGGCGGCTCCACCGCACTCCCCCGGGCAGGTTGTAGTCGAGCACGACGGAGTAGCGGTAGGCGCCATGGCCCCAGTGCGCGAGCCGCTCCGCCTTCGCGGGCCGCCAGTCCGCCTTCGGCGACCGGCTGCGCTGCAACACGTTGTACGTCTGGGGGTCCCGCGGGTCGTAGGGCCACCAGTCGTTGTCGTCGAAACGGACGTACGTGCCCAGCCCTGTGCCCGGGTCGCGGCGTGAGCCGAAGCCGTACAGCAGCCGGAACGTCCCGGCCGGCGTGGTACCGGTGTCCTGGCGGCGGTGCTCGCCCCGGGCCATCCCGGCCCAACCGACCCGTGCCGACCACGGCCCGAAACGCAGGTGCCACCGCCCGGCTGCGTCGCGGGAGTAGGCGCGCAACGTCGCGTGCGACGAGCGCCAGGACGACGAGGTGACCACGATGGCCTGCCGTGCGTCGCCCAGGTGGCTGAGCCGTGAGGGGTGGTACGACGGCGCAGCCGATGCCGACGGCACCACCAGGAACGAGCCCAGGAGGGCCAGCACGGCGAGCGCTCGGGGCACCGGCTACCCCGACCGTCTCGGCTGAGCAACGGTCACGTCAGGAGACGTTCCACGAACGTCGGAAGGTCATGTGGGCCTCACGGAACCCATCGTCGCGCACGTACGGCGTGGGGTCCACGATCCGGGCGTCGAGCCGGTGCCTGCCGGCCAGGTTCAGCTGCACCGACTCCTGGTCGGCCCACTCGGCCACCTCGACGTCATCGACGTACCAGGCGATGTCATAGCTCGTGCCGACGAGGTCCGGCAGCCCGAGGTCGACCGTCGCGTTGCCCCGGATCCGAGCGTCGCCCACCGGTCCGAAGATCGGAGCGAGCAGGTAGAACTGCTCGATCATCGCCTCGCGGCCGGGGAGGTTGAACTCCCGGTTGAGCGAGCGCATCAAGGAGTTCTCGGTCGGCCGGTAGATCCCGAACAGCGAGTAGCTCGCGCCCTCGTAGGTGCTGACGGTGCCGCCGTCGGGTGACTCCTCGCCCAGCCAGACCCACCACTTGCGACGCTCCGCCGCCAGCTCGTCGGCGGTGTAGGTCGTCCCGTTTGCCTCTCGCGGCTCCGGTCCGGAGTAGGTCGCCGGCCCGCCGTAGTCGTACTCGTCGAGCAGTTGCCCGATGGAGTGGCCCAGCTCGTGGACCACGATCTGCCCCGAGAGCGCGTGCCCGCCGGAGGCCGTGGCCATCGAGCCGTTGGTGTAGCCCGCTCCGCCGTACTTGGTCGAGTTCGCCAGCAGCACCACGTGGTCGACGGCCGGTGCCCGAGACGCGAAGCTGTACGCGCGTCCACGGCTGCCGCAGAGCAGCCTTTCGATCGCGAAGCAGAAGAAGGTCGAGTCCAGCGCGGTGTCTCGGTCGATGCCCTCGACCGGGTCGTTGTCGACGCCGGACTCACGCGAGACGACGTCCACGGCCCACACGTTGAACAGCTCGCGGTAGGTGCGGAACGGCTCGACCGCCGCCAGCTCTGCCCACTTGCTCGACACTTGCTGGTGGAAGGTGTCGAGCTCGGCAGCGGTGTAGCCGTCGCCGACGAAGACCAGGTCGATGCGGTTCGAGACCGGCCCCGACACCTGGATCGGCGTGACATCCGCGTGTCCTACGCCTGGGGTGGCTCCCTGGTCCTGGTCCTTCGCCCAGATCCGGCTGATCGTGCCGTCGGGCGAGAACACCTCCAAGGAGATCTGCTGCGACTCGGCGGCCTTGCCGCTACCGCCGGGCGCCGCGCTGCCCACGACAGGCACCAGTGCCAGCGCGAGAGATCCGAGCAGGACTACGAGGCCGAGCGTGCGGCCTCCCCGAGACGTGACCACCGGTCCAGTCTTCGCTCGCCGAACCATCGAGTCAATGCCCGCTCGTCACGAGGCATAGTGACAATTGCTGGTTGTCAGCCACCCACGTACGCCGCCAGATGCTTGCCGGTGAGCGTCTTCTGTCTCTGCGACCAGGTCAGCGGGGGTCCCCTCGAAGACCACCTTGCCGCCGTCGTGGCCGGCGCCGGGACCGAGGTCGACGATCCAGTCGGCGTGAGCCATCACCGCTTGGTGGTGCTCGATGACGATGACCGACTTGCCCGAGTCGACGAGCCGGTCCAGCAGGCCCAGGAGCTGCTCGACGTCGGCCAGGTGCAGGCCGGTGGTCGGCTCGTCGAGGATGTAGACGTCGCCCTTGTCACCCATCTGCGCGGCCAGCTTGAGCCGCTGCCGCTCCCCGCCGGAGAGTGTGGTGAGCGGCTGGCCGAGGCTGACATAACCAAGTCCTACGTCGGCGAGCCGGTCGAGGATCTTGTGCGCGGCCGGGGTGCGGGCCTCCCCCTCGTCGAAGAACGTGAGGGCCTCGGTCACCGGCATCGCGAGGACCTCGGCGATGTTGCGGCCCCCGAAGGTGTAGTCCAGCACGGCCGCCAGGAAGCGCCTGCCCTCGCACTCCTCGCAGGTGGACTCGACGGTGTTCATGATTCCCAGCTCGGTGTAGATGACGCCCGCGCCGTTGCACGTAGGGCAGGCGCCTTCGGAGTTGGAGCTGAACAGCGCCGGCTTCACTCCGTTGGCCTTCGCGAACGCCTTGCGGATCGGCTCGAGCAGCCCGGTGTACGTCGCCGGGTTGCTCCGCCGCGAGCCGCGGATCGCGCCCTGGTCGATCACCACGACACTCTCGCGGCCGGCGACCGACCCGTGGATCAGCGAGCTCTTCCCCGAGCCGGCCACGCCGGTGATCACGCAGAGCATGCCGAGCGGGATGTCGACGTTCACGTTGCGGAGGTTGTGCGTCGAGGCCTTCCGGATCTCGAGCGCGCCGGAGGAGGAGCGCACCGAGTCCTTGAGGCTGGCGCGGTCGTCGAGGTGACGCCCGGTGATCGTGTCACTGCCCCGCAGTCCCTCCACGGTGCCCTCGAAGCAGACCGTGCCGCCCGCCGTACCGGCGCCGGGGCCGAGGTCGACGACGTGGTCGGCTATCGCGATGGCCTCGGGCTTGTGCTCCACGACGAGCACGGTGTTGCCCTTGTCGCGAAGCTGGAGGAGCAGCTTGTTCATCCGCTCGATGTCGTGGGGGTGCATGCCGATCGTCGGCTCGTCGAACACGTAGGTCACGTCGGTGAGCGACGAACCGAGATGCCGGATCATCTTGGTGCGCTGCGCCTCTCCCCCGGACAGCGTGCCCGAGGGTCGGTCGAGCGACAGGTAGCCCAGCCCGATCTCGGCGAACGAGTCGAGGAGGTGCTGCAGCCCGCCCAGCAAAGGCGCGACGGACGGGTCGTCGAGGGCCCGGACCCAGTCGCCCAGGTCGGTCAGCTGCATCGCACAGACGTCGGCGATGTTCTTCCCCTTGATCTTGGACGACCGAGCCTCCTTGCTGAGCCGGGTGCCCTCGCACTCGGGACAGGTCTGGAAGGTGATGACACGGTCCACGAAAGCGCGGATGTGGGGCTGCATCGCCTCGACGTCCTTGGACAGCATCGACTTCTGGATCTTGGGGATCACGCCCTCGTAGGTGAGGTTGATCCCCTCGACCTTGATCTTGGTCGGCTCCTTGTAGAGGAGGTCGTCGAGCTCCTTCCTGGTGAACTTGCTGATCGGCTTGTCCATGTCGAAGCCGAAGCCACTGAAGATGCGGCCATACCAGCCGTCCATGCTGTAGCCAGGGACCATGAGCGCCCCCTCGCTCAGCGACTTGCTGTCGTCGTACAGCGCGGTCAGGTCGAAGTCGCTGACCGCGCCCATGCCCTCGCAGCGCGAGCACATGCCGCCTTGGTAGACGACCTTGCGCACCACGTTCTTCTCGACCCGCCCGGCCTTCTCGGTGCTCATCACGCCGCTCGCGGTCCGGGTCGGGACGTTGAAGGAGAAGGCCTGGGGCGACCCGATGTGCGGCTTGCCCAGCCTGCTGAACAGGATGCGCAGCATCGCGTTGGCGTCCGTGACGGTGCCGACGGTGGAGCGTGGGTTGGAGCCCATGCGCTCCTGGTCCACGATGATCGCGGTCGTCAACCCGTCGAGGTAGTCGACCTCGGGCCGCGCGAGCGTCGGCATGAAGCCCTGCACGAAGGCGCTGTAGGTCTCGTTGATCATCCGTTGGGACTCGGCAGCGATCGTGCTGAAGACCAAGGAGCTCTTGCCGGAGCCGGAGACACCGGTGAACACGGTGAGCCGGCGTTTCGGGAGCTCGACGCTCACGTCCTTGAGGTTGTTCTCGCGTGCCCCCTGAACGCGGATCAGGTCGTGGCTGTCCGCGGCACGCAGCGCGCTGGTCGTAGCCCCGGACCCCTTGGCCGTGCTCATCGTGTCTCCGTCTCCGGGCTCGGCCATGGTGCTGGTCAGCCTGCCTGCTGCATGCGGATCAGGTTGCCCGCGGGGTCGCGGAACGCGCAGTCCCGGACGCCGTAGGGCTGGTCGATGGGCTCCTGGACGACCTCGGCGCCCGTCGCCTCGAGCTTCGCGAAGTCGCCGTCGAGGTCCCCGGTCGACAGGTTGACCCCGAAGTAGCTCCCCTTCGCGATGAGCTCGAGGATGGTGCGCTTCTCGTCGTCGGTGAGGCCGGGGGTCGCCGCCGGCGGGTGCAGCACGATCGCGGTGTCAGGCTGGTCGGCGGGGCCGACCGTGATCCAGCGCATCCCCTCGTAGCCGACGTCGAGGCGGACCTCGAACCCGAGCGTGTCGCGGTAGAACGCCAGCGAGGCGTCGGGGTCGGTGTGCGGGAGGAAGCTCGAGTGAATGGAGATGTTCATGACGGTCAGACTAGGTGCGGCTCGGTGACCGGCGCTTCTCGATTCCTGATCGGTCTGGTGATCTGCTTGGCGACGCACGGCAGCATGCCCTCGGTGACTCTGGCGCCGTCGCGGCGGTAGACGCTGGGCGGCACGCCCACCAGCTCGGTGAACCGCGTGCTGAACGTGCCCAGCGACTGGCAGCCGACCGCGAAGCAGATCTCGGTGACGCTCAGGTCGCCGCGCCGGAGCAGGGCCATCGCGCGCTCGATGCGCCGCGTCATCAGGTAGCTGTACGGCGACTCGCCGTAGGCGAGCTTGAACTGACGGCTCAGGTGTCCGGCCGACACGTTCGCTCCGCGCGCGAGCGCCTCGACGTCCAGCGGCTCGGCGTACTCGCGGTCGATGCGGTCCTTGACGCGGCGCAGGGCGGCCAGATCGCGCAGGTACGACGCGTCGGGCGACGGTGTGCTGGTCACGTTCGGATCGTACCTGCACCGAACCAGCGCAAGGACTGCCCGACGCACTCGGTCGCGGCTCAGTCCCGCCCGATCCAGGTGGCCAGGTCGACCTCGTTGCCCTCGGGGTCGGCCAGCGTCCACCACATCGGCGCGTGCTCGTCGTAGACGATCGTGCCGCCGGCCGCCACGGCGGCAGCAACACGTGCCTCGGCCTGGTCGTGCGGCACCCCCACGTCGATGTGGATGCGGTTGCGGCCGGTGCGCATCTTGTCCATCTGTTGCACGTAGATCGCCGGGTAGACGCCGTCGGGGTCGGCGATGTCGGAGTCGCCCACCATCTCGTAGCCGAGGACGGCGCACCAGAACGCGCGCACCTTGTCGACGTCCAGGGCGTCGAGCGCGAACTCCCAGGTGCGGGTGTGGTCGGGATCGGCGCTCACGCCGAGCCGCTGGGCCGCCTCCGAGATCTGCCTGGCGAGCGTGAGGTCGACGTCGGTCAGGCCCCAGTGCTCACGCGTGACGAGCCGGACCTCGAGGACGCCGCCTCTCAGGTTGAGGTCGGGATGGTGACCAGCGGCCTCCGCGAGAGCGCCGACCTCCTGGACCAGACGGACGCCCGTGGCGAAGTCGCCCGTGCGGAACAGGGCGAACGCGACCGACCACAGGACACGCCAGTCGTCGACGCCCTCGGAGTCGTGGAACTGCTGGGGAGTGATCTTCTCTGCCATGCAGACAACCTACGGCGGCCCGCCGACAGGCTTCGACGGCCGGCTGACGGTCAGTGGCTGGAGATCCGGCGGTTGACCGCACGCATCACCCAGCTCGGGGCGAGCTCCGACGAGGCCAGCATCAGTCTTGCCTGCCGGCCGACGGCACGGTGTACGCCGAGATGCCGCCCGGAACGGGCCGCACGGACCACCTCGGCGGCTACGTCGTCGGCGCTGAGCCGCACGCCCAGCGACCGGGTCGCGCCGGTGTCCATGCCCACCACCATGCCCGTGTCGACGAACAGCGGCCAGATCGCGCGCACCGTGATGTCCTCCCCCGCCCACTCCAGGTCGAGCGCCTCGGTCAGCCCCCGGACCGCGAACTTCGTGGCGGAGTACGTCGCAAGCTCCGGCTGGCCGTAGATCGCCGAAGCCGACGCGAGGTTCACCACGTGCGCGCCTGGGGTCGCCCGGAGGTACTGGTACGCGGTGTGGCAGCCGTTGAGCACGCCGGTCACGTTGACCTCGACCGTGCGCTGCTGTACGTCCAGCGGGATGTCGGCGAACCGGCCGGACTGGAGGATCCCGGCGTTGTTGACCAGGACGTCGAGCCTGCCTCCGCTCCGGGTGGTGAGGCTCTCGAGCGTCGTGCGCCACGCCTCCGCATCCCGAACGTCGAGGGGGCCGGTGACCACCGACTCCCCCAGCTCTGCTGCGAGCGACTTCAGGCCCACCACGTCCACGTCGTACGCCCCGACCAGGCAGCCCTCGGCCGCGAACCGGCTCGCGACCGCCCGCCCGATCCCGGCCGCCGCGCCGGTGACCAGCACTGTGCGTCGTGTCATGCCAGGAGTATGGCGTGGACGCCGCCCGTGCCACCGGACTCCCTGGTCGGCAAGGTGTTCGGCGTGCACCGCACCATGGACGAGTTCAAGGGTCGCGTGGACGTCTAGGGAAGCCTGACGGCCGGCTGCCGGGGGTAGCCGGCCGGGAGCACATGGGTCCCGCTCACATGTTTGTAGAGCACCCGCCAGTGCCAGTAACTGCGATAGGCCGCCGGCGACCGCCGCATCACCTCGGCATAGCTGGTCACCGCCCGGACGTAGCGGTCGGAGTGGTTGTAGCTAAACAGGGCGCCCGCGACGTCGTCCGGCGCTCCGTTGGCGCGGAGCAGCCGTGCGGCCGCGGCGATCGCGTCCTTCGGGTCGCCGATGTCTCCGCCCGCCCCGTAGGCCGCCCAGGTCGAGGGCAGGAACTGCATGGGCCCCTGAGCCCCGGCGGTGCTGGTCCCACGGATGCGGCCCATCCGGGTCTCGACCAGGTGGATCGCGGCCAGGTAGGGCCACGCCACTCCCGTTGCGCGCTCGGCCGACCGGTAGTGCCGCAGCAGCTCGGCCGCCGGAGGCGGCTCGACGATGCGCCACCGGGGGAACTTCGGCTGCGGAGCGGTGAGCGCGGTGAGGTCCCGGGCGGCGGCCGCGTTGGCCTGCAGCTCGCTCGCCATCGCTGGAGGCAGCAGGCGCGACACCGCGGCCAGCACCCGCGACCGGTCGGCCAGGGCGCGGGCGGCCAGCTGCTGCAGCTCCCCGGCCCGTCGTACTTCGTCTGAGGAGGCGTCAAGGTCCCGCACGGTCCGGTGGGCCAACCTCAGGTCAGCGGCCAGCTGGGACGGCTCCCCCACATCGGGCGCCTCGGGCAGCACGCGCGGGGCCGGAGCCGCATCCGTGACGGTCGCGGTGGGCGTCGAGGGTAGGTCTTCAGGTGGGGTCGCCTCCCCCGAGCAGCTGGTGGCCAGCAGCAGCACAGCCGCCCAGGGAGCTCGGCCTCGTGTCACTCCGCGCGGCCCGACACCGCCAGCGCAGCTCCCAGCCCGATCATCGAGACGCCACCGACGGCCCCGATCACCTCGCCCCGGCGCGGGGAGGCCGTGAACCAGCTGCGCACCCGGCTGGCAGCCAGTGCCCAGACGCTGTCGGAGAGCAGCCCGATCACCACCGCCACCAGACCCAGGAGCAGCATCTGGCCCTGTACCTGGCCGGCGCCGCGGTCGACGAACTGCGGCAGCAGGGCAGCGAAGATCATGAAGCCCTTGGGGTTCGAGACGCCCACGACGTAGCCCTGGCGAAGCGCGGTGCCGAAAGGCAGCGACCGGGCGTTGTCGCCCGCGGCGCGATGGAAGCCGGAGCGGTGCCGGATCGCCTGGACCCCGAGGTAGACGAGGTACGCCGCGCCCGCGAGCTTGAGCACCGTGAACACGACGATCGACTCCTGGACCACGACACCGAGGCCGAGCGACACCAGGGCAACCACCGTGACGAGGCCCAGCGTGTTGCCGACGACGCTGGCCATCGCCACGGATCGACCGTAGGACAGCGCTCGACCGATCACGAAGACGACGCTCGGTCCCGGGATCGCGATCAGGATGAACGCCGCGATGCCGAACCCGAGGATCTGGCCGGTCGTGATCACGGCCGCAGCAGCACCTTCGTCGCGCGCCGCTCGTCCATGGCGCGGTAGCCCTCGGCCACGTCGTCCAGCGGCAGCTCGAGGTCGAAGACCTGCCCGGGGTCGATCGCGCCGGAGACGACCAGGTCGAGCAGCTCGGGGAGGTACTTGCGCACCGGAGCCATGCCGCCCGCAAGGCCGACGTTGCGCGCGAACATCTCACGGACCGGGAGCTCCACCCCGTGGGGCGCTCCCACGAACCCGACCGTGGAGCCGGGGCGGGCGATCTCGAACGCGGTCTTCATCGACTGGTCGGTGCCGACGCACTCCAGGACGGCGTCGGCACCCACCCCGTCGGTGAGCTCCTGGATCCGGCGTACGCCGTCGTCGCCGCGCTCCTCGACGATGTCGGTGGCGCCGAACGTCGTCGCGAGGCGCTGGCGCTGCTCGTGCCGGGACATGGCCACGACTCGCTCCGCACCCAGCTGCTTGGCAGCGATGACACCGCAGAGCCCGACAGCGCCGTCACCGACCACCACCGCGGTGCTCCCCGGCCCGACACCGGCCGCGACGGCTGCGTGCCACCCCGTCGCCATGACGTCCGAGAGCGTGAGCAGCGAGGGGATGACCTTGTCGTCGGGGACGCCGTCGGTCTTGACCATCGAGCCCTCCGCCTGGAAGACCCGGACGTACTCGCCCTGCCCTCCCGAGGTGAACCCGAGGTTGGTGCAGGCCGACTGCATGCCGGCCCGGCAGTGCGCGCAGGTGTTGTCGCAGTGGCAGAAGGGGACGACCACGAAGTCGCCGGCCCCGAAGCTGGTCACCTCGTCGCCGATGGCCTCGACCACGCCGACGATCTCGTGGCCGATCGTCTCACCGGGCCGGATCGGGTTCTCGCCTCGGTAGGGCCAGAGGTCCGATCCGCAGATGCAGGATGCGACGACCTTGACCACCGCGTCGGTCGGCCGCTTCAGGGCGGGCTCGTCCCGCTCTTCGAGGCGGATGTCCCTGGTCCCGTGGATCGTCGTCACGCGCATGATCAGCATCCTAGGTGGTGCGGGCGAGGACGAAGTGAGCCTCGAACCCCGTCGTCGTAAGCGTGATGGGCGCGGCAGTGGGCAGCCCGTTCGCCAAGCCCGACGTGCGCTGAGGAACCCTAGGCTTCAGCCATGCGTCCCACCCACGTGCGTACGACGATCCTGGCCGCTGCCCTGCTCCTCCCGCTCGCCGCCTGCGGTGACGACACCACCGCGCCCGGTCCCGCCAAGGCGCCCGACCAGCTCGCCGGCCGGGTCTTCGTGGGTGAGGACGTCACGGGGCATCCGCTGGTCTCGGGCTCGGTCCTCCGCCTGGACTTCACCGACGGGATGAAGGCCAACGCCGGCTGCAACCACCTCGGAGGCGAGGGCTCCCTCGACGACGGCTTCCTGGTCGCCACGGTGAGCGCCATGACCGAGATGGGGTGCGAGCAGCCCCGGATGGAGCAGGACACCTGGTTCGTCAGCTTCCTGGAGAGCCGCCCGGCGGCCACCGTGGAGGGCCCGGTCCTCACCCTCGACAAGGACGGCGTGACGATCCGGCTGACCGACGAGGAGCACATCAGGGCGCAGAACCCGATCCCGCTCGAGGGCACGACCTGGGAGCTCGAGTCGCTCGTGCAGGGTGACGCGGCGAGCAGCGTGCCGGGAGACAAGCAGCCGACCATCGAGCTCGAGGGCGGCAAGGCGCGGGTCTTCACCGGGTGCAACCGTGGGTCCGGTCAGGTCTCGGTCGGCGACACCACGATGACGTTCGGGCCGCTGGCGCTGACGAAGATGGCCTGCCAGGACAGCCCGGAGGCCGCCGTACTCGCGGTGCTCACGGGCGAGGTGGCCTTCGCCCACGACCACGACCAGCTCACCCTCACCGGCTTCGACGGCAAGGCGCTGGTCTTCCACGCGCGCCGCTACGACAGGTAGCTATGACAGGTAGTCGTCCACGAGGTTGGCGTAGCCGGTCTGGCCGTTGCGGTTGGGGTGGTAGGACTCCCGGATCGGGTTGGACAGCCCGTTGAGCCACTCCACGTTGTCGCAGACCGCATGGCCGACGAAGGCCGAGGTCGGGTTGACGAAGCTGAAGCCCTTGGCTGCCGCACGGTTCGCAATCTTGGCGTTGAGCTGGTCCGCGGTCTGGTTGAGCCGCGTCTCCTCCGACGGACTGAACCAGGTGCCGGCGTTGCAGTCCTCACCGTTGAAGATCCGCGGGTAGCCGACGACGACGACCTTCGCGCTGGGCGCCTTGGAGCGGATGCTCGTGTACAGCGAGTCCAGCGCGGCAGGCAGGGTGCTGCTGATCTTCGTCTGCGCGCCGTCGATCGCACCGTTGCAGTCCGACGCCCACCCAGGTTGCGCGCACTCGGTGAGCACCGGGCTGAACCCGATGTCGTTGCCACCGACCTGCACAGTCACCAGGCCGGTCGAGGCGGTCAGGGTGCCGAGCTGGCTGTTCTTCACGTCGGCCGCCTTGGCACCGCTGCACGCCTGGAAGCTCAGCGTCGCACCGATCCGGGCCGCGTCGACCACGGCGTAGGCGTACGGCGAGCGGTAGCAGGAGCCGCTGTCGGAGTAGTAGGTCCGGGTGCCGACCCCGGACGCGTAGGAGTCCCCCAGCGCGACGTACGACGTGGCGGCGTGCGCGGCAGGCGTGCCGATCACACCAGCGGCGAGGGTGAGGAGGGAGACGAGGAGAACGCGAAGACGCATGCCCGAGCACCTTTCGAGAAAGCGGCGGGTGCGGCGCCGGTCCTGCGCGCATCATGGCAGCGCGAGCCTGCGTTGACCTATCTCATATGTGAGATACCGTCGGCTCGTGAGTGAGGACTACCTGGCCCGGATCGGCAAGCTGATCCGCGACGCGCGCAAACACCGCGGGTGGACCCAGGCCCAGCTCGCCGAGGAGCTCAGCACGAGCCAGAGCGCCGTCAACCGCATCGAGCGCGGCCACCAGAACCTCTCCCTGGAGATGCTCGCCCGCATCGGCGACGCCCTCGACTCCGAGATCGTGGCACTCGGCGCAGGCCCCACGCACCTGCGGGTCACAGGCCCCACGACGCTCTCGGGCAGCATCGAGGTGAAGTCCTCCAAGAACGCCGGCGTCGCCCTGCTCTGCGCCTCCTTGCTCAACCGCGGGCGCACGACGCTGCGCAAGGTCGCCAGGATCGAGGAGGTCAACCGGCTCCTCGAGGTGCTCGCCAGCCTCGGCGTACAGACGCGTTGGCTGGGCGACGAGGGCGACCTCGAGATCATCCCGCCGGCGACCCTCGACCTGGATCGCATCGACGAGGAGGCGGCTCGTCGCACTCGGTCGATCATCATGTTCCTCGGCCCGCTCCTGCACCGTGCCGACGCGTTCCAGCTCCCCTACGCCGGAGGCTGCGACCTCGGCACCCGCACCGTCGAGCCCCATCTGGCAGCGCTGCGGCCGTTCGGGCTCGAGGTCAAGGCGACCGAGGGCAGCTACCACGCCACCGTCGACCACGACCGTTCGATCGGGCGGCCGATCGTGCTGACCGAGCGCGGCGACACCGTCACCGAGAACGCCCTGATGGCTGCTGCCCTGCACGACGGCGTGACGGTGATCCGCAACGCCAGCCCCAACTACATGGTCCAGGACCTGTGCTTCTACCTGGAGCGGCTCGGCGTCCGCATCGACGGCGTGGGCACGACCACGCTGACGGTGCACGGCCTGGCCGAGATCGACGTCGACGTTGACTACGCCCCCTCGGAGGACCCGATCGAGGCGATGTCGCTGCTCGCCGCGGCGATCGTCACCGGGTCCGAGATCACCATCCGCCGGGTGCCGATCGAGTTCCTCGAGATCGAGCTCGCGCTGCTGGAGGAGATGGGCTTCCGCTACGACCTGACCGAGGAGTACGCCGCGGCCAACGGTCACACCCGACTGGTCGACCTGACCACCAGAGTCTCCTGCCTGCACTCCCCGATCGACAAGATCCACCCGATGCCGTTCCCGGGCCTCAACATCGACAACCTGCCGTTCTTCGCGATCATCGCGGCCACCGCCGACGGCAGCACCCTGATCCACGACTGGGTCTACGAGAACCGCGCGATCTACCTCACCGAGCTGACCAAGCTAGGCGCCACGGTGCAGCTGCTCGACCCCCACCGCGTCCGCATCGAAGGGCCCACCCGGTGGTCCGGGGCCGAGATCGTCTGCCCGCCCGCGCTGCGTCCGGCCGTCGTCGTACTCCTGGCGATGCTGGCCTCCAAGGGCACCTCGGTGCTCCGGTCGGTCTACGTCATCAACCGCGGCTACGAGGACCTCGCCACCCGCCTCAACGCGCTCGGCGCGAGCATCGAGACCTTCCGCGACATCTGACGCCCACCGCCGCCGGTCGGGTCAGGCGTCGAAGAGGGACTCCAGGTAGGAGCGCGCCCGCTGCCGGCTCGGCGGCGGCTCGGCCATGTCGGCGGTTATCCGCGGCATGGCCTGGGTCATCGGGCCGCTGGCGGCGTGCCAGTCGTTCTCGGCCTCGCTGAGGGCGCCGACCTCGGCCCGCTCCAGGAAGATGCCGGCACAGGACGAGCACTTGGCGACGGTCACGCCGCCGATCTCGCGGCTACCCATGGTCCCCTGGCACTTCGGGCAGGTCATCTCGTCCATGCCTCCGAAGGTACTCCCCCGACACGGCACGGATTGAGTAGCAACACGGATGCTCGCGCAGGTATCGCACGCGGGATACTGCGGACGTGACCAGGCCTCGCACCGGTTTCCGGTACCTCGATGAGCCGGCCTTCCTGGCGTTCGCGCATCGGGGTGGAGCGATGCACCCGAAGATCCGCGGCATGGAGAACACCCACGCGGCCTTCGCCCACGCGGTCGAGCTCGGCTACAGCTACCTCGAGACCGACGTGCACGCGACCAGCGACGGCGTGCTCCTCGCCTTCCACGACGACCTCCTCGACCGCGTCACGGACGGCTACGGCGTCATCTACGAGCAGGCGTACGTCGACGTGGCGGTCGCGCGCATCCGAGGAGAGCACCCGATCCCCCGGCTGGAGGACCTGATGGAGGCGTTCCCCGGGGCGCGGTTCAACATCGACATCAAGTCCCGCGGCGCGGTCGAGCCGCTCACGCGCCTGATAGAGCTCCGCAAGGCTCATGACGAGGTCTGTGTCGGGTCCTTCGACGAAGGCGTGATCCGTGCCTTCCGCCGTCGTAGCGCCCGGCCGGTCGTCACGTCGTGCGGCCCCGTGGCAGTGGCAGCGACCCGGTTGGGAGCGCCCGTGCGCGGGCTGCTTCGTGACGAGGGTGTCGCGTTCCAGGTGCCCCACCGGCACCGTGGCGTCACCCTCGTGACGCCCTCTTTCGTCAGACGGGCCCACGCGGCGGGCCGCCACGTCCACGTCTGGACGATCGACGACCCCGAGGAGATGAGGGAGCTCCTCGACCTGGGCGTCGACGGACTGATCACCGACCGCACCGACCTGCTGCGCGAGGTGCTCATCGAGCGCGGGCTGTGGGAGCCTGCCTCAGGCAGAGGGAGCACGACATGACCGACAACCCGGCGCAGCCGGCAGGCATCGCCAACCTGGAGCCGCTCGCGCGGCAGCAGGAGCAGAAGGCGTGGTACTGGTACGACTGGGCCAACTCGGCGTACTTCACCACGATTCTCACGGTGCTGTTCGGGCCGTACATGATCGAGATCGTCAAGAACGCCGCCCCCGACTGCGAGCCGAAGGGCTGCGTCGAGAAGATCGACATCCTGGGTGTCGGCATCGCGGCCGGCTCGCTGGGCGGGTTCCTGGTGGTGATCTCGACGGTCATCGGCGCCCTGGTGCTGCCTCTGGTCGGCGCGATCGTCGACCGGTCCCCCCGCAAGAAGCTGCACATGGCGGTCTACGCCTGGATCGGCTCGATCTTCGCGGCGTCTCTCTACTTCATGACCGGCGACCGCTGGCAGATCGGCGCCGTGGCCATCATCGTCAGCAACATCATGGTCGGCTGCTCGTTGGTGTCCTACAGCGCCCTCCTGGTCGACATCTCCACCGAGGACGAGCGCGACCGCGTGTCGTCGCGGGGCTGGGCGTTCGGCTACTTCGGCGGCGGGCTGCTGCTCGCGCTCAACCTGGTGCTGGTGCTCATGCACGAGACCTTCGGGCTGACCGAGGGGCACGCAGTGCGGCTGGCGATGCTGTCCGCCGCCCTCTGGTGGGCCGGGTTCACCCTCATCCCGTTCCTGAAGATCAAGAACCGGCCACCCGCCAACGTCGTGCACGCCGAGGGCTCGCTCATGCAGCGCAGCTTCGGGCAGCTGCGCGGGACGTTCCGGGACATGAAGAACTACCCGGTCACGCTCACGTTCCTGCTGGCCTACCTCTTCTACAACGACGGCATCCAGACCGTCATCGGCACGGCCGCGGTGTACGGCGACGAGGAGCTCGGCCTCTCCCAGGAGGTGCTGATCGCCACGATCCTGCTCGTGCAGTTCGTGGCGTTCGGCGGCGCGCTGCTGTTCGGCAAGCTGGCAGAGTCCCGCGGGTCGATCACCCTGATCCGGCGCGGGGTGCTGCTGTGGATGGGCGTGGTCGTGCTCGGCTTCTTCCTGCCCAAGGAGCAGCCGATCGCGTTCCTGGCGCTCGCGGTGGCCATCGGCATCGTGATGGGTGGCACCCAAGCGCTGTCGCGGTCGTTCTTCAGCCTGCTCATCCCGCGTGGCCGGGAGGGCGAGTACTTCAGCCTCTACCAGGCGCTCGAGCGCGGCACGTCGTGGTTCGGCAGCCTTGCCTTCTACCTGATGTTCCAGCTGTTCGGGTCCTACCGGCCCTCGATCATCGCCCTGATCGTCTTCTTCGGGCTCGGCGCGTTCTTCCTGTCCCGGATCGACGCCCGCAAGGGTATCGAGGAGGCCGGCAACGCCGTGCCCGTGGTGGTGTGAGCCGGTCCCGGTCCAGACGGATTCCTTGGACGGGTGTCAAGACGCGAGAATTCGGGCAATGTTGAGCCTGTAAGGAGTCAACAGATTGGTTGCTCCGTTCGGGAATCTCCCGCGGCGGTGCTTCGTTGGCCCCTGTGGAGGGTTGGATTCGGCACCGTTGTGGCGTCATGAAGAGGCCGGTGGTGCGTCTCTCCAACAGACAACGGGGAACAGGACTTTGGGAGGTAGCTCATGGCAGAGCGGACTTTGCGAGGCGCTCGCCTGGGAGGGCAGAGCTTCGAGGACGAACGCGGCATCGAGTTTGCGGCACGCCAGCGCGTCGCCTACGTGTGCCCCCAGGGCCACGACTTCGAGATCGTGATGGCGGCCGAGGCTGACGTGCCCGCGCTGTGGGAGTGCCCCCGCTGCGGTGCCGAGGCGGTGAGCCGTGACGGCGCCCCGCCGGAGCCCAAGGTCGAGAAGCCCGCCCGCACACACTGGGACATGCTCCTGGAGCGGCGCAGCATCAAGGAGCTCGAGGAGATCCTCGAGGAGCGGCTCGAGCTGCTCCGCGGCGGCGAGATCGGCCCCGCGCACCTCCACCGCGGCAACAAGAAGGCCAAGAGCGCCTGACGCAGAGCCCCAACTTGGGCCGAGTTGGCTCATCTTCACCCCTCGCGCGAAGCGCGCGTCGTGAAGTTGAGCCAACTCGGCCTGTGGCTTTAGTCCATCACTTCGCCCTGCACGACGTCAGGTCCAGAGGGGCCGGGGCGCCGGCTGCCCGGGGGCGGCGGGAGGTTGACCACCTGCACGCGTCGCGCAATCGCCCCCGCGAGCGCGCGCCGGGCGATCGGGCGGGTGAACGGCAGGATGCAGAACAGCCCGACCACATCGCTGACGAACCCCGGTGTCAGCAGCAGCGTGCCACCGACCAGGATCAGCGCACCGTCGGCCAGCTCCTTGTGCGGCATCTTGTGCTGCTCGATGGCGGAGGTCAGCGCCCGCCAGGCCCGCCGGCCCTCGCTCTTGACGAGCAGGGAACCCAGGATGCCGTCGGCCACCAGCAGGAGGATGGTCCACCACGGCCCGATCACCTGGCCGATCTGGATCAGGAACCAGATCTCGACGATCGGCAGCACGACGAACAGTCCGGCAAGCACGGCCCAGCGGAGTCTCACGCTTTCGAGAGTACTTTGCGCACCTGAGCGACCCGCTCCTCGATCCCCCACGCGGTGATCCGGCGCAGCGACTCCTTGGCCACGTCGGGGCTCATCTTGGACTCGCCACGGACGCGCTCCACGAACTCGATGGGCACCTCCTCCACCCGGAGACCCGCGCGCACGGTGCGCAGCGTCAGGTCGGTCTGGAAGCAGTAGCCCACCGAGCGGACGTCGTCCAGGTCGAGGGCCTCGAGGGTCGTTCGCCGGAAGAGGCGGTAGCCGGCCGTGATGTCGCGGACCGGGATGCCGAGCAGCACGCGCGCGTAGATGTTGCCGCAGACCGACAGCGCCTTGCGGAACACGCTCCAGTTGACGACGCTCCCGCCCCGGACCCAACGCGACCCGATGACCAGGTCGGCGTGCTCCAGCGCGGTGAGGAGGCGTGGCAGCTGCTCGGGCTGGTGGGAGCCGTCGGCGTCCATCTCCCCCACCACGTCGTACCCGCGCTCGAGGGCGACGCCGAAGCCGTGCAGGTACGCCGCACCCAGACCGGCCTTCTGGGTGCGGTGGATGACGCTGACCCGCGCGTCGGCGGCCGCGAGCTCGTCGGCGACCCGGCCGGTGCCGTCCGGTGAGGAGTCGTCGACGACCAGGACGTCGACCGTCGGGTTGGCCGCGAGGATGCGCTCGACGATCCAGCGGAGGTTCTCCACCTCGTTGTAGGTCGGCACCACGATGACGACGCGCCCCAACGACCCGCTCAACCCTGCTCCTCATCCCGCGCCGACGACGGCCTGGTCACCAGTGTGTCGCGCCGACTCTCGCCTCCGCCGGGAAACCACCAGGGCGGCGACGACGGACAGCAGGCCGACGCCGACCAAGCCCCGCTCGACCAGAGCACCGAAGCGTACGGCGGGCGTCAGCTCGCTGAGCCGGGGCACCTGCTGCACGAGCACCCGCTGCGTGCGCTTGGGAGCCCGCTGGACGACGTCGCCGTTCGGGTCGACGAAGGCGGAGATGCCGTTCGTGGCGGCGACAGCGACGTAACGACGTGTCTCCAGTGCCCGGAGCCGCGCGATGGCGAACTGCTGGTCGACCTGGCCGGTGCCCATGTAGGTCGCGTTGTTGGTCTGCACGACCAGCAGGTCGGCACCGCCCTTGGTCACTGCGCGGATGAGGTCGTCGTAGATCACCTCGAAGCAGATGATGTCCCCGATCGTGGTCTCGCCGAGCTCCAGGAGGCCGTAGTCGGAGCCCGGGACCATGTCGCGCGGGATCTGGTCGAGCCGCTCGATGTACTTGGCGAGCAGCTTGCGCATGGGGATGTACTCCCCGAACGGGACCGGATGCATCTTGGCGTAGTCCGCGGTGGGACCGACGCCGGGCACCCAGACGATGCCCTTGTTCTTCACGTCGATCGGTCCTGGCCCCCGGATCATCGCGCCGACCAGCGTGGGAACGTCGATGGCGTCGACGGCGCGCGAGATGTCGGCCATCACCGACGGGTCCTCGAAGGGGTCGATGTCGGTGGAGTTCTCGGGCCAGATCACCAGGTCCGGCTGCGGGATCTCCCCTGAACGGACCCGCTCTGCCAGGTCGATCGTCGCGTTGACGTGGTTGTTCAGGACCGCCCGTCGCTCGCTGAACGCGTCCATGCCCTCTCCGGGCACGTTGCCCTGCACGATCGCGACGACGTGCGGGACCTCCTTGTAGGGAGAGGTCCACTCCGGGAGCGACGCGGGCAGGACCAGGAGCAGCACCGCACCCGCGGCGGCAATGCTCGAGGGTGCCAGGCTGCGGCGCTCGACCGCGAGTGCGACCAGGCAGCCGGCCAGGGCCACCAGGAACGAGACGCCGGCCGCGCCGACGTAGGTCACGGCCTGGGCGACGGGTGCGTCGATCGTGGCGAACGCCAGCCGGCCCCAGTTGAACCCACCCCACGGGAGTACGCCGCGCAGTGACTCGACGGCAACCCAGAGGCACGCCTGCCACAACGGCCAGAGCGGCAGGGAGCCCACCCGCACCAGTCCCCAGCCCAGCAGCCCGTAGAAGAGGGCCTCCAGCAGGCAGAGGCCGATCCACGCGTCGGCGCCGATCACGCGCAGCCACGGCAGCAGGACGAGCATGAATGCCAGGCCGAAGACGAGGCCGGCGACGAACCCGCGCCGCGGTGTCAGGTCACGCGCGCTGAGCGAGAGGGCGGCGACCGCGAACGGGAGCAGCCACCACTGCCCGAAGGGCGGGAAGGAGAGGCCGGCGGCCACCCCGGCCGCCACTGGCAGCACAAGCACGGCGAGCACTCGGCTCACAACGCCCTCCCGCGTCCCAGGTGCTCAACCCGCTGTCGTGCAACCTCTCGACCGACTCTATCCAGGCGCAGGTGAGTGGAGGAGAAGGGACCCGGAGCGGTCCTGACGCGGAAGGAGTCCGGGACCCTTCGGACCGAGCACGCTCCCGTTGGCTGCGGGAGCCGTGCCCGTTGTCTACTGGGCGCCGGACTCTCTCCGTGTCCAACCCCACCCGTGCAACGCGCATGACCTCCGGGAGTCGCGCGGGCCCCGAGCTCTGGTGCCGACCGGGGGCTTCGCGACCACCTGGACGCCGTCGTGCTAGGTGGCCTGCTTGGTGGACCTGGGAACTCTCGCGCCGCCGGTCGGCCTAAGTCAAGACGGCCCTGACCTGCGGGTTCTCACAAAGCCGCAGGTCAGAGGCATGGCCGAGAATGTGACGACCCTCACTTTTTTCGCCGACGCTCGGCGTGTCTAGGACGACACGCCGAAGAGCGTTCAGCGAGGCGGCACGACCACGGTTCCGGTGGCTGTCGTCGCTGTGATCGGCTCGTCCAGGATCTCCGCAGCGGACTCCGACTTGTCTGGCCGGCCACGTCCCACCACGAGGGCCTCGAAGGCGATCGTGCGGGACCTTGTGCCCACGCGGACGAGCTCCGCGGTGACCTCCAGGACGTCCCCGGCGCGCACCGGAGCCTTGAACTGCACGTCGGAGTACGACGCGAACAGGCCCTCGTCGCCGTCGGTCAGGATGCACAGCTCGGTCGCCACGTCGCCGAAGAGGCCGAGGGAGTAGGCACCATCCACCAGGTTGCCGGCGTAGTGCGCATGGGAGTACGGAACGTAGCGCCGGTGGGCGACGCGGGTGCCGATGATCGGGTCCGACATCAGGCGGCCTTTCGCTTGTTGGTGACCAGGGCGTGCACGAGGTACGACGCCACCAGGCCGGGCGTCGTACCTCTGCTGAAGATGCGGTCGACGCCGAGCTCGTCGGTCATCGCCTCGTCGAAGCGCGGGCCGCCCACGATGAGCAGCGGCCGCTTGTGGGACGGGTAGGCCTCGCGGAAGGCCGCGGACATCTCCTTGGTGTTCAGCAGGTGCGCGTCGCGCTGGGTGACGACCTGCGAGACCAGTACCGCGTCGGCCTTCTCCGCGTGAGCCTTCTCGACCAGCTCCGGCACGGACACCTGGGCGCCGAGGTTCACCACCTTCAGCTCGCGGTAGTACTCCAGGCCCTTCTCGCCCGCGAACCCCTTGATGTTGAGGATCGCGTCGATGCCGACCGTGTGGGCGTCGGTGCCGATGCAGGCGCCGACGACCGTGAGCCGGCGACGCAACCCCCGCTTGACCGCGAGGTTGACCTCCTTAGGCGTCAGCATCTCGAAGTCGCGCTCGACGACCTGCACCTGCGAGGTGTCGACCAGGTGGTTGACCCGCCCGTAGACGACGAAGAACGTGAAGTCGGGCCCCATCGGCTTGCTGTGCACCACCAGCGCCGGGTCGATGCCCATCTTGTTCGCAAGCTGCTGGGCGGCGCCTTCGGCAACCTTGCTGTGGGCCATGGGCAGGGTGAACGACACCTGCACCATGCCGTCGCCCGTGGTGTCGCCGTACGGCCGCAGGATCGTCACTGGTCTCCCTCCAGGATCTCCGTGGCGGGGTTGTAGTACTCCGCCGCCTTCTTGGCCACGCCCTCAAGCCCGCGGCCGGCGTCGGCCGGTCGCTTCATCAACCCGAACGTCCCGTCGGCGATGGCGTTGAGCAGGCCGTCATCGACGATCTCGTCGAGCAGGTCGATGGACTCGGCCAGGACCTGGCGGCCGCGCTGGACGATGAAGCCGTCGGGCTGTGGCCGGAAGTCCTCGTGCAGGCCGCCGGCCGCGTTGAGGACGTAGCGGACGTTCTGCAGGGCCAGGTCGCGGTCGGAGAGCCAGGGCGTCACGACGGCCTCGGTCATCATGCCGACCAGCAGGATCCCCTGCCCGGTCAGCGTGCCGACCAGGTTGAAGAAGGCGTCCAGGAGGTAGCCGCGGAACACGTCGCCGGTCATGTGCCGGGTGGGCGGCATCCACTTGAGCGGCGCCTCCGGGAACAGCTCGCGTGCGAGCAGAGCGTGGGCCAGCTCGAGCCGGAAGGAGTCGGGTACGTCGGGGTTGATCTCGAACGCGTGCCCCAGACCCAGCTGCCAGTTCTCGAGGCCGGCCTCCTTGGCGAAGTACTCGTTGAGGAGCTGGCTCACTGTGACCGTGTGCGCGGCTTCCACGGCGTCGGCGGTGGTCAGGTAGTTGTCCTCGCCGGTGTTGATGATGATGCCCGCGCGAGCGTGGACCTGGCGGCTGAACCGTTGGTCGACGAAGGTCCGCACCGGGTTGATGTCGCGGAAGAGGATCCCGTACATCGAGTCGTTGAGCATCATGTCGAGCCGCTCCAGGCCGGCGAGGGCCGCGATCTCGGGCATGCAGAGCCCCGAGGCGTAGTTGGTCAGCCGGACGTAGCGGCCCAGCTCCTTGGACGACTCGTCGAGCGCCGCGCGCATGAGCCGGAAGTTCTCTTGGGTGGCATAGGTGCCGGCGAAGCCCTCCCGCGTCGCTCCCTCGGGGACGAAGTCCAGCAGCGACTGCCCGGTGCTCCGGATCACCGCGATGATGTCGGCCCCCTCGCGGGCGGCCTGCTGCGCCTGCGGGATGTCCTCGTAGATGTCACCGGTCGCGACGATCAGGTAGATCCACGGCTTCTGCTCCGGGTCGCCGAGGCGCTTGATGAGCCGCTCACGCTCCCGGCGGCGGGCGTCCACGCGGCGGATGCCGGCGCCGACCTGCCTACGGGCGGCCGCGCGAGCGCGGGTCGCGTCGCGGCCGTCGGGGACCCGGAACCGGACCGACCCGGCGGACGCCTTCTGCGCGAGCGTGGCGAGGTCCTCGGCCTCTCCGCGCAGGAGCGCGTCCCAGACCGGCTGAGCCACGCCGTACTCCAGGCCGACGTCCCCGCGCACCGCGTCGAGCAGCCGGTTGACCCAGGGGCTGCCGTCGGGGTCGGCACCCTGCAGCCCGGCCAGCCGGAGCGTGGCGCGCTCGACCGAGACAGTGGTGTGCTGCTGGGCGAGCCGCACGATGGGGCGACCGGCCTTGCGGGCCAGCGACCGCGCCTTGCGTACGGCGACCGGGTCCAGGTCGAGCTTCCTCCCGCTGGTACCACTCATGCCAACTGTCCGTTTCTGTCGTAGGCGACCTTGCCCTGCACCAGCGTCAGGTCACAGGTGGGAAGGTCGACGTCGGGGTGGACGCCGGGAAGCAGAGGCACCCCGGCACGGGTGTCGGTCGACCAGGCGGCGACGCGCTCGTCGGGGGTCTGCACGACCAGGTCTCCGGGTACGTCGAAGACCGCGATGCTGGCGGGTGCGCCGGGAGCGATCACGCCGCCCTCGTCGCGCAGGGCTGCGCGCCAGCCGCCACGCGTGTGCGCGTTGAAGGCCGCCCGAACGGTGACACGCTCGGGCTCGTCGTGGTGCCAGGCCGCGGCGCGGATCGCACCCCACGGGTCGAGCGGGGTGACGGGCGAGTCGGAGCCGAAGGCCAGTGCCATGCCGGCCCGGTTGAGCGACGCGAGCGGGTTCATCCTTGTGCTCCGCTCCCCCAGCCGCTCGGCGTAGAACCCGTCCGGGCCGCCCCACCAGCCGTCGAACATCGGCTGCATGCTCGCGGTCACCCCGAGCTCGCCGAAGGTGCGCATCGCCGCCGCAGAGGTCATCTCCAGGTGCTCGAGGCGGTGCCGCCCCATCACGAGGGCGGGCGCACCGACGCGTTCGGCAGCCAGCCTGAACCCGGTGGCGACCTCCTCGACAGCACGGTCGCCGATGACGTGGAAGCCGCCCTGGACGCCAGCCTCGGTGCAGGCGAGCAGGTGGTCGGCGACCTGCTCGGACGTCAGGTACAGGTGCCCGCTGGCGGTCGGGTCGTCGGAGTACGGCGCGTGCAGAGCTGCCGTGCGTGCCCCGATCGCGCCGTCCACGCATAGGTCTCCGGCCGCTCCCGCGCACCCGAGCTCCTGCGCACGCTTGACGCCGTCGGCACCCAGCTCGCCCCAGTAGCCGACCACCTCCGGGAGGACCCCGCCCAGGCCGCGGATGGTGGCCAGGTCGGTCTCCGGACACAGGTGCGGAGCTCCCAGCTCGTGCACCATGCCGATGCCGAGCGCCGCGGCGGCTTCCAGGGCGTGGCGCAGGGCCTGCTCGCGAACGGTGCCGGGGACGAGCGCGAAGAACGCGTTGCGCGCGGCGTGGTGCGCGTCGCGCTCGACCCGGCCATCGGCGTAGCCCTCCGCCGTCGCGACCTCGGGTGCCTTCTCGAGCAGCGCCGTGGAGACGAGCGCAGAGTGCAGCTCGATCCGGGAGACGTAGGCCGGGCGGCCGCCGACCGCTCGGTCGATCTGCGCCAGCGTCGGGGCGCGGTGCTCGGCCCACTCGGTCTCGTTCCAGCCGTGGCCCATCACCACCGGGCCTTGGGCTGCGGCGAGCCGGTCCAGAGCCTCGGCGAGCGTGCGGACACCGGACAGGTCCACTGCCTGCGCCGCCAGCCCGGTCGCGCCGAGGTGTGCGTGCGAGTCGACGAACGCCGGCGTGACCAGCCTGCCCCCGAGCTCGACGACCCGGTCGGCGTTGTCGACGAAGTGCGCCGAGGCGTCGTCGTCACCTGTCCAGACGATCTGGCCGTCCTCGACGCAGACCGCGGTGGCGTGGGGGTCGGCAGGCGTATGGACATAGCCACCGCGGAGCAGGATGCGACTCATGACCCCATCCTCCCGCGGGTCACAGTCGCCTCTCGAACAGGCCGCGCACCCCCGCGTCGTCACGCAGCAGCGAGAGGGCGTAGTCGGCGTGGCCGGGGACGTAGCCGTTGCCGACCAGCATGGTGACGTCGGCCGCGAGGCCCTCGGCGCCGAGCGCCGCCGCCGAGAACGACGTGGCCATCGAGAAGAAGATCACCGTCCCGCCGGCGGCGGTCGTCAGGATCGCACCGCCCTCGCAGCCGGGTACGTCGACGCAGACGACCGTGATGTCGGCGGGCTCCCCCACTGCCGCGCGCAGGGCGACAGGGTCCCGCGCATCGGCGATCGCCACCGCGTCGGCCAGACCCGCTGCCGTGAGCAGCTCCGCCTCGGCCTGGTGCGGTACGACGCCGACAGTGCTGCCCGCACCGGCCTCTCGGGCTGCCGCGAGGGCGAGTGAGCCGGACTTGCCTGCGCCACCGATCACGGCGACCCGCGGCGCGTCGTACTGACGGACGACGCGCGCGGTCAGTGCCGGGGCGCCGCACACGTCCATCACCGCGAGAGCGAGGTCGGCAGCCAGGTCGTCGGGCAGGCGCGCGGCGATCGAGCGGCCGAAGAGGATGGCGTAGCCGTCGGCCGGTACCTGCTCCGAGCGGCCGTCCCAGCGCTCGAGCCCGTCTTCGATCACCAGCGGCGTGAGGGTCAGCGACACCAGCGTGGCGACGCGGTCCCCCACGGTCAGACCGAGGGGGGACTCCGGGCCGACCTCCTCGACAGTGCCGATCAGCATGCCGCCCGAGCCCGTGACCGGGTTCTGCATCTTGCCGCGGGCCTCGACGATCTCCAGCACAGCCTGGCGCACCTTGGCGGGCTCGTCGTAGGTCTCGGAGAGCTGGCGGAACGACGCGGCGTCCAGGTTGAGCCGCTCGACTCGGATGCGCACCTCGTCGGGCCAGAGCTCACGCCGGGTGTCGAGCCGCTCGGCGGCCTGAGGCAGGACACCGGACGGCGAGAGCACCCGGTGCAGGCCGGTGGGGTCGCTGGTCAACGGCTGTCCTCCCGTGAGGTCTAGATATGAAGGGAAATATTGCGGCGTGTTATTCGACAGGCCGGAGATTCTTTGTCTACTCTGGCAGAAGAGGTGCGGGTCACACAACACGACCCGCGGCTATGCGACGGCTCACCACGGTGAGCCGGGGACACGTCACGATCGTGACTGCGAGAGAGGGAGCAAGACGTGAGCATCGAGACCGCGATCGGTCTGTCGACCGGGCAGCCCTATGCCTACCAGCGGGTCGAGCTGGTCGAGCCCGACTGGACGCGCTTCCCCGGCTGGAAGGACGTCACCCGCGAGCAGTGGGAGTCCGCCCAGTGGCAGCGGTCCCACTGCGTCAAGAACGTCAAGCAGCTCCACGAGCTGATGGGCGGCCTCCTCGACGAGCGGTTCTACGAGGACCTCGAGCGCGACCAGCGCGAGCGCGCCACGATGTCGATGCTCGTGCCGCCGCAGATGATGAACACGATGGTCCCGCACGGCGAGATGACCACCGACGCGTTCTACGCAGACCCGGTGCGGCACTACATGCTCCCGGTCTTCTCCGACCGGCGCACCGACTGGCCCTCCCACCCGCACGCCACCCGCGACTCGCTGCACGAGCACGACATGTGGGTCGCCGAGGGGCTGACCCACCGCTATCCGACCAAGGTGCTGGCCGAGCTGCTGCCGACGTGCCCGCAGTACTGCGGCCACTGCACGCGCATGGACCTGGTCGGCAACTCGACCCCGGTCATCGACAAGCTCAAGTTCGACCTCAAGCCGGTCGACCGGCTCGAGTCGATGATGTCCTACCTCCGGAGCACGCCGAGCGTCCGTGACGTCGTGGTCAGCGGCGGCGACGTGGCGAACATGCCGTGGGCCCGGCTCGAGGACTTCCTGACTCGCCTGCTGGAGATCGAGAACATCCGCGACATCCGGCTCGCGACCAAGGCGCTCGCCGGCCTGCCTCAGCACTGGCTGCAGGACGAGGTCGTGTCCGGCGTCGAGCGGGTCGCCCGCACCGCCCGCGACCGCGGCGTGTCACTCGCGATCCACACCCACGTCAACCACGCCAACTCGGTCACCCCGCTGGTCGCGCAGGCGGCAAGGACGATGCTGGAGGCCGGCGTACGCGACGTACGCAACCAGGGCGTGCTGCTCAACGGCGTCAACGCCGACCCGCACGCGCTGCTCGACCTCTGCTTCGCGCTCCTCGACGGCGCCCAGATCATGCCCTACTACTTCTACATGTGCGACATGATCCCGTTCTCGGAGCACTGGCGGGTCTCGGTCGCCGACGCGCAGCGGCTGCAGCACCACATCATGGGCTACCTCCCCGGCTTCGCGACCCCGCGCATCGTGTGCGACGTGCCGTTCGTCGGCAAGCGCTGGGTGCACCAGCTGTCCGATTACGACCGAAACCTGGGCATCTCCTTCTGGACCAAGAACTATCGGACCTCCATCGAGGCCGATGACGCCGAAGCCTTGACCCGGCCGTACGCTTACTACGACCCGATTCACACGCTCCCCGCCGAGGGCCAGGCATGGTGGGCCGAGCATGCGGGTATCGACCTGGTAGAGGCCGAGCGGCGCGCCGCAGCCTCGAGAGCCGTCGCGGAGCGACAGCTCACCCACTGACCAACCGGGGGGTTGGCGGCCTGCGGGTGTCCTCCCACACCCGCAGGCCGATAGAGGCTGTGGGACTTGTGGAACCTCCGAGACCTCACGTGTTCAGGCAGGGCCGCGCGGTTCTAGGTTGGTGCCGTGGCGACGTACACGATCCGCGAGATGGTCCGTGCCGACGCGCCACTCGTCGCCGCCGTGCAGCTCCAGGCCTGGCGTGAGGCGTACGCCACGATCATGCCCGCCTCCTACCTCGACGGGCTCGACGCGACGCGGATGACCGACGGCTGGCGATCCGCCCTGACCGACGCGGACCCCGCCGACCGCAACCTGCTCGCGGTGGACGTCGACGGCCGGGTGGTCGCCATCGGCTCGAGCGGGTCGGCGCGCGACGACGATGCTCCCTCCGGCTACGAGCTGCGGATGCTCAACCTGCTGGCCGAGGCCTACGGGACCGGGCTCGCGGACCGGCTGATGACCGAGCTCGTCGGGGAGCGCGGTGCGTACCTCTGGGTCATCGAGCAGAACCTTCGCGCCCGGGCCTTCTACCTCCGGCACGGCTTCATCGCGGACGGCGCGACCGTGGTTCACGAGCCTTCCGGCTCCCTCGAGATCCGGATGGTGCGCCCCTAGCGCGTGTTGGTGATCGTCTCCACGAGCCGGGCGATCGGCGAGTCGAGGCCCCACCGGTCGGCCAGCTTCACCAGGGCCTCGGCATCGATCGGTGTCGGCGGGAGCAGGTAGTCGAGGTCGTCGAGCGGGATGTCGGTGGCGACCTTGCAGACCGTCGGCGCGACGGCGAGGTAGTCAACGGCGTCCAGGATCTTGCGGCGTGGGCCTGGCGCCAGGTCGGACTCCGGGTCGGCGGCCGCGGCCAGCAGGGCGTCCATGTCGGGGAACTTCGAGAGCAGGCCCGACGCGGTCTTCTCCCCCACCCCGGCCACGCCCGGGAGGCCGTCGGAGGCATCGCCGCGAAGGGCCGCGAAGTCGGCGTACTGGGCGGCCGACACGCCGTACTTCTCGCGTACGACGGAGTCGGTGACCCGCTCGTGCCTGGACACGCCCCTCGCGACGTACAGCACCCGCACCTCGCGGGCGTCGTCGACGACCTGGAACAGGTCGCGGTCACCGCTCACGACATCGGTGGGCATGGTGGCCTTGGCGGCGAGCGTGCCGATGACGTCGTCGGCCTCGTAGCCGTCGGCGCCCACCACCGCGATGCCGAACGCCGCCAGCACGTCCAGGATGACCGGGATCTGCACCTCGAGCGGGTCAGGCACCACCTCGACGTCGGGTCCGCCCGGCACGACGTACTCCACCCGGTGAGCCTTGTACGACGGGATCAGGTCGACCCGCCACTGTGGCCGCCAGTCGTTGTCCCAGCAGCAGACAAGATGCGTGGGGTGGTACTCCCCGACCAGCCTGCTGATGAAGTCCAGCAGCCCCCGAACGGCGTTGACCGGCGTCCCGTCAGGCGCTTTGAAGCTGTCCGGGACACCGAAGAATGCCCGGAAATAGAGAGACGCGGTGTCAAGAAGCATCAGACGGGGGGCCACGACCGGAAGTCTTTCACGGCGTGGACTGCTCGGCACCAGCGACACCGGCCCGCTAGCCTTCCGGTGTGGAAGACCTCGACCAGCGCATCCTGACCCTCCTCGCCGGCGACGGCAGGATGTCGTTCACCGACCTCGGCAAGGCCACGGGGCTCTCCACCTCGGCCGTGCACCAGCGGGTCAAGCGGCTGGAGTCGCGGGGGCTGATCAAGGGCTACGCCGCCACCATCGACTACGAGCAGGTCGGCCGCCCGCTGACGGCGTTCATCTCGATCCGCCCGATCGACCCGTCCCAGCCCGACGACTCCCCCGACCGCCTCTCGAGCGTCAGCGAGATCGAGTCGTGCTGGTCGGTGGCCGGAGACGAGTCCTACATCCTGAAGGTGCGCGTCTCGACGCCGACGGACCTGGAGGACCTGCTCGCCCGCATCCGGGCGGCTGCGAACGTGTCCACGCGGACGACGATCGTGCTCTCCACGCCCTACGAGAACCGCCCGGTCAGCTGACCGAGCTCAGATCGAGTCGATGATCGCCTGCCGGCGGACGTCGTACTCCGCCCGGGTGATCAGACCCTCGTCGAGCACGCGCTTGAGCTCCTCGAGCCGGGTCTCGGCCGACTTGACCTCGATGCGAGGCTCAGGCCCGTCCTTGCGGAGGTTGGAGGCGAGGTAGGTCGCGCTCAGCCCGCTGTCGTCCAGCAGGGTCATCGCGGCTGCCTCGCCGGGGTCCATGCCGGATCGCTTGGCCATGTTCGAGGCCATCGACATCTTGTAGATCGTCAGACCGATACCGACGATCAGCACCAGCACGAACAGCACCATGAAGCCGTCCACTCCGTCGCTGCTGGCGGCATCGGTGGCGTCGGTGACGCAACCGTCCTCGAAGTCACTCTCGAGACAGTCGGAGGCGTGCGCGGTTGGCGCGAGGCAGAGCAGCGTAGCGACGATGGCCAGAGCCCCCAGTAACCGCTTCATGCCGCGATGGTACGAGGTTTCAGCAGACTAGGTCGGCTCGTTGGGCCGGAAAGCTGAGCGGCGCCGTTTGCTCTCGGAGCACGGTCGCGACCCGGTCGGCGTGCTCCCGGATCTTGTCGAAGGTGGGCAGGCCCGCAGCGAGCTGGTCATAGGTGCGGGCGTCAGTGATCCGCGACAGGTTGGCCTGGATGGTGATCTGGGAGGTGCCGACGGCAGCACGGATCGTCTCGACGGCGGCGGCCAGCTCGACGCGCTGCTTGGCCCGGCGTACGACGAGCAGGGCCTCCGCGACACGCAGGAGCGCGTGGCACACCTCGACGAGCGTCGCCGTGGTGCGGACGACTCCGGTGAGGCTGCCGATCATGGTGCGGGCTGGGTCGGCCCCGGAGAGGCGGGAGCGCTCGGCCTCGGTCGAGAGCCGCGCGACCTCGTCGTCGAGCTGGTGGGCGAGCTCGGCGAGGATCATCGCCTGGTAGCGCGCGGACCCCACGGACTCGTAGTCGCGGATCGGGAGACCGGAGCGGTCCTCCGCCACGCGGCCGAGCATCGAGGCCGCCGCCATCGTCTGCCGGAAGGGCGTGAGCACCTCGGCCGGACCGCGTCCACGCAGGACGAACTGGTCCATCCACGACGATGGGGAAACCGACACCGAGAAGGCCCTCCCTGACCTGTGCAAGGTCGCCGCGCGCTCGTTGCGACCCCGCCAGGGACACCCTAGTCCCAACCCGGACCGATCAGAAAATGCGCCCTTTCGGGTCCCGACGGGTGGTCAGTCGTTCAGCGAGGAGTACGCGACCACGCCGCGACGAAGGGCTCCTGCGGCCTCCCGGGCCGTCTGCCGCAGCGAGCTCTCCCCCGCCGCATCGGCGACCTGGTCGGCCAGGTCGAGCAGCTGCTTGACCCAGCGGACGAAGTCGCCGGCCGCGAGGTCGGTCTCCGAGAGGACCTCCTCGAGCTCGGCGCCGTTGGCCCAGAGGTACGCCGCCCAGGCGAAGCCCAGGTCGGGCTCGCGTAGGAAGTCCAGGCGGTGCTCCTTCTCGAGTGCGTCGAGGTCGCTCCACAGGTGCACCATCTTGGCCAGGGTCTCGCGCACCGGCCCCTTGGGCAGCCTCGGGGCGGCGGCATCGTCTGCCCGCCGCGCCTCGAAGACCAGGGCCGAGAGCGCTGCAGCCAGCTCGGAGGCGGAAAGGCCTTCCCAGAGCCCGGCGCGCAGCGCCTCGGCCGCGACCAGGTCCATGTCGGTGTAGATGCGCATGAGCTTGGCGCCCTCGGCGGTGACCTGGTCGTCCTGGAGGTAGCCCAGCGCGGTCAGGACCTCGCAGACCCGGTCGAACTGGCGCGCGATCGTGTTGGTCCTTGACTCGATCCGGCGTTCCAGGGTCTTGGTGTCGCGCTCCAGCTTGAAGTAGCGCTCGGCCCAGCGTGCGTGGTCCTCGCGCTCGGGACACTGGTGGCACGGGTGTGCCTTGAGCGCGGCACGGAGCCGGCTGACCTCACGCTCAGAGGCATCGTCGGCCTTGTTGCGGCGCGTCGACTGCTTCGGCGGGGGCATGTCGCGGGTGCGCGTGCGCAGCGCGCTCGCCAGGTCGCGCCGCTGCTGCGGGTTGCGACCGTTGAAGTTCCGCGGCACTCGCATGCGGGTCATCGGCTCCACAGGCGTGTTGAAGTCCACGATCGACAGTCGGCGGGCGTGGCGGTCGACCGTCACGACGTAGGGGCGAGGGCCCTCGCGGTCGGAGTGGTTGCCCGGGTCGATGACAACGGCGATGCCGGCGAACTTCCCGGCGGGTACGTCGATCACGTCGCCGGGCTTGAGCGCCATCAGGGACGCCACGATCTCGTCGCGCTGGTCGGAGCGCCGGCTGCGGGCTGCGGTGTTCTCCATGTCCTTGAGGCTGCGGCGCAGGGCGGCGTACTCCATGAAGTCGCCGAGGTGGCAGCTGGCCGCCTCGGCGTAGCCCTCCAGGGCGTCCTGGGCCTTGCGGGCCTGACGCGCGAGACCCACCACGGCCTTGTCGGCCTGGAACTGGGCGAACGACGACTCGAGCAGCTCCCTCGCCCGTGCCCGGCCGACCTGGTGGACCAGGTTGACCGCCATGTTGTACGACGGGCGGAAGCTCGACTTCAGGGGGTAGGTGCGCGTCGAGGCCAGGCCCGCGACGGTGCGGGGGTCCATGCCCTGCTGCCAGAGCACCACCCCGTGGCCCTCGACGTCGATGCCGCGGCGGCCGGCGCGGCCGGTGAGCTGGGTGTATTCCCCCGGGGTGATGTCGGCGTGCGTCTCGCCGTTCCACTTCACCAGCTTCTCGATGACCACGCTGCGCGCGGGCATGTTGATGCCGAGCGCCAGCGTCTCGGTGGCGAAGACGACCCGGCACAGGCCCCGCTCGAACAGCTCCTCCACGCACTGCTTGAACGTCGGCAGCATGCCCGCGTGGTGGGCGGCCACTCCTCGGGTGAGGCCGTCGAGGAAGTCGTGGTAGCCGAGCACGTGCAGGTCCTCGTCGGGCAGGTTGTGGCACCGCTCCTCGACGTACTCCCGGATGTAGTCGCGCTCCTCCGGCGTGGTCAGCCGCAGGTTGGCGTTGAGGCACTGCTGGACCGCCGCGTCGCAGCCGATCCGGCTGAAGATGAAGTAGATCGCCGGCAGCAGGCCGTCGCGGTCGAGCCGGTCGACGACCTCGTAGCGGCTCGGGATCCAGGGCCGGCGTGCCGGTCGCTGGCCCCGGGCGCCCGACCGGCCCTTGGGCGTGCGATGGTCGCGCATCCGTCGCGAGGCCCAGTCGTCGCGGGCGACCTTGACCAGCTCGGGGTTGACCTTCTGGTCGGGACCGTCCTCGAAGAGGTCGAACAGCCTGCGGCCGACCAGCACGTGCTGGAAGAGCGGGACGGGGCGGCGCTCCTCCACGATCGTCGCCGTCTCGCCGCGCACGGTCGACAGCCACTCGCCGAACTCCTCGGCGTTGCTGACGGTCGCGCTCAGGCTGACCACCGACACCGACTCCGGGAGATGGATGATGACCTCCTCCCAGACCGCGCCGCGGAACCGGTCGGCGAGGTAGTGCACCTCGTCCATCACGACGAACCCGAGCCCGGACAGGGTGCCGCTGCCGGCGTACAGCATGTTGCGCAGCACCTCGGTGGTCATCACCACCACCGGCGCCTCGCCGTTGATGGTGTTGTCGCCGGTGAGGAGGCCGACCTTGTCGGCACCGTAGCGCTTGGTGAGGTCGGCGAACTTCTGGTTTGACAGCGCCTTGATCGGCGTGGTGTAGAAGCACTTGCGGCCCTGCTCGAGCGCCAGGTGGACGGCGAACTCGCCGACCAGCGTCTTGCCGGAGCCGGTGGGCGCCGCGACGAGCACGCCGTTGCCGGCCTCGAGCTCCTTGCAGGCGAGCATCTGGAAGTCGTCGAGCTCGAAGTCGTACAACGAGGCGAACCCTGCGAAGATCGGTGACCGCTGGTTCAGCCGGAACTTGGCGTAGGCCTCCGACGGGCTGCTCATGACCTGGACAGTACCCGCAGGGCCTTCGGCGCCACCTCGACGGTCAGCGGGAGCGGTCCGAACCGCTCGCCGTCGGCGTAGGCGACGATGCCGGGCGCCGCGACCGTGACCTTGCTGACGAGATGGTGCTCGTAGGACGGGTGGCTGCGGTGCGTCCCGTTGAACAGCTTGGGGTAGGTGCGGACGAGCTGCGGCTTGGACATCGGCCTGATCACGACCACGTCCAGCAGCCCGTCGTCGAGCACGGCACCCTCACACATGCGCAGCCCCCCGCCGTACGACGGACCGTTGCCCACCGCCACCATCATCGCGTCCAGGCTCACCGTGCGGTCGTCGAGCTGCAGCGTGTAGGGAACCGGCTGGAACACCCGCAGCTCGGCCAGGGTGGCGAGGTTGTAGCGCATCTGTCCCCTCGGCCAGGTCAGCTCGTTGGCGCGCTCGTTGACCTTGGCGTCGAACCCGGCCGCCAGCACGGTCACGAAGTACGTGTCCCCCGCCCTCGCGAGGTCGATCGTGCGCGTCCGCGAGGCGATCACGACGTCTGCAGCCCGCTGTGGGTCGTTGCGCGGCAGGTCGAAGTAGCGTGCGACGTCGTTCCCGGTGCCGGCCGGGATGATCCCCAGCGGCGTCTGGGTCCCCGCGAGCAGCTGCACCGCCAGGTGCACCATCCCGTCGCCGCCGCAGACCACCAGCGCCTCCACCCCGTCGGCGAGCGCCTGCGCGGCCAGGTCGCGGGCCTCCTGGGCATCCTGCCCCCGCAGGTCGCGTACGACGTACCCGGCCTCCCTCAGCCGTGGCAGTGCGATCGCCGCCGTACGCCCGCCCCTGCCCTTGCCCGACGTCGGGTTCGTCAGCAAGGCGATCTCACGTGGCACCCCCGAACTGTAGTCCCGGGTTGGTGCCGAGTTGGCGCATCTTCACCGCCGTTCGACGCCGAGTTGGCTCGTCTTCCTGACGTTGTCCACAGACGCGAGGGAGGGCCTTTCGGGTGGCCGCCCGGTCGGGAAGTCTCCTCCCCATGCCCGCCTTCCTGGACGACTCCTTCCCGTTGCCTCTCGATGCCCCGTTCACCAGCATCGCGGCTCGCGACGTAGGCATCAGCGCCAACGCGCTCCAAGGTTTGGTCCGCGAAGGGTTTGTCAGATCACTGGCCAAGAACGTGTACGTCGCGGCGCAGGTCCCCGACTCGAGAGTTCTCCGGGGCCACGCGCTGGCGTTGGTGGCGCCGCCGTACTCGGTGCTCTGCGACTGGACGGCGTGCTGGTACTGGACCGGGATCGACCTGCCCGGGCGGCACCAACGAGTGGAGATCGACGCGTTCCGCTTCCGCGGTTACGACCGTCTCCGCAACGGGTTGGCTCGCAGCGGGCAGCGATGGTTCCTCGCCGAGGACGTCGTACCCCTCGCCGAAGGCCTGTTCGTGTCCACACCGATCCGCACGGCGTGGGACCTCGGCCGGTTCTACAAGCCGGTCGTGGCGATGGGAGGCATGGACGCCCTCCTCAGACACCGCTCGTTCACCGTCGATGAGCTCGTCGGCGGGGTCGAGCGCTTCAAACGGCAGCGGGGCGTCGTACTCCTGCGATGGCTGGCTCCCCGGGTGGACCCAGTGTCGGAGAGCCCAGGAGAGAGCGCGTTGCGAGTGCGCTGGCATGAGGCCCCGGGCCTCCCCTGGCCTCGATGCCAGATCCCGATCCTGAACGGCGAGGGCATCGAGCTCTTCCGCGTCGACATCGGCGACGAGGAGCTGCTGTTCGCCGCCGAGTACGACGGGGAGGAGTTCCACGGACCCGAGCGCCAGTCGCACGACCGCGACCGTCGTTGGGCCCTGAGCGACGAGTTCGGGTGGCACATCGAAGCCTTCAGGCGGCCGAGCGTCTACGGGCAGCAGCACGACGCGTCTCCCCGGCTTGCGCTCGCCTGGCGAGAGGCCCGCAAGTCGTACTCCCGGCGCGTGAAGACGCGCCAACTCGGCCCCCATGCGGGGTGAAGTCGCGCCAACTCGGCCCCCACCCCGGGTGAAGACGCGCCAACTCGGCCCCCACCCCCGGCGTCAGAGCTGGTCGTCAGGCGTGGCCTCGTCATCACCGAGGGAGTTGTCCTCCTCGCGGAGGCGGCGGCGTTTGTCGGTGAGGCGGGCGATCAGCTCGGAGGCGAAGAACAGGATCGTCATCGGGACGGCGAGCATGATCATCGAGAAGGGGTCGGTCGAGGGGGTGGCGACCGCCGCGAAGGCGAACACCCCGATCACGATCCAGGAGCGGTACTCGGCGAGCACCTTCGCAGGGAGCACGCCGGCCAGGTTGAGCAGCACGACGAACAGCGGGATCTCGAAGGAGATGCCGAAGATCAGCAGCATCCGGGTGAAGAAGGAGAAGTACTCGCCGAACTCCACGAGGTTCTGGAGGCGGTCGGGAGTGAAGCCGATCAGGACCTCGAGGCCCTTGGGGAGCACGTAGTAGCCGGTCGCGACGCCCGCGAAGAACAGCGGGCCCGCGATGCCCATGAAGATCTTCGACCACTTCTTCTCGTGGGCGTGCAGCCCGGGCACGATGAAGGCCCACACCTGGTAGAGCCAGTAAGGGCTCGACAGCACGACCGCCGCCAGACCGCACAGCTTGAGCTGCAAAAGAAGTGGACCGCCGGCGCCCTTGATGTAGGCATTGGACTCGACGTCCTGGCCGAGCTTGTCGACCGCCTTGGTGTAGGGCGTGATCACGGCGTCGAGGATCGGCTCGTAGAAGAACAGAGCAGCGACCAGAAGAACGATGAAGACCAGCAGCGACCGCATCAAGCGGGCACGGAGCTCCCGCAGGTGGTCGGCCAGAGCCATCCGGCCGCCGTCGCCGATGGAGCCCTGCGGGGTCGCCCGGAACAGGCGTACGACGCCGGTGAAGCTCACCGCCGGGTCAGATGTCCTCGCGGCGAGTCTCAGGCTCGCTCACGGGTGGTGCCTCAGGCGTGGAGCGCTGTGCCTCGATCGGCGGCCGGGCGGGCTCGTCGTCATCGTCGTCCATCAGGCCCTTGGTCTCGGCCTTGAAGATGCGGAGCGCGCGGCCGCTGCCCCGGGCGAGCTCCGGAAGCTTCTTGGCACCGAAGAGCAGGAGCAGGACAAGGATGAAGAGAATGATCTCCGGGGGGCCGATGCTCATGACGTCCTCGCCTCGTGGGAAGTGTGCGCTACCAATGCTACGCGCGCTGCTGTGAGTAGTTCTGCAGAGCCCTGTGTGCGGACTGTCGGACGTCGTCCGCCCAGGCTGCCGGCGACACGACCGTGGCATGCGTGCCGATCCGCAGCATCAGCCGGGTCAGCCAGGCCTGGTCCCCCACCCGCAGCGTGACCGTCAGCCCCCCGGAGCCGTCCTCATCGATGGTCTCCATCGGGTAGTACTCAGCCACCCAGCGGGCGTTCGGCGACAGCGCGAGGGTGACCTTGGTGTCCTGGTCCGAGGCCTGGAAGATGCCTTCGGACAGGTCTCGCGGGAGTACGTCGGGGTGGTCGGCGACTGGCGTGGCGAGCACCTCCACCGACGACACCCGGTCGAGCCGGAACAGCCGCTGGTCGTCGGCCTGGTGGCACCACGCGTCGAGGTACTCGAAGCCGTCCTGGCTGCCGACCGCGAGCGGGTCGACCACCCGCTCGGTCGCCTCGTCGCGGCTGGGCACGTAGTAGACCATCCGCACCTGACGGCCGTCGCGGATCGCGCCCTCCAGGGTTGCCTTGAGCCCGCGCAGCCGCCTGACGCTCCACGGCAGCATCACCTCGACCTGCGACGCGATCGACTCACCAGCCGCCGCCTCGATCTTGCCGAGCACGCGGTCGACGATCGGACGCTCGTCGTCGGTGCTCCCCTCGCGGAGCGTCCGCAGCGCCACCATCAGCGCCGAGGCCTCGGTCGAGTCGAGGCGGAGGGGTCGGGTGAGGTACTCGGCGTTGGAGAGGCGGATGACCTCCTCCTCGCCACCGTCGAGGGCCTCCATGTTGATGTCGATCAGGTCGCCCATGCCCAGGCCGGGCAGCCCGCAGAACCACAGCACCTTGAGGTCACTGCGGATGCGCGCCTCCGGCACCCCGAAATCGGCTGCGACCTGGCGGATGGAGACGTTCTCCCGCGACTGGAGGTAGGGCACCAGCGCGAGCAGCCGTCGCATCTGGTCGCGCGCTCCGGTGTTGGCGGTGGTCATGACGCCAGCTCCCTGAGTCGCTGCATGACGAAGTCGCGCAGGTCGGGCGGGTCGAGCACGACGACGTGCTCGCCATAGGCCAGCGCCTCGTCGACCAGCGACCCGTCGCGGCCGAACGGCACCTCGACGAGGTCCCAGCCGTCAGGAGCGTCGCCCTGGACGGGCCGAGTACGTCGACGCAGGCCGAGAGCCGCCCCCTGCCGCACCAGCAGGCGTGCGGTGAACTCCTGGGGCGCCGGCGCCAGCGCACTGGTCAGCCCCCGCAGGTCGACATCCGCCGGTACGGCGTACGCGCCGGACCTGCCGTCGCGCCTGACCTCTCCTTGCACGCGGGACAGCCGGAACAGCCGCGGTGCCCCACGGTCGACGTCGAAGCCCACGACGTACCACCGGCCGCGGTAGGTCACCACGCCCCACGGCTGGAGGTGCCGCTCCGAGACGGTCGTCGAGGCAGACTTGCGGTACTCGAACGTCACCGGGGTCCGGGTGCGCAGGCACTCCCAGATCACCTCGAAGGTGGGCTCGTCGACCGCGAGCTGGGGCTGGACGACGTTCAGGGCCTCCCGGTCGACCTCCACACCGCCGGCCTTGAGCTTGACCAGTGCGTCGGAGGTGGCGGAGGCGAGGCCGGCGTGCTGCCACACCCGGGCGGCGAGGCCGACGACCGCAGCCTCCTCGGGCGACAGCTCGATCTCGGGCAGCTCGAACGCCGACCGCTCGACGCGGTAGCCCGGCTCGTCCTCGAACAGGGTCTCCACCGACCCGACCTCGATAGGTACGCCGAGCCGTCGCAGGTCGTCCTTGTCGCGCTCGAACATCTTCTCGAACGCCTCGTCCGAGGACGCCTCGCGGTACTCCGCGATCACCTGGCGCAGCCGCTCCTTGGAGACGTAGGTGCGAGAGACCAGGAGCGTGATGAGCAGGTTGAGCAGCCGCTCACTCTTCCGCGCGGACAAGCTGACTACCTCCGACCAACCATCGACTAACCGTCGACACCCAGGACGTCGATCACGAACGTCAGCGTGGAGTTGGCCGGGATGTCCCCGTTGGCCTGGTCGCCGTAGCCGGTGGCGGGCGGCGTCGTGATGAGCACGCGGCTGCCCTCCTTCACGCCGATCAGCCCTTCGTCCCAGGCCTTGATCAGGCCCCCGGCACCGACCATGAAGGTCACCGGCGCCTTGGAGTAGGACTCGTCGAACGGCTTCTTCGACTTGAAGACCTCGCCGAAGTAGTCGAAGGTGACCAGACGGTTCTTCTCGATCGCGGGGCCGTCACCCTCGATCAGCGTGACCACGTGGAGCTTGTCCGGCTTGGCGCCGACCCCGGCCCAGTCGAAGTTGGTGACGTTGCCGTCCTTCTCGACGAGCTTCGGCGTGCCGGCGGGGGCCTCCTGCTCGTCACCCTCCGGTCCCTCGAGCGGCTCCGGGTCGGCCACCGACAAGATGTCGACCACGGCCACCACGGCATCGTCCGCCTTGAGCCCGAGCTGGCCGACGCCCTCGGCGCCGACGGCATCGCTCGCGCTGGACTTGAACGCGACCCGGCTGCCGCGCGCCACGCCGTCGATGGCCTCGTCGAGGCCGTTCATCAGGGGGCGGCTGCCGCCGCCGACCGTGACTGGCTGGGTGTCGAACGTGCTGAAGAACTTCTGTCCGTCGACCCCGCTGAGCACGACCAGCTGCACGAGGGACTGCGAGTCCTTGGACGCCTTCGGCCCGTCGCCCTCGATGAGCACCTCGGACTCGGTCTCGCTGGCCTTGAGGTCCTTCACGGTCACGTCCGGCGCCTCGTTGAAGACCCCCTCGATCTTCACGCCGGCCAGGGCCGCGCCCGACTCTTGGCTGGACTCGTCGTCGCTGGACGACGAGGAGCCGCAGGCGGTGGCGAGCAGGAGCAGGGGTACGACGGCCAGTGCGGTGGCACGCGAGCGCACGGGTTCACCTCGGGAGATCACAGGTAGCGGACTTCGAACAGACGTTCACCCTATAGGGCAAGGCTGAACAACCGCTGTGTCACATGCCTTCGATGAGCTTGTGGACCCGTTCGTCATAGGCGCGGAACGGATCCTTGCAGAGCACGGTGCGCTGGGCCTGGTCGTTGAGCTTGAGATGCACCCAGTCGACGGTGAAGTCCCGCCGGCGCTCCTGGGCACGCTTGATGAACTCTCCGCGCAGCCGGGCTCTGGTGGTCTGCGGCGGGCGTGTCTTGGCCTCGAAGACGGCCAGGTCGGTCGTCACCCGGGCCACGGCTCCCCGCTTCTCCAGCAGGTAGTAGAGGCCACGCCCGCGGTGGATGTCGTGGTAGGCCAGGTCGAGCTGGGCGACGCGCGGGTGGCTGAGGGGCAGGCCGTTCTGGGCGCGGTAGCGCTCGATCAGCTTCCACTTGATGATCCAGTCGATCTCACGCTCCACCAGCCCGAAGTCGCCGGACTCGACGGCTTTCAGGCCGCGCTCCCAGAGGTCGAGCGTGCGCTCGATGACCGGCGTGCGCAGCTCGCGGCGGTCGACGAAGTCGCGGGCGCGGTTGAGGTACTCCTGCTGGATGTCCAGGGCGCTCGCCTCGCGCCCGTTGGCCAGCCGCACCTTGCGCCGGCCCGTGGTGTCGTGGGAGATCTCGCGGATGGCGCGGATGGGGTTCTCCATGGTGAGGTCGCGCATCACCACGCCCTCCTCGATCATCCGCAGCACCAGGTCGCAGGAGGCGACCTTGAGCATCGTGGTGGTCTCGCTCATGTTGGAGTCGCCCACGATCACGTGCAGCCGGCGGTAGCGCTCGGCATCGGCGTGCGGCTCGTCGCGGGTGTTGATGATCGGCCGGCTGCGGGTGGTGGCGCTCGAGACGCCCTCCCAGATGTGCTCGGCGCGCTGGGACACCGAGAACATCGCGCCCCGCGGCGTCTGGATGACCTTGCCCGCGCCGACGATGATCTGGCGGGTCACCAGGAACGGGATGAGTACGTCGGCCAGCTTGCTGAACTCGCCGTGGCGCCCGACCAGGTAGTTCTCGTGGCAGCCGTAGGAGTTGCCGGCGGAGTCGGTGTTGTTCTTGAACAGGTAGACATCGCCGGCGATGCCCTCGTCGTGGAGCCGCCGCTCGGCGTCGATGAGCAGCCCCTCCAGGACCCGCTCCCCCGCCTTGTCGTGGGTGACGAGATCGATGATGTCGTCGCACTCGGGGGTGGCGTACTCGGGGTGGCTACCGACGTCGAGGTAGAGCCGGGCGCCGTTGCGGAGGAAGACGTTGCTGGAACGCCCCCAGGACACGACCTTGCGGAAGAGGTACCGGGCGACCTCGTCCGGGCTCAGTCGGCGCTGTCCCCGGAACGTGCAGGTCACGCCGTACTCGTTCTCGATCCCGAAGATCCGGCGGTCCATTCCCTCAGCCTATGCCTCCCGCGGGCAGGCCGGGGGGACGTCGACCGGATCGGTCGTCAGAACCACCGGAACGTACGGCGTGCAGGGAACGGAGCTGCTAGGGCGGCTAGCTGGGCCGGCGGCCCAGCGCGTACACCCGCTCCGTCGTCTCTCCGCGCGAGGTGAACGGGCCGCGCCGGTACCAGGCGACGTCGGTCAGCCCGGCCCCCTCGAGCAGGGCACTGATCGTCGCAGGCTCGTGGAGCACGAAGTCCAGGTCGACGGGCTTGCCGAACCACTCCCCCAGATGGCGTACGCCGGACCCGGCATGGCCGGCGAAGACCAGCCAGCCTCCAGGGCGGAGCGGCCGGACCAGACCGGCGATGACCTCAGGGAGCTCCGCAGGTGCGAAGTGGATCAGCGAGTACCACGCGACCACGGCACCCCAGCCGTCCGCGTCCGCCGGCCTCAGCAGGGCGCGCAGGTCGCCCTGGCGATAGGTCGCGTGCGGGTGTCGCTCCTGGGCCAGGGAGACCATCTCCCCGCTCAGGTCCACACCGGTCGCGGCGACCCCGAGGTCGGCGAGGTAGGCGGTGACGTGGCCCGGGCCGCAGCCGACCTCGACCACCGGGAACGGTCCGGCAAGGTCCGCGACCTGCTCCAGCACCCAGCGCTCGAACGGGAGACCGGTGAGCTCGTCGCCGAGCTGCTCGGCGTAGGTCGACGCCACCGCGTCGTACGCCGAGCGGACGCGGATGTCCCTGGTGGAGAGGTCGAGCTCGACCCGCGCCGGAGCCTCGGGCGTGGGTGCGCCCGCCTCCCCGAGCAGGTGCAGCCAGCGGTTGTCGCGCTCCCCCGCTCGTCTGGGCAGCTCGACCACCAGCGGGGCCTCACGGGCGGCCAGACGCGCCAGGCTGGCTTCGACGGCGCTCTTGTCGGCGAAGCCGTGCAGCCGCTCGGTGCGCGTGCGCAGCTCCCCGGCGGTCTGGGCGCCGCGCAGCAGGAGCACGGTCACGACCGCCCGCTCGTCGTCGTCCAGCTCCAGCACCTCGGCGAGCGTTTCGTGGTACTTCAGGGTGCGTCGTCCCGCTTCGGCCCAGACGATGCGCAGAAGCCCGCGCTGCTTCAGCTCGCGGGCGGTCTCCTCGACCAGCCGCTCGTCGTAGTCGACCACAGGCTCCCGGCTCGAGGTCTGGTTGCAGGCGGTGCGCAGTGCGTTCAGCGTGAGCGGATAGGTCGCTGGGACCGTGCGCTCCTTCTCCAGCAGGCTGCCCAGGATGCGCTGCTCCACGGCGTTGAGCACTGGCAGTTCGGTCATGCGCCGAGCCTACGAAACCGCTGCTCCGTCCAGCATTGCGGGGACGGAGTCGATCCTTTACCTAATGGCTCCGCTTCCCCCTCCCTCTGGCCGCGTTGCGGGCGTACTGTGGCCGGACTGGGGCTGGGGAAATCGGTGATCGGGCGCGAGGGTGTGATGGCAGTGCGGCGAAACATATTTGGTTCACTCGGTGTCCTGGTGGTCGGCCTCGTAGGGCTCCCCGTGGTCACCGGCTCTCCGGCAGAGGCGGTTCCGACAGAGCTGTTCTTCTCCGAGTACGTCGAGGGATCCTCCAACAACAAGGCGCTGGAGATCTTCAACGGCACGGGCGCGGGCGTCAACCTCGGGGCTGAGGGCTACTCGATCCAGATGTTCTTCAACGGATCGGCCTCGGCCGGCCTGACGATCAACCTCACCGGTTTCGTCTCCGACGGCGACGTGTACGTCGTCGCGCAGGCCTCCGCAGCGCCTGCGGTCCTTGCTGCGGCCGACCAGACCAACGGCTCGGGATGGTTCAACGGCGATGACGCCGTGGTGCTTCGCAGAGGCACGACCGTCATCGACGTGATCGGCCAGATCGGGGTCGACCCGGGCACCGAGTGGGGCTCCGGCCTGACCAGCACGGCCGACAACACCCTGCGCCGCAAAGCTGCCGTCGAGGCCGGCGACGCCAACGGCGCCGACGCGTTCAACCCGGCGGACCAGTGGGACGGGTTCGCGATCGACACCTTCGACGGCCTCGGCGCCCACCTGGCCGACGAGGACCAGCCGGTCGTCGCCACCTGCGGCGGGCCGGTGACCGGCAACGCCGGCTCGGCGATCGACGCACCGGTCTCCGCGACCGACGCGGACGGCACGGTGGTCGGCATCGCCATCGACTCGATCACGCCCAGCGACCCCGGAACGATCACCCGGACAGCGTTCACCCCGGCAGCGGCCGTGGGTGGGACGGCCACTGCCACCATCACCGCATCGGCAGCCACTCCGGTCGGCAGCTACACCGTCACTGTCTCAGCGACCAACGACGACGCGACTCCACAGGTCGGCTCGTGCAGCCTCACCATCACGGTCACGGCGACGCCGGTGTGCGGCGACCCGGCCACGCTCATCCACGCCATCCAAGGCTCCGGGCTCGCCACCCCGATGAACAATGCGATCGTCACGGTCGAGGGCGTGGTGGTGGGCGACTACCAGGGCGCCGGCCAGTTCGGCGGCTACTACGTCCAGGAGGAGGACGGCGACGCCGACGGGCTCGGCACGACCTCCGAGGGCGTCTTCGTCTTCGACACGGCGACTCCGGTCGCGCTCGGCGACAAGGTGCGCCTGACGGGCAAGGTCACCGAGTTCAGCAACCTGACCGAGCTGGTCGACGTCACATCGGTGACGACCTGTGGCAACGGCTTCTCCGTGACCCACACGGCGATGAGCCTGCCGGTCGCCGCAGTCTCCGACTGGGAGCGCGTCGAGGGCATGGCGGTCGAGGTGACCCAGGACCTGACGGTGACCGAGGTGTTCACCCTCGCTCGCTTCGGCGAGGTGTCGCTGTCCGTGGGCGGGCGTCTGGACACGCCCACCAACGAGGTCGCACCCGGCGATCCCGCAACGGCGCTGCAGAGCCTGAACGACCGCAGCCGGATCCTGCTCGACGACGGCAACAACCAGCAGAACATCGACCCGACCAACTACCCGCAGGGCGGACTCAGCGCCGGCAACACCCTCCGGGTCGGTGACTCGGTCTCGTCCATCTCCGGGGTCGGCGACCAGCGCTTCGGGGCCTACCGCGTGCAACCGCTCGACCCGGACGACGTGACCTTCACCCACACCAACCCGCGCCCGGCGACTCCCGCCGAGGTCGGCGGCGACCTCCGCGTCGCAGCCTTCAACGTCCTCAACTACTTCAACGGCAACGGCGCCGGCGGGGGCTTCCCGACGGCACGCGGCGCCAACACGCCAGCCGAGTTCGCGCGCCAGCGCGCCAAGGAGATCGCCGCGATCACCGCCCTGGACGCTCACGTCGTCGGGCTCATGGAGCTGGAGAACGACAACACCGACCTGGAGCTCGGCGCCATCGAGGACCTCGTCGCCGGCCTGAACGACGCATCGGGCCCGGGCACCTACGACTTCATCGACACCGGCGTCGTGGGCACCGACGCGATCCGGGTCGGGATCCTCTACCAGCCGGCCGTGGTCTCCCCGGTGGGCTCGCACGCGATCATGAACTCGAGCGTCGACCCCCGGTTCATCGACACGCTCAACCGGCCCTCCATCGCGCAGACCTTCGAGACCGTATCGGGCGGGGACCGGTTCACCGCGGTCGTCAACCACCTCAAGTCGAAGGGCTCGGACTGCAACGCGGTCGACGACCCCGACACCGGCGACGGCCAAGGCAACTGCAACCAGACGCGCACCAACGCCGCTGAGGCTCTGGTCGACTGGCTCGCCGGCGACCCGACGGGCTCGGGCGACGACGACGTGCTGCTCCTGGGCGACATGAACGCCTACGCGAAGGAGGATCCGATCACGGCGTTCCGCAATGGCGGCTACGTCGACACCATCGACGAGTTCGTCGGCGACGAGGCCTACTCCTTTGTGTTCGCGGGCCAGTCCGGCTACCTCGACCACGCCCTGGCCAGCCCCAGCCTTGCTGCCCAGATCACCGGGGTGACCGAGTGGCACACCAACGCCGACGAGCCGGTGGCCCTGGACTACAACACCGAGTTCAAGACGCCGGGTCAGGTCAGCAGCTTCTACGACCCCGGCCCCTTCCGCGCCTCCGACCACGACCCGGTGCTGGTCGGGATCGGCCTCAACGCCCCGCCGACGGTGGACGCCGGCGGCCCCTACACCGTGGTCGAGGGCTCGACCGTGACGGTCTCTGCCACCGGGAGTGACCCTGACGGGGACACCCTCACCTATGCCTGGGACCTCGACGACAACGGCAGCTTCGAGACGGCGGGCCAAAGCGCCAGCTTCTCCGCGGCAGGCATCCAGGCACCGGCGATCCGGACCATCCGCGTCCGGGCGACCGACCCCTCGGGCGAGTTCGCGGTGGACAGCGCGGTCGTGCGGGTGATCTGGGAGTTCGAGGGCTTCCTCGCCCCGGTCGACAACCTGCCGACGGTCAACGTGGTCAAGGCCGGTCGGGCGGTTCCGGTCAAGTTCAGCCTCAACGGCGACCAAGGCCTCGCGGTGCTGGCTGCCGGGTCTCCGAGCTCTGTCCCGATCGCCTGTGACTCCGGTGCGGAGCTCGACGCTCTCGAACCTACTGAGACCTCGGGGCAGAGCGGTCTGTCCTACGACGCCTCGACCGACACCTACACCTACGTCTGGAAGACCGTGAAGTCGTGGACCGGCTGCCGCCGGCTCACCGTCACGCTGACGGACGGCACGGCGCACTCGGCCGACTTCAAGTTCACGAAGTAGCGGGCAGGAGGAGAGTCAGGGCGCCGGGCACGACCGTCCAGGCACGGTTCGTGAACGGGCCCTGGATCTCCCCGTCCGCGCTGACGTTGAAGGCTTCGCCCTCGATGCGAACTGCTGTGCCGCGCAGGTAGTCGACGTTGTCGCCGTGGTGGTGCTCGCCACGTCGCAGCCGAAGCGCGTAGGCCGCACGGGCCGCTGGACCGAGCGCGGAGGAGATCATCACGTCGGCGACGCCGTCGCACGGGTCCGCCTCGGGCGTCAAGGACGTGCCGCCTCCGACGTACGGGGCGTTGCCCACGGCGACCTGCAACGTGCGCCTGTGTGCCACGACCGTGCCGTCCACGGTGACCCGAAGCCGGAGCGCCGGAGGCCGCACAGCCGTGATGGCTGCCCCGACGACGTAGCCGAGAGGGCCCAGCGCCTTCTTCCACGCCCGAGCCGCCTTGGCCGCCTCCGCGCCGGCACCGACGTGGGCATTGTTGACCACGACTCCCCCGGCGTCATCGAGGAAAAGGTCCACCGGGGTGGGGCTGCCGTCGAGGACGAGCCGCGCAGCCTCGGCAGGGTCGTCGGAGATGCCCACGCCGCGGGCGAAGTCGTTGCCGGTGCCCAGCGGCACCAGCCCCAGCGTCACGGCAGACAGCCGGTCGTTGCGGTGCAGCGCCTCGACGACCGCGTGCAGGCTCCCGTCGCCGCCCGCGACCACGATCAGCTCGGCCCGGCGTACGACGGGGTCGAGCTCGTCGGGGCTGCTGGTCCGGACGACCTCGACGTCTCCGAGCACAGCGAGCGCGTCGTCCAGGCCGTCGGCGGAGCCGGCGTCCGCGTTGGCGACGACCAGCATCAGAGAAGCCCGGCGTGGTCGAGCGCGAGGTAGACGGTGTCGATGCCGACGAGCTCGCCGGCCTTCGCCGCGGCCCGGACCTCACTGGGGTCCATCAGGAACGGCACACAGTCCTCCACCTCGTCGAGCTCCTGACGGCCGGTAGGCGTGCAGCCCCGGGCGATCGCAACGTGCTTGACCCAGCCGGAGTGCGCCATGGCGTGGAAGGAGGCGACCACCTCGACCGAGTCGGCGACGTAGCCGGTCTCCTCGGTGAGCTCCCTCGCGGCCGCGACCGCGGGAGGCTCGCCGTGGTCGATCAGGCCGCCCGGAAAGTTGACCATCACCTGCGCCGGCCCCGGACGGAACTGACGCACCATCACCACCTGGCTGTCGGTGGTCAACGCGAGGACAGCCACGCTCTCGAAGCCGCCGAGCAGCTCCCAGTCGCTGGTGCGCCCGTCGGGCATCGCGTAGCTCCGGGAGACGATCCGCAGCCAGCCGTCGTGCAACAGCCGGTCCTCGCCGACTTGCTCCCAGGCAGGATCGGTCACGTCAGCGGGTCACCCGGGTCGGATGGCGGGTTGTCGGACGGCGGGGCGACCGGCGGCGACACCGGGGGCGCGACCGGCGGCTCGCCGGTGACCGGGTCCTCCAGCGGCGGGACGTTGCTCGCCATGTCGGTGGGGTCGCTGATGTCCTCCTGCGCAGGCGGGGTGCTGCTCGCGCCGCCCGCCGGGGACGAGTCGTCGGACGGCGCGTCCGCGCCGAGGATGTCGTTGAGCTGCGAGGCGTGCAGCCGCTTGAACTTGCGGATCTGGGTGCGCCCACGGTCGAGGATGGCCACCTCGAGGTCCCTGACAGGGATCTGACGGGCGCCGGTGTCGCTGCGGCCCAGTGCCGAGACCGCCAGACGTACGGCTGCGGGCAGCTTGAGGTCCTCGGTGTAGTGCTCCTTGAGATAGGCCGCGACCTCGTCGGCCTGTCCGCCCATGGCGGCGAAACCGTGCTCGTCGTAGACCTGACCGTCGTAGGTCAGCCGGTAGATCTGGTCGTCGGCCTGCTCGTCGCCGATCTCGGCCACGAAGATCTCCACCTCGTAGGGCTTCTCGCCGCCGCTGGAGAAGATCGTGCCCAGCGTCTGGGCGTAGGCGTTGGCCAGGCCGCGACCGGTCACGTCGCGGCGGTCGTAGGAGTAGCCCCGCATGTCGGCCAAGCGCACGCCGGCGATGCGCAGGTTCTCGAACTCGTTGTAGCGACCCACCGCGGCGAACGCGATGCGGTCGTAGATCTCGCTGACCTTGTGCAGCGCCTGGGATGGGTTCTCCGAGACGAACACGATGCCGTCGTCGTACTGGACGACGGTCACGGAACGGCCCCGGGCGATCCCCTTGCGCGCGAAGTCCGCCCGGTCCTTCATCAGCTGCTCGGGCGAGACGTAGAACGGCATACTCATGGCTTCAGCTTTCGGTGATCGAGCCTGTCGGCATTCAGGTCAGCGGGGCTGCAGGTCCGTCGGGGCGTCCCATGCGCGCGGCGATGACACGGTCGGCGATGGTCGCGACCTGGTCCTCCTCCATGCGGTGGTAGCCGTCGTGGGTGATGACGCCCACCACCGGGAAGATGCGACGGGTCACGTCGGGACCACCGGTCGCGGAGTCGTCGTCGGCGGCGTCGTACAGAGCTTGTACGACGGCCGTCACGCAGTCCTCGGCGCCGAAGTTGTCGCGGTAGAGCTTCTTCAGCGAACCGCGCGCGAACAGCGAGCCGGACCCGACGGAGTGGAACGAGGTCTCCTCGTAGCGGCCACCGGTCACGTCGTAGGAGAAGATGCGGCCCTGCTGGCGATTCAGGTCGAACCCGGCGAACAGCGGGACGACGGAGAGGCCCTGCATGGCCATCGCAAGGTTGCCGCGGATCAGGGCGGCGAGCCGGTTGGCCTTGCCGTCGATGGAGAGGGTGGTGCCCTCGATCTTCTCGTAGTGCTCGAGCTCGGTCTGGAACAGCCGGACCAGCTCCACGGCCAGCCCCGCGGTGCCCGCGATGCCGACGCAGGAGTACTCATCGGCCGGGAATACCTTCTCGATGTCACGCTGCGCGATGATGTTGCCCATCGTCGCTCTGCGGTCACCGGCCATCACCACGCCGCCGTCGAAGGTGGCTGCCACGATCGTGGTGCCGTGCGGCGCGAGGCCGGCAGCGCTGCCCTCGGCCAGCCGGCGGCGCGACGGCAGCAGATCGGGAGCCTGCTGGGCGACGAAGTCGGCGAAGGACGACGTGCCCGGGGCGAGGTACGCCGCGGGCAGGCGCGAGTCGCTCATTCGCCGCCCTTCTGGATGAACGACTTCACGAAGTCCTCGGCGTTGGACTCGAGCACCTCGTCGATCTCGTCGAGGATCGCGTCGATGTCCTCGTCGAGCTGTTCCTTGCGCTCGGCGACGTCGGTCTGGTCGGCAGCCTCGGTCTGCTCCTCGGTGCCCTTCTTCGGCTGCTTCTGCTCTTGAGCCATATGCCGAACCTAGCCGATCCCTGTTCAGGGTGGGCGTACTCGGTGCGCTTTTGCTTCTTGGGTCGCGTCGGGCTTGGGTCGCCTGCTCCGCGGTGCGGGTAGTGCCGTGCCCGGCTCCCCAGAGTCGTTGGGCGCTTCGCGCATGGCCGATCGCTTCCTGCGGTGTGGGTCACCAGGCCCGATTAAGCCCGATTAAGAGCGCGTGAGCGCCTCGAAGAGCTGTTCGGCGGTCTCGCAGCGGTCAAGGAGGTCGCCGACGTGGTGCTTGCTGCCGCGCAGGGGGTCGATCGTGGGGACGCGCTGGAGGGACTCGTGGCCGGGCAGGTCGAAGATGACCGAGTCCCAGGAGGCGGCGGCGATGCGGTCGGAGTACTTCTCCAGGCAGCGGCCGCGGAAGTAGGCGCGGGTATCGGTCGGGGGGGCGTGCATGGCGTCGTGGATCTGCTGGTCGTCGAGCAGCCGCTGCATCTTCCCCATGCCGACCAGGCGGTGGTAGAGGCCCTTGTCGGGGCGGATGTCGGCGTACTGCAGGTCGATCAGGTGCAGCTTGGCGTGGTCCCACTCCAGGCCGTCGCGGTCGCGATACTGGTTGAGCAGCTTGAGCTTCGCGACCCAGTCGAGCTCGGTCGCCAGAGACATCGGGTCGGTCTCGAGCCGGGCCAGCACCGACTCCCAGCGGGCCAGCACATCCTTGGTCTGCTCGTCGGCGTCGGAGCCGTAGCGGTCCTCGACGTACTTCTTGGCCAGGTCGAGATACTCCAGCTGCAGGTGTACGGCGGTCAGCTGTCTGCCGTCCGACATCGTGATCAGGTGCCGCAGCGTCGGGTCGTGGCTGACCTGCCGCAGCGCCTTGACCGGCTGGTCGACCAGCAGGTCACGCTCGATGAAACCGTCCTCGATCATGGCCAGCACCAGCGAGGTGGTGCCGACCTTGAGGTAGATCGAGATCTCACTCAGGTTGGCATCCCCGATGATGACGTGGAGCCGGCGGTACTTCTCCGGGTCGGCGTGCGGCTCGTCGCGGGTGTTGATGATCGGCCGCTTGAGGGTCGTCTCCAGCCCCACCTCGACCTCGAAGTAGTCGGCGCGCTGGCTGATCTGGAACCCGTGCTCGCGGCCGTCCTGACCGATGCCGACACGACCCGCGCCACAGATGACCTGGCGGCTGACGAAGAACGGGGTGAGGTGACGGACGATGTCGCCGAAGGGAGTGCTGCGACGCATCAGGTAGTTCTCGTGGGCGCCGTAGGACGCACCCTTGTTGTCGGTGTTGTTCTTGTAGAGCACGATCGGCGTCGCACCGGGGATCATCGCGGCGAACCTGCAGGCGTCCTGCATGACCAGCTCGCCGGCCTTGTCCCAGCGGACCACGGCGAGCGGCGAGGTGACCTCCGGGGTGGAGTACTCCGGGTGGGCGTGGTCGACGTACAGGCGGGCTCCGTTGGTCAGGATGACGTTGGCCAGGCCCATGTCCTCGTCGGTGAGCTGCGACGGATCGGCGACCTCGCGCGACATGTCGAAGCCCCGGGCGTCACGCAGCGGCGACTCCTCCTCGAAGTCCCAGCGGGCGCGGCGTGCCTTGAGCGTGGAGCTCGCGTAGGCGTTGACCACCTGGGAGGAGGCCACCATCGGGTTGGCGGTGGGCTGCCCCTGGACCGAGATGCCGAACTCGGTCTCGGTGCCCATCACTCGACGCACGCTCATAGGGCGAGCGTACGCCGCGGGTCTGACAGAGTGGGTGCGTGTCCGATGTCGTCGTGCTGTGTCACCTGGTGCGTCCCGCGGTGTGGGAGCCCGTCCGCGAGCGACTCGAACTCGAGCATCGGGTGACGTTCCTGGACGTTCCCGGCTTCGGCGACACGCCACTGCCGCCTGGGCCGCTGAGCATCCCGGCGATGGCGCTGGGGGTCCGGCAGTCCCTGGTGCAGCGTGGGCTGCTCGACGCTCATCTCGTCGGTCTGTCGATGGCCGGTTCCGTCGCGCTCGAGGCCGCCCGCATCGGGGTCGGGGCCAGCGCGACGGCCATCTCGCCGCCGGGCTTCTGGAGCCGGCTCGAGGCACTGCGCATCGTCGCCACGATCGTCTCCCTCTACGGCACCTCCCGCTTCGGCCGTCCGCTCCTGACGCTGGCGGGAAGGTCGACGCTGGCTCGCCGGATGGTCTGGTCCCAGCTCACCGCACACCCTGACCGCCTGCCCGACGAGCTCGAGGACCTGATGGTCTACGGCGCGGCCGACATGATGCGGCACCTCGCCAAGGCACGGCAGGCGCCGGCCGTCTGGGACGCGATCGTGGAGTACCACGTCGACCCGTTCGAGCCTCGGATGCCCGTCACGGTCGCCTGGGGCGACCGCGACGTCTTCACGTCGTACCGGGGCGGCTTCGCGCGGGCCCAGCAGGTGCTGCCCGAGGCTCGCCACGTCACCCTCGCCGGCTGCGGGCACATCCCGCTGTACGACGACCCCGACCAGGTGGTGGACACGATCCTCTCGACGGTGGCCAGTGTCTGAGCTCGTGGCGTTGGTCTCGGAGGCCGGCGAGGTCGTCGGCTCCGAGGAGCGGGCCGTCGTACGCCGGGACAACCTGCGCCACGCAGCGACCGCGGTGCTGGTGCGCAGCTCGGCCGGCCACATCTACGTCCATCGCCGCTCCGCCGACAAGGACTGGGCGCCCTCGGTCCACGACGCAGCCGCCGGCGGCATCCTCCGCTCGGGTGAGGACCCCGAGCTGTCGGCGACCCGGGAGCTTGCCGAGGAGCTCGGCTTCAGCCCGCTCACGCTCACGTCCCTCGGGCTCTCCGCCTACGAGGACGACACCACCCGGGTGGTCGAGCACGTCTACGAGACCACGTGGGACGGGCCGATCGTGTTCGCCGACGACGAGGTCGTCTGGGGTGCTTGGCTGACCATGTCCGGGCTGGCCCGGCTGCTCGCCGACGACACCTGGCCCTTCGTGCCGGACACCCGGGCTGTGCTCGCGCGACTGGCACGCGACGGGATCGGCGACTACCAGACCCTGGGAGGCGGCTGATGGCGTGGTGGACCGAGCACGTGGTGCCCCGCCTGGCCGATCGCGCGCTGGGCACCGGGCAGGTGCACAAGCGCCGTGCCAGGGTCTGCGCCGGGCTGCACGGCCGGGTCCTCGAGATCGGCTTCGGGTCGGGCCTGAACATCGAGCACTACCCCTTCACGGTGGACCAGGTCGATGCCGTCGAGCCCTCCGGCATCGGATGGGGGTCGGCTGCTGAGCGGGTGGCCGCGTCGACCGTGCCGATCGCCCGCACCGGCCTGGACGGGCAGCGGCTCGAAGCGGCGGACGCGACGTATGACAGCGTGCTGTCCACCTTCACGCTGTGCACCATTCCTGACGTGCAGGCTGCTCTGCGTGAGGTCCGCCGCGTGCTCCGGCCAGGCGGACGCTTCCACTTCCTCGAGCACGGTCTCTCACCCGACCACCGGGTGGCCGTCTGGCAGCGACGGCTGACGCCGGTGCAGCGCCTCATCGCGGGAGGCTGTCACCTCGACCGGCCTATGGACCGCATCGTCGCTTCGGCAGGCCTCGAGCTGGAGACCGTGACGACGGAGTACCTTCCCGGCCCGCGGCCCGCTCGGCCGTTCGGCTACGTGTATCTGGGGGTGGCCGGTGTCTGAGCGGGCGGTGGAGGCCGCGACGGCACTGGGGTTGGAGCACACGGTCACCCGTCACGGCCCGGTGCGCTCGTTGGAGGAGGCCGCCCTCGCGCGCGGGGTCGAGCCGTCGCAGGTGGTCAAGACGCTCGTCGTACGCGTGGCTGAGGGCGACTACCGCTTCGTGCTCGTCCCGGGCGGCCGCGAGATCTCCTGGCCCAAGCTGCGCGTTCACCTCCGGGTCAACCGGCTCTCGATGCCACCGGCCGACGTCGCCTTCGAGGCCACCGGCTACGTGCGCGGCACGATCACACCCTTGGGCAGTACGACGGCGTGGCCGGTGATCGCCGACGCGAGCCTCTCCGGCGCCGTCTCCATCGGTGGAGGGGACCACGGGGTCGCGCTCACCGTCGACGCCGACGCGCTGGTCCAGGCACTTGGGGCCGAGGTCGCGGACGTGACCGACCAGGCCTGATCCGAGCCTCGGTCGTCCCCAGGTCGGGTTGTCCCCAGCTCAGGCTCGGGCGCCTCGACGGGGCGGCCGTCCCGCCTAGCGTCCTTGACATGACCAAGACCTTCCTGACCCTCCGCCTCCTGCTAGCCGCGCTGGTCGCGTCCGCCGTCGTCGTCGGAGCGGCGCACGCGGCCTCACGCAAGACCTGGACACCGCCCCCCGACACGATCGTCGAGGTCCAGGGCAACGCCCGCGACGGCTTCGGCGTCTACTACTACGACGGCTCGAGCATCTTCCCGCCCACCGACTCCGAGGCCATGGCCGAGTGCGAGGAGTACGACCGACACGTCGACATCGTCCGTTGCAAGGTCTCTGTGCGCGTCTGGTATCGCGACCTCAAGGCGCTCAAGCGATCCCTGCGCTACGCGCGAAGCCAGGCAGGCTGAGGTGCAGGGTCGTGCGCGCGCCGGGTCAGAGGTATTGGCCGGTGTTGCTGACCGTGTCGATCGAGCGCCCCGGCTCGGTGCCCTGCTTGCCGGTGATGAGCGTGCGGATGAAGACGATCCGCTCGCCCTTCTTGCCCGAGATCCGCGCCCAGTCGTCCGGGTTGGTGGTGTTGGGCAGGTCCTCGTTCTCCTTGAACTCGTCCACGCACGCCTGCAGCAGGTGGGTCACCCGTAGGCCCTTCTGGTCGTTGTCCAAGAGGTCCTTGATGGCCATCTTCTTCGCGCGGTCGACGATGTTCTGGATCATCGCGCCGGAGTTGAAGTCCTTGAAGTAGAGGACCTCCTTGTCACCGTTGGCGTAGGTCACCTCGAGGAAGCGGTTCTCCTCGGTCTCGGTGTACATGCGCTCGACGGTGGCGCGGATCATGCCCTCGACGCAGGCCTGGCGGTCGTTGCCGAACTCACCGAGGTCCTCCGCGTGCAGCGGCAGGTCGGCCACGAGGTACTTGCTGAAGATGTCACGTGCGGACTCGGCATCGGGCCGTTCGATCTTGATCTTCACGTCGAGGCGGCCTGGGCGCAGGATGGCCGGGTCGATCATGTCCTCCCGGTTGGAGGCGCCGATGACCAGCACGTTCTCCAGCGTCTCGACGCCGTCGATCTCGCTGAGCAGCTGCGGGACGATGGTGTTCTCCACGTCGGAGGAGACGCCCGACCCGCGGGTGCGGAACAAGGAGTCCATCTCGTCGAAGAACACGATGACCGGTGTGCCTTCGCTGGCCTTCTCGCGGGCCCGCTGGAACACGAGGCGGATGTGTCGCTCGGTCTCGCCGACGTACTTGTTGAGCAGCTCGGGGCCCTTGATGTTGAGGAAGTACGACTTGCCTTCCTGACCCGTCTTGGCCGCGACCTTCTTGGCCAGCGAGTTCGCGACCGCCTTCGCGATCAGGGTCTTGCCACAGCCGGGCGGGCCGTAGAGCAGGACGCCCTTCGGCGGCTTGAGCTGGTGCTCGAGGAACAGGTCGGGGTAGAGGTAGGGCAGCTCCACGGCGTCGCGGATGGCCTCGATCTGGCCCTTGAGGCCGCCGATCCGGCTGTAGTCGATGTCCGGGACCTCCTCGAGGACCAGCTCCTCGACCTCGGACTTCGGGACCCGCTCGTAGACATAGCCGGAGCGCGAGTCGAGCAGCAGCGAGTCGCCTGCCCGCAGCGGCTGGTCGAACAGCGGCTCGGCGATGCGCACGACGCGCTCCTCGTCGGCGTTGGCGATGACCAAAACCCTCTCGCCGTCGGCGAGGATCTCCTTGAGCATCACGACCTCGCCGACCTTCTCGAACTCCAGCGCGGCCACGACGTTGAGGGCCTCGTTCAGCATGACCTCCTGGCCCTTCTCGAGGCCGTCGAGGTCGACCGAGGGGCTGACGTTGACGCGCAGCTTGCGGCCGCCGGTGAAGACGTCGATGGAGTCGTCCTCGTTGCGGGTCAGGAACGTGCCGAAGCCGGCCGGCGGCTGGGCGAGCCGGTCGACCTCCTCCTTGAGGGTGACGATCTGGTCGCGGGCCTCGCGCAGGGTCTGGGCCAGGCGCTCGTTCTGGGCGGTGACGGCGGCGAGGGAGCGCTGGGTGTCTGCCAGCCGGGACTCGAGCATGCGGGACGAAGCCGGGCCGTCCGCGAGCCGGCGCCGCAGGTCGGTCACCTCGTCCTCGAGGAACGCGACCTGGCTCTCCAGCTCATCGGGCGTGTGGCGCCCGGGTCTGCTCGACCCACTCTCGGATGTGGCCATGCCGTCACCTCCGCTAACCGTGTCCCCCGACCCTGTGTGCCCGGGAGCACTGATTCCAACCTACCTGCGGCGGCAAGGTTGTGAAGGGCGATTTCTCCGATGTGTCGAACGTGTCGGTCACCATCTGGTCACGGGCGTGTTACCCGGTCGACCCGCTGTCTGCGCCAGCGCGCCCCGCGGGGGCGTCCCCGAGCGAGGTCGGGACGTTCTCCGGGAAGTGGCAGGCGACGTGGTGGCCGGGGCCGAGCTGCACCATCTGCGGCTCGTCGGTCCGGCAGATGTCCTGGGCCTTCCAGCACCGGGTGTGGAAGCGGCACGCCGGGGGCGGGTTGATCGGCGAGGGCACGTCACCCTGGAGCCGGATCCGCTCCCTCTCGGTGCGGCGCCGGGTGTCGGGGATCGGCACGGCCGACATCAGCGCGACCGTGTAGGGGTGCATCGGACGCTCGTAGAGGTCGTCCCGCTGGGCCAGCTCGACGATCTTGCCGAGGTACATCACCGCGACCCGGTCCGACACGTGACGTACGACGGAGAGGTCGTGGGCGATCATGATGTAGGTCAGCCCGAGCTCCTCCTGGAGGTCCTCCAGCAGGTTCACCACCTGGGCCTGGATCGAGACGTCGAGGGCCGAGACCGGCTCGTCGGCGACGATCAGCCGGGGCTTGAGGGCGAGGGTCCGGGCGATGCCGATGCGCTGACGCTGGCCCCCCGAGAACTCGTGCGGGTAGCGGTTGTAGTGCTCCGGGTTGAGCCCCACGAGCTCGAGGAGGTCCTGCACGGCCTTCCTGACGCCCCCGGGCGGGTCGACCTTCTGCAGCCGGTACGGCGCGCCCACGATCTTGCCGACCGTGTGCCGGGGGTTCAGCGACGAGTACGGGTCCTGGAAGATCATCTGGATCTCCCGGCGCAGCGGCCGCAGCCGTCCCTCGCGCAGGTGGGTGATGTCCTGCCCGTCGAAGACGATCCGGCCGGCCGTCGGCTGGTCCAGTCGCGTGATGAGCCGGCCCGTGGTGCTCTTGCCGCAGCCCGACTCCCCCACCAGCGAGAGCGTCTCGCCCTTGCGGATGCTGAAGTCGATGCCGTCCACGGCCTGCACCGCGGCGACCTGCCGGCGCAGGATGCCGGCCCGGATCGGGAAGTGCCGCACGAGGCCGGAGACGGAGAGCAGCTCGTCGCCGAACGCGGGTCCGGCCTCGGGCGTCGCGGGAGTGTGGGTTTCGCTCATAGCTTCGGCTGGATCTCCTCGGTCCACGTCCGACGGCGTACGTCGGGGTGCAGGTGGCAGGCGACCATGTGGCCGGAGCCGGCACCGTTCTCGGCGAGCTCGGGCCGTTCGGTGGTGGAAAGTCCGTTGGTCAGGTCGTCGAACGCGCAGCGCGGGTTGAAGGCACAGCCCCGCGGCAGGTTGATCAGCGACGGTGGGGTGCCCTTGATCGGGATGAGCCGCTCGCTGCGCTGCCGGTCCATGCGCGGCATCGACCCCAGGAGGCCCCAGGTGTAGGGGTGCTCCGGCTGGTTGAAGATCGAGTCCGCGGCGGCGTACTCGACCGCGCGGCCGCCGTACATGACCAGGATGTCGTCGGCCAGCTCAGCCACCACGCCGAGGTCGTGGGTGATGATGATGACCGCGGCGTTGAAGTCGCGCTGGAGGTCGCGGATCAGGTCGAGGATCTGGGCCTGCACCGTGACGTCCAGCGCCGTCGTCGGCTCGTCGGCGATCAGCAGGTCCGGGTCGCACGAGAGCGCCATCGCGATCATCGCGCGCTGGCGCATGCCGCCGGAGTACTGGTGCGGGTAGGCGTCGACGCGCTTCTGCGGCTCGGGAATGCCGACCCGGTCGAGCATCTCGATCGCGTGCTTCTTCGCCACGGACTTGGAGACGTCGTGGTGCACGCGGTAGGCCTCCACGATCTGGGCGCCGACCGTGTAGTACGGGTGCATCGCCGACAGCGGGTCCTGGAAGATCATGGCCATCTTCTTGCCCCGGAGCCGGCGTACGTCGTCGGGGTCGCTGCCGACCAGCTCGGTGCCGTCCAGCCAGACCTCGCCGGTGATCTTCGCGGTGCCGCGCTTGTGGAGCCCCATGATCGAGAGGCTCGTCACGCTCTTGCCGGAGCCGGACTCCCCCACGATGCCGAGCGTCTTGCCGCGCTCGAGCTGGAAGCTGAGCCCGTCAACGGACTTCACCAGCCCGTCGTCAGTCGGGAAGTGCACCCGGAGGCCGCGGACGTCGAGGAAGTGGCTGCTGTCCGTCATCCCAGCCTCACTCGGGGGTCAACGACGGCGTAGAGCACGTCGACGATCAGGTTGGCCATCACCACGAAGAAGGCCGCGAACAGCGTGACGCCGAGGATCTTGGGCAGGTCGTTGGCGAAGATGCCCTGGACGGCGTACTGGCCCAGGCCGGGCAGCGAGAACGTGCTCTCGGTAAGGATCGCACCGCCAATCAGGAGGCCGAAGTCGAGGCCGAAGATCGTCACCAGCGGAGTCAGCGCGCCGCGCAACCCGTGTTTGACCACCACGGTGCGCTCGGGCAGGCCCTTGGCTCGTGCGGTGCGGATGTAGTCCTCGTTCATCGTCTCGAGCATGCCCGCGCGGGTGAGCCGGGCGTAGCCGGCCGAGAACAGGAACGCCAGGGTCACCCACGGGAGGATCAGGTTGTAGGCCCAGTCGAGCGGGTTGTCCAGGAACGGCGTATAGGAGCCGCCCGCTGCTGTGATGTTCCACTGGTAGGAGAAGAAGGCCAGGCACATCAGCCCGGTCCAGAAGATCGGGAGCGAGACGCCGGCCAGCGCGACCGACATGGCCGCGCGGTCGAAGGGTGAGCCGCGTTTGAGTGCCGACAGGACGCCGATGCCCACACCCGAGACCACCCAGAGGAACGCGGCGCCGATCGCCAGCGAGAAGGTCACCGGTGCACGGTCGAGGATCTGCGGGAGGACCGGCTCACGGGTCAGGAACGAGTAGCCCAGGCAGGGCGGTGGGCAGTGCTCGACATCGGTTCCGGTCTCGAAGTCGGCACCGGTGACGACACCCTTCACCCAGTCGCCGTACTGCTCGTAGAAGGGGTCGTAGAAGCCGAGCCGGTCGGCGGTGGCCTTCACAGTCTCCTCGGTGACGTTGCGACCCACGTAGCGCGCGGCCAGGCCCTCCGGGGACGTGCCCAGCAGGCGTGGGAAGAGGTAGAAGATCGAGAACGTCACGAGGCTGACCACGAAGAGCAGCGCTACGGCGGCGACGAGCCTTCGGATGATGTATGGGATCACGATGTTGGCGGGTGACCGGCCCGGACGGATCCGGGCCGGTCACACCTGCTTGCCTTTCGTTCAGTCGGGCTGGGCGGACTACTCCAGGCCGAGCACGGTGTAGTCGTACTGACCGAACGCCTCGTTGACGAAGACGTTGGTCAGGCCCTCACCGCGGAGGGTCACGGCCTTCGACCAGACACCAGGTACGACGTAGGCGTCCTCCATCACCTTGGCGTCCACCTCGCCCCAGATGCCGTTGCGCGTGTCCACGTCGGGCTCGACCTGCCCCTTGTCGAGCAGCGCGTCGATGGCGTCGTCACGGACCGAGAGGTTCGACGAGCCGCCGGTCGGCCGGATGACCCGGCTGTCCATGATCTGCGACAGGAAGCCGAAGCCGTCGTTCCAGTCGGCCTGCCAGCTGTTGGTCGCCAGCCCGATGCCGTTGTCCTTGGCGAACTTCGGGTTGCCGACGTACTGGCTGAAGTAGTCGCCCTCCGGGTAGCCCTTCAGGGTCAGCTTGATGCCGACCTTGGCCAGCGCCTGCTGGAAGGACTCGGCGGTCGCCTGCTCCTTGGGCCGCTCGGTGCGGTAGGCCATCACGGTCTCGAAGCCGTCGGGCTGGCCGCACGCCTCGAGCGCGGCCTTGGCCTTGTCGACGTCACCCTTGTTGTCCGGGGTGGCGTACGGGTCGATCTCCTCGTGGCCGGGGATGAGCGGCGGAAGCATCGAGGTCGCGATGTCGCCACCGGCGAACTCGCCACCGTAGGCGGCCTGGTAGCCCGTCTTGTCAACGGCGAACTGGACAGCCTTGCGGCACTCGACGTTGTCCAGCGGCTTGACCGTGCCGATCACCGACACGTAGTTGGTGCGCGGCGCAGCGGGGTTGTCCGCCCGTGCCCGCAGGGCCTGGTCGCTGAGCACGCGGCTCAGAGCGGCGGGCTGCACACCTGTGCCGGTGACGTCGACGTGGAGGTCACCGGAGATGATCCGGTTGTCCACGTCGTCCGGGTTGAGGTTCAGCTCGACGTGGATCTCGTCCACCAGGGGCTTGCGGTTGGAGTCCGTCTCGGCGCTCCACTCCGGGTTGCGGTCCAGCTCGTACAGCTTGCCGGCGTCGTACGTCTTCCACTTGTAGGGACCCGTGGAGACCACGTGCTCCTTGTACTTGGTGCCGGTGTCCTTCGCCTTCGGGACCGGGATCGTCTGCGGAAGCATCGCGAAGTAGTCGAAGCCGGAGTACGGCTGCGTCAGGTGGAAGATCAGCGTGTTGTCGTCCGGCGTCTCGATCGCCGAGCTGATGTCGACGTCCGGGTCCTTGAACGGGCCTCGGTAGTCCTTGGGCCAGGCGAGCCCGGCGGTGAAGTACTCCGGGCCGTTCGGGAGGATCTCACGGTCGAGCGACCGCGAGATGGCGTAGGCGATGTCCTGCGCCTTGACGACGGTGCCGTCCTCGTACTTCACGCCCTGCTTGATCTTGTAGGTCCAGGTCTTGAAGTCTGCGCTCGGCTCGCCCAGGTCCTCGGCGAGGTCGGGGACCAGCTCCGCGGAGGCGGAGCCGGGCGCGACCTTGAACATCGTCAGGGCCCGGCCGTAGTTGCGCACGAAGTTCCAGGAGTAGCCGAAGTAGGTGTCGCCGGGGTCTACCGAGTCGCCCCAGTCAGCGGCCTTGCCCAGCTTGAGGACGCCGCCTTCCTTGTCGGAGGCGTTGAACACCGATCCGACCGCTGAGTTGAACTCGCCCTTGGCGCCTCCGCCGTCCCCGTCGCCACCGTCGTCACCACAGCCGGCCAGAGCCAGGGCGGAGACGACGGCAAGAACGGCGAGCGATCTCACTTGCCTCTTCTTCATGGGTGTTCTCGTTTCCTTCCTTGACGTGCCCCGTGCGGGGCCCTAGGTGTTGGTTGGTCTGTGGTGTTCGTTGACGGTGCTGCCTATCGCGACTTCGGGTCGAGCGCGTCGCGCAGCCCGTCGCCGAAGAGGTTGAAGGCAAGGACCGTCAGGAAGATGGCCAGTCCCGGCCAGAACATGAAGTACGGGAGCGTGTAGTAGTCGACGGCCTGCGAGAGCATGCCGCCCCACGTGGCGGTGGGCGCCTGCACACCCACGGAGAGGAACGAGAGGGCCGCCTCGAACAGCACGTTGGTCGGGATCAGCAGTGTCGAGTAGACCAGGATCGGGCCGGCCAGGTTCGGCAGCAGCTCGGTACGCAGGATGTAGGTGTGCCGGGCGCCCAGGCTACGCGCTGCATCGACGAACTCGCGTTCGCGCAGGGACAACGTCTGGCCGCGGATGATGCGCCCGATGTAGGGCCAGTTGAACAGCCCGATGATCACGATGATGGTCACGATGCGCAGTTGGTTGCCCTTGAGGCCGAACGCCTCGTTGGGTACCACGCCCGCCAGCGCGATCGCGAAGATCAGGAGCGGGAACGCGAGGAACATGTCCATCAGCCGGCTGATGACCGCGTCGACCCATCCTCCGAAGTAGCCCGCGATGACACCGAGCGTGGTGCCCAGGAGGACGGAGACCAGCGTGGCCGAGAGGGCGATGAACAGCGAGATGCGCGCGCCGTACAGCACGCGGCTGAAGATGTCGCGCCCGTTCACCGGCTCCAGGCCCATGAGGTGGTCCCAGCTGATCCCACCGAAGGTGCCTCGCGGGATGTTGCCAAGCTCGGGGACCAGCAGCTTCGGGTCCTGGTGGAAGTCGTTGGGCGGGTAGCCCAGCCACTTGACGATCAGCGGCGCGAAGATCGCGACCAAGATGAGCAGTACGACGAAGATGCCGCCGGCGAGCGCCACCTTGTCCCGGCGCAGGCGGCGCCAGGCGATCTGGCGGAGGGACCGACCCTGGATAGCACCCGCCTCACCGAGCACATGGGTCTCTTCACCGAGAGACACCTCGAGCGGGGCGGTCACGTGGGCATCCTCCTTCTCGGCGCGCCCATCAGGATCGCTTTCGCGCGCCGTGCTGCACCCGTCACGCTCTTCCCCACGGCACCCCTGCGTCAACGACCGGGGCTGCCCCGTTGCTCAATCGTGACTAGACAGTGGCGCAGAAGTGACCCCTCCCCCGTGTGTCTCAGTCGTCCAGCGACTCTTCTGCGATCGACGGGGGCAGGCCGGCGGGGCGCGGGCCCTGGTAGTCGACGCCGTAGGCACCCGGGGCGGGACGTCGCTTCTTCAGCGGGGCGGTCTCGCCCGGAGCCATCCGTCGCGCGGTCACCAGGAAGCCGGTGTGACCGATCATCTTGTGACCCGGGCGTACGGCGAGGCCCTCGACGTGCCAGTCACGGACCAGCGTCTCCCAGGGCTGCGGCTCGGTGAACCCACCGTGGGCGCGCAGGGTCTCCACCGTGCGTCCGAGCTGCGTCGTGGTCGCGACGTAGGCGCAGACGATGCCGCCGGGCGCGAGCGCGCTGGCCACGGCGTCGACGCACTCCCAGGGAGCCAGCATGTCCAGGATCACCCGGTCGATCCCGGTCTCGTCGAGCGCCTCCGCGAGGTCCCCGACGGTCAGGCTCCAGGCGGGGTGCCTGCCTCCGAAGAACTGCGTCACGTTGCGCTCGGCGACCTCGGCGAACTCCGGTCGCCGCTCGTAGGAGGAGAGGTGCCCCTGGGGTCCGACCGCCCGGAGCAGCGAGCAGGTCAATGCACCCGACCCGACACCGGCCTCGACGACCCGGGCACCCGGGAAGATGTCGGCCATGGCGACGATCTGCGCTGCGTCCTTGGGGTAGACCACCGCGGCGCCGCGGGGCATCGAGACCACGAACTCGCTGAGCAGGGGGCGGAAGACGAGGTACTCCCCGCCGGCGGAGGACGTCACCGAGAACCCCTCGTCACGCCCGATCAGCTCGTCGTGGTCGAGGTGGCCGCGGTTGCTGAAGAAGCGCTTGCCCGCCTCGAGACAGACGTTGTGACGGCGGCCCTTGGTGTCGGTGAGCCGCACCCACTCGCCCTCCCGCAGCGGTCCGCGGTGGACGCCGGACCACGTCTCGGCGGGCAGGTCGGAGTCGGTGGGCTCTGGGGGCATGCGCGGCAGTCTAGGAGGAGCCGTCTCCGCCGGCGAAGGCCCGGTCGACGTCCGCCGTCGACAGCACGCCGAAGATGGCGCCGTCGGCCTCGACGAGGAGGTACTCGGTCGCGGGGGTCTGCTGCATGGCGCGAATCAGCCGCTCGCCGCTGAGGTCGGCCGGCACCATCAGGCCGGGGACCAGCGTCCGCGAGACCGTGCTGACCGGGGTCCACGGCCGGCGCTCCTCGGGCACCACCTGCACGGCCCCCTCGACCACGATGCCCGCGGGATGACCGGTGGAGTCGAGTCCCACGATGCCGCCGGCGCCCTCCGCCTGGGCCCTGCGGATCGCCTCGGACAGGGGCAGGTCGGCCGGGACCGTGAGCGTACGACGGGCCAGGGCTCGCGCCTGCAGGTCCGGGAGGTTCTGCCGGAAGGTCGCATAGCGGATGGACGCAGTCGCGGCGCCCCAGAGGAAGAACGCCAGCACCGGCATCAGGAACAGGTCGTAGGTGGACACCTCGAGCCCCATCAGGGGCAGCCAGACGGGCGCCGTACCGACGAGCACAGCGATGACCCGCCCTGCCCAGCCGGCCACGATCGTGGACCGGTTGCGGTTGCCGGTCGCCGCCCAGACAGCGGCGCGCAGCACGCGTCCGCCGTCGAACGGCAGCCCGGGCACCAGGTTGAGCACGCCCACGACGAGGTTGGTGACCGCAACCCCGCCGACCGCGAGCTCCAGGAGCCCGTCGGGGACGACGAAGAGGAGGGGAAGCAGCACGCCGCCCACCAGCAGCGACGTGACCGGGCCGACGAAGGCGATCCAGAACTCCTGGGACGGCTTCTCGGCCTCCCCCTCGATCTCGGTCGCGCCCCCGAAGAACGAGAGCGTGATCGAGTGCACGTCGATCCCGAAGCGCTTGGCTGCCACCGCGTGGGACATCTCGTGCAGGAGCACGGAGAGGTAGAAGAGGATCACGAACGAGAGCGAGGCGAGGAACCGGAGCCCACCGAGGCCGGGCCGCACCTCCTCCACCGCGGGAGCGAGCGCCACCGTGAAGAGGCCGGCGATGATGATCCAGGTGGTGCTGACGTAGACGTCGACACCGACCAGCGTGCCGACCCGGAACGCTCCGGGCTTGCGCGCCGGACGTCGCTCGTCGGTGCTCTCCACCGCTCCAACCTATCGCGGTCCCCGTGAGGCGAGACCGTCTTGTCGGAGGTCTCACCTACTGTCGGGGTCATGAGCAACGAGGTGGCCGAGCACGAGGGGCCGGTGCGCACGGAGGTCGACGGCGTCGACGTACTCGGCGCGCTCTCCCCCAGCCGCGCCGGCGACTTCATGGCCTGCCCGCTGCTCTACCGCTTCCGCACGATCGACAAGCTGCCGGAGGCCTTCTCGCCCGACGCCGTGCGCGGCACCGTGGTGCACAAGGTCCTCGAGGACCTCTTCGACGTTCCCGCCCACGAGCGCACCCCCGAGCGGGCGGCGGATCTGGTCCAGCCGTCGTGGGAGGCGTTGCTCGAGGCTGAGCCGGCGGTCGCAGAGATGTTCACCGGAGAGCACGCCCCCGAGCTCGGGGAGTGGCTGGCCTCCTGCCACGCCGCCCTCGAGCGCTACTTCACCCTGGAGGACCCCAGGCTGCTGGAGCCGGCCGCGCGCGAGGAGTACGTCGAGACGCTGCTCGACTCCAAGCTCCTCCTCCGCGGCTACGTCGACCGCATCGACGTCGCCGCCAACGGCGCGATCAGAGTGGTGGACTACAAGAGCGGCCGGGCTCCCGGTGAGGCGTTCGAGGCCAAGGCCCTCTTCCAGATGAAGTTCTACGCGCTGGTCATCTGGCGCACCCGCGGCGTCGTGCCCAAGCTGCTCCAGCTGATCTACCTCGGCAACAGCGAGGTGCTGCGCTACGAGCCCGACGAGGCCGACCTGCGAGCCACCGAACGCAAGCTCCTAGCGCTGTGGGAGGCGATCCGGACCGCGCAGGAGACCGGTGACTGGCGGCCCAACCGCAGCTCGATGTGCGCGTGGTGCTCCCACCAGGCGATCTGCCCCGAGTTCGGCGGCACTCCCCCGCCGCTGCCCGCCGCCGAGGTGGTCGATCCGCCCGAGGTCGAGCACCGTGAGGACCCCGAGGAGCCGCTCATCTGACCGCAGGCCGGCGACGGGGTCACGCGAGGAGCGCAGTCAGACCGGACCAGGTGGTGGGCAGGGTGTCGGCGAAGACACGGCGCTCGGTCTCGAGCACGGGCACATGGTTGGGCACCACCAGCACGGTGCACCCGGCGGCCTCGGCGGACCGCGCGCCGGTGTTGGAGTCCTCGATCGCGACTGTGTCGCCCGGGTTGACCCCGAGCAGCGCCGCGCCCTTCAGGTAAGGCTCCGGGTGGGGTTTGCCCTGCGTGACGGCGTCGCCGGTCACCACGACCCGGAAGGTGCCCTCGGGCAAGGCGTCGAGCACCGGCTGCACGAAACGCTGGTAGGACATCGTGACCAGCCCGCACGGGACCCCCTGGGCCTGGAGGTCGGCGAGCAGCTCCACCGCCCCGGGCCGCCACGGCACCTCCTGCTGGATGTGCGCCACGACGCCGTCGAGCAGGATCTCCACGATCTCCGCGGGCTCGAGGTCGACGCCGCCGTGCTCCCGGAGGTAGCGGCCCGACTCGACCAGGTCGTTGCCCACCAGGTTCATCGCGTCGGCGTGGGTCCAGGTGCCGCCGTGGGCCTTGACGAGTGCTGTCTCCACCTCGACCCAGTAGGGCTCGGTGTCGACGAGCGTGCCGTCCATGTCCCAGAGGACGGCTGCGGGCACGCCGGCAGAAGGTAGCGAGGCACTCTCGGCCAAGGAACTAGTCCTCGGGCTCGTAGGCGAGGTTGGGCGCGAGCCAGCGCTCGGCCTCGGCCATCGTCCAGCCCTTGCGGCGGGCGTAGTCGGCGACCTGGTCCTGACCGATCCGGCCGACCACGAAATACTGCGACTCGGGGTGGGAGAAGTACCACCCGCTGACCGCCGCGCCGGGCCACATCGCCATCGACTCGGTCAGCTCGATGCCCGTGCGGGCCTCCACGTCGAGCAGCTCCCACAGCAGCTGCTTCTCGGTGTGGTCGGGGCACGCGGGGTAGCCGGGGGCGGGCCGGATGCCGGCGTACTGCTCCTTGATCAGGGCCACGTTGTCGAGGTGCTCGCTGGCGGCGTAGCCCCACAGCTCCTTGCGGACCCGCTCGTGCAGGCGCTCGGCGAAAGCCTCGGCCAGCCGGTCCGCCAGCGACTCCAGGAGGATCGCGCTGTAGTCGTCGAGCGCGGCCTTGAACTCCATGATCTTGGGCTGCGAGCCCAGCCCGGCGGTGACGGCGAAGGCTCCGAGGTAGTCGGGAGTGCCGTGAGGCGCCACGAAGTCGGACAGAGCCTTGTTGGCGACGCCCTGGCGGTGCTCGCCCTGCTGACGCAGGTGGTGCACCGTCGTGAGTACGGCGGAGCGGGACTCGTCGGTGTAGATCTCGATGTCGTCGGACCCGGCCCGGTTGGCCGGGAACAGACCGACCACGCCGTTGGCGGTGAGCCACCCCTCGGCGATCACCTTGTCGAGCATGGCCTGCGCGTCGTCGTACAGCTTGCGTGCCGCCTCTCCACTCGCCGGGTTGTTCAGGATGTCGGGGAAGGACCCCTTCATCTCCCAGGCGTTGAAGAACGGCTGCCAGTCGATGTACTTGCGCAGCTCGGCCAGGTCGTAGTCCTTGAAGCTCTTGATGAACTGCTTGGCCCGGCCGTGCTTGTCGTCGGGAGTGTGGGACCACACGTCACCCGACTGCTGCGAGAGCAGGTGGGGGCGTGGCGGGTGGTAGCCCGACCAGTCGATCTGCGGCGCGGCCTCGCGGGCGCGCTCGAGCGACAGCATCGGCCTTTCGCTGAGGCGCTGGGCGTGCCGCTCCCGGATCGAGTCGTAGTCGGCCTTGGTGTCCTCGAGCAGCTTGGGCCGCTGGTCGTCGGACAACAGGGCGGCAGCCACCGGGACCGAGCGCGAGGCGTCCTTCACCCAGACCACGGGGCCGTGGTACTTCGGGTCCACCTTGACGGCTGTGTGAGCGCGGCTGGTGGTCGCGCCGCCGATGAGCAGCGGGATCTCCAGCCCCTGTCGCTCCATCTCGGCCGCGAAGTTGACCATCTCGTCGAGCGAAGGCGTGATCAGCCCGGACAGGCCGATGATGTCGGCTCCCTCGGCCTTGGCGGCGTCGAGGATCTTCTGGGCGGGCACCATCACGCCGAGGTCGACGACATCGTAGTTGTTGCACTGCAGGACCACGCCGACGATGTTCTTGCCGATGTCGTGGACGTCGCCCTTGACGGTGGCCATCACGATCTTGCCCTTGGCGTGGTCAGCGTCACCGGGCTGCTTCTCGGCCTCGATGAACGGGATGAGGTAGGCGACCGCCTTCTTCATCACGCGAGCACTCTTCACCACCTGAGGAAGGAACATCTTGCCCGCGCCGAAAAGGTCGCCGACGACGTTCATGCCGTCCATCAGCGGGCCCTCGATCACCTCGATGGGGCGGCCACCTCGGGCAGAGATCTCCTGGCGAAGCTCCTCGGTGTCGGACTCGGCGAACTCGTCGATGCCCTTCACCAGGGCATGCGTGATGCGCTCCCCCACGGGCAGGCTGCGCCACTCCTCGTCGACGGCCTCCTTGACCGACCCGTCGCCGGCGAAGTCGGGCGCGATCTCGAGCAGGCGCTCGGTGGCGTCGGGGCGGCGGTTGAGGACGACGTCCTCGATGCGCTCACGCAGCTCAGGGTCGATCTCGTCGTAGACCACCAGCGCACCCGCGTTGACGATGCCCATGTCCATGCCGGCCTGGATCGCGTGGTAGAGGAAGACCGCGTGGATCGCCTCCCGCACGGGGTTGTTGCCGCGGAACGAGAAGGAGACGTTGGAGACGCCACCGGAGACCAGCGCTCCGGGCAGGTGCTGCTTGATCCAGCGCGTGGCCTCGATGAAGTCGACACCGTAGGTCGCGTGCTCCTCGATGCCGGTCGCGACCGCGAAGACGTTGGGGTCGAAGATGATGTCCTCGGCCGGGAAGCCGACCTGCTCGGTGAGGATGGTGTAGGCCCGCTGGCAGATCTGTTTGCGGCGCTCGAGGTTGTCGGCTTGGCCGTCCTCGTCGAACGCCATCACGACAGCGGCGGCGCCGTACTTGCGACAGAGCCGGGCCTGCTCGACGAACTTCTCCTCCCCCTCCTTGAGCGAGATCGAGTTGACGATCGGCTTGCCCTGCACGTTGCGCAGACCGGCCTCGATCACCTCCCACTTGGAGGAGTCGACCATGACCGGCACCCGGCAGATGTCGGGCTCGCTGGCGATCAGCTTGGTGAACCGGTCCATCGCGGCGACGCCGTCGATCATGCCCTCGTCCATGTTCACGTCGATGACCTGGGCGCCCGCCTCGACCTGCTGTCGGGCGACGGTGAGCCCGGTGGTGTAGTCGCCGGCCTTGATCAGGTTGCGGAAGCGTGCGGAGCCGGTGATGTTGGTGCGCTCGCCGACGTTGACGAACAGCGACTCCTCCGTGATGTTGACCGGCTCCAGACCGGAGAGGCGCATCGCGGTCTCATGGGTGCTGGGCGTGCGCGGCTTCTGCCCCTCGGCCGCGCGCGCGATCGCCCGGATGTGTGGCGGGGTCGTGCCACAGCAGCCGCCCAGGAAGTTGACCAGCCCGCTGTCCGCGAACTCCTCGAGCACCGCCGCGGTCTGCTCCGGCGTCTCGTCGTACTCACCGAAGGCGTTGGGCAGCCCGGCGTTGGGGTAGGCCGAGACGAAGCAGTCCGCGACCCGCGACAGCTCGGCGAGGTAGGGGCGCATCTCCGCCGCTCCGAGGGCGCAGTTGAGGCCGACCGCGAGCGGGCGCGCGTGACGCACGGAGTTCCAGAACGCCTCGGTCACCTGCCCGGACAGGGTGCGGCCGGAGGCATCGGTGATCGTGCCGGAGATCATCACCGGCCAGCGGCGCTCCCGCTCCTCGAAGAGGGTCTCGACGGCGAAGATAGCGGCCTTGGAGTTGAGGGTGTCGAAGATCGTCTCGATCAGCAGGATGTCGGCGCCGCCGTCGACCAGCCCGCGGGCCTGCTCGAGGTAGGCGTCGACGAGCTGCTCGTAGGACACGTTTCGAGCGCCAGGGTCGTTGACGTCGGGCGAGATCGAGGCCGTCCGGGTCGTCGGCCCGAGCGCACCGGCGACGTAGCGCGGCTTCTCCGGCGTGGCGACCGCGTCGCACTGGCTGCGGGCGAGCTTGGCGGCCTCGAGGTTGAGCTCGTAGGCGAGCTCCTCCATGCCGTAGTCGGCCAGCGAGACAGCATTGGCGTTGAACGTGTTGGTCTCCAGGATGTCGGCACCGGCGTCGAGGTACTCACGGTGGATGCCGGCGATGATCTCGGGCTGGGTGATGGTCAGCAGGTCGTTGTTGCCCTGGACGTCGGTCGGCCAGTCGGCGAACCTCTCGCCGCGGTAGCCGGCCTCGTCGGGACGGTCACGCTGGATCGCCGTGCCCATGGCTCCGTCGAGCACGAGGATGCGGTCACGGAGGGCGGCAGACAGCTCCTCGGTGAGATCCGGGCGGACGTGCGACGAGTCAGGCAACGAGGGTCCTTACGTGAGGAGGTTTTGCACCTAGAACTGTAGGTCGGCCGTCCGACAGTCCAGAGTATTAACCGCATCCTGACACCGCTCGCCCGGAGGGTTGTGGCCCGTGGCTTCCAGCGCGCGCATAGGGTGGAAGCGTGATCGAGATCGAGGAAGTCGCCGACCTCCGCGCGCCGGTGCTGATCGCCGCGTTCGAGGGCTGGAACGACGCCGCGGACGCGGCCTCGGGCGTCGTCGACCACCTGATGAAGGTGTGGGAGGCCCGGGTCGTGGCCGCCATCGACCCCGAGGACTTCTACGACTTCCAGATGAACCGCCCGATCGTCGGCAGCGACGAGCAGGGCATGCGGCGGATCACCTGGCCGTCCACCCAGCTGCTGGTGGCCTCGCCCAAGGGCGCGCTGCGCGACGTCATCCTGCTGCGCGGAATCGAGCCGAACATGCGGTGGCGGCAGTTCTGTGCCGAGCTCCTGGCCGGCGCCGACGAGCTGGGCGCGGAGATGGTCGTGACCCTCGGCGCGCTCCTGGCCGACACGCCCCACACGCGACCCATCCCCGTCACCGGCACGACCACCGAACCCGACCTTGCCGAGCGTCTCAAGCTCGAGCAGTCGAACTACGAAGGTCCGACCGGCATCGTGGGCGTCTTCCAGGACGCCTGCGTCAAGAACGACCTTCCCGCGGTCTCTTTCTGGGCCGCCGTGCCCCACTACGTCGCACAGCCGCCCTGTCCGAAGGCCACTCTCGCCCTGCTCGGCCAGCTCGAGGACCTGCTGCAGATCAGCATCCCGCTCGGCGACCTGCCGGACGAGTCGCGAGCCTGGGAGCGGGGAGTCGACGAGCTGGCGGGCGAGGACGAGGAGATCGGCGACTACGTCCGCGCGCTCGAGGAGACCCGCGACACCGCCGAGCTGCCCGAGGCGAGTGGTGAGGCCATTGCCCGCGAGTTCGAGCGTTACCTCAAGCGCCGCGAGGGCGACCCTGAGTGAGCTCGGCTGAGGCGCTGGCTAGAGAAGCACCCCGAGCCGGGCGTCGATGACCGAGCGGATCTGCTCGGAGCCCGTGCCGTCGCCGTTGTGCCAGCCGGCGGCCCAGGCGTCGATCGCCGAGAGCGCCGCAGGCGCGTTCAGGTCGTCGGCGAGCGCGTTGCGTACGGCGACGCGGATCTGGTCGGCTTGGTTCTGCGAAGCGCCCGGCAGGGCTTCGCGCCACATCTTCAGGCGGGCGTGGGCGCGGTCGAGGGAGTCGGGCTGCCACTCCCAGTCGGCGCGGTAGTGGTGCGACAGCAGGGCGACGCGGATGGCCATCGGGTCGTGCCCCTCGTGGCGTAGCCGGGAGACGAAGACCAGGTTGCCCTTGGACTTCGACATCTTGTCTCCCTCGAACGCGACCATCCCGGTGTGGACGTAGCTCTGTGCGAAGGTCAGGCCCGGGAAAGCCGCCTGGGCCTCCGAGGCGCTCATCTCGTGGTGGGGGAACTCCAGGTCACGGCCGCCGCCCTGGACGTCGAAGCTCTCGCCCAGCTCGGTCAGCGCGATCGCGGCGCACTCGACGTGCCATCCCGGACGACCGCGGCCGAAGGGCGAGTCCCAGGCCGGCTCCCCCGGGCGCTCGGCCTGCCACAGGAGACAGTCGAGCGGGTGTTTCTTCCCCGGCCGGGTCGGGTCGCCGCCGCGGTCGGCGAAGACGCCGAGCATGGCCTCCTCGGAGTACTGCGACACGGTGCCGAAGCGGCCGTCGGCATGGACCGAGAAGTACAGGTCCCCGTCGACGTCGTACACGACGCCCCTGCTCTGCAGCTGCTGGATGAGCTCGATGACGTAGGGAATCGACTCGACGGCGCCGACGTAGGCGTTGGGCGGCAGGACCCGCAGCGCCTGCATGTCCTCGCGGAAGAGCTCGATCTCACGCTCGGCCAGAGCCCGCCAGTCCTGTCCGGTGACGGTCGCGCGCTCGAGCAGCGGGTCATCGACATCGGTGACGTTCTGGACGTAGCGGACCTGGTGACCCGCGTCGAGCCAGGCTCGGTTGAGCAGGTCGAAGGCGATGTACGTCGCAGCGTGACCGATGTGCGTCGCGTCGTAGGGCGTGATGCCACAGACGTAGAGACGCGCGACTCCGTCGGCCGGGGTCGTCAGGTCGACCTTGCCGCTGCGGGTGTTGTGCACGCTGACGGCAGGCCCTAGGCCGAGCGACTCGAGGCTCGGCACGCCGACGTTGTCCCATGCACGCATGGCCCGATGCTAACCGGCGGCGAGCAGCGCCCGGACGGCAACGCCCGAAAGGACGATCCGGCACCGCCCGGTCAGAAGGCCGGCCACGGGATCGCCGGCCACCCACCCGACGGAACCGGCATGCGGTCGGTGGTGAGCAGCCGGGCGCAGCGGCGGTCGAAAGCAGCGACCTCCACCGGCTCCAGGAGCTCGGAGAGCCTGGCCAGCAGGACCTCGTCGGCGCGCACCTTCTCCACGGCCACGCGGTGCTCCGGCGAGAGCTGCTCCCGCGCCCAGCCCCACAGCACGGTGCGGAGCTTGTCATCGGCGTTGAAGCAGACCCCGTGGTCCACTCCGTAGCGGTGCCCGTCAGGCATCGCCAGCACGTGACCGCCCTTGCGGTCGGCGTTGTTGACGAGCACGTCGAACACCGCCATCCGGCGCAGGGGCTCGTTGTCCTCGTGGACCAGCGAGATGGGACGGTCATCGCCGTCGTAGGCGTCGAGGACATGGCGGTAGCCGTGCGGCGTGCGGCCCCGCGGCACCAGGTCGACCGGCTGCTGACCGGCGTCGGGCTCGCACCAGAGCTGCACCATGCCGGGACCCGCGGGTCCTGCGCGAAGCAGCGTCGGCGGCACGACGCCCCAGCCCAGCGCCTGGCTCACGGCGTACGCCGCGACCTCGCGCGCGGCCAGCGTGCCGTCGGGGAAGTCCCACAGCGGCCGCTCCCCCGCGACCGGTTTGTAGACGCAGCGCTCCTCCTGGTCACCCAGCACGACCGTGCCGAAGAACGTCGCGTTGGAGGCGGGCATGATCCTGCCCGTCACCTCGAGCTCCCCGTGAGCCAGGAGCGCCTCGACGCCGGTCAGGGCTGGGTCCTGCGGAAGCCGTTGGCACGTGGGCAGAGGTGGCCGGAGGGGTCGAGCGGCCCGCCGCAGAACGGGCAAGGCGGGCGACCCGCAGCCACCACGGTGAGGGCACGCTTGGCGAACGCCCGCGCTGCCGCGGCCGGCAGCCGGACGACGAGCAGCTCCTCGACCTCGACCTCGACCTCCTCCACGGAGTCGACGGCGTCGTCGGCGTCGTCGGGTTCGTCGCTCTCCACGAACGGGAAGACCTCCACGACGACCCGCTGGTCGGCCGCGTCCCACGACAGCGTCATCGTCCCGGCACGGAACTCCTCGACGATCGGCTGCTCCAGCGGGTCGGAGTCCTCCAGGTCGTGCGGTGTGACGGCGGGCACCGTGGCCGGGTCCGTCGTACGGATCAGCTCGTCGAGCAGGGCCTCGATCCGCTCGGCCAGGACCGACACCTGCTGCTTCTCCAGGGAGATGCTGGTGACGCGGGGACCCGATCGTGCCTGGAGGAAGAAGGTGCGCTGACCGGGAGGGCCCACCGTGCCGGCGACGAAGCGCTCCGGCGGGTCGTAGGAGTGCAGGACGGTCATGGCGCCAGCCTAGGTGGCCGGTCCCGAGCCGCCACCGACGACCGCGTCACTGATCCGCTTGCGGGCGCGCTTCTTCGGCTGTGGCCTGAGGTGGCCGAGCTCACCCTGGGTGGAGTTCATGGTCAGGACGAACGGCCGCAGCGGCGAGTAGTGGACGATCGAGAGGCTGCCCGGGTCGACCACGATCCGCTGGAACGCGTCCAGGTGCATGCCCAGGGCGTCGGCCAGGACCGCCTTGATGGGGTCACCGTGCGTGGTCAGCACCCAGATCGCCTCCTGCCCGTGCTCGGCCTCCAGCTTCGCGTCCCACCGGCGTACGGCGTCCATGACCCGGGCGCTCATCGCGGCCAGCGACTCCCCCTCGGGGAAGACCGCCTTCGACGGGTGGGACTGCACTACCTTCCACAGCGGCTCCTTGGCGAGCTCCTTGATCGGCCGGCCCGTCCAGGAGCCGTACTCGACCTCGGCGACCGCCCGGTCGACCCGGACCGCGACCTTGTCGCCCTGGGCCCGGCTGATGGCTGCGGCCGTGGCGCGGCAACGCTCGAGGGGGCTGGTCACGATGGCAGCCAGCGGCACTATGGCCAGTCGCTCGCCGGCCAGGGCCGCCTGCTTCTCCCCTACCTCGTCGAGAAGGACACCCTTTGTCCGGCCGGCCAGCACTCCCTGGGTGTTGGCGCTGGATCGCCCATGACGGACGAGGATCAGGGTTGCCATGGTGTCCAGCCTAGGGTGAGCCCATGATCGTCGACAGCGCGGTGTACCGGGACGGGGCTCGCGTGGAGCTCGGCTGCGACAAGGACGACTACGCCGCCATGCGGGCTGCCGTCGACGCCGAGCGCGAGTTCGTCTGGGTCGGGCTGCACGAGCCGACCGTCGCCGAGATGAGCGCCGTCTCGAGCTCGTTCGGCCTGCACCCGCTCGCCGTCGAGGACTCCCTGCATGCGCATCAGCGACCCAAGCTCGAGCAGTACGACGACATGGTCTTCCTCGCGCTGAAGACGCTCTGGTACGTCGACGAGCGGGATGCGGTCGAGACCGGGCAGGTCACGATGTTCGTGGGTGCCGACTTCGTGGTCACGGTGCGACAGGGTGCGGGCTCGGAGCTCTCCGGCGCCCGCCGTGACCTCGAGCGGCAGACCGCGATCCTGGGTCACGGCCCGTCCGCGGTGGTCTACGCCGTGAGCGACCGCATCGTCGACGCGTACGCCGACGTCGTCGACGCCCTGCAGACCGACGTCGACGAGGTGGAGGAGTCCATCTTCTCGCCGCTGCGCACCTACGACGCACAGCGCATCTACACCCTCAAGCGCGAGGTCGCCGAGGTACGACGGGCCGTGAACCCCCTGGCCGGGCCCATGCAGCGGTTCGCGGACGGTGACGTCCCGCTGATGGTCGAGGACGCCCGGCCGTTCTTCCGCGACGTCGCCGACCACGTCGTACGGGTGGGCGAGCATGTCGACGCTCTCGACGCACTGCTCACGGCGGTCTTCCAGGCCTACCTGGCGCGGGTGAGCGTCCAGCAGAACGAGGACATGCGCAAGATCTCGGCCTGGGTCGCGATCGGGGCCGCCGGCACCCTCATCGCCGGCGTCTACGGCATGAACTTCGACAACATGCCGGAGCTCACCTGGCACTACGGCTACTTCCTGTGCCTGGCGCTGATGGTGCTCGTCTCGATCGGGCTCTACCGCTTCTTCAAGCGCAGCGGCTGGCTGTAGGCCAGGTCCGCCCAGGCCGGCCTTGTCCCTCGGAGGGCTAGGTCGCCGACATGACGCCGGTGCCCAGGAGCGCCAGGATCACCAGGCCCAGCCCGACGCGGTACGGCACGAACTTGCCGATGCTGTGGTGCGCGACGAACTTCAGCAGCCAGGCCACCGACGCATAGGCCACCACGAAGCTCACGACCGTGCCGACGACCGCGGGGCCGGCGCCGATGCCTTCGACGTCCTTGAGCTCATAGAGACCCGCCGCGGTCAGCGACGGGATGCCCAGGAAGAACGCCATCCGGGTGGCCGCGACCCGGTCGAGGCCTTGCAGCAGCCCGGCGGAGATGGTGGCGCCGGAGCGCGAGACACCGGGCACCAGCGCGACGCACTGGATGCTGCCCATCACCAAGGCGTCGCGCATGGTGATGCCGTCCTCGCCACGCTCCTGCTTGCCACGCCGTTCGGCCACGATCAGGACGACGCTCCACACGATCAGGGCCGCCGCGACGACCCACAGGGACTTGAACGGGCCGCGGATGATGTCCTTCGCGGCGAAGCCGACCAGGCCGATCGGGAGCGAGCCGACGATGACATACCAGCCCATGCGGTGGTCGTACTCCCCGCGGAGCTCGGGCCTCACGATGCCCACGGCCCATGCCTTGGCGATCCGCCACAGGTCCTTCCAGAAGTAGACCAGGACGGCTGCGATCGCGCCCATCTGGATGACCGCGGTGTAGGCGCCGACCGCCCGGCCCGTCGCCGTGTCGTCGCTGATCGGAAGGCCCAGCAGCTTCTCGGCGATCATCAGGTGGCCGGTGCTGGAGATCGGCAGGAACTCCGTGAGTCCCTCGACGATGCCGAGCACGATCGCCTCGAAGTAGTTCATGGGCCCTTTCCCGGTACGGCGGCGGACGTCCGCAAAGCCTAGGGGACACGGCGAGGCGCCCCGAATCGGCGCTACGGCTCGGGTTACGGTTTGCCCATGCAGCAACGGTTCCTGGGGCGCACCGGCCTGAAGGTGTCCCGGCTCGGCCTCGGCACTCTCACCTGGGGACGCGACACCGACGAGCACGAGGCCCGCGACCAGCTCAAGGCGTTCGCCGAGGCAGGCGGCACCTTCATCGACACCGCAGCCGGCTACGGCGACGGCGCGTCGGAGGAGCTGATCGGCTCCCTCATCGGCGACGTGGTCAACCGCGACGACATCGTGCTCGCCACCAAGGCCGGCGTCGCTCGTGGCCGTGACTCCCGGCAGGTCGACGTCTCGCGCGGGACCTTGGTGCGCACGCTCGACCAGTCGCTCAAGCGGCTGGGCGTGGACCACGTCGACCTCTGGCAGGTGCACGTGTGGAGCGACGAGACCCCGTGGGAGGAGACCCTCTCGGCGCTGGACTACGCGGTGTCGACCGGGCGCACGTCGTACGTCGGAGTGTCGAACTACTCCTCGTGGCAGATGGCCCAGGCAGCGACCTGGCAGCGTGCGGTGCCCGGGCGCGCTCTGCTGGCCAGCAACCAGGCCGAGTACTCCCTCCTCAACCGGCGCATCGAGACCGAGACGGTGCCCGCGGCCGAGGCGCTCGGGATCGGCATCCTGCCGTGGTCCCCGCTGGGCCGCGGAGTGCTGACGGGCAAGTACCGCACCGGCACCCCCGCCGACTCTCGCTCGGCCTCCCCGCACTTCGCCAACTTCGTCGGCGCCTACCTCGACGAGCGCAGCGCCCGCATCGTCGAGGCTGTTGCGCGTGCCGCCGACGGGCTGCAGTGGTCGCCCCTCGAGGTGGCTCTGGCCTGGGTGCGCGACCGACCGGGCGTGGTCGCTCCGATCGTGGGTGCCCGCACCGCCGCCCAGCTCCGCGGCTCGCTCACCGTCGAGGACTGCGAGCTACCGTCCGAGATCTCCGAGGCTTTGGACGACGTCTCCTCGGCGGCCGTGTTCTCATAAGGCTATGGATCGTCGACCATCCCGGACCGCCGTCAGGCCCGGGGTGGAGTACGAGTTCGAGCGACTGACGCTCCCCCGCACGCTGTCACGCAACGTGGTGACGCGACTGCTGACTGACCGAGCCGAGTACGGCGGCTGGGAGCTCGACCGGGTGCGGATCCTTCCCGACGGCACTCGCAAGGTCGTGCTCCGGCGCAAGATCATCCGGATGCGGCCGACCTACGTGGCCTAGCCCCGACAAGGTCAGCCGAGGTTGGGCCGGCGGCAGCTCTTGGCGATCTCCACGTCGCAGAGGTCGTCACCCTTGCCACCCACACCCTTGTCGGTGTGCTTCTCGCCGTAGAAGCGGTCCGCGCCGCCGCGACCGAAGAAGCGGTCGTTGCCGTCGCCACCGTAGAAGATGTCGATCTTGTTCGTGCCTCGGAGGGTGTCGGCCTTCTTCGTGCCGGTCACTCGCTGCACGCTCTTGACCGTGAAGGTGCCCTTGTCGGGGTCGCCGGGCCAGCGGCCCACCCCCTTCCTCAGATCGAGCGACACGCCGCTGTCACCCTGCTGGGCGTGCAGGACGAGCGCGTCTCGGCCCTTGCCGCCGCGGACGTCGCCGCTGGTGGTGATGTTGAAGGTGTCGGCACCCGACTGACCGAAGGCCTGGGCCTTTCCTCCGAGGAGCAGGAACCGGTCACCGGCCGCCTCGCCGTAGGCCTTGGCGTTGCCGGCGAGGGTCACCAGGTCGGAGTTGTCGCCGGTCCAGGCGATGGAGCCGTCTGCGATCTGGACGATGTCCTGCTTGCCGTAGGTCCAGACCCGGTCGTTGCCGGTCTGGCCGCGGAAGTTGTCGCGCGCGTCGGTGCCGCGGAAGACGTCGTTGCTCTCCGTGCCGATGTAGACCTCGAAGTTCCTCAGCTTGCCCGAGCCGAGCCCGAAGCTGTAGGTGCCCTTGGCCGCGTCGATGACGGCGCCCTGGGTGGCGTCGGGGTCGGAGGACATGAAGTCGATGGTGTCGGTCCTGTCGTCGCCACCGTCGACGTCGTCGTGGCCGGCAAGACCGAGGACCCGGTCGAGCGAGCCTTCGCCGCGCAGCACGTCGTCGCCAGTCGCACCACTCAACGTGTCGGCACCGTCGCCACCGAAGACCCGGTCGTTGCCGTCCTCACCGAAGAGGAAGTCCGCGCCCGCGCCACCGCAGATGACGTCGTTGCCCGCGCCGCCGCGGAAGACGTCGTCACCGCCGAGCAGGACGACCACGTCGGCCGCATCGGTGCCGGTCAGGCGGTCGTCGTCGGGTGTGCCGACGATCGTGGCGGCCTTGCCGTCGCAGGCCTCGACGGCGTGGGCCGTGGGCACCCCGAAGGTGAGGGTCGCCGCACAGGCCGCCAGGGTGGCGCCGGCCGCGGTGAGCGGTCGCATTGTTCGCATCGTCAGTCCCCTTACAAGGCTTGGCTGATGCGTCCAGGCTACGGAACCGAAATGGTTCCAGGAACCAACGACACCGTGACGTTGCTAACTCTAGCAAGCACTCTGACGGCGCGAGTGATCGGCATCACACCATTTCGCATGCTCCAGCAAGCAGGTCAGAGCCGCCCGAGGAAGTCGTCGAACACCCGCGCGCCGAACTCCAGCGCCGAGGTCGGCACCCGCTCGTCGACCCCATGGAACAGCGCCGTGAAGTCGAGGTCCGGCGGAAGGTTGAGCGGCGTGAAGCCGTAGCACTGCATGCCGAGCTTGGCCCAGTGCTTGGCGTCGGTGCCGCCGCTCATCAGGTACGGCGCGACGAGGGCCTCCGGGTCGGCCGCCAGGATGGACGCGCTCATGGCGTCGACGACCTCACCCTCGAACGTCGTCTCCAGCGCGGACTGGTTGCTGACCCAGTCCAGGTCGATCCCCTCGCCCACCAGCTCGGCCAGGGTGCTGAAGAACTCGTCCTCGTAACCGGGGAGGAACCGGCCGTCCACCTGAGCCCGCGCCAGCCCGGGCACCACGTTGACCTTGTAGCCGGCCTCGAGCATGGTCGGGTTGAGCGTGTGCCGCAGCACGGCGCCGAGCATGCGTGAGGCCGGGCCGAACTCCTCCACGAGGGCCTCGGCGTTCTCCGGCGTGGCCTCGGTGTCGGCCAGCTCGGCCACCGCGGCCAGCAGCACCTGCATCGTCGGGGTCAGCCGGACCGGCCACTCGTGGGCGCCTAGCCGCGCGACCGCGGCCGCGAGCCGGGTGACTGCATTGTCCGGGTGTCGCATCGAGCCGTGACCGGCGTGACCATGGGCGGTCAGCCGCATCCAGGCCATGCCCTTCTCGGCGGTCTGGATGAGGTAGAGCCGGCGGTCGCGGAACGTCGTGCTGAACCCGCCCACCTCCCCCACGGCGACCGTGCAGTCGTCGAGGAGCTCCGGCTTGTTCTCCACCAGCCACTGGGCACCCTTGTGTCCACCGGCCTCCTCGTCGGCGGTGAACACGAGCGCGATCGGCCGCTCGGGCACTGCGCCGGCCCTGGCCCGGGCGCGCACCAGCGAGAGCACCATCGCGTCGAAGTCCTTCATGTCGACCGCTCCGCGGCCCCAGAGGTAGCCGTCGGCGATCTCGCCCGCGAACGGGTCGTAGGCCCAGTCGGCCGCGTCGGCAGGTACGACGTCCAGGTGCCCGTGCAACAGCAGCGGCTCGCCCGTCGTACCGCCCCAGCGGGCCACCAGCGAGGTGCGGCCCGGCTCGGACTCGAACAGCTCAGACTCGATGCCGACCTCGTCCAGCAGGCCCGCGACGTGCTCGGCGGCCTTGCGCTCCCCCGGGCCGCTGTCGTCGCCCGGGTTGGTGGTGTCGATCCGGATCAGGTCACGGCAGATCTCGACGACTTCGGCGGCCGGGTCGTACGTGCTCATGCCCTCATCCTTACACCTTGTGACCCCACGAGTCCGATGTGAGAACTGCCCGTCGCCTTTGCTACAGTTACCGCCGCGCCGACCGCTGGAACTACAGTGGGAGGCGATCACCTTGTCCGGGTGGCGGAATAGGCAGACGCGCTAGCTTGAGGTGCTAGTGCCCCAAAAGGGCGTGGGGGTTCAAGTCCCCCCTCGGACACAGAGCAACCCCGTCCCAGCTCTGGGGCGGGGTCGCCTTTTTGTCGCCACACCTGCACGTCGGCAGGACGACGTCAGGGTGCGGCGTACAGCTGGGTGTGTGCCTTGACCATCAGCGTGTTGAGCGTGGAGAACCTCAGGCTGATGATGCTCAGCGTCGGACCCATCAGCGTGGCCACGTTCGGGTCGGGCGCCAGCAGCCCCTCGACGCTGAAGTAGTGGTGGTGCCCGCCCAGCAGGTGCCCGACCTCGTGGGCCATGGTCTTGCCGGTCGCCTCACGGACGGGCAGCGGGATCGTGCCGCCGACGGTGGGGTCGGGGAAGATCTCGCCCACGGCGAACGCGTGGTTCGCGTAGCGGACGCCGCCGATGCAGTCGGCGAGGCCGGCCACGTTGTTGCCCAGCGGGCTGCCCTCGGCCGTGATGTCCTTGCTGGTCATCGTGTAGACCACGTCGACCCCGGCCGGGCGCAGGCCGCCGAAGAGGTTCTTGGCCTGCTGGTTGAGGTTGCCGGCCTCGGTGCCGGTGAAGCTCACGCTCTGGTACGACGGCACGACTGTGATGCCGAGGGGCGCGTAGGCCTTGCGCATGGACGCGACCGCCGTCTCGGCGACCGACTGGTTGACCCCGTCGAGCAGGATCCGGACCTCGAGGTTCACCGCGATCGTGTCGACCGACAGCGCGTGCGGGACGAGCTGGGTGCAGCTCAGCGTCTCCTCGTCGAGGAGGTCGGGCAGCACGATCGGCGCAGACTGTGCCGGTGCGAGCGAACCGGCCAGAACGGACACGCCGGCGACGGCGAAGGCGGCGGTGACACGTCGGAGCATGGTTGACCTCCCGAGGAGACGGCAGCGTTGTGCTGTCCAACGCTCAAGGAAGGGGTGGGGTTACTCCGCGGTGTCGATCCGCAGCGGGTCACCGCGCCGGCTACGAGGACGGCGACCGAGAGAAGGCCGGCCATCAGCCGTCCGAAGAAGCCGCGGTCGGCTCCCTCGGTGAGGTCGCGGCCAGAGCCGGCGCAGTACCACAAGCCATAACCCCGCCTCGGCCCCACTCGTTTTCGCGCTGAGGGGGTTGAACCCATGTACGACGACGAGCAGGACCTTCTTGCCACGGCGCCGCGGAGCCTGGACCCAGCACAGCTGGTCCAGCTGATGCGCGGTCCTCATGGCAACGCGTGGATCGACGGGCTGCGGCCCGGCGAGCGCCTGGATGTCGCCGTGGCGCTCCAGGGCGCCCTCGTCCACAACGAGCTGGCCGGCAGCTACACCACGCCTGACCTGCTGGCCGCGTTCGCCCGCCTCGGCGGCTCCGAGCAGCAGCTCGACGATGCCGTGCTTGCGGCGGCGGCGGCTCGCGAGGTCGGTCCGGCCGGACAGGCTGTGGTGTGGTCACGGCTCCTGCGCGTGCAGGATGCCCTGACCGAGACCCAGGTCCGCAGCTGGCTGAGCCAGGACATGATCCGCGAGCTGGCGGCGAAGTCGGCGACCTGGAGCCGGTTCTCCGCGCTCGAGCTCGGTGACTGGGCTCGCAAGCCGGCGGCGACCCCGCACGACAACTCGCTGGCCAAGCACATGATCGACAAGCATCCCGCCGAGGCGGGCGCGGTGCTGGCGCAGGCGATGCGCGAGGACCCGTCCGGCGCAGACCGGCTCGCGGACCGCATCGAGGCGAGGTCACCCAAGACGCTCATCGCGCTCGCTGCGGCGATCGTGGACGACGGCACGATCCCAGCAGGGCTGCGCGTCACCTTGGCCGGCCGGGCCGACGACAAGGTGCGCGCGCGAGCACGCGACATGGTGATCCGCGAGCTGGGCGTCTCCCACGAGGCGATGGCCCGGCTCGCGCCGGAGGACGTTGACGCCACGGCTGCCGACGAGCCCGCAAGCGCCACACCGGCGGCGATGCGGCTCGCCTGGGTGTCCGCCGGCATCGCCTTCCTCTTCGGGAGCCTGCTGTCGTTCGGCTTCAACGTGGCCTTCGTGCTGATGCTGATCACGTTCCTGATCGCATGGTGGGTCGGGCGCGGGGCCGGCGCGGACCGCGACTGACCGACCCGCTGGCTAGGCTCGGCGACATGAGCAGCCCCTTCCGTGTCGCATTCGTGCCGGGCGTGACACCCGCCAAGTGGGTGCGCACGTGGGAGGAGCGCTACCGCCGCTCCCCGCTCGAGGTCACGCTCGTCGACCAGTCCCGCCAGCGTGACGTGCTGGACGACGGGAGCGCGCACATGTGCTTCGTCCGGCAGCCGGTGGACCGCGACGGGCTGCACGTGATCCCGCTGTACCTGGAGAAGCCGGTCGTGGTGGTCCCACACGACCACCCCGCCACGGAGTACGACGAGATCGTCGATGCCGATCTCGACGGCGAGATCCGGCTCGAGGTGTCCGGCGAGCTGACCGCCAAGCAAGCGGTCGAGACGGTGGCAGCCGGCACCGGCGTGGTCGTCGTACCGATGTCGGTGGCGCGGCTGCACCATCGCAAGGACGTCTCCTACGTCGTGGTCGGTGACCTGCCCGAGACCCAGGTGGGGCTGGCGTGGCGGGCCGACCTGGACGACGAGCGGGTGGAGCAGTTCATCGGCGTGGTGCGTGGTCGCACGGCTCGGAGCTCGCGCGGATGACGCCGGAGGAGGCTCTGGCACGTCAGGGGATCGACCCCGCGACCGCTCGACACGTGCCCCACCGCGAGCTCGAGCAGGACCTCGTCAGCGGCGGCTATGCCTTCGAGGACGACCAGGGCCGAGTGCTCGTGATCGGTCACCGGGGTGGCTACTCCGTCAGCATCCTGCACGCGGGCTCCCCCACTCCGGAGGACGTCATCCAGCAGTGGCTGAGCCGGAGACGGCACGCGGACCGCCCCCTGGACCTGCGCAGCCTCGGTCTGTGGCAGCAGGCCGCTGTGACCGCAGCGCGTGAGGGGTGCACGGTGGCAGACCTGGACCTCGGACCGGACGCGCGGCTGCCCGAGGAGGACCTCGACTACGCCGAAAGCCTCCTGATCCACCTCAACCGTGCGGGTGGGGAGCCGATGCGCGTCCTGGCCGCGAGCGACCACCTGCTCGACGAGCCCGACGGTCGCCGCTACACCCATGCCTGCCCGTTGTGCGGTGCCCCCGCCCTGCACCAGGACCGCTACCCGCGCTCGGTGTGCGACACCTGCTACGCCCGCACCGTCGACAGCGTGGGCGGGCGCGTGACGGGCGCGAACGTCAGCCTCTCGGGCGGCTTCATCGCGTACGACGCCGGAACCCAGGACGTCAACGTGGAGGTGACCTCCACCAAGCGCTGCTGGGTCGACGGCCACCCGTGCAGCATCGACGAGGCGCACCTCGGTGGCGTGGTGGTGCAGGCGCTGTGACCGAGCCCCTGCCCGACCCGGCGCTCGTGGTGCTGGTCGGTGCCTCGGGAGCAGGCAAGTCGACCTGGGCGGCCGAGCGCTACCGGAGCCAGGAGGTCGTCTCCTCCGACGACCTGCGCGGCATCGTGGGCAGCGGACGACACGACCTCGACGCCACCGACGACGCCTTCCGGCTGCTCGACCAGATCGTCGGTGCTCGGCTCCGGCGCGGACTCACGACGGTCGTCGACACCTTGGGCCTGGACGGAGAGCGCCGGGCGTCGTACCTCGGCGCTGCGCGGGCGGCCGGGCTCCCGGCGGTGGCGGTGGTGTTCCGCACCGCAGCGGCACTCTGCCGGCAGCGCAACGCCATCCGAGACCTGCCCGTCCCGGCGACTGTGCTCAGTGGCCAGCTCAAGCGGGTGGCCGAGCTGGACCTCGAGGGCGAGGGCTGGGACCGCATCCTGACGCTCGACGAGCAAGCGCCCCAGGGGACGCCCGTGTCGTCCGTGGCCGCCGCTCCCCCCGCGGCCCGGCGCGGCGAGCGGGAGGTCGTGCTGCAGCTCTCGCGCTTCCCCTGGGGCGAGGATCCCGCCGGCTGGCTCAGGGACGTCGCTCTGGCCGCAGACGACGCCGGGTTTGCCGGGATTGCCCTGATGGACCACCTCATCCAGATCCCCCAGGTCGACCGTGCCTGGGAGCCGATCCCCGATCCGTTCACCACGTTGGGACTGCTCGCTGGTCTAGACACAGGACTTCGCTTGGGCACCCTCTGCACCCCCGTCACCTTCCGTCCCGCAGGCATCATCGCCAAGACCGTCGCGACGCTCGACCTCATCTCCGGCGGACGCGCGTTCCTCGGCATCGGAGCCGGGTGGTTCGAGCGTGAGCACGCCGGGTTCGGGCTGCCGTTCGCCGGCCCGCGCGCGAGGCTCGACGAGCTCGAGCGATCCGTCGAGACGATCCGCGCCCTGTGGTCTCCCGGCACCAAGGCGTACGACGGCGTGCGAGTCGCGCTGCCCGAGACGACCTGCTACCCCAGGCCGGTCGGCCGGCCGCAGATCATCGTCGGCGGCAACGGGGAACGGCGCACGCTGCGCATTGCTGCCGAGCTGGGCGATGCGTGCAACCTGCCGACCACCGACGTCTTCGAGCAACGCCTGGCAGCCTTCCTCGCCTACCGCGAGAAGTCCCAGAACCCCGTAGAAACAACGGTTCTCGACCTTCCCGTGGTCGGCCGCGACCGCGACGACGTGTGGGCGCGGGTGGAGCGGCTGCGCGGTCGGACCCCTGCTCCGGCGTACGCCAAGCGACGGCATGCGGGCACCGTCGAGCAGACGGCCGAGCGCTACCGCGGCCTCTTCGACCGAGGCGTCAGCACGGTCTTCGTGGCCCTGCCGGACCTGGCCGGACCGGACGATGTGCTCGCCCTCTCGGGCCTCACCAACCCGACTTAGGCGTGTCCTCGACGTGGTGCCAGGCGACCGGGGAGTAGGTCAGCCGGTGCCCGTCGTCGGTGACCACGACCAGGAAGCCCGCCTGGTTGAAGGAGTACGAAGCACGGTCCCCGAACTCGACCCGAGTCCCGCCGTCGGCCTCGAACAAGGTGAATGCCATGGGCGCAGAATGCCACGAACCCACCCCGATCCGGCGGACCCGGACGTCGGCCGTTCGGACGATTCCTCGTGAACAAGAGTCAGGTTTTCTTTGAAAACCATGACAAGGGGGTAGATCAGCCCAATATCGTCGGCATTACTTGTCCAGTGACCTTGGGAGGGGTCAAATGGTGTCAAAGAGCAGAGCCCGCATGCGTGCGGGCCTGGCCGCCTTGGTGGCCGGTATCGGCGTAGGCCTCACCGGCGTGACGGTTGTCGCGCCCGAGGCGTCCGCCATGCAGATGCACAGTGAGCGTGCAGGCTCAGCAGCCTGGGCGAAGCGCTACAACGAGCGCCTCGTCAAGCTCATCAACAGACGTCGTGCCCAGCACGGCCTGTCGAGGGTGAAGGCCACCGACTGCGCGAGCACCCATGCGCGCTCCTGGTCCGGCCACCTCACCCGAGCGGACCGGTTCGAGCACAGCAACCTCGGCACCCTGCTCGACGGCTGCCGCGCGACGTACGCGTCGGAGAACATCGCGATGATCAACGACGGCGCTCGTCCCGTCGACCTGGTGCGCATGTGGATGAACTCGCCGGGGCACCGCGCGAACATCCTCTCGCACAAGGCCCGCTTCACCGGAGTCTCGGTGCGCTGGGACGAGAATCAGTGCGCGTGGGTCGCCGTACAGAACTTCGTCCGCAGATAGCTGGTTTCTCACCAGCCCCCTGGCAGCGGCCTTCCCTCGTGGAAGCCTGCCGCTGACTGGACCCCGATGAGTGCCCGATCGTGGAACTGCTCGACCGACCGCGCGCCGGCATAGGTGCACGCCGAGCGAACTCCCGCGCAGATCTGGTCGAGGAGATCCTCGACACCGGGCCTCTCGGGGTCCAAGTACATCCGGCTCGAGGAGATGCCCTCCTCGTAGAGACCCTTGCGCGCCCGGTCGAAGGCCGACTCGGCGCTTGTGCGGCTGGCGACCGCCCGCGCGGACGCCATGCCGAAGGACTCCTTGAAGGCCCTCCCCTCGGCGTCGACGTGCAGGTCGCCGGGTGACTCGTAGGTCCCGGCGAACCACGACCCGATCATCACCTGGCTCGCGCCGGCCGCGAGCGCCAAGGCGACGTCGCGTGGATGGCGTACGCCGCCGTCGGCCCAGACGTGCTTGCCGAGCTCGCGAGCCCGGGCGGCGCACTCGAGCACCGCGGAGAACTGTGGTCGCCCGACTCCCGTCATCATCCGCGTCGTGCACATCGCGCCCGGACCTACGCCAACCTTGATGATGTCGGCACCTGCCTCGACGAGCTCCTCGACCCCGCCGGCCGAGACGACGTTGCCTGCTGCCACCGGCACCTGCGGGTCGAGCTTGCGGATGATGCGCAGCGCGTCGACCATGCGGTCCTGGTGTCCGTGGGCGGTGTCGACCACGAGCGTGTCGACCCCGGCGTCGAGCAGCTCCTGCGCCTTGGTCGCCACGTCACCATTGACCCCGATGGCGGCCGCGACGCGCAGCCGGCCGGCAGCGTCGACGGCAGGCTGGTAGACCGTCGCGCGCAGGGCCGAGGTGCGCGTCAGCACCCCGACCAGCCGACCCTCTCCGTCGACCACGGGCGCGAGCCGGTGCCGCGCCTCGGACAGCAGCTCGAACGCCTGCTGCGGGTCGACCGAGTCGGCCAGGGTGACCGGGTCGGCGCTCATCACCTGGCCCACCTGGGTGAACCGGTCCACGCCGAGGCAGTCGTCCTCGGCGACCACGCCCACCGGGCGTCCGTCGACCACGACGAACCCGGCCCGGTGCGCGCGCTTGGGCAGGAGGGCGATCGCCTCGCCGACCGTCTGGTGCGGGTCGAACACGATCGGGGTGTCGAACACCAGATGCCGCGACTTCACCCACGACACGACGTCGCGTACTACGGGCAGCGGGATGTCCTGCGGGATCACCGAGATCGCCCCACGACGGGCAACGGTCTCGGCCATCCGGCGCCCCGAGATCGCGGTCATGTTCGCCACGACGATCGGGATCGTCGTACCGGTGCCGTCGCCGCCGGAGAGGTCGACGTCGTAGCGCGAGGCGACGTCGGACCGACGCGGGACCATGAAGACGTCGCTGTAGGTCAGCTCGTAGGGCGGCTCGAAGTCGTTGAGGAAGCGCACTCCCCCAGTGTCACAGAGGGGTCACACCGGGTGGCTCACAGGGCGGCTCACAGCGCGGCTCACAGGCCGCGCAGTGCCTCGAGTGCCTCGTCGGCGTGAGCGTCCATGTTGACCTCGCTGCTGATCACCTTGACCACCACCTGGTCGGCGCCGATCACGAAGGTGGACCGCTTCACGGGCGCGAGTGCGCCGAGCAGGCCCCGCTTCACGCCGTAGGACGCAGCGACGTCGCCGTCGACGTCCGCCAGGAGCTTGTAGCCGAGCCGGTGGTTGTCGGCGAACTTCTTCTGCTTCTCCACGGTGTCGCGGCTGACGCCGACCCGCTGGGCGCCGAGGGCGGTGAACTCGCCGTCGAGGTTGCGGAAGTGGCACGCCTGCTTTGTGCAGCCGGGGGTCTCGGCCGCCGGGTAGAAGAACACCACGACCGGCCCTTCCTTGAGGAGCGTGCTCAGTCGTGTGGGGTTGCCGTCCTGGTCGTCGAGCTCGAAGTCGGGGGCCGGTGTGCCTGCGGTCAGCGTCTTCATGACTCCATGGTGCCCGGTCATTGCGCACATAACCGCACCGATGTGACCGAAGCCACCTTCTTCGTGCGGGGACCGGCGAACGGGACGTGTCCTGGGCCAGGCTCGGCGATGATCTGGTCCACCGCCTGGCAGTATCGACGCATGGCCCTCCGCTTCGCGTCCGCTGTGCCCACCGTGTCGAGCGACCTTCGGTTCGAGCCCAGGCCCCAGCGGATCCGGGTGGCTCGCCAGGGACGCGCCGTGGCCGAAACCACCGATGCCTACCTGGTGTGGGAGCCGCGCCGGATCGTTCCGCTCTACGCCATACCACGACAGGACTTCCTGGTCCCGCTCGATGACGGCAACCCGGTCACACCCGACCTCGACGCGATGCCGCAGGTGCTGCCTCCGGGCCGCTTCGGTGCCCACTCGTGCTCGGGGCGCGACGTTGTCGTCGACGGCCTCGTCGGTCACGCCTTCCAGCCGGACGACCCGGACCTCGGGGGGAGGGTGATCCTCGACTTCAGCGCGTTCTCCTGGCGCGAGGAGGACCTCGAGATGGTCGGGCACCCGCACGACCCGTTCAAGCGCATCGACCTCCTGCCCTCGTCCCGGCATGTGACGGTGTCGCTTGGCGGCGTGCTGCTGGCTGACTCACGGTCGCCGATGATGCTGCTCGAGACCAGCCTGCCCGTGCGGTGGTACCTCCCCCGCTCCGACGTACGCCTGGACGTGCTCACCCGCACCGAGACTCGCACTACCTGCGCCTACAAGGGGCACGCGTCGTACTGGAGCTACGAGCCCGCAAGCGACGCCGGCCGTGACATCGCCTGGACCTACGAGGACCCGTTGCACGAGGTGCTGCCGATCAAGGACCTGATGTGCTTCTTCGTCGAGCGCACCGACATCGTCATCGACGGGGTCCCACAGCGGCACCCGACCACCGAGTGGAGCAGGGCGCCCGGCCAGCAGGACTGACCACCCTGGTCGTCGGCCGCGTCAGCGACGTCGGCTACTTCGGCACCGGGAACGTCGAGCGCATGGCCAGGTCCCAGACACGGTCCGGCGCGATGCGGCGCTGGGCGATCGCCAGCTTCGCCGACGGCGTCACGGTGTAGCGCGCCCGCGGTCGTCGCGCGCCGATCACGCGTTCGATCACCTTCGCCACCGCGTCCGGTCCACCGCCGAGGCGGACCATCGGGCCGCGGTAGGCGTTCTCCGTGGCGTGTCCGACCACCTTGTTGAACTCGGCGTAGGGGCCGGACTCGTCGACGTTGGCCAGGGACGTCGACGCAGCCGTCGCGAACTCTGTCGTGATCAGCCCCGGCTCGATGAGTACGACGCGCACGCCGAAGCCCTGCACCTCGAACCGCATCGCGTCGCTGATCGCCTCCACGGCGTACTTGGTCGCGTGGTAGATCCCACCGCCGGGGAACGTGAGCTTGCCGCCCATCGAGCCGATGTTGACGATCCGCCCGCCGCCCGCCGCCCGCATCTTGGGCAGCACCAGCTGGCTCATCCGGATCAGGCCGAACACATTGGTCTCGAACTGCTGCCGGATGCTCTCGAGCGTAAGCGTCTCCAGCGCACCGGACTGGCTGTATCCGGCGTTGTTCACCAGGACCCCGACCGCACCCTCGTCGGCCTCGACCTGGGCGACAGCGGCCGCCATCGAGTCGTCGTCGGTCACGTCCAGCGCGAGCGGCCGGCAGCCTTGGAGGTCCTGGACGGTCTCGGGCCGGCGGGCGGTGGCGTAGACGGTGTGCCCGGCCTTGGCCAGCCGCTCGGCCGTCGCGCGGCCGATGCCCGTGGAGCAGCCGGTGATCAGGACGACCTGCTTGGCCATCTGGGTTCCTTTCGTCACGCCCCCCGCTGCGAGGCTACCGACCGCCGATGAATTCGGTCGAGACTGTCGGTCTCCTCCTTCAGACTGGCAGGAGCAGGGAGACGAGAGCCGTGACCGAACCGCTGACCACCCCGGGCGTCGAACGCCCCGCGAGCCCGTCGGAGGGCCGCCAGCTGCCGCGCGCTCTCACGCCGTTCCGCAACCCCGGCTACCGGCGTCTGGCGCTGGCACTCGTGCTCTCGACCTTCGCGACTGGGGTCTGGACGGTCGCCCAGGTCTGGGAGGTCATCCGGATCGGTGGCGGTCCCGGTCAGCTGTCGGTGGTGGCCACCTCGGCCGCGGTCGGCGTCCTCCTGCCGGCGCTGCTGGGCGGCGTGGTCGCCGACCGCGTCCCGCAGAAGGTGATCCTGCTGTGCGTCGCCAGCCTCGAGCTCGCTGCGATGACCCTGGTCGCGACCCTCTCCCTCACCGACCTCACCCGGCTCTGGCATCTCGCCGTGGTCGCGTTCCTGACCGGCGTCGGCATGGCGTTCTACTACCCGGCCTACTCCGCCTGGCTGCCGGCGCTCGTCGACGAGCGGGACCTGCTGGCCGTCAACGGCTTCGAGGGCATGGTCCGGCCCACCGTCGGGCAGGCGCTGGGCCCGGGCGTGGCCGGCGCCATCGTGGGCGCGGTCAACGCCGGCACCGCAGTGGCCGTCTCAGCCGGATCGGCAGGGCTAGCACTCCTCGTGCTCGCGACGGTCCCCCTGACCGCCGTACGCCGGGACCTCACCTCCGCATCGGGGAGCCACCCGGTCAAGTCCGCACTGCACGACATGCGTGAGGGCTTCGTCTTCATGTGGCGCACGCCGTGGCTGCTGGCAACGCTCGGGTTCGCGAGCCTGATGATCCTGATCATGATGGGCCCGTTCGAGGTGCTCGTGCCGTTCGTGATCAAGGACAAGCTCGGCGGCGGCCCCGGCGACCACGCCATGGTGATGGCCGCGTTCGGCATCGGCGGCGCACTCGGCTCCATGGCGATGGCGTCGCTGCGGATGCCGCGTCGGTACCTGACGTGGATGAACCTGCTCTGGGGCGTCGGCTCCCTGCCCCTGGCCGTGATGGGAGTGGCCACCCACGTCTGGATGGTCGTCGCCGCGGCCTTCGCTCTAGGCGTGCTGTTCTCCGCGCCGATGGTCATCTGGGGCACCCTCCTGCAGCGCCGGGTGCCTCCCGAGCTGCTCGGACGTGTGGCGAGCCTGGACTTCTTCGTGTCGCTGAGCCTGATGCCGGTCTCGATGGCGCTCGCGGGTCCGGTGTCCGACGCGATCGGGGTGCGCAACACCTTCCTGATCGCCGGTGTGGTGCCCGGCATCGTCGCGGTCGTGGCCATCCTGTGGGCCAAGCTGCCCCAGGACGAGCTCGCTCACCCATTAGACTAGTTTTCTCCGCCGAGCGCGTCTCGGCGACGCGGGCGGCAAGGCTCGCAAGCTCGCCGGGGCCTCCCGCCGCGCTACCGGCTGGCCTCGTCGTAGGCCGCGATCGCCTTCTTGGTCGCCGTCATCCGCCACGCCTCCTCGAGCAGCTCGCGCACCTCGACCGGGTCGGCGTGCTCGAGATGGACCGTGACCCAGGCGCTGGACTGCGTGGCCCAGCCGGCTTCGTAGATGTCCGGGCTGGTGGCGAGCAGGGCCGCGCGCTCGTCATGGTGACCCTTGATCATCGCGCGCTGCTCCTCGTGGTTGACCCACGCGAAGCCCTTGCCCTTGAACGTGATGTTCGTGTAGCTCTTCCACTCCTTGAGCAGCACCTCGGGCAGATCGCGGGACATGTCGACAACCTCCTCGGAGGTCAGCCCACCCGGGGAACGAGCAGTCGGCGGTGTCATGCAGGAGATCCTGCACGACACCGCCGACATGTTCGAGCGCCAACCCCCCGGGCGCTACGTCACTTGAGCTCGGCCGAGCTCTTCCCGAGGAGGCGGCGAGCCACGATCAGCTGCTGGATCTGCTGGGTGCCCTCGAAGATGTCGAGGATCTTGGAGTCCCGCGCCCACTTCTCGAGCAGCTCGTGCTCGCTGTAGCCGAAGCCGGAGCAGAGCTCGACGCACCGCAGGGTTACGTCGGTGCACATGCGACCGGCCTTGGCCTTCGCCATCGAGGCCTGCATGGAGTTCGGCTGCTTGTTGTCGGCCATCCAGGCGGACTCGAGGGTCAGCAGGTACGCCGCCTCGTAGTCGGCCTCGAGCTGCAGGAACGTCGCCGCGGCCGCTGACTGGTTCTGGGCCGGCCGGTCGTAGTCGACGACCACGCCGGCCTGCTCCAGCAGCTCGCGAGTCAGGTCGAGGGAGGCACGGGCCACGCCCACCGCGAACGCTGCGACCAGCGGACGCGTGTTGTCGAAGGTCGCCATCGCGCCGGCGAAGCCCTGCTCGACGTTGACGTCGGGTGAGCCCAGGAGGTTCTCCTTGGGCACGCGGCAGTCGGTCAGCACGATCACCGCGGTGTCGGAGGCGCGGATGCCGAGCTTGTGCTCCAGCCGCTCGACCCGGATGCCCGGGAGCGACTTGGGCACCACGAACGACTTGATCGCCGCCTTGCCCAGACTCTTGTCGAGGGTGGCCCACACGACGATCGAGTCGGCGCGGTCACCGGAGGTCACGAAGATCTTCTCGCCGTTGAGGACGTACTCGTCTCCGTCGAGCACCGCCGTGGTGTTGATGTTGGCCGAGTCGGAGCCGGTGCCCGGCTCGGTGATCGCCATGCCGGCCCAGGTGCCCTTGAAGCGCTCGAGCTGCTCGTCGTTGGCCACGCTCGCGATGGCCGAGTTGCCGAGTCCCTGGCGCGGCATCGTCAGCGTCAGTCCGACGTCGCCCCAGGCCATCTCCATGACGGAGAGCACCGAGGCCATGTTGGCGCCGTTCTTGACGCCCCCGTCGTCCTTCTTGGTCTTGGCGTGCTGCTCCGCGCCCTTGCCGACGCCACCGGCGCCCGCTCCCTCCGCCTGACCGGACTCGGAGAGCCCGTCGATCATGGCGGCGAGCATGTCGAGCTCGACCGGGTAGGCGTGCTCGGCTCGGTCGTACTTGCGTGAGTTGGGACGCAGCAGGTTCATCGCGACCTGGTGGGCCTGGTCGATGAGCGCCTTGTGCTTCTTGGGGGTTTCGAGGTTGTACATGTTCGTGTCCGTCCTCAGACGAGGACTGCTCCTTCCAAGACGCCGACGGCCCGCAGGTCGCGGTACCACCGCTCCACCGGGTGCTCCTTGACGAAGCCGTGACCACCGAGCAGCTGGACGCCGTCCGAGCCGATCTTCATGCCCTTCTCCGAGCACAGCCTGCGGGCCAGGGCTACCTCGCGGGCGAAGTCCCTACCCTGCGCGGCGCGGGCGGCGGCCTTGTAGGTCACCATGCGCATGCCCTCGAGCTCGATGCCGATGTCGGCGACCATGAACGCGACCGCCTGGCGGTTGCTGATCGGCTCGCCGAACGCCTGCCGCTCGTTGACGTAGGGGATGACGTAGTCGAGCACCGCCTGCGCCGTACCGAGGGAGAGGGCGCACCAGGCCAGACGCGACAGCCGCACGCACTCGAGGTAGTCGTCGGCGTCGCCGAGCTTGGCGATCGCGTCGACCTTGACGTCCTTGAGCCGCAGCGTGCCCAGGCTGGCGGCACGGATGCCCATGGCCGGGTCGGCCTCGACCGTGATGCCCTCGGACGACGACTCGACCAGGAACAGCTGGGCCTTGCCCTCGAGCTCCGCACCCACGACGAAGAGCTCAGCCTCGGCCACGCGCACGACCAGCGACTTCTCGCCGTTCAGGACGTAGCCGTCACCCTTGCGCACGGCCTTGGCGGCGGGCGCCAGCACGTCGAACAGCGGCCGCGACTCGTTCAGGGCCAGCGCTGCCGCCGGCACCTCGCCGTCGGTGAAGGCCGGGAGGTACGTCGACTGCTGCTCGTCGGTGCCCCAGAGCGAGAGCGCCGTGGCGACCGAGCCGGGAGCGAGCGTCGCGACCGCGAGACCCATGTCGCCCTTGGCGAGAGCCTCCGCGACCAGGGTGCCGGCCATCGCCGAGCGCTCCTCGGAGATGCCACCGAGCTCCTCGGGTACGCCGAGCAGCGGGATGCCGATCTCGAGGCTGCCCTTGAGCAGGCTCTCCGGCGCCACGCAGGTCTCGTTGGCCTCGGCCGCCACCGGGCGCACGACCTCGGTGGCGAACTCGGTGACCACGTCGACCAGCATCTGCTCGTCCTCGGTGGGCGTGAGGTCGAAGACACCTGATCCCGAAGCGCTGGCGGGGCGCTTCGGCGTCCCGCCCTTCTTGCCGCGACGCTCGAAGGTGCGGCTGGCGGCGCCGATGGCCCTGAAGCCGGACTTGGTGGCCTCATACACAGCCCGTTCGGTCGGCTTGCGCAGCCCGAACCGGTCGAGGGCCGGGATGGAGGCGATCTTGTTGAGGGCGGCGACCGCCAGGCCGATCGCGTCGGGCTTCTCCGACGACGTCAGGCCGTGCTTGCCGCTCTGCGCCGCGAGGCGAGGAGGTTTGATCAACGACATGTCGACTACTGTAACTCGCAGTTACATGTAATCGCGAGTCCCCGTCGGCGTGGCGCCGGTCACGTCTCGCCGCTTCGTAGGATGTCGGCCATGTCGCTGCCCACCGAGGGAACTGCACGCCCCGTCACGCGCTGGGGTGAGGACGTCATGCATCGCCCCCAGCAGCAGGTCACCGAGTTCGACGACGCCCTGCGACAGCTGGCCGCCGACATGGTCGCGACGATGTACGCCGCAGACGGTGTCGGCCTCGCCGCCTGCCAGATCGGCGTCGACCTCGCGGTGTTCGTCTTCGACTGCCCCGACGACGCGGGGGTCCACCACACGGGCGTCGTGTGCAACCCCGTCGTACTCCTGCCGGAGGGCAAGGCGCGCCAGCTCGACGACGCCGAGGAGGGCTGCCTCTCCCTCCCCGGGGCGTTCATCGCCTGCGCCCGCCCCGACTGGGCGCGTGTCGAGGGCCGGGGCCTGGACGGCGAGCCCGTCTCCTACGAGGGCGACGGACTCCTTGCCCGCTGCCTCCAGCACGAGACCGACCACATCCAGGGCACCGTCTTCGGCGACCGCCTGAGCACTCGTGCCCGCAAGAAGCTCTACAAGCAAGCCGAGTCCCTCTCCCACAACTACCCAAGCTCGTGGCCGGTGTAGCCCGCCGAGTTGTCCCGCGAATCCCCCGCCCAGACGCCGAGTTGTCCCGCGATATCTGACTGGCAGCGAATCGCGGGACAAGTCGGCGGGGTTGTCCACAGAAGCCCGGACCACTCGGCGTCAGCGGCGTTGGGCGACGTAGCAGGCGACAGCGGTGGCCGCGGCCACGTTGAGGGAGTCGACGCCCTGGGCCATGGGGATGACGGCGCGTACGTCGGCGGTGGCCAGCCAGCGGTCGGAGAGCCCGTGTCCCTCCGTGCCCATCACGAGGGCCAGGCGCTCGACGCCGTGGACGGCCTGCTCCAGGGCGACCGCGTCATCGGTTAGCGCCAGGGCGACGGTGGTGAACCCGTCGAGGGTAGGGAGGGCGTCGTACCACTGCTCGATGCGGGCGTACGGGACCGTGAAGACCGCACCCATCGCGACCTTGACCGCGCGACGGTAGAGGGGGTCGGCGCAGCGCGGCGAGAGCAGGATCGCGTCGACGCCGAGCGCGGCGGCGCTGCGGAAGCAGGCACCGACGTTGGTGTGGTCGACGATGTCCTCGAGCACCAGGACGGTGCGCGCTCCGGCGACGACCTCGGCGGCCGAGGGCAGGGGGCGTCGCTCCAACGAGGCGAGCGCGCCGCGGTGGACGTGGAACCCGGACACCTGCTCGGCCAGCGCCTCGGAGACGACGTAGCAGGGCGCGTCCGTCGCCGCGAGTACGTCGGCCAGGCCCTCCAGCCAGCGCGGGGCCATCAGCAGCGAGCGGACGGGGAAGCCACCTTCGACGGCCCGCCGGACGACCTTCTCGCCCTCCGCCAGGAACAGGCCCTGCTCGGCCTCGAGGTGCTTGCGGAGCTCGACGTCGCGCAGGTCGCGGTAGTCGGCCAGCCGCGCGTCGGCCGGGTCGGTGACCTCGACGAGCTCAGCCACGCCCGTAGAACGCCGGGTTGGCCACCGCGACCACCTCGCCGATCACCACGATGGCGGGTGGGCGCACGTCGGTGATGTCGCGCGCCACGTCGCCGAGTCGGGTCAGGACCGTGCGCTGGGTCGGCATGCTCCCGTCGGCGATCACAGCGACAGGCGTGCCCGGGTCTCGGCCGCCGGCCACCAGCCGCGCGGCGATGGCCGGGAGGTTCTGCACCGCCATCAGGAGTACGACGGTGCCGCGGAGCCGAGCCACCCCGGCCCACTCGACGAGCGACTCGGGGTCGTCCGGCGGGAGGTGCCCGGAGATCACGGTGAACTCGTGGGCGACGCCGCGATGGGTGACCGGGATGCCGGCCAGCGCCGGCACGGAGATCGCGCTGGTGACGCCGGGGATCACCGTGAACGGCACTCCGGCCTCAGCGCAGGCGATGGCCTCCTCGAAACCGCGCCCGAAGACGTAGCTGTCGCCGCCCTTGAAGCGCACGACCCGCTTGCCCGCGAGCGCCCGCTCGACGATGACCTCGTTGATGTACTCCTGGGCGGCGGAGCGGCCACGAGGGAGCTTGGCGACGTCGATCAGCTCGACGTCGGGAGACAGCTCGTCGAGCAGCTCGCGCGGCGCGAGCCTGTCGGCCACGACGACGTCCGCCTCGGCGAGGGCGCGGCGTGCCGCGATCGTGACGAGGGTCGGGTCGCCAGGTCCCCCGCCGACGAGCACGACACCGGGCTCGTGGTGGCCGACGTCCGGCTCGATCTTGCCGTCGCGCAGGCCTGCGACGATCTCGTCGCGGATGGCGGCGGACCGGCGCGGCTCCCGGTTGGACACGACCGCGACCGTGACACCGGCATGCCTGCCGACGGCCGGGGTCCAAGCGGTGGCCTTGGTGCCGTCGTCGCTGCGCACGCAGAAGACACGCCGCGCCTCGGCGGCTGCGCTGACGGCCTCGTTGACGTCGGTCTTCTGGGTGGCCGCGATGACGTACCAGGTGTCGTCGAGGTCGCTCGGCTCGAACGGGCGCTCCTCCCACGTCACTTCGCCGCCGCCGACCAGCCCCTCGATCGCAGGGGTCACGTGGGGAGACACGACCGTCACCCGCGCACCCGCGGCGAGGAGCCCGGGAATGCGGCGCTGGGCGACGTGACCGCCACCGACGACGACGACCCGTCGTCCGGCCAGCCGGAGTCCGGACGGGTACGGCGGGTGGTCGGTCACCGGTCGTCCTTGTGGGCAACGCCGGCGGAGTCGAAGGTCGCCATCTCACGGAGTACGGCGCCCGCGGCCTCGACGATCGGGAACGCGAGCGCCGCGCCGGTCCCCTCCCCGAGCCTGAGGTCCAGGTCGACCAGCGGACGCAGCCCGAGCCGGGCGAGGGCGACGGTGTGACCGACCTCCACCGACCGGTGCCCGGCGAGGCAGTAGTCGAGCGCGTGGGGAGCCAGAGCCTGCGCGACAAGCGCTGCGGAGCCCGCGATCACGCCGTCCAGCACGACCGGCACCTTGCGAGCCGCGGCCCCGAGGACGAACCCGGCGAGGCCGCCGTGCTCGAAGCCGCCCAGCGAGGCGAGTGTGTCGACCGGGTTGTCGCCCCGCGGGCGCGCCAGGGCATCCAGGATGACCTCGACCTTGCGCGCCAGGGTCTCGTCGTCGATGCCGGTCCCGCGGCCGGTGACGTCGGCGGCCGAGGCGCCGGTGAACGCGGCGATCAGCGCGGCGCTCGGCGTGGTGTTGGCGATGCCCATGTCGCCGGTCAGCAGGCAGTCGTGCCCGGAGTCGACCAGCTCGTTGGCGACCTCGATGCCCGCGGCGATCGCCTGCAGCGCCTGCTCGCGGGACATGGCGGGACCGGTGCGGAGGTCCGCGGTGCCCTGGGCGACCTTCTTGTCGAGCAGGTTGCCACCCGGCTCGAGCTCGGCGGCGACACCCAGGTCGACCACGTAGACCGAGGCCCCGGCCTGCTTGGCCAGCACGTTGACCGCCGCACCGCCGGCGCGGAAGTTCGCGACCATGCCGAGGGTGACCTCCTGCGGCCAGGGACTGACGCCCTGCGCGTGCACACCGTGGTCGCCGGCGAACACGGCTACTGCCGGCGAGGTCAGTGGCATGGGCGGGCAGGTGCCCTGGATGCCGCAGAGCGTGATCGAGGTGTCCTCCAGGACTCCAAGCGCGCCCGCAGGCTTGGTGAGCTGGGCCTGCCGTGCGGTGGCGTCGGCCACGGCCTGCTCGTCGAGCGGGGTGATCACGGCGAGGGTGCTGGCCAGGAGCTCCTGCGGGGTGGTCATGTGCCCCATTCTTCCGACTCCCCGCGGCGCTCTGGCACCGGGCCACCCTGCGGACTACGGTCGGACACGTCGTGCACCCGAGCTAGGAGCCCTTCGTGACCAATCTCGACCGTCCCGTCACCCCCGACCCGTACCCGTTGCTGCCCGCCGCTGCGTCGTTCAGCGTCACCAGTGCCGACGTCACCGACGGCGCCCCGCTGAAGGACGACCAGGTCGCCGCGCACGGCAACACCTCGCCACAGCTGTCGTGGGAGGGCGCACCCGAGGGCACCAGGAGCTTCGTGGTGACGTGCTTCGACCCGGACGCGCCGATCGTGTCCGGCTTCTGGCACTGGGTCGCGGTGGACATCCCGGCCGACGTCACCTCGCTCGACACCGGCGCCGGTGCGGGTGACGACAGCCTGCCGGGCGGTGCCTTCCACGTCCGCAACGACGCCAACCAGAAGGCGTTCATGGGCGCGGCCCCGCCGCAGGGCGACCAGGTCCACCGCTACTTCTTCACGGTGCATGCGGTCGGCGAGGACAGCCTCGGTGTGGACGGCGAGGCCACTCCTGCCGTCGTCGGGTTCAACCTCGCGTTCAAGACGCTGGGGCGCGCGATCATCCAGGGGACCTACCAGTTCTGAGGTGCTCCTGCAGCCGGGGCAGGAAGTAGCCCAGGCTCTCCGAGAGGTCGAGCTCCGCGAAGGTGGCCGGGTCGACGAACACGATCTGGCGGCCTTCGCCGCAGACCACGTCCGCGTCGGTGAGATCCACGTGGCCGACGTACACCTGCCACTCGTGGCTTGCCCGCAGCTCCTCGTGGCGTACGACGTCGTGGAACCAGAGCCGCACCGTGCCCTCCGGAAGCACCAGCCCGGTCTCCTCGAGCAGCTCGCGGTCGCGTGCGGCGACCCAGTGCTCCCCTTCGTCGACGTGCCCGCCGACCAGACCCCACTGGTCGGGCGAGATAGGGGCGTGCTCGTCGCGCTCCTGCAGCAGGACCCAGCCGCGGGGGTCCACCAGGAAGACACCGACGATGCGCGTGGGACCGCTCATGGCAGCGAACCTACAATCCCTGACATGACCTTGGACGTCGACGTAATCGGCAAGCCGTACCGCGTCGAGACCATCGACCTCCTGCCCGACGACGAGGGGGCCGTCGTCGCGACGCTGGTGTCGCGCAAGACCCGCCGCAAGCCCGCCGGGCGCGCGGTCCTGCACGTGCACGGCTTCTGCGACTACTTCTTCCAGACGGCCGCGGCGGACTACTGGACCGACCGCGGCTACGACTTCTACGCGCTCGACCTGCGCAAGTACGGCCGTTCGCTGCTCCCCCACCAGACGGCCAACTTCACCCTGGACCTCTCGGTCTACTACGCCGAGCTCGACGAGGCCTACCACCGCATCACCGAGCGCGACGGCCACGACCACGTCGTCGTGAGCGCCCACTCCACCGGCGGGCTGGTCACCCCGCTGTGGCTGACCGACCACGACGTGCGCGTCGCCGGCCTGTTCCTCAACTCCCCGTGGCTGGACCTGCAGGGCAGCTTCCTGCTGCGCACAGCGGGCACCAAGGCGATCGACCAGGTCGGCCTGCGACGCCCCTACCAGGCGATCCCCCGCAACATCTCCGGCCTCTATGCCAAGAGCCTGCACAAGGACTACGACGGCGAGTGGGACTTCGACCTCCGCTGGAAGCCGGTCGAGTCCTTCCCCGTGTACGCCGGCTGGCTCCGCGCGATCCGTCGAGGGCATGCCCGTCTGCATCGAGGGGTCGACGTCCCGGCGCCCATCCTGATGCTCAGCTCGGGCGCCAGCGGCCACCCGCGCGAGTGGGACCCGACCGTCGACTCCACCGACATCGTCCTGGACGTGGAGCAGATGTGGCGCTGGGCGCCCAAGCTCGGCAGGCACGTCACGATGGCGCGGATCGAGGGCGGGCTGCACGACCTGACCCTCTCGCCCGAGCCGGTGCGCAAGCTGCTGTTCGCCGAGCTCGACAAGTGGCTCACGGCGTACGTCGAGCCCCGCTAGTCACAGGAGCCTCGGCTTTCGCCGGTTGACCGGCGAAACCGTCAGCCACGAACTGCGAAGGTCACCAACGCCGTCACACCCACGATCACGATCACGACCCTGAGCACCGTGGGCGGGAGCCTCCGCCCGACCGTCGCACCGAGCTGGCCGCCGATCACCGAGCCCACGCCGATCAGGCCGACGATCTTCCAGTCGACGTCGGCGACCGCGATGAACACCACGGCGGCCAGGCCGTTGACCAGCGCGGCGAGCACGTTCTTGGTGGCGTTGTTGCGCTGCATCGTCTCCTGCAGCCCGACCCCGAGGATCGCCATCAGCAGCACGCCCTGGGCGGCACCGAAGTAGCCGCCGTAGACCCCCGCTGCGAACACCGCCGCCCACAACCACAGCGTGCCGTGCTCCGGCATCCCACCGCGGGCCTCCGCTCGCGCGGCCACCCGCTTGCTGATCGCCGGCTGGAACGCGACGAGTACGACGCCCAGCAGGATCAGCGCAGGCACGACCGCCTTGAACGCGCCGTCGGGCAGCACCAGCAGGAGCACCGCCCCCAGCGCGCCGCCGAGCAGGGATGCCGGGCCGAGCCGCAGCAGCCGAGGCCGCTGGCCGGCCAGCTCGCGCCGGTAGCCGATCGCTCCGGACACCGACCCCGGCATGAGACCGATGTTGTTGGAGACGTTGGCCGTCACCGGAGGCACCCCCAACGCCAGCAGGGTCGGGAACGTGATCAACGTCCCCGACCCCACCACGGTGTTGATGGTGCCGGCGGCCAGGCCCGCGAGCAGGACGGCCGCCATCTCCCAGAGGGTCACTGCGCGGGAGGCTCCTCAGGCGTCTCGGTCGCCTCAGGTGCCGACGGGGCGAGCAGGTCCGAGCCCGGCTGGGCCGCCGCGGATGCGCTGGCGATCGCCTCGGCGACGGCGTCGTGGGTCTCCTCCAGGGCCTCGATCTCGGGTGCTGGCAGCTCCAGGTCCGTCGTACCGAGGTCGAGGCGCTTCTTCGGGCCACCGGACTCCAGCGGGATGCCCGGGATCTGGCCGATGGACGACCCGAGGCCCTTGAGCGCGTCCCCGATCTCCGACGGCACGATCCACACCTTGTTGGCGTCGCCCTCGGCGATCTTGGGCAGCATCTGGAGGTACTGGTAGGCCAGCAGCGACTGGTCCGGCGCTCCGTCGTGGATCGCCTGGAAGACCGTCTGAATAGCCTGGCCCTCACCCTGGGCACGCAGGATCGAGGACTGACGGTCGGCCTCCGCGCGCAGGATGGCGGCCTGGCGCTCGCCCTCGGCGTTGAGGATGGACGACTGCTTGTTGCCCTCCGCGGTCAGGATCGCGGACTGCCGCTGTCCTTCGGCGGTCAGGATCACCGCGCGCTTGTCGCGGTCGGCGCGCATCTGCTTCTCCATCGCGTCCTTGATCGACGGCGGCGGGTCGATGCCCTTGATCTCCACCCGGTTGACCCGGATGCCCCACTTGCCGGTCGCCTCGTCGAGGACCGTGCGGAGACCGGTGTTGATCTCCTCGCGGCTCGTCAGGGTCTGCTCGAGCGTCATGCCACCGATGATGTTGCGCAGCGTGGTCATCGTGAGCTGCTCGATCGCCTGGATGTAGTTGGCGATCTCGTAGGTCGCCGACACGGCATCGGTGACCTGGAAGTAGATGACGGTGTCGATCGAGACCACCAGGTTGTCCTCGGTGATCACCGGCTGCGGCGGGAACGACACCACCTGCTCGCGCAGGTCGATCATGTAGCGGACCTTGTCCACGAACGGCATCACGATGTTGAGGCCGGCGGGCAGGGTGGCGCGGTACTTGCCGAACCGCTCGACGATCCCCGCGCGGGCCTGCGGCACGATGCGCACCGTCTTGGCCATGCCGACGATCACGAGCAGGAACAGCAGCAGGAACAGCACACCGAGAATCTCCATGCGCTGACCCCCTCTCTCTTAGATGTCTTCGAACCAGCCCGGTTGGACGCAGCCGCTAGCTTTCGAGTTCCGCAACCTGAGCGACGTAGGCGGTGGCTCCGCGGATCTCGTAGACCTCGACCTTCGCGCCGTTGGGGATCACCACTTGCTCGTCGTACGGACGTGCGGTCCAGGTCTCGCCGCTCAGCTTCACGAGCCCACCGCGCGAGGAGATCTCCTCCACGGCGAACCCGGTCGTGCCGATGAGCAGGGCCGGCCCGTGCTTCAGATCGGGACCGGCGTGCAGCTTGCGCACGAACGACGGCCGCACGAACGTCAGCATGCCGAGGGACGTGACCACCGCGCCCAGGGCCTGGACGGCGACGGGCAGGTCGACGAGAGCGAACGCCATGCCGACGCCCGCGCCGATGGCGAGCATCAGCAGCACGAGGTCGAGGCTGAACAGCTCGGCGACCCCGAGCACCATCGCGAGCCCGAGCCATAGCTGCCACGCGTGGTCGGTGAACCAGTCCACAGTGGCTTCCCCTTCCGTGCCTGCGTCGCGAGCCACACGCCCGTCTGCCCCGAGCCTAGAGGCCAGGACCTAGGTCGTGGCGCGGTGGGTACGACGGCGCGCCGCCCAGCGACCGTCGACGTGGCTCAGGAGCAGCGGCATCCCGAACGTCGCCGAGACGATCTCCTCGGTCATCACGTGCTCGAGGGGACCCTGCGCGACGACCTTGCCGCCACGCAGGAGCATCGCGTGGGTGAACCCCGGCGGGATCTCCTCCACGTGGTGAGAGACCAGGATCGTGGTGGGAGATGCACCGTCCATCGCGAGCACCGACAGGGTCGAGACCAGGTCCTCGCGGCCACCCAGGTCCAGGCCCGCAGCGGGCTCGTCGAGGATGAGCAGCTCGGGGTCGGTCATCAGCGAGCGTGCGATCTGGACGCGCTTGCGCTCCCCCTCGCTGAGGGTGCCGAACGTGCGGTCGGCCAGCCTGCCGGCACCCAGCTCGGTCAGCAGATCAGCCGCGCGCGCGTGGTCCAGCTCGTCGTACCGCTCCCGCCAGCGGCCCAGGATCCCGTACGACGCGGACACGACGACGTCGTGCACCCGCTCCGACTTGGGGATGCGCTCGGCGAGGGCGGCACTGGCAAGTCCGATCCGGGGGCGGAGCTCGAACACGTCGACCAGGCCCATCAGCTCGCCGAGGATCTGGGCGACTCCGGTCGTGGGATGCATCTGGGCCGAGATGAGCTGCATCAGGGTGGTCTTGCCGGCTCCGTTGGGGCCGAGAACGACCCAGCGCTCGTCCTCCTCCACGCGCCAGTCCACCGAGTCGAGCAGGGTCGCCTCTCCGCGACGCACGCTCACGCCGGCCAGCTCGAGTACGGCGTCCATGGCTCTGCGGGGCTCCCTTCGCATGCTCCCTCGACCCCCGGCATAACCTACCGGGCGTGAGCAGCCTTCCGGACTCGGCCCGCTTCGCGCTGTGGTTCACCGCCTGGTGCGCGGGCGCGACCAGCCTGGACGAGTCGCGTGACGCGGTGGTCGCCGGCGACGCCGCGCACGACGTGACCGGGCTGCCCTCGGGCACCTCGCCCCTGATCCTGGCCCTCGGCGAGCTCCGGGCGCTCGGTGCGACGGCTGCCGGGGTGGCGCTCCCGGTCTCGGGTGACCCCCTCGGGCTGGCCGGCCCCCCGGCGTTCAACGACCTCGCGCTCGAGCACGGGGAGGCGGTCGCCCTGACCGGTGTCGACCTGGGACTCGTGCCGCTGCGCGCAGGGGCGGGAGTCGTGTGGCAGTGCCTGCCGGCGAAGTCCCTGCGGCAGGTTCCGGACCCGGCCGAGGCGGACACCTCGCTACGGCAGGCACTGCTGCGCGCCGCGGACGACCTGGCAGCGCTCGACGTGGCGCGGTGGCGTCCCGACGTCGCCGATGAGCTGATGGCGCTGCGGCGACCGCACGACCTTGCCCTGCCCGACGGCACGTCCCCGCGGGCCGGGCGGATGATCGGGCTCGCCACCCGCTGCCGCACGATCGTGTCCCTGGCGCTCGAGGACGACGGTGCGGCCGTCTCGGCTCACGACGCAGCCCGTCGCCGGGAGGTCCTCCTCCCCCTCGACCACGCTGCGAGACGTGCACTCGTCGCTGCCTGCACTTTCTCGCGCGAGCGATAGCCTCGGACGGTCATGGACGCTTCACTGGACGCCGGGATCCCCAAGACCCTGCTCATCACGATCACCGGCAACGACCGGCCCGGCGTGACCTCGTCGGTGTTCACCACCCTCGCGGCGTACGGCGTCGAGGTGATCGACATCGAGCAGATCGTCGTACGCGGCCGGCTCGTCCTCGCCGTGCTCGTCACCGCTCCCCGCGACTGGAAGTCCTTGCGCGAGGCGATGACCCGAATCGGTGTCGACCTCGACATGCACGTGACCGTCGACAAGGGCAAGGGCGACAACGAGAGCCGCGGCGCGGGTCGCAGCCACGTCACCGTCCTCGGCGTCCCGCTGAAGGCCAAGGCCGTGTCTGCCATCGCCGGGCGCATCGCCGACCTCGGCGGCAACATCGACCGCATCGAGCGCATGGCGCGCTACCCCGTCACCGCCATCGAGCTGCACGTCTCGGGCGCCGACCCCGACCGGCTCAGGGCGGCGCTGTCCGCGGAGGCCGCCTTCCAGGAGGTCGACGTCGCCGTCCAGCCCGCGAACCTGCTGCGGCACGGCATGCGCCTGATCGTGATGGACGTCGACTCGACCCTCATCCAGGGCGAGGTCATCGAGATGCTGGCCGAGCACGCCGGCTGCCTCGACGAGGTCGCCCGGCTCACCGAGCAGGCCATGCGCGGCGAGCTCGACTTCGAGGCCTCGCTGCGATCCCGCGTGGCGCTGCTCAAGGGTCTCGACGCGACCGCGCTCGACAAGGTGTACGACGGGCTCGTGCTCGCCCCCGGCGCGCGCACGATGGTCCGCACGCTCCGCCGCCTCGGCTACCGCTTCGCGATCGTCTCGGGTGGCTTCACCCAGATCACCGACCGGCTGGCCGCCGAGCTCGGCATCCACTTCGCGGCGGCCAACGAGCTCGAGATCGTCGACGGGCGGCTCACCGGCAACATCGTCGGCGACGTGGTCGACCGGGCGGGCAAGGCCGCCGCGCTGCGCCGTTTCGCGGCCGAGGTCGGCGTGTCAGAGCAGTCCACGATCGCCATCGGTGACGGTGCCAACGACCTCGACATGCTGTCCGCCGCCGGCCTCGGCATCGCGTTCAACGCCAAGCCCGTCGTACAGAAGGCGGCCAGCGCCGCTGTGAACGTGCCCTACCTGGACGCGGTCCTCTACCTTCTCGGCATCAGCCGCGAAGAGGTCGAGGCCGCCGACGCCGAGGCCGGCATCACCACCCCCGCTCCCCCCGTCTGACTATCTTGGGCCGAGCGCGTCTCCGGCTCGGCGGGGCGGACGGCTCGCTGGCTCGCGCAGGCCCCGAAGGCCTCCCGCCGCGCTGCCGGCCTGCCCTTCCGGGCGGCGCTAGTCCCCGCGGCCGACGTGGAAGTGGCGCACGCGGCCGACCCCTTCTGCGACCTCGCACCACGGCACGTCGACCTCGAGCACCGTCAGCGCGGAGGTGGGGTAGCCCGCGAGCATCTCGGTGACCGCGGCGGGCTCGCCGTTGCCGTCGTCGAGGATGTGGGCGAGGTACTCAGCGGTGGGGTTGTGCCCGACCAGGATCACCGTGCGGGCGTCCGCGGGCACTACCTGGAGAGCCTCGATCGCGCCGTCGACACCACCGCTGTACAGCGCCTCGTCGTACACCGCGGGTGCCATCGACCCCGAGGCCTTGGCCACGGCGTCCCAGGTGGATCGGGTGCGTGCGGCCGTCGAGACGATGGCGTAGTCCGGGACGATCTGCGCCGCCGCCAGGTAGTCCCCAGCGTCACCGGCGTCCGCGACGCCACGCGGCGTGAGCTCGCGACCACGGTCCGTGGCGGCGTACGGCTCGGCCTTCGCATGGCGCATCACGATCAGACGCCGGTTTGTCATTCGCCAACTCTGACAGCACGTAGGCTGCGTGTCATGGCAACCGACGAAGCCGGGGCGCTGATGGCGATTGGCGGGGCCGAGGACAAGCTTCGCAAGCGCACGGTGCTCAAGCAGTTCGTCGCCCTGGCCGGCGGGACCGACGCCCGGATCGCTGTGATACCGACCGCGTCGTCGCTCGGTCCGGAGATCGTCGAGGTGTACGACGCGGCCTTCACCAAGCTCGGTGCGCGGGAGGTCGTCGCGGCGAGACCGACGACGCGCGGGGAGGCCGAGGACCCCGGTCTCTTGGCGCTGCTCGACGACGTCACGGGCATCTTCATGACCGGTGGCAACCAGCTCAAGCTGTCGGCGGTGGTCAACGGCACGTCGTTCGGGGAGGCCATCAGGGCTGCGCATCGGCGCGGTGCCGTGATCGCCGGCACGTCCGCCGGGGCGAGCATCCAGTCCTCGCACATGGTGGCGTTCGGGCCCCCCGGAGCCACCCCCAAGCAGCGGATGACCCAGGTCGCGGCCGGGCTCGGGCTGGTGCCCGACTGCGTGATCGACCAGCACTTCGCCCAGCGCAACCGCTACGGCCGCCTGCTGAGCATCGTGGCGCAGAGCCCCAACCTGCTCGGCATCGGTGTCGACGAGGACACCGCGATGGTCGTCACCGACGGGTCCCGGCTGGAGGTGGCGGGCCGCGGGGCGGTCACGATCGTCGACGGCCGAGGCATGGTCACCAACGCCTTCGAGGCCAAGGGCTCCAGCCCGCTGCTGGCCAGCGGAGTGCAGCTGCACGTGCTCCCCGCGGGAGCCGTGTTCGACCTGGCCGAGCGGAAGCTGCTCCACACGGGCAAGACCGTGTCCGAGTCCGAGCAGGCAGACCTGGCCCTTGCGGGACGCGAGCTGAGCCGCTTGGCTCGTGACATCGCCGCCGCGGACGTGTCACCCACCAACCTGCGACGGGTGATGCGCCGAAGGAAGTCGAGCGACACCGGAGGGAAGTACGTATGAGCAGTGGCCGTCCGAGCCCGGACCTCACGATCGTCGAGACCCGGGTCTACCGCGGTCCCAACGTGTGGTCCTACGAGAAGTCGATCCACCTGGTGGTCGACCTCGGCTCGCTGGAGGACTTCCCGACCAGCTCGCTCAACGGTTTCACCGACACCCTGGTCTCGCTGCTGCCCGGCATCCGCGAGCACTCCTGCTCCCGTGGGCGGCGTGGCGGGTTCGTCGAGCGGCTCAACGAGGGCACCTGGCTCGGCCACGTCGCCGAGCACGTCGCCCTCGCCCTGCAGCAGGTCGTCGGCCATGACATCCGCCGAGGCAAGACCCGCCAGGTCAAGGGCGAGCGCGGTCGCTACAACGTCGTCTACGGGTACATCGACGAGCGCGTCGGCATCGAGGCCTCGCGGCTCGCCGTACGCCTGGTCAACCACCTGGTGGAGGCCGACCCGGACTTCGACTGGGACAAGGAGCTCGAGTCGTTCATCCTGCGCGCCGAGCGCACGGCGTTCGGCCCGTCCACCCAGGCCATCCTCGACGAGGCGGTCAGCCGCGACATCCCGTGGATCCGGCTCAACCAGTACTCCCTCGTCCAGCTCGGCCAGGGGGTCCACCAGAAGCGCATCCGCGCCACGATGACCTCGGCCACCAGCGCGATCGCGGTCGACGTCGCCTCCGACAAGGACCTCACGACCAAGCTCCTCGGCGCCGCCGGGCTGCCGGTGCCCAAGCAGGACTCCGTCCGCTCCGCCGACGCGGCGGTCGCCGTGGCCGAGCGCATCGGCTACCCAGTCGTGGTCAAGCCGCTCGACGGCAACCACGGCCGCGGCGTCATCCTCGACCTCCAGAGCGCCGACGAGGTCCGAGATGCGTTCCCGATCGCCCAGGAGCAGTCCCGCCGCGGGGTGATCATCGTCGAGTCCTACATCACCGGCCGCGACTACCGGTGCCTGGTCATCGACGGCAAGATCGCCGCCATCGCCGAGCGCGTCCCCGCGCACGTGATCGGCGACGGCAAGAGCACGGTCGAGCAGCTGGTCGACCTGACCAACGCCGACCCCCGGCGAGGCGTCGGGCACGAGAAGGTGCTGACCCGCATCAAGGTGGACGACGCGGCCGTCGAGCTGGTGCGCGAGCAGGGCTTCGAGCTCGGCGACGTCCCGCCCGAGGGCACGATGGTCAAGCTCACGCTGACCGGCAACATGTCCACCGGAGGCATCTCGATCGACCGCACCTTCGAGGCCCACCCCGAGAACGTCGAGATCGCCGAGGAGGCGGCCCGCGTCGTCGGGCTCGACATCGCCGGCATCGACTTCATCTGCCCCGACATCACCGAGCCCGTGCGCGAGACGGGCGGCGCGATCTGCGAGGTCAACGCCGCGCCGGGCTTCCGGATGCACACGCACCCGACGATCGGAGACCCGCAGTTCATCGCCAAGCCGGTGGTGGACATGCTGTTCCCACCGGGTGCCCAGGCAAGGATCCCGATCATTGCCGTGACCGGCACCAACGGCAAGACGACCACCTCGCGCATGATCTCCAACATCTTCAAGGGCATGGGGCACAAGGTCGGCATGACCAGCACCGACGGCGTCGTGATCGACCAGCGGCTGGTGATCCGGGCCGATGCGTCGGGGCCCAAGTCGGCGCGCATGGTGCTGCAGAACCCCCGGGTCGACCTGGCTGTCTTCGAGGTTGCCCGCGGCGGCATCCTGCGCGAGGGACTCGGCTACGAGCGCAACGACGTCGCGGTCGTGGTCAACGTCCAGCCCGACCATCTCGGCCTTCGCGGCATCGACACGGTCGAGCAGCTCGCCGACGTCAAGGCAGTGGTCGTCGAGGCGGTCCCACGCGACGGGCACGCCGTGCTGAACGCAGACGACCCGCTCGTACGCGAGATGCGCCGCCGGTGCTCGGGGGCCGTCGTCTGGTTCTCCATGGAGGAGCCGGGCTCGGAGGTGCGCGACATGATCGACGCCCACTGCCGCAGAGGCGGCAAGGCCGTCGTACTCGAGCCCAGCGACCGGGGCGAGATGGTCGTCGTACGACACGGACCTCGCTCGATGCAGATCGCCTTCACCCACCTTCTGCCGGCGACGTTCGGCGGCAAGGCCCGGATGAACGTGCAGAACGCCCTCGCCGCCACGGCCGCCGCGTTCGCCGCCGGCGCCCCGCTGCACGACATCCGGCGGGGTCTGCGCTCCTTCTCGACCAACTACTACCTCTCCCCCGGCCGCCTGAACGAGATCGACGTCAACGGCGTCAACGTCATCGTCGACTACTGCCACAACGCCCCCGGCATGCTCATGCTCGGCGACTTCGTCGACCGCTACGGCGAGAGCCTGGAGAACTCCGCCGAGTTCGCCCGCCCGCAGCGCATCGGCATCATCGCCACCGCAGGTGACCGCCGCGACGAGGACATGGTGGAGCTCGGCGCGATCGCCGCCCGGCACTTCGACGTGATCGTGGTACGTGAGGACGTCGCACTCCGTGGCCGCAAGGCGGGCGACACCGCCCGGCTGGTCGCCCGCGGCGTCAAGGAGGGCATCGCCGACGGTGGCCGCTGCCGGCAGGTGGAGATCGTCCGTGACGAGACCAAGGCGGTCCGCCACGCGATGTCACGTGCGAACAAGGGCGACCTGGTGGTGGTCTGCGTCGACAAGCACGCCACCGTCGTGGCGGAGCTGGAGAACTGGTCGAACCAGGCGCAGGCCGGGTCGGGGTTGGACGAGTCCGACTTCACCGAGCTGTAGCCGGTGGAGTTTCACCACGGTATGCAGGCCAACCCGGGCCTCCCACACGGTGCCCACCCTGGGCAGCCCGGGTGTCGCTGCATACCGTGGGGAACCCGTCAGGGCCGAGCCGCCCGCACCTTCTCCCGCAGCTCCTCCGGCGAGTCGGCGGAACCCCCGTGCTCGGTGATCCAGTCGTAGCAGCCCTGACGGTCGTCGTGGCACATCAAGCCGACGACGTCACCTGGCTTGGCCTGAGCCACGAGTGCGGCGAGCCCGGCGACCTCGGTCGGGTAGGACGCCAGGTGGGCCACACCGACGCGCGCAGCACCAGCAAGGAAGTGGGCCTCGAGGTCCTCTGCGGTGCGACCGCGCATGTAGTTCGTCTTGTGCGCGATGACGACGACGTCCACGTCCCGGGATGCCATCTCCCCGAGCGTCTGGATCAGGTCGTCCTGGCGGTCACCGACGGCAGCGAGCCCCAGCAGCGTGGTGGCGCCGGGCGGGCGGACGCCGTTCATGATCTCGATCAGCGACTCGAGGCCCGCCTCGTTGTGGGCGAGGTCCATGACGACGGAGACGCCGTCGATGGTGAAGAAGTTCATCCGGCCGGGGTTGTGGGTCAGGTCTGGCCGGAAGGTGCGCAGCCCCTCCACGACGGCCTCGCGGGGCAGCCCGACCGCCAGCGCCGCCGATGCTGCGGCGAGCGCGTTCTCGACGTTGAAGCGCGAGAGGCCAGACAGCGTCATCGGGATGTCCACGACCTCGAGCAGGGGGTCGGCGTCGTTGCCCGGCTGTACGACGGACAGCCAGCCGTCGATCACCGTCGTGGCCCGCCCGCCGTCGGACAGCACCTGACGGATGGCGGGTGAGTCGGGGTCACGCGAGAACACCCACGGCCTCGCCTTGATCCGGTCGCGCATCGCCAGCACGCGCGGGTCGTCGGCGTTGAGAACGGCCCAGCCGGACGGCTTGGTGATCTGGGGTACGACGCCCTTGACCTCTGCGAGCTGGTCCACGGTGTCGATGCCGTGCAGGCCCAGGTGGTCCGCGGACACGTTGGTCACCACGGAGACGTCGTTGGCGGCGACGCCGATCCCCTTGAGCAGGATGCCGCCCCGGGCGGTCTCGGTGACGGCCAGCTCGACCTCCTCGTGAGCGAGCACCCGGCCCGCGCCGGAGGGCCCCGAGTAGTCACCGGGCTCGACCAGGACCCCGTCGACGTAGATGCCGTCGGTGCTCGACCAGCCCACGTGCAGCCCGTGCGTGCGGCCGATGTGGGCGACCATGCGCGAGGTGGTCGTCTTGCCGTTGGTGCCCGTGATCGCCACGACCGGGACGTGCGGCTTGAGGGTGGTCGGTCGCGGTCCCGGGTCGGCGGACCGGACCTGCTCGGCGGCCGTCTCGATCAGCGACGCCAGGTCGGCGCTGTCCACCTGGTCGAGCACCGACGCCACGGCTCGGCCGAGCGCCTCCGCCCGGCCGCGATGTCGCCACGGGTAGGCAACCACGATCCGGTCGACATCAGCGGTCACCCGCACGCGCACCGCCAGCCTCGTCGTACCGGCCTCCGCTGAGATCTGGCGCACCAGCCGCTCCACAGCACGCACCGCGAACCGCTGCCGGAACCCCGTGCCCGGCTCCCCCGGCCTGGCCCTCGGGAGACCGATCCGGGTGGCCAGCCGCAGGGCCCGCTCCTCGGGGATGCTCGCGATGCGCGAGAGGTCGAGGGTGAGCTTCACCGCGGCGCGCGGGAAGTAGAGGTTGGGGCCTTCCAGGATGCGGAGCTCGACGAGGGCGGAGGTCACGCACGGAACGCTACCTGCCCGGTGGGATCGCGACGAGAAGCGTGACGAAGAAGGCCAGGAATGCTAGGCAGGGACCCATGAGATGGTCGACGCGTCTGCTTGCCACCGCCCCAGTCGCCGGCGTCGCTGCGGTCGCCGCGCACAACCTGAGGCAGAAGCACCACGCGCTGCTACGCAACTTCCCGGTGCTCGGCTACGGGCGGTACTTCCTGGAGACCATCGGCCCGGAGCTGCGCCAGTACATCATCGCCGGCAACGACGAGGAGCGGCCGTTCAGCCGCGACCAGCGGCGCTGGGTGTACGCCAGCTCGAAGCTGCAGAACAACTACTTCGGCTTCGGCAGCGACAACGACATGGAGACCACCCCCGGCTACGCGATCGTCAAGCACCGGATCTTCACCGACATAGCCAGGCCGGTTCCGACCGGCCAGGTGCACGCCGGGGACGATGCGCACCTCCCGTCCGCCAAAGTCATGGGGCAGGCACGAGGTCGAGCCAAGGCGTTCCGACCGACTTCGGTGGTCAACATCTCGGCGATGAGCTTCGGCTCGCTCTCGAACGCCGCCATCGAGGCACTCAACCGCGGAGCGGACCGCGCCGACTGCCTGCACAACACCGGCGAGGGCAGCATCTCGCCCTACCACCGCAAGGGCGGCGACCTGATCTACCAGATCGGCACGTCCTACTTCGGCTGCCGGGACGACAGCGGGCACTTCGACGTGGTCAGGCTCAAGGAGCTGATGGGCACTGCGCCGGTGAAGGCGATCGAGATCAAGCTGTCGCAGGGAGCCAAGCCGGGGCTCGGCGGCATGCTCCACGCTTCGAGAGAAGTTCGGCTACGAGCCGGGTTGGGGTGGGCTCAGCGACACCCAGCGCGCCGAGATCGTGGCGATCATGGCGCAGATCTCCCAGCCCGACACGGTGTCCGCCGGCGGCGCGTGAACCGCCTACAGCCCCATGGCGTGGTAGCCGCCGTCGACGTGCACGATCTCGCCCGTCGTGGCCGGGAAGAAGTCCGAGAGCAGCGCCACGACCGCCCGGGCAGTCGGCGTGTGGTCCGTCTCGTCCCAACCCAGCGGCGCCCGGTCGCCCCAGGCCGACTCCAGCTCCTCGAAGCCCGGGATCGCCTTGGCGGCCAGCGTCTTCAGCGGCCCCGCCGAGACCAGGTTGCAGCGGATGCCCTTCGGGCCCAGGTCCCGCGCGAGGTAGCGCGACGTGGACTCGAGGCCAGCCTTGGCCACACCCATCCAGTCGTACGCCGGCCACGCGACCGTCGCGTCGAAGGTCAGCCCCACGACCGATCCGCCCGCGCCCATGAGCGGCAGTGCGGCACGGGACAGGGCGGCCAGCGAGTACGCCGATACCTGCACCGCCTGCGCGACGTCCGGCCACGGACCGTTGAGGAAGTCGCCGCCGAGCACGGTCTCCGGGTTGCCGTAGGCGATGGAGTGCACCAGGCCGTCGAGCCCGTCGACGTGCTCACGAACCAGCTCGGGCAGCCGGTCGAGGTGCTCCTCGTCGGTGACGTCGAGCTCGATGACCGGGGCCTCCTTCGGGAGGCGGGACACGATGCGCTTGGTGATGCCCAGCGCGCGGCCGAAGTTGGAGACCAGGACGGTCGCGCCCTCCTCCTGCGCCACGCGCGCGGTGGCGAAACCGATGGAGGTGTCCATCGTCACGCCGGCGACGAGGATGCGCTTGCCTTCGAGGATGCCCATGAGTGATCTCTCCGTGTCGTTGGTCAGTGGCCCATGCCGAGGCCGCCGTCGACCGGGATGACGGCGCCCGTGATGTACGCCGCGCCCTCGGAGGCGAGGAAGACCACCGAGGCGGCGACCTCCTCCGACGAGGCCATCCGGCCCAGCGGGATCTGCTCCTGGTACTTCTTCTTCAGGTCCTCGGGCAGCTCGTCTGTCATGTCGGTCTCGACGAAGCCCGGCGCCACGACGTTGGCCGTGATGCCGCGTGACCCCAGCTCGCGGGCGAGGGAGCGCGCCATGCCGACCAGCCCAGACTTGGAAGCCGCGTAGTTGACCTGACCGGCGGAGCCGAGCAGACCCACGACGGAGGAGATGAAGACGATGCGGCCCTTGCGTTGGCGCAGCATGCCCTTGGAGGCGCGCTTGGCGACGCGGAACGAGCCGGTGAGGTTGGTGTCGATGACCGACGACCAGTCGTCGTCGCTCATCCGCAGCACCAGGGTGTCCTTGGTGATGCCGGCGTTGGCGACCAGCACCTCCACCGGTCCGTGCGCCGCCTCGACCTCCTCGAACGCGGCGTCCACCGAGGCCTGGTCGGTCACGTCGCAGCGCACGCCGAACAATCCCTCCGGCGGCTGGCCGCTGCGGTAGGTGATCGCGACCTTGTCGCCGTTGTCCGCGAAGGCGCGCGCAATCGCGAGGCCGATGCCGCGGTTGCCGCCCGTGACGAGTACCGATCTGCTCACGTGCAAGACGCTAGGGGCTACCGGTCGGTACTCCGAATCGGCCTGACGTCAGATTCGTCACTCGTCCTCGAGGCGGAAGCCGACCTTCAGCCCGACCTGGAAGTGCTCGACCTGGCCGTCCTTGACCTGGCCGCGGACCTGGGTCATCTCGAACCAGTCCACGTGACGCAGCGTCCTCGCGGCCCGCTCGATGCCGTTCCTGACCGCCTGGTCGATGCCGTCTGGTGAGGTCCCGACGATCTCGGTGACGCGGTAGGTGCGGTTCGACATGCTTCCTCCTGCTGGTCGGCTGCCCCCCACCCTAGTGCGGCCGCGCCTCCGGCGTACGGTGGAGACATGCCCGGCCGAGAGCCCGAGCCGGTTCGCATCACGTCGGCGTCCCGGAGTCACAGCGACGACCTGTGGTCGCGCGAGAAGCGCTACATGATCACGATGGGCATCCGCACGGCCTGCTTCATCGGCGCGGTCACCTGCTTCCTCACCGGCGTGACGTTGTGGGTGGTCTGGACACTCATGGTCGGCTCGCTGATCCTGCCCTACGTCGCGGTTGTGATGGCCAACGCAGGCGTCTCCCCCGACCCCGGCGGGCCCGACCCGTTCGACGGCGACACCGGCCGCCAGGCGATCGAGCCACCACGCGCGCAGCCGGACGACGACTGACGCCCCTAGTCGACGGGCTCGGTCTCCTTGAGGAAACCGCGTGCTCCCAGGAAGTCCGACAACGACTCCTTGTGCTGCTCGCAAGCGAGCCAGATCTTGCGTCGATCGGGCGTGTGCAGCTTGGGGTTGTTCCACTTCAGAGCCCACACTGCTGGGGCCTGGCAGCCCCTCGCCGAGCAGATGTTCGGATCCTCCACGGGGCGAGCCTAGACGAGAAGGACACCTGACCAACTTGGTCAGTCAGGTGGTTGGAAAACGGGTTGCACCGTGCAAGAATCGCCAACGGCACTCGGCTCAGCATCCCCCGTCTGAGTCGAGTGCCTCAGGTGACGGACGACTCCCCCCGTGGTCGTCCGTCACGCTGTTTGCAAGGCGAACAGCGTGACGGACGCTCTCCTTGCCTCTGGGCACGCGGCGTCGGTTCCACCGCGGTCACCGGCTCCGCGGTGCGGTAGTGCGTGGCTGGGTCCCCACAGCTGTCTACGGCTTCGCCGTGGCCGGATCGCTTCCTGCGCACGGAGCTCCCAGGCCGTGCGTGAGCCCTTCGTCAGTGCGTGAGCCCTTTGTCGGCTCCAGTCCGACTTGCGGTGCTCGAGTCGCTTTCTGCCTTCCCTAGCCGCCGATGGCGGACATGGGGCGGGCGGGCTGGAGGAACGACACGTCGTCGATGCCGTGGCCGGGGCGCTTGGTCGCCATGGCGGCGCGCCAGCGGTCGGCGAGGTCGGCGTCGCTCGCTCCGGCGCGGAGGGCGGAGCGGAGGTCGGACTCCTCGCGGGCGAAGAGGCAGTTGCGGACCTGGCCGTCGGCGGTGAGTCTGACGCGGTCGCAGTCGCCGCAGAACGGCCGGGTGATGGAGGCGATGACGCCGACCGTTGCGGGCCCACCGTCGACGGTGAACAGCTCGGCGGGGGCACTGCCCCGGGGCTCCTCGGCGGGCTCGAGCAGGAAGTGCTCGCGCAGGCGCTCGAACGTCTCGTCGGCGGTCACCATGGTGTCGCGGCGCCAGCCGTGCTGTGCGTCGAGCGGCATCTGCTCGATGATGCGGAGCTCGTAGCCGTGGTCGATGCACCAGCGAAGCAGCTCCGGAGACTGGTCGTCGTTGACGCCCCGCAGGAGCACGGCGTTGACCTTGACCGGCTGCAGGCCGGCCTCGGCTGCAGCCGCCAGCCCGGCGATCACGTCGTCGAGCCGGTCGCGCCGGGTGATCTCGCGGAAGGTGTCAGGCCGGATCGTGTCGAGGCTGATGTTGACCCGGTCGACCCCGGCGTCGACCAGCGCACCGGCGATGCGCCGGAGCCCCAGCCCGTTGCTGGTCAGGGAGATCTCCGGCCGCGGCCTCAGCGCCGCGGTGCGGCGGACGATGTCGACCAGGCCACGTCGTACGAGCGGTTCCCCGCCGGTGAACCGGACCTCGTGAACTCCGAGCCGCTCCACCGCGACCTGGATCAGCCGCACGACCTCGTCGTCGGTGAGCACCGACTCGTCGGGCAGCCACTCCAGTCCTTCAGCGGGCATGCAGTAGGAGCAGCGCAGGTTGCAGCGGTCCGTCAGCGAGACCCGCAGGTCGGTCGCTGTGCGGCCGAAGCCATCCACCAGTCCGCTCATGAGCATCAGTCTACGGAGTGGACCCATACCGCCGGTGGCGTGGGCCACACGACTAGCGTCTGAGGCATGAGGTTCCTCTTCACCCGGCGCTGGCTGCTGTTCCTGGCAGCGGTTGCCGTGGTCGCCTACGGCTGCCTGTGGCTGGGTGAGTGGCAGTTCGGGCGGCTGCACGACCGCGAGGAGCGCAACTCCCACGCCCGGGAGAACCTCGCGATGGATCCTGCCCCGATCGAGCACGTGATGGGCACAGGCAAGGGCGTCACCAAGGAGCAGGAGTGGACCCGGGTCACCTTCGCGGGCGTCTACCAGCCCGACGACTCGGTCGTGGTCCGCTACCAGACCCGCGACGGCATCGCCGGGGTCGACATCGTGACTCCTCTCCTCCTGCGCGACGGCACCGGAGTGCTCGTCGACCGGGGCTGGGTGCGCACGGAGAACCTCGGTGGCGCCCTCAGCGAGGCCCCGCCGCCACCCACGGGCGAGGTCGACGTCGTGGGCTGGGTGCGCCAGGACGCGACCGGCGGGTCGACCCGGGTCGACCAGGGGTCGGTGCGCGCGATCTCCAGCCGGGCGATCGGTGCGGAAGTGGACTACCCGCTGCTGCGTGGCTTCGTCGACGCCGACACCGAGACCCCGCCCCCGTCAGAGCCGCTGGTCAAGGCCGAACTCCCCGACCTGGGCGAAGGTCCGCACTTCTTCTACGGCCTGCAGTGGTGGTTCTTCGGCGCGCTCGCGCTGTTCGGGTTCGGCTACCTCGCGTACGACGAGCGCCGGAAGGCGAGCTCCGAGTCGGCCCGTGCCGGCTCCGACGTCGACACCTCCAGGACCAACGGCTGAGACTAGCTCGTGCGCTCGACCGCCGCGTCCGCCGACGGTGTGCCGGTGAACTGCGTGCGGTAGAGGTCGGCGTAGAGACCACCTTGGGCGAGCAGCGACTCGTGGGTGCCCTGCTGCACGATGCGACCGTCGTCGACCACGAGGATGCGGTTCGCGGCGCGGATGGTGGAGAGGCGGTGGGCGATCACCAGGCTGGTGCGACCCTGAAGCGCTTGGTCGAGCGCCCGCTGGACCGCCACCTCCGACTCGGAGTCCAGGTGGGCGGTCGCCTCGTCGAGCACCACGATCGCCGGAGCCTTGAGCAGGAGGCGGGCGATGGCCAGCCGCTGCCGCTCCCCGCCGGAGAGCCGGTAGCCGCGGTCGCCGACCACGGTGTCGAGGCGGTCGGGCAGAGCTTCGACCAGGGCGCCGATCCGGGCCGCCTGCAGCGCCGCCCACACCTCCTCCTCCGTGGCGTCGGGCCGGGCGTAGAGAAGGTTGGCCAGGATCGTGTCGTGGAACATGTGGGCGTCCTGGGTGACGTAGCCGACGACGTCCTCCAGCGACTGCAGGGTCACGTCGCGTACGTCGAGCCCGCCGACGCGGACGACTCCGGCCGTCACGTCGTACAGCCGCGCGACGAGGTGCGTCATGGTGGTCTTGCCGGCCCCCGACGGGCCGACGAGGGCGACCATCTCGCCGGGCTCGGCGACGAACGACACGTCGTGGAGCACCTCGCCGCTGTCGCGTGACTCCTTGCGCGCCACGACCTCGAGGCTGGCGAGCGAGACGTCCTCCGCACGGGGGTAGCCGAACCTGACGCCCTCGAACTCCACGCGCGCTGCCGTGCGCGGCAGGGCAACCGCGTCGGGCTTCTCCTGCACGGTCGAGGGCAGGTCGAGCACCTCGAAGACGCGCTCGAAGCTGACCAGGGCCGTCATCACGTCGACCCGCACGTTGGACAGGCCCTGGAGCGGACCGAGCAGCCGCAGCAGCAGGGTGCCGATGGCGAGCAGGGTGCCGACGGTGAGGGACCCGTCGATCGCGAACGACCCGCCCACGCCGTAGACCAGGGCGGTGGCGAGCGCGGGGACGAGCATCAGGCTGGCACCGAAGATGCGGGTCACGACAGCGATGCGAACGCCGATGTCGCGAACGTTCGCGGCCTTGACCGCGAAGTGAGCGTCCTCCTCGTCGCGCCGGCCGAACAGCTTGAGCAGCATCGCGCCGCCCACGTTGAACCGCTCGGTCATCGTGTTGCCCATGTCGGCGTTGCCGTCCATCTGCTGTCGGGCCAGGCCGGAGAGCTGCTGACCCACCCAGCGTGACATGACCAACAGGATCGGGAAGAGCACCAGGCACAGCAGCGTGACGCGCCAGCTCAGCACGACCAGGGCTATGCCGACGACCACCACGCTGATGGTGTTGGACACGGTGCCGGACAGCGTCGAGGTGAACGCGCGCTGGGCCCCGATGACGTCGTTGTTCAGCCGGGAGACCAGGGCACCGGTCTGGGTGCGCGTGAAGAACGCGAGCGACATGCGTTGGACGTGGCCGAAGACGGCCGTGCGCAGGTCGTAGATCAGGCCTTCGCCGATCCTGGAGGACAGGTAGCCCATCGCGAGGGTCAGCACGGCGTTGACGAGCGCGACGCCGGCCATCACCAGGGCCAGGCCGACGACGAGGCCCTTGTCGCCCTTCAGGATGCCTTCGTCCACGATCGTCTTGATCAGCAGCGGAGGTACGACGACCAGGGCGGCGTCGATCACGGTGAGCACCAGGAAGAACCCGATGAGCCGCCGATGGGGTCGCGCGAAGCCCAGCACCCTCTTGGTGGTGTCACCGCGCAGCTTCGTGTCGGCCACGGTGCGGTCGGCGCGAAGGTTGCGCCACACCGTGCCCATGGGCCCGCCCATGCCGGTCATCGACACTGCTAGAGCACGCCTTTCGCCAGCTCCTGGAAGCGGAGGTGCTGGACCCTGCGCTCGTGTGCGCGCTGCTGGTCGAAGGTGCGCTCGGCCGCGCCGAGGAAGACCTCCTTGGTGTGCCGGACGGCGCCGGCTCCATGGGCCGTCACCCCGGCGATCATCTCGTCGACCGCCTTGTCGAGGTCGTCTCGTGGCACGACGCGGTTGACCAGGCCGATCCGCTCCGCCTCGTCGGCGAGGACGTTGCGCGCAGAGGCCGTCATCTCCAAGGCCCGCGAGTAGCCCACCAGCTCGACCAGGTGCTTGGTGCCGGTGACGTCGGGAATGATGCCGAGCGCCGGCTCGCGCATGCTGAACTGGACATCGTCGGCGGCGATCCTGAGGTCGCAGGCCAGCGCGAGCTGGAAGCCTCCACCGATCGCGTAGCCCTGCACCACAGCGATGCTGATGAACGCAGGGTCGCGCAGCCAGACGAACCCACTCTGGTACTTCTCGATCGACGCGTCGAACGCCTCCGGCGTCGCGGTGAAGAGGTCGGTGATGGGCTCCTCCCCCGCGATCACCTCGCCCGCGAAGAGGCGCTTGTCGAGCCCCGCCGAGAACGAGTGCCCCTCGCCCCGGACCACCACGACGCGCACGTCGGGGTCCACCTCGGCGCCGACGGACGCGAACGCCGCCCACGTCGACGGACGCATCGCGTTGCGCATCTCCGGGCGACTCATCGTCACCGTCAGCACGGCGCCGTCACGATCGACGGTCACGCCGCCCTGGTCGAGCAGCTTCTGGTCCAGATCCATGGTGTGAGCCTAGTGCGGGACCCGAGGATCCACCGGTCAGGCGAGAGCGACGAGGTCCAGGTAGTCCGGGCCCCACAGATCCTCGACTCCGTCCGGGAGGATGAGGACGCGGTCCGGCTCGAGCGCCTCGACGGCCCCCTCGTCGTGGGTGACCAGGATGATCGCGCCCTCGTAGGAGCGGATGGCGGCGAGCACCTCCTCGCGGGAGGCTGGGTCGAGGTTGTTGGTCGGCTCGTCGAGCAGCAGCACGTTGGCGCTGGAGACAACCAGGATCGCCAGTGCGAGCCGGGTCTTCTCACCACCGGAGAGCACGCCGGCCGGCTTCATGGCGTCGTCGCCGGAGAAGAGGAAGGACCCGAGCACCGAGCGGGCCTCGGAGTCGGCGAGCTGCGGTGCCGCCGTACGCAGGTTCTCCAGGACCGTGCGCTGCACGTCGAGCGTCTCGTGCTCCTGGGCGTAGTAGCCGAGCTTCAGCCCGTGTCCGGGGTTGACCGTGCCGGTGTCGGGCTTGTCGACACCGCCCAGGATGCGCAGCAGCGTGGTCTTGCCGGCACCGTTGAGGCCGAGGATCACCACGCGACTGCCCTTGTCGATCGCGAGGTCGACGTCGGTGAACACCTCCAGCGACCCGTAGGACTTCGACAGCTCGCTCGCGGTGAGCGGCGTCTTGCCGCAGGGTGCGGGCTTGGGGAACTTGATCTTGGCGACCTTGTCGGCCATGCGCTGCGCCTCGACGCCGTCCATCAGCTTCTCGGCACGCTTGAGCATCGACTGCGCCGCCTGGGCCTTGCTGGCCTTGGCGCGCATGCGGTTGGCCTGGTCCATCAGCGTGGTCGCCTTGCGCTCGGCGTTGGCGTGCTCGCGCTTGCGGCGGCGCTCGTCGGTCTCGCGCTGGGTGAGGTAGGCCTTCCAGCCCATGTTGTAGATATCGACCTCGGCGCGGTTCGCGTCGAGGTGGAGCACCTTGTTGACGCACGCCTCGAGCAGGTCCACGTCGTGGGAGATCACGATGAGCCCGCCCTTGTGGTTCTTCAGGAAGTCCCGCAGCCAGACGATCGAGTCGGCGTCGAGGTGGTTGGTCGGCTCGTCGAGCAGCAGTGTCTCGGCGCCCGAGAACAGGATGCGCGCGAGCTCCACGCGCCTCCGCTGGCCGCCGGACAAGGTGCCGAGCGGCTGGGCGAGGATGCGGTCCTCGATGTTGAGCGACGACGCGATCTGCTTGGCCTCGGCCTCGGCGGCGTAGCCTCCCCCGGCGTGCAGTGCGGCGTCCGCACGCTCGTACTTCCGCATCGCCTTGTCGCGTGCGGCGGGGTCGTCGGAGCCCATGTCGTGCTCGGCCTCCCGCAGCCGGCGTACGGCGTCGTCGAGCCCGCGTGCGGAGAGGATCCGATGCAGCGCCATGACCTCGGGGTCGCTCGTGCGGGGGTCCTGCGGGAGGTAGCCGACCTCCCCTGTGCGCGTCACCCGGCCCGTCGCGGGGAGCCCCTCGCCGGCGAGCACCTTGGTCAGCGTGGTCTTGCCGGCGCCGTTGCGGCCGACCAGACCCACCTTGTCACCGGGCGCGACCCGGAAGGTCACGTCGGCCATCAGGAGGCGCGCACCAGCGCGTAGTTCGATGTCGTGGGCGGTGATCATGAGGTCCTCGTCGAAGAAATGGGTCGGTCGGGGCAGCGTGTGTCCGACTAGTTCGGTTGCGACCTCATGGGACTAGTCTACGGGCAGAAAGAATCACTGGATCGCGGCAAGGGGCTCCGACCATGCGCTTCAACCCGAAAGCCCGCCTGGACACCAGCCAGGTGGAGGTCCGTCAGGGGGGTGGCGGTGGCGGCGGCGGTCTGCCCTTCCCGATCCCGTCCGGCGGCGGAGGGATGAAGGTCGGCGGCGGCATCGGCGGCATCATCGTGCTGATCCTGATCCTCGTCGTGTCCCAGTGCATGGGCGGTTCCGGCGGGGGCGGAGGCCTCGGCGGTGCCGTCACGCCGCGCTCCGACAGCGAGGCCGTGGCGGCCAGCGAGCTGACCGAGTGCCGCACCGGCGAGGACGCCAACAACAACCCCGACTGCGGTCGGCTCGCGGTGGTCAACTCCATCCAGGGCTTCTGGGCGGCGGCGCTGCCGAACCGCTACCGCGAGGCCGACACCGTGATGTTCTCCGGGAGCGTCTCGACCGGCTGTGGCGGCGCGACCAGCGCGGCGGGGCCGTTCTACTGCCCTCCCGACCAGACGGTCTACCTGGACACGACCTTCTTCAAGGACATGCTCGAAGGCCAGCTGGGCGCGACAGGCGGCGACTTCGCGGAGGCATACGTGCTCGCCCACGAGTACGGCCACCACATCCAGAACCTGACTGGCTACATGGGCAAGGTCCGCACCCAGCAGGGCCCCGAGAGTGACGCGGTCCGCCTGGAGCTCCAGGCCGACTGCCTCGGTGGGCTCTGGGCCAGCAACGCCACCAAGGTGCCCGACGCCGACGGCAACATCCTGATCCAGGACGTCGACGACGCGGACATCCGTGAGGCGATCAACGCCGCTCAGGCCGTCGGGGACGACCGGATCCAGGAGCGTACGTCGGGCCGGGTCAACCCCGATGCCTGGACCCACGGCTCAGCCGCGGCACGCGAGTACTGGTTCCAGGTCGGCTACCGGAACGACGACTTCCAGGCGTGCGACACCTTCAAGGCGCGCGACCTGCACCTCGACGGCTAGCCGGCCGCGCGCCCGCCTGGTCAGGCCCTCTTCACCTTGATCGTGATCGCCTTGCTGCTGGCCTTGACGAGCTTGTCGCCGCCGTAGGTCACCACGATCTTGCGCTTGCCCTTCTTCAGCTTCGGCAGCTTGAGGGTGACCTTCCCGCTCTTGAGACTGCCGGTCTTGAGGACCTTCTTGCCGAGCTTGGCGGTGACGGTGCCCGTGGGGACCCTGCCCGTAGCCGCCACGGTGACGGCGAGCCTGGCCTTCGTCCTGGTCGTGACCGGCTTGTTCTTCACCTTCAGCGAGGTGGTCGAGGCAACCGGCACCGCCGGTGGGTTCGGGTTGGCCGTGACCTCGACCGTGCCGAGCACCTCCGGCGAGCCAGTCCTCAAGGCGCAGCCGATGGCGTCGTTCACCGGGCCGATGACCGTCTGCGCGGTGCCGTTGACCGTGAGCCCGACGGGCACCTTGATGTCGTAGCTGCCCGGCGCGGGCGCCGTGAACGAGCCGGCGGTGGCCGTCAGGTTGAGCACGAGGTCGCCCGTCGCCGGAATCGGCGTCGCCGGGAGGACCGCACCGGTCACCGGGACCGTCAGGCTGTCTCCGACCCGGTAGGTCGCTCCGGTCGCCGTCCCACTGATCGAGGTGACTGCCGGGGGTCGAGCGGCGAACGGGTCGGCGTTGTCCAGCACGGCGGCCGGCACGGTCACCGTGATGCTGATCGCGCGGCTCGGCACCGTCGCGCCCGAGACGACGGACGCGGGCAGGTCGGTGGTGATCGTCCCGGTGAAGTCGTTGGTTCCCAGCAGCGAGCTCGTGCAGGTGTACGTCGTGGTCAGGCTCGCCGGTGCGGCGTTCGCCGCGGGAGCTGCCAGGACCAACGACGATCCGGCTGCGAACAGACCAGCGACGAGGACGCTGGATCGGGTGGAGCGAGGCGAAAGGGTCACGTGGGGGGCGCTCTCGTTCGATCAGCCACGCCTGATGTGTGACTGGAGTGACACGATCCAAGCAGTGAGAACAGGTGCTACGTAAGGTCCAGATCGGTCGGAGTTTCCTCGATCTCAACAGTGAGCGACCAGGCGTCGGCAACGGCTTGACGCACGACAGCGGCGTTCGGGTCCGGTACGGCGAGCCAGGGACCGGTCACCTTGTCGACAAGTCCCCACAGCCGGTGGTCCTCCAGCACGGCGGCCACGGCCGAGCGGTCGCCGCCACACACCAGCGCCTCGACCGGATGCTCCTGCACCAGGATGCGGTGCGCGTGGTCCGCCGCCGCGGCGTACGCGGTCCGGGCCTGGTTGTCGCGGCGGCGCGCGAACCGCTGCTGGGACTGTCCACCCGCCTTCGTGCGGCCCTGGACGTGGCGACGGCCGTGCTTCTGCAGCGTCGGGGTCGGAGTGGTGCCGGCCGCAACGGCGAAGCCGCCCTTGCGCACCAGCAGCAGGCCCCAGGCCAGCTCGGGTGGCACGAAGGGAAGTGCGACCGGCACCCCGAACGGGCCGGTCAGCCGCGCCACCGAGCCGTCCTCTGCGGTGACGGTCAGAGCGCCGTCGGCGACGTACGGCCCGTGCCGGTCGGCGAAGTTGGCCAGCCAGCGCTCGAGCCGAGTGGTCGGGACCAAGACGGTGCGCACGCGCCGAACCTACGGCACGTGCACTCCGGCTCAGCCCAGAGCGGCGAAGTCGTGGAGCGTCTCGCGGAAGAGAGGCTCGAGGAACGGGTCTGCGGGAGCCTGCTCGTCCCACCAGTGGGTGGGGACCACCTGCTCCTGCGCGGTCCTGAAGTGCACAACGTCGTTCATCCTGCTGCCCTCCCAGTCAGCCAAGAGATGTATGTCCCTTTTGTACCATCTGGGAGGAAGCGGTGTACGGAGAACGCGTCAGACGTTGTAGCCGAGGGCGCGGAGCATCTCGCGGCCCTCGTCGGTGATCTTGTCCGGGCCCCACGGGGGCATCCAGACCCAGTTGATCGCGATGTCGTTGACCAAGCCCTCGAGGGCCTGGTTGGTCTGGTCCATGATGACGTCGGTCAGCGGGCAGGCCGCCGAGGTCAGGGTCATGTCGAGCACGACGTTCTTCTGCTCGTCGATGTTGATGCCGTAGACCAGGCCGAGGTCGACGACGTTGATCCCGAGCTCGGGGTCGACGACGTCCTTCATCGCCTCTTCGACATCGTCGACGGTGAGCGTGCTGGTGCCGGAGAGGTCGACCTCCGGGAAGTCTTGACTCATGACATCTCCTTTGCGGCCACGATCTGGGTCGTGGCGTCCTTCCAGGCCATCCAGGACAACAGCGCGCACTTGACGCGCGCCGGGAACTTCGCGACCCCGGCGAACGCGATGCCGTCCTCCAGCACCTCTTCGTCGGGCTCGATGGTGCCGCGACCCTGCATCAGGGCCTGGAAGTCCTTGTGGACGTCCAGCGCCTGCGCCACGGTCTTGCCGATCACCAGGTCGGTCAGCACGCTCGCGGAGGCCTGGCTGATCGAGCAGCCCTCGGCGTCGTAGGAGACGTCCTCGATGACCGCGTCGTCGCCCTCGCCGCGCAGGTGCACGCGCAGCGTCACCTCGTCGCCGCACGTGGGGTTCACGTGGTGCACCTCCGCCTCGTAGGGCTCGCGGAGCCCCGCGTGGTGAGGGTTCTTGTAGTGGTCCAGGATGATCTCCTGGTACAGCATGTCCAGATCCATGGCCTCGTCAGTCCACCCGGAAGTACTTCTTCGTGTAGTTCAACGCATCGACGAGCGCATCGATTTCCGCCGGCGTCGTGTAGAGGTACGACGACGCCCGCACCGACGCCTGTACGCCGAACCGCTTGTGCGCGGGCTTGGCGCAGTGGTGCCCTGCCCGCACCGCGACGCCACGGGAGTCGAGCACCTGGGACACGTCGTGCGGGTGTACGCCGTCGAGCTCGAAGCTCACCGCTCCCCCGCGCTCGGACGCCGTCGCCGGGCCCAGCACGGTGATGCCGCTGACCGATGCCAGGCCGTCGAGCAGGTAGCCGGTGACCGCCTCCTCGTGAGCGCGGATGTTGTCCAGCCCCACGAGGGAGAGGTACTCCACCGCAGCGCCGAGGCCGACCGCCTCGACGATCGGCGGGGTGCCGGCCTCGAACTTGTGCGGGATGCCCGCGTAGGTCGAGCGCTCCATCGTGACAGTCTCGATCATCTCGCCACCACCGAGGAACGGCGGCAGCTGCTCGAGCACCTCGCGGCGCCCCCAGAGCACGCCGATGCCGGTGGGCCCGCAGACCTTGTGGCCGGTGAACGCGAGGAAGTCCGCACCGCTGGCGACCACGTCGACCGGCATCTGCGGCGCGGCTTGCGAGGCGTCGATCACGACGACCGCCCCGACCGCGTGCGCCTTGGCGGCGATCTCCGCGACCGGGTTGATCGTGCCGAGCATGTTCGAGACCCAGGTGAGGGAGACCACCTTGGTGCGCTCGTTGATCAGCTCGTCGATGTTCGAGAGGTCGAGCCGCCCGTCGTCGGTCAGACCGAACCAGCGCAGCGTCGCGCCCTTGCGCTCGGTGAGCAGTTGCCACGGCACGATGTTGGAGTGGTGCTCCATCTCGGTGATGACGACCTCGTCGCCAGGACCGATCGCCAGCGGGCCGGTCGCCCAGGCCAGGGTGTTGGCGACCAGGTTGAGCGCCTCGGAGGCGTTCTTCGTGAAGATCACCTCGTCGCGGCTCGGGGCGCCCAGGAACGCCGCCACCTTGTCCCGGCCGGCCTCGAACGCCTCGGTCGACTCCTGCCCGAGCTGGTGGACCGCCCGCGCGACGTTCGCGTTGTGCCGCTCGAGGTGGTCGACCATCGTGTCGATCACGCACTGCGGCTTCTGCGAGGTGTTCGCGCTGTCGAGGTAGACCAGCGGATGACCGTCCGCGAGCGTGCGCTCGAGGATCGGGAAGTCCTTCCTGATCAGCTCCAAGCCGTCAAGCAGGCCGGGCAGGGAAGTCATGTCAGCTCCCGGCTGCGGCAGCCGCGCCGACGTATGACTCGTAGCCCTCGGCCTCGAGCTTGTCAGCCAGCTCCGAGCCGCCCTCCTCGGCGATCCTGCCGTTGACGAAGACGTGCACGAAGTCCGGCTTGATGTAGCGCAGGATCCGCGTGTAGTGGGTGATCAGCAGGACGCCCTTGTCGCCGTTGCGCTTGTAGCGGTTGACGCCCTCGGAGACGATCTTCAGCGCGTCGATGTCGAGCCCGGAGTCGGTCTCGTCCAGGACCGCGACCTTCGGGTCGAGCAGCTCGAGCTGCACGATCTCGTGACGCTTCTTCTCACCGCCGGAGAAGCCCTCGTTGACGTTGCGCTGGGCCATCGCGGTGTCCATCTTCACGGCCTCCATGGCGGTGTTGACGTCCTTGACCCAGGTGCGCAGCTTGGGTGCCTCGCCCGAGATGGCCGTCTTGGCCGTGCGCAGGAAGTTGGCGACCGAGACGCCGGGCACCTCGACGGGGTACTGCATCGCGAGGAACAGGCCGGCTCGGGCGCGCTCGTCCACGGACATCTGCAGCACGTCGACGCCGTCGAGAAGCACCTCACCGGAGGTGACGTTGTACTTCGGGTGGCCGGCGATGGAGTACGCCAGGGTCGACTTGCCCGAGCCGTTGGGGCCCATGATCGCGTGGGTCTCCCCCTCCTTGATGGTGAGGGTGACGCCCTTGAGGATCTCCTTCGGGCCGTGCTCGGTGTCGACGCTGACGTGCAGGTCGCGGATCTCCAGGGTGCTCATCAGTTCACTTCCAACTCTGTTGTTTCAGGACTGGGGGTTGGCCAGGTCGACGAGCACGTCGTCGCCCTCGACCTTCACGGGGTAGACGGAAACCGGCTCGGTGGCCGGCAGGGACAGCGGCTTTCCGGTGCGCAGGTCGAAGCGCGAGCCGTGCAGCCAGCACTCGATCTCGCAGCCCTCGACGTCACCCTCGGACAGTGCGATCGCGGCGTGCGAGCACTCGTCGCGGATGGCGTAGAAGTCGTCGCCGTTGCGCACGATCGCGACGTCCTCGTCATCGAGGCGTACGGCGATCGCCGCACCGTCGGCGACGTCGGCGACTCCACAGGCTCGGGCGAAGGTCATCGATGACCAACGTTCTTGGCCAGCTCGGCCTCGACCGTCGCCAGCAGCCGCACCTCGATCTCGGCGACGCCGATCTTGCGGATGATGTCGTTGAAGAAGCCGTGCACGACCAGGCGACGGGCCTCGTCCTCCGGGATCCCACGCGACTGCAGGTAGAACAGCTGCTCGTCGTCGAAGCGCCCCGTGGTCGAGGCGTGGCCGGCTCCCTCGATCTCGCCGGTCTCGATCTCCAGGTTCGGCACCGAGTCGGCCCGGCAGCCGTCGGTGAGCACCAGGTTGCGGTTGGACTCGTAGGTCTCGATGCCCTCCGCGACCTTGCGGATCAGGACGTCGCCGATCCAGACCGAGTGTGCACCCTTGCCCTGCAGCGCTCCCTTGTAGTCGACGTTGCTGCGCGTCTTCGGGGCGTTGTGGTCGACGAAGAGCCGGTGCTCGAGGTGCTGGCCCTCGTCGGCGAAGTACAGGCCGAGCAGCACGGCCTCGCCACCGGGACCGGCGTACTCCACGCTGGAGTTGATGCGCACCAGGTCGCCGCCGATGGAGACCACACCCTGCTTGTACGACGCGTCGCGGCCGATCCGGGCGTGGATGTGTGCCAGGTGGACGGTCTCGTCGTCCCAGTCCTGGATGCTGACCACGGTCAGGGACGCACCGTCGCCGACGACGATCTCGACGTTGCCGGCGCGCGTCGCGTGACCTTCGTGGTGCAGCACCAGGGTCGCCTTGGAGTGCGCGCCGACCTCGACGTAGAGGTGGTGGAAGGACGCGTCGTCACCCACGCTGTCGCCGCGCACGGTCACCAGGACCGGCTTGGCCAGCTCGGTGTCGGCCGGCACGGTGATCATCCGCGCGAGCGTGAAGCTGGCCCACGCCTGGGCGGACACCCGGTCGTTGGGGGTGTAGACGGTGCCGAGCCGCGCGTCGTCACGGCCGACCTGCTCGATGGTCACGCCGTCGGGAGCGTCGTCGACGTCGATCGAGGAGGAGCCGCCCTCCTTGAAGGTGCCGTCGTGCAGGCCACGAAGCCGCTTGAGCGGGGTGAAGCGCCAGATCTCCTCGCGGCCGGTGGGCACCTCGAAGAAGTCGAGGTCGAAGGAGCCCTCGGGGTGCAGGTGCGAGGCGACGTTGGCCTCCGCCGCCCCCGCGACGTTCGGAAGGACGTTCTCGGTAACAGTCACAAGCTTGCTTTCTAGTGTCAGACGGGAGGGACGGGTGCGGGCGTCAGCCCACAGCACCCTCCATCTGCAGCTCGATGAGCCGGTTCAGCTCGAGGGCGTACTCCATGGGGAGCTCCTTGGCGATCGGCTCGACGAAGCCGCGCACGATCATCGCCATCGCCTCGTCCTCCTCCATGCCGCGGCTCATCAGGTAGAAGAGCTGGTCGTCGGAGACCTTGGAGACCGTCGCCTCGTGGGCCATCGACACGTCGTCCTCGCGGACGTCGACGTAGGGGTAGGTGTCGGAGCGGCTGATCTGGTCGACCAGCAGCGCGTCGCACTTCACGATGCTCTGTGAGTGGTGGGCGCCCTCGTTGACCTGGACCAGCCCGCGGTAGGACGTGCGCCCGCCACCACGCGCGACCGACTTGCTGATGATCGAGCTGGAGGTGTGCGGGGCAGCGTGCACCATCTTGGCGCCGGCGTCCTGGTGCTGGCCCTCGCCCGCGAAGGCGATCGACAGCGTCTCGCCCTTGGCGTGCTCACCCATGAGGTACACGGCGGGGTACTTCATCGTGACCTTGGAGCCGATGTTGCCGTCGATCCACTCCATCGTCGCGCCGGCCTCGCAGGTCGCGCGCTTGGTGACGAGGTTGTAGACGTTGTTCGACCAGTTCTGGATGGTCGTGTAGCGGCAGCGCCCGCCCTTCTTGACGATGATCTCGACGACCGCGGAGTGCAGCGAGTCGGAACTGTAGATCGGCGCGGTGCAGCCCTCGACGTAGTGCACGTAGGCGTCCTCGTCGACGATGATCAGGGTGCGCTCGAACTGGCCCATGTTCTCGGTGTTGATCCGGAAGTAGGCCTGCAGCGGGATGTCGACGTGCACGCCCTTGGGGACGTAGATGAACGACCCACCGGACCAGACGGCGGAGTTGAGCGCGGAGAACTTGTTGTCCCCGACCGGGATGACCGTGGTGAAGTACTCCTCGAACAGCTCCGGGTGCTCCTTCAGCGCGGTGTCGGTGTCGAGGAAGATGACACCCTGCTTCTCGAGCTCCTCGTTGATCTTGTGGTAGACCACCTCGGACTCGTACTGCGCGGCGACGCCCGCCACGAGGCGCTGCTTCTCCGCCTCCGGGATGCCGAGCCGGTCGTAGGTGTTCTTGATGTCGTCGGGGAGGTCCTCCCACGACTGCGCCTGCTTCTCGGTGGAGCGGACGAAGTACTTGATGTTGTCGAAGTCGATGTCCTCGAGCTCCGCGCCCCACTTGGGCATGGGCTTGCGGCCGAACAGCTTGAGACCCTTGAGGCGAAGGTCGAGCATCCACTGCGGCTCGCTCTTCTTCGAGGAGATGTCGCGGACGACCGCCTCGTTGAGACCGCGCTGCGCGGTGGCGCCGACGTCGTTCTTGTCGGACCAGCCGTACTCGTAGCGACCGATGCCCTTGAGCTCCGGGTTCAGCTCTTCGATCGAAGTCATCGTGACTTCCTCTCTGTTGCACTCGTCAGTTGTGCTGTGTTTTCGGCCGAGATGGTGGACTGGCCGGCAGCGTGTCGGGAGGCATCGGGCCGCACCTCGCGAAGCGAGGCTTCCTGCCCGCGCCCGCCGGAGACACGCTCGGCCGAGATGGTGGACTGGCCGGCAGCGTGTCGGGAGGCATCGGGCCGCACCTCGCGAAGCGAGGCTTCCTGCCCGCGCCCGCCGGAGACACGCTCGGCCAATGTGAAAGGTGCGGGGATGCAGGTGGTGCAGACCCCGTCGCCGTGGGCGATGGTCGCCAGCCGCTGGACGTGGCTGCCCAGCACCTTGCTGATCAGCTCGGTCTCGGCCTCGCACAGCTGGGGGAACTCGTGGGCGACGTGGCTGACCGGGCAGTGCTGCTGGCACAGCTGCTCCCCGATCGGGCTGGTGCGCACGCTGGCGGCGTAGCCGGCCCTGGTCAGCGCCTGGGCCATCGCCTCGCTGGGCGACATGTCCGGGTCGGCGGCCATCAGCTCGGCGTGCGTGGTCTCCAGGTCGGCGACCCGGCGTCGGGCGAACTCCAGGACGGCCTGGTCTCCCCCGGTCTCGGCCAGGAACCGCAGCGCCTGGACGGCCAGGTCGTCGTACTGCTGGTCGAAGTGGTCACGCCCGTGGTCGGTGAGCGCGAACAGCTTGGCGGGCCGGCCACGCCCGCGGGTGCCGTAGACCCGCGGCTCGCGAGCCTCGACGGTGCCCTCGTCGGCCATGTGGTCCAGGTGCCGACGGATCGCGGCGGGCGTCAGCTCGAGCTTCTCCGCCAGGATGGCCGCGGTGCTGGGCCCGAGCTCGAGGATCGCAGCAGCAACCCGCTCCCGGGTGGGAGCATCCGAGCCGCCGCGTTCGAATTCCACAACATCATTGTGCCCTTAATGGCAAGGGTCCTTCAAATAAGGCAACCCTTACCTCCCCCAACGGCCCTGGCGTGACACAGGACACGACGAGCGGGGGCGGGTCCGGACGATGCACCTTCCTAGACTGCATCCCGTGCCCCCGCCCGCTGCCCTGTCGAGTCCTGCCGTCGAGATCGACGGCCTCGTCATGCGGTACGGCGACAAGGTGGCGGTCGACGGGCTGTCCCTGACGGTCGCCCGCGGCTCCATCACCGCCGTGCTCGGCCCCAACGGCGCGGGCAAGACCACGACGCTGGAGATCTGTGAGGGCTATCGCAAGCCCCAGTCCGGCACCGTCCTGGTCCTCGGGCTGGACCCCCAGCGGCAGCGGGGCGACTTGCTCCCCCGGATCGGCGTGATGCTGCAGAGCGGCGGCGCATGGTCCGGCGTACGGGCGGTCGAGATGCTGCGCCACATCGCCTCGCTGCACGCACAGCCGCTGCCCGTCGATCTGCTCGTGGAGCGGCTGGGGCTCGGCGACTGCGGCCGCACGCCGTACCGGCGTCTCTCGGGTGGGCAGCAGCAGCGACTCTCCCTGGCGCTGGCGGTCGTCGGGCGCCCGGAGCTCCTCTTCGTCGACGAGCCGACCGCCGGCATGGACCCCCAGGCCCGACGTGACACCTGGGACCTGCTGCGCGAGCTGCGCGGAGACGGCGTCACGACGGTCCTGACCACCCACTACCTCGACGAGGCGGAGCAGCTGGCGGACCAGGTGCACGTGATCGACCACGGGCGGCTCATCGCCAGCGGCTCGCCGTTCGAGCTGACCCGCGGCACCGGCAACGCGACGATCCGGCTCGTCGTGACCGAGCCCTTCCCGCCTGAGGCGCCACGCAGCCTGCAGGAGGCCCTCGGCGGAGCCACGCAGGTGCAGGCGATCAACGAGCACAGCCTCCTGATCACCGGCCCGGCCGACGCGAGCACCCTGGCCAAGGTGTCGTCGTGGTGCCAGGAGCAAGGAGTGCTCCCCGAGTCGCTGTCGCTGGGCCAGCGCACGCTCGAGGACGTCTTCCTCCAGCTGACCGGACGGGAGCTGACATGACCTTCGCCCCCGCGCCGGGCGCAGCCCCGCTGTCCCGCATGGTGCTGGCCCAGGCGCGCATGGAGACCCGGCTGCTCCTGCGCAACGGCGAGCAGCTGCTGCTGGCGGTGGTCATCCCGCTCATCGTGCTCGTCGGCTCGATCGAGGCGGCCAAGCGGCTCGACCACGACTTCGCGCACTCGCCGGTCGACACGCTCACTCCGGGGGTCCTCGCGCTGGCGATCATGTCGACGGCGTTCACGAGCCTGGCGATCTCGACCGGCTTCGAGCGCCGCTACGGCGTGCTCAAGAGGCTCGGCGCCTCCCCTCTCCCGCGCTCGGGCCTGCTCCTGGGCAAGGTCGGCGCACTCCTGGTCGTGCAGGTGCTCCAGGCCGTGGTGATCGGCGTGGCCGGGCAGCTGATGGGCTGGGACCCTGCCCTGACGGCATCCGGCCTGCTCGGAGTGGCGGCGACGGCACTCCTGGGCACCGCCGCGTTCGCCAGCCTCGGCCTGCTCGTGGCCGGGGTGCTGCGCGCCGAGGCCACCCTGGCGATCGCCAACCTCGTCTACCTGCTGCTGCTGGCCGGCGGGGCCGTGGTGCTCCCGGCCACGTCCTACGGCGGGTTCGGGGAGATCGCGCAGCTCCTGCCCTCCGGGGCCCTCGGCGAAGGCATGCGGGAGGCGTTCCTCGACGGCACCTTCCCCGTCTCGCATCTCGTGGTGCTGGCGGCCTGGGCGGCGCTCGGCACCCTTCTCACCGTCAGGAGCTTCCGATGGGAGTGACCACCGGGCCAGTGACCACCGGGCTCGTGACCACCGTGCTGATGCGCCGCCTGGCCTGGGCGTCGCTGGTTGCCAACATCCTGATCGTGGTCAGCGGTGGCGTCGTCCGGCTGACCGGGTCGGGGCTGGGCTGCCCGACCTGGCCGCGCTGCACGGACGAGTCGTTCACCCCGCACGGCGAGCTCGGCATCCACGGTGCCATCGAGTTCGGCAACCGCATGGTGACGTTCCTGATCGCCGCGGTGGCGATCGCGACGTTCGCCGCCGCCTGGCGCTACGGCCGCCCCGCGCTGACCCGGCTCGCGTTCCTGCTCGGCGTCGGCGTGCCGGCGCAGGCAGTGATCGGCGGGATCAGCGTGCTGACCGACCTCAACCCGTGGGTCGTCGCCCTGCACCTCCTGGTGTCGCTGGCGATGATCGGCGTCTCGGTTCTGCTGCTCCGGCGCCTCGACGAGGGCGACGACGAGCCCCGGCAGACCGTCCCCGAGCCGGTCACCTGGCTCGTGCGGGCAACCTTCGCCGTCGGCTGGGCCGTCATGTACGCCGGCACGGTCGTCACGGGCTCGGGTCCGCACGCCGGGGACGCCGAGGCGCCGCGCAACGGACTCGACCCGCGTGGGGTGTCCCAGCTGCACACCGACTTCGTCATGCTGCTCCTCGGCCTGACCGTGGCCGTCGTACTCGTGCTCAAGGCCGTTGACGCTCCCCCGGTGGCTCAGCTGGCTGCCCGCACCCTGCTGGGCGTCGAGCTGGCGCAGGGCTTGGTCGGCTTCGTGCAGTACTTCACCGACCTGCCGGTCGGACTGGTCACGGTCCACCTGCTCGGCGCCGCGCTCACCAGCGCCGCGCTGACCTGGCTGCTGGTTTCCGTGCGAGATCGGCAGGGTGCCGTTGTCTCCCGGCGCCAGGCGAGAACCTGACGCCGGGAGCGGTCCCCGGCTCTTGTCGAGCGACGCGTCCTGCACCCCCGTGGCTCAGGACGATGACATCTCGTCTGTACGACGCACGAACGCCCGTCGGGGGTTGCGTGGTGCGGCGACGATTCCACATCGTGGACGCCTTTCGCGCGCTTGCTCCGTCTGCCGGAAGAACCGGCTCGAACCGGCCCCTCCGGCCCGGGCCTCAGTGGCCCTTGGTGAGACGGATCTGCTGCTCGACGTACCCATCGGTGCACTCGAGCAGGCCGCACGCGTAGGAGAAGGTGATCGAGGCGGCCTTGCCTCCGGAGAACTTCCCGTTGTCACCGGTGATCGGCAGCGTGAAGTCGTGCCGCTCACCGTCGCAGGTGCCCTCCTCGAACGTGTAGCCCCAGCCGCTGATCACGAACCGCCCGACGCTCTGACGAAGCTCGCCTTCGAACTCGATGAAGTCCGCGTCGGTGCAGGAGTAGGTCCCCGTGACAAGGGCCGTACCGTCCTTGGTCACCGTCGCACGCGGGCTTACCTCCAGATCGAGGCTCGGGGGTGCCGGAGCCTCCGTGACATCCATCTCGAGCGTGCCACCGGGGGCCGGGTTCCCGTCCTGCTGGTCGTCGAGCACCATCACGCTGTAGGTCGACCCTGCGCTGGTGCCCCAGCCGACGACGCCTGGGCCGCAGGCGATCAGCGATTCGGCAGACGGGGCACCTTCGAAGACCAGCGCTCCTGCGGTGTAGTCCGAGCCGGACATGTCCAGGAGCACCCCGCCATCCACGTCGGCGGTGTAGGAGTACCAGACGCTGGCCGCGGTGGCGGGCGCACCACACTCCTCGTTGACCGCCGTGTCGAGCGCGTCGGTCGTTGCCTCGCTCGTGTCCTGCGTGACGTGCTGGCCAAGCGTGATCGTTTCGGCACCGGCCGGGGTGTCGTTGGCCGGGGCCGCTGCCCAGGCCGCGGCCGGGGCCATCGAGAGTCCTAGGACGGTGACGGTCAGGCAGATCGCCTGGCGCCGGGTGGGGAACTGCAGTGCACGGTTCATCTGCGCCCTCCTCAGGGCTGAGCCGCGGCCGGTGCCCCCGTTGACGCCGGCCGACATGCGGCTACAGACAACACGCACGGGCGAGACGTCAGGTTGCGTCGAGAGGGAAAGTCGCCATTGGTGGGTCAGCGGGTCAGCAGCGGGTCGAGCGCGACACCGAGGAACAGCAGCGAGAGATACATGTTCGACCAGTGGAACAGCCGCATCGGCTTGAGCTCCACGACGTTGTCGGTGGTGCGCGCCCGTCGCTGGAGGAGGTGGGCCTCGGCGAGGAACACCGCGCCCAGCACGACCGCGACCACGGGGTAGAGCCAGCCGGTCTCCCCCACCGGCCACAACAGCAGCGAGGTGGCGACGGTCACCCAGGAGTAGGCGACGATCTGTCGCGCGACGGCCTGCGGCGTGGCCACCACCGGAAGCATCGGGACGGCGGCGGCGGCGTAGTCCTCGCGGTAGCGGATCGCCAGTGCCCAGAAGTGCGGCGGCGTCCAGAAGAAGACGACCATGAACAGCACCACCGGCGCCCAGGCCAGCTCGCCGGTCACGGCGGTCCAGCCGATCAGCGCGGGGAAGCAGCCGGCGGCACCTCCCCAGACGATGTTCTGGCTCGTGCGGCGCTTGAGGATCATCGTGTAGCCGACGACGTAGAAGACGTTCGCGGCCAGGGCCAGGCCCGACGAGAGCCAGTTGACGAGCAGGCCGAGCATCAGCGTCGAGACGACCCCGAGCAGCAGCCCGAAGACCAGAGCGTTGCGCGGGCTGACCATGTGGCGGGGAAGCGCCCTGCGGCGCGTGCGGCGCATGCGCTCGTCGATGTCGCGGTCGTAGAAGCAGTTCAAGGCGTTGGCACTGCCGGCCGACAGAGTGCCGCCGGCAACCGTCCAGACCACCAGCCACAGGTCCGGGACCCCGCGCTGGGCGAGGAACATCACCGGCACAGTGGTGAGCAGGAGAAGCTCGATGATGCGGGGCTTGGTGAGCCCGACGTAGGCCAGGACGACGTCGCGGAACCGGGGTGGGGTCGCCTCGGACGTCTCGATCGAGACGCGGGGGTCGACGGCCGTCACGGGGTCCTCGGATTCGTCAGGCAGAACAGCGGTCGCCAGTCTAGTGCTGGGAGCGGCTGCCATGGGTACCCGAGCCCTACGGGATCGGTGTGCAACTCCTCACCGCAGCCGACTAGGGTTGACCCGACTGGGCAGACATCGAGAGGAACCGTCCGTGAGCACCCCCCTGGAGTGGACCGAGATCGACCAGAAGGCCGTCGACACGGTCCGGGTCCTGGCGATGGACGCAGTGCAGAAGGTCGGCAACGGCCACCCCGGTACGGCGATGAGCCTTGCCCCTGCGGCGTACCTCCTCTACCAGAAGGTGATGCGCTCCAACCCGGCCAACCCGGCGTGGCGTGGGCGTGACCGGTTCGTCCTCTCCTGCGGCCACTCCAGCCTCACCCAGTACATCCAGCTCTACCTCGGAGGCTTCGGCCTCGAGCTCGACGACCTCAAGGCGCTGCGCACCTGGGGCAGCAAGACGCCCGGCCACCCCGAGCGTGGTCACACCGCCGGCGTCGAGACCACGACGGGCCCGCTCGGCCAGGGCGTCGCCAACGCCGTCGGCATGGCGATGGCCGCCCGGCGCGAGCGCGGCCTCCTCGACCCGGAGACGCCCCTCGGCAAGTCCCCGTTCGACCACTTCGTCTTCGCTATCTGCTCCGACGGCGACCTCCAGGAGGGCGTGAGCGCCGAGGCCTCGTCGATCGCCGGCCACCAGCAGCTCGGCAACCTGGTGCTGGTCTACGACGACAACAAGATCTCCATCGAGGACGACACCCACGTCGCGTTCACCGAGGACGTCTCGGCTCGCTACGCCGCCTACGGCTGGCATGTGCAGGACGTCGACTGGACCGGTGGCAAGGGGCCCCGCGACAGCTCGTCGTACGTCGAGGACGTCCAGGCGCTCTACGACGCGATCGAGGCCGCCAAGGCGGTCACCGACAAGCCCAGCTTCATCAACCTGCGCACGATCATCGCCTGGCCCGCGCCCACCAAGCAGAACACCGGTGCGTCCCACGGCTCCGCCCTGGGAGACGACGAGGTCGCCGCGACCAAGCAGATCCTCGGGTTCGACCCCGCGCAGACCTTCGAGGTCCCCGACGAGGTCATCACCCTGACGCGCAGCCTGGTCGACCGGGGCAAGGTGGCCGAGTCGGAGTGGCAGGAGTCCTTCGACGCCTGGGCCGCCGCCAACCCTGAGGCCAAGGCCCTCTTCGACCGGATGGCCACCCGCAGTCTCCCCGCAGGCTGGGACGACGCGCTCCCCACCTACGCCGCGGACGCCAAGGGCGTGGCCACCCGTAAGGCCTCCGGCGAGATCCTCAACGCGATCGGCGACGCCCTCCCCGAGCTGTGGGGCGGCTCGGCCGACCTGGCCGAGTCCAACAACACGACGATCAAGGGCTCGCCGAGCTTCATCCCGGTCGAGCACTCCACCGAGGAGTGGACCGGCAACCCCTACGGCCGCATCCTGCACTTCGGCATCCGCGAGCACGCCATGGGCGCGATCATGAACGGCATCACCCAGCACGGCGGCACCCGCGTCTACGGCGGCACCTTCCTGGTCTTCTCCGACTACATGCGGCCCGCGGTGCGACTGGCCGCGGTGATGCAGCTTCCGGTCACCTACGTCTGGACCCACGACTCGATCGGCCTGGGCGAGGACGGCCCGACCCACCAGCCCGTGGAGCACCTCGCGGCGCTGCGCGCGATCCCGGGCCTGGACGTCGTACGCCCCGCTGACGGCAACGAGACGGTCGCCGCCTGGCAGGCTGTCCTCGCGAACACCGACCGCCCGGCCGGCCTGTGCCTCACCCGGCAGAACGTCCCTACGTTCCCCCGCGGTGAGGACGGCTTCGCCACGACGGCGGAGGTGGCCAAGGGCGGCTACGTCCTGCTCGACACCGAGGGCGTGCCCGACGTCGTGCTCATCAGCACCGGCTCCGAGGTGCAGCTCGCGGTCCAGGCGCGCACGGCGCTGGCCGAGGAGGGCATCCAGGCGCGGGTGGTCTCGATGCCGTGCCGCGAGTGGTTCGACGCCCAGGACCAGGCCTACCGCGACGCCGTCATCCCGCCGATCGTGAAGGCCCGGGTCAGTGTCGAGGCGGGCATCGCCCAGGGCTGGCGTGAGGTCGTCGGCGACCACGGCCGGATCGTCTCGCTGGAGCACTTCGGCGCCTCCGCGGACTTCGCACGGATCTTCCAGGAGTTCGGCATCACCGCCGAGGCGGTCGTCCAGGCCGCCAAGGACAGCATCGGAGCGGCAACCGCCTGAACCACGGCCCGCTCGCACAACAGGGAGGTACTCATGTCAGAACGCTTGAAGGCCCTGTCCGAGCAGGGCGTCTCCATCTGGCTGGACGACCTGTCCAGGGAGCGCATCGAGACCGGCAACCTGGCCGACCTCGTCAAGAACTCCTCGGTCGTCGGGGTCACCACCAACCCGACGATCTTCGCGGCGGCACTCTCCGACGGTGAGCGCTACGACGAGCAGGTGCGGGCACTGGCGGCCGCCGGCACCTCCGTCGACCAGGCGATAGTCGAGCTCACCACCGACGACGTCCGCGACGCCTGCGACGTACTCGCCGAGACCCACCGCCAGACCGGCGGGGTCGACGGCCGAGTCTCGATCGAGGTGGCACCGACCCTGGCCTTCGACACCGCCGGCACGCTGGCCTCGGCCCGTGAGCTATGGGCCAAGGTCGACCGGCCCAACCTGTTCATCAAGATCCCCGCGACCAGCGAAGGTCTTCCGGCCATCACCGCGGCGCTGTCCGAGGGCATCAGCGTGAACGTGACCTTGATCTTCGGCCTGGGCCGCTACGACGAGGTGATGGACGCCTACCTCGCCGGGCTCGAGAAGGCTGAGCAGCACGGTCACAGCCTCGGTGGGATCCACTCCGTCGCCTCGTTCTTCGTCTCGCGCGTCGACACCGAGATCGACACCCGGCTCGACAAGATCGGCACGCCCGAGGCCCTGGCTCTCAAGGGCAAGGCGGGCGTCGCCAACGCGCGGCTGGCCTACCAGGCCTACGAGCAGAAGTTCGCCGAGAAGCGCTTCCACGACCTTCGCGGCGACGGGGCCAACACCCAGCGACCGCTGTGGGCCAGCACCGGCGTGAAGAACCCGGACTACCCCGACACCCTGTACGTCGCGGAGCTGATCGCCGACAACGTCGTCAACACGATGCCGGAGAAGACGCTGCAGGCGTTCGCCGACCACGGAGTCGCCGACGATGACACCATCAGCGGCGCTTACGACGACGCGCGGCAGGTGCTCGCCGACCTCGCCGACATAGGCGTCGACTACGACGACGTCATCGACACCCTGGAGCGCGAGGGTGTCGAGAAGTTCGTGAAGTCGTGGGAGGAGCTCGTCGCCACGGTCCAGGGCCAGCTGGACGGCGCTGCGCGGTGAGCGCCCTCGAAATCGCCGCGTCCGGGTGCGCGGCTGATGCAGTGTCCCGTCACGTCCCCGGCCTGGTCGAGGAGAAGTTCGCGTCGCGGCTGTTCGCCAAGGACGCCACGCTCTGGGGCCCGGCAGCCCAGCCGGAGGCGTCGATCCGGCTCTCGTGGGTCGGTCTGCACCGCAGCTCGCGCCCACTGCTGGGTGAGATCCGGGCGCTGCGCTCGGAGCTCCTGGAGCGCGGTCTCGACCACGTCGTGCTGTGCGGCATGGGCGGGTCGTCGCTGGCCCCCGAGGTCATCTGCGCCACCGCCGGCGTACCCCTGACGGTGCTCGACTCCAGCGACCCCGACCAGGTCCGTTCCGCCCTGGAGGACAGGCTCGACCGAACGGTCGTGGTGGTCTCCTCCAAGTCGGGCTCCACCGTGGAGACGGACTCGCAGCGGCGGGTCTACGAGCAGGCCTTCCGTGACGCCGACATCGACCCGGCCGAGCGGATCGTCGTGGTCACCGACCCTGGGAGCCCGCTCGACGTCGCGTCCCGGGAGGCGGGCTACCGCGTGATCAACGCCGACCCGAACGTCGGGGGCCGCTACTCGGCGCTGACCGCGTTCGGGCTGGTGCCGAGCGGCCTCGCCGGGGCCGACGTCGAGGCGCTGCTCGACGAGGCGGACGCAGTGGCTGACCTTCTGGCCGACGACGACGAGGCCAACCCTGGTCTGCGGCTCGGTGCCGCGATCGCGGGCACCGACCCGCTCCGCAACAAGCTGCTCCTCGTCGACCATGACTCCGGGCTGGTCGGCTTTCCCGACTGGGCCGAGCAGCTGATCGCTGAGTCGACCGGCAAGCAGGGCACGGGGCTGCTCCCCGTAGTCGTGCGGCACGGCGCCCCCGAGCTAGCCTCCCCGGACGCCGACGTCCTCGTCGTGGGGCTGCTGCCCGAGGATGCCCCCGAGTTCGCCACCGGCCACTCCTTCGGGTTCTCCGACGACCACGACGACGCCGGTGGTGGCGCCAACGGCTGCGACGTGTGCGTGACCGCGCCACTCGGTGCAGCGATGCTGCTCTGGGAGGTCGGCACCGCGGTCGCCGGCGAGATCCTGGAGATCAACCCGTTCGACCAGCCCGACGTGGAGAGCGCCAAGGCCGCGGCGCGCGCGCTGCTGGAGGGCTCGCCGGAGCCTGACGCCGCGCTCTTCGTCGACGGGCCGGTGGAGGTTCGCGCCGAGGGCGACTTCCTCGGCGATGCCACCACTGTCGCGGAGGCGGTGACCGCCCTGCTGGCCACGCTGCCCGACAACGGCTACGTCGCGGTGATGGCCTACCTCGACCGCCTCCGGCACGCGGAGCTGGCCGACGTACGCGACTCGCTGGCACGCCGCTCGGCAAGGCCTACGACCTTCGGCTGGGGGCCCCGGTTCCTGCACTCGACCGGCCAGTTCCACAAGGGCGGCCCGGCCGAGGGCGTCTACGTCCAGATCACCGGCACCCCGACCGAGGACCTGGCCATCCCCGGCCGGGAGTTCACCTTGGGCCGGTTCATCGCGTCGCAGGCCGCCGGTGACGCCGCCGTACTAGCCGAGCACGGCCGGCCGGTGCTCCGGCTGCATCTGACCGACCAGGCCGCAGGGCTGCCCCTCGTCAGGGCGGCTCTCGGGTGAACCGGCTGCGCGACCCGCAGGACCGCCGGCTCCCCCAGATCGCCGGCCCCTGCGGGCTGGTCATCTTCGGGGTCACCGGCGACCTGTCCACCAAGAAGCTGATGCCGGCCGTCTACGACCTGGCCAACAGGGGCCTCCTCCCGCCGGGGTTCTCGCTGGTCGGCTACGCCCGCCGCGACTGGGCCGACCAGGACTTCGCCGGGATCGTGCACGACGCCGTCAAGGCGCACTCGCGCACCGAGTTCCGGCAAGAGGTGTGGGACCAGCTCGCCGAGGGCTTTCGCTTCGTCTCCGGGGACTTCGCCGACGACGTGGCCTTCGACCAGCTCCGCCAGACGATCGAGGATCTCGACCGGCTCCGCGGCACCAAGGGCAACCATGCGTTCTACCTCTCGATCCCGCCGCGCTTCTTCCCCGACGTGGTCGGCCAGCTCAAGGAGCACGGTCTGGCGTCTCCCAGCTCTGAGTCCTGGCGGCGCGTGGTGGTGGAGAAGCCGTTCGGCTCCGACCTCGAGTCCGCGCGCCGGCTCAACGCGATCGTCTCGGAGGTGTTCCCGCCGGAAGCCGTGTTCCGCATCGACCACTACCTCGGCAAGGAGACGGTCCAGAACATCATGGCGCTCCGCTTCGCCAACACGATGTTCGAGCCGATCTGGAACGCCAACTACGTCGACCACGTGCAGATCACGATGGCCGAGGACATCGGCATCGGGGGCCGGGCGGGCTACTACGACGGCATCGGCGCCGCGCGTGACGTGATCCAGAACCACCTCCTGCAGCTGATGGCGCTGGTGGCCATGGAGGAGCCCACCTCCTTCGACGCTGCCGGTCTGCGACTGGAGAAGCAGAAGGTGCTGGCCTCGGTCTCGCACCCACGGCGGCTCGACCTGGCGACCGCTCGGGGCCAGTACGCCGCAGGCTGGTCCGGCGGGCAGAAGGTCCTCGGCTACACCGACGAGCAGGACATCCCGTCGTCGTCGCGCACGGAGACCTTCGCCGCCATCAGGCTCGAGGTCGACACGCGTCGCTGGGCCGGGGTCCCGTTCTATCTCAGGGCCGGCAAGCGGCTCGGCCGCCGGGTGACCGAGGTCGCCGTGGTGTTCAAGCGCGCGCCACACCTGCCGTTCACGGCCACCGACACCGAGGAGCTCGGCCAGAACGCCCTGGTCATCCGCGTGCAGCCGGACGAAGGGGTCACGATGCGGTTCGGCTCGAAGGTCCCCGGTACGCAGATGGAGATCCGCGACGTGAACATGGACTTCGCCTACGGCGGCAGCTTCACCGAGTCGTCGCCCGAGGCCTACGAGCGGCTCATCCTCGACGTGCTCCTCGGTGAGCCGCCGCTGTTCCCCCAGCACGAGGAGGTCGAGCTGTCCTGGAAGATCCTCGACCCGATCGTGCAGCACTGGGCCGATCGCGGCCGGCCCGAGCCGTACCCGTCCGGCACCTGGGGGCCGCCCTCGGCCGACAAGATGCTCGCCCGTGACGGCCGCACGTGGAGGCGTCCATGACGATCACGCTGGAGAACACCAACTCCGCCTCGATCGCGTCCGCGCTGGTGCAGGCCCGCCGCAAGGCCGGCTCGCCGGCGATGGGCATGGTGATGACGCTGGTGATCGTGGTCTCGGAGGAGGGAGCAGACGCCGCGCTGCACTCCGCCCGTCGTGCGGCTCGCGAGCACCCCGCACGGCTGCTGGCCGTCGTACTCGGGCCACGGCGTGGCCCCGCCCAGGTCGACGCGGAGATCCGCACCGGCTCCGGGGTGGCCGGCGAGATGGCCCTGATCCGGCTCAACGGGGAGGTCGTGCGCTATCCCGAGTCCGTGGTGCTGCCGCTGCTGCTGCCGGACTCCCCGGTGGTCGTCTGGTGGCCCGGGGAGGCCCCGGCCGACCCGGCCACCGACCCGCTGGGCCTGCTGGCCAAGCGCCGCATCACCGACGCGGCGGCCGCACCCACCGGCAAGGCCAAGGCGATGCTGACCCAGTGCCGCTCCTACTCGCCGGGCAACACTGACCTCGCCTGGACCCGCATCACCTCCTGGCGCGCCCTGCTGGCGGCGGCGCTCGACCAGGAGCAGAGCAAGGTCGTCTCCGCCTCGGTCACCGCTGAGCGGATCAGCCCCAGCGCAGACCTGCTGGGCGCCTGGCTCGGCGACCGGCTCAAGGTGAAGGTCGCGCGTCACAACTCCGCGGGTCCCGGCATCACCGAGGTGGTGCTGACCACCCGCGACGGCGACGTCCGCATCACCCGACGCGACGGCAAGCTCGCCACGCTGTCCTCACCCGGTCAGCCCGACCGGCCGGTGGCTCTCAAGCGACGCGACCTCGACGAGCTCCTCACCGAGGAGCTGCGCCGGCTCGACCCCGACGACGTCTACGCCGCGACCGTGAAGCGCCTGGCCAAGTCATGACGGTGGACGTGGAGCGGTTCGGCTCCCCAGCCGAGCTGGCCACCGCTGTGGCCAACGAGCTGTGCTCGCGTCTGGTGCGCATCCAGCTAGTGGGTCGAGCGCCCCAGGTGGTGCTCACAGGAGGGACGATCGCCGGAAGCATCCACGCGGCCGTCGTCGAGGACCCCACCCGGCACGCGGTCCACTGGGACACCATCGACTTCTGGTTCGGCGACGAGCGCTACGTCCCGGTCGCCGACCCCGACCGCAACGCGGGGCAGGCGTTCGAGTCGATGCTCGCCCACCTTCCCGTCGACCTCAGCCGGGTGCACGAGATGCCGGCGTCCGACGGGCAGTACGCCGAAGACGTGGAAGCAGCCGCCCTGGCCTACGGAGCTGCCCTGGTGGACCACGCCCCCGGGGAGGGCCCGTGGTTCGACATCCTGATGCTCGGCGTCGGACCGGACGGCCACTGTGCCTCGCTGTTCCCGGGCCGGGCCGAGGTGCTCGACCCGGCTCCCGTGCTCGCCGTCCGCAAGGCACCGAAGCCACCTCCGACCCGGATCTCCCTGGGCATGGAGACCCTGCATCGAGCCCGCGAGGTGTGGTTCGTGGCGAGCGGCTCGGAGAAGGCGGAGGCCGTCGCGGCAGCGGTCCAGGGAGTCGACGTGCTCGACCTGCCCGCCGCTGGGCCCACGGGCACCGAGCGCACGGTGTGGTTCGTCGACGCGGACGCCGCCTGGATGCTCTGATAGCCCTCGTGCAGCGTCTCTCCCTCCTGGTCGCCGCCCTCCTGGTCACAGGGTGCGGCTCGGTCGGCGGTGGCTCGTCCGACGAGGCCCGATCGACGCCGCGGTCCCTGGCGGCGGTCGTCGCGCAGTACCTCCCCCAGACCCCCACCGCGGCCCACGCCGTGCGTGAGGCCGACAAGGTCGCGGCCAAGGTGGAGTTCGGCCCGGGTGACTCGATCCTGGTCAGCGTGCGCGAGGTCGAGTCGGGCGCGAACGACCTGGTCCGCAAACTCTGCCAGGGCTGCGACATCACCGAGGTCGACGACGAGACCACGATGCACGTGACCCGAGGCGACCGGCTGCCCGGCGTCGGGCTCGGGCGCACGTCGTACGTCCGGATCTCGATCTTCCGCGACACCGAGCAGATCGAGCTGATCTACGAGGGCCGGCCGATCCGCGTCAGCGGCATCGAGAAGCGCCCGCGGCTGTACGTCGAGCGGCTCCAGGAGATCGCCCAGGACCCCAACCTCGGGGTACGCACCGTGCAGGGCTTCCTCGACGACGGGGACGACCTGGACTACTGGACCGACTGACCGCGAGTTGTCGCAACTTCACCGCCCAGAGACGCCGAGTTGGCTCAACTTCACGGAGCGCGCCTGCGGCGATCGGTGAAGTAGAGCCAACTCGGCGGGAAATCGGGCTGCGCGATCGGTGAAGTAGCGCCAACTCGGCGGGACTCGGGCGACCTAGAAGACGATCTCGCCGCGCTTGCGCTTGTCCCGGAGCGTCTGGATGGCCTCGTCGAGGATGTCTTCCGCTTCCTTGTCGGTGCGGCGTTCCTTCACGTAGGCGAGGTGGGTCTTGTAGGGCTCGATCTTCGGCGGCGGCGGCGGGTTGTCGCAGTCGAGACTCGCGGGGAGACCGCAGCGCGGGCAGTCCCAGGAGTCCGGCACCTGGGCCTCGACCGCGAACGTGATCACGGACTCGTGCTCGTGGGCACAGAAGTAGACGACTCGCTGTCGCGGGGCGGCCTCGCCGCGCTCCGCCTCGCCCATGGGACCGGCACCGACCCGGCTTCCCCGGATGGCGCTACCACCACCTGCCACGCGCTGTTCTCCTAGCTGCTAAAGATCACTGCTTGGTTGGACTGGCGGCGCTGCCTGTTAGTTGTTGGCCCTCAGGAGGATCCCGAGCGCGATCACAGCGGTGAACCAGAGGACACCGGTGCCGATCGTGATGCGGTCCAGGTTGCGCTCGGCGACAGAGGAGCCGCCGAGACCAGAGGACATGCCGCCTCCGAACATGTCGGACAGCCCGCCACCCCGGCCCTTGTGGAGCAGGATCAGCAGGATCATGAGCAGGCTCGTGATGACGAGCAGCACGTAGAGGAAGATCTCGAACACGGGGGTAACCCTAACTCAACCGCTCGGGAATCAGAGGATTGGCATCTCATGGAAGCGGCAGATGCCGCCGAACTCGTCTGCCTGCAGGCTCGCGCCCCCGACGAGGCAGCCGTCGACGTCCTGTTGCTGCATGATCCCACCGACGTTCGCAGCCTTGACCGAGCCGCCGTAGAGGATGCGTACGGCGGCGCCGGCGACCTCACCATGGACCTCGGTGATGCGGCCACGGATCGCGGCGCACACCTCCTGCGCGTCGTCGGGAGTCGCGACCTCGCCGGTGCCGATCGCCCAGACGGGCTCGTAGGCGATCACGAGCTCAGCCACCTGCTCGGCCTTGAGCCCGTCGAGCGAGCCGTCCACCTGGGCCAGCGTGTGCTCGACCTGACGGCCCTCCTGGCGTACGTCGAGGCCCTCGCCGACGCACACGATGGGCGTCATCTTCGCCGCGATCGCCTTCTTGGCCTTGGCGTTGACGGTCTCGTCGGTCTCGCCGTGGTGCTCACGGCGCTCCGAGTGGCCGACCACGACGTAGGAACAGCCGAGCTTGCTCAGCATCGCCGCCGAGATCTCGCCGGTGTAGGCGCCGTCGTCGTGGACGGACACGTCCTGGGCGCCGTACTTGATCTGGAGGCGGTCGCCGTCGACCAAGGTCTGCACACTGCGCAGGTCGGTGAAGGGCGGCACCACGCAGACCTCGACCTTGGCGTAGTCGTGCTTCTTGTCCGAGAGGGTCCAGGCGAGCTTCTGGACCAGCACCACCGCTTCCTGGTGGTTGAGGTTCATCTTCCAGTTGCCCGCCATCAGCGGGATGCGCTTGCTCGCAGTCGTGGCCACAGTCAGTCCTTCAGTACGTCGATGCCGGGGAGGGTCTTGCCCTCGAGGTACTCCAACGACGCGCCGCCGCCCGTGGAGATGTGGCCGAACGCAGCCTCGTCGAAACCGAGCTGGCGGACCGCCGCGGCGGAGTCGCCACCACCCACCACCGACAGGCCGTCGATCTCGGTGAGCGCCTGCGCGACGGAACGGGTGCCCTCGGCGAACGCCGCCGTCTCGAAGACGCCCATCGGGCCGTTCCAGAAGACCGTGCGGGCGTCCGCCAGGGCTGCCGCGAAGGCAGCGCCGGACTCCGGGCCGATGTCGAGGCCGATCGCGCCGTCGGGGATGGCGTCCGCGGCCACGACCCGGGCCGTCGAGGCGTCGGCGAACGCGTCGGCGACCACGATGTCGCTCGGCAGCAGCAGCTCGACGCCCTGGTCCGCCGCGCGCTTGAGGTAGTCGAGGCAGGTCGGGATCTGGTCCTCCTCGAGCAGGCTGTTGCCGATCTCGTGGCCCTGGGCCTTGAGGAACGTGAACAGCATGCCGCCGCCGATGAGCAGCTTGTCGGCCTTGCCGAGCAGGTTGTCGATGACCCCGAGCTTGTCGGAGACCTTCGAGCCCCCGAGTACGACGACGTAGGGCCGGTCGGGCGTCTCGGTGAGCCGCTCGAGCACAGCGATCTCGGCGGCGACCAGGCCACCCATCGCGTGCGGGAGGCGCTGCGCCACGTCGTACACGGACGCCTGCTTGCGGTGCACGACACCGAACCCGTCGCTGACGAACGCGTCGGCCAAGGCGGCGAGCTCGTCGGCGAACGCACCGCGCACGGCGTCGTCCTTGCTGGTCTCCCCCGCGTTGAAGCGGACGTTCTCCAGCAGCGCGACCTGTCCGTCGCCGAGGCCGGCGACGACTTCCTGCGCGGAAGCCCCGACCGTGTCGGTGGCGCACGCCACCTCCGCGCCGAGGAGCTCCCCGAGACGCCGGGCGACCGGGGCGAGCGAGTAGCGCGGGTCGGGCGCGCCATCGGGCCGGCCGAGGTGAGCGGTCACGAGCACGCGGGCGCCACGATCGGCCAGTGCCTGGATGGTCGGGACGCTCGCCCGGATGCGGCCGTCGTCGGTGATGGTCTCGCCGTCGAGCGGGACGTTCAGGTCGGACCTGACCAGCACTCGCTTGCCCCGGACGTCGCCGAGGTCGTCAATCGTGTTCACGGGGTCAGAGGCTAGCGCCTACGAAAGTCACAAGGTCAGCCAGGCGGTTGGAGTAGCCCCACTCGTTGTCGTACCAGCCCACGACCTTGACCTGGTTGCCGATCACCTTGGTCAGCGGCGCGTCGAAGATGCAGGACGCCGGGTCGGTGACGATGTCGGAGGAGACGATCGGGTCGGTGGAGTAGCGCAGGTAGCCCTTGAGGGGGCCCTCGGCGGCCGCCTTCACGATCGCGTTGACCTCCTCGACGCTGGTCTCGCGCCCCGCCTCGAAGGACAGGTCGGTGGCGGAGCCGGTCGGAACCGGCACGCGCAGGGCATAGCCGTCGAGCTTGCCCTTGAGCTCGGGCAGCACCAGGCCGATCGCCTTGGCAGCGCCGGTCGAGGTAGGGACCACGTTGATCGCGGCCGCACGGGCACGACGCAGGTCCTTGTGGATGTTGTCCTGCAGGTTCTGGTCGGCGGTGTAGGCGTGGATCGTGGTCATCAGGCCCTTGTTGATGCCCAGACCGTCGTTGAGCGCCTTGGCCATCGGTGCCAGGCAGTTGGTCGTGCACGAGGCGTTGGAGATCACGGTGTGCGCGTCGGCGTCGTAGGTCTCGTGGTTGACGCCCATCACGATCGTGACGTCCTCGTTGCTCGCCGGTGCCGAGATGATGACCTTCTTGGCGCCCGCGTCGGCGTGCGCCCTGGCCTTGGTGGCGTCGGTGAAGAAGCCGGTGGACTCGATGACGACGTCGACGCCGAGGTCCTTCCACGGCAGGTTCGCCGGGTCGCGCTCCTCGAGTGCGGCGATCGAGGTGCCACCTACCACGATCGAGTCACCGGTCGCGGAGACGTCGGCGTCGAGGCGGCCCAGGATCGAGTCGTACTTGAGCAGGTGCGCCAGCGTGGCGTTGTCGGTCAGGTCGTTGACGCCGACGATCTCGATGTCGGCGCCGGACGCGCGCACGGCGCGGAAGAAGTTGCGGCCGATGCGGCCGAAGCCGTTGATACCCACACGAACAGTCACGGGATGGTGCTCCTCAGTCAGGCGCGGTTCAGGTCACTGGCTCATGGATGGTGAGCCAGACCACGACCCTACCCGCGCGTCATGACCTCGATCACACCGGTTCCGACGTACGGATGGGTAACCGGGGGGCGCTGGCTCAGGAGCCCTCGGCGAGCATCTCCGGGGTGAGCACCGCCTCGGTGTCGGGGATGCCCAGGTCGGCCGCCTTCTTGTCGGCCATCGCCAGGAGCCGCCGGATGCGGCCGGCGATCGCGTCCTTGGTCAGCACCGGGTCGTGCAGCTGCCCGAGCTCCTCCAGGGAGGCCTGCTTGTGCTTGAGCCGCAGCTCGCCCGCCAGTCGCAGGTGGTCGGGCACCTCGTCGGCGAGGATCTCCAGCGCGCGCTCCACGCGGGCGCCCGCCGCGACAGCCGCTCGAGCAGACCGACGCAGGTTGGCGTCGTCGAAGTTCGCCAGCCGGTTGGCGGTCGCGCGCACCTCGCGGCGCATGCGGCGCTCCTCCCAGGCCATCAGCGACTCGTGGGCGCCCAGCCGGGTGAGCAGTGCGCCGATGGCGTCGCCGTCGCGGATCACGACGCGGTCGACGCCGCGGACCTCACGGGCCTTGGCCTGGATGCCGAGCCGGCGAGCGGCGCCGACAAGGGCGAGCGCTGCCTCGGGCCCTGGGCAGGTCACCTCCAGGGCGCTCGAGCGGCCGGGCTCGGTCAGCGAGCCATGGGCCAGGAACGCACCGCGCCAGGCGGCGACCGCGTCGCAACCCGCTCCGGTCACGACCTGTGGCGGGAGACCGCGGACCGGACGTCCGCGTCCGTCCAGGAGACCGGTCTGGCGGGCCAGCTGCTCGCCCTCCCGCACGACGCGTACGACGTAGCGGCTGCCCTTGCGGATGCCGTTGCCCGACACCATGACGATGTCGGAGGAATGCCCGTAGATCTCGGCGATGTCTCGCCGGAGTCGCCGTGCTGCTGCTCCCGTGTCGAGCTCTGCCTCGACGACGATGCGGCCGCTGACGATGTGCAGGCCCCCCGCGAACCGAAGCATCGAGGAGACCTCGGCCTTGCGGCAGCAGGACTTGGTGACCTTCGTGCTGGCCAGCTCCGCCTTAACCTGCGCCGTCATCGCCATGCGTCCGATCCTGCCACGACTGAGTTCCCCTTCCTGCCGCCAGCCGCCCCCAGGAGATCCGTCGCAGAGGGGCGTCATTGCTGAACGGACTGGCCCAATCTACGTCCCTGCGATGATCCGCGCATAGGCACCGGCCAACTTCGTCGCATCGTGGTGAGCAGAAGTGCCTTCGGCTGCCACGTCTGCGACCACGAGCTCGGCTCCGAGGGCCTGGACGGCTGCTCGGAGCTGGTCCTGGTCGACCACGGATCCTACGTCGACGAGCACGACGTCGAGGCGGAGCTCGGGGGCATGGTCGGCAAGCACCTCGAGGTGCGTGTCAGGGGCGAACCCTTCGGTCTCCCCCTGCTGCGGCTCGAGGTTGAGGGTGACGATCTTCTTGGCGCTTGAGGACACCAGCGCCTTGTGCAGCGCCGGCACGAGAAGGTGCGGGATCACGCTGGTGAACCAGGAGCCCGGTCCCAGCACCACCCAGTCGGCGGCCTCGATCGCGGCCAGTGCCTGAGGTGAGGCCGGCGGGTCCCGCGGGTCGAGCCGCACCGAGACGACCTGACCCTGGGTGGAGGCGACCTCGGCCTGGCCACGCACGATCGTGCGTGCACCGGGGTCGTCGGGGTCCAGGCCCAGGACGGACGCGACGATGTCGAGCGGGATCTCGGCCATCGGCAGCACGCGTCCCTGGGCACCGAGCAGCCGGGCAACCCAGTCGAGCCCGTCGACGGTGTCGCCGAGCAGCTCCCACAGCGCCACGATGAGCAGGTTGCCCACGGCGTGCTGGTCCATCTCGCCGGTGCTGCTGAACCGGTGCTGGAGCACCTCGGCCCAGGTGCGCCCCCACTCGTCGTCGCCGCACAGAGCCGCCAGCGCCTTGCGCAGGTCGCCGGGCGGCAGGCACCCGAACTCCTGGCGGAGCCGTCCGGACGAGCCGCCGTTGTCGGCGATGGTGACCACCGCAGTCAGGTCGCGTACGACGTGCCGCAGCGCGGCGAGGTTGGCCGAGAGACCCCGGCCACCGCCGAGGGCCACCACCCGGGTGTCGAGCAGGTCCGCCACGCTCACTCCCGGCCCAGGTCGCGGTGGGTCGGCTTGGCGTCGATGCCGATCTCGCGCAGTCTGCCGGCGATCTCCTCGGTCATGGCGACCGAGCGGTGCTTGCCGCCCGTGCAGCCGATGGCGACGGTCATGAAGCGCTTGCCCTCGCGGAGGTAGCCCTCCGCCACGTCTGCGAGCAGCGGGACGTAGGACTTGAGGAACTCCTCGGCGCCGGGCTGGCCTTTGACGTAGGTGGCCACGTCGACGTCCTGACCCGACTGGTGGCGGAGCTCAGGCACCCAGTAGGGGTTGGGCAGGAAGCGCATGTCGGCCACGAAGTCGGCGTCCACCGGGATGCCGTACTTGAACCCGAAGCTCACCACCGTCGCCTTCAGGCGAGTGGACTGGGCGGAGCCGAACCGTTCGGCCACCTGGCTAGTGAGCTGGTGGACGTTGAGGTTGGAGGTGTCGATCACGATGTCGGCGTCGCCGCGGAGGCCCGCCGTCACCTGCCGCTCGCGACGCAGACCGTCGAGCAGGCGACCACCCTCCTGCAAGGGGTGCGGCCGGCGGGCGGCCTCCTGGCGGCGGACCAGCACGTCGTCGTTGGCCTCGAGGTAGAGCAGGGTCGTGTGCCGTCCGGTGCGACCGTGGGCCAGCGCCTCCTGAAGCCCCTCGAAGAAAGCTCCGGAGCGCACGTCGACCACCACGGCGATCGGCTGGCCGGGCCCGCGGGACGCGTCGACCAGGCTGACCACGTCGGAGAGGAGCCGGGGTGGAAGGTTGTCGACGACGAAGTAGCCGAGGTCCTCCAGCTCCTTGGCCGCCGTGCTGCGGCCTGCGCCGGTCATGCCCGTGACGACCACGAGCTCTCCGCGCGCCTCGGTCGGCGGCTGCGTCATCGCTGCTCCTAGTGCTCTTCGATCTCGCCCGTCGCGGTGTTGATGCTGACAGTCTTGCGCGCCTGGTGCGAGGCCAGGGCGGTCTCGATCGCCTCTGCGGTCTTGTGCCCGATGCCGGGCACCTCGGCGATCTCCTCCACGGTGGCAGCCTTGAGCTTGCGGAGCGAGCCGAAACGCTTGAGCAGCGCCTTGCGGCGCACCTCGCCGAGCCCGGGGACGTCGTCGAGAATGCTCTCGACCATGGACTTGGAGCGTCGCGACCGATGGTGCGTGATCGCGAAGCGGTGTGCCTCGTCACGCACTCGCTGCAGGAGATAGAGCCCCTCGCTGGTGCGCGGCAGGATGACCGGGTCCTCCTGGCCGGGCAGCCAGACCTCCTCCAGCCGCTTCGCCAGGCCGACCACCGGGATGTCGTCGATGCCGAGCTCGTCGAGGGCGCGCTGGGCGGCCGACACCTGCGGCGGACCGCCGTCGACCACCACCAGGCCGGGGGCGTAGACGAACCTCTTGGGCCGGCCGGTGTCCGGATCGACCAGCAGCGGACCGTCGGCCCCGTCGAGCAGCTCGGGCTTGTCGGTGCGCTCGTCGAGCATGCGCCGGAACCGGCGGGTGACGACCTCGTGCATGCTCGCGACGTCGTTCTGCCCCTCGACCCCGCGCACGATGAACCGGCGATACTCGCTCTTGCGGGCCAGACCGTCCTCGAAGACCACCATCGACCCGACGACCTCCGTGCCCTGCAGGTTGGAGATGTCGTAGCACTCGATGCGCAGCGGAGCCTCGGGCAGGTCGAGCGCCTGCTGCAGCTCCTCCAGCGCCTGGTTGCGGGCGGTGAGGTCGGTGCCGCGCTTGGTCTTGTGCAGCGCCAGCGCCTGGGCGGCGTTGCGGCCGACGGTCTCCTGGAGCGACTTCTTGTCACCGCGCTGCGGCACCCGGAGCTGGACCCGGCTCCCCCGCAGCTCGGTCAGCCACTCCTCGATGATCAGCGGGTCCTCCGGCAGCGCCGGGACCAGGATCTCCCGCGGCACGCCGTTGCCCGACTCCTCGTCGTAGATCTGCAGCAGCAGCCGCTCGACCATGTCACCGGTGGTCGCGTCGTCGGTCACGTCGGCCACCCAGCCCCGCTGACCCCGGATGCGCCCGCCGCGGACGTAGAAGACCTGCACGGCGACCTCGAGGGGGTCCTCGGCGAAGGCGATCACGTCCGCGTCGGTGCCGTCGCCGAGCACGACCGCCTGCTTCTCCAGAGCACGGTTGAGCGCCCCGAGGTCGTCACGCAGCCGCGCGGCCCGCTCGAAGTCGAGCGCGTCGCTGGCGGCGTACATCTCCTTCTCGATGCGCTTGACGAAGGCGCTGGTGTTGCCGGCCATGAAGTCGCAGAAGTCCTCGACGATCGCGCGGTGCTCCTCGGCGGTGACCCGGCCGACGCACGGCGCCGAGCACTTGCCGATGTAGCCGAGAAGGCATGGCCGCCCGATCTGCCCGCTCCGCTTGAAGACGCCATTGCTGCAGCTGCGCATCGGGAAGACCCGCAGCAGCTGGTCGACGGTGTCGCGGATCGCCCACGCGTGGCCGTAGGGCCCGAAGTAGCGGGTGCCCTTCTTCTTCGCGCCGCGGCCGACCATCACTCGCGGGAACTCGTCGCTCAGCGTCACCGCCAGCCACGGGTAGGACTTGTCGTCGCGGTACTTCACGTTGTAGCGCGGGTCGAACTCCTTGATCCAGGAGTACTCCAGCTGCAGGGCCTCGACCTCGGTCTTGACGACGGTCCACTCGACGCTTGCCGCGCTGGTGACCATCGTGGCCGTGCGCGCGTGGAGGCCGGCCATGTCCTGGAAGTACGACGTGAGGCGGGCGCGGAGGTTCTTGGCCTTGCCGACGTAGATGACCCGGCCCTTGGCGTCGCGGAACTTGTAGACGCCGGCCGACGTCGGGATCGTCCCCGTGGCGGGGCGGTACGTCGACGGGTCGGCCATGGGATCAACCCTACGAGGACGGGCCGACAGTCCGTTGTCGACGGTCGATTCTCTGACTAGAGTCAGAGAATGCAGGAGGTCGAGCAGGTACGCCGGTTCAACCGGCTCGTGACGCAACGCATCGGGGTCCTCGACGAGGAGTACCTCGGCAGGGCCCGGCCGCTGGGGGCGTCCCGAGTGCTCTGGGAGATCACCGCCGACGGCGTGGACGTCCGCGAGCTGCGGTCCAGGCTCGGCCTGGACTCGGGCTACCTCAGCCGGCTCCTCGGTCGGCTGTCCGATGAGGGGCTCGTCACGGTGCGACCCGACCCCACCGACCAGCGCGTACGACGGGCGCGGCTCACGGCCAAGGGCAGGCGCGAGCACGACGCGCTGGACCGGCAGAGCGACGATCTCGCCCGCTCACTTCTCGCGCCGCTCGACGACAAGCAGCGCGAGAGGCTGACGTCCGCGATGGCACAGGTCGAACGGCTCCTCACTGCCGGACTCTGCGAGCTCCGGCTGGTCGACCCGGACGACCCTCGGGTGCAGGCGTGCTGGCAGGCCTACTTCGCGACCCTCGCAGAACGCTTCGAGACGGGCTTCGACCCCGCCGTCAGCCGGCACGTGGACGGCGACGAGGTGCGTTCGCCGCGCGGGGCGACGGTCCTCGCGCTGCTTCAGGAGGAGCCTGTCGGGATCGGGTCGGTCAAGCACCACGGCGAGTGGGCAGAGGTCAAGCGGGTCTGGGTCTCCCCCGGCGCCCGCGGACTCGGGGTCGCCCGGCGGATCATGAGCGACCTCGAGGAGCGGGCGCGCGCCGGCGGCGCGGCCGTCGTACGGCTGGACACGAACCGTACGCTCACCGAGGCGATCGCGCTCTACGCCGCCCTGGGCTACCACGAGATCGACGCGTACAACGACGAGCCCTACGCGCATCACTGGTTCGAGAAGGCGCTGTAGCCGGCGGACACTAGGCGCGGAAGATCTTGTCCTTGCGCACGCGGATCGCAATGGGCGTCAGGGGTCTCGGCGCGGGCCCGTCGACGTTCTTGCCGTCACTGAGCCGGTAGAGGCTGTTGTGGCAGAAGCAGTGGATGCGGCCGTCGCGTACGTCGGATACCGCGCACTGCATGTGGGTGCACTCCCGGCTGAACGCTTGGAACTCGCCCTTCTTCGGCTGCGTGACCACGATCCCGCCCGCAACGGCCGCGCCGGGAACATCCTTGGCGTCGATGAAGAGCGCCCCGCCGACCACGACGTCGGCGACCGCGGCGAGCGGAGTCGTGCGCGGGTCCGCCCCGGACGACTCAGCAGGAGCTCCGACCGGGCCCTCGGGTGCCGGCGGGACGTCGTCGCCGCACCCCGCGAGCAGGGGGACAGCTGCGGCGACCGCAGCAGACGAGAGCACAGTCCTTCGGTCGATGCTCATCGCTCACCTCGGTCTCGGAGGGCTCCCCCAGGACACTAGTGCCGGCCGTCAGGCCTTGACGATGTTGTCGCCCTCCACCGCGATGTCGATCTTGGTCAGCGGTGCGGGCGCCGGTCCGCCGACGTTCTTGCCCGTAGCCAGGTCGTACATGCTGCCGTGGCACGGGCAGAGGATCTTGCCGTCGGAGACGCTGCTGACCGCGCACTGCTGGTGGGTGCACGTGGTGTCGAAGGCCGAGAACTCCCCCGCTGCCGGCTGGGTGATCACCAGCTGGTCGTCGGAGAGGAAGAGCGCGCCCCCGACCTCGACGTCCGAGGCCTTCGCGAGCACGTCGGCGCCACCGCCGCCGTCGGTCGGCGAGCCAGACGCGGACGGAGAGCCGCTGGGCGTGCCTGGGGTGTCGCTGCCCTGGGGGGCCGACGGCCCGCCGGAGGTGTCCGGCTCCTCGTCCCCGCACGCCGCCAGCACGGGCACGGCGACAGCAGTGACTCCGGCCGTGCGGAGCATGGTGCGCCGGGTGACGTCAGCGGGGGTGGGGGAAGCCATGGGGACCTCGTCTCGCCGGGGGCTGGTCATTTCACCCTAGTCAGCGCAGGTCGGCATGACCTGAGAGCACGCTGAAGGTTTACGAGACAACCGGTGAGCGCGCGAGGTCCCTGGTCAGCCGGCCCTGCGAGTGGTCTTGCGAGCGGTGACCTTCTTCGCGGGGGCCTTCTTCGGAGGCGCCTTCTTCTCGGCGGCGCGGCGGGTCGGCGCCTGCGCGGCCGGGGCACCGATGCGGTCGAGGAGCGGCTTGAGGAACGCCCCGGTGTGGCTCTCGGGGTTGGCCGCCACTTCCTCCGGAGTGCCCTCGGCGACGACGACCCCGCCTCGGTTGCCGCCCTCGGGACCCATGTCGACGATCCAGTCGGCCGTCTTGATCACGTCGAGGTTGTGCTCGATCACCAGCACGGTGTTGCCCTGGTCGACCAGCCGCCCGAGCACGAGCAGCAGCTTGCGGATGTCCTCGAAGTGCAAGCCCGTCGTCGGCTCGTCGAGGACGTAGACCGTGCGCCCGGTGGAGCGCTTCTGCAGCTCGGCCGCGAGCTTGACCCGCTGCGCCTCGCCACCGCTGAGCGTGGGCGCCGGCTGGCCGAGGCGGACATAGCCGAGCCCGACGTCGACGAGGGTGCGCAGGTGTCGTGAGATGGCCGGGATCGCCTCGAAGAAGTGCACCGCCTCCTCGATCGGCATGTCGAGCACCTCGGCGATCGTCTTGCCCTTGAAGTGCACCTCCAGCGTCTCGCGGTTGTAGCGGGCGCCGTGGCAGACCTCGCAGGGGACGTAGACGTCGGGGAGGAAGTTCATCTCGATCTTGATCGTGCCGTCGCCGGCGCACGCCTCGCAGCGACCACCCTTGACGTTGAACGAGAAGCGACCCTGCTGGTAGCCCCGCATCTTCGCTTCCGGCGTCGACGCGAAGAGCTTGCGGACGTGGTCGAAGACGCCGGTGTAGGTCGCAGGGTTGGACCGTGGGGTGCGGCCGATCGGCGACTGGTCGACGTGGATCACCTTGTCGACGTTGGCCATGCCCTCGATGCGGCGATGACGGCCCGGCACGGTGCGCGCGTTGTAGATCTGCTTGGCCAGCGCGGTGTAGAGGATGTCGTTGACGAGCGTCGACTTGCCCGACCCGGAGACGCCGGTGACCGCCACGAACATGCCCAGCGGGAACGAGACGTCGATGTCGCGAAGGTTGTGCTCCTTGGCGCCGAGGACGGTCAGGTCGCGTCCGGGCGTGCGCGGCCGGCGGATTTCGGGGAGCGGGATCGACTTGCGACCGGAGAGGTACTGCCCGGTCTGGGAGTCGGCGTGGTGCAGCAGGTCGTCGACCGTGCCGCTGACGACGACCTGGCCGCCGTGCTCGCCGGCCCCCGGCCCGATGTCGACGACCCAGTCGGCAACGCGGATCGTGTCTTCGTCGTGCTCGACCACGATCAGGGTGTTGCCCATGTCCTTGAGGCGGACCAGCGTCTCGATCAGACGGTGGTTGTCGCGCTGGTGCAGCCCGATGGAGGGCTCGTCGAGGACGTAGAGGACACCCACCAGGCCGGCGCCGATCTGGGTCGCGAGCCGGATGCGCTGTGCCTCGCCACCGGAGAGCGAGCCTGCCGGGCGGTTGAGCGAGAGGTAGTCGAGGCCGACGTCGAGCAGGAAGCGGAGGCGCTCCTGGATCTCCTTGAGCACCCGCTCGGCGATCTGCCGCTCGCGCTCGGACAGCTCGAGGTCGGCCAGGAAGTCGGCGGTCTCGGCGATCGAGAGGGCACACACTTCGGCGATGTTCCTGCCACCGATGGTGACGCTGACCGAGACCGGCTTGAGGCGGGTGCCCTGGCACGCAGGACAGGGGACCTCGCGCATGAAGCCTTCGTAGCGCTCGCGGCTGGTGTCGGACTCGGCCTCACGGTGCCGGCGCTCGACGTAGGTGCGCACGCCCTCGAAGGCGGTGTAGTAGGACCGCTCGCGGCCGTAGCGGTTGACGTGCTTGACGTGGACCTTGGTCGCGTGACCGTCGAGGATCGAGCGCTGCGCCTTGGCGGGGATGTCCTGCCAAGGGGTGTCTAGATCGAAGCCGAGCTCCTCGCCGAGCGCACCCAGCAGCCGGTGGAAGAAGTCGGCGACGTGGGCGCCCGACCACGGGGAGATGATGCCGTCGTTGATCGACCCGGTCGGGTCGGTGATGACCAGCTCCGGGTCGACCTCCATGCGCGTGCCGAGGCCGTGGCACTCGGGGCATGCTCCGAACGGGGAGTTGAACGAGAACGACCGCGGCTCCAGCTCGTCGGTGTCGATGGGGTGCTGGTTGGGGCAGGCCATCTTCTCGGAGAACCGCTGGAAGCGGCCCGGGTCCTTGGCCGGCAGGTCGACGAAGTCGAAGATCACCAGGCCGCCCGCCAGACCCAGCGCGGTCTCGACCGAGTCGGTCAGCCGGCGCTTGGAGCTCGCCTTGACCGCCAGCCGGTCGACGACCACCTCGATGTCGTGCTTGCGCTTCTTGTCGAGGGCGGGCGTCTCGGTCATCGGGTAGATCTCGCCGTCGACGCGCACCCGGCTGAAGCCCTGGGTCTGCAGCTGCCGGAAGAGCTCGACGTACTCTCCCTTGCGGCCCGAGATCACCGGCGCCAGCACCTGGAACTTGGTGCCCTCCTCCAGCTTCATCACCCGGTCGACGATCTGCTGCGGGGTCTGCCGCTCGATCGGCGCACCACACGTCGGGCAGTGCGGCCGGCCGGCGCGGGCGTAGAGCAGGCGGAGGTAGTCGTAGACCTCGGTGATCGTGCCGACCGTCGAGCGAGGGTTCTTCGAGGTCGACTTCTGGTCGATGGAGACCGCGGGCGAGAGGCCTTCGATGAAGTCGACGTCGGGCTTGTCCATCTGGCCCAGGAACTGGCGGGCGTAGGCCGAGAGCGACTCGACGTAGCGACGCTGACCCTCGGCGAAGATCGTGTCGAAGGCGAGGCTGGACTTGCCCGACCCGGAGAGCCCGGTGAAGACGATGAGGGAGTCGCGGGGCAGGTCGAGAGACACGTCCTTCAGGTTGTGCTCCCGCGCCCCGCGGATGATCAGCTGGTCCGCCAATGCCCTCGACCTCTCCCGTGCTCGCCGTTCGAACACATGTTCGCCATGATAACCCGCTGGAACAACCCGACATGCCGGGGTTGGATGGCTTCATGAAGCTGCCCCAGCTGCACGAGACCGTCCTGGCGACGACACGCTACTTGGAGGCACTGACAGTTCTCACCGACGACGACTGCCGGGCGCCCTCGCTGCTCCCGGGCTGGACCCGCGGGCACGTGATCACCCACCTCTCCCGCAATGCGGACGGCCTCGTCAGGCTGCTTCACTGGGGGCAGACCGGCGAGGAGACCCCGATGTACGGGTCGCAGGAGCAGCGCGACGGGGACATCGACACCGGGGCCGCCCGGTCGGCCGTGGAGCTGAAGGACGACGCAGTCGCGTCGAGCGGCCGGTTCGTGCAGGCGACCAACGAGCTCCACACCAGCCGGTTCGACACCTTGGTCACGCGGACGCCTGGTTCACCGCCGTTCCCTGTCACCAAGGTCGGCGGGATGCGTCGCACCGAGGTTGAGATCCATCACGCCGACCTCGGCATCGGCTACACGCCGTACGACTGGCCGGAGGACTTCACCGCGCACCTCCTCCAGCGTCGCCGACGCGAGCTCGGCGACCGCCCGATGACCTGGCGGCTCACCGACACCGGCGAGACGATCACCCTCGGCGAGGGCGGACCTGAGGTCGTCGGGCACTCCGCTGACCTGGCCTGGTGGCTGATCGGGCGCGGCTCGGGCGATGGCCTGGTCTGCTCGGCGGGGGCACTGCCCGACCTGGGCCGCTGGGTATAGGGGCCGGCAGGCCTAACCCTCGATCGGCACGGTGACGAGGGCGACCGTGGTGACCGCCGCGATGCACTCGATGTTCTCGTCGCCGGTCGGTCCGGGGACGACGACCCAGTCCAGGCCGCGCGCCTCGACCGATACCGTCGTGGGGGCTCCGCACCCGACGTGCGCGACCGCACCGGCGAGCGTCTGGCCGTCCGGGACCTGAGCGCCGTTTGCTCTGGCAAGGATGCGCTGCTCCAGACGATCGCCGAACTGGGACGCGAACGCGTCGGTCTTGCCGGGCGAGTCCAGCGCCTGGAGCACGTCCCCCACTCCGGTGCCGCCGACAGCCGACTCCGAGAGGATCGCCACCACGGTGTGCGGCGGGTCGCCGGACTCGGGCGTCGGACGCCCACCTGGCTCGTCGTCCTCGCCGCACGCGGCCAGGGCGAGGCACAACAGCACCCCTGCGGTCGCGAGTCTCATGTCCCTCCGACGTCTCGTGAGCGGGCTGGGTTCCCGCTGGTCTAATGACCTCATGAGCTACCACGGCAAGGTCAAGCCCGGAGGTCCGCCGGACGTACGCGAGCTCGCCGAGCTCATCATCACCAAGGTCTCCGTGGGCGACCTGGACAACAACGCCTACCTGCTGCGCTGTCGCAAGACCGACGAGCAGCTGCTCGTCGATGCGGCAGCGGAGCCCACGCGCCTGCTGCAGCTCGTCGGCGACGGAGGTCTCGCGACCGTGGTCACCACCCACCAGCACTTCGACCACGTCGGTGCGCTCGAGGAGGTCGTCGCCGGCACCGGAGCTCGCACCGTCGCCGGAGCCGACGACGCAGAGGCGATTCCCGTGCCGACCGACGTCACGGTCCGCGACGGCGACACCGTCACCCTCGGGTCGTGCAGCCTCGAGGTGATCCACCTGGTCGGCCACACCCCCGGCTCGATCGCGCTCCTGTACGACGACCCGGCGGGCACGCCGCACCTCTTCACCGGCGACTCGCTCTTCCCCGGTGGTGTCGGCAACACCTGGGGCGACGCGGACGCCTTCACGTCGCTCCTCACCGACGTACGCACCAAGCTGTTCGACCGGCTTCCCGACGAGACCTGGTTCTACCCCGGCCACGGCAACGACTCGACCCTCGGAGCCGAGCGGCCGCACCTGGCCGAGTGGGAGCAACGCGGCTGGTGAGCAGAAACGCGGGGGGCCTGACCCCGCGGTCAGCTCCGCCACCTGCCTACCGCGCCGGCGCTGCCTTCGCTTCCCGACCGGCGGCGAGGCGCAGCTGCCGCACGACCAGGAACGCCGGCAGAGCGACCGAGATCGCCACGGCCAGGGCGAGCACCGGCCAGAGCCACAGGTGCGGCATGCCCAGCCGCCTGCCTTCCACGACCATCCAGATCATCGCGGCGAGCGCCACGAGAAGCAGGTCGTTGACCGCGGACGAGACGGCGTGGTTGGCGTACAGGTCGTCGACCAGACCACCCAGGTCGGTGAAGTCGGAGGCGTAGGCGAGGTTGTGCCACCAGGTCGCGACCAGCGCAACGGCCGCGATCACGGCGTACGTCGCGCACAGTGCTCGGTCGGTCGTGCTCAGCCGGTGCATGGTTCCTCGCTCTCCGGTTTCGCCAGCGCTCTCCCGGGCTTTCCGGGGCCTTTCGGGCAGTCTCGCATCGTCGTAGCGTGCAGACATGGACACCACACCCGCCGAGATCGAGATCGTCCACGCCCAGCAGAAGCAGACCGTAGCGATCCGCAGCGCGGTGCCGATGGGTGACCTGGACATCGGAGCCCTGTTCGACGAGTACGCAACGCGGCTCGTCACCTACGTCGAGTCACACGACATCGAGCCGGCCGGGCCGCCGTACGCCCGCTACCGCGAGTTCGGGCCGGAGCGAGCCGACATCGAGGTCGGGTTCCCGGTCGACGCGGACCTCGGCGACGTGGCGACACTCGAGGCCGACGGTGTGATCGGCTCGTCCGAGCTGCCGGCGGGGAAGGTGGCTCGGCTTCTGCACAGCGGTTCGTACGACGGGCTGGTGTCGGCGTACCAGCGCATCGAGGGCTACCTCGCTGAGACCGGCAAGAGTCCGTCGGGGCCGCCGTGGGAGACCTACCTCGTGATGCCGGACGCAGTGGGCGGCGACCACGGGATGCTGCAGACCGAGGTGTGCTGGCCGGTCGCCTGATGCGTCACCCGGCAACCCTGGCTACCGCCGCGAGGCCCTAGCCTGGAGCCATGACCGTCGAGATCCAGGGTTCCCGCGTCCTGCTCACCGGCGCGACGGGGGGCCTCGGCCACGCCATCGCCCGCGCGCTCCATGCCAGAGGCGCCTCGCTGACCCTGACCGGACGGCGCACAGACGTGCTCGAGCCGCTCTCCAAGGAGCTCGGCGCCCGCTCGATCGCGGCCGACCTGTCCAGCATGGCGTCCATCGGGGCGGTGCTGGAGGAGGCCGGTGACATCGACGTACTGGTCGCGAACGCCGCCCTTCCCGGCGCGGGTGTCCTGGACGACTTCACCGTCGAGCAGATTGACACCAACCTCGCGGTCAACCTGCGTGCACCCATCGTGATGACCAAGGCGGTGCTCCCGCAGATGCTCGACCGCGGCGCCGGCCACATCGTCTACATCGGCTCGGTCTCCTCGATCACCGCGTCGCCCGGGAGCGCGATGTACAACGCGACCAAGTTCGGGCTGCGCGGCTTCTCCAACGCCCTGCGGCAGGACCTCTACGGCACCGGCGTCGGGGTCTCGATCGTGATGCCGGGTTTCGTCCGCGACGCCGGCATGGCTGTCGACGGCGGCCTGATCGACGCGCTGCCACCCGGCGTCCGCACCGTGACCCCGGAGCGTGTTGCCAAGGGCGTGCTCCGCGCGATCCGGCGCAACAAGGGGCAGGTCGTGGTAGCGCCGCGGGAGATGCGCATCGGCGCCACCATCGGCTCGGTGATGCCGGAGCTCGGCGGCGCGGTGCAGCGGATGAGTGGCGCCGCGGAGATCTCGTCGGGCCACAAGGGCCCCCGCTCCTGATGCCCCCCGAGCCCATCGGCCGCCTGGTGGCGCTACCGGCCGGCCGGGTGCACGTGCGCGAGGACGGCCCGCCCGGCGGCCGGCCGATCGTGCTGGTCCACGGCTATCTCGGGTCGCTGCACTGGTTCGCAGAGATGACGTCGCTGCTCTCGGACACCTTCCGGGTCGTGCGACTGGACCTCTTGGGCCATGGCTGCAGCGACGCGGCCGCCCACATGGACGGGCGGTCCCAGGGGCACATGGTCGCCGAGCTGCTCGAGGCGCTCGACCTGCGAGAGGCGGTGCTGGTCGGACACTCCTTCGGCAATGACGCCACACTCGGCGCGGCAACCAGGTCGGACCGGGTGGCCGCCCTGGTGGTGATCTCCCAAGCGCCGGACTACAGCTACGCGCGGTTCCCGCCGGGTGACCGGCTGTTGGCCATCCCGCTGGTCGGCCGGCTCTTCCGGCACTCGCCGGCAAGCCTCATCGAGCGGGCCGTTCGCATGACCTTCTCACCAGTCTTCCGGCCACCGCGCTCGCTGCTTCGGTTGGCCGTCACCGACAGCCGGGCGATGCACCCTCGCGTTCACCGCGAGGTGATCATCACGAGGCGACGGCAGCTTGCCGAACGACCGCTCGACGCCCAGCTCGCCGAGACCGGACTGCCTGCGGTGGCGATCCTGGGTCGGCAGGACCGCTTCTACGACGCGGAGAAGACGCGCAGCCGCTACGCCGCCGCCGGAGCCGACGTCACCGTGCTCGAGGACACCGGCCACTGCGCCAACGTCGAACGCCCCGCCGTGGTGGTCGAGCTGGTCCGCGACCTCGCGAACCGGAACGCCTCACCGGCTCCGCCCATGGAGCCCGCGTAGCCTGGCCGCATGGAGCTGCTCGTCGTGCTCGTCGCCTGCGCCGCCATCTTCTTGTTGGTGCAGCGGTCTCGACAGCGCAAGGACACAGCCGATCGACAGAGGGTGTCGGCCGCAGAGGTCGAGAGCGCGCGACGCACCGCTGAGGAGGACGTCAGCCGCTTCGGCGAGGAGCTGCAGCGGCTCGACGCGGACGTCCAGATGCATCTCGTCGACGAGGCCATGCGCCAGGACTGGCAGCGCGCTCTGGACTCCTACGAGTCAGCCGACCGGTCCCTGCGGACGATGACGCGACCCGAGGAGGTGCGACACGTGACGACCGCTCTGGAGGACGGCAGGTACGCCGTCGCCTGCGTGCTCGCCCGCCGGGACGGCCGGCCGCTGCCGGTCAGGCGTCCCCCGTGCTTCTTCAACCCCGCTCATGGCCCTTCCACCGATGACGTCGACTGGGCGCCGCCCGGCGGCCAGGAGCGCCGGGTGCCCGTCTGTGCGGCCGACGCGGACCGGCTTGCCCAGGGTGCCGAGCCCGACGTGCGCACGGTGCCGGAGGGTGCCGGACGGGTGCCGTACTGGAACGCAGGTCCCGCCTACTCCCCGTGGGCGATGGGCTACTTCTCCACCTATGCCGCGACCGGCCTGCTGCCTGCGTTCCTGCTGGGCAGCCTGCTCTCGCCGGGCTGGGACGGGACCCCCGCCGACGGCTTCGACACGGGGGCGGGCGGAGCAGACGGCGGCGGTGACTCGGGTGGTGACTCGGGTGGTGACTCGGGAGGTGACTCCGGTGGCGGCGACTCGGGTGGGGAATTCGGAGGTGACTCCGGTGGCGCAGACTTCGGTGGGTTCGGGGGCTTCGACGGCGGTGGCTTCGACGGCGGTGGCTTCGACGGCGGTGGCTTCTGACCTGGGACCGCCTCGACCGCAATCGCGGTCTGTGGTGAGGTTGTGCCGTGATGATCCGGCCGGTTGAGCTGACGGCGATCAAGGCCGGCGAGATCGACCTGGCCTTCCGCCGGTGGGATCGGCCCCGGGTCGTCGTAGGCACCCGGATGCGCACCGGAGTCGGTCTCCTCGAGGTGACCTCGGTGGAGCAGATCGAGGTGTCCGACCTCACCGAGGACGACGCCCGCCGCGCCGGGTCTGCTTCGGTCGCTGCGCTGGTCGCTGCCCTCGCCGCCAAGGCTGACAAGCCGGCGTTCCGCGTCGGCCTGCGGTACGCCGGCGAGGACCCGCGCGTCGCGCTCAGGAGAGCCGTCCCCGACCGCGCCGAGCTCGCCGGCATCCTCGAACGCCTCGACCGCCTGGACCGCGCTTCGTCCATCGGCCCGTGGACCCGGGCCACCCTCGACCTCATCGACGATGCCCCCGAGGTGCGCGCCCCCGACCTGGCCGCCAAGGTCGGCCGCGAGACCGCCGAGTTCAAGAAGGACGTGCGCAAGCTCAAGGAGCTCGGGCTCACCGAGTCCCTCGACATCGGCTACCGGCTGTCTCCTCGGGGCGAGGCGGTCGTGGACGCCGGCCGCCGCCGTCCACGCCGCCGGCCGGAGCGACCGAGCGGGACGCCGCTCCCGCGGGTCGGCGCGCCGGCCAGCCGGGCGCTGCGGGCGGAGGCTCTCACGACGCTCGAGGACCTTACCGGGGTCAGCGAGGCTCAGGTCGCGGCCCTGCACGGCGTCGGTCCGTTCGCGCTCGCCCGCCTGCGGGAGGCGATGGCGGAGGCCGGAGTCTCTTTCGCGCAGCCCTGAGGCTCAACGTCGAACGGTGCCTAACCGGAGTAGGTGATCTTCAGCTCGTCGCTGACGGGCAGCGACTGACACACCAGGCGGATGCCGTCAGCGAGATCGTCGTCGTCGAGGACGTCGTTGTTCTTCATCGACACCTCACCCTCGATGACGCGGCAGGCGCAAGCACTGCACTCTCCGAGCCTGCACGAGAACGGTGCCTGCACGCCTTTGGAGTGCAGGAAGTCCAGCAGCGGTACGCCGGGCTGCCAGTCGTCGAAGTCGAACGGCGCTCCGTCGAGGTCGCCGTAGACACGCGCCGGCTCCGAACGCAGAGGCTGCTCCTCCTGCTCCGAGCCGGGGTCGCCGATGGAGACGTCGGCGTCGCCGAACGGGTTGCCGCCCAGGGAGATGAACTTCTCCTGGTGTCGCCGTTCACGCGGGAAGCCGAGGTCCTTGAGCGCCTCCACGACACCGGCCATGAACGGCGCGGGACCGCACACGAAAGCGTCGTAGGTCGGGAAGTTGGCGGCGAAGAGGCGGAACGCGTTGGCGGTGGGCAGCCCCTGCAGCGTCTCCAGCCAGTGCACGAAGACGAACCGGTCGGCGTACTTGTCGGCGAGGTCCTTCAGCTCCCGGGCGAAGATCACCGACTGCTCGTCGCGGTTGGCGTAGAGGAGCACGACGCGCCCGCTGCCCTCGGCGAGGGCGGACTTGATGATCGAGATCACCGGCGTGATGCCGCTGCCGGCGGCGTACATCAGGAAGTCCGCGTCGAGTCTGGCCGGGGTGAAGATCCCGCTGGGCGGCAGTGCGGTGACGAGCTGGCCCACCTGGACGTTGTCGCAGATCCAGTTGGACGCGTAGCCGTCGACGGTCCGCTTGACCGTGATCTTCAGCAGGTCGGTCTCGTGCGGAGCGCTCGACAAGGAGTAGCAGCGAGCCGCGACACCGGTCTGGTCGGACGGGACCGCGAGGGTCAGGAACTGGCCGGGCTTATAGGGCAGCGGCACCGGGGACTCGAAGACGATGGACCTCGCGTCCCCCGTCTCCTCGACCACGTCGACGACGCGAAGCTGGAGGGAGTCAGTCAACACTGGCTCCGACTTCCAGGGCACCGTCGCGGACGGCGGCTTCGATGCTCGCCTTCAGCTTCGAGCACGACTCCATGACCGGTCGGTCCGCCCCGCGACGGGCGAACTCCTGGCAGTGGGACACCGCCTCGTCGGACCACTGGATCGAGGTGTGCGGCTCGCTGTGCTTGCGCACCTTGACCCGCGCCAGGCAGTCCAGGCAGGAGACCTCGGCGAGATGTCCCTCGAGGTAGCGCTGCTGGTCCTCGAGGGTCTCGGCACGGGTCGGGGCGAACGAGACCACTACTGAGACGCTTTCTCTGCCTCGGCCCGGGCGATGTTCTCCGCGACCTCGGCCTCCCAGTTGACCAGCGCGTGGGACGTGTCGACCTCGAACTCGAACCGCTGGGTCATCTCCGGAGAGACGTCGGCGACGTCGACGTAGAACTGGTCGTACCAGCGGCGGAGCTGGTAGACCGGCCCGTCCTCCTCGGTCAGCAGCGGGTTCTGGATCGCCGACTTGTGCTTCCAGATCTCGACGTCCTGCAGGAAGCCCTCGCCGAACAGCTTGGAGAACTTGCCCGCCACCTTCTGCGAGGTCTCGTCGTCGAGCCCCTCGATCTTCTGGACCATCAGGCCGTACTGCAGCTTGAAGCTGTTGAAGGAGGTCGGGTAGTGGCAGTTGATCAGGATGACCTTGACCTCGAAACCCTTGAAGCTCGTGGTCAGCGGGTTGATCATGTACGACGGCCCGAAGTACGACGCCTCGGACTCGAGCAGGGTGTCTCCGCCGGAGTAGCCACCCGCCTTGTCGTCACGGCCGCGCGAGTTCATGTACTGCGTCGCGACGTGCCCCTCGAAGACGTTCTTGAAGTACGTCGGGAAGGCGTAGTGCACGTAGAAGAAGTGCGCCATGTCCACGACGTTGTCGATGATCTCGCGGCAGTTGGCGTTGGGGATGTCGAGTGTCTCCCAGGTCCACTCGGTCCACTCGTCGGACTCGGCCTCGGGGATCTCGGGGATCATCTGCGACTCGATCGGGCCGTTGCCCTCGGGGTCGTTCCACACGAACAGCTGCTTGTTGCGCTCCAGGGCGTGCCAGGAGCGGGTGCGCGCGCGCAGCGGGACGCGCTTGGCGTAGGGGATCTGCTTGCACTTGCCGTCGCCGCCCCAGCGCCAGTCGTGGAACGGGCAGGCGATCTCGTCGCCCTTGACCGAGCCCATCGTCAGGTCGCCGCCCATGTGCCGGCAGTAGCCGTCGAGCACGTTGAGCTCACCCTTGCTGTCCTGCCACACCACGAGCTTGGTGCCGAAGGCCTCGATGCGGTGCGGCTGGCCGTCCTTGAAGGTCTCGGCGAGGCCGAGACAGTGCCAGCCGCGGGCGTAGCGTTGCGGTGGCGTGCCCGGGTCGATCACCCGTGGGTCGACCTTCTGCTGCTCGACGGTGGTCACGTCGTACACGTCCTTCCCCACACCTGGCTGTCCGGCTTCATAGGTGGAACACGTTACAGTTTTCGGGCGTCGTTGACCAGCATCCAGGCTGGCACTACGCTCGGAATTGAAACACGTTCCAGTTTTGTCGACTCCATCGGAGACCAGATGCACATCGCCCTGTCCCCCGAGCAGGAGGCCCTGCGCGCCGAGCTGCGCGAGTACTTCGCCGGGCTGGTCACCCCAGAGGTCCGCGCGGCACTGTCGATGAGCTCCGGGGAGTTCGGGGACGCCGAGGTCTACAAGGACGTGATCCGCCAAGTCGGTCACGACGGGTGGCTGGGCATCGGCTGGCCGAAGGAGTACGGCGGGCAGGACCGCTCCATGGTCGACCAGCTGATCTTCTCCGACGCGGCTGCCGTGGCCGGCGTACCCATCCCCTATCTGACGCTCAACACCGTCGGGCCGACGATCATGCGCTTCGGCACCGACCAGCAGAAGCACGACCTGCTGCCGAAGATCCTCCGCGGCGAGCTGCACTTCTCCATCGGCTACTCCGAGCCCGGTTCGGGGACGGATCTCGCGTCGCTCAAGACCCGGGCCCGACGCGAGGGCGAAGAGTGGGTGGTCAACGGCCAGAAGATGTGGACCTCGCTGATCCAGTACGCCGACTGGATCTGGCTCGCCTGCCGGACCGACCCCGACCTGCCGCGGCACAAGGGGCTCTCGATCATCCTGGTCCCCGCGGACGCGGAGGGCTTCTCCTACACCCCGGTGCACACCGTCGCCGGCGTGGGCACCAGCGCGACGTACTACCAGGACGTCCGCGTTCCGGTCGACAACCTCGTCGGCGAGCTCAACGGCGGCTGGTCGCTGATGACCAACCAGCTCAACCACGAGCGGGTGGCCCTCACCTCAGCGGCACCACACGTCGAGGCGATCCGCCAGGTTCGCGAGTGGGCCCAGGCGACCAAGCAGCCCGACGGCACGCGCGTGATCGACCAGGAGTGGGTCCAGGTGCTGCTCGGCCGCTCCCACGCGCGGGTGGAGATGCTGTCACTGCTGAACTGGCGCATCGCCTCCTCGACCGAGCGCCTCTCCCCGGCCGAGGCCTCGGCCACCAAGGTCTACGGCAGCGAGCTCGCCACCGAGCTCTACCGCTCGTTGATGGAGATCGTCGGCCCCAACGCCGTCGTACGCCGCGACTCGCCCGCCGCGGTTCTGCTCGGCCGGCTCGAGCGCTACCACCGTTCGTCGCTGGTGATGACCTTCGGCGGCGGCACCAACGAGATCCAGCGCGACATCATCGGCATGGTCGGCCTCGGCCTGCCCGCAGCGAAGAGGTGACCGTGGACTTCAACCCCACGCCCGAGCAGGTCGACGCAGCGGCGCTCGCGCGCAGCATCCTGGCCGACCGCGTGACGGTCGACCGGCAGCGCCAGGTCGAGGCGAGCGGCGCCCGCTTCGACCGCGCCCTCTGGGACGAGCTCCGAGCCGCCGGCCTGGTGGGCCTGGCACTGCCCGAGGAGTACGGCGGGGCCGGGCTCACCCTGCAGGAGCTGACCAGCGTGGTGACCGAGTGCGGCCGCGTCGTCGCACCTCTCCCCCTTGCGTGGCACGGGCCGACCGCTCTCGCGCTCTCGGAGTTCGGGACGCCCGACCAGAAGGCCTTTCTGACCGGCGACGCCGTGCTGACCAGCGCGTTGGCCGAGGACTGGTCCGACGCCCCGGAGCGGCCGAGCACCTCAGCAGAGAGGTCCGGCGACGCCTGGGTGCTCACGGGCGCCAAGACCACGGTGCCCGCGGGGACCGTCGCCGGCCTGTTCCTGGTGCCCGCCTCGACCGCGGACGGTGTTGCAGTCTTCCTGGTCACCCCCGACGACGCGGGCGTCACGCTGGAGGACCAGTCGCTCAGCGACGGCGACCTCGCCGCGCGGCTCGAGCTCGACGGCGTCCGGCTGGGTGCCGACCGGCTGCTGGGGGACGTCGGGTCCGACGTCGTGACCTGGCTCTCCGAGCGGCTGACGACCTGCATCTGCGCCCTGCAGCTCGGCATCACCGAGGGAGCGCTCGAGCTGACCTCGTCGTACGCGAGGTCCCGCGAGCAGTTCGGTCGTCCGATCGGCTCCTTCCAGGCCGTGTCCCAGCGCCTGGCCGACGGCTTCATCGACGTACTCGGCCTCCGGCTGACCACCTGGCAGGCCGCCTGGCGACTCTCCGAAGGACTCCCGGCCGCCGTGGAGGTGGCGACCGCGAAGCTGTGGGCCGCCGACACGGGCAACAAGCTCGCGCACACCACGGTGCACGTGCACGGTGGTGTCGGGATCGACCTCGACGGCGAGGCCCACCGCTACTTCACCGGCGCCAAGCGCGTGGAGCTGATGCTCGGCGGCACGACCGCCCAGGCACTCCGGATCGGGAAGGCGCTGGCGGCCGAGCCGGTCTGAGGGGCGATCCCGGCAGGACGTCATACCGACTGGCGGCGATAGGCACCACTTCGTATGACGTCCTCGGCGATCCCGGCAGGACGTCATACCGACTGGCGGCGATAGGCACCACTTCGTATGACGTCCCGGCCGCCCGGCCGTAGGGTCGACCCCGATGAGCGACCAACCCGGCTACTACGAGCACCTGACGTTCAACGCACCGCTGTCCGACGCCAGGGCCGACGCGCTCGTGGCTCGGCTGGCTCGGACACGGCCGGCGAGCATCCTCGACGTCGGCTGCGGGTGGGCCGAGCTGCTGCTGCGGCTCGCGGCAGCGTGCCCCAGGTCCGTGGCCCGCGGCGTCGACACCGACGAGCGCCACCTCGAGAGGGCACGCGCCAACGCCGCAGCACGTGGACTTCGCGTCGACCTGGAGGAGCTGCCGGGCAACGAGGTGACCCAGCCCGCCGACCTGGTCGTCTGCATCGGCTCGTCCCACGCGTTCGGCGACAGCATCGAGGAAGCCCTCGCGGGGCTGCGCGACCTGGTCAACCCCGGAGGGCGGTTGCTGTACGGCGAGGGCACCTGGGAGGAGCGGGGACCGGTCGACCGCGGCCGGGTCTGGGACGACATGGTGGCCCTGCCTTCCATCGGCGGGCTGGTGGACCTCGCGACCGACGCCGGCTTCCGGCCGCTGTGGGTCGAGACCGCCAGCCAGGACGAGCTCTTCGCGTTCGAGTCCGGCTACCTCGCCGACAACGAGGAGCACCTGATGCACCACGACGACGCTGCCCTCCGCACCCGGACCGACGAGCATCGCAGCCGCTGGCTGCACGGCTACCGCAACGGCTTCGGGTTCGCCTACCTCACGCTCGGGCTCCCGGAGGCGCCATGAGACGGGCACTGATCGGCAGCTTCCTCTTCCTCCCGCTCGCGCCGGGGACGGTCGTGGGGCTGCTCCCCTGGCTCATCACGGGCTGGGACGACCCGCGCACCGGCCCGGCTGAGGTGATCGGCTGGGTCCTCATCTTGGTCGGCGTGGGCTTCCTGCTGCACGCGTTCGCACGGTTCGTCATCGCGCTCGGCACCCCGGCCCCGTTCGCTCCGCCCGGGGAGCTGGTGGTCACAGGTGTCTGCCGCTATGTGCGCAACCCGATGTACCTCGATCTTCGCCGCGATCTCGGGCCAGGCACCGGTCTTCGCGTCGTGGTCCCTGTTCGCGTACGCCGTGGCGATGCTGCTGATCCAGGCAGGCTTCGTGAAGCTCCACGAGGAGCCCATCCCGCGCCGGAAGTTCGACCGGGCGCACTCCGAGTACTGCGCCGCCGTACCGGGATGGCTGCCTAGAGCCACAGCCTGGCACGGCTCAGCGCACGAGGGCTGACCCAGCGTCGGTGTCACCGGTAATGCCTCGCTCATCCCGAAGTCTTGATGTCCTCCAGCCGCTTCACGGTCTGCTCGAACCCGCTGACCAGCTCGGCCATCACCTCGGCCACCGGACGTACGGAGTTCATCGACCCGACCACCTGACCCACCGGCATCGAGATGACATCGGGGTCGCCGTGCGCGTTCATCCGGTTGTGCGCGTCGCTGACCAGGAGGTTCTGCAGGGGCATCGGCAGTGGCGCCGGGGCGCTCTCGTCCTCCCAAGCCTGCGTCCACTTGGTCTTGAGCAGGCGAGCCGGCTTGCCGGTGTAGACCCGGGTGCGGACGGTGTCGGCCGACGACGCACGCAGGAAGGCCTCGGTCATGCCACGGTTGGTGTTGAGGTTCTGGTACTCCTCCGTGGTCAGCCACACCGAGCCGGTCCACACGCCTTGCGCGCCGAGGGCGAGCGAGGCGGCGACCTGCCGCCCCGAGCCGATGCCGCCGGCCCCCAGCACGGGGACGCCTGGGCCGACGGCATCGACGATCTCCGGCGTGAGCACCATCGAGGCGATCTCGCCGGTGTGCCCACCGGCCTCGTAGCCCTGCGCCACGATGATGTCGACGCCGTTGTGCACGTGCGAGAGGGCGTGCTTCGCGGCCCCTGCCAGCGCGGCCACCTTCACACCCGCGGCGTGCGCCTGCTCGATGACGTCCACCGGAGGCGAACCCAGCGCGTTGGCGATGAGCACCGGGCGGTGCTTGAGCGCCACGTCCACGTGGCTCCGCGCCACCGAGTGCAGCCAGCCGAGCACGCCCGCGCGTCCCTCCCCTCCCAGTGGAGGGACGCCGAGCTTGCGGAGGGTCTCCTCGACGAAGTCGCGGTGCCCCTGGGGGATGTGCTCGCCGAGGTCGACGGCCGTGCCCTCGGTGGGCACCTTCATCGGCATGACGACGTCGACGCCGTACGGCTTGCCGTCGGTGTTCTCGTCCATGAAGTCCAGCGCGGCGTCCAGCTCGTCGGCGTCGTTGAACCGCACCGCGCCGAGCACTCCGAGGCCGCCGGCGCGGCTGACCGCGGCGGCGACGTGCTCGGAGGGCGAGAACGCGAAGATCGGGTACTCGATGCCGAAGACGTCGCAGAGGTCGGTGCGCATCAGGCCTCGACTCCGAGGTCGGTCAGGGCGAGCTCCTTCGCCTTGGGGTAGTTCGCCTTGCCCGTCGCGTGCCGCGGGATCTGCGGTACGACGACCAGGGCGCGCGGGATCTTGTAGCCCGACAGCATCGGGCGCAGATGCGCGTCGATCGACTCCAGTGACGGGGAGGCGCCCTCCCGCGGCTCCACGACCGCGGTCACCTGCGAGCCGAACCGCTCGTTCGGCGTGCCGATGACCAGGGCGTCGAAGACGTCGGGGTGGCTCTTGAGCGCCATCTCGACCTCCTCGGGATAGACCTTCTCGCCACCGGTGTTGATGCAGTTGGAGCCGCGGCCGAGGAGCGTGACGATGTTGCCCTCTTCGATCCGGGCGAAGTCACCGGGAACGGAGTAGCGGGTGCCGTCGATGTCGATGAAGGTGGCCGCGGACTTCTCGGGGTCCTTGTAGTAGCCCAGCGGGACGCTGTTGGAACGGGCGAGCCGTCCGACGACGCCGACGCTGGTCGCGGGGTCGAGGACCTTGTTGTCGTCGTCGAGGACGACGACCTCGGGCCCCAGCGTGCAGACCGCTCCCTGAGCCTTGGCGGTGTCACGGCTGACCATGCCCAGCCCCTGGAAGCCGGTCTCGGAGGCGCCGATCGAGTCGGTGAAGATCGCGTTGGGGAACGCGTCCATCCAGCGCTCCTTCACCGGCCGCGAGAACACCGCAGCGCTGCTGGAGACGACGAACAGCGAGGTGCCCTGGTGCTCGCCGGTCTCGAACTCCTCGATCAGCGGACGTGCCATCGCGTCGCCGGTCATGAAGATCAGCTGCACGCCGTGCTCGTCGATCTTGCGCCAGACCTCGGCCGCGTCGAACGTCGGAGCGAGCACCGTCGTGTGTCCGCCGAAGAGGTGCATGAGCATGCCCCACTGCGCGCCGCCGTGCATGATCGGGCTCAGCGGGAAGGTCATCATCGCGTCGCTCTCGAGCGCCTTCTTGGACTGGTCGTGCTCCCCCAGCCGCTCGCCGGTGTAGAAGTCGATGCCACCGCCGAGCGTGCGCCAGACGTCCTCGTGCCGCCACATCACGCCCTTGGGGTAGCCGGTGGTGCCACCCGTGTAGACGATGTAGAGGTCGTCGTTGCTGCGCTCGGCGAAGTCGCGCTCGGCGCTCCGGCCGGCAAGCGCCTCGTCCCACGGCACCCCGTCGGCGTCGTGGTCCGTGCCGTCCTCGATCACGACGACGTGGCGGAGCTGCTCGTGCTTGGGTGCGACCTTCGCGACCAGCGGGGCGTAGGTCCGTTCGTGGAACAGCGCCACCAGGTCCGCGTTGTCGAAGATGTAGTCGAGCTCGCCCTCGACGTACCTGTAGTTGATGTTGATCGCCACGGCCCGGAGCTTGTAGATGGCCAGCAGAGCCACCACGTGGTCGATGCCGTTCTTGGCGAGGATGCCGACGTGGTCACCGAGCCCCACGCCCTGGGCGGCGAGGTGGTGGGCGACCTTGTTGGCCTGTGCCTCCAGGTCGGCGTAGGTGATCCGCCGGTCCCCGACGATCAGGGCGATGCGCTCGGGTACGACGTCGACGGCATGTTCGAAGAGGTCTGCGATGTTCAGGGCCACAGCGTCAGACTAGAACACGTTCTCGTTTTGGTCTAGCATCGAGCCATGAGCGAAACCACGACCGAGGCCCCGCACGCCCTCGTCGAGCTGGTCGGCAACACGCTGGTCGTCACCATGAACCGCCCCGAGAAGCGCAACGCGCTCTCGGGCGACATGCTCGCGATCATGAGCGACGCCTGGGACCGGGTCAACGAGGACCCCGAGGTCCGGGTGTGCATCCTGACCGGCGCCGGCGGCGCGTTCTGCGCCGGAGCCGACCTCACGGCGATGACCAAGACGCATCCCTCGGAGAGCTTCGACAAGGGCTTCGACCCGTCGGTCATCAAGTCCCTGCTCAAGGGCTTCCGGCTCACCAAGCCGCTCATCGCCGCCGTGGAGGGTCCGGCCATCGCGGGGGGCACCGAGATCCTCCAGGCCACCGACATCAGGGTCGCGGGCGAGTCGGCGCGGTTCGGTGTGTCCGAGCCCAAGTGGGGGCTCTACCCGCTGGGCGGCTCGGCCGTGCGACTCCCCCGCCAGCTCCCCTACACGGTCGCGGCCGATCTTCTCCTGACCGGTCGCCACATCAAGGCCCCGGAGGCCAAGGAGATCGGGCTGATCGGGCACGTCGTACCCGACGGGCAGGCGCTGGCCAAGGCTCACGAGCTTGCCGACCTGATCGCCGCCAACGGCCCGGTGGCCGTCCAGGCGGTGCTCAAGACCATCCGCGACTCCGAGGGCAAGCACGAGAACGACTGCTGGCAGGACGACGCCGCAGTCGGTGCAGCCGTCTTCGCCTCCGAGGACGCCAAGGAAGGTCCTCGGGCGTTCGCGGAGAAGCGCAGTCCGAACTTCCAAGGTCGTTAGACGTAGGCACGACGGACTGGCGCCAGGCAGCGGTCGGCTCGTACTCGTCGAAGAGTGCACCTGCTCGAGCGGGAGCGGTTCTTGGACGCTCTCCTGGGATGTGCGGACGAGGCGGCCGGCGGGGCCGGGCGCTTCGTCATGGTCACGGGTGAGGCCGGACTACGCGCAGGCCCACGAACGTGACGTGAGCAGGCGGCGAAGCTGTTGAGCGAGGCCGAGCGCATCGCCCGGCATCTCGAGGACGACTCGCTCATGGCGAGCGTGCTGACCGGCATGGGCTACCAGGAGCTGCTGCGTGGTGACGAGGGCCTCACCACCCACGTTCGGGCGCTCGAGCTCGCGCGTCGTACCGGCGACGACTTCTCCACCGCCCGGCAGTACGGCAACGTCTACGAGATCGCGACCGAGCAGCTGCGGTTCCACGAGTTCGAGTGGGCCTTCGCCGAAGGCACCGAGTTCATGGTCGAGGCCGAGATGCCGGTCTTCACGTACTGCATCCGCGCCTCGCACGCCACCGCTCTGCTGCGGCAAGGCAGGCTCGGGGAGTCCATCGACCTCACGCGTGGGCTGCTGCGGGAGACGATGTCGCCGGTCAACCGGATGCACATGCTGATTCCGCTCGTCGAGTCGCTGTTCCGGCGCGGCGACCCCGGAGCCAGGACGTACCTCGACGAGGTGCGCGCCCTCGTCCGCGACAACGACGAGATCGAGTGGCTGGCTCGGGTGGCGGCGGCGATCGCGCAGGGCGCCTGGCTGACCGGTGACCGCTCCCTGCTCGACACCGAGTTCCGCGCCTGGGTCGAGCGAGCCCACGGGACCGACCCCTGGTACCACGGCGACCTGGCCGCTTGGCTTCGTCGTGTGGACGAGCCCGTCCCCGACCGCGTGTTCCCGCCGCCCTACTCGCTGGAGCTAGCCGGACGCCACGACGAGGCAGCCGCCTGGTGGGCCCGAGCACGGGCTCACCTCACGCGAGGCGCAGGTGCTGGACCTCCTCAAGGAGGGCCTGACGAACAGCGCGATCGCAGGTCGTCTGGTCATCTCCCGTCGCACCGTGGACCACCACGTGTCAGCGGTGCTGGCGAAGCTCGAGGTCTCCTCACGCACCGAACTGCTGCCGGACAGCCCAACCTAGGCAGTCGCGCGGCACAACCTGGGCATGGGCCACCGATGTCCGCCCGGCCTGCGAGCGGTGTCCTGGAACCAGTCGGTTCCGTGGGGGAACCAGGATTCCTAGGAGGAGCGATGCCGCTCTACATGGACTTACACACCATCGACGGAGGAGTCGCGATGGACGACGTCGCCAAGGCGCATGTCGCGGATCTGCAGACCCAGTCGCAGCACGGCGTGCAGTACCTGCGCTACTGGGTCGACGAGGCCGAGGGCAAGATCTTCTGCCTGGTCGACGCGCCGACGGCCGACGCGGCTGCCATCGTGCACAAGGAGGCACATGGTCTCGTAGCGGACGAGATCTACTCCGTCCAGGAGGGTGCGTAGCCATGAACGCGCGTCGCACACTCACCTCGCTCGCGGTTCTCGTCGCGGTGGCCGGAGTCGTGGTGGCAGCCCTGGCGATCCCGGCGGCCAACGCGAGACACCGTCACCATGACAGGTGGGAGCTCTCGGCAGCCCGGCACTTCACCGCGGGTCTGCGGACTCCCGAGCGCGCGGAAGCCGCCGGGTGGTTCGACTCCGGCCTGCCGTGCTTCGACAACCCGGGCCGCGGCTACAACACGGGTGGCATGGGCCTGCACTGGCTCCGCAAGGCGCCGGATGGCGCGACCCCGGATCCGGGCAAGCCTGAGGCGCTCGTGTTCGACCCGGTCACGCTGAGGCTGGTCGCCGTCGAGTACGTCGTGCTCAAGGACGCCTGGGTGGGCCGCAAGGCGCCCCGGCTCTTCGGCCACACGTTCACGCCGACCACGCTGCCCAACGGCGCGGAGGTCTACAAGCTGCACGCGTGGATCTGGAAGCACAACCCGCACGGGCTGTTCGCGGACTACAACCCGCGTGTCGCGTCGTGCTCCGAGGTGACCAGCACGCCGTCCAAGTAGACCGCTCTGGCCCGGTCGGGGAGCCCCACCAGATCCGTGGGGTCGCCGTCCACGACCACCAGATCGGCGCGCATGCCGGGGGCCAGGCGACCGAGCTCCCCGTCGACCTTCAACAAGGCGGCGGCGGAGCCGGTCGTGGCATGCAGTGCCTCGACGGGGGTGAGGCCGGCCTGGTTCATCAGGACGAGCTCCTCGAGGTTGGCGCCGTGGGCACCCACTCCTGCGTCGGTGCCCATGGCGATGCGCACTCCGGCTGCGTGCGCCCGGGCGATCGTCTCCTGGTGCACCGTCTCCACCAGGCGAGCCTTCTCGACGACCGAGTCGGGGAACGGCACTCCCGCGTCGATCGCCCGCACCAGCGAGTACGGCGCATGAAGGGTGGGGACCAGCCAGGCGCCCTTGTCGATCATCAGCTCGATCGCCTCGTCGTCGAGGAAGATGCCGTGCTCGATCGAGCGCACCCCGTTGCGCAACGCCGCCTTCACGCCCTCGGCGCCCTGCGCGTGAGCCATCACCGAGATGCCGGCTGCCGTCGCCTCGGCCACCATGACCGCGATCTCGTCGTCGCGGAAGTGGGCGTGGTTCGGGTCGTCGCCGGGCGAGAGGACGCCGCCGGTCGTGGCCACCTTGATCACGTCGGCACCGGCCCGGATGATCTCGCGGACGCGCCGGCGTACCTCGTCGGGACCGTCCGCGAGGCCACTGGGCCGACCGGGGTGAGGAACGAAGAAAGGCGCCTCGGAGCCGCACACGTGCCAGTCGTCGCCGTGTCCGCCGGTCTGGCTGAGCATGATGACCGAGATCTGCATGCGCGGGCCGGGGATGAGGCCGCGGCGGACCGCCTCCTTGATGCCGAGATCGGCACCACCTGCGTCGCGCACGAACGTGATCCCGCTGCGCAGCGTCTTGCGCAGGTTCGCCGCGGCTTGGAAGAACTGCAGGCTGAAGGGGGTCTGGACGAGCTGCAGCAGGTTGGGGCTGTCGAGGGTGACGTGCACGTGGCAGTCGAAGAAGCCTGGGCTCACGAAGGCTCCCGAGCAGTCCACCGCCTCGTCGCCGTCGAGGTCTGTGCCCACCTCGACGATGAGACCGTCCTCGACCACGACGTCACCCTTGTCGGGCTCCGCGAGGGTGCCGTCGTACACGATGCCGCCGGTGAAGAGGGTCCGAGTCATGGAGACACACTAAGCATGCGACCCAGCGTCCGTCGTCGTACGGCCAGGCCGACGTGGGCTGCGACCGATGCGTAGAGGGCGACATGGCAGGCGACGTGCAGCGGCAGGATGTCGTCGTCCTCGCCCAGGACCAGAGCGAGCCCGGTCGAGGGCGTGACGAACAGCAGCAGCATCAGGACGAGCTCGAGCTTGTTCTCCAGCCACCGGTCACGCTCGCCGAGCCGGTCGGACCAGGGCGGCAGCGGGGTGGTGAGCCGCCAGACCACGCGTACTACGGCCAGGCTGATGATCAGGAGGCCCAACGCGAGGTGCACCCGGACCGTGAGGTCGTCCAGGTCCACCTCGCCGCCACGCCCCCGGCCGCGACCCGAACCACCTCCGCGACCTCGCCCGCGCCCGTGACCCGAGTCGTCGATCAGGTAGCCCACCGTCAGCTGAGCCACCAGGGCGAGAAACGTCAGCCAGTGCAGGCTCTTGGTGACCAGGCCGTAGCCGTGATCGTCGTTGCGCAGGCGCATGGTGGGGAAAGTACCCCCCTCACACCGATCGAGCCTGGCCTTCCCAGTAGGGCGCGCGGAGCGTCTTCTTGTCGGGCTTGCCGAGGCCCGTCAGCGGGATGCCGTCCTGGAAGACGACCTGCTTGGGTGCCTGGACGCTCCCCTTGCGCTCCTTGACCAGTGCCTTGATCTCGTCGCTCGGGTCCGTCTCGACACCCTCGCGAAGCACGACGACGGCCAGCACGGCCTCGCCCCACTTCTCGTCCGGTACGCCGATCACGGCGACCTGGGCCACCGCCGGGTGCTCGGCGATGACGTCCTCGACCTCGCGCGGGAACACGTTGAAGCCGCCCGTCACGATCATGTCCTTGGTGCGGTCGACGATGTACCAGAAGCCGTCGGCGTCCTCGCGGGCCACGTCGCCGGTGTGCAGCCAGCCGTCGCGGAAGGTGTTCGCAGTCTCCTCCGGGAGGTTCCAGTAGCCGCCTGCGAGCAGCGGCCCGGCGACACAGATCTCGCCCGGCTCACCCTGGGGCACCCGGTTGCCCTGCTCGTCGAGGAGGGCCGTGCGCAGGAACGCGCTCGGCCGGCCGCAGCTGGCGAGCTTGTCCTTGCGGAGGTGGTCCTGCTTGGCCAGGTAGGTGATGACCATGGGCGCCTCGGACTGCCCGTAGTACTGCGCGAAGATCGGTCCGAACCGGTCCACGGCCTCGGCCAGGCGCACCGGGTTGATCGCGGCAGCGCCGTAGTAGATGGTCTCCAGGCTGGAGAGGTCGCGGGTGCGCGCGTCCGGGTGGTCCATCAGCGCGTAGAGCATGCTCGGCACGACCATCGTCGCGTTGATCCGGTGCTTCTCGATCGTCTCCAGGACCTCGGCGGGGTCGAACCGCGGCAGCACGTACATCGACCCACCGGCCATCAGCGTCGGCAGGAAGAACGCTGCTCCTGCGTGGCTGAGGGGCGTGCACATCAGGAAGCGCGGCTCGTCGGGCCACTCCCACTCGGCGAGCTGGATCGTCGTCATCGTCGTGATCGAGCCGGCGGTGCCGACCACGCCCTTGGGCTTGCCCGTCGTACCACCGGTGTAGGTGATGCCGACGACGGTGTCGGCGTCGAGGTCGAGCGGGACCAGCGCGCCCGGTGTCTGCTTCGCACAGAGGTCGATGATGTCGGTGCCCAGGTCGGACGGGCCGAAGGTGAGCACCTGCTTGAGGGTGTCGACGCGCTCGAGCAGCTCGCGCCCGCGGTCGGCGAAGTAGGGGTCGATGATCAGCGTCTCGACGCCGGCATCCGCCAGGACGTAGGCATGGTCGTCGGCGGAGCCGAGCGGGTGCAGCGCCGTACGACGAAGGCCGAGCAGCTGTCCGGCGCCGATGCTGTCGAGCACCTCGGGCCGGTTGAGGGCCAGCAGGCCGACCGCGGAGCCGGTCGTCACGCCGACCTGCTCGAGCGCGGAGATGAAGCAGCTGATCCGGTCGGCGACCTGGGCGCCGGTCAGGGTCTGGTCCCCGATGAACAGCACCGGCTTGTCGGCGTGCTTCCTCAGGGCGTGGACGAGGAGATGCCCGTTGTGGGGTCCCGTGGAGATGTCGGCCATGCCCCGAGACTAGAACGTGTTACAGAAATGGGCAATCGCCCCGTCACGGATCCCCACGGTCCCGTGGTGGACCAGCCCTTCCCACGATGGGCTCATCGTGGGAACCACATGTTTCCCACGGGACCGTGGGGAACATGGGGCAGGAGTCAACCCAGCACCACATCCGCCACCCGCCGGACCTCCTCGGGCGACTGGCTGGAGAGGAGCAGCGTCGTGACACCCGACTCCTCCCACGCCTGCACCTTGTCCTGGACCCGGGCCGCGTCACCGATGATGTGCATGTCGTCGACCAGCTTGTCGGGGATCAGTGCGGTGGCGTCGTCGCGCTTGCCGGCGAGGAACAGCTCCTGGACCTGGTCGGTGATGTCGGCGTAGCCCATGCGCTCGAAGACGTTCTTGTGGAAGTTCTGCTCCTTGGCTCCCATGCCGCCCATGTAGAGCGCCGTCACGGGTTTGAGGAAGTCGATCACGGACTGCGGGTCGTCGGTGATCTGGAGATGACAGGTGGCGGCGATCTCGAACGTCTCGCGTGTACGACGGGCGCCTGGGCGCGCGAAGCCCTCGTCCAGCCAGGGCTGGTACATGCCGGCGGTGTCGGGCGTGTAGAAGATCGGGATCCAGCCGTCCGCGATCTCGGCCGTCTGGGCGACGTTCTTCGGCCCCTCGGCCCCGAGCCAGATCGGGATGTCGGGTCGCAGGGGGTGCACGATCGGCTTCAGCGGCTTGCCGAGCCCCACTGACCCGGGGCCGCTGTAGGGCAGCGGGTAGTGCGGGCCGTCGTTGGTCACCGGGGCTTCCCGGGCGAGCACCTGGCGGATGATGTCGACGACCTCACGGGTGCGGGCCAGCGGCTTCTCGAACGGCTGGCCGTACCAGCCCTCCACGACCTGCGGGCCGCTCACGCCCATGCCGAGCACCATGCGGCCGCCCGAGAGGTGGTCGAGGGTGAGCGCGTGCATCGCGATCGAGGTCGGCGTGCGCCCGGACATCTGCACGATCGACGTACCCAGGCGGAGCCTGCTCGTCTCGCGGCCCCACCACGCCAGGGGTGTGAAGGCGTCGCTCCCCCAAGCCTCGGCCGTGAACACCGCGTCGAAGCCGGCGTCCTCCGCGGCGGCGACGAGCTCGCCGTGGTTGGTGGGCTTGCTGGCACCCCAGTAGCCGAGCTGCAGGCCGAGCTTCATGTTCACTCCCCTTGGGTTGAGGGACCACGACGCCACCCGCGGCGGCGTGTTCGTCTCGAAATCTTGCATTCTCAAACTAGAACGTGTTTCATTTTAGGCATGTCACGGGTACTCAGCGCACCCCTCGCGGTGTCTTTCGACTACACCCGCTCCCTGGGGCCGGTGCTCTCGGAGTTCATGACCGCGCTCAGGCAACGTACCGTCCTCGGCACGCGCACGTCGGACGGGCGAGTCGTCGTGCCTCCCGTGGAGTTCGACCCGGACACCCACCAGCCGCTGACCGAGCTCGTCCCCGTCGCCTCGACCGGCACTGTGCAGACCTGGTCATGGGTGAGCGAGCCCGTGCGGGACCAGCCCCTGGACCAGCCCTTCGCCTTCGCCCTGGTGCTCCTGGACGGGGCGGACACCCCGATGCTCCACGCGGTCGACGCGCCGTACGACGAGATGCGGACCGGCCTGCGCGTGCAGGCCCGGTGGGTCGATGAGCCGCAGGGCCACATCACCGACATCGCCTGCTTCGAGCCCGCCACCCAGATGCAGGTCGAGCAGCGAGGCGAAGCGAGCGACCGTCGAGACCAACAAGGTGACGTCCAGTCAGTGGTCTCGACGGACGGCGGCTCGGCTAGCGCCTCGCGACCTGCTCGACCAGCGGTGGAGGGCATCATCACCCCCGTCAACCTCGACTACCTCTACGAGGCGTCCCCCGAGGAGTCGTCGTTCTTCCGCGGCCTCGCCGAAGGACGGCTGCTCGGCCAGCGATGCCCGACGTGCCAGAAGGTCTACGTGCCGCCGCGCGGTGCATGTCCCGTGGACGGCGTGCCGACGGCCGAGGAGGTCGAGCTGCCGGACCACGGCATCGTGACCACGTTCTGCATCGTCAACGTGCCGTTCCTCGGCCAGAAGATCGCCCCGCCGTACGTGAGCGCCTACATCCTGCTCGACGGCGCGGACATCGCGTTCCTGCACCTGATCCAGGGCATCGACGCCCACGAGGTGCGGATGGGCATGCGGGTCGAGGCGGTCTGGAAGCCGCGCGACCAGTGGGGCACGACGATCGAGAACATCGAGCACTTCCGGCCTACCGGCGAGCCGGACGCCGACTACGAGACCTACAAGGACCACCTGTGAACCCCCACATGAAACCGCTCGCCCCCGTGGTGCCCGGTACGAGCCTCACCCTTTCGCGGGGGGCCCGGTGAGAGACGTAGCGGTCGTCGGCTTCGCCCAGCGCACCATGCCGCGGTTCGACGGCTCCCCCACGATGGTGGAGCTCTTGGTGCCGATCTTCCAGGACCTCTGGGAGCAGACCGGCTGGACCAAGAGCGACATCGGCTTCTGGTGCAGCGGCTCCTCGGACTACCTGGCGGGACGGTCCTTCTCGTTCGTCTCGGCCGTGGACGCGATCGGCACACTGCCACCGGTCAACGAGTCGCACGTCGAGATGGACGCCGCCTGGGCGCTCTACGAGGCCTGGGTGAAGATCCAGACGGGTGAGGTCGACACCGCGCTGGTCTACGGCTTCGGCAAGTCCAGTGCGGGCGTGCTGCGGCGGGTGCTGGCACTGCAGCTCGACCCGTACCTCCTCACTCCGCTCTGGCCCGACACCGTCAGCATCGCCGCGATGCAGGCCCGGCTCGGTCTGGACCGAGGGCTCTGGGACGAGAAGGCGATGGCCGAGGTCGTCTCGGCGTACGACGGCCGTAGCGTCGCCGACCTGCTCGCCGAGCCCCTGTACGCCGACCCGCTGCGCAAGCACGACTGTGCCCCCATCACCGACGGAGCCGCGGCGATCGTGATCGCCGCAGGTGACCGCGCCCGGGACGTGCAGGAGCGACCGGCCTGGATCACCGGCTACGAGCATCGCATCGACACCCAGGCCCTCGGTCTGCGCGACCTCACCACGTCGCCCTCCACGAGGATCTCTGCCTCGTCGCTCGAGCTCGGCGGCCTCGACGTGGCCGAGCTGCACGCGCCCTTCAGCCACCAGGAGCTGATCCTTCGCGCCGAGCTGGGGCTGGGTGCCGGCGTCCGGGTCAACCCCTCCGGCGGTCCGCTGACCAGCAACCCGATGTTCAGCGCCGGGCTCTGCCGGATCGGGGAGGCGGCCGGCCGCATCTGGACCGGCGAGGCGGGCAAGGCGCTCGCCCACGCCACGTCCGGACCCGCCCTGCAGCAGAACCTGCTGTGCGTGATGGAGGCCGACCGATGAGCAAGCAGCCCGCCGCGGTCGTCGGCGTCGGCCAGACCCACTACCGCGCCGCCCGCAAGGACGTCTCGATGGCCGGCCTCTGCCGCGAGGCGATCGACCGCGCGCTCGCCGACGCAAGCCTGTCCTTCACCGACATCGACGCCGTCGTGGTCGGCAAGGCTCCCGACCTGTTCGAGGGCGTGATGATGCCCGAGCTCATGCTCGCCGAGGCACTGGGCGCGGTCGGCAAGCCGCTGCTGCGCGTGCACACGGCCGGCTCGGTGGGTGGCTCGACCGCCATCGTCGCCTCGTCGCTCGTCCAGGCCGGCGTGCACCGCCGCGTCCTGGCGGTGACGTTCGAGAAGCAGTCGGAGTCCAACGCCATGTGGGCGCTGTCCGTGCCGGTGCCGTTCATCATGCCTGTGCACGCAGGCGCCGGCGGCTACTTCGCGCCGCACGTGCGCTCCTACATCCGCCGGTCGGGTGCCCCCACCCACATCGGCGCGATGGTCGCAGCCAAGGACCGTCGCAACGCGGCCAAGAACCCCTACGCCCACCTTCAGCAGCCGGACATGACGATGGAGAAGGTGCTCGAGTCCCAGATGCTCTGGGACCCGATCCGGTACGACGAGACCTGCCCCTCCTCCGACGGCGCCTGCGCGGTCGTGATCGGCGACGCCGACGCCGCCGCGGCCAGCCCCAACCCGGCCTGGATCCACGCCACGGCGATGCGCACCGAGCCCACCACCGCCGCCGAGCGCGACCAGGTCAACCCGCACGCGGGGCGCGACGCTGCCGCCGCCCTGTGGAAGCAGGCCGGTATCACCTCGCCGCTGGACGAGATCGACTGCGCGGAGATCTACGTGCCGTTCTCGTGGTTCGAGCCGATGTGGCTGGAGAACCTCGGCTTCGCCGCCCCCGGTGACGGCTGGAAGCTCACCGAGAAGGGCGAGACCGAGATCGGCGGCCGGCTCCCGGTCAACATGTCCGGCGGCGTGCTGTCGTCGAACCCGATCGGCGCCTCCGGCATGATCCGGTTCGCCGAGGCCGCACTCCAGGTGCGCGGCCAGGCCGGCGCGCATCAGGTCGAGGGGGCACGCAAGGCACTGGGCCATGCCTACGGCGGCGGCTCGCAGTTCTTCGCGATGTGGGTCGTCGGAGCCGACCGGCCGGCATGAGCCTCGTCCTGGTGGACCGGCCTCGACCGCACACCGCGGTCGTGACGCTGAACCGTCCCGAGCGGATGAACTCGATGGCGTTCGACGTGATGGTTTCGCTCCGTGACGAGCTGCGTGCGCTCGGTGACGACAACGACGTACGCGTCGTGGTGCTCACCGGGGCCGGCCGCGGCTTCTGCTCCGGCGCGGACCAGAGCGGCGAGTCCGGCCTGATGCCGAACGTCGAGGGGCTGACCCGCTCGACGGTCGCGCTGCGCGCGATGGAGCTGCTCGACGACATCGTGCTCGCGCTGCGCCGGCTGCACCAGCCGGTCATCGCCGCGGTGAACGGGGCAGCGATCGGCGGGGGCCTCTGTCTCTCCCTCGCCTGCGACATCAGGGTCGCCGCCGAGGGCGCCTACTTCCGCGCGGCCGGGATCAACAACGGCCTCACCGCCAGCGAGCTCGGCCTGTCCTACCTGCTCCCCCGCGCCATCGGTGCCTCGCGCGCGTTCGAGATCATGCTCACCGGCCGCGACGTACCGGCCTCCGAGGCAGCCCAGATCGGCCTGGTCTCCCAGACCGTGCGGGGCGACAAGCTCCTCGACACCTGCCTCGACCTCGCCGACGGCATCTCCGCCTGGAGCCGTCCTGGGGTCGAGCTCACCAAACGCACGCTCTGGTCGTCACTCGACGCCGGCTCGCTCGAGGCGCACATGCGTCAGGAGGGGCTCGGCCAGCTGCTGGTGCGGCTGCTGACCGGAAACTTCGAGGAGGCCGTCGCCGCGCGCAAGGAGGGAAGGCCCCCCGAGTTCCGCGACTAGCCTTCGACTCTCCGTGCCAGCACGGGTGCAGCGCCAGGCGCCGGGCTGGAGCACCGGCCTTTCGCCGACGTACCCGCAGAGCTGATGCGAGCGACGTTCGCGCAGCTTCCCTCCCTGTCGCGCGAGGAGGGCGAGCGCGTGGTCATCGCGGACGTACTCGGGCGCCTGGACGCCCAGGCCGGGCTCCCCGGACTGGTCCGCATCGTCGCCGACTGGCGGCCAGACGTCGTGGTCCGAGAGCCGTGCGAGCTCGCGTCCCTCGCCGCCGCGGTGGCTGCCGGCATTCCGCAGGCGACGGTGGCCCTCGGTGTCAGCGACATGCTCGACCACGCCGAGCGGCTGTTCGCAGAGCCGCTCGCCGAGCTGGGCGCCCTGGAGTGCCAAGTGCTGCTCACCACGGGCCATGACCTGGATCCAGACGACTGGGCACGGTACCGGCCAACGCCAGGGTCGAGCAGTGGTGGCCCCAGGCCGAGCTCATGCCTCACGTCGACGCGAGGGTGGGCCACGGCGGCTTCGGCACGACGATGACGGCACTGTCGTACGGAGTGCCTCAGGTCGTCGTGCCCCTCTCGCCGACGGCCGTCGCCACGCTGGTCGCGGAGCCCGCCTACCGCGCCGCGGCCCGCAGCGTCGCGGCGGAGGTGGCTGCCCACGCACCCGTCTCCGAGGCGGCCCGGCTGATCGAAGAGCTCGCCGCGTCGGCAGCGCGTCCCTGAGCGTGCCCCACGGACTCCACCCGCATCACGCCCTCACGCGGGACCAGGTTGAGCAGGAGCGCCAGCATGAACAACACCAGGAGAAGGAGGCTCAGGGCCCCGGAGAAGTGGACTCGCACAGTGACTCCATACCCGGTCGCGGCGGGGTCGAAGCCACCTCCGGTCAGGTGGTGACGGCGAGCACCCGGGTGCAGGCCTCGTCCAGGGTCAGCGTGGCCGCTCGCCGGGCGGCGCGCTTGAGGCGCTTCTCGTCGAGCGCGCCCTCGACGGCGCTCCGGGTGGCCTCCACCGAAGGCCGCTCGCACGGTGGCACGGGCGTGTCGATGTCCTCGCGAAGCCGGGCAGCGACCCGGAGCACGATGGCGGCGTCGTCGTACTGCTCGCGGGCGGCCAGCGCAGCGGCGAGGGCCTCGAGCACGCTGCCCAGGCGCCAGCGGTCGCCGAGCTCGCGGTGCAGTCGCAGCGCCTCGGTCAGCGCCGTCACCGCCTCGTCCACCCGGCCGGCTGCCAGGTGCACCAGGCCGACGACGTTGCGGCACCAGGCGACGCCCTCCTTGAACCCGAGCGCCTCGAAGGACGTCGTGGCCTCGTCGAGCTGGCGAAGTGCCTCCTCGGCATCGTCGAGATAGTGCGAGATGGCGGCGAGGTCGACCCGACACCATCCGATCCGCTCCTCGTCCTGCACGGCTCGCGCGGCCTCGAGCGCCTGGCCGGACCAGGTCCACGCGTCGTCGTACTCCCCGCTGAGCCAGGTCGCGAGCGCCGACAGCTCCAGGGCCTGCGCGACACCCCAGTCGTCACCGTTTCGCCGGCAGAGTCCCTCCGCCTCGCAGTGCAGCTCGAGCGCACGGGAGTGCTTGCCCTGCTCCCGGGCGATGCTGCCGAGCAAGGTCAGCACGCCGGCCCGGCCGCTGTCGTCGCCGAGGGCGGCATAGAGCTCCTGCGCCGCTGACAGGTGCCCCGTGGCGACCGCGTAGTCGCACTGGTAGAGCGCCAGGGCTCCCGCGCCGTGGAGCGCACGCACGCGCACCACGGGGTCGACGTCCTCGTGCTTGAGCGCAGCCTCGAGCCAGCCCCGGCAGCGCGAGTAGTGCCCCGAGAGGTACGACGGCCGCCACAACGCGCCCGTGAGCCGACACTCGGACTCGGCGTCCCCTTCGGCGACGAAGTGCAGCAGGGCGGCACGAAGGTTGTCCTCGTCGCGGCGAAGCGTCGCCAGCCAGGTGCGCTGCCCGGCGCCCTTGAGGTGTGGCTCGGCCTCCTCGACCAGGGACAGGTAGAACCGCGCGTGGCGCGCCTCCCAGGACGCCGTCTCCCCGGCCAGGTCGAGTGCCTCGGCCGCGAAGGCACGCACCGTCTCGAGCAGGCGGTAGCGGGTGTCGCCTGCCCAGTCCTCGGCGTAGACCAGCGACTTGCGCACGAGCTTGGTCAGAATGCCGAGAGCGCTGCCGCCGCTGACGGCGTCGACCGCGGCGAGCGAGAAGCCGCCGGAGAAGACCGACAGCCCCCGGAGCAGCCGCTGCTCCTCGGCGTCGAGCAGGGAGAAGCTCCACTCGATCATGTCGCGCAGCGTCCGATGTCGCGAGCTGGGCGCGCGGGTGACTCCCTCGAGGAGGTTGAGCTGGTCGTCCAGCCGGCTGGAGATCTCGGCCGGGGACATCGCGCGCAGCAGGGAGGCGGCGAGCTCCAGTGCCAGCGGCAGGCCGTCGAGTCGGCGCACGATCCGGTCGATCTGGGCAACCGTGTCCTCGTCGTACCGCATGCCCGGGATGACGGCCGTCGCGCGGTCCTCGAACAGCTGTACGGCGGAGGGCTGGGCCAGCGGGCCGACGGCGTAGGCATGCTCCTCGGGGATCGCCAGCGCCTCCCGGCTGGTCACCAGCACGCGCAGGTTCGGGCAGTCCTCCAGCATCCGGTGCACGGTCGAGGCGACGACGTCGACGAGATGCTCGGCGTTGTCCAGCAGGAGCAGCACCTCCCGGTCGCGGATCGCCGATGCGACGGTGCGGCTCATGTCGCCGGTGATGCCCTCGGCCTCGCCGAGCGAGGACGCGATGGAGGCCAGCAGCTCCTCCGACGAGTGGAGCTCGGTCAGCTCGACCAGCTGGACCGCCTCCAGGCCCTCGAGCAGCGAGGTGGCCAGCTCTACCGCGAGCCGGCTCTTGCCGCTGCCGCCAGGACCGGTCAGCGTCAGCAGCCGTCCACGGTGCAGCAGCGGGCCGAGCTCGGCCAGGTCGTCGGAACGCCCGACGAAGCTCGTGGAGGGGGCGGGCAGGTTGTGCGGGCTCCGCTGCCGCGGGAACCACCGCAGCGACTCGTCCTGCTGCAGGATCTGCTGGTGCAGCTCACGCAGCTCCGCCGACGGCTCGAGGCCCAGCTCGTCCATCAGGAACGCACGGGCCCGGCGGAAGCGGTCAAGCGCCTCGGCCTGCCGGCCGGAACGGTACAAGGCAAGCATCAGCTGGCGGGCGAACGTCTCGCGCGCCGGGTGCGCCTTCACCAGCGACTCCAGCTCGCTGGAGACCTCGGTGTGCCGTCCCAGCGCGATCGCGCAGTCGATGCGAGCCTCCTGCGCGGAGAGCCGGATGTCCTCGAGCCGGTCGATCTCGGCCGCGGCGAAGGGCTCGAACTCGAAGTCGGCCAGCGCCCGTCCCCGCCAGAGGCCCAGGGCCTCGCCGAGCAGCCCCTCTGCTCGCTCGACATCACCTGCCTCCAGAGCCCGGCGTCCACGTCCGACCAGGCCCTCGAAGGCGAGCACGTCGAGCTCGTCGGGCTGGAGCTCCACGCAGTAGCCGCCCGGGGTCGTGCTGATCACCCGGCGAGTGACGCCTTCCTCGTCGACGTACTCCAGCGCCTTGCGCAGCTGGGAGACGTAGACCTGGACCACCTTCGCGGCGCTCGGCGGCGGCGACTCTCCCCACAACCGGTCCACGAGGCTGTCGATGCTCACCGCGCGGTTGGCGTGCAGCAGGAGGACGGTCAGAAGGGCACGCTGCTTGGCGCCACCGAGTGCGACTGTCGTGCCCTCGCGCAGCGCTACCAATGGACCCAGCACGCCGAACTGCACTGACTCCCCCTTCGCACTGTCCAAGGTACTCCCGTATGTCTTGTTTGCACCCGCGTTTACCCGGGCTTTACCGCCTCGGCGCATGCTGGTCCCGTTCGTGGAAGGGGGGCTTTCCGAGAACACCGATACGGCGGCCGGGGGGTCGGACGCGGTATCAGACGGGCCGGCGCGGTGGCGTCCGGGGGTGCTGCCGACGCCTGGCCCGTTTCGACAGCTTCACGGTCCCTTCGCAAAGGACGAGAGCCGGAGCGCGCCTCGCGCGCTCCGGCTCTCCTTGCTCTCGCTCTCGTTGCTTCGGTCAGCGGTAGTTGACCTGGAGCTCCTTGATGCCGTTGATCCAGGCGTGCCGCAGCCTGCGCGGCTCGTCGGCCTGGGTGATGTCCGGCGCATGCTCGGCGATCGCGTTGAAGATCAGCTCGACCTCCATGCGTGCCAGGTTCGCCCCGATGCAGTAGTGCGCGCCGTGCCCCCCGAACGCGAGGTGCGGGTTGGGGTTGCGGGTGATGTCGAACTTGTCCGGGCCCTCGAAGACGTCGGTGTCGTAGTTCGCCGAGGCGTAGAAGAGGCCGACTCGCTCCCCCTTCTTGACGTCCTGGCCCCCGACGGCGATGTCGCGCAGGGCGGTGCGCTGGAAGACGGTCACCGGCGTCGCCCATCGGATGATCTCGTCGTAGGTCGACGCCGGCCGCTCACGCTTGAACAGGTCCCACTGGTCCGGGTTCTGGAAGAAGGCGTGCATGCCGTGGGTGATCGCGTTGCGGGTGGTCTCGTTGCCGGCGACGGCCAGCAGGATCACGAAGTAGCCGAACTCGTCCGACGACAGCGCACCATGCTCGTCGAGGTCGGCGCTGATCAGCTTGGTGACGATGTCGTCCTGCGGGTCGGCCTTGCGCGCCTCCGCCATCGCCATGAAGTAGCTCAGGATCTCGATGGAGGCGGTCTCCGGGTCGGCGTCGTACTCCGGGTCGTCGTAGGCCAGCATCTGGTTCGACCAGTCGAAGAGCTTGCGCCGGTCCTCCTGAGGTACGCCGAGAAGGTCCGCGATCGCCTGCAGCGGCAGCTCTGCCGCGAGATCGTAGACGAAGTCGCCGGAGCCGCGCTCGACGCACTGCTGGACGATCCGCTCGGAGCGCACCTTGAGGTCGTCGCGCATCGCGCCGATGCCGCGCGGGGTGAACCCGCGAGAGATGATCTGCCGCAGCTTGGTGTGGTCCGGCGGGTCGACGTTGACCATCATCACGCTCTGCAGCTCGACCTGCTCACGGGTCATGTCCGGAGCGAACCGGATGATCACGCCGTTCTCGTTGCTGGAGAAGTCCTGGCTGTTCTTGGAGACGTCCAGCACGTCAGCGTGCTTGGTCACCGCCCAGTAGCCGGAGTCGAGGAACCCGGCTCGCGCTTCCGGCTCCTGCTCGACCCACTGGACCGGTGCGGTCGTCCGCGCGGCGGCGAACTCCTCGTACGGGATACCGACCAGGTTCGTGTCAGGATCGGTGAAGTCGAAGGCTCGGGTGGACTCGGTGGGTACGGCCGGGCTGCTCAACGGTGTGACCTCCAGATCTGGAACACGTTCTAGTTCATCTTGACACACGGCCACTCGTGACGGAACCCCTCCCACCCCGTAGGATAAGAACACGTTCTACTTTTTCGAGGAGTCTTTTCGTGGGCAACCCGGTGATCGTCGAGGCCGTCCGTACGCCGATGGGCCGCCGCAAGGGCGGGCTGGCCGAGGTCCACCCCCAGCACCTGCTGCGCGCGGTCTACCTAGCCCTGGTCGAGCGCTCCGGGATCGACCCGGCTCTGGTCGAGCAGGTGATCGGCGGCTGCGTCACGCAGGCCGGTGAGCAGGCCGGCGCGATGAACCGCCGCGCGTGGCTGGGCGCGGGACTGCCCGAGTCCACCGGTGCCACCACCATCGACGCCCAGTGCGGCTCCGGCCAGCAGTCCGCCCACCTGGTCGCCGCGCTGATCGCGGCCGGCACGATCGACGCCGGCATCGCGTGCGGTGTCGAGGCGATGACCCGCGTCCCCCTGGGCGCCAACCTGCCGCCCGGCCTCGGCTCGCTGCGCCCCGACGACTGGGACCTCGACCTGCCGGACCAGTTCACCGGCGCGGACCGGATCGCCCGGCGACGCGGCTTCGGCAGAGCTGACCTCGACGCCTTCGGCGTCGAGTCGCAGGCCAAGGCACGCGTGGCCGTCGACGAGGGGCGCTTCAAGCGCGAGACCGTCGCGGTGGGCCCGGTCCACGCCGACGAGGGACTCCGCGACACGACGCTCGAGGGTCTGGCCGGGCTCAAGCCCGTGCTCGAGGACGGCCTGCACACGGCCGGCACCTCGTCGCAGATCTCCGACGGCGCCTCCGGCGTACTGATCATGGACGAGGACAAGGCCCGCTCCCTCGGCCTGACCCCACGCGCGCGGATCGTCGCGCAGTGCCTGGTGGGCTCGGAGCCGTACTACCACCTCGACGGGCCGGTGCAGGCGACCGCGAGACTCCTGGCCAGGAGCGGGCGAACGATCGGCGACTTCGCCCTGTTCGAGGTCAACGAGGCGTTCGCGTCGGTTCCGATGTCGTGGGCGTCGGTGACCGGCGCGCCGCTCGACCGGCTCAACGTCAACGGCGGCGCGATCGCCCTGGGCCACCCGGTCGGCTCGACCGGCACCCGGCTGATCACCACCGCACTGCACGAGCTCGAGCGGCGCGACGCCGCCAGCGCGCTGATCAGCATGTGTGCCGGCGGCGCCATGGCCACCGGCACGATCATCGAGCGCGTCTAGGCCTCTCGCTCCGGCACCCCGACCCTGGCCTGCCGGGTCGGGTCGTTGCTCAGGTTCGTCAGGAACAGCCCGAAGTCGAACCGCTCGAGCTCGTCCCCGGCCGTCACGTCGCTCGCACCCCGCGGACCGAGCTTGAGCCAGTTCTTGTACCGCCAGCGCCGGTCGCCGATGGCGAGCACGGCCTCCCGCGAGTGCCAAGCCTTGTCCGACCCCAGTTGCACCCACGTCACGGCCAGGTCGGCGAACAGCCAGCTCTCGCCGTCGATGTAGAGGCGGAGATCCCCGTCGACCCGGGCGAGCACGAAGTGCGAGCCGCCGAGGGACGCGTGCCACCCGTCGAAGTCCGCCCACGACGCGCTGTCCGTGGCGGGCTCCCGCAACGCACCGGTCTGCGGATCGGCGAGCGAGAACTGCCCGGAGTGGTCGAAAGAGGACAACCTCATCTTCTGAGGCTAGACCGGGCTTTCTTGCCTTGGCAGCGTTTCAGGTCACATGTCCGAAAGGCCGGTGTCTCGCCTACGTGCCGTAGACCGGCTCCGGTGGCTCGGCCTTCGCCAGCATCCCGCGTACGGCGTCGCCGACCTCGGCCGGATCCCACCGACGGCCGATGTCGACCGCGGGGCCGTGCCGCCAGCCCTCCTCGACGCAGATCTTCCCGCCCTCGACCTCGAGGACCTGCCCGGTCACGCCGGAACTGTCCACCGAGGCGAGCCAGGCCACGACGGGGGCGACGTTGGAGGGGTGCATCGCGTCGAAGCCGTCACCCGGTGCCGCCATCGCATCGGCGAACGCGGCCTCGGTCATCCGGGTGCGCGCGGCCGGGGCCAACGCGTTCACCGTGACGCCGTAGCGACCGAGCTCGGCGGCAGCCACCAGGGTCAGCCCGGCGATCCCTGCCTTGGCGGCCGAGTACGTGCCCTGGCCGATCGAGCCCTGGAGGCCCGCGCCTGACGAGGTGTTGATGATGCGTGCCTCCCGCGTGCGACCGGCCTTCGCCTCGTCGCGCCAGTACGACGCGGCGTGCCGCAACGGTGCGAAGTGACCTTTCAGGTGCACCCGGACCACCGCGTCCCACTCGTCCTCGGTGGCGTTGACCAGCATGCGGTCGCGGAGGAAGCCCGCGTTGTTCACCAGCACGTCGAGCGCGCCGAAGGTATCCATGGCCTGCTGCACCATCTCGCGCGCGCCCTCGAAGTCGGCCACGTCCGACCCGTTCGCGACCGCGCGGCCGCCCATCGCCAGGATCTCCTCGACCACGTCCTGCGCCGGCCCCGACGAGGCGCCCTCGCCCGCGCCCGACGTACCGAGGTCGTTGACGACGACGGCCGCACCCTGGCGCGCCAGCTCGAGGGCATGCTCGCGACCGAGGCCGCGGCCCGCTCCGGTGACGACGGCCACGCGGTCCTTGCAGATCATCGGGTCTCCAGTGCGGTGAGGAAGGCGGGGGTCTCTCCCCCACCGTGCAGCTCGATCGTGGACCCGGTCAGATAGCCGGCCAGGTCGGAGGCCAGGAAGACGGCGACGTTGCCGACGTCGCGCGGGGTGGCCAGGCGGCCCATTGGGATGGTGCGCTCGATGGCAGCGACGCCGTGCTCGCCGCCGTAGTGCAGGTCGGTCTGCTCGGTGCGCACCAGCCCCACGTCGATCGCGTTGACGCGGACGTCCGGCGCCCACTCGACGGCCAGCGTCCTGGTCAGCGAGTCGAGACCGGCCTTGGCCGCCCCGTAGGCGGCCGTGCCCGGCGAGGGCCGCAGCGCCGAGACCGACGAGACGTTCACGATCACCCCGGCCGGCTGCATCGCCCGGCGCGCCACCTGGCTGAGCAGCAGCGGGGAGAGCAGGTTGAGCTCGATGACCTTGGCGTGGAAGCCCGGTGACGCGTCGGCCGCGAGCGCGTAGGGCGCGCCGCCCGCGTTGTTGACGAGCACGTCAAGCCGGCCGTGCCGGGCGACGATGCCGTCGACCAGCGCCTGGACCTCCTCGGGCGACCTGACATCGCAGACCACGTGGTCCCCAGCTGCCTCGTGTCGGGAGCAGGTCACGACCGTCGCTCCGGCATCCCGGAAGGCGTCGGCGATGCCTGCACCGACACCTCGCGTGCCACCGGTAACGAGCGCGACGCGCCCACTGAGATCCACGAGTGGTACGCTACCAAGCAAGTGCTTGGTTTGTCACCCGGAGGAGCCTCATGCCGATCACGTCCGATCTGCGCGACGACCACGTGCGCGTCGTCACGATGGACTATCCTCCGGTCAACGCTCTTCCCGTCCAGGGCTGGTACGACGTGGCAGCCGCCCTCGACGAGGCCGGCCATGACCAGCAGACGCACGTCGTCGTACTGCGGGCCGAGGGTCGGGGCTTCAACGCCGGCGTCGACATCAAGGAGATGCAGCACACCACCGGCTTCGACGCCCTGATCGGCGCCAACAAGGGCTGTTTCGCAGCGTTCAAAGCGGTCTATGAGTGCGCCGTGCCGGTGGTCGCCGCGGTCAACGGCTTCTGCCTGGGTGGTGGCGTCGGCCTGGTGGGCAACGCGGACTGCATCGTCGCCAGCCACGACGCGTACTTCGGCGTACCCGAGGTCGACCGTGGCGCACTCGGCGCCGCCACCCACCTGGCGCGGATGGTGCCACCGCACCTGATGCGCACTCTCTACTTCACCGGCCGCACGATCGCCGCGCAGGACCTCGTTCCGCACGGAAGCGTCCTGGAGGTCGTCCCCGGTGACGAGCTGGTCGACGCCGCCCTGCGGGTGGCTGGCGAGATCGCCGCCAAGGACACCCGGGTGATCCGCGCCGCCAAGGAGGCGCTCAACGGGATCGACCCCGTCGACGTGAACAAGAGCTACCGGTTCGAGCAGGGGTTCACGATGGAGCTCAACCTCGCCGGCATCAGCGACCAGCTCCGAGACGGCTTCGCCGGCACCGACAAGGCCGGCGAGGCCGGTCGCGCCGGCAGGGCGGGTGCCCGGTGAACGCGCCACGCGACAAGCGCATGACCATCGACGAGGTGGTTGCCGAGCTCAAGGACGGCATGACCATCGGCATCGGCGGCTGGGGGCCGCGACGCAAGCCGATGGCACTGGTCCGGGCGATGCGCAACTCGGACCTGAAGGACCTCACCATCGTGTCCTGGGGTGGCGCCGACGTCGGGCTGCTCTGCCAGGCCGGCAAGGTGAAGCGCGTCGTCTACGCCTTCGTCTCGCTGGACTCGGTCCCCCTCGAGCCGCTGTTCCAGCAGGCCCGGCAGAACGGCACGATCCCCGAGGTCGTCGAGCTCGACGAGGGGATGTTCATGACCGGCCTGACGGCTGCCTCCCAGCGGCTGCCCTTCCTGCCCATGCGAGCCGGGCTGGGGTCGGACGTGCTCGTCAACCAGCCGTGGATCAAGAACGTGCAGAGCCCGTACGACGACGGCGAGACCTTCGTCGCCATGCCCGCGCTCAAGCTCGACGTAGCGCTGATCCACCTGAACCGCGCCGACATGCACGGCAACGCGACCTACCTAGGTCCGGACCCGTACTTCGACGACCTGTTCGCGATGGCCGCCGACCGGACCTACCTGAGCACCGAGCAGGTCGTGGACACTGCCGGGCTCACCGTCGACACCCCGGTGCAACGGCTGCTGGTCAGCCGGATGATGGTCAGCGGCGTGGTCGAGACGCCCAACGGCGCGCACTTCACCACCTGCTCTCCCGACTACGAGCGGGACGAGAGGTTCCAGAAGGCTTACGCTGCGGCCGCGGCCGACCCAGAGGCGTGGGCAGCGTTCGAGCAGCGCTTCCTGGCCGGCGACGAGGCGGCGTACCAGCAGGCCGTCCGTGACTTCGAGAAGAAGGCCTGACGTGGAGGCGACCAGAGCCGAGGTCTGCGCGGCCGCGATCGCGGACTGCTGGGCCGACGACGGCGAGATCTTCGGCAGCCCGATGGGCCTCCTGCCGATGCTCGGCGCGCGCCTGTGCAAGCTCACCAGCAACCCCGACCTGGTGATCTCCGACGGGGAGTCGCTCTTCCTCGCGGGCGTCCCCCCGCTGGGCGTGACGCAGGAGGTCGTCGAGGGCTGGATCCCCTTCCGGCGCGTGTTCGACGTCGTCGCCTATGGCAAGCGGCACGTGATGATGGGCGCCACCCAGGTCGACCGGCAGGGCAACCAGAACATCTCCGCCATCGGAGACTTCCGGCAGCCGAAGCGACAGCTCCTCGGTAGCCGAGGGGCGCCCGGCAACACGGTGAACAACCGCACGTCGTACTGGGTGCCGAAGCACTCCCCCAGAGTCTTCGTCGACCAGGTCGACGTGGTGACGGGCGTGGGTCCGAAGCGGGCCAAGGAGGCTGGAGCGGGGCGCTACAACGACATCCACCGGGTCGTCTCCAACCTCGGCGTCTTCGACCTCGGTGGCCCCGATGACACGATGCGGCTGATCAGCACCCATCCGGGAGTGACGGTCGACGAGGTGGTCGAGTCCACGGGGTTCGAGCTCCACCTCGACGGTGCCGGCGAGACCCGGCTGCCGACGATCGAGGAGCTGGTGCTGATCAGGGAGATGCTCGACCCCAAGGGGCTGCGCAGCCGTGAGGTGCCGGAGTGACCGAGCAGCTGATCCGGACCGCGCTCACCGAGCTCGTCGGCGTGCGCCACCCCGTCGTCCAGACCGGCATGGGCTGGGTGTCCGGCCCGTCGCTGGTCACCGGCACGGCCAACGCCGGAGGGCTCGGCATCCTGGCCAGCGCCACCATGTCGTACGACGAGCTGGAGCTCGCGATCAAGGCCGTGAAGGCCCGCACGGACCAGCCGTTCGGCGTCAACCTGCGTGCCGATGCCGGTGACGCAGCACAGCGGATCGACCTGGTAATCCGCGAGGGGGTCAAGGTCGCCTCGTTCGCGCTCGCCCCCAAGCAGGAGCAGATCGCGAGGCTCAAGGACGCCGGCCTCGTCGTGATCCCCAGCGTCGGCGCGCCCAAGCACGCCGTGAAGGTGGCGTCGTGGGGTGCCGATGCGGTGATGATCCAGGGCGGCGAAGGTGGTGGGCACACCGGCAACGTGCCCACCACCCTGCTGCTGCCGACCGTGCTCGACGCGGTGGACATCCCGGTCGTCGCAGCCGGGGGCTTCTTCGACGGTCGCGGCCTGGCCGCGGCACTCTCCTACGGCGCCGCCGGGATCGGCATGGGCACCAGGTTCCTGCTCACCCAGGACTCCGCAGTGCCCCAGGCTGTCAAGGAGCTCTACCTCGGCTATGACCTCAACGGCACGGTGGTGACCGACAAGGTCGACGGCATGCCGCACCGGATGCTGCGGACGCCTCTGGTCGAGGAGGTCCAGGAGTCCGGCCGCCTCAAGCGGCTCGCGCCCACGGCACGCCGCACGCTCGGGTTCAAGAAGATGAGCGGGATGACCTGGCGACAGGTGATCCAGGACGGCCGCTCCATGAAGCACGGCTCGGAGCGCTCCTGGTCACAGATGGTGCTCGCGGCCAACACCCCGATGATGCTGCGCGCCGGTCTTGTCGAAGGGGACACCTCGGCCGGCGTCCTGGCCAGCGGTCAGGTCGTGGGCGTGATCGACGACCTGCCCACGTGCCAGGAGCTGATCGACCGCATAGTCACCCAGGCGGCTGCGGAGCTGCGCCGCACGAGCGGGCTGCTCACGCGGTAGCGCGGTCCAGCTCCTGGAGCAGGTCGTGGGCAGCGAGCTCGATCTCCTTGTGCCGCCACTCGGCCGCCCGGTAGACGCAGGCGATCAGCCCGGTGCGGTGCAGTCGCCGCAGGTCGCCGTACACGAACGCGTGCCGCGCCTTGGTCTCGTCGTTCGCGCCGACCGTGAGCCCCAGGTGCCAGGCGGCGTAGTCCTCCCAGGAGTGCCGCTCGAGGAAGGAGTTCTCAGCGTCGGCGCGGGGCTGCGCCTCACCCCAGTCACTGTCCAGGACGTACCGCCTGGACCGGATCAGCTGCCGGGCGTGCTCCACGGCGGCCGGGTTCACCTCGTACTTGGCCACGCTCTGAGTGTGACCGCCTGAGCGTGCGCCAAACCCTCGCTTCGGGCTCGCCGACGACCACGGAGAGGGCCCGGAATGGCCATTCCTCTGGATGGTGCCCTGGGGTACGGTTCGCGCAAGGGGTTGACCAAGCACGACTGGGGGGTCTCTCATGGCCGGTTCGGCATGCACGCGTGCGCTCGCGGGAGCAGCACTCGTCACGAGCAGCCTCATCGTGCTCGCCACGACGCAGGCCGAGGCGGCCGTCGCCCCGAGCACGCCGTACACCTGGGGCGGCAACGACTTCGGGCAGCTGGGCAACGGCACGACCACCGCCCGGCTCTCGGCCGGCGCGGTCAGCGGCCTGACCGACGTGATCGACGTCCACGGCGGCCGCGAGCACGTCGTCGCACTGCGCTCCAACGGCACCGTCTGGACCTGGGGCAGCAACGTCGAGGGCCAGCTCGGCATCGGTACGACGGGCAACCGCTCCACTCCGGTACAGGTCCCAGGCCTCAGCAACATCACCGCGGTCGAGACCGGCCACAACTTCACGATGGCCCTGCGCGGGGACGGCACGGTCTGGGAGTGGGGGCTCAACAGCGACGGCCAGCTCGGCGACGGCTCCACGACCCTGCGCCGGAGCCCGGTCCAGGTCGTCGGCGTCACCGACGCTGTCGCGATCGCCGGCGGACGGGACATGAGCTACGCGATCCGTGCTAACGGGCAGGTCCTCGGCTGGGGCCGAAACGACGAGGGCCAGGTCGGCGACGGCACCTTGACCCGACGGCTCACTCCGGTGCGCGTCGGCTCGCTGACCGACGTGGTCGCGATCGCCGGCGGCCGCGACCACGGGCTGGCGATCCGCTCCAACGGCTCGGTGTGGGCCTGGGGCTCGAACAACTACGGGCAGGTCGGTGACGGCACCCTGACCGACCGCACCTCGCCCGTGCAGGTCATCACCTCCGGCGCGGCCGACGTCGCAGCGGGAGCCCACCACTCCTACGCGCTACTCACCGCCGGCACCGTCTCGTCGTGGGGCAGGAACTACCGTGCGAACCTCGGCGACGGCACGTCCACCCAGCGGACCCGGCCGGTCGCCGTCCAGAACGTCGCCAACGCCGTGACGCTCGGCTCGCTGCGGGACGCCGGTGTCGTCACCCTCGCCGACGGACGCGCGATGTCCTGGGGACACAACCTGAGCGGCCAGCTCGGCGACGGCACCACGACCAACCGCACTCGGGCGGTCTTCGTGCCCGGCGTCGCCAACGCGATCAAGTCCGGTGGCGGCGGCTCAGAGTTCGCCGTGATCCTGCAGTCGTTCGGGCCGGCACCCAACGTCGACCCGGTCGCCCGGATCACCGGGAGCTGCACTGGTCTGAGCTGCCCGCTCAGCGGGAGCACCTCCTCCGACAGCGACGGCGTCATCACCGGCTACGCCTGGGACTTCGGCGACGGCGGCACCGCCACAGGCGTCTCCCCGGGCCACACCTACGCCGCCGCAGGCACCTACACCGTCACGCTCACCGTCACCGACGACGACCTGGCGACCGACACCGCAACCCTGACGGTGACCGTCGCGAACCCGCCCGCGAACAACCCGCCGGTCGCCCGGATCACCGGCACCTGCACCGGTCTGAGCTGCCCGCTCAGCGGGAGCACCTCCTCCGACAGCGACGGCGTCATCACCAGCTACGCCTGGGACTTCGGCGACGGCGGCACCGCCACCGGCGTCTCCCCCGGCCACACCTACGCCGCCGCCGGCACCTACACCGTCACGCTCACCGTCACCGACGACGACCTGGCGACCCACACCGCAACGACCTCGGTAACGGTATCCGCCGGGCCGCCCGCGACGGTTGCCTTCCGGGCCGCCGCGGGGACCGACGCCAACACCAGCAGCCCCCGAGTCGTCGTGCCCGCCGCTGTGCAGGCCGGCGACCGGCTGGTGCTGTTCGTGTCGACCAACACGACCGCCAACCTCACCGCGCCGTCCGGCTGGACCCTGGTGAGCAGCGCCGCAGACGGCACCGACATGCGCTCGCACGTCCTCACCCGCACAGCCGTCGCGGGCACCGCGGGGAGCACGGTCACTGCGACGCTGAGCGCCCAGTCGAAGACGAGCATGGTGGTCGCCGCGTACTCCGGCGCCGGGGCGGTCGGGGCCTTCGCCTCGGCGGTCGAGACTGGTGCATCGCCGACCAGCCACACAGCGCCCAGCGTCGTGGTGCCTCAGGCCGGCTCGACCCTGCTGCGCTACTGGGCCGACAAGTCCAGCACCACGCACGGATGGACCGTCCCTGCTCCTCTCACCCAGCGCGCCTCCACCAGCGGAAGCCCCAGCGGCAACATCTCGGCCGTCCTGGGAGACGTCGGAGGCGTCGCTGCCGGATCGACCGGCACGGCCGTCGCCGCGGCGGGCGGAGTCGCGTCGGGCAAGGCGATCGCCTGGTCCGTAGTGCTGTCACCGGCCTGACTGTCAGAGCGAAACCGGGACTGTCAGAGTGTCACGACGCTCAACCTGTCCCGGTTTCGCCGGTTGACCGGCGAAACCCCCCAGCGTCACAGGTCGCGCTGGAACTCCAGCTCACGAGCGAGCACGACGAACCCGAGCTGCTCGTTGACCGCGATCATGTGGTCGTTGGACTCGGCGTTCTCGGTGTCGATGTGCTCGACCTGCGGCTCCGCCTCGGCCAGCCAGCGCAGCATGTCGGCCTTCAGCAGCAGCCCCAGCCGGTGGCCACGGTGGTCGCGCACCACCGAGGTGTCGTGCTGGTTCGCGAGCGTCGCGTCGTCGCTGCGGACCAGGACGATTGTCTTGCCGGCCAGCTCGCCGGTCGCGGTGTGACGTGCATAGATCGTGTACGGGCGGCCGGACTTGAGGTTGGAGTCCTCGTACTCCCGGAGCCGCTCCACGCTGAAGAGCGAGTCCTCGATGTCCAGGTCGTCGGTCGGTGCGTCGTTGATCGCACCGGTGATCTCCGAGGCTTGCTCGAGCAGCTCCTCCGGCGTACGCCCGAAGACCCGGACCAGCTCGTAGCCGGCGGCCGCCTGCTCGGCCTCGGCGATCTGCTTGGCGAGCAGGTCACGATCGAGGCGCTGCGGGTCGAGACGCCGCATGATCGCCTGCGACTTCCGCTCGAAGCCGTGCCGGGCGGCGAACCCGGTGCAAGCGTCGGACTCCCAGCCGTCGATACCCACGGAGGTGCGGCCAGACTCCCTGGCGACCGTGCTCAGGTGCTCGAACACCTCCGTGCCGAGACCGCGGCGCCGGTGGTCTGGCCGGACACGTACGTCGACCCAGGCAAGGTGCTGGTTGTCGCGTTGCGGCAGGTCGAGGTAGCCGACCGCGACGAGCCGGCCGTCCTCCTCGCCCAGGAAGGTCAGCGGTGGCTCACCGTCCCAGCCCTGCTCGAGGAATACCCGGCGGATCTCTGGCGACATCGGCGTCATCCAGGGCGCGTCGACAGCGCTCGTTGCCGTCATCAGCTCAGTGATGGCCAGGACATCGGCGTCCTCGACTGTCGTGATCCTACGAATCTCCACCACGCCAGGCTGCACCTCTCGGCCCGTTGACGCGACCGAATTACGCGACCGTCACCTGGCCAGCACGTGCTCGGGCACCGGCCTGTCATCGGCAAGGAGGTCGCACGGGACCGGCACCCCGAACACCTGCCGCACCGGCAGCACACCTGCCCAGGCAGGGAGAGCCAGGTCGGCGGGCTCGTCGACCGGCCCGCCACCACGCAGCTTCACCGAGGCCTCGTGCAGGTCGACGGCCAGCACCGTCGTCTGCGCGAGCTCCTTGCGCGACGGTCGCCGCGCGTGGTCCCAGCTGCCAGGAGCGACGTGCTCGGTGACGACGCGCAGCCCGTGGAGCTTCTCCTCGCCAACCAAAGGGCGGGCGGTGCCATGGATGACCGCGGCGCGGTAGTTCATCGTGTGGTGGAAGACCGATCGGGCGTAGACGACGCCCTCGAGCACCGTCACCGCGATGCAGACAGGACCGCCGGCACGCAGGCTCCGGGACCCGGTCGAACCGTGCAGGTAGAGGGTGTCCTCGTCGTACCCGAACACGGTCGGCACCACGAACGGCTCACCCTCGACCACGACCGCGAGGTGGCAGACAAGGGACTGCTTGAGCACGTCGTACAAGGTGCCGCGCTCGGTCTGCGCCCGTTCCTTGCCTCGCCGGACCGTGCTGCGCTCGGTGGGGGACAGCGTCATCCCATGTACCCGTTCGCCTCGTCGTACGGCATGCTCCGGCTCAGGAACGAGAACGTGCCCTGCTCCTGGATCTCGCGTACGGCGCGCTGGAGCTCGCCCAGGGCCGCGCGATGCAGTGCCGACCCGAGGCTGACCCGGGTCACCCCCGCCTCGACCAGCTCGTCGACCGAGTGCCGGCCGGCCAGCGCGTTGACCGGCTTGCCGACCGCGGCGCACACGATCCTGATGCTCTCGAGGTCGGGCAGCCCGGGCGCATAGAGCACGTCAGCGCCGGCCTCCTCGAACGCCTGGAGGCGGCGGATGGTGTCGCGCAGGTCGGGGTTGCCGTAGAGGAAGTTCTCACAGCGCGCGGTGAGCACGAAGCCCGTGCGCCGAGCCTCGTCCGCAGCCGCACCCACGCGGTCGACGGCCTCGTCGAAGGAGTACGTCGACGTGCCGGACCAGTCCTCGATCGACCCGCCCGCGAGACCCTCGTCCGCGGCCAGCCGGATCGTCTTGGCCGGGTCGTCGAACCCGTCCTGGAGGTCCGCCGAGACCGGGATGTCGACCGCCGCGGCGATGGAGGCCGCGTTCGCCAGGATCAGGTCCGACGTGGCGTCGTCGTCAGTCGTCCCGGCCACGTTGGCGGCGCCGGCGCTGGTGGTGGCCAGTGCCGGAAAGCCCCACGCGGCGAGCATCTTGGCGCTGCCTGCGTCCCACGGGTTCGGGATGACGAACGGCGACTGGTGGAGGGCACGGAAGTCCATGGCTACGATCCTGCCCTCCGTGCGGACCAGTCGCTAGCGCCAATCGGACGTCACTGGCCTGGTCCAATCACGGCTCCTCAGACGAGCTCCGGGACGTGGAGGTGGGCATAGGGCAGGTCGAACTCGTGGACCTCGACGATCTCCATCCCCGACTCCTGGGCCGAGCGGGTGCGGATGTCGTCGGCGCCGGGGCGGGTCGCCTCCAGGGCCGCCTTGTCCTCGTAGGTCGCGGTGATGCACGCCATCCCGGTGGACCGGTTGAGCAGCATGCTCGCGCCGCAGAAGCCGGACAGCTTCTCCAGCGCTGGCATCGCGCTGTCCTTGAAGATGTCGGTCAGTCGGTCCAGGTCGTCTCCTTGCGCCCAGGTGACCCGGCAGCACGCGCCGTGGTCGGTCCGGTGCATGACCGCGATCTCCCACTCGTCGATCTGCATGGAGCCTCCGAAGAGCTCACGGGCACGTTCGCGCACGCTGCGCAGCCTGTCGTCACTGGCTCGCATCGCGGACTCGGAGTCCCACGAGCTGGTCACGATGCACTGGCCCGACTCACGGTCGACCAGGCACGAAAGACCCAGGCAGCCGTCGATGTCGTCCAGGATCGGCCGCACGTCGTCCTCGATGAAGCGCAAGCCCGCATCCACGTTCTCGGGCTTGCCATGGAGTGTGGTGGATCGTGCGAACACGGCCCACCTCCCTTCTGATCGGGGGCGGGCCCTACCGGCCCCGCCGGTCTCTCCACACTCCTCCTGGCGTCGGCGCACCGCAACGCCGACCAGACCACCGGAGGTTCCCTCAGTGCGGTGCGTGCGCGGGGTCCGTGGAGTGCCCCGGGAAGACGTGGGCTGCCGGGTCGATGACAACGGCGGCGTTGTTGACCGCGGTCGCGGCCTCACCGAAGCCGACGGCGATCAGCTTGACCTTGCCCGGGTAGTCCACGATGTCGCCGGCCGCGAACACCCGCGGGACGCTGGTGTGCATGCCTGGGTCCACGACGATGTGGCGCTTGTGCTGCTCCAGGCCCCAGGTCGTGAACGGTCCCAGGTCCGCAGTGAACCCGAGCGCGGCCACGATCGCCTGCACGTCCAGGTGCTCCAGGTGGACGGGATCCCGGTTGTCGAACACGTCCACGCCGGTGACGCGGCCGTCGCCGTACACCTTCGCCACCTCGTACGACGTGAGCACCCGCACGGTCGAGGCATACACCTGGTCGACGGTCGCCTGGTGGGCCCGGAAGGCGTCGCGACGGTGCACGAGAGTCACCGAGCGGCAACGCGGCTCCAGGCTGGTGCACCAGTCGAGCGCCGAGTCGCCTCCGCCGACAACGAGTATGTCGAGACCGGCCAGCTCGTCCAGGTGCGGCACGAAGTAGTAGAGGCCGTGCCGCTCGTAGCCGTCACCGTGCGGCATCGCCTTGGGGCTGAAGACCCCCATGCCGCCGGTGACCAGCACGGTCCTGGTCTCCACCTGCAGACCCCGGTGGGTCTCGATGGTGACGTGGTCCTCGCCGATGGCCAGGTGCTCGGCCCGGTGCCGAAGGAAGTACTCAGGATGGGCCGTTGCCGCCTGCTGCGAGAGGGCGTCGACGAGATCCTGGCCCTTGATCGCGGGCAGCCCGGCGACGTCGAAGATCAGCTTCTCGGGATAGAGCGCCGTGACCTGCCCGCCGATCTCGGGCAGCGAGTCCATGACGCCCACGGACATGCCACGGAAGCCCGCGTAGTACGCGGCGTAGAGTCCTGCCGGTCCCGCGCCCACGATGAGCATGTCCAGCATGCCCATCATTGAACTCCTGCGGGAGGCTCGTCGCTACCCCGCCGCTCCCCCGGCTCTCCGGGATGGGCTAGAGGCGCTCGATGATCGTCACGTTGGCCTGGCCGCCGCCCTCGCACATCGTCTGCAGGCCGTAGCGCCCGCCGGTGCGCTCGAGCTCGTGCAGCATCGTGGTCAGCAGCCGCGCGCCTGTCGCGCCGATCGGGTGGCCCAGGGCGATGCCGCCGCCGTTGACGTTGGTGCGCTCGAGCGGGGCGCCGGTCTCCTTGGCCCAGGCGAGTACGACGGACGCGAACGCCTCGTTGCACTCGAAGAGGTCGATGTCGTCGACGGTCATGCCGACCTTGGCAAGGGCGTGCCGGGTGGCGGCGATCGGGCCGGTCAGCATCCAGATCGGGTCGTCGCCACGGACGCTGAGGTGGTGGATGCGCGCCCTGGGCGTGAGGCCGTGGTCCTTGACCGCCTGCTCCCCCGCGATCAGCACCGCCGTCGCGGCGTCGCTGATCTGGGAGGCGACGGCTGCCGTGATGCGGCCGCCGGGAGCCAGCGGCTGGAGGGCAGCCATCTTCTCCAGCGTCGTGTCGCGCCGCGGGCCCTCGTCCGTCGTGAGGTCGCCGACGGGCGCGATCTCCCGGTCGAAGCGGCCCTCGTCGATGGCGCGGATCGCCCGCTGGTGCGACTCGAGGGCGAACGCCTCCATCTGCTCACGCGAGATGTCCCACCGCTCGGCGATCAGCTCGGCACTCCTGAACTGTGAGACCTCCTGGTCGCCGTAGCGCTTGACCCAGCCGGGTGACTCGGCGAAAGGAGTGGAGAAGCCGTACTGCTGCGCGACGAGCATCGCACTGGAGATCGGGATGGCGGACATGTTCTGCAGCCCGCCGGCGACGACGAGGTCCTGCGTGCCGGACATGACGCCCTGCGCCGCGAAGTGCACCGCCTGCTGGGAGGACCCGCACTGCCGGTCGATGGTGACACCAGGGACGTGGTCGGGCAGCCCCGCCACCAGCCATGCGGTGCGCGCGACGTCCCCGGCCTGGCCGCCGATGGTGTCGCAACAGCCCATGATCACGTCGTCGACCGCGCCCGGGTCGATGCTGCTGCGGTCGACCAGGGCGCCGAGCGCGTGCGCGCCGAGGTCGGCGGGGTGCACCTGGGAGAGGGAGCCGCCGCGGCGGCCGACCGGCGTGCGGACGGCGTCGATGATGAACGCTTCAGGCATCTGGTGAGCCGATCCCTTCGAGGAGGATGGAGAGGTACTGGTCCGCGACCGTCTCGATGGCCATCGGGCCACCCGGGCGGTACCACCCGACCGCCACCCACACGGTGTCGCGCAGGAAGCGGTAGACCAGCTCCACGTCGAGGTCCTTGCGCACGACACCGGCCTTCACGCCCTGTCGCAGCAGCTTGAGCCAAACCGAGCGGAACTGCGCGTTGCGGTCGGCGATGAACGCGAACCGCTCGAACTGCGAGAGGTAGATCGCGTCGTTCTGGTAGATCGCCACCTCCGAGTGGTGCTTGTCCAGCGCGTCGAACGATGCGCGGACGGCGGCCTCGATCTTGGCCCGTGCGTCGAGCTTGGAGGCCATGATCTCCTCCCAGGTGCCGAACAGCTCGCCCTGGAACGTCGAGAGGATCTCCTCCACCATCGACTCCTTGGAGTCGAAGTGGTGGTAGAGCGAGCCGCTGAGGATGCCGGCGGCCTCGGCGATGTCGCGGACGGTGGTGTTCTTCACGCCGCGCTCGGCGAACAGCTGCGCGGCGATCTGCAGCAGCTCCTCGCGGCGGGTAGGGGCAGTGGTGGGGATCGTCTCGCTCATGCGTGCTGGCTGCTCACACTCACGACCTCGCCGGTCAGGTACGACGAGTAGCCGCTGGCCAGGAACACCATCACGTTGGCCACCTCCCAGGGCTCGGCCGCCCGCTTGAACGCCTCTCGGCCCTTGAGCTCCTCGAGCAGCTCGGGCGAGGTCACCTTCTCCAGGAACGGGTGCATCGCCAGGCTTGGGGACACCGCGTTGACCCTGATGCCGTGCGGAGCCAGGTCGAGGGCGGCGCAGCGGGTCAGTGCCATCACGCCGGCCTTGGCGGCGGCGTAGTGCGCCTGTCCCTCCTGCGCTCGCCAGCCGATGACGGAGGCGTTGTTGACGATCACGCCCCCTCGCTCGCGCATGCGCTGTCCGGCGGCGCGGATGCAGCGCATCGTGCCGGTCAGGGTGATGTCCAGGACCAGCGACCACTGCTCGTCGGTCATCTCGAGGATGCTCGCCGTGCCGCCCAGCCCGGCGTTGTTGACCATCACGTCGACGCCGCCGAAGGGCTCCGCCGCGTCGAGCAGCGCCTGCACGTCCTCCTCGACCGTCACGTTGCAGGTGACCCCCACGACGCGATCCGCGCCGAACTCCTTGGCGAGCGCCTCCTCGGCCTCCGCCAAGCGGCGCTCGTGGGTGTCGCTGAGCACGACCGCCTTGGCGCCCTCCTCGAGCGCGCGGCGCGCGACGGCCGCACCGATGCCGGCCCCCGCCGCAGCGGTCACCACGACGACCTTGCCCTGGAGCAGGTCGTGCCCTGCGACGTAGTGGGGTGTGGTCATCCCCTCGGCTCCCTCGGTAGGCCGAGCACGCGCTCGGCGATGATGTTGCGCTGGACCTCGTTGGAGCCGCCGTAGATCGTGTCGGCGCGGCTGAAGAGGTAGAGCGCCTGCAGCCGGTCGACGCGGTAGGGCTGGTGCGACTCTGCGACCAGGCCACCGGAGCCGGCGACGGTCATCGCCAGCTCGCCGAGCGAGCGGTGCCAGCTGGCCCACACCAGCTTGGAGACGCTCGCATCTCCCGGGCCAGGCGTCTCGGCGGACAGCGTGCGCAGCGCGTGCAACCGCATCACGTCGAGCCCTACCTGTGCCTGGACTAGGCGGTCACGGACGATCGGGTCGTCGTACGCGCCGTTGTGCTCGGCCAGCTCCACGACCTCGTCGAGCTGGCGCTGGAAGCCGACCTGCTGGCCGACCGTCGAGACGCCGCGCTCGTAGCCGAGCAGCCCCATGGCCACCGACCAGCCAGCGCCGGGCGCACCGACGACCAGGTCCTTGCTGGTGCGCGCCTGGGTGAAGAAGACCTCGTTGAACTCGGCGCCGCCGGTCAGCTGCTCGATGGGCCGTACGTCGATGCCGGGCTGGTCCATCGGCACCAGCAGGAACGAGAGGCCGTGGTGTCGCGACGAACCCGGCTCGGTGCGCGCGATCACGAAGCACCACTGGGCGAACTGTGCGAGGGAGGTCCAGATCTTCTGACCGTCCACCACCCACTCGTCGCCGTCGAGGCGAGCCTTGGTCGAGACGCTGGCCAGGTCGGAGCCCGCGCCGGGCTCGGAGTAGCCCTGGCACCACAGCTCCTCGACGTTCACGATCTTGGGCAGGAAGCGCGCCTTCTGCTCATCGCTCCCGAACGCGATCAGGGTCGGCCCGAGCAGCTCCTCGCCGAAGTGGTTGACCCGGCCGGGCGCGCCGGACTTCGCGTACTCCTCGTGGAAGATCACCTGCTGGAACAGCGAGAGCCCGCGGCCGCCGTGCTCGGTCGGCCAGCCGATGCAGGTCCAGCCGTGCTGCGCGAGGTGGCGGTCCCACGCGAGGCGCTCGTCATGGGCCTCGTGCTCACGCCCCGGGCCGCCGAGGCCCTTGAGCTCGGCGAAGTCGCCGGCCAGGTGGTCGCCCAGCCATTGGCGCACGTCGGCGCGGAACGCCTCGTCCTCGGCGCCGTAGGTCAGATCCACACTGGTAGAGTATCGTACCAAGCAAGTATTTGGTTGGGAGCCGTCTCTTGATGGAGCAGAGGGTGGACACGATCCCCGGCGCGCTGCGCGCGGCAGCCGATCGCTGGCCCGCACGCGCAGCCGTCGTCGACGGCGACACCACCCTCACGTTCGCCGAGCTCCACGCGTGCGTGCGCCGGGTCGCAGCCGGGCTCGGCCTCGAGAAGGGCAACCGGGTCTGCATCTGGGCCCCCAACTCCTGGCGCTGGGAGGTGGCGGCGCTGGCGGTGACCTATGCCGGCGGCGTGCTGGTCCCGCTCAACACCCGCTACACGGGCCACGAGGTCGTCGACGTCGTCGCCCGCACGTCCCCCCGGCTGGTGGTCGTCGAGGACGGGTTCCTGGGCCGAGCCCAGACCGACGAGCTCCGCGCCGCAGCGGCGGAGGCCGGTGTCGAGCTGCCGCCCGTCGTACTCATCACTGCGCTGCCGGAAGGTGAAGGCGAGCTTCCCGACGTCTCGCCCGACAACCTCGCGGACATCCTGTTCACCTCCGGCACCACGGGTCGCTCCAAGGGCGCGATGACCCTTCATCGCCAGTCCATCGAGGCGGCGCGCATCTGGGGGGAGCTGGGTGACGTCACGGAGGACGACCGCTACCTGGTGGTCAACCCCTTCTTCCACTCGTTCGGCTACAAGGCCGGCATCCTCGTCTCCCTCGTGCACGGCGCGACGCTCTACCCCCAGGCCGTCTTCGACGTCGGCACCGCGGTCGACGTCATCGAGCGCGAGCGGATCACCGTCCTCCCCGGTGCACCGGCGATCTTCAACGCGCTTCTCGAGGCGGACCGCGCCGGCCGGGACCTCTCCTCCCTCCGGTTCGCGGTCACCGGCGCCGCCATGGTGCCGGTGGCCCTGGTCGAGCGCATGCAGAGCGAGCTCTCCTTCGACCTGGTCCTGACGGCGTTCGGCATGACCGAGTGCGTGATGGGCGCGATGGGGCGTCGGGGAGACCCGCCGGCGCTCGTCGCGTCGACGACCGGTCGCGTCGTGCCCGGGATGGAGATGCGCATCGACGCCTCGCAGGGCGAGGACGGCGAGCTGCTCTTCCGTGGCCCGCTGGTGATGCGGGGCTATCTCGACGACCCGGTCGGCACCGCTGAGGCGATCGATGCCGACGGCTGGCTGCACACCGGCGACGTCGGACGGGTCGACCCCGACGGCAACCTGACGATCACCGACCGGCTCAAGGACGTCTTCATCACCGGCGGCTTCAACGTCTACCCCGCCGAGGTCGAGCAGGTGATCGCCCGCGTCGAGGGGGTGGTCGAGTCGGCGGTGGTCGGTGTGCCCGACGACCGGCTCGGCGAGGTCGGCAAGGCCTTCGTCGTACGCCGGGACGGCGCGAGCGTCACCGCCGACGACGTGGTCTCGCTCTGCAAGGAGCGCCTCGCCAACTTCAAGGTGCCGCGGCACGTGGAGTTCGTCGACGTCCTCCCCCGCAACCTGTCGGGCAAGGTGCTCAAGACCGCTCTTCGTCAGGACCGGGAACCGAAAGGCACCGTGTGAACCTCGAACTCTCACCGTCCGAGATCGCCTTCCAGCAGGAGGTGCGGGGGTGGCTGCGTGCAAACGTGCCCGGCCCGCTCGCGTCGATGGACTCCCTCGACGGCTTCGAGGCACACCGTGACTGGGAGCGCACCCTGCACGAGGCTCGGCTGTCGACGGTGTCCTGGCCCGAGGAGCTCGGCGGCCGTGGCGCGAGCCTGGTCGAGTGGGTGATCTTCGAGGAGGAGTACTACCGCGCTGGCGCCCCCGGCCGGGTCTCCCAGAACGGCATCTTCCTGCTGGCGCCGATCATCTTCGAGCACGGCACTCCCGAGCAACAAGAGCGTCTGCTGCCTTCCATGTCCAGCGGCGAGGTGATCTGGGCCCAGGCCTGGTCCGAGCCCGAGTCAGGGTCCGACCTCGCCTCGCTGCGGTCGTCGGCACGACGGGTCGAGGGCGGCTGGCTGCTCAACGGCCAGAAGACGTGGTCCTCGCGCGCGACCTACGCGCACTGGGGCTTCGGACTGTTCCGCTCCGACCCGGAGGCCGAGCGGCACCACGGCATGACCTACTTCCTGTTCCCGCTCACCGCCGAGGGCGTGACGGTCCGCCCGATCGCCCAGCTCGACGGTGAGCCCGGCTTCGCCGAGATCTTCTTCGAGGACGTCTTCGTGCCTGACCAGGACGTCCTGGGCGCCCCCGGCGACGGCTGGCGCGTGGCGATGACCACCGCGGGCAACGAACGCGGCCTGTCCCTACGCTCCCCCGGCCGGTTCTGCGCCGCTGCGGACCGGCTGCTCTCGCTGTACGCCGAGCACCCGGACCCGGCCCAGCGGGACCGCGTGGTCGACGCGTGGATCGGGGCCGAGGCCTACCGGCTCTACACCTGGGGCACGGTCACCCGGCTGGCGGCCGGTGGTGACGTGGGCGCCGACGGATCGGTGAACAAGCTCTTCTGGTCCCAGCTCGACGTGGCGCTGCACGAGACCGCGCTCGACCTGCTCGGCGACGCCGGCGAGGTCGAGTCGGCGTGGACCGACGGCTATCTCTTCTCGCTGGGAGGGCCGATCTATGCCGGCACCAACGAGATCCAGCGCAACATCGTGGCCGAACGGCTCCTCGGTCTCCCGCGGGAGGTGCGCCGATGAGGTTCGCCCTCACCGAGGAGCAGGCCGGCTTCGCCCGCTCGCTCGACGACCTTCTCGCCGGCTCTTCGGTGCCCTCGGTGGTCCGGGCCTGGGCCGACGGCGACCACTCGCCGGGCCTGAAGCTCTGGGAGCGACTGGCCGAGCTCGGCGTCACGGCGCTGGCCGACCCGGCGTCGGGGGCGACGGCGTCCGACCTGGTCGTCGCGTTCGAGCAGCTCGGTCGGCACGCCGTACCGGGACCGTGGGCGGAGCACGCCCTGGTCACCACGCTCCTGGGTGGGGCGCCCGAGAGCGTCGTCACGATCGGTGTCCCGCTGGCGCTCGACGCCGACGTCGCGGAGACGACCTACGCCGTCGTCGACGGGCACCTGTGCACGGCCGTCGCGGGCGAACGCAGGCACTCGATCGACCCGTCCCGTCGGCTCTTCACCATCTCCGAGGCGACCCCGCTGGCCGAGCTGGCTCCGCAGGGCGTCGACCACGCCCATGACCTGGCCACGCTCGGCGTCGCTGCCCAGCTCGTCGGGGCGGGCTACCGCGTGCTCGAGGACGCGGTCGACTACGCCAAGGCACGCGTGCAGTTCGGCAGGCCCGTCGGGCAGCAGCAGGCGGTCAAGCACCTGCTGGCCGACGGCAAGGTCGCCCTCGACTTCGCCCGGCCGCTCGTGTGGGGCGCGTCGCTGTCGCTGGCCCCTCGTGACGTCTCCGCTGCCAAGGTGGCCGCGGGCGAGGCCGCGTACGCCGCCGCGCGGGCGGCGCTGCAGGCCCACGGCGCGATCGGCTACACCGCCGAGTACGACCTCTCGCTCTGGCTCCTGCGGATCCGCGCCCTGCGCAGCGCGTGGGGCTCGCCGTCGTACCACCGCGGGCGCGTGCTGACCGCCCTGCTGTCGGACCGGCCGGGGTCCTGATGCACTTCGCCCTCGACCCGGAGCAGCTGGAGCTGGCGCGCACCGTGCGCGCGGTCGCCGCCAAGCCCGACGCGTGGCAGGTCCTCGTCGAGCAGGTCGGCGCGCCGGCGCTGGCCGTCCCCGAGGAGTACGACGGCGCAGGAGCCACCCTCTTCGAGACCGCCGTCGTGCTCGAGGAGCTCGGTGCGGCGCTGACGCCCAACCCGCTGCTGCAGACCGCGGTCGCGACTCAGGCGCTGCTCTCCGCCAGGCACACCTCGCACCTCGCCGCGATCGCTGCGGGCCGCTCCGCGACCGTGCTGCTCGACGAGCCCGCCCTCGACGGCGACCTGCTCCTCGTCGTCCGCGACGGCATGCTGCACGAGGTGACCGCTGCCCGTCGCACTCCCGTGCCGGCCATGGACCAGACCTTGTCGCTGTGCCGCGTCGAGATCGACGACACGGCGCCGCTCGGTCCGGCCGACGAGCAACAGCTCCGCGACGTCGGCGCCGCGCTCACGACCGCACTTCAGGTCGGCGCCATGCAGCGCTGCCTGGAGCTCACGGTCAGCTACTCCAAGGAGCGCGTCCAGTTCGGGCGCGCCATCGGGTCGTTCCAAGCCCTCAAGCACCGCATGGCTGACCTGCACGTGCTCGTCGAGACCAGTCGCTCGGCGAGCTGGGCGGCGTGCTGGGCAGCTGCCAACCTGGACGCCGACCTCGCTCGGAAGGCTTCGACCGCCAAGTCCTGGTGCGGCGACGCGCTGGACCGCGTCGCCTCGGAGATGGTGCAGCTGCACGGTGGCATCGCAATCACGTGGGAGCACTCCGCGCACACCTACTTCAAGCGTGCCCACGCGCTCGGCCAGCTGTTCGGGCAGGCGCACGAGCACCGCGCGCGGCTGGCCGGGCGTTAGGCCGGCTGGTTTGCCGGCAGCTCCGGCGGGTAACCGGCATGGATGAAGATCAAGGACTGCGGCCTGCCCGAGCCGTCGCGCTGACGCCGCCTTCCCCCAGGGCGCCTGCTGCTGTTCACCCGAGCGCCGTGCGCACCTCTGCGGCCAGCCGATCCGGCGCCTCGATCGACGGCCAGTGCCCGACCCCGGGGAGCGTCACGACTGTCGTGGCCGGTCGCAGCGACGACAGCCGCGCGGTCATCGGCAGCACCGCGATCGGGTCCTCCTCGCCCCAGATCAGCGTGAGCGGGCCGTCGTACTCGACGAAGCCGGCGGTCCAGCGGTCCTGGTGCGCGCGGCGCTCCTCGACGTAGCGGATCAGCACGGGCATCAGGCGGTCGCCGTCGTCGTACCGCATCTGGGCGACCAGGTCGTCGATCGCCCCCTCGGGCGGTGGGGCCGCCTTGGTGAAGCTCTCCAACAGCGAGCGACGGATCACGAAGGTCGGCAGCCGGACGAGCGAGCGGCGAGACGGCAGCCGCAGGGTGAGTCGCTGCCCGCGCGTCAGCCTGGCCAGGTCGATGAAGATCGAGCCGTTGGTCAGGATGATGGCGTCGATCGCGAAGCTCAGGGTCCGCGCGTTGCACCGGGCTGCGAGCTCGGCTGCGACGGTGTCGCCCATGTCGTGGGCCAGCAGCACACAGCGGTCGATGCCGAGGGCGGCCAGCACCTCCTGCACGACGGTGGCCTGGTCGAAGAGCGAGTACGACGCGGTCGGGCTCTTGTCCGACCTGCCGTAGCCCGGGAGGTCCAGGACCACCACACGGCGACCCAGCAACGGCAGGAACGTCGACCAGTCCGCGGACGACCCTGGGAACCCGTGCAGGACCACCACCGGGACGTCGCCGAGTGGGCCGCTCTCGTGCACGAAGATGCGCCTCGCCCCAGCGGTGACGAAGCGACCTGCGGCGTACCACTGGTCCAAGCGCGCACTCACCCGGCCACCCTCCCATACGCCCGCCGCCCGGACGGCAACGAGGGCTGGGATGGCCTCGTTGCCATCCCAACCCTCGTGCGCCAAGGGCTAGTAGCCAGCCTTGTTGGTGAACGTCACCTCGGTGACCCCACTACCAACCTTGACCTTCGCCCACTTGCTACTCAGGCTGGAGCCGATGAGCCTGTCCGCCGGCTCCCCTTTGATCGAGGTGACGATTGTCGACCCAGGAGCCTGCGTGATCTTCAGCTCAGTGCCTCCGGTGTAGGTCCCGGGCAGCACCACGCAGTACCCACCCGGCGCGGGGCCGGCGGGCACGGAGACGACCGACGAGTTCGCCGAGTTGGAGAACTGGAAGCTCGTACCCTGCGCAACGCCCGGTCCTGCGACCTGGCAGACCTTCACGGTGCCCTGTACCGGCTTGTTCACGAAGGTCACGATCGTCTGGGTGGAGACACCACCGGTGACGACCTTGACTGTCGCGGTCCTCGAGCTGGTGCTCTTGGAGATGAGCCGGTCACTCGGAGTCGTGTACGCCGTCTGCATGACGTAGTACGGCGACGACTTCTCGGTCACGGTCACGTTGCCGGACACCACCTTGATGGCCGACGTGCAGGCACCTGCGGGCACGGTGTAGCTCTTGCCCTCGACCACGAACGTGAAGTTGCCGGTCACGCCGTTGGCCGCGCTCTTGCAGACCTCGATGTAGCCGAAGGACTGCGCCGTGGCGTAGAAGATGCCGTTGCCGTTGCCACCCGGCGGCACGACGACCGTCTGCGTAGCGCTGGTCGGCGTGCCGATCGTCACCCCGGACTGACCGCAGGCCACGAACTTGTACGTGCTGGGCACGGTCGCGTTCATGGCGTAGCTGGCAGCAGGAACCGGAGTCGTCGCCAACGGGTTGCCGCCGCTGATCCCGGCGGCTGGGACGGCGATGGTCGCACCGCCCACGAGCTGGGTCGACGGGACGCCGTTGATGCAGAGGTAGACCTGGCCGCTGATGGTCTGCGTACGGACGTCCACGCACACGGTGCTGGTGTTGTCCGCCGGGTTGTCATCAGTCTCGTCCATGCCGACCGTGGCCGTGTTGCAGTGCGACTCGTTGACGACCACCGTGATGGTGAACGTCGGCGGGCTCGGCGGCGTGAACGTGCCCTGACCACAGGTCTTGCCATCCGCCTTCTGGATGAAGTAGGCCGTGATCCGCCTGTTCGGGTCGCCCAGGATCGCCTTGGTGGGCACTCCGTCCGGCGAGATCGTGTCCGAGCACGACACATGCAGCTTGGTGGCCACCAGCGACGGGACGTTGGTCTTGAGCACGTCGTTGGTGGTGGAGCAGCCGACGTCGGTCCCGACCGTGGCCGAGTCGTTGTACTGGAAGTTGTAGTAGATCTCCTTCTCACCGGTGCAGGTGTCGGTCGGGGTTCCCCCGCCGACCAGGAGGTCACCGGCGTCACAGGACACCGTGCGGTTGGCCGCGTTGTAGGTGCAGCCGGCCGACGCGCTCACGAAGGTGACGCCAGCAGGAAGCACGTCGGAGACCAGCACGTCATGGGCGTCGGTCGTGCCCACGTTGCTGACGGAGAGCGTGTAGGTGACCTGCTCGCCCTCGTTGACCACGGTCGCAGAGGCGGTCTTGACGATCTTCACGTCCGTCTTGGGTTCCTCCGCCGGGTTGCCGAACCCACAGGTCTTGCCGTCCGGCTTCTGGATGAAGTACGCCGCCACGCGTCGGTTCGGGTCGCCCAGGATGCTCTTGGTGGGCACGCCCTCGGGTGAGATGTCGTCCGAGCACGACACGTGCAGCTTGGTGGCTACCAGCGTCGGGACGTTGGTCTTGAGCACGTCGTTCGTGGTCGAGCAACCCTGGTCGACGCCGACCGTTGCCGAGTCGTTGTAGCGGAAGAAGAAGAAGATCTGCTTCCCCGTACACGGGTTGACCACGCCGGGCGGTGTGGCGGCTGATGCGCTCGCAGCCGGCAGGAATACTGCCAGAGCCGCGATAATGGCCGAGGTGAGCACGAGACGGAGGCCGATGTGCCCTCGTGTCCTGGCCCCCCGGAGAGCGGGCGTTCGCCCGCGAGCTAGTCGATCATGCATGTGCGCTCCTCATCGAGTCAGCGGAGCGCTGGTTGCACTCCGTCCCCCACTACTCGGGTGCACGGAGCGCCGTGCATTGATACACCTCGTGTCGGTTTTTGCCAGGACCAGGGCAAGGAGTCGGCGACTAGGGCGTCACTTTGGCCTGTTCGCGCTGGATGTACGCAATGCTCGCCGGGACGTCGATGACTCCTTCGCGCATCTCGACGTGCTGGATCTTGTGCGAGGTGTTGTTCAGCGCGTCGACGAACTTCTTGGTGCCCAGCGACGGCCCTGCCGACTTGAGCAACGCCAGCTGCCCGGTCACCTGCGGAGCCGACATCGAGGTGCCGGACCACTCCGCCCAGGCGTTGCCCGGCATCGGACCGATCAGTCCGTCTCCGGTGGCGCCCAGGTCGACCCAGGGGCCGGAGTTCGAGTAGCTCGAGAGGCTGGTCTGCTCGGGGACCAGGGCCGTCACGGCCCAGATCTCCCCGCGTGAGGCGGGGTAGGTGGGTGCTGTGGAAGCATCATTGCCAGCAGCGGCGACGACCAGGACGCCACGTTGTTTTGCCAGTTCGAGTGCCTGAGCGAGCACCTTCGACTCCAGCTTGTCAGCAGTGCCGAAGCTCAGGTTGATGATGTCCGCGCCGGCGGCAACCGCGTCGAAGACCGCTTCGGCGACGGTGAAGACGGTGCCGACGCCGTCGCCGTCGAGCACGCGCAGCGGCAGGATCGTCGCATCGGGGGCGACCAGATGGATGATGCCGGCCACGAACGTCCCGTGACCCACGGCACCGTCGACCTTGCCGTCGCGATCGGTGTCACGCCCCGAGGCGATGTCGGCCGGGGCGGCGTCGTCGTCGACGTAGTCCCACCCTGGCAGCACGCTCCCTGCGAGTGCCTGATGAGTTGAGTCGACTCCGGTGTCCAGCACAGCAACGAGGGCACCGTCGCCGAGGCTCGCGGCGTGCGCCGCGTCGAGCTTGAGCTTCTCGGTGGCCTTCTGGGTCTTCCACTGCTCTGTGGTGCTGCTCGACGCACCCGGCGTCCAGGAGTGGAACTGGCTGTCCTCGACCAGGATCGCGCGGTCCGGCTCGGCGTAGACGACGCACGAGTCGCTGCGCAGCTTGTCGGTGAGCTTCTGCACCCTGCTGATGCTGCCTTGGTAGTCCGACTTGGTGGAGTGGCCGCGCACGACCCCCCGGGACACCATCACCCAGTCGTCCGCGACGATCGGGTAGCGCGAGGCGAGGCCGTCGAAGGTGCAGCCCGCGGCGTAGTCGATCTTGACGACGAACTGCCCCAGCGTGGCCGGGTCGACCGCGCCGGTCGCTCCCTCCGGCACCGTCACGAGCGCTGCTGCGCCGAGACCTGCCAGTGCGGCGATGAGTTTGGGTGATCTCAGGGTCGTGCTCATGAAGTGCTCCGTGAAGTCGATCCCGGGGAAGCCACATAGACGAACGGCGCCCAGTGGTAGGGATGTGGATGGTGCTGCGCCACCGCGAGCTGGGCTCGACGCAGCGAGTCCGCCGGAGCGAGACCGGCGGCAAGGTTGCGGTACATCTCAGTCATCAGGTCGACCGCCACGGCGTCGTCGACCAGCCACTGGCTGACCACGGCACCGGAGGCTCCGGCGGCCAGGAACGCCCAGGCCAGCCCGACGGGCTCGGCGGTGTCCTGGCTGGGCCGGCCCGACTCGCACGAGCTCAGCGTGACGAGTGCTCCGCCGAGGTCGAGCTCCAGGACGTCGGCACAGGTGACCCACCGGTCGGCCAGCTTCAGAGCCGAGAACAGCGGGTTGTCCGGTCGGTAGAGACCGTGGCAAGCCAGGTGGACGTGGGAGGGGCCGGGAACTCCCGCACGCAGCGCCGAGCTTGTCGCCGAGCTCGCGGAGGCCACGCGAGCGCCGGGCACGAGCTTGGCCAACGCCTCGGCCTCGTCCAGGATCATCGGGCTGCTCGAGTCGGGCGCGGCGATGACGAGCAGCTCGTCGACGCTGCTGGGCGTCTCGGGCGCCCCCTGCCCCGCCAGGGTCGGCGCGACCGTGAGACTCCAGGTCGCCAGCAGATGGTCGATGCCGTCGTGCAGTGCGTGGAAGGGAACTCGATGGAGCTTCCGGTGCGGCACGACCATGAGGCTGTCGGTCGCCAGCTCGTCGAGCTGTGCCCGCACCGGCTCCACGAGCACGTCGTACAGCTCGGCCAGGACACGAACCGTGGCAGCTTGGAGAAGGTGCTGGTTGCGCTGGACGAAACGGTTGCTGACCCGGAACCGGCTCCACTGGGCGACCAGCTGGTCGAGCAGTCGCTCGGTGCGGGGTGTCGCACCGACCAGCCGGGTGGCGCTGGCTGACCCGTGCCCCACCACGAACGCGATGATGTCGTCGCCGGTGACGTGGAAGACCAGGGCGGGTCGCGCGAGCGAGGCCAGGGCGCCGGCGTCCGCGTCGGGCTCGCTCGACGCCTCCTCCGGCAAGTCGGTCGAGACCGCGCGCTGCAGGCGCAGGTTGGTGATCTCGGCCTCGAGCTCGCGGGCTCGCGTAGCAACGTGCATCCTGCGCGCCGGGTCGGTGGCCTCGTGCAGCGCGCCGTAGGCCGCGCTGAGGTCGCTCTGGATGCTCGCGAGCTTGCGCGCCGCCTCAGTGGCGAACCCCCTGGAGCCTGTCGTGGACCCCAGAGTGCCGGCGACCACGTCGGTCAGCGTCTTGGCCTTCGCACCGTCGCCGACGTTCAGCGCCTCCACCAGGTCACCGGGACTCCCCCGCTGCACGAGCAGGTCGACGAGCAGGTCGTGGGCAGAGAGCTTGTCGGCCCGGAACGCGGTGCGAAGGACCGGGTCCGGCAGGTCGGAACCGAGCATGTCGACGGCGTCGATGACGTCCCGAAGAAGCGTCAGCGCCTGGTCGGGCTTGCCCGCCTCGGCCAGGTGACGCGCCTGTCGTGTGCCGAGCGCGTAGCGCAGGGCGGGCGAGGAGAGGTCCTCGATCAGCGCAGCCGTCTCGCTGAGGCGCATCGACCGCTCGCCGGCGCTCGTGGCTACCTGGGCCTGCCACAGCCGCGCCCACGCCAGCGGGATCTGCCAGCCCCCGGACTCCAGCGCCTCCGCGGCGAGGCCGAGCAGCTCTGGAGCGGACTCGCTACCAGCCGCGAGGGCCACCTGGGCCTGCATGAGGAGGGCACGGGCTTGGTACTGCTTGTCCCCCACGCGGTCGAACAGGTCGGCGGCGGTGCGGACGTGCACCTCTGCATCGGGAAGATGACCAGATGCGAGGTGTGCGGATGCGAGCGTCAACCAGGAGAAGGCCTCGTCGTGTGCCATGCCCGCGGCCGACGTACGCCGGATCGCCTCGTTGGCGGCCACGATGGCCTCGGAGAACAGCCCGGCGGTGATCTGCACGCGACTGAGCTGGAGGTGGACGCGGGCTTCCTCCGCCGAGGCCCCGAGGTCGTGAAGCTCTGACCGAGCAGACTCGAGCACGCGCAGGGCGTCGACCAGCTCACCGAGCTGGGCGTGCGCGTCCGCCAGATGTACGGCGCACTTGGCCGCCCACAGTCGGTCCCCGGACTCCCTGAAGTCGTCATGAGCGGCGAGGAGTGTCCCCTGGGCCTCACGCGCGCGGCCCAGCGCCAGAAGCTCGATGCCACGGTTGGCCCGCTGCTGAGCGACCTGCACCAGCATGCCCAGCTCGGCATAGGCGGCCTCCGAGGCGGCATAGGCGCGCAGCGACTCCTGGTGCTCACCGATGAAGCTGTAGGCGACCCCGACGTTGCCCAGGGCGGCGGCGCGGACCGTCCCGAGGAGGTCGGCATCGGTCTCCCCGACCGCGTGGTGGTCGAGGAGCACCAGCAGTGCCTCGCCGACCTCGACGGCCTCGCCGTGCCGGCCGAGGTCGTCGAGGATCTGCATGCGACCCAGGTCGGTGCGCAGGGCCTGCAGATCGTCGCCGGCAGCCATCCAGGCGCTGCGAGCCGTGCCGATCAGGGCCAGCGCCTGCTCCAGGTCGCCACGCTCGGCACAGAGGCGTGCGCGGTAGTAGACGACCCGGGCTCGGACCCCCGGGAGGCCCGCCTCACGCGCGGCGTCGGCTGCCAGCAGCGCCAGGCTCTCCGCGGTCTCGGGGTCGGAGTGCAACAGCTCCTCGACGCGGTCGCCCAGCCAAGCCAGCCCCACCTCGTCGGCGAGCCCCTCGTCGCGCAGGCGAGCGACCCGCTCCGAGCTCGTCGGAGCGGAGAGGATGTCGGCGAAGCCGGAGACCTCGGCGGGCGTCATGACTGACGTGGGAGCCGGATTCTGGCCGTGAGCGCCATCTCGCCGTTGCTGAGCACGATGCGATCGGCCGTAGTGCTTGCCGCGTCGAACGAGAACGAGCCCGACTCGTCCCCGTCGACCGCCCGCAGACTGACGCCCGGACCGTCCAGGGTGGCCTCGAAGATCCCGTCGGTCGTCTCGTCCACCGGCAGGACCTGGCCGTCGATCCGGACCAGACCATCGCCCAGCGGCTTGATGTCCATGACCAGGTCGGCGCGGTCACTGGTGTAGGCCAGGTGCACCACGTCGAGGTCGACGGCGTCACCGCGCACGCCGGAGAGCACGAGGTCCTCCCTGCTGTCGAACAGCAGGGTCGCCTCGACCAGCTCGACCTGCTGGTTGCGCAACGAGTAGGCGGCACTCCAGCGGGCGTAGTGCTGGCGCAGGCGCTGGCGGACGATCGGAGGTGGCTCCTGCAGGGGGAAGTCACGAGACAGCTCGAGGAAGCCCTGCAGCCAGGCGACCGTCCCGCGCACGCGGGAGTCGCCTTCGGCCACCTGCAGCGAGACCGCGTGAGCCTTCTCCGGTTCGAGCCGGCCCTCCAGCCAGTCGAGGAGCATGGCGAAGCTGGGCGCCCTGTCGACGTCGTCGTTCATAGCGGCTCCTCACCGAGAAGGCTGCGAAGTCGCCCGAGACAGCGTCCTCGCATCGGACCTATCGCGCCGACGGCGCGACCGAGACGGCTTGCCACCGTCGAGTAGGTGGGGCGATCGGCGTCGAAGTAGAGCGCACGCAAAAGCCCCTGGCACGGCTCCTCGAGCTGGTTGAGCGCGTCCTGGACGACTGCCACCCGCTCCCACGCCGCGACGGGGTCGTCAGACGCCTCGTAGACCCGCCAAGGAGTCTCTCGCTCCAGCCGCCGTCGGATGCGCCAGGCATTCCTGCGGGCGACCGTCATCAACCAGAAGGACAGCCGCTCGTCGTCACGCAGCATCGAGACGGAGTCGAGCAGCGCGATGAAGGTGTTCTGGGTGACGTCGGCCGCGTCCGCCCGCGACAGCCCGTTGCGGAGCGCGACGCTGAAGATCAGGCGCTCGTAGCGACGGACGAGTGCTTCCCAGGCCGCGCCGTCCCCTTCTCGGCAGCGCGCCAACAACTCCGCGTCGGTGCTCGGCGCCGACGCGGACTGATGCACTTGTTCTTGAGCCGGATCGATCGGCTCGAGCCCCCCCGGGCGCCGAGAATCCAACGGTTCAACACGCACGATCAGGTCCCCCCCTGTAGCGAGTCACGTCAGTATTACACGCAAGGAAGGCCCGCCCGGTGGAAACAGGAAGGTAAAGATTCTGAACCAGGGTGCATCAAATGCCCCCTTTCACTGCACAGGTACGTGGGAAGCAGTTTCTCGGGGTGTGCTTTCCGGGCCGGGGGGTCACCGTCCTGGGCGTGAGTGGGGGCCACGTGCGTAAGCGACCAGTGGTCGCTGTTCGGGAAGCGGTGTGGCGTGCACCTGGTGCGCCGCGCCCAGGACGGCCTTGGCAGGCACTGGCTACCATCCGAACCTTGTCCGCAGCCGTCGGGCAGCTCAGCCCTGGTCGGTGCGGTGGTACTGCCCACGGTAGAACAACAGCGGATGTGGGGCGTCGGAGATCCCGAGGTCCTGCACCTGGCCGAGCACGACGTAGTGGTCGCCTGCCTCGTGGACGGCGTAGATCGTGCAGTCCACCCAGCCGAGCACGCCGTCGAGCAACGGCGCACCAGTGGAAGCGGGCTTCCAGGGGATCCCCGCGAACTTGTCGACACCGCGCCGGGCGAACTGGTTGGAGATCTCGTCCTGCCCCTCGGAGAGCAGGTTGACGCAGAAGAACCCCGCGCGCTGCATCGACGGCCACGCCTGCGAGGTCTTCGCGGGGCAGAAGAGCACCAGCGGCGGGTGCAGCGACACGCTGGTGAACGACTGGGCGGTCATGCCGATCGGCTCACCGCCCGACATCGAGGTGACGACGGTGACCCCTGAGGCGAACCGCCCGAGGACGTCGCGGAAGTGCCGCTGGGCCTCCGGGTCGGTGCCGTCGTCGACCGACGGCGGGACACCGTCGTCGAAGTCGAACTGGTCGAGGAAGGACTCGATCAGCTCCTGGCTGGGCCAGTTGACGTGCCCGGAGGAGTCCTGTGCCAGGACCGGATCAGCCACCGAAGTTGTGCCCCCAGTAGGAGACGGCCGTCGACTCGCGGGCCACCCACCTGGCGTCATCGACAGTCAGGCCCTCGCAGCCGTACTCGACGTCGAAGCCTCCGGGTGACCTCACGTAGAACGAGACCATCTGGTCGTTCATGTGACGCCCCAGGGTAGCGCTCAGCGGCGCCTTGTACTTCCGCACTCTCTCCAGTGCGCGGCCGACGTGGTCGAGCTTGTCGACCTCGAGCATGATGTGGACGCACTTGCTCGGGTTCGGCATCGGCAGGAACGCCAGACTGTGGTGGCGCGGGTTGCAGCCGAGGAACCGCAGCCAGACCTTGGTGCCCGGCTCCTTGCCGACGAACTCCCCCGGCATGCTCATCGAGTCGCGCAGCCGGAAGCCGAGCACGTCGTCGTAGAAGCGCAGCGCCTCCACGTCGTCGGAGACGGGTACCACGATGTGGCCCATGCCTTGGTCACCGGTGACGAAGGTCTGGGCGTAGGGCGGGACCACCGGCCGGGACTCGTAGGTCGCCCCGTGGAACAGCTCGAAGACGTTGTCGAACGGGTCGGTGAACCTGACCATCTCCTGCACCCGGCGCTCGGCCAGCTCGTCCGGTGATCCGGAGACGACCTCGACCCCGTGGTCCTTCAGGTGGTCGACGGCCTGCGCCAGAGCCTTGTGGTCGGCGACCTCCCAGCCCATGCAAGAAAGCTCGTCCTTGTCACCGGGGAACACCACGATGCGCGCAGAGAGCTCGTCGATGCGCCAGTACTGGTTGCCCTCGGTGGGGCCGCGCCCCTCGGCCAGGCCGAGCACCTTGCCGTTGAACGCCTTCCAGGCGTCCATGTCTGTCGACTCCACCCGCACATATCCGAGTGACTTGATGTCGATAGTCATACGAGACTCCCGGGATAGGCGACGACAAGATTCCCAGCCGCCGGTGCCGCGAGTGCCACTCGTGGGCTCCGCGGTGCGGGTTGTGCCCTGCCGGACTCCCCAGTTCCTCTGGGCTCGCTCCGCTCGCATATATCGATGGTCACTTCGCCGCCCTTTCGTCGTGCGCCGCGAGGAAGTCACGAGTCACCGTGTGGAACTCCTCGGCCGCCTCGATCTGGGCCCAGTGCCCGCAGTTGGGGAACACATGCAGCCGGGCCTTCGGGATGAGCTTGAGCGCGATCAGGGCGCCGTCGAGCGGGTTGACCCGGTCCTCACGACCCCAGGTGAGCAGCGTGTGCTGGCGGATCTTGTAGGCGTCGCGCCACAGCATGCCCTCCTCGAAGGTCTCCGCCTTCATGAACGACGCGCCCATGCTCGCCATCGCCTCGCGGGCCCCCGGAGCGGTCGCGTTCTCGAAGCGCTCGGCGACCAGCTCCGGCGTGACCAGCTCCTGGTTGACGACCATCGTGCGGATGAACGCCTCGAGCGCCTCGGAGGTCGGGTCGCCACCGAACTCGTAGAGCCGCTTGATGCCCTCTGTCGGGTCTGGGCTGAACACGTTCTGCGAGAGGCCGCCGGGGCCCATCAGGACCAGCCGGCCGACCCGCTTGGGGTGCTTGAGCGCGAACCGCGCCGCGGTGCCGCCGCCGAGCGAGTTGCCCAGCAGGTGCACCCGCTCGATGCCGAGCTCGTCGAGCAGCGCGGCGACGGCGTCGGCGGCGAAGGTGAAGAAGTGCCCCTCGACCTCGGGCTTGTCGGAGTCGCCGAACCCCGGCTGGTCGACGAGCAGCACGCGGAAGTCCGCAGCGAAGCGCTCGAGGCACGCGCCGAAGTTGCTCCACGCGCTCGCGCCCGGACCGCCGCCGTGCAGCATCACCAGCGGCAGCCCGCCACCGAGAGCAGTAGCGTCACCCGCCTCGTGGTAGTTGAGGCTGAACGTGCCGGCCTTGGCCTGCCTGGCCGTGCCTTGTCTCGAGAGAGCCACTCAGTACATCCCCGGGTCGATCTTCTGGCCGAACTCCACGGCTCCGAACATGCGCAGCGCGCGCTCCGGATCGTTGGCGGCATGCACGCGGCCGGCGTGCGCATCGCGCCACGCACGCTGGAGGTAGGTGCCCTTGGCGAGCGCGCGGCCGCCGGAGTTCTCGAACAGCTGGTCGATGGCAGAGATGGCACGCTCGGTGCCGAGCACCTGGTCACGTCGTACCTTCAGCCGCAGCTGCAGCGGAATCGCCTCACCGCGCTCGACGTAGGCCTGCTCCTCGCGGAGGTTGTTCATCAGCAGCGCCCAGGCCGCGTCGATCTCGCTGGACGCGCGGGCGATGCGGACGTTGGCGAAGGGGTCGTCGACGGCCTTCTCGCCGATGTACGCCGCCCGCACGCGCTTGCGCTGCATCTCCACGTGCTCCTCGTAGGCGCCGTAGGCCATGCCGATGATCGGCGTGGTGATCGTGGAGGTGAAGATCGAGTGGAACGGCAGCTTGTAGAGGTTGCTGGTGTTGACGGCCTGGCCCGGCCCCTTGCAGGCGCCGGTCTCCCCCATGCTCAGCGTGAACGCGTCGGGCACGAACACGTCGTCGACGACGATGTCGTTGGAGCCGGTGCCCGCCAGACCGACGACGTTCCAGACGTCGTCGATCGCGTAGTCCTTGCGCGGCAGCAGGAACGTCTTGAAGTCGACGACCTGCCCCTCGGCGTTCCACACCAGACCGCCGAGCAGCACCCACTGCGCGTGGTCGCAGCCCGAGGAGAACGACCACTTGCCGGAGAGGCGGTAGCCGCCATCGGTGAGGGTCGCCTTGCCGGTCGGAGCGTAGGAGCTCGAGAGCCTGATGGTGCTGTCGTCGCCCCAGACCGCCTGCTGCGCCTCGTCGGCGAACAGCGCCACCTGCCACGGGTGCACGCCCAGCACGCTGGCCACCCAGCCGGTCGAGCCGTCGGAGCCGGCGATCAGCTTGACCGCGGTGAAGAAGTCCACCGGGTCGGACTCGAGGCCGTCGTACCGCTGGGGCTGGAGCAGCCGGAAGAAGCCCGCGGCCTCCAGGTCCTTGATCGATGCCTCGGGCACCACGCGCAGCCGCTCACCTTCCTCCGCACGCTCACGGATCTGCGGCAAGAGGTCGCGTACGGCGTCGAGGACGGCCTGGCTCATGAGGGCTCCTAGCAGTCTTGGAGGGACACCCTCAATACTAGAACACGTTCTCGTTTTGGTCCATCACCGCTGAGTCTGAACCGCCACGACCTGGTCGACGTTGGTGATCTCGAGGACCCGCCGGATCGGCGCGTCGGCGGGGACGACCAGGCGGAGCTCCTGCCTGCGGTAGCCCAGACGCTCGGACAGCCGGAAGATCATCGAGATTCCGGAGCTGTCCAGGTACGTGGTCGAGCTCAGGTCGAGGAAGACGAGCGCAGCGTCGCCGGGCACCGCCGCACTGATGGCGTCGGTCACCCGCGCCACGTTGGAGAGGTCGACCTCCCCGCTGACGAGCACGAGCCTGGCTCCGTCGAGATCCCTGGAGTCGACGGTGGCGAGGTCACCCATGACCTCCTCCTTCCCTGAGCCGGCGGCTCATACGCACCTCGGTGCCCTGAGCGTCGCGGTGTACGTCGACGGTATCCATCAAGCTGCCGATGAGGGGCAGCCCCCACCCGCCCCCTCGATCCGCGGCCGGTCGCCAGTGGCCGCTGTCGCGGACGCTGACGTGCACGGTCCGGTCGACCAGGCGCGCCTCGAGCAGCAGCTGACCCGGCCTCGCGCTGTAGGCGTGCTGGACGACGTTGGCGCACGCCTCGCCACATGCAGCCACGATGTCCTGCTCGTCGAGGTCGCCCACACTGCACTCGCGCAGCCAGCGGCGAAGGGCCGACCGCACCTCAGCGAGCACCCGCGGCTCCGCCTGCAGCGCGACCGTCAGCGGTCCGTCGCGAAGAGCCACCGCGCGCAGCGCCACCAGCGCGATGTCGTCGGTCACCCGGTCATCGCCGACGACGGAGGCGAGGAGGAGGTCGCAGAGGCTGTCGAGGTCGTTGTCGGCGCCGGCGACCGACTCCGTGCGCAGCCGGTCCAGCCCCTGCTGGATGGACTCGTCACGCCGTTCCACCAGTCCGTCCGTGTAGAGGAGGAGTACGGCGCCTGCCGCAAGGTCGTAGCAGACCTCGGTGTAGCGAGCGTCCGACGTCACCCCGATAGGCGGGGAGAGCCCCTCCTCGAGGTAGGTGCCACTGCCCCGGTCGACCACGAGCGCCGGTGGATGGCCGGCGTTGGCGTAACGCAAGGCTCGGGACGCCGGGTCGTAGACCAGGTAGATCAGCGTGACCATGTCTGCCATCGGGAGGTGCGACACCAGGCGATGCACTCCGCTGACCACCGACACCGGCGCCGGATCCTGCAGCGCGTAGGACCGCAGCGCCATCCTGATCTGCCCCATCGTGGCCGCAGCCTGCACCCCGTGACCGGCCACGTCTCCGATGGCCATGGCGATCTGTCCGCCGGGGAGGTGCACGACGTCGTACCAGTCCCCTCCCACCTGTACGTCGGAGGAAGCAGGGACGTACCTCGCGGCCAGCTCGACCCCCGGCAGCTCCGGCAGCCGGTCGGGCAGCAGGCTGCGCTGGAGCGTGGCGGCGATCTCGTGGTCGCGGTGCGCACGTGCCTCGGCCGCAGCCGCGAGCGCCTCGGCGTTGCGCATGCGCTCGCTCACCAGCGCCGCCAGGAAGAACGACGTGAGGGCGACGCACGCGTTGAACCCCTGCAAGGTCAGCATCCGCTCGAAGAGCGACCCCTGCGCGAAGGGGCCCAGCTCCCGCGTCGCTGCCCACGTGGCCACCAGCGACGCGATCAGCGCGGCGGGGGCTGCACCGCGCAGCTGGAGGCGCCAGGAGGCCCACCCGAGCACCGGGATCACCAGGAACATGACGTGCAGCTCGGTCGAGGCGGTCCAGGCCATCACCGCGGCGACGACGACCAGGATCGTGACGGCCTCGAGCCAGCGCACCGGCGGCCACGGCTCCAGCTCGCGGAACAACGGCAGGCACAGCAGGAACGGCGCGACGGCGAGGACACCCATCGCGTCACCCGTCCACCACACGGCCCAAGCGGCGGGAAGCTCGTCGGCGGGGATCGCTCCGGACACAGCGAGGGTCAGGGATCCGACGGCCGCGCTGACGGTCATGCTGGCCAGGGCGCCCAGGAACACGATCGCCAGCGCGTCCCGCTGGCTGTCGAGCTGGCGCCGGAACCCCACCATGTGCAGCAGGGTCACCGCGACGAGCGGAGCGGCCACGTTGCCGGCCGCCGTCACCAGAGCGGGAAGCGGGCCCTCGCTGATCGGGAGGTTGACGGCGAGGGCCGCGATGGCGACCGCCGGCCAGGTCTTCCGCCCGAGCAGCAGGAACGCCGCGACCGCGATGCCGGTGGGCGGCCACAGCGGGGTCACGTTGTCCACGACCACGGACAGCTCCAGCCCGAGGCGCGCGCCCAGGTAGTAGGCGGCACCGACGAGGACCAGCACGCCGATGCGTCCCGCCCACTGAGTCCGCCTCATGGTCGAGAGCGTATTGCCTGGGTCAGTCTCCAAGGGACCGTCTCAGCAGAGCGTCGGTGACCCGCACCGGCAACCGGTTGAGCAGCCGGCGGGCGGGATCGGGCTTGACCGAGTAGTGCGTTGCGGGGCGAGCGGTCGTGGCCGCCTTCCAGACGACCTCGGCGAGGACGGCGGGCTCGTGTGCCTTTGCCTCCTCGCGTACAGCTCCGCGGGCGATCCTGCGCGAGAGCCGCTCGAAGGGGGAGCCCTCCACCAGGGCGGCCGAGAACGCGTCGCCGATGCCACCTGTCATCTCCGTGCGGAACGGGCCGGGCTGCACGACGACCACGGGGATCCCGAGGAACATCAGCTCGCGCCGGAGCGCGTCGGAGTAGGCCTCGATCGCGTGCTTGCTCATCGCGTAGGGACCGTTGAGCATCAGCGCCCGCTGCCAGCCGGTCTCGGAGGAGATGTTGACGATCCGGCCGCCTGCCCTGCGCAGCGCCGGGAAGGCGACCTTGTTGACGCGGTAGGTGCCCAGCACGTTCACGTCCAGGACCAGCCGCAGCGACTCCTCGTCGACCTCGACGAGCGGCCCCACCCGGAGGATCCCCGCGAAGTTCACGACGGCATCGAGAGACTCGACCCCCTTCAGGGCCGCCTCGACGCTGGCCAGGTCCGTGACGTCCATGGTCAGAGGCACCACGTTCGGCGCCACCGCCGGAGGTCGCAGGTCCGCGGCGTACACCAGCCAGCCGCGCTCCGCGAACAGCCGGGTCGTCGCCCCACCCAGGCCTCCACCGGCCCCGGTGACCAGGACGCTCCGCCGACGCTGTTCGAGCTGGCGATCCCGCGAGCCGTCCGTCGAGACCACCTCAGCCCGCTCGCTGACGCTCTCGCAGCTGGAGCGCGATGTCGATGAGCTGGTCCTCCTGGCCACCGATCAGCTTGCGGGCACCGGCCTCGAGCAGGATCTGCGCACCGCTGACGCCGTACTTCTCGGCCTGGCGGTCGGCGTGCTTGAGGAACGACGAGTAGACGCCGGCGTAGCCCATCATCAGCGTCATCCGGTTGAGCGTGCACTCCTCCGGCATCGTCGGAAGCACGACGTCCTCGGCGGCGTCCACGATCTTGAGGAAGTCCACGCCGGTGGTCCAGCCGAGCTTGTCGCAGACGCCGACGAACGCCTCGAGCGGCGTGTTGCCGGCACCCGCGCCGTAGCGTCGCACGGACCCGTCGATCTGCGTGGCGCCGTTGCGCGCGGCAATGATGGTGTTGGCTACGCCGAGGCCGAGGTTCTCGTGGCCGTGGAACCCGACGCGCGCCTCGGAGCCGATCTCCGCGTGCACCGCGGCGACGCGGTCACCGGTGGCCTCCATGATCAGCGCACCGGCGGAGTCGACGATGTAGACGCACTGGCAGCCCGCGTCGACCATGATGCGGGCCTGCTTCGCCAGGGTCTCCGGAGGCTGCGTGTGGCTCATCATCAGGAAGCCGACGGTCTCCAGGCCCAGGTCGCGGGCGAGCTTGAAGTGCTGCTCGGAGACGTCGGCCTCGGTGCAGTGCGTGGCGATGCGGCAGATGACCCCGCCGTTGTCCTGTGCGGCACGGATGTCGTCCTTGGTGCCGACCCCCGGCAGCATCAGGAAGGCGATCTTCGCGCGCTTGGCGGTCTGGGCGGCGATCTTGATCAGGTCCTGCTCGGGGGTCCGCGAGAAGCCGTAGTTGAAGGACGAGCCCCCGAGCCCGTCGCCGTGGGTCACCTCGAGCACGGGCACGCCCGCGTCGTCGAGCGCGGCGACGATGTCACGCACCTCGGTCGCAGTGAACTGGTGCCGCTTGTGGTGCGACCCGTCGCGCAATGAGGTGTCGGTCAGGCGAAGGTCCAGCGTGTCGTCGAAGGTAACGGTGAGCTCGTCCTCGGGCCTCATCACAGCGCTCCTGCGATCTTCTCGCCGACCTGGGTGGCGGCTGCGGTCATGATGTCGAGGTTGCCGGAGTACGGCGGCAGGAAGTCACCGGCGCCCTCCACCTCGATGAAGACGCTCACCAGCGTGCTCCCCTTGGTGTAGTCCGACGGAGGGTCGATCTGCGGGTCCTGCAGCAGCCGGTAGCCGGGCACGTAGCGCTGCACGTCCTGGACCATCCGGTGCACCGACTCACAGATGGCGTCCTGCTGCTCGTCGTACGCCGAGGCGGGCGCGGCGCAGAAGATGGTGTCGCGCATGATCATCGGCGGCTCCGCGGGGTTGAGGATGATGATCGCCTTGCCCGACTCGGCACCGCCGATGTTCTCGACCCCGGCGGCCGTCGTACGCGTGAACTCGTCGATGTTCTGCCGCGTGCCGGGGCCGGCGCTCACCGACGACACCGAGGCGACGATCTCGGCGTACGACACCGGCACGACGCGGGAGACGGCGGCGACCATCGGGATCGTGGCCTGACCGCCGCAGGTGACCATGTTGACGTTCGGCGCGGTGAGATGGGCGTCGCCGTTGACCGGCGGGATCACGCCCGGTCCGACCGCGGCCGGGGTCAGGTCGACGGCCCTGATGCCGGCCTCCTCGTAGCGCGGGGCGTACTCGCGGTGGACGTAGGCAGAGGTCGCCTCGAAGACCAGGTCGGGGAGCTCGTCCTGCTTGAGCAGCCAGTCGACGCCTTCGTGGGTGGCGACCAGGCCGAGGTCGGCCGCTCGCCTGAGCCCCTCGCTGTCCGGGTCGACACCGACCATCCAGCGGGGCTCGATCGGCCCCCCTCGCTCGCTGCTGCGCAGCAGCTTGTAGAGCAGGTCGGTGCCGATGTTGCCCGAGCCGACGATCGCTGCGGTCTTCTTGTTCATGGGCGTCCTCACTTGAAGGTCAGCTCGACAGCGCCGAGGCCGTCGAACTCGGCGCGGAACTCGTCGCGCGCGGCGGCGTCGATCGCACGGTGCACGGAGCCAGGGAGGATGACGTGGCCCGCCTCCAGGCGTACGCCGAACGACGCGACCTTGCGGGCCAGCCAGGCGACCGCGGTGACCGGGTTGCCGAGCACAGCGTCGGACCTGCCGGATGCGACCTCGGCCCCGTTCTTGAGCAGCCGGGCGTCGATCGTCAGCAGGTCGATGTCCTGCGGCGCAACCCGCTCCGGGCCGAGGATGAAGCCGGCCGAGGAGGCGTTGTCGGCGATCGTGTCGACGATGCCGATCTTCCAGTCCAGGATGCGGCTGTCGATGAGCTCGATGCTCGGCGCGACGGCCTCGGTGGCGCGCAGCACGTCCTGCTCGGTGCAGTTCTGACCGGGCAGGGCGTCGCCCAGGATGAACGCGACCTCGACCTCGACGCGCGGGTAGCAGTAGCGGTCGGCCGCGACCGGGACGTCTGAGAAGCACTCCATGTCGGAGAGCAGGTGACCGTAGTCGGGCTCGTCGACGCCCATCATCTCCTGCATCGCCCGGGAGGAGAGGCCGACCTTGTGGCCCTTGACCGTGGCGCCCGCCTCCAGCCGGCGACCGATGTTGGTCAGCTGCACCTCGTAGGCGTCGACGACGCTCATGCCGGGGAAGGTCTCGACGACCTTGGGGATCGGGGTGCGGTCGCGCTCGGCAGCCAGGAGGGCATCGGCGACAGCGATCCTGGTCTCAGGAGGGAGCATGACGAAACTATAACCTGTTACAGTTTTGGGGTGCTAGATGAGGAACTGACGACCGTCGACGTGCTGGTCGTGGGCGCCGGCGGCGCCGGGATGACCGCCGCCCTGAGCGCTGCCAGACAAGGGCTCGACACCCTGCTGGTGGAGAAGAGCGAGTACTTCGGCGGCTCCACCGCACGCTCGGGCGGCGGTGTCTGGGTGCCGGGCAACTACGCCCTCGAGGCGGCCGGCGTGACCGACACCGTCGAGGCGCAGAAGCTGTACCTCGACAGCATCGTCGGGGACGTCGTACCCAAGCTCCGGCGCGACACCTTCATCGACCGCGGCCCGGAGATGATGGACTTCGTCAGGGAGCAGACTCCGGTGCGGTTCGCCTGGGTGCCGCAGTACGCCGACTACCTGCCCGAGCAGCCCGGCGGGCGTCCCGGTGGCCGCAGCGTCGAGCCCGTCCCGATGGACGGACGCATCATCGGCGAGGAGCTGAAGCGGCTGCACCCGGCGTACACCAAGGCGCCGGCCAACATGGTCGTCACCCAGGCCAACTTCCGCTGGATCAGTCTCGGCATGCGCACGCTGCGCGGCCCGTTCACGATGCTCAAGGTCTTTCTCCGGCGCATGCTGGCGATCGTGCTCGGCCGCAAGATGTACGGCATGGGCAACGCCCTGGCGATCGGCCTGCGCAAGGGGCTGATGGATGCCGGCGTACCCCTGCACTACGGCACCCGGCTGACCGAGCTCTGGATCGAGGACGGCCGCGTCGTGGGCGCGGTCGTCGAGCAGGACGGCGTCGCAAGACGCATCCGCACCCGACGGGGTGTGGTGCTGGGCAGCGGCGGCTTCGAGAAGAACCTCGAGCTGCGCGAGAAGTACGGCCCCAAGCCCACGTCGACCGAGTGGAGCACCGGCGCACCCAGCAACGAGGGCGACGGCATCCTCGCCGGCATCGCCGCAGGGGCCGAGCTCGCGCTGATGGACGACGCATGGTGGGGACCGACCATCCCGCTCCCCCGCGGCCCGTGGTTCTGCCTGGCCGAGCGCAACCTGCCCGGCGCGATCCTGGTCAACGGTGCGGGACAGCGGTTCATGAACGAGGCCATGCCGTACGTCGAGGCGGGCCAGGCGATCTACGCCGGCGAGGCGACCGGCGTGCAGCACGTGCCCTGCTGGATGATCCTCGACCAGCGCTACCGCAACCGCTACCTGTTCGCCGGGCTCGGCCCGCGTCAGCCCTTCCCGGGTCGCTGGTACAAGTTCGGCACCCTGTTCAAGGGCGACACCGTCGAGGCTCTCGCCGAACAGATCGGTCTCCCGTCCGGCGCCCTGACCTCGACCATCGAGCGCTTCAACGGCTTCGCCAGGTCGGGTGCCGACGAGGACTTCCACCGCGGCGAGAGCGCCTACGACAAGTACTACTCCGACCCGACCGTGAAGCCGAACCCGTCGCTGCACACCATCGACCAGGGACCGTTCTACGCCGTGAAGATCGTGCCCGGTGACCTCGGCACCAAGGGTGGCCTGGTCACCGACGAGCGGGCGCGGGTGCTTCGGCACGACGGCTCGGTCATCGAAGGGCTCTACGCCGCCGGCAACGCGTCCGCTGCGGTGATGGGCTACACGTACGCCGGGCCGGGTGCGACGATCGGACCCGCCATGGTCTTCGGCTACCTCGCCGCTCTCGACCTCGCCGCCCAACCGCAGGTCGAGCAGTGACGAGGCGCTAGGCGAGGAACGCGCGCCGAGACCACCCCGCACCGAGCAGCTCAGGAGACCACATGCCCATCGACCCCGAGAAGGCCATCGGAGCCGAGCTCCCGTCAGCGCCGGTGAGCTGGACGTTCTCCCAGGTCCTGCTCTACCACCTTGCGATCGGAGCGGGCTCCGACCCGGGCGACCAGCTCGACCCCAGGTCGCTCGCGTGGACGACCGAGAAGGGCCTGGCCGTCCTGCCGACCTTCGGGGTCGTCGCCCCGACGCTCGACGAGACCGGTGCGCCCTCGGTGGCGCTGCCCGGCTGCGACATCAACCTCGCCCAGGTGGTGCACGGCGCCCAAGAGGTCACCCTGGCCAAACCGCTCCCGACCGACGCATCGGGTCTCACCCTCTCGCGCAGGATCAGCGACGTGTGGGACAAGGGCAAGGCCGCGGTGATCTGGCAGGAGCACGAGTGCCGTGACACTGCGGGTGACCTGGTCTACACGACCCGCTCCTCGATCTTCGTCAAGGGTGAGGGCGGTTTCGGCGGATCGCGCGGCTCCTCCGACGCGGTCGAGCTCCCCGACCGTGCGCCGGATGCCAGCGCGTCGTACACCACGACTCCGCAGCAGGCTCTGCTCTACCGGCTCTGCGGCGACCGTAACCCGCTCCACTCCGACCCGGAGTTCGCGGCGTCAGCCGGCTTCCCCGCACCGATCCTGCACGGCCTCTGCACCTACGGCATCGTCGCGCGATTGGTCACCGAGGCCCTGCTCGACGGCGATGCGACGCGGGTCAAGGGCTTCGCCGCGCGCTTCGCCGGGGTCGTCTATCCCGGCGAGACGGTCGACGTCGACGCCTGGGACGACGGGGGTCGCATCCTCGTGAACGCCACGGTCGGCTCCGACAGGCGGCCCGCGCTGGCGGACTGCGTCCTGACCACGTTCTGACCGCGTTTCTGACCACACCGAGGGAAAAGCCGGTCTACGGACCGCAAACCAGACAGAATCGCGAGATGGACGACTTCGACCGCACGCTGATCCGCGTGACGTTCGTGGTGACCTTGGTCTGCATCGGGGTCGTGTCGTTCTGGATGGTGACCGCCTACAGCGCCACCAACGCCTCGTGCGACCTCGTGCCCGGCAACATCGGGGACGCCTCGGTCTCGTGGTTCCCACCTGGCCGGGTCTGCACCTACGGCAACGGCGCCTTCGTGGACACACCCAGCTACCTCCGCGTGGTAGTGCTGTTCATCGCGGCGATCGGCCTGCCGTTCACGTGGTGGATGCACCGCTCGCTCACGCCCGTCTCGCGCTGACCGTCGAGTCCATCGTCTACCGGTCCGACACCTGGGTGTGGCTGCCTGTAGAGCCGATCTGACGCTGTCGGGCTCGATCGCCCTGCCGGATGACTGAACCGAACGGTGGCCGACCGGCATCCTAGGGGTGTGAGCGACGGCCAGGACTTCGAGGCGTTCTACGCCGCGGCCTGGCCGCGCCTGCTGCGCACGACCTACGCCGTGACGCGCGACGAGCAGCTAGCCGAGGACGCGCTGCAGACCGCCTTCGCCAAGGCCTACGCGGCCTGGCGCCGGGTGTGCCGGGCCGACGACCCGGTGTCCTACGTCCGCCGGATCGCCGTCAACGCCGCGATCGCCCAGCACCGCAAGGCGTTCCGGCGTCGCGAAGCCGCCACGGCCGAGCCTCCTGAACGACCGGTCAACGATCTCGTGCACGAGGACCGCGACGAGGTGTGGGCCGCGCTCGGGGCGCTTCCTCCCCGGCAGCGAGCGGTCATCGTGCTCCGGTACTACGAGGACCTCAGCGAGCGGGAGATCGCGGCCGTGCTCGGCGTTCGCCCCGGCACGGTCAAGTCCCACGCCTCAGCGGCGCTGGGCAACCTCCGTCAGCTGCTCGACGTTCCCGCCCAGGAAGGGGATCGCACATGACCGACCGTCTCGAGGAGCGCGTCGCCGCCTCCCTGGTCGACCGGCTCGACCGGCTCGACACCCGCTCCGCCGACCTGCCGGACGTGGTCCGTCGCGGGGGCCGGCTCCGGACCGGACGGCGCGCCTTCGCTGCCGGGCTCGCTGCCGTCGTGGTGGTGGGTGGCGTCGTCCTGCTCACCGGGCAGGACCAGCCCCGGACCGCTCAGCCCGCACCCTCGTCCAGCGAGGGCTGGACCGAGGTCGCCCGCTCTCCGCTCTCCCCGCGCTGGCAGCCCGTCGGCGTCTGGACCGGCGAGGAGGTGCTCTTCGTGGGTGGAGGCATCGACGCGCCCTGCCCACCGGCTGCGGACTGCGTGGAGCCTGACCCGATGGGACGCGACGGTGCGGCGTACGACCCCAGGACCGACACCTGGCGCAGGATCGCGGACGCGCCCGTGCCGATCGGCTACTGGTTCAGGCCGGCTGCCGTGGGCGACCGCGTGGTCCTGCTCGGGTCGGACGGCCGCACCGAGACCTGGCTGTCGTACGACGTGCGCGGCGACGTCTGGTCCGAGCTCCCTCCACCACCGGAATCGGTCGTCGACCAGGGTTCCCTCACCGTCCTGGACGGAGAGGTCTATGTGCTCGGAGCCTCCCGCCGGGTGCTCGTGCTCGACCCCGTGAAGAGGGAGTGGCGACGGATCATCAGCGACCCGCACATCCCCGAGCTCGAGGCCGAGACCGTGGTGGCGACGCCGGAGGGTGTGTTCGTCACCGGACCGCTCTCGACCGCACCCACCGACGGCGACACCCCTCGGTTCGTCGTCGTCGACAGGTGGGACGGGAGAGCGTGGACGCGCTACCCGCAGACCGGGCAGATCGGGTCGTCCTGGCACTGGACCGGTGAGCGGCTGGTCGGCCTGGACCCCCAGGTGGCGCCCGGGCTGACCGGCAGGCCTCCCTACGGTGGCGTCCTCGAGCCGGCGACCGGCACCTGGTCGCCACTGCCGAACGCCCCCGACGTCGAGCGCGAGCGGATCGACGGCTGGTCCCTGGGCAATGCCGCGGAGGGTCCGCTGATCGCCGGCTGGGGTGCCGTGTACGACGACCGTGACCAGACCTGGACGCCGCTCGGACGACCCCGCGGCACCTCGCACCACACCGGCCTGACCGGCGTCTGGGCCGACGGACGCATCGTGGCCTTCGGGGGTCTGGACGAGCGCACCGGCTACCGCAGCGATGCCGGGCTCAGCAACCAGGCCTGGGTCTGGGCGCCCTGACCGACCCCCGGCAAGGGAGTCAGCCGCGCAGCGGTCGGGCCACCACCACGGTGTTGCTTCGCCACGCCGTACCGTCCCACCCCGAGCACGTGACGAGCACGACTCGCCCCGGACCGGTCTGGCGCAGCAGCCGCGCGCTCTCGCGCGCGAAGGCGTCCTTGCCGAGGGTCACCGACGAGTGGACCGCATAGCGCAACCGACCTCGGCGTGCGCTGACCACGACCAGCCGGTCCCCCGGCTCGAGCGCGGGCAGCTGGTCGAAGGCGCCCCCACCGCGACGCACGGTGTGCGCGGTCAGGATGGCCGACCCGGCCGGCGATCCCGGCCTCACCCCACCGGCCCACCACCCCACCACGCTGGGATCGGCAGGAGGTGTGAGTGCCCGGTCCCTGCTCGCGATCCTCACGACGGGCGAGCGCAAGCCGATGCGAGGGATCACCAGCCGCACCGGGGCCCCCGGCCTCGCGAACGAAGGTGACGTGCTGGGGGCTGCCGGCTGCGCCGTGCTCACCGGCTCGTCCTCGCCGCGTACGTGCAGGACCACGAGGAGCAGCCCCCCGGCTCATCGGGCTCCAGCCACCGCCGCCGTCGTCGTCTCCGAGGCCGGCGTTGACCAGCGTGGGCAGCGCGGCTCGGTCGGGGTGTCCGTCGGCGTTGGCGGCGGGAGCAGGCAAGGCAGCACCCAGAAGACCTTCGACTTGCTGTCGTTGCCCTTGCTGTCGGGAGTGTGGACGGTGATCTTGACGTGGTAGCCCTGCAGGAGATGCGGGAGCCCCGTGAAGCTCAGGGAGTAGACCGCCTCGCCGTCCAGGTCGTTGCCGGCGCCGCCGGGCGGGTCGGCGCCGACGAAGACGTTCGCGGGACCCGACACCGTCAACGAGTGCGCCTGCGTGTCGGTCGGCGACTGCAGCTCGAAGCTGACCTTCGAGATGATCTCCGCGCCCTGGTCGAAGTTGTACCACTGCACGGTGAACACACAGTTCTGGTGCGGCTCGTGGTCCGGGATCTCGTCGAGGTCGGCTTCGCCGGCGATCTTGACCGTCCCGTTGTTGCCGTTCGGGCCGGCAGCGGCTCCGTCGAAGGTGAGCCCCAAGCCCACCACCGCCGTGAACGAGCCGATCGCCAGCATCCAGCCGGCCGAGCGTATCCGCGCGGCACGCCGCGTCCCCACCGTTGCCATCTCCACCCCACAAGTCGGTCCGGTGCGCTGCAACAGCGCCCCGGTCCCTCCCCGGTGGGCGAAGCCCCCGCTTCGTCCGCCTCCAGAGTGCGTCCGCGGGAAACGCGAGCGGAAGGGGCGGCGCGAGTCTTTACCTTCGGCTGTCGGTCCCCAGAACCAGGCCACTGGTCGGTACGCCGGTCCCCGCGGTCACCAGCACGTGCTGCGCATCCTCCACCTGGTTGACCGACGTGCCGCGCAGCAGCCGGACCGCCTCGGCGATGCCGTTCATGCCGTGGATGTAAGCCTCGCCCAGCTGCCCGCCGTGCGTGTTCAGCGGTAGCCGGCCGCCGACCTCGATCGCCCCGTCGGCGATGAACCCGGGTGCCTCGCCGCGGCCGCAGAAGCCGAGCTCCTCCAGCTGCATCAGGACGTAGGGCGTGAAGTGGTCGTAGAGGATGGCGGCCGACATGTCAGCCGGGGTCAGCCCGGACTGCGCCCACAGCCCGCGGCCGACGACGCCGATCTCGGGGATCCCGATGTCGTCGCGGTAGTACGACGTCATCACGAACTGGTCCGGCGCGCTCCCCTGCGCCGCCGCGAGGATGGGGACGCCCGCCCCTGCGAGATCGGCTGCCCGCTCGGTCGAGGTGACGACCAGGGCGACTGCCCCGTCGCTCTCCTGGCAGCAGTCGAGCAACCGCAGCGGATCGGCGATCATCCGGGAGGCCTGGTGGTCCTCGAGGGTGATCGGCCTGCCGTAGAAGAAAGCGCTCGGGTTCGTCGCGGCATGACGCCGGTCGGCGACGGCCACCCGCCCGAAGTCCTCGCTGGTCGCGCCGTACTCGTGCATGTAGCGGCGCGCCTGCATCGCCACGGTCGCTGCCGGCGTTGAGAGGCCGTGCGGGTAGGTCCAGGCGTTGTCGAGGCCGTTGGTGTTGACCTGCGCCGCTGCCCACTGCGCGACCTGTCCGAACCTCTGCCCCGAGCGCTCGTTGAGACCGCGGTAGCAGACCACGACGTCGGCCACACCCGTCGCGACGGCCATCGCCGCCTGCAGCACGGTGCCGCAGGCCGCACCGCCGCCGAAGCTGACCCGGCCGAAGTACCGCAGGTCGCCGAGCCCGAGCTCACGCGCCAGTGCGATCTCGGAGCTGGAGTCCATCATGAAGGTGACCAGGCCGTCGACGTCGCCGGGCTTGAGACCGGCGTCCTCGAGGGCGGCGAGGGTAGCCTCCGCCGAAAGCTGGAGCTCGGAGCGGCCCGAGTCCTTGGAGAACTCGGTGGCGCCGATGCCGACGACGGAGGCGGCGCCGGACAGCGCGGTCACAGCGCCACCGTCACTCGGGCCGTCACGTGGTCGCCCAGGGACACCCTGCCGACGACGTCGACGACGGTGAGCCCGTCGTCACCGGGCGTGGTGGTGCCGCTGAAGGTCAGCGTGTCCCCCGGGTACGCCGGAGCGCCGAGCCGCAGCCGGCAGGCGGTGATCCGGGCCCGTGGGCCGAAGTGGTCGGTCACGTAGCGCTGCACGAACCCCGTCGTGGAGAGGATGTTGAGGAAGATGTCCTGCGAGCCCCGCTGCACCGCGAGGTCGCGGTCATGGTGCACGTCCTGGAAGTCACGCGTGGCCAGCGCCGTCGACACCACGAGCTTGGTGGTGACGGGGAGCTCCCACTCCGGCAGCGTCGTCATGCTCTCCCCCAGGTCACCAGGGTGACGTCGCCCGACCGCTCGAAGCCGGCCAGCACGGCATCGCCGATCTCCGCCTCGTCGGTCAGCACCCCGACCATGCGGACGCCCTCCTCCAGCTCGACCAGCCCGAGCCGCAGCGGCAGCTGCCTCCCAGGGATCTGCGGGGCGTGGTGGACGACGTAGGAGTGCACCGTGCCACGGCCGGACGCCACGACGTACGACCGCTTGGTCTCGTGGCATGCGGGGCACATCGGGCCGGGCGGGTGCCGCAGCACGCCACACGCCTCGCACCGCTGGATGCGCACCTCGCCGAGCTCGGTCCCCTCCCAGAAGTACTCGCTGTCGCGGTTGACCAGCGGCTGGACCCGCGAGCCGACGGGCCGGGCCGGCGGCTTGAACTTCAGCACCCGGAACGTCATCGTCGCGACCTGCTCCTCGCCCACGCACCAGACGTTGTGCGTCGTGACGAAGTAGCCCTCGCCGACGCCCGTCTGCTTCGGTCCGACCACCGACTCGAGGCTGGAGCGGATCGTGACCTCCTCACCCGGACGGAGGTAGCGCTCGTAGGTCTGGTCGCAGTCGGTGCCGAGCACCGACGTGTAGCCGGTCTCGTCGAGCAGCGCCATCGCGTCGTACAGCGGCATGCCGGCGCGGCCCTCCTGGCTCAGCCCCGGCATCGTCCAGACCTGCGCCATCGCAGTCGGTGCGACCGGGCCGCCGTTGATCTCGTGCGCCTCGGGGGTGTCGCGGTAGATCGGGTTGGCGTCGCCGATGGCGTCGGTCCAGTGGTTGACCATGGGCTGGTTGACCGGGTCGCGGCCCTGGCGCGGAGGCGTCTGGCCCCCGGCCTTGAGCTCCTCGACGCGAGCCATCAGCTCGTCGTGGTCCATCGGGCGGCTTCCTTGGTCGGTCACCGGGGGACCTTCGGCAGCTTGAGCCCGAACATCGCGATCAGCTCGCGCTGCACCTCGTTGACACCGCCACCGAAGGTGAGCACCAGGAAGCGCTTGGCCTGGACGTCGAGGAAGTGCAGCAGGTGCGCCGTCTCCGGGTCGGCCGGGTCGGCGTAGCGTCCGACGACGTCCTCGAGCTCTCGCAGGAGCACCTGCATCCGGTCGGCTGCGAAGACCTTGCTCGCGCTCGCGTCCGCGACCGCGTCGAGCCCGGCTCCGGATGCGACCTGCCAGTTGAGCAGCTCGTTGACGCGGAACGTCGCGGTGAGCCGGGCGAGCACGGATCGTACGTCAGGCTCGTCGAGCACTCCCCGCTCGGCGGCCCACGCACGCACCTGGTCGCGCAGTCCCTCGAAGCGACCGGCCGGGGCGAGCATCACGCGCTCGTGGTTGAGCTGGGTGGTGATCAGGGACCAGCCACGGTTCTCCTCGCCGACGAGCATCTCGACCGGGACGCGGACGTCCTGGTAGTAGGTCGCGTCGACGTGGTGAGAGCCGTCGGCCGTGATGATCGGAGTCCAGGAGTAGCCGGGGTCCGTGGTGTCGACGATCAGCACCGAGATGCCCTTGTGCTTGGGCGCCTGAGGGTCGGTGCGCACGGCGAGCCAGACGTAGTCGGCCGCGTGCCCGCCGGTGGTGAAGATCTTCTGCCCGTTGACGACGTAGTGGTCCCCGTCGCGACGTGCGGTCGTCTTGAGCGAGGCGAGGTCGGTGCCGGCCTCGGGCTCGGTGTAGCCGATCGCGAAGTGGACGTCCCCGCGCAGGATCGCGGGCAGGAACCGGTCCTTCTGCTCCTGGGTGCCGAACGTCTGCAGCGTGGGTCCGACGGTCTGCAGGGTCACCGAGGGCAGGTGTACGTCGCAGCGCGCGGCCTCGTTGACGAAGATCTGCTGCTCGATCACGCCGAGCCCGTGCCCGCCGTACTCCTGGGGCCAGCCGACGCCCATCCAGCCGTCGCGCCCCATCCGGCGGACCACCTCGTGGTAGGTCGGCCCATGCCGGTCGACCATCATCTCCAGCGCCTCGTCGCGGGTGACCAGGTGCTCGAAGTAGTCACGGACCTTGGTCTTGAACGCGCGCTGTTCCTGGCTGAGCTCGTGACCCTTGTCCGTCGTCTCCTGCACCGGCACGGACGCCAGGGTCTGCGCGGCGCCACCCAGCGCACGCGAGACGTCCTTGGCCCAGGAGTAGTAGCGGTGCAGCGGGTAGGTGACGTCGAGCCCCATGCCGCCGTGCAGGTGGTGGCACGTCTGGAGCGCTGCGGTGACCTCTGCGCACAGCCAGTGTGCGGCGACCGCGAGGTCGTCGGGGTTGCCCGCCAGCGCCGCGTCCGCGGCCAGCGCCATCGTGCGCGAGGCGATGTAGACGTCGGCGACCTGCATCGCCACTGCCTGGAACTCCGCGAGCGGCCGTCCGAACTGCACCCGCTCCTTGACGTAGCCGGCGGTCAGGTCACGCGCCCCGGCCATGATCCCGTCGCCGAGGACGGCCAGGCCGGCGACGGCGTTGCGGCGCAGCGCGGTCCAGCCGCCGGCGTCGAGCACGTCGATGGGCTCGATGTCGGTGAGGACGAGCGTGGCTTCGGCCTCACCGCGGGAGGAGGTGGCCGGCACCAGGTCGACCGTTGCCGCGGCGACCACCGCGACCACGACGGTGCCGTCCTCGGCGGTCGCCGGCACGAGAAAGTAGTCGGCGGGTGTGACCCCGGTCTTGCGCCCGTTGAGCCTGCCCCCGAGGTACGTCGTGGCCGGCTCGCGTGGCATGGCCTGCCCGGGCTCGTTGAGCCCCGCGGAGATCGTCGTCTCGCCGGCAGTGACGCCGGGGAGCAGCCGCGCCTGGAGCTCAGGGCTGCCCCTCTCGACGACCGGGAGGACGCCGCAGCAGACCGTCTCCCAGACCGGGAGGAAGGTGGCCGAGCGCCCCAGCTCGCGCAGCACGACCGCCACCTCGGGAAGTCCGAGCCCGTCGCCGCCGTGCTCTTCCGGGACGGCGAGCCCGAGCAGCCCGGCGCTCGCCAGCGCAGCCCAGGTGGGGTCGTCCTTCTCGAGCACGTCGGTCACGACACCCAGCACCGCCTGCTGGGTCTCCGTGAGGGCGAACTCCACGCCGGCTCCTTCCCTGCCTTCCTCGAAACTGGAACGTGTTCTAGTCTAGCGGGACACTACCAGGATTGGAACGACGCACCTGTGATCCCGTCTCCGGGAGGTCTGCTCCGGCAGGCCTTCCCCCTGCCTGACGTCGACGTGCCCTCCGGGCGGCTCCTGGAGCTGCCCGGCCGAGGTACCACTGTGGTCACCGACGTCACGGGTCCGAGTGCCGACGCGCCGACGGTGGTGCTGCTGCACGCCTACGCGACCACCGGCCGGCTGTGCTGGTTCCCGACGATCTCAGCGCTGGCGGAGCACTTCCGCGTCGTCACCTTCGACCAGCGCTGGCATGGCCGTGGGTTCACCGAGGGCGACTTCACGCTGCCGGACTGCGCGCACGACGTCGCCGCGGTCGTCGCCGCCCTCGGACTCGAGCGCGTGATCGTCGCCGGGTTCTCGATGGGCTCCATCGTCGCCCAGCGGGTCTGGCGCCAGCACCCTTCCGTCGTCGCCGGCTTGGTCCTGGGGGCGACGAGCGACCGCTTCGCCAACACGCCGTCCGAGCGCGTCTTCCACGCGGGGATGCGGGTGTCCATGGCCGTGATGCGCGGACTGAACAGCTCGCGCGTCGCCCGCACGGCCGGCAGGGGGGCGGCGGCCGCCCTGGCCTTCGACCGGGACGACGTGCACCGCTGGGCGCTGCGCGAGTTCCGCTCGACCACACCCTGGGCGCTGGGGCCCGCCGTCGCTGCGATCGGCCGCCACCACTCCACGCCCTGGCTCCCCGAGGTCGACGTACCCACCGCCGTGGTCGTCACTGCCCAGGACCGGGTCGTCTCGCCCGAGCGACAGCGCAGCGTGGCCGCCGCGATCCCGGGAGCTACCGTTCATGTCGTACAGGGCGGCCACGCGGCCGTCGTACTCCAGGCCGAGGCGTTCGTCCCCGTGTTCGTCGAGGCCTGCCGCGCCACCGCCGCTCGCACCGAAGGGCAGTCCGCATGAGCTACCTGCGCCGACAGCTTCTGACAGCCGCCGTCACCGCCAACGCGATCCGGCCGGCGCGCAACCCCTACCTCGGCGCCTCCGGCTTCTTCCCCGGCTGGCTCGCGGGAGAGCTAGCCCCGCACCTGCTCGCCCTCACCGCGCTCGACACCGCCCGCGAGCTGACGCGCACTGACCGCAGCAGGCTCGGACTCACGCTGGCCGGCGCATCCGCCGCGGGGCTCGCCTCGGTCATCGGGGAGGCGCGCCGGGCTGCGCACCTCGTCGAGGAGTCGCTCGTCGACGGCTTGGGCGCCGACTACCGCGCGCGGCTCGAGGAGGTCCACGACGACCTCGACCCGATCACCCCGTGGCAGCGACTGGTCTGGCCCTTCGCGATGAAGCACCCCGACGTGAAGGTGATCCGCGACGTCCGATACGCCGAGCACGGCAAGCGCGGGCTGCTCGACATCTACCGCCCGCGCCACGTCGACCCCGAAGGTGCGCCGGTCCTGCTCCAGGTGCACGGCGGCGGGTGGCACATCGGCAACAAGCACGAGCAGGGCGTGCCGCTGATGACGCAGATGGCGGCCGCCGGCTGGGTCTGCGTCGCGATCAACTACCGGCTCTCACCCCGGGCACAGTGGCCCGACCACATCATCGACGTGAAGGCGGCGATCGCCTGGCTGCGCGAGCACGCCCATGAGCACGGCGCCGACCCGTCGTACATCGCGATCACGGGTGGCTCGGCCGGTGGCCACCTCGCGGCCCTCGCGGCACTCACCCCCAACGACCCGGCGTACCAGCCGGGGTTCGAGGACGCCGACACCACCATCCAGGCGTGTGTGCCGCACTACGGCGTCTACGACCTCGCCGGCGCCACCGGTCACCGCGCGGCGGTCGACATGCGCGACCGGTTCCTCGCCCCGCGGGTCTTCCGGGCGAAGTTCGAGTCCGACCCCGAGGCGTTCGAGCAGGCCTCGCCGTACCTGCGGGTCAATGCCGACGCCCCGCCCTTCTTCGTCCTCCACGGCGCCAACGACACCCTGGTCAGCGTCAGCCAGGCCAAGGCCTTCGTCCGCGCCCTCCGAGACGTCTCAAAGGAACCCGTCCTCTACACCGAGCTGAAGGGCACCCAGCACGCCTTCGACGTCTTCCCCTCCATCCGCAGCCAAGCCGTGATGAAGGCCGTCGACCGTTTCCTCCGCTGGTCGTATTCCGACTGGCAGCACCCCTGAACGCCGACTTGTCCCGCGACTCCGCCCCACAGACGCCGAGTTGTCCCGCGACTCCGCCCCACAGACGCCGACTTGTCCCGCGACTCCGCCCCACAGACGCCGAGTTGTCCCGCGAATTCGCGCGTCAGAGGGCCGAGTTGTCCCGCGAGTCCCCACGCGCTGGAGTCGCGAGACAACTCGCCGGTCCACAGCCGCACTCGCGAGACAACTCGGCGTTCGACAGCGGCAATCGTGAGACAGCTCGGCGTTCAGTCGCGTGGCAGGCCGAGGATGCGTTCGGCGGCTACGTTGCGGAGGACCTGGGTGGTGCCGCCGGCGATGGAGAGGCACCGCGTGACCAGGGCCTCCTGGATGACCTTCGCAGCCCGCTTGCCGCCGAGGAGAGCCTCGTCCTGCAGCAGCACGAACGCGAGGTCGGCGGACGCCTGACGCTCGGCGACACCGAGCAGCTTCTGCACGCTCGACTCGGCTCCGGGTCCGACGCCGGCCAGGGTGCGCAAGGTCGACCGTAGGCCGAGAGCCTGGGAGGTTGCCGAGGCGGCGACGGCCTCTCCTAGCCGCAGGCGCAGGGCCTCGGAAGGCTCCTCGACGAGGGACAGCGCGAGCTCTACCGACGCCCCGAATGACGATCCGCTGATCGCAACGCGCTCGTTGGCCAGGGTCGTGCGGGCCAGCGGCCAGCCACCGTCGACCTCGCCGACCAGGCAGTCGTCGGGCACGTAGACGTTGTCCAGGAAGATCTCGTTGAACAGCGACTCCCCCGTCATCTCACGCAGCGGCCTGATGTCGAGGCCCTCGGACTTCATGTCGAGCAGGAAGTACGAGATCCCCTTGTGCTGCGGCGCGTCCGGGTTCGTGCGGGCGAGCAGGATGCCCCAGTCGGCGAACTGGCCGAGCGAGGTCCACACCTTCTGGCCGCTGATCCGCCATCCGTCGCCAACGCGCACGGCCTTGGTGCGCAGCGCCGCGAGGTCACTGCCTGCCCCCGGCTCGCTGAACAGCTGGCACCACATGATCTCCCCGCGCAGCGTCGGCATCATGAACCGCTCACGCTGCGCATCGTTGCCATGCTTGAGGATCGTCGGCAGTGCCCAGGCACCTATGCCGATGTTGGGCCGCTTGACGTCCGCGCGCTCGAGCTCCTCGTCGATGACGATCTGCTCCAAGGGGCTCGCGTCCCGGCCGTAGGGCGGGGGCCAGTGCGGTGCCATCAGGCCGGCCTCGGCGAGGGCGTTCTGGTCGGCACCGGCCCCCAGCAGCCCGCGTACGGCGTCCCGCGTCGCGTCGACCTCGTCGGTGTCGAGCCGCACGTGCCGTCGTACGCCGGAGCGGCCCTGGTCGGCCAGGTCCAGCAGCCACCTGTCGGTCCCGCCGAAGAGCTGACGCAGCGCCATCGCCCGGCGCAGGTAGAGGTGTGCGTCGTGCTCCCACGTGAAGCCGATGCCACCGAGCACCTGGATGCAGGTCTGCGCGTTCCACACCGCCGCGTCGAACGCCGTGGCCGCTGCCACGGTCGCGGCGAGCTGCAGCTGCTCGGGCGCGTCGTCGTACGCCGAAGCCGCATCCCAGGCGACCGCGGTCGCGGCCTCAGCCTTCTCCAGCATCTCGGCGCAGAGGTGCTTGATCGACTGGAAAGAGCCGATCGTGCGGCCGAACTGCTCCCGGACCTTCGCGTAGGCCACCGCCGTCTCCAGCGACCAGCGTGCGATCCCGGACGCTTCGGCGGCCGCCAGCACCGTCGCTCCCTGCAGCGCACGGCCCGTCACCGGCGACAGCGTGCTGGATGCGACGCGGCCGGACAGGTCGAACGGCTCGGCGAGGTCCAGCGAAGCCTCGACGACCCCGTCACCGGTCAGCACGGCGGGAGCGCTCGCGCCCCAGACCAGCCCACCCGGCAGTACGACGCCCGCGGGACCCTCGCCACCCAGGAACCCGACCAGCACCGTCGTCGCCACCGGACCCGGCGCCATGCCGCGCGCGCACGCCTCGACGGCGACCGCCGCGTCGAGGAAGGCGCCACCGTCCTGCGCGATCGTCAGCACCCCGAGCTCGGTGAGCTGCTTCCACGGCGCCTCGAAGACGCCTGGGCCCTCGGTCTCGGAGGCCTTGACCACCTCGGACAGCTCTGCAGCCTCGGCCCAGTCGGCAATCGCTTTCGCCAGAGCTTGCTGGTCGTCGTTGAGCCCCATGGTCATTGCCGTCCGCCTCCACGATCTAGAACGTGTTCTAATCATGCCATGGGTAAGGTCCAGGCGTGATCCCCCCCGACCTGCTGCAGCACGCCCTCGATGCCAAAGGCTTCATGCCGCCCGACGAGGGGCTCTTCCTGCACGAGCGGGCGGTTGAGCGACTACCCCTCGGTCCGGTGCTGGAGGTCGGCAGCTACTGCGGCAAGTCGGCGATCTATCTCGGCGCGGCCGCCCTGGAGACCGGCGGCACGGTCTTCACCGTCGACCACCACCGCGGCTCGGAGGAGAACCAGGCGGGCTGGGAGCACCATGACCCCTCGCTGGTTGACCCGGACTTCGGGCGGATGGACACGCTCCCGACGTTCCGGCGCACAATCCTCCGGGCCGGCCTCGAGGACCAAGTCGTCGCGGTCGTGGGCACCTCCAAGACCGTCGCCGGTCACTGGAGGACCCCGCTCAGCCTGCTGTTCATCGACGGCGGCCACGGGGAGAAGCCCGCGCATGACGACTACGACTTCTGGACTCCGCACGTGATGCCGGGTGGGTTGCTGTTGATCCACGACGTGTTCCCGGACCCGGCTGACGGCGGCCGGCCGCCGTACGAGATCTACCTGCGCGCGCTCGAGGACGGCTTCACCGAGGTCGGCGTCTGCGGCTCGATGCGCGCGCTTCAGCGCTGACCCGCGGGTCAACGCCCCGACACGCGCGGGTCAACCCTCCAACACCCGCGGGTCAACCCTCCAACACCCGCGGGTCAACGCCCCGACACGCGCGGGTCAACACCCCACCACTACGCCGAGACCGAGACACACCCACACTCGAGCGCGATCTCCTCGAAGTCCGCGGGGAGGGTCGTGCCGCGGAAGATCGCTGAGCCGGGCGAGGTGTTCGAGAGGGCGTCGACGGCGAGGATGACCGCCGCGGAGGTGTACGTCGTCTGCTCGCCGGGCCAGTAGACCTCGTCGGGGAGGACGTAGCCGGTCCAGTAGAGCCCGCTCTCGTGGCGGGTGTGCTGCACATCGCGGACCAGCTGCAGGGCGCGATCTCGCTCGCCGAGAGCGTCCAGCGCCAGCGCGAGCTCGCAGGTCTCGGCGCCGGTGAGCCAGCGGTTCCCCAGGACGCAGCGGATGCCGTAGCCCGGCTCGACGAACTCCTGCCAGCGCGATGCCAGCAGCTCGCGCGCCGCGTCGCCGCGGACGGGTCCGCCCAGGACGGGGTAGTACCAGTCCATGGAGAAGCTCGACTTGTCCAGGAAGCGGTCACGGTGCTCGCGTACGGCGTGGCCGAGCCGCCCGGCCACGATCTCCCACTCCGGCTGGGGCTCGTCCATCAGCTCGCTGAGCGCCACCCCGGCGCGGAACGAGTGGTAGATGCTCGACGAGCCGGCGAGCAGGGCGTCGTCGTTGACCCGTCCGGGCTCGCCGTCCGGCGAGTGCTCCTGCGACCAGGCGATGCCGCCGAACGGCAGCTGCAGGGCGGCGACGTAGTCCAGCGCGCGGCGTACGACGGGCCAGTAGCCGCGCAGGAAGGCCTCGTCACGTTGTACGAGCCAGTGATGCCAGAGCCCCACCGCGACGTAGGCGCACATGTTGGTGTCGCCGCTGGGGTCCTCGACCTCGCCCTCGGTGACGCGCATCGGCCAGGAGCCGTTGGTGCGCTGGGTGCTCCGGAGCCAGTCGTAGGCGCGCTCGGCTGCCTCGACCTCACCGGCCACCAGGAGCGCCATCGCTGCCTCGACGTGGTTCCAGGGGTCGATGTGCAGGTCGTTGGCGGCCCACGGGATGCCACCGTCGGCACGCTGGACGCGGGTGATCGCGGCAGCCGTCCTGGCCACCTCGTGGGCGCTGAGCAGTCCGTCGAGCGACGGGACGTGAACCGTCATGCCGGCCCGTCGAGGGGCTTGCGCAGGTACAGGACCATGCTCTTGCCGATCAGCGGGTTCAGGGCCTTCTCGGCCAGCCGGGTCACGGTGCTCACCCGGGGAGTTCGCATGATGTCCCAGACCAGGACCTGGTGGTAGGCCTTGACCAGCGGGTGCTTGTCGTTGTCGACCCCGACCGCGCACTTGATCCACCAGTACGGCGAGTGCAGGCCGTGTGCATGGTGCTTCCCCTCGAACACCAGGCCGGCCCGCTCCAGCTTCGCGACCAGCTCGTCGCCGGTGTAGATGCGGATGTGCCCGCCCTCGACCTCGTGGTAGGCGTCGGAGAGCGCCCAGCAGATCTTCTCCGGCAGCCAGCGCGGCACCGTCACCGCGAGGGTGCCGCCCGGCCGCAGCACCCGCACCAGCTCGGCGATCGCCAGCTCGTCGGCCGGGATGTGCTCGAGCACCTCGGCCGCCACGACCCGGTCGAACTCGCCGTCGGGGAACGGCAGCTGCAGCGCGTCACCCTGCTTGATGTCCGCCTCGGCACCGGCCGGCACCTCGCCCGCCTCGCGCATCGCGGCGAACAGGTCGCTGACCGCGGCCAGCTCGTCGGCATCCATGTCGAAGGCGATCACGTCGGCACCGCGGCGGTACATCTCGAACGCGTGGCGACCCGCACCACAGCCCATGTCGAGCACACGTTCGCCGGCGGCCAGGCCCAGCCGGTCGAAGTCAACGGTCAGCATTCAGGAACGGTCCTTCCGGGACTCTGCAACGACATCTTCGTAGGCGGCAGCGGTCTTCTCGGCCACCGCTCGCCAGCTGAATCTCTCCAGCGCCCGCGCACGCCCAGCCTCGGAGTACGCCGCACGGCGGGCCGGGTCGTCGAGCAGCTCCTCGATCGCCAGGGCCAGCTCGCCCACGTCACCGGGGGTCACCTGCGTGGCGCAGAGACCGTCGGGCCCGACCACCTCGGGGATCGCACCAGCGCGGGAGACCACGAGGGGCGTGCCGCAGGCCATCAGCTCCGCGGTCGGCAGCGAGAAGCCTTCGTAGAGCGACGGAACGCAGGCGAGCTCGGCCGAGCCCATCACGCGGACCAGTTCGTCGTCGGAGATGCCGTTGACGAACTCGACGTGCTCGGCGATCCCGAGCCGGTCGATCAGCTGCTCTGTCCGGCCGCCCTTGGTCGGCTTGGTCACGAGCACCAGGTGGACGTCGCGCTCGGTGCGCAGCTTGGCGAACGCCTCGAGCAGGGTCGAGATGCCCTTCATGGGCGCGTCGGCGCTGGCCATCGCCATGATCCGCCCCGGGACCCGCGGCTCGGTCGGCGGCACGAACCCCTCGTCGACACCGAGCTGGATCACCTGGATCCGCGAGGGGTCGACGCCGAAGTCGGTCGCGATGTCACGTGCAGAGCTGTCCGAGACCGTGAGGATGCGTCCGATGCCACGGGCCACGCGACCCTGCATCTTGAGGAAGCCGTACCAGCGGCGCAGGCTGAGGTCCTTCTTGACCCGCTGCCATCCGCGCAGCTCCTTGGCCGCGGCGAGGTCGATGCGCCGGTCGAAGGTGATCGGGTGGTGGATCGAGGTGATGAACGGGACACCCAGCGCCTTGATGGCCAGCATCCCTGGGCCGAGCGTCTGGTTGTCGTGGACGATGTCGAACTCGCCGACGCGGTCGCGGAGGATCCGGGCCACCCGCTTGCTGAAGGTGCGCGGCTCCGGGAAGCCGGCGGTCCACATCGTCGCGACCTCCTCGACGTCGATCAGGTCGCGGTACTCGTTGGGCCACGGGGTGCGGAACGGGTCGGGGTCGCGGTAGAGGTCCAGGCTCGGGACCTTGGTCAGCCTCACGCCCGGGTCGAGCTCGGGATAGGGCTGACCGGAGAACACCTCGACCTCGTGCCCGAGGGCGACCAGCTCACGGCTGAGGTGACGCAGGTAGATACCCTGGCCACCGCAGTGCGGTTTGCTGCGGTAGGACAGCAGAGCGATGCGCACGCGCGACCTCCGTTGGGGAATCCGTGTGGATCGTTCGGCCGTCCGTTCGGCTCGAATCGATGCTCGGCAATTCTAGAACGTGTTTCTATTCTGGGTGTAGCCGGTGATAGCCTACGTGCAGTTCACAAGAAAGCGTTACCCGCGGTACCACCTAACTCTCGGAGGGAGAGCACGCCCATGTCGACGATGAACTCCCTCAGCACCGAGGAGCTCGGATCGGCCGCGCAGCGCGACCGTCGCAAGCGCATCCTCGACGCCACCATCGCGCTGGCCTCCAAGGGCGGGTTCGACGCCGTGCAGATGCGCGCCGTCGCCGAGCGCGCGGACGTCGCCCTGGGCACCCTCTACCGCTACTTCCCCTCCAAGATCCACCTGCTGGTCGCCGGTCTCGCGCGCGAGTTCGAGCAGGCCAACACCAACTTCGACCGCCGTCCGATCCCGGGCGACACCCCGCACGAGCGGGTCATGCACGTGCTCGGCCGCACTACGCGTGGACTGCAGCGCGACCCCAACCTCACCGAGGCGCTGACCCGGGCGTTCATGTTCGCCGACGCCTCGGTCGCCAACGAGATCCACGTCGTCGGCATGCACGTCACCAAGCTCCTGATGCGGGCGATGCACGACCAGGACTCCCCCATCGAGGACATCACCCCCAGCGAGGACGACATCGCGATCGCGAAGGTCATCGGCGACGTGTGGCTCTCCTCGCTCGTGCAGTGGGTCACCGGCCGCGCCTCGGCCCAGGACGTCGCGAAGTCCATGGACGTCGCCGTCCGCCTCCTGCTGCGCTGAATTATTTGGCCGAGCGTGTCTCCGGCGGACGGGGCGGCAACGCTCGCAGGCTCGCAGCGGCCCGGAGGCCTCCCGACACGCTGCCGGCCGGACCTTCCTGGCCGAGCGTGTCTCCGGCGGACGGGGCGGCAACGCTCGCAGGCTCGCAGGGGCCCCGAGAGCCTCCCGACACGCTGCCGGCCGGACCTTCCTGGCCGAGCGTGTCTCCGGCGGACGGGTCGGCAACGCTCGCAGGCTCGCAGCGGGCCCCGAGAGCCTCCCGACACGCTGCCGGCCGGACCTTCCTGGCCGAGCGTGTCTCCGGCGGACGGGGCGGCAACGCTCGCAGGCTCGCAGCGGCCCCGAGAGCCTCCCGACACGCTGCCGGCCGGCTAGGCAGGGCTGATCGGCAGCATCCTCCGCCGGTCCACCAGCACGAAGTCGGCGCCCTTGCTGAAGCGGGTGACCGCCACCTCGGGCGACTCCCCGCGAGCGGCACCCGTCTCCACCACGTGTACGACGAGCCGAGCCCGGGTGTCCTCGACGACCTCGAGCCCGAGGGTCGGGTCGACCCCCAGCACGAGCGCATCCAGGGCGGCGTAGGGCGCCTCGCCGAGCAGCCGGACCCACCAACCGTCCTGCGCACCGGGCGAGGTGCGGTCGAAGGTGAGCGTGCGGCCCTCGACAGTGACGCCGACGTAGCCGACCGGGTTGAGCACCGGGTGCACTGCGAGCACGGACTCCAGGCCGAGACCACGCAGCCGCCACGACGTGAGCCCCGCGATCCCGGTCAGCTGCTTGGCCACGATGGCGTCGACCTCCGGCGTACGACGGCCAACGGCTCGGGCGAACGACAGCGAGAGCAGGTGCCACTGCAGGGCGATCTCGTCGCAGAGGCGGAGCAGCAGCGCGCGCGGGAAGCCGGTCCAGTCGACATCGGCCTGCAGCGGGCCTTCGTAGCCACCCGAGCCACCCGGCAACGGGAACGTCGCGGCGTGCGTGCGGGCGATCTCCGCCGCCTCGGTGGGGAACGAGAGCGGGTCCCGCGTCTCGTCGATGGTGACCGTCCAGGCACAGTGCGGGTGACGGTCGGTGGGCACCCGAGGCGGGCGGTGCACGGGTCGGACCTGCGCGTAGGGACTGGTCACCAGGGCGGTGGCGTCGAAGGTCGGGTCCTCGATGTGGTGGCACATCGTGACGACGTACTCCTCCCCCATCGGCTCGACGTCGAGCAGGGCACCGCAGTGGTCGAGGTGGAAGCCGCCGTGGTGCTCGTCCTCGACGCTGAACCGGAAGTCGAGGAACTGGGGCGGGGCGCCGATGTCGTGCTGGAAGCACTTGAACAGGTCGGTAACGCCGTGGCCGGACAGGCCGAGCGCCTCGCGCATCCTGCGCGTGTAGACCGGGCTCGCGCCGCGCCACTCCTCGATCGCCACCTCACCCATGCCCTCGCGTCCCAGGGCGCCGATCACGTGCGCCATCCCGGACCGGTCGATCAGGTGGCCGCACAGCAGCAGCTCGGGCAGCAGTCGCGCGAGCTCGTCGTGGGAGAGGTGGTCGTAGCTCATGGGTGCCGGCCGATGATCTCCTCGACCTGGTTGTTCATCGTGGCTCCCGTCGGCCAGCCGGCGTAGTGCGCGAGGAAGACGACGATCTCGCGGAGCTCCGTCGCGTCGAGATCGCCGCGCTTGAGGGCAGCCTCGAGCTGGATGCCGAGTACGTCGAAGCGGCCGGCGCCCGCCAGCAGTCCGATCAGCAGCAGCCGACGCTGCTCGATGGTGAGGCCGGGCCGCGACCAGATGTCGGCGAACAGATGGTCGGCGGTGTAGCCGAAGAAGTCGCCCGGGCCGTCCTTCATCTCCCAGCCGTACACCTCCTCCATGCGCTCCAGCCCGCGGCGGCGGCGGTCGTCGGTCACAGTCCCAGCTCCTTCCCCAGCCGGCCGGCCGCGAGCGCGGCCAGCTCCAGGTCCACACCGAGGTCCTTGCCGAGCTCGAGGGCGAACCCGAGGTCCTTCTCCCCCAGGTCGCGCACGTGCCTCATGATCGGGAACCAGCCGTCGTCCTCGCCGAGGGGCGCGGCGGTGTCGCGCCAGAGGATGGCGCCCGGCCCTCCGGTGACGGCGTCGGTGTGCCGGACGATCTCACCGAGCACCGCCGGGCTGATGCCTGCGGCCTCGGCCAGCCTCGCCGCCTCACCCGCGGCCGTGAACGAGATGAAGTGCAGCAGGTTGCGCGCCAGCTTCGCCTTCGTGCCCGCGCCCGCCGGTCCGAGGTGCAGCACCAGGTCACCCAGCTGCTCGAGGACGGGCTGGGCGGTTGCGAACGCGGCCTCGGAACCCCCGACCATGATGGCCAACCGCCCGTCGGCGGCTCCCCTCGGCCCGCCGCTCACCGGGGCGTCCAGGACGTCGGGCCCGAGGGACTCGGCGGTCTCGACGCTGATGGTGGAGTGCACCACCACCACCGGACCGACGAGCCTGCCGACCACCTCGCGCACCTGCTGGTCGTCGCGCACCATCACGCAGACGACGTCGCAGGTCGCGAGCTCGTCGAGCGAGGCCGCGACACGGTGGAACCCGCGGGTCGCGTCGGGTTGCACGTCGTACACCAGTGGGTCGGTCAGGCGGCGCGCCATCGGCGCTCCGATCTGCCCCAGTCCCACGAACCCGACATCGACGGGTCCGGCCCCACGGTCCGTGGTGGTCATCGCAGCACCTGCCCACCGTCGACGTTCAGGATCTGGCCCGTCACCCAGGCGGCCTCGTCCGAGAGCAGGAAGAGGCAGGCTCCCACCATGTCCTCCGGCTGTCCGACGCGCTTGAGGGCGAGGCCCTGCACGAGCGTGGCGACGTGACCACCGGCCTGCTTGCGGGTGGCCTCGGTGTCGACCGGGCCTGGGGCGATCGCGTTGACCCGGATGTTCATGCCACCAAGCTCGTGCGCAAGCTGCTGGGTGAGACCGTTGATGCCGACCTTGGCCAGCCCGTAGAAGCCGGAGTAGAGCCACGCGGCCGTCGAGGACTGGTTGACGACCGCACCGCCGCCCCTGGCTCTCATCAGCGGGTAGACCGCACGCGTCATCACCAGGGCCCCGTCCAGGTTGACGCCCATGAACCGGCGGTAGTAGTCCCAGTCGACGGTGATCAGCAGGTCGAACGCCATGTCGCCGTAGATCGCCGCGTTGTTGACCAGCAGGTCGACCCCGCCGTAGGCGTCGGCTGCGGCCTGCGCGCAGGCCGCAGCAGCCTCGTGCGAGGAGACGTCGGTGTGCACGAAGAGGCCGCCGATGTCCTGCGCGACCTGCTTTCCCGCGTCGTCGAGATCGGCGACGACGACCTTCGCGCCCTCGGCTGCGAGGCCTCTGGCATAGGCCTCGCCGATCCCCTGGGCCGCGCCGGTCACGATGGCGACCTTGCCTTCGAAACGGGCGGCTGGTTTCGAGGCTCGAACCGCGAGATGTTGGTCGAGCAGGCGAGCCTGCGAGCCGTCCGTCGAGACCACCTCAACCTCCTTCACTTCGTTCGGATCGCGATCAGCTTGGTCTCGAGGTACTCCTCGAACCCGGCCACGCCCATCTCGCGACCGATCCCCGACTGCTTGTAGCCGCCGAACGGTGCGTCGGCGGCGTACCAGACCCCGCCGTTGACGGCGAGGGTGCCGGTGCGGATCCGATGGGCGACCGCTCGTGCCCGGTCCGGGTCGGCCGAGTCCACGGACCCGGACAGGCCGTAGGGCGAGTCGTTGGCGATGCGTACGGCGTCGTCGTCGCCGTCGTGGGCGATGATCGTCAGCACCGGCCCGAAGATCTCCTCCCGCGCGACCCGAGCGTCGTTGTCGAGCCCGGCGATCACGGTCGGCTGGACCCAGAACCCCTTGTCGGGCAGCGTCTCCCCGCGCACTCCTCGAACCAGCCCGCCGGTCGCGAAGTGACCGCCCTCGTCCTGCGCGAGTCCCAGGTAGCGCTCGATCCGGCCGCGCTGGACCTCGGAGATCACCGGGCCGCAGATCGTGCCCGGGTCGGTCGGGTCGCCGACGCCGATGCTGCTCATGGTGACAGCCGCGATCTCCACGGCCTCGGCGTAGCGGGCTCGCGGCACCACCAGCCTGGTGGTCAGCGCGCAGCCCTGGCCGGCGTGCACGCACACCGAGAACGCCGCCGTCCCGACAGCGTTCGCGAGGTCTGCGTCGTCGAGTACCACGGCAGCGGACTTGCCACCCAGCTCCAGAAACACCTTCTTCAGCGTGTCCGACGCGGCCCGCATCACGGCTCGGCCGGTGGCCGTCGAGCCGGTGAAGGAGACCAGGTCCACCCGTGGATCGGTGGTCAGCAGCGCAGCCGCCTCGTTGTCGGTCGTGGTGATGACCTCGAACACGCCGGCGGGCAGGCACTCCTGGGCCATACGCGCCAGCTCGAGCGCGACCAGCGGCGTGTCCGGTGCGGGCTTGAGGACGACGGTGTTGCCGGCAGCAAGAGCTGGACCGACCTTGGCGAGGTTGATCTGGTTCGGGAAGTTCCACGGCGTGATCGCCGCGACCACCCCGACGGCCTCCTTGCGCACGGTGCGAGCGGTCGGGATGCCCATCGGCGACGCGACGCCGAGATCCTGCTCCCACTCGTATCCCTCGGCGAGGTCGAGTACCCACCGGAACGACTCGACCGGTACGTCGTACTGCGGGCCGGTGGTGAGGAACGCCGGTGCGCCGGCCTCCGACGTCGTCAGGGTCCGCATCGCCTCGCCGCTCGAGACCAGCATCGCGTGCAGCTCGCGCAGGCACGACAACCGAAGCTCGAGGTTGGTCGGCCAGTCGGTGCCGTCGAAGGCTTGGCGTGCCCGGCCGACGGCTGAGGCCAGGTCGTCGACCGTGCCGTCCGGCGCCGAGCCGATGATCTCCTCGGTCGCCGGGTTGATGACGGTGAACTCACTCATCGCGGTCACCCTGCCGACGGTGGTCGAGCAGGTGGCGAGCCGCTAGGCGAGACACCGCCCGTCGAGACCAATCGACGCGACGGGCACTCATGGCCCAACCACCGGCGGCCACATCGGAGCAGGCAGCTCCGCCTTGGCGTAGTGGCCGGGCTGGCTCGGACCGTGAAGCCCCATCCGCTCCACCATGGCCGGCGACGCGGCACCGGCCTCGAGCACCTGCAGGAAGGCGTGCCCCGCGCTGTTGAGGTCGAACCAGTCGCGCTGCCAGGCCCACTGCCCGTCGCCGGCGTAGCCGAACCAGGAGCCCCCGATCCCGGTGATCTCAACGCCCTCGACCGGCGAGACCTGCCGCCAGAAGCCGACCACCATGCCCTGCTTCTCGTCGATGACGACCGAGACGTAGGGGTAGGACCAGCCCTCGAGCCCGGCCATCTCCGTGCCGAGCGCCAGGTCGCGGATCTCGTCGCGGCCGACGGCCATGAAGTGCTCGTCGGGCTGGTACATCCAGCCGTAGGTCGCGTCGTCGGCGTAGAAGTCCGCGAGTCCGGTCCAGTCGGCCTTGCCCTGGGCGATGCGGTTGGCCTCGACCCACCGCTCGACCGTCTCCTCGAGCTCGTTGCGGTCCCACATGTCAGTCGTCCTCCAGCAAGGTGAGGGCCATGGTCGGGCAGTAGCGCACTGCCTCACGTACGACGGCGTGCTGCTCGGGTGTCGGGTGCTCGACCAGGAGCCGCACCTGGTCCTCGACGGCGAAGACCTCGGGTGCCTCGAGCACACACATCGCGTGGCCCTGGCACAGGTCGAGGTCGGCGACGATCCTCATGCGCGCCTCCGGTAGCGGACCCGGCAGGGCTGCTGCAGCTGGATCACCATCTTCGAGGTGTCGTCACGGTAGGTCTCCGACGGCTGCGCGAGCTCGAACTCGTAGTCGCGCAGGATCACCGAGAAGATCGCCTTGAGCTGCATCATCGCGAACGCCGACCCGACGCACCGGTGGCGTCCCGCGCCGAAGGGGATCCACGTCCAGCGGTTGAGCAGGTCCTCCTGCCGCGGTTCGGCGTAGCGTCCGGGGTCGAACCGGTCCGGGTCGGGGAAGTCCGCCGGGATGCGGTTGGAGACCGCCGGCGACGCGCCGACCATGGCGCCGGCCGGGACGGTGACGCCCGCGATCTCGAGGTCCTCCTTGGCGACCCGGAGCAGCAGCACCAGCGGCGGGTGCAGCCGCAGGGCCTCCTTGAGCGCCGACTCCAGCCGCGGGATCTCGCGGAGGGCCTGGAAGGACACCTCGCGCCCGTCGGCGTACAGGTCGTCGAGCTCGGCCACGACGTCCTTGAGGACCTGGGGGTTGCGGAGCAGCTCGATCAGTGTCCAGGCGGCAGTGCCGGACGACGTGTGGTGCCCGGCGAACATCATCGAGATGAAGGCACCGGTGATGTAATCGGCGGTGAAGCCGACCTGCATCATCACATCCAGAAGATCTCTTTCCTCTTGGCCGGGCGTGTCCCCGGGAGTGGCGCGGGTGACCCGGCGGTCGATGATGCCCTGCACCAGGTCGACCAGCGCCACCCGCGCAGCATCGCGGCGGCGGAACGACTCGATGTCGGCGTAGGCGTCGACGTAGGCGATCGCGTCGGTGCCCCGCTCGAGGTCGTGGTAGAGCGAGGCGAAGCCGCCGTCGAGCTGTTCGCGGAACCGCTCCCCGATCAGGCACGCACTGGTGGTGTAGATCGTGAGCTCGGCGAACCAGTCGAGCAGGTCGATCTCGCCCCACTCGTCGCGGGAGTCGCCCCACCCCGCGACCATGCCGTGGATCTGGCGCTCGATGGTCTGGGCGTGGCCCCGCATCTGGTCGCCGCGCAGCGCCTGGTTGCGCAGCGCCTCCTTGCGCTTCTCCGGCGGCGCGTCGAAGACCACGCCCTCGCCGAAGATCGGCTTCATGAACGGGTAGGCCTCGGCCTGGTCGAGGACCTCGTCAGGGGCGCGGAAGAACACCTCGTTGGCCCCGGCCCCGGTGACCAGGTAGACGTCGCGGCCGGCGAGGTCGAAGACGCCGATGTCGCCGCACTCCTCGCGCACGCGGTGCAGCAGCCCCAGCGGGTCGGTGCGCAGCTCCTCCAGGTGGCCGTTGGGATGGCCCGGGTGCAGATGCGAGACCTTGGGTGCCGAGGTCATGCCACGGGTCCTTCCGGTTGTACGTCGATGGCGGTGATGTGCGTTCCCCGGGGCGCAGTGACCACGGTGAGCACGGCGTTGGCGATCGCCTCTGCAGGCAGGAACCCGCTGTGCCGAGCCAGCCCCCAGCGCACCCAGGTCTCCAGCACCGTGGTCGTCAGAGCCTCGGGCCAGTCCATGCCCATCTCGGTCATCGTCGGACCGGGGCGGACCAGCGAAGCGCGTATGCCCGTGCCCTCGAGCTCGGCCTGCATGGTGCGCACCAGCCCCTCGAGGCCGGTCTTGCTCGCGTTGTAGGCACCAGTCATCGGGCGGTGGGTCTCCACCACGTCTGACGACACGAAGACCAGGTCCCCGCGCCGCGCCTCGACCATCGACGGCGCGAACGCCTCGACGAGCCGCTGCGCCCCGAGCAGGTTGACGTCGAGGTGGGCGAGCAGGTGCGCCGCGCTCGACTCGTGGACCCGCCCCGGCTGGTTGAAGCCCGCATTGGCCACCACCACGTCGGCGACTCCGAGGGCGTCGTGGGCGTCGGCAGCGAACTTCGCGACCGAGGCGTCGTCGGTGACGTCGAGCTGGAAGGCCGCAGCCTCGCCTCCGGTCGCCCGGATCGCGGCCGCCACCTCGCCGATGCGGTCGACGCGCCGTGCGCCGAGCGCGACGGGGAACCCCTTGCCGGCCAGCGCGATCGCGGTCGCCGCACCGATGCCCGAGCTCGCTCCGGCCACCACGGCCGCCATCAGCGCACCTTCATCGACACTGGCAGCGAGCGGAAGCCTCGCACGTTGATCGAGTGCACCCTGCGAGCACCCGCCACGTCGACGTCGTACGACGAGACGCGGTCGACCAGGTAGCCCAGCGCGAGGTTGGCCTCCAGCCGAGCGAGGTTGGCGCCCAGGCAGTAGTGCCGGCCGACCCCGAAGCTGATCATCGCGCTGGTGTCGCGGGCCAGGTCGTAGCGGTCGGCGTCGGGGAAGACCTCCTCGTCGCGGTTGGCCGACCCGGTCAGCAGGAGCAGCTGGGAGTCGGCGGGGATCGTCCGCCCGCGCAGCACGACGTCCTGCGTCACGTGCCGGGCGAGCATCTGCGTCGAGCTGTCGTAGCGCAGCGTCTCCTCGACCCAGGCCTTGACCGTCGCCGGGGCGTCGTACACGGTCGCGAGCTGGTCGGGATGCCCGAAGCCGTGGAAGACGGCGTTGCCGAGCAGCTTGGTCGTGGTCTCGTTGCCCGCGACGACCATGAGGAACAGGAACGCCAGGATCTCCGCCTGCTGCAGTCGGTCGCCGTCGACCTCCGCGTCGATCAGCGCGGACGTCAGGTCGTCGGCGGGCTCGCGCCGCTTCTCGTCGATCAGCTTCTCGTAGAACGTGACCAGCTCGATCGCCGCAGCGATGCCGTCGTCGGGCACGTCGCGCATGCCGTCCTCGCGGTGCACCAGCAGGTCGGCCAGCCGACGCACCTCGTCGCGGTCGGCCTCGGGCACGCCCATCATCTCGGAGATGACGTCCATCGGGAACTTGCCTGCGAAGTCGCTGATCCAGTCGAACTCGCCCGCCGCCAGCGCCGGGTCGAGGAACTTCCGGGTCAGCTCCAGGACCCGCGGCTCGAGCTCGCGGACCCTTCTCGGGGTGAAGGCCTTCGCGACCAGACCACGCAGCCGCATGTGCTGGGGCGCGTCCAGGGCGAGGATCGACATGGTCCGGTGCGCGTGGCGACCCCACGAGGCCTTGTCGATCGAGACGCCCATGCGGTTGGAGAACACCGTGTCGTCACGGAACGCGTTCTGCACGTCGTCGTACTTGGAGAGGACCCAGTAGCCCTCGGCCTCGTTGTGGTGCACCGGGTCGTTGTCGCGCAGCCAGGCATATGTCGGGTACGGGTCCTCCTGGACCGCGTAGTCGTAGGGGTCGAACCGCATCAGGCCCCCAGCAGCAGGGCCGTGACCCGGGTGAGCTGCTCTGCCATCTCCGGGTAGGTCTCGTGCCCGAGCCCGGCCTGCAGCAGCGAGCCGCTCCACAGCAGGCTCAGCGCCTCGACCAGGTCGGCGCTCGCCGCGTCGCCCAGCGCCTCAGCCATCCGGCCGGCGATCACCTTGCCGGTGGCGTTGCGCAGCCGGGCGACGTCCGGCTCCGGCCCGAGCATCGCGACCGTGGTGGCTGCGGCCAGCTCGGGTTCGCGGCCGAGGAAGTCGGCGAGCTGAGCGAACTCGGCGGTCAGCCTGGCCTGCGGCGTGGGCCGGCTGCTGTCGACTGCCGGCAGCTCGGCGAGCTTGCGGGCGAAGACCTCGGCGACCAGGTGGTTCTTGGAGGCGAAGTAGGTGTACGCCGTGGCCGGCGCCACCTTCGCCCGAGCGGCGACCGAGCGCACCGTGAGCGCGTCGTAGCCGACCGCACGGACCTCGCTCAGCGCGGCATCGACGAGCCGCGCGACGGTCTCGGCCTGGCGGGTGTTGAAGGCCCGCCCCGGCGCCTGGATGGACAACTGACTGGACACGTGTCCAATCTAGAACGCGTTGCAGTTATGGTCAAGACCGCCGGTGCCCGAGCGGGCTTCGTCGTTACATGCCGCCGAAGGCATGGGTGCTGGTGACCCCACCGTCGACGACGAACTCGGCACCGGTGGCGTAGGACGACTCGTCGCTGGCGAGGTAGACGTAGACGCCGGCCAGGTCGCTGGGCTCCCCGACCCGCCGCAGCGGGATCTTCTTGCCGACGAACTCGTATCCCGCCTCACCGCCGACATGGCCCTCGATCATCGGCGTACGGATCATGCCCGGGTGCACCGAGTTGACCCGGATGCCCTTGGGGCCGAGCTCCATCGCGGCGGCCTTGCTCATCCCGCGGATGGCGAACTTGGTGCCGGTGTAGGCGACCAGGGTGGGCATGCCGCCGAGGCCCTCGATCGAGGAGGTGTTGACGATCGACCCGCCACCCGCCTCGGTCATCACCGGCGCGACGGTGCGCATGCCGAGGAAGCAGCCGAGCTGGTTGACCCGGAAGAGGCGCTCGTAGTCGCTTGTCGGCATCGTGGTGAGCTCGGCGAACTGGAGGATGCCGGCATTGTTGACCAGCACCGTGACGGGGCCGAAGGTCGACACCGCCTCGTCGACGACGGCGCGCCAGGAGTCCTCGTCGGAGACGTCGTGGTGCACGAAGTGAGCGCTCTCGCCGAGCTCGGTGGCGAGCGCCTTGCCGAGGTCGTCGGCGATGTCGGCGACGACCACCTTGGCGCCCTCGGCGACGAACGCCCGCACGATCGCCTCACCCTGTCCCTGCGCACCACCGGTCACGATCGCGACCTTGCCCGCCAGTCGTCCCACGGCTAGACCTCCAGCTTCATCACGGCGTCCGCGGCGAAGCAGACGGAGGGGTCACGGTCGGCGAAGTAGGTGCCCACCTGCTTGTCGAGGTCGGCAAGGTCCCAACGGTCGCCCGCCTTGTCGAAGCGCTGCTCGACGACCGGGGCGGACAGAAGAGCCACCATCCCGCCGTACACCACGAACACCTGGCCGTTGATCCGCTCGGCCGCGGGTGAGGCGAGGTAGGCGACCAGCGGAGCGACGTGGTCGGGCGACAGCGGGTCGACCTCCGCACCGCTCTGGTCGTCGCCGAACACACCGGCGGTCATCGCGGTGCGGGCCCGTGGCGCGATCGCGTTGGCGCGTACGCCGAGCCGGCCGAGGCCGCGAGCAGTCGAGAGGGTCAGCGCGGTGATGCCGGCCTTGGCCGCGGCGTAGTTGGCCTGGCCGGGCGACCCGCCCAGGCCTGCTTCGGACGTGGTGTTGACGACTCGCCCGTAGACCGGCGAGTCAGTCGACTTCGCCAGCGCCCGCCAGTGCGCGGCCGCGTTGCGCGAGAGCAGGAAGTGGCCGCGCAGGTGGATCCGGACGACCTGGTCGAACTCCTCGTCGGAGAGGTTGAACAGCATGCGGTCGCGGGTGATGCCGGCGTTGTTCACCACGATGTCGAGCCGGCCCAGATCTTCCGCAGTCGCCTTGAGCAACGCGTCGGCGGTGGAGCGCTCCCCCACGTCACCGGCGACCACGGTCGCCTGCCCGCCCCGCGAGCGGATCGCGTCGGCGACGTCGTCGGCAGCTCCAGGGAGGTCGTTGAGCACGACGTGCGCCCCGGCGTCGGCGAGGGCCACCGCCTCGGCGCGGCCCAGCCCCGCTCCGGCACCCGTGACGACGGCAACGCGGCCGTCCAGCGAGAGCTCGTTGGCCACCTCACTCCTCCACGATGGAGAGGGCGGCCTTCGGGCAGGCGGCGACCGCCTGCTTGATCCGCTCCTCGTTCTCCGGCGTGACCTCGTCGGCCAGCAGCTGGAGGTTGTCGTCGTCGTCGACCTGGAAGATGTCAGGTGCGAACGCCTCGCACAACGCGTTGGACTCGCACAGGTCGTAGTCGGCCTTGACCTTCACAGCATCGCTCCTCGTCAGCTCGTCATCTTGCGGTGGTCCCAGCTGGCCACCGTCTCCGGTGTCACCACGACGCCGTAGCGCTTCCTCACCTGGCGCTCGACCTGCTCCCGGCCGAAGTCGCCGAGGTCGACACCGCCGGCCATCACGTCGGCGACCGCGGTGCCGATCGCGCGGATGCCGTGCTCGTCGGTGACCAGCTCGGCCTTGCCCTGGATCGTGACGCCGCGCAGCTCGAAGTAGTCGTCGCCGTCCTCGACCAGCAGCGTGATGCGGGGGTCGCGTTGCAGGTTCTTGATCTTCTGCGAGGACGCGTAGGTCCAGAACGCGACCTTCCCCTCCTGCAGCACGTAGAACAGCGTGGTCAGGTGTGGGGAGCCGTCAGGCCCGATCGTCGCGACCTGGACCTTCTTGGCGGAGGCGAGGAAGTCCCCGACCTCCTGCTCGGTCATGCGTACGGCGGCGCGGCCGGAGCTCATGCGTTCTCCCTGCACTCAAAGTGGAACGTGTTCTACTTTACCAGCCGATCAGGACTGAGGGAACGTGATCCCGTCGATCAGCCACCCGGAGTCGGTGCGGACCAGGTCGACGTTGATGCGGTTCTGCAGGAGCCGCGTCTCCTCGTCCCCCGCTGCGGTCGTGGTGGTGTTGACGAAGACGAGCGCTTCCACCTCGTCCGGCTCCTCGGTGACGATCGACACCGCCACGACGTCCGCCTGCTGGCTGAGCTTCTGCTCCACAGCACGCGAGCGCAGCGTCTCGAGCTCCTCCTGGTAGCTCTCCCGGAAGTCCTTGGTCAGGGCTCGCTGGGCGGTCTCCTGGTCCTTGTCGAAGCTGGTGTGGTCGTAGCTCAGAAGCGCCTCGAGCTGCTCGGTGATCGACGCCCGGACCTCGTCGCCGGCCTCGCGGGCCCGGTCGAGGGAGCGGGTGTCACGCCAGTCGACGAGCGCCAGCACGAGGAACACCAGCATCACCAGCACGGACACCGCGAGTGCGGGCAGGAACCACTCCGGCGAACGACGGGCCGGGGTCGCCAGCACCTCGACGACCTGCTCCTCCACGACCTCTGCCTCCACGACCTCTGCGGGCTCCGAGGTCTGTGGCTCTGCCTCGGGCGCGGGCAGGTCGCTGCCGCAGTAGCGGCACCTGATCGCCGCCGCCTTGATCGTCTCGGCGCAGAACGGACAGAGCTTGGTGTCGTCGGTGCCAGGCCCCGAGCCGGCGCCGGTGGTGCTCACGTGACCACCTCGAGCTTGCTGGTCAGCCAGGCGCCGCGGACCTTCTGCAAGGTCACGACCATGCGGTACTGCCGCGGCTGCGGGGTCTCGGTGGACTTGTTGGTGACCACCGCGTCGATGGTGACGACGACCCGCGCCCGGTCGCCGTCGCGCTCGAGCAGGCCGGCCCCTCCCTTCGGGATCGTCGGCACCTGCACCGACTCCTCCGACGTGAGGCCGTCACGGATCACCTGCTGGGTCTGGTCGAACTCGTCCTTGAACTGCCCGGTCGCGCCGGCCAGGACGCCTTCGAAGTAGCCGTCGAGCTCGCGATAGTCGACGGTGGCCCATCGGGACACGAGCCGCGTGGCCGCGCGCACGGCCGCACGGTCCTCGTCACGCGCGGAGACAGCCCTGTCGTGGCGGTCGTGCTGCCACGACCACACGCCGCCACCCACCGCGAGCGGCAGCAGCACGGCGAGCAGCGACAGCACCAGACGGCCGGTGCTCGGGCCTCGTGTGGGTGGTGTGCTCATCGATCCAGCGTGGGTCCGATCAGCATCCACTTCCACGCGTCCTCCCCATAGATGTCGTTGAGGCCAGGGTTGCCCAGCCGCAGCTGCTGGTCGCCCAGATCCACGCTACCGGTGCGGGGGTCGTACGGCGCGACGCGCGCCGCCCCACCGCCGTAGTCCGGCGCGTAGCGCGATCCGCGCATGTTGTACGGCGCTCCCGCGGCACAGCGAGCCTCCAGGAACGGCTTCCCGTCGCTGAGGTCCGACCCGGGACGCCAGCGGCTCTTGGGCAGGTAGCCCTGCGTGCACGGCTGGACCTTGCTGTCGAACTCCAGGTGGACGTGGCCGTAGCCGTCGATGGTGGTGCCGTCGAAGCCGCCCGCGATCAGAGCCGGGTAGGTCACCAGCAGCTGCTCCACCGCGTCCAGGCGCACCGTGGTGACCTGGTTGACCGTGACCAGGTTGCTCAGGAAGACGGGAAGCGTCGGCTGGAGGCCCTTGAGGAGCAGCCGGATCTGCTCCAACGTCGTCGGCCCGCCCTGCAGCAGGGTGCGGATGTTGCCGTCGCTGTCGCGCAGCGCTCGGGTGACCGTGTTGAGGCCGGACGCGAAGGCCTTGATGTTGCCGGCGTTGGCCTCCTGGGTCTCCAGGACCGTGCGGCCGCGCCGCAGCAGGCTGATCGTCTCCTGCTTGTTGGCCTCGGCGTCCGCCACGAACTTCCCGGCGCCGTCGATGATGTCCTGGAGCGGGCGGCCGGTGTTGTAGAACATCTGGCCGAGCTCGCCGATCACGGTCGAGAGGTTCTTGCCGTTCACCGACCGGACGAACCGGTCCATCGTCACGATCAGGTCGGCCTCGTCGACGGGGAGCGTGTCGGCCGTGCCCTGGAACACCGCCCCCTCCTTGGCGTAGGGACCGTCGTCGGAGGCCGGCTCGAAGTCGAGGTACTGCTCGCCCACCGCGGAGCCGTTGTGGACGAACATCGGCGCGTTCAAGGGCAGCTTGGTGCCGTCGTCCATGTCGAGCTTCACCTCGACGCCGGTGCCGACCGGCTTCATCGACGCGACCTCGCCCACCCTCACGCCGCGGTAGGTGACCTCGCCTCCCTCGTACAGCCCGCCGGTGCCGGGCAGCCGTGCGGTCACGGTGAACCCGCGCCCGAGGGCGGCGTCGACCAGGCCGAGGTAGCTCGCGCTGATGTAGACGACGCCGACGGCGCTGAGGATCACGAACGCGATCAGCCGGTTGCGGATGCCGCCGGTCATGCGCCACCACCTCCCAGGAGTGCCGAGAGGTCCCCGGCCGGTGCGTCGCGGCCCTCCGGTCCCGGCATGCCGGGCAGGGGCGGGAGGTTCTTCAGACCGTCGATCAGGTCCTTGAGCGCGGCGTCGAGCTTCGGGTCGCCGGCCGTGCCCTTCTTGCCCGCCTTGTTGCCGGCCAGTCCGCCCAGGCCCAGCGCGTCCAGTCCGGTCGGGAGGTTCTGCAGGTTGAGGTTGAAGAAGATCGAGGTGTTGGCGTAGTCGCCGTAGACGATGTTGTTGGACTCGATCGGGAACGGGAAGCTGATCAGCAGGCTCAGCGCGGTCGGGATCTGGTCGCCTGCCTTGTTGATCTCGGCCAGCACCGGCCGCAGCCGCGCCAGGACCTCGAGGATCTCGTCCTTCGTCGAGTTCACCACGCGCGTCCCGACCTTGCCGAGCCGGTCGAGCGCCTTGAGCATCTTGACGAGCTGGGCGTGCTGGTCCGCCAGCACCTTGACCGCCGGGCCGAAGCTGTCCAGGGCAGCGGTGACCGTGCTGCGCTCGCGGTTCAGCGTGCGGGTCAGGCCGTTGAGCGACTCCATCGCGTTGATGATGTCGCCCTTCTGCGCGTCGAGCCCGGTCACGAGGGTGTTGAGCTCGCCGAGCACGTGCTTGAGGCGGTCCTGCCGGCCGTCGAAGACGGCGTTCAGCTCGGTGGTGATGGTCTTGAGCTTGCCGACTCCCCCGCCGTTGAGCAGGAACGACAGTGAGCCCAGGATCTCCTCGAGCTCCGGGTTGCGCCCGGTGCCGGCCAGGGTGATCTTCGCCCCGTCGGCGAGCCGGCCCTCGGGCTTGCCCGGACCGGGCTCGAGGGCGACGTACTTCTCGCCGAGCAGGCTGGTCTGCCGGATCTCGGCGATGCTGTTGGCGGGGAGCGTCACGTTGTTCTTGATGCGCAGCGTCGCGCGGGCGTGCCAGCCGACCCGGTCCAGCTCCACGACCTCGCCGACGGTGACGTCGTTGACCAGGACGGGCGATCGCGGCACGAGGTTGAGCACGTCGTTGAACTCGGCCGTCACCACGAACGAGTTGTCGTCGTCGACCGGGCTCCCGGGCAGGGGGAGGTCGTACGGCTCGCACGCGCTCAGCGCGATGCCGGCGACGACGGCGACCACGATGCTCCCGGCAGCACGGATCCTCATGCGCCACCGCCCATCAGCTGACCCAGCGAGCCCGCGGACGCGGCTGCCCCGGAGGTCGTCGACGCGGGACCGGTGCGGTTGGTCTCCCCGGCGTTGCGCAGCGGCTCGAGCAGCTGCCGGAGCAGCGCACAGGCCTGGTCGGAGACCGGGAGCTTGGCGCCCTTCACCGCGGCGCAGAGGGCGTCGTCCAGCGTGAGGAGGTTGTTGCCGAGGTTGATCCGCGAGCCGATCGTGCTGGTCACCGGATCCCAGGCGTTGACCAGGTTGCCCATCGCGGTCGGGCCGACCTCGAGCACGGTCTCGAGGGCGGAGCGCTCGGAGGCGATCGTCCGCATCACCCGGCCGAGGTCCTTGACCGTCGAGGTCAGCAGCTTGCGGTTGCCCTTGACGAAGCCCTCGACCTTGCCCAGCACCTGGGCGAGGTTCTTCAGGGCGCCGTAGAGCTCGTCCTTCTCCCCCGCCAGCTGCTGCGACACGGACCCGAGGTCGCCCATGAACTGCGAGACCGCCGCGTCGTTGGCGGCGAGCGCCCCGGAGAACTCGTTCAGGGCCTGCACGGTGCCGAACAGCTGTCCGCTGCCGTCGCCGAACGTCTTCAGCGCGCGCGAGAGGTTGTTGATCGTGGTGTTCGCCTGGCGACCTCGGCCGTCGAGGAACTTGGAACCGGCCTTGAGCACGTTGTTCAAGGTGCCGTTCTTGTTGACGCCGTTGGGGCCGAGCGCGGTGGTCAGGTCGGAGAGGCTGCGGTAGATCCGGTCCAGCTCGATCGGGACCCCGGTGTCCTGCACCTGGATGTCGGCGCCGTCCGCCAGCTTCGGGCCGGAGGTGTACGCCGGCGTGAGCTGGACGAACCGGTCGGCGGTCAGCGTGGGGGTGATGATGACGGCCTTGGCGTCGGCGGGCACGTCGTACTCGGCGTCGTAGGTCATCTCCACGCGGACGGTGTTGCCCTCGGGGATCACCGCAGTGACCTCGCCGACGCGGACCCCCAGGATGCGCACCTCGCTGCCCTTGAACATCGAGACCGCGCGGCTGAAGTGGGCGGTCACGGTGCGCGTCTCACCGCCGCCGCGCACCAGCGCGAGCACGGCGACCAGCAACGCGGCGACGACGGCGATCACGAGGATCCGGGGCAGGGCTGCAAGTCTCTTCATCGCTCAGTCCGCCGTCGGCACGAACTCGCCCGTGCCCAGGTTGAGGAGGTTCACGGCATAAGCGTCGAACCAGGGTCCGGTGCCGATGATGTTGGACAGGATGCCGACGTAGGGGCCGAGGTTGTGCAACGAGGCCTTCAGCGCCTTCTCCCGGCGGATCAGCAGTCCGTTGACGTCCTGCAGCTGCTGGAGCATCGGCTTGAGCTGTGCCTGGTTGTCGTCGACGAGACCACCGAGCTGCTGGGCGAGGATGCCGGTGTTGAGGAGGAGGTTGTGGATGGCCTCCTTGCGCTTGCGCAGCTCCTGCAGGATCAGGTCGCCCTCCTTGACCAGCGCCACGACGTCGCCCTTGCGCTCGGCCAGCAGCTTGGCGACCGAGTTGGCGTGGCGCAGCAGCGACTGCAGCTGGACATCGCGGGAGGCGATGGACTGCGAGAGCCGCGAGATCCCGTCGAAGGCGATGCCGGCCTCGTCGCTGGTGCGGTTCATGGTGTCGGCGACCGACGTCAGTGCGTCCTGGAGCTGCGGGATGTCGATGCGCTCGGTGGTGTCGGACAGCTCGCTGAACACCTTCACGATGTCGTAGCTCGCGCGCGTGCGGTCGAGAGGGATGGTTGCGTTCGCCCTGGTCCGGCCCTGGCCGGCAGGCTTCAGGTCGAGGAACTTCTCGCCGAGCAGGTTGAGCACCTCGATCGACGCTGTGGTCTCGTCGCCGAAGCGCACCTCGGGGTCGACGGTGAAGTGCACCACCACGTGGTCGCCGGCGAGCTCGATCTTGCCGACGCGGCCGACGCGGGTGCCGGCGACCTGGACCATGTTGCCCTTGTGCAGGCCGCTGCCGTCGGTGATCTCGGCCTGGTAGGACACCCCACGGAACCCAGGGAACTTCTGCAGGTTCAACGCCGCCGCCATCGCGAGCACGGCAATGACGACCGCGATGATGCCGATGCGGATGACGCGCTGCTCCGAGTAGTCCCTCATCGGTTGCACCTCGGAGCCGTGGACCTCACGCCGAAGTTGCGCAGCTGGCTGGTCAGCAGGTCGAGGCCGGGGATGTTGAGCCCCTTGGGCAACGTGATCTCGAACTTGGCCCCGCAGACGTAGTAGTTGTACCAGGAGCCGTAGGTGCCGGTGCGGGTCTGGTCCTCGAGCATCTCGGGCAGGTTGGTCAGGATCTTGTTCATCACGGCGTCGCCCTCGGGCGAGCTCAGGATCTTGGTCAGGGTGCGCAGCTCGGCGATGTCGGTCTTGAGCAGCGGCCGGCCCTGGCCGATCAGCTCGGCGAGGAGCTTGGTGAGCGAGGAGAGGTTGGCCACCGAGCTGCCGATCTGAACCCGGTCCTCGGCGAGGCCGCCCACCCAGCGGCGTAGCTGCGAGACCAGCTGGGTCAGCTGCTGGTGCCGGCCGTCGACCGTCGTCAGCAGCGTGTCGAGGTTGGTGATCACCTGACCCACCAGCTCGTCGCGGTCGGCGATGGCGCTGGTCAGGGACGCGGTGTGCTGCAGGAGGCCCTCGATGGTGCCGCCCTCGCCCTGGAGCACGCGCACCAGGTTGAGCGACAGCTCGTTGACGTCCTTGGGCGACAACGCGGCGAACAGCGGGGCGAACCCGTCGTACAGCGCGGTGAGGTTGAGCGCCGGCGACGTCTGCTCGATCGGGATGGTCGAGCCGGCGCGGATCCGTGCCGCTCCCGGCGCGCCCTGCAGCAGGGTGACGTAGCGGTCTCCGACGAGGTTGAGGTACCTGATCTCGACGCGAGTCGCGGTCGTCAGGGGAAGCTCCTTCTTGACCGTGAACTTCACCTTGGCGCGGTTGGCCTGGTGGATCTTCACGTCGGTGACCTTGCCCATCACCACTCCGGCGACCCGGACGTCGTCGCCCTTCTGCACCATGCTGGCGTTGGCGAAGACCGCGGAGTACTCCTCCGTCTCCCCGGTGCCGAACTTGCCCATGATCGCCACGAGCGTGCCGGTGACGACGAGCGAGACCGCAGTGAAGATCGCCAGGCGTACGACGGCGCCGAGCGTCTTGCGGCTGGCGGTGGTGCGCGCAGTGCGACCGGAGGTCCTCATCCGTGCTCACCCGCCTCGGCCATCGGCGAGTACATCAGCGTGCCGAGGCCCGAGATGCTCCCGGCGGGGCGACCGGTCTCCCGGCTCAGGGCCGCCGCGGTCGCCCGCCGTCCATGCGGCGTGAGGTTGGCGTCGGCCGCGGAGATCTCGGTAGCACGGCCCAGCATGCCGCCGTAGAGGTCGGTGGTGGAGGTCCGGGTCGTCTGCCCGGGGACGTAGGACGTGCCGCGGCCGCCCATGTTGTCCAGGTCGGTGCCGTTGGCGGTGTCGTAGCCGGGCCACGGGACCGGCGGGTTGTTCGGCAGGCCGAGGCAGCGCGGTCCGCGCTTGTCGGCGTACACCGGCCGGTCGCGCCCGTCGTAGGGCCGGACCTGGGGCGACGGGAACTCGACGTACTGCTTGACCTCGCCGCCCTCGAACGTCTTGAGCAGCACCGGCTTGTAGGTGGCGATGCCGCGCAGCAGGCAGTTGTACTCCGGGGAGTACTTGTCCAGCAGACGCACGAGGGGCACAGCGAGGTCGCCCTCACGCACGATGTTCGCCTCGTTCTGCTCGAGCACCTGTGCCCCGAGGATCGAGACGCCACGGAGATCGGCGAAGAGCCCCTCGACGCCGGCCTTCTGCGTGGTGATCGTGCGCGAGGTCACGGTGAGGTTGCCGAGCGCGGCGACCAGGTCGGGGGCCGCGACGTTGTAGGCGTCGGCGACGCTGGCGAGCAGGCGAAGGTCTGCTCTCAGGGTCGGCAGGTGCTGGTTGATCGTGGTCAGGTAGCTGTCCAGCCGGTCCATGGTCTGGCCGATCGAGTCGCCCCGGCCGTTCAAGGCCGTCGCGAGGGCCGACAGGGTGGCGCTGAGGTCGACCGGCCGCACCGCACGCAGCAGCGGGAAGAGGCGGGACAGCACCTTGTTGAGCTCAACCGAGGTGTGCACCCGCTGCGACGGGATCGTCGTGCCGTCCTGGAGGCTGCCCTCGGCACCCTGGGCGGGAGCCACGAGCGAGACGAACTTCTGCCCGAACAGCGTCGTGGGCAGGATGTTCGCCTCGACGTTGGCCGGGATGCGCCGGGCGTCGTCGGGCTCGATGCCGATCTTGATGCGAGCCTTGTCACCGCTCTGCGAGATGTCGCGGATCTGACCGACGAGCACGCCGTTGTAGCGGACGTCGCCGTACTTGGGGAGCTGGAGGCCGGCCCGGTCGGCCTCGAGGGTGACCATCGTGACCTTGTCGAAGGTCTTGTTGTAGATCGCGATCGACAGCGCGATGAGGCCGATGATCGCGCCGATGAAGCAGACGCCGGCCACGAAGAGCTTGAAGTGCTCCCGGGGGTCGTTCTCCCGCCTGACCATCACGAACATGCGTCGATCACCCCGTGATCCGCACTGTCGTGTTGGAGCCCCAGATCGCGAAGCTGAGGAAGAAGTCTGCGACGACGATCGTCACGATCGAGGTGCGGATGGCCTTGCCGACCGCAAGCCCGACACCGGCCGGGCCACCGCTCGCGCTGTAGCCGTAGTAGCAGTGGATCAAGATCACCGCGACCGCCAGGAAGATCAGCTTGAGGAAGCTGTAGAGGATGTCGATCGGCGGCAGGAAGACCAGGAAGTAGTGGTCGTAGGTGCCGGTGGACTGCCCGAAGACGAGCGTGGTGATCAGCCGCGGTGAGAGGTACGACGAGAACAGCGCCACGATGTAGAGCGGGATCACCGCGATGAAGGCCGCGATCATGCGGGTGGTCACCAGGAACGGCAGCGACGGGACCGCCATCACCTCGAGGGCGTCGATCTCCTCGCTGATCCGCATCGCGCCGAGCCGGGCGGTGTAGCCGCAGCCGACGGTGGCCGCGAGGGCGATCGCCGCGACGAGCGGAGCCACCTCTCGGGTGTTGAAGTACGCCGAGATGAACGCGGTGAACTTGGAGACGCCGATCTGGCTCAGCGAGGCGTAGCCCTGGAGGCCGACCTCGGTGCCGGCGAAGAAGGAGAGGAACGCGATGACGCCGACGGTGCCCGCGATCAGGGTCAGGCCACCGGACCCGAACGCGACGTCGGCCAGGATGTTGAGGATCTCCCGCTTGTACCGGCGGATCGCCCGAGGTGTCCAGGCCAGTGCCTTGACGTAGAAGAGCAGCTGGTCGCCGTACTCCTCGAACTGCTTGCGACGCGCCTTGACGACGTCCACGCCGATGGAGGTGAGGGTCGCCATCTAGAGACCCGCCTGCGGTACGACCTGGAAGTAGATCGCGGTCATCAGCGCGTTGAGGAAGAAGAGCAGCATGAACGCGACGATGACCGACTCGTTCACGGCCCGGCCGACCCCGCTCGGACCGCCGCCGGCCGAGAGCCCCTTGTACGACCCGACGATCGCGGCGAGCCACCCGAAGATGACGGCCTTGACCATGCCGATGATCAGGTCGGCGAGGCTGGCGAGCGCGGTGAAGTTCGCCAGGAAGGCACCGGCGGACCCGCCCTGGATGATGACGGTGAAGAAGTAGCCGCCCGAGATGCCGGCGACCATCACGATGCCGATGATCATGAAGGACACGAACATCGCCGCCACGACCCGCGGTACGACGAGGCGGTAGAGCGGGTCGACCCCGAGCACCTCCATCGCGTCGATCTCCTCGCGGATCTTGCGCGCGCCGAGGTCCGAGCAGATCGCTGACCCGGCGGCTCCGGCGATGATCAGCGCGGCGGCGATGGGGGCCGCCTCACGGACGACTGCGAGCACTGCGGTGGCTCCGGCGAACGACTGGGCACCCAGCTGACCGGTCAGGTTGCCCACCTGGAGTGAGATGACCGCGCCGAACGGGATCGAGACCAGGATCGTCGGCATCAGCGTGACGCTGGTGATGAACCAGGCCTGCTCAGCGAACTCCGCCCATTGGAAGGGGCGCTTGAACATCCGCTTGGTCACCTCGATCACCATGACGGCGATCTCGCCAGGGCCCTTGAACATCCCGACAGCCTGCAGTGCCACGTCTCACCTCCCTCGCCACTCCCGACCCGGACACATATTAGAACGTGTTCTAGGCAATTCAGGCAACGACCGATCCCCGGACACGCTGTGATCTGTCATGTGCAACGAGGCGGAGGGGCGGGAGTCACGCCCGTTCAGGTCACCTGACCTGAACGGGCGCTGTCTAGGCCGCTCAGAAGTCGCGGTCGGAGGAGAGGTCGCGCGGACCGGTCTGCTCGTCGAGCTCCTCCGCGGTGTCTCCTCGCGACGCGATCAGGCTGAGCACCGTCGTCACGACCAGCGTCGCCACGATGATGCCGAGCGACCACAGGATCGAGATGTCGGGGGCCCACTCGATGTGATGGCCGTCGTTGATGAACGGCAGCTCGTTCTCGTGCATGGCGTGCAGCACGAGCTTGACGCCGATGAACCCCAGCAGGAACGCCAAGCCGTAGGAGAGGTAGACCAGACGCTCGAGCAGCCCGCCGATCAGGAAGTAGAGCTGGCGCAGACCCATCAGGGCGAAGATGTTCGCGGTGAGCACCAGGTAGGGCTCACGGGTGAGGCCGTAGATCGCCGGGATGGAGTCGAGCGCGAACAGCAGGTCGGTCGTGCCGAGCGCCACCATCACGATGAACATCGGGGTCAGGAAGAGCTTGCCGTTCTGCTTCACCCACAGCTTGGCTCCGCGCCAGTCGTCGGTGTGCGGCAGCACGGTCCGCACCCAGCGGGTGAGCCGGCCCTCCTCGTAGTGCTCCTCGTCCTCCGGGCCCTCCTTGGCCAGCTTGAGGCCGGTCCAGATCAGGAAGGCCCCGAAGAGGTAGAACACCCAGCTGAACTGCTCGATCGCGGCCGCGCCGAGCGCGATGAAGATGCCGCGGAAGACCAGGGCCAGCACGATGCCGATGAGCAGCGCGGACTGCTGGTACTGCCGGGGTACGCCGAACCGGCTCATGATGATGATGAAGATGAAGAGGTTGTCGACCGAGAGGGAGTACTCGGTCAGCCAGCCGGCGAAGAACTGCGTCCCGTACTCGTGCCCGGTCGTGGCCCAGACGGCGACGCCGAAGAGGATCGCCGCGCCGACGTAGAGCGTCAGGGCGACCGACACCTCGCGGCGCGAAGGCTCGTGCGGGCGTCGGCCGATGACGACCACGTCGAAGAGGAGCACCGCGACCGAGACGCCGATCGTGGTCCACCAGATCCAGGTGGGGACGTTCATGAAATGGTTCCTCCGGAACATCGAGGGCACGGCGCAAGCCGTGCGCGGGACGGGCTCCGGAGGTCTCTTCCGCCGTGGCGGTCAGCCAGGCCAGCGGAACCGGGACCGAAAGCGCCCGTGATGACGACACCGCTGCGAAGGAATACTCCCCTCCAAGACCCACAGTGTCCCAGAGATGACGTCGTGGCAACAAATCGGGACGTCTGGTGGTCACTTCGCCCTCGGTCGAGGCAGGTGACGTGGACCGTGCTGATGCTCAGGAGTCCCAGCCTTCGGGCCGGTGCTTCTTCGCGAGCCTGGAGACGACCAGCTCGTAGGAGTCGTCGACAGCCGCGAACAGCTCGTCGTCAGGGATGCTTCCTCCGATGTGCAGGGTGTTCCAGCCCGACCGGCCGATGTAGGCCATCACGCTCGCGTCCTCCGGGTAGCGGGCGAGCCACTCGTCGGCCTCCTCACGCGTGGACCCGCACTTGACCCCGATGGCGTCGGTGCCGAGGAACGCGAAGATCTTCTCGTGCACCTTGGCCACATGGTCGCCCTCCCAGGGTTGGTCCGGCCACGCACCTGGCTTGCCGAGCGCGTAGTCGTGGAGTCGCTTGGGCTTCACCGGACCCCGGCCTCCATCATCTGGCGGAGCTCCTTCTTCAGCTCGGAGATCTCGTCGCGCAGCCTGGCAGCCACCTCGAACTGCAGCTCGGCGGCCGCGTGGTGCATCTGGTCGGTGAGCTGCTGCACCAGGTCGGCGAGGTCGGCACTCGGCAGCCCGGCGGTGTCGGGCATCGAGTCGGTCGAGCGCAGCTTGGGAGTCGGGGCCTTCTTCCTGCCCTTCGGGTCGAGGTGCGACCAGGTGTCCAACAGCTGCTGGGTCGACTCGTCCTCGCGAGCCAGCATCTCGGTGATGTCGGCGATCTTCTTGCGCAGCGGCTGCGGGTCGACGCCGTGTGCCTCGTTGTAGGCGATCTGCTTGTCTCGCCGGCGGTTGGTCTCGTCGATCGCCGCCTCCATCGACCTGGTGACCTTGTCGGCGTACATCACGACCTGGCCGGAGACGTTGCGCGCCGCTCGGCCGATCGTCTGGATCAGCGACTTGTCGGAGCGGAGGAACCCCTCCTTGTCGGCGTCCAGGATCGCCACGAGCGAGACCTCTGGCAGGTCGAGGCCCTCGCGCAGCAGGTTGATGCCGACCAGTACGTCGAACCCGCCCATGCGCAGCTCGCGGAGCAGCTCGATGCGGCGCAGCGTGTCGACCTCGGAGTGGAGGTACTGCGTGCGGATGCCGGCCTCGAGGAGATAGTCGGTGAGGTCCTCGGCCATCTTCTTGGTGAGCGTGGTGACCAGGACCCGCTCGTCGCGCTCGGTGCGCAGCCGGATCTCGTGGATCAGGTCGTCGATCTGGCCCTTGGTCTGCCGCACGATCACCTCGGGGTCGACCAGGCCGGTCGGCCGGATGATCTGCTCGACGGAGTGCTCGACGCCACCGATCTTGTCGAGCTCGTAGGGCCCCGGCGTGGCCGAGAGGTAGATGGTCTGGCCGATCCGGTCCAGGAACTCCTCCCACCGCAGCGGCCGGTTGTCCATCGCGCTGGGCAGCCGGAAGCCGTGGTCGACCAGGTTGCGCTTGCGGGACATGTCGCCCTCGTACATGCCGCCGATCTGTGGAACCGTCACGTGGGACTCGTCGACGACCAGGAGGAAGTCCTCGGGGAAGTAGTCCAGCAGGCAGTTGGGTGCGGAGCCACGACTGCGGCCGTCGATGTGCATGGAGTAGTTCTCGATGCCGGAGCAGCTGCCGACCTGACGCATCATCTCCACGTCGTACGACGTGCGCATGCGCAGCCGCTGCGCCTCGAGGAGCTTGCCCTGCCGCTCGAAGAGCGCCACCTGCTCCTCCAGCTCGGCCTCGATGCCGCTGATCGCCCGCTCCATGCGCTGCGGGCCGGCGACGTAGTGGGTGGCGGGGAAGATGTAGAGCTCGTGGTCCTCGGTGACCACCTCTCCGGTCACCGGGTGCAGCGTCATCAGCCGCTCCACCTCGTCACCGAAGAACTCGATGCGGACCGCATGCTCCTCGTAGACCGGGAAGACCTCGAGGGTGTCGCCGCGGACCCGGAAGGTGCCGCGGGTGAAGGAGAGGTCGTTGCGGACGTACTGGATCTCCACCAGCCTGCGCAGGAGCGCATCGCGGTCGTGCTCGCCGCCGACGCGCAGCCGGACCATGCGGTCGACGTACTCCTGCGGGGTGCCGAGGCCGTAGATGCACGACACAGAGGCCACCACCACGACGTCGCGGCGGGTGAGCAGCGAGTTGGTCGCCGAGTGCCGCAGCCGCTCCACCTCGTCGTTGATCGAGGAGTCCTTCTCGATGTAGGTGTCGGTCTGGGGGATGTAGGCCTCGGGTTGGTAGTAGTCGTAGTAGGAGACGAAGTACTCGATGGCGTTGTTGGGCAGCAGCTGGCGCAGTTCGTTGGCGAACTGGGCGGCCAGCGTCTTGTTGGGCTGCATGACCAGGGTGGGTCGCTGCAACTGCTCGACCGCCCACGCGATGGTCGCGGTCTTGCCGGTGCCGGTCGCGCCGAGGAGGACGACATCCTGCTCCCCCGCCTGGATGCGCGTCGCGATGTCGGCGATCGCGGTCGGCTGGTCGCCGGACGGCTGGTAGTCCGAGATCACCTCGAACGGGGCGATCCGGCGGGCAAGATCGGTCACGGGCCTCATACGAACGAGACTAGACGGGCGCTCCGACAGACTCCCCCGCCGAGGTCGTGCACCGTTTGGATAGATTGCCTCACGTGAGGATCGAGTCGGCCACCACGCGCATCCGCGCCGCGGTCCGGCGTACCCTCCTGCGGCTCTTCGGGCTCCAGGTGGCGGTGGCGCTGATCCTCACCCTGGTCGACTCCTACCGCCGGCGCGGCAAGAAGCCCAAGCCGTTCCCGGTCACCCCGCCGTCCGAGATCGCCGTGGGCGAGGGCACGGTCAAGAGCTACACCTACGGCCAGGACCTGTACGACGACATGGTCGGTGCCATCGAGGGCGCCCGGACCCAGATCCTCTTCGAGTCCTACATCTGGAAGGGCGACGAGGTCGGCGAGCGGTTCAAGCAGGCGCTGACCGACGCGGCTGCCCGCGGTGTCGACGTCTTCGCGATCTACGACGGCTTCGCCAACCTGGTCGTGAACCCGCGCTTCAAGCGGTTCGGGCCGCGCATGAAGGTGCTGGAGTACCCCCTCTACACGGCCGGCTGGCGCTTCTTCGACCTGCGCCGCTACGGCCGCGACCACCGCAAGATCCTGGTCGTCGACGACGCGGTGGGCTTCGTCGGCGGCTACAACATCGGGTCGGCCTACGCGACCGAGTGGCGCGACACGCACGTGCGGGTGACCGGCCCGGGCGTCTGGGACCTCAAGCGCTCCTTCGCCGACTTCTGGAACCTCAACCGCAGCGCCTCGCACGGCGGCCCGCTCCTGCTGGAGACACCGTCTGACTGGGAGCCCCGCATCCGGGTGCACCGCAACGTGCCGCGGCTGTGGATGTTCCCGATCCGGGCGATGTACCTCGAGGCGATCAACCGGGCCACCCGCAACATCTGGATGACGCACGCCTACTTCATCCCCGACTCCGACTTCATCGGTGCGCTGCTGGCTGCGGCTCGTCGCGGTGTCGACGTACGCATCTTGGTGCCGGCGACGTCCAACCACGTCGTCGCCGACTGGCTCTCGCGCGGCTACTACGGCGAGCTGCTCGCCTCCGGTGTCCGGATCTTCCGCTTCCAGGACGCGATGGTGCACGCCAAGACGGCCACGATCGACGGCCAGTGGTCCACCATCGGCACCGCCAACCTCGACCGCATGTCGATGACCGGCAACTACGAGATCAACGTCGAGTTCATCGATGCCTCGATGGCTGCCGAGCTGGAGAAGATCTTCGCCACCGACGTGAGCAACTCGCTGGAGCTCACCGCCGACGAGTGGGGCCGCCGCGGCATCCACAAGAAGTTCACCGAGCTCTTCCTCGCACCACTCCGCCCCCTCCTCTGACGCCGAGTTGTCCCGCGAGTCCCAGCCAGCGACGCCGAGTTGTCCCGCGAGTCCCAGCCAGCGACGCCGTTGTCCCGCGAATCCGGCCGGATTCGCGGGACAACTCGGCGAGAATCCACGAACAGAGTTGTTCGTCTACTCTGGTGACATGACGGAGATAGACGGCAGGTTGGTGCTGGTCACGGGCGCGGCGAGCGGGATCGGGCGCGCTACGGCGGCGATGGCGGCCGAGCGCGGCGCGCGGCTCGTGCTGACCGACCTCTCCCCGCTTGACGACACGGTCGCACGGATCCGCGCCGCGGGGGGCTCCGTCGCCCTGGCTCGCTCCCTCGACGTGAGCGACTTCGACGCCGTGATGGCGTTCGCCAAGGAGGTGCACGACCGGCACGGCTCGGTCGACGTGGTGATGAACGTCGCCGGCATCTCGGCCTGGGGCACGGTCTCGGGCCTGGAGCACAAGACCTGGCGAGCGATGGTCGAGGTGAACCTGATGGGGCCGATCCACGTGATCGAGGCGTTCGTACCGGCCATGGTCGACGCCGGCCGCGGCGGCCACCTGGTCAATGTCTCCTCCGCTGCCGGCCTGATCGGGATGCCGTGGCACGCGGCGTACTCCGCCAGCAAGTTCGGCCTGCGTGGCGTCTCCGAGGTGCTCCGGTTCGACCTGCGCAAGCACGGCATCAAGGTGAGCCTGGTGTGCCCCGGCGGCGTCGACACCGGGCTCACCGAGACCATCCAGATCGCGGGCGTCGACAAGGGCACGCCGTCGTTCAGCAGGGCCCAGGCGCGGTTCCGCAAGCGGGCGGTCTCGCCGGAGCATGCAGCCGCGTCGATCCTGCGCGGCGTACGACGAGACAAGTACCTCGTCTACACCTCCTCCGACATCTGGCTCGCCTACACCGCCCAGCGGCTCTTCCCACCCGGCTACGTCGCAGCGATGCGCATCTTCAACTGGGGCGCCAACCGGGTGCTGCCTCAGGTCGAGAAGGCGAGGGCTGCGCGTTGACCACCCCCGGGGCACCGCGCATCACCTCCGGCAACCTCCGCCAGGTCGGGCCGCTGATCCGCGGGTTCGGAGCCCTGGCCGGCCGCGTGATGGGCACCCAGGACCCCCAGGTCTTCCTCGTACTCGGTCGCACCAGGCGGCTCTTCTGGGGCTGGCTCGCCTTCGCCGGCGGCCTGATGCCCGGAGGCAAGCTGCCGCGCCGCGAGACCGAGCTGGTCATCCTGCGCGTGGCGACGCTGACGGGCTCCGACTACGAGCGCTCCCACCACGAGTCCCTGGGTCGCCGAGCCGGGCTGACGCCAGCCGAGATCGAGGCGGTAGGTCTGGGCCCGTCCGCCCCCGGTTGGAGCGAACGCGAGCGCATCATGCTCACGGCCGTGGACGAGCTCCACGAGAAGCGAGACCTCAGCGACGCCACCTGGACGGCCCTGCGTGGCCACCTCGACGAGCGGCTGTGCGTGGAGTTCCTCCTGCTCTCGGGGCACTACGAGATGCTGGCCACTACGCTGAGCACGCTCCGCATCCAACCGGACCCACCCCGCCGGAGGCGCTGATGACTCTCTGGGAAGCGACGCCGCTCCCCCGCGGTCGCCACGGCCTGGCGCGTGAGGACGTCACCGCCGCCCAGCGAGCGCGGATCTTCGCCGGACTCGTTCAAGCCGTCGCCGAGCGCGGCTACGCGTCCACCCCGGTGGCCGACATCCTCCGTCGTGCAGGGGTCTCCCGGGAGACCTTCTACCAGCTCTTCTCCTCCAAGCAGGACTGCTTCCTGCAGTGCCTCGACGAAGCCACGACCGGCTTCCTCGCACTGCTCGCCACCGACCGACCCGAGGCGGAGCTGTCGCCTCGAGAACTCTTCGCCCTGCTGCTCGAGACCTACCTCGCCACGATCGCCGACGACCCGGACCGCGCCCGCGTCTTCCTGGTCGAGGTCTACGCCGCGGGACCCGAGGCGATCCTGGCCAGGACCGCAGTGCAGGACGTCTTCGTCGAGGCGATCATGACCGAGCTCGGCGGTGCCGACCGGTTCGCGACCGAGTCGCTCGTCGCCGCGATCGCCGGGCGCATCACGATGCTGCTGGCCTCCGAGGACCCGGAGGCGATCCGTGAGCTCGGCCCGCCCTACCTCGAGCTGGCGGAGCTGCTCAGGATCGTCTAGCTCCGCGCCTGGACACGGCCGGTCACAACAGCGTCAGCCGGTCGACCAGCCAGCGGCCGTCACGCTTGACCATCTCCAGCTCGATCCGCCACCGGTCGAGCTGGGGGGCGGGCCGCCCCGGCTGGGCGATCTGGGAGTCCGCCGCGACGATCACGGTCGCCCGCCCGGCGCCGTCGACGTGGACGCCGGAGCCGATGACCTTGCCTTCGGAGGTCGCGCTCGTCGCCTCTGCGATCTCGCGTACGTCCGCTGCGGACTTCCCGAAGGCCTCCTGGAACCTCGGCGTGCCGTCGGACTCGACCCAGGCGAAGTCCTCGTCGAGGGTCCGGTGGTCGTAGGTGAGCATGTTCACCGCGACCTCGCGACCGGCGGCTTCCGCCTCGCGCCCCGCGTCGAGCAGGTCACCGCGGGAGTCGAGCTCGCGCCAGACCAGCCAGGCGACCACGAGGGCAGCCACGAGCAGCACGCACCCGACCAGCAGGGGGGTGAGCCGCGAGCGGGTGCCGGCGTCGTCGTCGAGCGTGCTGGGTGCGGTGTTGTCGTCGGTCATCCGACCGGGCCGGGAGCGTGCTTGGCACCTCGTACGACGCGGTTGGACGGCGAGTTGCACTGCCCGTCGGGGTCCATCGGGTGCGTGGTCGTGTCGGTGGGCTCGCGCTCGGTGGCGCCGTAGTCGCAGGCGTAGACCTGCTGGAGGTACAGGACGCCGCGTAGCGCGCCGTCGTAGAACCCGGACCCGAGGGCGCGGATGCCGCTGGCATAGCTCCGTAGCAGCTCCCGGAAGTGCGGGTCACGGGCGATCACGATGCTGGTGACCTTGATGGTCCGGTCCAGGAACTCGGGCAGCACCTCGTTGATGGCCGTGATGACGCCTCGCAGCTGCGTGATCTGACCCGGGCCGAGCTTCAGCAGTCTGCGCAGGGTGGGGTCGAAAGCCTTGAGGAAGGCTGCGATCTGAGCACTCGACTGGGCTATCTGCCGGATCTTGCCCGCGTTGTCCGCGCCTAGCTGCAGGATCACCTGCCCGTTGCGCAGCAGCCGCTGGGTCTCGGGCCAGTACTGGTCGAGGGTCTGCAGGAGCGCGTAGCCCTGGTCGGCCAGCCGGCCGATGTCGTCACCGGTGCCGTTGAGGGCGGTGCCGATGCCCTGGAGGGCCGTTTGCAGGTCCTCCTTGTCGAGCTGGTCGAGCACCTTGCTCACGTTGATGACGGTGGAGGCCAGGGTGCGCGGCAGGTCGGTCGCCGTCGCGCTGACGCGGTCGCCGCTCTTGAGGAACGGGCCCTCGCTGCTGGCCGGCTGGAAGTCGAGGTACTGCTCGCCCACGGGCGAGAGGCTGCGCACCTTGACCGCCGAGCTCGACGGGATCGGCCTCGGGTTGGTGATCGTGGCTGTCGCCTCGACCCCGCCTTGAGCGTTGAGCCTGATGTCGGTGATCTTGCCGATCTTGGAGCCACGGTAGGTGACCGACGAGCCCTCGAAGAGGGCGCCGGTCGAGGGCATGTCGACGATGATCTTGTCCGGCCGGTTCAGCAGCGGCGTGTCGAGCGTCTCGGTGATGAGGTACGACGCGGTGATGGCGAACACCGCGATCACTCCGATGAGGCTCAGGTAGAGCTTGTTGCCCAGGACCTTCTTCACGGGTTCACCCCCAGGCTACCCAGGATGTCGTCGAGCAGGTCCTGCAGCGGGTTGCCCGGCTCGCCGAGGCTGGAGTTGCCGAGGTCGAGGGTGGCATGCACCGGCCCGAAGTCGCCCGGGATGGTCCGGTTGATCAGGTCGCCGGTCGTCCTCATCAGGCGCAGCCCGTTGTCGAACCGGTTGCGCAGGGAGTAGAAGCTGTCCAGCACGGGACCGAGCTGGCGGATCGTGCTGAGCAGCTCCTGCCGCGAGGCTCCGACCAGGTTGTTGGCCGAGCGGCTGAGCTTGACCACCTCCTGGAGCAGGACCACGAACTTGTCGGTGTTCTGCCGGAGCACGCGGGCGGCCGGCGTGATCTCGCGGACCGCGCGGTTGATCACGTCCTGGCGCTTGCTCAGCTCGACGGAGGCACCCGCCAGCGCGCGCAGCACCCGGTCGATGTTGGCCGTCGTGGCGTTGGCCTGACCGAGGAAGTCGGCGGACCGGTCCAGCAGCTGCCGGATCGTCGGACCGCGCTCGCCCACTGCCTGCTGGACCTCCTCGGTGATGACCTGGAGCTGCTCCAGGCCGCCGCCGTTGATCAGCAGCGATGCCGAGGCGAGGGCGTCCTCCACCGTCGGCGCGGTCGACGTCACGGGCGGGACCATCCGGTCCTTCGGGCCGAGCACGCGGCCCTCCTTCGGTGACAGGACGTCCACGAAGAGCTCGCCCAGCGGAGTGTTGTAGCGCAGCCGGGCCGTGGCGCCCTCGCGGATGTTCGCGTCGTCCTGGAGCCGGAGGGTGGCGATCGCCCGGAAGTCCTTGGTCTCCACGAGCTTGACCTTGCCGACGTCGATGCCGTTGACCTTGACCTTCGCGCCGATGGCGAGGTTGAGCGCGTCGTCGAACTCTGCCTTCAGCTCGAAGCTGTCGCCCGGCACGGTCGTGCCGGGCAGCGGAAGGTCGTCGGCCGAGGTGCCACAGCCCGCGAGCGCGGTCGCGGCGACCATGGCTGCGACCGAAGCCGCGCTGATCACTCGAAAGCGTCGCATCATGGCTTCCCCAACAGTCCGGTGAGCAGGTCGACGAGCGGGCCGACGGCATCGGTGCCGACGAGCTCACAGATCTCCTTCGGCAGCTGCTCGCAGAGCTCACCGAGCCCGAGCGGCCCCAGGAGCGTGTCACCCAGAGGTACGACGAGGGCGATGCCGCTCGGCACCTGGATCCGCTCGAGGTTCTGGGCGACCAGCGGCATGGTCTCGAGGAACTCCGCGAGCTGACCCTGGCGCGACAGCAGGATGTCGGAGACGTCGGCTACGTCGGAGACGGTGCCCTTCAGCTTCGCCTTGTTGTCCTTCGCGAAGGCGGCCACGACCTCGACCGTCCTGCTGAGCTTGACCAGGGCGTTGCGGAAGTTCGTGCGCTCTTCGGCGAGCAGGCTCGTCGTCGCGGCCACCGAGTCGATGAACTGCTGGACCACGGCCTTGTTCTCCACCAGGGTCGCGACCAGCTTGTCCAGCGACTGCATGGTGCTGACGATGTTGTCCCGCTGGCCCGAGACCCCGTTGACGGCCTCGGAGAGGTTGGTGATCGCCCGGTTCATCTCGTCGCCGTTGGGGCCGAAGGTCTCGGCCCCCACCTTGAGGAACCTGCGGATGGCCTGCGCGGTGTCCTTGGAGCCGGCGATCCCGGTGCTGAAGTCGCTGATGGCGGTCAGCACCTCGTCGAAGTCGACGGGCGTCTGGGTGCGCTCCAGCGGGATCCTGGCCCCGTCGGCCAGCTCCGCGCCCGAGCTGTACGCCGGCGAGAGCTCGACGTAGCGGTCGGTCGCGACCGACCGCGAGACGATCATCGCCTGCGCGTCGACCGGGATCTTCACGTCGTCGGCCGTGAGCTCGAGGGTCACGGTCACGCCCTCGCCCTTCGGCTCGATCTTGGTGACCCGGCCGATCTTCACGCCGCGCACACCGACATCGTTGCCGACGAAGAGCCCGGCGGAGTCGGAGAAGTCGGCCGAGATGGTCTTGGTGGACCCGCCGAGCACCGAGCAGCCGGTCAGCGAGCCGGCGACGAGGGTCACGACGAGGGCGAGCAGGGAGATCTTGCGGTTCATCAGCAGGTCCCCCGTCCCTTGCACACCATGCCGTCGGGGATGGCGCCCTCCGGCGGGTAGGTGGCGGCGTAGCGCCCGCTGCCGGTGGCGTTGGCCAGGTAGCGCGCGGACGGGCCCAGGATCGTCAGGGCGTTGCGCAGCGTCTTGTCCTCACTCTTGAGCATGGCGAGCACGGCCCGGACGTCCCTGAGCGCCACGTCGAGGTCGCCCCGGGTCGACGTCACGATCGAGTTGAGCGCGTCCGCCAGTGCGGCCGTCTTGACCAGCAGCGAGTGGATGGCGGCGCGGCGGGTCTTGATCTCGTCGAGCACCTGGGTGGTGGTCCTCATCAGCGAGAGGATGTCGGCGCTGCTGTCCGACAGCTGGTCGGCCACCGAGCGAGCGGCTGTCAGCAGCTCACCGGCCTGCGCGCTCCTGGTGGCGATCACCTCGGAGACCCGCGCGATGCCGTTGAGGGCCGGGCCGAACTCCTCCTTGCCCGCCTCGGTCGCCTCCGCGACCACGGTGAGGGCCTTCGCGAGCTGCGGAGCGTCGAGCTTCTCAAGCGCGTCGGTGCCGCGGTCGATGATGTCCTGGAGGTTGTAGGGCACGGAGGTCTGCGCCAAGGGAATCGAGTTTCCGGGGAGCTCGCCACTCCCCTGGGGGTCGACGGCCAGGTAGTGGGTGCCGAGCAGGGTGGCGACCTTGACCTCGGCCTCGGTCTGGCGGCCGAGCCTGATGTCGTCGCTCATCTCGAAGGTCACCTCGACGTCCTTCGCCCCGAGCTTGATCGACTTGACCTGGCCGACCTTCACCCCGGCGAGCTGGACGTCCTCGCCGGGCCGCAGGCCGGCCGTGTGGGCGATGTGGGCGACGTACTTCTCGGTGCCGAACGAGATCGTGCTGACCAGTGTCACCAGGACCGCGATCACGGCACCGCCGGCGACAGCGACCAGCCCGATCTTGTACGGGTCGCGGTTGGCGATCGCCGTCATCCTCCACACACCTTCGAGTAGGGGCCGCCGGTCTGGAGCGGGAGGTAGGCGTCGACCCCGCCGAGCTTGATCCCGATCCGGCAGACGTAGACGTTGAGCGCGTTGCGGTAGGACCCCGCTCGACCCAGCGCGTTGAGGATCTTCGGGAAGCCCTGGATGCCACCGCGCAGCGCCTCGAGGTTGGCGGCGAACATGCCGGCGACCGCCCTGAGGCTCTTGAGCAGCTGGACCGACGGCGCCCGCGCGTCCACCAGGAAGTCGCTGGTCTGGTTGATGAGCATCGACAGCTGGCTGATGGACTCGCCGATGGTCTGGCGCTGGCTTGCCAGCCCGGTCATCAGCGAGTTGAGCTCGCTGACGGTCGTGTTGATGGCATCGCCCTGACCGTCGAGGTTCTGCAGGACCGGCGTCAGGTTGGTGACCACCTGGTTGAAGATGTCGTCGCGGTCGGCCAGGAAGTTGGTCAGCTTGGTCGTCTCTGCGAGCAGCTGCTCGACGGTGCCGCCCTCGCCCTGGAGCACCTGCACGATGGTCTTGGCGAGCTGGTTGACGTCCTCGGGCTTGAGCACGTCGAACAGCGGCCGGAACCCGTTGAGCAGGCCGGTGAGGTCGAAGCCTCCGGAGGTGCGGTTGATCGGGACGGTCGCTCCCGGCGGCACCTTGGTGCCGCGCTTGGGGCCCTGGATCAGCGACATGTAGCGCTGGCCGAGCAGGTTCTGGTAGCGGATCACGAGCTCGGTGGTGTCGAGCAGCGGCTGCGTCTCCCGCAGCGTGAAGCCGATCTCAGCCTGGCGGCCCTTGACCTCGATGCTCTCGACCTTGCCGACCTGCACACCGGCGACCCGGACGTTGTCACCCACGCGAAGCCCGCTGACGTCGCTGAAGATGGCGTGGTAGTCGACCTGCTTGCCGTCGACAGCGTCCTGCATGGTGTTGTAGATCAGCATGAACGCCATCACCGAGGCGACCGCGAACACGAAGAACTTGACCGCGGTGATGCGGATCTGCTTGACGATCTCTCCAGCCATCTCCGCCCCCTCAGCAGTTTCCGCGCAGGTTGCCGTAGCGAGGGCAGTCCGCAGCTGTGTAGTACGGCGGGACGTCCTGCGCCACGCCGCCCTCGATGTAGAGCTGGCCGTTGTGGACCGCGCCCGGGATGCGGCTCAGGGTGTAGGTGTTGGCGTCGAACGACCGGACGATGCCCTGCTGCCTGTTGTCGTAGGTCGCGTCGACGACGACGTTCGCCTGCCTGATGGCGCGCACCAAGGCGTCCCCCCGCTGGTTGATGAACAGCTGCGCGTCGGTCGCGAGCGCAAGTCCGCCGGTGAGCAGGGCAGTGATCTGGCCCTGCTGGTCGACGACGGTCTTGGCGACCACGAGCCCGTCGGAGACTGCCTGGAGGAGCTCGGGAGCGTTCTGCCGGACGATCTCCATGTTGGTGGCGAGCAGGGAGATGTCGTTGCGGAACGTCGGCCACTCGGTCTGGTAGCGGCCCAGCAGCGAGTTGGCGAGGTCGATCGTCTTGCCCAGCTGGGCACCACGTCCGTCGAGCGCCTGTGCGATCGCGCTGAGCGCGGTGTTCAGGTCGGCCGGGCCGAGTGCCTTGACCAGGCCGTCGATGTCGTCCAGGGCGCGCTGGAACTCGAGCGTCTCCTGGGTCTGGTCCTGCTTGACGACGGCGCCGTCCTGGATGCGCTCCGGCGAGGCCTGGCCGTGCACGGTCAGGTCGACGTACGACGTGCCGAAGACCGTGGCCGGAAGGACCCTGGCGACCACGTTGGCCGGGATGCCCTTGAGCTGGTGGCCCTGGAGCGTGAGCGTCAAGGTGGCTCCACCCTCGCGAGCCTCGAACTCGGAGATCTTGCCGACGATCACACCCTGGACCTTGACGTCGCTGCCCTTGTAGATGGACGCGCCGACGTTGTCGAGCTGGGCGGTGATGCGCGGAGCGCTGGAGAACGCGCCGCCCCGCCAGGCGAACACCAGCGTCAGCACGAGCGCCGTCACCGCGATGCCGATGACTCCGCGCAGCGCGAGCTCGCGGCGGCTCAGCTCCCGCCGGGGAGCGTTGGAGTTGAAGAGTCCCATGTGGTCGCGCCCCTAGCCCGAGATCCTGAAGCCGGGGTCGCCGCCCCACATCGCGATGGTCATGATCATGTCGAGCACGACGACGCCGACGATGCTGGCGCGGATGGCACGACCGGTTGCCTCACCGACGGCCTGCGGCCCGCCGCCGACCCGGAAGCCGTACCAGCAGTGCACCAGCGAGATGAACATCGCGAACGTGACGACCTTGATCAGGGCGAACACCACGTCTCGGCCCTGGATGAAGGTGGAGAAGTAGTGGTCGAACTGTCCCGGCGACTGCCCGAAGAGCAGGACCACCGTGACCTGCGACGCGATGTAGGAACCGATCAGGCCGATCAGGAACAGTGGCACGATGGCGACCATCGTCGCGATCACGCGAGTGCTGACCAGGTACTTCATCGGCGGGACCGCCATGACCTCGAGGGCGTCGACCTCCTCGTGGATCCGCATCGAGCCGATCTGGGCGGTGAACCGGCATCCCACCTGGGAGGCGAGGGCGAGCGCGGCGACGATCGGGCCGAGCTCGCGGGTGTTGGCCGTCGCGGAGATGAAGCCGACAAGCGGCGAGAGCCCGACCAGCTCGAGGCCGTTGAAGCCCTCGATGCCCAGCGAGGTGCCGACCGAGATGGCCAGCAGGATCATGACGCCGATGGTGCCGCCGCCGACGATCAGCGCGCCGGAGCCCCAGGCGATGTCGGAGAGCTGCCGCAGGCACTCGTTGCGGTAGCGCTTGATGGTCGTCGGGATCGCGCCGAGAGCCGCCGCCGAGAACGACGCGAAGGAACCGAAGGAGCCGAGCACCGTCATCACGAAGTCGACGAAGTTGACGATCGCGTCGCTGATGAACGAGCCCGGACGGCTCGTGGCCTGCGCCTGCGCCGGGGCGGCCATCAGACGAGGTCCTGGGGCACGAGCATGATGTAGGCCTGGGTCAGCCCGGTGTTGATGAAGGCCAGCAGGATGACGCTGAGCACCACTGCCTGGTTGACCGCGTCGGCGACGCCCTTCGGCCCGCCAGAGGCCGAGAGGCCCTTGTGGGCGGCGACGATGGTGGCGACGAAGCCGAAGAGGACGGCTTTGAACTCGGCCAGCCAGAGGTCGGAGGTCTGGCTGAAGGCGACGAACGAGCCGAGGTAGGACCCCGAGCTGATCGTCCCCCGGCCGACGTTCATCATGAAGCCGGTCGCCATCGCGGTGATCGCCACGACGACGTTGAGGAAGAGCGCGACGACGATGGTGGCCGCGATGCGAGGAGCGACCAGACGCTGGATGGGGTTGATGCCCATCACCTTCATGGCGTCGATCTCCTCGCGCACGTTGCGCGCGCCGAGGTCGGAGCAGATCGCCGAGCCCACCGCGCCGGCGATGATCAGCGAGGTGACCAGTGGCGCCGCCTGCCGCAGCACTCCGATGCCGTTCACCGCGCCGCTGAACGAGGTGGCACCGATCGAGTTGGCGACCGCGCCGATCTGGACCGAGGTGATGACGCCGAACGGTATGGCGACCAGGATCGTGGGCGTTAGCGACACCTGGATCATGAACCAGGCCTGCAGCAGGAACTCCGACCAGGAGAACCGCCGGGCGATCATGTCGGAGATCATGTGCCGGACCGACTCGACCGAGAGGACGACGAGCTTGCCGCTGGTCGTGATGCCCGCGTCGAAGCGACCCTTCATGTCGTCGTAGAAGTTCTTGCCGGCGACCGTTACGGCGCTCACTCAGCCACCCCGCTCACTCCCTTGTCCAGATACCCGAGTCGGGCCGCGTCGCCGAGACCGTCGTCACTCCCGTCACACTCAACGGATCGAGCTGTTGACGGTTACGGGGCGGCGCTGCCCCTGGTGCCACTGGTGCCACTGGTGCGAGTGACCGTGTGCCGACGGACACTACCGAAGATGTAACTATGACGTACAACATCAGTTACGGGGAGTAACGGCAATCCGTCCCAATCCGTGACACGGATCTCACGACGCCTCGGATTCGCCAGTCCAGCAAGGGCGTTTGGCGACTGCAACCACCGAGCGGAGCCGTCAGCGGGGCGGTCCGTCCGGATAGTGCGTCGGCAGTGACATCCGCGGGCCTCTTCGCGGACGTCGCACCCCCGAGAGGCCCACCAGCACCTGGACGCGGAGCCGGTGCGGGCGGTAGGGCTCGAGCAGCGTGGCCAGACCGGCGTCGTCGACCGGCTCCCCGGTGAGTGCCCAGCCGAGGTCCTTGGCCACGTGGTAGTCGCCGAAGCTGACCGCGTCGGGGTCGCCGTGCGCGCGTGACCTCACCTCGGCCGACGTCCACACCCCGACGCCGGGGATGCTGCGCAGGCGGCGGTCCACCTCGTCGTACGGGAGGCCGATGGTGCGCTCGAGCGCGTCGGCTGCCCGGGCGACAGTGACGACCGTGCGCGAGCGCGCCGGGTCGATGTGCATCCGCAGCCACTCCCAGGACGGGACCGCCCGGATCGTCGTCGCGCTCGGCATCACCCACAGCTTGCGGGCCTCGCCCGGGCCGGGCGCACGCTCCCCGTAGCGGTGCACCAGCGAGCGCCAGCCGGCGAAAGCCTCCTTGCCGGTGACCTTCTGCTCGATCACGGCGGCCACCAGCGACTCCAGCACCAGGCCGGTCTGCGGCACCCGCCAGTGCGGGTGGCGGCGCCAGGCGTCCGCGACGACCGCGTGGTGGTGCGCCTCGAAGCCGGACGGGTCGTCGTCGGCCCCGAGCATCGTGGGGAGCTGGTGCAGCGCCCAGTCGGCGCCCTCGCCCCACGCCTCCCCGAGCACCTCCCCGTGCCGTTGGGAGAGGCGCAGGGTCGCGGTGCCCGTCGGCGTGCGCAGCCCGCGCCAGATCACGCCGTCAGGGTCCGTGCGGTACGTCGGGTCAGCGGGCCCGTGCTGCAGCGACGAGGCGATCTGCCCCACAGGGCACGGCCAGGCCGGCCGCCAGACGCGTTGCTGCATGTGCGAAGGGTAAGTGTCGGCGCCGCGGGCCAGAATGGCGCCATGCTCCTCATCGACCTGGTCCGCACCTCCGCGGAGGTCGCCTCGACACGGTCCCGGCTGGCCAAGACGGCGACCATCGCCGCAGCGCTGGGCCGGGCGGGCGTCGACGACGTCGAGGTGGTGGCCGCCTACCTGGCCGGGGCTCCCCGGCAACGGCGCATCGGAGTGGGCTGGCGCGGGCTCGCCGAGCTGCCCGCCCCCGCACAGATCGCGACGCTGACGGTCGCGGAGGTCGACGCCGCCCTCGAGCAGCTGGCCGCGCTGGGCGGTCCCGGCTCGCAGTCGGCCCGGGCAGCCGCGGTGTCCGAGCTCTTCAGCCGCGCGACGGCTGACGAGCAGCGCTTCCTCAAGGCATTGATCTTCGAGAACCTCCGGCAGGGCGCGCTCGACTCGCTGCTGCTCGACGCGATCGCCAAGGCCGCAGACGTGCCCCTGCCCGTCGTACGTCGAGCGGCGATGTTCAGCGCCGAGAGCGGGCCGATCGCCGCGGCAGCTCTGGCGGGCGGCGAGGAGGCTCTGGTGGCCTTCGCGATGGCGGTGGGCCGTCCGGTGCGGCCGATGCTGGCCTCCCCCGCGACGTCGATGGCGGACGCGGTCGCCAAGCTGACCGGCGAGTTCGCGGTCGACACCAAGCTCGACGGCATCCGCATCCAGGTGCACCGCTCCGATGACGAGGTGAGCATCTTCACGCGCAGCCTCGACGACATCACTCACCGGCTTCCGGAGGTCGTCACAGCGGTGCTCGCCCTCCGCTCGCGCCACCTCGTGCTCGACGGCGAGGCGATCGCGCTTCATCCCGACGGCAGGCCACGCCCCTTCCAGGAGACCGCGTCGCGCACCGGCAGCCTGCAGGGCGACGTCCCGGTGACGCCGTTCTTCTTCGACCTCCTGCACCTCGATGGGGACGACCTGATCGACGCACCGGCCCGGGAGAGGTTCGCCCGGCTGTCATCGGTGCTGCCACCCGACCTGCTCGTCCCCCGGTTGGTCACCACCGAGGAGGCAGCCGCGACGACGTTCTTCGAGCAGGTCCTTGCCGACGGCCACGAAGGCGTGGTGCTCAAGGACCTGACCTCGCCCTACGACGCGGGCCGTCGCGGGTCGTCGTGGCTCAAGGTCAAGCCGCGCCACACGGTCGACCTGGTGGTGCTCGCGGTCGAGTGGGGCAGCGGACGCCGCGAGGGCTGGCTGTCCAACATCCACCTCGGCGCCCGCGACCCGGCGGGCGGCTTCGTGATGCTGGGCAAGACGTTCAAGGGCATGACCGACAAGATGCTGGCCTGGCAGACAGAGCGGTTCCTGGAGCTGGAGACCGGGCGCGACGGTCATGTCGTGCACCTTCGTCCCGAGCAGGTGGTCGAGATCGCCTTCGACGGCGTACAACGCAGCTCGCGCTACCCCGGCGGCCTCGCGCTGCGCTTCGCGCGGGTGCTGCGCTACCGCGACGACAAGTCTGCGGCCGAGGCGGACACCATCGACACGGTCCGCACCTTGGGGCAGAAGTTGTAACGCCCCGTGACACGACCCGTACAGTGACCCCATGACCACCGAGGCCGTTCGCACCGGCTCCACCGACGGACGACGCGTCGCCGCGGCAGCGCGCCGCCGCAAGCGTGAGGCAGAGATCCTGGCCGCCACGCGCGCGCTGTTCGACGAGCGCGGCGTCCGCGACGCGCAGATCGAGGACGTCGCCCGGGCCGTCGGGATCAACCGCGCGATCATCTACCGCCACTTCACCGGCAAGGAGGACCTCTTCGCCCTCACCGTCGTGGAGTACCTCACCGAGCTCGGCGACCGGCTCGCCGAGGCCGACGACCCCTCAGCAGACGCCGAGACCCGCCTGCGCACCTGTGTGGGCACCTTCTTCGACTACGGCATGGAGTTCCCCGCCTTCGTCGACTGCGCCCAGACGTTGATGAAGCTTCCCGGGTCCGAGCTGTTCGCCGAGGTCAGCGAGAGCACGATGCTCAAGCTCGGTCGCGGCATCACGGCCGGCCTGGCCCGGCTCAACGAGATCGTGACGGCCGGGCAGAAGACCGGCGACTTCGCACACACCGACGTCGAGCTGACGGGCAACATGCTCTACGCCAGCGGCCTGGGCGCCATGCAGCTCGCGCGGGTGGGACTCGTGGTCAAGGAGGCCGCGCCCGGCGTACCCACGGTCAGCAAGGTCAAGCCGGAGCAGGTGCGGGCCCAGATGGTCGCCGGCGCGGTCGCGATGGCTCGGGCAGGCGCCAAGAAGTGAGCAAGGGCCGGCGCCTCAGCGCCGGCCCCTGAGTCTCAGCTCGGCCGAGGTCACTTCTCCATGATCATGGTCACGCCCTGGCCACCGGCGGCGCAGATCGAGATGACACCCCGGCCCTTGCCCTGGGCGTCGATCAGCTTCGCGAGGTTGGCGATGATGCGCCCACCGGTCGCTGCGAACGGGTGCCCCGCGGCGAGCGAGGAGCCCTTCACGTTCAGCTTGTCCAGGTCGATCGAGCCGAGCGGGGCGTCGAGCCCGAGCTTCTCCTTGCAGAACGCCGGGTCCTCCCACGCCTTGAGGGTGGAGAGCACCTGGGAGGCGAAAGCCTCGTGGATCTCGTAGAAGTCGAACTCCTGCAGGGTCAGGCCGGCGCGTCCGAGCATGCGGGGCATGGCGTAGGCCGGAGCCATCAGGAGACCCTCGCCGCCATGCACGAAGTCGACCGCGGCGGTCTCGTACTCGGTGATGTAGGCCAGCGGCTTCCAGCCCCTCGTCTCGGCGTACTCCTCCGAGCAGAGCAGCACCACCGAGGCGCCGTCGGTCAACGGGGTGGAGTTGGCCGCGGTCATGGTGGCCGTCTCGCCCTTGCCGAAGACGGGCTTGAGGCTCGCGAGCTTCTCCAGGGTGGTGTCGCCGCGCATGTTCTGGTCGCGCTCGAGACCGGCGAAGGGGGTGATCAGGTCGTCCTGCCAGCCCTCGTCGTACGACGCGGCAAGGTTCTTGTGCGACTTGTAGGCCAGCTCGTCCTGGGCCTCTCGCGAGATGTCCCACTCGAGGGTGGTCAGCGCCTGCGAGGCGCCCATCGACAGGCCGGTGCGCGGCTCGCTGTTGGCCGGGGTGGCGATGCTCAGGTGCTGCGGGCGCAGCTTGGCGAGCGCCGCCAGTCGGTCCTTGTTGGTCTTCGCTCGGTTGACCTCGAGCATGATCTTGCGCAGGCCCTCACCGATCGCGATCGGGGCGTCGGACGTCGTGTCGACACCGCCCGCGATGCCGACCTCGATCTGGCCCAGCGCGATCTTGTTCGCCACCTGGATCGCGGCCTGTGCACCCGTGTCGCAGGCCTGCTGGATGTCGTAGGCGGCGGTGTCGGGCGACAGCTTGGAGCCGAGCACGGACTCACGGGTCAGGTTGAAGTCACGCGAGTGCTTGAGCACGGCGCCCGCGACGACCTCGTCGACCTTCTCGCCCTCGAGCCCGAAGCGGGTCACCAGACCGTCGATCGCGGCGGTGAGCATGTCCTGGTTGGACGCCTCGGCGTAGTGGGAGAACTGCCGGGCGAACGGGATACGGTTGCCGCCGATGACGGCGATGCGACGAGTCTTGGCCTGCATTGTGGGTTCCAGCTCCTACTACGTCGGACTAGGTTCGTGTCTGGGTGAAGTGTTGGGTGCCGTGCCAGGTGTCCATCCTTGCGCCCCGACCCCCTGCGAGGGAACGCAATGAGTGCCAGATCACGAAATGTGGACACTGAGTTACAACATCAGTTACACATAAGATCCTTCCCCTGTGGGGCGTGACCCCACCACTCGACTGTTCACGACGAGAGAAAGCCAAGGACGTCAGCGATGAGCGACCGTTACTCGAGCCTGATCCACACCCCCGTCGGCCAGCTGCTGGCCAAACAGCTCGGCCTGCCGAACCCTGTGGAGCTGGACCGCTACGAGGAAGGCGCGCCCCTCGTCGAGGGCACTGTCCTCGTCGGCGGCGCCGGCCGCCTCGGCTCGGCGCTGACCGGCGCACTCGACGAGCTCGGCATCAAGCACGTCGGCGCTCACGCCGAGGGCGCGACGTACAAGGGCCTGGTGCTCGACGCCACCGGCATCGTCGGCTCCGACCAGCTCGTCGAGCTCCAGCGCTTCTTCACGCCGGTGCTCCGCAGCCTCGACTCGTGCGCGCGGCTGATCGTGGTCGGCACCCAGCCCGAGCTGGTCAAGACCGGTGCCGAGCGCGTGGCGCAGCGCGCGCTCGAGGGCTTCACGCGGTCGCTGGGCAAGGAGGTCGGCAAGGGCTCGACCGTGCAGCTCGTGTACGTCGCGCCGAAGGCCGAGGCCGGCCTGGCCTCCACCCTCGGCTTCCTGCTCTCCCCCAAGTCCGCCTACGTGTCCGCCCAGGTCATCCGCATCGGCTCCCACAACGCCAAGCCGACGGCAGGGGGGCAAGGCAAGGTCGACTGGGCCATGCCGCTGGCGGGCAAGACGGCCATCGTCACCGGCGCCAGCCGCGGCATCGGCGAGCAGATCGCCCGCGTGCTGCACCGCGACGGCGCGAAGATCCTCGGCATCGACGTACCCCAGGCGGCCAACGAGCTCAAGGCCGTGATGGACGAGCTCGGTGGTGACATGCTCACCCTCGACATCACCGCGAAGGACGCTCCCGCTCGCATCGCGCAGCACGTGAAGGCAGGCGGCGGCGTCGACATCGTCGTGCACAACGCCGGCATCACCCGTGACAAGAAGCTCGCGAACATGAAGGAGGACACCTTCGCCTCGGCGATCGCCGTCAACCTCACCGCTCCCGAGCGCATCACCGCCGCCCTCCTCGAGGCCGAGGCGATCAACCCCAACGGCCGCATCATCGGCGTGGCGTCGATCGCGGGCATCGCGGGCAACGTCGGCCAGACCAACTACGCCGCGTCCAAGGCCGGCGTCATCGGGTTCGTCGACTCACTGGCCGATGGCCTCAAGAACGGCATCACCATCAACGCGGTCGCCCCCGGCTTCATCGAGACGAAGATGACCGCCGCCGTGCCGTTCATGACGCGCGAGGTGGGCCGCCGGCTCAACTCGCTGCAGCAGGGTGGCCTGCCCGTGGACGTGGCCGAGACGATCGCCTGGTACGCCTCGCCCGCCTCGACCGCCGTCAACGGCAACGTCGTTCGCGTCTGCGGCCAGATGATGCTGGGCGCCTGACCATGACCACCCGCGAGCTGGCCGGGGCTCCCAACAGCCTCGGCTTCATGGTCAAGGCGGCACTCCCGGCCCTGCCGGGAGTCTCGCTGATCCCCGGGGTCAGGAAGTCGGGCGGCGCGCTGCCCGACCTCACCCTCGTCCGCAAGGGCGTCTCGATCGACCCCGCCCACGTTTCGGCGTACGCCGAGGTCTGCGGCTTCGCGTCCCCGGCTGCCCGCCGGACGCTGCCACTGCCCTACCCGCACATGCTCGCGTTCCCGCTGCACATGGCGCTGATGACCGACGCGACGTTCCCGTTCGCGGCCATGGGCACCGTGCACCTGGAGAACGTCATCAGCCAGCACCGCGCGATCACGCCGAGCGAGAAGGTCGACGTCAAGGTGTGGTCGCAGAACCTCCGCAAGCACGCCAAGGGCTCGATCTACGACGTGATGACCGAGGTCTCGACGTCTGCGGGTGATGACGAGGGCGAGGTCGTCTGGGAGGAGCGCTCGACGTTCCTGGTCCGCGGCAAGGGCGACAAGGACGCCCCTGCCGGCCTGGAGATCGAGCAGGTGCCGCCGGGTCCGACGTCCTGGAAGCTCGGCGGCGACCTCGGCCGTCGCTACGGCGCCGTGTCCGGCGACCGCAACCCGATCCACCTGTACGGGCTAACCGCCAAGGCCTTCGGCTTCCCCCGGCAGATCGCCCACGGCATGTGGAGCATGGCTCGCTGTGTCGCCGCGCTGGAGAACCGGCTCGACGACAAGGTCACGGTCGAAGTGGCGTTCAAGACCCCGATCCTGCTCCCCGGCTCGGTGCAGCTCGGCTCCGCGATCGACGAGTCCGGCGCGGCCTTCTCGCTGACCAACCCGAAGAACGGTGCCCCACACTTGGTCGGCCGAGCCCGCTGACCCGCGAGTTGTCCCGCGAGTCCGCCCACACGACGCCGAGTTGTCCCGCGAGTGCCCCCGCACGACGCCGAGTTGTCCCGCGATTTCGCGCGCGGTGACTCGCGGGACAACTCGGCGTGCCTCACGGGACAACTCGGCGTGCCTCGCGGTGACTCGCGGGACAACTCGGCGTGCCTCGCGGTGACTCGCGGGACAAGTCGGCGTGCCTCGCGGTGACTCGCGGGACAACTCGGCGTGCCTGGCGGTGACTCGCGGGACAAGTCGGCGTCAGAGGCGGGGGGTCCCGAAACGACGAGCCACGACTGCGGTGGTGGGGGTGGTGGGGACGCTGGCCGGTCCGTCGCGCAGGGAGTACGTCGCGGTTGCGGGGGTCCAGGTGCCGAGGTTGGCAAGGCCGTCGCCGTCCCAGTCGCCGGCCACGGGCAGGTCGCCGGGGGTGCCGAACGCGACGTCGAGGACGGTGGGAGCCCCGGCTGCGTCGGCGTACCGGAGCGTCCAGACCGCGGTCGTCGGGTCGAACAGCCCGAGGTCCGTGCGCTTGTCCCCGTTCCAGTCGCCGGTCACCGCGAACCTGCCCTTGGCGCCGAAGACGACGGCGGAGGTCGCGCCGTCTGCTCTGCGCAGGAGGAACTGATGCGTGGCCGGCCGATAGACCCCGAGCTCGTCCTTGCCGTCCCCGTCCCAGTCGCCGGCGATCGGCCGGTCACCCAGCCGCCCGTAGCCCACGTCGCGGGTCGTGCCGTCGGGCTCGGCCAGGAGGAAGCGGCTGGTCTTCCCCCGTCGTACGGCGAGGTCGGTGGTGCCGTTGCCGTCCCAGTCGCCCACGACAGGGTCGTCGTTCCTGACTCCGAAGCGCTGGGACGCGACGCCGGTGCGGTGGAAGACGGACTTGGGGATACGGCGGTAGGCACCGACCTCGTCCTTGCCGTCGCCGTTCCAGTCCCCGACGACGGGTACGTCGGGGCAGTTGGCCGAGGCGGTGCGTACGCCGTACGCGAGCTTGACCGCGTGGAAGTACGCCGCGACCAGGCCGCTCCCGACGCGCTGCTCGAAGTGCAGGTGCGGGCCGGTCACGTTGCCGGTACCTCCGACCTGCCCGATCACCGTGCCCTGGTCGACGGCCTGGCCGGGCGCGATCCAGATCCGGCTCAGGTGGGCGTAGAGCGTGGACCGGCCGTTGCCGTGGTCGACGACGACGTACTGGCCGTAGCTGCGGCGACCGAGGTCAGCGACCTTGGTGACCGTGCCCAGTGCGGATGCCGTGACCGGGTCGGCGGTGTCGTTCGGGCGGTTGAGGTCGACGGCCCGCGAGCTGGGCGTGTGGGAGCCCCGGGTCGAGCCGGTCCACTTCTGCTTGCAGGGGAACGGCATCTCGTAGTCCGGCTCGGCGCCCGCCGCGTACGCCGGAGCCGCGATGATGGCCAGGACGACCACCCCGGTCGCCAGCAGGGCCCGACAACGCGACATCGTGCCCTCCCGCACCTGTGGTCACACGGGGGCTCGGACGCCCCACGATGCACAACCGTAACGAGGCCCCGGCGTGTCTGTCAGAGGATTCGACCAATGTCTGCTAGGAGCGACCAGTGAGCACCGCCCTCTCGATCCTCGCGCTCGTCCTCGCCGCTGCGCTGGCCGGGGCGACCCTCGCCCTCGGGCAGCAGGTCCGCGCCATGCGTGCTCGGGCCGCCGAGCTGTCCGAGAGGGTTGACGCGCTGGTGCCCGGCCCTCCACTGCCGCCCGACCTCGTGGCCACGTTCGGCTCGGGCTCCCGGCGCATGCTCGCCGTGGAGATCCTCAACCCCGTCGAGCTCGCCACGCGTCAGGTCAAGGCCGCCGGCCTCCTCGGTGCCGTGCGACCGGGCCTGCTGACCAAGATCGTCTACGACCAGGCGGTCAAGCAGATCGTCACCCAGCTCGAGGACGAAGGTGTCCAGGCGGACGTGCGGGTCCATGTTGCTCGCTAGCCTGGCGCTGGTCGTGGTCACGCTGGCAGCGGCGGCGCTGGCCGGAACCTTCCGGCTCTGGCTCCGCGCGACCGCCGAGCTCGACGAGGCTCGTCGCCGGGAGCTGCGCTTCCGAGCCTGGACCAACGAACGCGCCCGCTTCCTCGCTGCCCGCACGGCGATCGCGGAGGCGACCGAGACCACCAGGGCGGGACACCAGGCGATCGCAGCCATCCCGTTCGGGATCCTGGGCGCCATCCCCGGAGCCCGCCGCGGGAGCAAGCACGTCAAGGGCGTGCACGACGGCCTCGCCGATGCGGTCTACGACACCATCCAGCGGCTGTCCGGTGAGGTCAGCTCCCGGGACGCTGACGGATCAGGCCCTCCTGGGCCATCGACGCCACCAGCCGACCGTCCTGAGTGAACAGCCGCCCGAACGACAGCCCCCTGGCCCCTGTCGCCGACGGTGACATCTGGTCGTACAAGAGCCACTCGTCGGCCCGCGCCGGCCGGTGGAACCAGATGGTGTGGTCGATCGAGGCCGCCTGGAGCCCCCGCGTGCCGATGAACGTGCCGTGCGGGATCAGCGCCGCGCCGAGCAGCGTGAGGTCGGAGAGGTAGGTCAGCGCCGCCTGCTGCACCAGGGTGTCGTCGGGCAGGGCGCCGGCCACCCGGATCCAGAACCGCGAGAGGGCCGGCTGCTTGTCGTTGGCCAGCGCCCCGCCCTCACGCGAGTCGCCGGCGTGCCGTACGTCGAGCGCCGCCCAGTCCTTCGTCCACTCCTCGGCACGCGACGAGTCGCTGTTGCGGTACATCGCGCCGAGGTCGAGGCAGTCCTCGGGTGCAGGTACGTCGGGCATCACGTCCTGGTGCTCGAAGCCGTCCTCGGCCACCTGGAAGCTCGCGGTCATCGCGTAGATGGGCCGGCCGTGCTGGCGGGCCAGGACCCGGCGGGTCGCGAAGCTCTTGCCGTCGCGGACCCGGTCCACGTCGTACACGATCGGGACGGTGGTGTCGCCCGGGCGCAGGAAGTACGAGTGCAGCGAGTGGGTCGTCATGTCGTCAGGAGCGGTCCGCCACGCGGCGACCAGCGACTGACCGGCGACCTGGCCGCCGAAGACGCGCTGCAGCGTCGTGTCGGGCTGCTGGCCTCGGAAGATGTTGCTGTCGATCGTCTCGAGGTCGAGGAGCGCCACCAGCTCTTCGGCGGAAGTAGGCACAGTCGTCCTTACTCGTCAGGAGTGTCCAGCCCGGCCAGGAAGCGTTCGAACTCCGCACCCAGCTCCTCGGCGGTCGGCAGCTCGCGCTCCTCGGCGAGCGGCAGGGTCTCGTCGTCGGTGTGGAAGGCGTCGTACTGCCGCTCCAGGCCCGAGACGACCTCGCGGACCTCGTCGGAGTCGGCGATCTGGCCGGCGATCTCGGAGCCCTGCGAGTCGGCGAGCAGCTGCAGTGCGTCGAGCTCCCACTGCAGCCCCGTCACGACCTCGACGGACTCGACCAGCCGCACCGAGGCAGCCGGGTAGTCGAGGTTGGCGACGTAGTGGGGCACATGCGCGACGAAACCCATCGCGTCGTGGCCCCACTCACCCAGCCGGAGCTCGAGCATCGACATGGCGCTCGCCGGGATGCGGATCTGGCCCTTCCAGATGTTCTCCTGGATGAGCAGGTCCGACGAGGTGGCGTGGTTGGTCAGCATCACCGGCCTCGTGTGCGGCACCGCCATCGGCACCGCTCCCATCGAGACGGTCAGCCTCACCCGCAGCTTCTCGACGACGTCGCGCACGGCGCGCGCGAAGGCCTCCCAGTGGGTGTCGGGCTCCGGCCCGCTCATCAGCAGGTACGGCGAGCCGAGGCTGTCATGGCACAGACGTACGACGAGCCGCGGCGCGTCGTAGTCGCGGTACCTGTCCTCGGCGAACGTCATGCCGGGACGACGGGCGCGGTAGTCGTAGAAGCTGTCGATGTCGAAGCTGGCGACCACCCGGCCCTGGTCCTGGGTGAGCAGGTGCTGCACGGCGATCCGGGTGGCGTTGCCGGCGTCGAGGAAACCCTCGAGCGCGAAGACCATGACCGGGCCGTTGGCGTCCTCCCACAGGGCAGCAAGCTCAGGCACGTCGTCGACGATGTGCACGTACTTGCCCGGCTTGGCCATGCGGCGCCCTCCTCTACCTTTCTCACTATGCCCGAACCACATGCCGCACCGGATGCTTCCCGGGTGGAGATGTTCGTCACCGCTGTCCGCGACGCACTCGCCGAGGCCGCCGACGCCACGAAGGCACCGCAGATGCAGGCCTACATGAAGTCCACGCTGCCCTACTTCGGCATCCCCTCCCCCAGGCTCAAGGCGGTCCTCAAGCCCGTGCTCGCAGAACCCCTGGCAACCCGTGCGGACTGGGAGTCGTCGGTGACGACCCTCTGGGAGGAAGCCACCCATCGCGAGGAGTGGTACGCCGCCCTGGCCCTCGCCGGCCATCGGCACTACCGGGTGCACCAGGACCCGGCGGCGATCGACCTCTACCGACGGCTGATCACCACCGGAGCGTGGTGGGACGTCGTGGACGACCTGGCCGCGCACAAGGTCGGGCCGATCCTGCTGCGGCACTTCGACGAGGTGTCACCGGTGATCGGCGACTGGGCGGTCTGCGACGATCTCTGGCTCCGGCGTACAGCGATCATCTGCCAGATCGGCGCGAAACTCGACACCGAACTGGACCTGCTCGACCTCGCGCTGTCGTCGAACCTGGAGGGCTCGGCCTTCGGCCACGTCTTCTGGATCCGGAAGGCCGTCGGGTGGGCACTACGTCAGTACGCCCGCACCGACCCCGGCTGGGTGCGGGCCTGGGTCGCCGGGCACGATGCGGAGCTGTCCGGGCTGTCCCGGCGTGAGGCGCTCAAGCATCTGTAGCCGACGCTGGTCGAACAGCGTGCTAGTCGCCGACCGGCTCCGGCTCCCGCTCCTTCGCCAGCCGGCTGTTGCGGTAGCCGTACGCGAAGTACAGGAGGAAGCCGAGAGCCATCCACACCAGGAACCGCAGCCACGTCTCCACGGTCAGGTTCAGCGCGAGGTAGACGCAGATCGCGGCCGCCGTCCAGGGCAGCACCGGCGAGAGCGGCACCCGGAAGGAACGGGGAAGGTCCGGCCGGCGCTTGCGGAGGATCGGCACCGCGATCGAGACCAGCGCGAACGCGGTGAGGGTGCCGATGTTGACCATCGTCGTGCAGATGGCCAGGGAGCCGATGATGCCGCGCGGCAGGTCCTTCTGCGGGTTGCGGGCCTCCTCAGCGGTGGTCGCAACGACGTCGAAGCCGATGTAGGCGAAGAACGGTCAGCAGCGCGACGAGCAGAAATGCGGCGAGGTTGAAGTCGTCCTCGGGACCGAGGCCCGAGAGCCATGACATGCCCAGGTCCTCCAACAGGATCACCAGGTAGGTGCTCCAGCCCTGCGCGACCACGGAGGCGCCCAGCATCAGCTCGAGGACGAGGTCTCAGCCGATGATCCAGGCGATCAGCTCGCCCAGGGTCGCTTAGGAGAACGTGTACGCCGAGCCAGAGACCGGGACCGTCGAGGCGAACTCCGCGTAGCAGAGAGCTGCGAGCGCGCAGCACAGCGCGGCGATGGTGAAGGAGTACACCGGTTCACGGGTCCACTATCCCCAACGTCGCCGCGTCTGAACCTCAGCGACACGGAGGACGGTCAGCAGCCGGCAACGGCCTGTGGCGACCCGCGCAGGGCGGGCCGCCACAGGGTGTCCTTCGGTCAGCTCTCCGACTGGTTCTTCGCTGCCTTCAGCAGGCCCTGGTGGTTGCCGGGCTTGCCCGAGACACCGTTGACGATCGAGGTGTCGTAGGCGAATGTCAGCACCACGGTCGCGATCGCGTCGGCGTTGGTGTCGAGGGCGTGGTGGTTGAGGTTGCCCAGGCCGTCGCACGGCGAGTGGTAGCACGGGTCGTAGGCGATGCCGGCCGTGCCGCCGTACAGAGCGGCTTCCTCGGCCGTCTTCACACCCTCGGCTCCGGTGAACAGACCACCGGCCGGGATGCCGACCGCGATGAACGGGCCGTAGTCCGAGCGGCCGGAGAACTCGCTGTCCTGGAACGGCTCGCCGCGGCCGGCGTAGAACTGCTCGAAGACGTCCTCGATCTCGGCCGAGCCCGGCGGGATGAACCCGTCCGGAGCGGTGCCGCCGGAGTTGTCGCCGTCGTAGACGCCGAACATGTAGTTGGGCGAGCCCACCATGTCGAAGTTCAGGTAGAGCGCGATGTCGTCGGCCTGCTCCTCGGTGAGGTTCGCGACGTAGTGCTCGGACCCGAGCAGGCCCGACTCCTCAGCGCCCCACCAGGCGAAGCGCACGGTGTTGGCCGGCTTGACCTTCTGCATCTGGATGGCGGTCTCGAGAAGGGCCGCACTGCCGGAGCCGTTGTCGTTGATGCCCGGGCCCTCCTGCACGCTGTCGAGATGGGAACCAGCCATCACGGTGTTGTCGTCGTTGCCGTTCTCGGTCTCGGCGAGGACGTTCCAGGCAACCCGCTGGTCCTCGACGAAGTCGACCGTCACCTTGACGGAGGCACCGGGCGTCTGGGCGAGGTTGAAGCCGGTGTCGTACGTCGCGAAGACGGCCGGGATCGTCAGGCCGGTCGCGTCGCCGATCATGCCCACCAGGCCGGTGCGACCTACCTGGCCCTCGTTCATGACCACGACACCCGCCGCGCCGGCGGCCTGGGCGTTGAGGACCTTGAAGTTGAACCCGCAGGTGCCGCGCTGCACGAGCGCGATGCTGCCCGCCGCCATGCCGGCGAAGTCAGCGGCCTCGCAGCCCGAGTTGCTGGAGTTGGCCGGACCGGCAGGGTTCAGCACCAGGTCGGCAGGGAACAGCGAACCGGTCGCGGTGCCCTCCGGGCTCCCGGTGTCGAAGTTGTTGCGGGTGAAGTCACTCTCGTCCTCGAACGCCACGGGATCCGGCGAAAGCCGCTCGAGCTCGTTGTTCTCCTCGAAGTAGTCGAACGTGAACTCCTGCACCTCGGGCGTATAGCCGGCGGCCTGGAGCTGGGCGACGACATAGTCGACGGAGGCGCGGTAGCCGGGGCGGCCGGCCGCCCGGTCGCCGTGCTCGTCGGCGATCGCCTGGAAGGCTTCGAGATGGTCGAGGACCCCTGCCAGGGTGACGGCCTTGGTCAGCTTCTTGACGGTGTTGTTGTTCGGGGCTGCTTCCGCCGGGATTGCGGCGGAGGACCCGAGAAGCACGGCCGCGGCGGTAGCCGCCGTCAGCGCTCGGACTCGCATGGACATGGCTCCTGCCACCCTTCGTCGGATCCGACCCGAGGACTGGGACCGGACGGTGCCCTGACCCTAAGCAGGCACTTGGGCAGAAGGAAGAGCCGTTACCGAGGTGTGTCCATGAGCGGCTGCCCCTGGTCGACGCTGGTGACGTCCTCGACGATGCTGCGGGCCAGAGACTGTGCCGAAAGTCCCAGCTCGTCCAGGATCTTGGCGCGTTTGGCGTGGTCGAGGAAGCGCTGCGGGATGCCGTGCAGGCGCACGGGAGTCTCCACCCGTCGCCTCGTTGAGGGTCTGCAGCAGGGCGGTGCCGCAGCCGCCGACGATGCCGTTGTCCTCGACCGAGACCACCAGCTTGTGATGGCGGGCAAGCTCCACCAGCGCGGGATCGACCGGTTTGACCCATCGCGGGTCGACGACCGTCACACCGATCCCCTGGTCGGCCAGCCGCGCCGCCACGTCGACGGAGACCGCGGCCATCGAGCCGACACCGACGATCAGGACGTCGCGGGCGCCCTTGCGCACGAGTACGTCGCAGCCGCCGGCCCTGTCGACCGCCTCGATGTCCGCGGTCGGCGGGCCCTTGGGGAACCGCACCACCGTCGGGGCGTCGTCGACCGTCACGGCCTCCCGCAGGAGCTCGCGCAGCCTGGCACCGTCTCGGGGCGCCGCCAGGCGCAGGCCGGGGACGACCTGCAGGATCGACATGTCCCACATGCCGTTGTGCGAGGCTCCGTCGTCACCGGTCACCCCGGCGCGGTCGAGCACGAAGGTGACGCCGCACCGGTGCAGCGCGACGTCCATCAGCACCTGGTCGAAAGCGCGGTTGAGGAAGGTCGCGTAGATCGCCACGACAGGGTGCAGGCCGCCCATGGCCAGACCCGCGGCGCTCGTGGCTGCGTGCTGCTCGGCGATGCCGACGTCGAAGGTGCGCTCGGGGAACTGGTTGGCGAAGAGGTCGAGACCCACCGGGTGCATCATCGCCGCGGTGATGCCAACGATGTCTTGCCGCTCATGTCCGAGGGCGACCATCTCGTCGGCGAAGATGTCGGTCCAGATGCGGCCGCGGGCCTTCTCCTCGCCAGTCGCCACGTCGTAAGGCTGAGGCGAGTGGAACTGGTCGGCCACATGCTGCTCGGCCGGGCTGTAACCGAAGCCCTTCTTGGTCAGCACGTGCACGATCACCGGCCCGCCGAACCGCTTCGCGTTGGCCAGCGCCTCCTCGAGCGCGGTCAGGTCGTGACCGTCCACCGGGCCGACGTACTTCAGACCGAGGTCCTCGAAGAGCCCCTGCGGCGCGAGGGCGTCCTTGACACCCTTCTTCATCGCGTGGAGCGCGTCGTAGACCGCGGGGCCGACGCCGGGGACACCGTTGAGCCGGCGCTTGACCACGTCGAGCATCGGTTCGTAGCGCGGGCTGGTGCGCAGCCGGGTCAGCGCCGTCGCGAGGCCGCCGACCGTCGGCGTGTAGGAGCGGCCGTTGTCGTTGACGACCATCACGAGCCTGCGGTGGTCGCCGCCCTGCTCGGTGTCGGCGATGTTGTTCAGCGCCTCCCAGGCCATGCCGCCGGTGAGAGCTCCGTCACCGATCAGCGCCACGACGTGACGGTCCTCGCCGCGGATGGAGTAGGCCTTCGCGAGGCCGTCGGCGTAGGACAGTGCGGTGGAGGCGTGGGAGTTCTCCACGATGTCGTGCTCGGACTCGCGCTGGGACGGGTAGCCCGACAGACCACCCTCGGTGCGCAGGGTGTCGAACTGGCCGGCGCGTCCGGTGAGCATCTTGTGCACGTAGGCCTGGTGTCCGGTGTCGAAGACGATGCGGTCACGCGGCGAGTCGAAGACCCGATGCAGCGCGATGGTCAGCTCGACGACGCCCAGGTTGGGACCCAGGTGGCCGCCGCGTGGCGAGCACGTCGTGACGAGACGGTCCCGGATCTCGCTGGCGAGCTCGGTCAGCTGAGCCTCGCTCAGCGCCCGGAGGTCGCGCGGACCCGTGATCGAGTCGAGGTGCCCCATCGGTCCCTTCCCCGTTGTCGGGCTGTTTCCAGCCCTCTGTCAGTAAGACATCCACTTTAGGTCAGAGGCTGAAGCAGGCCACTGCGGGCTCGACCAGGCTGCCGAGCCAGACGGTGCCGTTGTGCTCGCGCACACCGCTCACCGTGTGGAAGTGCTCGGCACTGAGCCGACGGTCGTGGACCAGGTTGGCGTCGTCGTCGAAGGCCAGCACCCGTGCCGTCCGCTCCTGCCTGGGGTGGACCTTCTCGGGCAGACGCCACGCCACCTTGCGCAGTGGAGCGGGGGCGGTCTGCAGCCGTTCGAGGAGCGGGTGCGTGGGCGAGAACACGGTCACCCAGATCAGGCCGTCGGACCCCGTGGAGATGTTGTCGGGGTAGCCGGGGAGGTCGTCGAGGAACAGCTCGGTGCGCCCCCGCCGGGTGCCGTCCAGCCACCGGCGTACGACGGTGCGGCCGGCGCTCTCCGCCACGGCGACGTAGGACTCGTCCTTCGCCAGGGCGACACCGTTCGCGAAGCGCAGACCCTCGACCAGCACGGTCAGCGAGCCGTCGGTGTCGCGCTGCAGGAGCCGGCCGGTGTGGGTGTTCTCGACCATCTCGGCCATCCAGCGGGAGATGGGGTGCACCTTGGAGGTGTCACTGAAGAAGACGGTGCCGTCGCTGTGCACCGCCGCGTTGTTGGTGAAGACAAGGGGGCGCCCGGCAACCTCGTGCACCAGCAGCTCGGGCTCACCCGACTTCAGGTCGAGCGCGAACAGACCTGCGTCCGCGTCGCAGACCAGGATGCGGCCATCGGGCAGCCACTCCAGCCCCAGGGGCCGCCCAGGCGTGCGGCCGACTGCTCGGACCGCGCCGGTGGCCGGGTCGAGCTCGTGGATCACGCCCTCGTCGGTGCCTGTGTAGACCAGGCCGTCGTCGGAGACCAGGACGTCCTCAGCGCCGTGGCCCGGGAGGGCGAACACCTTGACCGGCTCGTCGAGCGATGACGTGGTGGGCATGGTCGGCAATCTAGCGGGTCAAAGACGCGCCACGAACCGGCGACCGCGCAGGGCCTCCTCGACCAGTCCGACCGCACGCCGCTCGGCCATCAGCCGGGCTGACTCGGCCTGCCAGGTCTGCACCGCGGCGTCCACCACGTCGGGGTCGGCGACCTCGCGGAGGGCGCCGCGCGCCTCGCTCAGGCCGCGTCGGACCGCAGCCTGGCAGGCCTCGACGTGGAGCACGGCGAAGCGGGCGAGCACGACCTCGTGACGACGCAGGGTGGGATAGGTGCGGTACTCCGGCGGGCAGATGTCCAGCAGCCACGCGACTGCGGTGTGCTCCCAGCCGGGCGCTCCCGGAGGACGTACCTGACGCGGCCATCCCGGCGGCGCGACCCACTGTGCCATGGCTCCATCGTACGCCCTTGATCGAACATCTGTTCGATCACCTCCAGCGCGGCCGGAGGCGGCCACACTTGACTTCAAGTTGACTTGAAGTTGCACGCTCTCATGCATGTCCAGCAACCCTCCCGTCGCCGTCATCACCGGAGCCTCTCGCGGCCTCGGTGCCGCCCTCTCCTCCGAGCTTGCCCGACGTGGCTGGCTCCTTGTCCTCGATGCTCGTGACGACGTCGCCCTGCGGGCTGCGGCGCCTGCCGGCGCGGTCGTCGTACCGGGTGACGTCACCGACCCTGCGCACCGGCAGCGACTGGCCGAGGAGGCCGGCCGGCTCGGCGGAGCCACGCTCCTGGTCAACAACGCCAGCACGATCGGCGCCAGCCCGCTGCCGGCCCTGGCCGAGATCCCGGTCGAGGTCCTCGACGACATCCTCTTCACCAACGTCGTGGCACCGGTGGCCCTCACCCAGGCCCTGCTCCCCCAGCTGCGCGCGCACGCCGGACGGGTCCTGAACATCAGCTCGGACGCCGCGGTCGAGGCCTACCCGACCTGGGGCGGGTACGGCGCCAGCAAGGCGGCGCTGGACCAGGTCAGCCGGGTGCTGGCCGAGGAGCAGCCCGAGCTCCACGTGTACGCCGTGGACCCCGGCGACATGCGCACGCAGCTGCACCAGGACGCCTTCCCCGGCGAGGACATCTCCGACCGTCCCGAGCCCGAGGAGGTCGTCCCGGCGCTGCTGCTCCTGGTCACCGAGGAGCTGCCGAGCGGTCGGTACCGGGCCTCCGACCTCCAGCTCGAGGTGGTCGCATGACGACGACCGTCTTCCACCGCGCTGCCGAGGCCACGACGACGCCGGAGGCCCGCGGGCTCGAGCGCGACCAAGTGCGGATGCTGGTCAGCGACCAAGGCCGGCTCGAGCACGCGCGGGTGCTTGACCTACCGCAGCACCTGCACCCCGGGGACCTCCTGGTCGTCAACACCAGCGCGACCCTGCCGGCCGCCGTCGCGCTGGCGGGCGGCCGCACCGGCCAGCGGCTCCATGTGTCCGCGCAGCTCGATGACGGGTCCTGGGTCGTGGAGGTGCGCCGCCACGACAACAGCGGTCCCGCGGCCGACGTACGGGCCGGCGAGCGGCTGCACCTGCCCGGCCGTCGCCTGCTCCGTCTCGTGGAGCCGCACCCGACCGGTCAGGACCGCCTCTGGCGGGCGCTGCCGGTGCCGTGGCAGGACTCCGCGGAGTACCTGGCCGAGCACGGGCAGCCGATCCGCTACGACTACGTCGAGTCGGAGGTGTCACTCGACGACCTCCAGACCGTCTATGCCTCCCACCCCGGCAGCGCGGAGATGCCGAGCGCTGGTCGCCCCCTGGCCCTCACCACGCTGGTGCGCCTGGTCGCCAAGGGCGTCGTGGTCGCCCCTGTCGTGCTGCACACGGGTGTCTCGAGCGCCGAGGCGGACGAGCCGCCGCAGCCGGAGCGGTTCACGGTGCCCGACGTCACCGCGCGGCTGGTCAACGAGACGCGACGGGTGGGTCGCCGCGTCGTCGCCGTCGGGACGACGTCAGTGCGCGCCCTGGAGTCCGCCGCGGTCGGCCGACGGGTGCACGCGGCGACCGGCTGGACGGGTCTGGTCCTCGGCCCGGACCGGCCCGCCCGGGTCGTCGACGGCATCCTGACCGGGCTGCACGATCCGCAGGCGAGCCATCTCCGGCTGCTGGAGGCGGTCGTCGGTGAGGAGGCCGTGCGCCGCGCGTACGCCGAGGTGACCCGGGGCCCGCACGACTACCTCTGGCACGAGCTCGGGGACACCATGCTGCTGCTGCAGTAACAGGTTCCAGTAACGTGCGGCGGGTGAGCGCACTGAGAGATCTCGCCGACGTGCTCGGCGTACCCGAGAACAAGGTGTCGATGGTGGCCGGCCTCGCCGACACCGACCTGCACCACCTGCGGGACAGCGTCAAGGCGGCCATGGCCACCCAGGACACCGCGATCGAGCGTGGCGTCGAACGAGCCCTCTCTGCGATCCCCAAGCCCCTGCGTGGCAAGGCGCGGTCGATGATCTTCCCGGGGAGCCCCTCATGACCGAGCTGATGGCGAAGGTCGAGCTCCAGAAGCTCGCCGGTCTCCTCGAGCTTGCCGAGGACGAGCTCGGCTACCTCCAGACGCTCCGGGCCGGCCAGCTGCGCGAGCTGCGTGAGCTCGTGTCCGAGGCGCTGCACTCCCGCCACGCGAACCGGTTCGACCGGATGGCCTCGGTCAGCAAGCTCGTGCCGGCCGCGATCAGCGCGAGGGCCTCGGGGCTCGTCGGTCCCGCTCTGAGCGCCCAGGTAGCCGGCGCGCTCGACCCGCAGCACGCCGTGAAGCTGGCCAAGGCGATGAAGCCCGAGTTCCTCGCAGACGTCTCGACCTACCTCGACCCCAGCCGGGTCACCGCCATCGTGCAGGCGCTGCCCTCGTCACTCGTGGTGACCGTCGGCCAGATCCTGCTCAAGCGCCGGGCCTTCCTCACGTTGGGCAGGTTCACGGCCGTGGTCGACCCCGAGGTCGCCATCGCCGCCACCGAGGGCGCAGACGGCATGGACCTGCTGCACCTCGCGCTCTACACCGAGGACCGGCCGGCGATCGACGAGATCGTCACCCGGCTCGACGACGAGCGGATCGGCGCCGCGATGGCGGCCGCCGCCAAGGCCGGTGAGTTCGAGGAGGCGCTGGCGCTGATGGAGGTGCTGTCCCCCACCAACCGGGCCCGGGTGCTCGACGAGACGACGCGACTCACCGACGAGGAGCGCAACAGCCTGGTGGGTGGCGTGATCAGCACGGAGTCGTGGGGCATGCTCCTCGACAGCCTCGACAAGGTCTCGCACGACGCGCTCAAGCTGATCGTCAACGTGCCCGCGAGCGCGGAGTCGGCCGTCTTCGACGCGGTGCTCGACCGGGCGGTCAAGTCCGACCGCACCGAGGCCTTCGAGGCCATCCTGCTTGCTCTCGACGCGGCGCACGTTGGCGCCATGTCGGCGTCGAAGGTGCTCAAGGGCGAGGAGTTCCAGGCCTTCGTGGCGAAGGCTCCGGGGCTCAGCGACCGGCTTGCGGGAGTCTTGTCGAAGGTCAGCGGCTGACGCACTCCGCGGTCGATCGGTGCCACACCAGGTGACACCGTTCGACCGCGCAGACGTCAGGCCTTCAGCAGGTTGCGGAGCACGAACTGCATGATGCCGCCGTTGCGGTAGTAGTCCGCCTCGCCCGGGGTGTCGATGCGGACCACGGCGTCGAACGAGACGTCACCGGCCGTGACCTTCACGGTCTTCGGCGTGGTGCCGTCGTTGAGGGCGGTGATTCCCTCGAAGGAGATGGTCTCCTCGCCGGTCAGACCGAGCGACTCGGCATTCTGGCCGGCCGGGAACTGCAGCGGGATGACGCCCATGCCGATCAGGTTCGAGCGGTGGATCCGCTCGTAGGACTCTGCGATGACAGCCTTCACGCCGAGCAGCGCGGTTCCCTTGGCTGCCCAGTCACGTGACGAGCCGGAGCCGTACTCCTTGCCCGCGAGTACGACGAGCGGGGTGCCCTGCGCGATGTAGTTCACCGACGCGTCGTACACCGTGGTCACCGGGCCCTCGCCCTGGGTGAAGTCACGGGTGAAACCACCCTCGGTGCCGGGTGCGATCTGGTTGCGCAGCCGGATGTTGGCGAAGGTGCCGCGGATCATCACCTCGTGGTTGCCACGACGCGAGCCGTAGGAGTTGAAGTCGCGCGAGTCGACGCCGTTCTCCGAGAGATACTTGCCCGCGGGCGAGTCCTTCTTGATCGAGCCGGCCGGCGAGATGTGGTCGGTCGTGACCGAGTCGCCGAGCTTGAGCAGCACCCGCGCACCGGAGATGTCGGTGACCGGAGTCGGTTCCTTGGGCATGCCGTCGAAGTACGGCGGACGGCGTACGTACGTCGAGTTCGGATCCCATTCGAAGGTGTTGCCCTCAGGTGTGGGCAGCGAACGCCAAAGCTCGTCACCCGCGAAGACGTCGTCGTACGACGAGAACCCCTCGGCGGAGATCGCCTGGCCGATGACGGCCTCGATCTCGGCGAGCGTCGGCCAGATGTCCTTCATGAAGACGTCCTTGCCGTCCTGGTCCTGGCCCAACGGGTCGTTGAAGAGGTCGACGTCCATCGAGCCGGCCAGCGCGTAGGCCACCACGAGCGGCGGCGACGCGAGGTAGTTCATCTTGATGTCGGGGTTGATGCGACCTTCGAAGTTGCGGTTTCCCGACAGCACCGAGACGACCGCGAGGTCCTTCTCGTTGACGGCCGCCGACACCTCGGGGATGAGCGGGCCGGAGTTGCCGATGCACGTAGTGCAGCCGTAGCCGACGAGGTTGAAGCCGAGCTTGTCGAGGTAGGGCGTGAGACCGGACTTGTCATAGTAGTCCGACACGACCTTCGACCCAGGCGCCAGCGTCGTCTTGACCCACGGCTTGCGCTGCAGACCCTTCTCGACCGCCTTCTTCGCAAGCAGGGCCGCGCCGATCATCACCGACGGGTTTGAGGTGTTCGTGCACGACGTGATGGCCGCGATGGTCACAGCACCGTGGTCGAGGACGAACTTCTGGCCGTCCGCCAAGGTCACCTCGATCGGGTCGCTCCGCCGGCCGCCGTCCTTCGGGGCAGCCGAGAGGTGGTCGTCGGGGGCAGCCTCGCCGTGGCCGTTGGACGGCGGGTCGGAGGCCGGGAACGACTCAGCCGAAGCCTCGTCGTAGCCCACCTCGTCGCCCTCTGAGGTCGGGGACAACACGTAGTCGGCGAGCGCGCCGCGGAACGACTGCTTCGCGTCCGACAGCGACACCCGGTCCTGCGGCCGCTTGGGACCGGCCAGCGAAGGTACGACGGTCGCCAGGTCGAGCTCGAGGCGCTCGGAGTAGCGCGGCTCGGCGGCGGGGTCGTGCCAGAGTCCCTGCTCCTTGGCGTAGGCCTCGACCAGGGCGAGCTGCTCGGCCGGTCGGCCGGTGAGCTCGAGGTAGGTGATCGTCTCCTCGTCGATCGGGAAGATCGCGATCGTGGAGCCGTACTCCGGCGACATGTTGCCGATGGTGGCGCGGTTGGCCAGCGGAAGCACCGACACCCCAGGACCGTAGAACTCGACGAACTTGCCGACCACGCCGTGCTTGCGCAGCATCTCGGTGATCGTCAGCGCCAGGTCGGTGGCGGTCGACCCTTCCGGCAGGTCGCCCGAAAGCTTGAAGCCGACCACACGCGGGATGAGCATCGAAACCGGCTGACCGAGCATCGCCGCCTCGGCCTCTATGCCGCCGACGCCCCAGCCGACAACGCCGATGCCGTTGACCATCGTGGTGTGCGAGTCGGTGCCGACGCAGGTGTCGGGGTAAGCCTGGAGAGTGCCGTCCACGACGCGGGTGAAGACGGTGCGGGCCAGGTGCTCGATGTTGACCTGGTGCACGATCCCGGTGCCCGGCGGGACGACCTTGAAGTCGTCGAAGGCGCCCTGGCCCCAGCGCAGGAACTGGTAGCGCTCACGGTTGCGCTCGTACTCGATCTCCACGTTGCGCTCGAACGCCTCCGGAGAGCCGAAGACGTCGGCGATCACGGAGTGGTCGATGACCAACTCGGCGGGCGCGAGGGGGTTGATCTTGGTGGCGTCGCCGCCCAGCTCGGCCATCGCCTCGCGCATGGTGGCCAGGTCGACGACACAAGGCACCCCGGTGAAGTCCTGCATGATCACGCGGGCCGGCGTGAACTGGATCTCCTTGCTCGGCTCGGCATCGGCGTCCCAGCCGGCCAGCGCCCTGATGTCGTCAGCGGTGATGTTCGCGCCGTCCTCGGTGCGCAGGAGGTTCTCCAGCAGCACCTTCAGGGAGTAAGGGAGCGACTCGACGTCCAAGCCGTCGCCGGCGACCGCCTGCAGTCGGAAGATCTCGTAAGCCTTGCCGTTCACGTCCAGCGTGCCCTTGGCACCGAAGCTGTCGACGCTCGCCATCAGCGGTCTCTCCTCGTCATAGGAACCTGCGAACCCCATCTTGCCGAAGCCGTCAACGACCGGCGACAGGTGTCCGTCCTTCCATGTTCGTAACTATCTTGACATCAAGATACATGACCCCGAGAGAGATTACGAGGGCTGCCGAGAAAGTGTCGCGACGCACTCGACGTGGTGCGTCATCGGGAACAGGTCGATGAGCCTGAGCGTGGGTGCGATCGTGTGCGACTGACTGCACCCCAGGGCGAAACTGCCCTCTGACCTGCAGCGATGCCGCCCGAGAGGTCTGAGGTCGTCAGCACGCCACTGAGGGCGCTTGCGAATCAAAGCGAGCCCATTCCGAGCCCTCGCGTCAGCGGGCACCGACGGTCGCACACAGCTGCGTCTTCAGGCCTCGCCGCGAGCGCGGGCCTCGAGGTATCGGTCCATCACCGCCACGGGGATCCGGCCGCGGTCGGAGACCACGATGTCGTTCGCCGCGGCCCAGCGACGTACGTCGGCCGGTGTAGGCGGCGCGGGCGAGAGCGGCGGTGCCGCTTCGAGGCCGCGCACGGCGAGGTCGCCGACCAACTCCTCCGACAGCCCGACCCGGGCGGCAGCGAGGAAGCGGTAGGTCCACTCCTGGGCGAGCTTGCGGGTCTCGCAGAAGACGATCGGAACGGTCGGGAATCGGACGTGGCACTCAGCGATCCCGTCAGCCACGACGCTGGGCCGAACGTGGTCCAGCTTGAAGACCCGGGAGTAGCCCTCCTCAACCACCACCGCAGCTCGTGGGATCGAGGCCAACTCGGTGAGCTGGAACTTCAGCTTGCCCGTGGTAAGCGAGGAGACGAGGTCCGCAAGAGACTTGCGCTCCACCGTGGCCTGCAACAGCCCGTCGACGAGGAGTCCGTAGTCACCGGCCTTGAGCGGCTCGCGGCGGGTCGTCGCCTGCCGGTCGGCGAAGGTGAACGGGTATCGCTCGCGGATGTCGACCGCGATCTCCAGGTCCGCGATTCCACTGGCGCGGGCGCCCGGAAGAGAAACCGCGGGGCGCGCTTGCTTGGACGTGCGCGCGGTCTGCCAGAAGATCATCTGCCTCCCGCGGGCATTGGTGATGATGATCTGGGAGCGGTTCTCCCGCCCGCGATCGAGCACGAGGTCGATCGCCGCGCCTCGCCGTACGCAGGACCGCACCGCCACCCGCTCGACGATCTCGGCGTCGACCGGCCACTCCTCGACCCGGTGGCAGTAGACCTTGCCGGTGCGCGGCCAGGTGTCTTTGGCTTTGAGGATGATCCCGTCGCCGAGCGGGATCCGGAGGAGGTACGGGAGCGTTGATCCGGGTTCGGTGTTGCGCGCGATGACGAAATCCTCCGGCACGCCGGCAATGATAACGTCACGTCAGCCGTGGAGGATGCCGTACGCGATCTGCCCCGAGCTGCGGATCGAGTCGGGCACCAGTGCCCAGGCCGGGTGAGTGTCGCCGAGGAGCTTGCTTGCTATGCGCACCCGTTGCCGATCCTTGCGGGTCAACTGCTCCGCGACGTCGAACGGGTCTGGGACGAGAGCGCAAAGCAGCGCGAGATCCCGGTAATGACGCTCGGGGCCAGGCAGCGCCGTCGCCGCGGCCTTGCCGACAATGGCTGCCAGCAGCGTGGGCCGCGGAATCATTCCGCGGCGCTCTTCGTGCACGACGGTGATCCGCTCCGCCCGACTCAGTGCCTGAGTACCGCCAGGCACTTCGATGGTCCGCCCGGGAGGCGTTGTCGTCAGATCGGCCCGCTCCCCCAGGCCTTCCGGTGCAAGGACGTCGATGACGACCGGACGTGGTTTCGCGGCCCGGATGTAGCGGTGGGCGAGGCCATCTGCGCTGATGGACTGCAGCGAGAATCCGAGGTTCTCGATGCCAGCCACGACGCGGGTCAAGGCACCGGGGACGGCCCGAATGTCCGCGATCACGTCGCCGTCCTGACTGATCTGCGGCGGAACCTGGCCGTGCTCGAGCGCATGCAGCAGCACCATCTGACCGCCGATCAGCGCCCAAGGCACACCCAGGCTCTCGCCTAGGTCGAGGAGCGTGTGCCACAACTCGTCAACAGGCGCCGGCAAGATCGGGAGTTCGATGACCACGGTCATGCGCGCGACCGTTCGCTTTGCCAGTCCGACAGCAGTTCCGCCAGACGCGCGGCACCTGCGGCGACGGCACGAGGCTCCATACTCTCGAGAAGGTCAGCGGCGAGCACGGCGTCACCCACCCCGCCAGGCGCCAAGCCTCCGTCCCCCACGAACGGCCAGACCTCCTTCGGAACGCGGATCCTGAGATTGGGATCCGCCCCTTCGCGCAGTGCGAGTGACCGCGACAGCTCGGGCCAATGCGATTCCTCGACGTAGAACTCGGGGATCGGATTCGCCAGAGCAACGACGTCGAACCCGCGGCTCGCTGCATGATCCATCCCAACCGCGCGAACACCACCCGCTCGCCGGAGGCGCTGAACAGCCGCCGGGTGCGCGACAACATCGAGCACGTCGCTGCGTCCGCGTAGAGCGGCGCGCCAGCCGTCCGGTCCCGGATCTTGCAGATCAGCGAGATAGCGGCGCACCTGCGAACGCGCGGAGTCCGACAACCAGGCTGCCCGCCCCGCGTCGAGGAGATCGATGACTGCCCAAGCGCGCTTCGGTGCCAACGGTCGGCCCGGCGGACGTCCTTGCAGCTCCAGCCGAGCTACATCCTGAGACGAGACGAGCCAGGAGTTGCCCAGGCGATGACCACGCAGGTCTCCCGAACGAAGCAGCTGCCTGACGCGGGAGTCATTGACCCCGAGTCGGCGCGACGCTTCCTGGACGCTGATCGCCATCGGCCCACCTCCTTTCGGAAATCATACCGCTGGCGGCATAGTTTCCGAAAGTCATGCCCATGGTCTCTCGACGACCTCAAACCGAGCCCAAAGTGAGCCCAACGTAGGCCCCACGCGTCGCGACAGCGAGTCGTTCGCCGCAAAACCGCAGTTCAGCGGCTTTTGACAAGGTGCGCAACGCACTCGACATGGCTGGTCATCGGGAAGAGGTCGAAGGCGCGCAGCCCGGTGAGCGCGTAGCCGTGCTCGCCGAAGATCGCGACGTCGCGGGCCAGCGCGGCCGGGTCGCAGGCGACATAGGCGACAGCCCTCGGCTGGAGGCCGCAGATCGACTCGACCACCTTGCGCTTGGCACCCTCGCGCGGAGGGTCGAGCACCACCAGGTCGGCCCGGTCGAGCTCGGCGATCCCGGCGTCGACGCGGCCGGTGCGCACGGCTGCCCACGGGTGGCCGCTGAGGTTGTCGCGGGCGTGGGCTGTCGCGAGGGAGTCCCCCTCGACGGCCAGCACGTGGCCCGTGACGCCGACCGCCTCGGCGAGGAACACCGAGAACAGCCCCACGCCGGCGTACAGGTCGAGGGCACGCTCCCCCGGCTGGGGGTCCAGCGCTGCCATCACTGCGTCGACCAGCGCGGTGGGGGCACCCGGGTGGACCTGCCAGAAGCCCTCGGCCTCGACGGCGAACTCGTGGTCGTGGACGCGTTCGGTGACCACGCCTTCGCGTGGCTCGTCGACGGCCAGGAGACAGTCGTCCACCGGTACGACGTCGTGGGACCGGTGCTTGCGCAGACCCTTGCGGCCGTCGGGCGTCCTGGCCCACTGCACGCGGGTCCGCCAGCGCAGGCCGTCGACGTCGCCGGGCACGGGCTCCACGACCACGGGCACGTCGAGCTTTGCCAGCCGCTGCAGCTGCTCCCGCACCACCGCGGCCTTCAGCTCACGCTGGGCCTGCAGCGACACGTGCTGGAAGTCGCAGCCACCACAGCGACCCGGTCCGGCGTACGGGCAAGGTGCGGTGACGCGGTCGGATGACGCTCTGACGACCTCGACCGCGTCCGCGCGCAGGAACCGGTCCTGGTCGGTGCCCTCGGTCACCTCGACCACCACGCGCTCGCCCGGGAGTGCATGCCGCACGAAGAGCACGCGGCCCTCGTGGCGGGCGACGAAGTGCCCACCGTGGGCGACCGCGCCGACCTCTACCTCGTAGCGCTCCCCCACCAGCGAGCTGCCGCGCTGCTCGCGCTGACGGGTGCGCCGGACCGGTCGGGTCACTCGAACCGGCTCTTCGTCTCGTCGAACTCCTCGTGCTCGATGACGTAGCGGCCGCTGCGGATGTCACCTGCCTTGATGGCCTTCTCCTCGCGCTCGAGCCGCTCCTTGAGCTGCGCCGCGGACTTGAGCTGGTAGGGCACGGAGGTCACCATCACGCCGGGCGTGAACAGCAGCCTGCCCTTGAGGCGCAGCGCAGTCTGGTTGTGCAGCAGCTGCTCCCACCACTTGCCCACGACGTACTCGGGGATGTAGACGGCGACGACCCCACGCGGGTTGGCGTCGCGGATCTCCAGGGCGTACTGGACGATCGGCCGAATGATCTCGCGGTAGGCCGAGTGCAGCACCTTCAGCGGCACGTCGATGCCGCGCTGGTCCCACTCCTCCATCATGCGGTCGCGGGTCACGTCGTCGGTGGAGACCATCACGGCCTCGAGCGTGTTGGGCCGGCTGGCCTTGGCGTAGGCCAGCGCACGCATGGTCGGCTTGTGGATCTTGGAGACCAGCACGATCGCATGCACGCGCGTGGGCAGGACCTGGTCGGTGTCCTCGATCGAGAGCTCCTCGCGCACCTTGTCGTAGTGGTTGCGGATCGACTTCATGATCATGAAGAAGGTGCCCATCGCCAGGATCGCGATCCAGGCGCCCTCGAGGAACTTGGTGAGCAGCACCACGATCAGCACCACCGCGGTCATGGCCAGGCCGAAGGTGTTGACCGCGCGCGAGCGGTGCATCCGTCTCCGCTCGGCCGGGTCCGTCTCGGCCTTCAGGTGTCGGTTCCAGTGCCGGATCATCCCGAGCTGGCTGAGGTTGAACGACACGAAGACGCCCACGATGTAGAGCTGGATCAGCCGGGTGACCTCGGCGTCGAACGCGGCGATGAGCACCATCGCCATCACGGCCAGGATGAGGATGCCGTTGCTGTAGGCCAGGCGGTCGCCGCGCGACGCCAGCTGCCGGGGCAGCCACCCGTCCTGGGCGAGGATCGACCCGAGCACCGGGAACCCGTTGAACGCGGTGTTCGCCGCCAGCACGAGGATGATGCCGGTCATCGCGATCACGAAGTAGAACGCCACGTCGAAGTCGCTGAACACGCTTCGGGCGATCTGGGCGATCGCGGTGTGCTGGTCGTAGTCGGACGGCACCGGCGTACCGTCGGGTTGGATGAGCCGGTCGAAGTCGGCGCGGTCGACGAGCTTCAGCCCCATCTCGCGGGCGAGCAGGATGATGCTCATCATCATCGTGATCGCGATGGTGCCGAGCAGGAGCAGCGTCGTCGCGGCGTTCCTGCTCTTCGGCTTCCTGAACGCTGGCACCCCGTTGGAGATGGCCTCGACACCCGTGAGGGCGGCACAGCCCGACGAGAACGCCCTGGCGAGCAGGAAGACGAGCGCGATGGTGGTGATCGTGCCTTCGTAGCCCGGTGCCTCGACCAGGGTCAGGCTCGCGCTCTCGGCCGCCGGCAGGTCCCCGTTGACCTGCCGGTAGGCGCCGTAGGCCGCCATGCCCAGGATCGCGAACATGAAGCCGTAGGTCGGGACGGCGAAAAGGACGCCCGACTCACGCACGCCACGAAGGTTCAGCGCGGCCAGCACGCCGACCAGGATGCAGGCATAGGTCGCCTCGTGACCGGAGACGAAGTCCAGCGCCGAGGCGGCGTTCTGGATGCCTGAGGAGATGGAGACCGCGACAGTCAGGACGTAGTCGACCAGGAGAGCGCTGGCCACCGTCACGCCGGCTGTCGGCCCGAGGTTGACCGTGGCGACCTCGTAGTCGCCCCCGCCGCTCGGGTAGGCGTGGACGTTCTGCCGGTAGGACGCCACCACGGTCAGCATGACGACTGCGACGGCGATCGCGATCTTCCACGAGAAGGCGTACGCCGTCACGCCGGCGACCGACAGCATGATGAAGATCTCGTCGGGCGCATAAGCGACGGACGACAGCGCATCACTGGCGAAGACGGGCAGCGCGATGCGCTTGGGGAGCAGGGTCTCGCCCAGCTGCTCGCTGCGCAGCTTGCGCCCGAGCAGGATCCGCTTGGAGACGTCACCGACTGTCACGTCTGGAAAGGCTAGACCTACTAGGGCGCAATCTCGGCATCAGACCGTGCGCCGAGCGGTTTGCGGCGGCCGGGTGCGGAGGGCGTGGCCTCTGCCGGTGTAGCGTTTCCGGCGTGCACGTCGTGATCATGGGCTGCGGCCGAGTCGGAAGCACCCTCGCGCGCAGCCTCGAGGACCGCAACCACACCGTTGCGATCATCGACACCAACCCAGACGCCTTCCGCCGGCTCGGCCCGTCGTTCAACGGCGTCAAGGTCACCGGCATCGGGTTCGACCAGGACGTCCTGGAGAAGGCCGGCATCGAGAAGGCCGACGCCTTCTGTGCGGTCTCCAGCGGCGACAACTCCAACATCATCGCGGCCCGCGTGGCCCGTGAGACGTTCGGGATCCAGCAGGTCGTGGCCCGCATCTACGACCCCGGTCGCGCCGAGGTCTACCAACGGCTCGGCATCGAGACCGTCGCCACCGTGCGCTGGACAGCCGACCAGGTGCTGCGCCGGATCCTCCCGGCGGGAGCCGAGCCCGACTTCCGTGACCCGTCCGGCACGATCCGCGTCGACGCGCTCCTGGTCAACGAGCGCTGGGTCGGCCAGCGCACCGTGAAGTTCCAGGAGCAGGCAGGCTGCCGGATCGCCTGGATCGACCGCCTGGGCGAAGGCACCCTGCCCACCCGCGAGTCGGTGATCCAGGAGGGCGACCAGCTCCACCTGGTCATGCGCGAGGAGAACGCCGAGACCGTGTACGCCGTGTACGAGCGGGGGCCGGAGGACTGATGCGCGTCGCCATCGCAGGAGCAGGAGCAGTCGGACGCTCGGTCGCCCGGGAGCTGATCGAGAACGGCCACAAAGTTCTGCTCATCGACAAGGACCCCTCCTCGATCCGCCCCGAGCGGGTCCCCGACGCCGAGTGGCTGCTGGCCGACTCGTGCGAGCTCTCCTCCCTGGAGGAGGCCGGCCTGGAGTCGTGCGACGTGGTGATCGCGGCCACCGGCGACGACAAGGCCAACCTGGTCACGGCCCTCCTGGCCAAGACGGAGTTCGCGGTCCCGCGCACCGTCGGCCGGGTGAACCACCCCAACAACGAGTGGCTCTTCACCGAGGCCTGGGGTGTGGACGTCAACGTCTCGACGCCGCGCATCATGAGCGCGCTGGTGGAGGAGGCGGTCTCCATCGGCGACGTCGTGCGCCTCTTCACCTTCCGTCAGGGCAACGCCAACCTCGTCGAGATGACCCTCCCGGCGGAGTCACCCTTCGTCGGCAAGCCCGTCGGCCTCATCCCGTGGCCGGAGAACTGCACGCTGGTCACGATCCTGCGCGACGGGCTCAACTACCCGCCGACCAACGAGCAGCCCATCGAGGTCGGCGACGAGCTCCTGTTCGTCTCCTCCCCCGAGGCCGAGACGCTTCTGGAACGGCTGCTCTCGCCAGGCCTCCACCCCAGCTGACGCGCGCGGGCGCGCGTCAGCTGGGCGCCCTCAGCCTTCGGTCTTGCGCTGACGAATGGCGGTGGTCACGAGCTCCGCGGTGCGGGTAGTGCAGTGCCCGGCTCCCCAATTCCCTTGGCTCGCTACGCTCGCGGCGCGGTGGAGCTCGGCTAGGCGTGGAGGTCGGCTAGGCGGCAGCAGCCGGGTCGACCTTGGTCTTGTTGCGGCCGAGCAGCCAGACCATCGCTCCGAAGGCCGCGAGCTGGAAGGGCCAGCCCATCGCGAGCTTGGCGATGCCCAGCGCCGCGACGTAGCTGTCCACGTCGTCGGCCCGCCTGCCGGCGAGGTAGATCGGCAGCTGCACGGCCACCCGCACCATGCACGGGACCACCAGGCACCAGGTGAGGTTGCGGCAGAGCTTCACGACCTGGGGGTCGTCGTGCCACTCGAGGGGGTCACCGGCGACGCTGCCGACCATGAAGCCGACGACAGGCCATCGGGTCGCGATGCTGAGCAGCATCACCAGCGAGTAGCCGGTGTTGTAGATCAGACCGGGCGCGAAGTAGGCCAGTGACTGCTCGTCGGCGTCACCGCCGTTGCGAGCTGCCAGCCAGACGAAGAAGCAGCCGATGCCGATGCCGACCAGGCTGTTGACCACGAACTGGACGGTCGTGCGCTGGTAGAGCCGCAACGCCAGGAGTGCGACGGCGATGCTGACGCTGATGCCGATGGCGAGCTGGACGTCCTTGGTCGTCAGGTAGCTGACCGTGAACGAGATCGTGGGAGTGGCGGCCTCGAGCATGCCGCGACGACCGCCGAGCGCCTTGGAGAGCTGTCCGCGCACGACCGCTTCGACGGTGTCTCGGTCGACGTGGTGGTGCTCTTCCTGGGACGGCGCCGCTGCTGGGGTCGTCTCGGCCACGGAGATCAGTACCTCAGCTCGTAGCGTGGGTTGAACATCACCCGGACGCCCTCCTGCTGGCCGATCCGACCGCGGACCTTGATCTGCCTTCCGGGGGCGATGCCGGCGATGCGGCGGCGGCCGAGCCAGATGACGGTGATGACGCCGGTGCCGTCGTACAGCTCGGCCTCGAGAGCGGGGACCCCGCCGCGCGGGCGCAGGGTGACGGTGCGCAGGCTGCCCTGGAGCTCGACGAAGGTGCGGTCCTGGGCCGCGGCGACGAAGCAGCAACCGGACTTCTCCGTGGTGTCACGGAGCTCCTGGGCCTCCATCGTGGCGCTGCTGGCCCAGCGGTTGACCTTCGTGCGCAGCTTCTCGCTGACGTTCCCCATAGCATCCAGCCTAACCGCGCTCGCGCTGCCTTTGTTCCGCTATCCAGTTCCGCTGTCCGGAGGCATGGCTAGGTCAGCCGCTGCGCGCTCGTCGGCAGCACGAGCGGGAGGAACTCCCCGGGTGCCATCGCCTCCGGCCCGCGGACCACGATCACCTCGCGCAGAGCCTGCTCGACGGAGCTGTCCGGGTCTGGCTCGGCGGCGGGCTTGCCGAAGAACGTCGCCCGCAGCAGCCACCGCGGGCCGGTGATGCCGGCGATGCGGGAAGGCTGGGTAACGGTCTGACCGCGCTCGTCCTTGCCGGAGACCATCAGCTTCAGCTCCGTGCCCCACGGCCCGTCCACCTCGTCGGCGGTGCCACCCTGGCGGGCTGCCTCGGCACGGATCGACTTGCGGACGTCGTCCCAGATGCCACCGTTGCGGGGGGCGGCGAAGGCACGCAGCTCGACCGCGCCCTCCTCGCTGACCAGGAGCGCGGCGGAGACGGCACCACTGGCCTCGTCGACCTGAAGCCGCAGCTCGACGCCCGGCCGGCCGGTGATGACGAGGGAGCCGAGGTTGATCCGGGTCTCGTCGTCCTCGTCGTAGTCGACCTCGGACACGTCGTACGGGCCCCCGGCCACGCCGGCGACAGCGGGCTCGACCGGAGCGTCGGCGTCGGTGCTGACGTCGTCGTCCTTCTTGCGTCCGAACCTCACGCGCTGCTCCCCTGGTCTGCTCCGGCTCCGGTGGCGAGGAAGCCACCTGTTGAACCGTAGCCCCCGTCACCACGCACGGACCCAGGCAGGGTCTCCACCTCGACGAACTCCGCTCGCTCGAACCGCTGGATCACCAGCTGCGCGATGCGGTCGCCCCGGTGCAGCACCACCGGCTCGGCCGGGTCGAGGTTGATCAGCATCACCTTGATCTCGCCGCGGTAGCCGGCGTCGATGGTGCCCGGAGCGTTGACGATCGAGACCCCAAACCTCGCAGCCAGGCCGGAGCGAGGGTGCACGAGCGCGACGTAGCCGTCCGGGAGGGCGATGCTGATGCCGGTGGGCACCATGGCCCGCTCCCCTGGCTTGAGCTCGACGTCGACGGTCGTGGTCAGGTCGGCGCCGGCGTCACCCGGATGCGCGTACGTCGGCAGCGGGACCGTGTCGTCCAGCCGGGTGATGAGGATCTCGACCATGCGGGAGACCCTAACGCGCCCTCCCCAGCAGCCGGATGGGAGGATTCTCGACCGTGAGCAGCCCACCCCAGTACGACGAGCGCCTCGGCGTGCCGCTGCGCTGGTGGGCGCTGGCGACCATGTTCCTGGCGTCGGTGCTGCTGGCGTTCCTGGTCGCGCTGCCCGCCGGCGTCGCGTTCGGGTCTGTCGGCCTGATGGTCGTCGGGGTGGTCGCCCTGTTCCTGGGCTACGGCGCCGCCCGCGTCTCGATCGTGGACGGCGAGTTCCTCGCGGGCCAGGCCCGGATCCCGGTCACGTTCCTGACCGAGCCGACAGCGCTGGACGCGGACGCGGCGAGGCGGGCGCTGGGGGTCGAGGCCAACGCCCGCGCCTACCTGCTGGTGCGGCCCTACCTGAAGCGGGCGGTCAAAGTGTCGATCACCGACCCGGCCGACCCGACGCCGTACTGGCTGGTCTCGACCCGCCATCCCCGACAGCTCTCCGCTGCCCTGGCCGAGGCGATCAGCGCGGCCTCCGGGCGCTAAGGTCGAACCAGGACACACGAGGAGGATCTGCATGGCCGGCAAGGCAGCAGGCGCGATCGGGCTCGCCACCACTCTGGGGGCGACCGCGGTCGCCAAGAAGGCGGTCGACGCGACCTGGAAGCTCGGGGCGGGCAAGAAGCCGCCCACCGACCCCACAGACCCCAACGTCCAGATGCGCGAGGCGATGCTCTGGGCCGTGCTCAGCGGCGCAGCCATCGGCGTGGCCAAGATGTGGGCCGGCCGCCAGGTCGCCAAGAACGCCCGCCACGACCGCGCCGCCATTGCCGCCGCCAAAGCCATCAACGGTTGAAGGCGATAACGGGACACGCGCCAAACTGGAGCCGGGACGTAGCCAGGACCAAGCAAGGACGAAGCCGGCCAGCAACCCGCAATCGGGCCTGGGAACGCAGTTCGCAATCGGGCCCGGGAACGCAGCTCGCAATCGGGCCTGGAAACTGAAGCCGCAGGAAGCGATCGGCCCCCCGCGAAGCGGCAAGCAACCATGGGGAGCCGGGCATGAGGCAGACCGCACCGCGGAGCACGCGACCAAGGACGAACCGCGGGAGAAGGCCCCACGGACACGCACGCGAGGCCGGTCCCGGAGGGACCGGCCTCGTTCGCGTGGAACCGCGCGCGGACTGCGCGGAGCGCTGCCCCGCCAGGCGCTGCGCTACGCGCAGTCCTTGCAGATCATCTTCTTCGCGTCCGCGAGCTGGCTGCGGTGGTGCACCAGGAAGCAGTTCATGCAGGTGAACTCGTCGTCCTGACGAGGGCGCACCTCGACGGCGAGCTCCTCGTGGGAGAGGTCGGCGCCGGGCAGCTCGAACGACTCAGCCGCCTCAGCCTCGTCCTCGTCGACCTTGCCTGAGTTCTTGTCATGCCGGCGTGCCTTGAGCTCTTCGATGCTCTCTTCGCCGGCGTCCTCCTCGGTCTTCCGAGGGGCGTCGTAGTCAGTTGCCATCTCTTCTCCTGCTTGTGGGGCCAGCAGTGCGTCTGCGTCTCGCTCGCGCGGGAATCATGCATGATGCCGCCGAGAAAAGCACGGCCATTTGCGCTGATGTCAGCAGACTCACAGGATTGTCACCCCGGTCTGACCCCTCCGTAGGGTCGCGCCGCCTCAACAGTTGGAGTGCGCACCCTATTCCCTGGCGGTCGGCGCCAGGAATCCGGCCCCCTCCACCAGCGTCAAGAACTCCTCGAAACCGTCCTCAGGGGCACAAACCACACAGTCCGACCCGGCCGCACCCGGGAGTACGACGAGCCGGGCACCGGCCTCCTCCGCGACCAGTCCACCGGCAGCGTAGTCCCAGATCGCGGGCCCCTCCTCCACGTAGGCGTCGCAGCGGCCGGCGGCAAGGGCGCATAGGTCCAGCGCGCAGGACCCGGCGCGGCGGATGTCACGCACGGCGGGGAGCAGCCGGGCGACGGCCCCGGCCTGCACCTCCCGGACCTCGCGGACGTACCAGAACCCGGTGGAGACCAGGCGCTGCTCCATCGGCGGGCTCGGCCGGACGCGGAGCGGGTGGCCGTCGAGGGTCGCGCCGCTCCCCCGGGCTGCGGCGAACACCTCGCCGCTGGCTGCGTTGACAACGGCACCCGCGACGACGTGGTCGGCGGTGCGGGCTGCGACCGAGACGGCGTACTGAGGGATGCCGTAGAGGAAGTTCACCGTGCCGTCGATCGGGTCGACGACCCAGGTGACGCCGGTCTCCGAGGTGGCACTGCCACCTTCCTCGCCGAGGAAGCCGTCGCCGGGCCGCTCGGCGCGGAGCTCGGTGCGGATGAACTCCTCGGACTCGCGGTCGGTGGCAGTGACGATGTCGATCGAGCTGCTCTTGGTGGCGACGACGTCGACGCCCTCGGCCCGGCGTACGGCGACGAGGGCGGCCGCGTCGGTCGCGACCTGGACGGCGAGGTCCCGGAGGTCGGTATAGCTCCCCGTCATCGGTCGAGATTCATCAGTCGAGGCCGCAGAGTGCGGGTCGAGTCCCGGCCGGGTTGGCGCAGCAGCTCCGCGGACAGACGTCCCACGACGCCTGCATGGCGCCGACGGAGGCGCGGCCCGTCTCGACACCGTTGGTGACACGGGCGCGCTCGAGCAGCAGGTCGCGCACCATCGAGACGAAGCGCGGGTCGAGCCCGGCCGTCGCCGCGCGGGCGAAGTCGATCCCGAGCTTCTCGGCGGCCGCCGCCGCCTCGGTGTCGAGGTCGTAGACGACCTCCATGTGGTCGGACACGAACCCGATGGGGACCACGACGACGCCGGGCGTGCCGGCGGCGGCCAGCTCCTCCAGCCGGTCGCCGACGTCGGGCTCCAGCCAGGGCGTGTGCGGCGAGCCGGAGCGCGAGCAGTAGACCAGCTCGTGCGGGAAGCGGTGTCCGGTCTCCTGCCGCACCCTCTCGGCGATCTCCTCGGCGACGTCGAGGTGCTGGGCGAGGTAGGCACCGCCGATCCCGAGCGTGTTGCGAGGGCCGCTGGCGTCGTTCATGGCCGTCGGGATCGAGTGGGTCACGAACAGCAGCCGCGCGTCGTGCCGAGTCGTCTCCTTGAGGTCGGCGAGGGCCGCGAGCGTCGAGTCGACCATCGGCTCCACGAAGCCGGGATGGTTGAAGTAGTGGCGCAGGCGGTCCAGCCGCGGCGCAGCACCACCTCCGTCCGACTCCACCTCGGCGACCGCGTCGTACAGGTTCTCGCGGTACTGCCGGCAGCCGGAGTACGACGCGTAGGCGCTGGTCACCAGGCACGCCGCCCGTGTCACGCCGTCGTCGCGCATCTGCCGGATCGCCTCGGCGAGGTACGGCCCCCAGTTGCGGTTGCCCCAGTAGACCGGGATGTCGATGCCGTTGCCGCGCAGGTCCTCCTGGACGGCAGCCACGAACTCCCGGTTGAGGTCGTTGATCGGGCTCCTGCCCCCGAAGAGGAAGTAGTGCTCGCCGACCTCCTCGAGACGCTCTCGCGGGATGCCGCGACCTCTCGTGACGTTCTCGAGGAACGGTACGACGTCCTCCGGCCGCTCAGGACCGCCGAACGAGACCACGAGCACTGCGTCGTACGGCGCGGGGTCGTGGGGCATGTCAGCAATCCTAGGGTGCTGCCCTGATCGGACCGGGTCGGCCGGAAATCGATTCGGGATTCGTTGGGGTCTCCACCTAAAATCTTGCAGTGATCACCACCTACCGCCGCGTGCTCGGGCTGCCCGGGGCGTTGGCCATGTCGATGAGCGGACTGGTCGCCCGGCTTCCGATCTCGATGCTGAGCCTGGGCCTGGTGGTGCTGATCTCCGACGAGTACGACGGGGAGTACTCCCTCGCCGGGGCCGTCGCCGCGTCGTACATCATCGCGAGCGCGGTGTGCTCGATCTTCCTGGCCCGGCTCATGGACCAGCTCGGCCAGGCGAAGGTGATGCTGGGCAGCCTGACGGTCTCGATGAGCGCCCTGGTGCTGACGATGGTCTCGATCGAGTCGCGCTGGCCAACGCCGGCGCCCCACCTCCTCGCGGCGGTCTGTGGCGGCGCGCTGCCGCTGGTCGGGTCGGCGGTGCGGACCCGGTGGTCGCACCTGGCCCCCGACAAGCGCCTGCTGCAGACGGCTTTCGCGTTCGAGGCGGTGCTGGACGAGGTCGTCTTCGTGGTCGGGCCGACCCTGGTGACGCTCCTGGCGACGATGGTCCACCCGCTCGCCGGTCTGGTCACCGCGATCGTGGCCGCCGTCGTCGGCACCCTCACCTTCGTGTCACTGCGCAGCACCGAGCCGCCCGCCAGCGGCCGCCGCCCGAAGGGTGTCAGCGCTGAGCCGATCGGCTGGCTCGTGCTGGGGCCGCTCGTGGTGTCGGCCATGTGCATGGGCACCCTGTTCGGCGGCGCCGAGGTGGCGACCGTGGCCTTCGCCGACGAGCACGGCAACAAGGCGGTCTCCGGCCCGCTGCTGGCCGTCTGGTCGTTCGGCAGCCTGCTGTCGGGCCTGGCGGTAGGGATGGTCCGCTGGAAGTCGAGCAACGCCGTGCGGTTCCGCCGAGCCCTGCTGCTGCTCGCTGTGCTCCTGCTCCCGCTGCCGTTCGTCGACTCGTTCTGGCTGCTCGGCGTCTGCCTCTTCCTGGCCGGCTTCGCGATCTCACCCGGGCTGATCGCTGCGGTCTCCTGGGTGGAGCAGACCGTGCCGGCCATGCGCCTGACCGAGGGCATGGCCGTCTTCACCACGGGACTGATGGCCGGCGTCGCGACCGGCGCGGCGGTGGCCGGCTGGCTCAAGGACAACTACGGGGCTTCGACCAGCTACTGGGTCCCCACGGCAGCCGGCTTCGTCGGAGCCCTGGTCGCGTTCGCGACCGCGGTCGTGCGCCGCGACTCAGGCCTCGGTGAGCCCGATGGTCAGCCCGTGGACGTCGAGGCCGTGGGGCAGCGGCTGACCGGGGTCGAGGTCGGCCCCGTGGAGTGAGGGCGTCCAGCCCGTCACCAGCCGCGCCAGGAACGCCTGCCCCAGGAAGATCGCCAGCCCGGCGCCCGGGCAGCTCTGCGGTCCGTGGCTGAAGAAGTTGAACAGCCAGCTCTCCGCAGCGTCGCCCGACGCCCACTCCCCGGGCGCGAAGCGGTCGGCGTAGGGCACCAGCGCTCGGTTGCGGTGGTTGAAGACGTTGTAGATCAGCACCTGGGTGCCGGCCGGCAGCACCTCCCCGCCGGGGAACGTCACGTCTCGAGTGGTGACCCTGCCGAACATCGGCGTCGTCGGCCACAGCCGCATCGCCTCGAGCAGACAGCCGCCGAGGTAGTCCAGGCCGGCCACACCACCTGGGTCGTCCAGGTCGGCCGGCCCCGCCTCGACCCGCACCTCGTGCAGCTGCTCGGGGTGGGTGGCCAGCAGCGCCAGGCAACGCATCACGTTGGCTGCCAGGGTGTCGCCCATGGCGAACAGCCAGTGCACCAGCTGCCCCGCTGACGCCCCGCCGTCGAACGGCGTGGCCGCGACCAGTCCGGCCAGGCTCCGTGGGTCGCCGGCGTCGACGTAGCGCTGAAGGTGGGTCAGGAACTCGTCGTAGCCCTTGGCGGGCTTGCCCGGCGTGCTGTTTCCCGCCGCCATCAGCTCGCCCAGCTCTCGGGTCAGGTCCCGGTCGGCCGCGGCCGTCTCGCCGAACACCACGGTGCGGGTGATCCTGTGGAAGCTGTCGTTGAGGTCCTCCCACGTGATGGTCTCCATGCCGGCGAGCTCGTCGACCGCCTGCTGCACCACCTGGAGGAAGGCACCGGCCAGTGGGTGCAGGTGCTGACCGGTGGCGAGCACCGCCTCTGCGAAGGTACGACGGGCGCGCCACACGTCGCCCCGGGAGATCGTCAGCGCATCCGGCTGGAACGCGCTCATGCCCTTCCTCTTGGTCTCCGGGTCCGAGGCGAACGGGTCCGGAGAACCTCCCAGGACGAGCTCCAGGTCTGCCGGCGCATGCACCAGCAAGGTCTCGTCGGTGCCCACCCGCACCAGGAAGGGGCCGGGCCCGTGCCTGGCGACCAGGCTCTCCATCAGCTGGTAGCCCTGCGCCTCCACCCGCACCAGAGAGGCGACCTTGGTCGGCAGCTCGCGCTTCTTGAACAGCCCCTGCAGGACGTTGGGCAGGCCGATCTGGGCCGTGAACCTCACCCCGTCGACGACCGATGCCTTGCGGAAGCCGTCTACCACGGCATGTACGCCTTCACGGTGTCAGCCAGCCGGGACACCGGGTTCTTCCCGTCGGGCATCGGGCTGCCCAGCTCTGGCCACGGCGCGAAGATCCGGTCGACGTCGCCGATGACCGGCTTCAGGTCGGGGTAGTGGCGCAGCAGCACGTCCTTCATCGAGGTGTCGTTGACCCAGTCGAAGCCGATCTGGGTGTAGACCTCCGGCCTGAAGTCGGCGGTGAAGAACCGGTCGCTCTTGAGCCGCCGGGAAGCCATCAGGATGAAGATGCGGAAGGCCGTGTCGGAGAACCCGAAGCCCTTGGGCGGCTTCTCGGCGTACATGCCGACCTGCAGGTCCACCGCGTCGATGTCGCCCTGGTAGACCTCGGAGATCTCCTTGGCCCACACCTTGTTGGGCGTCAGCTGCTCGAACGACTGGCGGCGTGGCATGCGAAGCGCCTCGCGGAAGTCGTTGTAGCGCGGCACCCCGCGCTCGCGGTCGCGCAGGATGTCGAGCGTGGCCAGGTCGGTCACCTGGCCGTCGAGGCGGGTCAGCCTTCGCAGCGCGTTGGGGTAGTTGTGCAGGCAGACCGCACCTGCGCTGGCCAGGCCGAAGGAGTACCAGAGGTCCTCCATCTCGAACGTGCCCATGAAGTCGCGGGTCGAGCGCCCCTGGATGTCGGTGAAGTCGCGGGACTCCCGCAGCTTGCCGGACTCCAGTGAGTAGAAGTCCCACTGGTCCGGGATCAGCGGGTGCATCCGGTACACCGCGACGAACTCCTCTGTCAGCGAGAACGGCGCGGAGTGGTGGTCGGTGGGCGAGCCGATGATGCCGCTGATCGCCTCGCTGTCGCCGACCCGGCCGATGCGTTCCTTGAACTGCTCCCCCAGCGCTCCGTACCAGTTGGCGTTCATGCCGATCTGCAGCGCCGGGTGCCGCAGCACGCAGGTCGTCCACTCGACGGTGTGGATCTTGGCGATCAGGGCTGCGACGACCAGCCACGCGACCTCGAAGAGCCGCTGGTCGTCGAAGCTCGGGTAGGCCTTCTTCAGGGCGTCGCAGACGGAGTTGTGCTCCCGGGCGAACACGGTGTGCAGCAGGCCCATGCCGACCCACCAGTTCTCGCGCATCCCAGTGATGTCTATGCCCGGCTCGTGCGCGTGCGGGCTAGGTGGCAGCCGGCCGTCGTCCTGCACCTTGACCTTGCCGTCCACGAAGGTCCGGATCTCGGCCTGACGGTCGGGCCCGCTGCCGTAGATCTGCGAGGCGTCCCACCAGTGGGTCTCGACGTTCGCATAGAGGGGCGCCCGGTCGCGAGGGCTGCGCGGCGTGCCCGGCATCGGCTGCGTCGTACGGATCCGCATCGGCCGCTCGGGCCAGTCGTCGCTGTCGCGCAGCGGCACCTCGATCACGTCGTCGGGCAGACCGTTGCCGTGGAAGAACCAGTTGTGGTTCTCGAACTGCAGCCACGCCGCCGCCAGGGCGTTGATGATGCCCGCGGGCTTGAAGGTGTCGCGCGCCATGAGCCGCTCGCTGATCTCGCGGGGGTTGGGCTCCAGCAGTCGCTTGCGGTCGGGCTTGGTCATCGACAGTGGCACGTTGCGTCCGAAGCCGGTGCCCTGCGCTCCCATCGCGGGGCTCTTCAGGTCGTTCCAGGTGCCGTCGGTCGTGCGAGCCCGGAGGACCTCCGGAGTCGGCTTGCCGGTGACCTTCGGGCGCATCTTCGGCGACTCGTGCAGGTTCTGCTCGCGGAGGTCACCGCGCAGCCGGGCCAGGCTGGCGGTCTGGAGGATCAAGGACGGGAACTCGTACCACTGAGGACTCAAGGGACACCCCCGGCTCGTCGGGATCTGGCCGCTATGAACGTATCGCCGAGCGAGACCCTTGGCTACGCCTGCGGCAACCGGGCCGCGCCGAGAAGCTCGGCGCCTGAGAGCAGCTCCGGAGGAGGCAACCGGTCGGGGCCGGCTGTGGCCAGCGCTGCTGGTGTCCCCTCGAGCTCGAGGTCGACCAGGTCGACCGGGCCGAAGGCGTGCGATGGCTCACCCAGCGTGATCGTGGTCATCGGGACACGCAGCCCGACCCCGGCCAGCTTCAGCAGCGCCTCCTTGCGGACCCACGTGCGCCGCAGGTCCAGCCCGTCATGCGGCCCCCGGGCCAGCTCGACCGGGGACAGGATCTGGTCGGCCAGCTCGGCAAACGCCTCTGGCTCGGCGCTCTCGATGTCCAGCCCCACCGCGCCCGACGTGTTCGCGCCGACGGCGACCCACGCGCCCGAGTGGCTCACCGAGACCTGCGGCGCTCCAGTCGGCAGCTCTGGCCGGCCGTGCGGGGCACCGCAGTCAGGACACGTGCGGTCGACCGGCACCTCCCCTGGCGGAACGCCCAGGGATCGCGCACCGATGGCCCGCACAAGCAGTGCTCCGCCCCGGAACCGCAGCCGGTCCTCCGGCCGGCGGTACGCCGCTTCCCGGACACGCTCCTCGTCGGACAGCGCTGACGCGTCGGCGGGTACGTCGTGAACCCGCAGCGTCCAGACTCGAACGGTCACCGGGTCTGCACCAGCTGCCGGTCCAGTGAAGCCTGCAGCGCGTCCTTGTCACTGTCGATCTCGGCGCCGACCGTCGCGTCGGGCAGGGTCAGGTCCATCCGGCGCAGGGTGCGCCAGCAGAGGCCGATGACGCCCCAGACCAGCAGCAACCCGCCGACCACCACCAGGGTGGCCCCGAGCTCGCCGCCATCCCTCCCGTCGAACAGGCTCGAGACCAGCGGCCAGTCGTCGGCGACCCGCCCGTCAACCCACGCGGTCAGCGGACCGACCAGCAGGAAGCCGAGCGGCATGGTGGCCATCGCCATCATCTGGTTGGTGGCCAGCACGCGACCCTGCAGCTCCAGGCCCACCTTGTTCTGGATCAACGACAGCCAGTGCGCGTTGAGCACGAGCAGAGAGCCGTAGACGCCGGCGAGCCCGGCTCCGATCAGCACAGGGTGCGGGGACAACCCGACGACCAGCACGGCTGCACCGAGGACAGCAGTGCCACCGACCATGCCCAACGCGCGTCGCCGGGTGCCGCCCCAGACGGCCATGACGATCGCCCCGAGGACGGCTCCCGCTCCACCGGCAGCGGTGACGGCACCGAGGACCGCCGCACTGTGGTTGGCGAGCACCAACGGAGTCACCAGCACCAGCGGGAACGCGAAGAGGAAGTTGAAGACGGTGAAGAAGACCACCATGGCGACGAGCTGTCGCCGGGCGACGATGAACTGCCAGCCACGAGTGATCTCGCGGCCGAAGCCCTCTTCGCGTCGTACGAACAACCGGTTGGGGAACCGGACCACCAAGATCACCGACACGGCCACGACGAACGTCACGGCATCCACGGCGATCACACCAGCCAGCCCGACCAGGCCGATCAGGATGCCTCCGGCCAGCGCCGCGATCAGGTCCCCAGCGTTCACGCCGAGGGCGACCAGCGAGTTGGCCTGACCGAGGTAGCGCTTGGGCACCAGCTGGGCGACAGCCGCGAGGTACGCCGGGCGCTGGAAGGCGCCGGTCAACGCCCCGACTGCCGCGAAGGCGTAGATGAACCACATCTCCAGGCCGTCCGTGGCGACCAGCACGATCAGGGCCGCCGTCATGACCCCGGCTACTGCGTCCGCGACGAGCATCACCCGGCGGCGGTCGAAGCGGTCCGCGACCGCACCCGCGATGGGCATCGCGAGGATCGCCGGGAGCACGGCCATCACCGAGATCGTGGCGAACGCGGTCAGCGAGCCGGTCTGCTGCAACACCCAGATGCCTAATGCGAAGCTCGTCAGGCCGGTGCCGATCATCGAGAGGAGCTGCGTGATCGCCACAGCCAGGAAGGTTCGTACGCCGGTCTCCGGCACCGCCGCCTCCGGGCGCGCCGTCACGGGTCGCTCGCCACGACGCCACCGCTCGATGCGTTCACCGATCAGCGCGCCGAGCTCGCTGGACTGGTGGCGGACGAAGAAGTGCCCGGCCCTGGGGATCACCGCCAGCTCGACCGACTCCGAGAAGTCCCGCCACTCGGCGTACCTCTCCTCGTAGAGCTGGGTGGACCGGTCGCGTTCGCCCACGACGACCAGCAGCGGAGCGCTGAGCCTGTCCCGCTCCTCCTCCGGCACGGCGTAGCGCCGGGTGTAGTAGTCCTCGGCCTCACGCGAGTCGTGTCGGAGTGCGGCCATCAGCAGGCGCAGGTCCTGGGGGTCCAGCTGGTCGGTGAAGCCTCCGAGCGATCGCAGCGACTCCAGGTAGGCGCGGTCGGACAGCAAGCGGTCGCCGGGGAGCAGCCGGTGCCACAGGGCCGCGAGGCGGCCGGGAAGGCGCGCGGCAGGGAAGGTTCCCGCCTCGACCAGACCGAGCAGCCGTCCACCACGCTGCTCGACGAGCAAGGCGGTTCTGGCGGCCAGCGCCCCGCCGAGGCAGTGTCCGTAGAGCACGACGTCGCCCGGCAGCTCGACGATCTCGGCGGCGAGCTGGTCGGCAACCTCATGGAGTGCGACACAGGGGTCGCCCGCCTTCGAGGTGTCGTGGCCGGGTAGGTCGACGCCGTACACGACCACCCCGCCAGGAACCGAGTCCGCCAGCGGCGCGAACGCCACCGGCGACCCGCCACCGAACGGCACGCACACCACGTGCACAGTGGAGGCATCCGTCGGGACCGGGCGGCCGAGCCGACGCAGCAGCCCGGTGGAGGCGGCGACCGCCCCCGAGGAGCGCGCGTCGACGAGCGCGGCGAGCTCCCTGACGGTGGGCGCGCTGAACACGTCGACGACCGACACGTCGCCGTCGAGTCCTCGGACCACCTTCACGGTCGCGAACGAGTCACCACCGAGGTCGAAGAAGTCGTCGGTTGCGCCCACCTCGGTCACGCCGAGCACACGCGCCCACACCTCTGCGACCCGCTCCTCGGTCGGGCCGCTCGGACGCTCGCGCACCGGCCGACGGCGCCGGAGCTGAGGGTGCCGGGAGGGCCGCGCGGTCGATCTTCCCGTTGCTCGTCAGAGGAATCCGGTCGATCACCACGTAGTCGGCCGGGACCATGTGGTCGGGCAGCCTGTCCCGCAACGCGGTCCGGAGGGCGACCGGATCCGGTGCCTCCTCGCCGACGGCGGGGACCACGTAGGCGACCAACCGGTCGCGGCCCGAGTGCTGCCGGGCCACGACGGCCGCGTCGGCGACCCCTGGCTGCTCGGCGACCGCCCTGGCGACCTCGGCCGGCTCCACGCGGTAGCCGCGGATCTTGACCTGGTCGTCGATGCGCCCCAGGAACTCGATGAGTCCCGAGGGCAGGCGTCGTACCCGGTCGCCGCTTCGGTACGCCGGGTGCTCGCTGTCGATCGCGGTGCTGAAGCGTTCGGCGGTCAGCTCGGGGCGTCCCAGGTAGCCACGGGACACTGTCGGGCCCGCGATGACGAGCTCGCCCGGCACCCCCACCGGGGTGGGCCTGCCCGCAGTGTCGAGCACGTGCGCGTGGGTGCCTGGGAACGGTCTGCCGATCGGCACCGGGCGATCCGCACGGCGCTCGCCCGCAGGGACGGCCACCAGCGGCGTACCGAACGTCGAGACCGTCGTCTCTGTGGGGCCGTAGTTGTTGTGCACCACCAGATCGGGCGCGACGGCCGCGATCCGGTCGGCGAGCTCCCACGGCAGCCCTTCGCCGGCGAGCACCAGCAGCCGGTGCGGGAGCACCGCGGTCGGCTGCCTCTCGTCCCACAAGGCGGCCAGGTGACTCGGGACCAGCTTGACCGCGTCGATCCGGTGCGTGGCGAAGTAGCTCGCCACCTGCTGCGGATCGGTGACCTGCTCGTAGCCGAGCACATGCAGTCGACCGCCGGTGGTCAGCGCACCCAGGACGTTGGTGAGACCCAGGTCCGCCGACAGGGTGCTCATGGTCGCCCAGGACCATCCGCCCTCGAACCCGAGGGCAGCTCTCGCACCGGCGAGGTAGCCGGTCAGGTGCCGATGCTCGACCACCACACCCTTGGGTGCTCCTGTCGTCCCCGAGGTGAACAGGACGTACGCCGGTTCGCCGGAAGCGGCGCTGACCGGTGGGATGGCCGGACCCTCGGCATCCAGGAACACCAGCGGGCAGTCGCCGAGCCGAGGCGCCAGCTCCCGCTGGCACAGGGTGGTCCGCACGTCAGCGCCGTCGATCACCTGCCGGATCCGCTGGTCGGGATACATCGGGTCGATCGGCACGTACGCCGCACCGGCCGTCCAGATCGCCAGCATGCCGACGATCGCATCGGCCGAGCGCTCGGCCAGCAGCGCGACCCGGTCGCCGGGATGCACGCCGTCGGCCTGCAACGCGCCTGCGACGGAACGGCTGCGCGAAACCAGCTCGCGATAGGTGAGGTCGGTCCCGTTGCTGGTCACCGCGATCGCGTCCGGCGTGGTCGTCGCCCAGTCCCCGATGATCGCCTCGAGTCGGCGGTCATCGGACTCGGGCAGGTCCACTCCGGCTCCCACGTGGACGGCCAGCTCCGCGCGCTCCGCGGGGGTGCGGATGTCGACGAGCCCGACCGGTCGGGTCGGGTCGGCTGCGAACTCGAGGAGCGCCTGGGAGAGGTGCCCGATCATCCGGCGGATGGTGTCCGCCTCGAAGAGCGGTTCGGCATAGGTCGCGGTGACCACTACTCGGTCGCTCGATGGATCGACCAGTCCCTCACCGTGCACCGAGATCGCCAGGTCGTTCTGTGCCCAGCCTCCATCGAGGGGCAGCTCTTCGACGGTGATGCCGGGCAGCTCAGGCAGCTGCCCCGGCTCGGTGTGCACGATCAGGCTCACGTCGTACAGACCGCCTGCGGCCGATGCGCCCGGGCGGGCGGCTCGCACAGCCCTGGTCACGTCGTCGTAGCCGACGTGCTGATGCGCCAGCGAGTCGAGCACCACCGAACGGCTCCGAGCCAGCAGGTCGGCCACGCTGTCGGATGCGGACGTCTTGAGCCGCAGTGCCAGTGTGTTGACGAAGCAGCCGATGAGGGCCGCCATGTCTGGGTGCGTCCGTCCCGCGACAGCGGTGCCGATCACGGTGTCCGTCCGGTCTGTCCATCGCCCTTGGACCACGTGCCAGGCGGCGAGCAGCGCCATGAACGACGTACACCCCGAGCCGGCCGTGACGGCGCGCAGCGCACGGACCGCGTCCGGGTTGAGCTCGAGTTCCACGGCCCCTTCAGCCATGGCCGTCGCGGGACGCGGACCGTCGGTCGGGAGCTCTGCCCCGAGCGGGGCGTCGGCGAGCTGGTCCACCCAGTGGGAGAGCTCCGAGCCCTCACGCCCGGCGGCGGTTGCGCGGTAGCGCGTGACGTCGCCGGACTGGATCCGCAGCTCAGGCAGCTGAGCACCCTGGTAGGCGGCGGCCAGCTCGGAGAGCAGCACGCCGATCGACCAGCCGTCCATCGCGATGTGGTGCAGCGCGAGCACCACGACGACCTCGTGGTCCTCGAGCCCGAGCACGGTCATCTGCCAGGGCTGGTGGCGGGCGAGATCCACGCTCGGGAACGCTGCCCGGCGGATCTGCTCGTCGAGGCCGCCGGCTTCGACGTACTGCACCACGATGTGGTCGGCCGGTTCCGGGTCCAGCACGGGTTCCGGCTCGCCGTCACGTTCGAGGACGCGGGTGCGCAGCACCTCGTGCCGCCGTACGACGGTGCGCATTGCTGCCGTCAGCGCATCGACGTCGACCGACCCCTGCAGCCGCAGCACGATCGGGATGTTGAAGGGGTCGTGGTCCGGGTCGAGCTGCGTGACGAACCAGAAGCGCCGCTGCGTGCTGGACAGCGACACAGGTGCGCCGGGCTGGGCGAACAAGCGGTCCGCAACGGCGCCATCACCGCCCAGCTCGCGCTCGGTTCGGCGGAGTCGTGCCCGCGCCAGCCGCTCGGCCTTGGTGAGCTGAGGAGTGATCTGGGTGTCGGTCATGCCGGTTCCGCCTCGAGCAGCTCGTCGACGGCTGCGGCGAAGTCCCGCAAGCGGGGGTGGTCGAAGACCATCCGGACCGACACCGCCAGCTCGAGGTCAGCGCGCAGCAGGGCAGCCACCCTGGTCGCGGAGAGCGAGTGCCCCCCGAGCGCCAGCAGCGAGTCGTTGCGGTCGATGCGATCGATCTCGAGCACCTCGGACCAGATCTCGGCGACCAGCTCCTCGGTCTCGCCCTCGGGCGGGTAGAACTCGCCTTGCAACGACTCGGGAACGAGCAGTGCCTTGCGGTCCACCTTGCCGGCCGCGGTCACCGGCAGCGCGTCGTGCTGCAGCCACACGTCAGGCAGGTAGCCATCAGGCAGGTGCACCCGGGCGACGTCTGCGAGCGACTCAGTCGTGGTCCCCGGTTCGAGGACCAGGTGCGCGACGAGCCGAGCGTGCATGTCAGACCCGTCAACGACCACCGCGCAGGCGGCGACCCCGGGAGATCGCGAGATCACCGCCTCGATCTCCCCGAGCTCGATGCGCACGCCGCGCACCTTGACCTGTCCGTCCCGCCGCCCGAGGCACTGGAGCATCCCGTCCGGCGTCCAGCGACCGAGGTCACCGGTCCGGTAGCAGCGGGTGCCGGCTGATCCGAGCGGAAGCCCCGGTACGTCGACGAACGCCGCGGCCGTGAGCTCTGGCCGGTCGTGATAGCCGTCCGCCAGCCCATAGCCGCCGATGACGATCTCGCCGACTGCCCCGGGCGGGAGCAGCTGGCCTCCCGCGTCGACCACATGCACCACCGTGTTGCGCAGCGGCCGGCCGATCGGCACCGCACCACCCGGCTCGGCGCCGATGCGGCACGCGGTGGCCCACACGGTGGCCTCGGTCGGGCCGTACACGTTCCACAGCTCACTGACCCTGCCGACGAGGTCGGCGGCCAGCGCCGGCGGCAGCGGCTCACCACCGGCGAGGGCACGCACCCGGTGGTCCCCCGCCCAGCCGCCGGCCAGCAGGATCCGCCAGCCGGTCGGTGTCAGCTGCACCACCGTGACGCCGTCGAGGGCAGCTGCCAGCGCCTGGCCGTCCCGGACCGTGTCCTCGTCGATGACCCGAAGGGACGCGCCACTGACCAGTGGCAGCCACATCTCGAGTCCGGAGATGTCGAATGAGGGCGTGGTCACGAACGCCACCTCGTCGGTCCCCGTCAGCGGCACCACCTCGGCCATCGCGGAGAGGAAGGTTGCGAAGGCCCGCCGGGACACCGTCACGCCCTTCGGGCGTCCGGTCGACCCGGAGGTGTAGATGCGATACGCCGCGGCCTCGGGGACGTCCAGGGACGGCTCGACCGAGTCCGCTGCCCGCTCCCAGTCGGCCGGCGAGCCGGCCAGGATGGCCGTCAGGTCGAGGCGCGTCGGTGCCGGCAGGTCAGGGCAGGACTCGTCGGCCACCAGGACCTGGACCAGAGAGTCGTCGAGTACGTCGGCCAGACGCACGACCGGATGGGTGACGTCGATCGGCAGGTAACCCGCGCCACGGAGCCAGACCCCGAGCATCGCCGCGATCGACCGCGCTTCACGACGCCCGGCCACGGCCACGGGGACCGACGGGTCCAAGGGCGGTAGTGCGGCCGCGACTCGGCGGGCACCCGCGAGCAGCTGGGAGTAGGTGACGTCACCGGCTCGGCGGCATCGCACGGCGGTCGCACCCGGCGTGCGTCCCGCCTGCTCGATGATCGAGGCGACGACCGGCGGCGCCTGCGAGTCGACGTCGAGAGCACCGGACCAGCGAACGAGCGCATCCAGGGCCTCGCCGTTGACCAGGGGTAGCCGGCTCACCGGCAGGTCGGGGCCGTCGATCCCGGCCAGGGCGATGTCCAGCACCTGGCCGAGGAACCGGCGCGCGTCATCCTCGGTGTAGCGCTGCAGCGCGAACTCCGCGGCCACCTGAGGTGTGGGCATGTCGAGCTCCCAGAACACCGTCAGGTCGGACTTGGCCCCACCGTTGCCGAGCTCGCTTCGGTAGGTGAACGTGCGTGCGACCGACCGGATGGCCGGCTCTCCACGCTGCATGGCCACGATCAGGACGGACGGGCGGATCCGGGGGTCGCCGGCCGCCCTGGCCAGATCCCGATGGGCTCGGTCAGGGGCTCCTGCCTCTCTGTCGGCGGCGACCGCGTCGGCGATCCTGCCCTGGAGCTCGGCGAACGTCGGATCGCCCGTCAGGTCGATCCGGATCGGCATCACGTCGTGCAAGAGCCCGACGACGTCCTCGAGGTCGGGATGGTCCCGGGTCGCGATCGGAGCGTTGATCACCAGGTCGGTCGCGCCGGTCTCCCGATGAGCGCGCACTGCACAGGCCGCGAGGACGAGCGCGAAGGATCCGTCGGATGCAGGTGATCGCAGGTGCTGACGCAGACGCTCGGCGACCGTCGGGTCCACCGCAACCTCGACCTTGCCGCCGTCCCACGTCCCCGCGTCGCCGGCGCCTTGGCCGGCTGGTGTGGCGACGGCGGGAGGACCGTCGGCCAGACGCCGACGCCAGTACGCGTCCCTTCCGGCCGAGGTCTCGTGCCGTTGCTGCAGCAGGTAGCGGCGGGCGTCGGCATCGGTGAGCCGGGGCGCGGCCGGTGGGGCGACGCCGTCCGTCTCCGCGTCGAGCAAAGCGGCCAGGTCGGTGACCAGAGGGCGGAACGACAGCCCGTCGAAGCCCGAGTGGTGCACGTGCAGCACCAGCCGGGCGTGGTCTGCCTCGAGGCGGATGACCTGGGCGGACAGCAGCCGCCCTGATGCCAGGTCGATCGGCGTCTCGGCAAGCTGACGGTTCTCTGTCCGCGCCGCAGCTGCCTCGAGCTCAGGCGACACGTCGTAGAGATCGACTTCCCGCAGGGCCACGGCGTACGGCTCGATCACCGTCACCGTCTCAGCGTCGACGACTGCGGTTCGCAGCGCGGAGTGCCGCACGACCAAGGAGTCGAGCGAACGCTGCAGCGCTGCCGTGGGCAACGGCCCGGTCACGTCGATCTCCACCGTGACGGTCCACGACGCCATGTCGGAGCCGGCAACCTGGTCCCCGAGCCAGGTCTCCTGGAGCGTGTCGTTCATGGGTACGGCGGAGTCGAGGTGCGGCACCGACGCTGACGACATCACGCCGCCCGGCATGCCTTCGAGCAACGCAGCCAGCGCCTCCACGGTGGGCGTCGACTGGAACTCCTGCAACGTGATGGCCAGGCCGTGACGCTGCCGCAGACGGGCGGTGACCCCCGCCATCTGCAGTGAGTCCCCACCGAGGACCGAGAACTGGACGTCGGCCGGGATCCGCGTGACGGACGATGCGCCGAGCACCTCTCGCCAGATCGCGGCGACGACGTGTTCCTGCTCGGTCCTCAGGTCGCGACCGATGCCGTCGGCCACCGACGTCTGCACTCGAGGCAGCGCGGCTCGGTCCGGCTTGCCGTTCGGCGTCGTCGGAAGCGTCTGGAGGAAGCAGAAGGCCGAGGGCACCATGTAGTCGGGCAGGAACCGGCCGATCAACGCGGTCAGCTCCGACTGGAGGGCGTCGAGCTCCGCTCCGTGGTGCACCCCATCCGCGCCCGGCACGATGCCGAGCTCATCGGCGAGGCTCGCGATCTGCACATGGGCGACGATGCGCCGCTCGCCACCATCGTGGTCCGGCGACTGCGCGACGACGACGCAGTCCTCGACCGCCGGATGCCGTTCCAAGGCGGACTCGATCTCACCCAGCTCGATGCGGAAGCCCCTGACCTTGACCTGGAAGTCAGCCCTGCCGCGATAGAGCAGCACCCCGTCGGCCGGTCGGCGGATCACCAGGTCGCCCGTGGCGTAGCACCGGCCGTCAGCCAGGTCGGGGCGCTCGACGAACCGTTCGGCAGTCAGCTCAGGACGTCGAAGATAGCCGCGGCTGACCTGTCGTCCGGACAGGTGGAGCTCGCCCATCTCGCCGTCGGCGACAGGCCGACCCTCTGGATCCAGGACGTGGACCCCGACGCCCGGAAACACAGTCCCCATGGGAATCTCGTCGTCGACGCCCCGGTCGACCAGACAGCCGATCTGCCAGGTCACGACCTCGGTCGGCCCGTAGAGGTTGTACAGCCGCTCGACGGTCGGAACCGCGTGGACCGCATCCGCAAGCGCCCTGCTCGTGGTGTCTCCGGAATGGATGACGATCCGCACGGACGACGGGAGCTCGCCGGCCCGCACCAGAGCGGCGGTGACACCGGGGACGGTGTTCAGCAGCGTGACCCGGTGCTTGTTCGCCAGCTCCGGCAGGGCGAGTCCGTTGCGGGAAACGACGATCGTGCCTCCGCCGGACAGGGTGCCGAACACCTCGAACACCGACAGGTCGAAACAGATCGAAGTGCTCAGGAGTACGCCGGCCAGGTCGTCGGCGGTGAACTCCTGGTGGATCCACTCGAGCATTCCGACCGTGTTGCGATGCTCGAGCATCACACCCTTGGGCCGCCCGGTGGATCCCGAGGTGTAGATGACGTAGGCGATGTCCTCGGGCTCCGGTGCGCGGGCTGCCAGCGGAACGCCCTCCGGCAGGGTCGACAGATCGAGGACCACCCGGCCGTCGTCGGCGAAGCGTCGGGCCAACGAGATCGTCGCCGGGTCGGCGAGGACCGCCCGCGGCCGGCTGTCGTCGACCATGAAGTCGAGACGGTCGGCCGGGTAGTCGGGGTCCAACGGGACGTACGCGGCTCCGACGCGGTGTACGGCGAGCAGCCCGGCGACCAGGTCGACGTTGCGGGAGAGGCAGACGGCCACGAGGTCGCCCCGACCGACCCCGGACCGTTCCAGTGCGGCGGCAATCGTGTCGACGCGGGCGTCGAGCTCGCCGTAGCTGAGCTCTACGTGGTCGTCCATCACAGCGGGCCGATCAGGGTCGGCCTGCATTCGCGCACGGATCAGCGACTCGAGCGTCGCTCCCGGCGTAGTCGTGTCAATGGACCAGGAAGCGGTCGCGGTCATGCCAAACTCCATCCACCGTTGCGGGACCATGTTCCGGTCCCCCCGAATCGCAACCCCGAGCGCAGATGTTGTCTGCGGGCAGCCGCTGCATTTGAACACACGGGTTCGCCCGGCTCCAATAACCCAAAGGGGTACTTGACGCCACGAACCTTCCAACTGGGGTAAAGCCGAGAATCTGTCAGGTCGACGCTGACCCGGACGGCATCGGCGCCGTCCAGCCGCGCCGCATGGCCACCAGCCGCCACGCAACCGTGAACGCCGCCGCGGGAAGGGCGATGGTCGCGGACGAAATGCCCATCTCGTACCCCGTCACGACGATGGCGGACCCGGCAAGCGCTGGGATCGCATAGAGCTCGCCCTTGCGCAGGACGACCGGCACACGGCCGGCGAGTACGTCGCGCAGCATGCCGCCACCAACGCCCGTCACCATGCCCAGCAGCGCCGCAGGCAGCGGGCCGAGGCCGTACTCACTTGCCTTGAGCGCACCCGCGACACAGAACAACCCCAACCCAGCCGCGTCGAAGACGTTGACGACCCGCTCCAACCGGCCCAGCGTCGGGTGGAAGAAGAAGGTCAGCAGCCCGGCGGCCATCGGCACCAGCAGGTAGCGCCAGTCGGCCAGTGCCGCCGGCGGGACGTCGCCGATCAGCACGTCGCGGATGAACCCTCCGCCCAGGCCGGTGACCGCCGCCAGCACGAGTACGCCGAACACGTCCAGGTCCTTGCGTACGGCGACGAGCCCGCCGGAGATGGCGAACACGAAGATGCCGACCAGGTCGAGCGTGACGAGCATGTCCCGAGAGTAGAGCGAAGGGCGCCCGGCCGGAGCCGGACGCCCTTCCGGTGGAGCTGCGCGTCAGAGGTAGCGCGTGGTGTTGTAGAGGCCCCAGGCGTCGTCGTCGAAGTACGGCGACAGCATGATCGTCGGGCCGACGATGCGGTCGATCCGGCTGTTCACGCCGTTGAGCTGACCCCAGCTGCCGTTGTAGCCGTACAGCCAGCCGCCGCCGCTCGAGCCACGCGTCATGTCGCACGGGATCTTCACGGTCTGGCTCCAGGTGAAGTAGTAGTCCCACTCCGGCGACGTGGTGCCCTGGCAGCGGTAGAGGTTGCCACCGTCGAAGGGCGCCTCGGCCGGGTAGCCGAACGCGTACTCGTAGACGTTCTTGCCGCGGTTGACCGTCAGGCCCTGACCACCGAAGTAGTCAACGATGTGCCAGCCACCGAAGTTGGTGTTCATGATCGCGACGCCCATGTCCTGGGAGAAGTCGGAGGAACCGGTCCACGCCGACTTCGACCAGAGCTGGTTGGCGGTCCAGGTGCCGTAGGGACGCGGGTTGGCCAGGTCGTCGTCGTACGCCGGGACGAACGCGAAGTTGGTGTGCCACTGGGCGCCGCTGCCGCCGTGGACGCAGTGTCCGGCCGTCCAGACGGTGTCCTTGCCCTCGGAGTTCACGATGGTGCCGGAGCACACGTAGTTGCCCTGGCCCGGCTTGGTGAAGAACACCTTGCCCGCGGTGTAGGCGGTCGGGGTGTTGTAGGGCAGGTTCGGGTTGTACGCCGCGAGCTGGGCGCCGCCGCCGGTGCCGCCGGGGGTGACCTTGCTGCCGAAGAACTTGCTCGCCGAGCCGTCGACGCTGCGCAGCGGCCCGTCGTTGGTCGGTGTGGGCTTGCCGCCCAGGCGGTCCTTCTGCTGCTTCGCCTCGAAGGCCGTCGCCGCCTTCTTCAGCTGCGGCGACTCCTCGATCGGGGTCGCGGCACGCATCCGGGCGGGAGTCCAGTACGCCGCGATGGACTCGGAGACTGTGGCGTTGGCGCCGTGGGCCTTCTGGCCGGCTGCCTTCGCCTTGGCGGTGATCAGGCTGTCACTGGAGACGCTGGTCGAGACAGCGGGCTTGGCGGCTCGCGGTGCCTTGGCCTCGGCGGCCGATGAGGCGGTGGCTGCCAGGCTGACGGACAGGGACGCGATGGTGAGCACGCCGAGCGTGGCGCCGAGCGCCCGGTTCCGGACGGTCTTGGTGGTGATACGCATTGGGATCCTTCCCCCGAGATGGAGCTGGCGACGGCTTGCAGCCAGCGGGGGTCAGGAGCAGTCGCCGGTCCCGGTGATACCGGCACGGGCGCTTCCTCTGCGCAAGATGGCCCGAACGGACTACTCGGCTCCTGAGACCGGCAAGACGCGCCCGGCGCCTCCCGGCTACCGCGGTGACGCTGGGCTAGGCTCGGCCACACGGACGACATGGAGGAACGCGTGGCCAAGCAGGACCTCACCCTGGTGGGGCTGACCGACGACAAGACCGCCCTGGTCCTGGTCAGCGACGCCGGCGAGGAGTACGCCGTGGCCGTCGACGCGAAGCTCCGGGCCGCCCTGCGCGACACTGCGCTGCCCAAGGGTGAGACCAGACACGGCCAGCAGTTGGAGACCAACATGGAGAGCGCTCTGCGTCCCCGCGACATCCAGGCCCGGATCCGGGCGGGCGAGACCCCGGAGCACGTCGCGGCCGCAGCCCAGACCAGCGTCGAGAAGGTCATGACGTTCGCCGGGCCCGTCCTCGCAGAGCGGGCGCACGTCGCCCAACGGGCGCAGCGGGCCTCGGTCCGGCGACGCACCGGCGAAGGTCCCGGCGGTCTGCTCGGTGACGCCGTGGCAGAGCGGCTGCGGTCGCGCAACGTCGACCCGGAGTCGGTCGAGTGGGACGCCTGGCGGCGTGAGGACGGGCGCTGGAGCCTGACCGCGTCGTACTCCGCCGGTGAGAGCGCCCGCAGCGCAGCCTTCGTGTACGACGCCGCCGGCCGCTACGTCGTGGCCGAGGACGACGAGTCGCGCTGGCTGGTCGGCGAGCGGGTCGCCGCACAGCCCGGCCAGGCCACCGTCGCGTCGCCCGCAGCGCGGCGACTGTCGAGCGTGTCCGCGGACGATGGTCAGCTGGAGCTCGGCGATGACGCGATCGAGCTGGTCAGCGAGCCCGCCGCGACGGTCTCGCAGGCTCCTGCCTCCCGCACCGAGGACCTCACCGAGACCGCGCGCGCCCTGCGGGCGGTGCCCGAGGAGCTGCCGATCAGCGGTGACCACGCCGACGCCGACTGGATGGTCACCCAGGCCACCGAGCGCCCGGTCGCCCGCGAGCCCCAGCCCGAGCCAGCCCCCGAGCCGGCCGACGAAACGGCCGACGAAACGGCCGACGACGCAGCCCGTCCCACCAAGAAGGCCAAGGGCCGCGCGTCCGTCCCGAGCTGGGACGAGATCATGTTCGGCTCCGGCCGCGACTGACGCGGCTCTTCGCAGCTGCTTCCCCGGGCCCCTTGCTGAACGTCGTTCGGCAAGCGTGATGGAGGTCGCCGTCCCTGCGCTGGACGCGGCAAGTTACCAATGAGTAATGTTCGGGTCACGACCTCCTGACGCACCCGACGGAGGACTTACGCTGAGCACACCCAACCTCCCCGGAGTCCTCATGTCCTACTTCGTCACCGGCGCCACCGGCTTCATCGGCCGTTTCCTCGTCCAAGAGCTGCTGGACAACCGTGAGGGCGAGATCTTCGTCCTGGTCCGCGACGGTTCGCAGGCCAAGCTCGACCGGCTGCTGGCGGGCTGGGGGCACCCCTCGCGCGTGACTCCGGTCGTCGGCGACCTCTCCGCTGCGGCCCTCGGCGTCGACCCCGGCTGGGTGGAGAGGCACCGCGGGAAGGTCGACCACTTCTTCCACCTCGCGGCGATCTACGACATCACCGCCGACGACGAGGTCAACGACCGGCTCAACATCGGGGGCACCCGCAACGCGCTCGACCTCGCCGGAGACCTCGACGCCGGGATCTTCCACCAGGTCTCCTCGATCGCCGCCTCCGGCGACCACCGCGGCACCTGGGACGAGACCCAGTTCGACGTCGGTCAGGGCTTCCCCTCGCCGTACCACCGCACGAAGTACGAGTCGGAGAAGATCGTCCGCGACGAGTGCCCCGTCCCGTGGCGGGTCTACCGGCCGGCCGTGGTGATCGGCCACTCCGAGACCGGCGAGATGGACAAGATCGACGGGCCCTACTACTTCTTCCCGGCGCTCAAGGCGCTGCGCGACCGGATCCCCGGCTGGATGCCGATCGTCGGCCTCGACCTGGGCGACACCAACCTCGTGCCGATCGACTACGTCGCCAAGTCGATGGACCACCTGGCCCACGAGCCGGGTCTCGACGGGCAGGCCTTCCACCTGGTCAACCCCGAGCCGCAGCGCACGATCGACATGATCAACTCGTTCGCCGAGGCCGCCAAGGCACCTCGCTTCGCTGTACCCGTCGACCGGCGCACCCTGCCGCTTCCGGCCGCGCTCCAGCCGTCGGCCCTGATCACGCGCCTCGCCGCCACCGGGCCCGGCCACACCGCGATCAAGCAGACGCTGGGGCGCCTCGGGCTGCCGCCTGAGGCCGTGGAGCACTCCGCGATGCCGACCGTCTACCTCTCCCACCACACCGAGCGGGCGCTGGCCGGCTCCGGCATCTCGATGCCGCCGCTGGAGTCCTACGCGGCCGCGATCTGGCACTACTGGGAGGAGCAGCTCGACACCTCCACCGGTGACAGCCGCAAGAACCGGCGCGCGCTCGGGGGCAAGACCGTCGTCATCACCGGCGCGTCGTCCGGCATCGGCGCGGTCACGGCGTTCAAGGTCGCCCAGGCCGGCGGCATCCCCGTGCTCGTCGCCCGCGGCAAGGACAAGCTCGAGGACATCAAGTCGCAGATCGAGGCCCGTGGCGGCCAGGCACACGTCTACCCGTGCGACCTCTCCGACCTCGAGGCCATCGACGCGCTCACCGACCGGCTCTCCACCGAGCTCGACACGATCGACTATGTCGTCAACAACGCCGGCCGCTCGATCCGGCGGTCGCTCAAGCTGTCGCACGACCGCTTCCACGACTTCGAGCGGACCATGCAGCTCAACTACTTCGGTGCCGTCCGGCTCGTGCTGGGGCTGCTGCCGAAGATGCGGGCCCAGCAGAGCGGACACGTGGTCAACATCAGCTCCATCGGCGTACAGACCTCGCCTCCGCGCTTCTCGGCCTACGTCGCCTCCAAGGCAGCGCTGGACGCGTGGTCCAACGTCGTGAGCTCCGAGCTGATCGGCGACGGGGTGAGCTTCACCACGATCCACATGCCGCTGGTGAAGACGCCGATGATCGCGCCCACCAAGATCTACGACAAGTTCCCCACGATCAGCCCGGCCCAGGCCGCGGACAAGGTCATCACCGCTCTGGTGGACAAGCCGCACGAGATCAACACCTGGATGGGCAACGTCGGCGCGGTCAGCCACACGGTGGCCCCGAAGCTCGCCTTCCGGGTGCTCAACCTGGCCTACAAGGTGTTCCCCGACTCCGCCGCCGCCCGCGGAGACCAGGCCGCGTCTGACCTGACGCAGCAGCAGGTCACGCTGGCGCGCGTGCTGAAGGGCACGCACTGGTAGGAAGTCGAGACAACTCGGCGTGAGGTGTGGCACCCTGGACGCACCATGAACCACCTGTGTTGTCGCTGTCGCTGACACCAGCCGCCCGGCTGGTGTGCCTCGTCAATGCCTGACCGACCAGCCGACAGCCCGACCACAGGAACTTCTCATGGACACTCCCCTCACCTTCGAGTCGTGGACCGCCGCTCTGAGCGCACGCGGCTTCACGGTGCTGCCCAGCTCCCACGCGGTGCCGATCGAGCTCTGGCTCCGCACCGAGCGCAACGAGGTGCTCCACCTCCGCGCCCGGGGCACCAAGGTCACCCTCCGGCGCTACACCGCCGCGGCGTTGGCCGGGCTGATCCTGCGGGCCGAGTGCGACTGCGAGGAGCACCGGCTGGCGGGTGCCGCGACGCGGACGACGCTGGTGCCCGGCTCGGTCCCGCTCACCGAGGCCGTGTACGACGGCGCCGCCGAGCTCGGCTGGGTCGGCTACCAGGCCGGGCTGCTCGACGTACCGTCCGCCTCGGTGCTGTTCGACCGTCTGCTGCTGGAGGTCGACGGTCGGGCCACCGCGGTGGCGTGACCTTCCTCGGCTAGTACGAAACCGGCACCCTCGCCGGGGCGCGCTGGAACGTGTGGTCGGGGGCGTCCCAGACGTTGGGGCGGCTCCCCCGCCGCGGCCGGCGTACGACGTTGGTGCCGCAGTGGATCTGGCCGTCGCGCAGGTGGTAGTACCACGTGTCCACGAAGTGCAGCTGGACGCCGAGCTGGTCGACCACCGCGGCGGTGAACAGCTCGAAGAGGTCAACCATGTCGTCTGCGACCACGAGCTTGGTGAACTCGCGGCGCAGTCGCCCGTCGCGCTCGAAGTGGCGCGCGTTGGGGCGGATCAGCCGCCGCTCCAGCTCCGCGTCGTCGGCGCCCGGGAAGCTGTCCTTGAAGGCCGCCTTCACGTCCTCCTTGTCCTCCATCCCTCGGTACGACGTGCGGATGATGCCGCTCGGGCTCGTGACGTAGGTGCGGGCGAACTTGTGGATCCAGTACTGCTCGGTGGTCATGCGGCGCTCGGCGACCAACCTCCGGCCCACGCGGTCGCGGGCTGCGCCGAGGCCGTCCATCTCGGCCATCACCTCGCGGACCACCTCGATCGCGTCGGCCACCTTCATCCGCGGGCCGTAGGGCTTCGGGGCCAGCAGGTGCCCGTTGACGACCTCGAGGTTGACGGTGTCGGGCGAGAACGCCGTCGTGGGCGTCTCGCGGCTGTCGCGGTCGAACAGCTCCAGGTCGTCGACGCGGTCGAAGAGGACCGGCACCGGCAGCACCGCCACCCCGAGGCGGGAGGTCAGCACGGACCTGCTGGCGGCGAGCTTGGTCGTGTCGACGGCTGCGTTGGTACTGGCACCGTCTGCGGCGCGTTCGCACCAGATCACCTCGGCCGGGGTGATGTCGGCTGCGTAGCGGCGGTCCGGTCCCTCCCCCGACAGGATTCCGATGCCGTGCACGTTGAAGGCGTCGGCGTCACCGAGCTCGTGCACCAGCCGCTGGAAGATCCCGGGCGTCTCGACATACGCACCGACCGTGCCGTACTCGGAAGGCTGGTGCACGTGGAGCCAGCCCTTCCCACGGAAGAGCCTGGTTACCGGGTGGGTACCGGTCGTCATCAGCCGGGGCAGCACGCCGGAGGGCCGGCGCAGCTCACGATCCGGGTGGTGGATCGGCAGCCCTGACTGGTACCACAGGGTCGCCCTCTGCAGGAGCGCCATCGCCGCCGCCGACGAGGCGTGCAGCACCGAGAAGCCACTCGTGCGATGAGGAACCACGGCAAGCATCTCGTCGACGTGACCGACCTCGAGCCAGGTGGTGTCCACCTCGATGACCGGCTGCTTGCGCTGCTTGACGAGCAGCCGCAGCAGGTCGGGGTCGAGGAACTCTCCCTTGGTCTCCGACGGCGCGTTGCCCACGATGACGGCTCCCAAGGGCGCACCGGGGAAACCGGGGGTGCCCTCGAGGTTGCCGCCGTAGTTCGACGAGCTGTGCATCTGGTCGCCGCGCAGGAAGAGCCGGCGAGCGGTGTCCGCGGGCAGGGCGACGATCTGACCGGCGAGCGGCGCGCGTACGACGAGGGCCGCGCCGCTGCCCGACGTACTCACGTCTCGGAGGCTCTCGGCCACCCGCTGCTCGGCAGCGCGCACGTAGCCACGGAGCAGCTCCTGACGGGCCTGCGGTGCCCCGGAGGCGGCCTGCTCCGCGGCTTCACGAAGCTCGGCGAGCCTGCCCGGCAGCCCGCGCAACGCCTCGACCCAGTCGGAGTTGACCGTGATCGTCATGTTCCCGCCGACCAGGTACCGATAGCTGAGCAGCTCGGCGTCGACGTCCAGGACCCGCCCTGCCAGGGCGACCCACTCGGTGAACTGGCGGAAAGGTACGCGCAGCACCCTGCCGTCGGCGGCGTTGACCGGCACGATGCGGTCCCACAGACCGTCGTACAGGCCGAGGTCGCGGGACCGGAAGTGCGAGGCGACGAAGTCCTCGAGGTTGTCCACGCGCGTCGCATCGGAGTTCTCGTGCCGCAGCCGCGGCAGGTGCACGACGAGGCTCCGGAAGCCGGTGGGGCCCTGGACGGCCGCATGCTGGTACTGGTCCTGCAGCCACGGGTCCCCCCTGGAGACCGACTCGGGTACCTCGACCAACCGCACACCGGCGGCCGCGGCTATGGGGCGCACGTCGGTCACGGACGGGAGGTTCTCGGGCACGGTCGCGATGTAGAGCCGCGTGGCGGCCGAGATGCGGTCGTCGAGCAGGAACGGCGCGACGCTGAACTCGCCGGTGTCCTCGATGGTCGTCGTCCCACCCGAAGACTCGCGCAGGACGGTGAGGGTGAAGTGGGTCTCCTCGAGGCCGTCGTCGCGAAAGCTCAGCTCGAGGTTGGAGAGCTGCCCGAAGGCGGCGCCGGCGATGGTGCGCACCTGCAACGTCAACGGGAGCACGCCGCCGGCGGGCACCGCCCCGACGTCGTACGTCGCCGGGTCGCCGAGGCGGTGCGGGACGATCACTCCGGTGGCGTCGGAGAGCCGCACGCGCGTGTGCATGATGCCCGAGCACCGCACGGTGAGGCGGTCACCAGCCGCGAGTGCTCCCGGAGCCACCCGGATCTCGAGCGGCACCACCTCGTCGTCACGGGAGAACGCGGTGGCCAGGTCGTAGTCGGGGGACGGTCGTTCGCCGTTGCCGACGCTGTCGGGGAGCACCCGCTGGTCGCGGTCGAGGTTGGCCACGACCACCGCACCCGGCCGGGTCAGGCGCGCACTCCGCTCGACCGGGGAGCCGGTGATCCGGCCGTCCCGGTCGAAGTCGGCGTGCAGCTCGATGCCGGGCACGGTCAGTTCTCGACCCAGCTGCCGTCAGGCTGCTTGGTCCACGTCGGCAGAGCGTCGTCGTCGCGCAGCTTGACCAGCGTGGTCGGCACCCGCACCTCCCACGTCTCCCCGACGGGCAGCTCGGCACCCGGACGGCCAAGGCGCTCGGCGATCTCGTCGGCGATGGGGAGGTAGAGGTCGTCGGAGACCGCGGGCAGGCTGCCACCCAGCCACGGGACACCGAAGATCCGGAAGTGGTCGACCGCCTCGGCGAAGCCCGGCCGCACCGGGATCTGCACGCGGACGTAACCGGCCTTGAGGAAGGCGGCGTAGTCCGCGTCGTCGTCCTCGATGACGATCCTGTCCAGCCAGGTCGACTTGCGGCCCCAGAAGTACCCGTAGGGCACCCACGAGATGTTCTCCCACTCGAAGGCCTGCTCGAAGAACCGCGCATAGGAACCCTCGGCGGAGGCCTCGGTGAAGGCAACCTCGGGCAGGCCGCCCGACCCCGTGTCGATCGCGTCGAAGGCGTCGAAGTGCTGCAGGGTCAGCGTGGAGATGGCCAGCCGCTTGATCTCGTCGATCATCAGCGCCCTGTTGTGCGCGCTGGGCCCGCTCTGGATCTCGTCCGGGGCATCCGCCTTGAGCTCGGCGAGCTTGGCTTCGTACTCCGAGAGCCGGTTGCGGTAGGCCTGGGTGAGCTTCGCGTGGGTCTCGGCCTTCCAGAGGTCGTGTGCCCGCTTCGTGGCAGCGCAGATGACCTCCACGGCGATGGCTACGTCGCCGACCTTGTCGGTGACCATCGCGAACGGCACCGAGCCGGTCTCCTCGTCGAGGTCGCTGCTCCACACGAACGAGTTGCCCTCGGTGAACACGTGGGCACGCTGCCCGACGACCACCGCGACACTCCAGTCGTCCCACACTGCGACGACCTGGCCGACCGTCGCACGGATCGCCTCGTAGCCGGCCGGCACCTGCACCCGCGTGGAGTTGGTGAACTCCTGGTCCTTGTCCTCTCCACCGGTGTTGAAGTCGTAGGACTCGGTGACGTACGGCTGCGGCGGAGGTACGACGTCGGTGGCGCCGTACCGGCTGACGTAGGTCTGGTAGTTGTCGGCGTTGAGCTGACGCGGCGTGATGTCGAAGGCTGGTGGCTTCTCCAGCTCCAGGGCCGCCGAACGCCTCGAACGGAACGCCTCCATGAGCAGGGCCGCCGGCTCCGGGAGCATCAGGTCATAGACCGTCCGCGGGCCGTAGTTGAAGACCTGCGCCTCGTAGACCTTCGTCACCCACTGGTAGACGCCCGAGATGTGTCCGGTCCCCTTGGTGTTGTCGAAGCCGTGCTGCTCGATCTCCTCGACCTCACGCGTGACCCGACGCGTCTCGCGGGTGAGCACGCGCTCGGTTACCTTCTCCGAGGCCTTCTGCGTGACCTGCCTCGCGGTCTCCGAGGCGGCCCGCTCGGCCTCCTGAGACTTGCGCTGCCACGACGCCTCCACGGAGGCGCGGAACTCGACGGTCGGTCCGTACGACGCCTTCAGGCTCGCCGACCCCTTGACCGAGGTCTCCTCCTGCAGCGCCTTCTCCGACTCGCGTCGCATCTCGAAGCGATCGGTGGTCTCCAGGGATCGCTCGGTCGTGGTCTCGACCTCACGCTCGGTGAGCGTGATCGTCTCCATCTCGAGGCGGGTCCGGTGGACGCGGTCGCTCTTCTCGCCCTTGAGGATGTTGGCGATGTGCGAGACCTCGGCGCCTTCGTAGCCCTTGAGCTGCTGCTTGACGAGCAGCAGGTCCATGATCCCGGCCGGCTCGATGTCGGCGCTGGTCGTCGGCACCGGCGACGGCCCTCCGCCGAGCACCGTGCCGCAGAACTCCAGGAGGACGATCGGCGAGTACGTCAGCACGAGCGGCATCGGGCTGGAGGTGATCGCCACCGCCGTACCCCCGACGGTCTTGAACGACTTCTGCGTCAGGGGGACCAGCTCCTGAGCCTCCTCGTGGAGGCGCTGCTTCTCCGCAGCCAGTGCCTCCACGGTGCGGGCGATCGGCTGCTTCGGGTCCAGGCCGAGGTCGCTCAGGACGGTGGCGGTCCCTTGCGAGAGCCCGCCGACCGTCGCCTCGGCCAACCGAAGGCCCACCAGGCCCGGCAGCACAGGCTTGAACCCGGGCGATCCGGTGAGCGCGATGCGTGCCCCCTTGCCCAGGGGCACGGCGGGCTCGGCCACGCCGAGGTTGGCCGCGGAGAAGTTGGCCATCGCGCTCTTCACCGTGTCGGACGTGGCGATCGTGATCCGGTTGGCTGCCTCGGGTCGGGTCATCTCCCCGAGCGACGCCTTGAGCACCGCACCGAGTGCGGTCCGGCGGATCGAGACCTCCTCAGCGAACAGCGCCTCCGGTCGCAGGCCCCGGTCGGGCATGCGCGGGCCGATCGAGTCCTGAGGTACGACGGCGAAGCCGTTGGGACGCACCCCGACGAGCTCGTCGTACGCCGCGGCGACGCCTTGGTACTGCTCGGCGATCCCCTTGAGCCGGTCCAGGATCGGCGGCCGCTCCGGCCGAGGCGGGCGCGGCGGCTGCGTCGGGAGCACGGCGGCCGGCAGCTTCATCCCGCGACGCTGGACCGCGACCAGCTCGGCGCGATCCGCCGGGAACTGTGCGTCGCTGTCGAAGCGGCGGCACAGCTCGATCGCACGCAGGAGCGCCGCGAGCCGGCGCAGTGGCAGCTTGTGGTTGGCCGGCGACAGCTTGACCGCCAGGATCGAGTCCTTGAGCCGTTCGACCAGCGCCGGGATCCCGGCCGCACCCACGAACGTGCCCGGGTCGCCGCCCAGGGCCGCGGTCAGCGCCGCGTCGAGCGCCGTTCTCGTGTAGGGACCGGGACCCTCGAGCAGGTCGTCCACGGCAGTGGCCGCCTTGTCGAGCGGACCGAGGACCGGGTCACCGCCGATGTCGCTGACGAACGGGCCGGTCCGGACGTAGGTCTCGGCGAGCTGCTGCAGGGCAAGGCGACGCCCGCCCCCGTTGGGGATCGCAGCGGCATCGGTCTGGAACTGGGTGGCCGCAGTCAGGTCGATCGGGTCGATCTCGTCAGCCGACCGGTTCGGCTCCCTGACCACGTTGAAGCGGAACAGAGTTTCCACGACTCCCCCTGAGTCCGTTTGCCCGTGCGTCCCGATGGCGCACGAAGTCACGGCACACCTTCCTCAGGGCTCAGGGCTCCGACAATGACGCATTCGGGCTATCTGGCCAGTCGGTGTTTGGCGCGATCTGACATCCTCTGCCCATGGCGCAGGACGCGAAGCGGGCACAGCGGTCACCCGCGCAGCGGCTGGGCCTGGAGATCCTGGGGTGGGTGCTCGTCGCGGCCGGCCTCGCGGCCATCGTGCTGCCCGGTCCCGGGCTGCTGTTGCTGGCGCTGGGTCTCTGGGTGCACTCGCAGAGCTACGAGTGGGCCGACCGCATGCTCGACCCGGTCAAGCGCCAGGCCTACAGGTCCGCAGCCGACAGCGTCGAGACCTGGCCGCGCATCGTGATGTCCTCCGTAGGTGCGCTGGGCATCTCGGCAACCGGCGTGGTCTGGGGCCTCCATCCCGACGCTCCTTCGTGGTGGCCGGTCGACGAGAAGTGGTGGCTGGTCGGCGGTTGGGGCACGGGCGTGGTGCTGATCGCCTCGGGCATCGTGGCCCTGGGCATGATCGTGTGGAGCTACCGGCACTTCCGGGTCGGTGGCGAGAGCATCGAGGAGGTCCTGGAGGAGAAGGGGCTCGACGAGGACTGAGCCCTCGGCTACTCCTCGACCGGGCAGAGCCCGATCCCCGGCCGAACGCCGTGAGTACGGCGGGCGCTGTCCCGCCGGCGGCGCAGCAGCATCAGCCTGTCTCCACCGGCCGATCGGAGTCGGAGACCCAGTGGCTGAACGAGCCGGGGTAGAGCGCGGCCTCGACGCCGATCAGCGACAGCGCCAAGATGCCGTGGGTCGCGGTGACCCCGGACCCGCAGTAGACCGCGATCTTGCCTGCGGTCGGGTACAGGTCGGCGAGCTCGGCAGGTGACCTGAACCGCCCGTCGGACATTGTCGCTGCGGCCGGGACGTTGACGGCACCAGGGATGCGACCGGCCACCGGGTCGACCGGCTCGGTCTCGCCGCGGTAGCGCTCCGGCGCCCGCACATCGACCAGGGTGTCCACCCCGGGCACCTCGTCGGCGTCGATCACCGGCAGGTGCCCGGGCACGCCCTCGAAGTCGCCCTGCCTCGCGAGCGGCGGACCCTCCTCGAGGTCGCCGTCCCACGAGTCGAGGCCGCCGTCGAGCAGCCGGACGTCGCCGTGCCCGAAGTACCTCAGCAGCCACCATGCGCGGGCGGCGGACGTGCCACCCACTGCGTCGTACACCACGACCGGGCGGTCGGCGGAGACGCCGCGGGCCCGCATGACCGAGGAGAACCGCTCCGCATCCGGCAACGGGTGCCGTCCCCCGCAGCCGGTGTGCGGCGGGTCGGACAGCTCGGTCTCGAGGTCTACGTAGACCGCTCCTGGGAGGTGACCGGCGAGATATCGTTCGTGCCCGTCGGTCTGCCCCAGCTGCCAGCGCACGTCGAGCAGCGTGACGGACCCGAGCAGCGGGGCGAGGTCCTGCGCCGAGATCAGCATGCTTCGACCGTACCGGTCCCGCCAGAGCCCGATCGAGTCCCGCCCGTGGCAGGATCCCCACCATGAAGTCGGCACTGTGGCTGCCCCTGTTCGACGAGCTCGCCGACCCGCTCATCGCCTCGCGACTCGCCGCCGAGGCGGAGGAAGCCGGCTGGGACGGCTTCTTCGTGTGGGACCACGTGCGCTGGCGACCGCCGGTGACAGCGGCAGCCGACCCGACCGTCACCCTGGCTGCGGTAGCCGCCGCCACGTCCTCGCTCCGGCTCGGGCCGATGGTGACGGCGCTCGCGCGCAGGCGTCCGGCGAAGGTGGCGCGCGAGACCGCGGCCCTCGACCGCCTCAGCAACGGCCGGCTCACGCTGGGCGCCGGGCTGGGGTCGGACCGGTTCGGCGGGGAGTTCTCGCGCTTCGGCGAGCAGGAGGACGACAAGGTGCGGGGCGAGATGCTCGACGAGGCGCTCGCCGTGCTGAAGGCTGCCTGGACCGGAGAGCCGGTGCGGCACCAGGGCACGCACTACACGGTCTCGGACGTCTCGTTCCTCCCCCGCCCGGTGCAGCCCAGCGTGCCCGTGTGGGTCGCTGGCTTCCCGGGCAAGGTGCGGCCGATGCGACGGGCCGCGGCGTACGACGGGTTCTTCCCGGTCAACCTCGAGCACCCTGACGAGCTCGAGGAGGCCGTCGCGGCAGTGAGCTCCATGCGCCCAGACCCCACGACACCGTACGACGTGGTGGCTGCGCTTCCTCCCGGCACCGACCCCTCGCCCTTCGGGAAGGCGGGGGCGACCTGGTGGCTGACCGAGCTCGACCCCGAACAGATGACGGTCGACCTGGTGCGCGGGGTCCTGCGCGAGGGGCCGTTCAGGTGAACGGGAGCGGCTCGCCGATCTCGGAGACTGCCTTCGCCCGCGTCGCGGTCAGCCGGCGGCGATGGTGCTGCCGGCAGAGCACCTCGTAGCCGACGACCGGCGCCGGCTCGTCCGCGGTCTCGACGTCGCCGACGACGATCACCTCACCCTCGGTGACCATCTCGCCGTTCTCGGTGCGTGCGTTGTGGGTCGCTCGCTGCCCGCACCAGCACAGCGCCTCGACCTGAAGCGTCATCATCCGGTCGGCCAGCTCCACCAGTCGCGCCGATCCCTCGAACAGCTGGGTCCGGAAGTCGGTGAGGATGCCGAAGCAGAACACGTCGACCTGGAGCTCGTCGACGATGCGGGCCAGCTGCTCGACCTGCGTCGTGGTGTAGAACTGCGCCTCGTCACAGATCAGGTAGTCGACGCGTGCGCCGTGGGTGAGCTGGTGCACGACGTAGGCCCAGAAGTCGAAGTCGCGGTCCACCTCGATCGCGTCGTGGGTCAGCCCGAGGCGGCTGCTGAGCTTGGCCTCCCCTGCCCGGTCGTGGCTGGTGAAGATCCGGCCGACGCGGCCGCGGGCGGCGTGGTTGTGGTTGGTTTGGAGGGCCAGCGTCGACTTCCCGCTGTCCATCGTCCCGGTGTAGAAGTTCAGGTCCGCCACGGTGGCCCAACATACTTGCTCCCGGGCGTCGCTAGTCGCTACTGGTCGAGCTCGTCACGCAGCCTGGTGTTGTCGGCCTCCAGGTCGATGACCATCGCGACGCCGGCCAGGTTGAGACCGGCCGCGAGCAGCTCTCCGATGCGGACCAGTCTGGCGAGGTCGTTCTCGCTGTAGAGCCGGGTGCCGCCCTCGGTGCGCTGCGGCTCGAGCAGACCGCGCTTCTCGTAGGCACGCAGGTTCTGCACGCCGGTCCCGACGAGCTCGGCGGCGACCGAGATGCCGTAGACGCCGCGCGTCGGGTCGTTGCCGTCAGCCAACCTGGATCCACCTGATCTGGGACTTGCACTTGCCGTTAGCGAGTGCTATAAGAAATCTATATCAGCCAGAATACATCTGGCAACCTGACCGATCTGGAGGTGACCACCATGCTCATGCGCACTACTGACCCGTTCCGTGACCTCGACCGGCTGACCCAGCAGCTGCTCGGCAACGGAACGACCTCTCGGCCGGCCATCATGCCGATGGACGCGTGGCGGGAGGGCGACACCTTCGTGCTGGAGTTCGACCTTCCCGGCGTACACACCGAGACCATCGACATCGACGTCGAGCGCAACGTGCTGACGATCCGCGCCGAGCGCAGCCCCAACAACGGCGACTGGGAGTCCCTCGCCGCCGAGCGGCCCCGCGGCCTCTTCAGTCGGCAGCTCGTGCTCGGCGACAACCTGGACCTCGAGCACATCGACGCGGCGTACGACGCCGGCGTGCTCACCCTGCGCATCCCGGTGGCAGAGAAGGCCAAGCCGCGCAAGGTCGAGGTGACCCAGGGCCGCACGAGCGACCACAGCGCCATCAACGCCTGACCATCGCCGCGGCAGCGGCTGCGATGGCTCCCGCTGGGGCCGTCGCGCGACCCGGACTCACGCAGCCGGGCCGACGGTCCCAGCGGTGCTCGACGCCGGCGCACCCTAGGCATCCACCCTGGAATCCCCGGAGGCATTCGCGCTTACGAGCTCGGCGATGTCCGACTCGCCGCGTCTTTCAGATGGATGCGGCATCAAACCTGTGGCGCTTCACCCACGCCGACCAACGCGGCCTCGACGACTTACCCGGGTCCAGAAGCGCGAGCAAGTCCCGGGCGGATCCTCCGCATGTCGCCGCTGACGACCGCTGCGCCGGTCTCAATCCCAGTCGCAGGCCTTGCCGCTTGTTCCGAGGCCGTCACAACGCGGCGCAGCCGCCGGCTCTCCGGGCTCACTGGTCCTCGGTGTCTCCGGCGCGCACCAGACCGGACTCGTAGGCGAATACTGCGAGCTGAACCCGATCCCGGAGATCCAGCTTGGCGAGGAGTCGCGATACGTAGGTCTTGATGGTCGCATCGCTGAGGAACAGCTCCCGCGCGATGTCGGCATTGGCGTGTCCGTGCGCGACCTGGACCAGCACCGAGCGTTCTCGTTCGGTCAAGCGGACCGCTCGTGGGTCGGCCGCCGGTACCCGGGCGAATCGCTCCAGGAGCCGGCGGGTGAGCGAGGGCGCCAGGATGCTCTCGCCACGGGCCACCAGTCGCACCGCGTAGACCAGGTCGTTCGGAGCGACGTCTTTGAGGAGGAACCCGCTCGCGCCGGCGTTGATTGCTGCGTAGACGTACTCGTCGAGATCGAATGTGGTCAGAGCAACGACCCGGGTTTCGGGTCGGTCGGCTACCACCCGACGGGTTGCCTCGATCCCGTCGAGGAGAGGCATTCGGATATCCATGAGCACCACGTCCGGCTCCGTTTCCCGCGCGAGGTTGACGGCCGCCAGGCCGTCGCCGGCCATGCCCACGACCTCGAGGCCGGCCTTCTCCAGGATCAGGGCGAAGCCGGTCCGGACGAGTTCCTGGTCGTCGACGACGAGGACCCTGGTCATGATGCCGCCGGCAGGGTGGCGTGAACCACGAACCCGCCCTCCGTCCCCGGCGCTGCGCGCACCGTGCCGCCGTACAGTCCGGCCCGCTCTCTCATCCCGATCAAGCCATGGCCAACCTCACCTGGGGTGGCTGACTCGCCCCGGCCGTCGTCAGTCACCTCGATCTCCAGCGTCGCCGACCGGTAGGTGAGCTGCACGCCGGCTCGGCTCGCCCCGGCATGGCGGCGGACGTTGGTCAGCGCCTCCTGGACGATCCGGTACGCCGCCAGGTCGAGCCCGGCTGGCAGCGGGCGAGGCACACCCTCGACAGCCAGCGTCACATCGAGTCCGGAGCGCCGCGCGTCATCAATCAGTTCGCCGAGCTCGGCGATTGTCGGCTGCGGCGCCAGAGCCCCCGGCACATCGTCCTCCCTCAGCATCGTCACCAGGCGACGCATCTCGGCCAGGGTGTTCGTGCCGGTATGGCGGATGCGGTCCAGCGCCGCCCGCACGTACGCCGTATCGTCGTCGACCACCTGCTCGGCGGCTCCAGCCTGCACGACGATCACGGACAGGGCGTGGGCCACCACGTCATGGAGCTCGCGCGAGATGCGGGCCCGTTCCTCCGCAACCGCCGCATCGGCGCTCGCACGTACGGAGAGCTCGGCCTCGACCGCTCTCCGCGTGGAGTCGACTGCCCGCTGCTCCGACCGGCGCAGGCCAGCACCGAAGGTGAACGCGATCAGGAAGACCCCCCAGTGGAAGACGATCTCGCCCGGGTCCTGCAGCACATCCACACGCAGGTCCATGAACAGCAGAGCTGCCGCGGCAGCAGCCGCGCCGAACCACGGCTCGCGGCCCCGGCCATACCTCGCCACCGAGAACACGGCCACGGTCATCGGAACGAACTGGCCGAAGAAGAGCACAAGCACCGGGGTGATCGCGAACACCAGCGGCCAGACGGCTAGAACTGCGACCGCGATTGGCAGCGGCCAGCGGCGGCGGAACGCGAGCAGGCCGGCCAAGGCCACCACGACGGCGCTGGTCAGGACCCGCGACCCCTCCCCGAGGACCGAGGGGAACGGCACCCAGATCTCGGCCAGGCCGACCGCGCCCACCACGACGGCAAGGGCGCCGTCGACGAGCGTGTGAACCCGGGTGTCGCGCACGCCTCCACGATAGGGATTCCCATCGCGACGCGCTGTCCCCTCAGGTTGACAGGTGTGGAGCCGCAGGTTGATCGCCGCACGACGGCAGGCTGATGCCCTCGACGGTCCGGCGTTCCTACCGTCGGGAGACACACACCGACACAGGAGGCTCCCCATGAACACCCAACCCGGACTCCGACGTGAAATTGCGGCCGGCAGTCTCGTCGCCACCGCACTGCTCTCCTGCGTCTCCTTGCTGACCATGCCGGAGTGGCCGGACGGCTTCGCCGCCCTCCTCGGGACCATCGAGGAGCACCCCACCTCGAGTCTCGTGTCCGCGTTGACCTTCGTCCTTGCACAGCTGCCGTTCTTCGTTGCGGCTGTGGCGATCGGCGGTCTGGTCATCCCGAGCAAGCCGGTCCTCGGTGGTATCGGTGTCGCCTTCGCGGTCGTGGGCGGCTTCGGGCACAGCGTCTACGGCGGCGTGGCGATGACCCAGCTCGAGATGGCCGCAGACAAGTCACACCATGCTGTACACGCCGACGTGCTCACCGGGCTCGAGTCCAGCCCGCTGGTCGCATTCATGGCGATGGGGCTTCTCGGCACCGTCCTGGGGCTGCTTCTGCTCGCGATCGGGCTTTGGCGCTCACACGCGGTCCCGACCTGGATTCCCGGCGCCCTGGGCCTCTTCCTGGTGACCGAGTTCGTCGGCTCGGCCATCACCGACTGGGCCGCCTACGCCTCCTCGGTCCTATACCTCGCAGCATTCACAGGCCTCGCCGTTGCGGTCTGGCAGCGGCCAGCCGCCACCGTCGAGTCAGCGAGCGAAATGGTCGATGCCTGACCCGCACGCAGGTCAGGCAGTAGTCACTTCCGGGTGTTCGCGCCGGATACCCGCCCCCCAGGCACGGGCCCCGCTCAGGTATCGATCGCCTCGACGTTGGCCCGACCCTCGGTGGCGAGGATCAGGGAGATCCAGCCGTCGGTCCCCCGGAGCCTCCGCGCCGAAGCGTCGGTGACGACGTAGCGCCCGACGAACTGGTGCGTCACGACGTACGTCGCGTCGGACCAGGTGCCGCAGAGGTCTCCGGTGGCAGCGAGGTTCAGGGAGCGGTTCTTGGGTCCGGTCACGTCCAGCGTCGCGGTAGCAGGCTCGCAGTCTCCGGGCCCGGGCAGGGTCCCGTCCGCTGCGGCGAGGCTGGCGGTGTAGGCGCCGTCGAACGGCACGCCGGTGACCATGCCGCTGAGCCGGGCACTCCCTTGGTCATCGAGCGTGTAAGAGCCGACGCCAGCTCCGCGCAGGTCGACGACCGGCGGTGGTGCGGCGGATACTGGGGCGGCGATGAGAACGGTCAGCAGGGCACCGACAAGCGCGGCGGGCTTCAGTTTCATGTTCATCGTGGTTTCTCCTTCGAGTCTGTTCGCGGGGTTGCCGAATCGACGGTGCCGCGGGACTCTTGAGCCGGTCCTGAGGGCGGCTTGAGGCCCAGCCGAAGCCCGCCGCTGGGACCGCGTTCGCTCGGGCGATCGCCACAGTGCTCGATGAAGCAGAGTGGGGAGCGGGGTGGACGGCGACACGACGGTGCGACTCCGGGTGCTCGGGGAGCTGGCGGCCACGCGCGACGGCGCGGTCGTAGACCTCGGCGGGCGACGCCAGCGTGCCGTTCTCGCGGCGCTGGTGATCTTGCGCGACCAGGTCGTCCCCGCCGACCGACTCGCCGACTGTGTCTGGGGTGACCACCCACCCGCCAACCCCGCCGGCGCCCTCCAGGCGTACGTGAGCCACCTGCGACGACGCCTCCAGCCTGAGGCCGGGGCACGCAAGCGCGACGGAGTCATCGCCAGTGAGGCAGCCGGGTACGTCCTCCGGCTCGGGCCCGACACCGTCGATGCGTGGTGCTTCGAACGAGCCGTGGACTCCGCGGCGGGTCTCGCGCCGGCCGACGCGATGCGCACGCTGGACGACGCGCTGCGGCTGTGGCGCGGTCCGGCGTATGCCGAGTATCTGGGCGAGCCCTGGGTCGAGGCCGAGGCCTTGCGGCTCACCGAGCTGCGCGCCGTGGCCCGCGAGCGACTGTTGGAGGCGCGACTCCAGCAGGGAGACGCCGCCGTGGTCATCGGTGAACTCGAGGCACTGGTCGCCGAGGACCCGCTCAGAGAGGAGCGCTGGCGGCTCCTGGCGCTTGCCCTCTACCGGGCCCAGCGGCAGGCAGGTGCTCTGGCGGCGTTGCGGCGAGCACGCGAGACGCTGGCCGACGAGCTGGGCGTCGACCCCGGGCCGGCCCTCCGGGCTCTCGAGGCCGAGGTGCTCGCCCAGTCCCCAGCCCTCGACGCACCGGGAGCGCAGGTCCTGGTCGACCTGCCCGTCGGAGAGGTCGCCTCCGAACCGATCACACCGACCGACCTCGTCGACCGGGCGCGGGAGACAGCGGAGCTACGCCGCGTGGTGGCCGATTTGGGCACGGGGAGAGCCGGCTGCGTGCTCGTCGAGGGACCGGCCGGCATCGGCAAGTCGCGGCTCCTGGTCGAAGCCATGCGCCTGGCCACCGAGTCCGACGTACGGGTGCTCTACGCGCGGGGCAGCCAGCTGGAGCGATCCTTCGGCTTCGGTGCGGTGCGTCAGCTGTTCGAACCGCGCGCGAGCGACCCTGCAGCCCGCGACACGCTGCTCGCCGGTGCCGCCGCCGTCGCGAAGCCGGTGTTCGAGGAGGTGGCAGGCGACGACCCGTTGAGCCACGGCAGCTTCGCCGTCCTCCACGGCCTGTACTGGCTGACCGTGAACCTCGCCAACGAGGGGCCGTTGGTGATCTGCGTCGACGACATCCAATGGTGCGACAGCGCTTCACTGCGCTACCTCGCGTACCTGGTCAAGCGGCTCGAGGGGCTCCCTGTCCTGGTCGTCCTCGCGATGCGGACGGGCGAGCAGCATCCCGACGACGCGCTCCTCGCCGAACTCGCCCTCGACACTTCGGTCACCGTGATCCGGCCCGCACCGCTGTCCCCGGAAGCGGCCGCAACCCTCGTTCGGGAACGCCTCGGCGTGGGGGCGGACCCGTTCGTCGACGCCTGTCATCGCATGACCTCGGGCAACCCGCTGCTGCTGCGGCAGCTGCTGCGCGCCCTGGCAGACGAGGGTGTCCGTCCCGACGTCGCCCACGTCGACACCGTACGAGCGGTCGGCTCCCGTGCGGTGTCGGCCCTGGTGACGTTGCGGCTGCGGCGGATGCCGCCCACGATTACGGCCGCTGCACGCGCTGTTGCTGTGCTGGGCGAGGCCGCGGGACTGCCGACGGTCGCGGCGCTGGCCCAGCAGCCCGAGGACGAGGTGGCCGCTGCGCTCGACACGCTCAGCCGGAGCGAGATCCTCAAGGACGAACAGCACCTGATCTTCGTCCATCCGTTGGTCCGCGACGCCATCTACGACGACCTCCCGGCCGGCGAGCGGGCGCTGCATCACGAACGGGCCGCTCAGGTTCTCCTGCAGCAGGGCGCCGTACCCGAGCAGGTCGCGGCTCACGTGCTGCGGGCACCACGCCGAGGCAGCGCCGCCACCGTGGAGCTGCTGCGTGCCGCCGCCCGGACAGCGATCTCGCGAGGAGCATCAGACGCGGCCGTCGTCTTGCTGAGGCGCGCCCTGGACGAACCTGTCCCTGGACCCGAACGCGCCCTGGTGCTGGTCGAACTCGGACGCGTCGAAACCCACCTCGACGGCCCCTCCGGTGTCGCCCACCTGTCCGATGCGTACGCTGCGCTGATCCACCCGAGGGAGCGCGCGCTCCTAGCGATGGACATCGCCCGGACCCAGGTCTTCGTCTCACCTCCCGGCGTCGCGACGTCCTTCGCCCGCGATGCGGCGGCATCCCTTCCTGACGGGTTGGACGATGAGCGGCAGGGGCTGCTCGCGCTGCAGCGCATCACGGGGTTCATGCACGGCCTGTCCGCCGGCTCCTACCGGTCGGGCCCGGTGCCGGAGGTGGCTGGCGACGGCGACGGGGCCCGCATGCTCGCTGCCACGCTGTCCTACGAGCTGCTGCGCGACGGGCAGGACCGTGCCGGCGCAGTCCGACTTGCTCGCTTCGCCCTGGAGGGCGACCGGCTCCTGGCCATCGACAACGGCCTGCTGTGGATCGTCGCCGCCAACGTCCTGCAGCTGGCCGACGACGAGCTCGGCGACTTCTGGGACCGCGCGCTGGCTCGCGCCCATGCGACGGGCGGTCTCTTCGCTGTCTTGTCGGTGAACCTTTGGCGTGGCTTCACCCAGTGGCGTCGAGGCCAGCTCGACGACGCCCTGCAGTCGCTGGCCGACGCCATCGAGCAGCAGAGGATGTGGCGCGTCTCCGGGGTCACGTCGACGTACGCCGCCGCCTTCACGCTCGGCGTACAGACCGACCTGGGTGAATTGGACGCGGCGGCCGAAACTCTCGACCGCGCTCGCGAGCTGCCCTGGGTCGGGGAGGGCGGACGGCTGATGCGGGAGGCCGCCGCTCGACTGCTCGTCGATCTGGGCAGGCCGGCCGAAGCACTCGACGAGCTGGCGGCGCGAGCGGAGTACCCAGAGGTCGCCAATCCTGCGTGGGCTCCGTGGCGAGCACCGATGGCCCGCGCGCTCGCTGCCCTTGGGCGTACCGACGAGGCCGTTGCCGTTGCTTCGGAGGAGGTCGCGCTCCAGCGGGCGTGGGGGGCGGCCTCGGCGCTCGGGCCGTCCCTGCGGCTGTTGGGTGAGCTGCGCGGCGCTGCGGGAACGCCGGACCTCCGCCAGGCCGTCGAAGTTCTGGAGGGGACGTGCGCCGTCTTGGAGGAGGCTCGCGCCCAGCTCGCTCTCGGACGGTCCGCGGGGCTTGCCGCTGACGAGGCGGTACCCCTGCTGCAGGCTGCGCTCGCAACGGCCCGTGCCTGCGGGGCCCGAGCGGTGGTTCGCGAAGCGGTGGCCGCGCTCGCAGAGCGAGGAGAGAGCACCGCCGAGGTGGACGACGTACCCACCCGGATCACCAGCCGCGAGCGACGGGTGACCGACTTGGTGGCGAGCGGCCTCGACGTCAACGAGGTCGCGCAACGACTGTTCCTCACCCCCGGGACCGTGCGTGCGGTCCTGGAGTCCGCAGAGAGGGCATCACCATGACCCGCCGAGAACATCTCGAGTCACGGCTCAAGTTGCCCTCAAGTCGTCCTTGTCATTCTGGTACGCCCCGATCGTGAGGAATCCCATGTCCCCCGAGTCTGCCCCGTCAGGAGCGGAGATCCTGCGCGGGCTGTGCGGCGGCGCCGTCCATCTCCCCGGCGACCCGGCCTACGACGAGGCGCGGATGCCCTGGAACCTCCAGGTGGACGACAGGCCCGCCGCTGTGGCGTACCCGGCGTTCCCCAGCGAGGTCGCCACGATGGTCCGTGCCGCGGCCTCCGCCGGCCTCAAGGTCGCACCCCAGGGCACCGGTCACGGTGCTCCGCCACTCGCCGGCCATCTCAGTGACGCCGTCCTGTTGCGCACCTCGGCCATGACCGAGCTGCGCGTGGACGCCGCGCGGCGCACCGTGCGTGTGGGGGCCGGGGTGCTCTGGGGTGACGTGGTGGAACGAGCCGGCCGCGTACATCTCGCAGCGCTGCACACGTCGAGCCCCGGCGTGGGTGTCGTCGGGTCCTCGCTCGGCGGCGGGTTGAGCTGGTACGCCCGGCAGCATGGGCTGCAGTGCAGTGCGATCACGGCCGTCGAGCTGGTCCTGGCCGACGGCACGTTCGTGCGAGCGACCGACCACGAGGACAGCGACCTGCTGTGGGCCGCACGGGGAGGAGGGGGCGGGTTCGGCGTGGTCACCGCGCTCGAGTTCGACTTGCTCCCCGTGCGCACCGCGTACGCCGGGATGCTGGCCTGGGACTGGACCCACGCCCAACGAGTGCTCACGGCGTGGGGACAATGGGCCGCCGAGGCGCCGGACAGTGTCACCAGTGTCGCACGGCTGTTCCAGGCGCCCGACCTGGCTTGGCTCCCGTCCGACGTCCGGGGACGGAACTTCGTGATCATCGACGCCGTCGTGCTCGCGGGCAGCGAGCCGCCTGCGCGGGTACTCGCGCCTTTGCGGGCGCTCCGGCCGGAGATCGACACGATCGAAGAGTGCTCTGCGGCCTCCATCGCGCACCTCCAGCTCGATCCCGAGGAGCCCACGCCGGTCTACGCGAACAGTGTCCTGCTCGACCAGCTCCCCGAACGAGGGGTCGAAGCGCTGATCGAGGCCGCAGGCCCGGGATCGGGGTCGGACCTGCTCTTCGTCGAGATGCGCCAGCTCGGGGGAGCACTGGCCCGACCGGCACCGCGCGACGGCGCACTGGACCACCTGGACGGCTCCGTCCTCGTGCTCTGCGTGGGACTCGACCACGGCGCCGGGTGGGCGGCCGTGCGCGAGGACGCCAACCGGGTGATCGACGCCCTCCAGCCCTGGGCCACGGGCTCGGCCTACCTCCTCATGGCTGACGAGCAGGTGGACGAGCAGCGCGGCTGGCCGGCCAGCTCCTGGCAGCGCCTCGTCGACATCCGGGCCGCGGCCGACCCCCAAGGGCATTTCCTCTCGCCCCACCCCGCCGCGAAACAGGGCTGAGGACCCCTGCTCAAGTCGGCGCCAAGTTCGGCTCAAGACACCGGGTCCACGGTGGTGCTCCAACATCACAACGAAGACCCGGAGGAACCATGACCATCGCCGAAAACCGCGCCGCGCTCGAGCCCATCGTGCGGTTCGCAGAGCTGGACGAGCGGACGAAGGGCACCGTCGCCGTTCCCGGAGACGAGGCGTACGACGCGCTGGTCTCGCCGTGGAACCTTGCCATCCCGGTGAGACCCGCAGTCGTCGTCGCCGCGGAGACGGACCAGGACGTCGTCGAGGCCGTCCGCTTCGCGGCCCGGAACGGTCTGCGGGTCACCCCGCAGGCCACGGGCCACGGTCCGATGGCCGAGCTCCTCACCGAGCTCCTCGTCACCACCAAGGGCCTCGACGAGGTCGTCGTCCACCCGGAGGGCTGGGCCCGCGTCGGCGCAGGAGTGAAGTGGCTGCAGGTCGTCGAGGCTGCGGCGCCGTACGGCCTGGCGCCGCTGTCCGGCTCGATCACCGACGTCGGCATCGTCGGCTACACCACGGGAGGCGGGCTCGGGCCGATGGCACGCACCTATGGGCTCGCCATCGACAAGGTGCGCGCCATCGAGGTCGTCACCGGAGACGGCGTTCTGCGGCGGGTCACACCGACGGAGCACCCCGACCTGTTCTTCGCCCTTCGCGGTGGCAAGGGGATGGCGGGCATCGTCACCGCGATCGAGTTCGACCTCGTGCACCAGCCGATGTTCTACGGCGGCTCGCTGTGGTTCGACGGCCAGGACGCTGCGAAGGTCATCGAGCAGTGGCGGGCCTGGTCCGACCAGCTTCCCGAACTCGGCACCACGTCCTTCGCGCTGTTCCAGCTGCCGGAGATGCCCGACGTTCCCCCGCAGCTGGCCGGCCGGCTCACGCTGTCAGTGCGCTACGTGTGGACCGGCGATGCCGAGGAGGGCGAGCGGCGCTTCGCCGAGATCCGTGAGGCGGCTCCGGTGATCCTCGACGATGTGGCGCACAAGCCGTACACCGCGATCGACTCGGTGCACACCGATCCGCTAGACCCGACGCCGGCGTACGAGGCGGCGGCGGTGCTCACGGACTTCCCCCAGGAGGCCGTGGACGCGTTGCTCGAGCTGAACGGACCCGGCTCGGGGACGCCGCAGGTGCTGGTCGAGGTGCGGCAGATGGGCGGTGCGATCGCTCGTCCCGGCGAGCACGCCGCCGCCTTCGCCTCACGTGAGGTCGCGTACTCGCTGCTGATCGTTGGCATCGCCGACATCCCTGGGGTGGAGGACCACGCGGCCGCCATCCTCGAGGTGATGCGTCCGTGGACCGGCGGCTACCGGCTGCCGAACTTCACCTTCACCCCCGAGGAGTACGCCGACGCGTACGACGAGGTGACTCTCGCACGGCTGCGCCGCGCGATCCGCAGCTACGACCCCGACGGGGTCATGGCAATAGGTCACGTGCTCATGGCCTGAGGGCGTCGGCCGCGCGTGACAGTGCAGGTCAGCAAAGCGGCGCCGTCGTTCCTCGGCGCACCATGCCTGGTGCGCGAAGATCCGGCGGCGACGCACTGGCCTCCGGCACGATCGATACCGAACCTTTCGACGGAGCCTTCATGGCACTAGGTGATGGCACCCACAAGCTCCCGGTCGCTGCCGCGATTCGGCGAGCCATCGGGAAGAGCGACGGCGACCGGGTGGAAGTACACCTGACATCGCGGCGAAGCTGACCGGCTGGGGGTTATGGGTGACGTCATGCTCGCTGGTCGCCCGGGCGGCCAAGGGGTACGACGTCCGGGCCGGGCCGGCCTCCTAGTCGACCAGGATCGGGATCAGCATCTCCGCGGGCGTCAGCGAGCCGTGCATGCCGATCAGGACGTTCTCGTAGGGGAAGTCGGTCGTGCTGATGATTGCGTGGTCGTCACGGCAGGCCACGACGACGTCACCGAGCCGCGGACGCACGGCCGGCGTCAGCTCCCCGAACCAGCCCTGCGCGAGTGCCTCGTCGCGGCTGAGCACCAGAGCGCGCTCACCCAGGAAGGCGCGCCAGGTCTCGAGCACGTCGTCGACCGCGCCGCCCCGGCAGTAGAGGTGCCGGAAGCGCGCCTCTCCCCCGAGCAGCACGACCCCGTCGCGCAGCTCGGGGTGGTCGTCGACCTCGACGCGCGACCCGGGAGGCGAGTCGACCATGCCGTGGTCGGCCACCACGACGAGCCGCACCGACGACGGGAGCGCCTCACGGAGGTGCTCGGCGGCCGTGTCGACCGCCTCGAGCTGAGCGCGCCACTGCGGGGAGTCGACGCCGTAGCGGTGGCCGGTCCAGTCGAGGTCACCGTCGTACATGTAGGTGACCGACGGGCGGCGTCGGGCCGCCGAGATCACGGCCACCGTGCGCTCGCCGAGCCGGTCGGCCCCGACGTACTCGGCTCCGCGGCTGCCGGCGATGGTCAGCCCGGAGCCGGCGAACTCACGCTTGTTGACGACGGCGGCATGCACCCCGGCCGCGGCGAGCCGGGCGAACGCGGTGGTGTGCGGCTGCCACTCGAGCGGGTCGACGTGCTTGCTCCACATCAGTGCGTTGAGGAGCTCGTCGGTGCCGGGGATGCGTGAGGTGAACCCGACGACGCCGTGAGTTCCCGGGGTCAGCGCGGTGCCGAACGAGGTCAACGAGGTGGCGGTGGTGGTGGGGACCCCGACGGTGGCCGGCGGCGCACCGTCCAGGCGCGAGGAGAGGTAGGGCGCGTCGTCGGGATGGCTGCGCAGCAGCTCGTAGCCGAGGCCGTCGACCAGGAAGACGACGTAGCCCTGCGCCTCGGGGAAACGCAACGAGGTCTCGGGCAGCCCGGCGTCGACGCCGAGCGCGGCGGCGACCGCGGGCAGCACGTCGCCCAGCGAACGGTCGTGGTACGCCGGGGCGACGAAGTCGTTCAACGCGAGGTCACCGAGCGGCCGCGGCCGTGACCGTGCGGGCGGAGAGCGCGTCAGAGAAGGCCAGCAGCTCCGTGACGGCGTCGGGCCCCTCCGCCGCGGCGCTCACCCGCAGGGAGAAGTCGTCACCGGAGAGCACCCCGGTGTAGCCGTGGTCGGCGTCGCAGTTGGGGTCACCGCACGTCGCGGGCTCGAGGTCGATCCGGCCGACCGCTCCCCAGCCGATGGTGAGGACGGCCTCGCTGGCAGAGGACGGCCCGGTCGACGGGTTGGCGACCATGCGGCTGACGACCACCGTCTTGACCGAGGAGAGGAGCACGGCCTCGGACGTCGAGGAGGTGTAGGGCGCGGGCAGCAGGTCGTCAGGAGCGTGCTCGTCGGTGTGACCCAGGATCAGCCGTGTCGGCGTGAGGGTCAGCACGGTCACGTGCCGGCGGACCTCGTCGCGCTCGTCGATGGTCGGCTCGTGGTGGACCAGGAAGGCCTCGACCGGCTCGCCGGCGACGGCCGCGTGGACGGAGTCCCAGACGACGTCCGGGTAGTAGCCGGACGCCTCGATGGCGGCGCGGAGGTCCAGCGAGTGGTCGTTGGCGTCGTACATGTGAGCAGTCTTTCACCTGCACCCAGCCCGCTGGCCGAGACCCGGAAGACAAGCGAAGTTAGGTAAGGGTAACCTTACTTCCATGACCGCTCTCCGCGGAGCCGACCTGCGGCTCTCCTATCTCGACCGGACCGTCGTGCACGGCGCCTCGCTGGCGCTGGAGTCGGGAGCCGTCACCGCTCTGGTCGGGCCGAACGGCAGCGGCAAGTCGACGCTGCTGCGTGCGTTGGCCCGGCTGCACAAGCCCGACGCCGGCAGCCTGGAGGTCGGCGCCGAGCCGGCGCTCACGCTGGGCCGGCGCGAGTTCGCCCAGCGCGTCACCCTGCTCTCCCAGAACCGTCCCGTGCCGGCGGGGGTCCCGGTGCGCGAGGTCGTGGAGTTCGGCCGCCATCCCTACCGCGGGCGCTGGCGCACGGCCGACCCCGAGGGCACGGCCGCGGTCAGCTGGGCCATGGACGTCACCGGCATCTCCTCGATGGCAGACCGCGGCGTCGACGAGCTCTCCGGCGGCGAGCTGCAACGGGTGTGGCTCGCGTGCTGCCTGGCTCAGCAGACCGGCGCGCTCCTGCTGGACGAGCCCACCAACCACCTCGACCTCCGCTACCAGGTCGAGATCCTCGACCTGGTCCGTGAGCTCGCCGACGAGCACGACGTAGCCGTCGGTGTCGTGCTGCACGACCTCAACCAGGCCCTCGACCTGGCCGACACCGTGGCCCTGATGCACGACGGCCAGGTGCTGGCCGTCGGCTCCCCCGTCGAGGTCCTCACCCCCGATCGTGTCGCCACCGCCTACGGCATCCGCGTCACCGTCGTCAGCGACCCCGGCACCGGACGGCTCATGCTGCGTCCGGTCGGCCGGCACTCGAGCCGGCTGCCCCAGCCGGCCTGAGCCCCCTCCCGCACCCGCACCCCGAAAGGCACACCGTGAAACAGCTCCGCCTGCTCGCAGCCGCGCTGCCCGTGACCCTGGCTATGACCGCCTGCGGCACGTCCGAGCCCGACGCCGCCGACGACACGACCAAGGCGTCTGGTGGCCCCGTCTCCGTGACCGACTCCCGCGGCAAGACCGTCGAGCTCGACACTCCGGCCACCAGGGTCGTCGCCCTGGAATGGATGCAGGCCGAGAGCCTGGTCACCCTCGGAGTGATGCCGGTCGGACTGGCGGACAAGGAGCTCTACAACACGTGGGTCGCCGCTGCCCCCGTGGACGACTCGGTAGCCGCGGTCGGCACCCGTGGCGAGCCCAGCACCACCTCGGTGCTCAAGCTCGCACCCGACCTCGTGATCGCCGACGCGACCACCTCCCAGGCGAGCATCGAGGCTCTGGAGAAGCAGGTCCCGGTCCTGGTCGTGAAGTCCACGGACGCTGCAGCGCAGCTGCAGACCATGCGCGACGGGTTCAGCCTGATCGCCGAGGCGGTCGGCAAGGAGGACGAGGCCGAGGACGTGCTCGCGGCGCTCGACCAGAAGCTCGCCGAGGGCAGGTCGAAGCTCGAGAGCGCCGACGCGGCCACGTCGTTCGCGTTCGCCGACGGGTGGGTCGACGGCGGCAACGTCGCGGTCCGCATGTTCGGCAAGGGCTCGCTGATGTCGGACCTCGCCGAGCGGCTCGGCCTGAGCAACGCCTGGACCGGGAAGGTCGACCCCGAGTGGGGCCTGGGTACGACGGACCCCGAGGGGCTCACCACGCTCAAGGGCGACGTCAGCTTCTTCTACAACCAGCCCGAGGAGGGGTCGGACGTCTTCATGGACGACCTGGCGAAGAACCCGATCTGGAGCGCGCTGCCGTTCGTCAAGGACCAGCAGGTCTACAAGCTCGACACGGGCGTGTGGACGTTCGGCGGTCCGCGCTCGGCGGAGAACTTCGTCGATGACGTCGTCGCCAGCCTGACCTGATCGGGCCTTCGTGACCCAGCTCGTCCTGCGGCCCGGGGCGGAGGACACCTCCGCCCCGGGCCAGCGGGACTCCGCACCCCGGACGCTGACCGCGTTCGTCGTACTCCTCGTGGTGGTGCTCGCCCTCGTGGCGGTCCACCTCACCCAGGGCACGTCCGGGATCGGCGTAAGCGACCTGGTCGACCTCGCCCTGGGCAACGGCGACCAGCAGACCCGCGACGTCTTCGTCGGCTCGCGGCTCCCGCGCCTGCTCGCCGGGCTCGTGGTCGGCGTCGCCGTCGGGGTCGCGGGCGCTCTCCTGCAGTCGGTGACCCGCAACCCGCTGGCGTCCCCGGACACCCTCGCGGTCAACGCCGGGGCCTACTTCAGCGTTGCCCTTGTCGCAGTGCTCGGCCTGACGCCTCCCCTCTTCTTCACCGGGGGCCTCGCGTTCGCCGGAGGCCTCGCCGGCGCGGCCCTCGTGCTCGCCCTCTCCGGCGGTACGACGGGCCCTGCGCGCATCGTGCTGGCCGGCTCCGCCACGGCGCTGGCGCTCGGCTCCCTCACCGGCCTGCTCATCCTGCTGTTCAAGGAGGAGACGCGCAGCCTCTTCGTCTGGGGCAGTGGCAGTCTCGTCCAGCTCAGCCTCGACGCGCCGCTGCAGACCGGCGTCGCGACGGTCGTGGTCTTCGCCGGGACGATGCTGCTCTGCCACCGGCTCGACCTGCTCGCGCTCGGCGACGACGCCGCGGAGAGCCTGGGAGTCGACGTCCGTACGACGCGCCTGGCGGCCGTGCTCCTCTCGGTGCTGCTGTCCTCGCTCGCGGTCACCGTCGCCGGGCCGATCGGGTTCGTGGGCCTCTGTGCACCCGTGCTGGCCAGGCTGTCCGGGCGGCTCGTGCCGGGCGTGCATCGACACTGCGTGCTCCTGCCACTGTCCGGCGTGATGGGCGTGCTGGTGGTGCTCGCCTCCGACGTGATCGTCCGCCTCGCCCCCTCCTCGGCCTTCGGCAACGGCATCCCGACGGGCGTGGTGAGCACGCTCCTCGGCGCCGTCGTGCTCGTGCTGGTGGCCCGTTCCTACCGAGAGTCCGCACCGGTGCGCGAGGCGCCGGCCGCGCGCCCCCGCCCCGGGTCACCCCGCCGCACCGGCATCACGCTCGGGGCGCTGTCGCTGATGCTGGCGGTCGGGCTCGTGCTCGGCCTCCTCGCCGGTGACGGCTGGCTGCTCGTGGGCGACCTGGCCGACTGGGTCTCCGGGCGGGCCGGCCCGTTCGTCTCGTTCAGCATCGACGAGCGCCTGCCGCGCCTGCTCGCCGCGGTGCTCGCCGGCGGCGCCCTCGGCCTGGCCGGCTGCGCCACGCAGGCCGTGTGCCGCAACCCCCTCGCCGAGCCCGGACTGCTGGGCATCACCGCCGGCGCCGGCGTCGGTGCCGTCTCGCTGCTCAGCCTGCATGAGGGCGCCGAGGTGTGGCAGGTCAACCTGGCAGCCGTCGCCGGAGCGGCGCTCGCGTTCGCCATCGTCTACGGACTTGCCTGGCGAGGCGGACTCAGCTCGGTGCGGCTGATCCTGGTCGGCATCGGCGTCTACTCGGCGGGGCAGGGGCTGATCGCCTTCATCATCATCGCGAGCAGCCCGTGGGACGTGCAGCTCGCCCTGACCTGGCTCTCCGGCTCGACGTACGGCCGCACCCTCGAGCAGGTCGTGCCGGTCGCGCTCGCGCTCGCGGTCGCCGTACCGCTGCTGCTGCGGCACCGGCGCGACCTGGACGTGATGGCCCTCGACGACGACACCCCGCGGGTGCTCGGCGTGCGGCTGGAGCGGACCCGGCTCCTCGTGCTCCTCACGTGCGCGGTGCTCACCGCCACGGCCGCGGCCGCCATCGGCATCGTGGCGTTCGTCGGGCTGATCGCCCCGCACGCCGCCCGCGCCATGGTCGGCGCCCGCCACGCACGGGTGATCCCGGTGTCGGTGCTGCTCGGCGCCACCCTGGTCGGTTACGCCGACATCCTGGGCCGCAGCGTGATCGCTCCGCACGAGGTCCCGGCCGGCCTGATGACGGCGCTGATCGGCACGCCGTACTTCGTCTGGCTGCTCTGGCGGACCCGCACGTAGTTTGGACCCCATGGCTACCCCGCTGTACGGCTGCATGGGACTCGCCGAGCAGGCTCAGACCGAGACCGCGGTGGAGGCCGCGCTCGAGATCGGCGTCGAGTGGTTCGACCACGCCGACATCTACGGCGGTGGACTGGCGGAGTCGCTCTTCGGCGACCTGCTGACAAGGACACCGGGCCTGCGCGACCGGGTGCGGATCCAGACCAAGTGCGGCATCAGCCTCGACCCGCCCCTCTACGACCTCCGCGCCGACACGATCCGCGCCCGGGTCTCCGACAGCCTGGAGCGGCTTCAGGTGGACTACGTCGACCGGCTGCTGCTGCACCGACCAGACCCGCTCACGCGTGCCGAGGAGGTCGCCGGTGGGCTGACCGCGCTGCACGCGGAGGGTGTCGTGCGGGAGGTCGGGGTCTCCAACATGAGCCACGACCAGATCGCCGCCCTCCAGGCCCACCTGGACCTGCCGCTGCGCGTGAACCAGCTCGAGATGTCGCTGCACCGGCGCGACTGGGTCGAGGCCGGGGTGCACGTCAACACCGAGCAGCCGGCGCGGTTCCCCGGCGGCACTCTCGAGCACGGCACCACCCACGGCATCGCGCTGCAGGCCTGGGGAGCCATGGCCCAAGGACGGTTCACCGGACGCGCCCGAACCGAGACCGAACAGGCCACGACGGCACTGGTCACGTCGCTGGCGGAGCAGCACTCCACCACTCGCGAGACCGTCGTGCTGTGGTGGCTGCAGCGGCATCCCGCCGACATCGCCCCCGTCATCGGCACGACCAGCCCCGACCGCATCCGCGCCTGCGCGGACGCCGTACGGCGGGCGCCGGAGCTCACCCACGAGCAGTGGTACGACCTCTGGGTCACCGCCCGAGGCGCGTCGCTCCCCTGACCGCGCTGGTCGAGCCGCGCAGCGAGCCCGTGGGCGAGGCAGCGTGTCGAGACCACTCCGCGCCGGGGCACCCACGTCTCCCCAGCAGTCGGGCATGCTCTGGTTCCCGGAGCCGGTCAGGGGTGGTCGCGACACGGTCGTCGGCCTGCGGCGGACTTCCCGGCTCGACCAGCGTCAGCTGACGAACGTGTCCCCGGCCTGCTCGTTGAGCCGGCGGACGAACCAGTCCGACCGGGCGTTCGCCACCGGCTCCACCCGGGCCCTCGCCGTCAGAACCGGTGCCGCGACGGCACCGGCCAGCACCAGCGAGAGGTCGAGCTCACGCACCTGCGGCAGCTGGTTCTTGAGCTGGGCGATGCGGACCAGCAGATCCTCGATCGGCGCGGTCGCGACCGGCTCGCTACCGCGGTAGCCGAAGAGCAGGGGCGAAGCCTTGACCTCGCGCACCATCGCCGCGGCGTCGTCGCTGTGCAGCGGCGGGATGCGGTAGGACCGGTCGCCCAGCAGCTCGGTGGCGGCGCCGGACAGCCCGAAGGCGACCACCGGCCCGAAGAGCGGGTCCTCGACGCCACCGAGGGTCACCGGCACGCCGGGCGGAGCGCTGCGCTGCACCACGAAGCCGGCCGTCTCGGGGTGGTCGATGATGGCGCGCATGGTGTGCCAGGCGTCGGACATCTCCTCGGCGGTGTCGATGTTGCGCCACACATGGGCCAGGTCGGGGCGCTGGCGCAGGTGCTCCGCGGTCGCCTTCAGGATCACGTCCCAGCCCAGCTCCTCGCCGGCCGCGAGGGCTTCCTCCTCGGTGCCCACCGGCACGCGCTCCCACATCTCGATGCCGTAGGAGGCCAGCAGCTCGGCGAGCTCGCCGGCCGTCAGGGCCCGGCCCTCGGGGGTGTCCTTGAGCACCTGGGCGACCAGCTCCGCGGCGCGCTCGTCGTCGCAGTCGGCCGGCAGCACCAGCTCGCCCTCGGGCTCGGCCCGCCAGGCGGCGTACTCGCACGCTCGGGCCAGCGCCCGCACCGCGGCCTCGGGGGACGTGTACGACGGGACGGACCCTCGCCCTGCCGACGACCCGGCGACGTCGGGGACGCGCAGCAGCTCGGGGATGCCCTCGGCCGCCAGGAAGGTGGAGAGCACCGGCTTGTCCGACTGCTCCCCCACTGCCGCGATCACGTCGGCGACCTCCTTGCTGGAGGACTGCAGCGGCGGGATGTAGACCACGAGCACGGCGTCAGCCTCGGCGTGGTCGATCGAGCGGTCCAGCGCGATCTCGAAGTCCTCTGCGGAGGCTTCGGAACCGAGCGCGACCGAGCTGGTCACGGACAGCCCGACGGCGGCCGCGGCGTCTGCGGCCAGCAGGCCCAAGGCGTCGGAGTTGCCCACGACCGCGACCCGGCTGCCGCGCGGGAGCGGCTGGTGCGCGAGCAGCTGGGCGACGTCGAACATGTCGTCGAGGGTGTCGACCTGGATCACACCGGCCTGACGGAACATCGCGTCGACCGCCGCCTGGCCGATCGTCGACTCACGGACGGCGTGGCCCATCGGCACACCCTGGGTGGTCCGGCCGCCCTTGACCGCGATCACCGGCTTGCGGCGCGACACCCGGCGCGCGATCCGGCTGAACTTGCGCGGGTTGCCCAGGGACTCGAGGTAGAGGAGCACGACCTCGGTGGAGTCGTCCTCCTCCCAGTACTGCAGCAGGTCGTTGCCGGAGACGTCTGCGCGGTTGCCGGCGCTGACGAAGGTGGAGAGGCCCAGCCCCCGGCGGGTCACGTTCTCGAGGATCGCGACGCCGAGGGCGCCGGACTGGCAGAAGAACCCGGCCCGTCCGCGTGGGGGCATCACCGGCGAGAGCGAGGCGTTCAGGGAGATGTCGGCGGCGGTGTTCACGATGCCCAGCGCGTTGGGGCCGACCAGCCGCAGCCCGTAGCCACGGGCGAGCCCGACGAGCCTGCGCTGCCGTCGACGGCCCTCCTCGCCGGTCTCGGCGAAGCCGGCGGAGACCACGACGATGCCGTGCACACCCTTGTTGGCGCAGTCGAGCACCACCTCGGGCACGGCTTCGGCGGGCACGGCGACCACGGCGATGTCGACCGGGCCGGGGATGTCGCTGACGGCGGCGTACGCCGGCATCCCGGCCACCGATTCGGCGGCGCTGTTCACGGCGTACACCCGGCCCTGGAAGTCTCCGAGCACCAGGTTGCGCACCAGCGTGCGGCCGATCGTGTCGGCCCGCCGCGAGGCGCCCACCACGGCCACGCTGCCCGCGTCGAAGAACCGCTGGATCGAGGTGGCCTCGGCCCGGTGCTCGCGCGCCTGCATCACGTCGATCGAGGTCTGCGTCGAGTCGACGGGGAACTGCAGCCGCATCACGCCGTCCTCGAAGGTGCGCTGCACGGTGTAGCCGGCGTCGGTGAACACCCCGATCATCGCCGAGTTGCCCGGCAGGATGTCGGCCACGAAGAGGTCGATGTCACGCTCCCGGGCCGCCTGCGCGAGGTGCTCGAGCAGCAGCTGGCCGATCCCCCGCCCCTGATGGGCGTCCTGGACCAGGAAGGCGACCTCCGCCTCGACCCGGTCGGCCTCCACCCCGTCGGCCTCGACCCGGTCGGCCTCGACCCGGTCGGCCGGGACCCCCTCGTACTGGCCGAAGGCGATGATGCGCCCGGCCACCGTCATCACGATCCCCACCCGGCCGCGGTGGTCGACGTGGGTGAACCGCTGGACATCGCGCTCCGAGAGGCGCGGCATCGGGGAGAAGAAGCGCAGGTAGCGGGACTCGTCTGAGACCCCGTCGTAGAACTCGACCAGCGCCTCGGCGTCGTCGGGCCGGATGGGGCGCAGATGCGCCACCCGCCCGTCCCTCAGCACGACGTCGGCCTCCCAGTGCCTCGGGTACTCCGGCGCCTCGCTCACGGTCCGAAATCTATCGGGTGGTGGGGAAAGGGGCGTCGCCTGGGCGGGGTGGTCTCGACACGCTCTCTCCGCTGGTGCACCACTTCGCGGCTCGACCAGCGTCTTAGGTGAGAATGGCCCGCATGGCACGCCGCAGCACCCGCACCACGGTCCCGGACGACTTCGAGGAGCACATCGTCGACATCGACGTCGGCGACGAGATGAGGTCCAGCTTCCTGGAGTACGCCTACTCCGTCATCTACTCCCGCGCCCTGCCGGACGCCCGCGACGGGCTCAAGCCGGTGCAGCGGCGGATCCTCTACACGATGGCCGACATGGGGCTGCGGCCCGACCGCGGGCACGTGAAGAGCGCACGCGTGGTCGGCGAGGTCATGGGCCGGCTGCACCCGCACGGCGACGGCGCGATCTACGACGCCCTGGTGCGGCAGGTCCAGCCGTGGTCCATGCGGGTGCCACTGATCGACGGGCACGGCAACTTCGGCTCGCCCGACGCGGGTCCCGCCGCCATGCGCTACACCGAGTGCCGGATGGCCCAGCCTGCCGTCGCGATGACGACCTCGATCGACGAGGACACCGTCGACTTCAAGCCCAACTACGACAGCCGCGAGCTCGAGCCGACCGTCCTCCCCGCCGCGATCCCGAACCTGCTCGTCAACGGTGCCGCCGGCATCGCGGTCGGCATGGCCACCAACATGGCGCCCCACAACCTGGTCGAGGTCGTCCAAGCCTGCAAGCACCTGGTCAGCCACCCGGGGGCGGACCTGGACGCACTGATGCGGTTCATCCCGGGGCCCGACCTGCCGACCGGGGGCAAGATCGTCGGGCTCGACGGCATCCGTGAGGCCTACGAGACGGGCAGGGGCAGCTTCCGGATGCGGGCGACCACACGGGTCGAGAGCGTCACCCCGCGGCGCAAGGGCATCGTGGTCACCGAGCTTCCCTACGGTGTGGGCCCGGAGAAGGTCATCGAGCGGATCAAGGTTCTCGTCCAGGGCAAGAAGCTCCAGGGCATCGCGGACGTCAAGGACCTCACCGACCTGGAGAAGGGCCTGCGGCTGGTCATCGAGGTCAAGAACGGCTTCCACCCCGAGGCGATCCTCGAGCAGCTCTTCAAGCTGACGCCGATGGAGGACTCCTTCGGCATCAACAACGTTGCGCTGGTCGACGGGCAGCCCCGCACGCTCGGGCTCAAGGAGATGCTCGAGGTCTTCCTGCAGCACCGCTACGACGTCGTACGCCGGCGCTCGGCGTTCCGCCGCACCCGGGCGATGGACCGGCTGCACCTGGTGGAGGGCCTGCTCATCGCGATCCTGGACATCGACGAGGTGATCCAGCTGATCCGCTCCAGCGACAACGCGGCAGAGGCACGCGAGCGCCTGATGTCGGTGTTCGACCTCTCCGAGGCGCAGGCCGACTACATCCTCGACATGGCGCTGCGCCGGCTGACGAAGTTCTCCCGCATCGAGCTGGAGAAGGAGCAGTCAGAGCTGCGGCGCACGATCGAGGAGCTCGACGCGATCCTCAACGACGAGAGGGAGCTCCGCAAGGTCGTCTCCGACGAGCTCGGCGACGTCGCGAAGGCGTTCGGCACGCCTCGTCGTACCGTCCTGCTCGAGGCTGCCTCCGGCACTGCCGTCAAGGCAGCCGTTCCGCTCGAGGTCGCCGACGACCCGTGCTTCGTCTACCTGTCCTCCAGCCTGCTCCTCGCGCGTACGTCGGACGTGGAGGCCCCTGGCGAGGGCGGCAACCGGGCGAAGCACGACGTGATCGTCAGCGCCGTGCGCGCCACCGCGCGAGGCCAGGTCGGGGTCGTCACCAGCCTCGGCAGGCTGGTCAAGCTCGACGTGCTGGACCTCCCGACGGTGCCGGCGACCGCCAACGCCCCGCACCTGCAGGGCGGTGCCCCGCTGAGCGAGTTCCTCTCGCTGGACTCCGGTGAGACACCGCTGGCGCTGTGCACGCTCGACCCGGAGTCACCAGGGCTGGCGCTGGGCACCCGCGACGGCGTCGTCAAGCGGGTCAACCACGAGGTTCTCGGCAAGGACTCGTGGGAGGTGATCGCCCTCAAGGACGACGACGTCGTGGTCGGGGCCGTCGAGCTGGGCACGGGTGATGAGGAGCTGTGCTTCATCGCCTCCGACGGGCAGCTGCTGCACTTCCCGGCGTCGGCGGTGCGGCCGCAGGGACGCTCGGGCGGCGGCATGGCCGGCATCCGGTTGTCCCCTGGCGAGCGCGTGGTCAGCTTCGGCGCGTTCACGCCGGACGAGAGCGCCGTCGTGGTCACGGCCAGCGGGTCCTCGACCGCCTTGCCGGGCACCGAGCCCGGTGCCGTCAAGGTGACACCGTTCGCGGACTACCCCGGCAAGGGCCGCGCCACCGGCGGCGTGCGCTGCCACCGCTTCCTCAAGGGCGAGGACACTCTCGTCCTGGCGTGGGCCGGGCCGGGACCGGCGCACGCAGCTGCGGCCAGCGGCGCGCCAGTCGACCTCCCCGAACCGGTCGGCAAGCGCGACGGCTCCGGCGTTCCCGGAAGTCAGCCGGTCGTTGCCGTCGCCGGACCCGTCCGTGCAAGGCTTGCCCTATGAAGCGCACCCTCGTAGCCGGGCTCATGCCCCTGCTCCTCCTCGCCACTGCCTGCAGTGACGACGGCGGCAAGGGCGACGGCGAGCCGCGCACGGTCCTCAACTCGGCCAAGTACGAGCTCGACCAGACCTCGGGCGTGCACCTGGTGCTCTCCACCCCCGAGATGCCCAAGGGCGTCTCCGGCGTGACCAAGGCCGAGGGCATCGCGACCGACCAGCCGGCGTTCGAGGGCAGCATCGACATCGTCTACTCCGGCTTCAGCGGAAACATCCCGGTCAAAGCCGTCGACGGCACCGTCTTCGCCATCCTGCCGTTCACCCAGGACTACAACGAGGTCGACCCCGCGGACTACAACGCCCCTGACCCGGCCGGTCTGATCAACCCCGACGGCGGCATCTCTTCGTGGCTGGTCGAGGCCACCGGTGTGAAGAAGGGCAAGGCGGTCCGCGACGGCGACGAGGTGCTCACGTCGTACTCCGGCAAGCTTCCTGGCTCCGCGGTCGTCTCGGCGATCCCATCGGCCGATGACAAGGCCGAGTTCGACGCGAAGTTCACGATCGACGAGGACGGGCGCCTCCGCAAGGCGACGGTCACGGGGCCGTTCTACGAGGGCAAGTCACCGCTCACCTACGACGTCACCTTGACCAAGTACGGCTCCGACAAGGAGATCACCGCGCCGTGACGGAGCGCGCGCCGCGCCTCCTCCTGGGACTCGCGGCCGTCGCCGTGTGCTTCGCGGCGGCCGACACCTACGTCGTCGTGCTGGCGCTGCCCGACATGATGACCGGCGTCGGGGTGCCGATAGACGAGCTCCAGCGCGCAGCACCGATCGTCTCGGGCTTCCTCCTCGGCTATGTCGCCGTGCTCCCGCTCGTCGGGCGCATCGCGGACCTGCGCGGCAGGCTCCCCGTGCTCATCGGCTCGCTGGCGGTCTTCGCCGTCGGGTCGCTGATCACCGCCGCGGCCTACGACCTCCCGTCCATGGTCACCGGCCGGTTCCTGCAAGGGGTCGGCGGTGGCGGCCTGGTCCCGGCCACGCTGGCGCTGGTCGCCGACATCTACCCACCGGAGCGGCGCGGCGTCCCGCTCGGCGTCGTCGGGGCCGTTCAGGAGCTGGGCAGCGTCCTGGGCCCGCTGTACGGCGCGCTCGTGCTGGCCGTTGCCGGGTGGGAGGAGATCTTCTGGGTCAACCTCGCCGTAGGGCTGGTGCTCGCCGCCGCGCTGCTGCGGCTGCGACCGGCCGACACCGCGCGCCGCGTCGACTGGCTGCTGGTCGCACTGGCCGTCGCGACCGGCGTGGTGACCGCGGTCGTGATGCTTCAACCTGCGTCGCTGGTCACCTCGGTCAGTCTGGGCGGTCCGTTCGTGCCGTTCAGCGGAGACAACCGCTGGTTCTCCCCGGTCGGCCTGGTGGCGCTCGGGCTGGTCGTGGCGACAGTCGTCCGGCTCGACCCTCGGCGCTGGGCCGACCTGCCACGCAGCACCGACGTTCTCGGTGCGCTCCTGCTCGGCCTCGCGCTGTCCGGCGTCATCCTCGCCTTCGCCACCGCCGACCCGGAGGTCCAGGTCTTCTCCCCGGCCGGCCCCTGGCTGCTGGCCGGCTCCGCGTTCGCCGCGGTGCTGTTCGTACTGCGCAACCGCCGGGCGACGCACCCGCTCGTGCCGCGCGGCGGGTTCCAGCAGCGAGCGGCGTGGGGGTCGCTGGTGGTCAGCTTCTTCGTCGGCGCCGCGCTGATCGCGGCCCTGGTCGACATCCCGATCGCGGCACGCATCACCGTCTACACCGACTCCCAGCTGCTCTCCGCGATGGTCCTGGTCCGGTTCCTGGTCGCCCTCCCGGTCGGGGCTCTGGCCGGCGGCTGGCTGACCCAGCGGCTCCCGGCCGGGGTGATCACCGCGGCCGGCATGGTGCTCGCCGCCGTCGGCTTCGTGTGGATGTCCCGGTGGGACCTCACCTCGCTCGAGCACTGGCACGCCACTGTTCCGCTGGTGCTGGGCGGCTTCGGGTTCGGGCTCGCACTCGCGCCGGTCAACGCCGCGCTGCTCGCGGCCACCCAGGACGCCATCCACGGCGTCGCCTCCGCCCTGCTGGTCGTGGCTCGCATGGTCGGCATGCTGGTCGGCATCAGCGCTCTCACCACGATCGGGCTGCGCCGTTTCTACGCCGTCTCGGCCGACGTACCACCACCGATGGAGGTCTGCGAGGGACGCAGCCGGTGCGCGGAGTACAACGACCTGCTCCAGCTCGCCGGGCTCTCCCAGCTCGAGGCGGTCTTCATCGGTGCCGCAGTCTGCGCACTGGTCGCCGGAGCCGCCGCCCTGGTCACGTTCGCCGGTGCAGGCACCCGCGGGATGGCCACGGCCGAGCTCCTCAGGAGCGCCGGATGAGCCTCACCTGCTCCGGCGAGTCGGAGCGGCTCGGAGAGCAGCTCGCCGGCTCCGCGCCGTACGCCGTCTCCTGGGTCGCGATCGAGCAGAACGGTCCTTGGGGGGCTAAGGCGTTCACCGCCTCCCACCTCGACCCAGCGGTGGGCAAGGAGATCGAGGCCCGTGCTGCGACGTACGACGTGCGCCCGAGCCTGATCCGGCTCCCGGGCCGGCACGCCGACGACCGTCACGACGGCGCCCGCCGGGTGCTGGTCGCGCACACCTTGCCCGGCCGCACCTGGCTCGCCGAGGGCTGTGTCGACTCCGCCCAGGACGTGCTCGACCTGGACTGGGCGGCGATCGCAGCCGGGGAGCCGCCCGCGTTCCTCGAGCGCACCGACCGGCCGCACCTGCTGGTGTGCACCAACGGCACGCGCGACGTCTGCTGCGCGACGCGGGGCCGGCCGGTTGCCGCCGCCGCGGTCGCGGACTACCCCGAGCAGGTGTGGGAGGTGACGCACACGTCCGGACACCGCTTCGCGCCGACCGCGGTGCTGCTGCCGTTCGGCACCCTGCACGGTCGGCTCGAGTCGGGAGTGCCCCTTCTCCAAGCCGCCGCCCGCGGCGAGACGGTGCTCGCGGGCTCGCGCGGTCGCTCGTGCTGGTCGCCGGACGGGCAGGCTGCCGAGCTCGCGGTCCGCCGGGAGACCGGCGAGCTGGGCCTCGACGCCCTCACCGTCGACGGCACAACCGTCCGGCACCTCGACGGCAGCGTCTACGACGTCGACGTCACCGTGGCGGAGGCCGGTGTCGAGCGCGCAGAGTCGTGCGGCAAGGCCCTGCTCCCGCTGACCAGCCGCATCACCAGGGTCAGGCGAGTCGCTCCCCGATGAACCGCAGCTGCGCGGGAGCCATGCGCCGCCAGTAGCCGTGGGTGTGGCCGCCGTCGTTGAACCCGCCGGCCGGTCGCGGGTCGATGCCCTCGACGAACTCCTTGACCGGGAAGTAGAACGGGTCGCCCCGCCCGCAGTCGACCCGCAGCGGCAGGTCGTCGTAGGTCTCCTGCACGCCGAACGCCGCATCGCCCTCGCTGAGCGCCGGGCTGGTCACGCCCACGACCCGCACACCGTCGGCGCGCGCGCCGAGCACGAGCGCTCCGAGCCCGCCGGCCGACCAGCCCATGAAACCGACCCGGCGGGTGTCCAAACCGCGGTCGGCCAGCAGCGGGAGCAGCTCGTCGGTCACCGTCCGGCCGGAGTCCACCGCCCCGCGGGGCAGCCAGCCGCCGTTGCCGTCGACCGAGGCGACGGCGAACGGGGCCACCCCCGCCTCCACGGCCAGCCCCAGGAACCGGTCGACCCAGAGGCCGCCGGAGAACACCGTCTCGTGGTCGCCCGTGCTCGCGTGCAGCGCGACCACGACCGGGAGGGCGGCGTCGGTCGGCGACCCCGGCGGGTAGGCAACCGCCCAGCCCACCTCCCGGCCGCCCTGGTGCTGCGAGGCGAACGAGCCGGTGACCTTCGGGCCGCCCTCGGCGTCCGGCACCGGGGCCGCGTCTCCGTTGAGGCCCAGGCTCGCGTAGAGCCGCGACCGTCCGGGGAGGACACCCCGCTCGACCCCGAGGCCTGCCGCGCCCGCCGCAACGACTCCCCCGCCGCCGAGCAGGAACGCCCGGCGTGTCACCTCACGCATGCCGTGACGGTAACGCACCTCACACCGGACACCCGGGAGGCGACCGGGGGGTAACCACTACCGTCGTACGCATGGGTGACTTCGACGACCTGCTCCAGGCGAACGGCGACTACGCCGCAAGCTTCTCGATGGGTGGCTTCGACGGTGTGGCTCACGCCGGGGTCGCCATCGTCACGTGCATGGACAGCCGCATCGACCCGCTGCGCATGCTGGGGCTCGAGCCCGGCGACGCGAAGATCTTCCGCAACCCGGGCGGCCGCATCACCAGCCAGGCGCTGGAGGCACTCGTGCTCGGCGTCCACCTGCTCGGCGTCGAGCGCATCCTGGTCATCCCGCACACCCGCTGTGCCATGACGAAGTACTCCGAGGCCGAGCTCCGCTCCACCATCGGCGAGTCGGCCGGGACCGACGCCAGCTGGCAGTCGTTCGGTGTGATCCAGGACCAGACCGCGGCGCTCTTCGAGGACGTCCAGAAGGTCCGCTCCCACCCGCTGATCCCCGAGACCGTCAGCGTCGGCGGGTTCATCTACGACGTCGACACCGGCCTGATCGAGCAGAAGGTCTGACGCTTCCCGCTGGTCAGGCGTCGATGGCGTCGGCGTCCACCTCGTAGGCGCCCTGCACGATGAACTCCTTGCGCGGCGCGACGTCGGTGCCCATCAGCAGCTCGAAGACGGTGGCGGCCTCGGCGGCGTCGTCGACCGTGATCCGGCGAAGCGTGCGGTGGCGCGGGTCCATCGTGGTCTCGGCCAGCTGGTCGGCGTCCATCTCACCCAGGCCCTTGTAGCGCTGGACCGGGTCCTTCCAGCGAAGGCCCTTCTTGGAGAGCTCGGCGAGCTTCCGATGGAGGTCCTGGTCGGAGAACGTGTAGACGTACTTCTCCATGCCCTTCTTCGGGTTGGTCAGCTCGATGCGGTGCAGCGGTGGCACGGCGGTGAAGACCCGGCCCGAGCTGATCAGCTCGGGCATGTACTTGAAGAAGAGGGTGGCCAGCAGGCAGCGGATGTGCGAGCCGTCGGCGTCGGCGTCGGCCATGAAGATGATGCGGCCGTAGCGCGCCTGCTCGAGGTCGAAGGTGCGGCCCGACCCGGCACCGACCACCTGGATGATCGAGGCGCACTCGGTGTTCTTCAGCATGTCGCCGACCGAGGCCTTCTGGACGTTGAGGATCTTGCCCCGGATCGGCAGGAGGGCCTGGAACTCGGAGTTGCGGGCGAGCTTGGCGGTGCCGAGCGCCGAGTCGCCTTCGACGATGAACAGCTCGGAGCGGTCGGTGTCGGTGGTGCGGCAGTCGGCGAGCTTGGCCGGGAGCGAGCTCGACTCCAGGGCGTTCTTGCGGCGCTGGGTCTCACGGTGCTGGCGGGCGGCGATGCGGGTGCGGGACGCGTTGGCGGCCTTCTCCATCACCAGCTTGGCCTGGGCCTTCTCGGCGCGCTTGGTCGAGGTGAGGAACTTCTTCAGCTCGGCCGAGACGACCTTGCGCACGATGCTCCGCGCCGCCGGGGTGCCGAGGACCTCCTTGGTCTGCCCCTCGAACTGGGGCTCGGCCAGCCGGACGGTGACGACGGCGGTCAGCCCCTCGAGCACGTCGTCCTTGAGCACGTCGGGCTCGGCGACCTTGAGCACCTTGGCGTCGCGGAGCGCGTCGTTGAAGGTCTTGGTCAGGGCGCTGTCGAAGCCGGCCACGTGGGTGCCGCCCTTGGGCGTGGCGATGACGTTGACGTAGGAGCGCACCTCGGTGTCGTAGCCGGTGCCCCAACGCAGTGCCACGTCGACGTGCAGGTCGCGCTCGACGTCCTGCGGGGTCATGTGCCCCTTGTCGTCGAGCAGCGGCACGGTCTCGGTGAAGTGGCCCTGGCCCTGGAGGCGGAGTACGTCGGTGACGGCCTCGTCGGCGGCGAGGAACTCGCAGTACTCCGAGATGCCGCCGTCGTGCTTGAAGCTCTCCTCCTGCGGCTCCGACCCGGAGTGGTCGCGGATGACCAGCTCGAGGCCGGGCACGATGAAGGAGGTCTGCCGAGCGCGGGTGACCAGCTCGTCGTAGACGAACCGGGCGTCCTTGGTGAAGACCTGCCGGTCGGGCCAGAACCGGATGCGGGTGCCCGTCACCGCCTTGGCGACGCGCTTGCCCTTGTGGAGGCCGCCGCCCGGCGTGAACCTGCCGGCCGGCCCGTCGCCGTCGAACACGCCCGGCGCTCCCCGCTGGAACGACATGTGCTGCGTCGCCGGCGAGCGGTCGACCTCGACGTCGAGCCTGGCCGACAGCGCGTTGACGACGGAGGCTCCGACGCCGTGCAGACCGCCCGTGGCGACGTAGGACCCTCCGCCGAACTTGCCTCCTGCGTGCAGGCGCGTGAAGACGACCTCGACGCCGGAGAGGCCGGTCTTGGGCTCCTTGTCGACCGGGATGCCGCGGCCGTTGTCGTGGACCTCGGCCGAGCCGTCGGGGTGCAGGGTGACCTCGATGCGGGACGCGTGGTGCCCGAGGGCCTCGTCGACGCCGTTGTCGATGATCTCCCAGAGGCAGTGCATGAGGCCGCGCGTGTCGGTGGACCCGATGTACATGCCGGGCCGCTTCCGGACGGCCTCGAGCCCCTCGAGGACCAGCAGGTGCTGGGCGTTGTAGGCGTTGTCGATGGCTGCGCCTCCGGGACGTGCTGACACTGAACTCCTCGATCCTCACACGGTCGCGGTCAATCTACCTGGGCTGGACCGGTCGTCCGGGGAGCCACGCTCGGTCGCGGGCAAGCCGGCGCGAGGTTCGTCACGAACCCGTATCAGCGAGGGTGGTGTTTGTCTCTTCCGCAACCAAGAGCGCGAGTACGCCGTCACACTTGCAGGAGAACGTCGTTTAACCAGCAAGGCACCAATCGGGGCGGGACACGCCGGTCTCACCAGAGGGAAATAGCACCCGACGGACGGATCGGACGTGTTTGGATTGTCGGGTCGGGTGGCCGCGAGCCGGGGAACATTTCCACTCCTCGGGGCGTTGGGCACTAGGCACCCACAAGAAAGGCAGGCTCTCGTGACTACAGCAGTTGCATCCAGCGCACTGACAGCGGCCGACCGCTGCGACCGGTGCGGCGCGCAGGCCTACCTCCGTGTAGAGCTCTCCAGCGGCGGCGAGCTCCTCTTCTGCGCCCACCACGCCCGTGAGCACGGCGACAAGCTCCGTGCCATCGCCATCAACGTCCACGACGAGACCGAGAAGCTCTCCGGCACCCCTGCCGTCGCTTCCAACGACGAGTTCTGACCGACTCCGCACACGTGCCGAGGCCCCGGGTGAAGACCCGGGGCCTCGTCGTTTGCCCGCCCGCCGGAGTGACCGCCCGAGTGACTCAGCGGTTGATGGCGATGAGCTCGGCCTCCTCGCGGTCGAGACGAGTTTCCCGTGCGGCCGCTTGTTTGAAAGGGTGACCGGGTGACCGCGACCGACCTTCTCGCGGGCCTGGCCATCCTGGTCGGTCTCGCCGGCATCGTCGTACCCGTCCTGCCAGGTGCCCTGCTGATCCTGGCCGCCGTGGTTGTCTGGGCCGCCGTCACCGGCGGCGCCACTGCCTGGGCGGTCGCCGGCGTGGCGATCGCCCTGCTGGTGGTCGGTCAGGTCTTCAAGTACACGATCCCGGGCAAACGGCTCAAGGCCTCCGGAGTCCCCACCCGCACGATCGTGCTGGGCGGGCTGCTCGGCATCGTCGGGTTCTTCGTGATCCCCTTCGTCGGGCTCTTCGTCGGCTTCGTCGCAGGCGTCTACCTGGCCGAGCTGCAGCGGGTCGGCCAGGAGCAGGCCTGGCCTTCGACCTGGGCGGCGGTCAAGGCGACCGGCCTCTCCATCCTCATCGAGCTCGCTTCCGGGCTGCTGGCGGCGACGGCCTTCGTCGTCGGAGTGGTCCTGGCTTGAGCAGGAGCCTGGTCTAGATGGCGGTCCTCCTGGCGACCCTGGCAGCACTCGCCTACGGTCTCTCCGACTTCATCGGCGGCATCGTGGCCCGGCGTACGACGGCCTGGTCGGTCGCCTTCGTCGGCCAGATCGCCTCCACCCTCTGTACGGCGGGCGTGGCGCTGTTCGTCGACGGCAGCCCGAGCGGGAGCGACTTCGCCTGGGCGGCCCTGGCTGGTGTCGGCGGCGGCCTCGGGACGGGCTTCCTCTACCGCGGCCTGGCCACCGGACGCATGGGGGTCGTCGCCCCTGTCTCGGCGGTCGGCGCGGCCGTCGTACCGGTGGTGGTGGGCGCGGCGACCGGCGAGCGGCCCTCGATGCTGGTCTGGGTCGGCGTGGTCGCCGCTCTGCCCGGCATCTGGCTGGTCAGCAGCGAGCCGGCCGGCGAGGACCCCACCGGCAGCCTCGCCGAGGGTCTGGTCGACGGGGTGCTCGCCGGACTCGGCTTCGGCCTGCTCTTCGCGGCGATCGGCCAGGTCCCCGACGGCGCCGGATTCTGGCCGCTGACCCTGGCTCAGGCGGTGTCGGTCGTCGCCGCCGTGCTCCTGGCCATGGCGCTCCGCGCCGACTGGGTCCCCCGGGAGCGCGCGGTGCTCTGGGGTGCCGTTGCCGGGCCGCTGGGTGCCGCGGCCGCCGTGCTCTTCCTCCTGGCGACCCAGCAGGGCTACCTCGCCGTCTCCGGGGTGATCACCTCGCTCTACCCCGCCGCGACGGTCCTGCTCGCCGCGACGGTCCTCCGCGAGCGCATCCATCTCGTGCAGGCGCTGGGACTGGCCCTCTGCGCCGGCGCGATCACCCTGGTCGCGGCCGGCTGAGACTCGTCAGCCCTGGGCGACCCAGTCGGTGAAGGCGCGGCGCTTGGTGACCCAGTCGACGAGGATGGCGCCGTCCTTGGTCTGGCCGGCGGCCTTGACCGCGACCCGGACGTCGGCCGGGCTGCCGAGACACTTGCGGTTGAACCAGACGTGCGTGCGGTCCTCGGCGAAGTCGAAGCGGAGGCGGTGGGGGCACGTGAGCGGCTCTCCGACGGCCTTCCAGCCCTCGGCGTGCGACAGCTGGTAGTCGGTCGCGAACAGCCCGGTGCCCAGGACGAACTCAGGTCCCTTGGTCGCGCGGTCGGTGTCGAGGAAGATCGAGATGCCGCCGGTCTGCTTGAACGTCCTGCGCAGGTTGGCGTGCTTGAGGTGCACGCTGACCCGCTTCTCGTGGGTCACGCGCAGCCGCAGCACGTCGACACCGTGGGCGATGTCGTCCGCGTCGGTCACGATGCGCGTCTGCGCCATCGCGGGTGCGGGCGCGAGCATGGTCGCCGCGAAAAGTCCGGCTGCGATGGTCCTGATCCTCATGGTTCCTCCGTTGTCGGGTCCGTCAGACACGACCAAGACGCTACCCGGGTCCGATCGGTTGCATGTGCGACCCGACGTACGGTGGAGCGATGAGAGCGGTGCTGCTCGCGACGTCGGTGGCACTGCTCGCCGCGTGCACCACGCAGACCAGGTCTCCGGAGGCAGCCGTCCCGGCGCCCACTCAGACCGCTACGGAGAGCCCCGCGACGACCGAGCCGCTGGTGCTGGCGGTGCCCGTCGACCGACCGGCACCGCGCTTCAGCCTGCGGCAGGCCCGTCGGATCGCCGACGGCAAGGTGCCGGCGCCGCCCGGCCTGCGCGTGGTCCCGGCCTCGAGGCTCGGCCCGCGCTGGCGTACGGCGACGGTGGCCGGCGTCGACCCGATCCGCCGGCCCTCGGCGTACCCGCTCCGCACGCCGGGCCCGACGCCGCCCCGGCCCACGACGCTCACGGTCGTCGGCGACATCATGCTCGCCCGAGGCGTGACCGACCCGCTGGGTGCGCTGCGACCCTTCCAGCGGCGGCTCGCGTCGGCCGACCTGACGATCGGCAACCTGGAGAGCACGCTGTCCCGCGCGGGCCCAGCGCAGCAGGGGGGCGACTCGTTCGGGGCGTCGCCGTCGGTGCTGGCCGGGCTGGCCCGGGCCGGGTTCGACGCCGTCTCGCTGGCGAACAACCACTCCGGCGACTACGGCGAGCGCGCGCTGCTCGAGACGGTGGCCGAGCTCGCGGAGGGGCCTGTGCGCGGGTTCGGTGCGGGCGCCGACCTCGGCGCTGCCGGCCGTGCGTTCGTCGCCGAGGCCGGGGGCGTGAGGTTCGGGGTGCTGGGCTTCAACGCGATCGGAGAGACGCCTCGCGCCACGGATCGCTCCCCCGGCGCCCTCTCGGTGCGCATGCCACCGCGGACCGGTCCCCTCAGCCAGGCCGACCTGGCCCACGTGGTGCGGCTGGTGCGCCGGCTCGACCGGCGGGTCGACGTCGTCCTGGTGCTGCCGCACTGGGGCACCCAGTACACCCACGTGGCCGAACCGGTGCAGCGCCTGGTCGCCCGGCGGCTCGTTGACGCCGGCGCCGACCTGGTCGTCGGCGGCCACCCGCACTGGGTGCAGGGCGTCGAGACCTACCGCGGCGCGGTGGTGCTGCACTCCCTGGGCAACTTCGTCTTCGACATGGACTTCATGACCGAGACGATGCAGGGCGTCGTGCTGGAGGCGACGTACTGGGGGCCGGAGCTGAAGCGGATCGACCTGGTGCCCTACGTCATGGACTCGCGGTTCGCGCCGCGGCCCGCCCGCGGAGCGGTGGCCGCAGACATCCTCGACGACGTATGGCGGCACTCCACCGTCAACGCAGCCAGGCGATGACCAGCCGGCCTACGCGACCGAGCTGCGCGCGACTCACCACCGACGGCACGTCGCCCTCGCTGTGGTAGCCGGCGTACGGCGTGCTGCCGATCCGCAGCCCCGGCAGCCCCTCGCGCACGAACGACCAGTGGTCGCTGGACCGCTGGCCCGTCTCCGGCACCACCTCGACCCGTGCCCTGCGTGCAGCCCGGATGAGCGCGGTCGGCTGGCCCTCCGCGGCGCCGACGGGCACAACGCCGCCGACCCCGACCCGGTCCAGGCTGAGCATCCCGCGGACCGCTCGCCGCTGCGCCGGCCCGAGCTCGGCCACGTAGTGGCGAGAGCCGTAGTGGTGGTTCGCATCGCCCGGTCCGCGTGGCTCCTCAGCCCCGAACGCGACCAGCACGACCGGGAGCCGCGCGCGCAGGCCGGTGCGTGCCAGGGCCAGCAGCACACCGACCCCGGACGCGTTGTCCTCGGCCCCGGGCGACTGCGGCACGGTGTCGAGGTGGGCACCGACCACCAGGTGCGGCAGGTCCGGGTCGAACCCGGGCTCGCTTGCCACCAGGTTTGCTCCCGTCCCAGCCGGCACCGGGACGCCCCAGCTGTTGCCGCCCGGCACCGGGAACCGCTGCCGGCGGACCTCCCAGCCGGCAGCCTCCAGCTCGCCCGCCACCCAGCTCGCCGCCTCACGGTAGGCCGCGCTGGTGCCGTGCCTGGGCCCGATGACGCCGGCGAGGTGTCGGACCGCTCGCACGGCGACCTGCACGTCGTACCGGCCCTGCGCAGCCGGTGCCGGCTCGGGCACCGCCGTGGGGCTCGGCGAGCCCGGCGACGCCGAGGGCGGCTCAGCCGGGCTCTCGTCCGGAGGCGTGCTGGTGCAGCCCGTCAGCACCAGCAGGAGCGCGCACGCCAGGGATCGCACCTACCCATCCTGGCGCATCCGCACTAGCGTCGGTCGGCATGACAGTCGTCGACGGCACGGCCGCCGCGGTCGCGGAGGCCGTCCGCTCAGGAGCCACCTCCGCCCATGACCACGCAGCCGCGGCGCTGGCTCGCATCGAGCGGGCACAGCCGCTGTTCGACGCCTACCAGGTGGTCCGCCGGTCCGCTGTGCACGAGGCTGCCGGGATCGACCTCCGTCCCGACCGAGGCACCCTGCCTCTGGCCGGCGTCCCGGTCGCCGTCAAGGACTGCGTGCCGGTCGCCGGAGAGCCGATGCGCATCGGCTCCGCGGCCTCCGACCCCGCACCGCAGAGTGCCGACCACGAGGTCGTACGCCGGCTGCGTGCGGCCGGAGCAGTCGTCGTGGGGCTCACCCGCGTGCCCGAGCTGTGCATCTGGGGCAGCACCGACTCGTCGTACGGCGTGACCAGGAACCCGTGGGACCGCGACCGTACGCCGGGCGGCTCCTCGGGAGGCTCGGCCGCTGCCGTCTCCTCGGGGACGGTGCCGATCGCCCTGGGCGCCGACGGGATGGGGTCGATCCGGATCCCGGCGGCGTGCTGCGGGCTCGTGGGACTCAAACCGGGGAAAGGCGTCGTGCCGTCCGGCCTGGGCAGCAACTCGTGGTACGACCTGGCCGAGTGCGGTCCGATCGCGACGACCGTCGGCGACGCTGCGCTGATGCTCTCTGTCATGGCGGGCGACGCGACCTACGCCAGTGTGGGGGACGCCGCCCGGGTGCGTGTGGCCGTCTCGACCAGGGCGCCCGCCGCAGGCACACCGGTCGACGAGGAGTGGGCGGCAGCCACGCGTCGGGTCGCCGACCTGCTGCGCTCCGCCGGTCACCAGGTCCAGGCTGCGACGCCGCGCTACGGTCCCCGGCTGGTCCCGGCGGGGCTGGCGTACTGGACTGCGGGCACGGCCGTCGACGCCGCGGAGCTGCCCAACCGGCGCCTGCTCGAGAAGCGCAGCAGGCGGCACGCAGCGGCTGGGCGGCGGCTGGCCAAGGCCGGTCTGCCCGAGGGCGTGCGCGAGCGCTGGCGGGCACATGCCGAGGAGCTGTTCGCCGAGCACGACGTGCTGCTGACTCCGACCCTCGCCCAGCCACCCATCCGGGCGGTCAAGTGGGCAGCGCGAGGCTGGGTCGCGAACCTCTGGGCCAACGCCCGCTATGCGCCGTTCGCCGCTCCGTGGAACCTGGCCGGCTGGCCCGCGATGGCCGTCCCCGCCGGCCTCAGCAGGGCTGGGCTCCCGCTGAGCGTGCAGCTGGTCGGCCGACCGGGCTCGGAGTCGCTGCTGCTGGCCGTGGCCGCGCAGGTCGAACGGCTCCAGCCCTGGCAGCGGCTGGCGCCGGCGTCCTGAGCTCGGTCAGCGCTGGCCGGCGGGTCGGGTGCCGAACGAGAGGTGCCACTCCTCGTGGGTCACCCCGTTGACCATGAGCTCCCACGAGAAGCGCCGCCCGGGCTCGAGAGGCAACGGCCCGACCGGGAACGCCATGGGTACGTCGATGGGCTGACCCTGTCGCAGGCCCGGAGGCCGGCCGACCTCGAACCCGCCCTCGATCCGGACCGGCTGGTCTCCCTCCGGACCGGCGATCGTGACGGGATGCCCGTCTTCCTGGAGCAGGCGCAGCGAGAAGGAGATCTGCGTGTTGGCGAGGTCCCAGGGGACGTCGAGCTTCAGCGCGATCGCTGCCGGCACCGGGTCCGGCCCGGTCAAGCTCCAGCCACCACCGCTGACGTAGAGCTTGCCGTCAGCCACCACCGCATAGTCGGCAAGCATCAGCGTGGCCTTCATGAGTCCAGACCCCTCAGTCGAGGTAGTCGCGCAGGACCTGCGAACGGCTCGGGTGTCGCAGCTTCGACATCGTCTTGGACTCGATCTGCCGGATCCGCTCACGGGTCACGCCGTAGACCTTGCCGATCTCGTCCAGCGTCTTGGGCTGCCCGTCGGTGAGCCCGAAGCGCATCGACACCACACCGGCCTCGCGCTCGGAGAGCGTGTCGAGGACGGCGTGCAGCTGCTCCTGCAGCAGCGTGAAGCTCACGGCATCGGCCGGCACGATCGCCTCGGAGTCCTCGATCAGGTCGCCGAACTCGCTGTCGCCGTCCTCACCGAGCGGGGTGTGCAGGGAGATCGGCTCGCGGCCGTACTTCTGCACCTCGATGACCTTCTCCGGGGTCATGTCGAGCTCCTTGGCGAGCTCTTCCGGAGTGGGCTCGCGCCCGAGGTCCTGCAGCATCTGGCGCTGGACGCGGGCGAGCTTGTTGATGACCTCGACCATGTGCACCGGGATGCGGATCGTGCGCGCCTGGTCGGCCATGGCGCGGGTGATGGCCTGGCGGATCCACCAGGTGGCGTAGGTGGAGAACTTGTAGCCCTTGGTGTAGTCGAACTTCTCGACCGCACGGATCAGACCCAGGTTGCCCTCCTGGATCAGGTCGAGGAAGAGCATGCCGCGGCCGGTGTAGCGCTTGGCCAGGCTCACGACGAGGCGAAGGTTGGCCTCCAGCAGGTGGTTCTTGGCGCGGCGACCGTCCTCGGAGATCCACTCGAGCTCCTCGAACACCTTGGCCGTGATCTTGCCGCCCTTGCCGAGCTTCTCCTCCGAGAACAGGCCGGCCTCGATGCGCTTGGCGAGCTCGACCTCCATCTCGGCGTTGAGCAGCGGGACCTTGCCGATCTGCTTGAGGTAGTCCTTGACCGGGTCGGCGGTCGCGCCGGCGACCATGACCTGCTGGACCGGCTCGTCGGTCTCGTCGGCGGCGGAGATGACGAAGCCCTTGGACTCGTCCTCCTCCTCCTTGAGGGTCGGGTCCTCGGCGAGGTCCTTCTCGAACTCGGCGTCGGGGATGTCCGGCAGCACCTTCTTGCCGTCGGGGCCGACCACGACCTCTTCCGCAGCCTCGGGCTTCTCGGCCTCCGCAGTCTTCTTCGCCGGCGCCTTCTTGGCCGGAGCGGCCTTCTTGGCCGGGGCGTCGGCAGCCTTGCTGGCAGGAGCTGCCTTCTTGGCCGGAGCAGCCTTCTTGGCCGGGGCGGGCTCAGCGGCCTTCTTGGCAGCGGCGGCCTTCTTCGCCGGTGCGGCCTTCTTGGCAGGTGCCGCCTTCTTGGCGGTCGAGGCCTTCACCGTCGCGCGGCTCGCCGCGGCGGCGACGACCTTCTTGCGCGGAGACGACTCGGCGGCGGAGACAGCCACGGTCACACCTTCCTCGGTCAGCAGCTTGAGCAGGGCGCGGAACTGCTGCGGGTTGATGCCGGCCGACTCGCTGGTCGCTCGCACGGCATCGGCGGTGACTTGACCGGCGGACCGGCCGAGATTGACAAGAGATACGACATCTGGGTGGGCAAGAGCCTCAGCGGAGAGCTTGCGGGACGTGCTCGATGACACGAACTACCTCTCGTCAGAACCGGTTGTCGGGCGCGGCAAGGCCCGTTCACGTCAAGAGCCGCGCCTCATATTGTGGCACGCGCCTCGGGGAATCCAACTCGCGGGCCGCGTGTCGGGTCGTGCCGCCCCGCGAAGGCTCAGCCCGCGGACCTCGCTGCGGCCTTCTTCGCCTTCTTGTAGTCGCGGACCTTCTGCAGCGACTCGGCGTCGACCACGTCGGCCACCGATCGGAAGCCCTCGAGGGCGTAGTCGCCGGCGACGGCTTCCCAGCCCTCTGGCCGCACGCCCACCTGCTTGGCGAGCAGAGCGACGAAGATCTGGGCCTTCTGCTTGCCGAAGCCCGGCAGCTCCTGCACCCGCTTGAACAGCTCCTTGCCGGTGGTCGGCTCTGTCCAGAGCCGGGTCACGTCGCCGTCGTACTGTGACTCGACCAGCGCCGCGAGCTCCTGCAGCCGCGCAGCCATCGAGCCCGGGAACCGGTGGATCGCCGGCGCCTGGCTGCACAGCTGCTTGAACGCCTCTGGCTCGGCGGCCGCGATCGCCGCGGGCTCCAGGCTCCCGAAGCGGCTCAGCACCTTCCAGCCGCCTCGGAAGGCGTGCTCCATCCCGTACTGCTGATCCAGCATCATCCCCATGACGACGGCGAACGGGTGGTGGTCGAGAACCTCATCGGCCTCGGGCTGGCCGGTCATCTGGAAGGACATGACCACATCTTCGCAAACCGATCTGTACGCGCGACGGACACGACCCCGGCAGGGGTCACCCTGCCGTGGCGGCGGGAGCGTCCTCATGGGCGAAGTACCAGGCGGCATGCAGGCCCAGCAGCAGGATCGCGGTGACCAGGAAGGCCTCGACCTGGAGCGGGGTGAGGTTGACGAGGTCGCTGAGGTCGGGGAAGAGCGCCACCAGTACGACGAGCACGTAGACCGGCATCGCGACGAGCACGGCACCCCGCGCCAGCGTCGGGCGCGACTGCGAGACAAGGCCGGCGAGCAGCACTGTGCCGGCGATGCCGCTCAGGCCCATCAGCGCGAACACCACTCGCCAGACAGTGGACTGGTTCGGCGCGACGAGCGACAGCAGAGCCATCGTGGCCGGGATCATGAAGTGGAGCGAGACGACATAGGCCATGCGGCTGCGGGCGCGGTCGGTGAACCAGGCGGTGTGCCGGTCGGCGACCACTCCCCAGAGGCCGAGGAGGGTGAAGCCGAGCCCCGACACGGTGGCGTAGAAGGCCGTGAGGTCCATGTCGGCACCGTACTCCCGGGAGCGGGGGCTGTGGACGAGTTCGGCCGGCCACGCCGCCAGCGGGCAGGCTGGGCCCGTGACCACCCCCGACCTCCGCGCCCAGCTCAGGACCGCCGTCGGCAGGTTCCGCGAGACCGAGCGACGGCGGCGTCGCTTCGACCCCGAGGTGCATGTCGGGGTGGTCGGCGGTGCCTCAGCTTCGGTGGTCGTGCCGCGGTGCTGGTTGGCCGGGCTCGACCGGTCGCTGCGGGTCGAGCTGGTCTCGGCTCTGGTGGAGACGGCCCCGATAACGCCGCGCGCGCTGTGGCTGACGCGGCCGGGAGAGGTCGCTGTGACCAGCGACGACGTCGGGTGGCTGGTCGGCGGCGAAGCCGCTTTCGGGGCGGCAGGCCTGGTGCTCGGCGGGTGCTACGTCGTGACGCGGCACGGCTGGGTCGATGTGCGCTCCGGCGACCGCCGGGAGTGGAAGCGACTGCGCCTCCAGTGAGTCACGACCGAGCCACGGCCGACCACGGCCTCACGCACAAGGTGCGCTACCAGGTGTGAACCGGCTCGTTGGAGTGCATGCGCTCGCGGTAGTCGGTCAGCACCTTCGCCAGGGCCTCCGGCCGGTCCCCGCCGAGTGCGCGGACCCGGTCGACGTACCAGCTCGCGCCGTTCTGGCCGGTCAGGCAGCGCTGCTCGATGATGCCGAGGAGACGGTCGGCCTCCTCGCCCGAGACACCCCAGGCCTCGAGACCCTGGTGGGCCAGCGGCAGCAGGCGGCGTACGACGAGCTCGGCCACGGGCACCTGGCCCACGCCCGGCCAGTAGACCTGTGCCTCGAGGCCGTTCCTGGCGCACACGTGGAAGTTCTCCTCGGCCGCGCTGAACGACAGCTGCGACCACAGCGGCCGGTCCTGGTCGGCGAGCGCCCGGACCAGCCCGAAGTAGAAAGCCGCGTTGGCCATCGTGTCGACGACCGTCGGGCCGGCGGGCAGGACGCGGTTCTCCACACGCACGTGGGGCACGCCGTCCACCACGTCGTAGACGGGCCGGTTCCAGCGGTAGATGGTGCCGTTGTGCAGCCGCAGCTCGGCGAGCTTGGGCGTGCCGGCGGCATCGAGGACCGCCGCGGGGTCCTCGTCGTCGAGGATCGGCAGGAGTGCCGGGAAGTAGCGGACGTTCTCCTCGAAGAGGTCGAAGATCGAGGTCACCCAACGCTCGCCGAACCACACGCGCGGTCGCACGCCCTGCGCCTTGAGCTCGTCGGCGCGGGTGTCGGTCGCCTGCTCGAAGAGAGCGATCCGCGTCTCGCGCCACAGCTCCTTGCCCAGCAGGTACGGCGAGTTGGCCGCCAGGGCGAGCTGCACCCCGGAGATGGCCTGGGAGGCGTTCCAGTAGGACGCGAAGTCCTCCGGGCTGACCTGCACGTGCAGCTGCGTGCTCGTGCACGCCGCCTCGGGCGCGATCGAGTCGGCGGTAGTGCGCAGCCGCTCGGTCCCGTTGATGTCGATGACGATGTCCTCGCCACGGGCGGCGAGGATCTGGTCGCTGAGGAGCTGGTAGCGCGGGTTGGTGCTGAGGTTCTCGCGGCGAAGGTGCTCCTGGGCCAGCGTCGGCAGGATGCCGATCATCACCATGTGGGCGCCGACCGCGGCGGCCTTCTGCTCGGCGTCGTTGAGGCTGGCTCGGACGCCCTCCTCGAAGGCCGAGACGCCGCCCTCGCGCAGCAGCCGGGGCGCCACGTTGATCTCGACGTTGAACTGGCCGAGCTCGGTCTGGAACTCGGGGCTGGCGATGGCCTCGAGCACCTCGATGTTGCGCAGCGCGGGCGCTTCGTCGTCGCCGACGAGGTTGAGCTCGATCTCCAGGCCCGTCATCGGGAACTCGGCGTCGAACCTCGCCTCCCTGAGCATGCGTTCCAGGACGTCCAGACAGGCTCGGACCTTCTCCCGGTATCGGGTGCGGTCCTCCCGGCTGAACTCTTGCTGGTCGACCTCCTCGCCCATCCGCACAGCCTAGGCCCTGAGGCTGGGCCGGACCGGGTCTGCTGCTGGAAGAGTGTGGCGTGCGTCGCACGCTGGAACACGTGACACCCCACGAGTGATGTGACACTCTCGATGTCACATAGCGAATGGCAGTTGCGAGTGGAGGCTTCGATGAGCGACATACGGGACAAGGTGGTCCTGATCACCGGAGGTGCCCGCGGCATCGGTGCGGAGACCGCGAAGGCCCTGGCGGCCAGGGGTGCCAAGGTGGTCCTGACCGACGTGGAGGCTCCGGCCCTCGAGGTCGTCGCGGCCGAGATCGGTGAGAGCGCGCTGGCCGTGGTCGCCGACGTGTGCGACCTGGCCGCCATGGAGGAGGCGGTCGCCGCGGGCATCGAGCGCTTCGGCGGCATCGACGTCGTGGTCGCCAACGCCGGCATCGCCAGCTACGGCTCGGTGCTCAACGTCGACCCGGCGACCTTCCGCCGGGTCATCGACGTCAACATCAACGGCGTCTTCCACACCGTTCGCGCCGCGCTCCCCGCGTTGGTCGAGCGCAAGGGCTACGTCCTGGTCGTCTCGTCGCTCGCCGCGTTCGCCCCGGCGCCTGGGTTGGCCGCCTACAACGCGAGCAAGGCAGGCGTCGAGCACTTCTCCAACGCCCTGAGGCTCGAGGTCGCGCACCTTGGCGTCGACGTCGGCTGTGCACACATGTCCTGGATCGACACCCCGCTGGTGCAGGACGCCAAGAAGGACCTCAGCGCGTTCAACCAGATGCTGGCCAGGCTCCCCGGACCGCTGAAGCGGACCACGTCGGTCGACGCCTGCGTCGACGGCTTCGTCAAGGGCATCGAGCGACGCAGTCGCACGGTCTACGTGCCGGGCTGGGTCGGAGTCATCGCCAAGAGCCGGGCGTTGGTGAACTCCCCGCTGGGCGAGCGCGAGACCCTCAAGCACGCCGAGCGCCTGGTGCCGCTCATGGACGAGGAGGTCGCCCGCCTCGGCCGGTCGACCAGCGCGCGCAACGCCGTACCCCCCAGTGGACAACCCGCTGGACAACCCGCCGGACACCCCGAGGAGCGCTGAACCGGTGAACACCGAACTGATGAACACCGCAACCCACCTCGACGTCGTCGTCGTCGGTGCCGGCCTCTCCGGCATCGGCGCGGCGTACCACATCCAGCGGGCCTTCCCCTCCCGCTCGTACGCCGTGCTGGAGTCACGCGGCGCGATCGGCGGCACCTGGGACCTCTTCCGCTACCCGGGAGTCCGCTCGGACTCCGACATGTTCACCCTGGGCTACGGCTTCAAGCCGTGGAAGGGCAAGAAGGCCATCGCCGACGGCGCCGACATCCGGGACTACATCCAGGAGACCGCCGAGGAGAACGGCATCGACCAGCACGTCCGCTTCCACCGCAAGCTGGTGCACGCGGACTGGCAGTCGGCCGAAGCGCTCTGGAGACTGACTGTCGAGGACACCCAGACCGGCACCACGGAGGAGCTGACCTGCAGCTTCCTCTTCTCGACCAGCGGCTACTACCGGTACGACGAGGGGTTCACCCCCGACTTCCCCGGCCTCGACGAGTTCAAGGGTCGGGTCGTGCACCCGCAGCACTGGCCCGAGGACCTCGACTACGAGGGCAAGCGCGTCGTCGTGATCGGCTCCGGCGCGACTGCCGTGACCCTGATCCCGTCGATGGCTCCGCTGGCCGGGCACATCACGATGCTGCAGCGCTCCCCCACCTACATCATCAGCCAGCCGTCGATGGACCCGATCGCCGACGTCATGCGCAAGACCCTGCCGGCCAGGACGGCCTCGGGCCTGATCCGGGCTCGCTACCTGGCGATGCACATCGGGTTCTACGAGTTCTGCCGTCGACGCCCCAAGGAAGCCCGCCTCCTTCTGCGCAAGCTGCTCGAGCGGCAGCTGCCTGACGACGTGCCGTTCGACGAGCACTTCAAGCCCCACTACGAGCCGTGGGACCAGCGCCTCTGCCTCGTGCCGAGCGGCGACCTCTTCCGGGCCCTTCGCACCCACAAGGTCGACATGGTCACCGACCGCATCGACCGGTTCACCGAGCAGGGGATCCTGCTCAAGTCCGGACGCGAGCTCGAGGCCGACGTCGTCGTCACCGCCACCGGGCTCAACCTGCTGGCCTTCGGCGGGGCGACGATGGCCAAGGACGGCGTGGACGTCAAGCTCCCGGAGACCATGGCCTACAAGGGCATGATGCTCAGCGGCATCCCGAACTTCGCGTTCGTCGTGGGCTACACCAACGCCTCCTGGACCCTGAAGGCCGACCTCGTCTGCGAGTACGTCGTGCGGCTGCTCGAGCACATGGACCGCAAGAACCTCAAGGTCTGCGAGCCGCAGCGGGACCCGGACGTCGACGAGGAGCCCTTCCTCGACTTCCAGGCGAACTACGTCCTGCGCGCGGTCGACAACTTCCCCAAGCAGGGGTCGGTGGCTCCCTGGAAGCTGAAGATGAACTACTTCGTCGACCGGAAGAACCTCCGGAAGGCGGACGTGGTCGACAAGGACATGACCTTCTACAACCCTCCGGCCCACCACCCTCCGGCCCACCACCCTCCGGCCCACCACCCACCGACGAGGACCGCACGGGCGGGCTGACGCCGGTCATCCCGCGCACTCTGCGAAGAGCGTCAGCGTGGCGGGGTCGATCGGCTTCCAGCTGCTCGGGGGCATCGCAGCCTGGAGAGTGGCTGCGATGAGCTGTCCCATCGAGTAGCCGGGGTCGGCCTCTCGGCACCGGTCGAGCGCACACCACGACAGGGCGCCGTCGCCGGCCTGCCACGCCGCGAACGCGAGGAGCGCCGCAGCAGGGGCGACGACGTCGAGCGGTGCACGCCGGACGACGTCGGTCCAGAACGCGACCTGGGCACGAGCGCCGGCCTGGTCGATCTCTGCCCAGAGGACATCGCGGATCTCGGCACAGACCAGCGCGACCAGCAGACGCGCCACGTCGGCATCGTCCAGAACGGTCGCCTCGGAGACGCCGGCTCGCAGCCGATCCCGCGCCCACAGCCCCTCAACGACCAGGGTGGAGCGCAGCCGTGAGGGCTGTCGCGGGCCGAGCGGATGACGCCCGGCACTGGCGAGGCGGTCGGCCGCCGCCTCGCACAGCTCCGCCACACGCTCGACCGCGTCTGGGTCGTTGGTGACCAGCGAGTCGCTGAGCTCCTGTCGGGTGCGATAGGTGACGCGGCCGTCGAAGACCGCCTGGGCCGCGAGTGGATGGTCCTCCACGTCGTAGGCCACCGGCTCGGCGTCGGGATCGTCCGGGTCGGCGTAGCAGCCGTCGTCAGCGCGGAGAGCGACCGCGATCCCGACTCCGATCGCCTGCAGGTGCGACCGCAAGGTGGAGAGCATCTCCGAGGCAAGCTGGGCGTCGGCGGTGTAGAGGACGACGACTCCCTGCCGGGCGCCGTTGCGGACGACCGCGTCGACGAGCAGCTCGGCAACGGCCTCGAGCCCCTCGGGACTGTCTGGCAGGTCGGTGCGGGCGTGGAACGGGGTGCCGGAGTCACCGGTGGTCATGAGCACCACGGAGTCCTCAGGCAGGAAGCCAAGGACGTAGGGCACCAAGGCCAGGATGTCCTCGGGGGTACGGACGGTCAGCGTCTTCGGTCGGGTCATGGCGCAAGCCTCCGACGTTGAGCCGAGCACCGATCGGGTGGACGCCGGGGTCTGGGGACAACCGGCGGGTGGGAGGACGAGGCTCGGAAAGTGGCCCGGCATGATGAGCGGGTGCGCACCGAGCCGACCGTCCTCCACGTGGACCTCGATGCGTTCTTCGCCGCGGTCGAGCAGCGCGACAAGCCGTCACTGCGCGGCAAGCCTGTGGTGGTCGGTGGGCTCGGTGGACGCGGGGTGGTCGCGACTGCCTCCTACGAGGCGCGGGCGTACGGCGTACGCTCCGCCATGTCGATGAGCGAGGCAAGGTCACGCTGCCCGCACGCGGCGTTCCTCACCGGGAGGTTCCACGCCTACCGCGAGACCAGCCGCGTGGTGATGGGGATGCTCCGGGCCCTCTCGCCGCTGGTGGAGCCGCTGTCGCTCGACGAGGCGTTCGTGGACCTGGCCGCTTCGGACGAGACCGACTTCTCCCTTCCGGCCGTCACGGGCATCGCCCAGCGCCTCAAGGACGAGGTACGCGAGGTCAGCGGGGGGCTGAGCGGGTCCGTCGGCATCGCGACCTCCAAGCTCGTGGCGAAGATCGCCAGCGACCTGGAGAAACCCGACGGCCTCGTCGTCGTCCCGGCCGGCACCGAGCGCGCGCTGCTTGACCCCATGCAGGTGACGGTCATCCCCGGCGTCGGCCCGGCGACGGCCGAGCGGCTGAGACGGGTCGGCGTGCACACGGTCGCCGACCTGACCGCGATCTCGGAGGACGAGCTGGTCCGGCTGGTCGGGCAGGCCCACGGCACCTCGCTGTTCCACCTCTGCCGCGCGGAGGACGACCGCCCGGTGGTGGCCGAGCGCGAGGCGAAGTCGATCAGCATCGAGGACACCTACGAGGTCGACGTCGCGGACCGCCGGGTCCTGGAGGGGCTGATCGACCGGCACGCGACCAAGGTCGCCGAACGGCTGCGGAAGGCCAGGATCTCGGGCCGGACCGTGACGGTGAAGGTGCGGATGCATGACTTCACGACGCACACCAGGTCGGCGACGCTGCCGGCCCCGACCGACAGCGCACGCACGATCACCCGCCTCGCCCGGACACTGCTCGCGGACGTCGACACGACCGGTGGCGTGCGCCTGCTCGGTGTGGGCGTCTCCGGTCTCGCCGACTGGATCCAGGAGGACCTGTTCGGCGACGACCCGGACGAGGTCGAACCCGTTCCCGAGGCGGTCGTGGACGCGGTGAGCCGGAGGCGGATCTGGGCGCCAGGCATGGACGTGCGGCACGAGGACCACGGCCGCGGTTGGGTGTGGGGCTCGGGGATCGGGCGGGTCACCGTGCGGTTCGAGACCGCCGAGACCGGTCCGGGGCCGGTCATGACGCTGATGGCCGACGACCCCGCCCTCACACCCTGGATGCCCCCGACCCCCGCGGACGAAAGCTGACGGTGGCGCCCGGCCGGAGCTGGGCGCAGAGGTGCAGGTCCTCTGAGAGCACGACACCCACCACCGGGTAGCCGCCCGTGGTCGGGTGGTCGTGGAGGAAGACCAGTGGCTGCCCGTCCGCAGGGACCTGGACGGCTCCCAGCACGATGCCCTCGCTGGCCAGCTCTCCCTCACGCGTACGTCGAAGCGCGGTCCCGCGCAGCCGCAGCCCCACGCGGTTGGAGTCGGCCGTCACCTCGAACGTCCCCTCGAGAGGGGCTTCGAACCAGTCGGCCCGTGGGCCCACGTCGTAGCGCAGCGTCACGTGCTGGGTGTGCCGGACGATCGCCGCGGCGTCCTGCGGCTCCCCCGTCGTCGTCCCGACGGGAAGAGTGTGCCCGGGAGCCAGGACCGGTGGCCCGACGTACGCGAGCGTGTCCGTGCTGCGCGACCCGAGCACCGGTTCGACGGCGACACCGCCCGCCAGGGCGACGTACGAGCGCACACCCGTGCGCGCCGGCCCGACCACCACCCGCGCGCCGGCCGGCGCCGAGAGAGCCTCACCCCAGGCCGCCGCATGGCCGGCGACGGTGACGTCGGCGACCGCGCCGGTCACGGCTATCGCCATGGCTGCCCGGGTGGTGAATGCCACGCCACCGAGAGTCGTCTCGAGCACCGCTGCGTCCGCGAGGTTGCCGACGAGCCGGTTGGCCTGCGCCGCGGCAGGAGCGTCGAGTGCGCCTGCCCGCGGGACGCCGAGATGGGCGTGCCCAACCCTGCCGAGGTCCTGGACGGTCGTGAGCGGCCCGGCGTCTTCGACGGTGATCGCCCTCATCGCGCCACGAACCTGACGGTCGTCCCCGGTCCGAGCAGTGCCGGCGGGCCCGCGTGCACATCCCAGAGGGCCGCACCCGTGCGCCCGATGATGCGCCAGCCGCCCGGCGAGGCCGTCGGGTAGACGCCGGTGAACTCCCCCGCCATTCCCACGGAACCGGGCTCGACCCGAGCCCGCGGCGAGTCCAGGCGAGGCACCGACAGGCCCAGCCCCGTGCAGTAGGCGAAGCCCGGGGAGAAGCCGCAGAACGCGACGGTGAAGGTCGTCGACGTGTGCCGCTCGACCAGCTCCTCGGACGTGAGGCCGAGCAGCTCGGCGGTCGATGCGAGGTCCGGGCCGTCGTAGGTCACGTCGAGGGAGACCTGCGGCGCATCGGTCTCCGCTGACGGTCGCTTCCGCAGCGCCTCGCTCGCCGGGTCGGTGGCCGGCACCCGGAAGTCTGGACCGACGCCGTCGAAGAGGACCGTCCGCGCAGCCGGCACGACCTCGCGGGCATCGACCGCGGCCGCACGCGCCGCGTCGTACAGCGCCATCGCCTCCTCGGTCGAGTCCACCTCGACGAGAACCGCGGAGGGTCCTACTGCATGCACCTTCACACGAAGCTCCGCAAGGTGTAGCCGGCTTCCTCGAGCGCTCGGCGTACGGCTGCCGCGGCCTCCACCGCCCGAGGCGAGTCGCCGTGCACACATACGGAGTCGACCGTCTCGGCAAGACGTACGGCGTTGGCGGCGATCTCGTCGAGATCCTCCACCAGGGCGCCGGGCTGTCCACGCGGGACGAGCCTCCCCTCCGGCGTGTAGCCGCGGTCGGGGAAGCCCTCCAGGTAGGTGGTCCGCTGCGCGAGGACCGATCCCGGCAAGGTGAGCACCGGCAGGTCCCCCGACCCGTCGAGCACCGCGCGCGCCTGGGCCTCGTCGTCGACGACCCGGTGGTAAAGAGCGCCGTGCGGCTTGAGGTAGCGCACCCGGGTGCCCTCCTCGCTCGCGATCCGCGACAGCGTCGACACCTGGTCGGCGACCTGGCCGCGCAGCACGTCGTACGCCACGTCGAGCGGCCTGCGGCCGAAGTGCTCGCGGTCGTCGTACGACACCTGCGCACCGACGACGACCCCTCGCCTGGCCGCCTCCCGGCACACTGCGTGCATGATCGCGTCCGAGCCGGCGTGGTAGCCGCAGGCCACGTTGGCGCTGGTCACGATCGCCAGCAGCCCCTCGTCGTCGGTCAAGCCCTCGCCGAGGTCGGCGTTGAGGTCGATGGTCTGCCCGCCCACGAGGGCTCAGCCCTTCAGCCGGCCCCGTCGGATGTTCGGAACGCAGGAGGTGGCGCCTTCCACGACGGTGCCCGTCACCTTCCACTTGGCGCTCTTGCCGGGGGCGAGGTTGCGCACGACCGCGACGCCGCGACCGAGCACGTCGAAGTCCGCGTTGGTCCAGTTCATCGCGATCACGAAGTCCTGCCGGCGCTTCGCGAGGTTCTCGATCGTGCCCCTGACGGTCTGCCGCCCCGGGTCGAGTGAGCACTTGCCGACGACCGCGTCGGCCGCAGCACCCTCGGCGCGGGCCAGCTCCGGGACGTCGGGCAGGTCGGCCGCCGAGATCACCCCTGTCGACTCAGTGCTGGTCGGCTTCTTGTCCGGGTCGGTGCCGGCCTTGTCGTCGTTCGAGCAGCCGGTGACCGCCAGCAGCAGGACCGCGGCGAACGCCAGTGCGGGACGGGTCATGGCGTCAGACACTAGCCGACCGTCGACGCGACCAGCCGCACGACCCTGACCCTGGAGCCCCTCGGCTGCGACGGGCGCGGCACGTGCGACATCGAGTACACCGTCCACGTCCCCCACGGCACCGCGCTGGAGATCCGCGCCTCGACGGGTGACGTGGAGACGATGGACGTGTCAGGCACGCAGACCGTGGGCTCAGGTGACATCGAGGTGGCCTACCGCTGACCGTCAGCCGCCGGGGCTTAGGGTCTGTCCATGGCAGAGGTCACTCCCCCCGTCGCGAAGACCGTCACGCACGAGCGCGTCCACCATGGCGACACGTTCGTCGACCAGTACGAATGGCTCCGGGACAAGGAGTCTCCCGAGACCATCGCCTACCTCGAGTCCGAGAACGCCTACACCAAAGCGCGCACCGACCACCTCGAGGAGCTACGCGAGACGCTGTTCGGCGAGATCAAGGCACGCACCAAGGAGACCGACCTCTCGGTCCCGACCCGGATCGGCCAGCACTGGTACTACGGGCGCAGCCTGGAGGGCAAGCAGTACGGCATCTCCTGCCGCTGCCCCGTCTCCGGGCCTGACGACTGGTCTCCCCCGCAGCTCGATGCCGAGGTGGAGATCCCCGGCGAGGAGATCCTGCTGGACTCCAACGTCCTGGCCGAGGGTCACGACTTCTTCTCGCTCGGCGCGACCTCGGTCAGCCCCGACGGCAACCTGCTCGCGTTCAGCACCGACACCACCGGTGACGAGCGGTTCCTGCTGCAGGTCAAGGACCTGCGCACCGGCGAGATGCTTCCCGACCAGATCGCCGGGGTCTCCTACGGCGCCACCTGGGACCTGACAGCGCAGCACCTCTTCTACTCCACCGTCGACGAGTCTTGGCGGCCCGACAAGGTCTGGCGCCACGAGCTGGGCAGCACGGAGCCCGACGTGCTCGTGCACCACGAGGCCGACGCGCGGTTCTGGACCTCGATGGGCCGCACCCGGAGCAACCGGTTCCTCGTGCTGGCCTGCGGCTCCAAGGTCACCAGCGAGTACCGCATCCTGGAGGCCGACGACCCGACCGGTGAGTTCCGGGTGGTCGCGCCGCGCCGGCAGGGCGTCGAGTACGGCGTCGAGCACGCCGTCATCGCCGGGCAGGACCGCCTGCTGGTGCTCCACAACGACGGCGCGGAGAACTTCGAGGTCGCCGAGGCCCCGATCGACGCCACCAGCCACGAGCAGTGGGTGCCGCTGATCCGGCACGACCCGGCGGTGCGCCTCGAGGACGTCGACGCCTTCGCCGGGCACGTGATCGTCAGCCAGCGCAGCGACGGGCTCACCCAGCTCCGCGTGCTCCACCTGGACGCGCTCGGCATCACCGACGACTACCTGATGCACTTCGAGCACCCGATCTACACCGTCGGCCTGGCCGGCAACCCCGAGTTCACCCAGCCCACCGTGCGGCTCGGCTACACCACGATGACCACGCCGTCCGCCGTCTACGACTACGACGTACGCACCCGCGAGCTGACCCTGCTCAAGCAGACCCCCGTGCTGGCGCACCCGACCCTGGGCGACTTCGACGAGGGTCGCTACGAGCAGTTCCGTGACTGGGCCACCGCTCCCGACGGCACCCAGGTGCCGATCTCGATCGTCGTGCCCAAAGGCAGCCCGCGCGACGGCAGCACCCCGTTCCTGATCTACGGCTACGGCTCCTACGAGACCTCCATGGACCCGTACTTCACGATCTCGCGCCTCTCGCTCCTCGACCGCGGCATGGGCTTCGCGATCGCCCACGTCAGGGGTGGCGGCGAGCTCGGCCGGCGCTGGTACGACGACGGCAAGATGCAGCACAAGCGCAACACGTTCACCGACTTCGTGGCGTGCGCCGAGCACCTGGCATCCGCCGGGTGGACGTCTGCAGACCGGCTCGTGGCCGAAGGTGGCAGCGCCGGTGGCCTGCTCATGGGAGCGGTGGCCAACCTCGCGCCCGAGGCTTTCGCCGGAATTGTCGCGGATGTCGCCTTCGTCGACGCACTGACCACGATCCTCGACCCCTCCCTCCCGCTGACGGTCATCGAGTGGGAGGAGTGGGGCGACCCGCTGCACGACCCCGAGGTCTACCACTACATGAAGTCCTACACGCCCTACGAGAACGTCGAAGCCAAGCGCTACCCGCCGATCCTGGCCGAGACCTCGCTCAACGACACCCGGGTGCTCTACGTCGAGCCGGCCAAGTGGGTGGCCAAGCTGCGGGCACTCGCCACGAACCGCGACGACTTCCTGCTCAAGACCGAGATGTCGGCCGGGCACGGTGGGGTGAGCGGTCGCTACAACGCCTGGCGGGACCGGGCGTTCTCCTACGCGTGGATCCTGGACCGGGTCGGGCTTGCCTGACCCAACCCTCCGGCAGGCTGCCTCGAACCAACCCTGAGAAGACCCTGAAATCGCCCCGGGACGGCAACTTATTGCCTTGCTCGTGCGTCGATCCCAGTACAAGGTTCAACTCTCACTCGGGAATTCCGGTGGTCTCCCGGCCGTTGGAATAGCAACGGGGAACGGCGGGTACGTCGCACCCCGGACGCATGGAAGGGGCGCTACACGTGGCAATCGCTCGCACGCACCGACGCGAGACCGACGGACGCGACAGCGTTGGGATGTACCTCGACGAGATCGCACGCACACCACTGCTGGACGCGATCACCGAGGTCGAGCTCGCAAAGACCATCGAAGCCGGCCTGCTGGCCGAGCAGCTCCTCGCGGAGGGCCGGGTCGGCCGCCGCAAGGGTGGCGCACCGAAGCGCGCCACGCAGGAGGAGCTCGAGTGGCTCGCCGAGCAGGGCCAGGACGCGATCCAGCAGTTCGTCACTGCCAACCTGCGGCTGGTCGTCTCGATCGCCCGCAAGTACGGCCGCTCGCAGATGCCGATGCTCGACCTCGTGCAGGAGGGCAACACCGGCCTGATCCGCGCGGTCGAGAAGTTCGACTACACCAAGGGCTTCAAGTTCTCTACCTACGCCACCTGGTGGGTGCGTCAGGCGATCACCCGCGGCATCGCGCAGCAGGCGCGCGTCGTGCGCCTCCCTGTGCACGTCGTGGAGGAGATCAACCAGGTCGGGTCCGCCCGGCGCACGCTCGAGCGCCAGCTGGGTCGTGAGCCGGAGCCCGAGGAGATCGCCGACGAGCTCGGCATGGACATCGAGCGGGTCCTCGACCTGCTCACCTGGGCCCGTGACCACGTCAGCCTCGACACCCCGGTCGACGAGGACGGCGACACCTCGTTGGGTGACCTGATCGCCCAGGAGACGGCCCCCGGCCCCGACTCGACCTTCATCGACGTGGAGTCCCGCGACCGGCTCAGCCACCTCGTCGAGGCGCTCGACGAGCGCTCGGCCGACATCATCCGGTCCCGCTACGGCCTGGTCGACGGCCGCGTGCACAAGCTCGCCGACATCGGTGCCAAGCATGGAATCTCCGCCGAACGGGTACGTCAGCTGGAGCGAGAGGCTCTGCAGAAGCTGCGCGCTATCGCAGACCCAGACATGGCTGCCTGACGCCCCCACTTCAGGCGGCTTTACAGGGCGCCCTTCCTCCCCCAAGGAAGGGCGTCCGCTCGTGGTGCCGCCCCTGGTTCTGGCTGGGCTAGAACAGCACGTCGTCCTCGACGACCTGACCGGGCCGGGAGTCAGGATGCGCGACGACCGAGCCGGCGAAACCGGGCCCGGGTTCGCAGGCTCCGCTGTCGCGCCAGGCAGCCGCGGCGGCGTTGGCGAGCTGGTCGGCGGCCTCGTTGAGCTCGTGGCCCGCGTGGCCCTTGACCCACTCGAACCGGACCGTGCGGCCGCTCATCGCCGCGTCGAGGGCCTTCATGATCTCGACGTTGAGCACCGGCTTGCCGTCGCGCTTGCGCCACCCGCTGCGCTTCCAGCCCGGCATCCACTTGGTGATCGAGCTGATCACGTAGGTGCTGTCGCAGAACACGTGCAGGTCGTCGGGGAGGTGCGCGGTCTGCTGGAGCAGGTCGAGCACGGCGGTCAGCTCGCCCATGTTGTTGGTGCCGTGCGCCCAGCCACCGGCCGCCCAGCAGTTCTCGTCGACGTACCAGGCCCAGCCGGCCGGGCCGGGGTTGCCCAGCGCGGAGCCGTCGGCAGCGGCCACGATGGTCATGCGGTGAGCTCCCGGTAGATCTCCTCGACCTGGCGGCGCAGCGCTCCGCGGGACCCACTGTTGTCGATGACGTGGGTCGCAACGGCGCGGCGCTCCTCGCGGGTTGCCTGAGCGGCGATCCGCGCCTCGGCGTCCTCCCGGGTCCAGCCACGGTCCTCGACCATGCGGCGCACGGCCTCCTCCACGGGTACGTCGACCACGATCACGGTATCGAAGAGGTGCGCGATGCCCATCTCCGCGATGAGTGGCATGTCGTTGACCACCAGTGCCCCGGTCGCTGCCGCCTCGGCTTCGCGCGCTCGGCCGACCTCGTTGATGAGCGGATGTGTGATCGCCTCCAGCCGCTTGAGGGCCGCTGGGTCGCCGAACACGATCGAGGCCATCTTGGGCCGGTCGAGCTCGCCCGCGGCAGTGAGGAGGTCGGGGCCGAACTCCTCCACGATCATCGCCAGCCCCGGCGTGCCCCCGGCGACGACCTCGCGCGCGATCTGGTCGGAGTCGATGACGACCGCCCCGAGCTCCCGCAGGATCGCGGCGACGCTGCTCTTGCCCGAGGCGATGCCGCCGGTCAGGCCAACTCTCACAAGCGCTCTCCTAGACCAGTCAGAACTGTCGGTGCGAGGTGTCAGTATCCAAGCATGACCACGACCTACCTCGTCGCCTCATCCCTCGACGGCTTCATCGCCGACGAGCACGACAACCTCGACTGGCTGACCTCGATGCCCGGAGGGTTCGACGAGGCCAGTCCCTACGACGAGTTCATCAAACGCGTGGGCGCCCTGTGCATGGGATCCACCACCTACGAGTGGGTCCTCGAGCACGACTCTGGCCCCTGGCCCTACTCCCAGCCCACCTGGGTGTTCACCCATCGCGATCTGCCGCTGCGCGAGGGCGGCGGCGAGATCCGGTTCACCAGCGACCCGGTGGACGTCGTCCACCAACAGATGTCCGAGGCGGCCCCGGGCCAGGACATCTGGATCGTCGGCGGTGGCGACCTGGTGGGCCAGTTCCTCGACGCCGACCTGCTCGACGAGCTGATCGTCAGCGTCACGCCGGTGACTCTGGGGCAGGGGGCGCCGCTGCTTCCCCGGCGGCACACCCGGCCCTTCCGGCTGGTCTCGGCGAGCCCCTCGCCGGCCGGCACCTTCGTGCACCTTCGCTACGACGTCCGCGGCTCAGTCGGGGACCAGCTTGCCGAGGAGCCGGCGCAGTGAGGCACGCTCGTGGTCGGTGAGTCGTCCGAAGAAGTCGTCGGCGTCCTGAGCCCTGACTGCCGTCATGGCCTCGAGCGTGGTGCGGCCGCGCGGGGTCAGCACCACGCGGACCGCGCGCCGGTCCGTGAGGTCCGGTTCCCGTCGGACCAGGCCGGCCTGCTCGAGCGCATCCACGACCTCGGTAGCCGAGCGGGGGCTGATGCCCAGGGTGTCGGCGATCGCTGAGGGTCGCGAGGCGTCCCGCTGGGCGATCGCACGCAGGGTCCGGGCCTGGTGTGGTGTCACGCCGAACGGCTCGTAGGCCTTGGCCCAGCGATGGCGGAGGGCTCGGGCTGCCTGCATGAGCAGGTCGCTCTCGTGGTCGGGCATAAACCCCTTCCTCCTTTTGTTACAGCACCAGATAGTGAGGTAACTTCAGCATACGCACCTCGAGGGGGTTGCATGGAAAGCTCCGACACCAGCCGCGGCCGCACGCGCCGCATCGACCCGGCCGACCGCCGGCAGCTGGAGGACTCCCCCGTCCCGCTGCGCCGGCTGCTGGGACTGTTCTCGCCCTACCGCTGGCAGCTGGCGGTGCTGATGCTGCTCATCACAGCAGCCTCCACTGTCGCGCTGGCGTCACCGTTCCTGCTGCGGACGGTCATCGACGACGCGCTGCCGCGCCAGGACATCCGGCTACTCCTGCTCGCCGTGGGCGGCATGCTCGGCGTTGCCGTCGCCACCGCGGTGCTCGGCGTCCTGCAGACCTGGCTCTCCACGACGGTCGGCCAGCGGGTGATGCACGCCCTGCGCAGCTCGGTGTTCAGCCACCTGCAACGACAGTCGCTCGCCTTCTTCACCCGCACGCGCGGCGGTGAGGTCCAGTCGCGGCTGACTCACGACATCAGCGGGATGCAGTCGGTGGTCTCCTCCACGGCGACCTCGATCGCGTCCAACGTGACGACCGTGGTCGGCACCTCGGTCGCGATGGCCGCCCTCTCCTGGCGGCTCTCCCTGCTCAGCCTGCTCGTGCTACCCCCGGCCATCTGGCTCACCCGCAAGGTCGCGCTGATGCGGCGAGAGATCACCGCGCTCCGGCAGCGACACCTCGCCGACCTGCATGGCCAGGTCGAGGAGGGGCTGTCGATCAGCGGCGTGCTGCTGAGCAAGACCCTCGGCAGTGGCACTGCTCTCGCCGACCGCTTCACCCAGACCTCGCACGACCTGGTCGCGCTCGAGGTCCGCTCGCAGCTGGCCGGCCGTTGGCGCATGGCCACGATGGGCATCGTCTTCGCCGCGATCCCCGCCGTCATCTACCTCGCCGCGGGCTTCCCGGCGACCAGCGGCGGCATGACGATCGGCACGCTGGTGGCATTCACCACCCTGCAGTCCGGGCTGTTCCGTCCGCTGATGGGGCTGCTCAACGTCGGGGTCGACATCACCAGCTCGATGGCGCTGTTCAGCCGGATCTTCGAGTACCTCGACCTGCCCGTCGAGATCGACGAGCCGCTCACGCCGGTCCCCTTCGACGCCGCTGCCGCGCGCGGCGACGTCCGCTTCGAGGGTGTCCGTTTCCGCTACGACGACGAGGGCCCCGACGCCGTACGCGACGTCGAGCTGGTCGTTCCCGCCGGCACCACGCTCGCCCTGGTCGGCGAGACCGGCTCGGGCAAGACGACCTTGGCGTCCCTGGTGGCCAGGCTGCACGACCCGACCGCCGGCCAGGTGACGATCGACGGCCACGACCTGCGCGACCTCGCCCTGGCCGACCTGGCGAAGGTGGTCGGCGTGGTCTCGCAGGAGACCTACCTGCTCCACACGACCATCCGCGAGAACCTGCGCTACGCCAAGCCCGACGCCACCGACGCGGAGATCGAGCAGGCCGCCCGGGCCGCCCAGCTCCACGACCTGGTCCAGGGACTTCCTCGGGGATACGACACGATCGTCGGGGCGCGCGGGCACCGCTTCTCGGGTGGCGAGAAGCAGCGCATCGCGATCGCCAGGACCCTGCTGCGCGACCCGCGCGTTCTCGTCCTGGACGAGGCGACCAGCGCCCTCGACAACGAGACCGAGCGCCTCGTCCAGGCGGCGCTCGACGAGGTCTCCCGCGGGCGCACCACCATCACGATCGCGCACCGCCTCTCCACGATCCGCGACGCGGACCAGATCGCCGTGCTCGACCACGGCCAAGTCGTCGAGCTCGGCGACCACGAGGACCTGCTGGGCCGCGACGGGCACTACGCCCGGTTGCACGGACGCTCCTTGGTCGTGGCAGCCTGATCCCCGTGGACCTCTCCCCCGGCGACCGGGTCGCGCTGCTCGTCCCCGGTTCCGTGGCCTATGTGGAGCTCGTCATCGACCTGCTGAGCCGGGGAGTGATCCCGGTGCCGCTCGACCCTCAGCTGACGCAGGCCGAGCGCGACCGCATCCTGCCCTACGTCGACGCCGCGCTGGTGATCGATGACCCAGCCACGATCGCGGCCGCCACCACGCGTCGCGGCCTCCCTCTTGGCCGCCCGATGCACCTGACCTCGGGCACGACGGGCTCGCCCAAAGGCGTCTACAGCGGCATCCTTCCCACCGAGCTGGCCGAGGCCCTGCTCGAGGAGGAGCGTGCGCTCTGGGGCTTCGCTCGTGACGACGTCAACCTCGTGCTCAGCCCACTGCACCACTCAGCACCCCTGCGCTTCGCGATGGGCACCCTGCTCGCGGGAGGTCGGGTGGTCGCCCCTGGGCCGTTCGACGTCGTCACGGCGACCCAGGCGATCCTCCGCGAGCGACCGACGACGATGTTCACGGTCCCCACTCATCTCCAGCGCCTCTTCGCGCACTGGGAAGAGGTCGGCACCCCGGACCTCTCGTGCTTCCGGCTCGTCGCCCACGCCGGTGCTGCCTGCCCGCCGGCGATCAAGGAGCGGGTCATCCAGGCGTTCCCCGAGGGCTCGACGTGGGAGTTCTACGGGTCCACCGAGGGGCAGTTCACGGCGTGCCGCAGCGAGGATTGGCTCGACCGCCGAGGCACCGTGGGCCGAGCCCGGCCCGGCCGCGAGCTCACCGTCGACGAGGACGGCACGATCTGGTGCGTCGCACCCGCACACGCGCGCTTCACCTACTGGCGGGCTCCCGACAAGACCGCTGCCGCCTGGCGCGGCGACGCCTTCACGGTCGGCGACCTGGGCCGCCTGGACGACGACGGCTACCTCTACCTCGACGGCCGCCGTGAGGACCTGGTGATCTCCGGCGGCGTCAACGTCTACCCGGTCGAGGTGGAGAACGTCCTGGGCCGGCACCCCGGCGTGCGCGAGATCGCCGTGTTCGGCGTACCCGACGACGAGTGGGGCCAGCGCGTCTGCGCCGCCGTGGTCGGGGACGTCGACCTCGACGAGCTGCGCGCGAAGGCGCGAGCCGAGCTCGCCCCCGCCAAGCGCCCCAAGGAGTACGTCCGCCTCGAGGAGCTGCCGCACACCGCGACCGGCAAGGTGAAGCGGCTCGAGCTGCGCCTGCCCTGACTGTCAGAGCAAAACCAGTACTGAGTGAGTGTCGTGACACTCCGACAGTCCCGGTTTCGCCGGTTGACCGGCGAAACCCCGCCGCCTAGCTTGCGACTTCCTCCCCCGGGCAGTACATCCGGCGGTACTGCTGCGGGCTGACCCCACGCGCGCGGGTGAAGTGGTGCCGCAGGGCCGCTGAGTTGCCGAACCCGACGTCGTCGGCGATCCGGTCGATCGGGCGCGTCGTACGCTCCAGCAGCTCCTCGGCGCGCAGCACGCGCTGGCTGGTGATCCACGCATGCGGGGTGGTGCCGGTCTCGGCACGGAACCGGCGAGCGAACGTGCGCGCCGACATGTTGGACTCGCGGGCGAGGTACTCCACCGAGAGCGGCTCGTCGAGGTTCTCGGTGATCCACTGCAGCAGCGGGCCGAGCGTCTCGGCGTCGCAGTCGGGCACGGCGCTGCGGATGAACTGGGCTTGGCCGCCCTCACGCTGCGGAGGCACCACCATCCGGCGGGCCACCATCGAGGCGATGCTCGCGCCGTACTCCTTGCGCCAGAGGTGCAGGCAGGCGTCGAGGCCCGCGGCCGACCCGGCGGCGGTGATCACCGGGTCCTGGTCGACGTAGAGGACCTCGGGAACGACCCGGGCCAGCGGGAACCGCTCCTGCAGCGCCTGGGTGTACATCCAGTGGGTGGTGCACTCGCGCCCATCGAGAAGCCCGGCCTCACCGAGCACGAACGCGCCGGAGCAGACCGACAGCACGCGCGCGCCCCGGTCGACGGCCGCGCGCAGGGCCTCGAGCACCTCCGGCGGCATCGGGCCGTTGCGCTTCTGGGCGGGGACGCAGACCAGGTCGGCCTCCTCGGTCCGCGCCAGGTCCTGCTCGACCTGGAGACCGAACCCCAGCGAGGTGGGGACGTAGCCCTTGGTGGGGCCGCAGACCGCGAACTCCAGCGCCGGTACGCCGTGCTCGGTGCGGTCGATGCCCCACGCCTCACACAGCACTCCGAGCTCGAAGGGTGCGACTCCCTCGTAGACGATCACCGCGACGTTCGTGAGCATGCCAAACATCGTGCCACAACCTTGGCAGAAAATCGACTATAGGTGGCCTGACTGCCACTCGTGGCAGGATCTCGGGTGCGGCAGAATTACTGCCATGACCGAGAACCTGATTTTCGCCATCGCCCTGATCGCCGGACTGGTCGCTCTGGTTCGGTACGCCCGCCACGACGCGTTCGCCGGCCCCGGCCTGCGCTCGACGCCCCACGACGAGCTCGGCTACCGCCGCTCCCCCGTTATCCACCACCCGGCCTGACCGGCCCGCTCCGCCCGGTACGTCCCGGGAAAGCCACAAGGGCGCCCACCTCGCGGTGGGCGCCCTTGCTCTGCTTGGTTCAGCCAGCGATCAGCCAGCGGTCAGGCTGAGATCAGCCGCGGTCAGCTGCGGTCACTGACCGCCGGTCAGCTTCTCGCGCAGAGCCTGCAGAGCCTCGTCGCTCGCGAGCGAGCCACCCTCGACGGCCGGAGCCTCCGAGGAGTACGTCGAAGCCTCGCCGGCCTCGACGTCGGCCTTCTTGGCCTCGGCCTGTTGCTTGACGTGGGCCTCCCAGCGGTCGTGCGCCTTGGCGTACTGGTCCTCCCAGGCCGCGCGCTGCTCGTCGAACCCGTCGAGCCACTCGCCGGTCTCCGGGTCGAAGCCCTCGGGGTAGATGTAGTTGCCCTGCTCGTCGTAGGTCGCGGCCATGCCGTAGAGCGTGGGGTCGAACTCCTCGACGTCGGCGGCGGTGGCGGTCTCGTTGGCCTGCTTGAGCGACAGCGAGATCCGGCGACGCTCGAGGTCGATGTCGATGATCTTGACCATGACGTCGTCGTTGACCTGGACGACCTGCTCGGGGATCTCGACGTGACGCTCGGCGAGCTCGGAGATGTGCACCAGGCCCTCGATGCCCTCCTCGACGCGGACGAACGAACCGAAGGGCACCAGCTTGGTGACCTTGCCCGGGACGATCTGACCGATCTGGTGGGTCCGGGCGAAGTGCTGCCACGGGTCCTCCTGCGTCGCCTTCAGCGACAGGGAGACACGCTCGCGGTCCATGTCGACGTCGAGCACCTCGACGGTGACCTCGTCACCGACGGCGACGACCTCCGACGGGTGGTCGATGTGCTTCCAGGACAGCTCCGAGACGTGCACCAGACCGTCGACGCCTCCGAGGTCCACGAACGCACCGAAGTTGACGATGGAGGACACGACACCCTTGCGGATCTGGCCCTTCTGCAGCTGGGTGAGGAAGCCCTGACGGACCTCGCTCTGGGTCTGCTCGAGCCACGCACGACGCGAGAGCACGACGTTGTTGCGGTTCTTGTCGAGCTCGATGATCTTGGCCTCGAGCTCCTTGCCGACGTAGGGCTGGAGGTCACGCACCCGACGCATCTCGACCAGCGAGGCGGGGAGGAAGCCGCGGAGGCCGATGTCGAGGATGAGACCACCCTTGACGACCTCGATGACGGTGCCGGTGACGACGCCGTCCTCTTCCTTGACCTGCTCGATGGTGCCCCAGGCCCGCTCGTACTGAGCGCGCTTCTTGGAGAGGATCAGGCGGCCTTCCTTGTCCTCCTTCTGGAGAACGAGAGCCTCGACCTTGTCGCCGACCTCGACGACCTCCGACGGGTCGACATCGTGCTTGATGGAAAGCTCACGGGAGGGGATGACACCCTCGGTCTTGTAGCCGATGTCGAGCAGGACCTCGTCGCGGTCCACCTTGACGATGGTGCCCTCGACGATGTCGCCGTCGTTGAAGTACTTGATGGTCTCATCGATAGCGGCGAGAAAGTCCTCTTCGGAGCCGATGTCGTTGACCGCGATCTGCGGGGCGTCCGTAAGAGTGGAGAAGCTGGTCATAAGGGAAGTGATTCCTTGGATGGGTGGAGTCGTGCGGGCACGCGTGAAGTCCTTTGATCACTACCGGTGAGAAGGTCCGCCGATGGCGAGCGAGAGGCTGCTCCGTCTGAGACTCACGCAGACTCCATACGCAGCCGTCACGATACCGGCCTCAGTCGGGTCGCGTCCAACCGCGCACCACCAGCCTCAGAAGACAACAAATAGTCACAAATGACTATTAGCTGACTATTACTCATCTTCACCCCCTGCCGCACTGTTTACTTAAGAGCCGGTGGGGACCGAAAAGTTAGAAATCGCATCAATCGTCCGAGAGGCTCCCTCCATGCGTTCAGTGACAGCCTGCATGCTCTCCCTCGCCACAGCTGCCTCCCTTGCTCTGGCTAGCCCACCCCAATCCGCGGCCGCTCCGTTGCCCGCGCCGTACTCGGCATCGGCGCACGGCGACCTGCTCAGCATCCCCCAGATCTCGCTGCTCCCCAACGTGCTGCCAGGCGGAGGGACCCTCGCCAGCGCCGCTCTGGGGCATTCGCGGGCCAGTGTCGACAGCACCCTCACCTCGGACAACAGCGAGGCCGAGTCCGCCAACCTCGACGCCAGCGTGCTCTTCGGCGGGCTCCAGCTCCCGGTCGACACCGAGTCGGTCAGCGCCCCGCCGAACGCCGGACCCGACAGCCGTACCCTGCTTCCCCTCAACCTCTCGCCGCTGCTCGGACTCGGCGCAATCGCCGGGACCGTGCATGCGGCCTACGCCGGGGCCGACGCCTGCCCGACCGGTGACCAGGGCCGTCGCGTGCTCAGCCAGAGCCGTACGACACTCGCTGCCACCACTGTCGGCCAGGGCCTCCTCGGGCTCGCCAACATCGCGGCGGTCGGCGCTTCCAACATCGAGACCCAGACCGCTCTCACCGACGACGCCGACGGTGGGTCGGACATGGAGGCGGTCACCCGCACCAACGTCGGCGACGTCAGCCTGCTCGGCGGAGCCGTCCAGGTGCACGTGACCTCGCCGGTCGTGCTCAGGGCGCAGTCCGACGGCACCACCGGCACCGCCGGGCTGGTCGACACCCCCACCGTTCAGGTGAGCGTCTCCGGCAACCAGCTGGAGATCCCGCTCAACAACAGCCCCGTGTCGATCCCGGTCGTGCTCCCTGACAACCCCCTGCTCGGCGTGGACCTCGACGTCACGGCCTTCTCGCCCACCAACCAGTCGGCCGGCGCCACGGGCGAGGCCGACATGCAGGCCCTGGTCAAGATCGACCTCTCGGTCACGCTCCTCGGCGCTCCGGCAGTGACGCTCTCGCTCGCGTTGTCCCCGATGCATGTCAAGGCGACCGCGCCCGTCGGTGGCGTCGAGTGCGCGGCCAACGAGGACCCCGACGGCGACGGCCTGACCAACGCCGAGGAGGAGCAGCACGGGACCAACCCGAACCACCCCGACACCGACGGCGACGGCCTCATGGACGGGGCCGAGGTCAAGACCCACACCACCGACCCGACCAAGGCCGACACCGACGGCGACGGCCTGACCGACGGCGCCGAGGTCAACACCTACACGACCGATCCGAAGGACCCCGACACCGACGACGGCGGCGTGCAGGACGGTGCCGAAGTCTTCCGGGGCACTGACCCGCTCAACGCCGACGACGACCTCCCGACGCCGAACGATCAGGACGGTGACGGTCTCACCGACGCCGAGGAGGACAACCTCGGCACCGACAAGACCAAGGCCGACACCGACGGCGACGGCCTCACCGACGGGCAAGAGGTCAACACCCACCTGACCGACCCCAAGGACCCCGACACCGACGACGGTGGCGTCAACGACGGCATCGAGGTCAAGGCGGGCACCGACCCTCTCAACGGTGACGACGACCTCACGCCGCCTGCCGACCAGGACGGTGACGGTCTCACCGACGCCGAGGAGGACAACCTCGGCACCGACAAGACCAAGGCCGACACCGACGGCGACGGCCTCACCGACGGGCAAGAGGTCAACACCCACCTGACCGACCCCAAGGACTTCGACACCGACGACGGTGGCGTCGGGGACGGCGCGGAGGTCAACAACGGCACCAACCCCCGCAACAACCCTGCTGACGACCTGCCGCAGCCCGTCGACCAGGACGGTGACGGCCTGACCGACGCCGAGGAGGACAACCTCGGCACCGACAAGACCAAGGCCGACACCGACGGCGACGGCCTCACCGACGGGCAAGAGGTCAAGACCTACAAGACCCGGCCCAAGGACGCCGACACCGACAACGACGGCCTCACCGACGGGCAAGAGGTCAAGACCTACAAGACCCGGCCCAAGGACGCCGACACCGACAACGACGGGCTGAAGGACGGTGCGGAGGTCAAGAAGCACAAGACCAAGCCGTTGCGGAAGGACACCGACAAGGACGGCCTCTCCGACGGCAAGGAGGTCCGGGGCCCGACCAAGAAGTACAAGCGCTGCGACACCAACCCGCGCAAGAAGGACACCGACCGCGACGGTCTCAAGGACTTCGTCGAGATCAAGCGCTGGCGGACCAACCCCTGCGACCGTGACACCGACAACGGCGGTGTGTCCGACGGCGTCGAGGTCAAGGCCGGCAGCGACCCGACCGACAAGGGCAGCGGGCCGCGCAACCCATGACGGCGCAGGGCACCAGAGCTCGGGGGCGCCGCGTCTAGGGACCTGAGGCGATCTTCACAGCAGTGCCCGCGGGTCCGCAACACGCGCAAGGTCGAGGGCGTCCATGCTTCCCGGGACGCCCTCGACCGCCGTGCGAGACACGGCGTCCGCGAACACGGCGTCTGTGAGACACGCGTCGCAAGGTCGCGCTGGCCGCGCAGCACGCAGGGCTCCCATGATGCGGGCGTATCCTCGGCGCATGTCGGAGCAGCCCACGGACTCGTCGGACACGGCCAACGTCCGGCCGGAGCGGTTTCCCGTCGACGAGCGGGCCACCCTGGCGGCGATCCGCCGGGACTGGGACGCCTACTCCGACACATACCAGGCGACGCACGGCACGTTCCTCCAAGACATCGGTTTCGTGTGGGGGCCCGAGGGCCACACCGAGGCTGACCTGCGGGTCCTCGGTAATGTCGCCGCCAAACGGGTGCTAGAGGTGGGCTGTGGAGCGTCGCAGTGCGCACGCTGGCTCGTCACGCAAGGAGCGTGGGCCGTCGGACTCGACGTCTCCTACCGCCAACTCCAGCACGGCCGGCGCATCGACGAGGCCACCGGTGTGCACGTGCCGACCGTGCTGGCCACCGGCGCAGCGCTCCCCTTCGCGGATCGCTCATTCGACCTGGTCTTCTCCTCCTTCGGGGCCATGCAGTTCGTGGCGGAGGCCGCAAACGCCGTCCGCGAGGTTGCGCGCGTGCTCGCACCCGGCGGGCGTTTCGCATTCTCGGTCACACACCCGGTGCGCTGGGCGATGCCTGACGACCCGACGGAGCACGGGCTGGCGGTGACCAACAGCTACTTCGACCGCACCCCGTACGTCGAGGTCGACGAGGCGGAACGGGTCCGGTACGTCGAGCACCACCGCACTGTGGGCGACTGGGTGCGGGAGCTGGCACGGCACGGCTTCGCGCTCGTCGACCTGGTGGAACCGGAGTGGCCCGAGGGCCATGACCGGGTCTGGGGAGGATGGGGTCCGGTCCGGGGTGCCCTGGTCCCGGGCACTGCGATCTTCGTGGCCGACCTCCTGGTCGCCAACCAGGGCTAGCGCGACAGAACCTACGGGGAGCGGCGGGAGCGGCAGGCCGTCGGGACGACGGACCTGCTCGACCCGGGCACCCGGCCCCCAGGTACGCCAGGTCCTCCGCCCGACGGGCACAATGGCCGCCATGACGCTTCCTGCCGGCGGCCCGAGCCGGTCCGCCACAGCTACGGCGACCTCGCTGACAGCGGGCGGGATGATGGCGATGAACGTCCTGGTGTACGCCTTCACCTTGGCTGCGTCGCGGCTACTCGGCCCCGAGAAGTTCGGCGCCGTGAGTGCCTCGTTGAGCATCCTGCTCGTCGCGAACGTCGGTGCCCTCGCACTGCAGGCGACGGCCGCGCGGCGCATCGCGACCAGCTCCGCGGAGCGGCGGGACCCCGAGGCCCACGACGTGATCGTGAGCACGTGGCACGTCGCCCTGGGACTGGGTGCGCTGTTCCTGCTCGGCGCGCCGCTGTTCATGCACATGTTGCACGTGCCGTTGGTCGCTGCGCTGATGATCGGGCTGACCGTCATACCCCTGACGATGGTCGGCGGCTACTTCGGTGTACTCCAGGGCTCTGAGCATTGGCGCTGGCTGGCGGTCACCTTCGTGGCAGCCGGCCTCGGACGGGCGGGCTTCGGCTCTCTGGGCGTGGTGCTCTTCGACTCGGTGACCGGGGCGATGGTGGGGCTCTTCCTCGGCGCCGTGGTCCCGGCTGTGGTGGGCTACTGGGGCTGCCGGCACGTCCCGCACGGCCGGGCGGGCACGCACCACAGCGTGCTCCGCGAGGTCTGGCACAACGGGCACAGCCTGCTGGCGTTCTTCGTGCTCACCAACCTCGACGTGCTCGTGGCGCGCAACCAGTTCAGCCTCTTCGACTCAGGGGTGTACGCCGCAGGCTCGATCCTGACCAAATCGTGCTTGTTCCTGCCTCAGTTCGTGATCATCGTGGCCTTCCCGAAGATCGCACAGGACCAGGCCGCCAACGACCGAGACTCGGCCTGGCTGCGTCCGCTCGTCGGCGTGCTCGCCCTCGGGACGTGCGCAACCCTTGGCTGCGTGCTGCTCCCCGACCTGGCGGTCGCCTTCGTCGGCGGGACGGAGTACGACACCCTGGCCACCTACGCCTGGGTCTTCACCCTGCAGGGGACCGTGTACGCCGTGCTACAGATGGTCGTCTACCGTCAGATCGCGCGGCAGGCACACGTGGCCTTCTACCTGTGGGCCGCGGCCGTGGTCGTCGCGATGCTCGGCGTGCTGGTTGCCGACAGCAACCGCCAGCTCGTAACCATGGTGATCGCCGTTGCCGTCGTCTCGGTGGTGCCCGTGACCCTGGCCCGGCCGTCTGGCCGGGCGGCGCAGCGCTCACCCGTCACTTGAGGCTCAGTGCGCGGCCTGGTGCCAACTGCCGCCCGTGCCCACGCTCACGTCGAGCGGGACGGTGAGGTCCGCGGCCGACGCCATCTCACGTCGGACGAGCTCCTCCAGCGGCCCGGCCTCCCCGGGGGCGACCTCGAAGACGAGCTCGTCGTGCACCTGAAGCAGCATCCGAGACCCCAGCCCGGCCTTCGCGATCGCGGCGTGCACGCGGAGCATCGCGACCTTGATGATGTCGGCGGCTGAGCCCTGGATCGGCGCGTTGAGGGCCATCCGCTCGGCCATCTCCCGGCGCTGCCGGTTGTCGCTGGTCAGGTCGGGCAGGTAGCGACGGCGTCCGAGGATCGTCTCGGTGAAGCCGCTGCGACGGGCCTCGTCGACGATGCCGCCGAGGTAGTCGCGGACGCCGCCGAACGTCTCGAAGTAGTCGTCCATCAGTCCGCGTGCCTCGGAGGGGTCGATGCCCAGCTGCTGGCTCAGGCCGTAGGCCGACAGGCCGTAGGCCAGGCCGTAGTTCATCGCCTTGATCTTGGCGCGGTGCTCGAGGGAGACGTGGTCGGCGTCGACACCGAAGACCTTCGACGCGGTGAACGAGTGGAAGTCCATGCCTGAGCGGAACGCGTCGATCAACGCAACGTCCTCGGAGAGGTGCGCCATGATCCGCATCTCGATCTGGCTGTAGTCCGCGGTCATCAAGGTGTCGTAGCCGGCACCCACGACGAAGGCCTCCCGGATGGTGCGACCCTCCTCGGTGCGGATCGGAATGTTCTGGAGGTTGGGGTCGGTGCTGGAGAGCCGGCCGGTCGCGGCGATCAGCTGGTTGAACGTCGTGTGGATGCGTCCATCGGGCTGCACCGTCTTGAGCAGCCCCTCGACGGTGGAGCGCAGCCGGGAGACGTCGCGGTGCCGCAGGAGCGCCAGGAGGAACGCGTCGTCGGGCACCTTCTCCAGCAGCCCCTTCAGGGCGTCGGCGTCGGTGGTGTAGCCGGTCTTGGTGCGCTTGGTCTTGGGCAGCCCGCGCTCCTCGAAGAGCACCTCCTGCAGCTGCTTGGGAGAGCCGAGGTTGATCTCCTTGCCGATGGCGCGGTAGGCCTCGTCGGCCGCGAGCTTCACCTCGCCGGCGAAGTGGGCCTCGCGAGCCTCGAGCCGCTCCACGTCGACGGCGATGCCGAGCTGCTCCATCTCCGCGAGCACCCCGATCAGCGGGAGCTCTACTTCGCCGAGCAAGGCCGTGCCACCGCGGTCGGCGAGCTCCTGGTCGAGCGCCTCGGCCAGGTCGAGCACCGCCCGCGCCTGGAGCATCGGCGTCTCCCCGGCCGACTCGTCGCCGATGCTGTCGAAGGAGAGCTGCCCCTCGTCGACCTTGTCCTCGGCCTTGAGCTCGCGCTTGAGGTAGCGCAGCGTGAGGTCGGCCAGGTCGTAGGAGCGCTGGTCGGGACGGGCGAGGTAGGCCGACAGTGCTGTGTCGGCGTCAAGCCCGCGCAGCGTCCAGCCGCGAGCCGCCAGCGCCAGCATCGGCCCCTTGGCGTCGTGGAGCACCGTGCGCCTCGTCTCGTCGGCCAGCCAGTCGGCGAGGGCCTGCTCGTCGGCGGGCTCGAGCTTGTCGATGTCGACGTATGCCGCAGTGTCGTCGGACGAGGCCAGCGCCACGCCGAAGACGTCGCCCGTGCCCGAGCCCCACGTGCCTTGGACCTGTACGCCGACGCGCGGTCCGGCACCGGCATGCTCATCGAGCCAGGCTGCCACCTCACCGGGCCCGAGCTGGGTGCCGGCGAGCGCGAACCCGGAGTCGTCGATCTCCTCCTCCGAGGAGAGGTACTCGAAGAGGCGGTCGCGCAGCACCCGGAACTCCAGGCCGTCGAACAGCTTGTGCACCTCCTGCCGGTCCCACGGCTGCACGGCCAGAGCCCCGGGCGTCACGTCGAGGGCCAGGTCGCACACGAGCGCGTTGAGCCGGCGGTTGCGGATCACGTCGCCGAGGTGCGCGCGGAGGTTGTCGCCCGCCTTGCCGGTGATCTTGTCGGCGTTGGCGATCACGTTGTCCAGGCCGTCGTAGGTCGTGATCCACTTGGCCGCCGTCTTGGGACCGACCCCGGGAATGCCCGGCAGGTTGTCGGAGTCCTCCCCGACCAGGGCGGCGATCTCCGGGTAGCGCTCCGGAGGGACCCCGTAGCGCTCGAAGACCTTGGCGGGCGTCATGCGCCAGAGCTCAGAGACGCCGCGGGACGGGTAGAGCAGGGTGGTGTCCGCCGAGACCAGCTGGAAGGCATCGCGGTCACCGGAGAGGATGCGCACCTCCATGCCTTCGGCGACGGCCCGGGTGGTGAGGGTGGCGATGATGTCGTCGGCCTCGTAGCCGTCGAGCTCGAGGTGGGTGACGCGGAGCGCATCGAGGACCTCCCGGATCAGGGAGAGCTGGCTGCCGAACTCGTCAGGGGTCTTGCTGCGCTTGGCTTTGTACTCCGGGTACTCGGCCAGCCGGAAGGTCTGCCGTGACTTGTCGAACGCGACCGCGATGTGGGTGGGCTCCTCGTCGCGCAGCACGTTGATGAGCATCGAGGTGAACCCGTAGACCGCGTTGGTCGGCTGACCCGTCGTCGTGGAGAAGTTCTCCACGGGCAGGGCGTAGAAGGCGCGGTAGGCCAGCGAGTGCCCGTCGAGGAGCAGGAGACGAGGGCGGTCGGCTTGAGTCACATGGCGACTCTAACCATCGCCACGGACAGTCCTCGGACCGACCGTCAGGACAGCGCGCGGACGCGTCGCTGCTGGCGGCGCTGGGCCAGGATCTGGCCGACCGTGCGGCTGGTTCGCGAGTCGGTGCGGGCACAGGCCGGAGGCTCCGGAGGCATCGCGCCGGCTCGCAAGGACGCGACCGTCGCAGCCCGGATGACGGCGATGGAGCCGAACCCGAGCCGGGCCAGGTAGCGGTTGGCGTCGCGGTCGGTAGCGGTCGCTGCGGCCATCACGGTCGCGGCGCCCTTCTCCTCGGCCCACTCGACCGCGGCCTCCACGAGAGCCTTGCCGGCACCGTGGCGGCGCGCGTGCTCGCTGACGTGCAGGTAGCTGATCTGCACCGCGTCGTCGGAGTGCACGGGACTCAGCGGCATCCGGCTCAGGTACGCCGCTCCCACGACCTCGTCGTCGAGCAGGGCGACCACGAGCCGCTGCTCGGGCTCGGCTGCGATGCGGGCGAGGTTGGCCCGGACCTCGGTCAGCGGCGGGCGAGGCGAGCGGTCGGGCGTCGTACGCCGGAGCAGGTCGCTCCACACACGGAGCAGTGACGGCGCGTCTGCGGGTTCTGCGTCGCGAACCACGATCAGTGAGCGTGACAAGATGCGCCCCTCCCAAGGCAGGCTGCCAGTCGCAGGTGCGGCAGCATGGGTGCATGCCACCGGCCGACAAGGTGCCCCGTTCACCCGGTTCGAACGAGATGAGACATTACGCCTGGAAGGGCGTCGAGCGATAGGGGAAGACTGGTGTTTCCGGGAATCGGGACCGTCGTGAACGTCGGCACTGTGCTGGTCGGTTCAGTGATCGGCGTGCTCGCCGGCCATCGGCTGAGCGAGAAGACCCGCGATGTGGTGACGGACGCGCTCGGCCTGGTGACGCTCCTGGTCGCGGCGCTCTCTGCTGCGTCGATCAGCGATGCCGCGTGGGAGGACGCGGTCGGCGACAGCGCGCCGGTGCTCATCGTGCTGGGATCGCTGGTCATCGGTGGCGTCGTGGGCAGCATCCTGGGCATCGAGGACGCGCTCGAACGGTTCGGCGGGTGGCTCCAGCGCCGGCTCGGCGGTCACAACGGCGTGGAGCGGGCGCGCTTCATCGAGGGCTACGTCGCCGCGTCGCTGGTCTTCTGCGTCGGGCCGCTGACGATCCTGGGCGCGCTCAACGACGGCATGAGGCAGGACCCGGACCAGCTCTTCCTCAAGTCGGCGCTCGACGGCTTCGCCTCGATCGCCTTCGCGGCCTCGCTCGGCTGGGGGGTCGCGGCCAGCGTGGTGTCGATCGTGGCGATCCAGGGGTCGCTGACGGTCGTCGGCATCTTCCTCAGCGACCTGCTCCCCGATGCAGAGCTCGCCGCCGTCACGACGACGGGTGGCCTCATGCTGCTCGGCGTGGGCCTGCGCCTGCTCCGCATCAGGCAGGTGCAGGTCGGCGACCTGCTGCCCGCCCTGCTGGTCGCTCCCCTGCTGACGTCGCTGGTGGCCTCGCTCCGCGGCTAAGCCGGGTGAGACTCAGGCGACGCCGAGGTAGGCCTCACGGATCGCCGGATCGGTCAGCAGGTCCTGGCCAGGGCCGGTCTTGACGATGTTGCCCGTCTCCAGCACGTAGGCCCGGTCGGACCGGGAGAGCGCCTGCTTGGCGTTCTGCTCGACCAGCAGGATCGTGGTGCCCTGCTGGGCGATCTCGGTGATGATCCCGAAGATCTGCTGGATGATCATGGGCGCCAGCCCCATCGACGGCTCGTCCAGCATGAGCAGCTTGGGCCGCGACATGAGCGCGCGACCGATCGCAAGCATCTGCTGCTCACCGCCGGACAGCGTGCCGGCCACCTGCTTCCTGCGCTCGGCCATCCGGGGGAAGAGCGTGAATGCACGCTCGAGATCTTCGGCGACGCCACCCTTGTCCTTGCGCGTGTAGGCGCCCATGTCGAGGTTCTCGGTCACGGTCATGCCGGGGAAGATGCCGCGACCCTCGGGGGCCAGGACGAGCCCCCTGCGCATGCGCTGGTCGGCACGCAGCTTGGTGACGTCCTCGCCGTTGAAGATGATCTTGCCCGAGGTCAGGCCGCGGACACCGGAGACGGCACGCATCGTCGAGGTCTTGCCGGCACCGTTGGCGCCGATCAACGAGACGACCTCGCCCTCGTTGACCTCCACGCTGATGCCGTGGAGCGCCTCGATCTTGCCGTAGTTGAGGACGGCGTCCTCAATCTGAAGAAGCATCGTCCGGCTCTCCTAGGTAGGCAGCGATAACGCTGGGGTTGCGGGCGACGTCGGCGGGAAGGCCCTCGGCGATCTTCTGTCCGAACTCCAGGACCACGATGCGGTCCGTCACGCCCATCACGAGCCTCATGTCGTGCTCGATGAGCAGCACTGTGTGGCCGAGGTCGCGGATCCGGCGGATCAGACCCATCAGGTCTTCCTTCTCCGCCGGGTTGAAGCCGGCCGCGGGCTCGTCCAGGCAGAGCAGCTGAGGCTCCGTGGCCAGCGCACGGGCGATCTCGAGTCGGCGCTGATAGCCGTAGGGCAGGTTGCGCGCCAGCTCGTGAGCCCGGTCCGCGATGCCGACGAAACGCAGCAGCTCCATGGAACGCCGACGGCCTGCACGGTCCTCGAGAATGTGCCGGCTGACGCCGAACACCTTCGCGAAAGCAGCACTCAACGGGTTGTCCGGCAGTTCCTCCGGCTTGGGCCTGACCCGGTAGAGCCGGAAGAGAGCTCCGACCACGCTGGTCTTGTGGCGGGCATCGCAGCCCACCATGACGTTCTCCAGCGCCGACATCTCCGGGAAGAGCCGGATGTTCTGGAACGTGCGGGCGATGCCGAGCTGGTTGATCTTGTGCGGCTTCCTCCCGCTGATCGTGGTGCCGTCGAACCGGATCTCGCCGGAGGTCGGAGTGTAGACACCCGTCATGGCGTTGAAGCAGGTCGTCTTGCCAGCGCCGTTGGGCCCGATCAGCCCGAGGATCTCACCACGCCTGATGTCGAAGTGCACGTCGTTGAGCGCGACCACACCGCCGAACCTCAGCGTCACATGGTCGACCTCCAGCAGCACCTCTCCCTGGGGACCGGCGTCGATCGTCAGATCTTCGACGAGGGTCTCTTCAGGGACAGCCAGTGCTTCTTCGACCTCCGGAGACTCGATGGCCTCAGACATCAGCTGCCTCCTGCTTAGCCTCGTGCGCGCGATCGGTCAGCTCTCTTGCGCGTCTTCGGTTGGGCACCAGGCCCTGCGGTCTCAGCACCATCACGAGGACCAGGGCGACACCGAAGGCGAACGGCCGCCACAGCACCGCTTCCTCCCCCAGCAGAGGCACGTCACGAAGCCGCTCGGGGATGTAGGTGATCAGGAACGCTCCCAGCAACGCGCCGGCGATGTTGCCGGACCCGCCGATGACGACCATGGCCACGAACAAGAACGAGAGGTTGAGGGCGAAGCCGGTCGGTTCGACGTACTGCTGCTTGCTTGCGAAGAGCAGTCCGGCGATGGCGCCGAAGGCAGCGCCGATCGCGAACGCCCAGAGCTTGAACTTGAACGCAGCGACACCCATGACGGCTGCAGCGTCCTCATCCTCGCGGATGGCCAGCCAGGCCCGCCCCACGCGACTGTTCTCCAGCCGTCGTGCCAAGAAGATCAGCAGGATGAGCACGGCGAGTGCCAGCCAGTACCAACGCTCCGCGTCGGCGGTGTTGAAGAACGACCGCCCGTCGATCTCGGGTCCAGGCGGAACCGGCACGTTGGTGACACCCGCGGAGCCCCCGGTGATGGGGTCGGCGTTGCGCGCGATGATCCGGATGATCTCACCGAAGCCCATGGTCACGATCGCGAGGTAGTCACCGCGCAGCCGCAGGGTCGGGGCCCCCAGCAAGACGCCAGCGGCCATGGTCAGTGCTATCGCGATCGGGATCGTGGCGACGAAGGGTACTGCCCAGCCTTCGTCGAAGCCGAACTTCGCCACCATCCACTCCGTGACCGGGGACGTGGGTGAACCGAAGAGCGCGACCGAGTAGGCGCCCAGTGCGTAGAACCCGATGTAGCCCAGGTCGAGCAGACCGGCCCAGCCGATCACGACGTTGAGGCCGACTGCCGCGATCATGTAGACCACGACGATGAACAGCACGCTCGCCCAGTCGGAGCCTCGATCTCCCAGGTCGGTCCGGATATTGGCGAACGGCAGGATGTTGAGCCGAGGAAGGTAGACCGCGAAGGCCAGGAAGAGCAGTAGCGCGACGATGCGCACCCAACGCGGCGACGAGGCCCAGCGGCCGCTCAGCTGCTTGGTGGAGTTCATGATCGCGCTCATGCCCTAGCCTTCCCGAGCGACTCCCCGAGCAGTCCTGTGGGTCTGAACATCAGGACCAGGACCAGGACCACGAAGGCCCACACGTCCGACCAGCTGGAGTCGAAGAGCGTGGAGAAATAGACCTCGACGATGCCGAGCAGCAGCCCTCCCACGAGGGCACCGCGCAGGTTGCCGATGCCACCGAGCACTGCGGCGGTGAACGCCTTGATACCGATGGCGAAACCGATGTCGAACTTGGTGATGTCGTACTGCATGGTGTGCAGCAGTGCGGCCACTCCGGCCATCGCCCCACCGATAACGAAGACCAGCATGATGATGCGATCCTGGTTGACGCCCATCAGCGAAGCCGTGTCGGGGTCCTGGGCGACGGCGCGGACGCCGCGGCCGACCCGGCTCTTGTTCACGAAGAAGTCGAGGGCGACCATCATCAGGATGGCTCCGAAGATCACGATCAGCTGGACGTTGGTGACCCGGGTGTCACCGATCGTGAACAGCTCGTGGGTCTGCAGTGGGGACGGGAGCCCGACCGGCGCACGGCCGAAGGGGTCACCGAAGATCACCTTGAGCACTTGGCCGAAGATCTCGACGAGCACCAGCGAGCAGCCGATCGCTGTGATCAGGAAGATGAGGGGTGGTGCGTTCTTCTTGCGCAGCGGTCGATAGGCGATCCGTTCGACCCCGAGCGCGACTGCCGCGGAGGCGGCCATCGCGCACGCCAACGCGAGAAGGGTGGCCAGAATGACCATCCCGAGGCCGGAGCCGGCCTCGGCTCCGAGCAGCGTGTAGACACCGAGCACAGTCCAGGTGCCCACCATGAACACCTCGGAGTGCGCGAAGTTGATCAGTTTCATGACGCCGTAGACCATCGTGTAGCCAAGGGCTACGAGGGCATAGATCGAACCGCGAGTGAGGCCATCGAGGGTGTGTCCCTCCAGGCCGTTGAACAAGCTGTCAAAATCCACCGGATCTCCAACCGGACGAGCGTGCGGCCCACGGGACTGGGGACCGCGCCCAGGGGGCGATCAGGTCCAACCTGACCGCCCCCGTGGGTCATGCGTGCTGGCGTCAGCCCAGCCCAGTGATCTCCTGGTCGGGGACCAGGGCCTTGCCCTCAGTCTTGTACGCCCAGTAGGAGACCTGCTCCTTCGGAACGTCACCGTTCTCGTCGAAGGCGAGCTTCTTGCTCAGGCCGTCACCTTCGTAGCCGTCGACGAACTCCTCGATGTCGGCGCGCTCGGTGTTTCCGTCCTCGATGGCGGCGAGGAAGATGCTCATCGCGTCGTAACCCTCGGCGGCGTAGGCGCCGGGAGCCTCCCCGAACTCGGCCTCGAAGTCATCGGCGAAGGACTCGCCCTCCGCGATCGGGGCGCAGGGACACACGATGATCGAGCCTTCGCCCGCAGCACCCACTGCGTTGCCCCAGTCGGCGCCGTACAGACCGTCGCCGCCGATGAACGGGGCATCGATGCCGGCGTCGCGGATCTGCTTGAGCAGCGGTGAGGCTTCGGCGATGTAGCCGCCGTAGACGATCGCGTCGGGCTCGGCCTGACGGATCTTGGAGATGGTCGGCGCGAAGTCGGTCTGGCCGACCTGTGTCTTGTCCGTTCCCGCGACCAGGTCGCCCAAGGTCTCCTTGACGCGTGCGACCAACGGCTCGCCGTAGGCCTCGGAGTTGTCGACGAGGAAGATCTTCTTGCCGCCGAAGACCTCCGAGGCGTACTTGGCGATGGCCTTGCCCTGGTAGTCGTCGTACGGCACGAGGCGGTGGAAGACCGGGACCTTGCTCTCGAGCGAGAGGTCGGTCGCGGTTGCGGACTGGCTGATCATCGTCAGGCCGACGTCGTTGAAGATGGTCTTGGTGGCGCGGGTCTCGCCGGAGAAGGCACCACCGATGACGCCGAGGTACTCGTCGTCGCCGGCGATCTGGGTCGCGATCGGGGTGGCCTTGGCCGGGTCACCCTCGGTGTCGTGCCGGACGAACTCGATCTCGCAGTCGTCGTTCTCTGCGAGCCACTGCTTGAGCGCGAGCTCGGCACCGTCGACGGACGGGATGACAATGCTGGCGTTGGCGCCACTGAGGGCACCCATCGCGGCAATCTTGCCGGAGCAGTCGCCATCGGCGTTGTCGCCGCCGCCTCCCCCGTCGTCTGTCGTGCCGCAGGCGCTCAGCACCAGCGCGGCCGTGGCCGTGGCTGCGAGCGAGCGCCACATCATGGATGAGCGGATCATGGACCCTCCGTGTTGCATTGTTTCGGCCACCCGTCCGCAGGCGGAGGCCCTGATGGGCGCGAAACTAGCACCTAAACGGGTCACGAAACGACGATCAGGTGCTATTCAGGGGGTACGTCGTTGTGGATTCGTGACCTCAACGCCGACAGTCGGACAGTCAGGTACAGACCGGCAGGGGCTATTGCTCGGTAGCACCTGTCGCGTCCGAGGCGCCCGTGACGTCCGGCCCATGGGTGATAACGCCGTCGGCAACCTGCTTCATCGACAGCCGCAGGTCCATGGCGGTCTTCTGGATCCAGCGGAACGCGTCGGGCTCACTGAGCTCGAGCTTGGCCTGCAGGACGCCCTTGGCCCGGTCGACGAGCTTGCGTGTCTCGAGGCGCTCGGTGAGGTCGGCGACCTCGGCCTCGAGCATCTGCAGCTCGGCGAAGCGGCTCATCGCCATCTCGATCGAGGGCATCAGGTCGTTCTTGGTGAACGGCTTGACGAGGTACGCCATCGCCCCCGCGTCACGAGCCCGCTCCACCAGGTCGCGCTGGCTGAACGCCGTCAGGATCACGACCGGCGCGATCCGCTGCTCCGCGATCCGCTGGGCCGCGGCAATGCCGTCGAGCTTGGGCATCTTGACGTCGAGTACGACGAGGTCGGGCCGGTGCTGCTCGGCCAGGGCCACGGCGGCCTCCCCGTCGCCGGCCTGGCCCACGACGTCGTAGCCCTCCTCGGCGAGCATCTCGGCCAGGTCGAGCCGGATGAGAGCCTCGTCCTCGGCGATGACGACCCGTCGGGCCGGCGTGCTCGTCTGCTGTGCGTCCACGGGTCCGACCCTAGTGGATCGGTCGGGACGGATCAGGCGGAGCGGGTGGCTGCCCGCTTCTCGGCGAGCTCGGTCAGGAACAGCTCGATCTCGAGGCGCTCGACGCGGCATCGCGACAGGTGGGTCGCCGCCGCGCGAGCGTTGGCGATGGCTCGGTCCTGGCTGATGAGCCGCTCGAGCAGCCCTTCGAACGTAGCCACGAGTCTCTGCACCTCTTCCACTTGTCCCTGCGAGGTCGAAAGACTACTAAACAACTCGACTTTTGCCAACCTGGCGCCGTCCGAGGCGACCTCATCGGCTACGGTTGTCGCTGCCCAAGCCCCGGTAGCCCAACGGCAGAGGCAATGGTCTCAAACACCATCCAGTGTGGGTTCGAATCCCACCCGGGGCACCTTTGTGATGTCTCAAGACATCCCGGAGGGCCGAACCCAATAGTCGTGGGTTCGGCCCTCCTTCTTTCAGCGGGTGGGGCCGGGTGGGCGTCCCGTGCCTTGGTAGCGCTTGGATGGGTCGAGGACCAGCTCGCGGAGAAGCTGGCCGGTGGCGGCGTCGATGATCCGGATGTCGAGGTCCTGGACCAGGACGATGACGTGGGTTCGGGCGTGGGTTCGGCCGATGCCGATGGAATAGAGCTGGCCCTGGTAGCGCAGGGTGATCTTGCCGCTCTTGTCGACGCGGTCGCGGCGAACGCGGTCGTGGGTGTCGTCGTCGCGGGCGCCCTTGCCCGGTGTCGCCTTGGGTCGGGTGGTGTAGACGGTCGTGGGTGTCGCGCGGTGTGGCAGGGAGCGGTGCGGCCGGTGCTGGTTGTACTCGACCACGAACCGGTCCAGCAGGGTCTGGAGCTGCTCGATGGTGGCTGGTTGGTCGGGTTGGGCGCGGAGCCATTTCTTCAGGGTCTGCTGGAAGCGTTCGACCTTGCCCTGGGTCTGGGGGTGCCAGGGGCGGCCGTTCTTCTGGTCCACGTTGAGGCGGCGTAGTTCGGTCTCGAAGGGGTTGCGGCCGCCCTTGCCGCCGGAGAGCCGGGTGGTGAACACCATGCCGTTGTCGGTCAGGGTGGAGGCCGGTATGCCGTGTGTGGCGACGGTTGTGCGGAACTCGGTGGGCACGATGGTGCCGGTGACCCGGTGGTGGGCGGTGACCGAGAGGGCGTAGCGGGAGCAGTCGTCGAGCCAGGTCAGGACCTCGGTGTCGAGTCCGGGGGCGTCGGTCGGGGCGGGTGAGCCGGTAGTGGGTGAAGTCGGACTGCCAGCATTGGTTGGGCATCGCCACCAGGCACGGCGTCGCCTACCTCGACGAGGTCATCGGTGCCAAGCGCCGAGCCGCCCCGTCTGGCAAACGGTCGTCCTACGCGGTGAGCACCAGCGGGCCGTCCTCGGTGATCGCGACGGTGTGCTCCGAGTGCGCACCGCGGCTGCCGTCGACACTCCGCAGCGTCCAACCGTCGGGGTCGGTGTAGATCTCGTCGGTGCCGGCCATGAACCAGGGCTCGATCGCGATCACCAGACCGGGCTGGAGCTTCAGCCCGCGGCCTGGCCGCCCGTCGTTGGACACGTGCGGGTCACCGTGCATGGTGCGTCCGACCCCGTGACCTCCGAACTGCAGGTTGACAGTCAGGTCGTACGAGCGGGCCACCGCGCCGATGGCGGCCGAGATGTCGCCGAGCCGGTTGCCCACGTGTGCCTGCGCGATCGCGGCGGCAAGCGCCTCCTCGCTCGCCTGGATCAGACGCAGGTCCCCCGGAGACGGCTCGCCCACCACGAACGACACCGCCGAGTCGCAGACCAGCCCGCCGATGCTGACGGCGAAGTCCAGGCTGACCAGGTCGCCGTCCCGCAGGTCGTAGTCGAACGGCAGGCCGTGGAGCACGGCGTCGTTGACCGACGTACAGATGACCTTGCCGAACGGCGAGGCGCCGAAGCTCGGGTGGTAGTCGACGTAGCAGCTGGTAGCCCCGGCTTCGGCGATCAGGTCCGCGGCCCAGCGGTCGATCTGAAGCAGGTTCGTGCCGACGGTGGTGCGCTCGCGCAATGTGGCGAGCGTGCGGGCTACGAACTCACCGGCGGGGCGGAAGCGCTCGAGCTCGGCTGGGGTGAAGTACTCGATCATCGCCCGCGACGATACGCCGGGGCTACCTCGTTGATGGCGTCGCCCATGCGGTGGATCCGCAGCGCGTTGGTGGAGCCGGGGATGCCGGGCGGGGAGCCCGCGATGATGACCACGAAGTCACCCTCGCGCACGCGGCCGATCTTGAGCAGCGCCTCGTCGACCTGCCGCACCATCTCGTCGGTGTGCTCGACGTAGGCGCCGATGAAGGTCTCCACGCCCCACGAGAGGCACAGCTGTGACCGCACCGAAGGGACGGGGGTGAACGCAAGCACGGGGATCTCCGTGCGGTAACGCGAGAGCCGACGGGCGGAGTCGCCGCTGGCGGTGAAGGCGACGAGGTACTTCGCGTCGATGCGGTCGGCGACCTCAGCCGCGGCCTTGGCGATGATGCCGCCCTTGGTCTTGGGCTGCCAGTCGATCGCGGCCATCCGCGCCAGGAAGTGGTCCTCGGTCGACGCGATGATGCGCGCCATCGTCTCCACCGTCTCGATGGGGAACTGGCCTACCCCCGTCTCGCCCGAGAGCATCACCGCGTCGGCGCCGTCGAGCACGGCGTTGGCGACGTCGCTCGCCTCGGCGCGGGTGGGGCGCGGCGACGAGATCATCGACTCCAGCATCTGCGTCGCGACGATCACCGGCTTGGCGTTGCGGCGGGCCTTCTCGATCACCTGCTTCTGCAGGAAGGGCACGTCCTCCAGCGGCATCTCGACCCCCAGGTCACCCCGGGCGACCATGAAGCCGTCGAACGCCTCGATGATCTCGTCGATGTTGTCGATCGCCTGGGGCTTCTCGATCTTCGCGATGACGGGGAGCCGCACGCCCTCCTCGTCCATGATCAGCCGCACCGCCTCGACGTCGGCAGCCGAGCGCACGAAGGACAGCGCGATCATGTCGACCGCGAGCCTCAGCGCGAAGCGGAGGTCGGCCTTGTCCTTCTCCGACAGAGCCGGCACCGAGACCGCGACACCGGGCAGGTTGATGCCCTTGTTGTTGCTGATCGGCCCTGGCACCACGACGACGGTCTGCACGTCGGTGCCCTCGACCGCGGTCACCTCGAGCGCGACCCGGCCGTCGTCGATCAGGATGGACTCGCCCGGAGCGACGTCGCCGGGCAGCCCGGCGTAGGTCGTCGAGCAGATCTCGGCATCACCGGGGACGCTGCGGGTCGTGATCGTGAACGTGCGCCCCTCCTCGAGCTCGACCGGCCCGTTGGCGACCTTGCCGAGCCGGATCTTCGGGCCCTGGAGGTCGGCCAGGATGCCCACTCCGTGACCGGTGACGTCGGAGGCCTCGCGGACCATCCGGTAGACCTTCTCGTGGTCGGCGTGGGTGCCGTGGCTCATGTTGAGCCGGGCGAAGTCCATCCCGGCGTCGACCAGCTCACGGATCTTCTCCGGAGTCGAGGTGGCGGGACCCAGCGTGGCGACGATCTTTGCTCTGCGCACGTCTGCACCCTATCGGTTCTTGGATCGATCCAACGACCGTCTTGCTGAGCGAAACCGGGACTGTCAGAGCGTCGTGACACTCCGACAGTCCCGGTTTCGCCGGATGACCGGTGAAACCCGCAGCGACGGCCCGCTCAGACGACCAGCGGTCGCTCGGTCGGCGGGATCGGGCGCGGGCAGGGTCGTCGCACCCGTGAGGAAGGTGTCGACCGCGGCCGCGGCGGCACGTCCCTCGGCGATGGCCCAGACGATCAGCGACTGGCCACGGCCGGCGTCACCGGCGACGAACACGCGGTCGATCGACGACTTGTAGACCTTGTCGCGGACGACGTTGCCGCGCTGGTCGAGCTCGACGCCGAGCTGCTCGAGCAGCCCCGGCTTCTCCGGACCCACGAAGCCCATCGCGAAGAGCACCAGCTCCGCCGGGATCTCCCGCTCGGTGCCGGGCATCTCCTGGAACTTCGAGTCGACCTCGACCAGCGTCAGCGCCCGGACGTTGCCGGACTCGTCGCCGAGGAACTGCTTGGTCGAGACCGAGTAGACGCGGTCACCGCCCTCCTCGTGCGCGGAGGAGACCCGGAACAGCATCGGGTACGTCGGCCACGGCTGGCCGTCGGGCCGGTCGAGGCCGGGCTGCGGCATGATCTCCAGCTGCGTGATCGACTTCGCGCCCTGACGGTGCGACGTGCCCAAGCAGTCGGCGCCGGTGTCACCGCCACCGATGATGATCACGTGCTTGTCGGTCGCGACGATCTGGTCCTCGACGGTCTCCCCCAGCGCGACGCGGTTGGCCTGCGGGAGGAACTCCATCGCCTGGTGGATGCCGCCGAGCTCACGCCCCGGCACCGGCAGGTCGCGGGCGTCGCACGCACCGATGGCGAGTACGACGGCGTCGAACCGCTCGACCAGCTCGGGACCGGTGATGTCCTCGCCTACGTTGACGCCGGCCCGGAACACCGTGCCCTCGCGCTCCATCTGACCGAGGCGACGGTCGAGGAACTTCTTCTCCATCTTGAACTCGGGGATGCCGTAGCGCATGAGGCCGCCGATCTTGTCGGCCCTCTCGTAGACCGCGACGGTGTGACCCGCGCGGGTCAGCTGCTGCGCGGCGGCCAGGCCGGCCGGACCTGAGCCGATGACGGCCACGGTCTTGCCCGAGAGCCACTCCGGCGCCTGCGGGCGCACGAAGCCGGACTCCCAGCCCTTGTCGATGATCGAGACCTCGACGTTCTTGATCGTCACCGGGTCCTGGTTGATGCCGAGCACGCACGACGTCTCGCACGGAGCCGGGCAGAGCCGTCCGGTGAACTCCGGGAAGTTGTTGGTCGCGTGCAGACGCTCGAGCGCACCCTCCCAGTCGTCACGCCAGACCAGGTCGTTCCACTCCGGGATGAGGTTGCCCAGCGGGCAGCCCTGGTGGCAGAACGGGATGCCGCAGTCCATGCAGCGCCCGGCCTGCTCACTGATGATCGGCAGCAGCGCCCTTCCGGCCCCGCCGGGGTAGACCTCGTTCCAGTCCCTGACGCGCTCCTCGACCGGACGACGCGCCGCGACCTCGCGGCCGGCCTTCAAGAATCCTTTGGGGTCAGCCACAGCAGCACACCTCTGCACAGATGACGCGAGCCAGTTCCTGGATGTCAGCCATGGAGCACCTCCATGATCCGGGCGGCCGCCTCTTCGTCGTTCAGGCCCTCTTCGACGGCCTCGGCACGGGCTTCGAGCACCCGCTTGAAGTCGCTCGGCATCACCTCGGTGAACCGGGTGAGTGACGCGTCCCAGTCCGCCAGCAGCGCCTCGGCGACCGGTGAGTCGGTCTCCTCGTAGTGCTTGCGGACGATGGCCTCGAGCTCGTCGGCCGCCTTGCCCTCGACCCTGCTCAGCTCGACGAGCTCGGGGTTGACCCGGCCCTCGTCGAGGTCGAGCACGAAGGCGTAGCCACCGGACATGCCGGCCGCGAAGTTGCGACCGGTCGCGCCGAGTACGACGACCCGCCCACCGGTCATGTACTCGCAGCCGTGGTCGCCCACGCCCTCGACCACTGCGGTCGCACCGGAGTTGCGGACGCAGAAGCGCTCGCCGGCCTGGCCGCGCAGGAAGATCTCGCCACTGGTCGCGCCGTAGGCGATCGTGTTGCCGGCGATGATCTGCTGCGACGCGTCGAAGGTCGCCGACCGGTCGGGGCGTACGACGATGCGGCCGCCCGAGAGGCCCTTGCCGACGTAGTCGTTGGCGTCCCCCTCCAGCCGCAGCGTGATGCCGCTGGGCACGAACGCGCCGAACGACTGACCCGCCGAGCCGGTGAAGGTGATGTCGATCGTGCCGTCGGGAAGGCCCTCGCCCTTGTAGCGCTTGGTGACCTCGTGTCCCAGGATCGTGCCGACGGTGCGGTTGACGTTGCGCACCTTGACCTGGGCGCGCACGGGCTCGCCCTTCTCCAGCGCGTCCTTGGCGAGCGCGACGAGCTCGTTGTCGAGCGCCTTGTCGAGACCGTGGTCCTGGGTGGTGGTGTTGTGCCGCGCGGTGCCCTCGGCCAGCTCGGGCACGTGCAGCACCGGGGTCAGGTCGAGCCCTGCCGCCTTCCAGTGGTCGACCGCCTGCTCGATGTCGAGCACGTCGGCATGGCCGATGGCCTCCTCGAGCGTGCGGAACCCGAGCTCGGCGAGGTACTCGCGGACCTCCTGCGCGATGTACTCGAAGAAGTTGACCACGAACTCCGGCTTGCCGGTGAAGCGCTCGCGCAGGACCGGGTTCTGCGTGGCGACGCCGACCGGGCAGGTGTCGAGGTGGCACACGCGCATCATGATGCAGCCGGACACCACCAGCGGAGCCGTGGCGAAGCCGAACTCCTCGGCACCCAGCAGCGCCGCGACGATGACGTCCCGGCCGGTCTTGAGCTGGCCGTCGGTCTGCACGACGATGCGGTCACGCAGGCCGTTGAGCAGCAGGGTCTGCTGGGTCTCGGCCAGGCCGAGCTCCCACGGACCACCCGCGTGCTTGAGGGACGTCAGCGGGGACGCGCCCGTGCCGCCGTCGTGACCGGAGATGAGGACGACGTCCGCGTGCGCCTTGGAGACACCGGCCGCGACCGTGCCGACACCGACCTCGGCCACCAGCTTCACGTGGATGCGGGCGGACGGGTTGGCGTTCTTGAGGTCGTGGATCAGCTGCGCGAGGTCCTCGATGGAGTAGATGTCGTGGTGCGGCGGAGGCGAGATCAGTCCCACGCCGGGTGTGCTGTGCCGGGTCTTGGCCACCCACGGGTAGACCTTGTGGCCGGGCAGCTGGCCGCCCTCGCCGGGCTTGGCGCCCTGCGCCATCTTGATCTGGATGTCGTCGGAGTTGGTGAGGTACTCCGAGGTGACACCGAAGCGGCCGGATGCGACCTGCTTGATCGACGAGCGACGCTCGGGGTCGTAGAGACGGTCGGGGTCCTCGCCGCCCTCACCGGTGTTGGACTTGCCACCGAGCCGGTTCATGGCGATCGCCAGGGTCTCGTGGGACTCCTGCGAGATCGAGCCGTAGGACATCGCTCCGGTGGAGAACCGCTTGACGATCGCCGAGACCGGCTCCACCTCCTCGATCGGGATCGAGGGACGTCCGCTGTTGAACCGGAACAGGCCGCGCAGGGTCATCAGCCGCTCGGACTGCTCGTCCACTCGGGCGGTGTACTGCTTGAAGACGTCGTAGCGGCCGGCGCGGGTGGCGTGCTGGAGGCGGAAGACCGTCTCCGGGTCGAAGAGGTGAGGCTCACCCTCACGGCGCCACTGGTACTCGCCACCGATCTCGAGGGTCCGGTGCGCCGGCGGGAGGCCGTCGACCGGGTAGGCCTTGCGGTGGCGACGGGCCACCTCCTCGGCGACGGTGTCCAGGCCGATGCCACCGAGCTTGCTCGTCGTACCGGTGAAGTACTTGTCGACGAGCGGCTGCGAGAGGCCCACGGCTTCGAAGATCTGGGCTCCTGTGTACGACGCGACCGTCGAGACGCCCATCTTGCTCATGACCTTCACGACGCCCTTGCCGAGCGCCTTGACCAGGTTCCTGACCGCGATCTCCGGAGCGACGTCGACGAAGTGACCGTCGCGTGCGAGGTCCTCCACGGACTCCATCGCGAGGTAGGGGTTGACCGCGGCAGCGCCGTAGCCGATCAGCAACGCGACGTGGTGCACCTCGCGCACGTCGCCGGCCTCGATGATGAGGCCGACCTGCGTGCGGGTCTTCTCGCGCACCAGGTGGTGGTGGACAGCGCCGGTCAGCAGCAGCGACGGGATCGGGGCCTGGTCGGCGCTGGAGTGCCGGTCCGACAGCACGATGATGCGGGCGCCGTCGGCGATCGCAGCCGACACCTCGGCGCAGATCTCGTCGAGACGCTGCGCCAGCGCGTCGCCGCCGCCGTTGACGTCGTACAGACCGCGGGACACGTGGGTGATGAACCCGGGCATGTCGCCGTCACGGTTGATGTGCCTGATCTGGACGAGCTCGTCGTTGGTGATCACCGGGAACGGGAGCACCACCTGGCGGCACGACGCGGGCGTCGGCTCGAGCAGGTTGGCCTCTGGGCCGATGGTGCCGTTGAGGCTGGTGACCAGCTCCTCGCGGATCGCGTCGAGCGGTGGGTTGGTCACCTGCGCGAACAGCTGGCTGAAGTAGTCGAAAAGCATCCTCGGCTTGTCCGAGAGCGCCGCGATGGGCGTGTCGGTGCCCATCGAGCCGAGCGGCTCGTAGCCGGTCTTGGCCATCGGGGTGAGGAGGATGCGCTTCTCCTCCTCGGTGTAGCCGAAGACCTGCTGGCGCCGGGTGACCGACGCGTGCGTGTGTACGACGTGCTCGCGGACCGGGAGGTCACCGAGCTTGATCAGGCCGGCGTGGAGCCACTCCTCGTAGGGGTGCTCGCCCGCGAGCTCGCCCTTGATCTCGTCGTCCTCGATGATGCGGTGCTCGGCGGTGTCGATCAGGAACATGCGCCCCGGCTGCAGGCGGCCCTTGCGCACCACCGTCGACTGGTCGATGTCGAGCACGCCCACCTCAGAGGCCAGAACGACCAGACCGTCGTCGGTGACCCAGTAGCGACTGGGACGAAGACCGTTGCGGTCGAGCACCGCACCCACCTGCGTGCCGTCGGTGAACACGACGCACGCCGGGCCGTCCCACGGCTCCATGAGAGCCGAGTGGAACTCGTAGAAGGCCTTGCGCTTGGCGTCCATCTCGGCGTGGTTCTCCCACGCCTCCGGGATCATCATCAGCACCGAGTGCGGCAGCGAACGGCCACCCATGTGGAGCAGCTCGAGCACCTCGTCGAACGACGCCGAGTCAGACGCGCCCGGCGTGCAGATCGGGTAGAGCCGCTCGAGGTCACCGCCGATGACGTCGCTGTCGAGCAGCGCCTCGCGGGCGCGCATCCAGTTGCGGTTGCCCATCACCGTGTTGATCTCGCCGTTGTGGGCGATGAACCGGAACGGGTGCGCCAGTGGCCAGCTCGGGAACGTGTTGGTGGAGAACCGCGAGTGCACGACCCCCACGGCGGACTCAACCCGCTCATCGACCAGGTCCGGGAAGAACCGGTCGAGCTGGTCGGTCGTCAGCATGCCCTTGTAGGCGATCGTGCGGCTCGACAAGGACGGGAAGTAGACGTCGGTCTCGTGCTCGGACCGCTTGCGGAGGCAGAACGCCTTGCGCTCGAGGGCCATGCCCATCTCTTTGCCGCCGCTGCTGCTGACGAAGACCTGGCGGAAGGTCGGCATGACCCCCCGTGCAGTAGCGCCCAGCAGGTCCGGCGAGACCGGGAGCTCGCGCCAGCCGAGGACCGAGAGGCCCTCCTCCGCCGCGATCTCCTCGATGCGCTTCTGGGTCTTGGCGACGTGGTCCTCGTCGCCGGGCAGGAAGGCCGTGCCGACGGCGTAGGCGTGGGCCTGCGGCAGGTCGAAGTCGACCACGTCGCGGAAGAAGCGGTCAGGCACCTGGAGCAGGATGCCGGCGCCGTCACCCGAGTCGGGTTCGGCACCCACGGCACCGCGGTGCTCGAGGTTGCGCAGGGCGGTGATCGCCTTGACCACGATGTCGTGGCTGGCAACGCCTGTCAGGGTGGCGACGAAGGCGACACCGCACGCGTCGTGCTCGTGGCGACCGTCGTAGAGCCCTTGGGGCGGCGGGAATGCTTGCATCTGAGCACCCTTTCCCGTCGTCGTGGCGCCCCGAACAGCCCGACATCGTGGAGCGAGGGCGTGGGGGCGCGGTTCGTCAGTGAAACGACAGGGACAACATTGGCCCAGGCGGAAGTGAAATCGTACAACAGAGTTGTCCGACGATCCTGTCGGTTCATCCCAGGCTGGACGAGCCGACCATCACACCGATCCAGTAGGTCAGCGCCGCCGCGGCGCCGCCGAGGAGCATCTGCCGCAGGCCGCCGTACCACCACGGCCGGATCGTGAGGCGCGTAACCAGTGCGCCGCATGCGAACAGTGTGACCAGAGTGACGACGAGCCCCGGCCACAAGGCCCCGGCTCCGAGGAGGTACGGCAGCAGCGGCACCAGCGCCCCCAGCGCGAACGAGCCGAAGGAGCTGATCGAAGCCAGCCAGGGGCTGGCCAGGTCGTCGGGGTCGACGCCGAGCTCCTCCCGCGCGTGTACGGCGACGGCGTTGTCGACGTCCTCGTGGATCTGATGGGCCATCCGCGCGGCGATCGCCGGATCGATCCCCTTCTCGGCGTACATCTCGGCGAGCTCGTGCTCCTCGGCCTGCGGGTTCGCCAGGATCTCGCGGCGCTCCTTGGCGATCTCGTGCGCTGCGAGCTCGGACTGGCTGGCGACCGAGGTGTACTCCCCCGCCGCCATCGAGAACGCCCCGGCCGCCAGACCAGCCAGGCCAGCCACGACGACCGCCTTGGAGTCGCTCGCGTCACGCGTGCCGCCTGCGACACCGGCGATCAGCGCCAGGTTGGAGACCAGCCCGTCCATCGCCCCGAAGACCGCCGGCCGCAGCCAGCCGCCGGTGACGTCGGGGTGCTCGTGGTCGATCCGGAACTCGTCGCCGAGCCCTTCGAGGGTGCTCATGCCTCGATGATTACCCGGGTTGGGGCATCGCGCACCGAAGGAAAGCCTTCACTAAGGCGAGTCCTGCGGGCCGGTGCGGTCGCTGGTCTCGACGGACGGCTCCTCGGCCAGCGCCTCGTCACCTGCTCGACCATCGATGGCCGGCTCATGGCCCTCACGCCAGATGCTCTCTTCGCGACCGGGCTGCCTGATCCCGACGTAGACGAAGTAGGCGAGCGCCAGCACGAACAGCACGATCGAGGTCCACACGTTCAGCCGCAGGCCCAGCACGTCGTCGGCCTGCACGGGGTCGATGCGGAGGTACTCGATCCACCCGCGGCCGGCGCAGTAGGCCATCACGTAGAGCGCGAAGACCCGGCCGTGCCCCAGCTTGAGCTTGCGGTCGAGCCAGACGACGAGCCCGGCGGCCCCCAGGTTCCAGAAGAACTCATAGAGGTAGGTCGGGTGGAAGGTCTCGAACTCGCCGTAGCCGTCGGGACGGTGCTCGGGGTCGACCTTCAGGGCCCACCACGAGTCGAGCGGCTTGCCGAAAAGCTCCTGGTTGAACCAGTTGCCCCAGCGGCCGACGGCCTGGGCGACCAGCAGGCACGGCGCGAGGGCGTCCATCATGGCGGGCATGCGCAGACCGTTGCGGCGCGCGTAGATCCACGCGCCGACGGCGCCGAGCGCGATCGCTCCCCAGATGCCCAAGCCGCCCTGCCAGACGTACAGAGCGCTGACGGGGCTCTTGCCGTCGCCGAAGTAGCGGCCGTTGTCGGTGATCACGTGGTACAGCCGGCCGCCCACGATGCCGAAGGGCACTGCCCACACGGCCATGTCGCTGACCTGGCCGGGGCGCCCGCCGCGTGCTCGCCAGCGCCGCTCGCCCAGCCAGACGGCGACGATGACACCGGCGATGATGCACAGGGCGTAGGCGCGGATCGGCAGTGGGCCGATGTGCCAGACGCCCTGGCCTGGGCTGGGGATGTACTGCGCGATCACTGCTCTTCCTCCGGGATGCCGTCAGTGAGTGCCTGGGTGATGTCCTCGGCCAGGTCCTTGGAGCTGGTGCCTTGGGTCCAGACCAACGGCGCCGAACCGCCGGGGACCACGCCGATGACCTGGGTGCCGTGGGCGACGGCGTAGCCGCCGGACGGAAGCTTGTCGCCCTTGGTGATGTCGACGCCGACAGCCGTGCCGATGTCCTTGATCTGAGCCAGCGGGGCCGTGAGGCCCTCGAAGGACGGGTCGAACCGGTCGAGGTAGGCACGCAGCGTCTCGGGGTCGTCGCGGGCGGGGTCGCTGGTGATGAACAGCATGCCGACCTGGTCCTGCAGGTCGTCGGGCAGCCGGTTCATCGCGGCCGCGATGTCGCCCATGACCAGCAGGCAGATGTCGGGGCAGTGCGTGTAGCCGAAGAAGACGAGCGTCAGCGGCTTGGTGGTGTCGGCCACCAGAGCGTAGTCGTCGCCGCGGCTGTCGGTCAGGGTCTCCTCGGGGAGCTGACCCCGCTTCGGCATCACCACGCCGTGGAAGCCGTCGGGGTGGACCTCATGGAAGCCGGTGACGTTGCCGGGCTCGTCGTCGCTGCCGGCGCAGGCCGTGAGGAGCAGGAGGAGCAGGAGGGCGAGGACGCCTCTACGCACGTCGTACACCTGCCGCGAGGTCCTCGGTGAGTGCGGCCAGCGCCTTCAGCCCATCGGCGCCGGGGTTGTCCAGCAGCGCCCGGACGAACGCCGAGCCGACGATCACCCCGTCGGCGTACGACGCGACCTCGGCTGCCTGCTTGCCGTTGGAGACACCGAGGCCGACCCCCACCGGTAGGTCGGTGACGGCGCGGGTCCTGGCGACCAGCGGCCCGGCGAGGTCGCTGGTCGAGTCACGGGCACCGGTGACGCCCATGACCGCAGTGGCGTAGACGAAGCCGCTGGCGTGCTCCACGGTCATCTTCAGGCGCGCGTCCGTCGAGGAGGGTGCCACCAGGAAGATCCGGTCAAGCCCGTGCTCTGCCGAGGCGACGAGCCACGGCTCGGCCTCGTCGGGGATGAGGTCGGGGGTGATCAGCCCGCTGCCGCCGGCGCTGGCAAGGTCGGCGGCGAACCTGTCGACGCCGTAGCGCTCGACAGGGTTCCAGTAGGTCATCACGACGGTCTTCACCCCGGTCGCAGCCACCGCCTCGACCGTCCGCAGGACGTCGCTGGTGCGGACCCCCTGCTCGAGAGCCTGCTGCGCAGCGGCTTGGATCGTCGGGCCGTCCATGACCGGGTCGCTGTAGGGCAGGCCGACCTCGATCACGTCGCAGCCCGCGGCGACCATCGTCTTGAGCGCGTCGATCGAGCCCTGCACCGACGGGAACCCCGCGGGCAGGTAGCCGACAAGAGCAGCGCGACCGTCGGCCTTGGCCTTGGCGAACGCCTCCTGCACCGTCACTTGTCCTCCCCCAGCCCGAACCACTCCAGCGCAGTGCCCATGTCCTTGTCGCCACGACCGGAGAGGTTGACCAGGATCGTGGCCCCCGTCATCTCCTTGGCCAGGTCCATGGTGCCGGCGAGCGCGTGCGCGGACTCTATCGCCGGGATGATGCCCTCGGTGCGCGCCAGCAGCGACATGGCTTCCATGGCCGCGGCGTCGTTCACGGGGCGGTACTCGGCGCGACCGGTCTCGGCCAGCCACGCGTGCTCCGGGCCCACGCCGGGGTAGTCCAGGCCTGCCGAGATCGAGTGCGACTCGATCGTCTGACCGTCCTCGTCCTGCAGCACATAGGTGCGGGCCCCGTGCAGCACGCCGACGTCGCCGGCCGTGATGGTCGCCGCGTGGCGCCCGGTCTCGTAGCCGTCGCCACCCGCTTCGAACCCGACCAGGCGCACGGACTCGTCCGGGATGAACGCTGCGAACAGCCCGATCGCGTTGGAGCCACCACCCACGCATGCAGTCGCCGCATCGGGGAGAGCCCCGGTCAGCTCCAGGCACTGGGCCCTGGCCTCGTCGCCGATGCCGCGCACGAAGTCGCGCACCATGGAGGGGAACGGGTGGGAGCCGGCTGCAGTGCCGAGCAGGTAGTGGGTGTCGTCCACGCTGGCTACCCAGTCGCGCAGCGCCTCGTTGATGGCGTCCTTGAGCGTGCGCGAGCCGGATGTCACCGGGATGACCTCGGCTCCCAGGAGCTGCATGCGGGCGACGTTGAGCGCCTGGCGCTGGGTGTCGACCTCCCCCATGTAGACCACGCACTCCAGGCCGAGGTAGGCGCACGCCGTCGCGGTCGCGACGCCGTGCTGCCCGGCGCCAGTCTCGGCGATCACCCGCGTCTTGCCCATGCGCTTGGTCAGCAGCGCCTGTCCGAGCACGTTGCGGACCTTGTGGGCGCCGGTGTGGTTGAGGTCCTCACGCTTGAGCAGCAGGCGCGCACCAGCCTGCTCGCTGAGGCGGGTGGCGTCGTAGAGCAGCGACGGGGTGCCGGCGTAGTCGCGCAGCATGCGCTCGAACTCTCCGGTGAACTCCGGGTCGGCCATCGCGGTCTGCCAGGCCTCGGTCAGCTCGTCGTGCGCTGCGATGAGCGCCTCGGGCATGAACCGACCGCCGAAGCGGCCGAAGTGGCCTGCCTGGTCTGGCTGCACCGATCGTGCCTTTCTAGTTGGGCTTCCGCGAGGTTGCGGGGTGAGCCCCCGCGGCGACGAGGTCTGCCACGGCTGCCCGCGGGTCGTCGCCCCTCACCAGGGACTCGCCGACGAGGACGACATCGGCCCCGAGCTTGGCGTACTCGAACACGTCGTGAGGTCCGCGCACCCCGGACTCGGCGACCGTCACGACGTCCGCGGGGATCAGCGGCCGGAGCCGAGCGAAGGTGTCGCGGTCGACCTCGAGAGTCTTGAGGTTGCGCGCGTTGACGCCGACCAGCTGTGCACCGGCATCGACGGCGCGCTCGACCTCCTCCTCGTCATGCACCTCGACGAGCGTGGTCAGGCCGATGCTGGTCGCGCGGTCGAGCAGGCCGGTGAGCTCGTTCTGGTCGAGCGCCGCGACGATGAGCAGCGCCAGGTCGGCCCCGGCGGCACGAGCCTCGAAGAGCTGGTACGAGGTGACGATGAAGTCCTTGCGCAGGACCGGGACGCCGACAGTGGCCCGCACCGCCTTGAGGTCCTGCAGGCTGCCACCGAACCGTCGCTGCTCGGTCAGCACGCTGATCGCGGCCGCACCGCCCTGGGCGTACTCGCCGGCCAGGCGCGCCGGGTCGGGGATCGCGGCGAGCGCGCCCTTGCTGGGGCTGGACCTCTTCACCTCGGCGATGACGCTGATGCCGGGTGCGCGGAAGGCCGGCATCGGGTCGAGGGCCTCGGGAGCACGCAACGCGGCAGCCTTGACGTCGGCGAGCGGCGCGACGGCCTCGCGCTCGGCGAGGTCGAGGCGCACACCCTCGATGATCTCGTCGAGGACAGACATGGCGGCACCCTCCCGGTTCGGTGTGGTGTCCCTAGGTTCTCATGAACACTCGCCGTGCCGACGCCGGTGGTCGGTCCGCGGCAGATAGCCTCGCCTCACCGTTGTCCACGGTTGTCGGATGTCTGTCCACTGTCCGTCCACGCATCGAGGAGCGCCATGTCCGAGTACCCGCCGCCACCGCCGCCGTCCGAGGGCGGTGGGTCCACCCCGCCCCCGCCGCCGCCCGGTGGCGGGTACACCCCGCCCCCGCCGCCCCCCGGTGGGGGCTACACGCCTCCGCCGCCCGCTGGTGGCTACGGTCCCCCGCCGCCGGGTCCCGGCTACCCGGCCGGCCCCGGCTACGGCGCCCCGCAGTCCAACCAGAAGGCGCTCTGGGCGATGATCACCGGCATCGCCTCGATCGTGCTGTGCTGGTGCTGCCCGATCCTCCCGCTGGGGCTCGGTGGCACGGCGATCTACCTGGGCCGCGCCGCCAAGGCCGAGATCGCGGCTGCCCCTGGCGGGCAGACCGGTGAAGGTCAGGCCCAGGCCGGGTTCATCTGCGGCATCATCGGCATCGCACTCGGCGTGGTCGCCCTGGTCTTCACGATCATCGCGTTCAGCACCGGCAACGGCTCCTTCTACACCGACTTCGACAACTGAGGCGCAAACACGTCAGGGAGCCAGCCAGCTGCCGAACGGCAGGTTGCGCACGACCGTGAAGGCGACCAGCACGCAGAGGAGCACCAGGCTGAAGACGACCGGGTGCCGCAGGTCGCCCAGCGGCTCCTCCCGCCACCGGCTGCGCAGCCAGCGAGCCCACAGCAGCACCAGGAACGGCACGGCCGCGACGAACACGAGGTTGCTGGAGGCGGCGGCGAGCACGTCACCGTTGGTCAGGTCGTTGACGGCTCGCAGCCCTCCGCAGCCTGGGCAGTAGCCACCGGTGATCGCCGAGAAGGGGCACAGCCCCCAGCTCCCGCGCTCGTGCGGGTCCCGGAAGTGCAGGGCCAGCGTCGCCGCCGTGACTCCGCCGGCGAGCAGGAGCGGTCCACGGACGCGCGTCAGCAGCCCGGTGGCGGGCCGGGCCGGCGCTTGGTCAGTTGCCAGCGGGCTCAGTGCCCAGGCCCATCCGCGACATGACCAGGCCGACCAGGCCACCGATCGGGCCGAGCGCGACGCCGATCCAGAACAGCGGCCAGTTGGGGCCGATCACCAGTGCGAGACCACCGAGCACGAAGCCGAGAAGCACGACCGTCACAGCGGTCCAGGCTGCGGGGGTGTTGCCGTGGCTAGCAGACATGCGGGGGCACTCCTCGGGTGTCGTGGTCGTACGCGCTCATCTTAGGGGGCCGGGCAGCGCCTCGCTCACACCGTGGGGTCGTGACCTTGGTCAAGCGCCTTCCAGAGGTCGGTCTGGTCAGGGGCACCGTCGCCGGGGGCGTCGTACCGGCTGGGCATCTCCGGCCACCGGGACGCAAGCATCACGGCGGCGGCCAGCCCGACTGCGGTCGTGATGCCCGAGAGCACGCACACCAGGAACCAGCCCGACTGCGCGGTCGTGGCGTCGACCTCGCCCGCGAGGCGCTCGGCCGACTCCGCGATGCGGGAGTGCGACGCGAGGGCCGCCACCACGGCGCCTACCGACGCCGCCAGCCCCAGCACCGCCACGACGCGCCGGGCTCGAGCGCGCAGCACCAGGATCGTGCCCCAGGCCGCGAGCGCGACCAGCGCGAGCGCCAGCACCAGCGGAGCCACCTCCGTGCCGGTCGCCTTGACGACCCGGCCACCTTGCCCCGCAACCTCGGCGGTGCCCCACGTGCGCGAGGCTGCCACCGCGGCGAGCGCGGCGGACCCGGCCCCGAGCAGCGTCACCGGCCAGAAGGTCCGGCCGTCAGCCACCGAGCAGGCCCTCGTCGAAGCAGGTGCGGGCGCCGGTGTGGCACGCGGGGCCCTCCTGGTCGACCTTCACCAGCAGCGTGTCGCCGTCGCAGTCGAGGCGAACCTCCTTGACGTGCTGCCGGTTGCCCGAGGTCTCGCCCTTGACCCAGTACTCCTCCCGCGACCGGCTCCAGAACGTCGTACGACCCGTGGTGAGCGTGCGGTGCAGCGCCTCGTCGTCCATCCACCCGAGCATCAGCACCTCGCCGGTGTCGTGCTGCTGCACGACGGCGGGAACCAGCCCCTGGGGATCACGCTTCAGGCGGTCGGCGATCGAGGAGTCGAGGGAGGTCACCCCTCTATTGTCCCTGCTGGGCGATCCACGACGTGTAGAGGCGTCCATAGACGCCGCCGTCGGCAAGCAGCTGCGCGTGCGGCCCTCGCTGCGCGACCCGGCCCGCGTCGACCACGATCACCTCGTCGGCCTGCTCGGCGGTGGTCATGCGGTGGGCGATCGTCACCGAGGTGCGGCCAGTGGTAAGCCGCTCCAGCGCGGACGCGATGCGCATCTCCAGAGCGGGGTCGACCGCGCTCGTCGCCTCGTCGAGGACCAGCAGGTCGGGGTCGGCAAGGTGCGCGCGGACCAGCGCCACCAGCTGTCGCTCGCCGGCCGACAAGGCCTCGCCGCGCTGGCCGACCTGCGTGTCGAGGCCGCGGGGCAGGGACTCCAGCCAGTCGGCCAGCCCTAGCTCCGCGACCGCGGTGTGTACGTCGGCGTCGGTTGCCTCCAGCCGCCCGTAGCGGGTGTTGGCGCGCAGCGTGTCGTCGAAGAGGAAGCCCTCCTGCGGCACCAGCACCACCCGGTCGCGCAGCGAGTCGAACGGCACGTCGCGCAGGTCGACGCCGTCGAGCCGCACCGAGCCGGTCGTCGGGTCCATCAGCCGCGTGAGCAGCTTGGCGAGCGTCGTCTTGCCGGAGCCGGTCTCGCCGACGATCGCCACCCGGGTGTCGGGCGCGATCGAGAGCGACACGTCGTGCAGCACCGGGTTGCCGCCGGGGTAGGCGAAGCCGACCCCCTCGAAGTCGATGCGCACCGGCCCACGCGCGAGGCGGGTGCCCGACTCCCCCGGGTCCACCACGTCGGCGGGCGTGTCGAGGATGCCGATGACGCGACGCCACCCGGCGAAGGCGTTCTGGGCGTCGGTGAGAACCTGCGTGCCCATCTGGACCGGTCCGACGAACAGGTTGACCAGGAACGCGAACGCGAGCACCTTGCCGGCCGTGATGTCGCCGTCGACACCCATCAGGACACCGATGATCACGACACCGGCGTTGGCGAACCCGGCCGAGATGCCGCCGAGCGAGAACGAGAAGGCCGTGAAGCTCTGCGCCTTGATGGAGGCACGCATGTTGGCGTCGATCGCGGTGTCGATGCGCTGCTGCGTGCGCGCCTCGACGGCGTACGAACGGACGGTGGCGGCTCCCACGACCGGCTCGGAGATGGCGCTGAGCATGACCCCGACCTGCTGCCGGGCGTAGGCGTAGGCCGCCGAGAGCCGACGCTGGAAGAAGCGCAGGCTCAGCAGGAGCGGCAGGAAGCAGAGCCAGACCACGATCGTCAGCTGCCAGGAGTACACCGCCATCACCACGGTGGCCACGGTGATCTGCCCGACGCTGACCACTCCGATGACGCCGCCGAACACCAGGAACTGGGAGACCTGGTCGACGTCGCTGGTCACGCGCGAGACGAGCACCCCGCGGCGCTCGGTGTTCTGAGTCAGGACGGGCAGGTCGTGGACGTGCCGAAAAGCCTTGATGCGCAGCGTTGCCAGCCCCTTCTCCGCGCTCCGGAAGAGCCGGGTGGTCATCAGGTAGGAGGCGAACCCGGTGATGACGATGGCGACGAGGGCCAGGACCGCCATGCGCGTGGTGAAGCCCGAGTCGGGGCCGCCCGGCGCGTTGATGCCGTGGTCGAGGGTCTGCTGGACGGCGATGGGTACGACGATGCGGCCGAGCGTGCTCACCGCCGCCAGCGCCAGGGTCCCCCAGAACCCTTCCTTCAGCTCGGGTGACAGCTCGACCCCACGACGGAGGGTCGACCAGGCGGAGACCTCCTCACCGCTCTCCATCACGGTGCTCACGCCGACACCTCCTCGTCCTCGGCGGCAGCCTGCTCGTAGGCGTTGACCAGGTCGGCGTAGGCCTCGCTCCGGGCGAGCAGCTCGGAGTGCGGACCGTGGTCGACCACCTCTCCATCAGCCAGGAACACCACCTCGTCGGCCAGGGCGATCGTGGCCTTGCGATAGGCGACCACGACCACGGTCGCGCCCTGGCGAGCGCGGAGGGCAGCCAGGATGCGTGCCTCGACCTCGGGGTCGACGGCGCTCGTGGCGTCGTCCATGACCAGCAGTCGCGGGTCTCGCACGAGCGCCCGGGCCAGCGAGAGCCGCTGCCGCTGGCCGCCCGACAGTGAGGTGCCACGCTCTCCCAGCCGGCTGTCGAGCCCCTTGGGCAGCGCGGCGACGAACCCGTCGGCCTGAGCCGTGCGCAGCGCGTCCCACACCTGCTCGTCGCTCACCTCGAGTCCGAGCGTGACGTTGTCGCGGATGGTGTCGTCGAAGAGGAAGGCCTGCTGCGGCACCAGCGTCGCGTGGTCGGCGAGCGCGCCCCGCCGCAAGGAGCGCAGGTCGTGACCATCGACGAGCACGTCCCCGTGGTCGGGGTCGACGAGCCGGAACAGCAGGCTGGTGAGGGTGCTCTTGCCCGAGGCCGTGGCGCCCACCACGGCCACCGTGCGCCCTGGGTCGACGGAGAACGTCACGTCGGCAAGGACGGGCTCGTCGGGCGTGTAGGCGTAGCCGAGCCGGCGTACGTCGAGCCGCGCACCGCCAGGTGCTGCGGGGATGGTGCCCTCGCCGTAGGCCATCACGGCATGTACGTCGAGCACCGACCGGACCCTGCCGTGACCGACCACACTGCGCGGGAACTCACCGATCAGCCAGCCCAGCGAGCGGATGTAGAACGACACGATGCTGAGGAGGTAGGCGACCTCCACGACGTCGCCCGCGTCGCTGGACCCGTCGACCACACGCATGACGCCCACCGACAGCACCGCGAGGACCCCGAGCCCGGGCAGCGCCTCGAGCACCGGGTCGAAGATCGCGCGGGCGGTGCCCACCTTGATGTTCACCGCCTGGAGGGCACGAGCCTTCGCGGCGAACCGCTCTGTCTCCTGGCTCTCCCGGCCGAGGGTCTTGACGACCATCGCCCCGTCGAACGACTCGTGGGCGACCTCGCTGACCTCCGCCCGGAGCGCCTGTGCGCGCGTCATCTGTGGCGACTGCACGCGCTGGTAGATCATGTTGGCCACCACGACCAGCGGGAAGACGAGCGAGCCGAGCACGGCAAGCACGACGTCGGCGAGGAACATGCCCACGATCGCGATCGTCATCATCGCGACGGTGCCCAGCGCCATCGGCATCGGCGCGATCGGCGCCCAGGCCGCCTCGGTGTCGGAGTTGGCGACCGAGAGCAGCTGACCGGTCGGGTGGCGTTGGTGCCACTCCATCGGGAGGTCGAGGTACTGGCGGGTGATGGCGCGACGGTCGCGAGCCATCAGGCGGTACTGCATGATGCCGGCGCCCACCCGGCGCGCCATGATGCCGGCGGCGCGGAGCAGCGCCACGCCGACGAACAGGGCAGCCACGGTGACCAGGCCGCCCGTGGTCGTGGCCTTGTCCTCGAACGCCGGCAGGATCACGTGGTCGGTCGACCAGCCCAGCACCCAGGCGTCCGCGACCGTCAGCGCACCGAAGATCAGGGTGCCGACGGCGGCCACCGCGAACACCTTGGGCTCCCGCCGGATGCCTGAGCCGAGGACCTTGAAGCCGTCGCGCAGCGTGGAGCCCTCTCGGCGGCGCGCGTCCAACGTCACTTCATCGACCTCTCTGTCGTGGGCTGTTCCCACCCTACGATCGAGTGGTGACGTACCTGGCAGCGACCGAACGCAAGGCGCTCTGCGAGCTGGCCCTGGAGCTCGGCCCGGACGCTCCCACGCTCTGCGGAGGCTGGGACGTGCGCGACCTCATCGCTCATCTCGTGCTCCGCGACGGAAGCCTCGCGGCAGTAGGGATCGTGGTGCCCCCGCTGGCCAACCTCGCCGACCGGGGCATGGCCAAGCTGGAGGAGGCGCATGGGTTCGAGAGCTTGGTCAGGAGGCTGCGCAAGGGCCCTCCGCCACACTCGCCCTTCCGGCTCAAGCCGGTCGACCGCCTGCTGAACGCGATGGAGTACTTCATCCACCACGAGGACATCCGGCGGGCGCAGCCCGACTGGGTCGCGCGCGATCTGGACCCCCGAGTGCAGAGCGCCCTCTGGCGCGGTCTGTGCACCAGCGGCCGGGGGCTCGTGCGGCAGGCGAAGGTCGGAGTGGTCGCGTCGCGCTCCGACCGCTCTGCGACCGCCACCCTCAAGCGTGGCGAGCCGAGTGTGACCGTGCACGGGCTGCCGGCCGAGGTGGCGCTGTTCGTCTACGGACGCAAGACCGTCGCCGAGGTCGAGCTGCGGGGGGACGAGGCCGACATCGCCAAGCTGAGCGACACCTCCCTGGGCATCTGAGCGTTCAGCCAAGGGCGTCTCACCGCCTAGGGTGGACCAGTGCCCACACCCGAGCAGGCCCGTCTCGCCGTCCTCATCGACTCCGACAACGTCTCGCCCGGCCGGATCGGAGCGCTGCTCGCAGAGATCGCGACCTACGGTGTCGCCTCCGTCCGCCGCATGTACGGCGACTGGACGACCGAGAACCTCCGCGGCTGGAAGACCGCGGCCAACGAGCACGCGATCCAGCCGATCCAGCAGTTCGCCTACACCGCAGGCAAGAACGCCACAGACAGCGCCATGATCATCGACGCGATGGACCTGCTCTACACCGAGCGCTTCGACGGGTTCTGCCTGGTCTCCTCCGACAGCGACTTCACGCGGCTGGCCTCACGGCTGCGCGAGTCGGGCGTGACCGTCTACGGGTTCGGTGAGCGCAAGACCCCGACGCCCTTCGTCACCGCGTGCGACCGGTTCATCTACCTCGACGTCCTGGCAGACGACCCGGCCGACGAGCCCAAGGAGTCCCCCGCCAAGAAGCGACCGACGGTCAAGGATCTGCGAGGCGACGCCAAGCTGGTCAGTCTGCTCCGCAAGGGAGTCGACGCCGCGTCGGACGACGAAGGCTGGGCGCACCTGGGCGGAGTCGGCTCTCACATCCGCAACCAGTCACCCGACTTCGACCCGCGCAACTGGGGCTTCGCGAAGCTGGGTGACCTGGTCAACGCGATCGGCCTGTTCACCGTCGACCGGACGGCCAGCCCGAGCGGTCAGAGCGTCATCCGCGTGCGCAACAAGGGCAAGTAGCCGCTACCGCACCGGACGGCCGGCGTCGGCCAGCGCCTGCTTCACGTCACGGATCCGCAGGGTGCCGAAGTGGAACACGCTGGCCGCGAGTACGGCGTCCGCGCCGGCCTCGACCGCGGGCGGGAAGTGCCCGGTGGCTCCGGCTCCCCCTGACGCGATCACCGGTACGTCGACGACCGCACGCACGGCGCGCAGCATCTCGAGGTCGAACCCGTCGCGGGTGCCGTCGGCGTCCATGGAGTTCAGCAGGATCTCGCCGGCTCCCAGCTCCGCGCCTCGCGCGGCCCACTCGACGGCGTCGATCCCCGCGGACTGACGACCGCCGTGGGTGGTCACCTCGTAGCCGCTCGGCGTGCCGGTGGCCCTGCGGGCGTCGACGGACAGCACCAGCACCTGGTTGCCGAACCGGTCGGCGATCTCGCGGATCAGCTCGGGACGCCGGATCGCCGCGGTGTTGACCGCGATCTTGTCGGCGCCCGCGCGCAGCATGCGGTCGACGTCCTCGACCGAGCCGATCCCACCGCCGACGGTCAGCGGGATGAAGACCTGCTCCGCGGTCCTCGACACGATCTCCAGCGTGGTCGCGCGGCCCTCGTGGCTGGCCGAGATGTCGAGGAAGGTGAGCTCGTCGGCACCCTCCGCGTCGTACACCTTGGCGAGCTCGACGGGGTCGCCGGCGTCGCGGAGCTCCTTGAAGTTCACGCCTTTGACTACCCGGCCTCCGTCGACATCGAGGCAGGGGATGACGCGAACGGCGAGGGTCATGGCTGGGTCGGCAGGGTCAGTGCCAGAGCGTCGGCCAGCGTGAACCGCCCCTCGTAGAGCGCGGTCCCGACGATCGCGCCCTCGACGCCCTGCTCGACCATGCCCATCAGCGCGCGGAGGTCGTCCAGCTCGGTGATGCCGCCGCTGGCCACCACCGGCCGGTCCGTCGCCTGGCAGACGTTGGCGAGCAGCTCGAGGTTGGGGCCCTGCAGCATGCCGTCCTTGTTCACGTCGGTGACGACGTAGCGGGCACAGCCCTCGTCGTCGAGCCGGGCCAGCACGTCGTAGAGGTCACCGCCCTCGCTGGTCCAGCCGCGGGCGGCGAGCGTGTGGCCGCGCACGTCGAGACCCACCGCCACGCGGTCGCCGTAGGTCGCGATCGCCTTGGCGCACCACTCCGGCTGCTCCAGTGCCGCGGTGCCGATGTTGACCCGACGGCAACCCGTGGCCATCGCGGCCTCCAGGGACTCGTCGTCGCGGATGCCACCGCTCATCTCGACGTCGATGTCGAGCCGGCCGACGATGCCGGCGAGCAGCTCGCGGTTGTTGCCCCGTCCGAACGCGGCGTCCAGGTCGACCAGGTGGATCCACTCCGCACCCGCGCGCTGCCAGTTGAGGGCCGCCTCCACCGGGTCGCCGAACCCCTTCTCCGAGCCCGCGACACCCTGCACCAGCTGCACGGCCTGGCCGCCCTGGACGTCGACAGCCGGCAGCAGCTCGAGGTAGGAGGTCATGGGCAAACCCTAGGGCTCAGCTCAACGGGGGAAGAGCAGGGTCTTGAGGACCGGGAAGCACAGCACCGACGCGACCAGGATCAGCACGCGCGCGCTCCAGTTCTCGGTCACGAACCAGGCCACGATGTTGAGCACGAGCAGGAGGTCGACCAGCACGAAGTTCTGCCGCCGGCGCCGCTTGGCGAGCACGCCCTGGTGCCGGCCGGACGTGCTGAACCGCCCTGTGGTCGCAGCCCTGAGGGCACGCCGTCGCGCGTCCTTGCGCTCACGGCGCTCGGCCTGCGTCGCACGCGCCGCCGCCCTGATGGCCGCCTCGCGCTCGCGCTCCGCCCGCCGCAGAGCACGTTCCTTGCTCACAGGGACGCGACCCAGTTCTTCAGCAGCCGGGCGCCGGCGTCGCCGGACTTCTCGGGGTGGAACTGGGTCGCGCAGAGAGGTCCGTTCTCGACAGCAGCGACGAAGCGGTCACCACCGTGCTCGGACCAGGTCACCAGAGGCTCACGGGTGCGTCCGTTGGTGACCAGCTCCCAGCGGCGTACGCCGTAGGAGTGCACGAAGTAGAACCGCTCCCCCTCGACCCCCTCGAAGAGCGACGACCCGACGGGGACGTCGACGGTGTTCCACCCCATGTGGGGTACGACGGGCGCCTGCAGCCTCTCCACGACCCCCGGCCACTCGTCGAGCCCCTCGGAGTCGACGCCGTGCTCGACGCCGTGGCCGAACAGCACCTGCATGCCGACGCAGATGCCGAGCACCGGGCGCCCGCCGGCGAGACGCCGGCCGATGATCTCGTGACCGCGGGCGGCCCGCAGGCCGTCGACGCAGGCCCTGAACGCGCCGACCCCGGGCACGAGAAGACCGTCGGCCTCCTCCGCCGCCCGCCGGTCGCGGGTCAGCGTCACGTCTGCGCCGGCGCGCTCGACAGCACGCACTGCCGAGCGGATGTTGCCGGAACCGTAGTCGAAGACGACGACAGAGGTCACGATGTCGATGCTCGCTCGGCTCGCGGCTCAGTCACTCAGGGTGCCCTTGGTCGAGGGAACGCCTGTCTCGCGCGGGTCGAGCGCGATGGCGTCGCGCAGCGCACGCGCGACGGCCTTGAACTGGGTCTCCACGATGTGGTGCGGGTCGCGCCCGGACAGCACGCGGACGTGCAGGGCGAAGTGCCCGTGGAACGCGAGGGTCTCGAACACGTGGCGCGTGAGCGAGCCGAGGTAGTGGTCGCCGATGGTGACGAACTGCTGGCCCTCGGGCTCCCCTGTGTGCACGCAGTAGGGACGGCCGGAGACGTCGACGACGGCCTGCACCAGAGCCTCGTCGAGGGGCACGGTGGCGTCGCCGAACCTCCGGATGCCCGACTTGTCGCCGAGCGCCTCGCGCAGCGCCTGACCGAGCGCGATCGCAGTGTCCTCCACGGTGTGGTGGGCGTCGATGTGCAGGTCGCCCTCGGCCTGGACGGTGAGGTCGATCAGCGAGTGCCGGGCCAGCGCGGTCAGCATGTGGTCGTAGAAGCCCACGCCGGTGCTGATGTCGTGGCGACCGGTGCCGTCGAGGTCGAGCTCGACGAGCAGCTTGGACTCGCTCGTCTGACGCTCGATGCGCGCAGTGCGGCTCGCAGTAGATGTCACGACACAACCTCCAGCAGTGCTGCCCGGAAGGCAGCCATCTCGTCCGGGTTGCCGATCGACACCCGGAGCCATCCGTCGGGACCAGTCTCCCGGATCAGCACGCCTCGATCCAACAGGCCCTGCCACACCGCGCGCCGGTCGTCGAAACGGCCGAAGAGCACGAAGTTGGCGTCACTGTCGGCCACCTCATGCCCCTGCTCCCGCAGCCAGTCGACCGTCGCGTCGCGGTCCTTGCGCAGGTCGTCGACGCGGGCCAGCAGCTCGTCGGCGTGCTCGAGCGCAGCGCACGCCACCGCCTGGGTGACCGCGGAGAGGTGGTAGGGCAGGCGTACGACGCGGAGCGCGTCGCAGACCTCCGTGCTCGCCGCGAGGTAGCCCAGCCGCCCACCCGCGAGAGCGAAGGCCTTGCTCATCGTGCGGGTCACGACCAGGTTCGGCGTGCGCGGCAGCAGCTCGAGTGCGCTGGGCGTGCCCTCGCGGCGGAACTCGGCGTATGCCTCGTCGATCACCACGACGGTGTCCGGCGCTGCCTTGGTCATCGCGTCGACCACGTCCAGCGGCAGCGCGGTGCCGGTGGGGTTGTTGGGCGACGGCAGCAGCACCACCGACGGCTTCTCCGCCTCCAGCACCGACAGCGCGTGCGCCACGTCCAGCGAGAAGTCCTGCTCCCGGTGCCCGACGACCCAACGGGTGTGGGTGTCGCGGGCGTACTCGGGATACATCGAGTACGTCGGCGCGAAGCTGACCGCCGTGCGACCCGGGCCACCGAAGGCCTGGAGCAGGTGCAGCATCACCTCGTTGGAGCCGTTGGCCGCCCACACCTGCTCCGGCTTGACGCCGTGACCGAGGTACGACGCGAGCGCCTCACGCAGCGCGGTGAACTCGCGGTCGGGATATCTGTTGAGCCCACCCGCGACCCGCCCCACTGCTGCTGCGATGTCGGCCGCAGTCTCGGGTGAGGGGCCGTAGGGGTTCTCGTTGACGTTGAGGAGGACAGGCACGTCGAGCTGCGGCGCGCCGTAGGGCTCGATGCCTTTGAGCTCCTCGCGCAGAGGCAGGCTCATTCGGCGAACCTCACCGTGACCGCGGCGGCGTGACCCGGCAGGTCCTCGGCGTGCGCCAGGGTCTCGACGTGCCCGGCGACGTCACGCAGAGCGTCCTGCGAGTAGTCGATGACGTGCACTGCCTTGCGGAACGCACGCACCGACAGCCCGGACGAGTGGCAGGCGCAGCCCGCGGTCGGGAGCACGTGGTTGGAGCCGGCGGCGTAGTCACCGAGCGAGACGGGGGCGAACGGTCCGACGAACACCGCGCCGGCGTTGGTGACACGAGCCGCGACCTCGGCCGCGGACCGGGTCTGGATCTCGAGGTGCTCGGCGGCGTAGGCGTTGACGACCTCGAGACCCTGCTCGACGTCGTCGACCAGCACGATGCCCGACTGCTGGCCGCCCAGCGCCGTGCGGATGCGGTCGACGTGCTTGGTGGCCGAGACCTGCTTGTCGAGCTCGGCCTCGACCTCGGCGGCCAGCGACTCGGAGTCGGTGACCAGCACGCTCGCGGCCAGCGGGTCGTGCTCCGCCTGGGAGATCAGGTCCGCGGCGACGTAGGCGGGGTTGGCGCTGTCGTCGGCGAGGATGGCGATCTCGGTCGGGCCGGCCTCGGCGTCGATGCCGACGATGCCCTTGACCAGCCGCTTGGCGGAGACCGTGTAGATGTTGCCCGGTCCGGTGACCAGGTTGACCGGCTCGCACGGCCCCGCGCCGTAGGCGAACATCGCGATCGCCTGCGCCCCGCCCACGGCGTACACCTCGGTGACCCCGAGCAGGGCGCACGCGGCCAGGATGGTCGGGTGCGGAAGGCCGCCGTGGTCCTTCTGCGGGCTGCTGGTCAGCGCGATCGAGCGCACGCCGGCGACCTGTGCCGGGACGACGTTCATGATGACGCTGGATACCAGGGGTGCCACCCCGCCGGGGACGTAGAGTCCCACGCGGTCGATCGGCACCATGCGCTGGGTGACCGTGCCGCCGGGGACGACCTCGGTGGCGACGTCGGCTTCGAGCTCGGCCTCGCACGTCGCGCGCAGCCGCCGGATCGACTCCTCCAGGCCGTCGCGGACCGCGGGGTCCACGGCGGCGAGGGCGTTCTGCAGCGCCTCGGCAGGCACCGCGATGTCGGTCTGCTCGACGCCGTCGAACCGTGCGGTGTGCTCGATGACCGCCTCGACCCCGCGATGGCGTACGGCGTCACAGATCGGGCGCACCACCTCGAGGGTGGCCGCCACGTCGATCTCTGCGCGAGGCACGACCGTGCGGTAGGGGCCCACGCTGCCGCGGACGTCGATCCGGCGAATCATGGGGCCCAGTCTATTTGCGCTCCCTCGTCGCGCCGCGCGATATGTCAGGGCGCGGACCCGGCTAGCGTGGGCAGCGTGCCGGAGCAGCTGCCGATCTTCCCGCTCAACACCGTGGTGTTCCCGGGTGTCGCGTTGCCATTGCACGTCTTCGAGGAGCGCTACCGAGCCATGATCCAGCACCTCCTCTCGGTGTCCGACCCGTCGCTGCGGCTGTTCGGGATCGTCGCGATCCGGGAGGGCTACGAGGTCGGCTCGCATGAAGCCCGGTCGATGTACCGCACCGGCTGCGTCGTGCAGCTCACCCAGGTCACGCCGTATGACGACGGCCGTTACGACATCGAGGTGGTCGGCCGCCACCGGATGCGCGTCGACGGACTGGACCCGTCCGGCCCCTATGTCACCGCCGAGCTGACCGAGCTGATCGACGACGCGAGCGGCGACCTGATCGATGCCGCCAGCCGTGCGCTGGCCGCCTTCGAGGCCTACCGCCGCCTGCTCAGCGAGATCCGCGGCGGCGAGGTGCTGGCGGGCACCATGCCGCGCGACCCCGAGCTGCTGTCCTACTCGCTTGCCGCCACCGCTCTGCTCTCACTGCGCGAGCGACAGTCGCTGCTGGAGTCTTCCAGCACCCATGAGCGCCTCACGATGCTGCGACACCTGTTCCGCCAGGAGATCCGGGCCATGCACGCCGTACCCTCACTGCCGGCCACCGAGGTGGCCCGCACCTCGTGGAGCCCCAACTAGATGCCGAAGAGGGACGCTGGCGGCACACCGGCCACAGTCGCGCTGACGAAGGCCGGCATCCCGTTCACCATGCATCGCTACGAGCACGACCCGTCCGCCTCGTCCTACGGGCTGGAGGCGGCCGAGGCCCTCGGTCTGGACCCGGCGAGGGTCTTCAAGACGCTCTTCACCTCGGTCGACGGCAAGCTGGTCGTGGGCATCGTGCCGGTCTCGAGCCAGCTGGACCTGAAGGCGCTGGCTGCTGCCGCCGGCGGCAAGAAGGCGGTGATGGCCAGGCCGGAGGACGCCGAGCGCGCCACCGGCTATGTCGTGGGTGGCATCTCCCCGATCGGCCAGAAGCGGGCTCACCCGACGGTGATCGACGAGTCCGCGCTCGCGTTCGACACCGTCTACGTCTCCGGCGGGCGGCGCGGGCTGGACCTCGAGCTCGCGCCAGCCGCCCTGGTCGCAGTGACCAGGGCGACCGTGGCGGCGATCAGTCGGTCGTGACGCGCAGGTGCGTCAGTCGGTCGACAGCCGCAGCAGGAAGTGCCCAGCGTCGCCCACTGTCCAGGCGCTCATGCCGAGTGCGTCGAGCGGACGCACGTTGTCGACCGCCTCGTCGTCGCCGCCGCTGACGTCGTCGACGAACTTGACCAGCCAGTCGTCGGCCGCGTCGAAGTCCACGAACAGCACGACGCTCGACTTCTCAGCCTCCCGCACAGCAGTGCCGAAGGTGTCGTCCGCGCCGAGGTCGCCACCCTCGAGCAGGTCGTCGAGGTAAGCCTGGTCGAACCCGACCGCCACCCGGTCGCCGTCCGCGGCCACCTTGACGAAGTCCTCGCCGGGGGGCACGCCCAGCAGCGTCTGCAACGCGCCCACGATCCGGCGTACGTCGTCCTCGCTGGCCTCGACCCGGATGCCGGCCTTCAGCTGCTCGAGGTCCCCGTCCTCGACCAGGCTGTCGAAGTCGGTGCCCCCGTCGACGGCGAGCACCAAGCCCTTGCCGAGCAGCTTCTCCAGGTCCTCGGGCAGCGCCAGGCCCGTCGCGCTCTCGGCCTCCGCGATCCCCTGGTCATACAGCTCTGGGCCCAGTGTGGAGCGCAGCTGGGTCTCCAGCTTGTCGACCCAGCTGTCGGGCAGTGCGACGCCGAGCGCCGCGATCGTGGACGCGGGGAGGTCGTGGACCGAGGTCCGTCGCGACTCGCCCGCCAGCGTCTGCGGCAGGCCGGTGCCGGCGAAGGCCAGCTCGACACCGCCGCCGTCGAAGCGCAGCGTGCCGGCGAGCCCCTTGAAGTCCGCCAGCTCCTTCTTCAGCTGCTCCGATGCCTTGTCCGGATCGTCTCCCGCGAACTCGCCCACGAACGCGTCGAAGAGCGCGGCCGGACCGTCCTTCGCGACGTAGAGGGACACGATGCCCTGGTCGCCCACGGTGTCGATCGCGTCCTGGTAGCCGCTGTCGTCGGCGAGGTTGGCCTTCTTGGCATCCGACACCACGTCACGCGCGACGCCGTCTGTCGGGGCAACGATCATGTAGTCGTCGATGAACGCCGTGCCGAAGTCCTCGTCGTCCGAGCAGTGCTCGAAGATCGCTGCGATGCCCTGCTCGGCCTTCCCCTCGTCGGTCACCTGAAGCGCGAAGACGGGCGTCACGTCGTCGGCCTCGACCAGCGCCGCGGCGGCCTTCTCGCCGAGCCACGGCTCGACGTCGTCGGAGTAGTCCAGGCCCTCGCACTCGCCCTGGGACGTGACCAGGTCGACCACCCAGGAACGGATGTCGTCCTTGGAACGAAGGTTGAGCTCCTCCTCCAAGGCGGGGAACTTGCGTATCGTCCTGAACGCCTCGATCTTCTGCTCCGCCGAGGGGTCCAGGTCGATGGCGGCGTAGAACAGGGTGTCCGCCGGCAGCGCGACGGCCGCCCCCGGACCGCCACCCATCAGCTGGGCGACGCCCCAGGCGCCGACGCCGACTGCGCCAACGGCAAGGGCGGCGACGCCACTGAGGACATAGGCCTTGGTGCGACTCTTGCGCGGAGCCTCAGGAGCCTGGTCGAGGAACTCCGGCTCGGGCGTGGTGCTGGACACGAGATCCCCCTGGATCAATGTTGGAAGGAGAAGCGGGGCTAACGCTACGTCAGTCGGAGCGCCCGAGTAGGGGGATCAGCATGCCTGCCAGACAGCCGATCGGCCACGCAAGATAGGCGACTGCCAGGCGCAGCTCGAGGCTGAGCCCCCACAGCTGGATCCGGAAGAGCTCGGCGAGGTCGAGCAGCAGGGGTGCGTCGGCGCGGGTCCCGGGTGCGGCGTTCTGCAGCATGGCCTGGGGATCCTCGGGTCCGAGCTCGAAGCCGACCAGGTGCATGAGCACCGCCGCCACGAGGCTCATCGAGACCAGGAGCAGCAGCGTCGCGACCAGGTTGCGCACGCGGAGGAAGCCAGCGAGCACACCGGCCAGCAGCCCGGCCACACCGGCGACCACGACGTACCAGGCGGTGACGCCGAACACCTGCGAGAGCGCGAGCTCGTCCTGGCCGGGCCGATCCTCGAACCGGACGTACTGCGACGGCTCGACGACCCACGACCACACGACTCCGGCGACGGCGGCGATCACCACCATGCCCAGGCCGACCACCGCGGCGTCGACCAGCAGCCCACGCACGTCGAACGAGCGACCCTCGGGCTCTGGGGTGACCTCGACCGGCTGCGACACCTCGGCCGTTCCGTCGTACGACGGCGGCTGGCCGGTCACGCCCCGCCGCTGAGGCAGTTCGGACCGAGCAGGGTCTTCAGGTCGGCGTACAGGGCCGGGCTCGGCGTCACGCGGAGCTGGTCGGGCATCCGCATCACGATCGTCTTCTGTCGGCTCATCAGTCGCAACCGTACTTCGGTCACCCCAGGATGCGTGGCCAGGATGTCCTTGAACTGGCCCACCACGGGTGGTGTGCAACGCGTCTGTGGCAGCGAGACGATCACGGGCCCCTGGGGACCCTGACTGAGGTCGGGCGAGCTGACCTCCTGCCCGTGCAGCTCCGGCACTTCCTTGGACTTCGACAGCCGGCCCTTGACCGTGATGACTGCGTCCTGCACCAAGAGCGTGCTGGCGAGCTGGTAGGCGCTCGGGAAGAGCAGGACGTCGATGCCGCCCTCGAGGTCCTCGACGGTCACCATGGCCCACGGGTCGCCCCGCTTGGTGATCTTGCGCTGGACCCCGGTCACCAGGCCCGAGATCGTGACCGTCGAGCCGTCCGCGCGGCCCTCGTCGACCAGCAGCTCCCCGATCGAGCAGTCGGCCTGCCCGGCGAGGATGTGCTCGAGCCCGAGCAACGGGTGGTCGGAGACGTAGAGGCCGAGCATCTCGCGCTCGTGGCCGAGCAGGGTCTGCTTGTCCCACTCCTCGATGTGGTCGGGCACGTCGACCCACGTGCGGGCACCGCCGGCGTCCTCGGCGAGCAGATCGTCCAGCAGCGAGTCCTGGCCGCCTTCGGCGTTGCGCTTGGCGTCGAGGTACTTGTCGACGGCGTCCTCGTGACAGGCGACGATCGCCCGGCGCCTGTGCTTGAGGTCGTCGAACGACCCGGCCCGCGCCAGCGAGTCGATCACGCGCTTGTTGCACACCGACTGCGGAACCTTGTCCATGAAGTCGTTGAAGTGCTCGAAGCGCCCCTTCTCACGCCGTGCCTGGACGACGGCCTCCACGACGTTCCATCCGACGTTGCGGATCGCCGTGAGACCGACCCGGATGTCGTTGCCGACCGGTGTGAAGTTCGCGTCGGACTCGTTGACGTCGGGCGGCAGCACCTGGATCTTCATGCGCCGGCACTCGTTGAGGTAGATCGCCAGCTTGTCCTTGTCGTCCTTGACCGACGTCAGGAGGGCGGCCATGTACTCCTGGGCGTAGTGCGCCTTGAGGAACGCGGTCCAGTAGGAGATGACGCCGTAGGACGCGGAGTGCGCCTTGTTGAAGGCGTAGTCGGCGAAGGGGACCAGGATCTCCCAGAGGGTCTTGATCGCGGTCGTCGAGTAGCCCCGCTCGAGCATGCCCGCCTGGAAGCCCTCGAACTCCTTCTCCAGCACCTCCCGCTTCTTCTTGCCCATCGCGCGACGGAGGTTGTCTGCCTGTCCGAGGGTGTAGCCGGCCAGCTCCTGCGCGATCGACATCACCTGCTCCTGATAGACGATCAGGCCGTAGGTGGTGCCGAGGATCGGGGTCAGCGCCTCGGTCAGCTCGCGGTGGATGTAGTCGATCTGCTGCTTGCCGGTCTTGCGGAGGGCGTAGTTGATGTGGCTGTTGGCGCCCATCGGGCCGGGGCGGTACAGCGCGATGACGGCGGAGATGTCCTCGAAGTTGTCCGGCTGCATCTGGCGCAGCAGCGCCCGCATCGGGCCACCGTCGAGCTGGAAGACGCCGAGCGTGTCACCGCGCCCGAGCAGGGCGTAGGCCTCAGGGTCGTCGAAGGTGAGGTCCTCGAGCACCAGGTCGATGCCGCGGTTGGCCTTGATGTTGCGGACGGCGTCGTCGAGCACGGTGAGGTTGCGCAGGCCGAGGAAGTCCATCTTGACCAGGCCGAGCGCTTCGCACATCGGGTAGTCGAACTGCGTGATGATCGCGCCGTCCTGCTCGCGACGCATGATCGGCACGATGTCGACCAGCGGCTCGCTGGACATGATCACGCCGGCGGCGTGCACACCCCAGTTGCGGATCTGGCCCTCGAGACCGAGGGCGGTCTCGTAGATCCGGCGTACGTCGGCCTCGGACTCGTGCAGCGCGCGGAAGTCCTGGCCGTCGACGTAGCGGTCGTGGTCCTGGTTGAACAGCGCCTTGAGCGGGACGCCCTTGCCCATCACGTCGTCGGGCAGCGCCTTGGTGAGGCGCTCACCCTCGCTGAAGGTGTAGTCGAGGACGCGGGCGGCGTCCTTGATCGCGGCCTTGGCCTTGAGCCGGCCGAACGTGGCGATCTGGGCGACCCGCTCCGAGCCGTACTTGTTGGAGACGTACTGGATGACCTCGCCCCGGCGACGGTCGTCGAAGTCGATGTCGAAGTCGGGCATCGAGGGGCGCTCGGGGTTGAGGAAGCGCTCGAAGATCAGGCCGTTCTTCAACGGGCAGAGGTCGGTGATGCGCAACGCGTAGGCGGCGATCGAGCCCGCACCCGAGCCACGCCCCGGCCCGACGCGGATGCCGTTGTCCTTGGCCCAGTTGATGAAGTCCGCGACGACGAGGTAGTAGCCGCAGTAGCCCTTGTTGCGGATGACCTCGATCTCCATGTCGGTCCGCTCGACGACCTCGGCGGGAAGGTCGTCGCCGTAGCGCGCTCTGACTCCGCGCCAGACCTCCTCGACGAACCAGGAGGTCTCGTCGTAGCCCTCGGGCACGTCGGCGCGCGCCATGTAGCCGCCGGTCGACTCCTCGAAGTCGACGCCGCACCTCTCGGCGATCAGGAGCGTGTTGTCGCACGCCTCCTTCATGCCGAACCGGCCGTCCCAGAGGTCGCGCATCTCGGAAGCGGACTTGATGTAGTAGCCGCCGCCGTCGAACTTCAGCCGCTTGGTGTCCGAGAGCCGCTTGCCCGACGCCACGCAGATCAGGGCGTCGTGGGCGTCGGCGTCGCCTGGGTTGGTGTAGTGCGAGTCGTTGGTCGCGATGGGTGGGATGCCCAGGTCCTTGCCGAGCCTCAGCAGGTCGTCGCGGACCACCTTCTCGATCGCGATGTCGTGGTCCATGAGCTCGAGGAAGAAGCTCTCCTTGCCGAAGATCTCCTGCAGCTCACCGGCCTCGCGACGGGCCTCGTCGTAGTGGCCCAGCCGCAACCGCGTCTGGATCGCTCCCGAGGGGCACCCCGTGGTCGCGATCAGGCCCTTGCTGTATCGCTCGAGCAGGTCGCGGTCGGCACGTGGCTTGTAGTAGTAGCCCTCCAGGCTCGACATCGACGACAGCCGGAACAGGTTGTGCATGCCCTCGGTGGTCTCCGAGAGGATCGTCATGTGGGTGTAGGCGCCGCCACCCGCGACATCGTTGCCACCCTCCTCCTCGGAGTCGCCCTTGCCCCATCGGACCCGCCGCTTCTCGAACCGGCTGATGCCGGGCGTGAGGTAGGCCTCGATGCCGATGATCGGCTTGACGCCGTGCTTGCGGGCCTTGGACCAGAAGTCGTAGGCGCCGTGCAGGTTGCCGTGGTCGGTCATCGCGATCGCCGGCATGCCCAGGTCGCTCACGCGGGTGAACAGGTCGTCGAGCAGCGAGGCACCGTCGAGCATGGAGTACTCGGTGTGGACGTGCAGGTGCACGAATGACGCAGAAGACCCACCCGACATGCGCTTCGAGGCTCCTTCCGGCGAGTTCGACCCGTGGCTGAGGAGACCCGCGAGCTACGCGAGTCCGGGGGAAGGAACTCATACGATCAAGATTCCCGCCGCCATTCAACATGACTCGCCACTGCGTCTCACGAGCAGCAGAGACCGCCATCTGCCGGGAGGCCCCGGGGGCGGTCGGTGTGGGGGCAGGTCCGTCGCCCGAGGGACTCAGAGGCGTACGCCGTGCGCCGCCATGCTCGCGTACGGGTCGACCGGCGAGTCCTCGCTCGGGCGCACCTCCAGGTGCAGATGGGGACCGGTCACGTTGCCCGTGGACCCGACCGTGCCGATGGTCTGGCCGGGCAGGACCTTCTGGCCGACGGCGACGCTGGTGGACGACTGGTGGCAGTACCAGAGCTCGGTGCCGTCGGGGAGCCTCAGCACGGTCTTGTTGCCGTACGCGCCGTCGTACCCGACCGACACGACGACCGCACCGGTGATGGCCCGCAGCGGCGTACCGGACGGGGCGGCCAGGTCGAGTCCGGTGTGGGTGCTCGACCAGAGACCACTGCTCGCACCGAAGCGTGCTGTGAGCCGGTAGCCGGACAGCGGCACCACCCAGGCGCCCGGGCGCGTCTTGGGCTTCGGCTTGGCGATCATCGTGATCGCCGGCTCAGAGGCCTGGTACGCCGGGGCGGCGACGTGGCTGACCTCGGCGTTCGAGGGGTGCGCGACGGCCATCGAGGCGACGACGCCGGTGATGAGCAAGGGCATCCCGATCAGTGACCGGCGCTTCAGGTCTGGCGTTCGGGCAGGGCGGGTGTTCGAGCAGGTGGCAGGCATGGCAAGGGTTCCTTCCCACGCCTGTGAGGTGAGCTGTCGGGTTCGGGCGAGGAAGGTGCCCGGCCGCCGCGGTGCTTGCTGGAGGCTTCACCCCAAGCGCTCGCTCTGCGAACGCGGAAGTGGGTCCCCCACTCCTACCCGGTTGGTTGATGACACTGGCTTTTGAGAGGTGCCGGCCATGGACGGGTAGGACTCGGCGTACCCACGTCCGGCTGTTCAGTTGTGCGCCTTGCTTGCTCCTGCAAGCGGCGGCAGAACCAGTACGCCAGACCCGCGCTCCACGTTCAAACCCGACTGTGAGCGCCCTCACCAGAACCCGCTCCCGACCAGTCTGGTCCGAACCGATTCTGCGACCGGCGCCACACCGGACTGTCTAGACCTGGCAAGCCTGGGAGCGCGCTCCGCGCGGGGTCTCGCGCTTCGCGCGGGCGCCTGCGGCGCCGGGTCTCGCGCTTCGCGCGGGCTTTCCGCGCTTCGCGCTGGGCGCCTGCGGCGCCGGGTTTCGCGCTTCGCGCGGGGTGCCTGCGGCGCCGGGTTTCGCGCTTCGCGCGGGGTGCCTGCGGCGCCGGGCCTTCGCTGGACCCCGCTGCCCGCAGGGGTGGGTCGGCCGGGGGCCGGCCCGGCGCGCCGGGCCACGGCCCCGCTCAGGCAGGCTCCGGCGTGTCGCTTCCCGGTGGCCGGTGTGGTCCGTTCCTCCTCGGCGCCACGCCTGCGTTTTAGCCTTCGCGGGTCCGCGTCCCGTCGCTCCGCGCCGTCCCCCGTCCGACCCCGGGGGGTCGGGCAGCCCGCTCCGCTCCGGCCAACACGATCCTGATGGGTGGTAGGTGTGTGACAGGTGGGATCCCCTGTACTACATCCCCCTCCCTCCCTCCCCCCTCCCACTCCCCTTGTGTGGCCGGAGCGGAGCGGGCCGGTCCCGGCTCCCACCCCGGGTGGGGGACGGGTCGCTGGGTCGGGCCGGTGCGGCCGCGAAGGCTAAAACGCAGGCGTGGCGCTGAGGTGGAATGCGCAAAGATGCACCACCAGTGGCGACACGCCGGAGCCTGCCTGAGCGGGCGTGCCGGACCGGGCCAGAGGCCCGGCCCCCGCCCCCCAAGGGGGCGGGACCGGCGGGGTCCAAGCGAAGGCCCGGCGCCGCAGGCGCCCCGCGCGACGCGCGAAACCCGGCGCCGCAGGCGCCCCGCGCGCAGCGCGAGACCCCGCGCCGCAGGCGCCCCGCGCGAAGCGCAAGACCGCATTGCGTCAGTCGGCGGCGTCGAGAGTTTCGGTGATGATCGTCTGCAGGATGCGCTGGAGTCGGTCCGGGCCGAGGGCGGGGGCTCGGTCGGCGAGGCGGGAGGCGATCTCGCGCTCTCGCGCGGGGTCGCGGCCGGCGCGGCCTCCGACGGGCTTGAACCGCTGGATGGCGTGGGTCAGGGCGGCGCGGCGGGCGAGGACGTCTCCGAGGTCGGCGTCGACCCGGTCGACGAGGTGGCGAAGGAAGGCGAGGGGCTCCTCCCCCGGCCAGGCGACCTGGACGACGGGAGCGCGCTCGGCGGTGTCCCGGCCGTCGCCGTGCTGGAGCTCGACGAGTCCGCGGGCGGCGTAGAAATCACGGGCGGGCTGGTTGGTCTCGAAGACCCAGAGGCAGAAGCCGTCGGGGCGCAGTGACTTGACCAGGTCGAGCAGTGCCGTGCCGACTCCGTGGCCGGACGAGGCTGGGGCGACATAGAGGTCGTCGAGCCACTCGTCGGTGAAGCGGGCGTAGCCGACGACCAGGCCGTCGGCCTCAGCGGCCCAGGTCTCGTCTCGTCCCTGGAGCATGCGGCGCAGCCACTGGCGGGTCGCTTCCTCCGAGTGCGGCAGCGGCGGCATCGGTGCCTGCTGCCGGGCTGCGAGATAGACCTCGCAGATCGCGTCGAGGTCATCCCCGGCAGCCGGACGCAGCTGGAGGTCGGGCACGGGCTCAGTGGATGTCACGGATCACGTCCAGCGCTGACTGCAGGTCGTCGGGGTACGTCGACTCGTACTCGACGTACGTCTCCTCCTCCGGGTGCTCGAAGCCGAGGCGTACGGCGTGGAGCCACTGCCGTTCCAGCCCGACCCTGGCCGCCAGGACCGGGTCGGCGCCGTAGGTGAGGTCGCCCACGCAGGGGTGCTTCAGCGCGGACATGTGCACGCGGATCTGGTGGGTGCGGCCGGTCTCGAGCTTGATGTCCAGCAGCGAGGCGAAACGGTGCGCTTCGAGCGTCTCGTAGTGGGTGACGCTGTGCCGCCCGTCTGCGCGGACGGCGAACTTGTAGTCGTACTTGGGGTTGCGCCCGATCGGAGCGTCGACGGTGCCGCGCAGCGGGTCGGGATGGCCCTGGACCAGCGCGTGGTAGGTCTTGTCGACCTCGCGGTGGCGGAAGGCGTTCTTCAGGCGGGAGTAGGCGTACTCGGACTTGCAGATCACCATCACGCCCGAGGTCCCGACGTCGAGCCGTTGAACGATGCCCTGCCGCTCGGAGGCGCCGCTGGTCGCGACGCGGAAGCCTGCCGCGGCGAGGTGCGCGACCACCGTGGGGCCCTTCCAGCCGGGGCTGGGGTGCACCGCGACGCCGACCGGCTTGTCGATGACCACCAGGGCGTCGTCGTCGTGGATGATCTTGATGCCCTCGACGATCTCGGGAACGACGATGGCATGGTCGATCTCATCCGGGATCTGCACGTGCAACAGGGCGCCGGGGACGACCCGCTCGGACTTGGCGACCGCCGCGCCGTCCAGCGTGACGTTGCCCAAGGCGATCAGCTCAGCTGCGCGTGACCGCGAGAACCCGAACATGCGGGCCATCGCGGCGTCGATGCGCTCGCCGGCCAGTCCGTCGGGGACGCTGACCGTCCGGGTCTCAGTCACGACCCGCCGTTCTCCTGCTGCTCGGCCGCCTTGGAGGTCCGCACACCGGCGATGCTGACACCGCGGACCGCCTGGAGGATGATCACGCCGGCGGCGACATTGATGCAGATGTCGGCGACGTTGAAGATCGGCCAGTTGGGCAGCTGGAAGAAGTCGATGACGTGCCCGCGTAGGAAGCCGGGCTCACGGAACACGCGGTCCGTCAGGTTGCCGAGGACGCCACCGAGGAGGCAGCCCAGGCCGAACGCCCACAGTCGGCTCGCGAGGCGACGGGAGTACCACAGCACGGTCACCACGGCTCCGACCGCGATGCACGAGAGCACCACGGTGTAGGACGTCCCGGTGCTGAACGCGGCGCCCGGGTTGCGGGCGAGGTTGAGCTGGAAGAAGGACCCCAGAACCTCGACCGGGGGCTCGCCGGTGAGCTTCTCTACGGCCAGAACCTTGGTGCCGAGATCCAGCAGGTACGCCGAGAACGCGACCACGAAGAAGAGGATCAGGGGTCGCCGAGACCCCTGCTGGGTAAGGGGATTGCTGTTGTCGCTGCCCGGAGACGGAGTCAGCGACGCTCCTGGCGCTGCTTGCATGACAGACACAGTGTCGCACGCGGGAACGCCATCAACCGCATCTTGCCGATGGGCTGACCGCAGCTCTCGCAAACGCCGTAGGTGCCGTCCGCGATGCGCTCGAGCGCATGCTCGGTCTGCATGAGCATGTCGCGCGCGTTGTTGGCCAGGGTCATCTCGTGGTCGCGCTCGAAGGTGGTCGATCCGACGTCGGCCTGGTCGTTGCCGGCACCGTCACCTGCGTCGCGCATCAGGTCGGCCAGCTCGTGCTCGGCCAGGTTGAGCTCGGCTCGGAGCCGGTCGCGGTCGTTGTCCAGCTCCTCGCGGACCTGGGCGAGCTCCTTGGGGGTCCACGGCTTCTCGTCGGCCTTGACCGCCAGCCGCTGGGAGCGGGCCGGCTTGGTGGCCGCAGCCAGGGCGGCGGGCTTCTTCGCGGGCGCCTTGACTGCCGCAGGAGCCTTCTTGGCCGGAGCGACCTTGGCCGGCGTGGCCTTCGCCGTGGTCGTCTGCTTGGTCGGCGTGGTCTTGGCGGCGGTCTTCTTCGCCGGAGCAGCCTTCTTCGCAGCCGGCGCCTTCTTCGCGGGAGCAGCCTTCTTCGCAGCCGGCGCCTTCTTCGCGGGAGCAGCCTTCTTGGCAGCCGGCGCCTTCTTGGCGGGAGCCTTCTTCGCCGGAGCAGCCTTCTTCGCAGCCGGCGCCTTCTTCGCGGGAGCAGCCTTCTTGGCAGCCGGCGCCTTCTTGGCGGGAGCCTTCTTCGCCGGAGCCGCCTTCTTCGCCGCAACAGCCTTCTTCGCCGGAGCCGCCTTCTTCGCGGCCGACGTCTTCTTCGCCGCGGGAGCCGCCTTCTTGGTGGAACCGCTGGAACGGCGTGACACGCTCGCCGTCACCCGCTTTGCAGCGGCCGCCAGCCTGCCATGTGTCGCTCGTGCCATCGGTGCACGTCCCCTTCGCCTGGGTCGGATCGCGTGATCGGTCCGTGTGGCCTGGGCCACAGCGTGCCGCGAGGATATGCCGCACCACCGCTCCAGACAACTGGCCACGCTGGCGGAAGCCCAAACCGGGGTGAACCACCGCCGCGCTTCTGGCAGACTGGCCTCCGACCGCAAGGCGTGGACGGGACGAGTAGCTCCGAGCACAGCCGGCAGCGACCCGGGGACGGTGAGAGCCCGGGGGTGTTGTCCGGAGCGAAGATCACCCCTGAGTCGCCGGAAGAGGCCTGACGCACCCCGACATACCGGGGCGAATCGGGCGGTAGACCCGGCTGCGGCGAGCCACGAGAGGGCGTCCGCGCGGACGCCAAGAAGGGTGGTACCGCGGGGCCTCCGCCAGGCAGCCTCGTCCCTTCGTCAGAGCGCCAGACGAAGGACCACCGTGAACGAGTACTCCCCCGTGCCTCCCCAGGTCGACCTCCCCGCGCTCGAGCGCGGCGTGATGGAGCTCTGGCGCGAGAACGACACGTTCGCCAAGTCGCTGCGCCGCAACGAGGGCAGCGACAAGGTGTGGACGTTCTACGAGGGCCCGCCGACTGCCAACGGCCGCCCAGGCACCCACCACGTCGAGGCGCGCACGTTCAAGGACCTCTTCCCGCGCTTCCGCACCATGCAGGGCTACCAGGTCGACCGCAAGGGGGGCTGGGACTGCCACGGCCTCCCTGTGGAGCTCGCCGTGGAGAAGGAGCTCGGCTTCAGCGGGAAGGGCGACATCGAGTCCTACGGCGTGGCCGAGTTCAACGCCAAGTGCCGCGAGTCCGTGCTGCGCTACGTGGACCTGTGGGAGCAGATGAGTGAGCGGATGGGCTGCTGGGTCGACATGCGCTCGCCGTACAAGACCATGGACACCGAGTACGTCGAGTCGGTCTGGTGGGCGCTCAAGCAGATCCACGACAAGGGACTGCTCGTCGAGGACTACCGCGTCGCGCCGTACTGCCCCCGCTGCGGCACCGGACTCTCCGACCACGAGCTCGCTCAGGGCTACGAGACGGTGACCGACCCGTCGGTCTACGTGCGCTTCCCGCTGACCGACGGTCCCTACGCCCAGCGCGCCGCCCTGCTCGTGTGGACGACGACCCCGTGGACGCTGGTGTCCAACACGGCGGTCGCCGCTCACCCGGAGGTGACCTACGTGGTCGCCGACAACGGTGAGGAGCTGCTGATCGTGGCCGAGCCGCTCTTCGAATCGGTGCTCGGCGAGGGCTGGGAGATCAGCGACCGCTTCGACGGCGCGGCCATGGAGCGGTGGTCCTACCAGCGGCCGTTCGAGCTGGTCGACTTCCCGGATCCGGCGCACTACGTCGTCAACGCGACCTATGTGACCACCGAGGACGGCACCGGCCTGGTGCACCAGTCCCCCGCGTTCGGCGAGGACGACATGGCGGTCGGCAAGGCGTACGACCTGCCGGTCGTCAACCCGGTCGGCCCCGACGGACACTTCCTGGCCGACGTACGCATGGTGGGCGGCCAGTTCTTCAAGCACGCCGACACCGACCTGGTCAAGGACCTCGCCGCTCGCGGGCTGATGTTCCGGCACCTGGCCTACGAGCACTCCTACCCGCACTGCTGGCGCTGCCACACCGCGCTGCTCTACTACGCCCAGCCGTCGTGGTACATCCGCACGACCGCCCGCAAGGACGACCTGCTGCGCGAGAACGAAGCCACCAACTGGTACCCCGCCACGATCAAGCACGGGCGCTACGGCGACTGGCTGAACAACAACATCGACTGGGCGCTGTCGCGTCGTCGCTACTGGGGCACGCCGCTGCCGATCTGGCGGTGCGCCGAAGGACACCAGACCTGCGTGGGCTCGCTCGCCGAGCTCTCGAAGCTCACCGACGCCGACCAGTCCGGGCTCGACCCACACCGCCCGTACGTCGACGACGTCACCTTCGCCTGCCCCGATTGCGGGGCGGAGGCACGTCGCGTGCTCGATGTGATCGACGCGTGGTTCGACAGCGGCTCGATGCCCTTCGCCCAGTGGGGCTACCCCTACGCCGAGGGCTCGCAGGAGAAGCTCGAGGTGGCCTACCCCGCCGACTTCATCTGCGAGGCGATCGACCAGACCCGCGGGTGGTTCTACACGCTGATGGCGGTCGGCACGCTGGTGTTCGACCAGTCGTCGTACAAGAACGTCGTGTGCCTGGGGCACATCCTGGCCGAGGACGGCCGCAAGATGTCCAAGCACCTGGGCAACATCCTCGAGCCCATCCCGCTGATGGACGAGCACGGTGCCGACGCCGTGCGCTGGTTCATGGCGGCCTCCGGGTCGCCGTGGATGGCTCGCCGGGTCGGGCATGCCACCATCCAGGAGACGGTCCGCAAGGTCCTGCTGACCTACTGGAACACCGTGGCCTTCCACGTGCTCTACGCCCGCACGGCCGGCTGGACCCCTGGCTCCGTGCCGGCTCCTGCCGTCGCCGAGCGTCCTGTGCTGGATCGCTGGTTGCACGCCGAGACGTCTCGGCTGGTCGGCACCATCACCGAGGCGATGGAGAGCTTCGACACCCAGCGCGTGGGAACCCAGCTCACCCAGTTCGTCGACGACCTCTCGAACTGGTACGTACGCCGCTCACGCCGCCGCTTCTGGGACGGCGACCCAGCCGCGCTGGAGACCCTGCACGCGACGCTGGAGACCCTCACCAAGCTGCTGGCGCCGCTGACGCCGTTCATCACCGAGCGGGTCTGGCAGGACACCGTGCGCCCCGTCGTCGAGGGTGCCCCGGAGTCGGTGCACCTGGCCGACTGGCCGACGTACTCGCTCGACGACGTCGACGAGGCGCTCTCCGCCGGCGTGGCGCTCGCCCGGCGGCTGGTCGAGCTCGGCCGGTCCGCACGCGCCAACGCGAAGGTCAAGACGCGTCAGCCGCTGCGACGCGCCCTGATCGCCTCCTCGGCGTACGCCGCGCTGTCCGACGAGCTCCGGGCGGAGGTGGCCGACGAGCTCAACGTCGGCGCGATCGAGCCGTTCTCCTCGGCGGGAGACCTGGTCGACTTCGAGGCGAAGGGAAACTTCCGAGCGCTGGGCAAGCGCTTCGCCAAGCAGACCCCCGTCGTCGCCGCCGCGATCGCTGCTGCCGATGCGGCTGCCCTGGCCGCCGCGCTGGAGTCCGGGTCCGGCGTCGTCCTGGTCGACGGAGTGGAGACGGAGGTGCTGGCCGACGAGGTGATCGTCTCCGAGCGCCCGCGTGAGGGCTGGTCGGTCGTCAACGAGCAGGGCGAGACCGTCGCGCTCGACCTCGAACTGACTCCTGAGCTGGTCCGCGCCGGACTCGCCCGCGAGGTGGTCCGCCTGGTCCAGGACGCTCGCAAGAACAGCGGGTTCGACGTCAGCGACCGGATCACCCTGGTGTGGGCCGCGGCCGGCGAGCTCGCCGACGCCCTGCGCGAGCACTCAGCCGCCGTCGCGGACGAGGTGCTCGCCGTACGCATCGACGAGGGCACCCCCGACGGCAACGTGGTCCAGGACGCCGACCTCGGGTTTACCTTCAGCGTGGCCAAGGCGGTGGGTTGACCCGCGCGTGTTGGTGGGTCGACCCGCGCGTGTTGGTGGGTCGACCCGCGCGTGTTGGTGGGTCGACCCGCGCGTGTTGGTGGGTCGACCCGCGCGTGTTCAACGAGAGAGCGGCCGGTCCCTCACGGGACCGGCCGCTCTCGGTTGAGCCGCGTGTGTCTGGGTCAGCCCTGGGCCTCGTCGCCGAGGAGCGACTTGAGCCGCTTGGGGGCGTGGTCCTCGCCACCGCCGAGGGCGGTCGCCTCGCCGGTGCCCTCAAGGGACTCCAGCTGCTGGCGGAAGTAGCTCTTGAGACGGGAGCGGTACTCACGCTCGAACGAGCGAAGGTTCTCGACCTCGGCGTTGAGCTTGTCGCGCTCCTTCTCCAGGTCGCCGAAGAGCTGCTGGCGACGCTCGGCCGTCTCGGCGTCGAGCATCTGGGCGCGGGTGCGGGCGTCGGACTCCAGGCGGTCGGCCTTGGTCTTGGACTCGGACTCGAGGCGCTCGGACTTGGTGCGGGCCTCGCCGATGATCTTGTCGGCCTCGTTCTTGGCGCTGGTCTCGAGCTCGTCGGCGTTCTTCGTCGCGATCTCGAGCAGTCGCGCCGCTGCACTGGAGGCGTCGGCGATCGTCGCAACCTGGATCTTCTCGACGGCCGGAGCGGCGACCACGGGGGCCGGGGCGGGCTCGGGCTCCTTGACGGGCTCGGGCCTCTTCTCCTCGACGGGGGCCGGCGCAGCAACCGGAGCACCCTGCTGAGCAGCGCTGAGCTTGGCTCGCAGGTCCTCGTTCTCGCGGGTGAGGCGGTGGAGCTCAGCCTCGACCTCGTCGAGGAACTGGTCGACCTCGCCCATGTCGTAGCCCTCGCGCAGGCGCACCGGCGTAAAGCGCTTGTTGCTTACGTCCTCAGGCGTCAGCGGCATGACCTCACCCTTTGCAGTAGTCGTTCGTGCAACGTCTGCTCGGCGTTGCTCAGTGCCACCGTACTCCCAAAGCGAGGGCTTCGGACGACAGGGGCGCTGGAGTACCAAGCCGGTTGAAGGATAACGGACTCCGTCACATGCGCCACAAGAGTGTCGCGTTGCGGTCTTCGATATCGGTGTCCCCGGCGCCTCAGGAGAAGAAGATCGTGCGGCTGATCGCGCGGAGGACGATCACGAAGACGAAGACGATGATGAACGCCACATCGAGGGCCACCGGGCCGATCCGCAGCGGCGGCACGAACCGGCGGACCAGGTTGATCGGGGGGTCGGTCAGTGTGTAGACGACCTCGAGGATGACCAGGATCGCCCCGCGCGGGGTCCACGAACGAGCGAAGGCCTGCACCCACTCCACAACGAGCCTGACGAGCAGCAGGCCGATGTAGAGAAAGAAGGCGAAGTCGAGAACCGCACCGATTTCTTCCACGCACGAATCCTAGAGATCGGTCTGAAACGGGCGGACGCAGGGCTCAGGACTGGTTGAAGAAGCCCTGCTCGGCCAGGCGCTGCTTGTCCTCGGTCGCGACCGCGACGTTGGGCGGTGAGAGCAGGAACACCTTGGCGGTGACGCGCTCGATCGAGCCGCGTACGGCGAAGACGAGGCCCGCCGCGAAGTCGACCAGGCGCTTCGCGTCCGTGTCGTCCATCTCGGAGAGGTTCATGATCACCGGGATGCCGTCGCGGAAGTTCTCGCCGATCACGCGCGCCTCGTTGTAGGTGCGCGGGTGAAGGGTGGTGATGCGGGAGAGCTCGACCTGGCGCGGGCCTGCGGCGGGCGCCGGCCTGCGGCGCTCGGCCAGCTGCGCGACGGGGGCTGGGCGCTGTGCCGTGGCGCGCTCGGCCGGCGTGTCGTCGTAGCTGTCGTAGTCGGCGTAGTCGTCGTCGTAGCGATCGGTGTCCTCGAGCAGGCCAAGGTAGACACCCATCTTGCGCATTGCGCCGCTCATGACATTGCCCTTCCGCTGTCGTCCCCCGGTGCAGGGACCGGTCTCGACGTTGACATTACCGGTGAGGAGGCCTGGATCCGAGGACCCCGGACCCGACACGCACGTGTGTCGCGCCGGCTGCGATCGCCTGCTCCAGATCACCGCTCATCCCCGCCGAGACCCACGTCGCGTCAGGGGCTGCGCGACGTACGACGGCAGCGGCCTCGGCCAATAGCACGAAGGCCTGGGCGGGGTCGGAGCCCAGCGGCGCAACGGCCATCACACCACGCAGTCGCAGGTGCTCGGCGGCCAGCACGCTCGCGACCAGAGCGCCGATGTCTCCGGGCCTCGCCCCGCCACGACCGGCCCGCGGAGTCGGGTCGAGGTCGACCTGGACGAGCACGTCGATCGGCCGTCCCGCGCTCTCCAGTGCCGGCAGCAGCTTGGTCCGGTCGACAGAGTGCACCACGTCGGCGTACGACGCGACGGCCGCCGCCTTGTTGCTCTGCAGGTTGCCGATGTAGTGCCAGGTGAGGTCGAGGTCAGCACACTCCGCCTGCTTGTCACGGGCCTCGGGGTGGCGGTTCTCCCCCACGTCGCGGACCCCCAGGTCGTGCAGAAGCCGGACGTCGGAGGCCGGGAAGAGCTTGGTGACCACGACAAGGGTGACTTCGTCGTGGTCACGGCCGGCCTTGTCGCACGCGACCGCGATGCGGGTGCGCGTTGCAGCCAGGCCGGCTGCCACCTCGTCGCGGCGACTCATGGGCGGAGCCGCACCAGACCGGCGAACCGCCCGGCGCCGGAGCCGTCTCGGCGGTAGGAGTAGAGCTCGTCGCTCTCCCGGGTGCAGCGGTCGGCGTCGACCGCCTCCACCCCGTCGGCGCGCAGCTGCGCGCGAACGCCTGCGCCCACGTCGACCGACGGCGTCCCCCACGTGGTCTGTGCTGCGGCCTCGGGCACGACGGCAGCGACCTCGGCGCGAAGCGATGCCGGCACCTCGTAGCAGCCGCCACAGATGTGCGGCCCTACCCACGCCACCAGATGGACGGCGCCGAGGTCGCGCAGGCGAGCCACGGTGGCCGGGACGATGCCGAGCACCAGCCCCTGGCGGCCGGCGTGCACCGCACCGATCACGCCAGCGGCCGGGTCGGCGAGCAGGACCGGGACGCAGTCGGCCACGCGGACCATCAGCGCGTGGCCCGGCGTACGCGTCACCAGGCCGTCGCACACAGGCCGATCCGCCGCCTCCCCCACGATGGCGACGTCGCGGCCGTGAACCTGCTCCATGTCGTGCAGGTCACCGGTGGACCCCTCGCCGTTGAACTCCGCCACGACCCGACGGAGGTTCTCCGCCACCGCCGCCGGGTCGTCCCCGCCAGCCAAGGCGAGGTTCAACGTCGAGTAGGTCCCCCCGGAAACCCCGCCGTGCCGGTCGGTGAACGCGACCTCCACAGCACCACGGGAGTCTCGATAGCCGAACAACCGGCTCCTACTTCAAGAAGTCGGGTACGTCGAGGTCGTCGTCCTCGAACTGCACCTGACGGGGTGCGGGCGGCGCCTGTTGCTGCTGGGCCTGCGCGGGAACGGGCTGCTGCGGAGCTGCGGCCGGCGCGTCCTGCCGGCTCGTGGCCGCGATCGCCGCCTTCACCTCGGCCTGGCTGACCTGCGGCTGCGGCTCACGACGCAACACCGTGCCGGCACCGCGCTGCTTGGGTGCGCCGCCGTCGAACCCGGCGGCGATCACGGTCACGCGCACCTCGTCGCCCAGAGCGTCGTCGATGACCGCGCCGAAGATGATGTTGGCCTCGGCGTGAGCGGCTTGCGAGACGAGCGCAGCCGCCTCGTTGATCTCGAAGAGCCCGAGGTCGGAGCCGCCCGCGATGGAGAGGAGTACGCCGTGGGCGCCGTCGATCGAAGCCTCGAGCAACGGGCTGGACACCGCCATCTCCGCCGCCGCCACTGCGCGGTCCTCGCCGCGTGCGGAGCCGATGCCCATGAGCGCTGAGCCGGCGTTGCTCATCACGGACTTGACGTCGGCGAAGTCCAGGTTGATCAGGCCCGGGGTCGTGATCAGGTCGGTGATGCCCGAGACGCCCTGCAGCAGAACCTGGTCGGCCTGCTTGAACGCGTCGAGCACCGACACGCTGCGGTCGCTGATCGAGAGCAGCCGGTCGTTGGGGATCACGATGAGGGTGTCGACCTCGTCGCGGAGGGCCGCGATGCCCTCTTCGGCCTGGTTGGCCCGGCGACGGCCCTCGAAGGCGAACGGCCTGGTCACGACGCCGATCGTCAGGGCTCCCAGCGAACGTGCGATGCGCGCAACAACAGGTGCGCCGCCGGTGCCGGTGCCGCCGCCCTCGCCGGCGGTCACGAAGACCATGTCGGCGCCCTTGATGACCTCTTCGATCTCCTCGGCGTGGTCCTCGGCCGCCTTGCCGCCCACGTCGGGGTTGGCGCCGGCGCCGAGCCCGCGGGTGAGCTCACGGCCGATGTCGAGCTTGACGTCGGCGTCGCTCATCAGCAGCGCCTGTGCGTCGGTGTTGATCGCGATGAACTCAACACCCTTGAGGCCGACCTCGATCATGCGGTTGACGGCGTTGACGCCACCTCCACCGATACCTACGACCTTGATCACGGCCAGGTAGTTCTGCGGTGCTGCCACGGCAGGTCCCTCTCGCTGATAGCTGCGTTGATGTTCTGTTCGGGGAAGTGACACGCCGTTGGAAAGAACCCTAACCCTGAAGTAGAGGGTTATAGTTATGTCAACCTCGTGCTTGTAAGAGAAGGTAGGCGAGTGCTGCGTGGGAACTACGCAGACACGCCGCGGAACGCCGAGATTCGCGGGTCAACGCTCCGACACGCGCGGGTCGACCCTCCAACACGCGCGGGTCGACCCTCCGACACGCGCGGGTCAACCCCCCTCCACCACGCGTCTCAGGGGAGCCTGACGGTGGGGTTGCCTGGGACGGTGACGTTGTACGTCGTGGCATCGGGCTGTGCCTTCAGGAGGGGCTCGAGCACGCGCACCTTGTTGGCCGATCCGTCCGCGCTCCCCCACAGCACCAGGGCGCCGTTGCGGAGACGGAGGCTGATCTCGTCGACGGTCTGTACGTCGATGAGGACGACGCGGCGGGCCACCGAGCTCGGGAGGGACCCGACGACCTTGGCGGCCTCTGCGAGCGCGTCGGTGGAGGCGGTCGCTTTCATCCTGACCAGGGGCATGCCCACCGGACGCTGGGCGTAGCGCCGGAACAGGATGCCGGTGTCGTCGAGCCCCCAGAGCGCGCCCTCCTTGTCGACGATCGCGACCGCCTGGCGCTCGGTGACCTCGATGCAGACCTTGTGCGGCCAGCACCGCGAGACATCCACGCTCTTGACGGCGGCGAGGTCCTCGATGCGGGCCTGGATCGCGTCGGTGTCGATGCGCGCGAGCGGCTCACCCAGGGGTACGTCGGCCAGGTTCCTGACTTGCCTGGGGCTGACGACCTCGGTGCCGCGGACCTGCACGGACTCGGCCGCGAGCGCCGTCGAGAAGAAGAAGACCCACACCAGCCCGGCCAGCGCCGCGACGACCGCGAGGGTGATCAGCACCGGGCGGAGCGCCACGAGTCTGCGGGTCAGGCGCCTGCGAGCGAACCTCTTGCGGGCGGTCTGGACGGTGAGCTCCTCGGCGGAGGGCTCGGTGCGGCGAGCGGTGCGCAGGTTCACGACTCGGTCCGCTCGCTCAGCAGCTCGAGCACCTCGGGCCCGACCAAGGTGATGTCGCCGGCGCCGAGGGTGATCACCAGGTCGCCGGGGCGCGCGCGCTCGATCAGACGAAGCGGGGTGCGCGACCACGACGGCTCGAAGCAGACGTGCTCGGGGGGCAGCGGCACGTTGCTCGCCACCAGGTTGCCGTTGACGCCGGGCTCGGGGTCCTCGCGTGCGACGTACACGTCCATGACCACGACCTCGTCGGCGGCGCCGAGCTCGCGGCCCATGGCGGGGCCGAAGATCTTGGTGCGCGAGACCAGGTGGGGCTGGAAGGCGACGACGACGCGGCCCTTGCCCGCCAGCGCGCGGGCGGCCTGCAGGTCGCCCTTGATCTCGTTGGGGTGGTGGGCGTAGCTGTCGTAGACGCGAACGCCGCCGACCTCGCCCTTGAACTCCATGCGCCGGCGAGTGCCGGTGTAGGCCTCCAGCCCACGCTTGAGGTCCGCGAACGGGAAGCCGAGCTCGAGACCCGCCGACAGCGCCGCCATCGCATCCAGGACGTAGTGCCGCCCCGGGATCTGCAGGGTGATGACGCCGAGGCGGCGCCCGCGGTCGAACACGGTGAACTGCGAGGCGGAGCCGGCGAACACCAGGCCGGTGCACCTCAGGTCGGCGTCAGCGGACTCCCCCACGGCGATCACCCGCAGTCCCTTCTCGCGGGCCTCTGCCGCGAGCTTGGCAGCGCCGGGGTCGTCGGCGCAGCAGACCAGGAAGCCGTCGGCGTCGATGCGGTCCAGGAAGGTCGAGAACGCGGCGCGGTAGGCCTCTTCGGTGCCATAGCTGTCGAGGTGGTCGGCCTCGACGTTCGTCACCAGAGCGCAGTAGGGCGAGTAGACGAGGAAAGCGCCGTCGGACTCGTCGGCCTCGGCGACGAAGATGTCGCCGCTGCCGTCGTGGGCGTTGGACCCCGACTCGTTGAGCTCACCGCCGATCGCGAACGACGGGTCGGCCGCACAGTGCTGGAGGGCGACCGTCAGCAGGCTGGTGGTCGTCGTCTTGCCGTGGGTGCCGGCGACCGCCACGACCTTGCGACCCTGCATCACCGAGTCGAGAGCGGCACTGCGCGGCAGCAGCCGCAGCCCCTGCTGGCGAGCCTCGACGACCTCGGGGTTGTCCTCGCGCACCGCGGTCGAGACCACCACCGTGTCGACGTCATGCACCTGCTCCGCGCGGTGCCCGACATCGACCCTCGCACCCAGGGCACGGAGGCCGTCGATCGCGCGGGACTCCTTCGCATCGGAGCCGCTGACGCTGATGCCTCGGGCGACCATGATGCGCGCGATGCCGGAGAGCCCGGCGCCGCCGATGCCGACGAAGTGCACCCGACCGAGCTTGTCGGCCGGGAGCAGCTCGTCCGGGACCGGGACGATCATCGCGTGGCTCCCAGGATCATCCGGGCGAGCTTCTCGTCGGCGTCGCGTGGGATCAGCGCCGAGGCGGCCTTGCCCATCACCGAGAGCCGCGTGGCATCGACCGCCAGGGCGGGCACGGTCGCGGAGACCCACTCCGGCGTCAGCGCACCGTCGTCGACGAGAAGGCCACCACCTGCTTCGACGACCGGGCGGGCGTTGAGAGCCTGCTCGCCGTTGCCGATCGGGAGAGGCACGAAGATTGCGGGGAGGCCGACCGCCGCGGCTTCAGTCACGCTGCTGGCACCGGACCGGCACAGCACCAGGTCGGCGGCGGCGTAGGCGAGGTCCATGCGGTCGACGTACGGGAGGACGACGTACGGCGGCGCTCCGGGCGCGCGGGACACCGTCGCCTCGCCCTTGGGCCCGACGACGTGCAGCACCTGGACGCCGGCGTCGGCGAAGGCTCGCTCGGCGCCGGAGACCGCGTTGTTGAGGTTGCGCGCGCCCTGGGAACCACCGGTCACCAGCAGAGTCGGGCGGTCGGGGTCGAGCCCGAAGGCGGCGCGCGCCTCGCCGCGCACCGCGTCGCGGTCGAGGGTGGAGATCATGCGGCGGATGGGCAGCCCGACGTAGGTCGCGTGCCGCAGCGGGGTGTCGGGGAAGCTCGTCGCGACGTTGGTCGTCATGCGGGCGCCGAGCTTGTTGCCGATGCCGGGCAGGGCGTTCTGCTCGTGTACGACGAGCGGGAGCCTGCGTCGCCGGGCCGCGAGGTAGGCCGGCACCGAGACGTAGCCGCCGTAGCCGACGACGACGTCGGGCTCGATGCGGTCGACGACCTCGAGCGCCGCCCTCACCGCACCACGCAGCCGGCCGGGCACCCGGAGCAGGTCGGCTGAAGGCTTGCGCGGAAGCGGCACCGGCGGGATCAGCTCGAGCGGGTAGCCGGCCTCGGGGACCACGCGCGTCTCCAGACCGCGCTCGGTGCCCAGACAGGTGACCTCGACGGAAGGGTCGAGACGACGCAGGGCGTCGGCGGTCGCGAGCAGAGGAGAGGTATGGCCGGCGGTCCCGCCTCCAGCCATCAGCACCTTCACAGAGCCAACCCTAGACGCGCCAACGCTGCGCTCACCGGCCACGCCCCCAGCCACGGCTGGTGATGCCGGCCGGCCGGCGGCGCTTGCGGGCCTGCAGCGCGGCCTTGGCCCCCGGCTCCGAACGTGCGAAGGAGATCAGCAGCCCGAGCGCGACCAGCGACGGGAGTAGCGACGAGCCGCCGTAGGAGACCAGCGGGAGCGGGATGCCGATGACAGGCAGCAGCGCCAGGACCATGCCGACGTTGATCATCATCTGTGCGGTGAGCCAGACGGTGATGCCCGCGGCCATGAAGCGCACGAACGGGTCCTGGGTGCGGACGGCGACGCGGATGCCGGCGTAGGCGACGGTGAGGAAGAGGCCGAGCACCAGCAGGGTGCCGACCAGGCCGAGCTCCTCTCCCAGCACCGCGAAGATGAAGTCGGTGTGGGCAGCCGGGAGGTCACCCCACTTCTGCTGCGAGGCACCGATCCCCTTGCCGAAGATGCCGCCCGTCGACATCGCGAAGATGCCGTGGGCGGCCTGCCAGCCGGCCCCCTCGAAGTCCTTGAAGGGGTCGGCGAAGTTGGTCAGCCGGTTGCGCCGCTCGTCGTTGGTGGCGGCCAGGAAGAAGGCAGCGGTGCCCACGATGAGCGCGGAGCCGACGAACAGCCGGGTCGGTGCCCCCACCACCCACAGCATGCCGAGCATGATGGCCATCAGCACCAGCGCGGTGCCGAGGTCGTGGCCGAGGACGACCAGGGCGACGACCGCGCCCATCACCGGCGCGACCGGGAAGAGCGTGTGCCGCCAGTCGCCGAGCAGCCGCTCCTTGTTGGCGTAGACGTGAGCGCACCAGAGGATCGCGGCGAGCTTCGCGACCTCGCTGGGCTGGATGACGATCGGCCCGAGGGCGAGCCAGTTCTGGTTGCCGTTGCGGGTCTGACCCAGGCTGGTCTGGGTCAGCGCGAGCAGCGTGATCGCGGCAACCAGTCCGGGCCAGGCGAGCGCCCGCAGCGCCCGGTGCGGCAGCCGCGAGGCGATGAACGCGCACGGCAGCGCGATGACGACCCAGGTCGCCTGACGCAGGAATACGGTGTAGCTGGAGCCGAGCTTCTCGTAGGACCAGACGCTGGAGGAGCTGAGCACCATCATCAGGCCGAGCGTGAGCAGCAGGCCGGAGGAGCCCAGCAGCAGGTAGTACGACGTGAGGGGCTTGTCGAGAGTGGCCTTGACGGAGGCGAGCCAACCTGCCCAGGCGCGGGGTCGCTGGTCGGTTGCCGTGGCCGTCACATCGACCCTTCCTGGCCGCTAGGCGGGTGGTGTCTCCCCCAGCCGGCGTACCGACTCGGCGAAGGCCTCCCCGCGGGCGCCGTAGTTCGCGAACATGTCCATGGACGCGCACCCCGGGGCCAGCAGCACGGTGTCGCCCGGCTGGGCGAGGTCGGCGGCAGCCCGGACCACCAGGTCCATGACAGAAGTCTCGCTGCCCTCGATGACGATCACCGGGACATCGGGCGCGTGTCGCGCGAGAGCGTCGCCGATCACAGCCTTGTCCTGCCCGAGCAGTACGACGCCGCGCAGTCGCGCCCTCACGGCCTTGACGAGGGCGTCGAAGCTCGCCCCCTTGGCGAGGCCGCCGGCGATCCACACCACCGGCTCGAACGCCGACAACGAGGACTGGGCGGCGTGCGGGTTGGTGGCCTTGCTGTCGTCGACGTAGCGCACGTCGTCGACCGCCGCCACGTCGGCGATGCGGTGGCCATCGGGCCGGAACGCCCGCAGCCCGTCGCGGACGGCTGTCGTGGGGACGCCGTGGCTCCGGGCGAGCGCGGCCGCCGCGAGAGCGTTGGCGATGAAGTGCGGGGCCGGGCTGGCGAGGTCGGCGACGTTGCACAGCTCGGCGGCGTTGTGCTGTCGCTGCTCGATGAAGGCACGGTCGGCCAGGATGTCGTCGACCAGGCCGACCATGCCGACGCCGGGCATGCCGAGGGTGAAGCCGACCGCGCGCGCACCCTCCATCACGTCGGCCTCGCGGACGAGGTACTCGGTCATCTCGTCCTGGACGTTGTAGACGCACGACTGGTGGACGCCCTCGTAGATGCGCCCCTTGTCGGAGGCGTACTCCTGCATGCTGGAGTACCAGTCGAGGTGGTCCTCGGCGACGTTGAGCACCGCCGCGGACTCGCACTGCATCGAGGCCGTGTAGTGCAGCTGGTACGACGAGAGCTCGACGGCGTACACGTCGTAGGGCTCGGGGTCCATGACCGCCTCGACGATCGGCAGCCCGACGTTGCCGCACGCGACGCTGCGCAGCCCAGCCGCCTTCAGGATCGCGTCGAGCATCTGCACCGTGGTGGTCTTGCCGTTGGTGCCGGTGACCGCGAGCCAGGGCGCATCGACGTTCGGGTCGCGCAGCCGCCAGGCCAGCTCCACCTCGCCCCAGATCGGGATGCCCCGGTCGGCTGCCTGCTGCAGCAGCGGGGACGACGGCTTCCAGCCCGGGCTGGTCACCAGCACGTCGACGTCGTCGGGCAGGGTCGCGGTCGACCCGGGACCGAGGCGTACGTCGGCACCGAGGATCTCGAGGATCGTGGCCTTCTCCGACCGGTTGCCGGCGTCGGACTCGTCGAGCGCTGTGACGTGGGCGCCCACATGTGTGAGGTTGTCGGCCGCCGCGAAGCCGGACACCCCCATGCCGGCCACCACCGCCCGGACGCCTGCCCACGAGTCGTGGCGGCCGAGGGAGTTCAGGTGGGCGCTCACCTCAGGGCCTGGTCTCGACAGAAGGCGTCCGGACCGTTCGCTTCGCTCACGTTCCGGCCACCCACTCTGCGTAGAACACGCCGAGCCCGGTGGCGACACAGAGTCCGGTGATGATCCAGAACCGGATCACGACGGTGATCTCGTCCCAGCCCTTGAGCTCGAAGTGGTGGTGCAGGGGAGCCATCCGGAACATGCGCCTGCCACCGGTGGCTTTGAAGTAGCCGACCTGCAGGATCACCGACAGTGTCTGGGTGACGAAGAGGCCACCGAGGATCACCAGCAGGAACTCGGTGCGGGTGAGGATCGCCAGCCCGGCCAGCGCGCCGCCGAGCGAGAGCGACCCGGTGTCGCCCATGAAGATCTTGGCCGGCGAGGCGTTCCACCACAGGAAGCCGAAGCACGCGCCGGTGATGGCGGCGCAGACGATCGCCAGGTCGAGCGGGTCGCGCACCTCATAGCACTTGCCGTAGGTGATGTCCTCCTGACCGCACCACTGGTTGTTCTGCCAGATGTTGACCAGGGTGTAGGCGCCGAACACCATGACCGACGCTCCGGTTGCGAGACCGTCGAGGCCGTCGGTGAGGTTCACGGCGTTGGACGTGCCCGCGATGATCAGCACGATCAGCAGGACCACGAGGATCGCGGGAAGCTTCCAGCCCTCCAGGTCACGGGTGAACGACAGATAGCTGGACGCGGGCGGGGTGCCGCGCTCGTCGGGGAACTGCAGCGAGAGGACCGCGAACACCACCGCGATCAACGTCTGCCCGAGCATCTTCGCCTTGCTCCGCAGACCGAGGCTGCGCTGCTTGGAGATCTTGATGAAGTCGTCGAGGAAACCCACCAGCCCGAGGCCACAGAAGAGGAAGAGCAGCAGGAGCGCAGAGGTGCTCGGCTCCTCCCACGTGACCAGCTTGGCCACGAGGTAGGCCAGCACCACCGAGAAGATGATGACGCTGCCACCCATCGTCGGCGTGCCGCGCTTGGTGTGGTGGGTGGTCGGGCCGTCGTCACGGATCAGCTGGCCGTAGCCCTTGGCGACCAGGATGCGGATGGCCACGCGCGTCCCCAGCAACGTGAAGATCAGGGAGAGTGCGCCCGCGAACAAGATCGCTCTCACGGCGCGACCTCCAGCAGCGCGTCGGCAACCTGGTCGAGCTGGGCCCCACGGGACGCCTTGACGAGCACCACGTCACCGGGCGCGAGGTGCTCGCGCAGCCAGGCGACCGCCGCGTCGTTGTCCGGCACGAACACCGACTCCTCTCCCCAGGAACCTTCGAGGTAAGCGCCCAGGTGCATGGGCCGGGCCGGCTCGCCGACCACCAGGAGCTGGTGGATGTCGAGCCGCACGGCAAGTCTGCCAAGGGCGTCGTGCTCCTCGCGACTGGACGCGCCCAGCTCGCGCATCTCGCCGAGCACCGCGACCGTGCGGGTCTCCTGACCTCGGGCCCGCCCGATGGCGGCGAGCGCCTTGAGCGCCGCTCGCATCGAGTCGGGGTTGGCGTTGTAGGCGTCGTTGATCACCGTGACGCCGTCCGAACGCTCATGCACCTCCATCCGCCACTTCGAGAGTCCCTGCACCTTGCCGAGGCTGGCGGCAACGTCGGCAAGCGGCACTCCGACCGCGGTGGCTGCCGCGGCCGCCGCGACGGCGTTCAGGGCCTGGTGCTCGCCCACGAGCCGCAGCGAGACCGAGGCAGTGTGCTCGTCGGTGGAGATCGTGAAGGTCGGGCGGCCGAGGTCGTCCAGGGTCAGGTCGGCGAGGCGCACGTCGGCCGTGGACTCGCCGAAGGTGCGGACCCTCGCCTTGGTGCGAGAAGCCATCGCAGCCACCAGCGGGTCGTCGGCGTTGAGCACCGCGACACCGTCCTGGGGCAGCGCCTCGACGAGCTCGCCCTTGGCCCGGGCGATGTCCTCCTGGCTGCCGAACTCACCCAGGTGCGCCTTGCCCACGTTGAGCACGACGGAGACGTCGGGGCGGGCGATCGTGCAGAGCTCGGCGAGGTGCCCCTGCCCACGGGCACCCATCTCCAGCACGAGGTACTCGGTGGACTCCTTCGCACGCAGCACCGTCAGCGGAAGGCCGAGCTCGTTGTTGAACGAGCCGTAGGTCGCGACGGTCGGCCCGGCGTCGGCCAAGACCTCGCCCAGCAGGTCCTTGGTGCTGGTCTTGCCCTGCGAGCCGGTCAGGGCGATGACGAGGGGCCGGCCATCCTCGCGGAGCCGACCGAGTACGTCGCTCGCGAGCTGCTGCAGGGCCAGCTGCGGGTCGGCCACGACCACGGTCGGATGGTCGGTCGCGCGGGTGCCGAGCACCGCGACCGCGCCGGCAGCGACTGCCTGGTCGGCGTACTCGTGCCCGTCGACGTGCTCCCCGACGAACGCTGCGAACAGCCCTCCCGGCTCGGCGGCACGGCTGTCCACGACCGCGGGGCCGGTGACGGTGACCTCTCCGCCGTCCGGTAGGTGCAGCCGTCCCCCCACCACCTGCGCGATCTCGCTCAGCTTCATGGGGACCAACTGGCCAGCTCCTCTCGCAGCACCTCGCGGTCGTCGAACGGCGTCACCACGCCCTGAAGCTCCTGGCCCGACTCATGGCCCTTGCCGGCAACGACGACGACATCTCCTGTCTTCGCCAGCGACACCGCGAGCCGGATCGCCTCGCGCCGGTCGCCGACCTCGTGCACCTCGGCCCCACCCGTCGCACCGGCAAGCATCGCAGCCCGGATCGCCGCCGGGTCCTCGGTGCGCGGGTTGTCGTCGGTGATGACCAGCACATCGGCCAGCCGGGAGGCGATCTCGGCCATGATCGGCCGCTTGCCCTGGTCGCGGTCGCCCCCGGCGCCCAGCACGATCAGGAGCCGGCCGGTGGTCTGCGGGCGCAGCGCGGAGAGTACGGCGGTCACGGCATCCGGCTTGTGCGCGTAGTCGACCACGGCGAGGAACGGCTGCCCGGCGTCGACGCGCTCCAGCCGCCCTGGCACGCCGCCCCCCGAGCCCATCGCGGCCGCCACCTTCCCGGCGTCGAAGCCGGCCTCTCCCAGCGCGGCGATCGCGCAGAGCGCGTTGGAGACGTTGAAGTCTCCGGCGAGCGGGACCGTCGCACGGCCGACCTCGCTGCCGTCGCGGAGCACGGTGAAGCTCGACTCGGCCGCGGTCGGCTCGACCGCGACGGCCTGCCAGTCGGCGTCCCCCCCGACCGAGTACGTGCGCACCGGGATGCTCGCCTGGGCGACGAGCCGTCGCCCGTGCTCGTCGTCGAGGTTGACCAGACCGAGGCGCGCGCGGGCCGGTGTGAAGAGCTGGGCCTTCGCCTGGAAGTACTCCTCCTCGTCGGCGTGGAAGTCGAGGTGGTCGCGGCCCAGGTTGGTGAACGCCGCCACGTCGTACACGACGCCGTCGACGCGCCCCATCACCAGGGCGTGGCTGGAGACCTCCATCAGGCAGCCGCGAACCCCCTGCTCGCGCATGACGGCGAACAGCGCATGCAGGTCGGTCGCCTCGGGCGTGGTCAGCGACGACTTCACGTCGTGGCCGGCGATGCGGGTGCCGACGGTGCCGATGACGGCCGCACGCTCCCCCGCTGCCTGCAGCGCGGACTCGGCCAGCCGGGTCGTGGTGGTCTTGCCTTGGGTGCCGGTGACCGCGACCAGCCGCAGGTCGAGCGCCGGCTCGCCGTAGACGGTGGCGGCGAGCGCCCCGAGCACCGCTCGCGGGGAGCGTACGACGAGCAGCGGCACGCCCGCGTCCGGTGCGAGCAGCGCGCCGGCCGGGTCTGTCAGCACTGCGACGGCGCCGGCCCGGACCGCCTGGGCGGCGAACGTGGCTCCATGCGCCTTCGAGCCGGGTGGCGCGGCGAACAGGTCACCCGGCTGTACGGCCCGGCTGTTGAGGGTGATGCCCGTGACGACCACCCCGGCCGGGTCGCCGACCACCTCGACCAGGTGGTCGCCGAGGTGGGCCTCGAGGGTGGTGAGGGATGTCCGAAGCGGGTCGTCCGGACGGGTGCTCATGGCGCTCAATCTAATAGTCGGACTGCCGGGGCTGTGCGAGGCGGGTGCGTGCAGGTGTGGTCTCGACGGACAGCGGTGGTGCTGACTGCGAAGACCACCATCGCTGGTCGACCAGCGGTGGCTACCAGCGCATGGGGAGCCGCTTGGTCGGTACGCCGGTCGGCGGGACGGCGTACTTGGTGAGCAGGTAGCTCATGATCTTGTGGAACGCCGGGCCGCCGACGGAGCCACCACCGCCGCCCTTGGGGTCGTGCACCACGACGTACACCAGGAAGCGGGGTTCGTCGGCGGGCGCGAAGCCGGCGAACGACAACGTGAAGAAGCCCTCGCGGTAGCAGCGGCACGCGCCACCGACCTGCTGCGCGGTGCCGGTCTTGCCGGCGACGCGATAGCCCTGGACCCCTGCCTTCGCCGCTGTGCCCTCCTGCGGGTCGGTCACCATCTCCATCATCAGGGCGACCTGGCGAGCTGCCTCGGCGCTGATCACGCGGCGCGACTGCGCGACGTCGGAGCCGACCACGGTGCCGTCGTTGGCAGTGGCCCTGCCCTTGACGAGGCTGGGCTGCACGTAGACGCCGCCGTTGGCGATGGTGTTGACCGCCGCGGCCATCTGGACGACGTTGACGGCGAGGCCCTGCCCGAACGCGATGTTGTCCTTGTTGATCTCGCGCCAGCCGGACCAGTGCGGCAGCACACCGGGCGACTCGCCCTTCATGCCGACATCGGTGCGGGAGCCGAGCCCGAAGGCGGTGAGCTTCCGGTAGTACTGCTGAGCCCCCAGCTCGCGGGCGGCGAGCACCGTGCCGATGTTGGACGACCTCGCGAGCACGCCCGCCGCGGTGAGCTTGATCCGGCCGTGGGGGAACCAGTCGCCGATGGTCCGGTCGCTGGACGGGAGGCTTCCGGGTACGACGATGCGGGTGCGCGGGGTGACCTTGTGCTCGTCGAGCAGCGAGGCGAACGTGAGGACCTTCTGCACCGAGCCCGGCTCGTAGACGTTGCGCAGGGCCCGCGAGCCGAGGTCGCCCTTGGGTGACTCCGTGGAGCGGTTGGCGTCGAAGGTCGGGTAGTCCGCGAGCGCGAGCACCTCACCCGTGCGCGTGTCGAGCACGGTCGCCGCGCCGGACCGGCCGCCCGCCTTCAGCACCGTGTCGCGCAGCACCCGCTGGGTGTACCACTGCACGTCCTGGTCGATGGTGAGCGCAACATCCTTGCCATCGGTGGGCTTGACGACCGAGTTGTCGCCGAGGGGGATGCGGTTGCCGCCGCCGACCTCGAAGGTGGCCGAGCCGTCCTTGCCGGAGAGCAAGGTGTCGAAGACCAGCTCTGCCCCTTCACCGGCCTGCCCCTCGGCGTTGGTGAAGCCGACCAGGTTGGCCGCGACGTCGCGGGCCGGGTAGGTCCGCAGCGGGTCACGGCGGGTGTAGATGCCCTCGTAGTCGAGCGCCGAGAGCTCGTCGACGACCGCCCGGGCCTTGGTGGACGGGACTCGGCGGGCGAGGTAGGCGAAGCGGCTGCCACCGCCCTTGCGCAGCGCTGCCAGGAGCTTGAAGTAGTCGGCGTCCAGCCGGCGGGAGAGGATCTTGGCGATCTGCGGCGCGTGCTTGGCGGTCTTGGTCGGGTCGGCCACGATCATCAGGCCGTCGAGGGACTCGGCCAGTGGCGTGCCGTTGCGGTCGGTGATCGACCCGCGCGTCGCCGGCAGCACCTCGTTGACCACCCCCACTGCGCGCGCCCGCTCGGCGTAGGTCTTGGCGTCAAGTCCCTGCAGCTGCAGGAGGCGTACGGCGAACAGCGACACCATCATCGCGATCAGGATGAACCCGATCCGCAGGCGCGTCATCGAGGCGGCGCGGATGCTCTGCACCGGCCTGCGCCGCCGCCGAGGGCGACGCGGCTGCGGGCGTCGCGCCTGCTGGCGGGGCTGCGGGCGCGGTCGCCTCGCCTGGGTCACCTTGACTCCCTCTTCGCTCGAGCACGGCACACCGTTGTCAGTCGTCTGTCAGTCGTCTGTCAGTCGTTTGTCAGTCGTTCCGGTTCTTCTTTGTACCGGCGCTCTCAGCCGTTTCGGGGTTCGCCGCGCCGCTCGGGTGCTGGTTGGCCAGCACGACCTCGCGGGGAAGGATCACCGGCGGTGGCATGAGCGAGCGCGGCTTGGCAGCGTCGGGCGCCCCGAAGCGGAAGTCGTTGACCCCGGTCGACGGCTTCGCGTCGCCGATGACCTTCCCGGTGGCCAGGTCGAGGAACACCGGCGAGTCCGGCGGGACCATGCCGAGGTCACGGGCCTTCGCGGCCAGTGCCTGCGGGTCGCGCAGCTTGTCGAGCTCCATCCGCAGCTGCTGCTCCTGGGCGTGCAGCTCGCTCGCCTCCTTCTGCAGAGCAGTGGCGTGGAAGGACCCCTTCTGCATGTGGGTGTTGAAGAGGAGGAGCCCCGCGACACCGCCGAGCAGCACGAGCCCGACCAGGATCACGAACGGGACCCGTGGGGCGGACTGCCGCTGCTGCCGGGGTACGACGGCCAGGCGAGCCCGCTCGACCGCCTCCTCGGCGAACTTCGGAACCCTCAGGTTCCTCGCCTGGCTTGCCCAGCTGCTCATCGGGCTGCCCCACCCGACGTGCGCGCACCGCCGGGAGGCAGGTGCGTGGCCGAGCACACTGCGCCCCGAGCCTCGGCTCGTGGTCGCCGGCGCCGCGGTGCGACCACCAGTGCTCGCCTCCCCATATCTCTTGGCTCGCTACGCTCGCTCGTGCTCATGCGACCCGCCCCGTCCTGACTCGCTCCACAGCCCGCAGCCGCACCGATGCGGCTCGGGGGTTCTCCTCGATCTCTTGCTCGGAGGCCTTCTCGGCGCCGCGCGTCAGCAGGCGCAGGACCGGTTCGTGACCCTCGGGCACGAACGGCAGGTCGGGCGGTACGTCGGTCGTGGTGCCCGCCGCGAACGCGTGCTTGGTCAGCCGGTCCTCCAGCGAGTGGTAGCTCATGACGACGACCCGGCCACCGACGGCGACCGCCTCGATGGCAGCGGGCAGGGCACGGGTCAGCACCGACAGCTCGTCGTTGACCTCGATGCGCAGTGCCTGGAACGTGCGCTTGGCGGGGTGTCCCCCGGTGCGGCGGGCCGGGGCCGGGATCGACTCTCGGATCACCTCGACCAGCCGGGCGCTGCGCGTGAACGGCTCGCGGCTGCGCTCGCGCACGATCGTGTCGGCGATGCGCTTGGCGAAGCGCTCCTCGCCGTACGCCCGCAGGATCCGTGCCAGGTCCTGGGCGCTGTAGGTGTTCAGGATGTCCGCCGCAGTCAGGCCGGCGGTGTCGTTCATCCGCATGTCCAGCGGCGCGTCCTCCGCGTAGGCGAAGCCCCGCTCGCGCATGTCGAGCTGCATGCTAGAGACGCCGAGGTCGAAGAGGACACCGTCGACGCTGGGCCGGCCGAGGTCGGCGAGCACCTCACCGATCTCGTCGTACACGGCGTGGACCATGGTGACCCGCTCGGCGAACGACGCCAGCCGCTCGCGACTACGGTCCAGCGCGTGCGTGTCGCGGTCGATGCCGATGACGTGGGCCTCCGGGCATCGAGTCAGCACGGCCTCGGTGTGGCCACCGAGGCCGAGCGTCGCGTCGATCAGGACGGAGCCGGGGCGTTCCAGCGGAGGTGCCACGAGGGCGACGACCCGGTCGAGGAGGACCGGGACGTGGGCGGGAGTGCTCATCTGCTTGTCAGGCGCGGCCGACGAAGTTGACCAGGAGCATCAGGGAGAGCGCGACAGCCACGGATGCACCGGCCGAGAAGCAGGCGACCGCGACCGCGTCGCGCACCTCCTGCCGGACCCGGCGTACGGGTGGCTGCTCCTCCAGTAACGCAGTCATTGAGCTCGACCCCTCGTGTTGATGGCTGCTTGGTTTCCCGAGGACTCGCCTGGCCAGATTCCCCGCCCGCTCCTGGGAAGTGGCTTCTGGCACCGGGGAAGGTGTGTCAGAGGCCGAGGAGCGGGCGCGAGATCTCGCCCTACGAGTCGACTGTTTTGTTGTTGCTGCAGTTGTTGACGGTCAGTACGGCGCGGGGAAGACGTCCTCGGAGAGATCGGAGAACGCCTGCTCCTGCGACGCCTCGTAGTCGGCCCAGGCCGTGGCGTCCCAGATCTCCACCCGGTTCATCGCCCCGATCACGACGCACTCCTTCTGGAGCCCGGCGTAGGTGCGGAGCATCGGCGGGATGGTGATCCGGCCCTGCTTGTCGGGCGTCTCGTCGGAGGCGCCGGCGAAGAGCATCCGGACGTAGTCACGTCCTGCCTTGTTCGCCACCGGCAGTTCCTTGAGCCGCTGAGTGAAGCTCACGAACTCGCCCTGGGACCAGACGTTCAGGCATCTCTCCTGACCTCTGGTGACCACGAGTCCCTCCGCAAGCTCGTCCCTGAACTTCGCCGGGAGGAAGAGCCGCCCCTTGTCGTCCAGCTTGGGCGTGTGGGTGCCGAAGAACATCTCCCGACACCTCACTTTCCTCCACTGCGCTCCACCATACTCCACTTCCCCCCACCTGCAAGCACTTTCGCCCCAGAATCCGAGGCGAGCCGCGCGGGAGCGGAAGGTGGGGCGGACTGGAGTGCCGCTGGTCACCGTTTGGTGACACTTGCGCCCGGGTGTTTGCTGGTTGGTACGGGTGAGGTTGACTACCCGCAGCACCGGGAAGCGCCCACGGGGAGAAAGAGGACAGCGGTGACGTCAGTGCACGAGGACCTGCCCGGACCGGCTGAGTCGCACCAGCCGACCCAGCCCGCGACGGGCCGTCACGCCGGCAGCAGCGCCGACCTGGAGACGCTGGCCCGCGTCACCAACCGCATCCGCGAGGGCATCGAGCAGGTCATCGAGGGCAAGCCCGAGGTCACCAGGACGGCGCTCGTCGTGCTCCTGGCCGAGGGACACCTGCTGATCGAGGACGTCCCGGGCGTCGGCAAGACCATGCTCAGCAAGGCGCTCGCCCGCACCATCGACTGCTCGGTGCGACGCATCCAGTTCACGCCCGACCTGCTGCCTTCCGACGTGACCGGCGTGTCGGTCTTCAACCAGGACACCCGCGAGTTCGAGTTCCGCCCCGGCGGCATCTTCGCCAACATCGTGGTCGGCGACGAGATCAACCGCGCCTCCCCCAAGACGCAGTCCGCGCTGCTGGAGTGCATGGAGGAGCGTCAGGTCACAGTCGACGGCACGACGTACCACCTCGAGCCGCCGTTCATGGTGATCGCGACGCAGAACCCGATCGAGATGGAGGGCACCTACGCCCTCCCCGAGGCACAGCGCGACCGGTTCATGGCGCGGGTGTCGATGGGCTACCCGGTCGAGGCCGCGGAGATCGCGATGCTCGACTCGCACACCGCGAGGAACCCGCTCGACGACCTCGAGCCCGTGACCGACGCGGCCGAGGTGGCCAAGCTCGTCGACATCGTCAACGCCGTGCACGTGTCCGAGGCAGTCCAGCGCTACGCCGTCGCGGTGACGACCGCGACGCGGCGCTCCCCCGAGCTCACACTCGGTGCGTCCCCGCGGGCCACGCTTCACCTCGTGCGCGCCGCGAAGGCATCGGCAGCCCTCGAAGGCCGTGACTACGTCATCCCCGACGACGTCCAGTCCTATGCAGTCCCCGTGCTCGCGCACCGGCTGCTGCCCACGGTCGAGGCGTCGATGAGCGGCCGCACCACTGAGGCCACCCTGCGCAACATCCTTGCGGGCGTGCGACTGCCCGAGTCCCGCTGAGGTCGCGGACCACGGCGATGCGCGAGGCACTCTCCGCACTCACGAACCGGGGCCGGGCCTTCCTCGCGGCCGGCGCCGCCGCGGTGCTCTGCGCGATCGTCCTGGGCTACCCCGCCCTCACCCGGGTCGGCTCGCTGCTGCTCCTTCTGCCGCTGGTGACTGCCTTCTACGTCGGCCGCGGCCGTTACCGGCTCGGTCTGGTGCGCACTCTCTCGCCGTCCCTGGTCACCGCCGGGCAGCAGGCACGCGTTCAGCTCGACCTGAGCAACGACGGCCGCATGCCCACGGGGCTGCTCATGCTCGAGGAGCAGATCCCCTACGTCCTGGGCACGCGTCCTCGGTTCGTGATCAACAAGATGGGCCCGCACTGGCAGCGCACCATCGAGTACGCCGTGCGCTCCGACGTACGCGGCAAGTTCACCGTGGGCCCGATGACGGTGCGCCTCTCCGACCCGTTCGGTCTGGTGGAGCTCGACCGCACGTTCGTGGCCACGTCCCCGCTCGTGGTCACGCCGAAGGTCACCCCGCTTCCGGTGATCCCGCTCTCGGGCGCTTGGACCGGAGCAGGCGACAACCGGCCGCGGTCGTTCGCCACGGGCAGCGCCGAGGACGTCACCGTGCGCGAGTACCGCCGCGGCGACGAGCTGCGACGGGTGCACTGGCGCAGCAGCGCCAAGGCAGGTGAGCTGATGGTCCGTCGCGAGGAGCAGCCCTGGCAGTCCAGGGCGACCTTGTTCATCGACAACCGCAAGGTCGCACACCGAGGCTCGGGCGCCGCCTCGTCGATCGAGCACGCGGTCGCGCTCACCGCCTCGATCGCCGTGCACCTGGTCCAGCGCGGCTTCCGGGTCCGGCTCGTCACCGCGACCGGCGAGGAGCAGGGTGGCTCCTGGCACGAGCACGGCGCGCAGGCCGCCGAGACGACGCCCCTCCTGGAGACCCTCGCGGTGATCTCCGAGGTCCACCAGCCCAACCTCGACGTCCGCTGGCTGCACGAGGCGGGGCACTCCGGGCTGCTGGTCGCCGTCTTCGGCGCGATGCAGGAGCACGACAAGGCCGCGGTCACGCGGATGAAGCACTCGTCGGCCACCGCGATGGCCATCTCGCTGGACGTCGAAGCCTGGACCCATGGCAACGCGCGCAGCGGCGACGAGGCGGCGACCTGGCTGGGCTCCCATGGGTTCCGGGCCGTCTCCTGCGGCCCGCGAGACCCACTGACAGGTGTGTGGCAGGAGCTCGGCCACGCCGGCAAGGGCCGACGCCGCAGCGCCACCGCGGCCGAGGAAGCGAGCGCGTTGTGAGACGCCTCCAGCTCCCGGGCACGCTGGTGATCTCTCTGCTGGCGGCCCTCACGACGTGGCTGACCATGTCGAGCTGGGCCGGGTTCTCCGAGGCTCCTGGCAGCTACCTTCGCCCGCTCGTGGTGGGCTGCCTCATCGTCGCGCTCACCGGCGCGCTCCTGCGCGCGGCTCGGCTGCACCCTGCACTGGTGCTCCTCGGGCAGGTCGCCCTGGTCGCGTTGTGGCTCAACCACCGGCTCGCTCCCGACCCTTCGATCCTCAGCTGGATCCCGACACCGCAGTCCGTCGGCGACACCCTGGACGCGATCGCGCGGTCTGCCGACACGGCTCAGGCCTACGCCGCACCTGTGCCGACCTCGGTCCCCGACTTCCCGCCCATGCTGATCGTGGTCGGCACCTATCTCGCCGTGCTGGTGGACTTCCTCGCGTGCGGGCTGCGCCGCGTCCCCGTTGCCGGCCTTCCACTTCTCGCGATGTACACCGCCCCGGTCAGCCTCCTCGACGGCGGCGTCCCCTGGTGGAAGTTCGCGCTGATCGCGACCGGGTTCCTCCTGCTGCTCGCCGCCGAGGAGGCCGGCCGGCTCGCCCACTGGGGTCGCGACCTCAGCGTCGAGGGCGACGGCGGGCGCTGGAGCCGGGCGACCCGACACAGCGTGTGGCCCTCCGCGCGCAAGATCGGCGCCACCGCGACCGGGCTCGCGGTGGTGGTCCCGATCTTCATCCCCACGTTCACCGGCGGGATCCTGTCCGGCACAGGTTCCGGGCCGGGCAGCGGCAGCGGTGACATCACCATCACCTCCCCCATGGTCAACCTCAGGCGCGACCTCAACCGCAGCGAGGACGTGCCGCTGGTGTTCGTCGACACCGACGACCCCCGACCGTCGTACCTGCGGATCGCGGTGCTCGACAGCTTCGACGGCAACGACTGGGAGCCGAGCGACCGCGACGTTCCCATCGAGCACCGCGTGCGAGGTGACCTGCCGAACCCGGTCGGCCTCGACCCGGCGATCGACGCCAAGGAGGAGGCCTACCGCTTCGCGATCGACGAGGGGTTCGAGTCCGAGTGGCTGCCGGCGCCCTTCCCGGCCGTCGAGGTCGACGTGGCCGGCGACTGGCGCTACGACCCGTCGACGATGGACTTCCTCAGCGCGGCCAAGGGCAAGACCACCGCAGGCTTGGAGTACGGCGTGGTGGGCCTCAGGCTGGACATCACCGACGAGGACCTGCGCCGCGCCGGTGCCATTCCTTCAGAGCTCTTCCGGCGCTACACCGCGGTCGACCGCTCCACCCCTGACTGGGTCGAGGACCTCGCCGAGCAGGTCACTGCGGCCGGCACCAACCGTGCCGAGAAGGCGGCCCTCCTGCAGGACTGGTTCGCCGAGCCGCACGCGGACGAGGAGAGCGACCCGAGCTTCACCTACGACCTCGCCCAGACGCCGGGCGGCAGCTCGCTGGAGAACCTGACCGACTTCCTGCGCGGTGAGCGCCGCGGCTACTGCGAGCAGTTCGCCGCGTCGATGGCCCTGATGGCACGCACCCTGGAGATCCCATCCCGGGTCGCTGTCGGCTTCCTGAAGCCGCAGGTCACCGGACGTGCCGACACCTGGGTGTTCTCCAGCCACGACCTGCACGCATGGCCCGAGCTCTACTTCGAGGGTGTCGGCTGGGTGCTCTTCGAGCCGACCCCCAGCGGCCGGGCCGGCGCCTCAGCCCCCTCCTACACCCAGGGCCTGCAGCCGACTGTTGTGCCTACCGACGGACCTTCGACGGCGGCCCCGAGCCCGAGTGCGAGCCCCAGCGCCCAGCCGACGCGCCGGCCGCTCCCTGACGAGCCGGTGCCCACCGACGAGCTGGACGACTCCGGTGTGCCCTGGCTGCGCCTGGGGCTCCTCGGCCTTCCCGTGCTGGCCTTGCTCGGTGCGGCTCCCCGGCTGGCCAGGTCCGTCGTACGCCGGCGGCGGTGGGCCTCGGCCGGCAACGCGCTCGAGCAGGCCGAAGCAGCCTGGGCAGAGCTGCGAGACTCCATGCTCGACCTGCGGCTCGAGTGGGACGACCGCATCACGGTGCGTCAGCGCGCGGCGCAGATCTGGCCGTTGTTCTGCCGCCACCCCGGCCCCGGCGAGGAGGATCTGGCCCGGGTCATCCGCAACAACCCGGAGGCTCAGGCCGCCCTGGACCGCATCGTGCTGCTGGTCGAACGCGCCCGCTACGCCCGCACCGCGCCGGACGTCGCTGATGTCAGGGGCGATGTCGCGCTCTGCGTGCAGGCCCTGCGCATCGGCGTGGACCGCACCGTCCGGCGCAAGGCCGACTGGCTCCCCGTGTCGCTGGTGACCGGACGCAGCCGCAAGGTGGGTAGGTCCGAGTCAGGACTGGCCGCACTCTCCGAGCCCTCACTCGACAGCTGATCCCAACAGTCCTGGAGATGCGGGAACGGGCACCCGGTGGGCACCCGTTCGGTAATGCGTGCGCTGCGCTGATGAGAGGTGGTTAGAAGCCCTGGTCTCGGTCGCGACGACGGCGCCAGCGCTCCTCGAAGCGCTCCATCATCGTGCCGTGGGTCTTGGTGGCCTTGGGCTTGCGGGTCTTCTTCCCGCCCTGCAGCACCGTGAGTCCGGATCCCTCGCCGGACGCCCGCTGCTCGAACGGCGCCGGAGCGGCCGACTGACCGCGCCAGGCGGAGAGCCCGACGTAGGCCGATCCGAGCATCACCACGAAACCCCCGATGCCGACCAGCGTGAGCTCCGCGACGGCTCCAGCCATCAGGACGCAGATGCCGAGCACGAAGCAGAACCCGGCGACGAACAGCTGCCGGCGCGCATGCCGGCGCATGGTGGTGCCACGCAGAGTGGACGCGAGCTTGGGGTCTTCCTCTACGAGCGCGCGCTCCATCTGCTCCAGCAGACGCAACTCTTCTTCTGAGAGCGGCACGGTTTCCTCCAGCCCGAATGGTTCTACGCAATCCAGTCTAGGCAGACGTTCCGCTGGGTGGTACCCGGAGCGGCCAAATTGGAACCCTTCTGCCCGGTCAGGGGGCCGGATGTCCCGGATCGGCCACCACGTCGAGCTCGTTGCCCTCCGGATCGGTCACCAGCTGCCACCAGATGCCGAGCTCGGCGAGCAGCTCGGTGTGCGGTGCGCCAACCCGACTTCCGCCGAGCGCCTCGAGCTGGTCGACCAGGGCGGGTACCCCGACCTCGAGCGGTGGGTGCACGTCGAGGTGCATCCGGTTCTTGCCGCCCTTCGGGTCCTGGACCCGCTGCAGGATGACGACCGGTCCAGGCGGCTGCCCCTCGGCGGGAGCGAGCACCTCGAAGTCGTCCAGGGTTCCGGCCGGCGCGTAGCCCAGGGCGGCGGACCAGAACGGCACCAGTGCCTGCGGGTCGACACAGTCCAGCACCACGGAGAACCTCATGCGGCCCACCCTAGGAGGCTGCTGGTAGGACGTGCTGGCCGGAGTCTTAGGGGCGCCCCCCTCCCAGCAGCGCGGCCGGCTGGACCGCCTTGCCGCCGAAACGCAGCAGAGCCTTGTCGACGGCCTGGTCGGCCTCGGACCAGCCCCGCTCACGGCCACCCAGGACGAGCTGGCGATAGGCCGCGCCGCGCGGGGACAGTCCCTCCACCCGCACCCCGACCAGCCGGATCCGGGCCCGCTGCAGACCGAGGGCCTCGAAGAGGTCCACCGCGGTCTGGTAGATCTCCTGGGTCACGTCGGTCGCCTCTCCCCGGGTGCGGGAGCGGGTGATCGTGGTGAAGTCGGCGAACCGCACCCGCAGGGTCACCGTGCGCCCCACCACCTGCGCGCTGCGCATGCGCACCGCCACCTTCGACGACAGCCGGAGCAGCTCTCGCCTGATCACCTCCGGGTCGTCGGTGTCACGGCCGAACGTCTCGTCGTGCCCCATGCTCTTCTCCGGCTCGGCACCGAAGAACCCACCCCGGCGTGCGACCACCACCCGGTCGTCGATCCCCCAGGCCAGGTCGTGCAGGTGCCCGCCGAGCGCCGGGCCGAGCGCCTTGCGCAGGATCGGTAGCGGGGTGTGCGCGACGTCGCCCACCGTCATCAGGCCGAGCCGGTGCAGCTGGGCGGCGGTCTTCTCCCCTACTCCCCACAGCTCCTCGACCGCCAGCGGGTGCAGGAACGAGGTCACCTCGTCGGGAGGTACGACGAGCACCCCGTCGGGCTTCGCGCGCCGGCTGGCCAGCTTGGCCATGCCGACCGTGCTGGCCACCCCTACCGAGCAGGTGACCCCCTGCTCGTCGTAGACCCGGGCACGGAGGTTCTCCGCGATGGACAGCGGCGACCCCAGCCTCCGGGTCGAGCCGGCGACGTCGAGGAACGCCTCGTCCATCGACAGCGTCTCGACCAACGGCGTGACCTGCCGGAACATCTCCATCACCGAGGACGACACCGCGGTGAAGAGGTCGTAGTCGGGCTGCAGCACCACGGCGTGTGGGCAGGCCCGCCTGGCACGGGTGGACGGCATCGCGGAGTGCACGCCGTAGACGCGGGCGTGGTAGTTGGCGGCGAGCACCACACCACGGTCACCACCTCCGACATACACGGGGACGTCCTGGAGCTCAGGCCTGTCGCGGGTCAGCACCGACGCGTAGAACGCGTCCATGTCGACGTGCAGGAGGTGGCAGGACCAGGACTTGTCGACTGTCATCTCGACCACCGGTAGCCGGCAGGGATCGAGTCCCTGCGCTGGTGGGGAGTGGTCTCGACGCGTTGCTCGCCCAGGGGCTCGCTTCCGGCTCGACCAGCGTGATGGTCAGCGGCGGGTGGTGAGGGCGTGCAGCTGGGTGCCGAGGGGGAGGTACTCGGGTCGCTCCGCGACCGCCTGCTCCAGCTCGACCAGGGCGGCTGCAGCACCGGGCTCGAGATCGACCAGGGTGCTGGGGACCAGGTCGACGAAGACGCGTACGGCGTGCAGGGTCGGCTCGTCGAAGCCGGCCTTGTCGAGCAGTGCGACCACCTCGTCGGCGGTGAACCGTCGACCCGTCGCACCGGTCTCCTGCGAGTCCAGCATCGCCTTGGCCTGCACGAAGTGGCCCGCCATCGCGCGGGCGAGGACCGCGGCGTGACGCTGGTTGACCAGCAGGCTGAGCACGCCTCCGGGACGCAGGACGGTGGCGATGGCCTCCAGCGCGGCAGCAGGCTCGACGATCTCCAGCACGCCGTGGCAGAGCACCGCGTCGGCGCTGCCTGCCGGGACCAGGTCGTGCAGACCGGCCAGGTCGCCCTGGACCGCGGTGACCCGGTCGGCGACCCCGCTCTCCTCTGCCCGGCGGGCAAGGATGGCCAGCGCGTCCGGGCTGGGGTCGACCACGGTGACCCGGTGACCGAGCTCGGCGACCCGGACCGCGAAGCCACCGGTGCCGCCACCGATGTCCACGACCGATGCCTCGCTGAGGGTGGCCAGCACGGCTTGGAGCGCGTCCCACACCACAGCCGTGCGGGCCTGGCTGCGACGTTGCGTGCTGTTCTGCGCCATGCCGCCAACAGTAGTGCCACCGCTCCGTTCATCCGCCCGAGCTCCCCGGGGAGGAGTGCCACAGCTTGCGCGGCGCGGACTTGGTGCCCTCGCCGGCCGGCTTGATGTCGGAGTAGGGCGACATCTGGAAGCCGCTGGAGTGCACCAGCACGCGACGACGTCCCATGCCTCCTGCGGCACCGGACGCAGGAGGGTCGGCCACGACCGGTCGGGTGGAGTGGCTCTCGGCCGCGCCGTGGACGGCCTCGATCCCGACGTCTGTGAAGCCCTCCGGGACCCTGGCCAGCTCCGCCCGCACCGCATCGATCCCCTCGGCCTGCCACAGCTCGTGCAGCGCCGGCAGCTCCCAGGCTCCCGTTGCTCGCAGCGAGACCCCCTGGTGACCGGTGCGCCGAAGCTCGCCCCGCACCACCAGCAGCCACGAGTGGAAGACCGTCGCGGCGTAGGGCCCCTGAGCGTCCTCGAAGAACGTCGCATCCACCGGGCCGGTCGAGTCGTCCAGGGTCAGGAAGATGACCCGTCGCCCGGACCGGATCGGCGGGGTCTGCGTTGCCACCTTCACCCCCGCCACCAGCAGGTCGGCCTTGCTGCGACGCTGCAGCAGCTCGGTGGACCGGGTCACGCCCAGCGCGTCGAGGAACGGCGCGTAGAAGTGCATGACGTGGCGGCTCACGTCGAGGCCCAGGATCTCCAGCTCGGCCCGGACCCGTTCGGTGGCGGTCATCTCCGGCAGCCCGCTGACTTCCCCGTCGGCGGGAGCGTCCCCGAGGTCCAAGGTGAGCTGGACCGAGGTGACCGGTGGTGGCTTCTTGGTGGCCTTGGACTGGGCGGCAGCCTGCTGCCACACCCCGGCTCGGACACCGGCCTCGCTGCTGGTGCGGGCGGCCGCCTCGGCGGCCCGCGCCTCGGCCGGCTTCGGCGTGGGACGTCCTGAGAGACCTCGGCCCCTGGCCTTGGCAGCGCGGTCGACCGAGCGGGTGTAGTGGTCCAGGTCGGCCACCTGCAGCAGCAGGTCGCGACGGGTGACCTTGCCCCGGCGCCGCACCGTCACCGGCGACCCGATGCCGTAGACCGCGTCGAAGCCCCCTGCCAGCACCAGCCGCTCCAGCACCGGCCGGGTCACCTGTGCGCGCTGCCAGAAGTCGGTGAGCGAGTGGTAGGGCCGGGCCGCGACGATCCGGTCGACCTCGGCCTCCGAGATCCCCTTGACCTCGGCCAGGGCGAGCCGGATGCCGTAGGCACGGCCGTCGGGAAGACCAGGTCCGGGTGCCGGCCGCGGAGGCTGGCCCATCACCTCCGGCGGAGGCTCGTCGTACAGCCCGACCTTCTGGACGACGTAGCTCTTCTCGGACTGGTTGACGTCGAGTCCGAGGACCGCGATGCCGAACTGCCGGGCATCGTCGAGGATCAGCCGCTTGGGGTACATGCCCGGGTCGTGGGTGAGCACCCCGGCCAGGAAGTGTGCCGGCCAGTGCGCCTTGAGCCAGGCCGACTGGTAGGTCGGCAGCGCGAACGCGGCCGCGTGAGCCTTGCAGAAGCCGAACGACGCGAACGCCGCGATCACCTTCCACACCTGCTCGAGCAGCGGGAGCGGGTAGCCCCGGCGCAGCGCCCGGGGGAAGAACCAGATCCGGGTCTCCTCCATGCCCTCCACGTCGCCGAGCGCCCGCCGCGCCTCGTCGGCCTCGGCCAGCGTGCAGCCGGTGAACTGGGCGATCATCTCGATGACCTGCTCGTGGAAGACCACCACCCCCTGGGTCTCCCCGAGGATCGGGACCAGGTCCTCGTGGAGGTAGAAGGGGGTGTTCCAGCCCTGCTTGGCGTTGAGGTACGGCGTGATCATGTCGCTCTTGACCGGCCCCGGCCGGAACAGCGAGATGTCGGTGATGATGTCGCCGAACGTCTCGATGCCGGACTTGCCGACCAGCTCACGCTGCCCGGGGGACTCGATCTGGAAGCAGCCGAGCGTCTTGGCCTGGCTGATCATCGAGAAGGTCTGCTCGTCGTCGAACGGCACCTGCTCCTCGTCGTCGAGGTCGAGCTCCACCCCGTCGACCCGCTTGATCTCGGCCACCGCGTGCGCCATCGAGGACTGCATGCGGATGCCGAGCACGTCGAGCTTGAGCAGGCCGAGGTCCTCGACGTCCTCCTTGTCGTACTGGCTCATCGGGAAGCCCGCGAAGCTGGCCTCCACCGGGGTGCGGTCGAGCAGGGTCGCGTCGGAGAGCAGCACGCCACAGGGGTGGACGGCGATGTGGCGCGGCAGGCCGTCGAGCCGCTCGGCCAGCCGGAACAGCAGGTCGAGGCGTTCCTCCCCCAGCCCGGAGGAACGCAGCTCGGGCAGCTCGCGGAGCGCCAGCCTCGCGTCCCTGGCCCGGATGTGCGGGAACGCCTTGGCGATCGCGTCGATCTCGCCCAGCGGCATCCCCAGCGCGGCACCGACGTCGCGGACGGCGTGGCGCACGCGGTAGGTGTCCATCATCGAGACGCAGGCGCACCGCTCCCCGCCGTAGCGGTTGAGGATCGCCTCGTAGACCTCCAGCCGTCGCGCCGACTCCACGTCGACGTCGATGTCGGGCAGTGCCTGCCGCAGCGGCGAGAGGAACCGCTCCATCAGCAGGTTGTGACGCAACGGGTCGACCCCGGAGACGCCGAGGAGGTAGTTGACCAGGCTGCCCGCCCCGGAGCCTCGTGCGGCGGAGCGCACCCCCATCTGCTTGACCAGGTCGGAGACGTCGGCCACGGTCAGGAAGTACGACGCGTAGCCGAGCCCGCCGATGATCTGCAGCTCCTTGTCGAGCCGGGTCCAGATCTTCAGCCGGGGCGCGGACCCGTAGCGCCGGCCGATGCCGGCCTCGCACCGCTCCCGGAGCAGGCGGTCGGCCTCGGCACCCGACGACCCGAACTCCGGGAAGTGCACCTCCCCCAGCCCGAGGTCGGCCCGCGGGTCGACCGCGCACCGGTCGGCCACCAACCGGGTGCGGGCGAGCAGGTCACGTGCGGCCCTCGACCCGGACCCGTCCCCCAGGCCGGCGTAGCGGCAGACCTCCTCGGCGACCTCGGACATCTCCTTGCCCGACTTGAGGTAGCCCTCGGCGTTGCCGCGGTCGACGTGGCGCAGGTCGAGCGGCACCAGCCGGCGTGCGGCGTCGAGCACGTCGACGGTCGGCGCATCGGTGCGGTCGGCGTAGCGGACCGCGTTGGACAGCACCGCGCCGAGCCCCTCCTCCCGGGCCAGCGCCGCCATCCGGGCGGCGTGTGTCGAGGTGCCGGGACCCGACCCGGGAAGCCGGTGCGAGACCACCTCGACGACGAGGTCGGCACGGTCAACCAGATCGAGCCACGGCCGCACCGCAGCGCGCGCCAGGTCGTCGCGCCGCAGCGTCGCCGCACGCCCCAGCTCGGAGCCGGGGCCGAGCAGGACGAGCACCTGCCCCTGTGACGCAGCGCCTGAGACGTGCTCGGCGACCAGGTCGAGCGTGCACACCGGGTCGCCCCGCTCGCCCGCGAGGTGGGTCGCCGAGACCAGCCGGCAGACCGCCGCCCAGCCCTGCTTGCTGGCGGCCAGGAAGGTGACGCGGGGCAGCCGCTTGTCGCGGAAGGCGCCACCGCGCACCGGGTTGCGAGGCCTGGAGGACCTCGCCGGCTCCGGCACCTCGACCAGCGAAGGTGGGATCGCCCCACTGTGCGTGAAGGCCAGGTCGACGCCGAGCACCGGGCGGACTCCTGCCCGCAGACAGGCCTTGGCGAACCGGACCGCGCCGTAGGTGCCGTCACGGTCGGTCAGCGCCAGGGTGTCCATCTCCTGCTCGGCGGCCCGCTCCACCAGCACATGCGGGTGGGACGCGCCGTACTGCAGGGAGTAGCCGGACGCCACGTGCAGATGGACGAAGGGATCACTCATGAGGCGAAGATGATCTGCTGGTCCTGACCCAACGCGGTCACGGGCAGGTGACGCTTGAGGCCCAAGGCCTCCTCGACCAGGCCGAGGAACCGGTCGGCGTCGCGGACCAGGTCGTCGGCCTCCCGCTCGGTCACCGCCCGCCGGGAGCCGGCCTCGGCAGCGGCCCGCTTGGCGGCGCCGGAGGAGAAGAAGGTGGCCCACTCGGAGAACTCCGGGGCGACCTCGGCCAGCAGCATCCAGGCGTTGCGCTGCGGCACCCTGCCCCGGCGGGGCAGGGTCGGGGTGGCCCTGGCCGCGAGCAGGGCGGCGGTCGCGCGAAGCGCTGCCACATGTGCGTGGGCGTAGCGCATCCCGGTGTCGGGCTCGAGGATCGCCTCACGCAAGGAGGAGGCGGAGCGCTCGAGGTAGGAGTACGTCGCAGCAGGAAGGTCGAAGCTCATGGGGATCTCCTCTCAGTCCACGGCCCGGGCGAGACGCCAGTCGCCCTCGGCCCAGTCGAAGGAGAGGTCGAAGACCCCACGGCCGCCGTCGGAGGCGGAGACGAGGCTTCCCCGCCCCGCCTCGACCCGCCAGACCTCGCGCTCGGCCGTCAGGCTGCGCCCCGGCATCTCGGGAGCCACGTCGGACCCCAGCGCCGCCCGGGCATCGGCCGACTGCCACCACGGCCCGGTCTCCACCCAGTGCGCCACCACGGCGTACACCTTCCAGAGCCGGCCTCGCCAGAGGAACTGCTCCGGCCCCCCTGAACCATCCAGCGCTGAACCATCCAGCGCAGCCTCGCCCTCACCCCTGCGCACCTCGACTGGGTCGTCGTACCGCCGCATCTCCCCGCCCTTCGCTCGACTGTCTGCACGGCTCGACCCCGACCCCTGCACCTGCACTGCACCTGCGAGGCTTGGCGGGGGTGGGGGTCGAGGTCACCCCCGCCAAGATCGTTCGAACACCTGTTCGAACATGCCCTACGGTACACCCGCCCCCCGACAGTCCGTCAACCACGGATCCAGCCGTTGTGGAGAGCCCGGGAACCCCTCGCCGGAGAGCTCGGTTTGTGAATTCTGAAAAGTTGCTCTTCCGTGGAGTGGAAGTCATAAGTAAATGTCGACTAGCCTGACCACGTGGTCCCGGAGACTCGCGTCGCAGCCCCGCGCCGCCGCACCCGCCCGTCGAACCGACGCGAGCTGATCCTCGCGGCCGCACGCGAGCTCTTCTACCGGCGCGGCTTCGACCACGTGGGCGTCGGCGAGATCGCCGCTGCCGTCGCGATCGGGCCCTCCGCGCTCTACCGGCACTTCGAGAGCAAGCAGCAGCTCCTCGCCGACGTGCTCGAGCGCGAGCACGCCTTGCTCATGGAGGCGCTGGGGGCGCTCGGCGAGACGGACCAGAAGGCGACCGTGCGCGCGCTGGCCCGGATGAGCCTGGACTTCCGCGGTGGCTCCTTGCTGATCCAGCGCGAGGCCCGCCACCTGCCCGCCGAGGGGAGGGCCCGCGTCCGCGACGGCTCCCGCGAGATCGGCGCCCAGCAGCGAGAGCTCATCCGCCGGTTCCGGCCCGACCTCCACGACGACGCCATCGACCTGCTGGGCTGGGCGGCGATCGGCGTGATCAGCAGCACCTCCGTGCACCGGCTCGACCTGCCCCGCGCCGGCTTCGAGGCGGTGCTGCGCGACCTGCTGAGCAGCCTCTTCACCGCCCCGGTGCCCGCCACCCTGGCGACCGTACGACGCGAGCACGGTCTCACGCTCCTGCGTCCGCACTCCCGCCGCGAGAACCTCCTGCGCCAGGCGGTGCAGCTGTTCGCCGAGCGCGGCTACGCCAACGTCGCCGTCGAGGACGTCGGCGCCACCCTCGGGATCGCCGGGCCGAGCATCTACAACCACTTCCCCGCCAAGGTCGACCTGCTGCAGACGCCGATGAAGCGCGGCATCGCCTACCTGCTGATGAACCTCGCCAGCGCCTTCGACGGGGCGGTCGAGCCCGGCGTCGTACTCCGGCGGCTGATCCGGTCGCACGTCGCGTTCTCCCTCGACCACCCCGACCTGCTCGAGCTCCTGCTCACCGAGGTGCGTCACCTCCCTGACAGCGTCGAGGCGAACTTCCGGCGGGCGCAGCGGGAGTATCTCCAGGAGTGGGGCGAACTGCTGCGACGGGCGCAGCCGGGTCTCGATGTCGTCGAGGCCCGCATCCGCGTGCAGGCAGTCGTGACGATGGTCGGCGACGTCGTCCGCATCCGCCACCTGCGTGGTGCCCGCGACCTCGACGTCGCCCTCGTCGACCTCTGCGACAGGCTGCTGCTCGACTGACGGCCCCGGGGAGAGACCGCTCCCCGCCACCTCTCAGGACGACGGAGGGGCCCACCGCACCCGGTGAGCCCCTTCGCGTAGAGCCGCTACTTCTGCAGGTAGCAGGGCTCGGTGAACTCGTACGTCTCGGCGGTCGGCCCGGTGAAGGCCTCGGCCGCGACGCTGACCTTCGAGCTGGTCTTGTCGTCGACCTTGTTCAGCGAGGTGGACTTCACGACCCGCTCGTTGGGCTCGCCCGCGTAGTTGCCGGATCCCTCGGGCAGCATGCCCTGGCTGTCGACGCTCTCGAGCGAGGCGGCCGCATCGACCAGACCCTCACGGGTGAGCTTGTCGTCGTCGATCGCCTTCTCCAGCACGGCCTTGAGGACATAGCTGCCGGCCCACCCGATCATGTACCAGTCGTTCGGTGTTGCATCGCCCGCGGCCTCACGCATGGCGTTGTGGCCGTCCGTGTCGTCGTCCCATGCGCCGAACGACGTCGCCTGCATGTAGAACGGCGTGATCGCCGGCCCGGCCGGCGACTGGAGCACGGCGGCGTTCCAGGACGGGATCGACCCGATGAACGGAACCTGGAGCTTCTGGCTGACGGCGCCGCCCACGATGGCAGCCATCTCGATCGGGCCGGTCGACACGAGGACCGCGTCGGGCTTGGCCTTCAGCAGTTCACCCACAGCCGCGGTCTGCGCCTCGGCGCCGGGTGCGGTGGCGATGTCGGTGAACTTGATCCCGCGCTCCTCGGCCGCGATGCGCGCGCCGACCATCGCGTCGTCGCCGTAGTCACCGGGGAAGTGGACCGCCGCGATGCTCTTGGCGTTGAGCGTGTCGACTGCATAGTCGACCGCGTTCATGGCCTCGGCACAGTAGTTGGTGCCGATCTCGATGACGCCCTTCTCGAAGATCCAGTTGGAGCCGAGCGACGTCGGCTGGGTCAGGATGTTCGCCTCCTGGACGTCCTCCAGGATGCCGTTGGTGTGTGCGGTACCGAGCGACTGGGCGAGCGCGAGCACGTCGTCCTCGATCTGGCCGAACACCGCGGCGTGCGTGTCGGGGTCGTACTTGTTGTCGCGGACGTTCGTGACGACGTCGACCTCGTAGTCGCCGATGCCACCGTCCTCGTTGACCTTCTTCCAGAAGGCCTTCTGTCCCTCGGTCACCGGAACACCGACGCCCTTGAACGTGCCCGTGAGGTCGGTGATCACGCCGAGGTAGATGCAGCCCTTGTCCGCGTCGACAGCGTCGGGGCACGCCTCACTGGTGACGCCGGGAACGCTGCCGGAGTCGCCCTCGTCGCCGTCGTCACGGCCGCAGCCGGTCACCAGCGCGAGGGAGAGTGCCGTCAGCAGGACGCCTGCGCGCCTTGCTCGTGTCTTCACTGTTCCTCCTGTTATCTCGGTTTCCGCCCGCTCAGTACGAGAACGGGAAGCTCTTCCAATAGGTCCTGGTCCTGAGCCAGATGCCGAAGAGGCCACGTGGCTCGAAGAGCAGGAAGGCGATGATGAGGATGCCGTAGAGGACCTCCTCCACCTCGAAGATGTTCGGGTGCTCGGCGGCCGACGACGAGATGAAGTCGAGCAGCCCCGGCAGCTCGCTGGTGATGCGTGGCAGCATCGCGATCAGCAGCGCGCCCATGATCGCGCCGGAGATGGTGGCCGCACCGCCGATGAGCACCATCGCGATGAACTGGACCGACATCAGCAGGTTGAACTGCTCAGGGCTGAAGTGCCCGTTGGCCACGAAGAGCAGCGAGCCCGCCACCCCGGCGTAGAAGGACGAGGTCGTGAACGCGACCAGCTTGTACTTGGTCAGGTTGACGCCCATCACACCGGCAGCGATGTCACGGTCACGTACGGCGGCGAACGCGCGACCGATGCGTGACCGCACCAGGTTGCGGGCCAGCACGGCGAAGACGATGAGCACGACGAGGAAGAACCAGTAGAGCTTCTGCTCCTCGGTGTAGGACGCGCCGTTGCTGGCCAGGTCGTTGCCGAAGAGGTACGGCTCGGCTGCGTCGCGTCCGACGTTGGTGCCCCCTGACAGCCCGGTCCACTCTCCGAAGAAGTACTCGCCGATGAAGACCAGACCGAGCGTCACGACCGCGAGATAGAGGCCGCGCAGTCGGGTGGCCAGCGGTGCCACCGCCGCGCCGAAGATGGCAGCCACGGCACCCGCGATCAGGATCCACAGCGGCGCGAACGTGATGCCGAACCCGAGGTGCCTGCCGTTAGGGTCGCCGGACACCACCGCGGCGGTGTAGGCGCCGACGCCGACGAAGAACGCGTGGCCCAGGGACACCTGCCCGGCGTAGCCGGTGACCAGGTTGAGCCCGATCGCACCGATGGCGAGCACGAAGCCGGTGCCGAGGATCTTGAGCAGGTCGTCCTCCAGCGCCAGCGGCAGGTACGCCGCCACAGCGATGATCGCCAGCACGCTGAACAGCTTCGGCAGCGTGTTGAAGAACGACATGTCCTGCTTGTACGACGTGTAGAGCTCCGGCCGGCCGAGCACACGGCCGCCGAGGAGACGACGAGGGAGGACCGAGCTCATACGCGCTCCACCTCCTTGGTGCCGAAGAGGCCGTAGGGGCGGACGAGCAGCACCAGCATCATCACGACGTACGGCGCGATGAAGCCCGTGTTGGCGTCGACGTTCGGCAGCACGTCGCTGTGGTAGCTCTTCACGATCTCCTGGGTGACGCCGATGATCAGCCCGCCGAGCACGGCGCCGCCGAGCGAGTCGAGGCCGCCCAGGATGATCACGGGCAACGCTGCGAGCGCGAGTATCCAGAAGTTCTGGTCGATGGACCTGCCTGCCGCGGCGAAGCATCCGGCCGCCGCCGCCAGACCGCCGGCCAGCGCCCAGGACACGGAGAAGACGGTGCCGACGTTGACGCCCTGCGCCATCGCGGCCTCCTGGTCGAGAGCTGCGGCCCGCATCGCGATGCCGATCGGCGCGAAGCGGAAGAAGAGGAAGAGCGCGGCCACGATGATCGCCGCCGCCACCAGTGCCGCGACATGGCGGTGGGCGATGTTGACACCACCGACCTGCCAGGTGTCCAGGCCCCAGGGGTCACCGATCGACAGCGGGTCGACCCCGACGAACGCACCGGCGATCACCCGCACCACGATGTCGACGCCGATGGTGATGATCGCGATGACGAAGACCGCCTTGCCGACCATCGGCCGGATCGCCAACCGCTCCACGACCAGGGCCGCGAGCGCGATGGCTAGCGTGCTCACCACGACGGCAGCCGGGAAGCCGATGTCGGGCGAGAGGTAGCTGGCCAGGATCGCGCCGGACATCATGAACGCCGGTTGCGCGAAGCTGATCACGCCCATCGACTTGTAGATGATCACGAAGCCCAGGGCGAGCAGCGCGTAGATCGACCCCTGGCCGAGCCCCGCGCTGACGGCGGTGAAGAACTGTTCCATCAGGCAGCCCCTCGGTACATCGACTCGACGAGCTCGCCGAACATCTTGTCGATCGCGGAGCGCTTCACCTTCTGCGTCGCGGTCAGCTCGCCGTCCTCGTGGTCGAGCTCCTTGGGCAGCATGCGGAAGTCCTTGAGCTGCTCCACCGACGCGAACCGCTTGTTGACGTCCTGGACGAGACCGTCGACGAGCTTGCGCACCTCCGGCTTCTCCGAGAGGTCGCGGTAGGTCGTGTAGCCGAGCCCCTGGCGCTGGGCCCACTCCCCGACCGTGTCGAGCTCGATGCCGATCAGGGCGGTGAGGTACTTGCGGCGGTCGCCGATCACGATCGCCTCCTTGATGTAGGGCGAGGCCTTCAGCGCGTTCTCGATCTCCGATGGCGCGATGTTCTTGCCACCCGCCGTGATGATGATGTCCTTCATGCGGTCGGTGATCTTGATGTGCGTGCCGTCGACCCACTCCCCGACGTCACCGGTGTGCAGCCAGCCGTCCGCGTCGACGGTGCGTGCCGTGGCATCGGCGTCGCGCCAGTAGCCCGCGAAGACCGCTGGGTGGCGGGTGAGGATCTCGCCGGTCGCCTCGTCGATGCGCACGTCGATCCCGTCGTGGGCCTCGCCGACGGTGCCGAGCTTGACCCGGCCGGGACGGTTCGCGGTCGCGATCGCGACGTTCTCCGTCATGCCGTAGAGCTCGTGCATCGGCAGCCCGACGCCCATGAAGAACTGCAGGACGTCCGGGGCGATCGGGGCGGCACCGCACGCGGCGTAGCGCACCCGGCGCAGCCCGAGGCGTTCCTGGAAGGCCCGGAAGAACAACGGGTAGCCCAGGAGGTAGCGCAGTCGCGTGGAGAGGGTGTGGTTGCCCTGGTTGGCGACGAGCGCAGCACCGATGCTCTCCGCCTGCTTGAGCCAGAACCGGCTGTAGACGCGCTTGGCCCACGTCGCCGACTCGAGCTTGATCCGGGCCGTGGCCAGCAGCTTCTCCCAGATGCGCGGGACCGCGAAGAACAGGGTCGGCTGCACCTCGCGCAGGTTCTGCGGCACCGTCTCGATCGACTCGGCGAAGTTGACCTGCGTGCCGCCGACGGCGTTGTACCAGGTCGTGAAGAAGCGCTCGGCGACGTGGCAGAGCGGCAGGTAGGACAGCGTGAGGTCGTCCGGGCCCGGCCCCGGCTCCACGAACGAGTGCTGCTCGACCACGGTGGTCACCGCGAACTCGACGTTGGCCACCGACAGCATCGCGCCCTTCGGCGGGCCGGTCGTGCCGGAGGTGTAGACCAGGGTCATCACGTCGTCGGACTGAGCCGCGTCGACCAGCGCCTCGACAGCTCCTGGGTTGGCCGCGCGGTGCTCCCGTCCGAGCGTGAGGAAGTCTGCCCAGTCCATCAGCCGTGCGTCGTCGTACCGACCGCGGATGCCGCGTGGCTCGACGTACAGGATGCGCTCGATGCCGGGCACGTCGTCGCTGACCTCCAGGACCTTGTCGAGCTGCTCCTGGTCCTCGGCGAGGTGGACCTTCGCTCCGCTGTGCGAGAGCAGGTAGCTGACCTCGGCCGCCGGGTTGGTCGGGTAGAGCCCCACAGCGGTGGCGCGTACGGCGACGGTGGCGAGGTCGAGGACCAGCCACTCCGGACGGTTCTCGCTCTGGATCGACACCCGCTCGGCCGGGGCGACGCCGAGCGCGAGCAGGCCGTGGCCGGCAGTCACGATCAGGTCCCAGTACGACGCCCAGGTGATCTCCTGCCACACGCCGAGGTCCTTGTGCCGCATGGCGACCGCGCTCGGCGAGGAGGCCGCACGGTCGCGGATGCGGGTCACGACGGTCTTCACTCGGCCGCCTCCGTCTCCAGGTCGCCACCCAGGTAGGCCCGGATCACCGCAGGATCGCGCTGCACCACGGCAGGTGTGCCCGTCGTGATCGACGTGCCGAAGTCCACGACCATCACCCGGTCGGCCAGGTCCATCACCAGCCCCATGTCGTGCTCCACCATGATCATCGAGATCTGCAGCTCGTCGCGGATGTCGTTGATGAAGCGCGCCATGTCCTCGGTCTCCTCGAGGTTCATGCCGGCGACCGGCTCGTCGAGCAGCAGCAGGGTCGGCTCCATGGCGAGGGCGCGTCCGAGCTCGACCCGCTTCTGCACGCCGTACGGCAGCAGGCCGACGGGCAGCTTGCGCCAGGCCTCCAGCTCGAGGAAGTCGACGATCTCCTCGACGACCGCGCGGTTGCGCAGCTCCTCGTTGCGGCATCTGCCGACCCAGGCGAACGCCGAGAACGGTCCGTAGCCGATGTGCTGGTGACGGCCGAGCATCAGGTTGTCGAGCACCGTGAGGTTCGAGAAGAGCTCGATGTTCTGGAAGGTGCGGGCCATGCCCAGCTTGGCGATCGTGTGGGTCTTGAGGCCGATCAGCTCACGACCCTGGAGCCGGACCGACCCCTGCTGCGGCTTGTAGACGCCGGACAGCACGTTGAAGACGCTGGTCTTGCCCGCGCCGTTGGGTCCGATGATCGCGAACAGCTCGCGCTCGAGCACCTCGAAGCTCACGCCGTTGACGGCCTTGACCTTCCCGAAGGAGAGGTGGACGTCGTCGAACTCGAGTACCGCGTTGGCACCGGCCCCGGTCACGACGCCCACCGCTTCCGTCGCCGGTAGTGCTTGACGTTGCGGAACGACTGCGTCGCGTCGCCCTCGGCGCCGAGACCGAGGTAGAACTCGCGGACGTCGGCGTCGGCGAGCAGCTCGGTGGCGGGGCGGTCCATCACCACGCGCCCGGTCTCCATGACGTAGCCGTGGTGGGCGATCTGCAGCGCCATGGTCGCGTTCTGCTCGACCAGGAGGACCCCGGTGCCCTGGGTGTTGATCTCCACGATGATGTCGCGGATCTGCGCCACCACGAGAGGTGCGAGCCCCAGGCTCGGCTCGTCGAGCAGCAGGTAGCGCGGACCGGACATCAGTGCCCGACCGATCGCGAGCATCTGCTGCTCACCACCGGACAGGTAGCCGGCCGTGCCCGAGCGCCGCTCACGCAGCCGCGGGAAGAGCGTGTAGACCCGTTCGAGGTTCTCGGCGTAGTCCTTGCGCGCGGTGTGCGCGCCGACGCGGAGGTTCTCCTCGGTCGTCAGCTCCTTGAAGACGCGCCGGCCCTCCAGCACGTGCTTGATGCCGCGCTTGGCCAGCCCCGACGGTTTCAGGTGGCCGACGGACTCGCCGTCGAGGGTCACCGACCCCTTGCGGATCTCCCCGTCGTGGATGTCGAGCAGCCCCGACAGGGCTCGGAGCAAGGACGACTTCCCGGCGCCGTTGGCACCGAGCAGCGCCACGATCTTGCCGTCGGGAACCTCCATGGACACACCCCTGAGGGCGAGCACGACGTCGTCGTACACGACCTCGAGGTTCTGCACGCCTAGCAAGCGCGACCCTCCCAAGACCTTTGTGAATCACCGCAAGTGTGACGCACGAAACACTGGCGCACTTTCCGTAGTGAGGTCAAGCCTCTAAGTGAAATGTGGCTAGGTTGTTGCCGTCCCGTAGTGCAACGCCGTGCAGCCAATGGCCGGTTAGGGTCTGGCCATGACCGAGCACGCCTCAGTGAGCAGCTTCCGCAGCGCCCTCGCCGCGAAGGGCGGCACCGGGCGCATCGTCGTCCTTCCCGACTCGGTGCACACTGCCGCACTCGCGGCGGGGGCCCTGGGTTGCGAGGTCGGCGCGATCGCGAACTCCCTGCTGTTCGACGGCGGGGGGAGCCCGGTCCTGATCCTGACCAGCGGCGCGCACCGCGTGGACACCGCGAAGGTCGCCGCCGAGCTGGGCGTCGAGCGGCTGAAGCGGGCAACGCCTGAGTTCGTGCGGGAGCACACCGGTCAGGTGATCGGCGGCGTCTCGCCCATCGACCACCCCGCGCCCGTGCCGACGTACCTCGACCGCGAGCTCCGGCAGTACGACGAGATCTGGGCGGCGGCTGGGCACCCGGCGGCGGTCTTCTCCACGTCGTACGACGAGCTCCTGGCGATGACGGGCGCGACCGAGCTGGACGTCAACTGATGGAGATCTGGGTCAACCCCTCCTGCTCGAAGTGCCGCGCCGCGACAGCCGCGCTGGACGAGGCCGGCGTCAGCTACACCGTGCGTCGCTACCTCGACGACCCGCCCACGCGCGAGGAGCTCACGGCCGTCCTGGCTCGGCTCGACCTCGAGCCCTGGCACATCACCCGCACCGGCGAGCCCGAGGCGGCGGCCGTGAAGGGCCTGTCGAAGGACGCGTCGACCCGCGAACGATGGCTGGACGCGCTGGTCGGGCACCCGCGGCTCATCCAGCGACCGATCATCACCGCCGACGACGGCACGACCGTGGTGGGCCGTGATCCCGAGTCCCTGGCGAAGGTGCTGCCAGAGTAGGTCCGTGGACCTTCTTCCTATGGCCTTCAGCTCGGGCTGGGCCAGTGGGGTGAACAGCTACCTCGTCGTACTCGTGCTCGGCATCGTCGGCCGTGTGACGGGCACCGAGGAGATCCCCGACGTCCTGACCCGCAACGACGTACTCATCGTGGCGGGGGTGCTCTACGCGTGGGAGTTCGTGGCCGACAAGATCCCGTACGTCGACTCCACGTGGGACGCCATCTCCACCGCGATCCGCCCGAGCGTCGGCGCCGTGATCGGCGTACTGCTCGCCGGCGACGCGACCAGCCTGGACCAGGCCGTGTTCGGCGTGGTCGGTGGCAGCTCGGCGCTCGCCTCACACGCCGTGAAGGCAGGCGCCCGGCTCGCGATCAACACCTCCCCCGAGCCGTTCACCAACAGCATCGCCAGCGTGTCCGAGGACATCACGGTCCTCGGGGTCGTGCTGCTCTCGGTGTACCACCCCTGGATCGCGTTGACCGTCGCCGCCGTCCTGCTGGTCGTCGGGATCGTCGTGCTGTTCTTCGCGATCAAGCTCGTGCGCCGCGGCTGGCGGCGCTGGAAGGGCCGCGAGTCGGTGCCGTCGTCGGCGTGACCGCTTCCTGGCGGCTCTCCTCCGACCAGTAGGGTCGGCGCCATGGCGCGGGTAGTGGTGGTCGGCGGCGGGCTCGGTGGTTGTGCAGCTGCCGTGCGGCTGGCCAAGCTCGGCCACGAGGTGACCGTCGTCGAGCAGCTCAGCACGGTCGGTGGCGATCTGGGGTTCGTCCAGGAGGGCGAGTTCCGCTGGGACTCCGGCCCGTCGACGACGACCCTGCCGGGAGCGCTTCGCGACCTCTTCAGGAAGTCCGGCCGCCCGCTCGACCGCGAGCTCGACCTGGTCCAGGTGCCGCTGCTGCGCGAGCACCGCTTCGAGGACGGCGCGAGGGTCGCCCTGCCTGCCATCAGCCGGACCGCGCAGAAGGACGCCATCGACTCCAGCCTAGGCGACGGCAACGGCGACCGCTGGCTGGAGTGGACCGACGGCTTCGCGCGTGTCTGGGAGCTGCTGCGCACCGAGTATCTCGAGCGCCCCTACTCCCCCGACCACGCTCCCAAGGAGATGGTCCGGCTCATGCGTGACCGGCCGATGTTGCAGCGCGCGGTCACCAAGCTCCGCGACAAGCGCCTCAAGGAGATCGCGCTCCATCACGCTGTCTCGGCCGGGCACGACCCCCGCAACGTCCCGTGGTGGATGGGGTTCGTCCACCACGTCGAGCAGAGCTTCGGCGCCTGGACGGTGCCCGGGGGCCTCGGCCAGCTCGCCGAGCTGCTGGAGAAGCGGCTCGGCGAGCGCGGCGTACAGGTCCTGACACGTACGACGGCGGTCGACCTCGGCCACGACGGGGTGCTGACCGACAACGACCAGAAGATCCCCGGCGACATCGTGGTCTGCGCGATCGACCCCCGACGCCTGCGTTCCCTGGCCGGCACCGTCGAGCGCACCATGCCCGCGATCCCGCCGACGATCTGCCACGTGGGGCTGTCCGGCGACGTCCCCGACCTCCCCGACGAGGTCGTCATCCACGGCGACGCCACGATCACCGTCAACACCCGCGCCGGGTCGGCCCCCGACGGCAAGCACGCGTGGACCATCTCGGCCCGCGGCCGGCTGTCCGAGGACGTGCTACGCGCACTGGCGCGCCAGAAGATCGACATCCGCGGACAGGTCGAGGCCCGCGTCGACCGCTCGCCACGGCAGCAGGTCGAGCATCTGCGCCAGTCGTCGTACGGCGTGCTGTGGCAGGGGCGCTCCACGATCACCGGCCAGCTCCTGACCCGCACGCCGCTGCCCGACGTCTACGCCTGCGGTGCCCATACGACCGTCTCCGCCATGACCCCGTTCGTCGCACTCACCGGTGCACTGGTCGCGGATGCGATCGGGCCGGCCTAGAGGTTGACCCGCGCGTGTTGGAGGGTTGACCCGCGCGTGTCGGAGGGTTGACCCGCGCGTGTCGGAGGGTTGACCCGCGGCTCAGGTGAGCGCCCAGGTGACCGTCAGGGCTGCCGAGACCGACTGGCTGCCGGCCTCGAATCGCGTCGAGTCGGCCTTCGCGGCGAGCTGCATCCCTCCCTCGAACGGCTCGTGTGAGACCCCGCCCTCCAGCACCGTCACGACCTCGCCGAGTGAGACCCCGGCAAGACCCGCCAGCTCGTCGGCCTTGCCCAGCGCATCGGCCCATGCCCGCTCGCGTGCGAGTACGGCGAGGGGCGCCGGGTCGGCGATCACCGGTTCCACACCCTCCACGAGCACCCTGCCCTCGAGCTCGCCTAGCGCGGTGACCAGGTCGCCCGCCTTGACCAGCTCGAGGCAGTAGATCGTCAGGCCGTGCCTAGCCTCGTAGCCGACGGGCTGGCCGTTGTTGTCGTAGGAGCGCCACACCTGAAGGCCGGTGCTCGTGATGCGCTCCTCGGTGGTGTGCTCCCGTGCGACCTCACCGACAGCGCTGACGCCGCTCGCGGCGCCCGACAGAGCGCCGGAGACCGAGCCCGCACGCGCGACGACACCGAGGGTGATGCGCATGGCATCCGGTGTGCCGGACGCCGAGCCGGCGCCTCGCGTGGTCAGGGTCTTGTCCATGGCCGGAACCCTACGTCGCGCGGCAGCGAGAACGCGCGGGTCGACCACCCAACACGCGCGGGTCAACGCTCCAACACGCGCGGGTCAACCCTCACACCGCGGTGCGCAGCCCCTGGAAGATCTCACGGGTCGCCTTGGAACGGTTGAGCGTGTAGAAGTGCAGCCCGGGCGCACCACCGTCGAGCAGGGCGTCGCAGAGCTCCGTGGCGACGGCGATGCCCTCGGCCCGGACCGCGGCGTTGTCACCCTCGAAGGCGGAGACGCGGGCGACGACCTCGGGCGGCACCGGGCTGCCGGTGAGCTCGGCCATCTTGTTGACCTGGCCGACGCTGGTGATCGGCATGATGCCCGGCACGATCGGGATGGTGACGCCGATCGCGGTGGCGCGTTCGACGAGGGAGAAGTAGTCGCTGGTGCGGAAGAACATGTCGGTGATCGCGAACTCCGCCCCGGCCTCCTGCTTGGCCAGCAGCACCTGGGCGTCCTGGTCGAATCCGGTGGACGCGCGGTGCCCGGTCGGGAAGGCCGCGACACCGACTGAGAAGTCGCCCAGCGAGCGGGTCAGCTTGACGAGCTCCTCGGCATAGGTGAAGCCGTGCTCCGTCGGCGTCCAGGGCATCGAGGGACCACCGGGCGGGTCGCCACGCAGGGCCAGGACGTTGCGCACGCCGGCGGCGGCCAGCGAGCCGATGACGCTGCGCAGGTCGTCCACGGTGTGGCCGACACAGGTCAGGTGCGCCATGGGAGTCATCGAGGTTTGCTTCGCGATGCGCTCGGTGATTGCCACGGTGCGGTCGCGGGTGGTGCCGCCGGCGCCGTAGGTCACCGAGACGAACGTGGGCTGCAGCGGCTCGAGCTCACGCAGGGTGCGCCACAGCAGCGCCTCGCCCTCCTCGTCCTTCGGCGGGAAGAACTCGAAGGAGAACGAACGCTGCCCGGCCCCGAACAGCTCGGGGATGCGGATGGCCTGACCTGACATGTGCCCAAGTCTAGGTGGACTCGCACGCCGACTAGGCTCGCGTCTCGTGTGGGACATCGAACGCTTCCGGGCCGAGGTGCAGCAGACGCTGGACGCCTTCGTCGACGAGCAGGGTCAGCGGCTCGAGCTGCTGGGCGACGACGCGGCCCGGCTGGTGGAGGCGGCGCGTGAGAGCGTGCGCGGCGGCAAGCGGTTCCGCGCAGCGTTCTGCTACTGGGGATTCCGGTCGGTCGCCGAGCCTGCTGACGAGCACGCGCTCGTGCGAGCCGCATCCGCTCTCGAGCTCCTGCACGCCAGCGCGCTGGTCCACGACGACGTGATGGACGCCTCCGACACGCGCCGCGGGCGACCCGCCACCCACCGAGCCTTCGAGACGCTGCACCAGGACAAGGGCTGGTCCGGCCAGCCCGCACAGTACGGCGTGGCCGCTGCGATCCTGCTCGGCGACCTCCTGCTCTCCTGGGCCGACGAGCTGCTGCGCACGAGCGGACTGCCCAGCGAGCGGGTGCTGGAGGCCCTGGGCTACTTCGACACCACGCGCAGCGAGGTCATCGTGGGCCAGTTCCTCGACGTGTCCGTCCAAGCCCGGGGCGCCAGCGACGTGGAGCAGGCGATGCGGGTGCTGCGCTACAAGTCGGCGAAGTACTCCGTCGAGCGTCCCCTCCATGTGGGTGCTTCGCTCGCCGGCGGCGGTCCCGAGGTGATCGAGGCGCTGACGTCGTACGGGCTCCCCTTGGGTGAGGCCTTCCAGCTCCGCGACGACCTGCTCGGTGTCTTCGGAGACCCGGCTGTGACTGGGAAGCCGGCCGGCGACGACCTGGTCGAAGGCAAGCGCACTGTGCTGGTCGCGCTCGCTCTCGCCTCCGCCTCGCCGCAGGACGCGACGCGGCTCGAGGGGGCTTTGGGGACTCCGCTGACCTCCGACGAGGTCGGCGAGCTGCGCGCGATCATCCAGCGCTCCGGTGCCGACGCGGACGTCGAGCGCCGCATCGACTCGCTCACGACCGAGTCACTGCAGGCGCTGGCAGCAGGGCCGTTCACCGAGTCGGCACGCGTGGTGCTGCGCGACCTGGCCCGAGCGGCGACCTCGCGCGCTGCCTAGTCGCTGGTGGACGCTGCTGGACGCCGAGTTGGCTCACCTTCACCCCTGGTTGACGCCGAGTTGGCTCAACTTCACCGGCAGGGCCGCGGCCGAGGGGTGAAGATGCGCCAACTCGGCAGGCCCAGCCGGCAGCGGCAGCCCCGTCAACGCCGAGTTGGCTCAACTTCACCCGCGGGGCCGCGGCCGAGGGGTGAAGATGCGCCAACTCGGCAGGCCCAGCCGGCAGCGTGCCGGGAGGCTCCGGGCTACGGCGAGCCTGCGAGCCCCCGCCCGCCCGCGCCGGAGGCACGCTCGGCCAGACAGTCAGTGCTTGTGGGGGAGCTCGGGTACGTCGAGGGGCGGGCCCTCACCGCGCAGCACGACGGCGAACTTGCCGCCCTTGCTGTCGTTGACCCGGCCACCCAGCACCGACAGCGCGACGGAGAACGCCTGCTCGTCGTGGCGGGCCAGGGGGCTCCAGCCGTCCCACATGAAGACGATGCCCCCGCTGTCGCCGGCGGTCACGTCGGAGAGGCAGTCCGACATGGCGTCGAAGTTCTCGCCGAAATGAGCCGGGAAGTCCAGGACACCAGCGGTCGCCTTGAGGAAGGTCGCCTTGTCCTCGATGGTCCAGCCGTCGAGATAGGCGAACTTCCAGCCCGCGTGCTCGACCGCGTGCTGGACGTCGGGGACGTGCGCCGCGCTGTGCCACTGGTAGATGTCCGGCGGGTTGTGGCCCGCCAGGAGTGCTGCAAGACCGCTCATCTATTGACCCTTCCCTGAAACGAGAGCGACCCCGGCGCAGCGCCGAGGTCGTCAGTGGGTGGTGCGAAGAATCCGCTTCATGCAACGACCATAGCCCGCGATCCGGGAGAGGTGAAGGGTCAGAACGCCATGCTCTGCGCGCGGCGCTTGACCTCGCTGCCGCGGTTCTCGCGCAGGGCGTCGATGGGGCGTCCGGGGATGGTGTCGTCGTACGTGAAGAGCCAGGTGATCGCCTGGCCGTCGTCGTAGCCTCCGTCGTGGAGCACCGTGAGCACGCCTGGGACACCCTTGACGATCTCGCCGTCCATGACGAGCGCGGCCGGGACGCGCTGGCCCTCTCCCGCGACGGGGACGGCGGCCGCGAGCTGGTGCTCGCGGAGGTACTGACGCACCCTGCTCGCAGGTACGCCGAGGGCCTCGCCCATCCGCGCCCAGTCCCACCACTCGTCCACCAGGGTTGCCAGCTCACTCACGGGCTCCACTCTGCCGGGGGTTGACTCGTGCGACCAAATCGAGTCACAGTCATAACTTCTGCCCCATGTTTCCCTCCAGTCACAGCGGGGCAGGTGATCTGGGTGCCCCAACCCGAAGGGAGGCTCCATGCCTACCTCCACCTCTCTCTCCCTGCTCACCAGCGCCCTCACCGCCGGCGCGCTCACCACGACGCTCGTGGCGGGACCGGCCCCCGCCGCCGAGGCCGCCGGCACGACGACCGCCTCGACGCCGGGCAAGATCGTCGGCCAGGGCGAGGACCGGCGCCGGATCGTGCCGTACGCCGTGCGGCGCGGCGACACGGCGATCGGTCTCGCCGTCCGCTTCCACGCCTGGACCAGCGAGCTCCTCGCGCTGAACGGCCTGACCTACTCCTCCCAGCTGCGGGTCGGGCAGCGCCTCCGCATCCCCGTGGTCCCCCGCCGGCTCCGGAGCGAGCACACCACCAAGACCACCAAGACCACCAAGACCACCAAGACCAAGCCGAGCAAGCCGCCCCAGCGCAAGCCGCGTCGCCCGCCCGCCGACCCGCCACGCGCCAAGGTCGCGCGAGTCATCGCCGCCATCGCCCGCAGGCACGGTGTCGACCCTCAGCTGGCGCTGGCGGTCTCCTGGCAGGAGGCCGGCTGGCGGATGAAGCACGTCTCGTGGGCGGGGGCGATCGGAGCGATGCAGGTGCTGCCGACCACGGGCGCCTGGATGAGCCTGTACGCCGGCCGCCGGCTCAAGCTGCGCCGGCTTCACGACAACGCTCTCGCCGGAGTCCTGCTGCTCTCGGTGCTCGAGGACCACACCCGCACCGGGCGCCGGATGATCGGGGCGTACTACCAGGGCCTGGGCGCCGTACGCCGGCACGGGCTCTACCCGGAGACCAAGCGGTACGTCGCGAACGTGCTCGCGATCCAGGCTCGCCTCGAGCAGGGGCGACAACCCTCCTAAACGGACATACCACGCGTGAGCCTCGCCACGCCGACCGGCGGGACGCGCAAGGTGTCCCCCGCGGGACAACCTAGAATCGCCTTTTGAGCCGGGCTACCTTCCCCTCGCCCGGCCCGAGCGCGTGAGGACACATCCGTGGACAAGACTGCCGCCGACCCGATGATCGGGCGGGTGCTCGACGGTCGCTACCGCGTCGGTCCGCGCATCGCCCGCGGGGGGATGGCGACCGTCTACGAGGCCGTCGACCAGCGCCTCGACCGCCCGTGCGCGGTCAAGATCATGCATCAGGGCATGGGCGACGACGACCAGTTCGCCCAGCGGTTCGTGCGCGAGGCCCGCACCGCGGCCAAGCTGTCCCACCCCAACGTCGTCTCGGTCTTCGACCAGGGCGACGACGACGGCACGCTCTTCCTGGTGATGGAGTACATCCCCGGCCACACGATGCGCGACCTGATCCGCAAGGAAGCGCCGATGAAGCCGAGCAAGGCGCTCGAGCTCCTCGAGCCGGTGCTGTCCGCGCTCGCGGCCGCCCACCAGTCCAAGATGATCCACCGCGACGTGAAGCCCGAGAACGTCCTGCTCGCGCCGGACGGCCGCATCAAGGTCGCAGACTTCGGTCTGGCCCGCGCCATCAGCGCCGAGACCCAGCACACCGCGACCGGAGGCGTGCTGATCGGCACGGTCTCCTACCTCGCACCCGAGCTCGTGGTCGACGGCCGGGCCGACGCCCGGAGCGACGTCTACTCCGCGGGCGTCCTCCTCTACGAGCTGCTCACCGGGCGCAAGCCCCACGAGGGCGACACCGCGATCCAGGTCGCCTACAAGCATGTGCACGAAGACGTTCCGCCGCCCTCCGAGGTCGTCCGCGGCATCCCGGCGTACGTCGACGCGCTCGTCGCCCGCGCCACTGCGCGCGACCGCGACCAGCGACCGTCCGACGCCCGCGTGCTCCAGCAGCTCGTACGCCGGGTCAAGGCCGCTCTCGATGCCGGCATCAAGGACGACCCCGAGCTGATCGTCGACCTGCTCCCCCACGTGGTCGGCACCAACACCGCCGACATCGCACCCGACATCGACTACCACGACGAGACCCCGACCCGGCAGTCGCCGGCCGTCCCGGTCGTCGGCCCGATGGTGAGCCGGCTCAAGGACGAGGCGACGAGCGTCATCGGCACCGTTGCCGCCGCCGCACCGGTGGTGAAGCGCCGGCCGGAGACCCGATCCGCCACACCCCCGCCGCCTCCGAAGAACTCCCCCGAGAAGCGCCCCTACAAGCGCAGCCGGAGGGGACCCGTGCTCCTGGGCCTGGTGCTCGTGCTCGCCCTGGTGGCCGCCGGCACCGGGTGGTATCTCGGCATCGGCCGCTACACGACGACTCCCGGCGTGATCGACCTGCCGCAGGCAGCGGCCAAGGCCAAGATCGCGAAGGCCGGCCTGACCTTCGAGGTCGGGCGCTCGGCGTTCTCGGAGACCGTGACCAAGGGCGCGGTCATCGCGACCGACCCGAAGGCCGGCGACCGCATCCTCGACAGCGGCACCGTCACCGCGGTGATCTCGCTCGGCCCTGAGCGCCACCCCGTGCCCACCCTGCGCGGCCTCACCGTCGACCAGGCGTCGGCAGAGCTGGAGGAGGCCAAGCTCGACGTCGGTCGCATCACGCAGGTGTTCAACGAGTCGATCGCCAAGGGCATCGTGATCCGCTCCACGCCCGCCGCCAAGACCGAGCTCGCGCCCGACACGGCCGTCTCGCTGGTGGTCAGCAAAGGCCGCAAGCCCGTCAAGATCAAGGACTACGTCGGCAAGAACGCCGCCGCGGCCGAGCGCAAGCTCACCGCGCTCGGCCTCAAGGTCGACCTCGAGCAGGACTACAGCGAGACCGTGAAGAAGGGCCTGGTCATCAGCCAGGACCCGACCAAGGGAGCGACGCTCTTCAAGGGCGACGAGATCACGCTGGTCGTGTCGCAGGGCCCGCCGCTGGTCGAGGTGCCCAACGTCCGCGCCCAAGGCGTCGACTCCGCGACCCAGGAGCTCCAGGCTGCCGGCTTCGTGGTCAGCGTGCAGCAGCATCCGACCTACATCGGCCTCGGCTTCGTCTACTCGCAGTCGCCCGCGGCCGGCGAGATGCTCCCCAAGGGCTCCGTGATCACGATCTACCTCGTCTGACGTGGGGCGGCTGCACCACCCGGTCGGCACCCGGCGCGACTCGCTGCTGGCGACGCTGGCCCTCCTGACGGTGACAGCGTGCTGGGGGTCGACGTTCTTCCTGATCAAGGACCTGCTCGACCGTGTGCCAGCAGCTGACTTCTTGGCGGTGCGGTTCGCGCTGGCCACCCTCGCGATGCTCGTGCTCTTCCCGCGTGCGGTCGGGGCGCTGTCCCCCGCGCTCCGGCGCCGGGCCGTGCTCCTCGGTCTGCTCTACGGTGGCAGCCAGATCCTGCAGACCATCGGCCTCGCGCACACGGCGGCCAGCGTGTCGGGCTTCGTGACCGGTCTCTACGTCATCTTCACCCCGCTGCTGGCGGCTGTGCTGCTCAAGCAGCGGATCGGGCCGGCCACCTGGGGCGCCGTCGCACTCGCGCTGGTGGGGCTCGCGGTGCTCACCGAGCTCGAGCCCGCTCTCGGCTACGGCGAGGCGCTGACCCTCGTTGCCGCGGTCGGCTACGCCCTGCACATCGTCGGGCTCGGCGCATGGAGCACCCCGGCCGATGCGATGGGTCTGACGATCGTGCAGCTCGCGGTCATCTCGGCGGTCTGCCTGGCCGGCGCGCTGCCCGGCGGAGTGACCCTGCCGCAGACCGGGCCGGACTGGCTCGCGCTGCTCTACATGGCACTCTTCGCCGGCGCGGGCGCGATGGCGCTCCAGACCTGGGCACAGGCCCATCTCCCACCGACGCGCAGCGCGATCATCATGAGCATGGAGCCCGTCTTCGCCGCGTTCTTCGCGGTGCTCCTCGGTGGCGAGAGCGTCACCGGCTACATGCTCGCCGGCGGCACCATGATGTTGACCGCCATGCTCGTGGTCGAGCTCCTGCCACGTCGCAAGATCGAGGCCGAGGTGCCGCACATCGCCGTATGAGTCCTTGTCCTGGTGGAGGCCGAGGATCATGATGAGAGCAGGCGGAAGCGCGCAGAAGGAGGTCTCCGATGGCGCAGCACGTCATCCATCTCGACCGGCAGATCTACGCGTCGCCGGACCAGGTCTGGAACGTCCTCACCGACGTCGGGCACAGCGCCGACACGATCCGCAGCGTCCACAACGTCGAGGTGCTCAACGAGGTCGACGGGTTCGGAGTCGGCACTCGCTGGCGTGAGGACCGCACGCTGATGGGACACAAGGGAACCGAGGAGCTCGAGGTCGTCGAGGCCGAGCCGCCCAGCCACTTCGCCGTACAGACCAAGCGCGACCGCGACGTCGTACGCATGACCTACACGCTCACCCCGCTGGACCAGGGCACCCGTCTCTCCCTCACCCTCGTCGACGACATGACCGGGCGTGGCCCGATCTCCCAGCTGGCGTGGAACCTCTGGGGCGAGGTCAGCCTGCACTCCACGCGCAGGATGCTCGCCCACGACCTTGACGACGTGGCGAGCGCCGCGGAGGAAGCCGCGCTGAGCAACGGCGGCTGAACCGCCTCGTCCGCATGCCGAATACCCGGTCCGCTCCTCGGATGCGACCGGCTAGGCTGCTGGGCATGCAGCGGGTCAGCTATTCCTTCGGTCACCAGCCGGTGGCCTGTTAGTTCTGCTCTCCTGCCGAACACAACGCCCCTGGCCGAGCTGCCACGGGGCGTTTTTCACGCCGGTGCGCGGCACACGGTCAGCGGCCCGAACGAGTGAGGAACCCACCATGGTCGTCGTCATGTCCCCCGAGGCCACTGAGGAAGACATCGCGCACGTCGTCGACAAGGTCACCGGAGTCGGCGGCGAGGCCTTCGTCAGCAAGGGCGTCGTGCGGACCATCATCGGTCTGGTCGGCGACATCGACTCCTTCCACGGCCTGAACCTGCGCACCTTGCCGGGCGTCGCGGACGTGCACCGGATCAGCGACCCGTTCAAGCTGGTCAGCCGGCAGCACCATCCGGACCGTTCGACGGTCTGGGTGCGCGGGGTGCCGATCGGTCCGGACACCTTCACGTTCATCGCCGGCCCGTGCGCGGTCGAGTCGCCGCAGCAGACGCTCGAGGCCGTCGAGATGGCGAAGGCAGCCGGCGCCACGATCATGCGCGGCGGCGCCTACAAGCCCCGCACCTCGCCGTACGCGTTCCAGGGGTTGGGCGAGAAGGGCCTGCGGATCCTGGCCGACGTACGCGAGGTCACCGGGCTCCCGGTCGTCACCGAGGTCGTCGACGCGCGTGACGTCGCCGTCGTCGCGGAGTACGCCGACATGCTACAGATCGGCACCCGCAACGCGGCCAACTTCGGGCTGCTGCAGGCCGTCGGCGAGTCTGGCAAGCCAGTCCTGCTCAAGCGCGGCATGACCGCGACCATCGAGGAGTGGCTGATGGCCGCGGAGTACATCGCGCAGCGCGGCAACCTCGACGTGGTGCTGTGCGAGCGCGGCATCCGCACCTTCGAGCCGGCCACCCGCAACACGCTGGACATCTCCGCGGTGCCAGTGATCCAGGCCAAGAGCCACCTGCCGATCATCGTCGACCCCTCGCACGCTGCCGGCCTGAAGGAGCTCGTGGTGCCGTTGTCCCGCGCTGCGATCGCCGTCGGCGCCGACGGGATCATCGTCGACGTACACCCCAACCCCGAGCAGGCGCTCTGCGACGGGCCTCAGGCGCTGCTCGGCAACGATCTCCGCACGCTGGCGCAGGCCGTGCGGCAGCTGCCTCCCGCGGTCGGGCGGGTCGACGCGTCGCAGAAGGCTCGCGTCTAGCGGCACGTCACACGCGAAGCAACGACGCGAGCGTGCCGGCGGCCTGCTCGGCCTGCTCCCTGCTCACGTCGAGGTGGGTGACCACCCGCAGCGTGTGAGGCCCGACGGCACCGACCAGCACACCCTGCTCGCGGGCCGACGCGATCAACTCCGCGGTGTCGGGTACGTCGAGCACCACGATGTTGGTCTCGGGAGCCTCCGCACCGATCGCCTCGGCGATGAGCCGCGCGTGCTCATGGTCGTCGGCCAGCCGCTCGACGTGGTGCTCGAGAGCATGGAGCCCGGCCGCTGCCAGCACACCCACCTGACGCATCCCGCCGCCGAGCCGCTTGCGCCAGACGCGGGCCTCGTCGATCACGTCGCTGCTGCACACCACGAGCGAGCCCACGGGGGCGCCCAGCCCCTTGCTGAGGCACACCGTGAGCACGCCGCCGGGAGCAAGCTCGTGCAGCGGCACGCCGAGGGCGACGTGGGCGTTCCAGATCCGTGCTCCGTCGATGTGGACCGCGACGTTGTGCTCGTCGACGAACGCGCCGAGCTCGGCCAGCTCGGCCGGCCCGATCACGCGCCCGCCGCTGAAGTTGTGGGTGTTCTCGATCGAGATGGCCTTGGTGGCGACGAAGAACGGGCCCAGGTCGGGGGCGAACAGCTCGCGAATCGCGTCGAGGTCCAGCGGGTCGCTCCCCCAGGTGCGCATGGTCAGACCCGTGAAGGCGCCGTGCATGCCCAGCTCCGCACGGGCGATGTGGGCCGTCGCCGAACAGAGCACCTCCTCCCCGACTCCGACGCAGGCGCGCACCGCCAGCACGTTGGCCATCGACCCGGTCGGCGTGAACAGCGCAGCCTGCATGCCGAACAGGTCGGCCACCCGCTCCTCGAGCGCTCGGACGGTCGGGTCCTCGCCGTACACGTCGTCGCCCACCTCCGCTGCGGCCATTGCGGCCCGCATCGCGTCGGTGGGCTTGGTGACGGTGTCGGAGCGAAGGTCGATCACGCGTGCAGCGTAGTCACTGCAGTAGCTCGGGCGTGGCCCAGTCCTTGCCGAGCACGTGGTGGTCCACGAACGCCAGCACGGTCTGGTACCAGACCTTGGCGTGCTGCGGTGTGAGGATCCAGTGGTTCTCGTCGGGGAAGTAGAGGAACTTGTGCGGCATCTCGCCGTCCTCGGTCTCCGCGCTGAACGCGAGCTCGAACCACAGCCGCAGCGCCTCGCCGATGGGCACGCGGTAGTCCTTGTCGCCGTGCACGACGAGCAGCGGCGTCGTGATCTTGTCGGCGTGGAGGTGTGGCGAGTTGGCCGCGGCCATCGCGGGGGTCATCTCTCGCATCCAGTACCACGACGCGTCGGTCGTGGGGCCGAACTGGTCGAGGGCCCACAGGCTGGCGTGCGTGACGATGCACGCGAACCGGTCGGTGTGGCCCGCCACCCAATTGGCCATGTAGCCGCCGAAGGAGCCGCCCATCGCCGCTGTGCGCGTCTGGTCGATGTCGTCGCGAGACTCGACCTCGTCGGTGATCGCCATCAGGTCGGTGTACGGCGCCGCGCCCCAGGCACCCCACCCGCGCTTGATGAAGCCGCGACCGTAGCCGGTGGAGAGAGCCGGGTCGGGCAACAGCACGGCGTAGCCCTGGGCGACCGCGAGCCACGGACACCATCTCCAAGACCAGGCGTTCCAGGAGCCGAGCGGGCCACCGTGGATCCAGAGGAGCAGCGGCGCAGGCGAGTCGGCCGACGCACCGTCGGGCAGCGCGAGCCAGCCGCGCACGCGGCTCCCGTCGGGCGCGGTCGTCTCCACCTCGGTCAGCGTGCCGGGCAGTGACGGAACCTCGTGGGGCCCAGGCAGCGGGACCGACTGCTGGTCGGGAGTGGCTGCGTCGAGCCGGACCGGTCGGTGCGGCTCGAGATAGGAGGTGCGCAGCGCGTAGACGGTCGAGCCGTCGGGCGAGACCTGTACGTCGGAGTAGGTGAAGTCGTCGTTGGTCAGCCGGACCACGTCACCGGTGGCGACGTCGACGCGGAACACCGGCGCGCGACCGTTCTCGTCGGCGACCAGGACCAGCGCGGCGCCGTCGGGCGTCCAGCGCACGGGGCCCGCCGGCCAGTGGTCCCACGTCGTGGTGAGGTCACGGACCTCACCGCTGGCCACGTCGGCGACAGCCAGGATCTGGTCGCCGGGGTCTTCCGGAGTGGAGCGCTGCTCGTGCACGATAGCGATCTGCGAGCCGTCGGGACTGATCCGCGGCCGCCGGAACTGGTGGTCCCGGTCGTCTGCCAGGATCCGCCGTTCCCCGGACTCGACGTCCACGACCGCCAGCGCCTGCCGCAGGCCACCTGGCTCGAGGACGTTCCACTGCGTGGCGACCATGCGTCCGTCGCGGCTCACGTCGTACTCGGCCAGGCCGAGCGCAGGACCGACGTGCCCGGTCAGGTCGCGCAGCTCCACCGCAGGCTCGGCCCCCTCACCGAGAGTGCCGACGAAGAGCCTCGGCGCCGCCGGGCCCAGGTCGTGGTCCCAGTAGCGGACCGGGTAGCGCTCGTGCAGGATCGCCGACACCTTCTTGTCCTTGCGCTCCTTTCGCTTCTTCTCCTCCGACTCCGCGTCGGAGGAGCTGGGGAACGTCTCGGAGCCGAGCAGCACGGTGCCGTCGTCTGCCACGACCACGCCACCGACCCCCCCGGCTCGCTTGGCGACGACCCGCGCCTCGCCCCCGCCCGCCGGGAGCAGCCAGAGCATCGGCACCTCGTCGTCGTCCTTGGCCTCCGGGTCGGGACGCGCGGAGCAGAACAGCAGGGACCCGTCGGGCAGGAAGGCGCCGTCGCTCTCACCCTTGGCGCTCCGGGTCAGCCGCCTGGCCGGTCGCTCACCGGCGGGGTCGACCTCCCACAGCGCGGTGACGTACTTGGTCTTGTCGGCGTTGAGGGTGGCCACGCCTGTGACCAGCCGGGTGCCGTCCGGCGAGAGCACCAGCCCTGCCGTGCGGGGAAGGGCGACGTAGGCGTCGAGGTCCGAGAAAGGAGTGTCAGTCACCCCTCCTCCCTATCACCCGGTGTCAACGAATGCGCACTGCTTTTGCCGGGGACCAGCCCGAGGACTGCCCGGTGCCCACGTTGACCGTGCGTGCCCGGAAGTGGTAGCGGCCGGTCATCTTGGGCCGGAACTTCTTCGACAGTGACGTGGTGTCGTTGCGGTAGAGCCTCCACTTCGTGGCTCCCGGCCGCATGATCTGCACGTCGTACGCCCGCGTCGCGGACGCCGCCGACGACCAGCGGACCCGCTTGCCGCGAGCGATCTTGCTCGTCTTGACGGGTACGACGACCCGGCCGGACATCATGAACCTGTGCACGGTGCAGTGGTAGCCGAACGAGCCGGCCGAGTCGAACCTCGTCGAGAAGGAGCCGCTGAACCGGACCCCGGAGTCCCAGAAGAGCTGGTTCGACGTCGTCGAGTGGTTGGGCTCGTCGAACCTCCAGACCACGGTGCTGCCCTGCGGCACCGTGGGACTGCCGCCGAGGAACGACATGTTGTCCACCGGCACCGTGACGATGGCGGCCTCACCGGGAGCCGGGACCAGGCCGGAAGCCGCGAGCGAGAGCGCCGCGGGAAGGGTCCACAGAGTTCGTCTCACGGCCCGAGTCTGCTCGCGTCGGCCAGACGGTCGCTAGAGCCGAAAACGGGTTCTTCGCGGACTCTCAGGAAGGGTCGGCCGCAGGCTGCTCGGTGTGCTCCGCGACCTGCACCTCGCGCAGCATCTCCGCGACCAGGAAGGCCAGCTCCAGCGACTGAACCCGGTTGAGCCGCGGGTCGCAGACCGACTCGTAGCGCTCGGAGAGGTGGTGGTCGCGCAGGTCCTCGCCACCGCCCACGCACTCGGTGACGTTGTCGCCGGTGAGCTCGACGTGGAGCCCGCCCGGCCAGGTGCCCAGGGAGCGGTGGACGTCGAAGAAGCCCTGCACCTCGTGCATGACGTCCTCGAACCGACGGGTCTTGTGGCCGGTCGACGCCTCGAAGGTGTTGCCGTGCATCGGGTCGCAGACCCAGGCCACCGAGATCCCTGCGGCGGTGACCTTCTCGACGATGTTGGGCAGGCCGTCGCGGATCTTGCCGGCGCCGAACCGGGTGATGAAGGTGAGGCGACCGGGCTCGTTGTCCGGGTTCAGCTTGGCGGCCAGCGTGATCGCGTCGTCGGGGCTGGTGCTCGGCCCGAGCTTGACCCCGATCGGGTTCTTGATGTGGCTGAGCAGCTCCACGTGAGCACCGTCGAGCTGCCGGGTGCGCTCGCCGATCCAGACGAAGTGGCCGGACACGTCGTAGGGCTGCTGGGTGCGGCTGTCGATGCGGGTCAGGGCGTGCTCGTACTCCAGCACGAGCGCTTCGTGGCTGGAGTGGAAGTCGACCCGGTGGAACTCGTCGGGGTCGGCGCCTATCGCCTTCATGAACGTCAGCGCACGCTCGATCTCGCCGGCCAGCTTCTCGTAGCGCCGACCCACCGGGGACGAGCGGACGAAGTCGGTGTTCCAGGTGTGCACCTGGCGCAGGTCTGCGTAGCCGCCGGTGACGAACGCCCGTACCAGGTTGAGCGTCGCGGCCGAGCTGTTGTAGACCTCCACGAGCCGCTGCGGGTCCGGGATGCGTGACTCGGGGGTGAACTCGAAGCCGTTGACGGCGTCACCGCGGTAGGCGGGCAGCGTCACGTCGCCGCGCGTCTCGTTGTCGGAGGACCGCGGCTTGGCGTACTGCCCGGCGATCCGGCCCACCTTGACCACAGGCACCGAGGCGGCGTAGGTCAGCACGACCGCCATCTGCAGGAGAACCCGCAGCTTGTTGCGCACGTTGTCGGCCGTCACGCCGTCGAACGTCTCCGCGCAGTCGCCGCCCTGGAGCAGGAACGCCTCACCCCCAGCGACCTGGGCCAGCTTGCCCTTGAGGTCGTCGCACTCGCCGGCGAAGACCAGCGGAGGCACCTTCCGCAATCGGCCCACGGCGGCGTCGAGGGCGACCTGGTCGGGCCAGGTCGGCTGCTGCGCCGCGCCGAGGGCGTGCAGGGAGGCGAGGTCCGGAATCGTCACGGCACCAGGGTACGTCCCGCCGACCGCCGCTCAGGGCCTGCGGTGCAGCAGCAGAGGCAGCACCGACCCGGCTCCGGCCCGGCGCAGGTGTGCTGCCGCGACCGTGATCGGCCACAGCGACGACGTCGCGTCGACGACCAGGAGCACTGCCCGACCGGCCACCATCGCTTCGCCCACGTCGATGCCGTCGCGCCAGAACGCCGCCTCCTCGGGCGAGCTGCGGTCACGCAGGTCGAACGGGGGTGCCGGAACGCCGATGTCCGTGCGCCCCAGCCGGCCGACCGCCGCGATGTGGTCGGCGACCGAGGCCGTGAGCACCGGATGACCCGCGGCCGGCAGCGGGACGACCACCTCGGGGCGAGCGGGCCACGAGGAGCGCCACTGACCGAGGAGGCGCACCACCGCGTCGAGCACCTCCTGCGTTGCTGGTGCGTCGCGGTCGAACAGCGTGGCGACAACCTCACGCCACTCGGGAGCGTCGGCGTAGACCAAGGTGCGACCGACCTCGGCCATCTCCCCCGGCGCGATCTTGCCGCGCGGACCGAAGGCACCTCCGGGCCACATCTTGCGCGGCTCGAGCAGGTGCACCTCTCGTCGCAGCACCTCGGCGACCGCTCGCGTCGTCTCGGTGGCCGGTGCGCCTGCGAGGCCCTCGGGCAGCCCACCGCGGCACACCGAGCACCGCCCGCACGGCTCGGCGCTCGGGTCGTCGAGCGAGGACTGCAGCAGCTCCATCAGGCAGCGCTCGCCTCGGGTGTAGGCGCGCATGATGTCGGCCTCGCGGCGGCGTACGCGGACGACGCCGTCGTAGTGCGGCGCGTCGTAGTGCCAGGTCGTGCCGGTCGTGACCCAGCCCTCCTCCAGCCGCTCGGTCACGCCGTCGACGGCGAGCTGCTTGAGCATCAGCTCGACCCTGCCGCGTCGTACGCCGGACTCGGCCTCGATCGCGGCGATCGACTGCGGCTGGCCGGACATCACACCGAGCACCCGCGTCACCTGCTCAGGCACCGGGATCGTCGAGGTGGCGAAGTAGTCCCACACCCCCGCGTCGGCCTCCGACGGCAGGAGCACGGCGTGGGCATGGTCGATCGCGCGGCCGGCGCGGCCGACCTGCTGGTAGTACGAGACCGGCGAGGGCGGCGCCCCCACATGTACGACGAAGCCGAGGTCGGGCTTGTCGTAGCCCATGCCCAGCGCGGACGTCGCGATCAGCGCCTTGAGCCGGTTGTCGCGCAGAGCGTCCTCGAGCTCGTGGCGGGTGGATGCGTCGAGCTGGCCGGAGTAGGCCCCCACCGGGACGTCGGGGTGGACGGCGCGGAAGGCCTCGGTCAGCCTGGTCGCGTCGGCGACGGTGAGGACGTAGACGATGCCCGAGCCGGGGAGCCGGGGCAGGTGGTCGACGACCCAGGCGTAGCGCTCCAGCGGGCTGAGGTGGTCGACCACGGACAGCTCCAGCGAGGACCTGGCCAGCGGGCCGCGCAGCACGAGCGTCGCGGCTCCGAGCTGGTGCGCGACGTCGTCGGTCACCCGCTGGTTGGCCGTCGCAGTCGTCGCGAGCACCGGGGTCGACGGGTTGAGCCGCTGAAGCACGTCGGAGACACGGCGGTAGTCGGGACGGAAGTCGTGACCCCAGTCAGAGACGGCATGAGCTTCGTCGATGACCAGCAGCCCCAGCCTCCCGGCCATGCCTTCGAGCACCCGCCTGCCGAAGCCGGGGTTGGCCAGCCGCTCGGGCGAGACCAGCAGCACGTCGAGGTCGCCGCCCTTGAGCGCCTGCTCGATCTCGGCCCACTCGTCGAAGTTGGACGAGTTGAGCGTCGCGGCTCGCAGCCCGGCTCTTGCCGCGGCAGCGACCTGGTCACGCATCAGCGAGAGCAGCGGAGAGACGACCAGCGTCGGACCGGCGCCCTCCGACCGCCGGATCGCGGTCGCGACCCAGTAGACCGCCGACTTGCCCCATCCGGTGGCCTGGACGACGAGGACCCGCGAGCCCTCCTCGCACAACGCCGACACCGCCGCCGTCTGGTCGTCGCGCAGCCGCGCGTCGGGGCCGGCCATGGCGGTGATGACCCGGGCGGCGACGTCGGCGCGGGCTGGTGCGAGCTGCATGGCCGTCACGTTAGTTCAGAGGTCCGACGCGAGAGAGCGGCAGGCGCGTGGAGCGACAGCCAGCGTGCGTGGATGGCGCCGCGCAGTGGTGCCAGGCGCGTGCGATGGCAAGGCGGAGGAGGAAGCGCGATCTTGAGCGAAGCGATCGCGCGACGACGACAACGCAGCCAGCGTGCGTGGAAGGCGCCGCGCAGCGGTGCCAGGCGCGTGCGATGGCAAGGCGGAGGAGGAAGCGCGATCTTGAGCGAAGCGATCGCGCGACGACGACAACGCAGCCAGCGTGCGTGGAAGGCGCCGCTCAGCCGAAGAAGACCTCGGCTTCGGCGTATTCCTCGGGCGAGACCAGCTTGAGCTCCTTGGTGCCCTCGGAGAGCGGGACCCGGACGATGTCCTTGCCACGCAGCGCCACCATCTTGCCGAAGTCGCCGTCGGCGACCGCGCCGATGGCGTGCAGGCCGAAGCGGGTGGCCAGCCAGCGGTCGAACGCCGTGGGCGTGCCGCCACGCTGCACGTGACCGAGTACGACGGCGCGCGCCTCCTTGCCGGTGCGCTTCTCGATCTCCTTGGCGAGCCGGTCGCCGATGCCACCGAGGCGCACGTGGCCGAACGCGTCGAGCTCGTCGGACTGCAGGGTCATGTCGCCGCCGTTGTCGGGCAGCGCGCCCTCGGACACCACGATGATCGGCGAGTAGTTGGTGCGGAAGCGCGACTCGACGTACTCCGTGACGGCGTCGATGCTGAAGGGCCGCTCGGGGATCAGGATGATGTTGGCCCCGCCGGCGAGGCCGGAGTGCAGCGCGATCCACCCGGCGTGGCGGCCCATCACCTCGACCACGAGCACGCGGTGGTGCGACTCGGCGGTCGTGTGGAGCCGGTCGATCGCCTCCATCGCGATGTTGACCGCGGTGTCGAACCCGAACGTGAAGTCGGTGCCGGAGAGGTCGTTGTCGATCGTCTTGGGCACGCCGACGACGTTCACGCCGAGGTCGGCGAGCTTGGTCGCGACCCCGAGGGTGTCCTCACCGCCGATCGCCACCAAGGCCTCGACGCCGTTGGACGCGAGGTTCTGCTTGATGCGCTCGACGCCACCCTCGACCTTGAACGGGTTGGTGCGCGACGACTTCAAGATGGTGCCGCCGCGCGGCAGGATCCCGCGCACCTCGTCGACCCCGAGCGGGACCGTGACGTTCTCCAGCGGCCCGCGCCAGCCGTCGCGGAACCCCACGAACTCGAACCCGTGCTCCTTCGCGCCCTTGCGTACGACGGCCCGGATCACCGCGTTGAGGCCTGGGCAGTCTCCGCCCCCGGTCAGTACTCCGACTCTCATGCCCTCGACCTTAGACTGAAAATTGGATCGATCCAACACCTGAGCCGAAAGTGTCGCCGCCTGTCCGGACCGCGCTCAGCCGACCGATGACGGCGCTCGCTCCGCCCAGGGCCGGGCGCGCTCGAGCTGCCCGGCCAGCCGGAACAGCACGTCTTCGCGGCCGTACGTGCCCAGGAAGTGCGACCCGATCGGCAGGCCGTCCGTCCAGGTGAGCGGGACGGACATCGCGGGGTTGCCCGTGATGTTGGCGGTCACCAGCGGGAAGGCGACGAAGTCACCTGCGACGTCGTTGCCACGCCAGGGATCCTCGTCGGTCCCGGCGATCGCTCCGAGCAGCGGCGGTGGAGTGCCCACCGTCGGGGACAGCCAGACGTCGAAGTCTGCCATCGCGGCTGCCACCCGGCGCGTGAACGCCTGGAGGGTCGTCACCGCCATCAGGTACTCGCCACCGGTGATCGACCGCCCGTGCTGCCACATCGCGCGTGTCAGCGGCTCTAGCTCGCCGTCCTGGGGTGCCCGCCCGAGCTCTCGGGTCCAGTACCGCACAGCCCAGTCGACGGCCGCGCCGTACATGGTCCCGATCGCCTCCCCCACCTCCGGCGTGAGCTCGACCAGGTCGCGCTGCACTACCTGGTGACCGAGCGACTCGAGCAGGCCGGCGGTGTCCTCGGCGGCCCCGACGACCTCGGGGCGAGGAACCCTCCCGTCGGGCGGCGTGGTGGTGAAGGCGACGCGCAGCCGGCCAGGCTCGGCGGAGACCTCGTCGACGTACGGGCGCACGGGCGGGGGCACGACGTACGGGTCGCCGGGCTCGGCGCCGTGGGTCGCGTCGAGCAGGGCCGCGCTGTCCCGCACCGACCGGGTCAGTGCGTGCTCCGCGGTGACGCCACCGAAGACGTCGCCGTAGTGCGGGCCGTACGGGTTGCGGGCCCGAGAGGGCTTGAGGCCGAAGAGGCCACACGCGGAGGCCGGGATGCGGATCGACCCGCCCGCGTCGCTGCCTCCCGCCATCGGGACCATCCGGCTCGCCACCGCGGCAGCCGAGCCGCCGCTCGACCCGCCCGTCGAGCGCGTGCGGTCCCACGGGTTGTGCGTCGCACCGTTCAGCTTCGTCTCCACCGTCGGCGTCATCCCGAACTCGCACGACGCCGTGCGCCCCAGGACGACGAGCCCGGCTCTCCGCAGCCGCGCGACGAGCGTGCTGTCCGTCGCGGACACGTAGTCCTTGAGATAGACCGAGCCTTCGTTCAGCGGCAGGCCGGCCATCTCCAGGCCGAGGTCCTTGAGGAGGTAGGGCACACCGGTGAACGGCCCCTCCGGCAGGCCCGCCCGGACCGCCTGCGCGGCCGCGTCGTAGGCCTTGACCACCACCGAGTTCAGGACTGTGTCGAGCTCCTCGATCCGGCCAACCGTGTGAGCGAGCAGCTCGCGGGCCGAGATCTCACCCGAGCGGACGAGTGCGGCCTGGGCGGTCGCGTCGAGATCGTGGACGTCGGTCATGGATCCAGTCTCGGTGGCGCGGACACCGCGTCCGATGACGAATCCCTTACTGTCTGGGGCATGACCGTGCTCGCCATCGACGCAGGGACCACGGGCGTCACCGCCCTGGTCGTGACCGCGGAGGGTTCGATCGCCGCCAAGGGCTACCAGGAGTTCGCCCAGCACTTCCCGCAACCGGGATGGGTCGAGCACTCCCCCGAGGAGATCTGGCAGGCCACCCTGGAGGCCACCCGGGCCTGCCTGGCGGCATGGTCCGGCGCACCGGCAGACCTCCGCGCCGTCGGCATCACCAACCAGCGCGAGACCATCACGCTCTGGGACCGCGAGACACTCGGCTCGCCCCGACGCGCCATCGTGTGGCAGGACCGGCGTACGGCGGACCTCTGCAACCGCCTCCGCGAGACCGGCCACGAGCCACGAGTGGCTGCGCTCACCGGCCTGCGACTCGACCCGTACTTCTCCGGCACCAAGCTCACCTGGATCGCCGAGCAGGAGCCCAACACCTGGGCACTGGTCGAGTCCGGGCGCTACGCCGTCGGAACCATCGACTCCTACCTGGTCGCTCGCCTGACCCGCGGCACCTGGCACATCACCGACGTCTCCAACGCCTCGCGCACCCTGCTCTTCGACCTGGAGGCCGGCGACTGGAGCGACGAGCTGTGCAGCCTCTTCGGCGTGCCCCGCGAGGCCCTCCCCGAGGTCGTGCCTTCGTGGGGCCACCTGGCCACCACCGACCCCGCCACGTTCCTCGGACTCGAGCTGCCCATCGCAGGCATCGCCGGCGACCAGCAGTCCGCGCTGTTCGGCCAGACCTGCTTCGAGGTCGGCGAGACCAAGTGCACCTACGGCACCGGTTCGTTCATCCTGACCAACACCGGCACCTCCGTCGTACGCTCCGACGCCGGCGTCCTCTCCACCGCCGCCTGGCGCACCCCCGAGGGCGAGACGACGTACGCGGTGGAGGGCGCGATCTTCGTGACCGGCGCCGCCGTCCAGTGGCTGCGCGACGGCCTGCAGATCGTCGGCTCCGCCGCGGAGACAGCCGCCATCGCCTCGACCGTCTCCTCGGCCGAAGGCGTCGTCTTCGTCCCCGCGCTCACCGGCCTCGGCGCCCCTGACTGGGACCCCGACGCCCGTGGCCTGATCATCGGCCTCACCCGAGGGACTACCCGAGCCCACATCGTGCGAGCCACGCTGGAGGCCATCGCCTTCGAGGTCCGCGACGTGCTCGACACCATGCCCGCACTCACCTCTCTCGCGGTCGACGGCGGCGCCAGCGCCAACGACCTCCTCTGCCAGCTGCAGGCCGACCAGATCGGGGTCGCCGTCGAGCGACCCAAGGTCGTCGAGACCACGGCACTCGGCGCCGCGTTCCTCGCCGGCCTCGGCACCGGAGTCTGGAAGTCCACCGAGGAGCTCCGCGACACCTGGTCCCTCGACCACCGCTTCGAGCCCCACGCGGACCGGGCCACCGCCGACGCGGCCCACGCCCGATGGCGCGCCGCGGTCGAGCGAAGCAAGGGATGGGCGTAGGCCGCTTTGCGCTGACCTTCGTGCTTCGCGCGGGGCGCCTGCGGCGCGGGGTCTCGCGCTGCGCGCTGGGCGCCTGCGGCGCCGGGTTTCGCGCTTCGCGCGGGGCGCCTGCGGCGCCGGGCCTTCGCTTGGACCCCGCCGGTCCCGCCCCCTTGGGGGGCGGGGGCCGGGCCTCTGGCCCGGTCCGGCACGCCCGCTCAGGCAGGCTCCGGCGTGTCGCCACTGGTGGTGCATCTTTGCGCATTCCACCTCAGCGCCACGCCTGCGTTTTAGCCTTCGCGGCCGCACCGGCCCGACCCAGCGACCCGTCCCCCACCCGGGGTGGGAGCCGGGACCGGCCCGCTCCGCTCCGGCCACACAAGGGGAGTGGGAGGGGGGAGGGAGGGAGGGGGATGTAATACAGGGGATCCCACCTGTCACACACCCACCACCCATCAGGATCTTGTTGGCCGGAGCGGAGCGGGCTGCCCGACCCCCCGGGGTCGGACGGGGGACGGCGCGGAGCGACGGGACGCGGACCCGCGAAGGCTAAAACGCAGGCGTGGCGCCGAGGAGGAACGGACCACACCGGCCACCGGGAAGCGACACGCCGGAGCCTGCCTGAGCGGGGCCGTGGCCCGGCGCGCCGGGCCGGCCACCGGCCGACCCACCCCGCGGGCAGCGGGGTCCAAGCGAAGGCCCGGCGCCGCAGGCGCCCCGCGCGAAGCGCGGAAACCACGCGCGAAGCGCGAAAAGTCCGCGGAGCGCGAGACCCTGCGCCGAGCGCCGCCCTACAGTCCCCCTATGGACGTTTCGGGCGTGATCGCGCGGATGCGGGAGATTGACGACGAGCTGCCGGCCGGGGACGGCGTGGCCGTCTTCAACCGGATGTACCTCACGGTCACCGAGAAGATCGGCAAGGCCCTCCAGCACCAGCGGGTGTTCGTGGACCCGGAGTTCATGGCCGAGCTGGACGTGCGGTTCGCAGGCCTGTTCCTCGACGCGTACGACGCGCGGGAGAAGCCGAAGGCGTGGGCGCCGCTGTTCGAGGGGCGGCGTCGCGCGGGCGTGCTGCCGATCCAGTTCGCACTGTCGGGGATGAACACCCACATCGAGCACGACCTTCCGCTGGCGGTCGTGCGGACCTGCGACGCGATGGGGCGATCTCCTCGCGAGCTCGACGTGCAGGCGGACTACCAGGCGGTCAACGGGCTGCTGGCCGAGGTCGAGGCGGGCGTCCGGCGGTCGTTCCTCGACGAGTTCCAGTCGGCGGTGGACGACGAGGTCGGGCCCGTCGTACACCTCGTCTCGTCGTGGAACATCGACAAGGCGCGCGACGTGGCCTGGGCAACCACCGAGACGCTGTGGACCCTGCGCGACACGCTGCTGCTGGGCCGGGCCTTCGAGCGCAGCCTCGCGACGACGGTCGGCATGGCCTCGCGCTTGCTGCTGACCCCGAGTGGACTCAGCCCGACGCCTTGAGGGTGCGCAGGCCCGGCAGCAGCTCGTCGACGAGCGCCTCGGTCTCCGGGTCGAGCGGCACGCTCCGGCGACGGTGCCGCCGGGGCCTCTGCTCGTCCGCGGCGACCTGCCGTCCACGCCCAGCGCGACCCAGTCCCCCGCGACGGCGGGGCACGTGCCCGCTGAGGACAACCACCCGAGCGCCGGCGCGGAGCACGCCGTGCTCTCCAGCGACCTCTACGACGTCGAGTCCGTGCAGTACTCCGACGTGGAGGAGGGCGACGACGTGCTGTCCCTGGTCTACACGCCCCCCGAGCGACGCGACGCCGACGACGACCTCGACGCCGTGGGGCAGTACTTCGACGAGTGCAGGCAGGCGGGCCCGGCCGGGTCCGGTGACGACGCCAAGGTCCTGACCACCTCTCCAGACACCTTCGCCTACGAGATCCTCGACGAGGCCGGGCAGGTCGTCTACACCCGCGCCTACCGCGCGGCCGCCGGCCGCATCGTCTCGGTCGCGCTGCTCGACCCGGAGGGGGTAACCCTCGCCGTCGACCCGCTGGTGGAGAAGGCGGTCGACCGCGTTTCCGGCTAGCTGGATCTGGCCGTCGGCTAGCGGGACGTCTTGGCGACCATCTTGGCGGCGTCGACCGCCGCCGCCTTGGACTCGTCGCGCAGCTCCAGCGCCGACTCATGCGCCTGCGTGGCTGCCTCGAGCTCGTCCTGGGCGGTCTCCAGCTCATGCTCCAGCTGCGCGGCGCGGCGCCGTACCTCGTCGAGCTCGGCCTCCAGCTGCAGCACCCTCGCCTCCCGCTTCGACCTCTTCTTCGCAGCCTTCTCCAGTCGGGCCTCGGCGTCGGCCAGCAGCGAGGACGCCTGCTCCAGCACCCTCATCGCACGCTCGCGGTCCTCGGCGGCCGCGTCCTCGTCGGAAGGGGGCGGTACGGCGTGCAGCCGCTGCGGGATGACGCCGACGACGTTGCCCAGGGCGAGCGAGCCCATGCCTGTCGAGGCCAGCGCGTCGGTGAGCATGCCGGAGTGGACGGCCGCCGCTGCCGCCTCGTCGACCATCGCGGCGGTCAGGGTCTCCTCGACCTGGCGGGCCACCGGCTCGGTCAGCTTGACCCCGGCCGACGTCGCAAGGGTGCGCACCTCTCCGACCACCGCTGCGACCAGCTGGCGGCGCTGCCGCGTCAGGGCCCGCAGCTCCTCGCCCTGGAGGCCCGCCTGCGCCTGGCGCAGCGAGACACCCAGGCTCAGCACCTGGTCCAGCAGGTCGGGCTTGGCGCGCGCGAGCAGGTTCACGGCCCAGGCCGAGGTCGAGGGCTTGCGCAGCGCCTTGACCTCGTCGGCGAGTGCGCGGTCCGTGGCGCGCAGCTGCTTGGCCTGCGCGTCACGTGTGGCGATGAACTCCCCCGGCAGCAGGCCGTAGAGCTCGATGGCGACGTCGGTGAGCGTCATCAGTCGTCGTCGAGGCCTTGCTCGATCGCGTAGCGCACGAGCTGGACGCGGTTGTGCAGCTGCAGCTTGCGGAGGGTGTTCTGCACGTGGTTCTGCACTGTGCGGTGCGAGAGCACCAGCCGCTCGGCGATCTGCTTGTAGGACAGGCCCTTGGCCACCAGCCGGAGCACCTCGGTCTCCCGGTCGGTCAGCCGCGGCAGGTCGGGGTCGGTGCTGCCGGCCGGCTCCTCCGACAGGCGGCGGTACTCGCCGAGCACCAGCCCCGCGAGACCCGGGGTGAACACCGTGTCGCCGGCCGCGACCCGTCGTACGGCGTCGGAGAGCTCCGCGCGCGAGGCCGACTTGATCAGGTAGCCGGTCGCCCCCGCCTTGACCGCCTCGAGCACGTCGGCCTGCTCACCGGACGCCGACAGCACCAGTACCCGCGGCTGCTGGTCGTCGCCCATCAGCGTCGCGGTGACCTCGACGCCGCTCGGCGGCGGGATGTTCAGGTCGAGGACCACGACACCCGGCCGGGTGGCCCGGGCGCGGACGATCGCCTCGGCTCCCGTAGCGGCGGTGGCGACGACCGTGAAGCCCTCGTCGGTCAGGTCGCGGGCCACGGCGTCGCGCCACATCGGGTGGTCGTCGACGACCATCACCGTGATCGGCGCCGGGTCGGCGGCTCGGTCTGTCATGGGACCAGACGCTACCCGAGTGGCGGGGTGGAAGATCAGCCGTTTGGCTAACAGTGCATAAAGGTAAAAACGGACACACTAGAGGTGGCTCTTGAGGGAGGGACCAGAGATGAACATTGATGATCTACTGTCGCCGTACCGAGGCTTCCTGCCCACCGGCGACGTCTTGGTGGCCGACACCGACGACGACCCCCGCGTCGCACCACTGCGCAACGACGTACTCCGCGCCACGCGCCTCGAGCGGGGACCCGCGCTTCCGTCGCCCGAGTCATGGGAGATGTACGACTTCGTGCGGGCACTGACCGCCTGACTACTGCGGGGGTGGGCGTTCGTACCGGCCACGCCGGTGCAGCAGAGGGTCGCTCTCAGCACCGACCCGAAGCTCCTCGATCACCCCGCTGACCAGCCACGACCAGCCGATGGTCGTGTCCCTGGGATAGCGGGGCGCACCCAGACTCACTCCCGCCCACACGTCGACGCCGGTCAGGACAGGCCCCCAGTCTGTCTGCTGCCACGTCGTCTGGCTGAAGAGACCACCCGGAGCGGGAGTGATTCCCGCGAACATCTCGGCAAGGTCGCGATGCCTCCAGTCCAGGAGGTGCACGACCGCACGTCCCGTCTCTTCGAGGACGGCCGCCAGATCGGAGTCGGGGTCGAGCAGGGCCAGCACATGGGAGGGCTGCCCTGCGGCGACCATCATCGACGAGACCGTGAGCCCTGCGCGGCCGTCCTCCTGCCCGGAGGTCCACAGGGACACTCGTCCGCCGAGGCGGCCGCGGAAGCTGCGGACCGGGTCGGGCTCGGGATCGGTGAACGGATGCTCGCTGTGGATCGTCACGGCTGGGTCATTTCGGGACCGTCAGCTCCCACTCGGTGCCCCGGCCGGGAGCCGTGGTCAAGGTGGCCGTGCCGCCGAGGTCGGCCATGCGGCCACGGATCGACTGGCTGATGCCGAGGCGGCCGTCGACGGTGGCCTCCTCGATCCTGCCGCTCGGGATGCCGCCACCCTCGTCGCGCACGCTGACCACGACCTTGTCGGGCAGGTCCTCCACCAGCACCCAGGCCTGTGCGCCCTCGCCGACGTGTCTGGTGACGTTGTCCAGGCACGCGCGTACGACGGCCGTCAGCTCCTCCACCTGGTGAGCACCCAGCTCGACCGGTACGCCGGGGCCGGCGAACGTGACCGCGCCGGCCTTCATGGTCTCCAACGACGCGACCAGGTCGGCCCGCCAGCTCGCGTTGCGGGAGCGCGCGTCGCCCTGCATCAGCGCGCGCAGGGCGGTCTCCTGCTCCCCGGCCAGCCGCCCGAGCTCGGCCAGGTCTCCCCCGGCCTCCAGCCCGCGCCGCTGCATCAGCGCCAGCACCTGCAGCACGCCGTCGTGGACGACGCGGGCCAGCCGGGTCCGCTCCTCGGTGGCCGCGGCCTCCCGCTCTGCGGCGGAGCGGAGCTCGGCGGAGTCGCGCAGCATCGAGGCGGTGTAGCCGACCATGCCGGCGCCGAGGATCAGCAGGAAGATGTTGCCCACGGTCGTGCTGTTGACCGACACCTTCACCGACACGTCGGCCATCGAGACCACCGCCGACGCGATCAGCCCCTCCACCCACCCTCGGCCCACGGCCCACGCCAGCACGGCGGCCATCACCCAGAAGGTCGGCATGTGCGAGGAGTGGGCGTCGATCATCGCCTGGCTCTGGATGTACGGCGTCGTCAGCACCAGTCCGGTCGCGAGCGCGAGGTCGGCCGCGTAGAGCGGGAACCGCCGGCGCCGCGGCTCGTCGTACGCCCAGGTCATCAGGGCGGTCCAGGCCACGATCACCCCGGCGACGACCCAGGCCGCCCACGGTCGCTCGAAGTCGTCCCGGCGGTCGGCGATCTTGACCACGGCGTAGACCATGACCACGACCCGCAGCACCGCCAGAGCGCGGAAGAGCGCGGTGGTGACGTGGTCGGAGGCCGCCCGAGGAGGCAGCCACCTCGGGCGGCTCTCCTCCTTCACGAGCGTGTCACGAGGCCTTGCGCTCGGCGTCGGCGTCGATCTTGGCCTGCTCCTTGGCGGCTTCCTTGGCCGCCTCCTTCTCCAGAGCCTTGGCGCGGGTGGCGTAGAGGTCGACGTACTCCTGGCCGGAGAGCGACATGATCTCGTACATGATCTCGTCGGTGATCGACCGCAGGATGAAGCGGTCGTCCTCCAGGCCCTCGTAGCGGGAGAAGTCCAGCGGCTTGCCGAAGCGGACGATCGGGCGCGTGAAGGAGCCGAACTTCTTGCCGGGCGGTGCGACGACGTCGGTGCCGATCACCGCGACGGGGATGACCGGGACCTTGGTCTCCAGGGCGAGGCGCGCGACGCCGGTCTTGCCGCGGTAGAGCTTGCCGTCGTGGGAGCGGGTGCCCTCGGGGTAGATGCCGAAGAGCCCACCGTCCGCCAGGATGCGCTTGGCCGAGATCAGGGCACCGGCGGCGGCGTCCGCACCGGAACGGTCGATCGGGACCTGGCCGGCGCCTGAGAAGAAGGTCTTCTGGAACCAGCCCTTGATGCCCGGCGTGGTGAAGTACTCCGCCTTGGCGACGAAGGTGACCTTGCGCTTCTGGGTCAGCGGCATGAACAGCCAGTCGGCGTAGGAGAGATGGTTGCTGGCCAGGATCGCCGGGCCTTCGGTGGGCACGTTCTCCAGGCCCTCCGACTGAGGCCGGAAGATCATGCGGAGCAGCGGCCCCAGGGCGACCCACCTGAGGAACCAGTAGAACAACGTGTGACTCCTGAGCGCGACGAGACGGTGGACGAACGCGGGCGGTGACCCAGGGGTGAGCCTAGCCCCGCTTGGAGACACGTGCGACGATTCAAGGGCCCTGATTCACTCAATGAGCCACCGTCAGTCCCTTGGAGGGTGACCCGTGCTGATCGACCCGCGCGACGAGCCTTTCGCCGCTCCGGCCACCCCCCAGTCCGACGGGCAGCGGATCGGTGTCCTCCTCTCCCACGGGTTCACCGGCGGCCCGTCGTCCGTGCGCGGCTGGGGCGAGACGCTCGCGGCCCAGGGCTACGCCGTCTCGGTCCCCCTCCTCCCCGGTCACGCGACCCGCTGGCAGGACCTCAACACCAAGCGTTGGGAGGACTGGTACGCCGAGGTCACGCTGGCCTTCGACAAGCTCCGGGCCGACTGCGACCAGGTCGTCGTCGGAGGACTGTCCATGGGTGGTGGCCTGACCCTGCGGCTCGCGGCCGAGCGTGGTCGTGAGATCGCCGGCGTGATGGTGGTCAACCCTGCGGTGAACATCGCCCGCTTCGACGTCAAGCTGCTGCCGGTGCTCAAGCACCTCATCCCTGCGATGCCCGGCATCGCGAGCGACATCAAGAAGGAGGGCGTCGAGGAGCGTGGCTACACCCGCACCCCGCTCAAGGCGGCCCACTCGATGCTGCAGGGCTACCGCTCGGTGCGCGAGCTCCTGCCCGAGGTGACCCAGCCGCTGCTGATCATGACCTCGACGATCGACCGCGTCGTCGACCCGTCCTCGCGCCGGATCATCCTGCGCGAAGTCTCGTCGCGAGACATCGTCGACATCCGCCTCGAGGACAGCTACCACGTCGCCACCTTGGACAACGACGCCGAGCGCATCCACCAGGAGTCGCTCGCGTTCGTCCGCCGCGTGACGGGGCCGTGAGCAGTCGATGAGCGACGAGCCCCGCGACAGCGACGCCGACCAGGAGCACGAGTCGCCCCTCGACGTCGAGGCCGAGTTCGCCAAGATCGTCGACGCCTACGGCGACCAGCCGGCTGACACCTCGCCGCCGGCCACCCCCCAGGGGCTTGCCGAGCGATTCCAGTCGCACGGCTGGACCGAGGTGCCACTGCCGACTGCGGACGACCCGCTCAACAGTCCGGCGGCCTGGGACGACGAGGGCCACTTCGTGCCGCCCGAGCCGCCACCGGTCCACCTGCCCGAGGGACCCCGGCTGGCCGCCTGGGCCGGACTCCTCGGCGCTCCCGTGCTCTTCCTGGTGCTGTTCGTCCTCGGCATCCGGGCGGGCTGGATCGTCTTCCTGCTGTTCGCCGCGTTCGTCGGCGGCCTGGGCTACCTCGTGGCCACCATGCGCCGCGACAACGACACCTGGCCGGGCGACGACGGCGCAGTCCTGTAGCGGCCCCAAGGGCCGGGTGGGTGAGTCCCCAGTTCTCTTGCCTCGCTACGCTCGGGTCCGGCACTCTACGGCGATGCAGGGAGCAGAACGTGCAGAGCGAGACGGTCGAGATCTCCGGCCACCTGATGGACAGCGGCATCCTGTCGCGGGTCCTCGACGACATCCGGGAGTACGGCGGCGACTACGTCATCGACAGGTTCGACGTCGGCCACGACGCCCACGACCCGTCCCAGGCGACGATCACCGTCACCGCGGAGGACGACGAGGCGCTGCAGCGCCTGCTGATGCGGCTGCAGACCCGAGGCGTCAACCAGGTCGACCCGGGCGAGGCGGAGACCGCCGTGGTCGAGACCGACGGCGTGTTCCCCGACCGGTTCTACTCCACGACCAACCTCGAGACGCGGGTCCGCCTCGGCGGCCGATGGGTCGACGTGGAGAACCCGGAGATGGACTGCGGCCTCGTCGTCGACGGAGCCCGTGTCTACACCCTGCCGATGGCGGACGTGAGGGCAGGCATGACGGTCGTGACCGGGGCGTCCGGCATCAAGGTCGTGGTGCCACTGGTCGACAAGAGCGCCGACTCGTTCGGGTTCATGGAGTCCGACGTGTCCAGCGAGAAGCCGCAGGCCGTGCTGGTCCGCCAGGTCGCCGAGGGCATGCGAGAGGCCAAGGAGGCCGGCAAGAAGGTCCTCTGGGTCGGCGGCCCCGGTGTCGTGCACACGGGCGCGGCTCCTGCGATGGTCGCGCTGGTCACCGCCGGCTACGTCGACGTCCTGTTCGCCGGCAACGCGCTGGCCACCCACGACATCGAGTCTTCGCTCTACGGCACCTCGCTCGGCATCGATCTGGCCCAGGGCCGCGGCGTCGAGCACGGCCACGAGCACCACATCCGGGCGATCAACACGATCCGCAAGGCCGGCTCGATCTCCGAGGCCGTCGAGCAGGGCGTGCTGACCGGCGGCATCATGCACGCCCTCGTCACGCAGGGGAAGCGGTTCGTGCTTGTGGGCTCCGTCCGTGACGACGGTCCCCTGCCCGACGTACACACCGATGTGATCGACGGTCAGCGAGCGATGCGCGCGGAGATCCAGGACGTCGGCTTCTGCCTCATGGTCGCGACGATGCTGCACTCGGTCGCGACCGGCAACATCCTGCCCGCGTCCATCCCGCTCGTCTGCGTCGACATCAACCCCGCCACGGTGACCAAGCTCGCCGACCGCGGCTCGTCCCAGGCGCGCGGGATCGTCACCGACGTCGGGCTGTTCCTCGAGCAGCTCGCCGTGGAGCTGGTGCCGGGCTACCGGGGCTGAGCTACCAGAGCGACCCGGGGTTGAGGAGCTTGACGCCGGTGCTGACCTGGCTCAGAGCCGTGACGAAGATCGGTGCCATGTCGTCGCCCGAGGCTGCACAGAAGAAGTAGTCACCGTCGCCGTTCTCCGCAGCGCGGAGCTCCGTCGTCGTGCATCCGTTCGAGGTCGACGCGGGGACTCCGTTGCCACCGGCGACACCGGCGAGGACGTCGGTGATCGACTGGTCACCAGGACCTACGACGTTATGGTTGCCGCCGGTGTCACTCAGCTGGGTGTAGGTGATCGTCACGTTCACCTTGCACGTCGAGGTCAGGTGCACGTACGGGTCCGTCCGCGTGCCACTGCCGGAGCGGCAGGCGTCGCGCTCCTTGTTCGACCAGCTACCGCTCGTCGCCAGGATGTTGCTCGCGTAGGTGGCGTTGATCACCGAGTAGTCCTGGGTCGGGCATCCACCCTGCTGACCGATGCAGGTGTTCTGCCCCGAGCACAGGTTCGTCGACTGGAGGTCGTAGCCGATCGTGATGAGCAGGAGGCCTTGCGCCTTGGCGTTCGCGGCCACCTCCTGGAAGTTCTTGCACGCCTGCTGACCGCCGTCGAGGACTGACGTGGTGGAGTCGTCGATCGTCCGAACGACCTTGTTGTACCTGGCGGTGTACGTCGTCGTGCCGACCTTCCAGGTCGCGGGCGGAGCCGGCGAGACACCGAGGTTGCCGGGCGGCACGTTGTTCTGCGTATCGGTCGTGTTGACGTTCTGGTTGATCACCGTCACGCCGTTCCACTGCGACATCGGGTCGGTGGTGCTGCCCAGGCTGGTGTCGTTGCTCTCGGTGCCCCACTCCTGGGGCATGCCGTCGGTCTCGAAGATGATCACCTTGCGGATCTCACCCGACCTGGCCTGGCCGTTGAGCTCGGTGTCGATGTTGTTGGCCTCGAAGGGCGAGCCGATGAGATACCGCGCGGCGGCCTTCAGCGGTGCAGCCAGCGACGTGCCGCCCTGGGACGAGTTGCCGTTGTAGATGCACGTCAGGGCTCGACCGACGACGCTGGTGTCGTCCACTGCTCCGGCGGCGTTGAGATAGTTGTCGTAGAACTTCAGCGGGACCCACTGACCGGCGTTGACGTTGGTGCTGGGGAGCGTCAGGCCACCCGTCGCGTTCGTGTCGACCGAGCCGCCGACCGACGTGTTGTACGTGGTCGGGCAGCTGGTCGTCGACCTGGTCGTCGTCTTGCTACGGGCGATCGTCCCGATGCTGACGTACTGCAGCCCCGGGGTCATCACAGCCAGCATGCTACGGATGCCGTCGACCAGCTGGTGGCGCTCCGACGTGCTCATCGACGGCGTGCGGTCGGCCACCACGACGACGTCCATCGGGTTGGGTGCGATCGAGCCGCACGAGCCCTTGCAGGCCACGGCGACCTGGGCACCCGTGGACCCCTGGTCGATGCCACCCGCGGGCGCGAAGTTGAACGGGACACCCTTGATCGAGGCGACCCGGACCGTGTTGCAGCTGATCCGCTTGGAGTTGAGCGAGGAGTTGCCCGGGTTCCAGTTGTTGTCCGGCCCGGCCTGGAGGGCACAGGGCACCGCGCACATGGTGTTGCTGCAGCTCATCGAGAACTGCGTGTTGTCCCAACGGCGATCGCGGTTCTGGTAGGCGCTCATCGTGAAGCAGGTCTTCGGACCGACGCACCCGGAGTCCGCGGGCACGGCGTCCGGGTTGCACACGCCGTTCTGGTGGACGGTGCCGGGGATCTGGTACGGCGCCACGCGCGCCGGAGTGCCCGGGGAGCCGTCGGCGTTCTGTTTGCGCGACACCACGCACCAGAAGTCGAGGCGCGCGTAGAACTGGCTTTGAGTGAGGCCGTCCGTGGTGCCGTTGCGCTGGTAGTAGTCCCAAGCGGCGGCCGCGGTGTCCTTGATGCTGGAGTTGCCGAGGTCGAGGAAGAACCCCGCCGAGACGGCGGTGGCGTCGAGCTGGTTCTTCAGCGACTGCTTCTTGGAGACCTGGCTGGTGATGTCGACAGCGAGCGCGGCCACCATCATCAAGGCGATGACCAGGACGCCGAACAGGATGGCCACCGCGCCCCGCTCAGACCGCTGTCGAGTCCCGAGGCGTCTCATTCGCGCACCATCTGCACGGTCTTGTGGAGAACCATCTCGTTCCCGACGCAGTTGCCGCCGAAGACCTTGCAGAGGGCGCCGACCGGGGTCATCAGGGGGTGGTCGTAGGTGATGCTCACCACCACGGTCGAGCCTGAGGTGACGTTGGCGTCGTACGACGTCTCACTCCCGGTGCAGTTGGTCCCGCTGGTGTTGGTGCACGTGATCGAGTACGTGACGTTGGCCAGGTTGATGCCGTACTCGCCCAAGCCCGAGACAACGGCTTCTTCGACGTCGTCGTAGCTGCCCTGCAGGCTGGCCACCCGGACGGCGTCACGGGACACGTTGTTGACCATCGTCTCCCGGTTGACGGCCCAGCCGAAGTCGATGATGCCCATCACCAAGAGGATGAGGGCCGGAGCGATCAGTCCGAACTCGACGGCGATGCTGCCACGGGCGCTACGGCGCCGTTTTCGCGCACGCGCCGGCAGCGACAGGTTTCCCCTCCTGGTCATGGCGCCAGACGCTACACCTGAACAACGTTCACGAACAGAAATCGGACAAAGTTCGTCGTAATGGGCTATCTCGCACCCCGAATGATGGCTACTCGGGGCGACTTCTGGCGAGGTCCGCCGCCCCCAAGAAGCCCGCGTCCTGCCCCAGGCGAGCCGGGACCAGCTCGGGGAGGTTTCGGTACTCGCCGCCGGTGAGCGTCTCGGCGTACGCCGAGCGTGCCGCGTCGAGGTAGAGGTCGCTCACCTCGACCAGCCCACCCCCGACCACGATCAGGGCGGGGTCCAGGGCGGCCGAGAGGGTGGCGAGGCCCGCTCCGAGCCACTGGCCGAGCGTCGCGAAGATCTCCAGCGCCTGGTGGTCGCCCGCGCGAGCCGCCTCCGACACCATGGGGCCGGTCACCCGCCCGGGGTCGCCCTCGGCCAGGTCGTGAAGCATCCCGGCGGCCGCGCCCAGGCTCGCCACCAGCTCGCGTCCGTACGTCGTGAGCGCGCCCCCGCTGGCGTACTCCTCGAGACAACCACGCAGGCCGCACCTGCAGGGACGCCCGTCCGGGACGACCCGGATGTGGCCGAACTCCCCTGCCATGCCGTGGGCCCCCCGGACCAGACGGCCTTCGATCACGACAGCGCCGCCGAGCCCGGTGCCGAGCGTCACGCCGATCACGTTCGAGGCGGCCTGCGCCACGCCATAGAGGCACTCGGCCCAGATCGCGGCGTTCGCGTCGTTCTCGATCAGGACCGGCAGGCCGGTCAGCTCCTCGAGCCGGCCGCGAACCGGGAAGCGGCGAAACGGCAGGTGCGGAGCGAACATCGCCGTAGACCGCTCCGCGTCGACGTAGGCAGCCACTCCCACTCCGACGCCCAGGACGTCGAGCCCGTCAGAGACCTTGCCCACCGTGTCGGCGATCGCGCGGCACACCTCGTCCGGCGTGGCGCCCACCGGAGTCGCCGCGCGCGCTCGGGCGAGCACCTCGCCCGAGTCGGTCACCGCCCCCGCGAGGATCTTCGTCCCGCCGATGTCCACGCCCACAAATGTCACGCTGACATCATGCCGCTGGGCGGAGGGTCGACGTCGCTCGCCCCCGTGGAGCGTCACCGTCGGCCATCCGTCCAACCCGAAATCACCCGAACGGGCCATTTCGCCCCCAGGGCGGCCGTCGTTTGATGAAATAGGGCTAAGGCGCGCCGGAGGGGTAAGCCAGGCGAGCCATGAGACCCATGGGGTTGAGTCATGTTCAAGCGCTGCTGTAGACGGAGAGGCGAGTCTGGTGCCGCGACCGTCGAGTTCGCCCTCGTTCTGGTGCCGTTTCTCGTGCTGGTCTTCGGCATGCTCCAGTACGGCTTCTACTTCTACTCTGCGCAGTCGGGGTCACACGCCGCCAACACGGTCGTCCGGCAGCTGGCCGTGGGCAACTGCCATGTGCCCAGCGAGCTCCTGACCTACACCGAGAACACTCTCGGGTCGGCGGCGAGACCGGGCACCGTCCAGGTCACCCGGTCCTACCTGAACGCCGACGGAACCACACCGGCCAACCCGCAGCCGGAGAAGGTAACGGTGGGCGGCACTGTCGAGGTGAGCCTTCGGTTCAAGACGATCAACATGAACTTCCCGTTCCTCCCCTTCCTCAACGACGAGTCCGTCGTGCGGACGGTTGACGCTCGCGTCGAGGACACCAATGACCAGGGGTGTGGATCATGAGCAGCCGTCGCAGCCGCCGCAGCGGCAGTGAGCGCGGCGCTGTCGCCGTGGTGTTCGGCATCATCGTCACCCTGATGTTCGGGATGGCGGCGATCGGCGTCGACCTCGGCAACGCCATGACGCGCAAGAAGCAGACCCAGACCCAAGCGGACTTCGCCGCGCTGGCCGGCGCCGTCGGCCTGCCCGCCGAGAACCTGACTCCGGACAACGACGACAAGGCCGTGCTCGACGTCGCGGAGTACTTCATCAAGAACAAGGTCTACGACGACAACACGACCGCCAACTACATCCCCAACTACCAGCTGACCGACACCAAGGTGAGCCTCGAGACGAAGAAGACCCTGCTGGCCCCTCACCTGGTCTCCGGCAACGCCGACGACATCAAGAACTACGGTCAGGTGTACTACGGCTGGTACGACGCGTCCGGCACGTTCCATCCCGACGTCCAGTACGTCACCGTCCGCGCACCCGGGGTCCGGGTCAGCTTCGGTCTTGCGAGCGCGCTCGGCTTCAGCAACACCGTCGTGCGCTCGCGGGCAACCGCGGCGGTCAGGTCGCCGGGCTCGGTCCCGGGCACCCTTCCGTTCTATGCCTACACAGGCTGCGACTGGGGCTCCCAGGTCATCAGCCACGGCACGGAGAACTCGGTCGAGCCTGAGATCGCCGACGACGACGAGACCAACAAGGCGACGCTCCTCCCCGGGACCACGCCGAACCTCGGCCCGTCCCAGGTCAACGTCGGCGATGTGACCACGTCGCTCACGCTCTACGGGAGCGGGTTCGCGAAGATCAACCCGGGGAACGCCGAGGAAGGCGTCGTCGCAGTCGGCTTCTTCAAGGACGACGGCTCCGCGCCCACGACGCTGGCGACCACCGCGTTCCAGGGGCTGGCGCCCAACACGGTCCAGCAGGAGGCGGCCGCCGGCCGCATCCACTTCAACCTCTCGACCGTCTCCTCGGTCGCCAACGCGTCGCAGACGACCTTCTACATCCGCGTCCAACAGCGGGTGTACGACGGCTCCGGTGACGTGACGAAGCCTGGGAACTACGAGCTGAAGTGGTCCGCGGTCACCTCGGACATGGCCTACCTCATCGTCGGGGAGGCGAAGCTCTACTGCAACGATGACAAGAGCGCCGGCAACTTCGGCTCGTTGACGATTCTCCGCACCGACAGCAGCAACAACGCCAACGACGGCTGGCTGCCACTGAACATCGCGCTCGGCATCGACATCCCGAAGGTCAACCTCGAGTTCTACCCGGCCGCCGAGCACCCGATCAACGCCGACACCTGCGACGACAACAAGGACCCTGTCGCGATCGTGTCCGACACGGAGTCGGCCGAGATCAACTGCCTCCTGACCGACACGGGGTTCCCGCAGAACCCGGCGACCTCCGGGCTGATCACCGGCGTGCCTACCTCGCCCACCACACCCGGCCGACTGACCAACGTCGCGTCGGGTTGCGGTGCGGGCAACGGCAAGCCGTCGACGCGCACCAACGTGATCGGCAAGACCATCAACAACGACCTGCTCTCGTGCTTCTTCACGAGCACGGACCCATCTGTAGCCCGCGTAGGGCTGGTGAGCAGCCCGACGTACTCCGGTGGCGCCGTCATCTCGTCAGCGATCTACAGCTCGCCGCGGTTCTTCTACATCCCGGTGATCAACGAGCAGCCGGCCAACGGCAAGAAGGCCTTCCCCATCGTGGGATTCCGTCCGGCGTACCTCACGGGCGAGAACGAGCTTGCCTACAAGGGCCACCCGATGACCAACGCGTACTTCTACGACGACGGTGACGAGAACGTCGCTCCGCCTGTCGCCAACGGCCTCAGGATCTCCAAGAACAACAAGATGCTGGAGGCGTTCCGGGTGGTCCTCCTCAACGAGCAGGCGATGCCCCCGCGCGGTGACACGAGCGGCAACCCGATCCCCTACGACCCGAACCTTCCGCCCATCTACGTCTTGGTCAACTGACGTGGTGCAGCCGGCCGCCCCCTCCGGGCGGCCGGCTGTGGCTTGCTCACTTGGTCAGGTTGAGGTCCCCTGAAGGGGCGCTCCCCCAGCTCCCACCGGGCCCACCGTCGAGCGCCTTGATCACCACGAAGATGCCACCGCCGGAGGTCACGTCCGACGACCTGTAGCCCAGCGGGTTGTTCGTGGCGCACGGCCCGGTGGTCGGCCAGCCGCTCGAGGCGGCGCGGGGCTGGAGCTCGAAGCCGCAGATCTCGACGGTCGCGACCATGTGAATGGCGTAGGCCGCGTTGGAGCCCTGAGCTGTGAAGGCTCCTGGAGTGCACGTGGGCGGGAAGCAGAAGACGGGCAGCTTGATGTTCTGACCCACCAGCGTCTGCCACTCCTCGGTCGCGTTGTGGAAGTTGTTGCCCGGATCGGACTGCAGGCACGTGTCGTTGGCCGTCTTGCCCGGGCAGTAGTTCCGCAGGTAGGTGCTCAAGGCCGCCGGGGTCGTGGTGGGCTGTCCGGGGACCGCCTGGTAGCCGTTGGTCGGGCAGCCGTTGAGGACCGCGGCCTCAGTGGCCCCGGTTCCGTTGCCCTGATCGGTGCACTGGGCGACCCACCAGCCGCCAGGCGGGCCCTCGCTGCCGCAGTCGGGGGTGGGCGGAGTGGTCACCGTGCCGCCCTTCATGGGCACGAAGATGACGTTGCCCGACGTCGAGACGACCTTCGAGCAGACACCCCAAGGGCGCAGCCCGCCGACGCCAGGGCGGGTCCCCGCCTCGGCCAGCGCGCTGATGCTGATGTCGTCAACGCCGAGGACGGTGGCGAAGGGAGTGCGCACGTCCTTGACCGGAACGACCACGCGCACCCTGGTCGGGTTCGAGCTGCTGTCGAAGGAGATGCAGTTCGTCCCCCCGGCCGGGAAGGTGTACGCGAGCTTGCCGGAGTCCGCACACCCGGACCAGGCATCGGCCGGCACGTCGTAGTTCTTGGCGGCGTAGTCCTTGGCCGCGGCTATGGCATCGGCGAACAGCGGCGCGCTGCCGGTGTTGTACAGCGCCTGGGCGCCTGCGAGGGCCGAGGCGTCCGACGCGTTCTGGGCCAGCCTGCGAAGGTCTCGCGCAGCGCTGAGGTCGACCACCATCGCTGCCAGCCCGAAGATGAACAGGGTCGACATCGCAACCACGACCGCGATCGCGCCACGCTCCCCGCCGTGCGCCCTCATGAGCACCACGACCAGGTGGATGCGAAGCCGGCAGGGAGCGTGTCGGAGCTGGATTGCACTCCTGTGCCGGCTGCGCCGGTCGGCTTGGTGGTGTCGACCTCGATCGACATCCGGGTCTTGGTGAAGATGATGCGGTCACGCGGGATCGGGGTGATGCCGGTGACGCCGTCGGACTTGACCATGGCGCAGACGATCAGCGGCTTGCGCTTGGTCCAGCCGTCCGTGCCGGTCTTGACCATGACGTAGGTCGGGCCGGAGATCGCACCGATCTCCACGTTGGCCACACAGCGCATCTTGTCCAGCTGAGTGGGGTAGCTCTTGCCCTTGTAGACGCCGGTGCTGCAGGGCGTCCCGACGTCAGCCTGCACGACTGCACGCCGCACGGCCTCCCTGACGCCCGAGCGGGCGCCGATCGAGTCGCTGAACCAGAGCCCGTAGTCAAGCAGCCCGAACAGGACGGGAAAGAAGATGAGGCTCACCAGCGCGAACTCCACGGCGGCAGCGCCGCGTCCGCTTCGTGAACGATCCGACGACAAAACAGGCACCACGAGGCCCCCCTCCGGCTGCACGGTCAAAAGCGGCTGATCATGTCGAACCGAGCATCGACCGAACCCCCACCGCACGTGCCCCAGCACGCCACTTCAGAGTAGGTGGATGTCCGAACTGTCGGGAATAGCACGTCCGGGCCACCACCCCTGGGCCAAAAGTCCCTGAGGGCTACGACTCGTCCCAGGGCGCGTCGTCGTCCAGATCGATCTTCTCGACCGGCCCCGCCCGGCGCTGTCGCTGGGAGTCGGGCACCGGGGTCGCGAGCATGCCCTGCACCGCCTGCAGCATGGAGCTCGCTGCGATCGCGAGATGCTGCTTCACCTCGGGGCTGGTCTCGCGCACGACGTTGATGACCTGGCAGACGGGGCAGTACTTGCAGTCCGGTCCGTGTCCGATGTGCTCGTTGAAGCCGCGGACCGACTCGGCCAGTCCATCGGCCGCCTGAGAGGCCGCGGACGCATGCGCGCTGCCGGAGTCCTTGGCCCAGTCCTGCAGAGCGGCGAGCAGCTTGGCGGTCTCCTCCGCGACGGTGCCGACCTCCTCGGCCGGCTCGTCGGGGCGCTCGTCACTCATCGACCGCCCCTGCCCGGAAGCGGACCTTGAGGGCGCCGTCCTCGATCTTGGCACCGTCGATCTCGTGTGCTCGCAGCGCCGCGGGCAGGGCGAGGAGCCTGCGGTAGGAGCCAACGGTCACCACAAGCTCATCCCCATGTCTGGCCAGGTCGATATCGGACTTGGCTGCAAACGGTAGTGCGATCTGCAGGATCGTGCCGCGCTGGGTTCGGGTGATGGTCAGCGGACCTTCACCCGCAGGTGCGGCCAGCGGGTCGTCGCCGTCGTACGCCGCGGCGGCGAAGTCGGCGAGCTCGTCGACCCCGACCGGCTCCCGGGGACGGTACGACGAGCGCCAGATCGGCAGGCCGACGAACGACTGCTCCACCTCGCGCATCACCGCTGCCTGAGCAGCAACCCACTGCTCACGCCAGGCGTCGCCGTCGGCGGCCGGGAAGACCCGGTTGGCCACGACCCCGTCAACCGTGAAGCCGAACAGGGACAGCGTGGTCAGTGCCCTGCGAGCCTCGGCGACCACCACGGTCTCCGGCGTGAGCACCAGCCGCACGCTGGAGCCCTTGCCGGTCAGGATCTGGTGGACCTCCTGCAGGTCGGCGTGTAGCCGCTCGATCGCGTCGAAGACGTCGTCCTGTGGCAGCGGGACCCCGGTCGCCTTCTTGAGCACCGGGCTGATCGCCTTGAGCAGCTTGCCGCGCATCGGGAAGACCCGCTCCATGTACCAGCCCAGTGCCTCGGGCAGCGCGAGCAGGCGCAGGGTCTCGGCAGTGGGCGCGCAGTCGACGACGAGAACGTCCCACTGCCCCGACAGCGCGTGCGTGCGCACCTCGAGCAGCGCGAGCACCTCCTCGGCGACGGGGATGACCGTGAGCTCCTCGGCCGTGATGCGATCCACCCCGGCGGCGTCGAGCACCGTGAGGAGGTATCCCTGGACGTCGGCCCACGACTGCTCGAAGCGACGCTGCGCGTCGACCTGCTGCACGAACAGCTTGGGGGCAACCTCCGTCGGCTCCGAGCCGATCGGAGTGCCGAACGCGTCGGCCAGCGAGTGTGCCGCGTCGGTGGAGAGCACCAGCGTGCGGTTGCCGGCGGCAGCGGCTGCGGTCGCGGTGCCGGCTGCGGCCGTGGTCTTGCCGACACCGCCCTTGCCGGTGAACAGGATGGTCCGCAAGCTAGCTGCCCTGCAGCGTCTCGACGCGCTTCTTCAAGCCCTTCAGGGCGGCGTCGATGATGACCTTCTCGGCCTTGCGCTTGAGCATGCCGATCATCGGGATGGCGAGATCGACCTCGAGCGAGTAGGTCACCTCGGTCGTCCCGTCACCGCGCTGGTCGAGCTCGTAGACGCCGTCGATCGCCTTCATCATCTTGCCCTCGGCCAGCGACCAGGTGACCATGCGGTCGTCGTGCCAGACGTAGGCCAGGCTGTAGGAGTCGCGGATCGGGGTGGCGTCGATCTCGAAGTAGACCTCCCGGGCCCGCTCCCCCTCCGCGCCGGGCACGCGCACCTGGGCGAGGCGGACGCCCTGGGCCCAGGTCGGGTAGGCGGGGAAGTCGGCGATCACGTCCATGATCGAAGAGCGGTCCGCGGAGATGACGATGCTCGACGACGTCTGCTCAGCCATCCGCTTCCTCCTCTCCCCTGCCGCAGGCGGTGAGCCTATCGAACCTCCCTGGTGGCTCGAGCGTCCGGGCCGGTAACGTCTCGCCCACTGCACGCCACCCACTCGAGGAGACGCCAGGAGATGCGGGAGTTCGCCAGCCCACTGACCGTCGACCTGCCTGCGAGCGGGAGCCTGACCGACGATCTCCTCTCCAACGCACGCGACGTCCCCGGACTGGCCTCCTTCAGCCGTAAGACGACATCGGGCTGGCAGGACGTGACCGCAGCCGACTTCCTCGCCGAGGTGCGCGGGGTGGCCAAGGGTCTGGTCGCAGCCGGCATCGGCCCGGGCGACCGGGTCGGTCTGGTCTCCCGCACGCGCTACGAGTGGACCCTGGTCGACTACGCCGTCTGGTACGCCGGGGCCGCCACCGTGCCGGTCTACGAGACCTCCTCGGCCGAGCAGGTCGAGTGGATCCTCTCCGACTCCGGTGCCCGGGCCGCCGTCGTGGAGAGCTCCGACCACCTGAGCCGGGTCAACTCGGTGCGTCAAGGGCTCGACGAGCTGAGGCACGTGTGGTCCCTGGACGACAACGCGGTCGACGTACTCACCGCGCTGGGGTCGGACGTGAGCGACGACGACCTCGAGGCCAGGCGCTCCGCGGTCACCCCCGAGTCCGCCGCGACGATCATCTACACGTCGGGCACCACCGGGAGACCCAAGGGCTGCCTGCTCACCCACGGCAACTTCATGACCGAGCTGGGCGTCGCGGTCCACGAGCTCGACGAGCTCTTCTCCCCAGCCGACGGGTCGCAGGCATCCACGCTGGTGATCCTCCCGCTGGCCCACATCTTCGCCCGCATCGTCCAGGTCGGGGCGGTCAAGGCCAGGGTGCGGCTCGGCCACACTGCCGGCGTACGCAACCTGCTCGGCGATCTCGCCGACTTCGAGCCGACGTTCCTCCTCGCCGTCCCAAGGGTCTTCGAGAAGGTGTTCAACACCGCCTCGCAGCGAGCGGCCTCCGACGGGCGCGGAGCCATCTTCGACCGGGCGACGACCACTGCCATCGCCTACAGCCGAGCACTGGACAAGGGCAAGGTGGGGCCCCTCCTCAAGGGCCGGCATGCGCTGTTCGACCGACTGGTCTACTCCAGGCTCCGCGAGGCTCTGGGCGGCAGCTGCCGCTACGCGATCTCCGGAGGCGCGCCGCTGGGCGAGCGCCTTGGTCACTTCTACCGAGGCATCGGGGTGACTGTGCTGGAGGGCTACGGCCTCACCGAGACGACCGCGGCCGTGACGGCCAACCTGCCCGCCGCCAACAAGGTCGGCACCGTCGGCCGGCCCTTGGCGGGTGTCACCGTCAGGATCGCCGAGGACGGCGAGCTGCTGGTCCGCGGCGGGCAGGTGATGAGGGGCTACTGGCACAACGACGAGGCCACGGCCGAGATCCTCCGCGGGGGCTGGTTCCACACCGGCGACATCGGCGAGATCGACGACGAGGGCTTCGTCCGGATCACCGGTCGCAAGAAGGAGATTCTGGTGACCGCCGGCGGCAAGAACGTCGCCCCGGCGGTGCTCGAGGACCGCATCCGCGCGCACTTCCTGGTCAGCCAGTGCATGGTCGTCGGCGACGGGCAGCCCTTCATCGCGGCGTTGGTCACCATCGATCCCGAGGCGTTCTTGTCGTGGCGCGAGCTCCACGACAAGAAGGGCTCTGTGGCGGACCTGCTCGACGACCCCGACCTGGTCGCCGAGGTGCAGGCCGCGGTCGACGAGGCCAACAAGGCGGTCTCGCAGGCGGAGTCGGTGCGCAGGTTCGCCATCCTCCCCGACGACTGGACCGAAGAGGGCGGGCAGCTGACGCCGAGCCTCAAGCTCAAGCGCAACGTCGTGACGCGCGAGTTCCGGGCCGACGTCGAAGCGCTCTTCAGCCCCTGAGCCCGAGTTCGGGACCGAAGTCCCGGCCGGCCTCCTCCGAATAGCCCGATCGGGTCACCAAATCGGGCATTCGTGAGACGTGGGTGTCCGTTTTGAGGAAGTGTTGACACCGGCGCGTCGGGGGTTGGCCCCGACGATGCTGAGGAGGGGACGCGGCGTCCGCTCCTCTGGTCAACTAGGGAGAAACAGGACCTTCGCATGGGACGCAGAACTGTTCTGCTCGTGGTGGCGGCCATCGTCGCCGTACTGGGAGTCGTGTTGGTGGGCCTCTACGTACGTGGAGCCGACAACCGTGCCGTCGAGAAGCAGGAGCCGGTGCAGGTCCTCAAGGCGAAGGCACAGATCGAGCCGGGCGAGACGGCCAATGCCGCCATGCAGGCCTCGAAGCTCGAGCTGGTCGACGTACCCCGCTCGCAGGTGCTGGTAGGCGCCGTCAACTCCATCGACGCCATCGGCACGCAGGTGGCGCTCGGCAAGATCTACCCCGGTGAGCAGATCATCCAGGGCAAGTTCGGATCGCCGGGCGACCAGTCCCTGCTGACCATCCCGGACAAGCAGATCGCCATGTCGATGAGCCTCTCCGACACCGGCCGCGTCGCGGGCTTCGTCTCCCCGGGCAGCGACGTCGTCATCTTCGCGACGTGCGGCGACGCGACGCACACCCTCTTCGACAAGATGTCGGTCATCGCCGTTGGCGCCACGACCATCACCAACACGACCACCACCGACCAGACCGGTTCCTCGACCACCGAGCAGCTGCCCAAGACCCTCTTCACCCTCGCGGTGACCCAGGAGCAGGGGCAGAAGCTGCTGCAGGCGATGTCGACGTGCGAGCTGGCCTACGGCCTCCGCACCAAGACGTCCGTGGTGCGTGCGCCGATCCCGCCGGCCAACGCGGCCAACCTGTTCCGCTGATCCTTCAAGATCTGGAGATCTGAATGCCGATCATCGTCGAGAGCAACCCCGCCAACGCGGAGCTGTTCACCTCGGTAACCGGGGCCGACTCCGAGGTCGTCGGTAGTCTCGACGAGCTCAAGCGGACCCTCGCCGGCAAGGGCGAGGAGTACGCCGTCGTGCTCGGCCCTGCGGTCGACCTCGAGGCTGCTGCTGCCCTTGCCGACACGCTACGGGTGACCCGCCCCGCGACCAGCGTCATCCTGCTGCGTCGCCGGGTGGACACCAGTGTGCTCGCCGAGGCACTGCGGTCCGGCATGCGTGAGGTCGTCGAGGAGCGGGACCTGACCGCGCTCGGTGACGCCGTGAAGCGAGCCCGGCAGGTCTTCCGGGCCCTGACCGGCTCGACCGGAGGGAGTTCCTCGGACGGCCCGGTCGGCAGGCTCATCACGGTCTTCTCCCCCAAGGGCGGAGTAGGCAAGACCACGCTCGCGGTCAACCTCGCGATCGCCCTGGCCAGCCAGGACAAGCAGCGGGTGTGCGTCGTCGACCTCGACCTCGGGTTCGGCGACATCGCCATCACCTTGCAGATGTTCCCTGCCCGCACGATCGCTGACACGGTGGCGCTGGAGAGCGACCTGGACTTCCAGGCCCTCGAACCACTCCTGACCCCTCACCGCAACGGCATCTCCGCCCTGGTCGCTCCCGTGCAGCCGGACGCGAAGGACTCGATCCCGCCGTCGCTGATCTCCAGGATCCTGGTCATCCTCAAGCAGAACTTCGACTACGTCATCGTGGACACCTCCCCGGCGTTCGACGAGCACGTCCTGCAGGCGTTCGACGAGACCGACGACCTGCTGCTCGTGGCCACGCTCGACGTGCCGACGCTCAAGAACGTCAAGATCGCCGCGGAGACGCTGGACCTGCTGAACTTCCCCAAGTCCCGGCGCCGGCTCATCCTGAACCGTGCCGATGACAAGGTGGGGCTGTCCGCCGACAAGGTGGAGAGCACCTTGGACATGAAGATCCAGGCGTCGATCCCCACCTCCCCCGAGGTCGCGAACGCCACCAACTCGGGCGAGCCGATCATGGCCTCGAACCCTCGGCACCCGGTGAGCCTTGCCGTCGAGTCGTTGGCCAACACCCTCGCCGGAGCCGCCGCGGGCATGGCGCCCGGAGTATCCCCGAAGTCCCGCGCGGCCACGCCGCCCAAGCGCGGTCTCCTGCGCAGGCAAAGGTAGGTAGAAGAATGAGCAGTCTCGCTGACCGCCTCGCGGCCGCCTCCCGTGACCGGGCCAACGTCGTCTCGACCACCGACGCCATCCCGACCACGGGCGACCGAAAGAAGAGCACCAAGGCTGGCGACGCCTTCCGCGACCTCAAGGCCAAGGTGCACAACCGGCTTCTCCAGCAGCTCGGTCCCAAGCTGTACGACGCAGACTTGAGCCAGTCCGAGCTCGAGCGCATGGTCCGCGGTGCGCTGCAGGAGGCCATGTCGGACGACGAGACTCTGCTGACGCCCGCCGACCGCACCCGCATCGCGCAGGAGATCGCCGACGACATCCTGGGCTACGGCCCGATCGAGCCGTTCCTGCGCGACCCGGACCTCACCGAGGTCATGGTCAACGGCGCCGACGACATCTGGATCGAGCGCGGAGGCCGACTGCAGCGGGTCGAGGGCCGCTTCAACGACGAGGCCCACCTGCGCCGCACGATCGACAAGATCGTCTCCCGCATCGGCCGCCGCGTCGACGAGTCCAGCCCGATGGTGGACGCGCGCCTCCCCGACGGCTCCCGTGTCAACGCGGTGATCCCGCCGCTGGCGATCGACGGCTCGATGCTGACGATCCGTAAGTTCTCCGCGGACCCTTACACCACCGAGGACCTGGTCGCCTTCGGCACGTACTCGCAGCGCACCGCGGACTTCCTGTCCGCCTGCGTCCGGGGCAAGCTGAACATCATCGTGTCCGGCAGCACCGGCGCTGGAAAGACGACCACCCTCAACGTGCTCTCGTCCTTCATCCCGAGCGACGAGCGCATCATCACCATCGAGGACGCCGCCGAGCTCCAGCTGCACCAGGACCACGTGCTTCGGCTCGAGTCCCGCCCACCGAACATCGAGGGCAAGGGCGCGGTCGACATCCGCGACCTGGTCAAGAACTCCCTGCGTATGCGCCCCGACCGCATCGTAGTCGGTGAGGTCCGTGACTCAGCGGCCCTCGACATGCTGCAGGCCATGAACACCGGTCACGACGGGTCGATCTGTACTGTCCACTCCAACGGCCCCCGCGACACGCTGGCCCGCATCGAGACGATGGTGCTGATGGCCGGCATGGACCTGCCGATCCGCGCCATCCGCGAGCAGGTCGCCTCCGCGGTCGACCTGATCGTGCACCAGGCCCGCCTCAAGGACGGCTCCCGTCGCATCACGCACGTCACCGAGGTGGAGCGCATGGAGGGCGACGTGATCACCCTGCAGGACATCTTCCTCTTCGACCACACCATGGGCTTCGACGACAACGGTCGCAACCTCGGTCGGCTCAAGGCCACCGGTCTGCGCCCGAAGTTCCTGGAGAAGCTCGCGCACGCCAACGTGCACGTGGATCCGATGCTGTTCGCAAGGGACGGTGGCTGAGCCCGATGCGCAAGTTCAAGTCTCGGGGGCGGACGCTTGCCCGGGTCGCCGCTCCCGCCCTCGTGCTGGCCCTGGTCGGTCTCACTGCTCCGGCGTACGCCGCCGAGGGCAGCATCGACCACGTCGAGGAGAAGGACGGCAAGCTCCAGATCCTCTACTCCATCCCCGGTGGGCCCGAGGCCGACCTCGGCTCCGTGGCCGTCTCGCTCGGCACCGACTCCATCCCGGCTAAGGCGGTCCGTGCTTCCGGTGCGGCCGAGACGGTCAGGCGTACGACGGTGCTGGCGATGGACGTCTCCAACAGCATGCGCGGTGACCGCATCACTGCGGCCAAGGCCGCCGCGACGACGTTCCTGGACAACGCGCCCGACGACCTCAACATCGGGCTGGTGACGTTCGCCGGCGCGGTGACGACCGTCGTCCAGCCCACGACCAACCACGACACCGTCAAGAGCGCTGTCGACGCGCTCGCGCTCTCCAAGGGCACTCGCCTCTACCAGGGCGTCGCCCAGGCCGTCACCGCGACGGGCAAGGAGGGTGCCCGCAGCGTGCTGGTCCTCTCCGACGGAGCCGACAGCACCAAGACGCCGATCGCCACCGCGTTGACCGCGATCACAGCCGGTGCGCAGGGTGAGAACCAGGTCAAGGTCGACGTCGTCGCCATCGCCCAGGCAGCTGCACAGCGTTCGTTGCTGGCACAGATGGCGGACGCCGGCGGGGGCACCGTGCTCGACGCGGACCAGCCCGACCAGATCGAGGGTCTCTTCGCCGACGAGGCCGCCGCACTGGCACAGCAGGTGCTGGTGACCGGAACCCCGGACGAGTCGCTGCGCGGCGAGGAGGGCGAGCTGCGCGTCACGATCAACGCCGGCGCGGAGATCTACACCGCTACGACTTTCGCCGCGCTCTCGGACGAGTCCGCATCGCCCACGCGTCCCGAGTCCCTGCGGCCGGCCGACTCGGGCCTCCGGATCTCAGAGACCGCGATGTGGCTGGGTCTCGGCGGCGCCGCCGTGGCGGCTGTCTTCCTGGTCATGGCGGCTGCGGGCGGTATCGGACGGCCCAAGCAGGACGCCTTGCAAGCCTCCATCGACGCCTACACCAGGCAGGGCGCCAAGAAGCTCGCTGCTGCTGCCTCCACTGATCCGCAGCAGTCGGTCACCCAGCAAGCGGTCGGCGCCGCGGCGAGGGTGCTGGAGAGCAACAAGGGCATCGAGGCCGCCCTCGGCGGTCGACTCGAGGCCGCTGGCCTGCAGATCAAACCGGCCGAGTGGCTGCTCATCCACGCTGGCCTCACGTTCGGCGCCGGCCTGGTCGGTCTCCTGCTCGGTGGGGGCAGCATCATCTGGCTGCTGCTCGGTCTGTTCCTGGGCGCGTTCGTCCCGTGGATGTACCTCGGCTTCAAGCGGTCGCGCCGGCTGAAGGCCTTCAGTGGCCAGCTGGCCGACACGCTCCAGCTGATGGCCGGGTCGCTGTCCGCGGGTCTCTCGCTAGCACAGTCGGTGGACACGGTCGTCCGAGAGGGCACCGAGCCCATCGGTGGCGAGTTCCGGCGTGCCCTGATCGAGACCAGGCTCGGAGTCGAGATCGAGGACGCGCTGGCCGGCATCGCCGACCGCATGCAGTCCAAGGACTTCGAGTGGGTCGTGATGGCGATCCGCATCCAGCGCGAGGTCGGCGGCAACCTGGCCGAGCTGCTCAACCGGGTCGCTGAGACCATTCGCGAACGCGAGTACCTCGAGCGCCAGGTGCTCACCCTGTCCGCCGAGGGGCGCCTGTCGGTGTGGATCCTCGGTGGGCTGCCGCCGGGCTTCATGCTGTACCTGCTGATGGCCAACCCGACGTACCTCAAGCCCCTGTACAGCGAGACCCTCGGCTTCCTCATGCTGGGCACGATGGTGGTCCTCGAGACGGTGGGCGTGCTCTGGATGAAGAAGCTCGTGAAGGTGGACGTCTGATGGAAACCGTCATCCTCGCCGTCGGCATCACCGCGATCTTCGCCGGCATCTTCCTCACGCTCACCGCCGTCGGTGTCTTCACCAACGAGGCCCGCGGCGTGAGCAAGTCGCTAGCCGTCATCGAGGCCTTCTCGGCGGCGCCCGCGGAGCTCCGGCACGAGCTGGAGCCCAGCTTCCAGGAGCGGGTGCTCGGCCCGACGCTGGACCGCTTCCTGTCCATCGGACGCAAGATGACTCCCGCCGACCACGGCGAGCGCATCCGGCACCGTCTGGAGGTCGCAGGCAACCCTCCGGGATGGACCGTCGACCGCGTCACCTCGCTCAAGTTCGTCGGGTTCGCCGTCGCGCTGCTGCTCAGCCTGCTTCTCGCAATGCTGTTCGGTGCGAACTTCGCGATCACGCTCATCTTCTGCGTCGGCGCGTCGCTGGTCGGCTACATGGGACCGAACCTGTACCTCTACCAGCTCGGCTACGACCGCACGGAGAAGATCCGGCGGGCGATGCCCGACGCCCTCGACCTGCTGACCATCTCGGTCGAGTCCGGTCTCGGCTTCGACGCCGCGCTGGCGCAGGTCGCGCGCAACACCGACGGGCCGCTGGCCGGCGAGTTCGCCCGAGTTCTGCAGGAGATGCAGATCGGTCTCGGCCGCGCGGCCGCCATGCGCGCGCTGGGCGACCGCACGCACGTCCCGGAGCTGAAGGGCTTCGTCTCGGCGATGGTGCAGGCTGACGCCCTCGGCATCCCGGTCGCCCAGGTCCTCCGCGTGCAGTCGCGGGAAATCCGGACAAAGCGGCGCCAGCGTGCAGAGGAACAGGCCCAGAAGGTCGCGATCAAGATCCTGATCCCGCTGATCTTCTGTATCCTGCCTTGTCTGTTCATCGCCGTGCTTGGTCCGGCTGCGATCGGCATCATGGAAGCGTTCAGCGGCAGGATCTGACCAGGTCCGCCGGCCGCAGCAAGGAGGCACCGACCCGGAATGGGCAGGCTCTCACTCGCGACGCGGGTCTTCTGTCTTGCGGCAGTTCTCGGTCTGACGTTGGCGCTTCCCGAGCCGCAGCTGCAGGCCATCGTCCTGCTGTCTGCGATCGGCGCGACCGCGATCGCTGCGGACATGACCTCGCGCCTACCCGAGAGCTGGGTGGCACTCACGGAGGCCGCCCTGGCGTCGATGGTGATCGGCTTCGCGCTCCCGGACGGGTTCGTCCTGCTTCCCTACCTGGTCATCCCCGCGTTCATCGCCGGGGTGACGGCGGGCATCTGGCCGGTCGTCGCCGTGGTCGCCACCGAGTTCGCCTCGATCTGCATCATCCTGGTCACCTCCGGGGGGATCGCTGAGCTCTCCCCGACGTTCGGCGACATCGCCCCGTGGCTCGTGACCAGCATCGGCGTAGGTGCCCTGGGGGCCTGGGCCAGGCAGGTGCGCTACCCAGGCAGCGCGGAGTCCGATGCGAACTACGAGTCTGCCCGCAGGCTCTTGACCCAGCTCCGCACCGTGGCTCGCCGCCTGTCCTCCGGCCTCGACACCGTGTCCATGTGCTCCCAGCTCCTCGTCGTGGTGAACCAGCACCTCGACGACACCCACTCGGCCGTCTTCATCCGCACCGAAGGCGGCGTCCTCGCTCCCCTCGGCTACCGGGGCTTCAGCGCCAAGGAGTCCCTGACCGCAGAGGGCCCGGTCGTCGACGCCTGCTGGGCCGAGATGGAGCCCACGCACGCAGTCCAGACCTCAGGCATGGCCAACCGCAGGCACCGGTTCGCCCTCCCGCTCCGGGTCGGCTCGCGGATGATCGGGCTGGTGCTGGCAGACGGGCCGGAGCCCGCGGCCGCCAAGACGATGCAGGCACTGATGCGTGATGTCGACGACCACGCCCTGCGCATCGACACCGCCCTGACCTTCGACGAGGTGCGGTCGCTCGCGACCATGGAGGAGCGGCAGCGCCTGGCCCGCGAGATCCACGACGGCGTCGCTCAGGAGATCGCGTCTCTCGGCTACGTCGTCGACGACCTCTCCTCGACCGCGTCCGAGGAGAGCCAGCGGCAGAAGCTCAGCAACCTGCGCGGGGAGATCACCCGAGTGGTCAGCGAGCTGCGGCTGTCGATCTTCGACCTGCGCTCGGAGATCAGCCCCTCCGCCGGGCTCGGCTCGGCACTCTCCGACTACGTGCGCACCATCGGCGCCAGGTCCGGGATGACTGTGCACCTCACCTTGGACGAGGCTCCCACCCGGCTGCGCAGCGAAGTCGAGACCGAGCTGCTGCGCATCGCACAGGAGGCGATCACCAACGCCCGCAAGCACTCCTCCGCGCGCAACCTCTGGGTCGACTGCCGGATCCACCCGCCCTACGCCGCGATCACGGTGCGCGACGACGGGTCGGGCCTCGGGAGCGGCCGAACCGACTCCTACGGTCTGAAGATCATGCGTGAGCGCGCCGACCGCATCAACGCCTCGCTCGACATCAGCGGTCACGAGAGCAATGGCAGGCCGGCAGGGACTACAGTCGCGGTGACAGTAGGCGGCGCGCCGCCAGAAGGATCTTGAACCGGAGAGAGCCACTGATGTCCGAAGGCAAGGTCAACACCGTTCTGCTGGTCGACGACCACGACCTGATCCGGCAGGGCCTGTCCCGCGCCTTCGGTCGGCACGAGGACTTCTCGGTGGTGGGTGAGGCCGGCTCGGTCAAGGAGGGCCTGGAGCTAGCCGCGTCTCTCAAGCCCACGGTCGTCGTGACCGACATCCGCCTGCCCGACGGCACCGGGCTCGATCTGGTGCGCACACTGCGGGAGTCCGATGGTGAGGTGGGCATCGTCGTGCTGACCATGTACGCCGGTGACGAGCAGCTGTTCGGAGCCCTCGAGGCCGGCGCCTCGGCGTTCGTGGCCAAGGACGCCCCCGCCGACGACGTCGTGGCAGCCGCTCGGCACGCCACGGTCTCGCCCCGTTCGTTCACCGCCGCCGACCTGGCCGACGCGATGCGGCGCAAGATGTCGCCGTCAGGGCCGCAGCTGTCACCGCGGGAGTCCGAGGTGCTGGGCCTGTTGGCCGAGGGTCTGGGCGTCTCGGCGATCGCCCGCCAGCTCTTCGTGAGCGAGTCGACCGCCAAGACCCACATCTCGAAGATCTACGAGAAGCTAGGGGCAGCCAACCGCGCGCAGGCGATCATGATCGCCATCCGCAGTGGACTTCTATCAGACGAGAAGCCCATCTGACCTCGGAACCGCAACATTTGGCCCAACCTGACCACGACAAGCGCGGCAAGGATCGGCCGATCGGTCAACGCACTTCCGACGTTTCTCCGATGTGCGCGATATCACGCTTCCTTCACCATGGAGACCTCGGGGAGCTCACCTGCGAGCTCCACAGAACTCATTGGGAGATACACACATGCTCGAGCTCATGCAGCGTCTGATGAACCGCAAGGACGAGAAGGGCGCCTCCGCTGTGGAGTACGGCCTGCTCGTCGCCGCGATCGCCGCGATCATCGTCGTGGTCGTCTTCGCCCTCGGTGGCCTGATCAAGGGTGCCTTCAAGCACACCTGTGACACCATCGGCTCCAACGACGGCAACGCGTCGACCGCCGCCAGCTGCGCCAGCTGACGCTAGTTGTGACCGTTTCGCCGGGAGCGAGGACAAAGTCCTTGCTCCCGGCGTACGATCGTTTTCAGGCGATTTGAGAGGGATGACCATGGCTGAGCACAAGGACGAGCGCGGAGCCTCCGCGGTTGAGTACGGCCTGATCGTGGCCGCCGTCGCAGCACTCATTGCCGTAGTCGTGTTCGCCCTCGGCAGCCCGACGACGGGCATGTTCGACCAGGCTTGCGACAAGTGGGCGCAGCAGCAGTCGCAGACCTGCTGACGTCGGCGCTAAGTGCGCGAACCCGGAGGGGCTGACCAGCGGTCGGCCCCTTCTGCTTTGTCTCGGAAATCGCCAAAGATCGCCCAAATGGGTATGAAGAGTCCAGCTGTTCCGCCGATACCGGCCGCCCTGCCGGTGCCACAGCATTGAGGTAACAGCGGAGCTCGGGTGTGAGCTCCACAGCACACATTGGGAGAAACACATGCTCGAGCTCATGCAGCGTCTGATGAACCGCAAGGACGAGAAGGGCGCCTCCGCAGTGGAGTACGGCCTGCTCGTAGCCGCGATCGCCGCGATCATCGTGGTCGTCGTCTTCGCCCTCGGTGGCCTGATCAAGGGTGCCTTCAAGCACACCTGCGACACCATCGGCTCCAACGACGGCAACGCGTCGACCGCCGCCAGCTGCTCCAGCTGACGCCAGCCAGCAAGCACTGGGGCCCGGTCTCACGACCGGGCCCCAGTCGCATGCTCAGGACCTGGCTCGAAGCGCGGCAGCCAGCCTGACCGCCTCCGGCGCTCCCCCGCTGCGACCGCCCACCACGGGCAGTCCCATGACCGCCGCCTCCAGGTACGCGATCCCGAACGCCTCCGCCTCCAGTCCGAGCCGCCGGCTTCGCACCGGCATCGCGAAGACGTCTGCGGCATCGAGGTAGGCCGGCACCTCTTCCGGGGGCACGGACCCGGTCAGCACGACGGAGCCGACCAGCCCCCTGCGGGCGACCATCCGCTCGAGCCGCCCGCGATCCGGGCCGTCGCCCACCAGCAGCAGCACCGCCCCGGGGTGCACCGCCCGCACCTCACACCAGACCCGTACCAGGGTGTCCTGTCCCTTGCGCCGCACCAACCGGGCCACGCAGACCGCCACCGGGGCGTCGGGAGCGATGCCCAGCCGTTCACGTACGGCGGACCCTCCCCCGGGCCGGAACAGCTCTGTGTCCACCGTCGGCACCAGCGGCCGCAGCCTGGCGCGACCGCGCGGGCTGAGTGCCGGCGCGATGCGCTCCCGGCACCACTCACTGACATAGGTCAGGTCGTCGACGTCGTCACCGATCCGGCGCAGCAGCCGCCGCGTGACCGGCACACGCGCCCACCACACCTCATGGCCGTGGGTGACCGCGGTCAGGTGGTCGGCTCCGGCCGCACGGAGGGCGCGGGCCAGCAGCCCCAGCGGCGCTGATGCGCCGAACACGACGCGGGTGCAGCCCTCCTGGCGCAGCACTTCGGCCACGCGGCGCGACACGAACGGCGTCGGCAGCAGCGTGGAGGTCGGGTCGCGGTGCACGGTGAACGGCTGCGCTGCGTCGTACTCCAGGTCTCCGGGCATCGACGCCGTGTAGACGACCACGTCCTCGGGGGGCAGCTCGGCACACAGGGACCGGACGAACCGCTCGATGCCCCCACGGCGCGGCGGGAAGTCGTTGGTCACGAGCAGCGTCCTCACCCCAGCACGTCCCGGGCCTGGCCGATCCGCTGCAGCGTCGTCGGGTGGCTGCCGAACCAGAACTGCGACCAGGCCGGTGGATGCGGGTCTGCCAGCGAGGTGAGGGCGAGGTTGCGCTGCAGCTGGGTGAAGCCGTCGAGGTCGGACGTGGCCGCGAGGGAGTCACGGTCGGCTCGGGCCTCGACGGCTCGGCTCGCCGTGTTCTGCACCGGGTTCGCGACGAAGGTGCCGAGGGCCGCCAGTGCCAGCACCAGCGCGGCGATGCGGGGGTCCCCCGGGCCGTCCGCACCGGCCCGGCGGCGCAGCGCACGGGAGTCCAGGAGCAAGGCGAGCAGAGCCAGTCCGGCTACCGACCCGACCGCGCCGAGGGTGGTCCCGGCAAGGACGTCGTGGTTCTTCGCGTGCGCCAGCTCGTGCGCGACGACGTCCAGGACCTGGTCCTCCGGAAGCTCGGTCACGAGGTTGTCGTAGACCACGACCCGACGGCTGCCGCCCAGCCCGGAGACATAGGCGTTCAGGGTCGTGGTACGTCGTGAGGCGTCGGCCACCAGGACGTCGTCGACCTCGACCCTCTCCTCGGCGGCCAGCTGCAGGATCGACTGCCGCAGCGGGCTGTCCGCCATCGGAGTGAAGCGGTTGAACAGCGGCTCGACGACGAGGGGATAGGCGAAGCTGAGCACGAAGGCCAGCCCGGCAGCGCCGACCCCGGCCCAGGCGAACCACCACCGAGGCGTACGACGAGCGAGCCAGACCAACAGGGCCAAGCCGATCGTCGTGGCCACCCAGCCCACGAGCAGGCCCGTGACCTCGTCCCGCAGGTAGCCACCCAACCCCTGGCGGGTCAGGCCGTAGTCGAGCCGCCGCTGACGCACGACCAGCCCGAACGGCAGCGTGACGAGGTGTCCGACGACCAAGAGGGCCAGCACCCCCAGCGGGAGCCGGAGCCGGCTCGGGAACCACCCCACCAGCCGGGCACCGAGCTGCGTGAGCCCGAGCAGCAGTGCCGTCGCCAGCGACACGGCGTACGACCCCCAGCCGAGCAGCCGCGCGACGCCGGAGTAGTCCTCGGCGCGTGCTATCTCAGCCGGCGTGAAGATCTCCTCCGCGCCGACGTGCTGGACCGGCCCCCAGCCCCAGGGGACCAGCACGGCCGCAAGCACGACGAACGCGAGCGACGCGAGCCCCAGCACTACCCAGGCCGGTCTGCGCGCGATCACGAACCCGAGGCTAGGTCATCCAGGTAATCGGCCCAGGACCGGGTGAACCGGCGCTCGCTCACCCCGAGCACCTCCCGGAACGCACCGGCGACGGCGCCGCTGCGGTCGGCTGCGCGGTAGAGCTCCACGAGCTCGCCCTCGCCGTAGTCCTCGGCGATCAGGCGGCAGGCGAGCCAGGCCGACTCGTAGGTGGCGCCGAGTCCGGCGTTCTCCCCGCCGAACTCCGACGGAGTGGGCAGCTTGGCAGGCGGGCCGTCCTTGCGCACCTGGGCCAGGATCTGGCCCGCCGAGACCGAGACCGGGAGACCCGCGTCGCGAAGCGCGACGTAGTCGGCAAAGCCCTCCACGAGCCACTCCGGGGCCGACGAGACTGCCCCGTCGGTGGCGACATGCGTCGCTTCGTGTGTCACCACGATCTGGGCGGCCTGCGGACCCAGCCGGGAGAACACGTCCGGGTTGAGCAGCACGTGGTTGGCCAGGCCGCGGGTCACGCCACCGTCGGTCGTGGTGGTGATGCCGGCGAGCTGTGCGGTGGAGGACGCATCGGAACCGACCGCCGCGTTGAGCCGAGCGCTGGTCGACGGCTCCACGAGCACCAGGGCACCGTCCCAGTCCGGCAGCACCTTGTCGACCGCGGGGACCGCGACGCGCGCCAGGCGGGCCAGCTGAGCCGCACGGGCCGGCTCGGCGCTCAGGACGAGGGTGCGCGGAGACTTGCGCACCGTCAGCCGCTCCAGCAGCCACGCGGGGATGCGCTGGGACTCCGCCGGAGGGGCGACTCCCGCGAACCTGGCGCGCTTCCCGTCGTCGCTGACCACCATGGGCACCTCGAGCGACGACGGCGCGACGTCGTAGCGAGCGAACCTCCAGTCCAGCTGCACCGACGCGACCCACGTGCCCGGGGCAGAGGCCTGGTCGCCGCTGAGCTCCGCGGGCGCGACATAGCGGAAGGCGAGGCTGCTCAGGCCGATGGCCCGGACGTTGTGGGCCACCGCCGCGAGCAGGTCAGCACCCGCCGGGGCGGCGAGCGGTGCCGTGTCCCCCTGCCGCAGCGTTGGCGCCAGGTCCTCGAGCAGGGCGGCCAGACGTGCCTCGCGATCGGCTTGGACGTTGGCGGTGGGCTCGGCCTTTGGCAGGTCCGCCTGGTCTGTGTCGCGCTCGACGACGAGCCAGGTCAAGCCAGCGACAACGGCCAGCAACGCAACGAGGCCGGCCACCCACCAGGGGCGGCCGGCCCTCGCCGGTGGCTCGCTGTCAGCCAGGGCGGACTGCACCGGAGTACGGCATGTGGTTCAGCGGGTCGATCCGGACGCCGGCGCCCGGGTTGGCCGCGTGGACGATCATGCCGTTGCCGATGTAGATGGCGACGTGGCTGGTCGGCTGGTAGTAGAAGACGAGGTCGCCGGGTCGCAGCTGCGACTGGGAGACGCTCACGCCGTAGCCGCGCTGGGCGCCCGACGAGTGCGGCAGCCCGACGCCGACCTGGGCCCAGGCCATCATCGTGAAGCCCGAGCAGTCGAAGGCGTTGGGACCGGAGGCACCCCAGACGTAGGCGTCGCCCACCTGGGCGAGGGCGTAGGCCACGACGGCCTTGGCCCGGCCGGATGCCGGCACCGAGGACAGCGGGACCCGGCCGCCGGCGCGGCTCGCCGCGAGCAGGCGCTCGCGCTCCTTGGTCTCCAGCTCGCCGAGCAGGTCCTTGGCCTCGGCGGCCTTCTTGTCGATGCTGGCCTTGTCCTTGGCGAGGTCGGACTCGACCTCGGCGATCGCGTCGACCTGGCGCTTGGCGGCTTGCCTGCGCAGCTCGAGCTTCTTGGCCTGGGCGCTGAACTGCTGCAGCACCGCACCCTGGCGCTCGTTGTAGGCCGTCACGGTGGTCAGGCCCGAGAGGAACGCGTCGGGGTCGTCGGAGAGCAGCGCCTGTCCTGCGGCGCCGATCCCCTGGGTCTGGTACTGCGCGACGAGCGCGCCAGCGACCTGGTCGCGGACCGCGTCGAGCGCAGCCTCCTCGCGCCGCAGGTCGCTGTTGAGGGCGGCGAGTCGGCTCTTGGCCGACCTGAGCTTGATCCGGGCGTCGTTGTAGCGCTCCGAGGCCTGCTCTGCCTGGTGGTAGAGGCTGTCCACCTTGGCGCGGACGTCCTCGACCTTGGGCTCTGCAACTGGAAGGTGACGCGATGATGAGGGAGCCGCCGAGGGCTGCCACACACAGGGTCGCCACGACAGCGGCGATCCGCTTACGGCCGTCGATCACGAGCGGTCGTGCTCCTTTGTCTCACGTCTGCCAGGTGAGCTGACGGGTTCGGGCGGCAAAGTAACCCTACGCAGACGGACCGGCCAGCGGTGGCTGTCGGTACGCCGGCGATTCACCCCTTGGCGGCCGGAGCCGCCGGTGGTTCCCCGGCTCCTCGTCTCCAGTCCCCATACGGGTGTCGCGGACCATCGACTCGGATTCGACGTCGGTGTCCGAGCCGACCCTCCCGGTCGACTGGTGCGGACACCGAGCCACCAAGGCTAAAGAAACCCACGGCGAAGGGCAAAAGAAGGCGCGGCGTTTCCGCGGGGAATTCTCGTGCAGGTCGGGAATCTCGCCCCACACGTAACAGAAGTCACACCAGCCCCAACCGGGCTAGCCACATCACGCCATCGCCACGTCGGGACCCTCCACTGCGCGCACCATGCGCAGCGGCGGCACCAGCCCCGACTCGGCCAGCACGTCCAGCGCCCGGGTCTCGTCGTCGTCGAACCCCAGCTCCGGCGGCGGGCCCAGCAGCACTGTCACCACGCAGTCATGGCATGCCAGGCCGCGCACCACGCAGGTGTCGCAGTCGATCGTCACGCTCATCAGTTCACCTTCCACATCGGGTCAGGACACGCTCCCAGCTGCCCCCGACACATTGGTCGGAGCATGCGGCTCAAGGGCGGATTGCGCATTGCCCGGACGCGCGCGCACGTGCCGCTCTAGCGTTGAACACGGGAACCAGGAGAAAGATGGGTCGTGAAGCTCGCACCAGCTGAGTCCGACCGCGCAGCGAGCCGGACCGTTGCCGCCGCTGCCGCGGCGTCCTTCGCATGGGCGTTCCTGCTCAACATGACGCTGGAGCTGCTGCAGTCGGGCGGCGATGTGCTCCGCCTCCTCGGCTACAACTTCCAGGTCGCGTTCTGGGTGTTCCTGGTCAACACCTTGGTGATCTGGGTCGTGGTCCTCCTTGCGCTGGCCGTGAGCGGGCGGCTGTGGGTGGCCGCGTCGCTCACGGCGGTTGCGGTGCTGGTGATCGGCGCGATCGACCACACCAAGCTGCAGCTGCGCCGTGAGCCGGTCTTCGCCCAGGACATCGACTTCCTGACCAGCCCGGGCTTCCTCGTCGACATGGTGGGACTCCGCACCGTCGTACTGGCGACCCTGGGCCTGGTCGTGCTGACCGCCGCGATCTTCTGGTCCGGGCGTCGGCTGGGGCGACGCTTCCCGCCGGTACGACGGTCCGCGACGCCGCGCGCCTGGCGCCTGCTGGCCGGTGGGCGGGTGGTCACGGTGGTGCTCTGTGCGCTCCTGCTGGCCCAGGCCGCCCAGTTCAACGCCGACGGCAACCGGGTCCGCGCCCTCTACGACTCCGCGGGGGCACAGTGGGCCTGGTGGAACCAGAAGATCAACTACGAGCGGCACGGAGTCGTGGCGGGGCTGCTGTACAACCTCGACGTACCCGCTCGTAAGCCACCCGCCGGCTACAGCCGGGAGACCATGCTCGCGCTCGCTGCGAAGTACTCCGCACGCGCCGAGGCGGTCAACCGCGACCGCGATCCGCGCGCGCTCGACGACGTCAACGTCGTGATGGTCCTGAGCGAGGCGTTCAGCGACCCCACGACGATGAAGGGCGCGAAGGTCGACGGCGACCCGATCCCGTTCACGCGCGACGTCATGAGGAGCACCACGTCAGGCAACATGCTGGCCCAGCTGGTCGGGGGCGGCACCGCGAACATGGAGTACGAGGTGCTCACCGGGCTCTCGCTCGCCGAGTACCAGCCCCAGCTGAACTCGCCCTACCAGATGCTGGTGACTCGCTACCAGCACTTCCCGTCCGCGGTCGGCTACTTCAAGTCACTGGGGCACGAGACGCTGGCGATCCACCCCTTCCTGCCCCAGATGTACAAGCGGAACACCGTCTATCCCCGGCTGGGGTTCGACCGCTTCACCTCGCTGTCACAGATGTCGGTGAGGAGGCGCATCGGGGACAACGAGTTCGTCTCCGACGAGTCGTCGTTCACCGAGACGATCCGGCAGCTCCGAGCGGCGCCCCGACCGGCCTTCGTCAACCTCGTGACGATGCAGAACCACTACCCCATGGCCAACAAGTACGACGACCCGTGGCCGGTCTCGGACGTGAGCGGCGAGGAGCGCTCCGAGCTGGCCGGCTATGCCCGCGGCCTGAGCTACAGCGACCAGGCGCTCGAGCGCTTCCTCGGCGAGCTGGGTGACCTGCCTGAGAGGACAGCCGTGGTCTTCTACGGCGACCACCTTCCCGCGTTCTGGAGCAACCGCACGCTGGCAGCCAATGGTGAGCCTGCGACGAAGTCGACCCCCTTCTTCGTATGGACCAACTTCGACTCGGCCAAGCAGCCAACTCCCGAGCTGCTCAGCCCCATCCACTTCCTGCCTCTGCTCCTGGACCAGCTCGGCGCGCCCGAGCCGCCGTACTACGCGCTCCTGGACCGGCTGCGCGACGAGATCCCGGCCATGGAGCAGTCGGTCGCGTACGACGCGAAGGGCGAGCTGCTCGACCCCGAGAAGCTGAGCCCCGAGGCTCGCGAGGTGCTGGACGACTACCGGCTGATGCACTACGACCTCAGCGAGGGACGGCGACACAGCCAGGCCGCGATGTTCTATCCGCCTGCGGCCGAGTCAGCGTCCGCCGCGGGCGAGTAGAGCCGACAGGCCGGCGGACCCGACTGCACGAGCACCGGCCGCCACGACGTCACGTACGACGGCCTGGTCGCTGGTGACCACCAGCAACGGCCGGCCCCTGGGCTCGGCGGCCACCAGGTCGCGGATGACGTCGTCGGCGATCACCCCGACCGGGCTGAACAGCACCCGGAGCCCACGCGGCGCCTTGACCATGGGCCGGTCCTTGGTGTCGGCCGCATCGAAGACGACCGTGACCTCCGCCCCGCTGCGGGCCGCGAGCGGGCCGAGCCCGGACAGCAGCACGTCGCGCTGCTTCTCCAGCGACAGGTTGGGCCAGGCGTTCTTGGTGACGTTGTAGCCGTCGACGATCAGGTGGGCCCGGGGCAGCTGCACGAGCTGGTCGAGCATCGCCGGGTCGTCGACCGGAAGGGAGCCGTGGCCCGACGACGTGCGCTGGCCCTGCTGGGCGACGTCGGCCACGACGAGGTCAGCGGGGTTGCCCTCGACGGTCGGCAGCGCGAGCTCGCGCCGGAGCCCCTGGGCGGACTCGACGATCGTGTCGAGAAGGAGCCGCGTGCGCACCAGCTCCGCATCGCGCCCGGCTCGCTCGGTGCGGCGTGCGGTAGCGGTCTCCTTCTCCAGCTGCTCGATGCGGGTGCGCAGCCGCCGGGCCTCGGCGTCAGCGGCCGCGGCAGCGTGCTCGGCCTGCGCTGCGATGGTCGCTGCGTGATCGGTGGCGGTGCCGGCCTGCTCCTCGGCCTGCCGGAGCTGGTTGCGGGTGTCGCCGAGCTTGCGGCGCAGGTCGGCGTTCTCGCTCTTGAGGCCGGCGATCTGCTCGCGCAGCTTGGCGCGGGTCTCGTCGAGCTCCGTGGTGGCCTCGGACAGCTGGCGCTGCAGCCGGGTGAGCTGCTGGTTGACCTGCTTGCCCAAGGCGGTGGCCTGCTCGGCGTCGACGGCATCGGCGGCAGCCGCGACCCGGTCGGCCCAGCCCGTCGTACGCAGGAGGTAGGCGGCCGCAGCGAGCTCGACGGGGTCGGCGGCGGCGGGGGTCGCGCCTGCGTCGAGCGCAGCGGCGAGAGACTCGTGCAGAGCCCGGACCTGTACGGCGACGTGCTCGCGGAACTCCTCGTCGGTCTCGAGCACCGCCGCGATCTGGTTGCCGGCGAGGCGCGCGCGACGTGGCGGGGCGAAGGAGGCGACCTTCTTCAGGGACGCAGGCAGGGAGTCTGCAGAGAGCCGGCCGAGTGCCTCGGCAGCGAGGGCGACCACCCGGGTCCGGACGGCGTCCGGCAGCAGGCCCGCCGCCTCACCGGTCTCACCGGTCTCGACGGGCTCGTCGGGGGCCGCCTCGCTGCTCATCGTCAGCTCACTGCGCCGCTGCGTCGGCTTCCGCTCGCGAGACCAGCTCGATCGCGTCGCTGCGGCCGCACCAGCGGCAGGTCACCGACTCGACGTTCTCGTGGTCAGTCACGGTCTCCTCGACGCGGTGGTCGCCGGCGAGGTCGAAGTGCCAGTACTCGGTGGCCTTGACGCTGCGCGTCACGTCGAACCGGGTCAGGTTGCCGCAGCCTCCACACCGCCAACGGGTGTTCGCATCGGGCAGGGACAGAGCCACGGGTCACTCCTCGGTCACGGTGCTGTACGCCTCCAGCGTAGGGGGTGGAGGCCCACGCCCTGGCGTGGCTGACCATTTCTGTCGGCGGTCCCACCTACCGTCATTGCCATGACCACGACGGCCGCCCTCCGCTGGGAGGAGCAGCAGAGCTTCGACGAGCTCGGTCGTCCGCTGCGCGACGTGACGTTCGTGGTCGTCGACCTCGAGACCACCGGCGGGTCGGCCCAGGCCGGGTCGATGATCACCGAGATCGGAGCCGTCAAGGTGCGCGGCGGAGAGGTGCTGGGCGAGTTCCAGACCCTGGTCAACCCTCACCAGCTGATCCCGCCCTTCATCGCGGTCCTCACCGGCATCACCGACTCGATGGTCGCGGTCGCCCCACCGATCGAGCAGGTGCTCCCCCAGTTCCTGGAGTTCGCGGCCGGCTCGGTGCTGGTCGCCCACAACGCGCCGTTCGACGTCGGCTTCCTCAAGCACTTCGCCGCCCAGCAGCAACGAGCCTGGCCGTCGTTCGAGGTGATCGACACCGCGCTGCTGGCCCGGCGGCTGGTCACGCGTGACGAGTCGCCCAACTGCAAGCTCAGCTCGCTGGCCGTCGTCTTCCGCTCGGGCACGACCCCCAACCACCGGGCCCTCGAGGACGCCCGCGCCACGGTCGACGTGCTGCACGGCCTGATGGAGCGGGTCGGCAACCTCGGCGTGCACACCCTCGAGGAGCTTCACACCTACACCTCGCGCGTCACAGCCGCGCAGCGCAAGAAGCGCTACCTCGCCGAGGGTCTCCCGCACGCTCCCGGCGTCTATCTCTTCCTCGACGACAAGTCACGAGTGCTCTACGTCGGCACCTCCAAAGACCTTCGCTCCCGCGTCCGCAGCTACTTCACCGCCTCCGAGACCCGGTCACGCATGGGCGAGATGGTCGGCCTCGCCCGGTCGGTGACGGGCATCGAGTGCGCGACACCGCTGGAGGCCGAGGTCCGGGAGCTCCGCCTGATCGCGGAGCACAAGCCGCGCTACAACCGCCGGTCGCGCTTCCCCGAGCGCGTCCACTTCATCAAGCTCACCGTCGAGCCCTGGCCGCGGCTCTCCCTGGTCAAGCAGGTCCTCGACGACGGCGCGGAGTACGTCGGCCCCTTCGGCTCCAAGCGCACCGCCGAGCGGGCCATGGCAGCGCTCCATGACACCTTCCCCATCCGGCAGTGCGGCGGGCGCATGCCCAAGTTTCCGAGGCAGTCCGCCTGCGTGCTCGCCGAGATGGGCCGCTGCCTCTCGCCGTGCAACCAGAGCGTCAGCCACGCCGACTACGCCGCGGTCGTGGAGTCCCTGCGCGGTGCCCTGGTCAACGCACCCGACCCGGTCGTGCACTCGATCACCCGGCGCATGTCGGCTCTCGCCCTCAAGGAGCGCTTCGAGGAGGCAGGCTCGTTCCGTGACCGCCTCTCGTCGTTCCTGCGTGGCACGGCGCGCACCCAGCGCCTCAGGGCCCTGACCCGCTGCCCCGAGGTCGTCGCCGCCCGCAAGGAGGACGACCGCTGGGCGGTCCACGTCGTCCGTCACGGTCGGCTCGCTGCCGCGGGCCACATCCCGCCGGGGGCCGACGCGACCGCCTGGGTCGAGCAGCTGCGCGCGAGCGCCGAGACCGTGCTCCCTCGCCCTGGCCCCACCCCGGCTGCCACGGCCGAGGAGACCGAGCGCATCCTGCGCTGGCTGGAGTCCGACGGCGTCCGGCTGGTCCACGTCGAGGGCGACTGGACCTGCCCGATCGGCGGCTCCCACAAGCACCTGGCTTTGCACGACGCCGTCAACGAGTCCCGCAAGTCGCTGGTCCCGTTCGACGAGCGGCGGTCCACGCCGACTGTGCACCAACCCTGAGTTCCACCGTTCGGCGACCGGAGTAGCTCCAACGGGCTATACGGGTTCGATCTCCCGCAGCGGAGACCCAGGCCCCCTACGCTTGCGCAGGAACTGGAAACTCACACTTTGGGGGATTTGTGCCCACCTTGCACAGAAGCCGACGGCGCGCCGCTACCCTCGTCGCGATCGGCGCCATGGCCGCCACCCTGCTGGCCGTCGCTCCCGCGGGCGCAGCCCCCGCGGCACCCGTTGGCCTCGCCCCCAACGCCGTCGCGACCTCGGGCACGCCTGTCCTCTCGTGGAACCGCGTCGCCGGAGCGACCAGTTACACGGTCCAGTACTCCACCGACGCGGACTTCAGCACCGGAGTCACTACGGTCGGCACCGCCAACCGGCGCTACGTCCCGACCCGCCGCCTGCCGTCAGGCACCAACTGGTGGCGCGTCCGCGCGACCGCGGCCTCGGGGACGAGTGGCTGGCGCACGGCCTCGTTCACGATGAGCACGATCGCAGGCCCGTCCCTGCTCGCGCCGACAGACGGTCAGGTCCTTGACCAGCCCGACGACCCGGTGCTGTTGTCCTGGACGCCGCTGAACGGGGCCGCGAGCTACACCGTCGAGATCGACGACTCCCCCGACTTCCTGACGCCGACGATCAGGCCCGGGATCCAGACCTCGGCATTCATCCTCGACAACCCTCAGGTGGCGACCACCTACTACTGGCACGTGAAGGCCATCTTCGACACAGGGGTCGAGTCGATCTTCTCCGACCACCGCACGTTCCAGGTGGGGGGGCTGGCCAAGCCGGTCCTGGTGTCGCCCGCCGACGACCCCAGCAACGCCGTCGACGACGTCGAGCTGAGGTGGGAGCCGGTGATGGGCGCCCACCACTACGAGCTCCAGGTCTCCACGGCCGACTCCTTCTCCACCCTGGTGGACAACCAGGCCAACATCGTCGGGACGACCTTCTCGCCGGCCACGACCTACCACAACGACCAGTACTACTGGCGCGTCCGGCCCGTCGACGCCTTCGGCAACAAGCTGGCCTGGGACACCGTCGACACGTGGGAGTTCCGGCGGGCCTGGCCCGAGCAGCCCACACTGCAGTACCCGATCGACGACGACGTCGTGGGTGACCCGTTCTACTTCCAGTGGACCGCCGTGCCGCTCGCGAGCGAGTACGTCGTGCAGATGAGCGAGAGCTCCCTCTTCCCGGCAGGCGCGACGTCCTCGTGCCGCTCGGTGCACACGACGTACGTCCCGAGGGTCAACGGCGACTGCTGGCCGGGTGCCTCCAGGACCTACTACTGGCGGGTGCTCGTCGAGGACGACCCGCGTGTGGTCGGCAGCGAGGTCGACCACGCCGAGGTGCAGCGGTTCTCCTACCAGCCGGAGGTCGTCGACATGAGCTCGGCGACGCCTGCCGACGGGTCGACCGTCTCGGTGCCCATCCTGCGGTGGAACCCGGTCGCCGGTGCCGCGACCTACCGGGTCTTCCTCGAGGCGCTCGACGGAGGAGCCGGAGCGTTCAGCGGCCGCGTCACGTCGATGACCTCCATGACACCGCAGGTCAAGCTGACGCCCGGCAAGCAGTACCGGTGGTACGTGCAGACGGCGGCGTTCAGCGGCCGGCTCGGCTCCGGATTCGCCGAGAGCGCCAGGTCGGTCTTCACTGTGGGTTCGTTCCCGGCAGGCACAACGCCTCCCACCCTGACGCTCACCGGCCCCGCGTCAGGCGCCATCTTCAACCGCTACCCGACCTTGACCTGGGAACCGGTCAACGGCGCCGCCTACTACCGCATCTTCACGCGCAACGCCGACGGCATCGCCGCGTTCCAGGACCTCGGGGCGAAGTTCGAGTACCCCGCGGGCGAGAACTCCGCGTCCGACAACCTGCCCGGCAACACCCAGTGGATGGTCAAGGCGTACGACGGCACGAACGCGGTCATCGCCGAGAGCGGCGCGCGCATCTTCACGCTCCAGACGCTGGGGAGCGTGACCGGCTTCCAGGCGTCGATCACCGGCTCTGCCAGCGAGTCGCCCGGCACCTCGTGTCTGGCCACGTTGCCGGCACGATGCGCGAACATGCGGCAGACGCCGGTCTTCCGCTGGTCGCCGGTGCTCGACGCCGGCTACTACAAGCTGTGGATCTCGCGGGACCCGACCTTCACCAACGTCGTCGCCGGTTACGACGGCCTGAAGGTCGAGACCAACATGTTCATGCCCATCGCTGCCCTTCCCGACAGCCAGGCCGCAGACGCGTACTACTGGCAGGTGGTGCCCTGCACGTCCGGCGAGGCGTGCGCCCCCCGGACGGATGCCACGCACGCGGTGAACAAGAAGTCGAACCCGGTCGAGCTGCTGAGCCCGGTCAACGACGCCAATGGCCCCGACTCGGTGCGCTTCACCTGGCGGGACTACCTCGAGACCAACCTCGCGCCCGGAGCCGCTGACTCCACAGGAGTCAACGCACGCATCGAAGCGCGCAACTACCTGGTCCAGGTCTCCAACGTGCCCAACTTCCAGAACCTGATCGACAACGTCATCGTCGACCAGCAGTCCTACACGGCCAACGCCAAGTTCTACCCCGAGGGCTTCCTCTACTGGCGCGTCGCGGCGATCGACGCCACGGGCAACACCCTCACCTTCAGCAACGAGTCCGAGGGCGTCTTCCGCAAGTTCGAGAAGCGGACGCCCTACCCGACACTGCACAAGCTCAATGGCGGCGCCCCGCTGACGCAGACAGTGCCGTTCTCCTGGGATCCAGAGCCCCACGCCGCGAGCTACGTGCTCGAGATCTACCGGAACAACGACAAGGTCCCGTCGCTCGTCAACCGCGTGATCGCGCTGGCGGGCAAGCAGAGCACGCTGACGCTCAACGCTCCCCTGCCGCCGTCCGCGCAGCCTTACACCTGGCGAGTCAGGAAGGTCGACGCCACCGGCAACGGTGGGCCGTGGAGCCCGCTGACCGGTCCGGGCTCGGAGAACTCCACGTTCACTGTCGTCGGTGCGGCGCCGACCCTGGTCACACCCGCGGCCTCAGCCAAGGTCTCGTCCACCGAGGGCTACTTCACCTGGACAGCGGTCGACGGCGCGAAGAGCTACCGCTTCGAGCGGCGCCAGGTGGGTGAGTCGACGATCTCCGACGGCGTGACGACCGCAGCACTGGCACACGCGCCGATCTCCGCGATCCCCGACGGCGCCTGGCAATGGCGCGTGGTCGCGGTCAACGCGGCGAACGCCGACCTCGGTGCCAGCCCTTGGCGCGGCTTCACGGTCGACAGCGCCCGGCCGATGGTGACGGCAGTGTCACCGGTCGCCAACAAGGTCGGGGTCAAGCGAAGCGTCAACTTCAAGGCGACGTTCAGCGAGCGCGTCACCAACGTCACCGCTGCGACGGTCAAGCTCTACCGCAAGGGCCAGGCTTCCCCGGTGAGCGCCAAGGTCACGCTGAGCTCCAACAAGAGGGTCATGACGCTGAACCCGACCAAGCTGCTTGCTCGCGGCAAGGTCTACACCGTGAAGGTCTCGTCGTCCGTGCGGGATCTGAGCAACCTGCCGCTGGTACCGATGAAGTGGAAGGTCACGGTCAGGAAGTAGGTCGGGTAGGTTGCGGACATGATCACCGCCATCGTGTTCGTCAAGGCCGACGTCTCGTCGATCCCCGAGGTCGCTGCGGAGATCGCGGCGATCGACGGGGTCAGCGAGGTCTACTCCGTGACCGGTCAGATCGACCTGATCGCGCTCGTGCGGGTGCGCCAGCACGACGATGTCGCGGTGGTCATCGCCGACCAGCTCAACAAGGTTCCAGGAGTGCGCGAAACGGAGACCCACATCGCGTTCCGCACTTACTCCCGGCACGACCTCGAGGCGGCGTTCAGTCTCGGCCTCGACTGAGCATCGGCCGTTCGGACGCCCTTTTGCTGTTCGGCGGACGGTCTCGTTTGCGTCGATCTACGCTTCTTGGCGCCAGTGAGAGGAGGCACCCGCGTGACGTCCAGCACGACCGATCCGTCCATGCGCCTGATGCCCTCCCGAGCAGGCGGCTCACCGGTTCGGGCCGACGGTCGGCTGTGGCCGGTCGCTCTCGGCATGCTGGTGCTGCAGGTGGTCTGGATGCTGGCGGTTCCGCCGTTCCGGGGCATCGACGAGTTCGACCACGCCTACCGCGCCGCGTCGGTCGCCTCCGGAGACTGGGCCCCCGCGCCCGCGGCGGCCACTCGAGGCACAGGTGCCTGGGTCGAGGTGCCGTCCGACCTAGTGAGAGCGGCGTTCCTCGAGTGCGACCGGCTCTCCCACTACACAGGGCCGGAGATGTGTGTGGGCGTCACGCATGGGGACCGCACCAGGGTGGCGAGCGGTGCGGGTCGGTACCACCCGCTCTACTACTACGTCGTCGGCACGGCCGGCAAGCCGTTCACCGGGGTGGACTCCCTCTACGCGATGCGAGCTGCGTCGACCCTGATCTGCTGGCTGTTGTTCGTGCTGGCTCTGCTCCTCACCCGGCGGTGGGCGACGACACGATGGCCGCTGCTCGCCGTGGTCCTCGCCTCGACACCGATGCTCATCTACTCGTCCCAGGTCGTGGCGCCCAACGGCGTGGAGCTCCTGGCGGCCATGGTCCTGTGGTCAGCTCTTCTGGGCCTCGCCTCCTTGCGGGGCTCGCAGGCTCCGCGGCTGTTCTACGTCGCGGCCACGCTCGGTGGGTGCCTGCTCGTCACGGTCCGCTCGCTGGGCCCGCTCTGGTGCTTGATGATCGCCGTCGCCGTCCTCATCGCCGTACCCGCGCCCCTCGGCTTCGTGCGGTCGCTCCTCCGCCGGCGAGCCGCATGGCTGGCTGCAGCAGGCATCGGCACGGCGACGCTGGCGAGCGCGCTGTGGACCACCTCGATGGGGTCGCTCACCATCGGAAGGCGGCCCGACTCGGACCCGGTCTCGGCAGCCGACAAGCTAGCGGTCGTGGTGCAGGAGTCGGCTCGGTGGTTCCTCCAGAGCATCGGCGCTTTCCCGCTGCGCGACCAGCCGACCCACGTCTCGGTCTACGCAGCGTTCTTCCTCTTGGGGGCTGCAGGAGTCGGTTGGGCGTTCTGGAAGGCCGACCGGCGACTGCGGCTGGCCATGGGCTTCGTGCTCGCCGCCTCTATCGCGGTCCCCGCTGTCACGACCTGGCAGACGTTCGAGAGCTATGGGCGAGCCTGGCAAGGACGATATGGCCTGCCATTCTCCCTCGGCCTGGTGCTCCTCGCCGGGCTCGCGCTCGAACGTGCGCAGGCGAAGTTCCCGACGCGTGGACTGGCTGCCTGCGCGGTGGTCTATGCGGTCGGTCAGGTCGGCGGACCCGTGGACGTCCTTCATCGCGAGATCGACACGAGCCCGATGTCCGGCACAGGCGACTGGGTGCACCTCTCGGTCTGGTGGACGGCCGTCCTCGCCGCGACCGGAGCCCTGGTGATGTGGCTAGGAGCAGTAGGAGTGCCTTACGCACGGAAGGAACGGTCGGATGCCTGATCTTCGCGCCGGCCTCATCGGCTACGGACAGATGGGACGACACCATGCCCGCGTCCTGAGAGGCCTGCCCGGCGTACAGCTGGTCGGTGTCGCCGAGGAGCGGACCGTCACCGACCCGAGCGCCAACGGACTGCACTTCGTGCGCGAGGTCGACGAGCTCGTCGCCCTGGGCGTGGACCTGGCTGTCGTCGCCGCGCCGACCGCTGTGCACGAGAGCGTCGGCCTGCGGCTGGCCGAGGCCGGGGTGCACACCTTGATCGAGAAGCCGGTCGCCGGCGACGTGGCGGCCGCGCGGCGCCTGGCGGACGCGTTCGACAAGGCCGGTGTCGTCGGCTGCGTGGGACACATCGAGCGCTACAACCCGGCGTTGCAGGACCTTCGCAGGCGCCTGGAGAACGGCGAGCTCGGCGACCTCTACCAGGTCGCCACGCGACGACAGGGGCCGTTCCCCGAGCGCATCGCCGACGTCGGCGTCGTCATGGATCTGGCGACCCACGACATCGACCTCACCGCGTGGGTGACCCAGCGCGCGTACGTCGACGTGGCTGCGCGCACCGCGCACCGCTCCGGGCGCGAGCACGAGGACCTCGTCGCCGTCACCGGGACCCTCGAGGACGGCGCAGTCGTCAGCCACCTGGTGAACTGGCTGTCTCCCCTCAAGGAGCGGGTCACGGTAGTCACCGGTGAGCGTGGGACGTTCGTCGCCGACACCATCTCGGCGGACCTGACGTTCTTCTCCAACGGACTGGCCCCCGTCAAGTGGGACACCCTCGCCAGCTTCCGTGGCGTGGTCCAGGGCGACGTCATCCGGTTCGCGATCCCGAAGCGCGAGCCGCTCGTCAGCGAGCTCGAGGCCTTCCGGGACGCAGCCCTGGGGCGGTCGCTCCGCGTCGTCACGATCCGTGAGGCGGCCCGCACGGTGGCCGTCGCCGAGGCGATGATCCGAGCCTCCCGTTCCGGGCAGACCGAGGTGCCCGGACTGGACCTGCGAACTGGCTCGTTCGCCGAGTAGAGAAGCAGGGATTCGCCTAGCCTGCAGGAGTGCCCCGGTTCGCTCGTCTCCCCCTGCTCACAGCCGTGTGCGCAGCGCTGGTGGCGGCCGTCCTGACCGTCACGGCCCCGGCCCAGGCAGCGGTCAGCGCGCCGACGGGCCTCACCCCCTCCGGCGGTACGACGGGCGCGGTGCCCGTGCTGGCCTGGGACCGGATCGCGGGCGCGACGTCGTACGTCGTGGAGACGGCCTCCGACGCGTCGTTCACCACCGACCTCGTGAGCCGTACGACGGTCCAGCGGCGGCTCGTGCCGCGCACCGCCCTCAAGGCCGGCACGGTGTTCTGGCGGGTGAAGGCTCGGACCCCGACGGTGGCAAGCCCGTGGGCCAGCACGTTCTTCACCAGCACCCCGACCGCGCCGCCTGCCCTCCTCGACCCCCCCGACGGCTCGGTCCTCGGGTCGGTGGATCCGCCGCTCCTGACCTGGACCGACGTGCCGGGCGCGACGTCCTACGTCGTCGACGCGGACGGCACCACCACGACGACCAAGGCGACGTCCCTGCTCGCTGACGGGGCGACCACCTGGCGGGTGAAGGCCGTCTTCGCCGGAGGTGCCGAGTCGGAGTGGTCCGAGCAGCGTGCCTTCACGGTGACCGGCCTGCCGCACACGCCGCTGGTCTCCCCGGAGGACGGCGCGACCGGGCTGTCCAGGCTGGCGCTGGAGTGGGAGCCCGTGGAAGGTGCCGCTCGCTATGAGGTCCGCCTCGGCGACCAGACCCACACGGTTCCGGTGCCCGCGTACGCCCCAGGCCTTCTAGCCGACGGCACCTACGAGTGGCAGGTCCGCCCGGTCGACCCGTCCGGCCGGGGCCCGGCGTGGGACGGGGCGGAGGTGCGGACCTTCACGGTGGGCTGGGACGGCGCGGCGACACTGCTCCAGCCGGCATCGGACGCCACAGTCGGTGACCCGCTCGTGTTCCGCTGGGAACCGGTGACGCAGGCCATCGGCTACACCTTCGAGATCCGACCCGTCGACGGCGAGGTCGAGGCGTGCACCACCACTCGCACGACGTTCGTGCCGACGAAGGCGGGTGACTGCTGGCCACGGTCGTCCGGCCAGCACGAGTGGCGGGTCCGCGCCAGCAACAGCGCCGACGACGTGCTCGAGGAGGCCGCTTGGCGGCCCTTCATCTACTCCCCGGCCACCGTCCCGCAGGTTTCCCCGGCCCCTGGCGCGGAGGTCTCGGTGCCGACCGTCACCTGGGCGCCGGTGGCAGGTGCGTCCCAGTACAAGCTCACGATCGAGTCCGTCGAGAACGGCTCCAAGCCCGTCGACGACCGCACGGTCAACACCACGACCTACACGCCGGGGACGAACGCGCTGCAGGTCGGCAAGACCTACCGCTGGAGCGTGCAGACCCTGCACGCGAACGGGCGCCGCGGGCCGCTGCCCGCGGAGCTCCCGACGTTCACCATGGGGCCTCGGCCAGATCCCACCAACGTCACGCCCGAGCCGGTCGGGCCGCCGGAGGGCAGCACGTTCACCCGTTTCCCGATGCTGACGTGGGAGACGGTTCCCGACTCGCCCACCTACACCGTGTATCTCGGCGACCAGGCCGTGAACATGAGCTACAACTTCCCTGCCGGCACTGTGCACCAGGACCCCAACACCCCGCGCAACGTCACCTGGCACGTGCAGGTCGGGCCGGTCGCCGGGTCCTCTCGCACGTTCACGATCGTGCCGCCGGACAACCCCACGGGGCTGACCTCGGATGGTGCCCTCCTCGGATGGAGTCCGGTCGCCGACGCCGGCCACTACAAGCTGCGGCTCTCGCAGGACCCCACCTTCGCGGCCGGTACGACGGTCGTGGACACCGAGTCGACGCGCTTCCTCCCCCGCACCGCGTTGGCCGACGGCACCTGGCACTGGCAGGTGGCCTCGTGCGTCAACGGGGCCGCGTGCGCGGCGTACAGCGGCGACCCCGAGACCTTCAACGTCAGTACGCCGCCGGTGGTGGCCGTCGAGCCGGCGAGCGGCGCGGACGTCGACGGACCGGTCACCCTGCGCTGGGCGGCGTTCGAGGGTGCACTCGGCTACCGCGTGCAGCTGTCGAGCTCGGCGAGCTTCGCCAACCCGTTCAGCACGGTGACGGTCGGGCCGACGTCGTACACGCTGCTGCTTCCGCCGGGGACGACGCACTGGCGCGTCGCAGCCCTTCTCGACACGACCACCTCGCCCTACAGCGTCCCTCGGCCGGTGACCCGCGCCTTCGCCACGCCGAGCCTGCTCGAGCCGCTGCGCTGGCAGCCGGTCCCTCACGCCGCCGAGTACCACCTGGAGATCTCACGCGGGCCGGACATCGTGCTGAGCGCAGCCACCACGCGGCCGGCGTTCGCCTTGGCCGAGCCGCTGCCGGTCGGGGAGTACTCCTGGCGCGTGCGTCCCGTCGACGCCTCCGACAACCTGGGCGAGTGGGCGACGGGCTCCTTCGAGGTGGCGGGCTCCGCGCCCGGTCTGGTGTCACCCCAGGCGGGGGTCAACCTGCCGCACAACGACAGCGTCTTCGCGTGGGGAGAGGTCCCTCGGGCCGCGACCTACCGCTTCGAAAGGCGTCGTGGCACGACGCTGGTGGAGAGCACGACGACCGTGGCCCTCCAGCACGCCCCGACCGCTCACATCGCCGACGCCTCCTGGGAGTGGAGGGTGGTCGCCCTCGACGCGGCCGGCAGCGCGCTCGGCACCAGCCAGTGGCGTCCCTTCCACGTCGACAGCGTCCGGCCGGTCGTGTCGCACGTGCGACCCGGCAAGAGAGTGGGTCGCAAGGGCAACCTGACGGCGACCTTCAGCGAGCCGGTGAGGGGCGTGGGCAGGTCGACGGTGCAGCTGACCCGCAAGGGCAGGACGAAGCAGCTCAGGGCCAAGGTCAGCTACTCCGCCGCCACCCGCACCGTCACCGTCAACCCGGCCGGGCGCCTCATCCGCGGCAAGAAGTACGTCGTGCGCATCTCAGGCGGCATCCGCGACCTGCACGGGCTCGCACTCGTCGCGCGCTCCTGGACCGTCAAGGTGAAGTAGCCTCGCCAGCATGGACTGGCTGGACGCGCTGGGCTGGCTCGGCTCAGCCCTGTTGATCTTCTCCCTGCTGCAGGCGCGAGTGCTGCGCTTCCGCGTCATCAACCTCACGGCGAGCGTCGTGCTGACCGTCTTCAACGCGCTGCTCGAGATCTGGCCGATGGTCGCGATGAACGTCGTGCTCGCCGCGATCAACCTGTTCTTCCTGCGCCGGCTGCTCTCCGAGCGGCATGACGACAAGGCGTTCGAGGTCCTGGAGGTCCGCCCCCAGGACGAGTACCTCCGCCATGTGCTGCGCGTGCACCGGGCCGACATCCTCAAGTTCCAGCCGAACTTCGCCTGGGACGGTGCGGCCGAGGGACAGTGCTCCTATCTCATCCTGCACGGCGACGAGACCGTCGGCGTCGTGCTGGTGCGAGGCGGCGGAGACGGCGTGGCCAACGTGGTGCTCGACTACGTGACACCGCGGTTCCGCGACTTCTCCCCCGGGGAGTTCGTCTGGCGCAAGAGCGGCCTGCTGCGCGACAGCGGCTTCACCAAGGTGGTGACGCCGAAGGGCATGGTCTCGCCGTACTACGAGAAGGTCGGGTTCCACCGCGAGGGCGAGGTCTTCACCCTGGCCCTCTGACCCTCTGACCCTGGTCGAGCAGGGTGGCGAGGGCGAAGCCCAGCCACCGTCCGTCGGGACCACCCGCTCAAGCGGCTGCGGAGACCTGCACCCAGCGGTCGAGCGTGGTCTGGGCGCGCCCGTCGTCGATCGCCTCCTGAGCCCGCACCATGCCGGCGGCGAGGCGGTCGAGCACGTCACCCTCCTCGGCCGCGTGTACGGCGAGCGCCGCGCCGGCGTTGAGCACGACGGCGTCGCGGACCGGGCCCTTCACGCCGGCCACGAGGTCGCGGACGACCCGGGCGTTGTGGGTGACGTCGCCACCGCGCAGTCCCTCGGGCGTGCCGATCGTCAGGCCGAGCGCCGCCGGGTCCACGGCGAACTCGGCCACCGACCCGCCCGCCACTGCCCAGACCTGCGAGGTCGTCGTGGTCGTCAGCTCGTCGAGGCCGTCTTCACCGCGGAACACCCAGGCGTCGACGCCGCGGCGGGCGAAAACGCCTGCCATCAGGGGAGCCATCCGCGGGTCGGCGCAGCCGATGGCCTGCGCGGCCGGCTTGCCCGGGTGGGCCAGCGGCCCGAGGAAGTTGAAGGTAGTGCCGATGCCGAGCTCGCGCCGCGGGACCGCCGCGTGCCGCAGGGCAGGGTGGAACGCCGGCGCGAAGCAGAAGGTGATGCCGACCTCCTGCCCGACGGAGACGACCTGGTCGGGAGTGAGGTCGAGGCGTACGCCGAGCACCTCGAGCACGTCGGCCGCGCCCGCCTTCGAGGACGCGGACCGGTTGCCGTGCTTGACGACGGGCGCTCCGGCGGCTGCCGACACGATCGCGGCCATCGTGGAGATGTTGACCGACATGGACCTGTCGCCGCCGGTGCCGACCACGTCGAGCCAGCGGCCCTCCAGGCGAAGCGGCGCGGCGTGCCGGTACATGGCGGACACGAGCCCTTCGAGCTCGTCCAGGGTCTCCCCCTTGGTGCGCAGCGCGACCGCGAACCCGGCGATCTGCGACGGCGTCGCCTCACCGCCCAGGATCTCGCCCATGGCCCAGGACGCCTGGTCGGGCGTGAGGTCGTTGCGGGCGACCAGAGCCCCGAGGACCTCCGGCCAGGTCGCTGCGGTCATGTCCGCGGTCACCGAGAGGTCACCGAGGAGCTGGGACGCGCGACCGCAGCAGCCGGATCACGGTGTCGGCCAGGTGCAGCGGGTCGATGGGGTGCGACACAGCCGCATCGGCGCGCGACCAGGTCGCCAGCCAGGCGTCCTGGGGCCGCCCGGTCAGCACCAGCACCGGGGGGCACTCGAAGATCTCGTCCTTGAGCTGCTTGGCGATGCCCATGCCTCCGGCCGGCACGGCCTCCCCGTCGAGGATCGCCAGGTCGATGGAGCCGCTGTCGAGGTGCTGGATCACCACGGGCTCGGTCGCCACCTCGACGTACTCCACCAGCGGGAGGTCGGGGTGCGGACGCTTGCCGAGCGCCAGCATGACCTGGCCACGGGTGTTGGCGTCGTCGCTGTAGACGAGCACCCGGAGGGGCTTCGCGGAGGTGTCCTGGGTCACGCGCCTGATCCTACGGCTCCCGGCGGTCGACGTTGTCGAGACCCCCGCGCGACTCCAGGAGGTCGAGGCGACGGTCCTCGCGCTCCGCCTCCTTCATCGACGAGCGCACCCACTGGACGAACAGCACGATGAACACGGCCAGGCCCACGACGTCGCCCGACCCCCACAGCAGCCCGCCGGCCAGGTGCTGGTCGTCGGCGGGATCGGGAAGCCAGGTCTCGGGAAGGCTGCGATACCAGTCACCGGCGATCAGGGTGTCCTGCCCCATGATCGTGACGCCGAGGAACGCGTGGAACGGCAGCGTCAGCATCATCAGCAGCAGGCGGAACGGGTAGGCCACCCGCCCGGGCACCGGGTCGATCCCCACCAGCGGCCAGAAGAAGAGGGTGCCGACGAGCACCAGGTGGACGTGCATCATCTCGTGGACGTACGCCGACCGGAGTGACGCCTCGTACCAGCCGGAGAAGTAGAGCACCCACGGGCTGAGCACGAAGAGCAGGAACGTCAGCGGCGGGAACGACAGCACCTTGGCCACGCGGGAGTGCAGCGCGGCCATCAACCAGCCGCGGGGCCTGCGCGGGAGGGTGCGAAGCGCCAGGGTGACCGGCGCCCCGAGTGCCAGCAGCAGGGGGACCACCATCGACAGCACCATGTGCTGGGCCATGTGCACGCTGAGCAGGACCGAGTCGTACGCCGCGAGCCCGGAGCTGGTCGCGAACCAGAAGACGAGCATCCCGCCGGTGAACGCCGCCGTACGGCCCACCGGCCACCGGTCACCACGGGCCCGCAGTGTCCGGACTCCGACCAGGTAGGCGCCCGCAGCCCAGACGGTGAGGATCGTCGGCAGCGGCGCGATCCCCCACTCGGTCAGGATGCGGGCCGCGTCGAATGGGGGCAGATCGCCAGCCGTGCTCGCCGCCAGGAAGATGCCCACACTCCTTACGGTATGCGGCTCCGAACCACTCCTGGACGGCCCTGGAGGTGAATGTGAAGAAGATGACGCCCGCAAGAGGGGGGTCGGGATGCCGTGACACGCAGTTATCGACATAATGAGGCGCGTGGCGACAACAGCATCCGTGATCCCTGCCTCCCGCCTGCACGGGCACCACGACCGACCGAGCATGGTCAGCGTCGGGACGATCGTCTGGCTCTCCTCCGAGCTGATGTTCTTCGCGGCCCTGTTCGCGTCGTACTTCACGATCCGCTCGCAGTCCGGCGACCTCTGGCTCGAGATGACCGAGAAGCTCAACATCCCCTTCTCGACGGTCAACACGATCATCCTGGTCGCGTCGTCCTTCACCTGCCAGATGGGCGTCTTCAGGGCGGAGAAGGGCCAGGTCGGGCGCACCGGCGCCTGGTGGAACGTCAAGGGCTGGGGCCTGCGCGAGTGGTTCGTGCTCACCTACGTGATGGGTGCCGTCTTCATCGGCGGCCAGGCCACGGAGTACACCGAGCTGGTCCACGAGGGGATCACGCTGTCGTCCAACGGCTACGGCTCGGTCTTCTACCTCACCACCGGCTTCCACGGCCTGCACGTCACGGGCGGTCTGATCGCCTTCCTGTTCGTGCTCGGCCGCACCTACATGGCCAAGAAGTTCACCCACGAGCAGGCGATCACCGCCATCGTCGTGTCCTACTACTGGCACTTCGTCGATGTGGTGTGGATCGGGCTGTTCGCCACGATCTACGTCCTGCAGTAGCCCCGGGTCCACTCGAACGACGAACAGACGAGGATTCTTCGTGCGATTCCTTTCCGCTCGACTCTCAGCCAAGAGGCGCAGCCCGATCGCGGGACTCGTCGTACTCCTGCTCGGGCTGATGACCACCGCCGGGTTGTACGCCGCTCTCTCCCCGGCGCAGGCGCAGAAGCAGTCGGCCTCGACCGACGACGTCGCCAAGGGTCGCGCGCTGTTCCTGGTGGGCTGCGCGTCGTGCCACGGCCAGAACGCCGAGGGAATCGTGACCAAGCGCGGCAACCAGTACGGCCCGTCGCTGGTCGGCGTGGGCGCCGCTGCGGTGCACTTCCAGGTGGCCTCCGGGCGCATGCCCATGGCGCAGGCCGGCGCTCAGGCAGTGCGCAAGACCCCCGTCTACAACGAGGACCAGATCAGCCAGCTGGCCGCCTTCGTCGCGTCCTTGGGCGCCGGCCCAGCGATCCCGACCGAGGAGCAGTACTCTCCCGACTCGATCCCCGACGACGACCTCGAGGAGGCGATCGTCCGCGGTCGCCAGCTGTTCTTCACCAACTGCACCGCTTGTCACAACTTCGCCGGCACCGGCGGCGCCCTCTCGCGCGGCAAGTTCGCCCCGACCCTGGTCGGCGTGCCGGAGCAGCAGATCTACGAGGCCATGCTGACCGGCCCGCAGGCGATGGACGTGTTCTCCAACGAGAACCTCACCCCTGAGGAGAAGCGCGACGTGATCGCGTTCCTGAAGCACATCGAGGACGAGCCCAGTTACGGCGGCTTCAAGCTCGGCTCCTACGGCCCCGTCTCCGAGGGCATGTTCGCCTGGCTCGTCGGAGTGGGCTCCTGCGTCGCTGCCGGCATCTTCATCGCCGCCCACGGCACGCGTTCGACCAAGAAGAAGGGAGCCCAGGCATGAGCGACGACACCCTCGTCCAGCACGGCTCCGGCGAGCTCGACTCGCTGGCCGACCCGATCGCCGATCCCGGCCTTCCCGAACACCTCCCCCGGCCGACCGACGTCGACCCGAGGGCCGAGAAGCGCGCCGAGCGCATCGTCGCGGGGCTGTTCGGGCTGTCGTCGCTGTGCGTGGTCCTGTTCGTGGTCGCCTACGCGGTCTTCGAGATCGGCGAGCACCCCGACACGGTGTTCGGCCTCGGTGCCTCCAACGCCGCGCTCGGCGTGACCATGGGCATCTCGATGCTCGCGCTGGGCGTCGGCATCGTGCAGTGGGCGCGCAAGCTCATGAACGACCACGAGATCGTCGAGATGCGCCACCCGTCCCGCTCCAGCGACGAGGACCGTGAGGTCTCGATCGCCGCCTTCCAGCAGGGCGTCGAGGACTCCACGATCATGCGCCGCCCCTTGGTCCGCAACTCGCTGCTCGGCGCGCTCACGCTGGTCGGAGTGCCCGCGATCGTCGTACTCCGTGACCTGGGCCCGCTCCCCGCACGCGCGCTCTACACCACCGTGTGGCGTGAGGGCATGCGCATCGTCAAGGACGTCACCGGCGAGCCGATCACGGCCGCCAACCTCGAGATCGGTGACCTGGTCAACGCCGAGCCGGAGATCATCTTCGACGCCGAGCGCTACGACGAGGCCGAACTCGAGGGACACCACCTCCAGGAGGTCAAGTCCAAGGCGCCGGTGATCGTCGTCCGCATGGACCCCGGCGAGATCACGCCGTGGAAGGGCCGCGAGAACTGGTCCTACGAAGGCATCGTGGTCTACTCCAAGATCTGCACCCACGTCGGGTGCCCGATCTCCCTGATGGAACAGCAGAACCACCACCTGCTGTGCCCCTGCCACCAGTCCACCTTCGACCTGGCCGACAACGGCAAGGTCGTGTTCGGCCCGGCCGGTCGGTCGCTCCCGCAGCTGCCGATCGCCGTCGACGACGACGGCTACCTCGTCGCCACCAGCGACTTCACCGAACCGGTCGGTCCGAGCTTCTGGGAACGGGATAACACCAAATGAGCCACAAGCAGGCCGCCAAGGTCACCAAGCCGTCCAAGGTCGGAGCCGTCGCCGAATGGGCTGATGACCGCACCGGCATCGCCACCGCGTCCAAGAAGCAGATCCGCAAGGTCTTCCCCGAGCACTGGTCGTTCATGCTCGGCGAGATCGCCCTGTGGAGCTTCGTCGTACTCCTCCTGACCGGCACGCTGCTCACGCTGTGGTTCAAGCCGAGCATGGCCGAGGTCACCTACGAGGGCGCCTACGCGCCGCTCCGTGGCCTGCACATGTCCGAGGCCTACGCCTCGACCCTGGACATCTCCTTCGACGTCCGCGGCGGGATGCTCCTGCGTCAGATGCACCACTGGTCGGCGATGCTCTTCGTCGGCGCGATGTTCGTGCACATGATGCGCGTCTTCTTCACCGGCGCGTTCCGCAAGCCGCGCGAGATCAACTGGGTGATCGGCGGCCTGCTGCTCATGCTGGGCATCCTCGAGGGGTTCGCGGGCTACTCGCTCCCCGACGACCTGCTGTCCGGCACGGGCCTGCGCATCGCGGACGGCCTGATGAAGTCCATCCCGGTCGTCGGCACCTACGTGTCGTTCTTCCTCTTCGGAGGGGAGTTCCCGGGCGACGACATCATCCCGCGCCTCTATGTCGCCCACGTGCTGTTGATCCCGGGCATCCTGCTGGCGCTGATCGGCGCCCACATGATCCTGCTGGTCTTCCAGAAGCACACGCAGTGGCCCGGCCCCGGCCGCACCAACGACAACGTCGTCGGCTACCCGATGATGCCGGTGTACGCCGCCAAGGCCGGCGGGTTCTTCTTCATCGTCTTCGGGATCACCGCTCTCATGGGTGGCCTGATGTCGATCAACCCGGTCTGGCGTTTCGGGCCCTATGATCCCTCCCAGGTGACCGCGGGCTCCCAGCCCGACTGGTACATGGGCGTCGCCGAAGGCCTGCTCCGCATCATGCCAGGCTGGGAGACGCACATCTTCGGGGTCACGATCTCGTGGAACGTGCTGATCCCCGGCGTGGTCGCGCCCGGCGTCATCTTCACAGCGGTGCTGGCCTACCCCTTCATCGAGCAGTGGATCACCGGTGACAAGCGCGAGCACCACCTGCTGCAGCGCCCGCGCAACGCGCCCAACCGCACGGCTTTCCTGGTCGCGATGATGACCCTCTTCGGTCTGCTGTGGGCCGCGGGTGGCAACGACATCCTCGCGGTGATCTTCCACCTCGACCTGAACTTCATCACCTACTTCATGCGGGTGGCGATCTTCGTGGCGCCGCCGCTGGCCTTCATCCTCACCAAGCGCTGGTGCATCTCGCTCCAGCGCCAGGACGAGACCAAGCTGCTGCACGGCTACGAGACCGGCATCATCATGCGCTCCCCCGAGGGCGGGTTCTCCGAGCGGCACCTGCCGATCTCGGTCCAGAAGGCCTACACCCTCACCTCCCAGGACCGCGAGGAGGTCCTCCCCGAGCCCAGCCCCGCCGACTCCAACGGTGTCGCTGCGCGCGACATCAAGCTCCAGCAGCTGCGGGCCAAGCTCAGCAAGTCCTTCTTCGGCTACAACATCCAGAAGCCGACCAAGGACGAGCTCGAGGCAGCCCACCACCACGCCGAGCACGAGCTGGCCCAGACGACCCAGGGACACCAGAACCTCCCGGCCGGCGACTACACGGGTCACCACGAGCTCGACGGCCACGCCGCCGACGGCCACCAGTTCGACGGCCGCCACCCCGTGGACGAGGAGAAGCTCCGCGACCACTGAGGGTGGTTGACGGGGGTGGTTGACCCGCGCGTGTCGGGGCGTTGACCCGCGCGTGTTGGGGCGTTGACCCGCGCGTGTCGGGGCGTTGAGCCGCCAACGAGTGCGACCTTTCCCTAGCCCGGCTTGTCCACAGGTCCGCTCCAGGCGTACGACGGGCAGCCCTCGCACCTGCCACCTTCTCCGCCATGGAGAACCTGACACTTCCCAAGCACCCGTTCCTCCGCGACGACCTGACGGCCTTCGGCATCAGCGACTACGAGCTCCGTCGCCTGCTCGATCAGCGCGAGATACGACGGGTCCTCCAGGGCGTGTACGTCGACAACGCTCTGCCGGACAGTCTCGAGCTCAGGGCGCGCGCCGCCGCGCTGGTGGTCAGCCTCCACGCCGTACTCTGCGACCGGAGCGCCGCCTGGCTGCTCGGCGTCGACGTGCTCGCCTACCGGGAGCACGAGGTCATCCCGCAGCTCGAGTTCTTCGTGCTGCGCGGCCGCCGCAGGATCGAGCGACAGGAGATCGCCGGCGGGGAGCGGGACCTCGCAGCACACGACATCGTGGAGATCCTGGGCGTCAAGGTGACCAGCCCGCTGCGCACAGCCCTCGATCTCGGCTGCCGCCTCCCCCGCTACCAGGCGATCGCGGCCCTGGACGCGATCATGCGGCAGTACGGTCTGACCAGGCGCCAGCTCGAGGGAGAGCTTCGGCGATACCGCCGACGGCGCGGCGTCGTACAGCTGCGTCAGCTCGTGCCTCTCACGGACCCTCGGGCCGAGTCCGCCCGCGAGTCGTGGACGAGGCTGGCCATCCTGGACTCGCACCTGCCGAAGCCTGAGCTCCAGCACTGGGTCACAGAGCACGGCAGGGACGTCTTCAGGCTCGACCTCGCCTATCCCAAGTCCAGGATCGCGATCGAGTACGACGGCGAGGCGTTCCATGACCTCACCGACGACCAGCGTGAGCGGGACCGCCTCCGTCGAGCCTGGCTGCGGGACCGTGGTTGGACGGTCATCGTCGTCACCAAGGCCGGGTTCAGCGACGAGGGTCGCGAGGCGTGGCTGCGTGAGCTGCGGCGGGCGCTGCGGTTGTGACCCAGACACGCGCGGGTCAACCGTCCGACACGCGCGGCTCAACCCTCCAACACGCGCGGCTCAACAGTCAGCTGAGGGCCGACCCCTGACGGTACTCAGCGAAGGAGAGGTTCCAGTCCCCGAAACCATTCTCCAGGGTCATGTGCCGGTCGGTGCCGGAGACATCGACCACGTCGCCGCGCCGGGTGAGGCCGTAGAGCCAGGCGGCGTTGGCGGTGCTCATCCCGACGCAGCCGTGGCTGACGTTGGCGCTGCCCTGCGACCCGACAGACCACGGCGCTGCGTGCAGGAACTCGCCGGAGTAGGTGACGCGCTGGGCGTACTCGACGCTCTCGATGTTGTAGTACTCCGGGTCGCTCTCGTCGATGCCCGTGGTGGCGGCGTCCATGCGCTTGACCCGGAACTTCTCGATGATCACCTTGATGCCGGAGCGGGTCGTGAAGCCGGGCTTGCCGGCGCTGATCGGGATCGTGCGCTGGAGCTGTCCGTTCCTGGTCACGCGCATCACGTGGCGGGCGGCGTCGACCTTCATGATCACTGCGTCGCCGACGTGGAAGCGGGTGGTGCGGCTGAGCTGACCGTAGATGCCGTTGCCGGCCGGGACGCTGTTGATGTCGGCGTGCACGGTCACGTCGGTGCCGGCCCGCCAGTACTTCTTCGGGCGCCAGTGCACCTCGTTGCCGCTGAGCCAGTGCCACGCGCCGGGCTGGGCGGGCGAGGACTCGACGCGCAGGTGCTTCTCGATGGCGGCGCGGTCGGTCACCGCGACGTCGAACTGCACGATCACGGGCATGCCGACGCCGACGGTCTCGCCGTCCATGGGGGCGATGCTCGGGTAGGTCTGCTGGTCCAGGCTGAGGGCCTGGGTGGTGAACCGCTGCGACGTACGGCGGGAGCGGCCGCTGTCGTCCACCGCGACCGTGCGGACGGTGTAGGTGGTGGAGGGCTCGAGCAGCTCGGCAGCGGTCCAGGTGGTCCTGTCCGGCGACAAGGCGCCGGCGACCTTCTCCTCGCCGCCGGTGACAGTCACGCGCTGGAAGGTGCCGTTGGTCGCGCTGAGCTTGAGGGTCTTGTCGACGGGCACGGCGGCCGCCTTGCGGGCGACGTTGGCGGCGACTGTGACCGCGGGGCTGGCAGCGGGGGTGCCGCCGCCTTCGGCGGGAGACTCCTCGGGCGAGGCGCTGGCCGAGCAGCCGGCTACGGCCAGCGCCAGTGCCGCCACGGCAGCAGGCAGCGCAGTCGTACGACGGTGCGACATGGGATCCCCTCGATGGTCAGCTCAACCCCTCCAGGGTAACAACGCTTCGGAGGCTCTCAGGCCACGCGGGGAGGTGGTGACGATCACGCCAGGGCCGGAAGCCATGCAAATCGGGCCCGTCACCAGCGTGTGATGACGGGCCCGACAGGTCTGTTGCGGCTGCGATGCCGCTAGTGGGCGTGCTCCGCGCGGTAGTACTCGAAAACCCACCCGACGCAGGCCACCATGCCCAGCACGCCGCCGATCACGGCCATCCACCAGGCGCCCACGGCGATCGCGAAGACGATCGTGGCGAGGGTCAGGCCTGCCCAGAGCGGCCACCAGGAGTACGGCGGGAAGAAGCCCAGCTCCCCTGCGCCGTCGGCGATCTCGGCGTCCTTGAGGTCCTCCGGACGAGGGTTGTCCTTCATCCGGTTGGAGTGGAAGCCCAGGTAGAACGTCGTCAGGGCACCCAGGAGCGCGGTCATGACCAGCGCGGAGGTGCCGGTCGGGTCCTCCGCGATCAGCCAGTAGGCCGGGGCGACGAGCACGAAGAAGGCCGTGCAGATGCCCATGGTCCAGGTCTCGGCCTTCACTCCTCGCCACCCTTCTGGTTGCCACTGTCGATCTGGACCTCGTGGTTCGGTACGCCTTCGTACTCAGCGGCCTCGAGTGCGGCGACCTCGGGGTGGTGCAGGTCGAAGGCCGGCGACTCCGAGCGGATGCGCGGGATGGAGACGAAGTTGTGTCGCGGCGGCGGGCACGAGGTGGCCCACTCCAGCGAGCGGCCCCAGCCCCACGGGTCGTCGACCTTGACCAGCGGTGCGTGGGCCGACTTGTAGACGTTGTAGAGGAACGGCAGTGTCGAGGCGCCCAGGAGGAACGCTCCGATCGTCGAGACCTGGTTGAGCGTGGTGAAGCCGTCACCGGGCAGGTAGTCGGCGTAGCGGCGCGGCATGCCCTCCACACCCAGCCAGTGCTGCACCAGGAAGGTCGTGTGGAAGCCGACGAACAGCAACCAGAAGTGCACCTTGCCGAGCGTCTCGTCGAGCATGCGTCCGGTCATCTTCGGCCACCAGAAGTAGAACCCGGCGAACATCGCGAACACCACCGTGCCGAAGACGACGTAGTGGAAGTGGGCGACCACGAAGTAGGAGTCGGAGACGTGGAAGTCCAGCGGCGGCGAGGCCAGGATGACACCGGTCAGACCGCCGAAGAGGAAGGTCGTCAGGAAGCCGACCGACCAGAGCATCGGGGTGTCGAAGGACAGAGATCCCCCCCACAACGTGCCGATCCAGTTGAAGAACTTCACGCCCGTCGGTACGGCGATGAGGAACGTCATGCCGGAGAAGAACGGCAGGTCGACCGCGTCGGTGACGAACATGTGGTGTGCCCAGACGGCCACCGAGAGGATCGCGATGCCCAGGGTCGCGGCCACGAGGCCGACGTAGCCGAAGATCGGCTTGCGGCTGAAGACCGGGAGGATCTCGGTGATGATGCCGAAGAACGGCAGCGCGATGATGTAGACCTCGGGATGGCCGAAGAACCAGAACAGGTGCTGCCACAGCATCGCGCCACCGGTCGCGGTGTCGAAGATGTGCGCGCCGAAGGCACGGTCGGCCTCCAACGACAGCAGAGCGCCACCGAGGATCGGGAAGGCGATCAGCACCAGCAGGCTGGTGACCAGGGTGTTCCAGACGAAGATCGGCATCCGGAACATGGTCATGCCGGGGGCCCGCATGCAGAAGATCGTGGTGATGAAGTTGACCGCGCCCAGGATCGTGCCCAGACCAGCCATCCACAGACCCATGATCCAGAGATCGCCACCCACACCGGGTGAGCGCACGCCGTCGGAGAGCGGTGCGTAGAAGGTCCACCCCGCGTCGGCCGCGCCGGCAGGCGTCAGGAAGCCCGCGGCGGCGATCAGGCCGCCGAAGAGGAAGAGCCAGTAGCTGAACATGTTGAGCCGCGGGAATGCGACGTCGGGAGAGCCGATCTGCAGCGGCATGATCACGTTGGAGAACCCGAAGAACAGCGGGGTCGCGAACAGCAGCAGCATGATCGTGCCGTGCATCGTGAACAGCTGGTTGTAGAGCTCGTCGTTGACGACGTGCTGGCCGGGGAAGGCGAGCTCCGAGCGGATCAGCATCGCCATGATGCCGGCGGCCAGGAACCAGAAGAACGACGTGCCGAGGTAGAGCTTGCCGATCATCTTGTGGTCGGTCGTGGTCAGGATGCGGACAACCTGCTGACCGAGGGTGTGGCCGCCCGGTGACGACTCGCCGTGGCCGTGTCCGGCGCCCGCGTGTACATCAGTCGTGGCGCTCACTTGCACACTCCGTTCTCGGGGTCGTTGTCGGGGCCCTCTTGCTCGAGCCCGGCGATCTCGTCGGGGTACGTCGAGCCGCAGGCGGGACCGATGTTGCCGGCGTCCTCGAGCTCCTTGAGCTCGGCGGCGTACTCCGAAGCGCTGACGACCTCGACGTTGAAGAGCATCCGAGAGTGGTAGACGCCGCAGAGCTCGGCGCACTTGCCGGCGTAGGTGCCCTCACGGGTCGGAGTCAGGTCGAAGCTGTTCGCCCGGCCGGGGACGACGTCCATCTTCTGCAGGAAGGCCGGGACCCAGAAGTCGTGGATCACGTCCTGCGAGTGCAGGTTGAACCGCACCGACTCGTTGACCGGGAGGTAGAGCGTCGGCGGGTCCGCAGTCGTGCCCGGCTGGAAGACCGTGGTCCGACCGTCGAGCGCGTCGTCCTCGACGTAGTTGAACGTCCACGACCACTGCTGACCGACCACCTCGATGGTGTGGTCCGGGTCGGCATAGGTCTTGTCGAGGTCGTTCTGCTGCTCGATGGTGAAGTAGAAGAACACCAGCACCATCACGACGGGCGCCAGCGTGTAGAGGATCTCCAACGGGAGGTTGTAGCGCGTCTGCACCGGGACCTCGTCGTCGCTGCGACGGCGGTACTTCACCACGGCGTAGCCGATGAGGCCCCAGACGAGGATGCCGGTGAGCATCGCCGCGACCCAGCCCCAGAGCCACAGCTCGTACTGGCCATCGGTGTTGCTGGTGGCACCCTTGGAGATGACTGGCTGCCCGAGGCGCTTGAGCTCCTCCTCGTCGCAGCCGGTCAGCGTCAGCAGCGTCGCGGTGGTGACGAGCGCCAGGCCGAGCCTGCGCGCACGGGGCATTCGCTTGGGGAGTTGCGGACCCACGAACGAGCCTCTCTCTTCAAAACGACGGTCATCCGAACCCTACTACTGAGTCAGCCGCCCGTGTCGCCCAGGGCGCGGCTCCTGGGCGGTTCGTTGTGATAGTCACATCGCGGGTAGTTTCAGCGTTGTGAGCCACGCGGTGAGCTACCTCGACGCGGTCTCCACCGAGCCCTTGCATCCGGTGGCGCGCGACACGCTTCTCGCCGCCCTCGACAAGGGCTACGCCGACCCGCTGCGGCTGCACGGACCCGGCCGCAACGCCCGGCTCCTGCTGGACAACGCCCGCGAGGTGACGGCCTCCTGCCTCGGCGTACGGCCTGACGAGGTCAGCTTCACCTCCTCCGGCACGGCCGCGGTCCACCTCGGCGTCCTCGGGCTCGCGCTGGGCCGAGCGCGCGAGTCCCGCCACCTGGTGCACTCGGCCGTCGAGCACTCCGCGGTCTTCCACGCCGCCCGCTGGTGGGAGTCGGTCCACGGCGGTACGTCGGAGGTGGTCGGCGTCGACGCGCTCGGGCATGTGGGGGCACTGCCCGCCGGCGCGGGGGTCGTCGCGCTCCAGCACGCCAACCCCGAGGTCGGCACCGTGCAGAGGGTCCCGGAGACCGACGCTCCCCTCTTCCTCGACGCGTGTGCGAGCGCCGGCCGGGTCGCGCTGCCCGACGGGTGGGCCGCTGCGGCCGCCTCTGCCCACAAGTGGGGCGGCCCTGCCGGAGTCGGCATGCTCCTGGTGCGCAAGGGCGCCCGCTGGCGGGCTCCGTTCCCCACCGACGACCGCACCGACCCTCGGGTGAGCGGCTTCGAGAACGTCCCTGCGATCCTCGCCTCGGCGGCCGCCCTGCAAGCGGTGCTCGCCGAGGATCCCGGGCCGGTACAGCGCTCGCTGACCGAGCGCATCCGGTCGGCCGTCGCCGGGATTCCCGACATCGACCTGGTCGGCGACCCCGACCAGCGGCTCCCCCACGTCGTCTCCTTCTCGGCCCTGTACGTCGAGGGCGAGGCGCTCGTCACCGAGCTCGACCGGCTGGGCTTCGGGGTGGCCTCGGGCTCCGCCTGCACGGCCAGCTCCCTGGAGCCGTCGCACGTGCTGGCGGCGATGGGCGCGCTCACCCACGGCAACATCCGCGTCTCGCTGGCGCGCACCGCGACCGCCGACGACGTCGAGCGCTTCCTGGCGGTTCTTCCCGGCGTGATCGAGGCTCTCCGTGGCTGACGTGACGCTGGACTGCAGGGGGAAGCGCTGCCCGATGCCCGTCATCGAGCTGGCCCAGCACCTCGGGGACGTCGAGGTCGGGATGGTCCTCGGGCTGGCTGCCGACGACCCCGCCGCCGGTCCGGACATCCAGGCGTGGTGCCGCATGCGTGGCCAGGAGTATGCCGGCGAGGAGGCCGCCGACGACGGCGTGCCGGTGTATCTGGTGAAGCGGCTGACCTAGGGGCGAGCGGTCTGCACGTGCTTGCCGACCTCGGCAGCGGCGTCCTCGCCGTAGGCGTCGGCGAACCGCTGGAGGAACGCCTCCTGGTGGAGGGTGTACTCCTGCGTGCCGACCCGCTCCACGACGTACACCGCGAGCAGGCAGCCGAGCTGGGCGGCCCGCTCGAACGACAGGTCCCACTGCAGCGCCGCGAGGAAGCCGGCGCGGAAGGCGTCTCCGACGCCTGTCGGCTCGACCTTCTCGATCTCGGGGACCGCCGCGACGGTGATCGACTCCTCGCCCCGGCGGTCGATGCGTACGCCGTGGGCGCCGAGCGTGACGACCCACGTGCCGACCCGGCCCAGCACCTCGTCGTGCGACCAGCCGGTCTTCTGGGTGATCAGCGAGGCTTCGTACTCGTTGGAGAACAGGATGTCGGCGCCGTCGATCAGGTCGCGGATGAGCTCGCCGTCGCCGAACGCGAGCTGCTGGGACGGGTCGGCCAGGAAGCGGTAGCCGCGGTCGCGGCACTCCTGGGTGTGGCGGCGCATGCCCTCGGGGTCGTTGGGGCCCACGAGCACCCAGTCGATGCCGCCGAGCCGGTCGACGATCGGCCGGAGCTCGATCTCGCGTGCCTCGGACATCGCCCCGGCGTAGAAGGAGGCGATCTGGGCCATCGTCGAGTCGTTGGTGCACACGAAGCGGGCGGTGTGCTTGCTGGTCGACACGTGCACCGAGTCGCAGTCGACGTTGTGCCGCTCGAGCCAGGACCGGTAGTCGACGAAGTCCTCCCCGACGGCACCGACGAGGGTCGGGCGCAAACCGAGGCTGCCGAGGCCGAAGCAGATGTTCGCGGCGCAGCCGCCCCGTCGTACCTCGAGGTCCTCGACCAGGAACGAGAGGGCGATCTTGTCCAGCTGGTCGACCACCAGCGAGTCGGCGAACCTGCCCGGGAAGGACATGAGGTGGTCGGTGGCGATGGAGCCGGTGACGAGCAGCGACACAGCTAGATCCTGACGTGTGATCCGACGTGGTGACGGGACCCGCGAACAATACCCGTCAGTATCGTGGAACTACCCCTGGGTAGCGTAGATCGGACCACACCGGCGGCCTAGCGTGAGGCCATGACCTACCAGCGGCTGCCGTACGACGAGGCGTCCACTCCGACCGAGATGGCCTCCGACTGCCAGGCCGTCGGGATCGCTCTCCAACTCCCCCGCCGGGTGTTCCACCTGGCCGTAAGCCCTCAGGCACCCGTGCGCGTGCAGCAGGTGCCGATGCAGGTCACCGACGCGGCCGCGAGGTTCGCCGGCCGCTTCCTGGACTGACTCGCCTCCAGCCATGACGAAGGCCCCGCCGAGGCGGGGCCTTCGTCATGCTCAGTGGCTTGGGCTGCTCAGTGGCTCAGTGGAACGAGTCGCCGCACGCGCACGAGCCCGTGGCGTTCGGGTTGTCGATGGTGAAGCCCTGCTTCTCGATGGTGTCGACGAAGTCGATCACGGCACCGTTGAGGTAGGGGACGCTCATGCGGTCGACCACGACTGCGACGCCGTCGAAGTCGGTCACCACGTCACCGTCGAGCGTGCGCTCGTCGAAGAACAGCTGGTAGCGCAGACCCGAGCAGCCGCCCGGCTGGACGGCGATGCGCAGGGCCAGGTCGTCGCGACCTTCCTGCTCCAGGAGCGTCTTCACCTTGGATGCGGCGCCGGCTGACAGGTTGATGCTGTCGGCGCGGGTCTCGGTCTGGGTCTCGACCTGCTCGGTCATGGGTGTGTCTCCCGGTGTCGTCTGGTGCGGTTCTACCGGTTCAATGGTCGCACACCTGGGCTTATTCCCCACATCTCCGCGCATTGCATGCATCACGTTGCCCGGTGACGTCCAGCATCACGACGACCAGGTCCTCGCGACCCGCTCCGCCAGCGCCGCCAGGCTGCCCGCCGGGTCGGCCAGCGACTGGTCCAGCCCGACCAGGTCGGCCACGGCGTACGCCGACTCGATGCCCAGCGCCCGCATCTCCCGGGACCCGACCAGTACCTGCCCCGCGAGCGCCACGCACGGGCGCACGGCGTCCGCTGCCACCTCGGCGACGCCGTAGGGCACCTTGCCCGAGCGGGACGAGAAGTCGAAGGCCCCCTCGCCGGTCAGGACCAGGTCGGCGGCGCGAGCCCGCTCCGGCAGCCCCACCGCGTCGGCCACCAGCCGGATCCCGGGCTGCCGCTCGGCACCCAGCAGCATCAGGGCGAAGCCCAGACCGCCCGCCGCGCCCGCCCCCTTCGCCAGCGCGAGCCTCGTGTCGGAGGCTGCTGCGAGCCTGCTCAGCATGGCGTCCACCGCAGGCATCCGGTCCTCCGCGAGGCCCTTCTGCCCGCCATATGTCTTCGTGGCCCCGAAGAGCCCCGCGAGGGGGTTGTCCACGTCCGTCGCCGCTACCAGGCGGGTGCTGAGCCGGGGCAGGGTGATCCTGGTCAGGCTCTCCAGGGGCAGCGGGCCCTGGTCGAGGGGGACGTCGGCCGCGGCCCCGAGGGCGGCCAGCAGGCCCGCTCCCCCGTCGTTCGTCCCCGACCCGCCGAGCCCCACCACGACGGTGGCGGCTCCGGTCTCGACCGCGGTCCGCACGAGCTCCCCCACGCCGTACGTCGACGCCCGCTCCGGATCCCGCTCCTCGGGCGGGGTGAGGTGGAGACCGCACGCCTGGGCCGCCTCGACGTACGCCGTGTCGCCGACGACGAGCACGCCCGCGGGCACCTCTTCGCCGTACGGCCCGCGCACCGTGGCCGCGAGCAGGTCACCGCCGAGAGAGGCGTGCAGCACGTCGACGAAGCCCGGGCCGCCGTCGGCCATCGGGGCCAGGTCGAGCTCGTCGTCGGGGGCCCGGCGATGCCAGCCCTCGGCGATCGCCTCGGCCGCCTCGACCGCGGTCAGGGTGCCGGCGAACTTGTCCGGGGCGACGAGCACACGCATGCCGCACATCCTGCACGAGACGGCCCGGATCTTTCTTGTCGGTCTGTGAAAAGATGAGGGCGTGACGACGACAGACCTTCCTCTGCTGGTGCTGGGCCGGGGCGTCGACCCCGACTCGGAGCGTGGCGTCGACTGCCCGGGCGCGCTGCCCGCGGCCTCCGACCCCGACCTGGTGGCTCGCGCCCTCGCGGCCAAGGAGGCGCTCGGCGACCGGGTGTTCGTGCTCGGCCACCACTACCAGCGCGACGAGGTCATCCAGTTCGCCGACGTCACGGGCGACTCGTTCAAGCTGGCCCGCGACGCAGCCGCGCGGCCGGAGGCGGACTACATCGTCTTCTGCGGCGTGCACTTCATGGCCGAGTCCGCCGACATCCTGACCGCCGACCACCAGAAGGTGATCCTTCCCGACCTCGCGGCCGGGTGCTCGATGGCCGACATGGCCCGGATCTCGCAGGTCGAGGACGCCTGGGACGCGATGGTCGACGCCGGGGTCGCCGACGAGATCGTGCCCATCACCTACATGAACTGCAGCGCCGACATCAAGGCGTTCTGCGGCAAGCACGGCGGCGCCGTGTGTACGTCGAGCAATGCGCAGACCGCGCTGGAGTGGGCCTTCGCCCAGAAGGGCGAGAAGACCAAGGTCCTCTTCTTCCCCGACCAGCATCTCGGTCGCAACACCGCTGTGCTGCAGCTGGGCCTCTCACTGGACGACTGCGTCCTGTGGAACCCTCTGCTCCCCGGCGGCGGCCTCACCAAGGAGCAGCTCCAGAACGCCAGGATGATCCTGTGGAAGGGCCACTGCTCGGTGCACGGCCGGTTCACCGCCGAGAACGTCGACGCGGTGCGGGCGAAGGTTCCCGGCGTGAAGGTGCTGGTCCACCCCGAGTGCACCCACGACGTCGTGCTCAAGGCCGACCTGGTCGGCTCGACGGAGTTCATCATCAAGACCATCGAGGCGGCCGAGCCCGGCTCGTCGTGGGCGATCGGCACCGAGCTCAACCTCGTCCAGAGGCTGGAGAAGGCACACCCGGACAAGAACATCGTCTTCCTCGAGAAGACCGTCTGCTACTGCGCCACGATGAACCGCATCGACCTCCCCCACTTCGTGTGGGCGATGGAGAGCCTGGTCGCCGGCCAGGAGGTCAACGTGATCGAGGTCGACGCCGAGACCGAGCGCTGGGCGAAGCTCGCCCTGCAGCGCATGCTCGACCTGCCGGGCAAGTCTCACAGGGACTAGCGCTCAGTCGCCGGCCGGGGCGAACCCGCCCCTCGCGACCGTGCGCCCGCGTCGGTTGGTGACGCGGTACTCGGCACCGTCGAGCTCCGCGGTGGCAGCGACGGTGAACACCAGATAGCCGGGCAGCACGTCACCCTCCTGGCGCACCTCCAACACCTTGTCCGGCCCGGACGCAAGCACGCCGACGGTGAAGCGGTCGACTGCGGCACCGTCCGGAAGGCGCATGATCCCGACGTAGGTCGGCTCGCCGTGCTGGCCAGGCATGGCGGGCAGGTCGACGGCCCGCTGTGAGACGTCAGGGACCGACATCTGCCCGGCCCGCAGCACCTGGCGCGTCCCCTCCTTGCGGAAGCCGAAGCTGAGCCGGCCGGGCGCTTCGCCAGCCTCGGCCCAGACCGCCTCGAAGCCCAGCGAGCCGGCGTGCGGGTCGCGGTCGAAGTAGAACTTGCTGTCGGTCTCGATCACCTCGCCGACCGGTGCTCCCGGTGCGAAGGTCCGGGCCTGGGTCGCGACCTGTGCACGACCGTGCTCGGCACCGCCTGCGAGGACGACCATCGGCACCGAGATCAGTGCGGTCACGGCCACGGCGCCGATGCCCATCACCGCCCTGCGCCGACGCGCGATCCCGCGGCCGCGTCTGGTGATCTCCTCCAGGTTCGGGACTGAGACCACCGCGGTCTCGTGCATGGCCTCGGCCAGCTCGTCGGTCCTCATGACGTGGCTCCTTGCGGGATCGGGGCGTCGATGACGCGCAGCTTGGCCAGCGCGCGCGACGCAGTGCTCTTGACCGTGCCGACCGAGACGCCCAGCTCGGCGGCGACCTCAGCCTCGCTGCGGTCGAAGTAGTAGCGGAGTACGACGATGCGCCGCTCGCGCTCGGAGAGTCGCGCGAGCAGCTCGGCAAGCTCGGCCCGGTCGGCGTGGCCGTCGAGGTGCTGGGTGACGGGTTGCTCGGGTGGCAGCTCGGTCACGACCTCACGGCCGCGCCCTCGTCGTACCCGGTCGATCTGGGCGTTGACCAGGCAGCGCCGTGCGTAGGCGTACGGGTCACCGGTGCGGACCCGGTGCCACACGGCGTAGGTCTTGGACAGCGCCAGGGACGCCAGGTCCTCGGCGTCGTGGTCGTTGCCGGTGAGCAGCCAGCCTGCCTGTCTGAGTCGCGACCACGCCGCGCTTGCGAACTCGTCGAACTCCGAGCCGGTCATCCGGTTCCTTCCGCCGTTGCCCTTGTCACCCTTCCCAACGTTTGCGGGGCCGGCGGGGTTGAGTGCTCAGAGACCGGGCGCTCCCCACACGGCCATCCAGGAGGACAGCTCGGGCTCGACCGGGAGCTCATGCTTGAGCAGCTCCTTGACCTGGAGTTCGAGCAGGTTGTCGCGCTGCTGAGGGCCCGTGGGCGCGAACGGGTAGAACGTGCCCTTCTTGTAGAGGTACACCAGGCCGAGCGAGCGTCCCTGGGCGTCGCGGAAGCCCACCAGCGAGCACAGCAGGCCGTCGGCGAAGCCCTGCGCCTCCAGGGAGGTGTTCACCGCATGCAGGTCGGTCACCAACGCGGACATGTCGTCCTGCTGGGCCATCAGCCAGGTGAAGCCGTACTGATCGGCGCTCTGCTCCACATCGGGGTCGTCGTCGTTGTCGAGCAGCGTGACCACGTCGGTCATCGTCTGCGCGAACGCCGGGCCCTCCGCCGCCCGGAAGCAGACGGATCCCTTCCCGGTCTGCTGGAAGCCGAGGGAGACCTGGAGGGTCAGCGCCGCGTTGGGCAGCGCGAACAGCGCGTCGAGGTTGTTCTTCGGCCGCTTGCTGCGACCCGCGATGACGTCGAAGATCCCCACGCTCAGCCCTGGGGAGGAGCGAAGCCGCCGTCGAGCGGGCGGCCGAGCTCGGCCGCGACCTTCGAGAGCTGCTCGAGCCTCTGCTCCAGGGACGGGTGCGTCGACGTGAGTGTCTTGAGGTTGATGCCTGCCACCGCCGGGGTGATGAAGAAGGCGTTCATCGGCGACACCGCGCGCAGGTCCTTCTGCGGGATGGCCGCGGTCTCCCCGGTGATCTTCACCAGAGCGTTGGCGAGGGCCCCCGGCTTGCCGGTGAGGAAGGCGCCCGCACGGTCGGCGCTGAGCTCGCGATAGCGCGAGAGCAGTCTGGTCGCCAGGAAGCTGATCGCGTAGGTCACCAGGCTGACCAGCAGGATCACCAGCCAGATCGGCAGGCCGCCACCCTCACGGTTGTCGCGGCGTCCGCCGAACCCGCCGAACATGCCGCCGTACTGCGCGCCACGGGCGAGCATGCCCGCGATGATGCCCGCGGACGACGCCAGCGTCATCACCAGCACGTCGCGGTGGGCGACGTGGGACAGCTCGTGGGCGAGGACGCCCTCGAGCTCCTCCGTGGAGAGCTTGTCGAGGATGCCGGTCGTGACGCAGACGGCCGCCCGGGACGGCGAGCGGCCCGTGGCGAACGCGTTGGGCATGTCCATGTAGGCGATGGCGACGACCGGCTTGGGCATGCCGGCCAGCGCGCACAGCCGGTCGATCATCGCGTGCAGCTCGGGCGCCTCCTCAGGAGTCACGACGCGAGCACGCATGGCCTTGAGCGCGACCTTGTCGGAGTTCCACCACTGCCACCAGGCGATGCCCAGCCCCACGATGCCGATGAGGATGGCGTACTTCGGGAAGATCGCCATCAGGACGGCGATGAAGCCGACGAACAGCGCGCCGAGGACGAACAACGCCCCCGTCATGCGCATCGTCAGGCCGGTGTCTCGTATGTAGCGTGTTGCCATCAGTCCGGGATGAGGCCCTCGTCAGAGAGCAGCTCCCGCACCTCCTCGATCGTCGCGTCTGCCATCGGCAGAATCAGGTCGGACTCCTTCAACGAGTCGGCGGCGACCAGGGTTCCCCGGGAGCGTACGGCGGACAGCAGCTGTGTCAGCGCCGTTCGGAAGGTCTCCTCGTCGTCCGCCTCGACCGCCGCCTCGACGACCGAGTCGTGGGCGTTGAGCTCGGCAACGACGTCACTGTCGTCGTCGAGCTCCCACTGCCCCTCGCCGAGGATCCGGACGATCACGACGAGGAAGCCTCGTTGGACGGCTCCTGTACGGGCTCGGCGATCGGCTCGGCCGTCGCGTCGATGGCCTTGGGCGCCTCGGCCGGGGGCAGCGTGGACGCAGGAGCGCCTCCGCCCGCCTGGGTCTTGAGTGCGGCGAGCTCCGCCTCGACCTCGGACTGGGAGGACATCGACTCCAGCTCGCGGGAGATGTCGTCACCGGCGTTCAGCGAGGACGCGTCGTCCAGAGCGCCCGAGGCGATCAGCTCGTCGATGGCGCCGGCCCGGGCCTGCATCTGCGCGGCCTTGTCCTCTGCCCGCTGGATGGCGAGGCCGACGTCGCTCATCTCCTCGGAGATGCCGGAGAACGCCTCGTTGATGCGGGTCTGCGCCTCGGCCGCGGTGTAGGTGGCCTTGATGGTCTCCTTCTTGGTGCGGAAGGCCTCGACCTTTGCCTGCAGCCGCTGGGAGCCGATGGTGAGCTTCTCCTCCTCACCGAGGAGCTGGTCGTGCTGCACCTTGAGGTCGCCGATCTGCCCGCTGAGCCCGGACTTGCGGGTGAGCGCCTCGCGAGCGAGGTCCTCGCGGCCCATCGACAGCGCCTTCTGCGCCTGGTCGGTGAGCTTGGTCGCCTGCTGCTCGAGCTGCTTCATCTGCAGCTCCACGCGCTTGCGGCTCGTGGCGACGTCGGCGACGCCCTTGCGGACCTTCTGCAGCAGGTCGAGCTGGCGCTGGTAGCTGTAGTCGAGCGTCTCGCGCGGGTCCTCAGCGCGGTCGAGCGCCTTGTTGGCCTTGGAACGGAAGATCAGCATGATGCGCTTCCAGAGACTCATGGAGGGCGCCCTTCTAGTCGTGGTGTGCGAACCCTTCGGCTCCACACTACGAGGGAACGGTTCAGGTGAGTAGGAGGTTCCCGGGTAGCCTTGCCCCGAAGCAGTTGACGACTCCCACAGAAGGCTCGCGTTGTTCCGTCGTACCAAGACCGAGACCCCCGCTCAGACCGCCGCCAACGGGGCCGGCACCGAGACCGGCAAGGGTCGGCCGACGCCCACCCGCAAGGAGGCCGAGGCCGCGGCCAAGGCACGCGCCCAGGCGGCCAAGGACCCGCGTTCGTCGCGCAAGGTCGCGCGCACCCGCGAGCGCGACACCCGGATGAGCAGCAGCCGCGAGATCCGCGAAGGCATCAAGCGGGGCGACGAGAAGTACCTCGGCCGCCGTGACCAGGGGCCGATGCGCCGGTTCGTCCGCGACTTCGTCGACACCCGGCTCAACATCGCCGAGTTCTCGATCCCGTTGCTCTTCGCCAGCCTGGTCGCCTCGGCCGCAGGGCAGCCGATGATGGGCAACGCGATCATGCAGGTCACGATCCTGCTCGTCGTGGTCGACTCGAGCTGGCTCGTCTGGCGCCTCAAGCGTCAGCTGAAAGCGCGCTTCCCCGGCGAGAGCACCAAGGGCACGACGTTCTACGCGCTCAGCCGTGCACTCCAGCTGAGGTTCCTGCGCATCCCGAAGTCGCAGGTCAAGCTCGGCCAGCAGCTACCCGACAACTACCGCTGAAACAGCACCGGTTTCCTCGACTTTCGCGCGGGGTCGTAGGGTCGGCTTCATGAAGACCCGCAACCTCGGGGCCAGCGGCCTCAAGATCTCCGAAATCGCCTACGGCAACTGGATCACCCACGGGTCCCAGGTGGAGGAGGACGCCGCGCTCGCGTGCGTCCGGCAGGCTCTGGACGAGGGCATCACCACCTTCGACACCGCAGACGTCTACGCCAACACCAAGGCAGAGACCGTGATGGGCAAGGCGCTCCAGGGCGAGCGGCGCGAGGGGCTCGAGATCTTCACGAAGGTCTACTGGCCGACAGGTCCGCGCAAGCACAACGACCACGGTCTCTCCCGCAAGCACATCCACGAGTCGATCAACGGCTCGCTCCGGCGGCTCGGCACCGACTACGTCGATCTCTACCAGGCGCATCGCTTCGACCACGAGACGCCGCTGGAGGAGACCATGGAGGCGTTCGCCGACGTGGTTCGCGCCGGCAAGGCGCTCTACATCGGGGTGTCGGAGTGGCGCGCCGACGAGATCGCCCGCGGCCACGCGCTGGCTCGCGAGCTGCGCATCCCCTTCATCTCCAACCAGCCGCAGTACAACATGATCTGGCGGGTCATCGAGTCCGAGGTGGTGCCCACGTCGGAGAAGCTCGGCATCGGCCAGATCGTCTGGTCTCCGATCGCGCAAGGCGCACTGACGGGGAAGTACCTTCCTGGCCAGGCTCCCCCGGCCGGCTCCCGTGCCACCGACGAGAGCGGCGCCAGCATGATCAAGCAGTGGCTCGACGACGACCTGCTCGCGCGGGTCCAGGAGCTCAGGCCGCTGGCCGACAAGGCCGGGCTGAGCCTCGCCCAGCTCGCGGTGGCCTGGGTGCTGCAGAACCCCAACGTCTCGGCGGCGATCATCGGCGCCTCGCGCCCCGAGCAGGTCACCGAGAACGTCAAAGCCGCGGGTGTCGTGCTCGACGAGGAGATCCTGCAGGGCATCGACGAGATCCTCGGTGACTCGATCATCCGCGACCCGGGGCTGACCAAGTCGCCGCCCAACCGCGACTTCTAGGAGCCGCGGTTGGCGACCCAGCGCTGGAACAGCGGGTCGACGTAGCGCCACGGGCCGGTGTCGCCGTCGCGCGTCACGTGCTGCCCCTCCTTGCCGAGCTCGCGCAACGCGCTCTGCAGCGTGGCACGCGACATGTCGTGGCGGCGGGCGGCGACGGTGCTGGTCGGTGACTCCCCGTCGGCGAGGGCGGCGAGCACGGCCTTCTTTCCCGACGGCAGCCCGTCCCAGACGGCTTGGTGAGCCTCCTTGGTCACCGCCAGCGCCCGGCGTACGACGGCGTCGGCGAGCGCAACGTCCTCGACGTCCGCACCCTCGGCCAGCGTGCTGCTGCCCAGCTGTCGGGCCGACAGCTCCCGGTGCAGCAGATGTGCCAGCAGCATGGTGCGCTGGGGGTGTCCGGCGGCGGCCGTGACCAGTGGCCCGAGCGCCCCGCCCGGGTCCTCGTCGAGAGCGTCGAACCGTTCGGACAGGTCGACCAGGACCTCGTCGAGCGGGAGTGGGCCGAGCTCGAGCGGCTCGGCCTGGCCGTAGAGGGGTCGCTCGCGGTCGCTGAACAGCTTGCGCATGAGCGAGGGCTGGCTGCCGGCGTACACGTAGACCGCGGCCTCGCCGTGGTACTGGACGTGCGAGCGAAGCAGGCCGTCGAGCGAGGGGCCGGCGCTGAGCAGGTCCTGGAACTCGTCGAAGACCACCAGGGTCGGCGTCCGGTCGCGCTCGAAGAGGCGCAGCGGCAGGTCGAGGAGCTCGCTCGCCGCGGTCTGGCTGACGTCGGGCGACCGCGGCTGCTGGCGCGGATGCAGGGTGACGCCGGGGCCGCTCGCGGTCAGCGAGATGCCGAGCCGGGCGCCCAGAGCGTCGAGATGGCTCCTCAGGCGGTTGTCCCGGAGCCGGGAGTACGACGTGGCGATGCGCACGCACACCTCGGCCAGCGAGGTCACGCCGTAGAGGTCGACGTGGACGGTCCGCCAACCGCTGCCCGCGAGGCCCGCGGCGTGGGCCAGGAGCAGCGAGGTCTTGCCGAACCGACGCGGACCGGCGAGCCGGACATGCACCCGCTCCACCGCGGCCTGGTGCAGCCTCACCAGCTCGGAGCGCCGGTCGATCAGGCCCTCGGGCGCGATGGGGGTCTCGAACGGGAACGGTCGAACCAGGCTCATGCGTTCACGCTATGCCATCTGTATGGCAATTGCAATACAGAAGTGTATGGCAATCGCAATGCAAGTCACGCCTGTAGGCTCATCGACTCGTAGACGACCCGGTCCCCCTCCAGCAGCGTCACCGCGTCGACTCCGTCCTCAGCCAGGTCGCGCCAGACCTCGCCCACCCACGACTCGGCGTCGCTCTGTGACGGGAACGTGGGCTGGCCGACCGAGCTGGTCACCTCGTCACCCGCGGCGTTCTCCAGCCTCCAGCGCCACGCGGCGCGCGGCGTGGACGGCTCGGGTGCGAACGAGGAGGGCTCCAGCGAGTTGGTCATGACGACAACGTTAGTCTCCGGGGATGCTCCCGGCGTCGACCCGCACCCTCGTCATCGGCGGCGCGCGCTCCGGCAAGTCCGCAGCCGCGGAGCGTCTCCTCTCGCTGGCCCCCGAGGTGTTGTACGTCGCCACGGCGTACCCGGCGGACGCCAGCGACCCCGAGTGGGCCGACCGCGTCGCCGCCCATCGCGAACGCCGCCCGGCGGCCTGGCGCACCGTCGAGACCATCGACCTGGCTCCGTTGCTCATCGAGGAGGGACCGCCGCTGCTGGTCGACTGCCTGACCCTGTGGCTGACCCGCCTGATCGACCGGTACGCCGCCTGGGATTCCCCCTGGCACCCCGATGTCCAGCGTGAGATCGACGAGCTGGTCGAGGCCTGGAGCCACGCACGGCGGGAGGTGGTCGCGGTGACCAACGAGCTCGGTCAGGGCGTCGTACCCGAGGCCGCGTCCGTACGCCGGTTCCGCGACCTCATGGGCGCCCTCAACACGCGCATCGCCGCCGAGTCGGGTGACGTGCTGTGGTGCGTGGCGGGTCGGGTGGTGCGGCTGTGAACGCCCTGCGACTGGCCTTCGGCACCCTGACCATCGTCCCCGTCAGGCCGCCGACACGGATCACGCAGGGCGTGGCCGGCTGGGCCATGGCGCTCGCGCCGCTGGTCGGAGCCGTCCTCGCTGTTCCGCTCTGGGCGGCCAGCCGTGCCCTCGAGGACCGCTGGTCCCCGCTGCTGCTCGGCGTGCTGTGGGTCGCGGGACTGGCCGTGCTCACGCGCGGGCTCCACCTCGACGGCCTCGCCGACGCCGCCGACGGCCTCGGCTCCCGCAAGCCGCGGGCCGACGCGCTGGACATCATGCGCAAGAGCGATGTCGGGCCGTTCGGTGTGGCCGTGCTGGTGCTGGTGCTGCTGCTGCAGGTCGCGGCCGCGGCTCAGCTGCTCTCAGCCCGTGACAGCGCGGCGACGATGGCGATGGCGGTGGTGTCGAGCCGGTTCGCGCTGTCGTGGATCTGCTCGCGGGGTGTCCCCGCCGCGCGCGACGACGGCCTGGGCTCCGGCGTCGCCGGCTCGGTGAGCCTTCTGCAGCTCCTGGCGTCGGCGGTCGCCATGGTGCTGCTCACGTTCGTGATCGCGATCGCGGGTCCCGACGCGCTCGTGGGGACCGTCGTGGTCGGTGCGGTCGGCTTCGTCGGCGGCGTCGCGTTCTGCGCCTGGTGCGTACGGCGCCTCGGCGGCGTCACCGGTGACGTGATGGGCGCGTGCGTCGAGGTCTCGTTCACGACCTCACTGCTGGCGATGACGCTGGTCTGACCGGCCGGACGTGGCCCTGGGCTAACCCTCCCGGACGCCGGGAGTCACGAACGGCGGCTTGGTCACCGTGAAGATCTCCGGCCTGCCGCGGACGTCGACAATCACCTCGGCACCCTCCTCGGCGACCGTGGCGATCAGGGCCAGCGCGACCCCCTTCTTCAGGGTCGGCGAGAACGTGCCCGAGGTGACCTCGCCCAGCGGCACGTCGCGGACGAGCATGACGCTCATGTGCGGTCGCGGGATCCCGCGACCGGTGGCGACCAGGCCCTGGAGCTGGCGGCGCGGCCCCTCCGCCTTCTGCTTGACCAGGACGTCCTTGCCCCAGAAGTCGTCCTTCTTCCAGCCGACCGCCCAGCCCAGGCGCGCCTCGACAGGTGTCACCTCCAGCGAGATGTCCTGCCCGTGCAGCGGGTAGCCCATCTCGGTGCGGAGGGTGTCGCGAGCCCCCAGCCCGCACGGCTGCAGGGAGTACGACGCGCCCGCGGCCATGAGGATGTCCCACACCGCACCTGCGGCCGCCGCCGGCACGACCAGCTCGTAGCCGCGCTCGCCGGTGTAGCCGGTGCGGCAGACCGTGACCAGGACACCCTCGAACTCGCAGTCGACCCACGACATGTAGTCGTGCCCCGTGGGCAGCCCGGCACCCTCGAGCACCTCGTCGGACTTCGTGCCCTGGACGGCGATCACCGCGAACTCGTCGTGCTGGTCGACCACCTCGACGCCCTCCGGCGCACCGGCCGCGAGCCGTCGTACGACCTCGGCGGTGTTGGCGGCGTTGGGGATCAGGAAGACGTTGTCGTCGGAGTGCAGGTAGGCGATCAGGTCGTCGACGATGCCGCCGCTCGCGTCGTCACAACAGAGGGTGTACTGCGCCTTGCCCGGCCCGATCTTGCCCAGGTCGTTGGACAGCGTCGCGTTGACGTAGGCCGCCGCGCCGGGCCCGGTGACAGACGCCTTGCCGAGGTGGCTGACGTCGAAGATGCCCACCGAGTCTCGGACGGCCTGGTGCTCCTTGACGGTGCCCGCTGGGTACTCCAGCGGCATCTCCCAGCCACCGAACTCTGCGAACTTCGCGCCGAGCCGGACGTGCCGGTCGTGCAAGGGTGAGTGCTTGAGGCCCATGCCGGGAACCTATCGCAGCGTGTTCTTGGCTAGCATGCCCGGACGGGGCCGGTGACTTCGAGACCTAGACCTCGAGACCTGGACCTCGAGACCTGGACCTCGGAACCCGGACGAGCGAGCGAGATCGAGAAGGAAGCGTGTGACCACCTACACCCTCCGCAAGGGAGCCCCCGACAAGACCAACGCCGACGTCGTGGTCGTCGGGGTCACCAAAACCCCCAAGCGGACCGCGGTCGCGGCCGGCGGGGAGGCCGTCGCGGCCGCCTACGGGCGCCGCTTCACGCCGCTTCTGCAGACGCTCGGCTTCACCGGCAAGGCCGGCGAGGTCGCCAAGGTCCCCACTGCCGGCGCGATCAAGTCCCCGCTGCTCCTGCTCGTCGGTCTCGGCGACGACGCGACCGAGGAGGCCGTACGCCGCGCTGCCGGCGTCGCCGCCCGCACCGTCAGCAACGCCGCCTCGGTCGCCCTGGCGCTGCCGGCCGACAGCCCTGCGCTGGTGCGTGCCGTTGTCGAGGGATGGGCACTCGGCGGCTACCGCTTCGACCGCTACAAGACCGATGCCAAGGACGACGCGCCGGGTGAGGTCGTCGTCCTGAGCGACATCGCCCGGCAGGCGGAGGCCGCAGCCGCTCTCGAGGAGGCACAGACCGTCGTCCGCGCCAGGGCCCTGGTCCGCGACTGGGTCAACAACCCTCCGGGCGACTTCACCCCCGCCACCTTCGCCGACACCGTGGTCGCGCTCAACAAGAGCCGCAACGGCGCGAAGGTCGGCATCAAGGTGTTCGACGACAAGGTTCTCGCGGACGACGGCTACGGCGGCATCATCGGCGTGGGCCGCGGCTCGGACAGCCCACCGCGGCTGGTCCGGCTGACCTACAAGCCCGCCGGCGCCAAGGCGCACCTCGGGCTGGTCGGCAAGGGCATCACCTACGACTCCGGCGGCCTCTCGATCAAGGCCGCCCCCGTCATGACCACGATGAAGATGGACATGGCGGGGGCCGGGGCGGTCATCGCGGCCACCCTCGCCATCGCCGACCTGGGGCTCCCTGTGCAGGTCACGACCTACGCGCCGATGGCCGAGAACATGATCTCCGGCGACGCCACCCGACCCGGCGACGTCCTGACGATGTACGGCGGCAAGACCGTCGAGGTGCTCAACACCGACGCCGAGGGCCGGCTCATCCTCGCCGATGCCCTGGTGAAGGCGACCGAGGCGAAGCCGGACGTGATCATCGACGTCGCCACCCTCACCGGCGCCTGCGTGATGGCGCTCGGCGACCGCGTCTCCGGCCTGCTGGGCAACGACGAGGACCTCATCGCCCAGATCCGTGCCGCCGCGGCACGCGTCGGCGAGGAGGTCTGGCCGCTGCCGATCCCCGACGAGATGACCGAGAAGGTCAAGAACAACAGCAAGATCGCCGACCTCGCCCAGCACAACATCGACCGATGGGGCGGTGCGCTCTATGCCGCTGCGTTCTTGCGGGAGTTCGTCGGGGACGCCCGTTGGGCCCACATCGACATCGCCGGACCGGCGTTCAACGACCGTGCCGCCTACGGCTACACCCACCCTGGTGGCACCGGGGTGATGGTCGCGACGTTGGTCGAGCTCGCCCGGGAGCTCGCCGAAGGCTAGGCGCCCCCGGCCTCCTTCTGGCGCTTGTTCCACTCCCGCATGCGAGTGGGATAGCCGACCACGGCAGCGTCGTAGGACGGGATGCCGTGACTGTTGGCGAAGCCGTGGGCCCACTCGACCGACGGCACCCGGCGCCGAGTCCACTCACCGTCGAAGGCGACGAGCATCAGCGTCACGTCGGTGACCGCCGTGCGGGGCTCGACGAAGCCCTCGACGCCGCGACGGGTCGTGGCGAAGTCGTGGAGGTGTGACTCGTCCGCGGCATCGGAGGGGCGCACGGTCGTCGGACCGCGCCCCTTCGGCCGGGGCAGCTTCGTGCTGCGCTTGCTCCGGAACCGCTCGAGAAAACCCATGCGGCAAGTGTGACGTATCGGGCCAGCGGACTGGTCCAGGGCCGTGGTGGACAGTTCGTGGCAAGGTGCAAGGATGGCCGGGACGCCAGGTCAACGGCGACCCGGCGCGCGGAGGTGGAGGAACTCGTGTCGACCGGCAACAACTTCGACGTCGTCATCCTGGGAGCGGGTAGCGGCGGCTATGCCTGCGCCCTCCGGGCCGCCCAGCTCGGGCTCACGGTGGCCCTGGTGGAGAAGGGCAGGCTCGGTGGCACCTGCCTGCACGTCGGGTGCATCCCGACCAAGGCTCTCTTGCACGCAGCAGAGGTCGCCGACGCGGCGCGCGAGTCGGAGAAGTTCGGGGTCAACGCCACCCTCGACGGCATCGACATGGGCGGCGTGAACAAGTACAAGGACGGCGTCGTCGCCCGGCTGTTCAAGGGGCTCACCGGCCTGATCAACAGCCGCGGCATCACGGTCGTGGAGGGTGAGGGCCGGCTGACCGGTCCGACCACGGTCAGCGTCAACGGCCAGGACTACACCGGCCGGCACGTCGTACTCGCCAGCGGGTCCTACGCCAAGTCGATCCCCGGCCTGGACGTGGACGGCGAGCGGGTCATCACCTCCGAGCATGCACTCACGCTCGACCGGGTGCCGAAGTCGGTCGTGGTGCTGGGCGGCGGCGTGATCGGCGTCGAGTTCGCCTCGGTGTGGAAGTCGTTCGGCGCCGAGGTGACGATCGTCGAGGCACTCCCCCGCCTCGTGGCCGCGGAGGACGAGTCCTCCTCCAAGCTCCTCGAGCGGGCGTTCCGCAAGCGCGGCATCACGTTCCACACCGGCACGTCGTTCGAGAAGGTCGAGCACACGGAGTCCGGCGTACGCGTCACCGCCGGCGGCCGCGAGATCGACGCCGACCTGCTGTTCGTCGCGGTGGGCCGCGGCCCGTCGACGTCGGGCCTCGGCTACGAGGAGGCGGGCGTCGCGATGGACCGCGGGTTCGTGCTGACCGACCAGCGGCTGCGCACCAACGTGCCCAACGTCTTCGCCGTCGGCGACATCGTGCCCGGGCTTCAGCTGGCCCACCGCGGGTTCCAGCAGGGCATCTTCGTCGCCGAGGAGATCGCCGGGCTCTCCCCCGACTCCATCGACGAGGCGGGCATCCCCCGGGTCACCTACTGCGACCCCGAGGTCGCGTCTGTCGGCCTCGGCGAAGCAGCCGCGCGCGAGAAGCTCGGTGACGACGCCGTCGAGACACTGGTCTACGACCTCGGCGGCAACGGCAAGAGCCAGATCCTCGGTACGGCGGGCTCGGTCAAGCTCGTCCGCCAGAAGGACGGTCCGGTGGTCGGCGTACACATCGTCGGCGCCCGAGCCGGTGAGCTCATCGGCGAGGCCCAGCTGATCTACGGCTGGGAGGGCCACCCCGAGGACGTCGCACCACTGGTGCACGCGCACCCCACCCAGGGCGAAGCCCTAGGCGAAGCGCATCTCGCGCTCGCAGGCAAGCCTCTACACGCTCACTCGTAGTCCCTAGACTGCGGGTGCAACAGCCAGCCCCAAGGAGCGAAGGAACGCAATGGCGACCTCAGTCACCCTTCCCGCACTCGGCGAGTCCGTCACCGAAGGCACAGTCACCCGCTGGCTGAAGCAGCCGGGCGACACCGTCGCCGTCGACGAGCCGCTGCTCGAGGTCTCGACCGACAAGGTCGACACCGAGATCCCGTCACCGGTCGCCGGCACCCTGCTGGAGATCAAGGTCTCCGAGGACGAGACGGTCGAGGTCGGCGCCGAGCTCGCGATCATCGGCGAGGCGGGCGAGGCACCCTCCGGTGCGGGTGCTCCTGCCGAGGACGCTGCGCCGGCCCAGGAGGCTGCCCCGGCAGCAGAGCCCGAGCCCGCCGCTCAGCCCGAGCCCGAGCCCGCCGCTCAGGCCGAGCCCGAGCCGGCACCCGCGGCCGAAGCAGCCTCGGCCGAAGCCCCGGCCCAACAGGCCCCAGCCCAGCCCGAGGCCGCTCCCGGTGCGTCGGGCGGCGGCTCCGGCACCCCGGTGACTCTGCCCGCCCTCGGCGAGTCGGTCACCGAGGGCACCGTGACGCGCTGGCTGAAGTCCGTGGGCGACTCGGTGGCGGTCGACGAGCCGCTCCTCGAGGTCTCCACCGACAAGGTCGACACCGAGATCCCGTCACCGGTCGCCGGCACCCTGCTGGAGATCAGCGTCAACGAGGACGAGACCGTCGAGGTCGGCGCCCAGCTCGCGCTGATCGGCTCCGGCTCCCCTGCCGCGGCCCCTGAAGCTCCGGCCGAGCCCGCAGCAGCCCCCGCCGCCGCGGAGCCCGAGCCGGCTGCGCAGCCCGAGCCGGCACCTGCTCCCGAGCCTGCAGCGGCTCCCGAGGAGGCGGCTGCTCCGGCACCCGCACCGGCACCAGCGCCGGCCCCGGCTGCCCCTGCACCCGCACCTGCTCCCGCAGCGGCGCCGGCCGCGGAGACGCCTGCCGCCCCCGCTGCGAGTGCGCCCTCGCAGGACAGCGGCGGCTACGTCACCCCGCTGGTCCGCAAGCTGGCGACCGAGCACGGCATCGACCTCGGGTCGGTGAGCGGCACCGGCGTCGGTGGCCGCATCCGCAAGCAGGACGTCCTGGACGCCGCCGCTGCCAAGTCCGCACCCGCGGCGGCTGCTGCCGCACCGGCAGCGGCGCCGGCTGCCAGTGCTCCCGCGACTCCCGCCGCGGCTGCTCCGAGCCCCCTGCGCGGCAAGACCGAGCCGATGAGCAGGCTCCGCAAGGTCATCGCGTCGCGGATGATCGAGTCGCTGCAGACCTCCGCCCAGCTCACCCAGGTGGTCGAGGTCGACGTGACCATGATCGGCAGGCTGCGCGACTCGGTGAAGAAGGACTTCCTCGAGCGCGAGGGTGTCAAGCTCTCGTACTTCCCCTTCTTCGCCAAGGCCACCATCGACGCCCTCAAGGCCCACCCGACGCTCAACGCCACGATCGACGGCGAGAAGGCCGAGGTCACCTACTTCGACCACGAGCACCTCTCCATCGCGGTCGACACGCCACGGGGGCTGCTGAGCCCGGTGATCAAGAACGCCGGCGACCTCAACGTCGCCGGACTCGCCCGCAAGATCGCCGACGTTGCCGACCGCACGCGCAACAACAAGATCACCCCCGACGAGCTCTCCGGCGGCACGTTCACGCTGACCAACACCGGCAGCGTCGGCGCGCTCTTCGACACCCCGATCATCAACCAGCCGCAGGTGGCCATCCTCGGCACCGGCACCGTCGTCAAGCGGCCAGTCGTGATCGACGACCCGAACCTCGGCGAGACGATCGCGGTCCGGCAGATGTGCTTCCTCTCGCTCACCTACGACCACCGACTGGTCGACGGCGCCGACGCCGCCCGGTTCCTGCAGGACGTGAAGGCGCGCCTGGAGGCCGGCCAGTTCGAGGTCTGAGACCGACAAGCGCAGGGGCGTCCACGACCGTGGGCGCCCCTTTCGCATGACGTGGCAGGGTGAAGCCATGAAGTTCGTCATCGCAGGCGCCTCAGGACTCCTCGGCACGGCCTGGACCGGCCATCTCGAGGCACGGGGCCACCAGGTCACCCGACTGGTGCGCCGAGAGGCGGGGCCGGGCGAGTCCCAGTGGCATCCCCACGACGGCAAGGTCGACCTCGGCCTGGTCGACCAGGCAGACGTCGTGGCCAACCTGGCCGGGTCGTCGCTGGCGGGGATCACCCGCTCGAAGAAGTTCCAGCGCCGGCTCTTCGACAGCAGGGTCCAGACCACCGCGACCCTGGCCCAGGCGGTGGCCAAGTCCGACCGCAAGCCGGCCCTGCTGGCGCAGAACGGCATCGCTGCCTACGGCGACCGAGGGGACGACGTCGTGACCGAGGCGGACCCGACCGATGCGGACACCCTCATGGGGCGCGTCGCCCAGGACTGGCAGGCGGCCACCCTGCCCGCAGTCGAGGCGGGAGCACGCGTGATCGTGATGCGCACGGCCGTCGTGCTCGACCGGACGGCCCTTGCCGTCAAGGCGATGCGGCTGCCGTTCGTGCTCGGGCTCGGTGGCCGCATCGGCGACGGTCGCCAGTACTTCTCCACGATCTCGTTGCGCGACTGGCTCCGTGCGGCCACGCACCTCGCGGAGGGCGACGGGAGCGGCGCCTACAACCTGACCGGCCCCAACGCCACGACCAACGCGGAGTTCACCCAGGCACTGGCCGACCACCTGCATCGCCCGGCGTTCCTGCGCGTGCCGGCCTTCGCCGTGAAGGCCGCACTCGGCCCGCTCTCCCCCGAGCTGCTGGGGTCGATCCGGCTCGAGCCCCGCCGCCTGCTGGACGACGGCTTCGTCTTCGAGGACCCGACGCTGGCCGACCGGATCAGCGCCAGCCTGGGCTGACTCCGGCCATCAACCACCTCCCCTCCTGCCGGCGCAAGGTGAGCTCGCGGGTGCTGGGTCGGTCGCGCGGCAGCGGCAGCGAGCCCCCCGGCCAACGAGCCGCTGCCCCCACCAGCCGGTCGGTCACCCGCACCCGGAGCTGGCGAGGCGACTGCCGCAGCACCTGCAGAGTCAGCACCTGGGTGCGCATGCCCTCGACCACGAGGCCCCGGCCGACGTACGACTTCAGGAGCCGGACGTCTCCGGCTCCGACCCCCGGCACGTACAACCGACGAAGCCGGCCGACCGATCCGGCCGCATAGGCGGCAGCCCGGCGCCCGTCCCACTCCCGGAGCACCCGCCCGGCTCGTGACTCGACCGGCGTCGGCACCGAGAACGCAGGAGCGGAGGCGGGCAGCTCCCGCTCCTGGCCGCCACCGCTGCACCCCACGAGCAGCGCGAAGACCAGCAGGGCGAGGGCCGGCACCACCACGGCAGGACTACGACTCATGCGGGAAAGCCTGGCCCAGACCCCCGACAACGTGCAGCGCCCTGCGAGACGCCTGTGGACAACCCCGTAGGCTCGGACGCGTGACGCAGTTCCGCATCGTCGGCTTCGGGGCCGACGCCGTCGACTACCAGGCCGCGTGGGACCTCCAGCGCGAGACGCACGACAGGGTGGTGTCGGGCGCCGAGGGTGAGGTCCTGCTGCTCGAGCACCCGCCCGTCTACACCGCAGGCAAGCGCACCGAGCCCCATGAGCGGCCGCAGGACGGCACGCCCGTCGTCGACGTCGACCGCGGCGGCAAGATCACCTTCCACGGTCCCGGCCAGCTGGTCGGCTACCCCATCGTGCGGCTGCCCGACCACGTCAAGGTCGTCGACTACGTGCGCCGCCTCGAGGAGGCGATCATCGCGACCTGCACCGAGCTCGGCCTCACGACTGCTCGCGTTCCCGGGCGCAGCGGCGTCTGGCTGGCCGAGACCGAGACCCAGCAGGAGCGCAAGGTCGCTGCGATCGGCATCCGGGTCAGCAGCGGGGTCGCCATGCACGGCTTCTCGCTCAACTGTGACGTCGACCTCGACTGGTACGACCGGTTCGTGCCCTGCGGCATCAGCGACGCGGGAGTCACGACGCTGAGCCTCGAGCTCGGCCGCGACGTCACGGTCGCCGAGGTCGCCCCGATCGCACAGCGGCACCTGGCGCGCCTGCTCTCCTGGGCGCCCTACGACCGCACTCCCGACCTGCCCGCGAAGCCGGACCCCAGCAAGGTCCTGCGTGTCCCGGTCCTCAACCCGCTCGCCCCCAAATAGGCTCAGGGGGCACGAGCAGAGCCAAGGGAACACGGGGGTTCCATGAGTGACCTGGTCATCGAGACCACACAGCTGCGCAAGGTGTTCCGCACCAGACGCGGCCAGCACGTCGTCGCCGTAGACAACCTCGACCTCGCTGTCGGTCGAGGCGGCGTGCACGGCTTCCTGGGCCCCAACGGCTCCGGCAAGACGACCACGATCCGCATGCTGCTCGGACTGGCCCGAGCCAGCGGTGGCGAGATGCGGCTGTTCGGCGAGCACGTCCCTGACCGGCTGCCGCAGGTGATCGGCCGCGTGGGCGCGGTCGTCGAGCAGCCCAAGTTCACCCCGACCTTCACCGGTCGCAAGAACCTCATGCTGCTGGCGACAAGCGTCGGCATCCCGCGCGCAGAGGTGGACCGGGCGATCGAGCAGGTGGGGCTGACCGGCCGCGACAAGGAGCGCTACAAGGGCTACTCCCTCGGCATGAAACAACGCCTGGCGATCGCCGCGACCCTGCTCAAGTCGCCCGACCTGCTGATCCTCGACGAGCCGACCAACGGTCTCGACCCCGCCGGCATCAGGGACATCCGCGACATGATCCGCTCGCTGGGCGACTCGGGCGTGACGGTCCTGCTGAGCTCGCACATCCTTGCGGAGGTCCAGCAGGTCTGCGACTCGGTTTCGATCATCGGCAACGGCAGGCTGCTCGCACACGGCCGGGTCGACGACCTGGTCGGCGGCGACCACCACCACGTCCACCGCGTCGGCGTCTCGGACCCTGATGCCGCCGCCGCCCACCTCACCTCCGCCGGCTACGCCGTTCGCCGCGACGGTGCACACCTGTACGTCGACGGCCCGCAGGACGCCTCCGAGATCACCCGCGTGCTCGCCGCGCACGAGCTCTTCGTCAACGAGCTGACGCCGGACCTGCCCGACCTCGAGTCGGTCTTCCTGGACCTGACCCGCGACGACACCCTCGGGAGTGCGCAGTGAGGCTGCTGCGCGTCGAGCTCGACCGGTTCCGCTCCCGGCGTGCGATCGCCCTGATGATCCTGACGGGCTTCCTGCTCGTGGCCGCGATGGTCGCCTCGACCGTCTGGGGCTCGCGGCCCGTCTCCGACACCGAGATCGCCGGAGCCAAGCAGGCTGCGGCGCAGGAGCAGGCCGCCATCGACAGCGACTACGCGCGCTGCCTGGACGACCCCACGTCGCTCTTCCCCGAGGCCACCACAGCCGACTGCCAGCATGGTGAGGCCGACTACCGGCACTACCTCTCCAGGGCCACGCTGAGCGTCGACGAGGAGCTGCAGGACACCGGGCGCACCGCCATCGTGCTGTTCTTCGGCCTCGCTGTGATCATCGGAGCGACGTTCGCCGGCGCCGACTGGGCCACGGGGTCGATGAGCAACCAGCTGATCTTCCGGCCCCGGCGGCTGCAGGTGTGGCTGGCCAAGGCGACGAGCCTGGTTGTCGGTGTCGTCGTGGTCGCGGCAGTGGCCCTCGCGCTGCTGTGGGGCGTATACCTGGCCTTCGAGGAGGCGCGCGGCCTGAGCCACTCCGACGGGTTCGGCACCGCGCTCGCCGGGCAGGTCTCGCGAGGCATGGCACTGATGGCGGGCGGGGCGCTCGGCGGCTTCGCCCTGACCATGCTGCTGCGCTCGACCGTCGGCACTCTCGCCCTGCTCTTCGCGTACGCCGTGGGCGGCGAGGCCGTCGCTGCCACGTTCCCGATCCAGAAGGTCACCCAGTGGAGCATCCCGCGCAACGTCGCGGCCTGGCTCGACAACGGCGCCGAGATCTACGACGAGACCATCGACTGCCCTCCGGGTCCAGGCGGCTGCTCGCGCACCTATGAGCTGTCGATGATGCACGGGGGGATCTACCTGCTCGGCCTGCTGGTGCTGGTCGTGGTCGTCTCCCTCGTGCTGTTCCGCCGCCGCGACATCCCATGAGCCGCGACCTCAGCCGACCAGCACGAAGCCGTCGACCTTGATCGTCGGCCGACCACGCGTGCCGAGCGGCTTCACCTTGACCGTGTGCCTGCCTGCCGACAGGCCGTAGCTGGCGATGATCCGCCGGCTGTCCTTCGAGCCCGACCTGGTGTTCACGGTGCCGACGCGCCGCCCGTCGACGTACACGGCCAGCTTGCCGGTGTTGCTGTGGCGCGCGACCACGATGCCGACCGCGGAGCCCGTGAAGCGCAGCTTGAGCGAGGCGCGCCGGGAGCCGGACGCGAGCACCTTCCCCTTCATCGCGCCGCTCACGCGCAGTCGGCTCCACCTGCCCGACCGCTTCACCTTGCTGCTCTTGTCGTCGACGAACGTCGGCCGGAACCTGCGCTGGCTGGACATCGCGTTGGCGACGCGCGCGTAGTCGATCACCCGCGCGGCGTACACGTCGGTTCGACCGAACGCTCCGCCCACCGTGACCGAGCCGGCCGACGAGGTGCGGACCAGCGGCACGAGCGAGCCGGCGCTGTTGCGCCGCCAGACGTCGTACTGGGCGACGCCGGTGAGGTAGTCGCTGCTGAGGCGCAGGTTCAGCGGCACGGTCCTCTTCTGGACCCGTCCGCCCTTCTGTGGTCGCATGCTCACCCCGGTGATCCGGCTGCCCGGTCCGCCGAAGGTCAGCTCACCGGTGCCAAAGACGCGGTCGGGGCCGAGCACCCCGCGGTCCATGACCAGCGAGTTCTGCAGGAAGAAGGTGAGCTGGGCGGGGGTGGTCGCCGGGTAGGCCTGCAGCACCACGGCGGCGCCGCCCGCGACGACCGGGGTCGCGGCGCTGGTGCCGTTGAAGCGGCCGAGGGTGTGGTTGGTCATGTTGGACGCGCCGCTCATGTCCGGCTTGATCCGGCCGTCGTTGGTCGGACCTTGGGAGCTGTACGGCGCGATCGCGACCCCCTGGACCGGGTCCACCGCCCCGATCGCCAGCGCGCCCGGGATGTTGAAGTCGACGCCCGCCGCTGCTGCCGAGAACGGGTTCTGCCAGAACTCCGTGGCGTAGCCGTTGGTCATGAACTCCAGCGTGTCGTCGTTGAACCCGTTGCCGACGCTGAGCCGGACGATCTGCAGGTAGACGATCTCGCCCGACGGCGCGTTGCAGTCGGGGTGCTCGAGCGGCGGCAGACCGTTGCCCTGGGTGTCCTCGGAGACCCCGACGAGCTGCCCTTGCTGGTTGTAGATGCGGGCGTCGTAGTCGGTCGCGTTCACCACCCAGTCGTCCCAGCGCAGGCCCATGATGAACGAGCAGTTGAAGCCCATGATCTCGGTGCCGTCGGGGAAGTTGTGGATGCCGTCCCCGTCGGTGTCGGTGAAGAGGTCGCGGTAGTAGCTCCCCGGGTTCACTTCGGCCACGCCGCCGGAGTTGCCCGCCGAGTTGAACCAGGCCATGCCGAGTGAGACGGCGTACGCGATGGCCTGGTCGAGCTCACCATCCCCCATGCCTCGGCCGTCGTAGTGGGCCGCGAGCGAGCGGCTGACGATCTGCACACCGTTCTGGGCCATCGAGTTGATGGCGGCGTAGAGGTCGTTGATGGACTCGTACTGCACGAGGTAGAGCTGCGCGTTCGGGGCCATGTCCTTGATCGCCTCGGCGACGGCCACGCCGTGGTCGCCGTAGCTGGCGGGCGTGTTCCAGAAGGTCGCGTTGCAGTTCGTGCCGTTGCGCTGGCAGAACCCGGCCACGTTGCCGCGCAAGGGGACCTCACCGGCTTGCGCGGCGGAGTCCCACACGCCCCCGTTGAAGCTGTCGATGATGCCGACCTTGACGCCCGCCCCGGTGTAGCCGGCGGCATGCCAGGAGGCCACCCTGGTCTTCTGGAAGGCGTCGTAGCCCAGCCTGCCCGCCCATCGCTCGACGCTGGCGAGCTCACGCCCGGGGGGCTCGGCCGGCTCCGACGTGTCGGGGCCGTCGACCTTCTGAGGCGTCCGCACGTAGCGCACGTCGGCCTCGCCCTCGAGCGCGACCAGGCGGTCGGCTTGCACGCGGGCCAGGGTGATGCCGGGAGCCGCGTCCGAGATCACCCGGCCGCCGACGGCGTGAACCGCCTCGGCCGCGCTCGCCCCCGAAGTGATGACCTCGACGGTCACAAGCCGAGCCGCGCCCTTGCGACCGAGCCTGCGGACTTCCTCGCGAAGGCCGGAGTCAGCTAGTCCGGTCGACAGCTTCGTCGGCGGCTCGAGCTGGGCCGAGGACGGTTCGTGGGCACCGCGGAACTCGTGGTGGTGCCGCACCTCCGCCACGCGCCCCGCCCGCGGATCGGCCGGGGCAGCGCGCCCCGGCGCCGCCTGGACCGTGGTCCAGCCGATAGCAAGCGCCAGCAGTGCCGGCACAGTTCGAGAAAGCCCCCACCCGTTCACGGCACCCTCCGGAGTCCCCACCCCGAGATGGCCCGTCCCCTACGAGCCCACCCCAGAGTATGCCCGGAACGTGCCCTCGGTCACACAAGTAGAGTGTCGACGTGACCCAGACACCCACCCAGAGCCAGGCCACACCGCCTCAGGTGACCCCTGAGGGCCGCAAGATGCTCCGCCTCGAGGTGCGCAACGCCGAGACCCCGATCGAGCGCAAGCCCGAGTGGATCAAGACCCGCGCCAAGATGGGCCCGGAGTACACCGCCCTGCAGAAGCTGGTGAAGTCCGAGGGCCTCCACACCGTCTGCCAGGAAGCCGGCTGCCCCAACATCTTCGAGTGCTGGGAGGACCGCGAGGCGACCTTCCTCATCGGCGGCGACCAGTGCACCCGGCGCTGCGACTTCTGCCAGATCGACACCGGCAAGCCGCAGCCGCTGGACCGTGACGAGCCGCGCCGGGTCGCCGAGTCGGTGCAGACGATGGGCCTGCGCTACGCCACGATCACCGGCGTCGCCCGTGACGACCTCCCCGACGGCGGAGCGTGGCTGTACGCCGAGACCGTGCGCGCCATCCACGAGCTCAACCCCGGCACCGGGGTCGAGAACCTCATCCCCGACTTCAACGGTGAGCCCCACCTGCTGCGCGAGGTCTTCGAGTCGCGACCCGAGGTGCTGGCGCACAACGTCGAGACCGTGCCGCGCATCTTCAAGCGCATCCGTCCGGCCTTCCGCTACGAGCGGTCCCTCGACGTGCTGACCCAGGCCCGGGCGTTCGGGCTGGTCACCAAGTCCAACCTGATCCTTGGCATGGGCGAGACCCGCGACGAGGTCTCGCAGGCACTGCGCGACCTGCACGAGGCCGGCTGCGAGCTGGTCACCATCACGCAGTACCTCCGCCCCAGCGTGCGCCACCACCCCGTCGAGCGGTGGGTCAAGCCGGAGGAGTTCGTCGAGCTCGCCACCGAGGCCGAGGAGATCGGCTTCGCAGGGGTGCTGTCCGGACCGCTCGTGCGCTCGTCGTACCGTGCCGGACGCCTCTACCAGCAGGCCATGGACCGACGCGGGGCGCTCGCACCCGCCGACGTCTGAGAGAATCAGGGCTTCCCCAAGCCCCCAGCACGAACGAGGAAATGATGGCTGACGAGCGGCCCGGACTGATCCAGGGCATCCGGATGAACTACCGGATGACGAAGGAGACCGACAAGAGGATCGGCCTGGTCCTGCTGGGGGCCTTCCTGTTCTTCGGCCTGGTCGGCTTCGCGATCTCCTTCCTGCTGACCGGCAACAGCATCCTCTTCGGTGCCGTCACCGGGTTCTTCCTCGGCCTGCTTGCCGTGCTGATCACCCTCAACCGGCGCAGTCAGCGCGCGATGTACGCCCAGCTCGAGGGCGAGGTCGGCGCCGCCGGCCGCGTGCTCGGCGTGCTGCGCCGCGGCTGGAAGGTCGAGCCGGGCGTCGCGTTCAACAAGCAGCAGGACATGGTCCACCGCGTGGTCGGCCCGCCCGGCATCGTGCTCGTGGGAGAGGGCAACCCCCACCGCCTCAAGCCCCTGCTCGCCGACCAGCGCCGCAAGCACGAGCGTGTCGTGGCCGACATCGCGGTCCAGGAGGTCATCTGCGGCTACGGCGAGGGCGAGGTGCCGCTGAACAAGCTGTCTCGCCACGTCATGAAGCTCAAGCGCACCACCAAGCCTGCCGACCTGACCGAGATCCTCGGGCGGCTCAAGGCCCTCGACGCGCAGGGACGCAACATGCCGATCCCCAAGGGACCGCTTCCCACCAGCATGAAGGGCATGCGCGGCAACCTGCGCGGCCGCTGACCCCGGGCTAGAGGCCCGCGGGTGCCTTGACGATGTCCTTCGGCGCCGGCTTCTTGATGTCGACCGGCTGGCCCCAGTCGCTGTAGTCCATCTGCATGGTGATGCCCATCAGGTTCATCACGATGCGCCGCATCAGGTCACCCTTGGTGACCCACATGTCGTACTCGAGCGTCTCCGGCATGCCCTCGACCTGATCCTCCGGGGCTCCTACCTCACCGGCGATCTTCGACGCCTCCTTGGTGTCGATGGTGAGGAGGTAGTGCGTGGTCTCCTCGCCGTCGATCTCCTCCGTGCCCGCCACCGTCATCTTCCTCAGGGAGCGCTTCATCAGCTCGGCGCTGGCGTCGGGGGTCATGTTGCGCATCTGGTCGATCACTGGCCCGAGCGTCTTGCTCCCCGAGTCGAACTTGAAGAACTTGCCCTCCGGCGTCAGGCCGGGCATAGCCATGTACATCTCGTCCCCGACGTACCGCATCTCCAGGCCGGCCAGGCCCTGCTGGCCGAGGTCCATGACCAGCGCCATCTCCGGGCTGCCGTTGCCGTAGGACATCTGGCCGCGGGCCGTCCCCACGCCCATGTCCATCGCGACCTTGGCGGTCTTGGCGTCCTTCATGGCCTGCTGCATGTCCTCGAAGAGGCCGGCCGGGTCCTCGACGACCTCGCCCTCGTCGCCCGCAGGCTCGGTGGCCTCGTCGGTGGCGCCGTCGGTGACCTCGGTCGTCGGCTCGTCGTCCGCGACGGAGACGGACGTCGGCTTCTTGTCGTCACCACCGCAGGCCGTCAGGCCGAGCAGCAGGAGCGGCGTGACGACCGCGGTCGCGATCGCGCGCGAGCAAGAGACAGTGCGCATGAGGGTGTTTGCTCCCCGTGAGTATGGGTGTTTCGGCGATGTGCCTATCGAGCCTACGTCAGCGACGTATGGCGACGGTGCCGAACGCCTTGTCGTGGAGGCCGCGGTTGTCGCGGTCGAAGACGAGCGGCGGGATCACCAGCAGCACGAGAGCCGACCGCCCCAGCGCCTGCAGGAAGTTCACCGGCGCTCGATCCAGGCGTACGACGGCGATCCGCAGCACCAGCTGGCCGAACGAGCCGCCGACCAGCGTCGTCAGCACGGCCGCCTCGACGAGGAAGACCCCGAATACGCCCAGCTGCTCGGGCCCGTTGCCGGTCCAGACGTCACTCCCGAGCACGACGCCGGCCACGAGCCGGGAGGCGAACCAGTCGATGACCAGGGCCGCGAACCTGACGATCCAGGACGCCACCGACCCGCTGCCGTGCTCGGGAAACCCGAGCCGCTGGCCGGGGTAGGTCGTCTCCTGGTTCACGGCGCACACCGTATCTCGTCCGCGATGTGGGTCCGGTCCAGGCACCTGTTACATGGACGAAACAAACGAGATACCGTGCGGAAACTGGCACAACTTAGGTTGCCAGCAGTAGATGCAGAGCCGCATCGCTTCACCACCAGACATCTCGACCGCCAACCCGCGGTCAAGGAGGACGAATGTTCGCAAACAGCGACGAGCTGTTGAAGTACATCAAGGATGAGGGCGTCGAGATGGTCGACGTTCGCTTCTGCGACCTTCCCGGCATCATGCAGCACTTCACGGTTCCTGTGTCGTCCTTCGACCAGACCGTCTTCGACAACGGGCTCAGCTTCGACGGTTCCTCCATCCGTGGGTTCCAGGCGATCCACGAGTCCGACATGTCGCTGTTCCCGGACCCGACCACGGCGTACCTCGACCCGTTCCGCACGGCCAAGACCCTCGTGGTGAACTTCTTCATCCACGACCCGCTCACCGGCGAGGCCTACTCCCGCGACCCGCGCAACATCGCGCGCAAGGCGATGGCCTACCTCTCGAGCACCGGCATCGCGGACACCGCCTACTTCGCGCCGGAGGCCGAGTTCTACGTGTTCGACTCGGTCCGCTTCGAGACCGGCGTGAACCAGGGCTTCTACCACATCGACTCCGAGGCGGGCGCCTGGAACAGTGGCTCTGAGGACAACAACCGCGGCTACAAGGTCCGCTACAAGGGTGGCTACTTCCCGGTCGCGCCGTACGACCACTTCGGTGAGCTCCGCGACGAGATGGTCATCGAGATGGAGAAGGCCGGCCTGCTCGTCGAGCGCGCCCACCACGAGGTCGGAACCGCCGGCCAGGCCGAGATCAACTACAAGTACGACGAGCTGCTCCGGGCCGCAGACGACGTGATGAAGTTCAAGTACCTCGTCAAGAACGTCGCGTGGCGCAACAACAAGACCGCGACGTTCATGCCGAAGCCGATCTTCGGTGACAACGGTTCGGGCATGCACTGCCACCAGTCGCTGTGGAAGGACGGCGAGCCGCTGTTCTACGACGAGGCCGGCTACGCAGGGCTGTCGGACACCGCCCGCTACTACATCGGCGGCATCCTGAAGCACGCGCCGTCGCTGCTCGCCTTCACCAACCCGACGGTGAACTCCTACCACCGTCTGGTGCCGGGCTTCGAGGCCCCGATCTCGCTGGTGTACTCGCAGCGCAACCGCTCTGCCTGTGTCCGCATCCCGATCACCGGCTCGAACCCGAAGGCCAAGCGCATCGAGTTCCGCTGCCCCGACCCGTCGGCCAACCCGTACCTCGCCTTCTCGGCGCTGATGCTGGCCGGCCTGGACGGCATCAAGAACAAGATCGAGCCCGCAGCCCCGATCGACAAGGACATCTACGAGCTCCCGCCGGACGAGATGGCCGAGATCGCCCAGGTCCCGACGTCGCTGGGTTCGGTGCTCGACAACCTCGAGGCCGACCACGACTTCCTCACCGAGGGCAACGTGTTCACCCCCGACCTGATCGAGACCTGGATCGACTACAAGCGCCAGAACGAGATCCTGCCCATCCAGCTGCGGCCGCACCCGCACGAGTTCGAGCTCTATTACGACATCTAGACCAAAACCCCCGTCTGACCTGCGGTTTTACTTTTCACCACCACTCGCAGTCCGCAGATAGTCCGCACGAGCCGCCATCACCGAGTCGATGGCGGCTCGTGTGCTTTCGTCAGCGTCCGGCCACAGGTGCGCATAGGTGTCGAGTGTCGTCTTCGCGCTCGCGTGCCTGAGCCGGGCCTGGACGACCTTCACGTCGGCACCCGAGGCGATCAGCATCGACGCCAGGTAGTGCCGCAGGTCGTAGTAGCGGAACGTCGGCGGCAGACCTGGCACTTTCACCCGCGCGGCGCGGATCGCCCGCTCCAGCGTCCACGGCGCCAACTGGTTGCCGAACAGGTCGGTCAGCAACGTGTCGGCGCTGGTCCGAGCGTCGCGCGCGGAGAGCTCGAGCGCGAGGCTCTGCGGGATCGGCACGGCCGTCTTGGAGGTCTCGCTCTTGAGGGGCTCTGCCGGGTACTGCACCGCGGGCGAGATCACGCCGCGCATGAAGTCGACGTCAGCCACCCGCAGACCGCACGCCTCGGCCAGCCGCAGGCCGGCGAACGCTCCCAGCAGGACGGCGGGGCGAAGGTGTTGCGGCATCGCGTCGTGGAGAGCCCACACCTGGTCCGTGGTGCAGACGTACGGCCGCTGCTTGCCGGCCGTCGGCGACGTCCGGCGGGAGCACGGGGACTTGGCGACCAGGCCGTCGTGGATCGCGTCGGCGTACAGCTGCGACAGTCGGCCGTGCAGCGCGTAGATGTAGGACTCCGCGAGGCCCTCGGCGGCGAGCTGAGCGCACCAAGTGCGGACGTGCGATGGCCGGACGGCGCCGAGCTGCATGTCGCCGAAAGCCTCGCGGATCCGCAAGATGTGGACCTCGGCTTGGCGGATGGTGGAGGGTCGGTTGCCCCGGTACCGGCCAGCCAGGTGTCGCACCACTCCCCGACGGTTGTCCGCGCCTGCCGGGGCGCGACGTGGGTGCCTGCGACCAGTTTCGCGACCTGCTCGTCGAGCCAGCGCTGTGCGTCGACCTTCCTGACGAAGTGTCTCGCGTGCTCATCGCCCGCGTCGTCGCGGTACCTGGCCCGCCACTTCCCGTTGTCACGCTTCGAAATCGACGCCATCGTTCACCCGCTCTACTTCCGACTTGCCATCGTGGCTCGATCTCCAGGCTCGCTGATGGAGTCAAGGTCGCTCAAGCGACTCCGGCCGACGACTTCTGCTTCTGCTCATCGATCCAACGCCTCAGGTCACCGATGGTGGTGACCAGCCGTCGCCCGATCTTGAAGAACCGGGGGCCTTGGCCGCGCTGGCGCCACCAGCGCAGGGTGTTGACCGGGACCCTCAGGATGGCGGCGACCTCCGACAAGGTTAGGAAGCCGTCGTCGGGGCCGTCAGGCATCGAGGCGGTGGAGATACTCATGGCGGTTCCTTTCGTGTCGGGATGCGAAGCGGTCTCCGCATCCAGGAGGAGAAGCAACAGCACACGTCGCAATTCGGACTTGATCGGCGAATTTCGCTTTGCCTCCCTAGTCACCAAAGGCACTGAGGACCGTTCCTGCGATCAGTTCCGCCGAAATTCGATGCAAATCGTCTACCAGCCGATGCCGCGCCCGACCTCAGGCGGCGGCGACGAGTACCAGTCGGGCGGCCGTCTCTTCTCCGCTGTCTGCATCCTGGCGAGCGCGGCCGCCTGAAGGCTCGTAGAGGTGTGGGCGAGCGTTCCGTACCGGTCGACGTCCTCGGCAGCGACTTCGGCGGCGTGGGCCGGACCGAGGTCGGCACGGTCGCGCCCGAAGACTTCTATCCACTGACGCCGGGCTTCGTCCACGGATTCGGCAACCAGGTGGGCGAGGTTGCGGTGGCGGGCGCGGGTCATGCCGACGTAGGCAGAGGCGGCGCCCGTGTGCTCGCCGACCACGAGGTGGGCGGCCGCGACGGTCTCCCCCTGTGCGCCGTACACGGTGCTGGCGTAGCCGAGCTCGACATGGTCGCGGACGTATGCCGCTGGCAGCAGCCGCGCCGGGCCGCGTGGGTCGGGCGAAGCGACGGCGAGGCTGCCGTCCGCGCGTAGGGCGACAACGGTCCAGGTGTCGCGGTTCGCGACGTCAAGGTCGCGGTCGTTCCGACGGGTGACGACCCGGTCGCCCACCCCGATCCGCTCCCCCGCGTCGGTGGTGATGGCGTGCGTGTCGTCGACGGCGCCATCGGTGACGCGTCGGTCGCGGATCGCGGCGTTCAGCGCGGCGACCTGGTCGCGGGTGTCGGCGATCACCAGCGGTCGGTCGTCGTTGGCGATCGCGTCGGTGAGTGCCTGGAGTCGCTCGACGTCACTGGCGTGGATGATCACTTCACCGCGGTCGAGCAGCGCGTCGAAGGCCTCACCGCTGCGCTCACCAGTGCGCATCTGCCTGCTGAGCTCGGCGTACTCGGGGTCGGTGAACCGGTGGACGGCGTCGAGGGTGAGGCACGCCTCCGGCGGTGCCCAGCGGGCGGCGAGGTCGAGCACTCCCCCGCGTCCGACCGCCGGCAGCTGGTGCCGGTCCCCGACCAGGGCGACGCGGGCGCCGGTCTCGTCGGCGATGGTGAGCAGCGCGCTGGCTGTGTCCTGGTCGAGCATCCCGGCCTCGTCGACCAGCAGTACGTCACCGGGCAGCAGCCGGGCCCGGACGTCGTCCGGGCGCCTCGGCCGGGCGTCGGGGGCGAGGCGCCCCCAGCGTCCGTCGGCATCCCAGCGGAACCCATGTTGATGGGCAAGCCAGGCTGCCGAGAACGCATCGGTGCCGCTGATTTCTGAAGACTGGAAGTTGCGAGTTGTTGATGGATTACGGACGACATTAGGAGCCGTCAATATTCGTCGATCGGTCATTCGATTTTGGCGATCGCGGTCATCGTCGTCGAACGTGTTGGGGAACTGAGTTTGGGCTACTGACAGGGTGCGCCGGGTACGCCTTGCCAGAGCTGCGGGACCAGATACGCCGGACCAACGTGGGTCACGCGCCCTCAACGACGTGAAGGTCGCGGAGCTCGAGTGGGTGTCAGCTGAGCGCCGAGACGACCGCCCTCGCCAACCCGAGGCAAGACGCTCTGAGCACGACAGGTCGCCGTGAACGACCTGGCCGAGTGGCCCACGATCCGCCCTCTAATGCCGAGTATGGGTCGTCTGCGCGTACGACGCTGCGAGACTCCTTCGCATAGAGGTGAGGGCGGACGCACAGCGACCGAGCACGCAAGAACCTGCCTCTGTTCAACTTAGGTGGGACGGGTCTAACGTCGTTATATCCCCTCCCGAGCGGACAGCGTCATGAACGACTCTTCACCATCTCGTTTACCTCGGATCCTGCTCCTCTGCATGGTGTTGGCCGTACCCGCGCTCTCGCTCCCCGTGCCGTCTTCCGCCGCACCTCCAACCAAGGATTCGTTCGTCTCCGTGGTCCGCGACGACAGACTCTGTCGGTTCCCCATCGAGGTCACACTCTCAGGTACGACGTCGGATCACTTCCTGCAAACGCATGGCCAGGCGTTCCGCGAGATCTTCACCGGACCTTCCCGCATCGACCTGCGAAACCTCGTCTCGGGCAGGGAGATCCGTCTGCAGTCGCCCTCGGTGCTCGACCTCAGAGAGACTGCTGGCGCCTTCCGCGGTCTCGTCATCGGGACGTACAGCGGGATTCCACTTCTCGAGATGCGCGGTGAGACGACGTTCAGCTTCACCGACTTCACCATCATGAGTGATCCGGGGCCCGAGGCTGTTGTCGACCCGTGTGCTCTGCTCGATAGCGAGGCTCAGCCGGTCGTGCCTCGAACCAGTCCACCTCCCTGGGATCAGCCTCAGGACGTGTTGGGCGGTATGAAGGTGGCCGGTGTGGTCCCGGTATTTTTCGGCTACCAGCGGCACGAGCACGCGCACCTCGACGTGTTCGTTGACGGTGATCCGGTGCCCGTTCCGTCGGGTCTCGGGCTCGTCGAACCTGTGCCGCGACCTGACGGAAGCGTGGAGTCAGCTCTCGATGCCGCAGCACCGCTGCACACGCACACCGCAGACGGGATCGTGCACCTAGAGGCCGATCGGTCGTCGCCCGAGCTCACGTTAGGCAAGTTCTTCGACCTCTGGCAGGTTCGCCTGAGCTCCGACTGCATCGGATCCTTCTGCAGTGGCGGCAGCAGCACGCTCCGCGTGTACGTCAACGGCGCGCTCCACGCAGGGGACCCCCGCACGATCCCGATCGGCGATCACAATGAGATCGCGGTTGTCTTCGGTCCGCTCGGAGTGCCGGCCAGCATCCCGTCCTCATACGACTTCCCGGACTTCGGTTCCTGATCGAGCGGCCCTACGACGTCCAGGTCGCAAGGCCGTCGAGCACCACCGGCAGTCGCTGGATCCTGCGCGACGCGGCGTTAGAGCCTCCATTCGCTGACGTGATGGGTACCGAACTGACGGCTTGGCATCCGGTCCTCGACGAGATGCAACGGGTCACCGGCATACGTCTTGAGTTCAACGAAACCGAGGTTCCTCTGATCCTCGACGGCGGCGGAGTCACCACCTGATTCGACGACCGCTACTGCCGCCCTACGTGCGTTGGCGCGACGACGATGGTCAGCCTGCAACCAAGGCGCTGTCTTCAGCATCCGGGCAACCTCGCAGGTTCCCGATCTGGGGTCGCACCGAAGGAGCGCTCGCTTGCCCGACGCGTCGGTGAGGTCGAGCAGGAGCTGGTGATCGTCCTCCCAGTAGACCTCCGGTCGGTCGGTCGGTCGGTGTCGGAGCTCGAGAGCAACGGGTTCCGAGTTTGCGAGCTGGTTCCGATTCCCTAACCGATTGACGATGCCCGCATCGTCCTCGCTCCAGGACACGACCCACTCCCCGGTGACCTCGATGCCTTCGGCCTCGACCAGGTCCGTTTCGCGGTATGTCACGTCGCTGGCATCTCCGATCCCGAACCGCGTCGGGCCGTCCTTGGTTGACGGCAACCCAACAACGATCCCCTTCTTCGTGACCTGGTGGACGTAGCCACCGTGTAGGCCGTGGACCTCGCGGACGTAGTGGTCGGAGTTGGGGACCTCGTGAGGGACGCCTTCCTGGCCCTCGTAGATGTTCCATACCCAGGTCCGATTACCGGCGGCAACCGATACGTACAGGTCGCTGCCCGTCATGCCGAGAACTTGGAACGGGTCGTCGCAGCACTCCGGGTCGGTGGGGAATGATTGGCGATCGATGAAACGAGACCCCCCAAGGCCCACGTAGTACACGGTTACCGCGGCCGGGTCGGGGCCGTCCTCCTGCCAGGCCGCGAAGTTGCCATAGGGGTCGGCGATCGGCTTGCTGGCTGAGGTAGCCGTGAGGTGCTCGATGCGCATCGATCGTTTATAGACGTTGATGATTGATCCATCCCCGGACCGCACGATCACCGAGTGAATCGAATCAACGAGGCCGAACGGCTTGCTCCTCAGTCGCACCCGACGGGAGCCGATCACCAACGTCTTCCCGACGGCGAATGCATGGTCGGTCATTGCTCCGCGCCGGAGGTCACCGATAGTGAGTGGAGGCGGCGAGGTCGTCGCGGTCTCGGTCGCGGAAGGATTGGCCGGGGTCGGAGTGCCGGCGTCAAGGTCGGAGCCACTACAACTCGTCACAGTCAGCAGACCGGCGGCGAGAAGGAGTCCGAATCTCGTCATACTCGTTGAACGCGGGGTGCACAGTCGCGGTTTACCTGGTGTGGCCGACGCCGGGGTGGTTCCTCGGATCCGCCCGCTACTTTCACCCCAGCGTGCTCGCGGAGCGAGCACGCTGGGCGGCTCGGTGATTCAGGCGCCGAAGCCGAGGAAGACGAGCAGTCGCCTCTCGACCTCGACCAAGGTCGTTGCCTCGAGCCGTCCTACCACCGTGTGCGCGTTGCTCCTTCGGACGGTGGTGAGCTTGTCGACCATCACGAAGCTGTCTTGGTCGAGGCCGTTCTCCTCGTCCGCAGTGACCGGAACCCGCAGCAGGGGCGCGTCGACGTCGGTGCTCGTGAATGGACAGACCGTCAACGAGTCAGTCGCGTCGAACCGGTCGTCCTGGACGATCAAGGCGGGCCGTGGCTTGTTCGCGTAGACACCGCCGGCGACGGTGACGATGTCCCCGCGCCTCATTCGTCCCAGTCGTCGGAGACAGCCTCGACGAAGTCCATGTCGTCACTCGCGCGGTCAGCGGCCGCGACCAGTGCGGACTGACGGTGAGCTTCGGCGGCGAAATCTGGCGAGCGCACGTCGGGTACCCAGATCTGGACAGGCCGCAATCCTTGGGCCCGCATCCGGGCCCGGTACGCGCTCACTCGCTCTCGTACGGCCATGCCACCGATGTTACATGTAACGCGACACTCGAGGAAGGGACCAGGTCGAGCACGTAATTCATCGGATGACGAGTCCGCAAACAGTCCGCAAGAAATCCGCAAACGGCCGCCAATGAGCATCCATGACCAACCAGTGCCAGACGGTGTTTTCGCAGGTCAGAGCCACAATTCACGGCAACAACCGTTGACTACCCGCTACGCGGGAGCAGTTCGAGCTCTAC